>NZ_CP045720.1:0-2400000 GCF_009646115.1 Pantoea eucalypti | reverse complement strand
ATGCAGGGCCAGTACCTGGACCGGGACTAATTTGCATAAGCAAATTTGAACATCGCTTCAGCGATGGCCTCAAGGGGGTGAGGCACCGGAGGGGCCGAATCAACCGGACTGCACTACAATCTGTTTCGTTATTATGACCCGGACAGCGGACGGTTCACCCAGCAGGACCCGATAGGGCTGGCTGGCGGGCTCAACCTTTACCAGTATGCGCCGAATGCGCTGGGGTGGGTGGATCCGTAGGGGTTGATGAAGTGTAACAACCCTGCGAAAGAAGCAACGCAGTGGCAGGGACCAGGGAATAAATCTTATCCAGGTGTCGATGTTTATGAGAATACGGTAATAAAAAAAGGTACGATACTTTATGCCCTTCATCCTAATGGAGATCAGTTACCTGCATATACTGTAAGCCATCCTACAGTCAGACAACATAAAGGTGATCCACTTGGCTATCATGAAGCTTTGCAAGTTGAGTTGAACCCAGCATATCCAATGCGTTCAAAGGTGAGAGCTTATTACGTTACAGAAGATATATTTGTAGCCAGAGGGCGTGCTGAAGCTAATCCTAAACATGGAGAAGGGGGAGGGCTGCAGTTCTATATTCCGGAAGAAGCTCGGCTTAAACTGAAACCTGGAAAAGTAATTGACATATGAAAATAATGAATTTAGACGAGTCAAGTGGAGCTTTACATATAGATGGGAGTGAAATAGATCTTTCATCTTACGAGGCTTTTACTAAGTCCTTTTTTTTTAATTCAGTTGATGATCTGACATCAGTTGGAAAATATCGTTTTTTTTTAGAAGACGTCAGTTGGCACGATGAACCATTTACTGTGGAATTCAATCCGGCTGTTTTTTCTTTCAAGGCGCTTGTTTTCCTCACTAGCAAAACCGGTGATTTTTATAAAAGTCTATCTGATTGGGAAAAAAGAGCCAATGTAAAGGCTTTAAAGGAAGAAGAAAAAAGAATGTTTGAATGGATGCTTAATAGATATCCCAATAATTATAAGGGTGAATTAAAAGATCCTCCTTATGGTCATGTTTGGAATTTTGAATGGGGAGAGATAACGGTACAGTCGGAAGAGAGATCATTTAATTGTGGGATATACATTGAGTGGGGCTGATTTTAAATTACCAGTCTTATCAAGATCTTATTTTATAATATTTGTGCAATGACATATTAACAAGTTGCCAATATTTATAAGTTGGCTCTATATGATGGATGCGAATGTTCGATAGCGATTTTTTATTCCTTTGCTGCTGGAAGGAATGGCAAGCAGACCTGCTAGCGATATATTCACGATGGCAGGGGCATGGTGAATTCTATTTCAGATGCTAAATAATTTGTTATGATCTTTTTCTGATGGAATTTATGGTTGCTATTTGATGTCATTATTGCAGTGATAATAAATGGAGCATCTAGCATTTTTTTCAATCAAAAAATGATAGGGTTTTTTGTGGGTTGTATGCTTAACGATATATAAAACTGATGTGATAATGACTGGTTTTTCTCTTCAAATTTAATATCTCAAGAAATCTATTTTTACCCTGTTGAGCTTATAAGGAGATAAAATGAACCTGCCAGGAATGAATCCCGAAAATAACTTACCGGGTTATGACATCGCGAGACTGACCGGTTATGGGGCACCCGATTTTGATTTCAAAGCGCTGGGTGCGGCAATGGATTGTACGCGGGAGTTTTATCAGGCTGGCATCATCTATGCAGATGGCGCACAGCGTTATCTTGTCCGGCCTGGTCAGCGTCATCATTTCACTTGCCAGTGTGGGCGGTGCATTAAAAGAAGCTCTGGCAACATGGCGAGCAATGAAATCGGTCTCTTCTTTAAAAGCCACGGAGTGGCTCAGGAACTATCCAAGGCAGGACCGGGCGCGCCTTACTGAATTAATCATCAAGGCACAAAACCCGGGTATAACTAATAAAGAGCTTAAAGCCGCCATCCGTGCAGGACTCTATCCAAAACGTTTTCCTGTAGAACCGGTGCAAAAAGAACTTGTTAAGCAACTCGCACAGGTCGTCACGAGCGCAGCGGCTGTGGCTGGCAGTGCTGTCAGTGGTATCATTGCTGCTCCAGGTAACGTGCCGCGTACCGGACGCTACATCGTGGGAACAATCCAGTCACTGGCGGTAATTTAATGCAATTTTTATCATGGCTTGTCGGGCGAAATATCACTGAACTCCTGCAACAGGGGCGCGAAATAGATCAGGCAATCGCACGGCAGGATGATTCCATACTTGCCCGTTCCACTTCAGAGCTTGAACGCTATTTTAAACAGCCTTCTGAGTCGCTGCCCCGGCAAAACGGCTTCCCGGTTGCAATAGTGCTGATGCTGCTGCTGGTTGCATTTGCATTTAATCTGCTGACATTTCTGCACGCGTTACCTCCTCTGAGCCCACAGATACATGCGTTGAGTTTTTTTGTTCCCTCAATTGTTGTTATTGGCGCGATACTCACGGCCAGTTACCTGCTTGCGCGGGGCCATACAACTGGTGTGGCGGGACTGGCTTACGTCTGTGCAATGTTGCTTATATCGACTGTTTTACTCCTGAGCTACAGCGTTGTTACGGCTAGCCACTCGGGCCTGTGGCTGCTTCTGGCACTCGCTGCTTTAGTGGGTGCCCGCTGGGTACTGAATGGGCAGGGTTTTGTCCTGTTTGCCATGTACTGCCGCACACAACGCCTCGCTAGCGTCGCCCAGCAGCGTCGCATGAAATAACCCGTAGTTGTTTTTAGTGCTGTTATCGCGGAATACCCCTTCCGCGAATCTTTTCTTTTTTTCTCTCAGACCTGTCGTTGATAGATTTCGATAATGAGGATTGCCATGCAAAATTCAGGTTTCTTCGGCGCGACTTCGATTACAGTAACGTCCTGAGCCTTGAAAATCGTGATGATATACGTTCAGCCAGACATGATAGAAATACGATAACGGCAGTTGGTTATTGTCGCAGGAAGGTGCGCAGGCAGTTAAGGAACAACGACTCTGGTATAGCGCAGGCAACCCGCTGAATTGCGAGTCCACCCAGCGAAAATCAGTAGTTCAGCAGAACCTGCGTATTCTATATGGCATGAGACGGGTGCAAATAATTTTTGGCCGCCTGGCGTATATACTTCTGGGTGAATTCCAGATGAAATTATAGATCACAAAGTCAGTAAATGAATTTTTTATTAATATAGTTTAAAGAAAGGAGTAAATGATGGGAAAGACTATATTTAGTGGCTACGGCATGTTTATTACCCAAGAGGATGGAAAGTATTTTATCAACTATGATGCTGGTGGGATTTCTAATAAAGATGTTAAGTCTGAGATAAGCGAAGAAGAGTTTAATAAAGCCAGGCTATGCGAACAAGACGCTTATGAAGTAATCATTCGCACTCAAGTTAGAGATAAAATAAACTGCCAGCAGTGAGCTGATTATTTTGTGATTTCACTAACTCCAAAGGCGGCCAAACTATGTTTCTGTAGTTCGACTTTTCAAATCTACCAGTGGCATTAAGTGCTGGATAAACCATTTCCTCCCCTTGCCCATATCCATCCCTTCTCCCCGAACGCAATCTTTTTCCTATGACCCACCCCTTGCTTGAACCCATTCCCTGTGCCAAACCCCCTGAAAAACTCACCCATCATCACTATTCCCTCTGGCTATAACCTGCCGTTATACCCTCCTGCTAAACAAGCATTCGTCACCTTTCAGAACGCATGAAATAGTGGTTTCAGAACCTGATCTTTTGGCTGAAACGAGAGACAACATGCTAATCCCACAACCCTATTTACTCTTTCTTGGCGATGTTACCGATCCCCTCGCGGCAAAAACGGCGCGCGGTATTCATATCTGGCGGCCGGAGCAGTGCGTTGGCGAAATTAAACTGCCGGGCTGCACGGTCAGTCTGGGTCTGGATGAACTGGATATTCCCGGCGCCAAAGCACGTGGCGCGAAAACGCTGGTACTAGGCACAGCTAATGCCGGCGGCTATCTGCCTGCACACTGGCTGGAAACGATTAAAAGTGCCATTCAGGCAGGTATGAATGTGGCCAGTGGTCTGCACCATCGGCTGGTGGACGAACCTGAACTGGTCGCGCTTGCGCAGGTTGCTGGTGTTGCGCTGTTTGACCTGCGTCATATGCGTCCGGCGCTCAGTGTGGGCAGCGGTAAGAAGCGCTCAGGTAAGCGCATCCTGACCGTGGGTACGGACTGCTCTGTGGGCAAGATGTACACCTCTCTGGCGCTGGAAGCTGCGATGCGTGCGCGCGGCATGAAAGCTGATTTTCGTGCCACGGGACAGACCGGTATTCTGGTCGCAGGGGAGGGTATTGCTGTGGATGCGGTCATCGCTGACTTTATTGCCGGTGCCGCAGAAGCGCTGTCACCGGCGAATGACGAGGACCACTGGGATATCGTTGAAGGGCAGGGATCATTGTTCCATCCCTCCTATGCGGGCGTGAGTATGGGGCTGATGCACGGTGCGCAACCACACTGGCTGGTGATGTGTCATGAAATGGGACGTCCCCATATGCGTCATTTGCCACACCAGCCCATGGTCAGCCTGCAGGCGTGCGTGGAAGCCAATCTGCGTGCCGCGCAGGTGACCAGTGAGTCGGTTCAGCTCGCTGGCTTTGCAATCAACACCTCCAATTACAGTGAAGAAGAGGCGCTCGCTTATTGCGCCGAAATCAGCGCTGAGTTCGGCTTACCGGCCACGGATCCGGTGCGCTTTGGTATTGATGAGATCGCCGCACTGCTTCAGGAGCGTGGCTGAAATGCGACAGTTGCAGATTGAGGTGGTGGAGCTGCCGCTGGCACGACCCTTTGCTATCGCACGCGGTACCCGAACCGCCGTGACGGTCATCCGGGTCACACTGGAGCAGGAGGGGTTCATCGGGCAGGGCGAATGTACCCCGACGGCGCGTTACGATGAGTCGCCGGAGAGCGTTCAGGCCATGCTCGAAGCCGTTCGTACTGAGGTAGAGTCGGGCCTGAGCCGTCATGATCTGCAACACCGTTTACCCGCAGGTTCTGCGCGCAACGTGCTGGACTGTGCGCTGTGGCGACTTGATGCCGCCCGGGCGAATCAGACGCTGTGGCAAATGAGTGCGTGCTCTCAGCCAGAGTCAGTTGTGACTGCAGAAACCCTTAGCCTGGATACGCAGGAAAATATGGCTCTTGCAGCGGCGGATGCCGTGTTACGTGGCGCTATCCTGCTCAAAATTAAGCTCGACCGCAGTGAGATTCTGGAAAAAGTGGCGGCCATTCGTGCGGCGGCACCGCATGCCACGCTCATTATCGATGCCAATGAAGCGTGGTCGGGGCTGGACCTTGAAAGCCTGCTGGTGGCATTGAAGGCCTTCAATATTGCGATGGTCGAGCAACCGCTTCCCGCTGGACAGGATCATGACCTGCAACGCTTTAAGCATCCCATACCGGTCTGTGCCGATGAGAGCTGCCATACACGGGTGGATATTGCCGGATTACGCGATCGTTACGAAATGATCAACATCAAGCTGGATAAGTGCGGTGGCCTGACGGAAGCGCTGGCGATGGCGGATGAAGCCCGGACGCTGAATATGCGCATCATGGTCGGTTGCATGCTGGGCTCGTCACTGGCCATGGATGCAGCATTGCCCGTCGCGGTTAACGCAGAGTTCGTCGATCTGGATGGCCCCATCTGGCTTGCCGCCGACAGTTCTCCTTTTTTGAGCTACTCCGAAGGCCGCATCTGGCTATAACTCTGCGAGGCGACGATGACGGACACACAACGTACTTCTCCTGCAACCCGCGCTGCCTTGCCATCCCCCGTGCTGGCGATTCAGGATCTCAGCGTCTCGTTTCATGGACGCAGTGGTGAAAATCAGGCACTCAAAGGCATCAGTTTTGCCATTCATCCCGGTGAAATTGTCGCTGTCGTGGGCGAAAGCGGCTCCGGTAAATCTGTCACGTCGCTGGCTGTGATGGGCCTGCTGGCAAATAACGGCTGTATCGATCGCGGCAGTATGCAGTTTTGCGACCGGAGCGGAAACGTACATGCATTAGAAACGCTGGATGACGCTCAGCGCCGCACACTGCGTGGCCGTGAAATGGCGATGGTCTTTCAGGAGCCCATGACGTCGCTGAATCCGGTGCTGCGCGTTGATGATCAGCTTACAGAGGCATTACGCGATCACCATCTGTGTGACAAAAAGCAGGCCCATGCGCGCGTGCGTGAACTGCTGCGACAGGTGCGAATCGCCGATGTGGATCGCGTTATGAAAAGCTATCCGCACTCGCTGTCAGGCGGCATGCGGCAGCGTGTGATGATTGCGCAGGCCCTTGCCTGTGACCCGCAACTCCTGATTGCTGATGAGCCGACCACTGCGCTGGATGTCACCGTTCAGGCGCGCATTCTCCATATTCTGCGTGACCTGCAACGCGAGAAACAGATGGCGGTGCTGTTTATCACCCATGATATGGGCGTGGTAGCGGAAATCGCCGATCGCGTGGTGGTCATGCTGCGAGGCGAAGTGGTCGAGCAGGGAACCGTATCTGAGATTTTTGCCGCCCCGAAGCACGCTTATACCCAGGCGTTACTGGCGGCAGTGCCAAAACTCGGCGATATGCGGGAACACACGTGGCCGCAACGCTTTCCTCTGCCGGGTGCGGGCGAGGCTGTGCAAAGCGAACAGCAAACCGCTCGCTATGACGTTGCGCCGCTGCTGGATGTGCGCGGTTTGAAAGTCTATTACCCCATCCGCAGCGGCATCTTATCGGGCCTTACGCATCATGTGCATGCGGTGGAACAGATTGATTTCAGTCTGTGGCCGGGTGAAACCCTGGCCATCGTGGGTGAAAGCGGCTGCGGCAAATCGACAACCGGACGGGCGCTGATGCGCCTCATCAACAGTGACGCTGAAAGCATTCATTTTGAAGGAAAGGAAATCTCTGACCTGAAAGAGGCCGCGTTCCAGCCGCTCCGCCGTGAAATCCAGATGGTGTTTCAGGATCCTTATGCCTCACTGAATCCCCGCCTGACAGTGGGTTTTACCATTGCCGAGCCGTTACTGTTACATGGCATGGTCTCTTCACTGGAACAGGCTTCCCCACAGATTGATGCGCTGCTGAAGAGCGTCGGTCTCCTGCCAGAGCATGCGCGTCGTTATCCGCACGAATTCTCGGGTGGTCAGCGTCAGCGTATTGCCATTGCCCGCGCTATGGCGCTGAAACCGAAAGTGATTATTGCGGATGAAGCGGTATCAGCACTCGATGTTTCAATTCAGGCGCAGGTGGTGAACCTGATGATGGACCTGCAGCAGCAAACGGGCGTGGCATGGATTTTCATCTCTCACGATATGGCGGTCGTCGAGCGTATTGCGAATCGCGTCGCGGTGATGTACCTCGGCCAGATTGTGGAGCTTGGACCACGTCAGTCGGTCTTTAATCAGCCGCAACATCCCTATACCCAACGTCTGCTGGCTTCCGTGCCAGTCGCCGATCCAGAGAACCGTCAGCCCCGTCTTTTCGATGACAGCGAAATTCCCTCGCCGTTGCGTAAGGTGGGTGAAACGGTCACTAAACCCCGTTATCGCCAGGTTGCGCCCCAGCACTGGGTCGCTGACGGCATTGCATTGTAATTATCCTCAACGACCAGGAGAATCTATGAAAACGCTGTTTCGCCGTACTTCGCTAGCCCTCGCATTGACGACGACGCTGGTCATGACTGCGCAGGCACAGGATCTGCGCATTTCAATGTATGCCGATATCACGGGGCTGGATCCACATGACACCTCGGATAATGTCAGCTACTCGGTGCAGAGCGGCATCTTTGAGCGGTTGTTCCAGTTTGATCCCACGATGAAGCTGCAGCCCTGGCTGGCGACCGGTTATACCTCTAATGACAGTGCCACCGAATTTACGCTGACGCTGCGCAAAGGTGTCACTTTCCAGGACGGTACCCCGTTTGATGCCGAAGCCGTCAAAGCGAACCTTGATCGTCTGGCAGATCAGAAAAAAGGGCTGAAGCGTAATAGCCTCTACAAAATGATCGATAAGGTCACGGTAATGGCACCCGACCAGGTAAAAATCGATCTGAATCAGTCGTTCGGGGCCTTTATCAACACGCTGGCGCATCCTTCGGCGGTGATGTGGAGTCCATCCATTCTTAAGCAATACCCGGACGAAGCGCAGTTGCGACTGCATCCGGTCGGCACCGGTCCGTTTAAATTTGTTAACTGGACACCGGGCAAAGCGGTCACGCTGGCAAAGTATGACGGTTACTGGCAGAAGGGATGGCCTAAAGTCGACCATGTGATCTTCTCGCCGAGTCCGGAAGATGCGACACGCGTCGCCGCATTAAAATCGGGGCAAGTGGATGCCATCTGGCCACTGCCTTCAGACCTGATCGCTGCCGTGAAACAGGACAGCCATCTCTCCATTCAGCGCGATCCGAGCATTTATCTCTATTACATGGCGATCAACACGCAGCACAAGCCGCTGGCGGATGTTCGGGTGCGTCAGGCCATCAACTATGCGATTGATCGTAATCTGTGGCTGAAAGTGGCGTTTGCCGGTCTGGGTAAACCTGCCACATCCGCTATACCGGAAGGCGTACAGTTCTACCAGAAACAAACCGATCCTGAGTACAGTTATGCGCCGGATAAGGCCAAAGCTTTGCTGAAAGCGGCAGGCTATCCGAATGGTCTTGATCTTAAGCTCTGGGTGACCAATGCCACGGCCAGCGTGCGTGCCGCTCAGGTGCTGAAAGCGCAACTGGCCACGGCAGGCATTCGGGCCACGGTGACGCCGATGGATTCCGGCACGCGCAACGCTAAGTTGTGGGGTGTACAGGACCCGAAAAAGGCCGAGTTTGACCTCTATTATGGTGGCTGGTCGACCTCAACAGGCGATGCCGACTGGGCGCTGCGTCCGCTGTTTGCCACCGAATCCTGGGTGCCGACCTCCTATAACGTCTCCTACTTCAGTAATCCTGACGCAGACAAAGCGATTGCAGCCGGGCTGGCGACGGCCGATCCGGCAAAGCGCGGCATTGCCTATGCACAGGCGCAAAAGGTCTTGTGGAAAGAAGCGCCGGTGGCGTTCCTTGGTACGCCAGATAACCTGGTGGGCAAGCGTAGCACCCTGAGCGGCGTTTCAATGCTGCCTGATGGCAATTTCCTGTTCACTCAGGCGTCCTTTAAATAAGACGGTTCTTCTCTCGTCACCACTCTGGATCGGGGCGGAGACGTGAGGAGGCCAGTCACACCTCATTTCAGGGAATGGCATGTTTGCATACATCATTCGCCGATTACTGGAGATGATCCCGGTTTTGCTGGTGGTCTCGTTGCTGGTATTCGGTTTTATCAAGCTCATGCCGGGCGACCCGGCGCGCGCTTATGCCGGACCGGATGCGCCCATCGAGGCCATCGAGGCGGCGCGTCAGCATCTCGGGCTTAACGATCCGCTGCCGCAGCAGTACCTCCACTGGATCGGCAGCCTGTTGCAGGGCGATCTGGGCACCACCTATCGCACTCAGCAACCGGTGCGGGAGGTGATTCGACAGGGCTTTATGCCGACGCTGTGGCTGGCCTTAGCAGGTTTTACCTGGTCCGTTATTCTCGGGTTGTTATTCGGCGTGATGGCGGCCCTGAAACGGGGAAGATGGCAGGACTGGACGCTGATGAGCGTGGCGGTAGGCGGTATTTCGATGCCCGCCTTCTGGCTGGGGCTGTTGCTTATTCAGTTCGTCGCGATGCCTTTTGGGCTGTTTTCGGTCAGCGGTTTTAACCAGGCCAGCGATATTGTCCTGCCCGCCATCACGCTGGGTTCGTCGGTTGCGGCGGTCATGGCGCGCTTTACCCGTTCGGCCTTTCTTGAGGTGGCGCAGGAAGATTACGTGCGCACCGCCAAAGCCAAAGGACTGCGTAACCGGCTGGTAACGTGGAAGCATGTGATGCGCAATGCGCTCATTCCGGTGATTACCATGCTGGGTCTGCAGTTCGGTTTTCTGCTGGGTGGCTCCATCGTCGTCGAGAGTGTTTTCAACTGGCCAGGGTTAGGCTGGTTATTGATTGAGTCGATCAAAGCGCAGGATCAGCCGGTGATTCAGGCACTCGTGATGTTGTTCGTGTTTGAATTTATTGTGATTAATCTGCTGGTCGATCTGCTTTACGCGGTAGTTAACCCAGCCATTCGCCTGCGACAGGAGCCGAAATGAGTAGTCAATTGCTGACTGACAACCCGCCTCAGATCATTCGTTCGCCGTGGCGTGATTTCCTGCATGCCTTCGTGCGTAACCCTCTGGCACTGGTCTCAGGCGGCTTTGTGCTGCTGTTGATTGTGGTGGCGATCTTTGCGCCCTGGCTGGCGCCCTGGGATCCTATGGCCCCGGACTGGATGGCGTTATCGTCACCGCCAACGGCGGCACACTGGATGGGGACCGATGAACTGGGGCGCGACCTGCTTAGTCGCATTATCTATGGCGCGCGTATTTCGCTCTATATCGGCGTGCTGTCGGTGACGATCGGCATGCTGGTCGGGGTCATGTTCGGGTTACTGGCGGGCTATTACGGCGGTTGGGTTGATATGTTGATCATGCGCGGTGCCGACGTCTTATTCGCGTTTCCCGGCATGTTGCTGGCCATTGCGGTGGTGGCGCTGCTGGGGACGGGCCTTAACAATGTCATTATCGCGGTCGCGGTATTCAGCGTGCCGGTATTTGCCCGCATCGTGCGGGCATCGACGCTCTCTCTGAAGCAGGCTGCCTATGTTGAAGCCGTACGCTGTGCCGGTGCGCCAGACCGCGTGATTATTCTGCGGCATATTCTGCCCGGCACGCTCTCCAGCGTAATTGTCTATTTTACCATGCGCATTGGTACCAGTATTCTGACTGCGGCGGGCCTGAGTTTTATCGGACTGGGTCCGGAGCCAGACGTGCCGGAATGGGGCAATATTCTGGCGATGAGCCGCAGCATGATGATGGCCGGATCCTGGCACATGAGCGTATTTCCAGGGCTGGCGATTTTTATCACCGTGCTGGCATTCAATCTGCTTGGCGACGCGTTGCGCGATACACTCGATCCCAAACTCAAAGGCTGACGATGGATTACCAACAACTACAGCGCGATCTGCTGCTTGATCGCTGGCGTAACCTGCGTCAGCTTGGGCAGCCACGAAGCGCCTGCGGACCCACTAATCGCATCAGCGATGTTGCGGGCGTGCGTGTCGGACATTACACGCTGAATGAAGGCGAAAAGCAGACTGGCGTCACCGCTATCCTGCCGCCGGGCGATAATCTGTTTCTCACACCGCTGCCGTGTGGGGCTGAGGTGCTGAACGGCTTTGCGAAACCCGTCGGACTGGTTCAGATAGAGGAACTTGGCGTGCTTCAGACGCCGATTCTGCTCAGTAACACGCTGGCGGTTGGCACGCTGTTTACCGCGCTGGTGCGCGATGCCATCCGTCGTAACCCGGAACTGGGTAGGACGTTGCCCACGGTGAATCCACTGGTGCTGGAGTGCAACGATGGCTGGCTGAATGATATCCAGGCGCTGGCAATCAGTGAGGATATGGCTAAGGCGGCGCTGCAGACGGCCTCCGCAGACTTCGCGCGTGGCAGCGTCGGCGCGGGACGCGGGATGAGCTGTTTCAGTCTGAAAGGGGGCATCGGAACCGCCTCACGGGTAATTCCTTCACTCAACGCCACGCTTGGCGTGCTGGTATTGGCCAATTTCGGCGCGCTGGAGGCACTCACACTGGATGGCGTCCGGGCGGGCGAGATGATTGCGCCGCTGCTCGCCGGAGAGGCGCCGCAGCGTGATGCCGGCTCTGTCATCATCATCATGGCAACAGATGCCCCGCTGGACACACGGCAGCTAAAGCGCATCGCGAAGCGAGCCGGTGCCGGTCTTGGAAGGCTGGGCAGTTACTGGGGACACGGCTCGGGCGATATTGCCGTGGCGTTTTCCACGCAACCGCTGCCACTGCCGCCACAGGACGACACGCTGGAGCCGCTGTTTGCTGCCGCAGCGGATGCAACGGAACAGGCTGTACTCGATGCCTTGTTGAGCGCAGAGGCTGTTACTGGCTTTCGCGGTCATCATCGTCCCTCACTGACGCAGATTCTGGATAAATTAACCTCATGAAAATTTTTATCTCGGCCGACATTGAAGGTATCGCGGGGGTCATGCGCCCGGAGCAATGTTCACCCGGCCACCCGGAGCATCAGATCGCCCGTGGTCTGATGGAGCAGGAAGTGAATGCCGCGATTGCGGGTGCGTTTGCGGGTGGGGCAACCGAAGTGGTGGTTGCAGACAGCCATGCTCAGATGACCAATTTGCGTGCGGAAAATATCGATCCCCGCGCCCG
The DNA here is from genome assembly GCF_009646115.1 of Pantoea eucalypti. Lineage (NCBI taxonomy): Bacteria > Pseudomonadati > Pseudomonadota > Gammaproteobacteria > Enterobacterales > Erwiniaceae > Pantoea > Pantoea eucalypti. The sequence continues at coordinate 2,387,654 of NZ_CP045720.1, read as the reverse complement.
ACTGGTGCAGGGCAAACCCCGCTGCCTGTCGATGGTGGAGGGGATAGAACAGCAGACGTTCGACGGGCTGTTTCTGGTGGGATTTCACAGCGCAGCAGGTGAATCTGGCGTACTGGCGCATACCATTAACGGTCGGGCATTCTGGCGTATCCATATTAATGATCTGGTGATGGGCGAAACCGATATTTATGCGGCTGCCGCTGCTGAACAGGGCACGCCATTGCTGCTGGTCACGGGTGACGATCAGTTACAGAGCTGGATAGCGGAATATTACCCAGCGGTCGATTACGTCTGTGTAAAGCGCGCCATTTCGCATACCTGCGCGGAATCGGTCAGTCCGCAGGCGGCACAGCATGCGATCGCTGCCGCGGCAAGTGCCGCACTGCAACATCTCCATCAGGTGAGCACAACCCGCCTGACGGCACCTTACACGATGCGGCTTCAGGCCACTAAACCTGTACTGGCCGATCTGTTCAGTCTTATCCCCGGCGTCACGCGCCTTGATGCCGTTACCGTGGCGTATCAGGCGGAGAAAATGGAAACGTTGATCAGCTTACTCAGTGCATTCTCCTATCTGGCGAGTACGCAGTCGTAGCAACTTTATGCCGGGGCTGCACTGGTTTTGCGGTACAGTTTTTGCAGCAGGATAATGATTGCTCTCACTCTCCGCCGGTACAGCTGGTTGAAGAGGCCTCCGTGTCCGGTATTCCATCCAGGGTAAATCATCATGCGGCTCCGCCATATAGAAGTCTTTCAGGCCATCGTACAGACCGGCAGCATCAGCGCAGCGGCGCGCCTGCTGAATGTGTCGCAGCCGAATATCAGCCGTGTGCTGAATCACGCTGAACAGCAGCTGGGATTTGCGCTGTTTGAGCGACGGCTACAGGGAATGAGTGTGACGGCAGAAGGGCGACGTCTGCTGCCTGAAATAGAGGATCTCTGCCAGCGCCTGCAATCCATTACCCAGCTCACCGAACAGCTAAGGCGTGGCGAAGGGCAACTCGTTCGCGTTGGCGCCGCTCACGCGTTTGGTCAGATGGTGATGGCTCCCGCGCTGGTCACCTGGCGGCAACAGATGGCCTCGGTCAGTGTGGAACTGGTCACCGAGCACTTCAGTACCTTATGCCAGATGATTCTGGATAATCAGCTCGATTTCGCGCTGGTCTTTGGTCAGCAGGTCGATGCGGATCTTCTGGCCGAGCCTCTGTTTCAGTCCTCCATGGTGGCGCTGCTACCGCTCACTCATCACTGGCATGAACCCGTTACGCTGGAGTGGTTGTGCAACAATAATTTACTGATGATGCAGGCGCAGGATCCGCTTGGACGCGTACTTCACCGTGCGCTGCGCGATAAGAAACTGAACCCCGCCGTGTCATTGTCGATTAAAACCTATTCGGTCATTGCAGATATGGTGCTGGCAGGCGGCGGCACGGGCGTCGTGGATCTCTTCACCGCCTGCCGCTATGCCGAACAGTTAAAGCTGCTGCCCATAGCACAACCTCTGCCGTTTGAAGTGATGCTGATCAGCCGCCGTGACCAGCCGCAGTCGCAGTCCACTCTGCAACTTAAGCAGGTCATCCGTAACAGGCTGTGGGAGATCGCCCGGCAGTGTGAGGCGCAGTTTATCCGTGGCTGAACAGGTGCCGTTTCAGGTGAAGAGAAGGGGAAGAGGGTGCGCTCAGGTAGCTTTAGATTCTTTTGGCGGGTTTTGCAGAAGAAGGAGAGGAGCTAAAGCAGTAAACTTTTAAGTCATGATTCCAGCGTTGCGGGAATCTGCTGACAGACACTACTGTGAGAGCGTTAAAAAGAAAAACCCACGCCATTGCGTGGGTCTTAGCGAGTCTGTCAGGTTTTATGGGGTTGCTTAAACCGCATGAAAAAATCAGACGTTAAACAGGAAGTTCATCACATCGCCATCTTTCACGATGTACTCTTTACCTTCTGAACGCATCTTGCCGGCTTCTTTCGCACCTTGCTCGCCTTTATAGGCGATAAAGTCTTCAAACGCGATGGTCTGGGCGCGGATAAAACCTTTCTCAAAGTCGGTATGGATTTTACCGGCTGCCTGTGGGGCTGTTGCGCCAACCGGGATGGTCCATGCACGCACTTCTTTCACGCCAGCGGTGAAGTAGGTCTGCAGGTTAAGCAACGAGTAACCGGCGCGGATCACGCGGTTCAGGCCCGGTTCTTCCAGTCCCAGTTCGGCCATGAACTCGTCACGGTCTTCATCTTCCAGCTCAGCAATGTCAGACTCAACAGCGGCACACACAGGCACCACCACAGAACCTTCTGCTTCGGCGATAGCGCGCACCTGATCCAGGTACGGGTTGTTCTCGAAACCATCTTCATTGACGTTAGCAATGTACATGGTGGGTTTCAGGGTCAGGAAGCTCAGATAGCGGATGGCCGCTTTGTCGTCTGCATCCAGATCCAGTGAACGCAGCATGCCTGCTTCAGAAAGATGCGGCAGGCATTTTTCCAGTGCAGCCAGCTCGGCTTTGGCATCTTTGTCGCCGCCTTTGGCTTTCTTCTGCACACGCTGAATCGCACGTTCACAGGTCTCAAGATCGGACAGGGCCAGTTCGGTGTTGATCACATCAATATCTTCAGCCGGGTTGACTTTACCCGCCACGTGGATGATGTTGTCGTTTTCAAAGCAGCGCACCACGTGGCCGATCGCTTCGGTTTCGCGGATGTTGGTCAGGAACTGGTTGCCCAGGCCTTCACCTTTTGACGCGCCTTTCACCAGACCCGCGATATCGACGAATTCCATGGTAGTCGGCACCACGCGCTGTGGCTTAACAATCTCAGAAAGCTGGTCGAGACGCAGGTCAGGCATTGGCACCACACCGGTGTTTGGCTCAATGGTGCAGAAAGGGAAGTTAGCCGCTTCGATGCCCGCTTTGGTCAGCGCGTTGAACAGAGTGGATTTACCGACGTTCGGCAGGCCCACGATACCGCATTTGAATCCCATGGTTTGATACCCTTTATAACTGGATGGACAGCACGTCAGACGACGGACTGTCGGAGACGAATAGAAAAATTTCGCGCATTATACACGGAATCACGACGATTCGGGCGTTTAAGCAGGCTTGAAGGCGTGCAGCCGGTTCATCGCCTTAATGCGATCCTCTTTCAGCCACAGTTCGGTGCAGCGCACCGCTTCATCAATGGCATCATCAATCAGCTTCTGCTCACTGGCAGGCGGCTTGCCCAGTACAAATCCGGTTACCTTATTACGATCGCCGGGATGCCCGATGCCGATGCGGAGCCGATGAAAATTGTTGTTGTTGCCCAGTTTGCTGATGATGTCTTTCAGACCGTTGTGACCACCATGCCCGCCGCCTTGTTTAAACTTGGCTACGCCGGGTGGCAGATCAAGTTCATCGTGTGCCACCAGAATCTCTTCCGGCGCGATGCGATAAAAGGTCGCCATCGCCGCAACCGCTTTACCGCTCAGGTTCATAAAGGTGGTCGGCACCAGCAGGCGCACATCCTCTCCGGCGATCATCAGGCGGGCGGTGTAGCCATAGAATTTGCCTTCCTCTTTCAGTGACTGATTGTGGCGCTCAGCCAGTAAATCCAGATACCAGGCACCCGCATTGTGGCGCGTGGCGGCATATTCAGCGCCCGGATTGGCAAGGCCCACAATCAGTTTAATGCTGCTCACAATGATTATCCTGCTGTTATTGCGAAAGGGCGTTAGTTTACTTCGCCACAGCCAGGATGACAAAGCACAAGCGCCGAAATGGTTCAGTGAAGTGATTAATCATTTTCTATCTAAATCAACAGGCTGGACTCAGGGCCAGGGAATGCTTTATGACTGATGTGTGATCCAGTCCGCAACGTAATCTTTACCCATTGCCTAAACTTATGGCACTTAACATTGTGTGCGGTCATTTTCTCATAAGGATGGGGGTGCAGCATGAAATACCAACACTGCCGTGTAGCAGGTAACAGCTTGATGGTACTGGGATTAGTGACAATGGTGCTGGGCGTCGGCTTCTCAATTATTAATCAGCTCCCCTCACTTGATCTGCCACAGCTTCTGGCTCAGGGGGCGATTTTAGGCATCTTTATTGGTGCGCTGCTATGGCTGGTGGGCGCCGGTCTGAGTGGTCGTGAAAAGGTAGAAGATCGTTATTACTGGCTGCGTCACTATGACAAACGCTGCCGCAGATCGCACAACTCACATCATTAAGTGAGTGCAGCCGGGACCGGATGCTGCGCAGTGCAGTTCCGGCCACTGGCTTTCGCGTGATAAAGCGCCGCATCTGCCAGTGCCAGTAAATCCTCAAAGCCCTGATGCGGTTGGGTCAGCGTTGCGAATCCAATGCTGACTGAATAGGTAATCTCATTGGGCTGTGACTTACAAACCGCCAGTCGTGTCGCTTCACACCAGGCTTCCGTCTCCTTTGCTCCGGCCGGGATTATCGCCGCAAACTCCTCTCCACCCAGCCTTGCAAAGCGCCCGTCAGCAGGCATCAGCTCTCTGACAATGCCGCAAAAGTGGATCAAAATCTGGTCACCCTGCTGATGCCCATACCGATCATTAATGCTCTTGAAGTGATCAAGATCGAACAGGATTGCACTATAAGGCCGGTTCTGACGGCGGCAATGCGCCACAATTTTTTCTGCTTCGTTAAATAAAGCACGGCGATTCCAGGCGCTGGTCAGCGGATCGTGCAGGGAAGTGTGTTTCAACACGCTCTGCATCCGCTCATTCACCATGGCCAGAATGGTAAATGTCAGGCCAATGACAAACAGAATGGACTCCAGAATCACGTAAACCGAGAAGTCCGATCCGCCAATGGCACCATGCCTGGTACTGGCAATGGCGCTATCCAGAAAAATGCGCGCCAGATGAAACAGCAGGTGAATCCACAGCAGCAACTGTGCAGGCCAGAAAGTCGATTTTAGCGAGTCACGAGCCAGCCAGACCAGTTGAATAAATGCTGCGGTATAGGCCATACAGGCGATACACAGCACAAATACTCGCCTGGGCAAGCTGTAATAGAAGGCCGGAAAGCAGCAGAGGAGTGCCCAGAGCAGCGCGCCCAGCAGCCAGTGGGTACCGATGGGTTTGCCACTCAAGCGCCGCAACGCATTTAACAATCCGCCATAAGCCAGCATCACTAAAACATTGCCCACCGCAACCGGCAGAAAATGCAGGCCACTGCTGCGCAGGCTACTTAAGAACACGGAAATCAGGGTAAATATCAGCGACAGGCAGGTGAAGCCCAGAACGCGGTCATACTGCGATCCAATCCAGGCAAAGACCATGATGATGCTCAGAAACCCCAGTACATAAAGCTCGCAAATAAATAAGGTATAGATATCGAGGTTCATGAGGGCCGGGTTCTTATTAAAATTGCGTTGCAAATTACCACTTAACGGCATCGGGCAGAAGCGGGGAACGCAGCGTTTTACTAAAAGAGTGAGTGGCGTTGAAAATAGGGGATAGTGGGGAAATTTATCGCGGAAAAATCAGAAAAAGAAGTGCGTTAGTCGGGCGACTGGCTGGCTTAAAAAAACCGGGCACAGGGCCCGGTTCCGCGAAGAATTAATGCTCGAACATCGCCGAGATCGATTCTTCGTTACTGATGCGGCGAATCGCTTCAGCCAGCATGCCAGATAAAGTCAGCGTGCGCACATTCGGCAGTGACTTAATCTCGTCAGACAGTGGGATGGTATCGCAGACGATCACCTGGTCCAGAACGGATTTACGCAGGTTTTCAACCGCATTGCCGGAGAAGATCGGGTGCGTCGCGTAAGCAAACACGCGTTTAGCACCACGCTCTTTCAGCGCTTCAGCCGCTTTGCACAGCGTGCCGCCGGTGTCGATCATGTCGTCGACCAGCACACAGTCGCGGCCAGCAACGTCACCAATAATGTGCATCACCTGAGAAACGTTCGCGCGAGGGCGGCGTTTATCAATGATAGCCATATCGGTGTCGTTCAGCAGTTTAGCGATAGCACGGGCACGTACTACGCCACCAATATCGGGAGAAACAACAATCGGGTTTTCCAGACCGATCTGCATCATATCTTCCAGCAGGATCGGACTGCCAAATACGTTATCAACCGGGACGTCGAAGAAGCCCTGGATCTGCTCGGCGTGCAGGTCAACCGTCAGAACACGGTCAACACCGACGCTGGAAAGGAAGTCTGCCACTACTTTTGCGGTGATTGGCACACGCGCGGAACGCACGCGGCGATCCTGACGGGCATAACCAAAGTAGGGAATGACTGCGGTAATACGACCAGCAGAAGCACGACGCAGCGCGTCGACCATCACAACCAGTTCCATCAGATTATCGTTGGTGGGGGCACAGGTGGACTGGATGATGAAAATATCACCACCGCGTACATTTTCGTTAATCTGTACGCTCACTTCACCATCACTGAAACGTCCTACAGCGGCGTCTCCCAGGCTGGTGTAAAGGCGGTTGGCAATACGTTGTGCTAGTTCCGGGGTGGCGTTACCAGCAAATAGCTTCATATCAGGCACGAGAAGAACCTCAGGCTTTGCGTCCAGAGAATGAACGGCATGACAGTAACCGGCGCGTACAGTCATGTGCGTTCACACGGGTGTGTTGATGCGAAACGTGCAGTGTCTGGAACGTGGTGACACTGTCACGCAATCGCTAATCGCCTCGCAGGGTACGCTGTAGCGGCGAAACATTTACGCCCCGGGCTACAAATCCGCGCACCCCATTCGGGGCAAGCTCCAGCACCTGACGGGCAGCAGACTCAGTGTCGAATTCAGCAAACACACAAGCGCCCGTGCCAGTCAGGCGTGACGGCGCGTATTCTAGCAGCCAGGAAACAAGCTCATCAACCTTACGAAAACGTTTTCTTACCACTGCTTCACAATCATTGGTGAAGGGTGCAGCTAAAAGCGTCGATAAACTGCGCGATGGGGTATCACGCGTCAGTTCGGGGTCGTTGAATACCACTGGTGTGCTGATGTTCACGCCGGGATGAGCGACAAGATACCACTTTTCTTCCGGCTCTGCGGGCTGAAGTTGTTCACCCACTCCCTGCGCAAAAGCCGCGAAGCCGTGCACAAACACCGGCACATCCGCGCCCAGTTTCACGCCAATTGCTGCCAGCTCATCCGGTGTGAAGCCGGTTTGCCACAGATGATTCAGCGCCACCAGTACGGTAGCAGCATCCGATGAACCTCCACCGAGGCCGCCCCCCATGGGCAGATGCTTCTCAATGGCGATCTGTGCGCCAGCACGAGCAGGCAGGCAATGCTTATTCAGGGCTGCCTGTTTCAGCCTATTTGCGGCGCGCACAATCAGGTTATCTGCATCCGCGACGCCTGCCACCGGCGTTAACAGCTGAATGGAATCGCTGTCATCAACGGTAATCTGCAACTGGTCACCGTAATCCAGAAACTGAAACAGCGTCTGCAGGTTGTGATAGCCGTCGGGACGACGGCCAGTGATGTAGAGAAAAAGATTCAGTTTTGCCGGGGCAGGCCAGTGGGTGATCATTGAACGGTCCAGCCGTCCATACGCAGTTTAATTCGCTGATCACCCTCTTTCAGCTCCAGGCTGGACGGCAGCGGTGGGGTAACTTTGCTATCGTAACCCGCAATAGACACCTGCCAGTTCTGGCCGTCGCGGCTGTAGTTCAGGCTGCTTAGCTGATAGTTCTCGTTAAGCTGATAATCGGTGGCATCGCCAGGCAGACCCATCATCCACTGGCGCAGGTTTGCCAGCGGAATGTTCATGCCAGTAAGTTGCGAAATCATCTTCTGTGCATCATTGCTGACGTAACGCTTGCCTTTGTTATCGACGATCTGCACCACCGAGCCCTGTGCATCAAGCTGCAGTTCGGTACTGCCCAGTGGATTGGTCAGCAGCAGGCGATAGCGATCAGGCGCGGTCTGTTGCCAGTTGAAGCGGGCATAGACTTTCTGCTTGTCAGAGAGGTAGGCAAAGGCACCGCGGGTCTGATAGTGCGTAACCTTTGAGACCGCCTGCTGATGCTGTTGCCACTGTGGCGCGGTAACGCTGGGGCCCGGGCCTTGCGGTTTGTTGACGCTACAGGCCGCCAGCAGGACGCTGGCAAGGGGCAAAAGGCGCAACAGATTGCGTGGTGTATTAAGCATCAAGTGGTCATCTCCTCGGACACATGTATTTTTCGTAACGGATAACGCTAACCGTCCCGGTTTTAACCGTCAATGCTGTTATGCAGCAAATTGCGCACGATCGGGTTAATCTTATTACAGTCATAGCCTTTGTATGGCTTTTCTTGATCTGCCGCATCTTGTAGAATGCGCATCACAAAACCCTGACATTATTGGGACATCCCAACTAAAACCGCCATGACGCTGCTCGCTCTCGGAATCAATCACAAGACAGCCCCCATTGCTCTGCGCGAACGCGTCTCGTTCGGGCCGGAGACGCTTGAGCAGGCGTTAAACAGCCTGTTATCACAGCCCATGGTGCAGAGCGGCGTGGTGTTGTCCACCTGTAACCGGACTGAACTTTACCTGAGTGTAGAGCAACAGGCCGACTTACAGGCGCGTCTGGTGAGCTGGTTATGTAATTATCATCAGCTGGATGAAGAGGATGTACGCAACAGCCTCTACTGGCATCAGGATAACGAGGCGGTCAGCCATCTGATGCGCGTCGCCAGCGGACTCGACTCCCTGGTACTCGGTGAACCCCAGATCCTCGGTCAGGTAAAAAAAGCGTTTGCTGACTCCTCGCGCGGTCAGGCACTGAGCAGTGAACTGGAGCGCATGTTCCAGAAAACCTTCTCTGTGGCCAAACGCGTGCGCACAGAAACCGATATCGGTGCTAACGCGGTCTCGGTGGCGTTTGCCGCCTGTACGCTGGCCCGCCAGATCTTCGAATCTCTCTCTTCCGTCAATGTACTGCTGGTCGGCGCAGGCGAAACCATTGAGCTGGTGGCGCGTCATCTGCGTGAGCATCAGGTCAAAAATCTCATCATCGCCAACCGTACCCGCGAGCGCGCTGAAACGCTGGCGGCGGAAGTGGGTGCGGAAGTGATCACGCTGGCGGAGATCGATGCCCGTCTGGCTGAAGCCGACATCATTATTTCGTCAACCTCCAGTCCGTTACCGATTATCGGCAAGGGAATGATGGAGCGCGCCCTGAAAGCGCGCCGCAACAAACCGATGCTGCTGGTCGATATTGCGGTGCCGCGCGACGTAGAGCCGGAGGTGGGCGATCTGCCTAACGCTTATCTCTACAGCGTGGATGACCTGCAGGCGATCATCGAACAGAACCTGGCGCAGCGCAAAGCGGCCGCGGTTCAGGCCGAAAGCATCGTGGTTCAGGAAAGCAGCGAATTCATGGCGTGGCTGCGCTCACAGGGCGCGGTGAATACGATCCGTGAATATCGTTCTCAGGCGGATGAAATCCGCGCTGAGCTGGAAGGCCGTGCGCTGCAGGCGCTGCAGCAGGGTGCCGATCCGCAGAAAGTCATGCAGGAACTGGCGCACAAGCTGACCAACCGTTTAATACATGCTCCAACCAAATCACTTCAGCAGGCCGCCCGCGATGGCGATAATGAACGCCTGCAGATTTTACGCGACAGCCTGGGTCTCGATTAGGTACACCGCTGTCGCCACCTGTTACGGGAATCCCACATTTAAATGAAGACCTCTATAGTTGCCAAACTGGAAGCCCTGCAGGAGCGCCACGAAGAAGTGGAAGCGATGCTGGGCGATGCTGGCGTGATCGCCGATCAGGAGCGTTTCCGTGCGCTGTCACGCGAATATGCCCAACTGACCGATGTGACCCGTTGCTTCCGCGACTGGCAGCAGGTACAGGAAGATATCGAAACGGCGCAGCAGATGCTCGACGACCCTGAAATGCGTGATATGGCGCAGGAAGAGTTGCAGGAAGCGCGTGAGAAAAACGACGTGCTGGAGCAGCAGTTGCAGGTTCTGTTACTGCCGAAAGATCCCGATGATGAGCGCGCCTGCTTTATTGAAGTGCGCGCCGGCACCGGCGGCGACGAAGCCGCGATCTTCGCCGGCGATCTGTTCCGTATGTACAGCCGCTATGCCGAAGCGCGTCGCTGGCGCGTGGAGATCATCAGCGCCAACGAAGGCGAGCATGGCGGTTACAAAGAAGTCATTGCTCGCGTGACCGGCGACGGTGCCTATGGGCGCCTGAAGTTTGAGTCAGGCGGCCACCGTGTGCAGCGTGTACCGGAGACCGAATCTCAGGGCCGTATTCATACCTCAGCCTGTACCGTTGCCGTGATGCCGGAAATTCCGGAAGCAGAACTGCCGGAGATCAATGCCGGTGACCTGAAAATCGATACTTTCCGTTCTTCTGGTGCAGGCGGTCAGCACGTTAACACCACCGACTCCGCGATTCGTATTACCCACCTGCCCACCGGCATCGTGGTGGAGTGTCAGGATGAACGTTCACAGCATAAAAACAAAGCCAAAGCGCTGGCGGTGCTGGGTTCGCGTATTCACGCGGCAGAGATGGCCCGCCGTCACGCTGCCGAAGCCAGTACCCGCCGCAACCTGCTGGGCAGCGGCGACCGCTCTGACCGCAACCGTACCTATAACTTCCCGCAGGGCCGCGTGACCGATCACCGTATCAACCTGACGATCTACCGTCTGGATGAAGTGATGGAAGGCAAACTTGACAGCCTGATCGAGCCGATTGTGCAGGAATACCAGGCGGATCAGCTGGCGGCGCTGGCTGGTCAGGATTAATGGATTTTCGTCACTGGCTGAAACAGGCGGTTGCCACGCTGTATGGTGGTGACAGCCCTAAGCGTGACGCAGAGATCCTGTTGGGTTACGTGACCGGCAAGTCACGCAGCTGGTTAATTGCCTTTGATGAAACGGTGCTCAGCGATGAACAGCTGGCGCAGCTGAATAGCCTGCTGGCGCGTCGTGCCCGGGGCGAACCGGTAGCGCATCTGGTGGGCGAGCGCGAGTTCTGGTCGCTGCCCTTACGCGTCACTGATGCCACGCTGATTCCGCGTCCGGATACCGAACTGCTGGTTGAACAGGCGCTGGCGCATCTGCCTGCGACACCTTCGACCATTCTGGATATGGGCACCGGCACCGGAGCGATTGCGCTGGCACTGGCCAGCGAGCGCCCCGACTGTCAGGTGACCGGCGTGGATCGCATTCAGGCCGCCGTTGAGCTGGCAGGCAGTAATGCGCAGCAGCTCAGCCTCAGCAACACTCGCTTTCTGCTCAGTCACTGGTTCCAGGCTCTCACGCCGCAGCGCTTTAGTCTCATCGTCAGCAATCCGCCCTATATTGATGCCAGCGATAGTCATCTGGAGCAGGGTGACGTGCGTTTCGAACCGCGCAGCGCGCTGGTGGCCGATGAGGCGGGACTGGCGGATCTGCGCACGCTGATCGAGCAGGCACCTGCGTGGCTGCTACCCGGCGGCTGGCTGCTGCTGGAGCATGGCTGGCAGCAGGGCGAAGCGGTGGCTACGCTGATGCGGCAGAATGGCTATCACGCCGTTGAAACCGTCAACGATTACGGTGGCAATCCACGAGTCACCTTAGGTCAGTTCCCCTAATAAAAGCGCTTTAAAAAGGATTTATAATGGTCGCCTTTTATCCTCTGATTAAAAATCTGCACATCTTAACCGTCGTGCTGACCGTGACGCTGTTTCTGCTGCGGTTTTACTGGCTGCGCTGTGGTTCGGCAATGATGACGAAACGCTGGGTCCGCATTCTGCCGCACATTAATGACACGCTGTTACTGGTGACCGGCGTCTCGCTGGTGATGATTACCCACTTCTATCCCTTCACGCCGCAAGGAAGCTGGCTGACGGAGAAGCTTTTAGCGGTTATCATCTACATCGCCTTAGGATTTGTGGCATTGAGTCGACGTCCACGCACTGATCGCACCCGCTGGATCGCTTTTCTGGTGGCGTTACTCGCCCTGGTGACCATCATTACGCTGGCGCTGACTAAAATGCCGTTATGGGGATAGTATGACCTCGACCGAACAATTAGATTTCAGCCAGACACCGCTGTGTGAAGCGGTGATTGGCGCTACGCTTGCCATCCGCGCCGATTTTCCGGCGTTGTCGGTGGAAGCGCAACTTGCGGCGTTAGTCGCCGAAGCGCGTGACTATGTCAGCCACGCTGAAGATGCGGATATGCAGCTGGAAAAGCTGCTTGAGCTGTTTTATCGCCAGTGGGGATTTCGCGGCGCCAGCGGTGTCTACAAGCTTTCTGATGCGCTCTGGATCGACAATGTGCTGAAGACGCGTCAGGGCACGGCAGTGTCACTGGGCGTTATCCTGCTACATATTGCCGCCGAGCTGGAACTGCCGCTGATGCCGGTGATTTTCCCGACGCAGTTGATTCTGCGTGCGGACTGGATTGATGGCGACAAGTGGATGATCAATCCGTTCAATGGAGAAACCCTTGACCGGCACACGCTGGAAGTGTGGCTCAAAGGCAACATCAGCCCGACCGCGCGTCTGTATGATGATGACCTCGACGAAGCGAAGACCGTCACCGTGATGCGCAAAATGCTCGACACGCTTAAAGCGGCATTGATGGAAGAGCAGAAGATGGAACTGGCACTGAACGTCAGTCAGGTGCTGTTGCGTATTGATCCGGATGATCCCTATGAAATTCGCGACCGCGGTTTGATCTACGCGCAGCTGGAGTGCGAACATATCGCGCTGAATGATTTAACTTACTTCGTTGAGCAGTGTCCTGAAGACCCGGTCAGCGAAATGATCAAAGTTCAGATTCACGCAATCGAACAAAAACAGGTCACGCTGCACTAAGCGGACCCACTGAAAAGGAAAGGGCATGACACAGAAAGTCGTGAGTATTGGCGATATCAACGTCGCAAACGATCTGCCATTTGTACTGTTTGGCGGGATGAACGTGCTGGAGTCACGCGACCTGGCGATGCGCATCTGCGAACACTACGTCAACGTGACCACGAAACTCGGTATCCCTTACGTCTTTAAGGCGTCGTTTGATAAAGCGAACCGCTCCTCAATTCACTCTTATCGTGGCCCGGGCCTGGAAGAAGGGATGAAGATTTTCCAGGAGCTGAAGCAGACTTTTGGCGTGAAGATCATCACCGATGTTCATGAAGCGTCACAGGCGCAGCCAGTGTCTGAAGTGGTGGATGTGATTCAGTTGCCAGCTTTCCTGGCGCGTCAGACTGATCTGGTAGAAGCGATGGCAAAAACCGGCGCAGTTATCAACGTTAAGAAGCCACAGTTTGTCAGCCCGGGTCAGATGGGCAACATCGTTGATAAGTTCGCTGAAGGTGGCAACGAGCAGGTTATCCTGTGCGATCGCGGCAGCAACTTTGGCTATGACAATCTGGTTGTCGATATGCTCGGCTTTAACGTGATGAAGAAAGTCACCAAAAACAGCCCGGTGATTTTCGATGTGACCCATGCGCTGCAGACGCGCGATCCGTTCGGTGCAGCATCAGGCGGTCGTCGTGCTCAGGTGGCTGAGCTGGCGCGTGCCGGTATGGCGGTCGGCATTGCCGGTCTGTTTATCGAAGCGCATCCGGATCCGGAACACGCCCTGTGTGATGGCCCATCCGCGTTGCCGCTGGATAAGCTGGAGCCATTCCTGGTGCAGATGAAAGCGATTGACGATCTGGTGAAAAGCTTCCCGGAACTCGATACCAGCAAATAAGTTTGCTGAAAAAAAAGAGCGATTACTCGCTCTTTTTTTTCGTCTGAAGCCCGCTGCCGTTACAGCATGATGGTCATCAGATATCCGATAAACAACGCCAGATGGGCGGCACCGTTCAATACATTGGTGCGTCCGGTCGAGAAGGAGAGCTGACAGAGAATCAGCGACGCCATCATAATCACCATCTGTGGCGGCTCCAGACCGAATATCAGCTCCTGTCCGGTCAGGGTGGCGATAATGGTTACTGCCGGTACCGTCAGGGAGATAGTCGCCAGCACCGAACCAAAGAACAGGTTCATGGCGCGCTGTACCTGATTCATCAGCACAGCCTTAATTGCGCCGAGCCCTTCCGGCGAGAGGATAAGCAACGCCACCAGGAAGCCGGTAAACTGTGCCGGTGCATTCAGGTCTGTCAGCAGGCTTTCCAGCGTATTGGCGTTCATCTTGGTCACGGCAATGACCGCAATCAAATGCACGATCAGCCAGATAGTGTGCCAGACGCTGCTGTGCGCCGAAGGTTTACCATGATGCGGATCCCCATCGTCACTCTCATCTTCATGCTCATAAACAAACAGGCTCTGGTGGGTTTTGGTCTGAATCAGCAGGAAAACGCCATACATTGCGGCTGAAATTGCCGCGATGAGCAGGGCCTGGGTGACAGAGAAATTACCGCCCGGCAGCGCGTTGGGAAATACCAGCACCAGAATCGCGAGGGGAAAGATAGCGATCAGATATTGTTTCACGCCCGCCAGATTGACGTACTGCGTCGCAAACTTATTACCGCCCAGCAGCAGCGCAAAGCCGACCAGCCCGCCGGTCACAATCATCACAATCGAATAAAGCGTATCGCGCATCAGGCCGGGTGCGGCATCGCCTGTCGCCATCAGCGCCGAGATCAGACTCACTTCCAGAATGACGACAGAGAGGCTCAGAATCAGTGAGCCATAGGGTTCGCCCAGCCGGTGGGCCAGCACATCTGCATGTCTCACCACGCTAAACGCGCTGCTCAGAATGGCAATCAATGCCACTAAGTTGATACCGACGACAACGGGAAATGCGGTGTTAGCACCAAAAAAATAGAGTATACCCAGCGTGATAAGGGGAAATATCAGCGAGAATTCCTTGTGACGAGTTTTTTCATGTGAAGGCATTCACCATCCTCTCTGGTTAATGATTATCCGGACACAGCGGGGGCTGCTGTTAGAAATATAATCAGTTTTAGGGCAGTGCGCAGTTTATCTTTTCACCGGCCCTGACAGGAGAAATTTACTGGTTTTTACTTAAGTGCAATAACCTTTTGAAATGATATTAACCTGATGTTATCTGGAATATTGCAATATTAATCAGGATACAACAAGTTTGACCTATGCACCTATCCTGACGATATATGTCACAAAAATGGCATTTTAATCTAAATTTCAGGGATGGGCTCATATTTTTAAACTGAAGTGACGATAAGTACAGGTTTGCGTTTTTTTACTGTTGCGCCAGGCTTAACCAGAAACACTAAACCGCGACGATAAACAGAGGAAAAATTATGCCTTACGATAAACGAACCGACTTACCCGACAACGTTAAGCACGTGCTTCCTGCGCATGCGCAGGATATCTATCAGCAGGCATTTAATAGTGCGTGGGATCAATATAAAGAGGCGGAAGATCGACGCGGCGATGATTCGCGGGAAGAAGTGGCGCATAAGGTCGCCTGGTCAGCCGTGAAAAAAGAGTATGAAAAAGGGAATGACGATAAGTGGCATCCTAAAGCGTAATCGCCTTGCTAGTCTGTTCACGTCAAAGGGCCAGGATTATCCAGCCCTTTTTTTCGACTTCGCTATCAGGTTTATCTGGTTTTTTTTAACCTGCGACCGGAATCACGCTTGAAACCCCGCGCGTAAATAGATTAATGTCAATTTAATGAACGAAACGCAGCGCCGTTTTGGAGATCATGTTACAGGAGCACTTTCGCAGGACGCCGATGACGTTGAGGAGGTCGCATTGCTTACCCGGGAATTTCTATTAAAAGCGGATTGTAAAACATCATTCGGGGATATCGATGAGACGCTACTCTGGAGTTGCGAGCAGCGCGCCGCCTCGCTGGCCGCCACGCTGGCCTGCCGTCCCGATCACAGCCCTGTCTGGATCTTTGGTTACGGCTCACTGATGTGGAACCCGATTTTTGAGGCGGATGAAGTTGCATCCGGTTCGCTGGAGGGCTGGCATCGTGCTTTCTGCCTGCGGCTGATCGCGGGACGTGGCACTGCCACGCATCCGGGGCGCATGCTGGCGCTGAAACAGGGTGGCCGCACAACCGGACTGGCATTTCGTCTGCCGGAAGCGCGCTTACATGAAGAGCTGGCGCTGCTGTGGAAGCGTGAGATGATCACCGGCTGCTATTTACCGACCTGGTGCGAATTACAGCTGGAGGATGGCCGCAGCGTGACTGCGCTGACCTTTATTATGGATCCACGTCATCCGCTTTATGAATCGGACTCCTGCCCGGAGGCGATTGCGCCGCTCATTGCTGCGGCCAGCGGCCCGCTGGGTTCGAATGCGCAGTATCTGTTTGCACTGGAAGAGGAACTCACCCGTCGTGGCATGGAGGAAGAGAGCCTGAGCCGGCTGGCGCATCAGGTGCGGACGCTGCAGCAATCCTGTCTCAAACAGGCCTGAATCAGGCCACAGGCGAATCAGCAGCGCAGAAGCCGCATAGAAAAGGGCGCGACACTGTCGCGCCCTTTTACGATCGATCCGGGGATTACTTGCCCGGATTGATAAGCCAGGTTCCAGGCTTATCAATGGTCAGGGATTGGGTATGCGTCTCACTGCCATTTTGAACGTCTATTTTGTACTGCCCGGCCGCCAGATTCAGCGCGGCAAATCCGCTGCTGCCAGGCTTCACCTCGACCTGCTGTCCGTTGAGCACTACGCTTTCACCGCTTTCCAGCTTCAGATAGACCGTCGCCAGCGCGGCAGGAACGGCTGCGGCTGGCGGCGTCGATGCAGGTGCCGGATGCGTCACGGCTGAGCTGTTGCTGACCACATCTGGCATTGCCGTGTGGCGATTAGCCAGCCAGATGGCGACGACCACCGCCAGGATAGCCACGGCCGCCAGGCTCAGCAAGACAGGTGACAATTTGCGCACCGCACGCGGGGTAACAGGCTCCGCTGCGGCGGCTGCATGATTCATCGCCATCACAACCGGCGGAGCCGCCTCAACGACCTCTTCGATCGGCATAACCGGCGGCTCGCCCGGCACCGGGAAACTGTTGACCACGGCCTCAACATCACTGACCGGCAGATCGATCAGTGCGGCAAAGGCGTCGATGGTTTGCGGGCGATCACCAGGTTTCATGGCCAGCGCGCAGTCAATGGCGTGCAGCAGCGGCAGCGAGTAGCCTTCCGGCTGGCGTTCCACCAGCGGCTGATAATTATCTTCAATGCAGCGCACCACGCTCACCGGCGGGGGATTACCGGTAATCAGGCTATGCAGCACCGCGCCCAGGGCGTAGATATCCGTCCAGGGTCCCTGTTCAACTTCACCCTCTTCGCTGTACTGTTCGATGGGTGCAAAGCCAGGCTTAAGCATGATCTCCGTTTCGTCAGAGAGGTTGCCGATCTCCTTACGCGCCGAGCCGAAGTCCAGCAGTACGGGCAGCTGATTCTCCTGAAGCTGAATGTTGTCGAGGGAGATATCGCGATGCAGATAGCCAGCCTGATGAATCGTGCTGATAGCACCCAGCAGCGGCGGCAGCAGACGGCGGATCCAGGCTTCAGAAATCGACGCCGGGCTGGTAACCTGCCACTCTTTGAGCGTCATGCCACTGTAGTAGAGCGTGCCCATATAGGCCGTGCCGTTCTGCTCCCAGAAGCGCAGCACGTGCAGCAGTCCCGGATGATTAAATCGGGCCAGCAGACGCGCCTCCTGAATAAAGCTGTTCAGTCCGGCATTAAACAGTTTCTGAAAACGCTCTCCGCGCAGTTCCAGTGACAAATCGGCGGCACGAACCGCCAGCGACACCGGCATATACTCTTTTATAGCAATTGTGCGTTCGAGCTGGTGATCCCAGGCGCGATAGACAATGCCGAAGCCACCGCCTCCGATGACTTCCTTGATCTCAAACTCATTAAAACGGTAGCCGTCAGGCAGGGCATTCGGAACAGTTTTCGTATTATCATTTGCCGACATAGTGAACTCTCTGTACACGGCCTGATTGCCAGGCTGCGCGGTAATTAATTGATGTTACGCCAGGCACCAATGGCAGGATCAACCAGATCCGCGTGCAGGGTGTCGATAAGTAACACATTCACTTTTTGCTGTGGCATGAAATAGGGCGCCCACTGGCTGCGCAAGGTATCGACTCGCGATTTCACCGCGTCAGCATTCTGCTGCGCAGCATTCTTATCCATTTTAATCAACAGTGCGCCATTGAAGCGCCAGACATGTTGTCGTGCATCAAAGGGCAGGACCAGCCAGCTATCTGAGGCGTCCGGGCGGGTCACAATCATGCGCTGATTATTAGCGGCGATGACCTCAAGCTTGCTGTCCGGAATCGCCAGGTTGGCGATGGGATAGCCCTGATAGAAGGTGACAGCGACCGGCGTGGGATGTTCCGGGGTCACCAGCGTCAGCTCACTCTTGCCCTCAGCCCAGCCATCCGGCGAGCAGTGCTGCTTGCTGACGTCCGGTATAAACAGCGTCTGAGCATTTTCATTCCAAGCGGTGCGGAAGTGACAGCCGCTGGGGAGATCAAAATGTTGCAGCGGCGTGCTATTGGCAGGCCGTGACAGGTCAAGTGGTGCGGCGTTGCTGTCACTGGCGCTAACGGTGGCATCCGCCATCACAATAGGGCGCCAGTTCTGCAACTTGCTTGCGCTGCCGCTGGCCATGACGCCACCTTCTTTGTTGGTCATCTGCCAGGGCAGTTCATCCAGTAATCCGCACTGATTGGCGAGCAGGGTGCCGACGCGCGGTAAAAAGGTGGTCAGCACGGCGGAATCCTTACTTTTACCGGAGACGATGCGCAGCGGCAGCGTCTCTTTACACCAGTCGTCGGGCGCTTTGCTCACCACATTATCGATGTAGACCTCCAGCGCCAGGCTGGGGGAGTAGACCACCCGATAATTTTCAGCCTGGGCATTAAAGGCAATCAGCAGGGTGATGATGCCGGGCAACCACAGTTTCATAAGGATCCTTGGAATCAAAAACGAGGCGGCAGAAAGCGCGCCGAATCAGCCAGTGAATAAAGCAATGTTGCTTCTTCTGGCTCACCAATCCAGACCGCCAGTGCGCTGAGATTATCTTTCTTCACGTTGCGGCTCACCGCCTGTTCCATCAAAGCCAGCCACTCTTCACACGCATTCACCATGCGCAGCGCCTGTTCCATTTCATCACTGGTCAGATTCAGCCAGAAGCCGTCGGTACAAACCAGAAAAGCATCGCCATCTTCCAGCGCAATCTCTTCTGAAAAGCTCACTAAGCGAGACGGCTCAGCGCCGAGCGCATTATAGAGTAAATTACTGTTAATGCCGGTATTTTCATAGCCTGCATCTTTCAGTTGCTGGGCCAGACTGTGATCCCGTGTTACCTCATGAAGCGCGCCGCGGCGGAAGTGGTAAACCCGGCTGTCACCTGCATGCGCCCACCATGCACGTTGTTTATGGCGGTCAATAAACAGGGCCGCCAGCGTCGTACTCATGCGTGAATATTTCGGATTTTTACCCTGTGCCTCGTGCAGCGCCAGGCGGCACTGCTCAATCGCCTGACGGGTCATTTCCGGCGTAAAACCGTCATGCGCCTCTATCTGGCTGAGCAGGGTGTCGCGCACCAGCTGCGCCGCGATCTCCCCGCCAGGCAAACCGGCTACGCCATCGCAGACCACAAAACAGGCTTTATGCTCATCCAGCGCCGTGCCGGTGCGATCCTGATTTTCATCGCGTAAGCCCTGCTGGCAGCGGCTGGCAAAAACAATTTTCATGTTTCATCTACCCGCGTCTGCGAGTCCTTGTACTGATTCACCTCCATGTCATAGGCATGAAGAAAGGCCTCGCCAAACAGCGTGTGGAAATCATCTTCAATCTCACCGGCAGTTCGCTGGTAATTACGCATGAAGTAGTCCCACAGCGCCGCCTTTTTGACGGTGGAAAATGGCAGCTTTGATACCACGCCATCGGCACGCGCCTGCTCTTCCAGACGCTGTGGATTAAAGGATTGCAGCATTGCCGCAATAATGGCGCGGATACCGGCAATCATGCCCAGCTGGTGGGCCTGCAAATCGACCAGTGCATCACGTACTGCCTGTTCCGGCGGCATAAAACCGGGCATCTGGCTCTGGTACATCTGCATCAATACAGTTTTACCGGAGGGCAGGATCTTGAACGGATTATTGGCTTCGTTCAGGATCATCGTCATGTCTGCTTTTACGCCACGCTTGAGAATGGATCGCGACGAGAGCAGTGCCACGGTGCCCTGAGAAAACAGGCTCAGCATCCGGCCAGTAATCCGCATCTGCTCTTCGTCAATCGGTGTGGCATGCACATTGCTGAGCCCCATGCCGTCCAGCAGTGCGGCGATGAGCCGATCCTGATCCACCGGCTGTGTCATGAACGCTTTCTGCGGCTCACTGGCCTGCGGATCGATGGCCAGACGCGCATCGTTGTGGCGCTCGTGGCGTAAAGGAGGAGAATCGTTGACCAGCAGCCGATCCTCAACTTCATGATGTTCGTGAATGCCCAGCGGGTTTGCAGGCTCGGCGCTGTCGCCAGCAAACAGCGCCAGGGGATCGTTTCGCGCGTCATTGCAGGCGGGATCACGCACTTCCAGGGCATAGTCACCGATGCGCAACGCATCGCCATGCTTCAGAAGCACCTGCATGCCGCGCCCCAGGGCGATGCCGTTATGTTCTACCGGCGTCACGCTGCCCTGATTGGTCAGGCGACACTCTCCGTCATGTGACAGGTGAACCAGTGCCTGCAGACGCGAAATAGCCCGCGTCTCATCAGGCAGCACCAGATCGTTGTCCTGACTGCGGCCAATGGTGCCCCCAGGCGGTTGAAACGCAACGCTTTTGACCGGAAAATCCGCGGTGCTTTGCACAATGGTAAATTGCATGAGTTATCCCAGATTAAACAGCAAACGCATCCGGCCTCACTCGAACATCGGAGGATAGAGGCCATTACGTCCCGGCAGTGAACCTGCCGCCGGGTTGAACAGTAACGAAAACAGTTGCGCAGTGAGATTGCCGCTGTGCTTGTGGGTCGCATGGACAAACCCATCACTACGATTACTCCACCAGTAGCTCATGTGCTGCTGAGGGTCAAAGCGTTCAGCCACTTCACGCCAGCTCAGCGTGCAGGGCAGATCCTGAAAGCCGAGCACATCCATAATTTCAGAAGGCTTTCTGGCGGGAACCAGCAGCGGCGGCAATGCCTGAATCTGCTGCTCTAACTGCTCACCATCCAGCGGGGTCTGAACAGCCTGTAACAGCGTCGCGCCCAGATCCTGAAACCAGTCACCAGAGATGGTCAGTTGGGCCGGATGCCACTGCGCCAGTGAAAAGCTGTGCAGTGCCAGAAGCGGCCAGGCGCGTCCAACACGGTCACAGGAGGGCAGTAAACAGCCCATCTGTATCTGGGGTCGGGTCGCGGTCACCGGCAGGACAAAATTCCACACTGGCGCGTGAAGGAAGTTCGCGCTACTGGACCACGCCTGCTGATGCCAGTGCATCAATCCCTGCTGGAACCAGTGATTCCAGGGGCTAATCTGTTGCTCGCTCAGCCGACGGTGCAAAAAGTCACCGGTCGATGGCAGTTTGCCATACCAGCCGGGGGCGATGTAAGCAGCCATATTCACCTCACCGTTACTCGCTTTGCGAGTGTGATGGCGGGGCCTGGTGCAGCGGCGTAACCGCCAGCATGTCACCTTTCTGGCCCGCAATGTTCAGATTCTCCGCCAGCTTACGCATCATTAATGCATTATCCCGTGCATAAGGCGATGACTGAATCTGTTGGTCCAGCAACTGGCTCAGGTGCCAGTCGAGTTGCTGCAGATCGCGGGCGCTTACTGTGTCGGGCAGTGAACGCTGTAAATTTTGCAGCAGCCAGGCCCGCAAAAATTCGCCATCGTAGTTTCGCGGCTGATAAAGCATCTGATAGGCGCGCAGCGCATTGCGGCTGTAAGCGTTATCATCACCGGGATCGTTACGCAGAATGTTAGTGATCTGCTGTGCTACCCGCGGCAGCAATAAAGACTTAAGCGCATTTTGATAAAGCACCCAGGCGGCATCGCTGACCTGGCTACCGCGATATAAACCCGCCCGCATGGTAAGCGGTGGATTATCGAGAGAAAAACGTTCTGAGAGCGGTAGCTTTACCAGGTTGTTCAGAAAGGGTAGCAGATCAAAAATATTATCAGCAGGCTGATGAATCACCTGCTGACTCTGCTCGCGTATCGCCGGTACCCGCGCGGCAACCTGTTGCAGATAATGTTGATTCTGATAGTAGCTGAGGCTCCAAAGGCTGGAGGCGATCAGAAGTGCACCGGCCAGTACGCCATAGCCAATCCAGTGGAACAGCTGATTACGGTACTCCCAGCGACGATTACTGCCCGCCAGACCGCTTTCTTTGAAAATCAGATCGCTGAGCAGGTCACGAATAAAGAAGCTCTGGCCTTTGTTGCCCGGAATCGGACTGTTGCGGTTAACACTGTCCCAGGCCGCAATGGAGTGATCGCCCGCCTGACGTAACTGCAGTTTGCGGCTCAGTTCTCCCATCACCCGGTCAAACGGCAGGCCTTCCTGCGTGCCACTGGTGAAAAACAGGCCACGCGGGCTCCAGGCGACCGCATCCTGATGCTCAGAAAAAACGATATCCAGATATTCGTTCAGGAGTGGACGCAGTGAGGCAAACTCCTGCGGGAAGAGGAAGCACTCTGCACGCGCGTTCAGATCGCGCTCCTGGGTCATCTGTCCTGACAGATGCTGCTGGAGATTCTCTTCCAGCCGCTGGAACTGCTCGCCAAAATTGCGGTGCCAGTCATCTTTGTGCGGCTTACCCGAATCCCAGTTAAAGGTGAAGCCCCAGATAGCGTCACGCCGCGCTTTATCCATAGAGCCAAAGTAGCTCATAAAACCTTTCAGCAGGTCGGTTTTAGTGACCATCACATAGACCGGGAAGTGAATGCCGGTCTGCTGATGCAGTTCCGCCATCCGCTCGCGCAGCGCGCTGGCCTGGGCGAAACGCGCCTCGGCGGAATCACTCAGCAGATCGGCAACGCTAATGGTCATGATGACACCGTTGATCGGCTGACGAGTGCGATAGCGTTTCAGCAGATTGATAAAGCTGTGCCACTCCGCAGCATCGCGCACGCGCTGGCTTTCCTGCAACGCATACCGTCCGGCGGTATCGATCAGCACTGCACTGTCAGTAAACCACCAGTCGCAGTTGCGGGTGCCGCCAACGCCACGAATCGCCTGCTGGCCCAGGGTGTCAGTGAGCGGAAACTCAAGACCGGCATTAAACAGCGCGGTAGTTTTACCGGCACCGGGCGCACCCATCACCAGATACCAGGGGAGCTGGTAGAGATAATTGGCGTTAAAGCGAGACAGTAAACTGCCGCTGTGACGGCGTCCAAACTGCGTGCGTTTCAGCTGCAACGCGGCTTCGCTGAAGCGCTGGTTGAGCCGCTCATCTGTCATCTGGCGCTCGGCAGGATCGTCGTTATCCGACAGCTGAAGTTGGGTCAGTAAGCGACTGTTAAACCAGGCACGATAAAGCGACGGAATGAGTTGAAACAGGATCCAGAGAAAATAGAGCGCACCTACGGTGAGCTGGCGGGGCAGAACCGGTTCCAGGGGGCGTGACTGGCCCCATGACCAGAACGGGCCGAGCATCCAGACCAGGCAGCTCAGCGCCGTAACGCCAATAAAACTCCACAGCAGGCGATGTGTTAACAGCAGGCGAAGTGAGGCGCGCATTATTGTGCTCCTTGATGATTACTGAGCGTTTCAGGCGCGGCAAACAGGGTAATTTCGACGCGACGGTTGCGGGTCCGGTTTTCGCTGCTGTCATTAGGCAGCAGCGGATCGCTATCGCCACGGCCTTCAGAGCGAACGGTATGACCGTCGTTCAGCTGAACCTGTAACAGCTGAGTGATCGTGCGGGCGCGGGCAAAGGAAAACTCATAGCTGGAGGCAAAGCGGCTGTTATCCACCGGATGATCGTCGGTAAACACCGAGACCAGGATGGTCCCTTTGACATCTTTCATCGCGTTTGAGACGCGCGCCAGCAGCGCCCGGCCCACCGGATTGATCACCGTACCTTGCTCAGCAAACAGTTTGTCCGCCGGAATAATCACTTTGCTGCCAAAGGCGCCGTCACTGACTTCAAGCTGTCCGGCCGCAATCACATCATTCAGGCGCTGACGGAGGTCCAGCAATGCCTGTGGCGAAGAGGGTCGGCGGCCCGCGGTAATTTGCGGCAGGGGGGTCTGATAGATGGCGCGCAGCAGGGGTTCGGCGGCATTGCCAAGCCGCCAGTTTAGTCCACTGTAGATCAGGCAGCCAATCAGCGCGACCAGCATGGCACAGGCCCAGAGCGGTACCATGGGACGGGCAAGAGTGCTCACCAGCGGATGAACTTCTACCAGTGGCGGTTGCGGCGTCTGGCGCTGAGCGCGCGTTTCATCAATCAGGCTTTTCAGGCGATTACGGATGCCGTCGCACTGGTTGCGACCATTTTCGCTGCCGCGATAGCGGCCCTCATAGCCCAGTAGCAGGCAGTACTGCACGACTTCCAGCAGCCAGAGATGCTGCTGCGGGCTCTGTGAAATGCGTGACAGTAGCTGAAAGAATTTTTCACCGCCCCAGCTTTCATTGTGGAAGGTGACCAGCATGCCGTTGCCAGACCAGACCCCGCGCGTGCCCCATGGGGTCTGCGCCGCGGCTTCATCCAGCGCAGTGCAGATGCAGTAACGCGCGCCGATAATCATCTCAAAAGGCAGCCCTGCCTGTTTACAGCGTTGTTCAAACTGGCGGATTTCATCGATCAGAGACTGGCGCAGACCCGCAGGGTCGTCATGTGTGGCTGCCTGACGAATTTGTACTACCGCGTTCAGTAGTGGCGCCGCAGCCTGAAGTAATAGATTCTCATTGCCTGAGGGGGGCGCCTCACGCGCAGGGGATTCCACAGTCATTAATTAGTGATCTTCCAGCCAATGGCTAATCCCTGTACCCACAGCCCGGGACGGTGCTGCAGGCAATATGCGCCGGATTTCATATTCAGTCTAAGATCCAGGTCGCGGTATCGTTAGTCCGACAGGCTTTGCTGTCACCGCCAACGGCTACGCAGACCTGCTTGGTTTTGCGGGGACGGGGACGGTCGCTCTGCACGGTCGCATCATAACGATCGCTCGCGACGCCTGCTTTTAGCGGCACATAGCCGATCAGTGGACCGTCAGCCTGGTCGGCAATGGCCAGCCAGCTGTGTTCCACATTACCCAATACTTCAAAGGGTTTACCCGTTTCGAGATAACGAACGACTTTGCCGCCGTAGTCAGGCGAGGTCATCACTGATGCACCATAGAGCGCGCGCCAGGTCTGGTTAACGGGTTCAAATTCAGTCGGTGCCGCGACAGCGTGTCGATGGACCAGTTTGACGCCGTTAATTTCGCTGGTGACCAGCGTATCGTCAGTGACGGGCGGCGGCGGGGCCTTACAGCCTGCCAGGGTAAGGACCGCCAGCAGTGTTAACGCAAGACTCTTTTTCACCATGTTCCTCGTGATCTCATCAAAGTAACTGCATGTTGCCGGACCCGATGTCATGAGGCGCTGTTTGTCGCGCCGCATCGTGCCAAAATTCTGTGTTCCAAAAAAAGGTCAGTTTACATCGGGATAGTAACGCTTTTAGTCTACCTAAGACTTTTGAGAATTCAAACCATTGCACCCACTGCCGATGCGTGATAGTGGGCACTTTACGTGCGGGTTTTGAAGCCAGAAAAGCGCCAGCAGATATGATAGTTAAAGTTAACTGAATTATCGCGGCAACAAACTGCCTGAGAACAGTGCCGCGCATTCTGACATGCAATTAATCCGATTGGAAACTATTAAGTTTTACTAATAACTTGTTGTCGAAAAATTTTATCGATTTGCGTTAAGAATATTATCAAAATCAGAATTTACGCCCTGTTCTGGTCCGCGTTTTTACCGAAAGCGGCACGCCTTTTGCTTCTCAAAGCTTTTAACCGCACAGAGGTGAGCAATGGGTAATGCCATGACATGGCTGCAGGCATCGCGTAATAGCGATATTGCCAGTCTGCAACGGTTGCTTGAGACAGGCGAGTTGATAACCGCTATCAGTGAACTGGTTCATCGACTGCAGCGTGAACGTGGCGCAAACAACCTCTGGATCTGCTCAAATGGCGCGCTCTTCAGCGCCGAACGTCACGCCCGTCAGCAGGAGGTCAGTGCCAGCCTGCAGCATTTTTACCGGGCGCTACCGCCCGCCGTTGCGCAGCCTGGCTTTAGCCGCTTTTGCAATCTGATTGCTTCGGCCCTGCAGGCGCTGGACGGATTACCCGCGCTGCGTGAGCAGATCAGCCAGCGAGAGCATGATCAGGCTGCAGCGATGTCCGCGTTTAATCAGGTTATTCGCACCTTACTTAATCTGGTCTTTGAAGCCGCCGACACGGCAAGCTATCCCGCGATTTCCCGTGCGCTTATCGCGCTGTTCAGTTTTATGCAGGGCAAAGAGCTGGCCGGGCAGGAACGGGCAATCGGAGCTGCGGGCTTTGCGGCGCGTCATTTCACACCCGATCAGCGTAGCCAGCTGGTGGCCCTGATTGCGGCCCAGGAGCAGAGTTTTGCCACTTTCCAGGAATTTGCTGACAGCGCGACCTGCGAACGCTGGCAGCCGCTGTCTCAGGCCAGCCGGGACATTGAACGTCTGCGGCGCATCGCCTGTACCGGAGGGCCCTGTGATGAGACCGGCGCACTCCACTGGTTTTCTCTGCTCTCCAGGCGGCTCGATCAGATGAAAACCCTTGAGGATGCCCTGACGGCTACGCTGATGCAGCGCTGTCGTGAAGCGATTGATCAGGCGCACCAACAGCCGATGTTCACGATGGTACAGGGCGACAGCAACTTTTCGCTTTATGTCTCCGGCGCTGACTGGCTGCATGGTGCAGCTGCGCTCAACAGTGACGGCCTTGCCCCGCAGCTCGGGCGCTCGGTGCTGTCGCTGATTGGAGAACAGTCGCAGCGTTTGCAGCAGCAGACGAATGAGCTGGCGTCAATGCGTGCCTCACTCGACGAACGTCGGGTGATCGATCAGGCCAAGCACTGGCTGATGCAGCAGCAGGGTTTCACCGAAGAGGCGGCCTGGCAGGCGCTGCGCAAAAGTGCGATGAATCAGAATAAGCGGGTACTGGAGATCGCGCAGGCGGTGCTGGCGGTGGCGAAGACTCTGAACACCTAACCCGGATGAGGTAGCTGCACAGCGTTTGTGCGTGATCTGCGTCAGAAACGTGCAAAAACGGTTAATTTATCACCAGCCTCTTCCCGCAGATCGGCATTCACGCGGCTTCGGCGATCTGGCACACCCTTTGCTTTAACCTTACAGAGAGTACGCATTGCTCCCGCCAATGGCGGTGGGGTCAGTGCTTTGGATAAAGGCGTCCATCCGCAGGCTTCGGCTTGTCGGAGGACGCCTTTTTTTATTTCTGTTCAGGGGCAACATGATGAGCAAAACGCCTTTTTCACTGACACGACGTCAGGCGCTGATCTCCGGTGCTGCACTGGGTGCGGCCTGGATCGTTCCGGGATTACGAAATTCAGTCTGGGCGGCAGGTTCCGATGCGCCAGAAAAGCCGCAGGTACGGGTGGGCTTTATTCCGCTTACCGACTGTGCGCCCGTGGTCATGGCGTCGGTCAAAGGCTTCGACAAGAAGTATGGCCTGACGCTGGCGGTCAGCAAAGAGGCGAGCTGGGCGGCGGTGCGCGACAAGCTGACCTCCGGTGAACTGGATGCGGCGCATGTGCTCTACGGCATGATCTACGCACTGCAGCTGGGTGTGGCGGGACCGCAGCACGACATGGCGAACCTGATGACGCTCAATCACAACGGCCAGGCGATCACCCTCTCGAACCAGCTGAAAGCCAGTGGCGTCACCGATGCGGTCAGCCTGAAAAAAGCCGTGGATGGCAGTCCCAAAGGCAGCCTGACTTTCGCGCATACCTTTCCCACCAGCACGCACGCTATGTGGCTCTACTACTGGCTGGCTAATGCCGGCATTCATCCGTTTAACGATGTGCGCACCGTGGTCGTGCCGCCGCCGCAGATGGTGATGAACATGAAGATTGGCAACATGAGCGGCTTCTACGTCGGTGAGCCGTGGAACCAGCGTGCCATCAGCGACAACATCGGTTTCACCGCCGCCACCAGCCAGCAGATCTGGCCGGAGCATCCGGAAAAAGTGCTCGGCACCCGCGCGCAGTGGGTGAAAGAGAATCCTAATACGGCCCGCGCGCTGACCGCCGCGGTGCTGGAGGCGGCGCGCTGGATTGATGCCTCAGACGATAACCGCCGTGAAACCGCGCAGGTGTTAGCCGGGCGGGCCTGGATCAACACCAAAGTGGAGACGCTACAGGGGCGAATGCTCGGCCAGTATCAGAACGGGTTGGGGCAGTCCTGGCAGGACGCGCACCCGATGCGCTTCTTCGACAACGGCAACGTCAGTTTTCCGTGGCTCTCCGACGGCATGTGGTTCCTGACGCAGATGAAACGCTGGGGCCTGCTCGCCAGCGATCCCGACTACCTTACCGTGGCCCGCCAGATCAACCGTATCGACATCTACAAACAGGCGGCCAGCGCAGTCGGGCAGATTGCACTGCCCGCCAGTGAGATGCGCAGCAGCACCCTGATCGACGGCAAAGTCTGGGATGGCAGCAATCCTGCCGCCTACGCCGCCAGTTTCGCTATCAAACGTTAAGAGAGGTTGTTATGAGAACTGACGCGCGCGCGCTGGCTCAGCCGGAGCAAACCCCCGACAGTGCCACCGTAATTCCGTTACAGGTCACCCCGAAAGCCGCCGTTCGTCCGGCACGTCTGCGTCCGTTTTTGCAGCGCTGCATTCCGGCTGCGGGCGGCCTGCTGCTGATGTTGCTGGTGTGGCAGATCGCCGCCTTGTTTGAACCCTCGTTTCCTTCGCCTTACGCGACCTGGCAGGCTGCACAGGTTCTGTTCGCTGACCCGTTCTACAGCAATGGCCCCAACGATCAGGGCATCGGCTGGAATGTAATGGCCTCGCTGCAGCGCGTCGCCATCGGCTTCGGCCTGGCCGCGCTGGTGGGCATTCCGTCCGGTTTTCTGCTGGGACGCTTTACCTTTATGGCGCGGATGTTCAATCCGATTATCGCTCTGCTGCGCCCGGTCAGCCCGCTGGCCTGGCTGCCGATTGGACTGCTGCTGTTTCAGCGCGCCGAGCCAGCCGCCAGCTGGACCATTTTCATCTGTTCAATCTGGCCAATGATCATCAACACCGCCGAAGGGGTGCAGCGCATTCCGCAGGATTACCTCAACGTCGCGCGGGTGTTACAGCTCTCTGAATGGACGGTGATGCGCCGGATTCTGCTGCCCGCCGTGCTGCCTGCGGTGCTCACCGGCGTACGTCTCTCTATCGGCATCGCATGGCTGGTGATCGTCGCCGCCGAAATGCTGACCGGTGGTCTGGGCATCGGTTTCTGGATCTGGAACGAGTGGAACAACCTCAACGTGGCAAACATTCTGATCGCCATTCTGATTATCGGCGTGGTCGGGCTCCTGCTGGAGCAGGGTCTGATGCTGCTGGTGCGTCGTTTCAGCTGGGAAAAATAAGGAGAACATCATGCAGCAACACATTATTCGCGTTCAGCAGGTGAGCCAGCGTTTCAATACCGCCAGCGGCGAGTTCCTGGCCCTGGACAACGTCAGTTTTGATATCCGCGAAGGCGAAACCCTGAGCCTTATTGGCCATTCGGGCTGCGGCAAATCGACCCTGCTGAACCTGATTGCCGGATTAACCCGTCCCAGCAGCGGCGTACTGCTGTGTGATAACCGCGAAATCACCGGACCGGGTCCGGAGCGTGCGGTGGTGTTTCAGAACCATTCGCTGCTGCCGTGGCTGACGGCATTTCAGAACGTTGAACTGGCGGTGCAGCAGGTGTTTAAAGGGCGCTTCAACAAAGCGGAGATGCGCGACTGGATCGAACACAACCTCAATCGGGTACAGATGAGCCACGCCATGCACAAGCGGCCTGGCGAAATCTCGGGTGGCATGAAGCAGCGCGTTGGCATTGCGCGTGCCCTGGCGATGAAGCCGCGCGTGCTGCTGCTGGATGAGCCGTTTGGCGCGCTGGATGCGTTAACCCGCGCCCACCTGCAGGACAGCGTGATGCGTATCCAGCAGGAGCTGAATACCACTATCGTGCTAATCACCCATGACGTGGATGAAGCGGTGCTGCTCTCCGACCGGGTACTGATGATGACTAACGGCCCGGCAGCACAGGTCGGCGAAATCCTGACTGTTGATCTGCCGCGTCCGCGCTCGCGGGTCGCGCTGGCGGATGAGCCGCGCTACCACCAGCTGCGCCAGAAAGTGCTGCATTTTCTTTATGAAAAACAGACCACGGCGGCATAAGGAGCAGACCATGAGGCAACGGTTGCTGGTGATAGGTAATGGCATGGCGGGGATGCAGATGGTGGAGAGCCTGCTGCAACGTGCGCCGCAGCGTTACGCCATCACGGTCATTGGCCGCGAGCCGCACGGCAACTACAACCGCGTGCTGTTGTCGCCGGTGCTGGCCGGTGAAAAATCCTTCAGTGACACCCTGATCCACGATCAGGCGTGGTATCAGCGGCACGGCGTCACGCTCCTGAACGGTGAAACCGTCCTGCAGGTCGATCTTGCCGCGCGTACTGTGCAGACCGATCGGCGCCAGCTCAGCTGGGATCAACTGGTGTTTGCCACCGGTTCGCAGCCTCGTCTGCCCGCGATTCCTGGCATCGATGCGGATTGCGTCCGGGTTTTTCGCAGCATTGCTGACGTCCGGCAACTGCTGGCAGGTCAGGGACCGGTGGTGGTGTTGGGCGGCGGCTTTCTGGGTATTGAAGCGGCAGCAGCACTCCGCGCCCGTGGCCGTGATGTCACGCTGGTCCACCACAAACCCTGGCTGCTGGATCGCCAGCTGGATGCAAAAGCGGGCGAGCTCTTGCTGACGGCATTAGCGCAGCGCGGCATCCGCTGTGAACTCAACAGCGGACTTGTGGCGATTGACGAGACGGGTGTGACGCTGACCAGCGGCCACCACGTTGCCGCCACACAGGTGGTCATCGCCATCGGCGTTCAGCCCGGGATAACGCTGGCGCAGGCGGCGGGTCTGCCGTGTCAGCGCGGCATTCTGGTGGATGGTCAGCTGCGCAGTGCCATTCCTGGAGTTTACGCGGTGGGTGAGTGCTGTGAAATCGCGGGCGAAACCTTTGGTCTGGTCGCGCCTTGTCTGGCGCAGGCGCAGATTCTGGCGGCGCAACTGGCCGGATCGCCGCTGGCGGATTTTGTCAGCCAGCCGCTGGCGACACGCCTCAAAGTGAGTGGCATTTCACTGTTCAGCGCGGGCGACGTCAGTGAGGCGCCCTCTATCAGCAGTTTTGACCCGATATCCGGCGACTATCGCCGTCTTTTTCTTCGTCATGGCCGCCTCTGTGGCGTGCTGCTTTCTGGCGACACCCGGCAAGGGCCTGCGCTGATGGAGCGTCTTCAGCACGCCGAACCTGTCACGTTCGCTGCCCTGTTCGATCACGATCAACCTGAACCGCAGCCACAGGCTGCAGAGAGTCCTGAAATGAGTAAACCGGTTTTAGCCGTGGTGGGTCACGGCATGGTCAGTCACCATTTTCTTGAGCAGCTGGTTGCCCGCGAAATGCATCAGCACTATCACATCGTGGTTTATGGCGAGGAGCGCCAGCAGGCTTACGATCGGGTGCATCTGTCGGACTATTTCAACGGCAAAACGGCCGACGACCTGTCGCTGGTCGACGGGGACTTCTTTGCCCGGCACGGTATCGAACTGCGGAGTGGCTATTCGGTTGTCGCGATCGACCGCCAGCAGCACAGCCTGCGTGACAGCACGGGCAGTGAACTTGCCTGGGATAAGCTGGTGCTGGCGACTGGCTCACGCGCGTTTGTCCCCCCGGTGCCGGGCCACGACGGCGATCGCTGCTTTGTCTATCGCACGCTGGACGACCTTGATGCCATTGCCACCTGCGCCCGCCATAGCCAGCGCGGCATCGTGATTGGCGGCGGCCTGCTGGGTCTGGAGGCGGCGAATGCGCTGCGGCAGCTCGGGCTCGAAACGCACGTGGTGGAGTTTGCGCCGCGCCTGATGGCGGTGCAGCTTGATGAGGGCGGTGCGCTGATGCTGCGTCAGAAGATCGATGCGCTGGGCGTGACGGTTCACACCTCGAAACAGACCGAACTGATTGAGCGACAGCCTGACGGCAGCGTGGTGCTGCGCTTTGCCGACGGCAGCAGTTTACCCGGCGATCTGGTGCTGTTTTCCGCCGGTATCCGGCCGCGCGATGAGCTGGCGCGTGAGGCGGGTCTGACGCTGGGACCGCGCGGCGGCATTGAGATTAACGATCGCTGCCAGACCAGCGATGACGACGTGTTTGCCATCGGCGAATGCGCGCTGTGGAACGGTCAGATCTTTGGCCTGGTCGCGCCGGGTTATCAGATGGCGCGGGTGCTGGCCGGACATCTGGCGGCTGAACCCATCGCATTCAGCGGTGCAGACATGAGCACTAAGCTGAAACTACTGGGCGTGGAGGTCGCCTCGTTTGGTGACGCTCACGGCCGCACGCCGGGCAGCCAGCACTATCACTGGACCGACGGGCCAAAAGGCATCTACAAGAAAATCGTGGTCTCTGCGGAGGGCACCCGGCTGCTGGGCGGCGTGCTGGTGGGTGACAGTAGCGATTACGCCACGCTGTTGCAGATGATGCTTAATGACTTACCGCTGCCTGCCGCACCGGAAAGCCTTATTCTGCCTGCACTTGCCGGTGCGCCAAAAGCGCCAGGCGTCGCGGCGTTGCCGGACAGCGCCCAGGTCTGCTCCTGCCACAACGTCAGCAAGGGCGATATCTGCGCGGCGGTGAAAGGGGGCTGCGGTGAGATGAGCAGCATCAGGAGCTGCACCAAAGCGGCCACCGGCTGTGGCGGCTGTGCGGCGCTGGTGAAGCAGGTGATGGAGTTTCAGCTGGAAAATCTCGGCGTTGAGGTGAAAAAAGATGTCTGCGACCACTTCGGCTATTCACGCCAGGAGCTGTATCACCTGGTGCGGGCTGGCGAGTTTAAAACCTTCGATGCGCTGCTGGCATCGCACGGTCGGGGGAACGGCTGTGAAGTGTGCAAGCCGCTGGTGGCGTCATTGCTCGCCTCCTGCTGGAATGATTATCTGCTGAAACCGGCGCATCTGCCGCTGCAGGACACCAACGACCGCTACTTCGCCAACATCCAGAAAGATGGCACCTATTCCGTGGTGCCGCGCGTTCCGGCGGGTGAGATCACGCCGCAGGGG
Source organism: Pantoea eucalypti (assembly GCF_009646115.1). Lineage (NCBI taxonomy): Bacteria > Pseudomonadati > Pseudomonadota > Gammaproteobacteria > Enterobacterales > Erwiniaceae > Pantoea > Pantoea eucalypti. Next base: position 2,354,391 of record NZ_CP045720.1, on the reverse strand, counting down.
CTGATCGCCATTGGCGAGGTGGCGGCGCGTTACGACCTCTACACAAAAATCACCGGCGGTCAGCGTATCGACCTGTTAGGTGCGCGGCTCGACCAGTTGCCGGATATCTGGCAGACGCTGCTGGAAGCGGGTTTTGAAACCGGTCACGCCTACGGCAAATCGCTGCGAACGGTGAAGTCCTGTGTGGGATCGACCTGGTGCCGCTACGGCGTGCAGGATTCGACCGCCTTCGCCATTGCGCTGGAGAACCGCTACAAGGGGCTGCGCGCACCGCACAAGATCAAGATGGCGGTTTCGGGCTGTACCCGAGAGTGTGCAGAAGCGCAGAGCAAAGATATCGGAGTGATCGCCACTGAAAAGGGATGGAACCTCTACGTCTGCGGGAATGGCGGGATGAAGCCGCGCCATGCTGATCTGTTCGCCAGCGATCTCGACGACGCGACGCTGCTGCGCTATGTCGATCGCCTGCTGATGTTTTACATCCGTACCGCCGATCGGCTGCAGCGTACCAGTGTCTGGATGGACAATCTGGAAGGTGGTCTGGATTATCTGCGGCAGGTCGTGATTGAGGATAGCCTCGGGCTGGGCGCGACGCTGGAGCAGGAGATGCAGCGGGTGGTTGACGCGTACCAGTGTGAGTGGCAGACCACGCTGGCGGACCCGTCGAGACTTGCGCTGTTTACGCCGACGATCAACAGCGACCAGCCTGATGAATCGCTGTACTACAGCCGGGTACGCGGTCAGCGTCAGCCTGAATCCGTACCTGCGCGTCCGCTGCTGCAACTGCCCGCTGAGCCCTGGAGTGCAATCTGCGCACTGGAGGCGATTCCGCCGGAGGCAGGGATTGGCGCACGACTTGGCAGTGAGCGTGTCGCGCTGTTCCGTCTGGGTGACGCGCTGTTTGCGCTGGAAGATCGCGAACCTGGCAGCGACGCCAGCGTGCTGTCGCGCGGGATCCTGGGCGATGTCGGCGGTGAGCCGGTGGTGATCTCTCCGCTTTACAAGCAGCGGATACGGTTGCGTGACGGCCAGAGTCTGGATAATCCGCAGCACCAGCTGCGCTGCTGGCCGGTGAAGCTCGAAGCGGGGCAGATCTGGCTGGCAAATCGTCCGCTCAATCAGCTGGCGCAGGCATCATGAACAGCACCTGTCCCTATTGCGGCGTCGGCTGTGGCGTCTGCGTCACGCCGCAGGGACCTCATCAGGCAACCGTGACTGGCGACCCGCAGCATCCGGCCAATGCGGGCCGGTTGTGCGTTAAGGGGGCGGCGCTGGGTGAGACGCTGACGTCGCAGGGACGTCTGCTGACCGCCGAAGTTAACGGCCAGCCGGTCAGCCTTGATGCGGCGCTGGATGCGGCGGCGGCGGGATTGCGTGCGGTGATCGATCAATATGGTCCGCAGGCAGTGGCATTTTATGGTTCTGGCCAGCTGCTGACGGAGGATTACTACGTCGCCAATAAGCTGATGAAAGGCTACATCGGTGTCGCCAACATCGACACCAATTCACGGCTCTGTATGGCATCGGCGGTGGTCGGCTATAAGCGGGCGCTGGGAGCCGATGCGGTGCCCTGCTGCTATGAGGATCTGGAGCAGACCGATCTGGTGTTGCTGGTTGGCTCCAATGCTGCCTGGGCGCATCCTGTGGTCTGGCAGCGGCTGATGCAGGCAAAGCAGCAACGACCTGCAATGCAAATTGTGGTGATTGATCCGCGCCGCACGGCAAGTTGTGACCAGGCCGATCTCCACCTGCCGCTCCGGCCCGGCAGTGATTCGGCGTTGTTCTCCGGTCTGCTGCACTGGCTGGCTCAGCACGATGGCCTTGATAGCAGCATGTTGCCTCACCTTAATGGCGTGAATGAAACGCTGGCCGCTGCTGCGCAGTGGGATGTGGTGCGGGTGGCTGATACCTGTGATTTAACGGAGCAGCAGGTCGCGCATTTTTTCCAGCTGTTCAGCCAGCATGAGCGTGTACTTACGCTGTGGTGTATGGGGATTAATCAGTCCGTCACCGGCAGCGACAATAACCAGGCGATTCTTAATCTGCATCTGCTGACGGGTAAAATAGGGCGCGTGGGCTGCGGACCTTTTTCGCTGACCGGACAGCCGAATGCGATGGGCGGACGTGAAGTGGGTGGCCTGGCAAATCAGCTGGCGGCGCACATGAGTTTTACGGCAGCAGAATGCGATCGGGTGCAGCGCTTCTGGCGCAGCCCGACGATTGCCCGCGAGCCGGGGCTGACCGCACTGGACCTTTTCAGGACAATTGCGGCAGGCGAGGTGAAAGCGGTGTGGATTATGGGCACCAATCCGGCGGTGTCGATGCCGGAGGGGAATCGCGTAGCGCAGGCGCTGGCGGCCTGCCCGCTGGTGATTGTGTCGGATGTGATGGCGCAGACCGATACCAGCGCCTTTGCCGATATTCTGCTGCCGGCCCAGGGATGGGGTGAGAAGAACGGCACGGTGACAAATTCAGAACGGCGTATTTCGCGTCAGCGCGCTTTTGCCGCCGCGCCAGGTGATGCACGGCCTGACTGGTGGCTGCTGGCGCAGGTGGCGCAGCGGCTGGGCTTTGGTGAGGGCTTCAACTGGCAGCATCCGTCGGAGATTTTCCGCGAGCATGCCGCGCTGTCGGGCTTTGAAAATCATGGCCAGCGCGCGTTTGATATCAGCGGGCTGGCGCAGTTGAGTCAGGCTGAATGGGATGCACTGCGTCCGGTGCAGTGGCCGGTGAACTGTAATTTTCCGCAGGGTTGCGCCCGACTGTTTGGCGATCGCCGCTTTTTCCATCCGGACGGTAAAGCCCGTCTGCTTGTCCCGGCCACGCCTCTCCTGCCGCGGCGAGATTCTGCTTACCCGCTGCTGATGAATAGCGGTCGGGTGCGCGATCAGTGGCATACCATGACGCGTACCGGGCTGGTGCCGCGTCTGATGCAGCATTGCGATGAGCCCTTTGTGGCGCTGCATCCTGCTGACGCCGCGCAGTATGGCGTGACGGTGGGCGTTCTGGCGCGGGTGCAGTCTGCGCAGGGCTGGATCAGCGCCCGGGTGCGTATTGATGCGGGGATGCGGCGCGGCGAGTTGTTTGTGCCGATGCACTGGAACCGGCAGTTCAGTCAGCAGAGTCACGTCGATATGCTGATCGCCGGCCAGGCCTGTTCGTTTTCAGGGCAGCCTGCGCTGAAGCAGACGCCGGTACGGATTCGTCCTCTGGCGGTGACCTGGCAGGGCTGGTTCTGGCAGCGTGAGATTGCGCCGCTCGCGGGATTACGTTACTGGTCGCGCGCGCCTTATCCGGCAGTGCAGCGCTATGCCGTGGCGGGTGCGGGATCGCCGCAGGCGTGGCTGGCAGAGCAGATTGATCTGTCAGGCTGTGACGTGCAGGTCGCCACTGGCAGCGGCGCTGATTACCGGTTGCTGGCATGGCGCGACGGTGCATTGCAGCTGGCGTTTTATGCCGGTAGCGCCTTGCCGTCGCTGGATAGTGCGTTTGTTGCGGCGGCGTTTGCGGATGCGCCGCAGGATGCAGCCGGGCGGCACAGCGTGCTGGCGGGGCAGGCGATGCAGCGGCGTGCAGCGGGACGGATTATCTGTAGCTGTATGTCGGTGGGTGAGCAGACGATTTTGCAGGCGATGGCGCAGGGGTGTCGCACTACTCAGGCGTTAGGCGAGAAGCTAAAGTGCGGCACACAGTGCGGCTCCTGTATTCCGGAGCTGAAGCAGTTATTGCTGTCCGATGTGGTTGTGGAGGAATGATGACGCGAGCAATTGATTCTCTGGATAAGTTACTGGCTCCGGCCGGTGTGACAAAGCCGCAGGGTGCAGTATGGCTGGTGGGTGCAGGCCCTGGTGATGTGGAGTTGCTGACGGTGAAAGCATTGCGTTTACTGCAGCGGGCTGAGGTGGTGGTGTATGACCGGCTGGTGAGTGAAGCGGTGATGGCAGAGGTGCCGGAGAGTGCGTTATGCATTGATGTGGGTAAGCAGCCGGGGCAGCATGGGCTGAAGCAGGCGCAGATTAATCAGTTGCTGGTGGATCTGGCGCGTAGCGGGCGCAATGTGATCCGCCTGAAGGGAGGCGACCCGTTTATTTTTGGGCGGGGTGGCGAGGAGATGGTGAGCCTGCAGGAGGCCGGGATTCGCTGTGAGGTGGTGCCAGGGATTACCGCGGCGGTGGGCTGTGCGGCGGCCAGCGGCATTCCGTTGACGCACCGGGATTGTGCGCAGTCGTTGCGGTTGATTACCGGGCATGGGCGGAGTGGCGAGCCGCAGCTGGATGCGGCTGCGTTGTCGGCAGAGAATCAGACACTGGTGTTTTATATGGGGTTGAGCTGGAGTGCGTCGATCAGTGCGCAGTTGCAGGCGCAGGGACGGGATGCGGAGACGCCGGTGGCGATTATTGAGAAGGGAACCCGGCCGGATCAGCGGGTGCTGATTACCACATTGGGTGGGCTGGCGGAGACGGTCGCGCGGGATCAGCCGGTGTCGCCGTCGCTGCTGGTGGTGGGTGAGGTGGTGCGGTTTTATCGGGCGGATTTGCAGGTTCGGGGTGGGGGAGTTGGGGAGAGATGCGTTGCGGAGGAAAGGCCTGCCTGATCGCAAAGGGATCCTGCATCCCTGCGGATTGTTCGGGTGAGCAGGCTGGGAGGGTTTGATGAGCGGGTGAGCCGGTGCGTCGTGCAGGAAAGGCCTGCCTGATCGCAAAGGGATCCCGCATCCCTGCGGATTGGGCTCGCCTTCCCTGGCTCGCACACTTTGCTCTTCAGGCAGGCCTTACCTGCACTGTTGGCGATGGCGCGGGGTTTTGCTGGAGCAGGTCTGCGAGTATGCGGGATTTTTCGGGTGAGCAGGCTGGGAGGGTTTGGTGAGCCGGTGCGTCGTGCAGGAAAAGCCTGCCTGATCGCAAAGGAATCCCGCATCCATGCGGATTGGGCTCGCCCTTCCTGGCTCGCACACTTTGCTCTTCAGGCAGGCCTTACCTGCACTGTTGGCGATGGTGCGGCGTTTTGCTGGAGCAGATCTGGAGAGTGTGCGGGTTAGTTCAGGTGAGCAGTTGTGTTTAATATCAACCAGGGAGGGGCTAAAGATGCGCAGTGACTATAGGTGATTAATGTCCGTTATGAGCGAAAAGCGGACGTACGACTAAAAGCTGCCATCAGACGGTTTTTATCTGGATGATCAGGTACTGATCTTAATTTACAAAGCTATCCAAAGATAAATGAAGCCGGATTGAAAAGGGGGACTATCCGCTTAATTAGGCGGAAATTCGGTTACGCAGGCCAGCATAGATTTTGGTAAAAAAATGGCCCCCATCCGGGAGCCAAATACCAGCAATGGGGGGCCATATATCCCTGGTGGAGGATTAATTATCTTGAGTGCGCAGGCTGCTTTAGCTGTGCATCCTGTACACGGGGAATAAAAAAAAGGGGCCACGGATAAAGACCCCCCGGCAGAACGGCATGCCCCTTAGCCGTCTGCCAACACAGCAAGGTTCATCAGGCGGTACGCCGTCCAAATCCCATCCTTTTCAGACGAGGAGACAGCTCTACCGACGTACGGCAGCCAAGCTTGAGCATGATATTTTTACGGTGCTGGCTGATAGTTTTAACGCTCAGCTGAAGCCGATGGCCAATGTCGGTCAGGCTGCGCTGAGTAGCGAGCAGGCGCAGTAATCCGAACTCCCGCGCTGTCAGGGCCTCTTTGTTGTTTCTGACCGTCAGGGCTTCCTCCTGCACCTGAGGTCCGACTGCATAGCCGAACACTTCGCCTGCAAGCTGCAGGATGTCAGAACGCTTAGAGAGTACGCAGACACCGGGAAGGCGGCTGAGTACATGGCTGATAACTGCCTTTTCGCGCATATCCGTCAGGATAATCAGCCGGGTGTTCGGGGAAACGCGGCGCAATGAAACCAGCAGCTCTGTTACGGCCTGCACGTCCCTGCCGAAAGCGCAGAGTTCGCTGATTACCACATTTGAGCCTGCGGCAATGCGCAGTGCAACATCAAATTCTTCCTGCTCAACCAGCCGGACCCTTATGTGCTTTTCACTGAAATAGCAGTTGATGCCCTGTGCTATCCACTGGTCGCTGTCCATCACGGTTACTGTGAACATAATATCTCCTCGCATTCTCTGAGTGTTATTACACCCCAGCCAGCAGCGTGGATGAATCAGATAGTGTCATGTATGGCTGTAGGTATTGTCCTGGTTTCAGCGAGGAGATTTGGCGTTAAAAGCAAGGGCGAAGGCTTCAAGCATATTTGCTGCCTTCAGGACGTGATGAAGGATGACATCAGGCTCTTCCCCCATTTCAGCGAGCTCCTCCAGCTTCGCGCACTGTTCGTCCAGACGGCGGATGCCGGTCACCCGCAGCGTACCGGCAATACGATGAAAAATCCGGCAGGCGCCAGGTAAATCGTTTTCCATAACGGCCTGTCTGGCGCTCTGCAGGTCGCTTCGGGTCTCACTGATGGCGGTGCGGATAAAAAGGTCCGCCTCCTGAGGGCTGTCCGGAATAAAGGCATCGAGCGCAGCGCGGTCAATCCACCCGCTCAGATCGTCATCCGGCCCTGAGCCGGGCGGCTCATACGCACTGATGGCCTGAGCCAGCCGTGAAAGTTCTACGGGTCTGAACAGACAGTCGTTCATGCCTGCGGCCAGACAGCGTTCGCGGGCGGACTCCTGTGCGTCAGCCGTGATGCCGATGATGATAACGTCCGGATCCTCCTGCCGGATGAGACGTGCCATTTCCGGACCGTCCATTTCCGGCATGCTGCAGTCGGTCAGTATGATATCAGGGTGTGACTCGCGCCAGGCCTGTATACCGGCGCGCCCGTCATCAGCGATCAGCGCCTGATGACCAAGGAGTGCGAGCTGCCTGGATATGAGCAGCCTGTTAGCCGGGTGGTCGTCTACCAGCAGCACCCGGCGAGGCCGCCCGCGTGGCAGTTCGGATATTTCTTCAGGTTCAGCCGTGTGGGGGCGGGTCTGTACCGGCACGTCCAGCGTGAAAGTACTGCCGCGCCCTGGCATACTCTCAAGGGTGAGTGTACCCCCCATCAGTGTGACAATCTCGCGGCTGATGGCAAGACCCAGTCCGCTGCCGCCCGGAGCCGTATCCTGTGCCTGTTCAAAAGGTGCAAAGAGCCTTGCCTGGTCGCCTTTAGCTATGCCTGGGCCGGTATCTTCCACGGCGATACTCAGCCTTTCTGTCATCAGTGTAACGAGCACACGTATATGTCCCGCTTGTGTAAATTTCACCGCGTTTCCTGTGATGTTTGCCAGCACCTGCCGCAGACGATGATCGTCGGCAAAGATGTCAGCGTCATCAGGCATCTCCAGGGAAAGCGCGACACCTTTCTGCCGTGCCAGGCTGGTAAATGCCTGTATGACAGGCCTGGCGATCGTCCCGACCGGCGTCCAGCGGGGCTGAAGGCTCATCTTTCCGGACTCGATACGCGCGATATCAAGCACGTCACCTATCAGCGCCAGCAGACTCAACGAAGACTCATGAGCCACACGAATGAGCTCCGTATCAGCACGTTGCTCCTGCACCTGCAGTTCAAGCAGGCCGATAACGGCACTGAGCGGTGTACGGATTTCATGACTCATGGTCGCAAGAAAACGGCTCTTGGTTCTGCTCGAAAGTTCGGCCTCGGCCCGGGCCTCCTGAAGTGCGGTCTGCATATTCAGGTAAGCCGTGACATCCTGCCAGCCCCCGATATATCCACCGGTTTCTCCATCACCTTCCTGAAAGCTCGTCATCCAGTGCCGGATTGTCTGGCCAGACCCATTCCCGGCGTCAAGTTCGAACTCGGCCTCAAGCGGTATATCTCCTGAGGGCGGTGTTTGCATACACTCCGCCCACACCCTGTACAAAGGATGGCGGCTGTCCCAGAGCGGGAGGCTGAGACGACCGGCCGCACTACCGGTGAAGTAGCGTCTGAACGCCGCGTTAGTGTGGATAATATCTCCGTCTCGGCCGGTTACGTAGACGGGACGGGGCGGCCCGTTAATCAGCCGGTCGCGAAATGCGACTTCCTGACGTAGCAGAGACTTAGCCTGCCGGGTTCGCCGCACCTGCCTGCGCAGCGATGCGGCCCAGGCGGCGGTGACAAGGATTAGCGCCAGCGCACCCGCCGCGCCAGTATAAAACTCAGTACGATAAATTTTCCACGTATCAAAACGTGCAGCCGGCGTGGACTGCCAGTGAGCGAGAATGGCGGTGACGATGTCTGGCGGGATGATTGCCAGGGTTTTATTCAGTATTGACAGTAACTCCGGATCGGCCCGGCGCACACCAAACACTACGGCTGCATCCTCCAGTGGCAGGCTCTCGCGAAGGGAAAGTCGGTCCCGGTAGAGGCCCTGAGTCAGATAGCGGGCTCCCGTGAGCGTAGTCAGGGTGGCGTCGGTGTCACCGTCGGCCACTCGCTGCATGGCAAGCCCTGGATTCCCGGTCCAGGTTACCGTGGCAAGCGGCCACGTTGAGGTGAACCAGGCCGAGGCATCCTGCCCGGGCACCAGGTCGGCGCGCCGCATAGAGCCATCAAAATCACTGCGTGTCACCATCACCATTGGCGTGGACATAAACGGGGCGCTCAACAGCAGGCTTTGGCTGCGCTCCTGACTCCATATCAGGGGCGACGTCATCAGTACTTCGCCACGTACCAGCGCGTCGGGCAGGTCCCTGCTGTCACCGATATCTATGTAGCGGAACCGGATGCCCGTGCGGAGGCTCACAAGGGCGAGCAGCTCCGGGCCGATGCCGGCAGGTGCACTGCCAGAACCAGTGACGAAGAACGGTGCGTTGAAGGCTGAGCCGGCTACAGGCACCTCAGGGTGCTGGCTCAGCCATGCCTTCTCCTCACGGGTCAGGCTAAGTGGTGCGGCAACAAAGCGTGTCAGATCGTTCTGATCCCAGCGTGACGCAAGTATCTCGCCGACCTGACTGGCGCGCAGATTTTCTATCGCTGTGCGCAATGCGTCGCTGAATAATGGCTCGCGCCCGTCTGTGATAAGCCGGTAAGGGGACATGGGAGCATCCGAAAGGCGGCTGACTTCCAGGGAGTTAACGAAGTTTCGTCCGGTCAGATACCACGCCTCGCCAGCCGGCAGTATGACTGATGCTATGGCTCCCTCGTCGAGCAGAGCAAGCTGCCGCCCGGGACTGAGTTCAGACTGTACCCGGGCCGGCTTTTTAATGTTTGCAGCTCCGCGACGCGTTACCTCTACGGGAAGGGCTTCAGCTACGGTGACGAGATCACCCGCATTATAGTGTTTTGGGATAGCATCGCCGGCAGGAGTGAACACCGCATCCGCCCGTCCCGCGTCAAGCGCAGCGAAAGCCTCTTCTGCGCGGTCGTAATGCTCCACCTTCAGTGTCAGCCCCATACTACGGGCCGCGCTCCAGGCAAAGTCCGGCAGGTAACCGGTCAGGCGTCGTGACGGATCTGTTCTCACTACAGGGGGACGGGCTGGACCATATAACGCCAGCGTCATCTCGCGTTTTTGTCCCAGCCAGCGCCACTGCGCGTCGGAAAGTACCGGTGACTTAACATCCTGCAGGGCAGCAGGGGTGTAACTGAGCTTTACCGGCTCGGCACCCGCAGTCGGTAACAGTATGCACAACAGCAGAAGGCAGGCGCGCATCAGGAGATATTATTCCGGCGCGTAAAATCCAGCAGGTCGCGCTGGTTTTTAAGGCCGAGTTTCTCCATCAGCCGCGCCTTATAGGTACTTACAGTCTTGTTACTGATTTCCATTCGCGCAGCAATATTCATGATCTCCCGGCCCTCGCCCAGATAGCGCAGAACTTCGAACTCGCGCTTTGAGAGCTGGCGCAGACGGTCACTGTCAGGATCAGCCACACTTTCTGCCCAGGACTCGTGCATCCTGAGCGGAAAGTAGCCATAACCTGAAAATACCGCACTGACGGCGTGGGACAGATCGGCCAGGCTGTTCTGCTTGCTGATAAAACCATTGGCACCGGCCTTCATACTGAGCTGGGTGTAATATTCAGGATTTTTTCCACTCATAACGATGACCGGTACGCGGATGTTAGCCGCGCGTAACAGGGCAATAGCCTCCGTGCCACTTATACCCGGCAGGTCAATGTCCATTATCAGCGCCCCGGCGTCGTGCTGCCTGACAAGCTCTACGACGCGGTCAGCACTGTCAGACTCGGCCACCACATTATGTCCGTCTTTTTCTAACAGCATCCGGATAGCCAGGCGCGCCAGCGGATGGTCGTCAATGATTATAAACGCGGCCATATTCAATCTGCTCTGTTAAACATCATTCAACTATATTCTGCAGAATCATCACATGCAAAAAATATATTTATGTAGTCCCTTTCCTACGGCGCTTTTCCCACCTTCTTAGTTAAATCCGTGCTGGTTTAAAAATTAAGAATAAAAAAGTGCATATGTAGTCCCTGGCTTACAGGGCGCCTCCTGCCGTCTGATTCTTGATGTGGTCTCAAGGTGACAGAATCATCTCCGGACGTGCTCACACCTGCGCTGAGCCTTGGAGACAAGAGTAAAAAATGAAAAAAATATCTTCCCTGATGAATAACGAACTTCTGCGCCCTTCTGCCTGGATATTTATTACCGTTTTTTCACTGGGCTGGTGGTGCCTTGCGAGCGTACTTATTCAATTTATTTTCTGACTTTTATTAATCAATGTGAGCACAACACCATGAATAAAATTTTTAAAGTAAAATGGAATGCCGCCTGTCAGCGATATGATGTCACCTCAGAACTGGCTAAAGGTAAAGCTAAGTCTTCATGTAACAAACGAGCTCTTTTGAGGTCGGCTCAATTTTTTCTGGCCATTACGCTTCTTGCGTCTGCGGAATCATCAGTTGCTGATATCAATATTGATTTAATTCCATTCACACCTGTGGACGGTTTAACAATCGAAGTTAGTGATGTTAAGGAGTTAACTTCTTCTGATGGGTTTAAATCAGTCAAACCCGGGAAGCCTGGTTATATTGTTAGTACGTTTAAAGAAATGGCTGAGCTGGGCTACCTGAAATCAGGGGCAGAATATATCAATGAGAAAGCTTTGACGTTTGGTTCAAAAGTATCCACCTCAGTGTTTGATCCTCAAACTGGTAGTTTTGTAACTGTAGAAGTATATGATGGCAATAACATGAAGGAGATGCTTTTATCTTCAATAAAATCACAGATAAACGTACCTGTAGGTAATGAGCAATATGTAGGGAGAAATCTGATAAATGTCAATCCAGGTGGTAGTCTGGATGTTAATTTAGGAGATTCTTCCGGCGACTGGAAGAGCAACAGAGATAATAATCTTGTAGCATACATGAAAGGTAAGCGAGACGATCCAACGTTTGTCTCATCTTTCTTTAAAGTAAACTCTGATCTTACGAGTTCTCCTGCAAAGATCAATTATAAAAGCAAAACGATTGTTTCTCTTGGTAATGCTTTAAATTATATTCTTAAGAACGAATCTGGTGTGCAGGTGCCATTGTACACTTTCCTTTCAGGCTATAGTGGTAAGTTTGAAAGCGTAATTGGTCAACAAAATGTCACTAGTCTCGATGACCTAAGGCAATATAACAATGACCTGATTGCAGCGCTCAAGTCAGGTGTTATTACGTCAAATCAATATAACTCTGAGTTCAAGCTTGCCTATGATAATAAGTACAAGTTCGTATATGTTGACTCAGCGATTGACGATGATGATGCGATTTACGATCCTGTAACTAAAGATACTGTTTCTTATATCCTTGCCAGTGGATCTGGGGCTGAGATTGAAATTTCTTCAGATGCTGATATTGGAAGTTTTAGTTCAGATATAACACTTGTCATGCTTAAGGATGGAGCCAAGCTTGTCAATGATGGGAAACTTAGTAGTACTGCCAACACTTCTCGCGGAAGTTATTTGGTTCAAGCTGATAACTCATCATTCGAAAATAACGGCACGCTTTATGCGGGTTCAAATGCAGACATGCTGGGTTATCTCGCGGTCGGAGGCGTCACGCCAGTCGGTGATGCACAGATTATTTCAGGTCAGTCTTTTGCTGTTAGTGCTACTAATTCTTCAATAGTGCTAAATAACGGCGTTATTAATGTAGGGCCCCACGGTCAGTATGCAAGTAACTGGGGGGTTTGGCTTACTAATAATTCAAAAATGGTAAATAATGGAAGTCTAAATGTTTCGGCTTATTATGAATCCCCTTCATGGGTTGGCTCTGGACTTTTCACTGCGGGTGCAGTAGTCCGTTATGGCGCTGAGTTGCAAAATAATGGTGATATATATATAGGAAGACTCTCCCAAGAAAATACCTCAGATTCAACAAATAACATAGATACGGCGAACTCTGGAAACCGGCTCGTTTGGGTAAATAGTAATGGGGTTTTTTACAATAACGTCGGTGGAGTACTGACTATTGGTAATCTCGTTCAAGGGGCTGCGGCCATTGTAGCGGATGCAGCGGATGCAGTTGCCATTAACAATGGTGAAATTAACTTAAACGGTAGGGCGTCAGGCAAGACAGAGCCGGCACCATTGCAGAATATAGGCATGAGCTCTCTTAGTGGGGCACAAAATGTCATTAATGGTTCTAGCGGTAAAATTTCAATTAACGGAATCAACTCTGTCGGGATGAAAGCATATTCTTCATCAACTGACAGTATCAGTACCCATGTACGTAATGAGGGTACCATTGAGGTTGAGACCGGAGTCGACCCGGTGACGGGTACCGCCAACTATGGTCTGTGGGCCGAAGGACCTATGGCCACCGCCACTAATGCGGGCATCATTAATCTTGACGGCACAGGAGCTATCGCCGCACATGCGCGCAGTGGTGCGCAGCTGATTATCGAGGACGGTGCAGCCGTTAACTTCCGCGATAAAAATCAGACGGGTTACTACGTCTTCGGCGCCGGCTCACGCATCACCGACAACAGCGCCGGCAGGCAGGATGTCAGCACTGAAGGTTCCGTGCTTTACCGTATAGATGGCGGCGCTGCCTTTGACGGCGGCGGTACCGGTACACAGGTTGGAGTAAGCGGTAAAAACGCTACCGGCCTGCTGGTTACAGGCGGGCAGGGGGCAGGGAGCACCCTTAGCACCGGCAACATGAATCTGAACGTGACCGGGGAGGGAGCCTCAGGCCTGCGTGTAGCGGGCGACTCCAGCGGCGTGCTCACGGCGGATACCATTATTAATCTTAGCGGTGCTGGAAGCTCGGCGGGCATCGTGGAGAACACCTACACCGATATCAGCGGCAATCAGAGTCAGGCTGAAGGGGCTACGCTCACAAGCTTTGCCACACTCAACAGCGCCAACGCAGCGCCAGGTGCGGTGGGCTACATCGCCCGCAACGGTGGCACGCTTGACCACCGTGGCACGATCGATTTTACCGCACTGGACACTACGGGCGTGCAGGTTGAGGGTGGCGTTCTTAACAACAGCGGCACCATCCGCGTAAACGGCACGGCTGTGGACGTGTCAGGCGCGGACTCATCGGTCAGCAACGCCGGGATGGTTGATGCTACCGATGGCACGGCCGCCTTCCGCGTCCGTGACGGCGCAGCACTGAACCTTAATGGTAACGGGACGGTGCGCGCGGGCGGCAGCGCCCACGGGGTGCTGCTGGACAGCGGCGCAACCGGGCTTATGGTTGACGGCGCCACTATTGAAATGTCCAGTGGCGGTACCGGGAGTGCCATCGAGAATGCTGCAGAAATCGCGGGTATTCAGCTGAAGAACACCACCATCACCGTGGGTGACGGCTACGGCGTGCGCACGGCCGCCACCCTGGCAGAGGAGAACAGCGGCACCATCACCGTCAGCGGTGCAGGCGCCGGCATCTACTTTGGTCACGCCGATGGTTCCCTGTCAGACAAGGATTTTGATACTTCAAAATCGCAGAATCTGGTCATCAACGTAGACAGCACGCAGGGCCGTGGCGTCGTCACTCATACCAGCGGCGACGTGAAGTCGGGCGCGAGCATCAACGTTAATAACGTGGCTGGCGGGGCGGCGCTCGTCGTCAGTGGCAGTACCCGCAACGTCGAACAGTCGGGTTCGCTCACCTCGCAGTCTCTGACCTCGGCGGTGGTGGATGTGTCCGGCGGCAGCGTCAGCAGCTTTATAAACAAAGGCGTGATTCAGGCGGCAGGTGCGGCCTATGACGCCCTGCGGGTGACGGCCGGCAGCTATCTTAACTTTACCAACGCACGTGGTGGTGACATCACCGGACGGGTTGCACTCGCCGATGGCAACAACAGCGTCACGCTGGAAGGCGGCAGTTCGGCTGACGACGTCACGACCGGCAGCGGCAACGACAATTTCTACCTGAGCGGAATCCGCCCCTCTGATACCGGGCTTTTCAGCTCACTCCAGGCTGGCGCGGGCGCGGATACGCTTAACCTCAGCGACTCCCTGCTGGCGGTAACCGATCCGGCGGCCCTCACGGGCTTTGAGGCGGTGACGCTGACTCGTGGCTCAGCGCTCACGCTCGACGGCACGCTGCTGGCGCTCGGGGACACGAGGGATGACGCGGCGGGCACAGGCTACAGCGTCAGCGGGGATAGCACACTGCGCATCATTGGCGCGGGCGACACGGCCTTCGGTAGCTTCCTGCGTGGTGCGGGTACTCTGGCGGCGTCCGCACAGGGTAATGCCTTTAACTTTTCGTCAAACAATGCCGCAGCAGCGGGCCAGGACTTTACCGGCACCCTGATGCTGAACGACGCCACCTTCGCGCTGGGCGGCCTGAATGCACAGGCACTTGCCGCCTCCCGTCTGCTGGCAGGCTCTGGCAGCACAGTGCGCGTAGCGGACGGTGTGCAGCGCATCGGCGGACTCGCCTTTGACGGTGGCACCGTGGCCTTTGATACCGGCACGCCGGGCGAGAGCGAAGCTAAAGGCAGTGTGCAGACCGCAGGCCTGCTGAACCTGAGTGGCAACGGCACGGTGCAGGTAAATGCCGGAACCGTAGATAACTCCACGGTGCTGTCACCGGAGGCGCTGCCGCTGATGGCACAGGATGATGCAAACACCCTGCTTAAGCTGGCCGGCAGCGAGGGTACGGTCACCGGCAGCGGCGGTAACCTGGTGCTGAAGGACCAGAACGGCAACGTTATCAGCGATGCGCTTTACACGCAGGTGACACAGAACGGTCAGACCGTGGCGAACGCCACTTACGACTACCGTCTGACCGGTGGCGCAGCTTCTGACGGCCTCTATGCAAGCTATGGTCTGACGGCGCTGACGCTTCTGACCTCCGGCAGTGATGCACTGGTGCTGGACGCACGCGGGCAGACCGGCAGTGCGACAGACATGAGCGCTATGCTCAGCGGTGGCGGTGACCTCGCTGTTGACACCGGTACCGGCCAGACCGTGTCGCTTTCAAATACCGGTAACACCTATACCGGTCGGACGGATGTGCGCAGTGGCACGCTGCAGATGGGGAACGATAACGTGCTCGGCCAGACGTCTGAGTTGTCACTTGCCGCAGGCACCGCGTTTGACATGAACGGGCACAGCCAGACCGTGGGAGTACTGAATGCGGCAGCAGGCTCCCTGACGGATCTTAACGGCGGCAGCCTGTCGGTCAGCCAGGGTGGCACGACGGACGGACGCCTGCAGGGTGCGGGTTCGCTTAACGTCAATGGCGGAACCCTGACGGTACATGGCAGCAATGCCGGACTTACCGCCACCACCACCATTGGCAATGGTGCGGCGGCGGAGCTTGACGATGTGCAGGGACTGGGCAGCGGCAGCATCGTCAGTGATGGTCTGCTGGCCCTGAATCGTGCGACCGGACGGCTGGTCAACCGCCTGAGCGGCACCGGCTTGGTGGCACTTAACGATGCCAGCGACATTGTGGCTGAGGGTGACAACCGTGACTTCAGCGGTCGGTTCGCCATAACGGACGGTAGTACGCTGACCGCCACCGGCGAAAACAGTCTCGGAACGGCTGCGGTGGATAATGACGGCCTTCTGAACCTGAACGGTGCTGCAAGCTGGATGCTGGATAACGCCGTCACCGGAGGCGGTGCGCTGGCTCAGAACGGCGCCGGCGTGGTGACCCTGAGCAGCGCGTCTGCTCAGTACACCGGTAATACGGCAGTGAACGCGGGCGGCCTGCAGCTTGGCAGCGCCGGACAGGATGTGACCCTGGCATCAGGCAGGACTGACGTGGCGGCCGGGGCGGTGTTCGGTGGCTTTGGCGGTA
This sequence comes from Pantoea eucalypti, assembly GCF_009646115.1. Lineage (NCBI taxonomy): Bacteria > Pseudomonadati > Pseudomonadota > Gammaproteobacteria > Enterobacterales > Erwiniaceae > Pantoea > Pantoea eucalypti. The sequence continues at coordinate 2,338,181 of NZ_CP045720.1, read as the reverse complement.
CGGCGGGAGATGTAATCAACGCCGGTACCCTTAAGCTGGGGGGACTCGGTCCGGTGACGCGCGCAGCGGGTGGTGCCGTGCAGTTTACCATCGGCAGAGACCTGACCAGCAGCGGTACCCTGGCGGTGGCGCAGTCGGGTGTGGCAGGCAGCATGCTGCATGTGAAGGGCAACTATACGGGTAACGGCGGGCGTCTGGTGCTTAATACCGCGCTGGGCGGTGATGGCTCGCTCACTGACCGCCTGGAGGTTGACGGCAACACCAGCGGAACAACCGCGGTGACGGTGAACAATGCTGGCGGCAGCGGTGCAAAAACCATTGACGGCATTGAAGTGATAACCGTTCATGGCATGTCAGAAGGTGAGTTCACGCAGGAGGGCCGTATTGTAGCAGGTGCTTTTGAGTATCACCTGGCCCGGGGCAAGGATGCAGACAGTCCCAACTGGTACCTGCACAATACCGTGGAAGAGGCTGGTGGTAACGAAGGCAGCGAAGAGGAGAAACCCGCCGAAGAGGATGACGTTGTACGCGTTTACCGCCCGGAATCCGGTGCATATGCGTCAAATATGGCTGCAGCCAACACTCTGTTTAACACGCGTCTTCACGATCGCCTTGGTGAAACGCACTACGTGGATGCCATCACGGGTGAGACGAAGGTGACCAGCATGTGGCTGCGTAATACTGGCGGGCACACGCGCTTTGCCGACAGCAGCGGCCAGCAGAAAACACAGGCTAACCGCTATGTGATGCAACTTGGTGGTGATGTGGCGCAGTGGAGTTCTGACGGCGCTGACCGCTACCACCTTGGCGTGATGGCTGGTTATGCAAATCAGCACAGCAATACGCATAACCATTTAAGCGGGCAATCAGCGAAAGGCAGTATTAGCGGCTACAGCGCAGGTGTTTATGGTACCTGGCTTCAGGACAATGAACAGAAAACCGGCGCATACGTAGACACCTGGGCGCAGTACAGCTGGTTTAACAATAATGTGCAGGGCGATTCGCTGGCACCGGAGTCGTATAAGTCTGAGGGTATAACCGCCTCGGTTGAGAGCGGTTATACCTGGAAGCTTGGTGAGAAAAATGAGCGTGAAAGCTATTATATTCAGCCCAAGGCACAGCTGACCTGGATGGGCGTGGAGGCAGACAGTATCCGGGAAGGTAACGGAACACAGGTTCAGGGCACAGGAGATGGCAACATTCAGGCTCGCCTTGGTGTCCGGGCATTTATGAAAGGTCACAGCAAAATTGATGACGGAAAAAACCGTACGTTTGAGCCGTTTATCGAGGCCAACTGGATTGGTAATACCAAAACTTTTGGCAGCCAGCTTAACGGTGTCAAAGTTTCGCAAAAAGGCACCCGCAATATCGGGGAGCTGAAAGTGGGTGTTGAGGGCCAGATCAAGCCGGGCCTGAACCTGTGGGGGAACATCGGTCAGCAGGTGGGTAGCAGCGGCTACTCGGATACCAGCGCGCTGGTCGGTGTGAAAGTGAGTTTCTGACCGTTAACGTAAATCATAAGGCGCCTTCGGGCGCCTTTTTTATGACGCCCCTCTTCGGCAGGAAAGTCCGGGCCGCCGACGAGCACAATTGTTTATAAGGTGAGCGAAAGTGTTACGCCTGAGAATGCTCAGTGGCTGACAGTCCGGCTGACCTTTGTACGCGAACGTCAGCTTCTGGCACATAGCGGACGTTAGCCCTATCTCCCAATCGTAGTTGAAACAACTCCTTTACAATCTCACTTTTCAACAAGGGAAATACACCTGTCGCTGTTCGGGAGTACTGAGCTCTGCTTTTATCTCTGTATTACAGCTCACAGCCGAGAGTACAGCGATGTATAACAGTGAACGGATATCCCTGCGGATTGGGCTCGCCTTCCCTGGCTCGCACACGTTGCTCTTCAGGCAGGCCTTACCTGCATTGTTGGCGATGGTGCGGGGTTTTTAGTGGCTAACTGAAATGTCCGCGCTTACCTGTGCCTCACATTTTCGGGTCTCACCGCTCTGGAATCACTCACTTTAGCGGGGTACGAATTTTAAATTAAATCGCCCGCTTCAGCGGCAGTGGGGCCACCAGCACTTTTACGCCCAGAGCTTCAAACGCTTTGACCTGCGCGGGGCTGATGCCGCTGTCGGTGATCAGGTAGTGGATGTTGCTCCAGTCACAGGGGAGCGCGAACATGGATACCTTGTCGATTTTACTGGAGTCGGCCACCACATATACTGTGCTGGCGGATTTGATCATCGCCAGTTTTACTTTGATATCCGTTTCACTGGGGAAACTCAGGCCCAGACGCGGCGAGATGCAGGCGGTCGCCAGGAAGAGTTTTTCAGCCAGCACGTTTTCAAAAAAGCTGGCCGCTTTCTCGCCTGAGGTGGAGAGCGTCGGAAATTTAAAGGTGCCGCCGGTCAGCAGGATATTGATCCCCGGCTCGCCACCCAGTTTCAGGGCGATATTGACTGCCGTGGTCACCACTGACAGACGGCGGATGTGGCTGATGGCGTCAGTAATCGCGGTGGTCGTGGTACCGGAATCGAAAATCACCGTGTCGCCATTTTCGATATGCTGCGCCGCCAGCCGGCCAATTGCCTTTTTCTCTTCCAGATGGGTCTGCCGCTCCAGCAGCATCGCCCCGGTATTCTGCTTGCCCGTCATCAGCGTTGCGCCACCGTGGTAGCGCTGCACAAAGCCCTGTTTCTGCAGCATGCGCAGGTCGCTGCGCAATGTGGCTTCGGTCAGGCCAAAGGTCTCCGTCAGTGCTTTGACCGTGACCGTGCCATCCTCACGGATCATCTCCAGAATTTTCTCGCGGCGTTGCTGCATGTCAGCGAACTGCTCACTTTTGCTTTTCAATCGAAATGCTCCCTTTTCCAATAACCTGAGAGGTCGGGCAAACAAGGTCTCTGTGGCTGAGTTTAACGCGCCATTTTTATGAATGCGAGATAGCCAGATAGGCCATTGGTTTTCGAACGAAAATTAGCAATCCGCATGTTATTGAATCTCTCAGGCTTTCCCGATTGCAGCAGTGCAGCTTTATTTCGTGACTGGAAGCCAGATCACGTCTTTTCAATCAGATAAGCGGCTTTGAGAGGCAGATGGTCGAAATTTGATCTGCTCCACACATCATTTCTTTTCGATAGCATATATTTTTGTTCGAAAATGAATGAATCAACCGCATCAGCAAAAATCTGAGGGGAAGAGTGGGATGAGTGGCGAATATGACGTAAACCTGCGCTACGGCGTAGATACCGCAATGAATCTGGCTGACAAAGTGGCGGTGGTGACCGGTGGTCTGGGCGGTATCGCCATGGCGACGAATGGCATGTTGCTGGAGAAGGGTGCGCGTCTGGCTCTGCTCTATCCGCCGTTTGAAGCGGAGAAGGTTGCCAGTCTGCAGGCGGATTTTGCGGCCGATCGGGTGCAGTTTGTCTGCTGTGATGTCACCGATCCCGCATCGGTGGAAGAGGCGTTTGACGCGGTCGTTTCACATCATGGCCGCATCGATATCCTGGTGAACTGCGCGGGCTACGTGATGCTGCAACCCGTGATTGAAACCGATTTTGCCGAGTGGCAGAAGCAGATCGCGGTGAATCTTACCGGGCCTTTTCTCTGCTCGCAGGCAGCTGCAAAGCTGATGATCCGTGCCGGTGCGGGCGGCAAAATTATTAATATCGCCTCTCAGGCGGCGTCCATCGCTATCGATAACCATGTCGCCTACACCTCCGCCAAAGCAGGTCTGCTGGGCATGACCAAAGTGATGGCCAAAGAGTTTGCGCCGCATCGCATCAACGTGAACACCCTGTCGCCCACCGTGGTGCTGACGCCTATGGGCGAGAAAGCCTGGCGCGGCGAAAAGGGCGAGCAGATGAAAAAACTGATTCCGCTGGGCCGCTTTGCCTATACCGATGAAATTGCCGCCGCCGTTCTGTTCTTCGCCAGTAACGGCAGCGACATGATTACCGGTGCCGATTTAATGATCGATGGTGGATTCACTATCTGGTAATGCCAGCCCAACATCCGGGACTTCATACCCTGCCATAACGATAAGAGAGAACATCATGAAAAAACGTACCCTGCTTTGCACTGCCGTGGCTGCCTGTCTGGTTTCGCAGGCGGCGTTTGCCGCCGAAAAAGGCACCATTATGATTCTGGTTAACTCACTCGATAATCCCTACTACGCCTCCGAAGCCAAAGGCGCCAATCTCAAAGCGCAGGAACTGGGTTACAAGACCACGGTGCTGTCGCATGGCGAAGATGTGAAGAAGCAGAGCGAACTGATTGATGCCGCTATCGGTAAGAAAGTGCAGGGTATCGTACTGGATAACGCCGACTCCACCGCCAGCGTGGCGGCAATTAAAAAGGCCAAAGATGCCGGCATTCCGGTGGTTTTAATCAACCGTGAAATCCCGGTCGATGACGTGGCACTGGCGCAGATTACCCACAATAACTTCCAGGCAGGTTCCGATGTGGCCAACGTCTTTGTTGAGAAGATGGGCGAAAAGGGCAAATACGCCGAGCTGGCCTGCAACCTGGCCGACAATAACTGCGTCACCCGTTCAAAGTCATTCCATCAGGTACTGGATCAATATCCTGATATGCAGAGCGTGGCGCGTCAGGATGCGAAGGGCACGCTGATCGACGGTAAGCGCATTATGGACAGTATTCTGCAGGCGCATCCGGATGTAAAAGGGGTGATCTGCGGCAACGGGCCGGTTGCGCTGGGCGCGATCGCTGCGCTCAAGGCGGCCGGTCGCAACGATGTGATTGTGGTGGGCATTGATGGCAGTAACGATGAACGCGATGCAGTGAAAGCGGGCACGCTGAAAGCCACCGTGATGTTGCAGGCCCAGGCGATTGCCGCCGAAGGTGTCACCGATCTCGATAATTTCATTCAGAAGGGCGTGAAGCCGGAAAAACAGCGTGTGATGTTCCGCGGCATTCTGATTACCCCGGAAAATGCCAAAAACGTCCAGGACTTCAACTACAAGTCGTAACTAAACGCTGCCGCGCCTGCGTAAGCGGGCGCCAGGGAGAAGAAGATGTCCCGAAGAGTCTGGCTGACGCTGGTGGTCTTACTGTTAAGCGGCTGCAAAATTGTGTCGCAGCAGGAGCTGGCTGACCTGAAAAATCCACCCAATCCAAAAATGGCTAACATCGACCAGCTGTGGCAGCAAAAACTGGTGCCGCAGGTCCAGGCAGAGGCGAAACCGCTGGCGACACTGATGAAGTCGCTGCAGTCTGCCAAAGACTTTGACAGCGCCTGTCAGACTTATGGCTATCGCAGTCAGGCTGAGAATCCCTGTGTCTTTAGCGTCTCGGTTCGCGGTGAGGTGACCGCGTTAAACACAACGTCGCGCAGCGGAAAAATGACGGTGAAAGACGAATCAGGTGACAGTGTCACTATTCAGACCGGGCCGATTATTCGCGGGACCGCGTTGCGCGATGCCTATAAAGGTGCGAGCTATCAGGACTTTAATGACCAGGTGCTGTTTGGTGACTACGGTAAGGCGATTAACCAGCACGCTTCCACCCTGATGCAGCAGTTCGCGCCGAAAGTGGGCGATAAAGTGAGTGTTTCCGGTGTGTTCAGTAGCTGGGATATTCCGCAGCAGTTGCCGGATATCACCCCGGCTGCGATTACCCGGCAATAAGGAGCGGCAGATGCAAAACCCTCAACCGCAACCGTCCGGCGATGTGATTATCGAAACGCGCAATGTGTCGCGCCTCTATCCCGGTGTGACTGCGCTCGATCAGGTCAGCTATCGGGTTTACCGCAACAAAGTGAATGTCCTGATTGGTGAGAACGGTGCCGGTAAGTCCACCATGATGAAGATGCTGGCGGGAGTGGAAACACCGTCGTCGGGTGAGATTTTGCTGGATGGCAAAGTGGTTTCACTCAATTCCACACATCAGGCGGAAAAACAGGGTATCAGCATCATTTTTCAGGAGCTAAACCTGTTTCCAAACATGAACGTGATGGACAACATTTTTATCGCCAATGAGTTTTTCCAGCGCGGTGTAATCAATGAAAAGTATCAATACGCGCTGGCGAAGTCGCTGCTTGACCGGCTGCAACTGGATGTCGATCCCTACGCGCCGCTGGGCGAGCTGGGCATTGGTCATCAGCAGCTGGTAGAGATCGCCCGCGCGCTGTCGAAGGATACCCGGGTGCTGATCATGGATGAGCCGACCAGCGCCCTGAGCCAGTCGGAAGTCAAAGTGCTGTTCAGCGTTATCGACCAGCTGAAGCGGCGCGGCGTCACCATCATCTACATCTCTCACCGGCTGGAAGAGCTGATGGAGATTGGCGACCACATCACCATTTTCCGCGATGGCCGCTTCATCAGTGAGCGTGAGGTGCGCGACGCCAGCGTGCCCTGGATCATCGCGCAGATGGTGGGTGATAAGAAAAAACAGTTCGACTATCAGCCTGCGCCACAAGGGGAAACGGTGCTGGAGGTCGAGGGACTGACCGCGCTGCATCAGAACGGCGGCTACAAGCTGAATGAGGTCAGTTTTACCCTGCGCAAAGGCGAGGTGATTGGCATTTATGGACTGCTGGGGGCCGGACGTACTGAGTTGTTCAAGGGGCTGATTGGCCTGATGTCCTGTCAGTCGGGCCGGGTTCGGCTGGCCGGTAAAGATCTGGCGAAACGCAGTTTCCAGCAGCGGCTGAAAAGCGGCATCGCGCTGGTGCCTGAAGATCGCAAGGGCGAAGGGGTCATTGAACTGATGTCGGTGACGGCCAACATGACGCTTTCTGACTTCAGTCTGCGCGGTTTTCGCCGGGCGCTGGGGCTACTGAATCCGGGCCGGGAGCATCAGCGGGTGAATGAGATGATCGGCCATCTGGCGATCAAGGTCAGCGATCCTGACCTGCCGGTGACGGCGCTGAGCGGCGGTAATCAGCAGAAGGTGGTGCTGGGTAAAGCGCTGATGACCGGACCGCAGGTGGTGTTACTCGATGAGCCAACGCGCGGCATTGATGTGGGCGCTAAAACCGACGTCTATCACCTGATTGGCAACCTGGCGCAGCAGGGGCTGGCCGTGATGTTTTCATCGTCCGAACTGGATGAGGTCATGGCGCTGGCAGACCGCATTTTAGTGATGGCCGATGGCAGGATCACGGCCGATCTGCCGCGCGCAGCGGCGACGCGGGAACATCTGATCGCGGCATCAACCCCGCAGGATTAAGCGCCTTATTTTATTTGTCAGTCTGAAGCGGGGCAGTGCTCACCATCCTCACGTACTGCGTGTACGTTTCGGTTGTTATGCGCTGTCCCTGTCCCGACTGCCTGCAACGATTACGCGTACTGGAACAGGCTCTAAGCTGGCCGGAGAATGTCATGAACCAAAAATATCTGCTTTATATGTATTTGCTTAAAGCGCGCACTTTTATTGCATTGCTGATAGTGGTCGGCTTTTTCAGCGTGATGGTGCCAAACTTTCTGACGCCCTCCAACCTGTTGATCATGACGCAGCACGTAGCGATTACCGGACTGCTGGCGATTGGTATGACGCTGGTCATCCTCACCGGCGGTATCGACCTTTCGGTGGGCGCGGTCGCGGGGATTTGCGGCATGGTGGCGGGTGCGCTGCTGACCAATGGCATTCCGTTGTGGGGCGGCAATACGCTATTTCTCAACGTGCCTGAAGTCATTCTGGTGGTGGCCATCTTTGGCGTGCTGGTGGGGCTGATTAACGGCGCGGTGATCACCCGTCTGGGCGTGGCGCCCTTTATCTGCACTCTGGGAATGATGTATGTGGCGCGCGGTGCAGCGTTGCTGTTCAACGACGGCGGCACCTACGCCAACCTGATAGGGCTGCCCGCACTGGGCAACACCGGTTTTGCGCTGCTTGGCTCCGGCACTGTACTGGGTGTTTATCTGCCTATCTGGCTGATGCTCGGCTTTTTACTGCTCGGCCTCTACCTGACACGCAAAACCCCGCTGGGTCGTTATATCTATGCCATCGGCGGCAATGAGTCCGCCGCACGTCTGGCGGGCGTACCGATTATCAAAGTAAAAGTCTTTGTCTACGCCTTTTCTGGCCTTTGTGCCGGTCTGGTCGGGCTGGTGGTCGCCTCGCAATTACAGACCGCACATCCGATGACCGGCAATATGTTTGAGATGGACGCCATTGGTGCCACGGTGCTGGGCGGCACAGCGCTGGCAGGCGGCCGTGGGCGGGTTTCCGGCTCGATTATTGGCGCGTTCGTTATCGTCTTTCTGGCGGATGGCATGGTGATGATGGGCGTCAGCGATTTCTGGCAGATGGTCATTAAAGGCCTGGTGATTGTGACTGCGGTGGTGATCGACCAGTTCCAGCAACGTCTGCAAAGCAAAGTGGTGCTGCTGCGTCGCCATGAAAAAAAGCAGCAGGCAGCGCCTCTCACTGATGTCCGTCACACATAACAGGAGCAATTATGAGCCGCGAACAACGTGGAAAAACAGTGGTGATTACCGGTGCCTGTCGCGGCATTGGTGCCGGGATTGCGGCGCGTTTCGCCCGCGACGGGGCCAGGCTGGTGATGGTGTCAAATGCTGACCGGGTCTTCACGACCGCCGACCAGATTCAGCAGCAATACGGCAGTGAGATTCTGGCGCTGCAGGTCGATGTCACGGATGAAGCGGCGGTGCAGCAGCTCTATCAGCAGGCATCTGAGCGCTTTGGTCAGATTGACGTCTCAATACAGAATGCGGGTGTGATCACCATCGACCGCTTTGACACCATGCCGAAGAGCGACTTTGAACGGATTCTGGCGGTGAATACCACCGGCGTCTGGCTCTGTTGTCGTGAAGCGGCAAAATATATGGTGCAGCAGCGCAGCGGCAGCCTGATCAACACGTCATCGGGGCAGGGACGCCAGGGCTTTATCTATACGCCGCACTATGCCGCCAGCAAAATGGGCGTGATTGGCATCACCCAGAGTCTGGCGCTGGAGCTGGCGCCGTGGAATATCACTGTCAACGCTTTCTGTCCCGGCATCATCGAAAGTGAGATGTGGGATTACAACGATCGTGTCTGGGGTGAGATCCTCAGCAGCGAGGAGAAAACCTACGGCAAAGGTGAGCTGATGGCGGAGTGGGTGAAAAACATTCCACTGAAGCGCGCCGGTCAGCCGGAAGACGTGGCGGGACTGGTGGCCTTTCTTGCCTCGGACGATGCGCGCTATATCACCGGGCAGACCATTAACGTGGATGGCGGGTTAATCTTCTCCTGACAGAGGCTTTTCTGCGTTGGGCCTGCGTTAAATGCAGGCCTTATTGAGTGCGGATTTTTCTGTTATATGCACAATTTGCCGCTGCTGTCCTGCATCACCGTCACAATATGTTAAGGTAAGTGCTAATGATTTGTCTTTAATCACAGCAACGAACTGATCAATGTGCCGGGTGACATGATACGGAAAACAGGAGTTCTCTCTTTGATTGCGCTGTCGCTGACTGCGACGCAGAGTGCCCGCGCATTCCAGACTGAAACAGCGGTGTCCGAAACGCCCTTCGATGATCCGGCGCGCTACAGTGAATCGCTGCCGACGCTGGGCGGTGCCAGCGATCAGGATGAAGAGTGGAGCAAAAAGCTGGCGGCCGTGGCCAAAAGTATCGGTGAAGCCAGTAACAACAGCGACAGCAATGTCACGTTTGGTCAACAGGCGGGTGTCTGGGCGTTCAATCATCTGCGGGATGAAGTGGCGGGCCGGGTTGAGAGCGAAGGGCAGTCACTGCTTTCCCCATACGGCAACGCGCAGCTGGACCTGAAAGTCGATATGAACGGGAACTTCGCGGGCACCGGTGGCGATCTCTTTAGCGCCCTGTCCGATGAGAACAGCCTGCTCACCTTCAGCCAGCTTGGCCTGCACGATACCGATGATGGTCTGGTTGGCAACGCGGGGCTGGGACAACGCTGGGACGCGGGTGACTGGCTGCTGGGCTATAACGGTTTTATTGATCGCACCTTCAGCAGCGGCCTGCAACGTGCATCGGTGGGCACAGAGGCGTGGAGCGATTCGATGCGCTTTTCTGCCAACTACTATCAGCCGCTTTCCGGCTGGAAAAACCTGAATGATTCACAGCAGCAGCGCATGGCGCGCGGCTATGACATCACCAGCCAGAGCTATCTGCCTTTTTATCGCCAGCTGGGTGTCTCGGTGAGCTATCAGCAATATCTGGGTGAGAATGTCGATCTGTTTAATAGCGGCAACCGTTATCACAACCCCTCCGCCATGTCGTTTGGCCTCTCCTACACGCCGGTGCCGCTGGTCACCTTTTCAGCCACTCACAAAGCCAGTAGCGCTGGTGAAAGCCAGGATCAGCTGGGGCTTAAACTCAATTATCGCTTCGGCGTGGCGCTGAGCCGTCAACTTGATGCCGGTAATGTCGCAGAGGCGCGCTCCCTGCGCGGCAGCCGTTATGATACCGTGACCCGCAGTGATACGCCGGTGCTCTCATTCCGTCAGCGCAAAACGCTCTCCGTATTTCTGGCAACGCCGCCGTGGCAACTGAGCAGTGGCGAGAGTCTGCCGCTGAAGCTGCAGGTGCGGGCCAGCAATGACATCAGGGCGGTAAGCTGGCAGGGTGATACGCAGGCGCTGAGCCTGACGCCACCGGCCAATAATGCCGATCCGCAGGGCTGGAGTGTCATCTTACCGCAATGGGATCCCTCACCAGAGGCCAGCAATGAATACCGCCTGTCGGTAACCCTTGAGGACAGCAAGCAGCAGCGTGTGACCTCTAACTGGATTACCTTAAAAGTCGAGCCGCCCATGGGCCTGGACACGGCTCCGCAGAACGATCGTTATGATTTGATGGCGCCTGCTGGTGCAGCACTTTAGCGGGTAAGTTCTGCTAAAAGAGAGGAAGGAGGGCGGTCTGGAACGCCGTCAGGCAGAGTGATCTGATGATCAGTTAACCAGTTTTGTCACAACGCGAACGGCTTTGGCGTAAATTTCTCTCTGGCCGTTGAACGATCGCGCCTGTTGAGATTGCAGAAATGCGATGATTTCCAGTACACCCGCACTCTGGCCTGACTTCAGCAGGCTTGATACAGCATGGCCGACAACGGCATGGACATCATCCATATCCCCCGGTTTATCGCTACTCAAAAGAAACTCCAGCGGTAACTGGTTGGCTGAATTGCGCATAACGAAATACGCTGATTATTTAACATGTTCATTCGTTTATCAAAAGCACCTTTCATGGCAGAGCCCTGAGCAATTTTTCGCGCAGCATGGCGACCTGGGTTGTCAGCAGGCCGAGCTCACTACAGTCAGTATCCATTACCGACACCATATCCGCCGGGACGCCAGCCGCGTCGATTTTAAGCTGGTGGCCCTGTTCTGTCAGAGAGATGAACACCCGGCGCTCATCGTTACCGGTGTCACGCTGGCGGCAGAGGATGCCCGCACCTTCCAGCCGCTTCAGAAGCTGGCTAAGCGTGCCGGAATCGAGCCGAACGCGGGCACCAATCTCAGAGACGGTCAGGCCATCTTTTTCCCACAACACCAGCAGCACAAGATATTGCGGATAAGTGAGTCCCAGCGGTTTTAGCCGGGATTGATAGAGCTTTGTCATGGCAAGTGAGGCGGAATAGAGCGCAAAGCAGAGAAACTGATCAATGGTTTCAGGCGCTGCGCTGGCGGGAGGCGTTTCAGAGTTCCCCGCGATTTCGTCATTCATACTTTTACTCATTCTGAGTCGGGGGAGATAAAGCCCGATGACGGGCAGTTTGCCAGCCTTGAATTCTCGCTAAGTGTCTCAGGAGAAATGGCTTGTTGCAGCCTCTCTTTGCTGGTGTCAGACATCAGATGTTCAGGCGCTATCGCGACGGAGGGAGCAGGCTACAGTGCACGTCTGAATGAAAGAAAGCACAGTATTGAGTCAAACTAAATTGAAGTCAATATAACCGGATGTACCTTCCGGCTTACCTCGCGCTTATTGATGTAATACAGAGTAAATCGACTGCAAAATTTAAGCACTTTGGCGGGCTGACAGGAGCACATTGCCCGTGTAATCGACCTTCGGTGTCAGCCTTTCCGGGAATCGGGTGTGCTTTTAACGCGTCAGGGCGCGGCGTCCAGCTGCTGGCGATTTTATTATTTCCGTTAAGGACCACTGCGCACGAGTGTCCAGAGAAATGAGAGGTTTTCCGTCCCTCTGTCTCATGCGTTCACCCTGTTGTAATAGCGTGGATAGAAATAAGAGGCCAATAGATTGATAAACCTGTTTTTATCGTCTGATGCCAGGGCTTGCTTTCCTCAGAATACCCGCAGGCTGTTCATACTGCTTAAGCGGTTAAAGCCGTCCGTGTTCACAAATATAACTGGACTGGCCTGTTAATTTTGCCCGCGCTGCCGATAGAACACTCAGCAGGATTGATGACGGAACCGACATGTTCGGGGCTCCGCCGATCGTTTGTCTTGCTGCCGTAAGGCTGAGAACGGGCGAATGCTATGTCCAGACATAGCGGAGGCGGGCTTATTGCAGACGGCTTAACTGACAGGGTATGAGAAGTACGCCCCGGTTTTTTTACTGATCATTAAAACAAAACTCTGAAACTTGCCATCACCGGGAACTAACGCATGCGCCTGAAACTTTTCTGGCTCGCAATGCTGAATATTGCGACCATTATTTTACTCTCCACACTGTGGGAGTTTGGGCTTGAAGCGCGGATTTGCCGCCTGCTAGGCCTGGGCTACGATACAAGTTTTGAAATCAGCGAGCGATTGCGGTTTATTCTCACCTCCTCCTCGTTTGCCGGGCTGGCGATGGTTGTTCCTGCGCTGCTTATCGCGGGGCTGATTCGCAAAACCCGAAGGGCGGAAAAAAACGCACTCAGGCTAGCCGGAACCGATGAGCTGACCGGTGTTATGAACCGCCGATCCTTCAATGCACACATTGCTTCGCTTAAAGCATGCGGCGCGGCCTACACTCTGACTCTGCTGAACGTTAATCACTTCAAGAGTATCAATGATCTGAATGGCCATCGTCAGGGTGACGCGACCCTGATCGCACTGGCTGATCTGCTGACCGCTTCGGCAGGCAGCACGAGCAAGGTGTTTCGTGTGGGCGGGGATGAATTCGCCATTGTTGCCGAAGATTCACAGGCTGAGCAGGCGCAGACTTTCGCCGAAAGTTTATGCGAACAGGCAGCATCGATACGGACAGGGCCGCACACCTTTCTGAGCCTCTCAGCAGGCATTGCAAGTTCCGCCTGTACGGGGCAGGCTGATGTCATGCGGGCGGCCGACCTGGCGTTATATGAAGCGAAGCAGGATAAGTGCTCTCATCTGGCACGATTCTCCCCGGACATGGAGCTGCGCTTTCGCCAGCGTGAATGGCTGGAGCAGGAGGTGGTGGCCGCCGTCAGCGGTCACGCCATCGTTCCCTTTCTCCAGCCGCTGGTCTCTTTGCGCACCGGAAACATTACCGGTTTTGAGATACTGGCACGCTGGATCACTGCGTCAGGCCAGACGGTTTCACCCGCAGAGTTTCTGCCGGTGGTGGAGCGACTGGGGCTTATGGACAGTATGACCGTGGCGCTTCTGCAGGATGCGGTCAGTGCCACCCGTGCATGGCCCGCCGGGCTCTGCCTGTCGCTAAACATCACTCCGGAACAGCTGCTGAGACCGTCACTCACCAGCTGTCTGTCTCGCATTATGCAGCATGCCGGACCGGTAATGCTGGAACTCGAAATCACCGAACAAAATGTTATGGCCATTTCCGATGATGCCCGCGAGGCGATTCGTCAGCTGAAAGAGACAGGTATCGGCGTGGTACTGGATGATTTTGGCACCGGCTATTCCAACCTGTCGGTATTGCTGGGGCTGGGTATTACCAAAATCAAAATTGATCAGTCATTTATCGCCGGCATCGTGACCGGATCGGAGCAGCGGAAAGTCGTTGAAACGCTACTGGCGCTCTGTCAGGGGTTGAATGTGGTGATCACGGCAGAGGGGATAGAAGATGTCGCCACGCTGAGATGGCTGAGAAAACGCGGCTGTGATTACGGTCAGGGCTATCTTTTCAGTCGTCCGGTGCCTGCCGGACAGGCAACCACGCTGCTGGCGTCTGCCAATGTGGAAGAACTGATGCAGGAAGCGACGGTAGCCGTCAGCTTAGTCAGGGCACTGGGTTAACGCCGCGTGACGTTGTCTGAAGTGTGGCGTGAGACAATAAACGGGCCTGGCGTGAAGTGCCAGGCCCATAATGACATCAGAACTGGTAAATCAGACCCAGCGCGGTAATGTCGTCGGTTGCCAGACCCAGCGGATTGTTATCTTTCAGCAGGTTAATGCGGTATTCACCATAAACCGACATGTTCTTGTTGAAGTAGTAAGTCGCACCCACTGCGGTGTATTTAATGATGTCGGCATCGCCGATATTCTCAATGTCCTTGCCCTTTGATGAGACGTAACCCAGGGATGGACGGAAACCGTTCAGGAACTGGTACTGCGCCACAGCTTCAAAATTCTGCGCTTTGTTGGCGAAGCCGCCGCTAATTGGGGTGGCATTCAGGGTCTCACCGTACATGGCGGCCAGATAAACCTGGTTCGCATCATATTTGACCGACGTCGCCCAGTGCTGGGCTTTCTCGCCTTCACCACGTGCGGCTCTGTTTTGCGCGGTCGTGCGATCGAGACTGGCAAACGCGCCAGCGAAGCTCAGACCGAAATCAAAGTCATAAGACGCGGACAGGGCGAAACCATCACCGTTGGAGCGACGTACGCCATCGATATTATTGCTGCGGTCGTTTTTGCCCTGATACTGCGCGGCAAGGTTTAATCCGTCTACCAGACCAAAGAAATCACTATTACGCCAGGTGAGCACGCCGGTTGAGCGGCCAGAGAGGAAGGCATCGGTATAACCGGAGTCGCCGCCGAAGAATGGCAGCATATCCGTATAGCTCAACGCGTCATACACCAGGCCATAGTTGCGGCCATAATCCAGCGATCCCGCCTGGCCAAACTTCAGGCCTGCATAACCCAGACGGGTACGGTTGGTCGCCTGCGCATCACTGCCTTCGGAGTTGTGAAGGCTGTACTGATACTGCCAGAAACCATAGCCAGTGAGTTGATCAGTAATCTTTGTCTCACCTTTAAAACCAAAGCGGGCATAAGAGGAGGTATCACCGTTGTTATTATTATCATCTGAAAAAAGGTGAGATACGTTAATCTTGCCGACCAGATCCAGCTTATTGCCATCCTTGTTATAAACTTCTGCGGCCTGTGTGGAGGAGAGACCGATCAGCAACGGCATAACAGCCGCCAGTAAAGTGCGCTTCATCATTTAATTATTATCCTGTCTTCATTAATTATTATTCCCCTGATACGGGGCGAAAAGAAAATGACACAAAAAGATAAATTTACAAAGTGGAATATAAGTAACAAAATGTGATTTAGATATTCCGCAGGCAGGAAAGCGATAGGAAAAGGAGATTAACTGAAAAGATAATAAGATTTTCTTCTTATATCAAATTATGATTAATTTTAATTTAATCCTTTTTAATCATGGATTTGATCAGTTACCGAGTGACATTAATCAATCCCTTTTGTTCATTTTTAAATCAACGTGTTCAATGCATTAATTATGATTAACAGGTGTAGAAGAATAAAATTGTAATGTTTTTATTCTAACCATTAGCGTGCATATTAATATCTGAACATATTTTAATGAATAATATTTTTATTCCATATAATCACGCCAGAAATAATCTTTCCAGTCACTGATCAAATTGTAATCTGATTGCGGATTAATTAATCAGGTTCAGATGCACGGATCTCTGCGGCAGTCGCGATAAATGAAAATATTTTGTTAAATCTAAACGATCAGCGTCTTTTTGAAGGATGACGCATCGATCCCGCGCTGCACCAGTGTGAGGCAAACCGCGCTAAAACAGGGCGCCGGCGGGGGTTTTCTGGAGAGATAATTTATCAGCGATCACAAAAGCGATATTTCATCCCGTGAATGCATAATTCCGCTGTTTAAAACCCGGCTATGCCGCTGCAATCAGACAATTATTCACTATATATGCAAATTAAGTGAATATTGATTGGTTGTAAGCTATTGATATTACGTTGTGAAGACCATTTTATGCATTAATTCTCTGGCTGGCACGTTAACTGCACTCTACAGTAGGGCAGCATTACAACATCTTTTAACAATTTTAAAACATAAGCTTTACCCAGCCGGTAAAGTCACGCAGGAGAATGGGTTATGGCACTGCACGTTTCACGTCACGATTTCGATCAATGGATGATGCCGGTTTATGCACCTGCGACCTTTATACCGGTTCGCGCGGAAGGCTCCACCGTCTGGGATCAAAACGGCAAGGATTATATCGACTTTGCTGGTGGCATTGCCGTCAATGCGTTAGGACATGCGCATCCGGCTTTACAACAGGCGTTGCAGGACCAGGCCGCACGGTTATGGCACACCGGGAATGGCTACACCAACGAACCGATCCTGCGGCTGGCGAAACAGTTAATTGACGCCACTTTTGCTGACCGTGTGTTCTTCTGTAACTCTGGCGCGGAAGCGAATGAAGCAGCCCTGAAACTGGCGCGTAAAGTGGCGCATGACCGGGTCGGCCCGCATAAAAGTGGCATCGTGGCGTTCAAAAATGCGTTTCACGGACGCACCCTGTTTACTGTGTCAGCCGGAGGGCAGCCCGCTTACTCCAAAGATTTTGCACCGCTGCCGCCAGAGATTCAGCATGCGCCATTTAACGATCTGGCCGCTGCGGCTGAACTGATTAATGACCACACCTGCGCGGTGATTGTTGAACCGATTCAGGGTGAGGGCGGCGTGTTGCCTGCCGATCCGGCGTTTCTCCGCGGACTGCGTGAACTTTGTGATAAGCATCAGGCCGTGCTGATTTTTGATGAGGTGCAGAGCGGCGTTGGCCGCACCGGCTCGCTTTACGCCTACATGCATTATGGTGTCACGCCGGATGTACTCACCAGCGCTAAAGCGCTGGGCGGCGGCTTCCCGATTGGTGCGATGCTGACCCGCGAAGATCTCGCAATGGTGATGGGCGTTGGCTCCCACGGCACCACTTATGGCGGCAATCCGCTGGCGGGTGCGGTGGCCGGTAAAGTGATGGAGCTGATCAATCAGCCTGAAATGATGACCGGTGTCACACAACGTCACGCGTGGATTGTTGCGGCACTGGATGAGATCAACCAGCGTCTGCATCTGTTTAAAGAAGTGCGCGGTCTGGGGCTGCTGATTGGTGCCGTACTGAGCGACAACTTTGCCGGTAAAGCCAAAGAGATCAACCTGGCCGCCGCTGAGATGGGCGTGATGGTGCTGATTGCCGGTGCCAACGTGGTGCGTTTTGCCCCGGCACTGAATATCAGCGAGCAGGAAGTGAAGCTGGGCATGGCTCGCTTTGCCGAGGTGTGTGAGCGTCTGGTCCGAGGGTCCGCATCATGATGGTAATCCGTCCCGTTGAACGCGATGACTTAAGTCAGCTGATGGCACTGGCCGGCAAAACCGGTGGCGGTCTGACCTCGCTGCCCGTCGATAGTGCCACGTTACAGGCGCGTATTGATCGATCGCTGCAGACCTGGGAGGGTACGCTGCCCCGCGCTGAACAGGGCTATGTCTTTGTGCTGGCGGACAGCGAAGATAACCGCGCCGTCGGCATCTGTGCCATTGAAGTGGCTGTCGGCCTGCAGGAGCCCTGGTATAACTTTCGTGTCGGCACGCAGGTGCATGCCTCAAAAGAACTGAATGTCTATGCCGCGCTGCCAACCCTGTCACTGAGTAACGATCACACTGGCAGCAGTGAACTCTGCACGCTGTTTCTCGATCCCGATTACCGTGACGGCAAAAATGGCTACCAGTTGTCGAAATCCCGCTTCCTCTTTATGGCTAATTTCCGTGAGCACTTCACGAATCGGGTTGTAGCTGAGATGCGTGGCGTCAGCGATGAGCAGGGGCATTCGCCATTCTGGGAGAGCGTGGGCAGCCGCTTCTTCTCAATGGAATTCAGCAAAGCCGATTTCCTCAGCGGCACCGGCCAGAAATCCTTTATTGCTGAGCTGATGCCGAAGCATCCGCTCTATATTGATTACCTGACGCCAGAGGCGCAGGCGGTCATCGGACAGGTGCATCCACAAACGGCACCTGCCCGTGCCGTGCTGGAGGCGGAGGGCTTCCGCTACCTTAACTATGTCGACATTTTTGATGGCGGCCCGACGCTGGAGTGCGATATCGACCACATCCGCGCCGTGCGTAAAAGTCGTCTGCGCAGCGCTGAACGGGGTGAAAATCCAGCGGATGCGCCACTCTGTCTGGTTGCTAATAACAATTACCGCCAGTTCCGTGTGGTGCTGATCCCGGCCCATGCCGACAGCGACAGCGTGCAACTGACGGATGAACAGATGCGGGCGCTCCACTGTCAGCCGGGCGACAGCCTGCGCGTAGTGACGCTCTGCAAAGAGGAGAAAACAGCATGACGCACCTGATAAAGGGAGAATGGGTAGACGGTGACGCGGAGGTCCTGACGAAAGCGGATCCGGTCAGCGGCGAGACGTTATGGCAGGGCAAGGCGGCATCAGTCGCACAGGTCACGGCAGCCTGTGACGCGGCGCGCGCTGCCTTTCCGGGCTGGGCCAGACGCCCGCTGGCGGAACGGCAGGCGATTATTGAGAAATTTGCGGCCGGGCTTGAGGTTCACAAAACAGACCTGGCAGAAACCATTGCCCGTGAAACCGGCAAGCCACGCTGGGAAGCACTGACCGAAGTCGGTGCGATGATCAACAAAATCGGCTTTTCGGTGAAGGCGTACCATAGCCGCACCGGTGAGCAGCATGAGGGCGAAAGCTCGCTGCGCCATCGTCCGCACGGCGTGCTGGCGGTATTTGGCCCTTACAACTTCCCCGGCCATCTGCCAAACGGTCATATTGTTCCGGCGCTGCTGGCGGGCAACTGCGTGGTCTTTAAACCCAGTGAACTGACGCCGCTGACCGCCGAAAAAACGGTTGAGATCTGGCTGGCTGCGGGTTTGCCTGCAGGTGTACTGGCGCTGTTACAGGGTGGTCGGGAGACCGGTCAGGCGCTGGCAACCTGCAGCCAGATCGATGGCCTGCTGTTTACCGGCAGCGCCCATACCGGCTATCAGCTGCATCGCCAGTTTGCCGGTCAGCCTGAGAAGATGCTGGCGCTGGAAATGGGCGGGAACAACGCCCTGATAGTGGAAGATCCGGCTGACCTGGATGCCGCCGTCAATATTACCGTGCAGTCAGCCTTTATTACTGCGGGTCAGCGCTGCACCTGCGCCCGGCGTCTGCTGGTTAAACGTGGTGATGCGGGCGATGCCTTTCTGCAGCGGCTGACAGAGGTGGCGGGGCGACTGCAGCCGGCTGCCTGGAATGCTGAACCGCAACCCTTTATGGGAAGCGTGATCTCTACCGGCGCGGCAGAGAAGATTATAGGTGAGTGGCAACGGCGGGTTGATGCGGGTGGCGAGGTGCTGCTGGCGATGCGCTGGCCGGATCGTCACAGTGCCATTCTTACACCGGGCATTATCGATTTAACCGGTGTGCAGGGCATTCCGGATGAAGAGGTCTTTGGCCCGCTGCTCGGCGTAATCCGCTATGACACCTTTGACGAGGCGATAGCACTGGCGAACCAGACCCGTTACGGCCTGTCGTGCGGATTGATATCGCCTTCACGTCAGCAGTTCGATCAGCTGCTGCTGGAAGCCCGTGCCGGTATCGTCAACTGGAACAAACCGCTGACCGGCGCAGCCAGCACCGCGCCATTTGGTGGCATCGGCGCTTCGGGCAACCATCGCGCCAGTGCCTGGTATGCGGCTGATTACTGTGCCTGGCCAATGGCCTCACTGGAGACGCCGGACCTGACGCTGCCCGCCACATTGTCGCCGGGACTCGATTTCTCCGCGCCGGAGAAGCGCTCATGAAGGCAACCGAAGCCAACTTTGATGGGCTGGTAGGATTAACGCACCACTATGCCGGGCTCTCTTTTGGGAACGAAGCCTCGACCCGCAACCAGCTGCAGCCGTCGAATCCCCGTCTGGCGGCAAAGCAGGGGTTGCTGAAGATGAAAGCGCTGGCTGATATGGGCTACGTGCAGGGCGTGATCCCGCCGCACGAGCGACCCAACATTGCGGTGCTGCGTCAGCTCGGCTTTAGCGGCAGTGATGAGCAGGTGCTGGCGTCAGCCGGGAAAACCGCGCCGGGATTACTCTCCGCCGCCAGCTCCGCGTCGGCGATGTGGGTCGCTAATGCCGCTACGGTTTCGCCGTCCGCAGACAGTCTGGATGGCCGGGTTCACCTGACGGTGGCGAACCTGAACAACAAGTTTCATCGGGCGATAGAAGCGCCAGAAACCGCCTGGCTGCTGCGTTCCATCTTCCGCGACGATCGCCATTTTGCCGTGCACGATGCGCTGCCGCAGGTGGCGATGTTTGGTGATGAAGGGGCGGCTAACCACAACCGTCTCGGCGGTGCCTATGGCGAGCGCGGCGTGCAGCTGTTTGTGTATGGCCGCGACAGCAGCCACGAAGGCAAAGCGCCGCAGCGCTATCCGGCGCGGCAAACCCGTGAGGCCAGCGAGGCGATTGCCCGCCTTCATCAGCTCTCACCCGAAAGCGTACTGTTCGCCCAACAGAATCCTGCGGTGATCGATCAGGGCGTATTTCATAATGATGTGATTGCGGTCAGTAACCAGCAGATGCTGTTCTGTCATCAGCACGCCTTTGTTGATCAGCCTGAACTGCTCGCGCAGCTTCGGGCGCGCATCCCCGGCTTTGTCGCTCTGGAAGTGCCGGCAGACCGTGTCTCGGTGAAAGATGCGGTAGAGACTTATCTGTTTAACAGCCAGCTGCTGAGCCGTCCCGACGGCACGATGATGCTGGTATTGCCGGAAGAGTCACGCCAGCATCCGGGTGTGTGGCGCTACCTGTGTGAACAGGTCGAGGCGGATACACCACTGAAATCACTGAAGGTGTTTGATCTACGCGAAAGCATGTATAACGGAGGGGGGCCAGCCTGCCTGCGTTTGCGGGTCGTGCTGACGCCAGAGGAGCAGCAGGCAGTAAATCCGGCGGTGCTGATGAACGATAACCTCTTCAGCACACTGAATAGCTGGGTTGACCGTCATTACCGTGATCGCCTGACCCAGGCCGATCTGGTCGACCCACAGTTGCTGCGTGAGGGACGTGACGCGCTGGATGAACTGACGAAGCTGCTAGACTTAGGAAATGTTTACGCATTTCAGCTGTGAAGCAGGAGGCAGCACAGTCTGCCGTCTGCTCAGGGCGCAAAGGAGGAATGATGCAGGACTTTTTACAGCAAACGCTTTCCGGCGAGGTGCCGCGTAAGCGTAGTGGTGAAACGGCGCATCTTCGCTGGCAGTGGTTGTATCACGGCATACTGTTGATGGAGCCGACGGTGCCGGTTAAACAGGCGCTGGTGCTCTCTGCCGGGATCCACGGCAATGAAACGGCCCCGGTAGAAATCGTAAACCAGCTGGTTAACCCGCTGTTGCGAGGCGAAAAGCCGTTACAGCAGCGCATGCTGGTCATTCTGGGTAATCCCTCAGCGCTGCGCGCCGGTAAGCGCTATGTGCGTTATGACATCAACCGGCTATTTGGCGGACGCTGGCAGCAGATTGATGACGGTGATGAAGCCCGCCGCGTGTTGCGGCTGGAGCAGGCGCTGGAAACCTTCTGGCAGTTGGGTGAGTGCGATGAGACGCGCTGGCACCTCGACATGCACACCGCCATTCGCGGCTCTTATCACCCTCAGTTCGGGGTGATGCCGCATAACGAGCGTCCCTGGCCGCCTGCGTTTTTAGACTGGCTGGCCGCTGCCGGGCTGGAAGCGCTGGTGTTTCATCGCTCGCCGGGCGGTACCTTTACCCATTTCAGCTGCGAGCACTTCGGTGCGGCCAGCTGCACGCTTGAACTGGGCAAGGCGCTGCCGTTCGGCGAGAACGATCTCAGCCAGTTCAGCGCGGCGCAGCAGGCGCTGGCTTCTCTGCTCTATGGCGAAGCGATGCCTGCCGCGACGGTGAAACCGCGTCACTATCGGGTTGCGCAGCAGATCACCCGACTGAGTGAGCACTTTACGCTGCATATGTCGCCGGAAACGCTGAACTTTACCGCGTTTCCTCAAGGGACGTTGCTGGCGGAAGATGGTAATACGCGCTATTACGTGCAGCAGGCGCGGGAATATGTGCTGTTCCCCAATCCCAACGTGGCCGCCGGGCTGCGTGCCGGACTGATGCTGATTGAAGAGGGTGAACAGACTCAGGCGCTGCCGGTGTGATAACCGTTCTTACTGTTGCAGTTCATCGGCGCTAAAAAAATCGACAGGAAAGCGGGAGATCGCCTTCCGCTTTCCAGTCGTAACCATTACACTCCTCCATGATTTCTGCCAAATTCGCTTTAAATTCATAAACTTTTTCAATTCCTCACGCCTTTCTTCTTATTCTCTTCATGATTGCCCGTTTTTTATCTTTTATGCTTTCACGGCTTTACTCAGGCTCTGAGTAGTTGACGTTCAGCGTCGTATGCTTGTTTCCGAAGACGCGACAGAGTGCTGTCGTCATTATCATGAATTATAAGGACACTATTATGCGCAAACTGACTTCCCTTTTACTGGCTTCTTCGCTGGCGTTTGGTGCAGCCAGCGCCGTCCATGCAGCAGCAGATAACCTGACTCCACCGCCAGCGGGCAGCGAAAAGGCGATGCACAAACCGCCAATGCGCCACGGCATGGAGATGATGTTTAAAGGTCTGAACCTGACCGACGCGCAGAAAACCCAGATGCGCGACATCATGAAAGAGAGCCACAAAGAGATGAAACGTCCGTCACTGGACGAGCGTCGCGCGGCTCACAGCATTATTGCGTCTGACAGCTTTGACCAGAGCAAAGCCGAAGCGCAGGCAGAGAAGATGTCCGCCAACGCGAAAGAGCATGCGCTGAAGATGCTGGAAACCCAGAACAAGCTCTATAACGTGCTGACGCCGGAGCAGAAGAAACAGTACAACGCGAACTTTGAAAAGCGTCTGACTGAGAAAGCCCCGCACGACGGCAAAATGGCGCCCCCAGCAGAACCGGCTGAATAATATTCGTTAAGCGAACGGTCTGAGACCGCCGACGCTGTCCACTGAACGTGAGTGGGCAGCGTCGGCGGTTTTTTTATAGCGGAAGAATAGGGTAGACACCCGACAGAATCGGGCGGCAGAGGATTTTATAGCCGTCGTGATCAAAACCGCCTTCGGGCCGCTGCAGTTTTCTGGCCTCATCCATGCTGCTCACCGAACCGAGATAGAACCAGTGATCGATAACATGGATTTGTGTCATCTCTTTGCCTTCCTCCACCAGACCTACGGCACCCTGCCACGGCCAGCAGAAGACCCGCACATTTTCCAGTGCCTCCAGCAGCCGATCCTGATGGTCGCTGACCGGCTCTTTACCGCAACAGGCTCCGGCGCAACGACGCAGAGCCGAGCGGAAGCAGCCGCGTCCCGCACTCAGCGCTTCCAGACCCAGCAGCCCATGACAGAGCTGATACTCATCCGCCAGTTGCTTGAGCCGTTCCAGCGCCGCAAAGCGGCTGCGATAAAGTCCAAACAGGTTGGGTGACTGACTGAAATCGAGATCTTTTGCGTAAACCACATTCGGTTTGCCGTCGGTAATCTGCAGCGAACAGAGCTGGCGATTTTTGCGCAGTCGCTTATTGAACAGCGGCTGCTGGGTTTTGATCATCTGCGCTTCCAGCAGCAGCGCACCGAGATCGCCTGCTGTGGGGATCCAGCTTACGCGCCGTGACTGGCGCAGCATTTTCGCCTCGTCCGGCGTGCGGAAATGGGACATCACTCGCGAACGCAGATTGACACTTTTACCGATATAAAGCGGCAGTGACTCACTTTCGCCATGAAAGGTGTAGACGCCAGGATGATTCGGCAGGCCTTCCAGCCATTCACGCAGGTGTTCGGGATATTGATAAATTGTATTCGCGTCGGGTTCGGGGCGAAGAATGGCAGCACGTCTGACCAAAATGGACTCCATTTACTGGTTGTCCATACAGCATAACAGGCAGGTGAAATGATCGCCAGCTGTCTGTTAAAGACGCCGTGTCGCCAGCCAGCAAATCAGCGAGCCCAGTGTAATCATCGCAACGCCCTGCCAGAAAGCCAGCGGCGGCGTCAGACCCAGCCACAGCGATCCCAGAAGAGCCGACAGCACTGGCGTGAAGTAGGACGCGGTGGCCAGCAGCGTCAGATTGCCCTGCTGAATCCCATGATTCCAGGCGGAATAGGCGATAGCAGTGGAGAGGCCGACAAACAGCACCTCCATTATCGGTATCAGATCGAACGTTAACGGCACAGGACGATCGCTGAAGGCATATTTCAGCCACAGCGCCAGTGCGGTCAGTATAAAAAACAGCGTGACGCCGTTCGAGCCGCGGGCAAAACGGCGGGTAAGGTTGTTGTAGACCGCCCATGTCAGGGCGGCGATAAAGGCGAGTGCATAGGCGACAGGGTTGCGCAGTATATTCTGCCACAGTAGCGCGGGCGAACTGCTGCCACTGCCTTTCATCACCCAGACGATCCCCAGCAGCGACAGCAGCAGCCCTGGCCAGAGCCAGACACGGAAGCGCTGCTGATTAAACGGAATCGCCAGCACGATGGTCAGGCAGGGCCAGAGATAATTGATCATTCCCAGCTCCAGCGACTGGGTGCGATCGCTGGCCAGCCCGATAGCCAGCGCCAGGCAGATCTCGTAACCGACAAAGAGGGCACCGCCCAGCCACAGGTAGAGCGCGGGCAGTGCGCCAGGTCTGGGCAAACCGCGGGTCAGGCAAAGCAGGATCGCCGTGGTGGTGTAGATCAGCGCCGCGCCGCCAGTGGCACCGAAGGCTTCACTGACGCTGCGCAGCAGACCCACGGTGGTGCTCCAGAGCAAAATGGCGATAAGCCCGATGAGGGTAGCGCGCGAGACGGTGGGAGGCATGCAGCGTTCAACAAATTAAATGAGTGAAGCCTCCTTTGCCGGAGCAAAGGAGGCGCAGGATTACTTCCAGAAGTCGTCGAACACAGTGATCGGCGGACGACGTTTGTGCTCAGTTTTCAGATACCAGCCTTCGATAATACGGGCGTTGTCAGGATCGATGCTTTTGCCTTCCAGATAGTCATCAATCATCTCGTAGGTGACACCCAGCGCCACTTCATCCTGCAGGCCTGGACGATCATCTTCCAGATCGGCAGTCGGTTTCTTCAGATAAAGATGTTCCGGGCAGCCAAGATGCTTCAGCAGCTGTTTGCCCTGACGCTTATTCAGGCGGAAAAGGGGATTGATGTCAGTACCGCCATCGCCATATTTGGTGAAGAACCCGGTGACCGCTTCAGCGGCATGGTCGGTGCCGACCACCACCCCTTTGGTCATGCCGGCGATGCTGTATTGCGCCTTCATTCGCTCGCGCGCTTTTTCATTGCCGCGCACGAAATCAGACAACGTGATACCGGCATCTTTCAACGCGCGCTCACTGGCCAGCACGGACTCTTTGATGTTCACCGCCAGCGAACGGTCGGGCTGAATAAAGGCCAGCGCGTCCTGACAATCCTGCTCATCCGCCTGCACGCCATACGGCAGACGCACCGCAATAAAGGTGTAGTCGTTATCGCCGCTCTCCTGACGCAGCTCGCTGATCGCCGTTTGCGCCAGCTTGCCCGCAAGGGTTGAATCCTGACCGCCGCTAATCCCCAGCACCAGCGTTTTCAGTCCGCTGTGACGTTTCAGATAGGCTTTAAGAAAATCGACGCTGACACGCACTTCCTGGTCGGCGTCGATAACGGGCTTGACACCCAGTGCTTCAATAATTTCCTGCTGCAGTGACATGAACTTCTCCTCAGGTCAGTGGCCAGTCGGCTCGATGCGAACGTTTTAGTAAAGCTAACGTGCCGAAGCGAAAACAACAAGCTTAAGCGGCAACTGATTGCGGCTAAACGTTGCGAAATCAGTGAGTTTTTAATTACGACAGCGGTTTTTTCGCCAGCACGTTAAACATCAGAATCGCCATCATAAAGCAGCCAAAAATGGTGGCGCACATGCTCAGTACCGACGTGCCGCCAATGCCGGTGAGCGGCACGGTAATCGCACCCAGCGTGAACATGGTGACGCCAATGACTGCAGAGGCGCTGCCAGCACGGTGGCCCTGACTCTGCATCGCCAGTGACGAGGCAGTGGTAGCGATCACGCCGTTGCTGGCGATGGTAAAGAACAGCGCCAGCAGCAGCAGCGCTAACGGTGCGTGTAGTAGCGCGGCCAGCAGCAGCAGGCTAGAGGCGACAAAAGCCAGTGTCAGACCGCCTTTCAGCACCCGATATTCGCCCCACAACGGACAGAGGCGAGCGCTGGTCTGCGAAGCAATGATCAGGCCAAACCCGTTGGCCGCAAAGCAGAAGCTAAAGGCCTGGGGCGACAGGCCATAGAGTTGTTGCAGCACAAACGGCGAGGCACCGATATAGGCGAACATGCCGGACATCATAAAGCCCTGGGTCAGACAGAAGCCCATAAAGGGTCGATGGGTGACCACCTGACCGAGTGCCGCGTAGGCGGAGAAAATCGAGCCTTGGTTGCGGCGGGCTTCAGGCAGGGTTTCATGCAGCTTCCAGCGCGCCAGCAGGATCAGCAGAATGGCAATGCCGCCCAGTACCATGAAGATGCCGCGCCAGTCGACTATCGTCATCAGCACACCACCCAGTACCGGCGCGCCGACTGGAGCCAGACCGTTAACCAGCATCAGCAGCGCGAAGAAGCGCGTCAGCTCATGACCACTGTACATATCGCGTGCAATCGCCCGCGACAATACCGCGCCGCCCGCCCCCGCTAATCCTTCAAACAGCCGCGCCACCAGCAGTTGGTGGATGTCCTGCGCCAGCGCACAGCCGATTGAGGCGATAAACAGCAGTATCAGTGACAGGGTTAGCGGACGCAGGCGACCGAATTTGTCACTCATCGGGCCAAACAGCAGCTGCCCAAAGCCCAGGCCCAACAGACCGGCGGTCAGACTCAACTGCGCGGTCGCAGTTTCGGTGTGCAGATCCTGCGCCATTTGTGGCAGGGCTGGCAGATAAAGGTCGATACAGAGCGGGCCCAGTGCGGCCAGCAGGCCCAGTGTAATCGCATAAACCAGGCGGTCAGAGTGAGCAGGGGTCATTGTTCCTCGGGATAGTCAGCGATGGGTGAACAGAAGCGGGCATGACAAGCGAACAGCGTCCGAAGGGCGATAATCTCACCGCTCTGCGCGGATACCCATGAGGCAGAGGGTGTCTGAATCGGCGGGGCTATCCAAAACCTGTTTTGGCGGAAAGTATACGGCCGCATTGACAACAAAACAGCCTTCTTTACGAAATCCTGACATTTGATGCACCACTAATTGTTCCTCATAAACTTGATAAATCAGCATTTATGTTCCAGGCTTGTTTCCACATGGACAATAAATGAGGAACAACAAGATGAATAAAGTGATGGGATGTATCGCTGCGGCGCTGACACTGGCTGCACTGTCTGGTTGTACGACTTACGATCGTGCGGAAAGCTACGTGACTAAGCCAGTGGTAAAGGATGTTAAAAAGGGTATGACACGTGATCAGGTTCGTCAGATCGCGGGTGCACCTTCTACTGAAATCACCATGGTCCACGCGCGCGGCACCTGCCAGACTTATGTTCTGGGTCAGCGCGACGGTAAAGCGCAGACTTATTTCGTGAGCTACAACGACACGGGCCGTGTGATGAACTACGGCTTCCAGAGCTGTGCGGAATATGATACCGATCCGCAGGTTCAGCAGTAAGTTTTCGTCTCTCTGAATAGTAAACGGCCCGTAATTTGACGGGCCGTTTTTCGTTGTGGCGCTGACTACAATCCTGCCGGGCGCGGCACCTCAACATAATCACCGTCTATCTGCCGCTGGTAGAAATGACCTGCCTGCACATAGAAGCGTTTGCCGTTAAAGTCGAGTACCCGCATCTCACTGCTGACCCGCGACTCTGCTGGCGGCTCTACCACCACATATTCATCGCCGTGGCGCTGATAGTAACTGCCATTGAGCAGGTAGTAGGTCAGTCCGCCGATCAGCACCGCCGTTGCGGCTTCAGGCAGAAAGCGAATCGGTCCAGGTCCGCCCCAGTGATGTCCGGGACCGATCCAGTGTGGATCGGGTCCGCCATGTCGACCCCATCCCGGGCCCCAGTCGCCAGGATGGGCGAAAGCCAGAGCGGGTGTCAGAAGCGTCAGCGTCAGAAGCGAGGCGATTATCTTTTTCATCAGGTGTTCTCCTCATAATACTGGATGCAGAATTCGCCTTTTACCGGGCAAAGACAAGCACTAAAGCGCGGATTTTTCGCCTGTTTACCATGCTTAACGCTTTCTTAACGGCGTCGCCATCAATGGGGGAGATTATGGAGAAGAGAGACGGAAAAAACCTGGCGCGGGCGCGCCAGGTTTAAGGCAGATTAACGGTGCGCCAGCTCGGCGTTGTCGTCACTTTCCAGTACGCGCTTATCGGTCATGCCTAACCAGCGGCTGGTCAGGGAACCTGCGGTCATCGAACCGTTGACGTTCAGTGCTGTACGGCCCATATCAATCAGCGGCTCAATGGAGATCAGCAGCGCCACCAGGGTCACCGGCAGGCCCATCGCAGGCAGGACAATCAGTGCAGCAAACGTTGCACCTCCACCAACACCGGCCACACCGGCTGAGCTCAGCGTGACTATCCCAACCAGCGTGGCAATCCACAGTGGATCAAACGGGTTAATCCCGACGGTTGGCGCAACCATCACGGCCAGCATGGTCGGATAAAGACCGGCACAGCCATTCTGGCCGATTGTGGCGCCAAAGGATGCCGCGAAGCTGGCAATCGACTCCGGCACGCCAAGACGACGGGTCTGGGTTTCAACGCTCAACGGAATGCTGGCTGCGCTGGAACGGCTGGTGAAGGCGAAGGTGATAACCGGCCACACTTTACGGAAGAAGCGCATTGGGTTGATACCATTCACCGACAGCAGCAGGGCGTGGACACCAAACATGATGGCCAGACCGAGGTATGAGGCGACCACAAAGCTGCCCAGTTTGATGATGTCCTGCAGGTTTGAACCGGCAACCACTTTAGTCATCAGCGCCAGCACACCATACGGCGTCAGCTTCATCACTAAACGCACCAGCTTCATCACCCACGACTGCAGCGTGTCGATCGCCACCAGCACGCGCTGACCTTTCACTTCATCATCTTTAAGCAACTGCAGTGCAGCCACACCCAGGAACGCGGCAAAGATCACGACGCTGATGATTGAGGTCGGACTGGCGCCTGTCAGATCGGCAAACGGGTTTTTCGGGATAAAGGAGAGCACCAGCTGCGGCACGGTCAGGTCAGCCACTTTGCCGACATAGTTGCTCTGGATCGCACTGAGACGCGCGGTCTCCTGCACGCCCTGTACCAGACCTTCTGCGCTCAGACCAAACAGGCCGGTGACGAAGACGCCGACCAGTGCTGAGATGGCGGTGGTAAACAGCAGAACGCCGATGGTCAGTACGCTGATTTTTCCCAGCGAAGAGGCATTATGCAGACGGGCGACCGCACTCAGAATGGAAACGAATACCAGCGGCATGACGACCATCTGCAGCAACTGGACATAGCCATTACCGACGATGTTAAACCAGCTAATCGACTCTTTAACCACTGCGCTGTTTTCGCCGTAGATCAACTGCAACACCAGGCCGAACAGTACGCCGATCACCAGACCGGTCAGCACTTTTTTCGACAGGCTCCAGTTATGACGGCTGAAGCGGGAGAGCAATACCAGCAGCGCCACAAAGGCCACGATATTAAGCGTAAGAGGAAGGTCCATGCTGAAACTCCAGAGTAATGCGGCCTTCCGTCATGGGAAGGCCGCATAATGTTAATCACGAATTAAGACAGCAGGAATGGTAACAGCAGGTGCAGAGGGTGCCTTATATCCAAATGGCATGGTTTATAACTAAATGGTGTTTTGCGCGTTTTTATTGCGCAGTATGACTGGAAATTAATCGCCCGACGCCATTTTGTAGCGTATCGAACAGCTGAGATGGCCAGCCGTTTGCACCAAAAGATGGCATCCCTACCGGGAACCACAGCGCATAGCCTACCAGTCCCAGACACAATGCCCGCTCCAGCTGATTGCCCTTCTGGCTGCGCAGAATCGGCAGGCGGAAGCGCCAGCGGCAGGGCCACAGCAGCGGAACCCCGGCGGGCGTCAGCATATCGGCCACTATATGGCTCAGGTAGCCGAGCGTCAGACCCTGCAGCACATCCGGTGGAATCGGTGACGACTGAGGCAGGTTAATCTGAAAAAGCCATAAACCGGCGGCAATCGCCAGCAGACTGTGGGTAAATCCCCGATGGCCGAACGCCCGTGCAATAGGATGAGAGAGCCAGCTGAGTCGCTGTCCCAGCAGAGATTTAGGATGATCGATGTCGGGCAGCAGACAGGTCAGCAGGGCTGAGGGAACAAGATGCCACCAGTCGGCCTGTGCCAGCACGGGTGTCAGCTCAGCACGCTTGGCAAAAATAGCGCTGGCAATGGCAAAAATGATGTGGCCTTCGCCCGTCATGATAGAACCTGGTTACAAAGAAAACTGTCGATGCATCCAGTATAGGGATTTATCCAGTAAATGAGAACATGTGACGCTGTAACGAAGCGTGAATTTTATTAATAAAATGGACAGTGCCAGGACACTGCCCGTTGGGGAAATTAACGCGCCAGCCAGCCGCCATCGACGGCCAGGGTGTAGCCGTTGACATAATCAGACGCAGCAGAAGCCATGAAGACTATCGGGCCCATCATGTCATCAGGCACGCCCCAGCGTCCGGCCGGTATCCGGCCCAGGATCTCTTCGCTGCGGGACGCGTCATTTCTCAACTGCTCGGTATTGTTGGTCGCCATGTAGCCAGGTGCGATGGCATTGACGTTAATGCCATGCTTTGCCCACTCGTTTGCCATGAGACGGGTCAGGCCCATCACGGCACTTTTCGAGGCGGTATAAGAGGGCACCCGAATTCCGCCCTGGAAGGAGAGCATGGACGCGATATTGATAATCTTGCCGCCGTGTCCCTGTGCGATAAATTGACGGGCAACCTGCTGAGACAGGAAAAACAGGCTCTTACTATTGATATTCATCACGTCATCCCAGTCCTGCTCGCTGAAGTCCAGGGCGTCTTCCCGGCGAATAATACCGGCATTATTGACCAGAATGTCAATTTTACCTGCAGCGGCCAGCGCCTGCTCAACCACAGAGGCTACTACGCTGGTCTGCAACAGATCGGCCTGCACCGGCCAGAAGCGGCGACCCAGCGCCTCCACCTTGCTTTGGGTGTCATCCGGGCCGTTACGGTTAACGCCGACAATATCGCAGCCCGCCTGTGCCAGACCCAGCGCCATGCCCTGACCTAAACCGGTGTTGCAGCCGGTTACCATTGCCACTTTACCTTCCAGGCTAAACGTATTCAGTACCATAGTATTTCTCCTCTGCTTAGCGCAGTTCACTGATTTTGACGTGATCCATGTCATCAAAGACCTGATTCTCACCCACCATGCCCCAGATAAAGGTGTAACGCTGGGTACCGACACCGGCGTGAATTGACCAGCTGGGTGAGATCACCGCCTGCTCGTTATGTACCAGCAGATGACGGGTCTGCTGCGGTTGCCCCATCATGTGGAAGACGGCGCTCTCTTCGCTCATATCGAAGTAGAAATAGACTTCCATGCGACGTTCGTGGGTGTGGCAGGGCATGGTGTTCCACAGGCTGCCTTCATCCAGTTTGGTCAAGCCCATGGTGAGCTGACAGGTGGGCAGCACATCCGGCACGATGAATTTATGAATGGTTCGGCGGTTCGAGGTCGCGGCATCGCCCAGCGTGGCGGTAGCCGCCTCCTGCAGCGTGATTTTCCTGTCCGGGAAGGTGCTGTGTGCGGGTGCACTGTTGAAATAGAATTTGGCGGGCTGAGACGGATTCAGACTGCGGAACAGCAGGTTGCGGGCACCTTTGCCGATGTAAAGCGCCTCTTCGTGACCGATTTCCCACGCTTTACCGTCCACTTCCACACGCCCCGGTCCGCCAATATTGATCATGCCCAGCTCGCGGCGCTCGAGGAAATAGCTGACGCCCAGCTGTTTTCCCATTTCATCACCCATCGTCACGGGCGCGTTTACCGGCATGACGCCGCCAATGATGATGCGGTCGATGTGGCTGTAAGTCAGGGCGTAGTCATCGGCAGTGAAAATCGTTTCAATCAGGAACTCACGGCGCAACGCATCGGTGTCGAGTTGTTTAGCGTGATCGCTGTGAATGCTTTGACGAATGTCCATCTCAGGCCTCTCTGCAGGTCAGGTTTTTATGCCCCGAATGGGGACGCTTCGGGCATCTTAGGCAGAGTGGTACTGGAATTCAATAAAAATGAAACGTTGTTTTATTTTATTGCGAGTGAGATCAAGTGAGAAGATTGCCAGGCAAAAAAAAGCCCGCATCAGGCGGGCGGTTCTTCATCCCTGCAGATGCTGCAGGCTGAGCTGTGTCAGAGCATCCAGCCGGACATCCGCCAGCGCCCAGCGAGAGTCGTCACGGTGTTCAGCGGCGGGTACCACAATTGACCGCATACGCGCCGCTTTGGTGGCGATCATGCCGTTAAAGGAATCTTCCAGCGTGACACAGTTAAGCGGATCGATTGCCAGGCTGTCGGCTGCGTTGAGATAGACCTGCGGATGAGGCTTACTGTAGGGCAGGGCTTCTGCGGAAGAGAGCACATCGAAATAGTGGCGCAGATTGAACATCTCCAGCACCTGCTCAAGCATCCTGAGCGGTGAGGCTGAGGCAAGGCCGATTTTCAGTCCCTGTTCGCGGCACAGTTGCAGCGCCGTTTCCACGCCTGGCAGCAGGGGCCGCGTCTGATCCACCAGCGTCATCGCACGGGCAATAATACGGTCAGTAACCTCCTGCTGCGAAGGACCCTGCCAGGGCAGTGTTTCGTACCACATCCGTACAGTCTGATCGATGCGCAGACCCAGAGTGTCGGGCATTTCACTGCGACGTGACAGGTCAACATCCAGCGTTGAAAAGATATCCAGCTCAGCCTGATCCCACAGCGGCTCAGAATCGATCAGTAAACCATCCATATCAAACAGGGCGGCGAGGACAGGGCGGTGATACGGCATCAGAGTTCTCCTTATAAAGTCGACTTTACCTTAACATCATTCTCTGCGGGCGCACTCTCTGCCCGATCGACCACGCTTTATTTGGGAAATTTCACCGTTGGCAGGTAGACTGACGGCAAATTGGATTCCAGGTTCAGGAGATATCATGACCTATCAACAGGCTGGCCGTATCGCCATCCTTAAGCGCGTGGCGGGCTGGGTGCTCTTTTTAGTGGCGCTGATGTCGACCATTATTTCTGTGCTGAGCTTTATGTTTAAGCACAGCGAAAAGCAGCCCGGCATTGATGCCGTTATGCTTGATTTCGTTCATGTCATTGTCGATATGCTGCGCTTCAATACGCCGTTCCTGAACGTTTTCTGGCATAACTCGCCGGTACCCGAATTTAACGGTCAGATGAACCTGGGCTTCTGGCTGATCTACATTCTGATTTTTGTCGGGCTGGCGCTGGAGTCGTCAGGCGCGCGGATGGGACGTCAGGCGCGTCACGTTAAAGAGGGCATTGAGGACCAGATGATTCTGGAACAGGCAAAGGGCCCGGAAGGGCGCACCCGTCAGCAACTGGAAGAGAAGGTGCGCGTCCCCCGCCACACCATCTTCCTGCAGATTTTCCCGCTTTATGTGCTGCCAGTGGTGATTGCGATAGCCGGTTATTTTGCACTGTCGCTGCTGGGTTTTATCTGACGGTAAACCTCGTCAGGCCGGCCTGGCCTGACTGTTGCCGAGTGCATCTTCATCCAGCAACTCGCCAATAGCGAACTGTGCATCGCCAGGCCAGTGCCCGCCAAACACGTTAGCCCGGTTCAGCAGATAGTAAAGCTGATAAACGGGCAGGCGCTGTGAAAACCCATCGGGTAACGGCCACACCGACTGATAACCGTCGTAAATCTGGCGGGGCAGGTCGGGGTACCAGCTTAGCATCGCTAAATCACATTCACGGTCACCCCAGTAGCAGGCGGGATCGAACAGCCAGGGGCCCTGGTCGCTGCTGGCGCAGTTAGCGGGCCAGAGATCGCCATGCAGCAGCGACGGTTGCGGATGATGGGACGCGAGCACCCGCTGCACGGAGGCGATAATCAACTCCGTATCGCCGTACTGAATGCCTTTTTCCGCCGCCAGCTGCAATTGCCAGCCAATGCGCTGTTCGGCAAAAAACACCGACCAGCGCCGCAGCCAGCTGTTAGGTTGTGGCGTGGTGGTAATATTATTGTCGAAATCCAGTCCGAACTGGGTCTGCTCGCTCCACTGGTGCAGGCGAGCCAGTTGCTGTCCCAACTGAAACGCGCTCTGTTCATCCAGCGGCTGTGGCCGGATATATTCCAGCAGCAGAAAGCTCTCCTCACGGTGATGACCCACACCATAGACTTTAGGCACCCGAACTGTGCCGGTGCGCGCCAGCAAGGCCAGCTGATCGGCTTCCCAGGTAAAAAGCGAAAGCATATCGCGGCTGTTACTTTTGACAAAGACGTCATGTTCACCGTAGCGGATATGCCAGGCAGGATGGATATCACCACCCGCAAGGGCGTGACGTTGAGTGATTTCGGCGTTGCCTAACTGCTCGCTTAACAGACGACTAATGGCTGACCACATTGGGCTATCCTCGTTATTCGCTGCGTAAGAACGATTGTATTGCCTAAATATTCACCAAAACGCGCACGATTGCACCTCTTATTCTGGCGCGGAGGTGGCGGGGCGAGAATCCGCCGTGTTGCGCAGATACTCTTCAACGGTCATGACAGTCACTTCAGGTTTCTGACCCAACGCGCTTTCACCGGCCGCCGTAACCTGTTGTCGCAGATCTTCAGCCTCCAGTGAACTGACAATGCCATAGCTGTTCGTTCCCAGCTCATGGGGGTGACCGTCGTTGTCAGTCAGCGTGGTGGTAAAACCGGCGGCGGTCATTGCGCTGGTCAGTTCCAGGATGTCACTCAATCCCGACTCCTGATAATGAAAGGTCACAATGTAGCGGGTTAAATCATTGCTGCTCATGCGGTACCTCCAGGGGAAAAGAAACTGAACTGAGCGTAGACCATGGCGAAAAATCAGGCGAATTATGAAGGAGATGCCGGGTATCGGACGTGACGCACAGCGTAAATCTGTGTAAGGAGCCAGGAGGATGATGAAAAATTCTTCTGCCGTTACGTCTGGCTTTTCATTTGTGCAGCACTATAATGCGCGACGTTAATAAGATGAGTCCCAATTAACAGGGGTTGTCAGGGCAATTCCAGGCATTTTGTGTAAGTTAATAATTTTTTACAAAACTTACCGTAAATTGCATTGAATGCCTGGCAAAACGCTTCAGACTCTCCGTTTTTTAAACAGTCGCACGGATCACATTTAATGAAAGCCTATAACAAGCTGTCTGCTGTTCTTTTGCTCTCCGCCGGAGCTTTTTGTCACCAGGCACTGGCCGATAACGCCGTATTTACATCAATGGATGACCCTTCTACCGCTAAAAAGCCATTTGAAGGTTCTGCTGCTGCGGGATACCTGGCGCAAACCGGTAACACGACCAGCTCATCCACAACGGCCCAGACCAATATGACCTGGTATCAGTCATCTATGGCATACAGCTTGTGGGGTAACGCAGCTAATACCTCTTCAAATGATGAGCGCTCTTCTGAGACCTACAACATTGGTGGTCGTTCACGTTACAACCTTAACTCGTATGACTACCTGTTTGGACAGGCGAGCTGGTTAAGCGATCGTTTCAACGGTTACGATTCACGCGACGTCCTGACTGCCGGTTACGGTCGTCAGATTCTGAATGGCCCGGTACACTCGCTGCGTGCGGAATTCGGTCCGGGCGTACGTTATGATGATTACCACGCCGGTGGCCATGAGACCAAGGCGCTGGGCTATGGCGCAGTCAGCTATCAGTGGCAGCTGACCGATACCACTAAATTCATTCAGGGTGTCTCCGTGCTGAGTACCTTCGGAGAAGACACCACGGTGAACTCCGAAACCGGTCTGCAGGTAGCGATTAACAGCCATTTCGCGCTGAAACTGGCTTACAACGTGAGCTGGAACAACCATCCGGCTGAATCTGCGCCGGATCGTACGGATACCAAAACCTCAATCATGCTCTCTTACGCCATGTAAGCGCATTTTTGCCTGGGGTGTATCCGGCGGCCTGACAGTGTGTCAGGCCGCTTTTTTTTGTCCTCTCCATGGCTTAGGGAAAAGGGGATGGGTTTTTCTCAACGGGGAAAACTGCTATTATCTGCCCCGCACTAAAATCCTGGCGACATTCCGACAATGTGGGTCTGATATCACGCCAGGTCACTCATTCTACATTACATTGCATGTAGGCTTTCGTGTGGCTTACCACTGCAAATAAGGATATGAAATGCCTGTAATTACGCTTCCTGATGGCAGCCAGCGTGTCTTTGACCGCCCCGTCAGTGTGATGGATATTGCGATGGACATCGGTCCGGGTCTGGCAAAAGCCTGCATCGCTGGCCGTGTTAACGGTGAACTGGTTGATGCTGTCGATCCCATTACCGAAGATGCTGCTGTTGCGATTATTACCGCTAAAGATGAAGCGGGCCTGGAAATCATCCGTCACTCCTGTGCGCACCTGTTAGGGCATGCGATTAAACAGCTGTGGCCGGATACCAAAATGGCGATCGGTCCGGTCATTGATAACGGCTTCTATTATGATGTCGACATCGATCGTACCCTGACTCAGGAAGATATCGACCTGCTGGAAAAACGCATGCATCAGTTGGCTGAAACCAACTACGATGTGGTGAAGAAAAAGGTCAGCTGGCAGGAAGCACGTGACGTCTTTGCGGCGCGCGGCGAAATTTACAAGACCACCATACTTGATGAAAACATCAGCCATGACGATAAACCTGGCCTGTATCATCACGAAGAATATGTCGACATGTGCCGCGGTCCGCACGTGCCGAACATGCGGTTCTGCCATCATTTTAAACTGCAGAAGATCTCCGGTGCCTACTGGCGCGGCGACAGCAGCAACAAAATGCTGCAGCGTATTTATGGCACCGCATGGGCAGACAAAAAGCAGCTGGCAGCCTATCTGCAGCGTCTGGAAGAGGCGGCGAAGCGTGACCATCGTAAGATTGGTAAGCAGCTGGATCTCTACCATATGCAGGAAGAAGCGCCAGGCATGGTCTTCTGGCATAATGACGGCTGGACCATCTTCCGCGAACTGGAAGTGTTTGTCCGCAGCAAATTAAAAGAGTACCAGTACCAGGAAGTTAAAGGTCCCTTCATGATGGATCGCGTCCTGTGGGAAAAAACCGGGCACTGGGAAAACTACAAAGAAGCGATGTTCACGACCTCGTCTGAGAACCGTGAATATTGCATCAAACCGATGAACTGTCCTGGGCATGTTCAGATCTTCAATCAGGGTCTGAAATCTTACCGTGACCTGCCATTGCGTATGGCGGAGTTCGGTAGCTGTCACCGTAATGAACCATCAGGTGCGCTGCACGGTCTGATGCGTGTACGTGGCTTTACCCAGGATGACGCGCACGTCTTCTGTACTGAAGAGCAGGTACGTGACGAAGTAAACAGCTGTATCCGCATGGTTTATGACATGTACAGCACCTTCGGCTTTGAAAAGATCGTGGTGAAGTTATCCACCCGTCCTGAGAAGCGCATCGGTACTGATGAAATGTGGGATCGTGCCGAGGAAGACCTGGCTGCCGCGCTGAACGAAAACAATATTGAGTTTGAGTTCCAGCCTGGCGAAGGTGCGTTCTACGGTCCTAAAATTGAGTTCACGTTGTATGATTGCCTTGATCGCGCCTGGCAGTGCGGCACAGTTCAGCTAGACTTCTCCCTGCCAAAACGCCTTGAAGCAACGTATGTGGGTGAAAACAATGATCGTCAGACGCCAGTGATGATTCACCGTGCGATTCTGGGATCAATGGAGCGTTTCATCGGTATTCTTACCGAAGAATTTGCCGGTTTCTTCCCAACCTGGCTGGCACCGCTGCAAGTCGTGGTAATGAATATTACCGATGGACAAGCGGAATATGTTGAGTCTTTGACGCGTAAGCTGCAGAATGCTGGCATTCGTGTGAAAGCAGACTTGAGAAATGAGAAGATAGGCTTTAAAATCCGCGAGCACACATTACGTCGCGTCCCTTATATGTTGGTCTGCGGTGATAAAGAGGTGGAAGCTGGCAAAGTTGCCGTTCGCACCCGCCGTGGTAAAGACCTTGGGTCGATGGATGTCGATGTGTTTGTTGCGAAATTGCAACAAGAGGTTCGCAGCCGAAATCTTCAACAATTGGAGGAATAAAGTATTAAAGGCGGAAAACGAGTACTACCTACGCGTCCGAACAAGATTAACAGTGAAATTCGCGCAACTGAAGTGCGCTTAACAGGCATGGATGGCGAGCCGATTGGCATTGTCACATTACGCGAAGCTTTGGAAAAAGCTGAGGAAGCGGGCGGCGACTTAGTCGAAATCAGCCCGAATGCCGAACCGCCGGTCTGCCGTATTATGGATTACGGCAAGTTCCTCTATGAAAAAAGCAAATCTTCTAAGGAACAGAAGAAGAAGCAGAAAGTTATTCAGG
Source organism: Pantoea eucalypti (assembly GCF_009646115.1). Classification (NCBI taxonomy): domain Bacteria; kingdom Pseudomonadati; phylum Pseudomonadota; class Gammaproteobacteria; order Enterobacterales; family Erwiniaceae; genus Pantoea; species Pantoea eucalypti. The sequence goes on along the minus strand of NZ_CP045720.1, from coordinate 2,299,401 downwards.
TCAAGGAAATCAAATTCCGTCCTGGAACCGATGATGGCGACTATCAGGTCAAACTACGCAACCTGATTCGCTTTCTGGAAGATGGCGATAAAGCCAAAATCACGCTGCGTTTCCGCGGTCGTGAGATGGCGCACCAGCAGATCGGTATGGAAGTGCTTAACCGCGTCCGTAAAGACCTGTGTGAAGATCTGGATTTGGCCATTGTCGAATCCTTCCCTTCGAAGATCGAAGGCCGCCAGATGATCATGGTGCTCGCTCCTAAGAAGAAACAGTAGGCTTTCAAGTAGCAGTAATCGCGCAACGCTTGCGTTGTGCGATTGTCTGTTCGCCTGTCTGGGTCATGTTATTAACAATGCGAAGTGGATATTTTTAAAATGCCAAAGATTAAAACTGTACGTGGCGCGGCTAAGCGCTTCAAGAAGACCGCTTCTGGCGGCTTCAAGCGTAAACACGCAAACCTGCGTCATATTCTGACTAAAAAATCTACTAAGCGTAAACGTCACCTGCGTCCGAAAGGCATGGTGTCTAAAGGCGATCTGGGTCTGGTTATTGCCTGCCTGCCGTACGCATAAGTAAATTTTTTTCTTTAATTCAGAATATTAAACAGGAGAGCTAAATGGCTCGTGTAAAACGTGGTGTAGTTGCTCGCGCACGTCACAAAAAAATCTTAAAACAAGCTAAAGGCTATTACGGTGCACGTTCACGTGTTTACCGTGTTGCTTTCCAGGCTGTTATCAAAGCTGGTCAGTATGCTTACCGTGACCGTCGTCAGCGTAAGCGTCAGTTCCGTCAGCTGTGGATCGCGCGTATTAACGCAGCGGCACGTCAGAACGGCATGTCATACAGCCGTTTCATCAATGGTCTGAAGAAAGCAGCCATTGAGATTGACCGTAAGATCCTGGCCGACATCGCTGTATTCGACAAAGTGGCATTCTCTGCACTGGTCGAAAAAGCGAAATCAGCCCTGGCGTAAGTCAGATGGAAAAGGGAGCTTGCTCCCTTTTTTATTGCCTGTAACTTACGCAAATGATTGACATTTTAGTCGCTGAGCATTTCAATAGTACCCCTGTATAGCATCACAAGGTAACCGCAAGCATGAATGCTGCTATTTTCCGTTTCTTTTTTTACTTTAGCGCCTGACATTCGGGGGCTTTTGCGCATAAGAGAAGAAACGAAAAATCGCGCTGAAAGCCTCCCTCGTGGAGGCTTTTTTGTTTCTGGCGCTAGCATATTGGACCGGCAGGTCCCAACGAGAACTGACCAGCCTGACTGGAAAAAGAGGAAATTATGTCCCAACTCGCAGAACTGGTGGCCAGCGCCACGGCGGCCATCGACGGGGCGACGGATATCGCCGCCCTTGACGCGGTGCGCGTCGAATACCTCGGTAAGAAAGGACATCTGACACTGCAGATGACCACATTACGCGAGCTGCCAGCCGAAGAGCGTCCTGCAGCGGGTGCTGTTATCAACGAAGCGAAACAGCAGGTCACCGAGCGTCTCAATGCACGCAAAGATGCGCTGGAATCCGCAGTGCTGAACGCCCGTCTTGCGGAAGAGACCATTGATGTTTCTCTGCCGGGCCGTCGTATTGAGAATGGCGGTCTGCATCCTGTGACCCGCACCATGGATCGCATTGAGACTTTCTTCGGTGAGTTAGGCTTTGCTGTCGTGACCGGACCAGAAATTGAAGATGATTATCATAACTTCGATGCGCTGAATATTCCTGCCCATCATCCGGCGCGTGCCGATCATGATACCTTCTGGTTCGACGCTACCCGCCTGCTGCGCACCCAGACCTCTGGCGTACAGATCCGTACTATGCAGGCTCAGCAGCCGCCAATCCGCATTATTGCACCAGGCCGCGTCTACCGTAACGATTACGACCAGACGCATACGCCGATGTTCCATCAGATGGAAGGGCTGATTGTTGATAAAAACATCAGCTTTACCAATCTGAAAGGGACGCTGCACGATTTCCTTAACAACTTCTTCGAAGAAGATTTGCAGATCCGTTTCCGTCCTTCTTACTTCCCGTTTACTGAGCCGTCCGCAGAAGTGGACGTGATGGGTAAAAACGGTAAATGGCTCGAAGTGCTGGGTTGCGGCATGGTACATCCAAACGTGCTGCGTAATGTCGGCATCGATCCGGAAGTCTATTCCGGCTTCGCCTTTGGTATGGGCATGGAGCGTCTGACCATGTTGCGCTACGGCGTGACCGATCTGCGTGCTTTCTTCGAAAATGATTTACGTTTCCTCAAACAATTTAAGTAAGGGCAGGATATCCAATGAAATTCAGTGAACTCTGGTTACGCGAATGGGTAAATCCAGCCCTGGACAGCGCTGCGCTGTCTGAACAAATCACCATGGCTGGCCTGGAAGTGGACGGCGTTGAGCCGGTTGCGGGTGCGTTTCATGGCGTCGTGGTCGGTGAAGTGGTTGAGTGCGGTCAGCACCCCAATGCCGACAAGCTGCGTGTGACCAAAATCAATGTGGGCGGCGAGCGTCTGCTGGATATCGTCTGTGGCGCGCCGAACTGCCGTCAGGGACTGAAAGTCGCCGTCGCGACCGTGGGTGCCGTGCTGCCAGGTGATTTCAAAATCAAAGCGGCCAAACTGCGTGGCGAGCCGTCTGAAGGTATGCTCTGCTCGTTCTCCGAGCTGGGCATTTCCGACGACCACAACGGCATTATCGAACTGCCTGCCGATGCGCCCATTGGCACCGACATCCGCACATACCTGCAGCTGGATGACAACACCATTGAAATCAGCGTCACGCCTAACCGCGCCGACTGCCTGGGTCTGATCGGTATCGCCCGTGATGTCGCTGTGCTGAACGGTTTACCGCTGAACAAGCCGCAGATGCAGCCGGTCACGGCTACGCTCAACGAGACATTCCCGATCCAGGTTGACGCAACAGAAGCCTGTCCGCGCTATCTGGGCCGCGTAGTGAAAGGGATTAACGTTGCGGCGGCGACGCCACTGTGGATGAAAGAGAAGCTGCGTCGCTGCGGCATTCGTTCAATCGATCCGGTTGTAGACATCACTAACTACGTTCTGCTGGAACTGGGTCAGCCGATGCACGCCTTCGACCTCGACCGCATTGACGGCGGTATCGTGGTGCGCATGGCGAAAGAGGGCGAAAAGCTGACACTGCTGGATGGCACTGAAGCCAGTCTGCAAAGTGATACCTTAGTGATCGCCGATCACCAGAAAGCGCTGGCCATGGCCGGTATTTTTGGTGGCGAACATTCAGGTGTGAACGGCGAAACGCAAAACATCCTGTTCGAGTGCGCATACTTTGACCCGCTTTCTATCACCGGTCGCGCACGTCGTCACGGTCTGCATACCGACGCGTCACATCGCTACGAGCGTGGCGTTGACCCGGCGCTGCAACACACCGCGCTGGAGCGTGCGACCGAGCTGCTGCTGTCAATCTGCGGCGGTGAAGCGGGCCCAGTCATCGATCAGACCCATCAGACAGCACTCCCTGTACCGGCGACGATCACCCTGCGCCGTGAAAAACTGGACCGTCTGATTGGCCACGTCATTGCGGATGATCAGGTTACTGACATCCTGACCCGCCTGGGCTGTGAAGTCACTGTGGGTGAAGGGCAGTGGCAGGCTGTGGCCCCGAGCTGGCGTTTCGATATGGCGATCGAAGAAGACCTGGTCGAAGAAGTGGCGCGTATTTACGGCTATAACAACATTCCGGATGTGCCAGTACAGGCCGGGCTGGTAATGACCCAGCACCGCGAAGCGAACCTGTCGCTGAAGCGCGCTAAAAACATGCTGGTGGATAAAGGTTATCAGGAAGCGATTACCTACAGCTTCGTTGATCCAAAAATCCAGCAGCTGCTTCATCCGGGTGAAGAGGCGCTGCTACTGCCAAGCCCGATCTCCAGCGACATGTCGACGATGCGTCTGTCACTCTGGACTGGCCTGCTCAGTGCAGTGGTTTACAACCAGAACCGTCAGCAGAGCCGCGTACGCCTGTTCGAGAGCGGCTTACGTTTTGTGCCCGATAGCCAGGCGGATTTAGGTATCCGTCAGGATCTTATGCTGGCTGGCGTGATCAGTGGCAACCGCGTTGAAGAGCACTGGGATCTGGCGCGTCAGACCGTTGACTTCTATGATTTGAAAGGCGATTTAGAGTCGCTGCTCGATTTAACCGGCAAACTGGATAACATCAGCTTCCGTGCTGAAGTGAATCCGGCGTTGCATCCAGGACAGAGCGCGGCGATTTATTTGCATGATGAACATATCGGTTTTATCGGCGTGGTTCATCCTGAGCTGGAACGTAAGCTTGATCTTAATGGCCGCACCTTAGTCTTTGAACTGCTTTGGAATAAGGTCGCAGACCGCGTCCTGCCTGACGCGCGCGAGATTTCTCGCTTCCCGGCGAACCGTCGTGATATTGCTGTTGTGGTGGCTGAAAACGTCCCTGCAGCAGATATCATCGCAGAGTGTAAGAAAGTTGGCGTAAATCAGGTAGTTGGCGTAAACTTGTTTGACGTGTACCGCGGTAAGGGCGTTTCTGAGGGCTACAAGAGCCTCGCAATCAGCCTGATTTTGCAGGATACCAGCCGGACACTCGAAGAAGAGGAGATTGCCGCGACCGTTGGCAAATGCGTTGCGGCATTAAAAGAGCGATTCCAGGCAACCTTGAGGGATTGAACCTATGGCGCTTACAAAAGCTGAGATGTCAGAGTACCTGTTTGAGAAACTCGGGTTAAGCAAACGCGATGCCAAAGAGTTAGTGGAGCTGTTTTTCGAAGAGGTTCGCCGCGCTTTGGAAAATGGAGAACAGGTTAAACTGTCTGGGTTTGGTAATTTCGACCTGCGTGACAAAAACCAGCGTCCTGGCAGAAACCCGAAAACGGGTGAAGATATTCCGATTACTGCGCGTCGCGTAGTAACGTTCCGCCCAGGACAGAAGCTGAAAAGCCGCGTAGAGAACGCTACACCCAAAGAGACTGACTGAATTTCAGCGTTTCAAAAAGGCCGCGAAAGCGGCCTTTTTTCATGGTTCCGGCACACAACATCACCGCTCCCCGCGCCGTTAATCGCCACGGCAGGCCTGCGCAAACCGCCTCATCAGCCTTTCTTTTTTCTGCAATCTCTCTACAATCAAATCACTGTTTTCTCAGCTAATCCTGCTTATGTCTCTGCTCGACACGTTCGCGCGCCAGTCCGACCAGCGCGGCCAGAAATGGCTGAGTGCGCTGGCTCTTACGCTCTGTGCACTGCTCTGTCTCAGCCTCTGTGCCGGAGACAGCTGGATCGCGCCCGCAGCGTGGTTCACCGAGAGCGGCAGACTCTTTGTCTGGCAGTTGCGGTTGCCCCGCAGCCTGGCGGTGGTGCTGGTGGGGGCGTCTCTGGCGATATGCGGTGTGGTGATGCAGGCGCTGTTTACCAATCCGCTGGCAGAGCCTGGCCTCCTTGGCGTCTCGAACGGCGCCGGTATTGGCCTGGTGCTCGGCGTGCTGCTGGGCAGCGGCTCGCTGTGGAGCCTCGGGCTGGCGGCGATGGCCGGTGCGTTGATTATTACGCTGATTCTGCTGCATTTTGCGCATCGTCAGCTTTCGGTCACCCGGCTGTTGCTGACCGGTGTGGCGCTGGGGATTATTTGCAGCGCCATCATGACCTGGGCGGTCTACTTCAGCACCAGTCTCGATCTGCGTCAGTTGATGTACTGGATGATGGGGGGATTCAGCGGGATTGACTGGCGCTATGGCTGGATGATGCTGGCGCTGCTGCCGGTGATGCTGGCCCTGGGAGCGACCGGGCCAATCCTCAATCTGCTGGCGCTGGGCGAGACATCCGCCCGTCAGCTCGGACTGTCCCTCTTTTACTGGCGTAACCTGCTGGTGCTGGCGATGGGATGGCTGGTGGGTATCAGCGTCGCGATGGCCGGTGCCATTGGTTTTGTCGGGCTGGTCATCCCGCATCTCCTGCGCCTGAGCGGTATCAGCGATCACCGTTATCTGCTGCCGGCCTCGGCGCTGGCGGGCGCGGCGGTGCTTCTGGCCGCCGATATCGTGGCACGTCTGGCGCTGACCTCGGCGGAATTGCCGATAGGTGTCGTGACCGCGACACTGGGCGCGCCGCTGTTTATTATTTTACTGGTGAAATCTTCGCGCTAGCTTCGGCTGGTTATTCTGGATCCACAACAGCATCCACAAAGGAAATAGCATGAACATTTATGAGACTGAACTGGTTACGCTCGATGGAGAAAAAACCACGCTGTCACAGTGGCAGGGCAAGGTTCTGCTGGTGGTCAATGTGGCCTCTAAATGTGGTCTGACGCCGCAATATGAAGAGCTGGAAAACCTGCAGAAAGCCTGGCAGGATCAGGGCTTCAGCGTACTCGGTTTCCCCTGCAATCAGTTTCTGGAGCAGGAGCCGGGCAGCAGTGAGGAGATCAAAACCTTCTGCAGCACGACCTATGGCGTCACGTTCCCGATGTTTGCCAAAACCGAGGTCAACGGCGAAGGTCGTCATCCACTCTATGCGCAGATGATCGCGGCCCGTCCTGACGCGGTGCGTCCGGAAGGCAGCGGCTTTTACGAGCGTATGGAGAGTAAAGGCCGCGCGCCGAAAGCGCAGGGCGACATTCTGTGGAATTTCGAAAAATTCCTGATTGGCCGTGACGGCAGCGTGATCCAGCGTTTTGCACCTGATATGACGCCGGAAGATCCAATCATTCTGGAAACCATTAAGCAGGCGCTGGCAAAATAGATGCTGTTACGCCTGCATCAGGCTGCTGTTCCCGGGCGGCTGCTGCCAATGAACGGTGAACTTGCCGCCGGTCAGCTGCTGCACGTGGCAGGCCCGAATGGCGCAGGTAAAAGCACCTTACTGAGTGTGATTGCGGGTCTGCAACCCGCCTCAGGGAGGGTGCTGCTGGATGAAAAGCCGCTGATTGACTGGCGCGGCGCGGCGCTCTCCAGGGTTCGGGGCTGGCTGCCCCAGCAGCAGGCGCCGCTGAGCCAGATGCCGGTCTGGCACTATTTACGTCTGCATCTGAAGCAGGCGGGGTCGCAGTCCGATGTCCGGCTCAGTACGCTGCTGCAACAGCTGCAGCTGCAGGATAAATTAACCCGTTCCCTGACCAGACTCTCCGGCGGTGAATGGCAGCGCGTCAGGCTGGCGGCAGTCTGTGCGCAGATTGATCCTCTCATCAATCCCCACGGGCGATTGTTAATTCTTGATGAGCCAATGACGGCGCTGGATATCGGCCAGCAGAAAGCGGCAGACGATCTGATTGCGGCGCTGTGCGCGGCAGGTATCAGCGTTATCGCCAGTAGTCACGACCTCAATCACAGCCTGCAACACGCCGATCGGGTCTGGCTGATGAACAGGGGACAGGTGGTTGCGCAGGGCGAACCGGCAAAGGTCCTGACGCCGCAGCGCCTGACTCCGCTTTACCAGATAACTTTCCGGCAGATTCAACTCGAAGGACGCACGCTACTGACCGTCCTGCCCTGACACTTGCTACATGGCGGGCTTTACCGCTACATTAAGCCGGTTGTAACTTCTGATAAGGACATTTGGCGATGCGCCTGGGTTTGCTGATTTTAGTTCTGCTGCTGACGGGATGCAGTCATCACGCTCCGCCGATTAATGGCCGTCTTTCCGATTCGATCACTGTGATAGCGGAACTGAACGATCAGCTCGGTCACTGGCGTGGCACGCCTTATCGCTATGGCGGCATGAGTCGTAACGGCGTTGACTGCTCTGGCTTTGTCTATCTGACCTTCCGCGACAAATTTTCGCTACAGCTGCCGCGCACCACCTCAGCCCAAAGCGATATTGGCACCCGAATCAGTAAAGATGAACTGTTGCCAGGCGATCTGGTCTTTTTCAAAACCGGACGTGGCGAAAATGGCCTGCATGTGGGTATTTATGACACCGATAATGCCTTCATCCACGCGTCAACCAGCCAGGGCGTAGTCCGCTCTTCGCTCGACAATGTCTACTGGCGGAAAGTGTTCTGGCAGGCGCGCCGTATTTAAACGCCGTTCGCCAAATCTGACTTAAGTCCAATTTTAAATAGAGCCGAAACAGAGAGTAAAAGCTTTATTTTAAATGACAGTTATTGACTGTGGGTTTTAATAACCAGAATAAATGCTTTTTTAATTCCACTAATAAGCGGTATTTTATCGCTATTATTTGGCTTAAGCGTGACTGCCTGTTGTCAAACGGCGGTGGAAGGGCAAAGAAGTCCGTCTCTTCAATGATTTGGCACTATTGCCTGTACCCAACCATTACTATACGATATCTCCATCGCCGCTTATTCTGGCATCAAAATGAAAATTCATCTCTCGGCCGACTATCAGTCGGAAATCTGGTTCTATCCTGTCTGTGATGTTCACGGACGGTTGACCGCTGTCGAGCTGGTAACGCAGTTGGTGCATGAAAGTGCTCCCATCACTCTGCCGCAGGATCTGTTGCTGCCGCAGCTTGATGAGTCGCAGCAGCTGCGCCTTCTGCAAAGTCAGATTGGATTGCTGGAGCAGAATCGCGCGTTATTTGAAGCGCATTCTGTGTCAGCATTTATCCGTATTGATGAAGGGATGGCCCGGACACTGCAGGCCAGTGAATTAGTTATGCGGAAAATAAAGCAGCTGCCGTTCATTCTGTTGAATATCACTGAAACGTTTCCGCAACTGAAACTGGGCAAAAATAATCCCTTACTGGCTGACCTGCACGCTGAATTTAATTTAGCACTTTCACATTTCGGCGCGGGTAAGACACCCTCTAATGCAGTCTACGATAATTTATTCAGTTGTATCTGTCTGGATAAAGAGTTTATTCATTCGCTGGCAAAACGCGCGTCATTCGTGCCGTTTATTCAGAGCATTATCGATAATTTTCGCGCCCATTGTGACCGACTCATTATTTGTGGCATTGACGATGAAGTGTTGTTCGATAAAGTCAGCCAGCTGAACGGTGTCGACTTCCAGGGTGCGCTCTTCCCGGTAGTAAAATCGGATGCACTGCGTTCACTGCTCTGCGCCGATGATCGTATGCCATCTTCTCAGCATCCTGGTTGATACCCTCTTTTAATCCCCGCTATCAGCGTTACACTAGAGGACTCATCTACGTACCGCTGAGCAGCGCATGGGAGAAATAATGTCTTCTGGTAAGGCCATTTTTGACAACACCTGGTTTCGGGAACTGACAGGGTGTTACACCGCGCTAAACCCCACACCGCTGACAGGCGGACGCCTGCTGTATCACAACGCACCACTTGCAACCTCAATGGGTCTGGATAGCAAACTTTTTGCCGGTAACGGTCATGACGTCTGGCACGGCGCAGCCCTGCTGCCCGGCATGCAGCCGCTGGCGCAGGTCTACAGTGGCCATCAGTTTGGTGTCTGGGCGGGCCAGCTTGGTGACGGGCGCGGCATTCTGCTGGGTGAACAGCGCCTTGATGATGGCAGTAAACTTGACTGGCATCTCAAGGGCGCAGGCCTGACGCCTTACTCAAGGATGGGGGATGGTCGCGCTGTCATCCGTTCCAGCGTGCGAGAGTTCCTCGCCTCAGAGGCGCTGCACCATCTTGGCATTCCCACCACGCGAGCATTGACCCTGTCGATAGGCGATGAGCCGGTCTACCGCGAAACCACCGAGCGTGGCGCAATGCTGATGCGTATCTCACCGAGCCATCTGCGGTTCGGGCATTTCGAGCATTTCTTTTATAGTCAGCAGCAGGAGAAAGTTCAGCAGCTGGCCGACTACGCGATTCGTCATCACTGGCCGCATCTGGAAGCGGAAGCGGACCGCTATCAGCAATGGTTTACCGACATTGTGTTACGTACCGCGCGGCTGATTGCCCTGTGGCAGAGCGTGGGCTTTGCGCATGGGGTGATGAACACCGACAACATGTCGATTTTTGGCCTGACCATCGACTATGGCCCCTTTGGTTTTCTGGATGATTATCAGCCTGACTTCATCTGCAATCACAGCGACTATCAGGGTCGCTACAGCTTTGAAAATCAGCCGATGATTGGCCTGTGGAATCTTAACCGGCTGGCGCACGCGCTTTCGGGTCTGCTGACCACGGAGCAGTTGCGGACGGCACTGAGCGCCTATGAACCTGAACTTATGCGGGTCTGGGGCGAGCGGATGCGTGCGAAGCTCGGTCTGTTGACACAGCAGAGCAACGATAATGAGATTCTGACCGATCTGCTGGCCCTGATGACCCAGGAGCACAGCGATTACACGCTGACGTTCCGGCTGCTAAGTGAGACTCAACAGGCTGAAAGCCGCTCACCGTTGCGCGATGAGTTTATCGATCGTGAGGCGTTTGATGGCTGGTATCAGCGCTATCGCAGCCGTCTGATGGACGAGCAGGTCAGTGATACGGAACGTCAGGCAGTGATGAAGGCCGCTAATCCGGCGGTGATTCTGCGCAACTATCTGGCACAGCAGGCGATTGAAGAGGCGGAGCGGGGCGAGCAGGGTGCGCTGGCACGCCTGCATCAGGCGTTACAGCAGCCCTTTAGCGATGAGACGGCCGCTGAATATCGTCAGCGGCCGCCAGACTGGGGCAAAACGTTAGAGGTGAGCTGCTCCAGCTAACTGAAAATCAGAGGCGATGAGAAACCGCCTCGGCCAGCAGGGCGAGCACTTTTTCGCTCTCCTGCCAGCCGAGGCAGGGATCGGTAATCGACTTGCCGTAAACCAGCGGTTCGCCGCTCACCACTTTCTGATTACCCTCTTCCAGGAAGCTCTCAATCATCACACCGGCAACAGCCCGCGATCCTGCTTTAATCTGCTCCGCTACCTCTGCCGCCACATCCATCTGACGACGATGCTGCTTCAGGCAGTTGCCGTGACTGAAGTCGATTACCAGCTGCTCTGGCAGATTAAAGGCAGACAGACTCTCCGCCGCGGCAGCGACATCACTGGCATGATAGTTAGGCTGCTTGCCACCACGCAGGATCACATGTCCATGCGGGTTGCCGCTGGTCTGATAGATCGTCATCTGCCCCAGCTTGTCCGGCGACAGGAACATATGGCTGGCGCGTGCGGCGCGAATCGCATCCACGGCAATCTGAACGTTACCGTCGGTGCCGTTTTTAAAGCCGACCGGGCAGGAGAGGGCCGACGCCATTTCTCGGTGGATCTGGCTTTCGGTGGTGCGAGCGCCAATCGCTCCCCAGCTGATCAGGTCGGCAATAAACTGGCCGATCACCATATCCAGGAACTCTGTGGCGGTAGGCAATCCCAGCGCGTTGATATCAATCAGCAGTTTGCGGGCGATACCAATGCCCCGGTTTACATCGTAGCTGCCATCCAGGTTCGGATCAGAGATTAAGCCTTTCCAGCCCACCACGGTGCGCGGCTTCTCGAAGTAGGCGCGCATCACAATTTCCAGCCGATCGTCATAGCGGCTGCGCAATGCGTTCAGACGCTCTGCATACTCCAGAGCCGCTTTCGGGTCGTGCAGTGAGCAGGGGCCAATCACCACCAGCAGGCGGGGATCTTCACCGGTCAGAATACGGGCTATACGTTTACGGGCAGCCGTGACATTGTCGGCAATGGCCGGGGAAACGGGATGGTCAGCCGCCAGGCTGGCGGGGGTAATCAGACTACCAATGCGTGCGGTACGCAGTTCGTCGGTTTTGTTCATGAGTTTCTCGAAAACGGTTCTTCGCAGCGGTGAAATACCGGGAAGTGATGGTGGTCACAATAAACCATTAGCCTGCGAATTCAACCCGGGATTTGATAATGAAATCAAAAGCGACGGCAGCATCGCTTTACAACTCAGCATCGATAACACTCTCAGTACATGCGGCGCGTCAGACCCATGATGTCGAGAATTTTGGTGGCAATCTCTTCCACCGAGTAGTTGGTGCTGTTGAGATAGCGGATCTGATGGGTGCGAAACAGCGCTTCTACTTCGCCCACTTCCAGTCGGCACTGACGCATTGAGGCGTAACGGGTATTTTCCGCCCGCTCCTGACGTATCGCCGCCAGGCGTTCCGGATCGATAGTCAGCCCGAACAGTTTATTCTGATGCGCGCGCAGCGCGGGCGGCAGTTTGAGGTTATCCATGTCATCTGCGATGAACGGGTAGTTGGCGGCGCGCACACCAAATTGCATCGCCAGATAGAGGCTGGTGGGAGTTTTACCACAGCGCGAGACACCCAACAGAATAACCTGCGCATCCTCGAGTCCGCGCAGCGAGATACCGTCATCATGCGCCAGTGCGTAATCGATCGCCGCAATACGCGCATCATATTTACCCAGATTACTGGCATCCAGTCCGTGAGTACGGTGAGCAACCGGTGCGGGGGACAAACCCAGCTCCTGCTGCAGCGGTGCCACCAGCGCCTGCACGATATCCTGACAAAAGCCGTCGCTCTGCACGATGATGTCGCGCACTTCCGGGGTGACGATCGAGAAAAACACCAGTGGCCGCACACCGCTCTGCTGATAAAGGGCGTTAATCTGGGCTTTAACCGCCAGCGCACGCTGGACATTTTCTACGAAGGGCAGCGTCAGACTGGTGATATTAACCGGAAATTGTGACAGCACCGCATGACCCAGTACTTCAGCCGTAATGGCCGTACCATCGGAGATATAAAAAACGCTTCTGTCAGTTGTCATAACGTAATCAGCCTCAGACAAGAGTGAGCCGTTAGCATGAGCCATGCGCTTAAATAATTCATCTCTGATTTTAGTTTCTGTAATGCCTGTCCGGATTTTTTGTCTGCTGTTTCATCAGGATAATTAAAAACTAACCGCGGTTTCGCTTCACCGGGATGCTTTAAACCCTTATTACGCTGCAAATAGTCACGCAACTGTTGCGCAACAAAACAGAGGGATTAAATGGCTGAAAATCTGTCATTTCCTGCTGCATCAATCATTTAGCGAAAAATAGCGTCATTGCGCAACAGCAAAAAATTTCGCTCACAATTCTGAAACTGTTGCTGAAATTCTGCTTTAACGATTCAACACATCGTTATTGAGGGGGTGATATGCCAGGCTGAAAAGAGATAACTCCCTGTGTCCATTCATTGTTAATTGATAAAGGATAAGCGCAATGTCCATTAATGGCGAACAGCCACTCGTGCTCTGGTATAACCAGCTTGGTATGCATGATGTTGATCGGGTAGGCGGTAAGAATGCCTCTCTGGGTGAAATGATTACTAATCTCTCTTCGCTGGGTGTTTCTGTACCCAATGGATTCGCGACGACATCCTATGCCTTTAACCTGTTTCTTGAGCAAAGCGGGCTCAATCAGCGAATTTACGCGCTGCTGGACGAGACCGATATTGATGATGTGAATGCGCTGGCATCAGCGGGTAAGCAGATTCGTCAGTGGGTGGTGGAGACCCCTTTTCTGCCGGAACTGGAGTCCGCCATTCTGGATGCCTATCAGCAACTTTCTGCCGATGATGATGCCGCGTCGTTTGCTGTCCGCTCCTCGGCCACCGCGGAAGATATGCCCGATGCCTCCTTTGCTGGTCAGCAGGAAACCTTCCTGAATGTGCAGGGTATCGACGCCGTGATGGTGGCGGTGAAGCATGTCTTTGCTTCGCTGTTTAATGACCGCGCTATCTCTTACCGCGTGCACCAGGGATATGATCACCGTGGCGTGGCGCTCTCTGCGGGTATTCAGCGCATGGTGCGCTCTGACCTGGCCTCTTCAGGTGTGATGTTCACCATTGATACGGAGTCTGGCTTTGATCAGGTGGTCTTTATTACTGCTGCGCTGGGACTGGGTGAAATGGTGGTGCAGGGTGCCGTTAACCCGGACGAATTCTACGTCCACAAGCCCACGCTGGCAGCGGATCGTCCCGCTATCGTGCGCCGCAATATGGGGTCGAAAAAGGTTCGCATGGTCTATGCCGATTCTCAGGCGCATGGCGAGCAGGTTCAGATCGAAGATGTGCCTGAAGCCGAACGCGATCGTTTTTGCTTAAGTGATGAGGAAGTGCAGGCCCTGGCTAAACAGGCTGTCTTAATTGAACAGCATTATCAGCGTCCGATGGATATTGAGTGGGCCAAAGATGGGCACACCGGTAAGTTGTTCATCGTTCAGGCGCGTCCTGAAACTGTGCGCTCAAATGGTCAGGTCATGGAACGTTATACGCTGCAGGGTCAGGGCAGCGTGGTGGTGGAAGGCCGTGCTATCGGTCATCGTATTGGCGCAGGCGTGGTGAAGGTCATCCACGATATCAGCGAAATGCACCGCATTGAAAAAGGTGATGTGCTGGTGACGGATATGACCGATCCGGACTGGGAACCGATCATGAAAAAGGCGTCAGCGATTGTCACTAACCGTGGCGGACGAACCTGTCATGCGGCAATCATTGCGCGTGAACTGGGTATCCCTGCTGTCGTTGGCTGTGGCGATGCAACCGATCGTTTGAAGGAGGGTCATCAGGTCACGGTTTCCTGTGCTGAGGGCGACACCGGCTACGTCTACGATCAGCTGCTTGATTTTGATGTCACCAGTTCTCAGGTCGATTCGCTGCCTGAACTGCCGCTGAAAATTATGATGAATGTGGGCAACCCCGATCGTGCCTTTGATTTCGCCTGTCTGCCTAACGAAGGTGTCGGTCTGGCGCGTCTGGAATTTATCATTAACCGTATGATTGGCGTCCACCCTAAAGCGCTACTGGAATTCGATCAACAGACACCGGAACTGCAGCAGCAGATCCGTAAAATGATGAAAGGATTTGATAATCCGGTCGAGTTTTACATTGGCCGCCTGACTGAAGGAATTGCCACACTTGGCGCGGCATTTGCACCGAAACGTGTAATTGTCCGACTTTCCGACTTCAAAACGAACGAATATGCCAATCTCGTGGGCGGTGAGCGCTACGAGCCTGAAGAAGAAAACCCGATGCTGGGATTCCGTGGGGCCGGTCGCTACGTAGCGGACAGCTTCCGGGATTGTTTCGCGCTTGAGTGTGAAGCGGTGAAGCGTGTTCGCAATGAGATGGGCCTTACGAACGTTGAGATCATGGTTCCGTTTGTCCGTACCGTGGATCAGGCGCAGGCGGTGGTGGAAGAGCTGGCACGTCAGGGACTGAAGCGCGGCGAAAACGGACTGAAAATCATTATGATGTGCGAGATTCCGTCCAATGCGCTACTGGCGGATCAGTTCCTGCAGCACTTTGATGGCTTCTCAATTGGATCTAACGACATGACCCAGCTGACGCTGGGGCTGGACCGCGACTCCGGCGTTGTCTCTGCACTGTTTGACGAGCGTAATGAAGCCGTGAAAGCGCTGCTTTCCATGGCGATCAAAGCGGCCAAAAAACAGGGTAAATATGTCGGAATTTGTGGGCAGGGACCGTCCGACCATCAGGATTTTGCCGCATGGCTGATGGAAGAGGGCATCGACAGCCTGTCGCTGAACCCGGATACCGTAGTGGAAACCTGGGTGAGTCTGGCGCAGTTAAATAAAACCGCCTGATCCCCGCTGTAGCAAGCATAAAGGCCCGCATTGCGGGCCTTTTCTATTTATAGCTGGCTTATTTCAGGCAAAAAAAAGCCCATCACAGGGGATGGGCAAAGACTACACACAGCAATTCTTTACTCTACTCAGGGGAATAAGTTTGTCTGAAAATCATCAGGTTGATTTCGAACATAGGAAACATGTTATTCATACGGCTGGCTGTCGTCTTTAAGAATCCTCTTATTAGTTTAAAGCCGATAATCTTTTGTCATCTTTACCTGGTCATTTGGCTTAAGAAACAGTGCAGAAAGTAATCTTTTTTAGCCCTGAATGGTCGTTTTTAGGTCAAAGATGGCTTTTTTATTAAAAATCGCTAATGAAAAACAGAATTTATCTGAATGATGAAGAGAGGTGCGGTTAATCATCATTAACCGCACTAATCAATGTACATCAGGGGGATTGGCGCAAAGTGCCATTGCACCGCATTATACAGCTGGTGGGGTACCCTCGTGATCGGCCAGTGCATCAGCCGAGGCCATCGGGTCTTTATCCGGGGCGGGCGCTTCATGTACCCAGACCGAAACCAGACGGTAGGAAACCGCCAGAACCACCGGGCCGATAAACAGACCAATCATGCCGAACGCGAACAGGCCACCAATCACGCCTGAGAGGATCAGAATCATCGGCAGGTCTGCGCCCATACGGATTAACATCGGGCGCAGAACGTTATCCATCGTGCCGACCACACAGCTCCAGACCAGCAGCACGGTGCCCCAGGTGGTATCGCCGCTCCAGTAGAGATAGATGATGGCAGGAACCAGCACCAGCAGTGGACCGAGCTGTACCAGGCAGCAGAGGATCATCAGTACCGTTAACAGCGTGGCATAAGGAATACCGGAAATCGCCAGACCGATGCCGCC
The DNA here is from genome assembly GCF_009646115.1 of Pantoea eucalypti. Classification (NCBI taxonomy): domain Bacteria; kingdom Pseudomonadati; phylum Pseudomonadota; class Gammaproteobacteria; order Enterobacterales; family Erwiniaceae; genus Pantoea; species Pantoea eucalypti. Next base: position 2,283,058 of record NZ_CP045720.1, on the reverse strand, counting down.
CAGCACACCCTGCACCAGCGCCGTCACCACCACACCCAGCGCTACGGCACGAATGGACTGTGCCGCCAGCATCACCGCAGCATCACCGCGTCGTCCCGCCATACGAAACGCGAAGTGACGGATGCCCTGGGCAGCCTGTTCGCCACGCCAGTAAAGCAGCACGCTGAACAGTAACATCACGCCCAGATGGATCATAAAGCGCCCGAAATGACCGGCCTGAGCCACAAAAAAGCCTGTGGTGCGGCCGATGTAAGGCTGTATTTTCGCCATCACGCCGGCACCGCCACTCGCCACCAGCGTGTCATAACTGACATACAGCTTTTTACCCACCATCGGGATTTCCCTGAGCCACGTCAGTTTCGGCATCGTGTGGCCCTGGGTCACCCAGGCAATCACAGGCGCACTGTTATCAATCAGGCTGCTGACCAGCAGGGCGATGGGAATAATAAACAGTAAGAGCAGCAGCAGTGTCATGACGATCACCGCCAGTGAACGGCGTCCCCATAACAGTCGCTGGAATTTCAGCATCAATGGCCAGGTGGCAATCACCACCATGCTGGCCCAGGCAAAGCCCAGAATAAACGGCTGCACCACCCATAAACAGGCGACGATCAGCAGCAGAATGAACATCAGGGTGAAGAGTATTTGCGGTAAATCCATATCCCGGTACTGGCTTTTCATCATTGACTCATAACCTCGTCTTAATCCTTCATTTTCGGGCATTCGGATGCCTGTTTTTATCATGATCTATTTGCCAGGGATTAAACAGCGTCGTGGTGAAAGGTTTTTGCCTTTTCTGAAAAAAGGGCAGACGCAGGAAAAATATGATAAAACGAGAAATCGCTAACGTATAAACGCAAACGTTTACAACACCTTCGGTCAGACAATCATGATCCCACAGATTTCGCAGGCGCCGGGCCTCGTTCAACTGGTGCTGACGTTCCTTGAGTCACTGAAAGAGCAGGGTTTTACCGGTGACATGGCAACCAGCTATGCCGATCGTCTTTCACTCTCTACCGATAACAGCATCTATCAGTTGCTGCCCGACGCGGCGCTCTTTCCACGTTCAACCGCCGATGTTGCACTGCTCGCCCGCGTGGCCGGCGAAGCGCGCTTTGCCAGTCTGGTCTTTACCCCACGTGGCGGCGGCACTGGCACCAACGGGCAGTCGCTGAATCAGGGGATCGTGGTGGATATGTCGCGCTACATGAACCGCATCCTGGAGATTAATACGGATGAGGGCTGGGTTCGGGTTGAAGCCGGGGTGATTAAAGATCAGCTGAATGCCTGGCTGAAACCATTTGGCTTTTTCTTCTCGCCAGAATTATCGACCAGTAACCGTGCGACACTGGGCGGAATGATCAATACCGATGCGTCTGGTCAGGGCTCGCTGGTTTACGGCAAAACGTCGGATCACGTTCTGGGCTTGCGGGCTGTGTTGCTGGGCGGCGATATGCTTGATACGCGGCCCATGGCGACGGCGCTGGCAGAAACACTGGCACAGACGGCCACCCCGGAAGGGCGGATCTATCAGCAGGTGCTGACGCGTTGCCGCGAGCATCGTGCGCTGATTCTGGAAAAGTTTCCAAAGCTGAATCGGTTCCTGACCGGCTATGATCTGCGCCACGTTTTCAGTGACGATATGCAGACCTTTGACCTGACACGCCTGTTGTGCGGCGCTGAAGGAACGCTGGCCTTTATCACCGAAGCGCGGCTCGATATCACCCCGCTGCCAAAAGTGCGGCGGCTGGTGAACATTAAATATGACTCTTTTGACTCGGCCCTGCGCAACGCGCCATTGATGGTGGAAGCGCAGGCGCTCTCAGTCGAGACTGTTGACTCTAAAGTACTGAATCTGGCACGTGAAGATATCGTCTGGCACTCGGTGAGTGAATTAATTACTGACGTACCCGACAAAGCGATGCTGGGTCTCAATATTGTTGAATTCGCCGGTGACAACGCAGCGCTGATCGATCAGCAGATTGAACAACTTTGCGCCCGCCTTGACGCGCTGATGGCGCAGCAGCAGGGAGGCGTCATTGGCTATCAGTTCTGTAACGATCTGGATGGCATTGAGCGCATTTATAACATGCGTAAAAAAGCGGTGGGTCTGCTGGGGAATGCCAAAGGCCGCGCTAAGCCGATTCCGTTTGTGGAAGACACTGCCGTTCCGCCGGAAAAACTGGCGGACTATATTGTCGAATTTCGCGCCCTGCTTGATAGCCACGGTTTGAGTTACGGCATGTTTGGTCACGTCGATGCAGGCGTCCTGCACGTGCGTCCTGCGCTGGATATGTGCGATCCGCAGCAGGAGATGATGATGAAACAGATCTCCGACGATGTGGTGGCACTGACTGCGCGCTACGGCGGCCTGCTGTGGGGCGAACATGGCAAAGGTTTCCGCGCCCAGTATAGTCCGGCATTCTTTGGCGAGACGCTGTTTAACGAACTGCGCCGCATCAAAGCCGCCTTTGACCCGTTAAACCGTCTTAACCCAGGCAAAATCTGCACGCCCTTTAACCGTAACGACGAGATGATGCAGGTGGATGCAGTGAAGCGCGGCACCTTTGATCGGCAGATTCCGGTCACGGTGCGCGATGAATGGCGTGGGGCGATGGAGTGTAACGGCAACGGCTTGTGTTTTAACTTTGATGTTCGCAGCCCGATGTGTCCTTCCATGAAGATTACCCGCAACCGCATTCACTCTCCTAAGGGACGGGCGACGCTGACGCGGGAATGGCTGCGGCTGCTGGCTGAACAGGGTGTCGATCCCCTTGTACTGGAAAAGCAGCTGCCGGAAAACACGCTGTCGCTGCGCGGCTTGATTACCCGCACACGCAACAGCTGGCACGCCAGCAAAGGGGAGTATGACTTCTCTCACGAGGTAAAGGAGGCGATGTCGGGCTGCCTGGCCTGTAAGGCCTGCTCGACCCAGTGTCCGATCAAAATTGACGTACCCGCGTTCCGTTCGCGCTTCCTCCAGCTTTACCACACCCGCTATCTGCGTCCGGTCAGCGATCATCTGGTGGCGGCGGTTGAAAGCTATGCACCACTGATGGCGAAAGCGCCGAAGGTGTTCAATTTCTTCCTGCGTCAGCCCTGGGTGAAAGAGTTAAGTAAAACGCATATCGGCATGGTTGATCTGCCTCTGCTCTCGGCGCCAAATCTGAAACAGCAGCTCAGCGGTCATCCCGCCATGAACATGACGCTGGAACAGCTGGAAGCGTTGCCAGCTGCCGATCGCGCTAACTGTGTGCTGGTGGTGCAGGATCCGTTTACCAGCTTTTATGAAGCCCAGTTGGTAAATGATTTTGTCAGGCTGATTGAGAAGCTGGGCTACCGTCCGGTACTGCTGCCATTCTTGCCTAACGGCAAAGCGCAGCATGTGAAAGGTTTCCTGCAGCGTTTTGCACGCACGGCAGCTCGCACCGCCGATTTTCTTAATCGGGTAGCAAAACTGGAACTGCCTATGGTGGGTGTGGATCCCGCTACCGTGCTCTGCTATCGCGATGAGTATCGTCAGACGCTGGGTGAGTCGCGCGGCGACTTCAGCGTATTGCTGGTGCATGAGTGGTTAGCGCGTGCGCTGTCAGAACGTGACGTGCAGGCAACAGGCGGGGAATCCTGGTATCTCTTCGCGCACTGCACTGAGGTGACCGCGCAGCCCTCCACACCGAATGAGTGGCAGGGGATCTTTGCCCGGTTTGGTGCAAAGCTGGAAAACATCAATGTCGGCTGCTGCGGCATGGCGGGCACCTACGGCCACGAAAGTAAAAACCTCGAAAATTCGCTGGGAATCTATGCACTCTCCTGGCATCCACAGCTTCAGCGACTGCCTCGTCAGCGCTGCCTGGCCACGGGTTATTCATGCCGTAGTCAGGTCAAGCGTGTAGAAGGCAATGGCATGCGCCATCCGCTTCAGGCATTGTTAGAGATAATGTAAAAAAATTGTGCGCGACGTCACGCCGTGGCTGGATTAGAATATCCAGCCTGCGTGACGCATAAAGTCACTTTGCAGCACGGTGGCTTTGTTCCATTCTCCGACCATGGCCAGTTGATGGCAGAGTCGGGTCAGGGACAATCGCGCCAGTTGATAAGCCTGAAGGCGAAACAGGCGATCGCGATCGTTGTTTCCCATCTCCTGCAGCAGTCGGTGATGCAGTTTACCCATGGCGTGCAGGTAACTCTGATCGTCACCGTTCATCTGGCAGATTTCTGCCATATCCTGACAGGCATCATTGAACTGACGTAGCTGATGGATCGTGCAGTCGGCCCGGTCAAGTTTTGCCTGTGCCATATAAAAGTCGATGGTGATATCCCGCATCGAAAACTGGTATTCGTCGATTTTATGCTGCAGCCAGGCTGAGACAGAAAGGGTCATCGCGTCGCCCTGAATGTTAATGATAATAATTATCATATTCATCCCGGCCGTGATTGCAACGGGTGAGCAGAAAAATTTATCGATTTATCCTGCCTGTCGGTATAATCGGAAATAACAATCTGTTTACATCAAAGAAAGGCGTAACCTATCAATAAGCACTTTGATCAAAAATGGTTTTTTTAAAAAGAGTGATTTATTAATAGGTTATCACCCGCTTATTGACGCTGATTCTCTTACCGCAGGGTGAGCGGGAGCAGCTATGCTTAATAAATAAGCAGATAAAACAGCACTAGATGATTATCCCTGCAAAACAAGAGGTTGAAGTGATTGTACAGATCACTACCATAGGGGGATAGCCTGAAAAGGTCCGGACTCAAGAGGTATCAACATGGCATCCGTTAATACAGACTCTTTCTCACCCGACGATTTTGTCTGGAAAGGGTTGACGCTGACTGAAACCGCAGCACAACAAATTCTCAATCTGGCGGCTCAGGATCCTGAAGTCAAGGGTCTGCGGCTTGGCGTGAAACAATCCGGTTGCGCCGGGTTTGGCTACGTCATGGATCTGGTTAAAGAGCCTGTCGAAGACGATTTGCAGTTCTCATTCCACGGCGCAACGCTGTTTGTGCCGCTTCAGGCGATGCCATTCGTTGATGGCACCGAGCTGGATTACGTTCGCGAAGGCCTGAATCAGATTTTTAAATTCAATAACCCTAAAGCTCAGCACGCCTGCGGGTGCGGTGAAAGCTTTGGCGTCGAGTAAGTGAAATATGTCACGACACAGCGAAACATCTGACGATGTACAAATCTGGGAAGGCAAGCTCAACTATAAAGAGGGCTTCTTTACCCAACTGCAGACCGAAGAATTTGCCAACGGCATCAATGAAGATGTGGTGAGGGCGATCTCGGCCAAGCGTAACGAGCCAGAGTGGATGCTGGAGTTTCGTCTAAAGGCTTTTCGTGCCTGGCTTGAAATGGAAGAGCCACACTGGCTGAAAGCCCACTACGAAAAACTCGACTACCAGGATTACAGCTACTACTCCGCGCCCTCCTGCGGCAACTGCGATGACAGCTGTGCTTCCGAGCCGGGTGCCATGCAGGCTTCAGGCAGCGCGCCAGCCAGCGACTATCTGACGCAGGAAGTGGAAAATGCGTTTAATCAGCTGGGTGTACCGGTACGTGAAGGCCGTGAAGTGGCGGTTGACGCCATTTTCGACTCCGTGTCGGTCGCGACCACCTATCGTGGCAAGCTGGCGGAGCAGGGGATTATCTTCTGTTCATTCGGCGAAGCCATTCAGGAACATCCTGAGCTGGTGAAGCAGTACCTCGGCACGGTGGTTCCGGCGAATGATAACTTCTTTGCTGCGCTGAACTCAGCGGTCGCCTCAGACGGCACCTTCGTCTACATCCCGAAAGGGGTGCGTTGCCCGATGGAGCTGTCGACCTATTTCCGTATTAACGCGGCGAAAACCGGTCAGTTCGAGCGCACCATCCTCATTGCCGATGAAGACAGCTACGTCAGCTACATTGAAGGCTGTTCCGCGCCAGTACGTGATACTTACCAGCTGCACGCGGCCGTGGTGGAAGTGATTATCCATAAAAATGCTGAAGTGAAATATTCGACCGTTCAGAACTGGTTCCCTGGCGGCGAAGGTGAGGGCGGTATCCTTAACTTCGTGACCAAGCGTGCGCTGTGTGAAGGTGACCACAGCAAAATGTCCTGGACGCAGTCTGAAACCGGTTCTGCTATCACCTGGAAGTATCCGAGCTGCATTCTGCGCGGGGACTACTCGGTAGGCGAATTCTATTCAGTGGCATTGACCAGCGGTCGTCAGCAGGCCGACACCGGCACCAAGATGATCCACATTGGTAAAAACACCAAATCGACCATTATCTCTAAGGGGATCTCGGCCGGTAAAAGTCAGAACACCTATCGCGGGCTGGTGAAGATCATGCCAACCGCCACCAATGCCCGTAACTTTACGCAGTGTGACTCGATGCTGATCGGTCCGGATTGCGGTGCGCATACTTTCCCGTATGTCGAAACCCGCAACAATACCGCCCAGCTGGAGCATGAAGCTACTACCTCACGTATCGGCGAAGATCAGATGTTCTACTGTCTGCAACGCGGTATCAGTGAAGAAGATGCCATCTCAATGATCGTGAACGGCTTCTGTAAAGACGTATTCTCGGAGCTGCCACTGGAATTTGCCGTGGAAGCCCAGAAATTGTTAGCCATCAGCCTTGAGCACAGTGTGGGCTGATGCCGTCACACGCCTTGCCGGAAGCAATGTGAAGGAATAAGAATGTTAAGCATTAAAGATTTGCAGGTCAGTGTTGAAGATAAAGCCATTCTGCGTGGCCTGAATCTCGAAATTAAACCAGGCGAAGTGCATGCCATCATGGGCCCGAACGGCTCAGGTAAAAGTACGCTGTCGGCTACGCTGGCAGGCCGCGAAGATTATGAAGTCACGGGCGGTTCGGTGACCTTCAAAGGCAAAGATTTGCTGGAACTGGCGCCTGAAGAGCGTGCCGGTGAAGGTATCTTTATGGCCTTCCAGTATCCGGTCGAAATTCCAGGCGTCAGCAACCAGTTTTTCCTGCAAACCTCGGTCAACGCGGTGCGCAAATATCGTCAGCAGGAAGAGCTGGATCGCTTCGATTTCCAGGACTTCATTGAAGAGAAAATTCAGCTGCTGAAGATGCCGGAAGATTTGCTGACCCGTTCAGTTAACGTCGGCTTCTCCGGTGGTGAGAAGAAGCGTAACGATATTCTGCAGATGGCGGCGCTGGAGCCGGAACTCTGCATCCTGGATGAGACCGACTCCGGTCTGGATATTGATGCCCTGAAAATTGTTGCGAATGGCGTGAACAGCCTGCGCGACGAGAAGCGCGCCTTTATCATCGTGACGCACTACCAGCGTATTCTGGACTACATCAAGCCAGACTTCGTTCATGTGCTGTATCAGGGCAAAATCGTGAAATCTGGCGACTTCTCGCTGGTGAAACAGCTGGAGGAGCAAGGTTATGGCTGGCTTACCGACGAAGAGTGATTCTGTGCTGCAACAGTGGCATCACCTGTTTGAATCACGCGGCGACGTGCGTTCTCTGCAGGCTCAGCAGCACTGGCAGCAACTGATGCGCGTTGGCCTGCCAACCCGCAAGCATGAAAACTGGAAGTACACGCCGCTGGATACGCTGCTGTCTCAGCAGTTTGTGCTGCCCGATGCGCCTCAGACCCTGAGCGCTGAACAGGTTGATGCGCTGGCACTGCCGCTGGATGCGATCCGTCTGGTGTATGTTGACGGTCAGTTTCAGCCTGAATTCAGCAGCCGCGACGTCGAACTGTTCGAGGTTCAGCACAGCATGGCCGCTGAGCGTCCTCCGCTCCCCGCTGCGGTTCAGCCGGAAATTTTCCTGCATCTGACAGAAAGTCTGGCGGAAGAGGTGACGACCCTGCGTCTGGCACGCGGTAAATCCGCTGCGCGTCCGATCTACCTGCTGCATATCACCAGCGGCCAGCAGACGGGCATGAATACGGTTCACTATCGTCATCATCTGCAGCTTGAAGAGAGTGCAGAAGCGGAAGTCATTGAGCACTACGTTTCCCTGGATGAGCGCGCCCATTTCACTGGCACGCGCTTTACCTTTGCGGTCGGCGACAATGCAAAGCTGACCCACACTAAGCTGGCCTTTGAAAGCAGTGCCAGCTACCACTTCGCGCACAACGATCTGGTTATTGGTAACGATGGCCAGGTCAGCAGCACCAGCTTCCTGCTGGGTGCCGGCCTGTCGCGTCACAACACCAGTACGCAGCTGAACGGCGAAAATACCACGCTGGCGATTAACAGCCTGGTGCTGCCGGTGAAACAGGAAGTGGCGGACACCCGCACCTACCTGGAGCACAATAAAGGCCACTGTATGAGCCGCCAGATGCATAAAACCATCGTGCGTGATAAAGGCCGTGCGGTGTTTAATGGTCACATCAAAGTGGCTCAGCATGCGCTGAAGACCGACGGGCAGATGACCAACAATAACCTGTTGCTGGGCAAACTTTCTGAAGTTGATACCAAACCGCAGCTGGAAATTTATGCGGATGACGTGAAATGCAGTCACGGTGCCACCATTGGTCGCATCGATGATGAGCAGATGTTCTACCTGCGTTCGCGCGGTATTGAACAGGATGCGGCGCAGACCATGATCATTCATGCATTTGCCGCAGAACTGACAGAAACGCTGGAAAACAGTGTGATGCGTCAGGCCGTGCTGCAGCGTATTGCTGAACGCTTTCCCGGAGGCGACGTATGATGAACTTCGATCTCGAACGCATCAGGGCTGATTTTCCTATCCTGAAGCGTGAGGTCAACGGTCATCCGCTGGCCTATCTTGACAGTGCAGCCAGCGCACAGCGTCCACTCTCGGTGATTAACGCCGAGAGTCATTTCTACCAGCATGGCTATGCGGCCGTGCATCGCGGCATTCATACGCTGAGCCAGCAGGCAACCAGCGACATGGAGAATGTGCGCGAACAGGCTGCCCGTTTCATCAATGCGCAGTCGCAGGAAGAGATCGTCTTTGTCAAAGGCACCACCGAAGGTATCAATCTGGTGGCGAACACCTGGGGTAGCAGTAACCTCCAGGCGGGCGACAACCTGATCATCACCGAGATGGAGCATCACGCCAATATCGTTCCCTGGCAAATGCTGGCACAGCGTACGGGCGCAGAAGTGCGCGTGCTGCCATTAAATGACAATGGTGAGCTGGCGCTGGAGCATCTGGCGGGTCTGATTGACAGCCGCACCCGGTTACTGGCCGTCACGCACGTTTCAAACGTACTCGGCACCGTTAACCCGGTTAAGGCGATCGTAGCCCAGGCCAAAGCTGCCGGCGTCGTCACGCTGGTGGATGGCGCACAGGCGGTGATGCATGACAAGGTCGACATGCAGGATATCGGCTGCGACTTCTATGTCTTCTCCAGCCATAAACTCTATGGTCCAAACGGCGTCGGGATTCTTTACGGCCGCAAAGCGCTGCTGGATGAGATGCCACCGTGGGAAGGCGGCGGTTCGATGATCGGTCAGGTCATGCTGCCCACCGGCACCACCTGGAACAGTGCGCCGTGGCGTTTTGAAGCGGGTACGCCGAATACCGGCGGTATCATCGGCTTTGGTGCGGCACTGGACTATGTACAGGCGCTGGGGCTGGACACCATTCATCAGCGTGAAACTGCACTGATGAACTACGCGCTCGATAAGCTGGGCACCGTACCCGATATTCAGATTTACGGCCCGCAGTCACGTGCCGGTGTGATTGCCTTTAATCTGGGTAAACATCACGCCTACGACGTCGGCAGCTTCCTGGATCAATATGGTATTGCGATTCGCACCGGACATCACTGTGCGATGCCGCTGATGCAGCACTACAATGTTCCGGCGATGTGCCGTGCCTCCTTCACCTTCTATAACAGTGAAGAGGAAGTGGATCGTCTGGCTGCCGGTCTGACGCGCATTCATCGTCTGCTGGGCGGCTGAACAGTTTTAACGGAGTGAGTGATGGCGACTTTGCCTGAAAAAGAGAAACTGGTTCGCAACTTTAATCGTTGCGCCAACTGGGAAGAGAAGTACCTCTACATTATCGAACTGGGTTCAAAGCTTCCGGAATCTTCTGAAACCTTACACCAGCCGGAAAACGTGATTTCGGGTTGTCAGAGTCAGGTGTGGATCAGAATGACCCCGCAGGAAGATGGTTCGATTGCGTTTGAAGGCGACAGCGATGCCGCTATCGTTAAAGGACTGATTGCTATCGTATTTAGTCTTTATCAGAACCTTCAGCCCGCCGACATTCTGGCGCTGGATGTGCGCCACTGGTTTGGCGAACTGGCCCTGATGCAGCACCTGACGCCCACCCGGTCGCAGGGGCTGGAGGCGATGATTCGGTCTATTCGCCATACCGCTCAGAACCTCAGCTAAGTTACACTCCACAGACGCCATCCGGCGTCTGTTTTTTATCTGACGAGAAAATTGCATGAAACCTGCTTTACGTTTAGCCGGTGCATTGCTGCTGACCTGTTTTGGGCTCTCTGCACCCGCGTTCGCCACCGAATATCCGCTGCCACCGCCTGACAGTCGCCTGATTGGCGAGAACGTCCTGACACAGGTTCCCGATGATAAACAACCCCTGGAATCGATCGCGTCCCGTTACCAGGTCGGCCTGCTGGGTCTGCTGGAGGCAAATCCCGGAACCGATCCCTGGCTGCCCAAAGCGGGCACCCAGCTGACGGTGCCGCTGCAGATGATCCTGCCCGATACGCCGCGCGAAGGGATTGTGGTGAATCTCGCCGAGCTTCGCCTCTACTACTATCCCAAAGGGGAAGATAAAGTCATCGTCTATCCCATCGGCATTGGCCAACTGGGCGCAGCAACACCCGTCATGGTGACGCAAATCAGCCAGAAAATCCCGAATCCTACCTGGACGCCCACTCCGAACATCCGCAAGCGTTACGCCAAAGAGGGCATTACGCTACCCGGCGTGGTCCCGGCCGGACCGGATAACCCGATGGGACAGTTTGCCATGCGTCTGGCGCGCGGCACTGGCCAGTACCTGATCCACGGCACCAATGCGAAGTTTGGCATCGGCATGCGCGTCAGTTCAGGCTGCATCCGCCTGCGCTCAGAGGATATTGAAGCGCTGTTTAACGCGGCGCCAAAAGGCACGCGTGTTCAGATCATCAATCAGCCGGTGAAGTACGCCGTGGAGCCGGATGGGAAACGCTACGTGGAAGTACACCAGCCGCTATCCCATAGCGACAAAGACGATCCCCAGACCATGCCGATTGCGATCACCGGTGACCTGAAGAAGTTTATGAAAAGTGAGAAGAGTGATAGCGCGCTGATTAAAGCCAGCTTAACGCGCCGCTCAGGCATGCCTGTGCTGGTGAGCAGTGGAGAGCCGGTACAGAGTGACACCGTGCTGCCTGCGGGGCTGGAGAGTGCCTCTGCGAGCGCGGAGAATCCGGTTTCACAGACTGAAGGTAAAGCGGTTCAACCCTGAAGCAACACGTACCCGAAAGGGTGCTGAATTCAGGCAAAAAAAATGGCGCCATAAAGGCGCCATTTTTAAACCAGAACTCTTACTTACGGTAAGAGTGAGCCTGGTTGTCCAGACGCTGGTTAGCGCGAGCTGCGTCATCTTTAGCAGCCTGAACGTCTGAACGCACTGCGTTCACGTCGTTGCTCAGCTGGTCAACTTTAGCGTTCAGAGTCTGAACGTCTGAAGACAGCTGGTCGATTTTAGCGTTGCTTGAGCAACCAGCCAGCATAGTTGAAGCCAGAACTACCGCGCCCAGTACCAGTTTAGTACGATTCATTATTTATACCCTCTAGATTGAGTTAATCTCCATGTAGCGTTACAAGTATTACACAAAGCTTTTTAAGTTGAGAATAAATTTTTGATGAGAAGATGCTTAAATTTGATCGTTCGCTCAAAGAAGCAGCGGATCACAGAATATGATAAAAAAATTAAGGGAAAACAGAGAGATTTAATCGGATTAACCTTAATATTAAGAGTATTTGAATAGTTATTTTCGATTGGAATTTTCTGGTATTTGGTTTAGGTAGAAATAAAAAAAGCGCCTGACTCAGGCGCTTCAAAATAATGGCTTAAGAAAGTTTTACAGGACGTGAACGGAAGCGGTGTTGGTAGTTCCGCTTGGTACTAATGCACCGGACACCAGAACCACGACATCACCTTTCTGGCCAAAGCCACTTTCCAGCGCCGCTTCTTTACCCAGACGATAGAAATCGTCGGTTGATGCGATCTCAGTCACCAGACGCGTCTCAATGCCTTTACTCAGGATCAGCTGACGTGCAGTGGTCGGATTGGTAGTCAGCGCCAGGATAGTTGCGTTCGGGAAATATTTACGTACAGATTTCGCCGACTTACCGCCTTCGGTAGCCACCACAATCAGAGGCGCTTCCAGCTTCTCAGCGGTCTCAACAGCACCACGGCAGACGGCTTCTGTGATACGCATTTTGCGGTTATCACTCTGGCTGTCGATGCGTGACTTCATCACACGGTCGGTACGTTCGCAGATGGTCGCCATAATGGTGACTGACTCCAGCGGATAACGGCCTTTGGCGCTCTCACCTGACAGCATGACAGCATCAGTCCCATCAAGGATGGCGTTGGCGACGTCACCGGCTTCTGCGCGGGTAGGGCGCGGGTTCTTGATCATGGAATCAAGCATCTGGGTGGCTGTGATAACCACTTTGCGTGCTTTATTACATTTTTTGATCATCATCTTCTGCGCGAAGATCACTTCTTCAACCGGGATCTCAACGCCCAGGTCGCCACGTGCAACCATGATGCCGTCTGACGCTTCGAGGATTTCGTCGAAGTTATTCAGGCCTTCCTGGTTTTCAATTTTGGAGATGATCTGGATGTGTTCGCCACCGTTCTGTTTCAGGTGCTCACGAATTTCCAGCACGTCTGAACGTTTACGGATGAAAGAGGCAGCGACAAAGTCAACGCCCTGCTCACAACCAAAAATCAGATCGCGCTTATCTTTTTCAGCCAGAGCGGGCAGCTGGATAGAAACACCTGGCAGGTTAACGCCTTTGTTCTCGCCCAGATCGCCATTGTTCAGGACTTTACACACCACGGTATTTTCAGTGACTTCGGTGACTTCCATGCCGATCAGGCCATCATCGACCAGCACTGTGTTGCCGATTTTCAGGTCAGCCGTGAAGCCTGGATAGGTAACTGCAACGCGTTCGCTGTTACCGATCACGCTCTGATCAGTCGTAAAGGTAAATGTCTGGCCGGCTTTCAACGCTGCATCGTTACCGCCTTCCAGCTTCATGGTGCGGATTTCAGGGCCTTTGGTATCCAGCAGGATCGCGGCCTGACGACCGGTTTTTTGCATAACGGCACGCATATTGGTGATGCGCTGACCATGTTCGGCATAGTCGCCGTGCGAGAAGTTAAGACGCATGACATTCATGCCAGCTTCGAGGAGCTGAGTCAGCATCTCTTCGGATTCGGTTTTCGGGCCGATTGTACAAACGATTTTAGTCTTTTTCATGACGGATTTTCTGTAAGTTGTGATGGATGAATAAGGGCGGAATTCGATGGCAGCGCATCGAAGTGAAATTTCTGATTGAGACTGAAAAGGGCAGTACTGAGTAAGAATAGGTGACGAAGGCCAGGCGTGCAGGGAAGTTGTGCGGTTACGGTTGGTAACCACCACGCTGTTGTTGCGCAAATCATTTGAGTTATCGCAGTAAGCACGTGATCGCTGAAACCTTTCAAGTAAGCAACGCGGGACAGTATAGACGCTAAGTATGCGAAAACCAATCAAAAAGCAGAGGGGAGAAGCGATGCAGATCAATAAAAGGAGGCGTTGCGCAAACTGAAGGAATTCTGAAAGTGGTGCGCTCTAATGGACTCGAACCATCGACCCCCACCATGTCAAGGTGGTGCTCTAACCAACTGAGCTAAGAGCGCATACTAAATATTGGTGCGTCCGAGTGGACTCGAACCACCGACCCCCACCATGTCAAGGTGGTGCTCTAACCAACTGAGCTACGGACGCACTTGGTGCGCTCTAATGGACTCGAACCATCGACCCCCACCATGTCAAGGTGGTGCTCTAACCAACTGAGCTAAGAGCGCAACATGCTGTCAGGGCGACAGCGGGGACGAATATTAACGGCAGTGTGTAAGCCTGGCAAGGGGAAAATAGTTTTTTCGCCATGACTGAGCAGCAACTGTGCTAACCGTCGTTTTTTTCGACATTGCGGGCCACGAATGACCCGCGTTTAAAGCTATCGTGCTGCACGTGTCAGGATGATGTCCGCCGGTAACTGCTGCAACCGTCTGATACGCCAGAGCATCATCAGCGCCGCTGAAGTCAGACCGATAATAAAACCGCACCAGAAACCCGCCGGACCCATCCGCGGCACAATCCAGTCGGTCAGTGCCAGCAGGTAGCCCGCGGGCAGTCCCAGCAGCCAGTAAGCAATAAAGGTAATAAAGAAAATCGACCGCGTATCTTTATAGCCGCGCAGGATCCCGCTGCCAATCACCTGAATCGAGTCCGAAAACTGATAAATGGCCGCCAGCAGCATCAGCTGTGCCGCCAGTGTCACCACCTCGGGATTATCGTTATAGAGCAGGGCGATCTGATGACGAAACGTGACGGTAAAAATCGCGGTCAGCGCGGCCATGCTGATGCCCACACCCTGAGCGGTCCAGGCCGCGACCCGTGCCTGCTCGGTGGACCCCTGACCCAGACGATAACCGACGCGAATGGTGGTCGCGACACCCAGCGACAGCGGCAACACAAACATCAGTGAACTGAAGTTCAGCGCAATCTGGTGACCCGCCACATTGACGATACCCAGTGGCGAGACCAGCAGAGCAACAACGGCAAACAAGGTGACCTCAAAAAAGAGTGCCAATGCCACTGGCAATCCCAGCGTCATCAGGCGGCTCAGAATCGGACGCGAAGGAGGCGACCAGCGGCTCTCAAGCCGGATATCACGCATGCTGCCCATCCGGCGCACCCAGAAGCGCATACAGATAAACATCACCCAGTAAACAGAGGCGGTCGCTACACCACAGCCGACACCACCCAGGGCAGGCATGCCGAAGTGCCCATAAATAAAGACATAGTTGAGCGGGATGTTGAACATCAAGCCCAGAAAGCCCAGCACCATGCCGGGTTTGGTTTTCGACAGCCCCTCGCACTGGTTGCGCAGCACCTGGAAGAAGAGGTAGCCAGGCGCGCCAAACAGCAGGGCATGAAGATAGCCTTCTGCTTTCAGCGCCAGCGCAGGATCGATGTCATGCATCGCCCGGATGAGATAGCCTGCATGCCATAACAGCACCATAATCAGCAGCGAGACGAAGAAAGCGAGCCAGTATCCCTGGCGAATCTGTTCGCCGATGCGTTCGCGGCGACCTGAACCGTTGAGTTGCGCAACGGTGGGCGTCAATGCAAGCAGAAGACCATGACCAAACAGGATGGCCGGAAGCCAGACAGAGGTGCCGACAGCAACGGCGGCCATATCCGTGGCGCTGACTGCACCGGCCATAATGGTATCCACAAATCCCATTGCGGTTTGCGCCACCTGAGCAAGGATGACTGGAATCGCAAGGGCCAGCAATTGACGCGCTTCTGTTAAATACTTCTGCACGTTAACACCTGACTTGTTGAAAGAATTAAAAGGGCAGAAAAGCCCAGGAAATTGCGCGGGCTAGTGTAACTGGCGCAATAGCATTCGCCAATCTTTGTCACACAATGCGTTTTACGCCGTCATTAAATAGAGGGCGTCGGCTGAAATCTAACACCTGACCTGAGCTGTGATAAACTAGCGCAAACTTCGCAGAGGCAAAGACTATGTTTACCGGTATTGTGCAGGGCACCGCAGAAATCGTGTCCATTGAAGAGAAAGAACTGTTTCGTACCCACACTGTCCGACTGCCGGAAGCGCTTTTACCGGGTCTGGCGCTGGGCGCATCTGTCGCGCACAACGGTTGCTGTTTAACCGTGACGGCAATTGACGGCGACTGGGTCAGTTTTGATTTAATTAAAGAGACCTTGCGGGTAACTAACCTGGGTGATTTACGTCAGGGTGATGTGGTCAATATTGAGCGTGCAGCCCGATTCAGCGATGAAATAGGCGGTCATCTGATGTCAGGTCATATTATGACCACCGCTGAGATCTGCAAGATTATCCAGTCAGAACATAACCGCGAAGTCTGGTTTAAAATCCAGGACCCGACGCAGATGAAATATATTCTGCATAAAGGTTTTGTCGGCATCGACGGTATCAGCCTGACAGTCGGCGATGTGACGAAGACCAAATTCTGCGTCTATCTGATCCCGGAAACGCTGGAGCGCACCACGCTGGGCGCGAAGACGTTTGGCGATCGGGTTAATATTGAGATCGATCCACACACGCAGGCAATCGTAGAGACCGTTGAGCGGGTATTAGCACAGCGCGATGCCGCGGCAGCGATGAGCATGCTGACCGGCCAGACTGACGCCGAGAGCTAATAAGCGTCAAAGATTGCTGGGGAGCCCATCCGGGTGAATCTGGCAGCGATATAATAGCCTGAAGCACAGGGAACACAGTCAGAAGAGGAAAGCGTCCCCCGCCACGGATAACGGGTTTGTCTCTTTCAAATCTTTCTGTGTTCCTGTGCTGTTACACGCTCAAAACTGAACAGGCCCCTTTTTAAAGCCTTTAGCGCGGCAGCATCTTCTTAACATGACCCTACCGCGCCACCCGTAATCCGCCCTCAACACCGCGACTGAACACAATCTGCCACAGCTGAATATCACGCGCCCGGAAGGCACCGGCACAGGCATTGAGATAATAAGAGAACATCCGCTTAAAGCGTTCACCATATTTATCAGCCAGTTCTGGCCAGGCCTGCACAAAGCGTTCATGCCAGGCCATCATTGTTTTGTCGTAATCAGCACCAAAGTTATGCCAGTCTTCCAGAATAAAGTGGGGCTCGCTGGCATCCGCTACATGACGCACTGACGGCAGACAACCATTGGGGAAGATATATTTATCGATCCAGGGATCGACGCTCATATCGGTCTTAATTGCACCAATAGTGTGAAGCAGGAAAATACCGTCAGGTTTTAAATTACGATCGACCACATCAAAATAGGTGGCGTAATTTTTTGGCCCGACATGTTCGAACATTCCCACTGAAACAATACGATCAAACTGCTCATTCAGATCGCGATAATCCTGCAACAGAATTGTGACGTCTAATCCGTTACAGCGCTGCTGCGCCAGTTTTTGCTGTTCGGCGGAAATCGTCACGCCATGCACTTTGACGCCGTAATGACGTGCAGCAAATTCCGCGAGTCCGCCCCAGCCACAGCCAATATCCAGCAGCGACATCCCGGGTTCCAGCGCTAATTTCCGGCAGATCATATCCAGCTTGGCTTCCTGTGCTGTCGCCAGCGTCGTGGCCTCTTTCCAGTAGCCACAGGAATATTGCATATAAGGATCAAGCATCAGTGAAAAAAGATCGTTGCCGAGATCGTAATGTTCTTTACCGACAATCCAGGCCCGTTTTTTTGATTGCAGATTCGTTAAGCGAGCGGCGGCAATGCGCAACGTATCTTTAAAGTGGTGAGGCAATTGCTGATCGAGTTTATGTTTAAGTACGTGGTGAAAGAACATATCCAGCCGGTCACACTCCCACCATCCATCCATATAGCTCTCACCGAGCCCAAGTGAACCCTCCTGCAGAACACGTTTAAAAAAACCTGGATGCGTAACATGAATATCCCATGGACGTGAACCATTGATTTCGACATCCGCTGATTCCAGCAGTTCATGAACGATGCGATACCAATGGTTCTCTTCCGGGCTCACTACTTCAGCATAAGATGAACTCATAGCTTTTCCACCACCTGTCCAATCTGAACCTGAACAAAGAGTAGCCAATTTCGTCAGGCATTGAGAAACGTTACGGATGACTCCGCACACCGGTTATTGTGTGATACAGAGGACTGGAATAGCCTGCAGCTGGACGGGCAAGATGAGAATAACGCGCGCGAATACCGTCCCGGCAACAGGGTGCCAATCAGATTATTACGTTATTATATTGTTGATTTATTACAGATTTGTTGACCCGAATGAGTATATTCTCACGCGGGTCAATATTCAATGACTTATTGTTAGGATGCTAACTAAGAAGTCAGTGTGTCAGTGATTATCCTGGCAGGCAGGTTGCGCTGAGGCAACAACACTTTGTGCGCTGGCGGCACGCTGCATGGCGAAGCCGAACAGCGCGAGCACAATGGTCGCCGTCATCGTGAGTGTGGTGGTAAACAGCGCCTGAGTTAATCCGGCTGATACTGCCAGGCTTGCGGCGAAGCACAGACCTAACTGCAGTGTGTTCTGCAATGCGGCCGCTTTGCCGGTAGCATTCGGGAAGGGCATTAATGCACTGGAGACCACAATCGGATAGATCGCGCCGTTCGCCAGCGCCATGCCGCAGAATGGAACCATCAGGCTAACCAGCGTGCTGTTGCCGGCAAGCGCAACAGCAAACAGCGCCAGAATGCTCAGGCTGTAGATACCCAGTAACCAGGGCAGCAACTGTGAACCGTTAAAGCGGTTGAGCAGGGCGCGACAGCCGAAGCCACCTATTAAAAAGGCGAGGGTCTGTGGCACATAACTCAGGCCGATGTCGGCAGGCGAGAGACCCAAATCTGCCAGAATAAACGGCGAACCCGTCAGCCAGGCAAAGAAGCTGGCAGAACAGGCAGAGTAAATCAGCACGTTGCCGCTATAAACCCGCGATTTGAGCAGGGTAAAGAAACCCGGCTGTGCCTTTTTTTCACCTGCGACTTTGCGAACAGTGGGCAGACGCAACGTGGTCAGAATCAGCGCTACCGCAATCAGGGTCAGCACCAGGAAGATTGAACGCCAGTGGAAATGACCAATCAGCCAGGCGCCCAGCAACGGGGCCAGTGCCGGAGAGAGTGCAACCAGCGGCATAATGGTGGCAAAGACTTTGTTGGCACGTGCGGCAGGGTAGCGATCCACGACCAGTGCCTGCCAGCTAACAGCAGCAGCACAGACGCCAATCGCCTGAACAAAACGCAGCGCCAGCATCAGATAGATATCATTGACCCACAGCATGCCTGCACAACCGACCCCAAACATGGCCAGCCCGGTCAGCAGCACAGGTTTACGGCCGATGCGATCGGAGATGGGTCCCCAGAAGAGCTGACCCACAGCGAAGCCTCCCAGAAAGAGACTCATACTGGCGCTGATCAGGCCGGGTGAGGTGTTAAACGTTTGCTGCATCGCGCCGAAGGCGGGCAGGTACATATCGGTGGCTAAAAAGCCGAGCATGCTCAGCAGGGCAAGGTAAGGCATAAATCCTTTATTCGACAACATCTCATTCTCATTTTTGCAGGATAAACGCGGCAGAGTGTAAAAGGTGCGTTTGCTGCTGTGAAACGGTAATATTTGCCGCTTGCTGTTAAAAATTTTGAAGGCAGATTATGTGGTCAGAATATGCATTAGAAGTGGTTGACGCAGTCGCCCGTGGCGGCAGCTTTAGCGCTGCTGCGCAGGAGTTACATCGGGTGCCCTCTGCCATCAGTTACACGGTGCGGCAGCTGGAGAGCTGGCTGGCGGTGCCGCTGTTTGAGCGTCAGCACCGTGAAGTGGTACTGACTCCGGCAGGCGAGCATTTTGTCCGTGAAGGGCGCAGCGTCATCAAAAAAATGCTAGCCACACGACGACAGTGTCAGCAGCTGGCCAACGGCTGGCGCGGTCAGCTCAGCATCGCGGTTGACCGTATCGCTAAACCTCAGCGCACCCGGCAACTGGTTAAAGATTTCTATCGCCATTTCCCCGACATGGAGCTGATCATCAGTTATGAAGTTTTTAACGGCGTCTGGGATGCGCTGGCCGATGGCCGGGTAGAAGTGGCCATTGGGGCCACCCAGGCGATTCCGGTGGGCGGACGTTTTGCGTTTCGCGATATGGGCACACTCAACTGGCGCTGCGTGGTCGCGCCCGATCATCCCCTGACGCAGGCGAGCCAGATCGATGACGACACGCTGCGTAGCTGGCCGTCACTGGTGCT
The DNA here is from genome assembly GCF_009646115.1 of Pantoea eucalypti. Lineage (NCBI taxonomy): Bacteria > Pseudomonadati > Pseudomonadota > Gammaproteobacteria > Enterobacterales > Erwiniaceae > Pantoea > Pantoea eucalypti. Next base: position 2,263,038 of record NZ_CP045720.1, on the reverse strand, counting down.
GGAAGATACTTCACGCGCACTGCCGCGCCGAATGACATGGACGCTGGATAACCAGCGCAGGCTGGTGGTGCCGGAATGGCAAACCGGGCTGGAGTGCGTGCAGGCGGGATTGTGTGTGGCGATGGTGCCCGGTCATCTTGCCAGGCCACTGCTCGACAGCGGCGATCTGGTTGAACTGACTCTGCCGGTGGCGTTTCCGGACAGTCCCTGCTGTGTCAGCTGGGCTGAGGATCGCGCATCACCGGCGACTGGCTGGTTGCTCAGCTACCTGGGTGATGCGCAAACGCTTAATCAGGAGTGGTTAAGCGAGGATTAACGGCGATAGTCGCGGAATGGACCGTCGGCCACCGAGCGGCGCTCAATCAGCGTAGGGTGTACTTCAATCGTCTGTGACACTTCACGCTTACTGGTGATGCGGTCCAGCAGCATATCCAGCGCTTTTTCACCTAACTGAGCTTTAGGCTGATGCACGGTGGTCAGGGCCGGTGCGAAATAGCGGGCGTTGCGCACATTATCATAACCGATCACCGAAATATCCTGCGGTACGCGCAAACCCATTTCGTCGGCGGCGCAAATTGCACCCATTGCCATGATATCACCACCGCAGAACACCGCCGTCGGGCGCTGTTTCTGTGACAGGATCTGCTGCATCGCCTGATAGCCCGACTCCGGCTCAAAGTCACCCTGGACAATCCACTCGGCGCGCGGCTGAATGCTGGCTTCTTCCAGCGCCTTCAGGAAACCGGCATGACGTCCGCCACCGGTATTACGCTCCATCTGACCGGGGATAGCACCAATGTCGCGGTGACCGCGTTCAATCAGATAGCGTCCTGCCAGATAGCCGCCCTGGAACGCGTTATCCAGAACCGTGTCGGTGAAGTCGGCGCGCGATTCGCCCCAGTCCATTACCACCATCGGGATGTTACGGTTCTCTTCCAGCATCTGCAGCAGGTCGTCTGGATATTCTGAGCACATCACCAGCAGACCATCGACACGCTTCTGCGCCATCATGCTGAGATAGGCGCGCTGTTTTTGCAGATCGTTATGCGAATTCCCCAGAATCAGCGTATAGCCTTTGTCAAAACAGTGATTCTCAATCGCTTCAATAATCTCTGCGAAATAGGGGGCTTCGCTGGAGGTCGCCAGCAGGCCCAGCGTTCTGGTGTGATTCACTTTCAGGCTGCGCGCCACGGCGCTTGGCGAATAGTGCAGTTCTTTTATCGCCTGCCAGACCGCGTTACGCGTCTCTTCTGCGACAAAGCGGGTTTTATTGATGACGTGCGAAACCGTCGTCGTTGAGACGCCAGCGCGTTTCGCCACATCTTTAATTGTTGCCATGAAAATCGGACTCCAGTGCTTATCTAACTCTATGATAAGCGTAGTGTTAAACGTTTGCGTCTGCTCAGGGTTTTTTCCGCAAAAATGCCGCGTTTTTGGCCGGTTTACAGGCCGCTGGCGAAAATAAAACGCCTGAAAACCGGCGCAAACGGAATCAGGATTGCGCGCGTTGCGCAACAAAGGCGGGATTCTAACAAGGCTGAACGGATAAAACGAGATTTTTACCGGGCCCTGTGGGAAAATGCGATATCCCCACAAATTGTGTGACTAAGGAGCAAACAATGAGTACCGATCTTAAACTGGCTTTAATGACGACTGCGGGCTGTCTGCTGATGATTGTAGCCTTTAGTTTTACCGCCATTCTGCACTAAAAAAAAGCCGGGAATCTCCCGGCTTTTTACGACTGTTTTCTGGTTAGCGTATGGTTTTCGGCGTCATCACACGACGGGCACCAATGTAATGACGCTGCCAGTAATCTTCCCCTAATGCGCTAATCTGAATGTCTTTTCCGGTACGCGGTGACTGGATAAACTTGCCATCTCCCAGGTACACGCCAACGTGATCCGCTGTACCGCGACCATTAATACGGAAGAAGACCAGATCGCCTTTCTCCAGCGACTCACGCTTGATGGGTGCGGCGTCACGCAGGTGATACATCTCATTAGCGGTACGCGGAATCTTAAACTTCACCAGATCTTTATAGGCGTACCAGACCAGGCCGCTGCAATCGAAGCCGGTATGCGGCGAAGTGCCGCCCCACTGGTAGGGTTTACCCAGCTGGCCCATCAGTTTGGTCATCGCGGTTTCGCGAGCCTTCTGATAACGCTGACGGTGGGATTTGCTCATTTTAATCGTGCCCGGCTCGCTGGTGGTGACCTCAGCGGTTTTTAGCAGGCGCTGATGGCCATAGCGTTTCTTCTCTTTGTTCTTTTGCAGGCTTTTGCTTATACGGGCGGTTTTAAGCGAGGTCTTCTTAGCAGGCGTCTGTTTGGCAGTGAGTTCGACTTTTTTCTGTTTTTTCGTTTTAAGTTTTTGAACAGGGCTGAGGCGAGTCTTTTTCGTCACCGTTTTTACCTGGCGACGTTTGCGGCGTTCATCGTCGCGCGCACTCTTTTTTTCTGCTTTATGCGTACTGACGTTCACCGGCGTGTGCGGTGAAGCAGCAGCGACGTTGAAAAACAGTTGCGCAATGGCCAGCATGAAAAGCGTAATGATTAAACGCATAGTCCGTTGATTAGTTAAGTTGTCAGGGCCACTACGCACCGCGACAAAGTTGAGATTAATCTGATCCAGGATCAGGGCCCAGGCCATTCTAGTCCAGTTCGTTTAAAAACTGTAATGCCTTTTAATATTAATCTGTGCAACCCACGTAATCGCGCTGAAAATGAACATTTTCAGCGTCTTATATCAGCGAAATTATTACGAATTATTAAACTGTTACCCGCTGTTAATAATCAGAGGGTCGTGCATCCCGCTGCAGGACTTAACAATGATGGCGGTATAATCGGTAGCGGACAAAATCTCGTTTTCAGTCACGCTGCGAAGTCGCTACAATAAACAAACACGAAGTCACGATTTAAGGAAGGCAATTATGAGTACTGTAGAAAAAATTCAGCGCCAGATCGCAGAAAATCCGATCCTGCTGTACATGAAAGGTTCCCCGAAACTGCCTAGCTGCGGTTTCTCTGCACAGGCGGTACAGGCGCTGTCAGCCTGTGGTGAGCGTTTTGCTTACGTGGATATTCTGCAGAACCCGGACATTCGTGCCGAGATGCCGAAATTCGCTAACTGGCCAACCTTCCCGCAGCTGTGGGTTGATGGCGAGCTGGTCGGTGGCTGCGACATCATCGTTGAGATGTTACAGCGTGGTGAACTGCAGACGCTGATCAAAGAGACTGCAGAAAAATTTAAAGAAGCAGAATAAAAAAAGGCCGACATCACGTCGGCCTTTTCCATTGCAGCCTCCCTTATGCGGATGCACTGGCTTCTGCATCGCCTTCCGCGAAAGGCAGTGGCCAGCCGCCTAAGCGTTTCCAGCGGTTCACCAGCTCGCAGAACAGTGTTGCTGTCTGCTGCGTGTCATAAAGCGCCGAATGCGCCTGGGTACTGTCAAACTCCATTCCCGCCGCAATACAGGCTTTCGCCAGAACCGTCTGACCCAGCACCAGTCCGCTGAGTGCCGCGGTGTCAAAGGTGGCAAAGGGGTGAAACGGATTGCGCTTCAGGCTGGCACGCTCTGCCGCTGCTGACATAAAGTTCAGGTCAAAAGTGGCATTGTGCGCCACCATAATGGCGCGATTGCAGCCACTGTCCTTAATCCCCTTGCGCACCATTTTGAAAATGGCATGCAGCGCTTCATATTCACTGACTGCTCCGCGCAGCGGATTGCTGGGATCGATACCGGTAAACGCCAGCGCTTCAGGATGCAGCAGCGAACCGACAAACGGTTCGACGTTGAAATGCAGCGTCTGGTCAATCTGAATCCAGCCCTCTTCATCCATTTTCAGCGTGATGGCAGCAATCTCCAGTAACGCATCGGTTTGCGCGTTGAAACCTGCGGTTTCAACGTCGATCACCACCGGATAGAAGCCACGGAAACGTTGATTGAGTGCATTAGGGGAATTCGATTCAGACATCAGGATCTCGTTGCAGAAAAAGGGCAGCGCGTATTATGGCAAAAAACGGGGCCGGGTGCAGCAGATGAAGCGCAGAGAAGGGGATTCAGCCCACCCGAACGGGCAGGCTGAGGGGCAGGTTTAGTTGCCCAGGCCGTTGCCGGCATCTTTGTTTTCGATCAGCTCGATTTTGTAACCATCGGGATCTTCAACAAAGGCAATAATGGTAGAGCCGCCTTTGACCGGGCCAGCCTCACGCGTCACGTTGCCGCCATCTTTACGGATGCGTTCGCAGGCAGCTGCCGCGTCATCCACGCCCAGTGCAATGTGACCATACGCATTACCGAGGTCATACTTATCGACGCCCCAGTTATAGGTCAGTTCGATTACCGCACCTTCGCTCTCGTCGGTGTAGCCCACAAAGGCCAGGGTATATTTATATTCGGTGTTTTCGCTCTGACGCAGCACGCGCATGCCGAGCACACGAGTGTAGAAATCGATTGAACGTTGCAGATCGCCAACGCGCAGCATGGTATGAAGTAAACGCATAACATCCTCTTTTAAATAAAACGCCATCGCCGGATGACCCAGGCGATAAGTATAGCGATGAAAATCGCCATTGAATAATGGCTGCCGTCATCGTCCCGGACGGCAGCCCAAAACGATTACAGCGTCGGGTAGTCGATATACCCTTCAGCGCCGCCGCCGTAGAAGCTTTCCGGGCGCTGTGGATTGAGCGGCGCATCCTGCTGCAGACGCTCAACCAGGTCCGGGTTAGCTATGTAATCGCGACCAAAGGCAACGGCATCGATCAGACCACGACCAATCAGGTCATCGGCTTTCTCAACGGTGTAGGCACCCGCACCGATGATGGCACCCGGGAAGAGATCACGCACTTTCTGGCGGAAAGCGTCGGTGTAAGGCTGACCACCGGCCCAGTCTGGCTCAGAGAGGTGCAGATAGGCGATATTGCGTTTTGCCAGCTCGCCGATGTACCACAACGCCGCTTCTTCTTCGTCCGGACCGTTATCCAGATTCTGGAAGCTGCCGATAGGTGATACGCGAATACCAATGCGATCGGCAGACCAGTTAGCAATGACCGCATCAACTACTTCAAGCGCAAAGCGACCGCGTTTTTCAATGCTGCCACCGTATTCATCGGTACGCTGGTTGGAGTCTGGTGCCAGGAACTGGTGAATCAGATAACCGTGCGCCGAGTGCAGCTCAAGCAGATCAAAGTCCGCTTCACGTGCGTTGGCCGCAGCCTGACCGAAATCGGCCACGATCTGCTTGATCTCCGGCACGGTCAGTTCACGCGGTGTTGAGGTATCTTCGCGATAAACGCTGCCATCTTCCGCACGCAGTGAAGTACGGGTGCCTGCAGCAATCGCCGAGGGAGCCACCGGTGCTTTACCTTCCGGCTGCACGCTGTTATGAGAGATACGACCGGTATGCCAAAGCTGCACGGCGGTGTGGCCGCCAGCCTGATGCACGCCTTCGTTAATCGCTTTCCACGCTGCAATCTGTGGCTGCGTATGTAAGCCTGGTGCACCAGCATAGCCTTTCGCCTGGAAAGAGATCTGGGTTGCTTCAGTGATGATCAGACCGGCGCTGGCGCGCTGACGGTAATATTCCGCCATCATCGGGGTAGGGATGTCGCCAGGCTCGATGCTGCGCAGACGGGTCAGCGGTGCCATGAATACGCGGTTTGGGACGGTAATTGCGCCGACTTTCAGCGGATTAAACAGCTGGGTACTCGCCATAATAGCTCCTGATTAGTAGACCAGTCGTCTACAAATGCGTTTTTTAAAAATTAGTGGCTCTTAAGCCACTGTTCGATGGTACTCAATGCCAGGCGCAGTGGCTGCGCCTCACGGGAAATTTTGCTCTGCAGGCTGGCGCCAAGCCACAGCAACGACAGTAATTCCGCCATCTGCGCGGGAGGCTGTGGCAGGTTCATCGACTCCTGCTGTTCTGCAGCGATCAGCGTCCGGGCGTAGAGGGCCGTGATTTTCGCTGCGCCCTGCTGCAGTGCGTCACGCATTGGCTCAGAAAGATCGCATACCTCAGCGGAGATCTTAACGCCCAGACAACCCATAATGTGACCCTGCTGCACAAACAGCTCAACGGCCGCACGAAAGTGGTTCAGCAGACGCTCACACGGGGTGCCGCTGGTCTGGTTGAGCTGCAGCTCGACATCCTGCAGGAAACGCGCAAAGTAACGTTCCAGTAACGCCACGCCAAACGCTTCTTTAGAGCGGAAATAGTAGTAGAAGGAGCCTTTCGGCACCGCCGCCTGCGTCAGCAGCTCACTGAGGCCCATTCCGGCAAAGCCGCGCTGAAGACAGAGTGTCTCCCCTGTCTGGAGCAGGTGTTCACGGGTTTCATTACGTTGCAGCGTCTTATTCATGGCTCTGAGATTAGTAGACCAGTCGGTCTAACGCAACTCAGTCTGTTGCATTTGGCACAGAGTGTTCACCCCAGAGAGAAAGAAAAGGATAATTCTGACCGGTCAGGATTTTCTTCCTGCGCAACCAGGCTACGCTTTTGAGTGGACTGATTTTGCTTTTTATTTAATGAATCTGGAGTCGTGGTGGCCGAGCAGCTTGAGTTTTTTCCGGTTCCCAGCCCCTGTCGCGGCATCTGCCAGACGGATGCACGCGGTTACTGCCTGGGATGTTTACGCAGCCGCGATGAGCGGTTCAACTGGCTGCGCTTTAGTGATGCGCAAAAGCGTGAGGTGATACGCCTTTGTCAGCAGCGTCGACAGCGTCTGCAGCGTCAACAGAAAGGCGACGAGCCACCCGAGCCACAACAGCCAGAGTTATTCTGACGACTTTGCGCTTTCCGTTATACTCTCTGACACATTAATTACAGCCCACGCGCAACAGGGAGAACGTCATGTTAGAACCGCAAGCCATCGCTTCACAGGGGCCAGAATTTTCACCGCTGGTTATGGGGTACTGGCGCCTGATGGAGTGGGGCATGTCACCTCAGGAGCGCGTCGCGTTTATTGAGCACCATCTGCGGCTTGGCATTACCACCGTTGACCATGCCGACATCTACGGTGACTACCAGTGTGAAGCGGCATTTGGCGAGGCGCTGAAACTGGCACCCGGACTGCGCGACCAGCTGCAGATTGTGACCAAATGCGGTATTGCTACCCGCGCCCGGCCTGAGCATCAGATTGGCCACTACATCACCGATAAAAACCATATCCTGCAGAGCGCTGAAAACTCGCTGCGCCATCTCCACACCGATCGCCTTGATTTGCTCCTGATCCATCGCCCCGATCCGCTGATGGCGGCTGACGACGTGGCTGAAGCCTTTATGGCATTGCATCAGAGCGGCAAGGTTCTGCATTTTGGCGTCTCAAACTTCACACCCTCTCAGTTCTCCCTGCTGCAATCCCGCTTGCCGTTCTCGCTGGTCACCAATCAGCTGGAGATTTCACCGGTTCAGCAAAGCGTGCTGCTGGATGGATCGCTGGATCAATGCCAGCAACTGCGCATTCGTCCGATGGCCTGGTCCTGTCTGGGAGGAGGCCGCCTGTTTAACGATCCGCACTATCAGCCACTGCGTAACGAACTGGAAACTGTGCGGCAGGAAACCGGCGCCACCAGCCTGGATCAGGTCGTTTATGCCTGGATACTGATGCTGCCGTCGCGCCCACTGCCCATTATCGGTTCAGGTAAAACATCCCGGGTCAGCGAAGCCGCTGGTGCACTGAATGTCATGCTGACACGTCAGCAGTGGTTCCGCATTCGTAAGGCGGCGCTGGGTTTTGATGTGCCCTGAAGCGTAAAAGTGCGTCAATCTTCAGCAAAATAGCGCAACAGCGACCAGACTTACCTCAATCCCTGGGATGAAAAAGGAGTCATCATGAAAATGAAAGCTGTTGCGCTATTCGCCCTGATCGCCTGCGGTGCAGCACAGGCTGCCAGCGAGCAGGTTACGGTCCATCAGGTTACCGCTGAAGGCATCGGAAAATCGGTTGGCACGGTAAAAATTGACGAGACACAGTATGGTCTGCAGTTCACGCCCGATCTGAAAGGCCTTCAGCCAGGCATTCATGGTTTCCATGTCCATGCTAAAGGCAGCTGTGAGCCGGGCGAGTCTGAAGGCAAAGTGGTCGCCGCCGGTGCTGCGGGCGGTCACCTTGATCCTGCCAACAGTGGCAAACATCTGGGGCCTTACGCTGAGGGACATCTCGGGGATTTGCCTGCGATTTATGTCGATGACAAAGGCAATGCAACCTATCCGGTGCTGGCACCTCGTCTGAAATCCTTAAACGAGATCAAAGGAAAAGCGCTGATGGTGCATGCTGGCGGGGATAACCACGCCGATCATCCTAAACCGCTGGGCGGCGGCGGGGCGCGTTATGCCTGCGGTGTAATCTGAGTGTCAGGGCGGCAGATAATGGCCGCCCGATTTTCTCCTGACTGTTTATGAAATGTTGTACCATCCCTGACATTTCCCCCCTATGATGTTGATTCAGGTAAGAAAGCGTGATGGGGAAAGGAGCAGGATAATGAAATTCAAGGGCGCATTACTGCTATGTCTGCTGCTGGTGGGATGCGATAAACCCAATGATACGCAGCTGGTGACCGAAACCGGTCGGGAACTTCAGCGCACCATTGATACCAGCCCGATGCGTGCCACCTGTGAAAAGATTGCTCAGGGTCGTGAATGGCTGAGTCGCAGCAGGGTGCGTAAGCTGGAGGCACAGGGTTGTGATCAGGTTTTTCGTAGCGCAACCGAAACCAATTTCACAGATACCACCATCTATCGTCGCACCATGACGATGGTGTGTGGTGGCATCCACGGTCAAAGTTTTACCGGCACTGAACTGACACGCCGGTTCATCTTTTCACCCGACGAGAAAGCGCTGGTCATTGAACCGATGACCGAGATGGATAAAACCCGCTTTGAAGGTCATAAAACGCTGCAGCAGTTGCAGGAAGATTTTAACCGGCAGCAACAGCAATATTGCCAGTAATTACGCCGGCACCGCCTGTTTCAGTTGTGCGAGCGAACAGCGCAGACGCCAGATAATGCCAGCCAGTTCGCTGGCTTCGTTGTTTTCCAGCGCCAGTAATGCGGTGATACTCTCCTCCAGTTCCCTTAGCATCTGATCCAGCGAGGTGTGGCGCACGCCACGGCTGCTGATGATCTGCTGCAGATTGTGCAGACTGCTATCACGAAACCCTGTCAGGGCCGCCGAATCGGCGCGCCATTCACGCAGTTGCCAGACAATATGTGAGCAGTTGAGTAGCACTACGCCCCAGCGAAGTAGCCAGGTGCGCGCCTGCTCATCCCGGCTATGGCTGAGCTGGCTGATGCGGTGGTAAATCTGCGATTCGAAGCGACTCTCACTGAGTCGGGGCCGCTGCCGCAGCTGATCGAGAAATGCCAGCCGCAGCGCGCGGATATGGCGTCGGCTGCGCCGCGCATCAGAGCTGGGCCGCAGAATCTGGAACGCCAGCCAGGCGAGCAGCACCCCGCAGACTTTGGCAATGTTATCGTTGAAAAAGGCCTGATAATCCCAGGTCGGTGGGTTTGTCACTGCGATAAACGAGCCCATAAAGACGATGAACTGTCCCCACATCCCGGCGCGCTGTTTCTGCTGCAGCTTGAAGAGTTGTAACGTCACCAGCAGCGGAAAGAGAAACAGTAAAAACGGCCACAGCTGACTGATCTGCACCATCAGGCCAAACTTCATCACAAAACTGAACGCAAACAGCCACAGCAGGGTTTTCAGCAGCAAGGTGACGCTGCCGCCGGGTGAGGGCACGGAGGCGTAAAGCACGCAGGCAATAGCGGTCAGGGTGAGCGCGGAAGCGCCTGAAGACCATTGCGTATTGATCCAGAAGGCGCAGCCCAGCACGATCACACAGAAGGTGCGCAGGGCGCTCCAGCCCGCTTCGGCACTGTCACTGTCGCGCGCCAGCGCCGGAACCGGCGGGGGTTGAAAGCGGGTATCGGCATCGGCACGATCCAGCAGACGAATCCAGCGCAGTACGTTGAGGTACATCCAGCAGAAGTAGCGCAGCCGCTGACAAAACGCGCGCTGCCGGTAGTCGCCGTCTGCGCCAGGCGTCACGCTGCGCAGGATTTGCGCAAGACGATATTTATCACACGCCGGTTTCGCCAGCTCAGCCAGCAGGCGCTGCAAGGCTTCAAACAGCGGCTCTGGCGCATCGGGCCAGTTCAGCAACATGCGCCGCAGGCTCGAAAGCACGCTGGTGAGTCGCAGCTGCTGATGCAGCACATAGTTCAGGACGTTGTTCTGTCGGCGAAAGCGGTAGTGGCTCCAGAACGCCTGAATCCGCAGCAGATTCATGGTCAGGATCTGGCTGATAACGTTTTCATGCGCGACACGAATGGTATCACTGGCCGAGGGCTGCAGCAGTAACACCGCATGCTCCAGCAAACGGGCATGCATCTGCTTCAGTGAGGTAATCAGCGCCTCGCCATCCGAGGTACTCGGCAGCACCATCATCATCAATCCGGCGCAGAGAATGCCGGAGATCACCTCGCAGACGCGTGCCTGCGCAATCGTCCACAGCGTGGTGATATCGGTGATATTCACGCTGCTGAAAGCGATGATGGCAGCGGTGTAACCCGCCAGTGAAAACGCGTAAGCGACGTTGTTCTGGTAGTGGTTCGAAATGCCGGTGCAGAGCGCCAGCCAGCCGGCAATGGCAAAGGTAAACAGCCAGGGCTCGTTCAGGGTGTGGCCGGCGATCAGCAGTGCGGCGGTGGCCCCCAGCAGGCTGCCGACAATGCGGCCAAGACTTTTGCTGATCGCGCCGCCAACGGTGGGAAAGCTGATCACGGCGGCAGAGGTCATCGCCCAGTAGGGTTCATCGAGATCCAGTCCATAGGCGATGCTCAGTGCCAGACACATGGCGATCGCGTTACGTAACGCATAGCGCCACTGGCCTCTGTTCGCTTTAATCCAGGGCAGTTGATCCCAGGCCAGCCACTGAACATTCATGGCTGGATGGTGATGGTGCAGCTGGTGCCGGCCACCAGATCAGCATTGGCCGGAAGCGAATCGAGACGAATGCGTACCGGTACCCGCTGCGCCAGCCGCACCCAGGGCACGTTTGGCTTGATATCGGGCACCAGGCCGCTGTCAGTCTCAATGCTCTGGTCATAGATGGCGCGGCCAATGCTGTCTACCTTGCCCTGCAGCCGCATGCTACTGCTGTAGAGCACCACCTGTGCCGTTGCGCCTGGATGAATATGGCGCAGCTTGGTCTCTTCGAAATAGCCCATGACGTAGTAAGAGTGGCTGTCGACCAGGGCAAACAGAGGCGAACCCGCAGTGGCATAGCTGCCGGGCCGAAGCGTGAGATTAGTGATCCAGCCATCCGCCGGTGCGGTCAGCGTTGTCTGTTGCAGATTCCAGCGCGCCCGTTCCCACTCCGCCTGCGCGGCTTTAGTGCTGGCAGCCGCAGCTCCGGCGCTTAAGCGTGCCGCATCGAGATCCTCGGCAGAGATGATGTTGCGCGGCAAGCTGCTGCGCCGGTTAAACTCGTGCTGCGCTTTCGCCAGGTCCGCTTGCGCTTTGCTGAGCTGAGCGGCGGCGTTGTCGAGCGCAATCTGCCACGGCACCGTGTCCAGCGTGACCAGCAGCTCGCCCTTGTGCACAAATTGATTGTCTTTGACCTTCAGTTCCGTAACCCGGCCCGAGACCTGAGGCGTGATATCCACCAGCTCTGCCCGCACTTTCCCGTCACGGGTCCAGGGCGACTGCATGTAGTAGTTCCACAGCCAGCCGCCGGCCAGTAACGCCAGTGCAAAGACAATGAGCGTTGAAAAATATTTTACCGCGTTAAATTTCATATCGATTATCCATGACCGATGAGCCAGAGAGCGGCGGTGACGCACAGCACAAACAGCGAGAGATCAAACAGGGTGGGATGCCAGATATCACCGGAGTAGATCCAGCCGCGCACCAGCGGGTGAATCAGCAGCCAGAAAAAGAAACCGAGGATCACCGCCTTGAACATCGGCGGGAAAAAGAGTGAGGCGCCAACCACCAGATCGGTCAGCGGGTTCTCACCTGAAAAAGCAGGAGTGAGCACGTGATAACATCCTTCGTTAACCCAAACAGCAGACGGGATGCGCTGCCGCGTTATCGTGGCCTGGCCCGGGATTTGTAATTTGTCCTGTAAACTCGCAGAATAGTGTAAAATCTGGCTTGATAGCTAGCAAGCTAATTATAAGGAGATGAAATGGATACGCCCCTCGGAACGGATTTATCTCGCCTGGTGCGCATCTGGCGCGCGTTGATTGATCAGCGGCTGAAACCGCTTGAGCTGACTCAGACACACTGGGTGACGTTGCACAATATTCATCAACTGCCGCCAGAACAGTCGCAGATTCAGTTAGCCAAAGCAATTGGGATTGAACAACCTTCGCTGGTGCGCACGCTGGATCAGCTGGAAGAGAAAGGACTTATAACCCGTTCGACCTGCGCTAACGATCGTCGTGCCAAGCGAATTAAGCTGACGCAGCAGGCTGAGCCAATTATCGAACAGGTTGAGACGGTAATTGATGAGACGCGGGATGACATTCTTTCCGGCATCAGCCAGGAAGAGATCCGTCAGATGGTGACGCTGATCGCCCGGCTTGAGAAAAATATTCTCGAACTTCAGAACAAAGAGAAATAAAAAAACCGACGCACAGGCGTCGGTTTTTTGTTTCACAACATCAGCGAGGTGAAACCGTCACCTGGCTGCCGTTGGATGCCATTGCAACACGCTGGCCAACAGAATAGCGCGAGGCGGCCTGCTTCTGAACCACCATGATGGTGTTGCCATCATCCTTACGGATTTCCAGCTCTACGCCATCCGTTTTATTCACTGCGCCCTGAACGCCCTGACCCGCAACGCCACCCAGAACGGCACCACCGGCTGTCGCCAGGCTACGTCCGGTGCCGCCACCAATGGTATTACCCAGGAAGCCACCTAACACCGCACCACCAATGGCACCGATGACGTTGCTCTCATCGCCGCCCTGGATCTTCACAGGACGAACGGAGACTAAGGTACCGTACGAAACGCTCTGGATTTGCTTTGCTTCACTGGCACTGTAGGTATCACCCGACAGCGTACTGGTATTGCTACAACCTGCGAGCATAGCACCGGTCAGAGCGACCACAATTACACGCTTAATCATTTGAAACTCCTTTAGTCGAGAAGGCGCCACGTTTACCGCTGTATCCTGCACACAGTATAAGACACAAACCTGGCAAATTAATCCCTGTCCGAATAAAACACGGTTGAACGAAGCATAGACTATGCAGGATTAACAATAATTCAATCGTGGTCTAAAAATAGTCCCATAACGTTATCAGTGAGCACGATTGGATAAAAACAATTTAATCATAGAATTAGCGATCATTATTTGTCAGGCTAGCCGCAGACGAATTGCACTTCCTGCCGGAAGTAAGGAATAGCTATGAAATCAGGACGCTATATCGGTGTGATGTCAGGCACCAGCCTGGATGGGGTGGATGTGGTGCTGGCTGCCATTGATGAAAATATGGTGGCACAGCAGGCAAGCTACTGCCATCCGATGCCAGCCGCGCTGCGTCAGGCGATTCTGGGAGTGTGTCAGGGGCAAACTCTGACGCTGTCGCAGCTTGGCCAGCTTGATACCCGCCTCGGCCAGCTCTTTGCTGAAGCCGTGGTGACATTGATGAAGCGTGAAGCGCTGGAGGCCAGTGACATCACGGCGATTGGCTGTCATGGTCAGACCGTCTGGCATGAGCCCCAGAGTGACGCACCTAATACGCTGCAGATAGGTGACAATAATCAGATTGTCGCGGCGACCGGCGTGACGGTGGTGGGTGACTTCCGCCGCCGTGACATGGCGCTGGGTGGGCAGGGTGCGCCGCTGGTGCCTGCCTTTCATCAGGCGCTGCTGATGGATGCCACTGAACGCCGCATGGTGCTGAATATTGGTGGCATTGCCAATCTCTCGCTGCTCATCCCGGGTCAGCCAGTGCGCGGCTTTGATACCGGCCCTGGGAATATGCTGCTGGATGCCTGGATCTGGCGCAATCAGGGGCAGCCGTATGACAAAGATGCACAGTGGGCGCGCAGCGGAACCGTGATTCAGCCACTGCTGGAGGCGCTGTTGCGTGAGCCATGGTTTGCGTTGCCGCCGCCGAAAAGCACCGGGCGCGAACACTTCAATCTTGGCTGGCTTGAACAGCATCTGCGCTATTTCCCGGGGCTGGCCCCACAGGATGTGCAGGCCACACTGGTTGAGCTGAGCGCCATCACTATCACGCAGCAGGTGTTACTCAATGATGGCTGCGACCGTCTGCTGGTGTGTGGCGGCGGGAGTCGTAATCCCCAGCTGATGGCGCGCCTGGCGGCGCATCTTCCTGGAACGGAAGTCACCCCTACTGATGCGGCGGGAATCAGTGGCGATGACATGGAAGCGCTGGCATTTGCGTGGCTGGCGTTTCGCACACTCTCCGGCCTGCCGGGCAATCTGCCTGCGGTAACGGGCGCACGGGAAAAGAGTGTGATTGGCGCAATCTATCCGGCCAATTCTCTCTATCGCCGTTAAGCGGGGATGGCGGGGGCACTTTGCCCCCGCGCTATGACAAGCGGCCGTCAGGCGGCGCCGGAGAGGTGCGTCAGATTGCGGACTCCGGTAATGACCGTAGCAACCATGGTTTCGCGTCGGGTAATCACCTCAACCTGGTAAAACCGGCTGCGGTAGGCGATAGAATAGATAATGGGATGGTACTTATTACCTTCTCCGTAGCGTGAGTAGTGCGCTTCAAGCGCACGGGTCGCTGCCAGGATATGGGAGGGCTCTTTATCACCGCGGATGATTTGCTTCATTCAGTTCCTCAAATGCTGTCCCTGGAGTCACGTCGCACGCATGGCGCGTAGCGCTGGCCTAAACACTGAACATCTGACTGCTAAACATTTAATCACTGACTGGGTAAGGTCTGACTGTGACGCGGGAAGATGACAGAAAGATGATCCCCCGGCGCTGTTAATTATTTAGCAGCCGCCGGGAAATCCAGCAAGGCAGGGGATTGAAAATTCATCCAAATCGCAGTGGAATTAAACCAGCTCGGGCCAGGCGACGGCTGCAAGGCCATTAAGTTGCGGTTGTGAGAACAGGAAACCCTGGAACTGAGTCACGCCTGCCGCTTCAAGCCACATCCACTCTTCTGGCTTTTCAATGCCCTCGGCGATAACGCCGATCTCCAGCGAGGAGCAGCATTTCAGAATGGCATGAATGATCGCCTGCTTGGGCCCGCTTTTATGCACATCCGAAATGATGGCACGATCAATCTTAATCTTGTCGGGCTGAATGCGGGTCAGCAGCGAAAGCCCGGCAAAGCCGGCACCAAAATCATCCAGCGCCAGGCTGATGCCGGCGGCTTTCAGCTGCCTGATAGCGGCTTCAAATGCCTCAGGTTGCGAGATGATTTCATTCTCGGTGAATTCCACCATAATCTGCTCCGGTACCAGCCCCTGGGCAGCAATCTCAGCCAGCAAAAACGGCACCGCGTCGGGCATTTCCACCAGAGTCATCGGCAGCAGATTGATCGACAAGGTCATCCCCTCGATCCCCAACTGCTTTGCCTGGGCAAACGCGACCTTTTTAGAGGTCAGATCAACCTGATAGAGCTGCTCCCGAGACAATCGGGAAAAATAGGCCAGCGGGGATTCACCCTGTGGGCCACGCAGCAGGGCCTCCAGCGAGACAATTTCGCAGGCAAAAGGATCGACGATAGGCTGAAAAGCAAAGCTGACGGCATTCTCAGCCAACAGTGCCGCGTCGCCTTCGCGCTGTTCTGATTCGTTACGGATAAACGTCCAGCCGCTGGCGGCTGGAATTTCAAAATAGTTCTCTTTTTCCCGCGCTTCGACAAAAGTTCGCAGGAACTGCAGGGCACGATCAGCGTAGGTCAGCTGATATTTCGTGGTGCATTTTGCCAGCACCGCTTCCAGCACCGTCTCTTTATCATGCAGCCGCAGATCGAACAGCTCCATTCCGACGTGACCAAAACGACGCGCTGGGGCGTAGTCACGCAGCAGTTCGACCAGATTATGATGGCGCGGGTCCTGGCAAATCCGGCTGTAGACCGCCTTAACCGCCGCCTCTGGACCTTCGAGCAGTTGGAAAAAGTGCGTGCCATTGAACAGCAAAATTCCGGTGACATTGGATGATTTATTGATTTTATTCGCTTTTAACGCCAGATCATTCAGGGTTTTCAGCGGCACATTCTCTGTAATGTGGCTGCGATAAATGATTGTCGACAACATAAAGTTTTCCGGAATTTTTAATTTTTGTTAACACACTTTACCAGAAGGTTCTCTACGGGAGAACGTGGGGCCGTGTGCCTTTCTCGCCAGCGCAATATTTAGTCTTTACTCGGTAACGCTGAATCGCCCAGTCCCAGAGTACGCTGCATAAAAACGGTATCCAGCCAGCGGCCCTGTTTAAAACCCACCGATCGCAGAATGCCGGTCATTTCAAAGCCCGCGGCGCGATGCAGGGCAATCGAACCCTGATTCTCGCTGTCACCAATGTTAGCGATCAACTGGCGATATCCTGCCTGCTCAGCCCACCTGATGGCATGTGCTAACAGATGTGAACCGGCTCCACGCTTTTGAAATCCGGGATCGATATAAATAGAGTCTTCCAGCGTATGCCTGTAGGCATGCCGTGGACGATAGGGGGCCAGATAGCAAAATCCACGGACGTCACCTTCACTGACAGCGACGAACCACGGCAGGCCCGCCTGCTGAACTTTACCTATCCGCTCGCCAATCGCGTCAGCGTCGGGCGGCACGGTCTCAAAGGAGCCGGTTCCGTTAATGACATGCCAGGCGTAGATTTGCTGAATCGCTGTGATGTGGCGCTCATCAGCCTCAAAAATTTCCATTATCTGGTTTTACCCCAAAAATCTGCACCTGGTGAAAAAACAACGGTATAGCGAGAGGTAAGAGGTCGCAATATAAATATTTCGCCTTTCAATGATTTTTATAGCGCCGTTCTCCAGGAAAAGTCCTGGCAGGTATAGTTAAATAAAACAGGTGGATTTAGTGCCACGACTCAATGGCGGTTAAGCCTATTCTGAAAACGGTGTTCGTCAGATGATCCGGGCCAGAGTTAACGTTATTATCTTTGCAATCAGGGCAGGGGCGATTATTTATCTGGAGGCGTGGCGTGATGCGATTTGTGGATTTTCTGAATAGTAAGCAGGGGCTGCATGCAGCCAGAAATCACTGCTTTGAATTAAATGGCGTGGTGCTGGGCCATTTCACGGCGCTATTTCTGCACGACAATCAGATTATTTTCACTAAAGACGGTAAGCAGTGCGCTGTGCCTTATTACCTGGGTCCTGAAGACGATTTACTCCAGCAGCAAATTAATCCTCGCATTAAAAATATCCGCGCTATCTGATTCGCGCGGGTGATTGTTATCACGCGATAGAGTCCGCCACGTAAAATTATTACGCCTCATTCTCCGGATACCTATTTTCGGGCTGTCTGGCATGGCACGTTAGCGACTATTAATTACGTTTGCCGGCGATTTTATTTCTTTCATCTCCCCCTGTTTATTTAACCGCCTCACCGCTGTTCTCTGCCGGTAAAACAAACAGCAACAGCAGAGCAACGATCGCAAAGAGCGTTAAGGCCGTAGTGGCACCCCAGCAGGCGTAGAGCTGGCCAAACAGCAGCGATCCCACAACCTGACCTACCGCCAGCATAAAAAACAGGATGCCGACGCCAGTCGCCGGGTCTTCGGCGGTGGCGCGAGCGCCCCAGACCAACAGCACGCCCGACAGGGTAACGTAACCTGCGCCGCAACAGGCAACCGCGATACCTAAGCCGATAGATTCACCATGACTCAGGGCCAGCACCAGCAGCGGCAGTGCCATACCACACAATGACAGCCGGTAAACGCCATTTAGCCCTATACGGGCAGCGACCAGGCCGGTTGCCGCACCCACAATGCCTGCACTTCCCGCAATCAGCCAGAGTAAGCGGGCGGTATCTGCATCAACACCGACATGCTGACGCAGAAGCGCCGACCCAAAGCTCCACCAGGCTGCACTGACCAGGCCCGACGTCAGCGCGATACCCATCAGCTGACGCATAGCGCGGCGATACAATCGCTGCTGCCAGTGACGCACTCTGGAGGTACGTTCCGCCGCTTGATCCTTTAACACGCGTATTACCGGCAGCACACAGAACAGTGATAGCAGGGCAAACAGCAGGCAGGCCGCGCGCCAGCCGCCTGGCAGCATGCTCAGGATCACTACCGTCAGGATAATGCCCGCGCTGGTACCTGCATTAATCAGCGTATTTATGCGCGGCTGACGTGCTGCAGGAATTCTGTGACTGACTGCCGCGGCCAGTGCGGGTGAAGCCAGACCAGAACTCAATCCGGCGATAAACAGTCCGGCCGCCAGCATCAGTACTGACGAGGCACTGGCGAGCAGAAGCAGACCTGCCGTTGCACTGAGTGAGGCCAGCAGCGCGGTCACGCGTGTGCCATAGCGATCTGTCAGCGCGGCTGAAGTGAGAATAGTGAAGCAGTAAGCCGCAAAGCTGCATGCCGACAGCAGCCCCGCCTGCTGTGGGGTAAACGGGATATCTGACGAGATAGCGGGCAGCATCAATCCCCATGAGAAGCGGGCCATGCCATAAGTCGCGGCGATCAGACTGAAGCCGGTGAGTGCCAGGGCGGTAGACGATCTCATCCGGTCACGCCGTTTTGACGCAGTAGCTGACGGGCGACCTGAGCCGCCTGTCGGGCTGCGGCGGGACCGGTGAGCAGCGCCGTAGTAATCGCGCCTTCGAAGAGTATCCAGATGGCATCACTCAGTTGCCGATCTTCAGCACCGTACAGATGCGTCACACACTGTGTTATGTAGTGGCGCATTGTGGCACGGAAGGCCAGTGCCTGAGCGGCCAGCTCACTGTCACGCTCAGCGTATTCCCCCCAGGCTTTCAGGAAGAAGCAGCCGTGGGCACCGTTCGCCCTGGTCCAGTCGCCCAGCACCACAAACAGCTGCTCTATCGCCTCTGGCTGTTGCGGTGGCAGCAGTTCAGCCATAAAACGCTGCTCGCGCGCACTCAGCACGGCAGAGGTCAGTGCTTCGCGTGAAGCGAAATGATGATAAAACGTACGCGTAGAGACGCCGGCTTCCCGACAGAGTTGATCGGTGCTGGTGGCGTGAAAGCCATGTGTGTAGAAGAGCCGCTCGGCAGCCTGAATGATATCGTTTCTCTTTTTCATGACTCAAAAGTAAACCGATCGTTTTACTTTTTCAAGCCCATTCCTATTCTTTGCACACGGCGGTATTGATAAATCCCCGACGGCGGGCACACTGGCGCTTCGCTTAAAGGGGCGCTGGAGGCTGCTTTTTTTCTTTTTCAGTCTCTGTTTATCAATACTCATACTTACCCCGGCGGGGGTTAATTTTGTTAGTTGTGATTCTAATCATAACGGAGGGTACTTACAGGGAATGCTTGCCGGTTTAATCATTAGACTGTTGTTTTTAATGCATTATTTTAAGTTTTGCTGATTTATTGATGCATTAGCATTACAAATACAATCGGGGGTGTAAAACGGGTGGGAATGTTTCAGTGCGTCGAATGCCTGAAGCGATGTAAACGGCAAAAAAGGGTATATTCTCAAAGTCAGTTTGAGTTACGCAATAAAGTGGTTTTAGGGATAATTCTCAGTTAGTTTAGTAACACTTCAGATTACAACAAAAACCTCTTACGAATTTTGGTTCGTTTTTTAAGATACATACAGCAACTATCAGGATGACTACCATGCTTAAAGCCAGCTATTATTATCTGTGCCCGCGCCCCATGGGTGGATGGATTTTACACAAAGAAGGTTGCGTTAATCTGTCAAAGAACGACAAACGCATTTTTATTGGTTCACTTTATACCCGCCAGCAGGCGCTGGCCGTGGCAAAAGTTCATCACGCAAATGCTATGCTCTGTAATGCCTGCCTGAGCACGTTTATTTGCCCGACCAGTAGCAGTACGGCAATTAAAACGGCGCGTGCGGCAACGCCAACCCGTCATACGCCAAGACATTAATGTATTCACATTAATTTGCTGTATAAAAAAGAGAATAAAGCGAATTAATCAGGGCAGGTGCTCAGAATATACAGGCAGCGTAATAACGCTGCCCTGATATTTATGCCTGCTTAGGCTGACCATTTGATGCGGTAATTCCGCCATCGACCGGCAAATTAACACCTGTAATATAACTGGCTTCTTCGCTGGCAATAAACAGAATGGCATGGGCGATATCATCGGCTTTCCCGGCGCGCTGCAGCGGAATACGATCGTAAAAGCGCTCCATCAATTCCTGGTCCTGACTGGCATCTTCAGTCAGATCGGTTAAGGTAAAGCCAGGACAGATTGCATTGACCCTTACGCCATCTGCGCCGTAGTCCATAGCCAGCGCACGGGTGAAGTTGGTAATCGCCCCTTTGGCTGCATTATAAATGCTCATGCCCCAGTCGCCGCCTAAGCCGGAAACGGAAGAGATGTTGACCACGTTGCCTTTGCTTTTTAGCAGGGCAGGCATGAAATAGTGCACACCATGGAAAACGCCATCAAGGTCGGTTTTCATCAGGGTTTTCCATGCGTCGAGTCCGACTTCATGAACGCGGCCCTGCACGATAACGCCTGCATTATTCACCAGCACGTCAACACGGCCATATTTCTTCAGCACGGTTTCTGACAACTGCTTAACCTGTTCGGCTTCTGAGACGTCGCATGCTGCCACCAGGTGGTCGCCCGGTGTCATCCCAGCCAGCGTCTCTTCCAGTTTCTGTGCGGTACGTCCCACCAGCACCACTGATGCCCCTTCTTCAGCGAAGCGCTTCGCGCTGGCTTCGCCAATGCCGGACCCGGCACCTGTCACAACCACAACTTTCTGCGTAAATCTGGACATCATGCCTCCTTATCAGCATCAATTCTTACTATTAACAACCGGTTAAGCCTGGCACCCATTGGCAGAAACACAAGCGCAGCGCGAAATGCGCTGCGCCAGATGACGGCTTTTTAACCGGAGTTAACGGCTAGGGACGTCTGAAAAGGGCGAAACTGCGTCCTTCCAGTTCGAAATCCTTCTCTTTGGTGATCACCAGACCGCGCTTCGCGGTGTCGCTGGTGGTCAGCTCCAGCACCCAGCCACCTTCACCGAACTGCGGAATGCGGAACGGCACATTGCCTTCAAACGGGTTAAGCAGCATCAGTACGTCATGCCAGATGCCTTCCTCGGTCTGCAGATCCGGCCGGCCGATATAAACCCCCAGCGTTGAGCCTTCATCCCACTGCTCAGACTGCTGGAAGCCGCCACCGGCGTTAAACCATTTGATATCCATACCGTCGCGCCAGTTTTCGCGGCGCAGCAACGGCTGTTGAGCACGCAGCGTCAGGATCTGACGAGTGAACTCGCGCAGTGCCTCAGCAGACTCTGGCAGGTTATCCCAGTGTACCCAGGAGATTTCGCTGTCCTGACAGTAGCCGTTGTTGTTGCCCATCTGGCTGCGGCCAAATTCGTCGCCTGCCAGCAGCATCGGCGTGCCGTGAGAGAAGATCAGCGTTGCAAGGAAGTTACGTTTCTGACGCTCACGCACCGCGTTAATGCCTTCGTCATCGGTCGGGCCTTCAACGCCGTAGTTGTATGAGCGGTTGTCGTTGTGACCGTCGTTATTATCTTCGCCATTCTCATCGTTATGTTTGTCGTTGTACGACACCAGATCGTTGAGGGTGAAGCCATCGTGTGCGGTAATGAAATTGACGCTGGCCCACGGACGACGGCCGTGCTGATCGTAAAGGTCGCCAGACCCCAGCAGGCGGGCGGCAAAGTCGGTAGAGACGTTGTTGCCTTTCCAGTAATCACGCACGGTATCGCGGTACTGATCGTTCCATTCTGCCCAGCCAGGCGGGAAGCTGCCCACCTGGTAGCCGCCCGGACCGATATCCCAGGGTTCGCCAATCAGCTTTTTCTGCGACAGGATTGGGTCCTGCATGATGGCATCGAAGAAGCCGCCGCGCGGGTCGAATCCATCGGGCTCACGACCGAGAATGGTGCCGAGGTCAAAACGGAAACCGTCGATATGCATCGACTCTGACCAGTAACGCAGGGAGTCGAGCACCATCTGCAGCACGCGCGGATGTGAGGTGTTGACGGTATTGCCGGTGCCGGTGTCGTTGATGTAGTAACGATGCTGGTCTGGCATCGTACGGTAATAGGAAAAGTTATCGATGCCCTTAAACGACAGCGTCGGGCCCAGCTCATTGCCCTCGGCGGTGTGGTTGTAGACCACGTCGAGGATCACTTCGATACCGGCATCATGGAAGGCGCGCACCATGTCACGGAAGCCCTGAATGCCGCGCGGCCCGAAATAGCGGGTCGCGGGCGCAAAGAAGCCCAGCGTGTTGTAACCCCAGAAGTTTTTCAGCCCTTTATCCAGCAGATGCTGATCATCCGGGAACCAGTGCACTGGCAGCAGTTCAACCGAGGTAATGCCCAGGCTTTTAATGTAGTTGACGGTCGATTTATGGCTCATGCCGTCAAAGGTGCCGCGCATCTCCGGTGGCAGTGCCGTGTTGAGCTGCGTGAAGCCTTTGACGTGGGTTTCATAGATGACGGTTTTCGGCCATGGCACGTTCGGGCGGTTTTGATCGTGCCAGTCGAATTCATTAGGATCGATAACCCGGCACTTTGGTGTAAACGGTGCGCTGTCGCGGGTGTCGAACGTCAGATCTTTATCGTCGTGGTAGAGATCGTACGCGAAGTGTGCCTCGTTCCAGGCGATATCACCTGCCAGTTCACGCGCGTACGGGTCGAGCAGTAACTTGTTCGGGTTAAAGCGATGACCATTTTCCGGATCATAAGGGCCATAGACGCGATAGCCATAGAGCGCGCCGGGTTTCAGCCCCGGAATGTAGCCGTGCCACACTTCATGGGTATATTCCGGCAGTTCCAGACGGGCAATTTCCGTTTTGCCGCTGGGATCGTACAGACAGAGTTCAACCCGCTCGGCGTGGGCGCTGAACAGGGCGAAGTTCACGCCCTGACCATCAAAGTTTGCCCCCAGTAAATGGCTGTAACCCGCCGTAATTTCAAAACGCTGACTGTTTGACATTTATGCCTCGTTATTCAATGAACAGATTGACGCGTATAAAACATTAATGCCGGTTTTCATTTTGCGACCAGCACAGCGCACCACTGTGCCGCCAGCGCTGTAAGCGGCAACTGGTCGCCTGCATCAAGCGTTTTACCGCTCAGGACATCCTGATACTCACGCTGGCCCAGTGCTGCAGGCAGGGCGATAACCGTATCAGCCCAGCGCGCGGCGGGTGGCTGATCGAGATTCTCTGGCAGCGCGTTAAACACCCGGCGTGACACAATCACAATCACCGCCTGATCCTGAAGCGTGCGGGCAAAAGCCAGCACCTTATCCTGCTGCTCGCCCTCCGCCGACAGCGCCAGATAGTCGCCGCGACGGAACAGCTCAGGCTGCGCCTGACGCAGCGCCAGCAGCTTCACAATTGCCTGCTGATTGACCTGACCACGCAGCCAGTGTGCTTCGCTGCCGTCGTGCTGTGGCGCGGTAAGCATCGCCGCCAGGGCATCGAAATCAGGCTCGCGGCGGTTATCGGGATCGACCAGGCTGAAGTCCAGCGCCTCGCTGCCCTGGTAAATATCGGGTACGCCAGGTGCGGTAAGTTTCACCACGGTCTGGGTCAGACTGTTAACCAGTCCGGCACGCATAAAGGGTTGCAGCGACTGGCAGAAGTCATTGAGGAATGCGCTGTTAGCGGGCGCGAGCAGGTGACGGGCATAACCCAGCACCGCCTCTTCATAGGCGTCGTTGTTATCGGCCCAGTCGGTGCGGAGTTTGGCTTCACGCAGCGCTTTCTCCACATAGACCACAAAGCGGGCTTCCAGCGCCGCCAGGCCGTCGGCATCCTGCGGCTGAAGCGTCGTGGGCCAGACCCCGGCCAGTGCTTCATACAGCATCCACTCGACGGCCGGCTCCGGTGCCGGACCATCTTTCAGCCGAACGACATGGTCCTGATTGATCTCCCGCCAGCGGCTGACGCACTCGGCCCAGCGCTGCGGCGCTTCGGTCAGCGTATAGAGACGCGCACGGGCATCTTCACCGCGCTTGGTATCGTGCGTTGAGGTGCCTGACAGCGCATCAGGCTGATGTTCGCGCCGCGCCTGCATCTCGGCATGAAACTGATCCAGCGAGAAGTGACGTGCCAGCGGTTCAGCGCCGACTTCATTCAGCGCCAGCGCCATATGCTGACGGAAGAAGAGGGTGTCCTCGACTGACTTCGCCATCAACGGCCCGGTCAGCTGCTGGAAGCGGGTGCGGAACTGCGTGGCATCGTCGCGAGCAGCGTCGGCAACGTCAGCGCGCAGAATACGCGTCAGGAAGTCGAGCGCCTGGGTGTCTGGCGCGTGGTCGCTGGCTTTGACCTCGCTGACCACCTGTTGCAGCAGCGCGGTGTCGGCGGGTGTCAGGCCTTCTGGCGTGCCATAGGTGCGATAAACCGGAAAGGCAACCAGCAGTTCCCGCAGCGCATTTTTCAGTTCCGCCTCCGGCTGTGGTTTGCCGTCTGCATCGGCAATCTTCAGTGCCAGTTGTTGTAACCGGTTAAATTCACCGGCGAAATTGCGGTTCGCCATCAGTAGTTTGGCGGCACGCAGCTCTGCTTTCATGTCAACGGTTTTGCCGATAACGGCCTGATACGCCTTGCGCAGGCCGCTCAGGCGGTCGCTGTCGACCAGCAGATTGGCGAGAGCAGCCATAAACTCATACCCGGTGGTGCCGGAAACCGGCCACTCGTCAGGCAGCTGTTCATTGTCGCCGAGGATTTTCTCCACGGTAAGATAGCAGTCGGGACCGGCAGCCTGGCGTAACTGCTCCAGATAGCCGCGCGGGTCGGCCAGACCATCCACGTGGTCAACGCGCAATCCCTGCACCGCGCCGCTGTGGACCAGTTCGAGGATCAGCTGATGTGCGGCATCAAAGACCGTTTTATCTTCCACACGCACGCCCACCAGACCGGTCACTTCGAAGAAGCGACGGTAGGAGAGATTGTTGGGCGCATCGCGCCAGGAGATCAGTTGCCACGGCTGCTGGTCATGCAGTTCAGCAATCTGTGCGGCATCACGCAGGGCCAGTACGGCCTCTTCCCGATCCTGCCAGGTCTCCGGCTTCAGCGGATAGAAATTATCGAAGTAGGCCAGCGCCGGTTTGCCGGTTTGCGGATCCCGCTGCACGCTGATTTCACCTTTTTCCAGCACCGCCTCAAAAGTGTCACCGAGGAACGGCAGCGTCAGGCGGCGTGACCAGTCGATATCGAAATAATGGGCATAGCGACTCTGTTCGCCATGCTCAATAACGTCGCGCCACCAGGTGTTCTCCAGCGAGGCGGCCATATGGTTAGGGACGATATCGAGAATCAGCCCCAGACCGGCGGCTTTCAGTGCGCCAGCCATGCGATCAAAGCCTTCACGGCCGCCAATCGACGGCTCGATCTGGTTAACGTCGGTCACGTCATAGCCGTGAGTCGACTCTGCGGTCGCGCTGAAGATCGGCGACGCATAGAGATGGCTGATACCCAGCTGTTTCAGGTAGGGCACCAGCGCCGCCGCACGGTCAAAGGTCATGCCGTTGCGGAACTGAATGCGGTACGTTGCGGTTGGAATATTCATTCTGCTTCTCTCTTTTCCAGACGCACGACAATCGCGTTGGGAATCAGTTCGGTGGCGGTCTGCGGCCAGGCAAACAGGGTTTCGCCCGGTAAATCCGGGATCGGCTGCGTGCTGTCGCCGACGTTCAGCGCCAGTGACAGTGTACCCAGCGGGAAGTCCCAGCGAACGGCCAGGAAACCTTCTGACGTTTTCACTATCTGACCGGCATCACCCCCGGCCGTCTGCAGCAGCGGCACAATATGTTCCTGACGCAGCGCCAGCAGATGACGCGTCAGCGCCAGCCACTGCTGACCTTCCGGCGTTTCTGTGCGCGGCCAGTTAAGCTTCGACTGTTCAAAGGTGGTGACATCATTGGGATCCGGCACCGTTTCGCCGTGACCGGCATGGCCTTCAAACTCGCGGGCGCGACCTTCACGCACAGCTTTCGCCAGATCGCCGTGGAAATCGGTAAAGAACAGGAACGGCCGGGTTTCACCATACTCTTCACCCATAAACAGCAGCGGGATGTGCGGCGAGGCCAGTAACATGGCCAGCAGCACCTGCGTCCGCTCTGCACCTGCCAGCGAGACCAGCCTTTCGCCCTGTGCACGGTTACCCGTCTGATCATGGTTCTGGATAAAGTCGACAAAGGCGACAGGCGGCTGACGGCTGCTTTTCACGCCGCGTGGCTCACCCGACTGCGGTGAAACCTCGCCCTGATAGACAAAGCCTTCGGCCAGCGCCCGCGCGACCCGCTGTTCCGGCTGGTCGGCGAAATCCTGGTAGTAAGCGTGCGTTTCACCGGTTGCCAGCACATGCACGGCGTTATGGAAGTCATCGTTCCATTCGCCGGTGAACAGCGGCGCTTCTCCGTTTTCATCACGCGGATGCAGGAAGGTGACGTTACGGCAGTCTTCGGTAGTGAGATGAACAGGGCGGTCGGTAATGGTGGCGCGGATGCGCTCAGCAATCTCAATCAGCACATGTTTTTCGCTCGGATCATCAATCTGATCGATGGCGTCAAAGCGCAGGCCATCCAGATTGAACTCCTGCAGCCAGTAGAGCGGCGCTTCCACGATATAGCGGCGTACCGCATCCACGTCATAGGCGATACCCGCGCCCCACGGCGTCTGGCGCTCTTTGTGGAAGAAGTCTGGCGCCAGCAGCGGCAGATAGTTGCCCTCCGGGCCGAAGTGGTTCAGCACGATATCCAGCACAACAGACAGACCATGGCCGTGCGCCGCATCGATAAAGGCTTTGAAATCATCGGGCGAACCGTAGGCAGCATGGGGTGCATAGAGCAGTACGCCATCGTAGCCCCAGCCGCGATTACCGCCAAACTGCGACACCGGCAGCACTTCAATCATGGTGATGCCGGTTTCAGCCAGCATCGGCAGTTTTTCAATTGCCGCCCGGAAGGTGCCTTCAGGCGTAAAGGTGCCGATGTGCAGTTCGTACACTACCGACTCCTGCCACGGACGGCCCTTCCAGCCTGTGTTTTGCCACTGATACGCATCAGGATCGATCACCAGCGACGGGCCGTTAACCTCCGCTTTCTGAGCACGGGCGGCGGGATCGGGCACGGCCGTGCCATCCGCCAGCACAAAATCATATTCGGCATTTGCTGCCACACCCGCGACCTGGGTTTCAAACCAGCCATCCGCCTGCGGTGTCATTTCAATGTCTTTACCGGAGAGCCGCAGCGTCACGCGTTGCTGACCGGTTGCCCAGAGGCGGAAACGCACCTCATCACTGGCAACCCGTTCAGCGCCCCAACTTTTGAAAAAAGATTTGGATTCCATTCAGTTGCCTCATTTAGCCTGGAAATACGCGATGGTGGCCACCGCGTGAAAAGGATGTCGATGACGTAAGCGTCAGAAATCATAAACCGTGCAGCGAGACCAGGATGCCAGGTGGGCTGGCGCGTCTCTTCAGCCAGAACGCAGGACTGATGTTCAGCGTTATGCGGCGGGAAGGGGGGAGTGAGACCGCTTCCACGCGGCATACAGAAAGTAATCATAGACTAAGATGTTGCAATCGCAGGGCGGCGAGGTGTCTGGTGGCATTAATTTGCGTTAATTACCCTGAATCGGCCTCTGCCTGGGGAAAGGAGACGGTGCAGGCGCAGAAAACCCTGCCGGATAGCGAGGATTCGCTATAAGCTTAAGCGCGATCGCGCAGGTCGTACTGGATGACCTGCGGCGCTGAACACTTCAAAAGGATGTTACGTGAGGAAACGCGTTCTGTTAGCCACGCTTTTACTGCTCGCCGCCTGTTCTAATCGGGTCGGACATCGGCTGGACAACAGTAATCTGCAGCAGATTCATGCCGGTCAGACCACCAAAGCTCAGTTGATTGCGCTGTTTGGTCAGCCTGACAGTGAAACGCCTTACCCGGACGGACAGCGGCTGCTGAAATGGACCTACAGCGAGGCGCGCACCCTGAACACCACCGAGGGGCAGACGCTGACCGTGCAGATGAAAAATGACAAAGTGCTGAACTATGCGCTCAGCAAGAGCTAAGGCTTAGCTAAGTTTACTACGGCGGTGGCAGGAGATTGCCACCGCGCATCATCGGTTACTGTATGCCGCTCTGCTGCGCATCCCGGCTCTCGGGCCGTGGCTGAGCCAGTCGGGCGAAATCGGAACCTGCCGGATGCTGGTAGATTTGCAGTTCAAACACGCGGGCTATTGCATAGATATACTCAAAAATCGCCGCCTGGGTATTTTCATAATCCGCCCAGAAAATTGATGAGGTGAAGCAGTAGATCTCCACCGGCAGCCCATCCGGCGACGGCTTCAGCGGTCGTACCACGATATACATCTCTTTCATAATGTCATCGCGTTGGGCCAGCCAGGCAGACAGGTATTTACGGAACACCATCAGATTAGTGATGCCGTTCTCCATAAACCAGCGTTCGCCGACGGCATTGATATCGCGTCCATCCAGCAGCTCAGTGATCGTTTCGCCTGCAAGGCGGATCTGGCTCATCGATTGCAGCATCTCCTGATTCACAAAGGTGATCGACTTCTGATCCAGATGAAAGCTGCGCATGATGCGGCGCGCACCCGACGAGAACATCGCCTGCCAGTTGGTGTAGGTTTCGGTCAGGAAGTTCTTGGTCGGAATACGTGAAATAGTGTTATCCCAGTTGCGGATGGTGATGGTATGCAGCGCAATGTCGATCACTTCGCCGCTGATGTTTCTGTCCGGCATCTCAATCCAGTCGCCCAGTTGCAGGACATCGTTGGAGGAGAGCTGAATGTTCGCCACCAGCGACAGCAGCGTATGCTGGAAGATCAGCATCAGCACCGCGGCAACCGCACCCAGCGAGGAGATAATAATGGCAGGTGACTTATTGGACATAATCGCCAGAATCATGATTGCGGCGATGATATGCACCAGGATTTTGCCAATCTGGATATAGCCCTTGATCGAGTGATTCTTGCGCTTGGATTTGCGCGTATAGGAGTTGTTAACAATCTCCAGCACTTCGTTGAAGAAGATCGACAGATAGACAAAAAACAGGATGCCGCAGATGGTCTGAATCGCCACTTTCAGGTTTTCAGGCAGGCCTGGCATAAATTGCAGAAAGTTGTAGACCACAATTACCGGCACAAAATTTGACAGCTTCTGAGAGAGGCGAATGTCCTTATCCAGTGGCACACCCTTTTTATGGCTGCTGAAAAAGACCTTCCTGATCACTTTGACGATGAAGAATTTGCAGATCAGGTGAGTGACCAGCCCGGCCACGATCAGCAGCAACAGGCTAAAGCTGATCGACAGCACTCTGTTTCCCTCTATAAAACTCATCAGACTCTGAATGTAATGCATGTTAACCACGTGCGAAAAAGTAAGGGGCGAATTCAACCACAGCACAGGGTCGGTTGTTAAGCGTCAAATGCGTTCAGGCAGAGCCGCAACTTTATTCTGTCCTGAGCGGCGCGCTGGCTGCGCCCGGCAGGTGGCGTCTTGTTAACTTCTTTGTTCGCAGACTCAGATAAATCTCAAGCCAGCCGATAACCACTCTAACTTCTCTGATATGAGCCTGCAGACATGCTTAAAAATCTTAAAATAACCCACGGTATTCTGGCGGTGCTTGCCGTCTTTATTACGTTACTGACCCTGACCGGATTTCTGTTTTACAACGGCGTCTCAAACGCCGACAAAAACTTCGTGGCAGCAGAACAGCTGACCCTGCAGCAGCAGCACCTGAGCGATGCGGTGAAAACCCTGATTAAAACCCGCGTGACCATCAACCGCGTCGCTATCCGTTTCCTGAAAAACCAGCAGGATCCTAAATCACTGGCCGCCATCGCCACGCTGCTGGAGCAGGCGGGCCAGTCTGCGGACAGAGCCGATGCCGACTTTAAAGCCTGGCAGGCGATGCCACGCAAAGAGGGGCAGAGCGAAGCGCAGTCGGCGCAGGTTCAGACCGCCTATCAGCAGATGCATGAGACCATGCTGGCCTCAATTACCTTTTTAAAGCAGGGTAATTACGCGGCCTATGGCAACCTCGAAGCACAGGCGGCGCAGGACCAGCTCGACAGTGCCTATGAGGCCTGGCGTGCGGTGAACATCCAGTTGATGAAAGATACTTCAGAACATAACCAGCGTAGTCTGACAGATGCGCTCTGGGCGCTGCTGACGATTAGCCTGATCACTGGCGTGATTGGCGTGGCGGTCTGGTTGGGACTGCAAAAATTGCTGATTAGTCCGCTGGCCAGGCTGACAGGGCATATGCGCACCATTTCGGCAGGTGATTTAACCTCTGATATTCAGCACGAAGGCCGCAATGAGATGGGCCTGCTGATTCAGGAACTGCAACAGATGCGCGATGCGCTGGTGGTGACCATTACTTCGGTCGATGACGCGACCCGCTCTATTTTTACCGGTGCCGCGGAAATTTCTGCTGGCAGCACCGATCTCTCTTCCCGTACTGAACAGCAGGCTGCTGCACTGGAACAGACCGCCGCCAGCATGGAGCAGCTCACCTCAACGGTGAAGCTCAACGCAGACAATGCGCAGCAGGCGACAACGGTGTCGAAAGAGGCGTCAGCCACCGCCCTGCAGGGCGGCGAAACCGTTGCCCGCGTTATCGCCAACATGGATCAGATCAGCGAAAGCTCGAATCAGATCGCCGGTATTATCGCCATTATCGACAGCATCGCCTTCCAGACCAATATTCTGGCGCTGAACGCTGCGGTTGAAGCCGCGCGTGCCGGTGAGCAGGGGCGTGGATTCGCCGTTGTCGCAGGTGAAGTACGCTCGCTGGCCGGACGCAGCGCCAGTGCCGCGCAGGAGATTCGTGGATTGATTGACCGCTCAGCCGAGCGCATTAAAACCGGTGCCGGTCACGCTTCCCAGGCGGGCATCGCCATGGAGAGCATCGTGAAGTCGGTGAGCCGGGTGACGCAGCTGATCGAAGAGATCGCTGCCTCCTCCACTGAACAGACCCGCGGCATTGAGCAGGTCTGCATTGCGGTTTCTGAGATGGATGGTGTAACGCAGCAGAACGCCGCGCTGGTAGAGGAGTCCGCGACTGCTGCTGCCTCACTGGAAGAGCAGGCGAGCTACCTGCGTAAAACAGTATCGGTCTTTAAAACCGGCAGCATGCACGCCGCGTTCTCCGCCGCACCGGTTGCGAAGGCGATTGCCGTGCCAAAACGTCAGCCTGTCGCCGTGACAGACAATGAGAACTGGCAGACTTTCTGATAATAAGGGTGAACCGATTTCTGGCTGTGAGACCGTGCCTGCATCCCAGCGCATTGAGTCTGGCCGTTGCTGCCAGATTTACCCTGATTCAGGTTTATCAGCAGCCATAAAAAAACCGCCCCCAGGGGCGGTTTTTTATTCACTTAACGCATCAGGCAGGAACGGACTGTGCCTTCTGGCTGCGTGACCAGACGCGGTGCGCTTTCATCGCCTGCGTAAAATCAGACATCAGTGCGTCCTCCGCCGCGTCGCCCTGCACAATGCCTTCTTCCTGATCGGCATCTTCCAGACCGAACTGCGCTTTAAAGCGACGCGCGTCGCCCACCAGACCAATCACCTTGAGGTGTTTGTAGGCTTCCAGCAGGAAGTAGCGGGCATCGCCGCTTAACAGCAGGGCATCAATATTACCATTCGGCACCATCACCGCATCAAAAGTCAGAGACGGCAGGCCGGCGAAGGTGGCATCGATCGGCAGCACAGAACCGTCATCCGCGCGCACCTGGCCCATATGCGGCGCCAGCAGTTTTGTGTGCACACCTTCCGCTTTCAGCGCCTGCAGAATCGCCAGCACATCCGCCGCCTTCACACCATCGCTCAGCAGCAGCGCCACCTGACGGCCTTTAATCTCACCATCCGGGATAGCGTAGAGGCTCAGGCTGTCATCTTTCGTCAGGCCATTCACCGCCGCAGGAGGCTGGATATTGCGCTGCTCATCGGTCAGGGCGAGTCCCAGATTATCCGCTACGCCCTGTGCCAGTTTAGTATCGATACGCGCCAGAAGATCCACCACGCGCTCACGGATGTAGGCACGGCCCACTTTACTCAGTTCAAATGAGTAGGCACCAATGATGTGCTGCTGTTCGACTTCTGTCTGGCTGTTCCAGAACAGGCGCGGCTGGGAATAATATTCACCAAATGAAGGGCTGCGCTCGCGCACTTTGTGGCCCTCAACCCGCTCCTGATAGCTTTCGAAACCGCCGCCTTTCGCAGCCGGTGGCGTTTCGCGCGGCCAGTTGTCGTTGATCGAGTTCGGCTCGTAGTTCGCCGGGTTGGTGTCGATGTCCTGGCGATGCATGCCCTGACGCTGGAAGTTATGGTACGGGCAGGTCGGACGGTTAATCGGGATCTCATGGAAGTTCGGTCCGCCCAGACGACTGATCTGCGTGTCGGTATAGGAGAACAGACGGCCCTGCAGCAGTGGATCGTTGGAGAAATCCAGGCCCGGCACGATATGGCCCGGGTGGAACGCCACCTGCTCGGTTTCCGCAAAGAAGTTATCCGGGTTACGGTTCAGCACCATCTTGCCGACAATTTCCACCGGCACCAGCGCTTCCGGGATCAGCTTGGTGGCATCCAGAATATCGAAGTCGAATTTGAATTCATCCTCTTCCGGGATTAGCTGCAGACCCAGTTCATATTCCGGGAAATCACCGGCTTCAATCGCTTCCCACAGATCGCGGCGATGGAAGTCGGGATCGCGACCGGTCAGTTTCTGCGACTCATCCCACAGCAGCGAAGCTTTACCGGCCACCGGCTTCCAGTGGAAGCGGACAAAGGTCGCTTTGCCTTCGGCGTTGATCAGGCGGAAGGTGTGAATGCCAAAACCTTCCATGGTGCGATAGCTGCGCGGAATACCCCGGTCAGACATCGCCCAGATGACGTTGTGCATGGTTTCCGGCTGAAGAGAGACGTAATCCCAGAAGGTGTCATGGGCACTCTGACCCTGCGGGATTTCATTGTGCGGCTCCGGCTTAACGGCGTGCACAAAGTCAGGGAATTTATGGGCATCCTGAATAAAGAACACCGGCGTGTTGTTACCGACCAGGTCAAAGACACCTTCTTCGGTGTAGAACTTGGCGGCGAAACCGCGGATATCACGTACGGTATCCGCAGAGCCAGCGCCACCCTGAACCGTGGAGAAACGCACGAACACCGGCGTGGTCTGCTCGGGGTCGCTCAGGAACTGCGCTTTGGTCAGATCTTTCAGTGAGCGGTAAGGCTGAAAATAGCCGTGTGCGGCAGAACCACGGGCGTGAACGATACGCTCCGGGATACGTTCATGATCAAAATGCGTGATTTTCTCACGCAGTATAAAGTCTTCCAGCAGCGTCGGACCTCGCGAACCCGCGAGCAATGAGCTTTGGTCATTGGCGATGCGCGTGCCCTGGTTCGTGGTGAGGGCCTGATGGGTGCCGTTTTTACGGCTGGCTTCAAGCTGGTCAAGTTTGGCGCTGTGTGTCTGCGGCGCTTTCAGACTGCCCGGGGCGGTGGGCTGTTTGCCTGGCGGGGTCGGTTCGGCTGGGGGCTGATGCGAACCATCTTTCGGTGCCAGCGATCCCAGACCCGGTTCTGATGATTCCGGACCGGTGGTGGGGGCGTGTTCGCTCAGGGGTTTCTTCTCTGTTTCTTTCGACATGAATCTATGCTCCAGCTGTTATTTTACTTTCGACGACACTAAATATAGAACAACCTGAACAATACTGAGGGTAAACCGGCCATTTAACCGCTGTCACTGTCCCTTTTTTGTCCGGCAGAAAAACCACGCTTACGTCTGAATGTCTGTTATCGCTTCGCTTATCCACGCCTTGTGCCGTCTGGCTTAGCGGCGTGTCAGCCCGCACCCGCTATGCTGGCTACCTGCTTTGTAACCCTGTCAGATTCGCCTCTCGCCGGACTGCGTGATATTCCGCGAGAGGGTGAAAATCTATAAATAAAATTAATAGGGAGAGGCGTCATTCCTGATTGAGTTTAGAAATGTTATATCATAACATTTCATTTTGTAATGTTGACTGAGGATCAGGCTTTGACGAATCATGCAGGTAAATGGATGGGAATCATGGGCGCGCTGCTCATCAGCCAGCAGGCGCTGGCACATAGCACGCATACACATGGCAAACCGCTATCAGTAATGGAGCAGAAAGCAGCCGAAGGGGTTTTTGCTGACAGCGACGTGAAAGATCGCCCACTCTCTGACTGGGACGGGCTGTGGCAGTCAGTTTATCCGCTGCTGCAAAGCGGCGAGCTGGATCCGGTCTGGCAGAAGAAAGCGCAGCAGGACAAGAGCAAAACGGCAGAGGAGATTAAAGCTTATTATCGCAAAGGCTACGCCACCGACGTCGATAATATCGGTATTGAAAACGGGGTAATGGAGTTCCATGTCGGTGATCGGGTCAGCGCCTGCCACTATCGCTATGCAGGCCACAAAATCCTGACCTATACCTCGGGTAAAAAAGGGGTGCGTTACCTGTTTGAGTGTCAGGACGCCAGCAGCAACGCCCCGAAATATGTGCAGTTCAGCGATCATACCATCGGCCCACGCAAGTCTGCTCACTTCCACATCTTTATGGGTAATCAGTCTCAGCAGACGTTGCTGGCTGAAATGGACAACTGGCCAACTTATTACCCTTACCAGATGACAAATCCACAGGTCGTGGAAGAGATGCTGCACCATTAAGTGAAGGGCCGGGATCGGATGGCCCGCTGATGACAGCGGGGTTTCTGTGACGCGCTGCCACCGCCGTCATCCCACCCAGGCCGGACGGCGTGAGGCGGGGATGCCGCGCACCACTCGCTGATACGACTCTTCAACCAGTTGCTGAATCAGG
Organism: Pantoea eucalypti; assembly: GCF_009646115.1. Taxonomy (NCBI): domain Bacteria; kingdom Pseudomonadati; phylum Pseudomonadota; class Gammaproteobacteria; order Enterobacterales; family Erwiniaceae; genus Pantoea; species Pantoea eucalypti. The sequence continues at coordinate 2,228,012 of NZ_CP045720.1, read as the reverse complement.
CCGGGTGAGAGGCCGTCACCCGGATACACCGTGATCCAGTGACGTTTATTCATATGATAACCGGCGGTGATCGAGGGATAGATCACCCGGTGCAGCTCTGCCTGCTGCGGTTCACACTTCAGGGTGATAATCGGCACGCCCCGCAGTTCCGTCAGCAGTAAAAACACTTTTTCACACACTTTATAAACCTGATGTTCCGGCCCGAAGGGATAGCCTGATTCGGCGGCGGGCAGCCGTTCAGCCGCGTCGATAGCGGTGCGCTGGATCTCGTGACCCTGCATAGTGATTCTCCCTGTCATGGTTAACCCCGATCTCTGTGGCCCGCGACTGGCTGGTCGCCAGAGGCCTGTTACACTTCTGATAAGCATAAATCAGGAGCAGACATGAAATTAGGTTTTGCATGTAAGTATCTCAATAGCGACGGTAAACAGTTTTTCCCGTTTCGCGCCACCACCCGTAAACGATTTCTGAGTTTACCTCAGGCTGAACGTCATCAGCTGATTCATGAGATTACCGTTACTAACCTTAATAATCTCTACCTGACACTGGAGCATCTGGCTACGTTACCGGCGCCACTCAGAATGATGCGTATCGGCAGCGACCTGCTGCCACTCTATACGGTACCCGAAGCCACGCCGCTGTTTGCGGAGTTTCTGCCTGAGCTTTATCCACTCTTTGCCCGCTGTGGCGAGCTGGCGCGGACGCATCAAATCCGGCTCTCATTCCATCCGGGACAATATACGGTGCTGGCTTCCGATAATCCGGATGTGGTGACGCGCGCACTGGAAGATGTGGAGTATCACGCGCTTTGCGCCTGTCTCATGGGCTACGGTAAGACCTTCCAGGATTTTAAAATCAACATTCATATGAATGGCAGGGCGGGATTCGACGGTTTTAAACGCGCGTTTACTCAGCTCAGCCCGGAAGCGCGGCGGATGCTGACGGTTGAAAATGATGAGATTTCCTGCTCGCTGGATGATGTGCTGCAGGCGGCACCCCTCTGTCCGGTGGTGCTGGATATTCACCATCACTGGGTAAAAGAGAGTGAGTTTATTCAGCCGGATGACGCGCGTGTTGCCAGCGTCATTGACTCATGGCGGGGTGTGCGGCCGGTGCTGCACTATTCGATTTCTCAGGAGGGAATTATTCCGGAGGAGGGCTGGCCCGATCAGCAGCAGCTGGGTGTGAGCAAAAGCAAACTGCGGGCGCACTCCGACTACTTCTTTAATCCGACGCTGAATGCGTGGGCACTGTCGTTCCAGGATTTCGATATCATGTGCGAAGTGAAAATGAAGAATCTGGCGCGGGAACCGCTTTATCAGTGGGGGATCGCGCAGAAACTGATAGGAAATTCCCTGGCCGAAGAGACCAGGGAAGCGGCGAACGTTAAATAATAGCCACGCCGCCCGTAACGGCGATAGTCGCGCCGGAAATGTAGCTGGCTTCGTCACTGGCCAGCATCACGTAGGTGGGTGCCAGCTCAGCAGGTTGACCGGCACGCTGCAGCGGCACTTCACTGCCAAAGTTTTTCACCTGTTCAACCGGCATGGTCGAGGGGATTAGCGGTGTCCAGATAGGACCGGGCGCGACCACATTAGCTCGGATACCTTTCTCTGCCAGCAGGACAGCCAGGCCTCCGGAGAAGTTAATAATGGCGGCTTTAGTCGCGGAGTAGGCGAGCAGCTTCGGTTTCGGCTGGTCGGCATTGATCGAGGCGGTGTTGATGATCGATCCGCCCGCTGGCATGTGCTTTGTGGCCGCTTTAGTGATGTAGAACATCGCGTAAAGATTCGTTTTCATGGTGCGATCAAACTCGTCGTCGCTGATCTCCTCCAGCGACTCGCGTGTCATCTGATATGCCGCATTATTGACCACAATGTTAATCTCACCAAAGGCTTCAACGGCTTTATCAACCAGCGCATTACAGTGTGAGGCATCGGTGATGTCGCCTGGCACCAGCAGCGCTTTCTGACCGGCGGCCTCGACAAGCCGGGCGGTGTCCTGCGCATCCTCATGCTCATCAAGATAAGAGATCAGCACATCGGCACCTTCCCGGGCAAAGGCAATGGCCACGGCCCGGCCAATGCCAGAATCCCCGCCGGTAATAATCGCTTTTTTACCCGCCAGACGGCCGGAACCCTGATAGCTCTCTTCGCCGTGATCGGGCTGTGGCTGCATCGCGGCAGTACTGCCTGGCCACGTCTGCTGCTGCGCGGCAAAAGGGGGGAGTGGACGCTGAGTGGATGACATGACTTTTCCTCCGTAAAAAGGGATCAACCCTGTCAGGGCATTGGACCCTGACAGGCGAGGGATTAAGGTTTTGGTGGTGTGACGCCATCGATCTGTTCTGACTGTGCACCGGAACCGGGACGGGCATTGCCGAGTATCGGTTCATCACCCAGAATATCGGGCTGCTGTTTCGCGCTGAACTGACCATGACCATCGTAAGCTGGACCACTGCTCCAGCGACCTTCCGGCAGCGGTTTATCCAGCGAGGTATTCAGGCAGTAGTAAGCGTGCTCCTGCGCTTCATGTTCCTGCGGGAAGCTGTTGGGGATCGGCAGCGACGCGTTCAATCCGCCCATCTCTTCGATCACCGCCAGCCACTGCTGCTGGTGCATGGTGTCACGGGCAATCAGGAAGGAGAGGAAATCCTTCATGCCTTTGTCTTCGGTCATGTTGTAGAGGCGGGTCGCCAGAACACGACCGGTGGCTTCTGCGGTGACATTAGCCAGCATATCGGCGGCCACGTTGCCGGACGCGTAGATGTGGCTCATGTCGAACGGCATGCCGTTGGCGTTTACCGGCATCGCGGCCAGACCGGAAGAGAGAATATGGCGTGGGTTCATGCCGCCCAAAATGGCATTAACCACCGGGTCTTTGGCTGATGCTTCCTGGTAAGAGAGCGGTGCGCCTTCAAGGTTCAGCGCCACAGCGTAGCCCAGCATTTCGATATGACTCAGCTCTTCGGTGGCGGTGGAGATCAGCAGATCCCGAATCCGCGCATCACCTCGCGCGCCCATCGCCTGGAAAAAGTATTGCATCGCTACACGAATCTCACCTTCGACGCCGCCGATGGCTTGCTGTAACAGCATGGCAAACTCTGGGTCGGGCTTCTCTACACGAACCGGGAATTGAAGTTTTGATGAATGATGAAACATAGCTATTTTCCTCGCCTGTGTTTGCAGTAGATGCAGGAAAAGCCTGGACACAGATATCGGATAAATAAAGCGAAACGAGAGCAATTAATCGGAATTTACGGTAAAAAAAGCGGGGAAATAGGTCATTTTCGGAGCTATATCTGGTACGACAGGACAGGCAATATCAACGATGAGAAAGTGACATATGACTCAGTGCAGAAGAGATAAAAAAGCCCCCATTAAAAGGGGCTGATTCAGTACGGGAAAGCATCCTCACTTCCGCTATAGCTGTTTAACAATTCAGCTTTCACTGGTGGCCGTTGCACGTTGCAAAACGTGTTCCAGAGCCTGACGGTAAATATCCTGCTTAACTACGTCACGCTCGCTCTCCAGGCGATGAATCAGGCCCAGCACAATGTCTTTATCTGAGACATGGGCTTTTGAATGGGCGAGTTCAGCGTGAACCGCAGCGATAACCTGTTTTTCTGTCGTCATCGCGGCGCCAGAGTTCATAAAGTAATCAGAAATCTGAGACTCTGTATTCATTGTTGTTTGCATGTCAGGCCTCATAAAGAATTGGGGAGTGTGCGTCGGTTGATAGCCGGTTGCCGGCTGACGCAAAAAAATTGCATCTGAAGGTGGAAATCCACAACACCTTCAGATGCGGTGCAAAGCACCTCGTTACAAGTGATTTAACATCACGAGATAAAGTTATACAGCAATTTAAAAGTTGTACAAGAAACTTTGACAGAATATTTCATTTTTTTAGCCTGGTATAAGCCGTGGTAAAGTGCGCTGAATGCGATTTTTTTATTTAATTAAACTAATACAATAAGTTATGAGTTTTTTTGTCAGGCGGGTTTTTTTGAGGCGGCCGTTTCTGCGTTTTTTACCCGGATTGTCTGACGGGGTGAAAACGGTTTTTCAGGAGAATTTTAGCAAAAGCTGTACAGCTTTTTACACCACAAATGGAGAGCAGTGTCAGAGTGCGGTGGCAGGCTGCTGCAATCTTGTGCTTCTGACGGCACAGGCTGCATAATTCACTTCCCACGCCTGATGCAGAAAGCTAAGGTGGCCTCTTATTCATCACAAGGAAATGATCATGGTTCACGACTATTTCGCGATTCCGCCTGCGGGCGTGACTCAGGAACAACATAAACGTTCAGTTGCTGTGGCGGCCGCGCTGTCAGTGGCAAAGGAGTCCGTCAGCGCTTCTACGTCGGCAACCGGCTCAAAAACCTCCTGGGACCTGCAGGCTGTGGCGAATGAAATTGGTAATCTGGCCGATGCGATTCAGGATGCGCTGGAGAGTGACAGCCAGCCTTAATCTCTGACCGCTTCGCCTGAAACGGCTGCTGAAGCAGGCCGATCAGGGAAGGGCAGCGTTCAGGAGCCGATAACGTCGTCGGCAAGCGAACGTTGCCCAGCGTTTGCTTATTCCATTGCGGGCGGTTCATATTTAATATATTCACGCAGGGCATCATGGATGGCCTGATTATTACCTTCCTCCAGACCGCGTTCGGCATATTCTTTCGCCAGCGCCGCCAGTACATCGTCAAACTTCCCTTTGTAATTGAGATTATTCAGTGCAATTTGCTGACCGAGTATCGCTTTTAATACCGTCGTCTCAACGGTTAACTGTGCGACTGCCTCTTCCAGATGTTTGATGCGATCGTCGTCTGCCATAACCCCTCCATGCTTTAAAAAGGCAGAATAACCAGCCCGCGCTAAATATTCAAACCTCACCCCATGCCAGAGAGTCGTTGTCGGATTTTCCTTAAGTCAAAATAATCGGCGGATTAATTTATAAGAGGCGTGACTGTAAGTAAAAAGCGAGACTATTACCGCAGTGCGGCGAAAGTAACCTGTTTCCGTTTATTCTCACACCAGTAAGAGAAAAACGGTTAAAAAAAAGTGCATTACCATCAATCTCTTCGCGTAAAAGGGGTCCACGTCACTTGATTAAAAGGGGGATTAGCTATTACTGTATTTATATACAGTAATCTGAAAAAGGAGTGAAATTGTGGAATTCATTAAACCTGCGGACGTCCGCGCCGTCATGTCTTTACCGCTTTATATCGAACGTGTGCCGTGTGGATTTCCCTCACCGGCGCAGGATTATGTCGAACAACGTATCGATCTCAATGCGCTCATGGTTCAGCATCCCAGCGCCACCTATTTTGTGCGGGTCAGCGGTGAATCAATGATTGAGGCGGGCATCAATGATGGTGACATGCTGGTCGTCGACAGCTCGCTCACCGCCTCACACGGCGATATCGTGGTCGCTGCCGTCGACGGTGAATTCACCGTTAAACGTCTTCAGCTTCATCCCTGCCTGCAACTGATGCCGATGAACACCAAATTTAAACCGATCGCTATCCAGACCGAAGATGCGCTGGAGGTGTTTGGCGTAGTGACGTTTGTGATTAAAGCGACACATTGAGCATGTTCGCGCTGGTGGATGTGAACTGCTTTTATGCGTCGTGCGAAACCGTTTTCCGGCCTGACCTTAAAGGCAAGCCCGTCGTCGTGCTATCGAACAACGACGGCTGTGTGATTGCGCGCAGCGCCGAGGCGAAGAAAGCCGGCATCAAAATGGGCGCGCCCTATTTCAAAATGCGCGAAGCGCTGACCCATCACAATGTACAGGTTTTCAGCTCAAATTACGCGCTTTACGCCGACATGAGCCTTCGGGTGATGACGATTCTGGAAGAGATGGCGCCGTCGGTGGAGATCTACTCGATCGATGAGGCCTTTATGGATCTCACCGGCGTGCAGAACTGTATGGCGCTGGAGAGCTTTGGTCACCAGGTCAGAGAGCGGATACGCAAAGAGACCCATCTGACGGTGGGCGTTGGCATTGCACAGACCAAAACGCTGGCCAAACTGGCGAATTTTGCGGCCAAAAAGTGGAGCAAAACCGGCGGCATTGTCGATCTGTCGGATCCCGAACGGCAGAAAAAGCTACTGGCCCTCGTCGATGTGGCTGAGGTCTGGGGTGTCGGTCACCGTATCGGCAAGCGGCTCAACGCCATGGGCATTACGACGGCGAAAGATCTGGCCTGCCAAAGCACCGAGTCTATTCGCAAACAGTTCAGCGTAGTGCTGGAACGTACCGTCAGAGAGCTGCGTGGTGAATCCTGCCTGGAGCTGGAGTCGGTGATACCGGATAAACAGCAGATCATGTGTTCGCGTTCGTTCGGCAGCCGTATTTCCAGCTACGACCAGATGCGCGAAGCCGTCTGCGCCTATGCTGAACGTGCGGCAGAGAAACTACGTCGTGACAATCAATATTGCCGTCAGGTAGGGGTCTTTGTGCGTACCAGCCCCCATGCTACGGATGAACCCTTTTATGGTAATCAGTCTACCGGTCAGTTGCTGATCCCGACGCAGGACACGCGCGACATTGTCGGCGTTGCGATGGCGTGTCTGGATAACATCTGGATTGAGGGGCATCGCTACATGAAAGCGGGCATCGTACTGGGAGATTTTTTCAGCCATGGCGTGGCCCAGCTTGATCTGTTTGACGAACATCAGCCACGCCGCAATAGCGAAGAGCTGATGACGCTGATCGATAAGATTAACAAAAGCGGCAGCGGCAAACTCTGGTTTGCCGGGCAGGGGATCAACAAGGCCTGGGCGATGAAGCGCGAGATGCTGTCACCTGCCTATACTACGCGGGTAACGGATTTGCCGGTGGCGGCGGTTAAGTAGGTTGGGTGGTTTTCCTCAGCTACTGAAACCGCAAGGTCTGCTAAATTTCTTTTAACCTGGTTTCTTCCGCAAAGCACTGCTCCAGCGCCGTAATCACTGCCCTGATACGTGCGACTTTTTGCAGATCCGGATGGAGCACCAGCCAGATATCAACCGGGTCGCGCTTTTCAGGAAATACCGGGATTAATTGCGGATCGCAGTTAGCTAAAAATGTCGAAAGCAGGCCGATGCCAATCCCGCGTTTAATAGCGGATTGCATCAGCAGTTGTGTATTACATTCCAGCACGACTTGCTGGCTGTTTACTGCAAAGCCACACAGGTTTTGTCGATGACGAGGCACCATGTCTGCCGGAAACATGACCAGTTGATGATCAGTCAATCCGCTTTCTTGCTGCGGTTCTCCGAGCCGATCAAAATAACGCTGGCTGGCGTAAAGCCCCATATCAATGGTCGCTAGTCGTTTAACTATTAACTCTTCAGAATCGGGTCGGGCACCACGAATGGCTATATCCACACTACGGTAAGAGATATCGGAGAAGCCTATTCCGGTCAATAAGGTTACGGTGATATCCGGGTATTGTTCGCGCAGGCGCTGAATGGCAGGTATGACAAACACAGTGGCGAGTGTGTCTGTGCTGGCGATGCGAACGTTACCTGCAGGGATGCTATCGCCGCAGGCGGCTTTACGACTCATCGCCTGCATAGCGCTTTCCATAGCACTGGCTTCTGCCATCACCTGTTCGCCAAACTCGCTCAGCATAAAAGCGCGGGGCGTACGTATAAATAACCGGGAACTGAGCGCGCTTTCGAACGCGGCGATACGGCGCCCGACTGTCGCCTGATCGACGTTCAACGATTTTGAGGCACCCCGCAACGTTTTTTGTCTCGCTAATGCGAGGAAAAAGCGAACATCATCCCAGTTCATCCACTGCTCCATGTTATTTTTAACTAAACGGATATCTTCAACGTGGCTAAAAAATTATCAAAACTCATAAGCCATATCATAAACAGCACCATAAAATTATAAGTATTTCTGCATTGTTGTGAAGCATTAATGCAACTTTAAAAATTTCGAATTGTGACTATGATGGGCCGTTTTTTGGATATAGGCGCGATGTGTTTTGTTATGTGAAGCCTTTCATATAACGCACATTTTTTCCTCATTACTTCTGATTATCTTTATTTTTATTCTAATGGATTTAGAAAATGAAATTTTTTGAAGATGATTTTTTTAACACTACCTGCCCGGCGTTTACCTCAGATAAAGTTGTTGGAAGAGAAACTATCAAAGCAGATGTTGCTTTGAATTATGCCGAGGCCCTTATTGCTCAATTACAGAATAAGCAAATCAGTCACATTTATACGAGTGGTTATCTATCCTTCCATATGTTTGAGCTTATGGGGATCGAAAAGCGGTAGTTATAAATGATTAATAGCAGCGCTAATTAATCATTTTTCATGGGCAGGCCTTATTAGCGATTTGCATTGCTATAACCCGTATCCAGCGTAACACGACACATTCAGTGCGGATTATCAAGCTGCATAAATGAATGCTTGTGATGCAATCTTGTCTCTACCATAGGGAATAAGCAGGTTTTATCATCACTTTGTTTGCTGCTCTGTGGTATTCGCATTCGCTGCACAGAGTTGATTTATCTACAGCTCAGGAAATAAAAATGTCAGAAGTGTTAACTATTGATAGTCGTCCGACAGACAAAAAGAATTCTGCTTCCAAAAAGAGCGTTTTATTCTTTCTTGCACTGGCGCTAGTCGCTGCCTTATTGAACAGCAGTGCACCAACGCCGCTTTATCCCCTCTATCAACAGCAGTTGGGCTTAACCGCCGTCAGCCTGACAATCATTTATGGCGCGTATGCGGCAGGTGTTTTGATTGCGTTGTTCAGTGTAGGAAATCTTGCAGGGAAAGTTGCTGACCTGCGCAGCCTGATGATGCCTGCACTACTGGCCGTCTTCGCAGGTGCATTGCTGTTTTCACTCGCCGATTCGTTTGCCTGTCTGTTTATGGCACGCCTGCTGGCGGGCGTAGGAACCGGGGCATTAACCGGCGCAGCTAATATTGCCCTTTTGCGTTTTGGCCCTAAAGATGGCGGTAAAGCTGCAGCTCTGCTCGCAACGCTTTCTTTCACCACCGGTCTGGCACTGGGGCCAGTTTTTAGCGGCGTGGCGATTCAGACAAATTTCCACAGCCAGACGTTGCCGTTTCTGCTGATTATGATCACGGCTGCGATTGCCCTGATCGGATTACGTTTTAGCTGGCCAGTGCGTCATCACGATCAACCCAAGGCTGCGCCATCCTCGTCTGCCATTTCAGCGGGTACGACACTTAAAGCCGGACTGAAAGCGACTGGCATACGTTTTTTCCTGTGCGCTGGCGCTCTGTTTATGAGCTGGGCGTTTGCCGCCAGTATTTTGTCGATTGGACCGGCAGTATCGGAGCATCTGCTCGGCATTCATAGTCAGGGCGTTTATGGCTATGTGATTGCGGTATACTTAATGGTGGCCGGTATCAGTCAGATTTTGAGCCGCCGGATTAGCGCTCGCACATCTCTTGCTGCCGGCTGTCTTACTCAGGCCATTTCGATTGTGTTTTTTACCTGGGCTATTAGCACCCACTCTTTAGTATGGGCATGCACAGGACTGCTTGTGGCTGGATATTCCTATGGCGCCATCTTTGTGGGAAGTGCGACCCTGCTAAATATGATCTCTCCTGCAGCCAGTCACGCAAAACTGATTTCATTGTTCTACGTCATTGCCTATATCGCTAACTGGGTGCCCGTGCTGTTAGGTGCGGTGGTGGATCATGCCAGCCTGAATCTGGCTGTTGATTTGCTGTTCAGCGTCGGTGCTGTTATCTGTCTACTGCTGAGCATCGCGGTATTTTGGATAAAGATGGAAAAACGCGACTAATTCAGAATCAGACCGTGCCTGATTCCTCCCAGGCCGGTCTGAGGACCAGCGAATGGACGCTTAAAATCACATCAACTGACTGACTGTCTCGGTCAGCAAAGCCGTGCTTCGCATCATTTTGCTATTGAGGAATACACCACTCGTCGTCTGATGCCGCTGATTAATAAAATTAACAAACCTGGCAGCAGAAAACTCTGGTTTGCCGGGCAGGGGATCAACAAGGCCTGGGCGATGAAGCGCGAGATGCTGTCACCTGCCTATACCACGCGGGTAACGGATTTGCCGGTGGTTGTGCTGAAGTAGATGCTGGTCCGCCATCATCATGAATATGAGCTTTACGCGGTCGACGATAACAGCGATATAAAAAACCGACTCTTTTTATATGTTGCTGACAATGAGAACCACGCCAGGCTGTTAATTAAGCCGCTCAGATTATGGCTGACCATAATAAACACACAGCAACGGGCTGATTGCCGCAAAAAAAACGCGTTACTACCTGAGTGAATCATGAGCGGTTTGTCCTGTAACCTGAGCCGGATTGCAGGTCACAACCGGTTAAACCCCCTCTGCCATTCAGCGACAGGAACAGAGATCTGTCCGAATGTATGCTGCGGGCTGATCGCCGCCAGCTATACTTGTTACCCGAGCCTGGGATAGAATCCCTGTTGATTCTGACAGGAACGCACTTCTTCAGGCCGGTAATTAATGAGCACGACAGCGACAGCGCATAAAAACAAAGAGCGGGGACGGCCCAGGGAGTTCGACATTGAACAGGCTCTGGATCGTGCCATGATCGTTTTCCGGCAAAAAGGCTATCACGCGGCATCAATAGGCGATCTGGGGGAGGCGATGAACCTCTCCGCAGGCAGCATCTATAAAGCGTTTAAAGACAAACGCTCCCTCTTTCTGCTGGTGTTCGAACGTTATCTGTTGCTGAGAAATACCGAACTGCGCCGCCGTCTGGCACCCTGTGTCAGCGGACGGGATAAAATCACGGAGTTGTTACAGTTCTACCTGGATTCGGCGCGTGCCATTGAGGGGCGATGCGGCTGTCTGGTGGTGTCCAGCGCCATTGCGCTGCAGACGATGGATGAAGATCTTGCGCAGCGCATTGATGATGTCATCAAGCGTAGTCAGCGCTTCCTGGTTTCATTGCTGGAGTTGGGACAACAGGATGGCTCTATCAATCGCACGCTGGACAGTGAAGCCGCAGCCGGTTTAATTCTCTGCATCGCATACGGTATGCGCGTGTCGGGCAAAGTCAGTGATGTGATCCATGAAGAGCAGACGCTGGCGCTGGCATTGAAAATACTGGGATAAGTGTTCTGAGTGGGGACCGCAGCATCCGTAAACAGGCGCTTCTCTGATATACGCTTTCCGGACAGAGAAATTCTTCCGCTTCCTTTCCCCGGGTCTGATTATGTGCCAGGCTTTTACGCTTTATTCTATTGCGTGGAAAATTAAGGCCCGTTTCGTGAAAACTTCAATCTTACTGACACTCGTGGCAGCCATTGGCTGTTCTGTTTTTGCCGCCCGTGGTGGGTTTGAAACCCAGACAGCGAAACATCCTCAGGCACAGCGGGTGACGGAGAGTGGGGAGCCACTGACGCGCTGACCGGGGCGAAGCGTGGCGATGATTAACGACCAAACAGCAGGCTGATGAGCGCGCGATAGTGGCGCTCTTCTTCCTCAGTGGACGCTGTTTCGAGGCGACGCAGGAGTTTGGTACAGATCGACTTACGGTTCACATTCCCGCCGGCATGCAAAATTTCCACGACTACCTGTCCCAGTGTCTCCTGCTGTGAGGGCAGGCTTGCCGCATTGAAATAACGGGCGATATCGTCTGCCGTCCGCGGCAGTCTCGGGTTCGGGTACATGGTGCGTTTCCTGGCTGTTGATGTAAAAACGATCGAATAGCCGCGAAGTTATACGCAAAAAGTGAATCTGTACAGTTATTTCAGCGTAATGATGAATGACGTTTTTTGGTCAGGATGCCGGGCAGCGAGAGAGCGGCCGTAAAGAGAAGCAAAGGGACAGCAGTATGAAGCGCATGAGAGCCAGAAGGGCGTCCGGCTCTCATGAGAAATGAACGTCGAAGCCTTATGACTACCGATAATCTTTCAGGGAAACCGGTGCCTGCCCGGTCTCGACCAGCCAGTTTAATTCGGCGCGGTCACGAGGCGAATCTTCAATGAAACCTTTGAGCCAGTGTCGTGCATCAGCAATCTGCTCTACACGTTCATCGCTGCGCTCCTTTTCGGCCATTTCGCCCAACTGACGAATCAGCGATACCAGCGTAATATCCTGTTCTTCAAATGCCAGATTAATTGCTGCTTCACCAAGAATCATATGACCAGTCGTTGTATCGTGATAAATCATTTATAGCCTCCTGATTGATAGCGATATAAATAGTCTAGTTAAAGAGGCGCTGGACTAAAAGGTCATAAGTTACAGACGGCACCAGATAATTTTGTTAAAAATAAAGGGAACCTTTGTGTCATGATATAACTTCATGATAGTAAATAATAAAAAACAATAGATTATTTTTGAAGTGAACAGGTTGAACTATTGTTCTGGTTAAAGAAGCAGACGTTTGCCTGAAATTCAGATAAGTGATGTGGCCTGTGCGCAACAGCATTTTCCAGTCGGTTTTTTACGCCTGTATAAACGATAAATTGCACAGTTCCTTATAATGCTTTGCAATATTATTGCCATATCGCATCGGATATTTCTGCTTTAAAAAAGCCCGCTCTGAGAGTGAGGCTATATCAGGTAAAAGGCGAAAAAAAGGCAAAAATAAAGCCGCTCTTAAGCGACTTTATTAACGCGAGAACAGCATTGCGATTATTTGTGCGGAACTTCAGAGACGGCTTTAACGTCTGCTTTATTAATCTGCTGCTTCACACCATTGGCATCGGTATAGGCCAGCAGGCCAGCATCCGATTCAGAAGGCTTGCCATCACTAATAATGGTGCGTCCATCGTTAGTCTGAATCGCATAACTGGTACGGGTGCAGCCAGTTAATACGGTCATACCAATCAATGCGGCGAGAGGTAAAATCAGCGCTTTTTTCATCGTCTTCACCTTATATTAGTTGTCGAGTTCGCTCATATTACTGATTTCATTACGATTGATCTGCTCAGTTTTTCCTGTCTGAGCATCACGGTAAGAAACAAGACCGGTATCTGAATCAATCTGCGGTTTGCCGTCAGTCACAATCGTGCGGCCATCGGTCGTCTTAATAGACTGATTCGAGGCGCAACCTGCAAGCGTACCTAAAGAGAGTGCCAGCAGCGCGATGGCTGACAGGGTTTTCATTTTCATTTTTCTGCTCCATGAAGTATATCCAGACGTTTACAGCATAGACGGCTTTATAAATTTTGCTGGCTCTGTCGCGCGTCGATGCCTGTTTTTTATACAAAAACAGAGTGTATTGCGTTAATTAGCAGGCATGGCGCCGGCGAATAGCATTTATTGCAAATGCATGCGGCTGTTTATGCGTTTCAGCTGAGCCCTGACCGCATCGAAATAAAAAACGGAGCAAAAGCGGGAAATAGAGAGCGCAGATAATTCCGTTAACGCGGAAGAATCGCATGCAGGATGCCACATCGATGGCGGCACCTGGCGCTATTCGCGGGTCCGACGCCTGAAGGGCTATCGGACCCGTGAAAAAGGATCAGAGAATAGAGTCTTCGCCCGCTTTGGCGGCCGCTTTTTCCGCTTTCATGGCGCTGACCGGGTCAGATGCGCTCAGCCAGCGGTCAAACTTCTGGTAGGTGTCGATAAAGGTTTTAAAGTAGCTGCTGGCGATGGTGGCATTCTCTTTATGGTTCATAAACGCCACGGCCAGCTTAAATGCATCTTCGTTATCAAATTTCATGTTTGTCTTCCTCGCTTAAGATCTATAGAGCGTAGCCTGATAACACGGCCTGTGCATTCAGACAACCGTCTGAAAAGGCGCAATAATTCAGCCTGGCTGACAGCATCCTCCAGATTGGCGCGGATTCCCACTTACTTCGCGACAAATCCTTCTTATAATGCCAGCTTCACTCGTGAAGGAGACCCGCTTATGTTGAAAGGATTAACCGTTGTCGCGGTGCTGCTATTGTCAGGCTGTAGCCTGATGCATAAACAGCCGGCATCGCCACAGACCCTGCATTATCGCTGCGGAACAATGCCCCTGACCGTGACGCTGGACGAGGCGCAGGAGCAGGTAAGTTTCATTATGGATGGCAAGCCTTTAACGTTGAAGCAGACCGTCTCCGCCTCCGGCGCGCGCTACAGCGATGACACCTATGTTTTCTGGTCCAAAGGAAACGGCGCATTTATCGAACGTAACGATAAAATTGTCGTGAATGATTGTGAGCTGCAACCTGCCAGCTGACTTTATCTCTGAATAGGCGAGCATTAATGAGCGACAGCGAAACGCTACACACCATTGCCCATCTGCGGCGTGAATATACCCGCGGCGGATTGCGTCGCAAGGATCTGCCGGACAATCCGATCGCGCTGTTTGAACAGTGGCTGAGCCAGGCCTGTGAGGCAAAACTGCCCGATCCTACTGCCATGACCGTGGCCACCGTGGATGAGCAGGGTCAGCCGTGGCAGCGTATTGTGCTGCTGAAACACTTTGATGCGCAGGGCATGGTGTTTTACACCAACCTCGGCAGCCGTAAGGCGTTACAGCTGGCGCACAATCCGCGCATTTGCCTGCACTTCCCGTGGCACTTTCTGGAACGTCAGGTGATGGTGCTGGGCAAAGTGGAAAAACTGTCGCCGCTGGAGGTGCTGAAATATTTCCACAGCCGCCCGCGTGACAGTCAGATTGGTGCCTGGGTATCGAAGCAGTCGAGCCGGATTTCGGCGCGCGGGATTCTGGAAGGGAAGTTCCTTGAGCTTAAACAGAAGTTTCAGCAGGGCGAGGTGCCGCTGCCCAGCTTCTGGGGCGGTTACCGGGTGAAATTTCACACAATGGAGTTCTGGCAGGGGGGCGAACATCGTCTGCACGATCGTTTCATCTACCAGCGCGACAATGACGGCTGGAAAATCGACCGTCTGGCTCCCTGAATCTGCACGATTTCTCCCTATCAGCGCTGGCACAGAAAGCGCCAGCGCTTTATGCTATAGCCCTGATTTTTTTCGATTCCGCAAGTCAGCGGAAAGCTGTGTACCAGCATAGGTGCAGTCTGATCAATTTGGAGTCAGTAATGACCAGCAGTAACCTGATACAACAATTGCAGGAGAGGGGCCTTATCGCCCAGGTGACGGATGAAGCCGCGTTAACAGAGAAACTGGCACAGGGGCCAATTTCGCTCTATTGCGGCTTCGACCCCACTGCTGACAGCTTGCATTTGGGTCATCTGGTACCGCTGCTCTGCCTGAAGCGTTTTCAGGATGCCGGCCACAAGCCGGTAGCCCTGGTCGGGGGTGCAACCGGCCTGATTGGCGATCCAAGCTTTAAAGCCGCAGAGCGTAAACTTAATACCAGTGACACCGTCAACGAATGGGTTGAAAAGATCCGCCAGCAGGTGGCGCCATTCCTCGACTTCGATTGCGGCAGCAACAGCGCCATCGCCGCCAACAACTACGACTGGTTCGGCAGCATGAACGTGCTGACCTTCCTGCGTGATATCGGCAAGCACTTCTCTGTTAACCAGATGATTAACAAAGAAGCAGTGAAGCAGCGTCTGAACCGTGACGATCAGGGCATCTCCTTTACCGAGTTCTCCTACAATCTGCTGCAGGGTTATGACTTTGCCTGCCTGAATGAACTGCACGGCGTATCGCTGCAGATCGGCGGCTCCGATCAGTGGGGTAACATCACCTCTGGTATCGATCTGACCCGTCGTCTGCATCAGAACCAGGTCTTTGGCCTGACCGTTCCGCTGATCACCAAGTCTGACGGCACCAAATTCGGTAAAACGGAAGGCGGCGCAGTCTGGCTGGATGCGAAGAAAACCAGTCCGTACAAGTTCTATCAGTTCTGGATCAACACCGCGGATGCTGACGTCTATCGTTTCCTGAAGTTCTTCACCTTCCTGAGCATAGAAGAGATCAACGCGCTGGAAGAAGAGGACAAAAACAGCGGTACCGCGCCACGCGCGCAGTATGTGCTGGCTGAGCAGGTCACGCGTCTGGTGCATGGCGAAGCGGGCCTGACGGCGGCGAAACGCATCACCGCCAGCCTCTTCTCCGGTTCGGTAAGCGAAATGACGGAAGCTGACTTTGAGCAACTGGCGCAGGATGGTATGCCAACTATCGCGCTGGGCGCAGACGATGACCTGCAGCAGGCGCTGGTGAAAGCGGAGCTCGTGCCGTCTCGCGGCCAGGCTCGCACCATGATCGGTTCGAATGCCGTCTCACTGAACGGTGAAAAACAGTCCGATGCGGAATACCGCTTCAGCGACAGCGACAAACTGTTTAACCGCTACACGCTGCTGCGTCGCGGTAAGAAACATTACTGCCTGATTAACTGGCAGTAAGATTTAGGGCCGGTTTCCGGCCCTTTTTTATGGCAAGGCAGGACAGGGCAAACTAGTGAAAAATATCTTAGCGATTCAGTCGCACGTTGTATTTGGTCATGCAGGTAACGCGGCAGCTGAATTTCCGATGCGTCGCCTGGGTGCAAACGTCTGGCCGCTGAACACCGTGCAGTTTTCCAACCATACGCAGTATGGCCACTGGACCGGCACGGTCATGCCTGCAACGCATTTAACCGACATCGTTAAAGGCATTGCGGATATCGACCGCCTGAAGACCTGTGACGCGGTGCTGAGCGGTTATCTGGGCTCGGCGGAGCAGGGCGAGCAGATTCTGCAGATTGTTCGTCAGGTCAAAGCGGCTAACCCACAGGCCTGGTATTTCTGCGACCCGGTGATGGGTCATCCGGAAAAAGGCTGCATCGTGGCACCGGGTGTGGCGGAGTTCCACTGCAAGATGGCGATGCCAGCCAGCGACATTATCGCCCCGAACCTGCTTGAGCTGGAGATGCTAAGTGAACGTACAATCACTGACGTCGACGCGGCGGTAGACGCTGCGCGGGCACTGATTTCCCAGGGACCACGTGTGGTGCTGGTGAAGCATCTGGCACGCGCAGGGCGTCGCAGCGACCGTTTTGAGATGCTGCTGGTAACAGCAGAAGACGCGTGGCACATCAGCCGTCCGCTGGTCGATTTCGGTGTCCGTCAGCCCGTCGGCGTGGGCGATCTTACCAGTGGTTTGCTGCTGGTTAATCTGCTGCACGGCAAATCACTGCAGGATGCGCTGGAGCACGTCACTGCAGCGGTGTATGAGGTGATGCTGAAAACTCATGAGATGGGCGAGTATGAGCTGCAGCTGGTGGCGGCACAGGATGCCATTGCCCGTCCGACGCAGCACTTCACGGCAGAAAAGCTGTAACGCATCAGGGCCGGTTAACCGGCCCTGTTCTCTCAGGCTAAGCCTTCCGCTTTCAGCGCCGCCTGCACCGCAGGACGTTCCGCGACACGATCAAACCATGCCCCAAGTGCCGTAAAGCCGGACAAATCCAGCCCCAGCGCTTTTGCCCAGCGCGTCACCACAAACAGATAAGCATCCGCGACGCTGAAATGCATCCCCATCAGCCACTGCCTGTCACGTAATGACTCATCGACATAGCGGAATTTCGCTTCCAGCTGGTTGCGGGTCTGCGCTTTCACCTCATCGGAGTATCCGGGGCGAAACAGCGGCCCAAAGCTTTTGTGCAGCTCGCTGCCGATGTAGCTCAGCCACTCCAGAGTGTGATAACGCGTCAGGCTGCCAACCGGCGCCAGAAGATGGCGATCGGGTTTGAGGTCTGCCAGATACTGTACAATCGCGGCGCCTTCCGTCAGCACGGTACCATCGCTGAGCTGCAGCGCGGGCACCTGACCTTTAGGGTTGATTTGGCGAAAATCGTCGCCCCGTTCGGTGAGTTTGGTTGCCAGATCAACATTCACCTGCGTGAAGTCCAGCCCGCATTCGCGCATAACAATGTGGGGAGAGAGAGAGCAGGCTCCTGCTTTGCAAAACAGTTTCATGACCATGTACTCCTTGTTGCAGTGGGATCACAGCATAGTAAAGACTCAGGATGGAATTACCAGTGATAAGGATCAGGGATCTGTTAAGGGGGAGTGTGAGGCATAAAAAAGCCGGGCAGAGCCCGGCTGATTTGTCACGTGGCAGCGATTACGCTTTCACATCGTTTGATCTGGCGTCGCTATCCTGCGCCTGTGTCATGCGGTTCAGCAACGGCGCCGTAATCAGCATCAGCAGAGCAATCACCGCCGTCACGATACCAATCTGCTGGAATACGCGACTGTAAGTTGCCAGCGAAATCAGCGGATCGGTTACGTTTTCAGGCACGGCCATCAGGTTTGCTACTTTACCTGCAATCACAGCTGCACCTGCCGTGGTCAGGAACCAGGAACCCATAATGAAGCCCATCAGGCGCTGTGGCACGAGCTGCGCGACCATCGCCAGGCCGAGGCCGGAGATCATCAGCTCACCAATACTCTGCAGCGCATAGCTCAGGATCAGCCAGTTTACAGAAACGATGCCTGCATCACTGGCGAACTTTGCACCCACCGGCAGCACCAGGAACGCAGCGGAGCAGAGCACCATACCAAAGGCAAACTTGTGCGGCATGGGCAGTTTATCGCCCAGCTTGTTATAGAGCGCCGCCAGCAGCGGACTGGCCAGCATGATCCAGAACGGGTTCAGTGCCTGGAACTGCTCTGGCGCAAACGTAATACCAAGAATGGTGTGTTCAACGTTACGGATAGCGAAGAAGTTGAGCGATGTTGGCATCTGCATATAGAGGACGAAGAACAGAATCGCTTCGACCATCAGCAGGAAGGCCACAATCATCTTACGACGCGCCGCGCCGTGCAGCGCAAAGGCTTCTTTGGCAAACACCAGCAAAATACCCAGCGCAATCACCGCCAGCACCAGTCGTGCAATAACCTGATGATGCAGCATCCAGTTGGCCAGCGCGATCAGCACAACGACGCCCATAAGAGTCATCAGCAGTTTACCGACCTGCAAAGGCGCAAAGTCTGGCTTAGAGCCGTAATCCTTGACCATATGTTTACAGAACAGGAAGTTAAACAGGGTAATAACCAGGCCAATGACGCACAGTGAGAAGGCGACGCTGTAGCCATATTTCGCGGCTAACCACGGTGTCAGCATCATCGAAAACAGGGAACCGATGTTGATCGACATATAGAACATGGTGAACGCACCGTCGAGACGCGGATCATCTTTGTCGTAACAGGTCGAGAGCAGCGAAGAGGGGTTTGCCTTGAACAGGCCGCTACCGACCGCGATGGTCGCCATGCCAATATAGACAATGCTGACGTTATGACCGGAGAACGCGACCAGCGCATAACCCAATGCAAGCACCAGCACGCCCAACACGATGACGCGTTTAGTGCCCAGCACTTTATCACCGAGCCAGCCGCCAATCGCGACCAGCCCATAAACCAGCGCACTGAATGAAGAGAACAGGGTAATGGAGTCTGATTCAGACAATCCCAGTTGCTTCACCAGGTAAACCGCCATAATGGCCTGCAGGCCATAGAATCCAAAACGTTCCCATAATTCGATCGAGAAGATTAAATAGAACGCCTTCGGCTGTTTAAACGCATTGAGACTGACAGCCTCATCAGTGTGTTTGTTTGCAGTTGACACATGTACCTCAGTTTTTTCACACCCTGTTTCGGGACAGGAATTAAGTCCGCGTCATGTGAGTTTTCCATGCGCAAGATTGTTATTAGAAGGGAAAAGCGGCGACTAATTTGGCTGATTACGGGCGTCAGGGCAAGAATTTTCTGGCAACCCGTTGAATCCAGGGATGTTGGGTTAAAAAACTTATAACAAATCGTTAATTGGTTTTAAATGTTGAAGCAGCAAAAAATATTAGTACAGATACTCTGAATGAGCACCTTGCACTAGCGAGTAATGATATTAACTGCTAAATCGAAGCTAACCAGATAAATCGGTTGTTGAATAATAATCAGACAGTGCTAATGACAGGTTACTGGCTGAATCACAGTCAATCTGACGAATTATCAGACATTACCTGCCCGGCACTGGCGAAAAAAGAGTCAAAAGGCGATCCGGCGCACAATCAGATGATTTATTTCAGAAAGCAAAAAAAGAAACCGATTGCGTCGTGAGATCGGGAGGGGAAGTGGAGGTCATGGGGCGGCCAGCAGGAAGTTAAAATGACCTCAGACCGCCGGTTAAAAACCGCGCAGTCATATTAAAATCTTATCAATACGCGGAAGCGCAATGTCACCCTCGACAGAAAATTAACATTACTGTAACCTCTCAATTTCTCCAGGAAGGATCTGTTCATGCCGTCTCCACTGCATTTATCTCTCGTCGGTGACTACCGCGCCGATGCGGTTGCCCATCAGGCTATCCCCCTTGCTATTGAACGTGCTTCACGTCGGCTAAATCTTATCGTTGAAACGAACTGGATCGCTACTGACCACCTCGAACAGACAGACCTGACGCGCAGTGATGCGGTCTGGGTTGTTCCTGGCAGTCCTTACCGCAACGATAATGGCGTATTTGAAACCCTACGCTGGGCGCGGGAGAGCGGTAAACCTTTCCTGGGTTCCTGTGGGGGATTCCAGTATGCGGTGATCGAGTATGCGCGCAACGTCCTGGGCTGGCACGATGCCCGTCATGCTGAAACGGATACCGGCGGACGGATGGTCATTGCCCCGCTGAGTTGCTCTTTGGTGGAGCAGCGTGGCAAGGTGAGGTTTGAAGCGGGTTCCCGTATTGCTCTGGCTTACGGGACGCTGGAGAGCGACGAGGGCTACCACTGTAACTTTGGCGTTAACCCGGAATTCAGTGACGCGCTGGGCGATAATACGCTGCGCATTACCGCCAGGGATGATGCCGGTGACGTTCGCGGCGTGGAGTTACCGGATCATCCTTTCTATGTGGCTACGCTGTTCCAGTCTGAGCGCGCGGCACTGCAGGAAAAAGACTCTCCGCTGGTGATTGCATGGATGCAGGCGGCACTGGCGCAACGCTAAACAAAGCCATCCTGTGACACTGTCACAGGATGGCGGTCATCAGCGCAACAGGGCCGGTCGTTTCGCGTTGAACGTCCAGTTATCAATCAGAAACTGCATGCCCAACGCGTCGTTTCGGTTTTTATCAGGTAGCGAATGGTAGAGTTCATGGGCAGCTTCGACCCGCGCCATGTCCAGGGTAATACCCAATCCTGGCCCCTCAGGCAGTTCCAGAAAGCCATCCCGAATCTGCGGCGCATGCTGCGTCAGCTGCTGACCATCCTGCCAGATCCAGTGGGTATCAAACGCAGTCAGTCTGTCGCCCGGTGCCGCGGCTCCCAGATGCGCCACCATTGCCAGTGATACATCAAAATGGTTGTTTGAGTGGCAGCCGGTTGTCAGGCCCCATTCATGGCACAACTGCGCCACGGTATGTGCATTACGCATCGTCCAGAAATGCGGGTCGGCCAGGGGGATGTCGATGGCATTAAGCTGTAAGGCATGCTGCAACTGTCGCCAGTCATTGGCGATCATATTGGTGGCGACCGGAATACCCGTGGCTCGCTTAAACTCCGCCAGCGTTTCCCTGCCGGAATAGCCCTGCTCCGCGCCGCAGGGATCTTCCAGATAGGGAATCCGGCCCGCCAGCTGTTTACCATAATAAATGGCCTCATCCAGCGACCAGCTGGCATTGGGATCAACCGTTACCCGTGCCTGAGGAAAACGTGTCAGCAGGGCGTTAACCGTTTCCACTTCCACTTCGGCATGATGAACGCCGCCCTTCAGTTTAAAATCCCGGAAGCCATAGCGATCGGCTGCCGCCTCCGCCAGCCGCACCACGCTATCCGCATCCATCGCTTTCTCATGACGCAGTTGCAGCCAGGCATCACCACCAGCGTGGCCCGCCTGATAGTCCATGCTGGTCAGGTTACGGTCGGCGATATAGAACAGATAGCCAAGTACTGGCACGCGATCGCGCTGCTTGCCGCTGGCAAGTAACTCGGCAACCGGCAGATTCAGGTGCTGGCCCAGCAGGTCAAGTAGCGCAGCTTCAATGGCTGCGGTGGCGTTGTAAAACTTCTCGGGATTCATCTGCGGAATATGAATGTCGTCGGTGTGCGCGGTCTGCTGGTGTCGTGCGTCGCTGGCAAACAGCGTCGCGACGGTGGCATTCAGCCGCAGCAGATCGCTGCCCTCAATCTGCGGACGAAAGCGCGCCAGCAGCGCCAGTGTTGAGGCGTGGCAGGGACTTTCGCCGACGCCGGTACGGCCAGCGGAATCGGTCAGGATCACCAGAATGCGGGTAAAATAGCAGTTGTGCGCGCCGCCAATGTTCAGCAGCATGCTGTCATATCCGGCGACAGGCACCACCCGCATTGTTTTAATGACTGGACTGTCTGACATTGTGATTCTCCATAGGATCAAGGGAAGGCGGGGAGGGCTTGCGGCGCAGCAGCAGCCACAGCCCGGTCAGCAGCGAGACGCTGGTCAGGGCATAGAGACCGCCGGTGGTGGAGCCTGTCTTCATCTCCAGATAGCCAAACACCGTCGGTGCGAAGAAGCCGCCAAGGTTGCCAACAGAGTTCACCAGCGCAATCCCAGGCGCAACAATTGAGGCAGGCAGTTCTCCCTGCGGCATCGGCCAGAAAAAGGTGGCGCTGACTTTCGAGCCGATACAGGCCACGATCATCGCCAGGAAGCCAAACCATGGAGAACCCAGCGTAGCCATAAAGGTGCCGCAGGCCGCGACCAGCATGGCGACGCCCAGCGCTTTATCGAGTTTGTCGCGGTGGCGGTCTGAAAAGCGACTCAGCAGGTTGATGGCAATAATGGCGCAAAGCCAGGGTACGGCGGTGAGAATGCCGATGCCAAAACTGCTGAAGCCCTGAATACGCTGAATAATCTGCGGTAGCCAGAACACCAGGGTATAGCCTGTCATGGTCATGGTGAAGAAGATCGCGCAGAAGAACAGCAGGCTGCGATTACGTAACAGCGACATTTTACCGGGCGCGCGGTTAAGCTCGTCACGCTGTGCCTCTTCACTATTCAGCTGCTGTATCAGGGCCTGTTTCTCCGCATCGCTCAGCCAGCGTGCGTCGCCGGGGCGTGACACCAGTACCCATGCGGCGAGAATACCGACCAGCACGGAAGCACCGCCTTCAAGAAACATCACCCATTTCCAGCCGGCAATGCCTGAAAAATCGTGCATCATCAGAATGGCGCCAGTGATTGGCCCGGAGAAGAGGAAGGCGCCCGCAGTTGCACTCAGCACCATCGCAGTGGCCCGGCCGCGCCAGGCATTCGGGACCCACTGACGGAAATAGAACAGTACGCCGGGAAAGAAACCTGCTTCAGCCACGCCGAGTAAAAAACGCAGCAGGTAAAACTGGATGGGTGAGGTGACGAAACCCGTCATGACCACCACCAGTCCCCAGGTAATCATAATGCGTGTCAGCCAGACGCGGGCGCCAAAGCGCTTCATCATCAGATTACTGGGAACTTCAAACAGCGCATAGCCGATAAAAAACAGGCCCGCACCCAGACCAAAAGCCGCCGCGCTGATCCCGGCATCGGTACGCAGTTCCGCCTTGATAAAGCCAATATTGGCGCGATCGATCTGGTTAATGATCAGCATCACCACCAGCATGGGGATGATATGGGTGAAGAATTTTTTGATGGCGGAGGCGATCAGCTCATCTTGCTGGGGGGACAAGGCGCTATCCATCGGTCTTCCTCGTAAGAAACGTAAAGAAGAGCAAAGTGTAGGGCGCGCAAAAGGGCAGCTCTATGGGCATTCGCCCAGGACCCGATGGGCGTCCGGCCTGGGTGGCTGTGTTATCAATATGTTATTGGATATGGCTGGCGCAGCGGCTAAGCAAAAGTGTGGCAGCGATCAATGTCGGCATCCCCGCCTCCGCAAGGAGAAAAGCGGAGGACCGACAGCCACAACAGGCAGGTTTCAGCCGTTAACCTGACGGCGTCCGGCAATCTCTTCGGCTCGCAGCAGCAATTCCTGCAGATCGTCTTCATCAATATCCAGCAG
This sequence comes from Pantoea eucalypti, assembly GCF_009646115.1. NCBI lineage: Bacteria > Pseudomonadati > Pseudomonadota > Gammaproteobacteria > Enterobacterales > Erwiniaceae > Pantoea > Pantoea eucalypti. The sequence goes on along the minus strand of NZ_CP045720.1, from coordinate 2,204,158 downwards.
TTCACCGCCCTGTAAAGCCTGATGCAGATCGGCGCGCGTCAGCGAGACCGGCATCGCGATCGGCTCCGGTTTAACCTCCTGCGGCGCCAGTGGGTGGGGATAGCGGCGACCGGCCAGATTATTAAACAGCAATGCAAGCAGCGCCAGTGTCAGTGAGTTAAGCATGATCGGCGTAAGGACAAACTGATAACCCAGTTGCTCCACGGAAGGTCCGCCCAGAATAGCGGTTAGCGCGACTGCGCCGCCGGGTGGATGCAGACAGCGCAGTTGAAACATCAACAGGATCGCCACGCAGGCCGCGACGCCGCAGGCAATCGCCGGATCGGGGATGAGCTGGCTGACGGTGACGCCCGCCAGCGCGGACAGGGTGTTGCCGCCGACGATGGCCCACGGCTGCGCCAGCGGACTGGCGGGCAGACCAAAGAGTAAAACGGCCGAAGCACCCACCGGGGCAACAAACCACAGATTCAGCTCCCCCAGCATCCAGTGACTCAGCAGACTGGTGAGTACCAGGCCAATGCCCGCACCCAGTCCGGCAATCACCACATGCTTTTTACTTACTGTCAGCGGATGTGGCCAGAATCGTGCCAGAAACAGGCGCAGCGGATGTCTCTCCGCAGAAGAACCTTTGATCATTACTTTACTCACCGTGTCATAACATTTTCTTATCGTCAGGGGCGGCGATTTTCCATCATCAACCTCAATGTAACAACCCGACAAACAGTGGAGGTATTCAGACGAGCCAGAGCGTGCGGCGAAAAGGGGGAACCGGACTGGAAAGAAGGTTACAGAGGGTTCAACCAGACAATAAAAAACCCGCCGCAGCGGGTTAGTCAGGCGAATCACTCGACTTTGTCGGGATACTCGCAGAGGTCTTCAATCAGGCATGAGCCGCAACGGGGCTTGCGCGCCACGCAGGTGTAACGGCCATGCAGAATCAGCCAGTGGTGGCAGTCAACTTTATAGGCAGCCGGAACCACCTTCAGCAGCTTCTGCTCCACCTCTTCCACATTCTTACCCGGCGCAAATTTTGTCCGGTTGCTGACGCGGAAGATGTGAGTATCAACGGCAATTGTCGGCCAGCCAAAGGCGGTATTCAGCACTACATTGGCCGTTTTACGGCCAACACCAGGCAGGGCTTCCAGCGCCGCACGATCTTCCGGCACTTCTCCGTTGTGCTGCTCAAGCAGAATGCGACAGGTCTTAATCACATTTTCCGCTTTGCTGTTAAACAGGCCGATAGTCTTGATGTATTCCTTTACGCCATCCACGCCTAGCGCCAGCATCGCGGCAGGCGTATTCGCCACCGGATAGAGCTTTGCGGTGGCTTTGTTGACGCTGACATCGGTCGCCTGCGCCGACAGCAGTACCGCAATCAGCAGCTCAAACGGCGAGCTGAAGTTCAGCTCGGTGGTGGGATGCGGATTGTTCTGCTGCAGGCGATGAAGAATCTCGGTGCGTTTAGTCTGGTTCACACCGGCTTCCCGACGGCGTTCTGAGGTGCCGTGTTTTCAGCAGCCTGAGCACGCAGGGCAGCCCGCTGTTTCATCTTCTGATCGATCAGGTATTTACCCGCCAGCATCATGCCGAGGCCGATAAACGCGCCAGGCGGCAGCATTGCCAGCAGCATCGGTGAATCGAAATGGACCACTTCGATACGCAGCGATTTCGCCCATGGGCCGAGCAGCTGATCGGCGCCGTTAAACAGTGTGCCACTGCCGATAATTTCACGCAGCGAACCCAGCACTACCATGGCGCAGGTCGCGCCCATGCCGATGGCAAAACCATCCAGCGCGGCAAGCGGGATGCTGCTTTTAGAGGCGACCGCTTCAGCGCGACCAACCACAATGCAGTTGGTGACAATGAGTGGGATAAAAATCCCCAGCGACTGATAGAGACCATAGGCGTAGGCGTTGATCAGCATCTGCACGCAGCTCACCACGGAGGCGATGATCATCACATAAATCGGGATACGAATTTCAGACGGCACCCAACGGCGCGAGGCCGAAATAAAACTGTTGGTCAGGGTCAGCACCAGCGTGGTGGCCAGCCCTAAACCCAGCGCATTCGTTGCCGTCGCCGTAACCGCCAGCAGTGGGCACAGGCCCAGCAGCTGCACCAGTGCCGAGTTGTTTTTCCACAGTCCACCCACCAGCAGACTTTTAGCTTCACTCATTTGCGTCTCCACATGCCGGTAACGAAGAGAGTTTCTCCGGAAGCGTTTTCATCAACAGCGCGGTGCGTTTGGTCGCATTGACCACCGCGCGTGGGGTAATGGTGGCGCCGGTGAACTGATCGAAGTCGCCGCCATCTTTCTTAACCGCAAACGCTTTATCCGCCGGACCATGAACCACTTTGCCATTAAAGCTGTTGATCCAGTCAGAAATGCGTAATTCAATCTTATCGCCCAGACCAGGCGTCTCATGGTGTTCGATCACCCGCACGCCCAGTACTTTACCCTGGAAATCAGCACCGACCAGCATCTGTATCGCACCAGAGTAGCCGTCAGGCGCAGTTGTCTCCAGTGCGGCAGCGACCGGCTGGCCGCCTTTACGCGCCAGGAAGAGATGGTGCGGGGCGCTATTCCCCAGTGCAGCATCTGTGACAACGTAACAATCCTGCTGAATATTGTTGTCATAAAGGTCTTCAGGCACCACCTGATCCAGCAAATTTTTCTGCTGAAGCAGGGTCTGATGCTCCACTGTCGGTTTAGTGACCGTATTAACTACTGCAGTAGCAGCCGTGGTAATTGCGGCGAAAATCGCCAGCGTCACACCATTTTTGCGAATCGTCTCCAGCATCGCTTAATCCTTCTGATGGCCGTAAACGCGCGGCTGGGTGTAGTAATCGATGAGCGGCACGCAGATGTTTGCCAACAGCACAGCAAATGCCACGCCATCAGGATAGCCGCCAAAGCTGCGAATCAGCCAGACCAGCAATCCAATCAGCGCACCATAGATCAGGCGACCCCGATTGGTGGTGGAGGCGGTCACCGGATCGGTGGCAATAAAGAACGCCCCCAGCATGGTGGCACCGGAGAACAGGTGAATCAGCGGACTGTTGAGTGATTCCGGTGAGAAGAACCAGCCCAGCGTGGCGCAGAACGCCAGTGACAGCAGCATGGCTGCAGGGATATGCCAGCGAATCGCACTTTTCCACAGCAGGAACAGGCCGCCCACCAGATATCCGACATTGACCCACTGCCAGCCCAGGCCCGCCAGCACGCCGCTGTAGATCGGCTGGGCCAGCAAATGCTCTGCGCTGTGACCGGCGCGTAAACCGGTTTTAAAGGTATCAAGCGGCGTCGCCTGGCTGATGCCATCCACTCCCATCTGCAACTGCTGCATGGTTTCGCCCGCCAGCGTATGGCCACTGAACACCATGCTAAGACTGTCCATCAGCCCCGGTTTGATCGCCTGAAGGGTGTCAGGCGGCAGCCAGCTGGTCATTTGCACCGGGAAGGAGATCAGCAGCACCACATAGCCGACCATCGCCGGGTTAAACGGGTTCTGTCCCAGACCGCCATAAAGCTGTTTAGCAATGACCACAGCAAACAGCGTACCGATCACCACCAGCCACCAGGGCGCCAGCGGGGGCAGGCTGATACCAATCAGCACAGCAGTCAGTAACGCAGAGTTATCCGCCAGGGTGCTGCCAACGGGCGCTTTACGCAGCCGCAGAATGGCCGCCTCGGTCAGCCAGGCGGTGAGCGTCGCAAGCAGGACCTGCAAAAAGGTGCCGTAACCAAAGAAATAACATTGTGCAGCAAAACCAGGCACTGCAGCCAGCACCACCAGCAGCATGATGTTGCCTGTGCTGCGGCGGTTATGGGTGTAAGGAGAACTTGCGATACGAAAAGCCATTTAATCCTCAAGCGTCTTATACGACTGCGCTTTACGCGCTTTGGCACGGGCGATGGCGGCAGCAATAGCGGCCTTGCGCGCATCATCGGGTTGATTCAGTTCAGGTGCCTGTTCAGGTTCAGCATTCGCATTGTTTGCCTGCTCCTGCGCCTCTTCCGCTTTCTCCACCGCAAAATGCGCGGCAGTAGCGACTGCTGCGGCATCGCGTGAAGCTGTCTCCGCGTCATTTTCAGCCTGCGCGGCTTTCTTCGCTTTGACACGGGCAATGGCGGCCTGCACCGCAGCTTTACGCGGATCGGTTTCAGCAGCGGCGTCTGGCGCGGCTTCAGTAACGCTCGCCGCGTCAGCCGGAGTCGTCGCATCCACGCCTTCAGCCTGTGCGGCTTTCTTCGCTTTGGCGCGGGCAATGGCGGCCTGCACCGCAGCTTTGCGCGGGTCAGTTTCGGCAGCGGCGCCTGGCGCGGCTTCAGACTCGCTCGCCGTGTCAGCCGGCGTCGCCGCATCCGCGCCTTCAGCCTGTGCGGCTTTCTTCGCTTTGGCGCGGGCAATCGCGGCCTGTACCGCAGCTTTACGCGGGTCGGTTTCGGCAGCGGCGTCTGGCGCGGCTTCAGAAACGCTCGCCGTGTCAGCCGGAGCCGCGGCTTCAGCCTGCGCGGCTTTCTTCGCTTTGGCGCGGGCAATCGCGGCCTGCACCGCAGCTTTGCGCGGGTCGGTTTCGGCAGCGGCGTCTGGCGCGACTTCACTAACGTTCGCCGTGTCAGCCGGAGTCGCGGCTTCAGCCTGCGCGGCTTTCTTCGCTTTGGCGCGGGCAATGGCGGCCTGCACCGCAGCTTTGCGCGGGTCAGTTTCAGCAGCGGCGTCTGGCGCGGCGTCAGAAACGTTCGCCGTGTCAGCCGGAGCCGCGGCTTCAGCCTGTGCAGCTTTCTTCGCCTTAGCGCGGGCTACCGCCGCTTCGACAGCGGCTTTGCGCGGATCGACGCTGGCTTCAGCCACGGTCTCCACCGCATCAACCGGTGACACTTTCTTCACCTTAGCTCGGGCAATGGCCGCTTCAACCGCGGCTTTGCGCGGATCGACAGTCTGACGCGTTACTGGTTGGGTTTCCGCCTGAGCCTCGGCCTGACGCAGACGCGCCTGCGCATGACGGGCTTCACGTTGCGCTTCAAGCGTCGCTTCATCCGGTTCAGCGGCCTGGCGGGCTTTCACCCGCGCTTTCGCAGCCGCCAGCTCACTGGTATCGGTACGGGCTACACGCTGTTTTGCCTCCTCATGACGCGCTTCACGGGCCTGTTTCTCGCGCTCCAGCCTTGCCTGACGGGCTTCGAAGCGAGCTTTGGCTTCCAGCGTGCGTTTCGCTTCCAGATCGATGGCGCGCAGCTCCGCTTTTTCCTGGCGATAATATTGCACCAGCGGAATATTGCTCGGGCAGACATAGGCGCAGGCGCCACATTCAATACAGTCATCAATGTGGTGTGAGCGCGCTTTATCATGATCGCCGCCCTGGCTGAACCAGTAAAGCTGCTGAGGCAGCAGCTTAGCCGGACAGGCATCGGCGCAGGCGGAACAGCGAATGCAGGACTGCTCTTCATCGTTGTTACCCATCTCACTGGGAGAGGGGGCGAGAATACAGTTGGTGATCTTCACCACCGGCACATCCAGCGACGGCAGGGTAAAGCCCATCAGCGGGCCGCCCATGATCACCATCTGACGCGGTGCTGGTGTAAAACCGACATGGTGCAAGAGATGGCTGATTGGGGTGCCGAGACGACTCCAGACGTTACGCGGCTGGGCAATTGACTCGCCAGTCAGCGTCACGACACGTTCGGTAATCGGCTCACCATTAATTATGGCGCGTTTAACCGCCCAGGCGGTGCCAACGTTTTGCATCAGCACACCGATATCGGTGGAACGTCCGCCGTGTGGCACTTCCATGCCGGTCAGAATACGGGTCAGCTGCTTTGCGCCGCCAGAAGGGTATTTAGTCGGGATGACGCGAATGTGCAGATCGCGTTCGTTACCCAATGCCTGTTTCAGCGCGGCAATCGCCTCTGGTTTATTATCTTCAATACCAATCAAAACCCGCTCAGCCTGCAACACCCATGCGAGAATGCGACTGCCTTCCAGCACTTCGGCGGCGTAATCCTGCATCAGACGATCGTCCGCGGTGATGTAGGGCTCGCACTCGGCCGCATTAATAATCAGGGTTTTCACCCCGCGCAGGCCGCCTTTGAGTTTGGTGGCGGTAGGGAAGCCCGCGCCACCCAGGCCCGCAACGCCGGCGTCGTGAATACGTTGCACAATGTCGGCGCGCGGATGCTGACGGTAGTCAGGCAGAGGATCAAGCGGTATCCAGCGGTCGTCGCCGTCGGGCGTCAGAAAAATACACAGTTCTGACAAACCCGAAGGATGCGCGGTCATATGCTGACCAATATCATCAATGACACCAGAAGTGGGTGCATGGACCGGCAGCATACGGCCCGTGCCAAACGTCAGGGGCTGACCGCGCAACACCTTGTCGCCAGGTGCAACGCAGATCTCACCTTCATGTCCGATATGCTGTTTCAGCGGGATAATAAAACGGTGTGGCAACGGCAGTTCGCTGAGTGGCGTACCGTTAGACTGGGTTTTCATTTCCGGCGGATGAATACCGCCCTGAAAATCCCAGACCTTCTCTTTTTTCAGGAAGTTAAACAGATTAAGCATGAGTATCTACCGGAATCACCCGTACAGGAATGGTATTCAAATCCCACTTCCAGTTAGCTGGTGTGGTGGCAACCGGACGCATTTCAATACAGTCTGTCGGGCAGGGTGCGACGCAGAGATCGCAGCCGGTACAGACATCGCTCAGCACGGTGTGCATGGCGCGGGTTGCCCCGACAATCGCATCCACCGGACAGGCCTGAATACATTTGGTGCAGCCAATACAGTTGGCTTCGTCAATAAACGCCACCGTGCGCACCGGCTCTTTCGCTGATTCATCGCCATCAATCGGCTGCGGATCAACGTTAAGCAGCGCAGCCAGTTTGAGCATGGTCTGCTCGCCGCCTGGCGCGCATTTATTGATCGCTTCGCCGTTGTTGCCGACCGCATCCGCATAGGGACGGCAGCCTGGATAGCCACACTGACCACACTGGCTCTGCGGCAGAATGGCATCAATCTGCTCAACGATAGGATCTTCTTCGACTTCAAAGCGGCGCGAGGCGTAACCCAGCAGCGCGCCGAACACCAGGCTCAGCGCACTTAATACGGCAACAGCAATCCAGATCGCGGTCATCAGAATTTCACCAGACCGCTGAAGCCCATAAATGCCAGCGCCATCAGGCCCGCAGTGATCAGGGCGATGGAGTTGCCTTTGAACGGGGCCGGAACATTCGCCAGCACCAGGCGCTCACGCATACCGGCGAACAGGACCATCACCAGCGAAAAGCCGATGGAAGCACTGAAACCATACAGCGCAGCCTGCATAAAGGTGTGGTTGAGGTTAACACTCAGCAGCGGCACGCCCAGCACCGCACAGTTGGTGGTAATTAGCGGCAGAAAAATACCCAGCAGGCGATAGAGCGACGGGCTGGTCTTACGTACTACCATCTCGGTGAACTGCACGACAACAGCGATCACCAGGATATACGCCATGGTGCGCAGATAGACCAGATCCAGCGGCAGCAGGATCAGATGATTGACCAGCCAGGCGCAGATCGACGCCAGCGTGATGACGAATGTCGTGGCGAGGCCCATGCCAATTGCCGTTTCCAGTTTTTTGGAAACGCCCATAAAAGGACAAAGGCCGAGAAACTTCACTAATACGAAGTTATTCACCAGCACGGTGCCAACAAAGAGAAGCAGATAATCGGTCATTTTTTCGCCTGGGAGCCAGAAAGCGGCTTATTATCATTGATAGCGCGACGTATCTCAACACCCGCGCCACCCGCAAGGCGGCAGACCGCACTCAGTATTAAATTCCTGACACAACTCACCGCGTTACGGCGCGATAAAGGTCTTTTTTACCCGTTCTGAGCGTTTGAAATAGGGCACAAACACCGCCGCGGCCAGCAGCGACAGCAGTAATGTCTGAAGGGCTCGGCTATCAGCGACGGGTGTGAAAGCAAAGGTTTTCAGCGCCAGTAGCACGGTAATCAGCAGCCAGAGCAGATAATGGCGCGGCAGGCGTCGGGAGCGCTTCAGGAACAGCCAGCTGATCCAAAGACTATAGGCCCAGACCGCCACGGCGGTAAGCAGGGAAATGGCCCAGTATGAGAAGAGGGTGCTGCCGTGAGAAAACAGCGCCACACGCCACGCCGGATTAAACAGGGGAGTCAGATACATCGCCAGCACCAGAACGGTGGTTAACAGGGTCATTATCAGCCAGGCCAGAGGCAGCAAAAGCCAGCCACCAATGCGCGGCGCAGCAACCTGTTCATTCATCGTAGTTATTCCTGTCTCGGAGAGTCAAAGCGCAGCAGAATAACATGTCCAGAGAGGCACGCCCATCCGGACAACGTCAGCAGTAAACGAAGCGATAAATCAGTGAGAAATCAGACCACGTAGCGCCACACCGTTTTTGGTACGCAGCCCAGATCATATAACCGTCCGCCAGAGACCAGTTCAGCGCGTCGATGGTCGGCAGCCCGGTACATATTGATAATTTCCAGATCATTGGTCAGGGAGTAATTAAGATGATCGAAAAGCTTTTCCAGACTGTCTGAATTATTTACTTTGCGGAATTTAAGCAGGTAATCGTGCGCAGTCATCATTGCCATAATAGATAGAAGTAACAAAGGAGTGCTCAGTATAGGGGGCGGGCTTGGTCTGTCCAGATCTTGCAGGTGAAAAAAGCCGAAAATCAGACAAAATCACCTTATTAGTCACTAAAAGTCCATATTCCTCGTTCTGACTATGCACGATGTTGGTAACTCAGCGCCTTAGTTTACTACGTCAGCCTGACTGGTTCGGGTTACTGCGGCAATTAAACGTTAAAAATAAGCAGCACAATATTATTTTTTATTCCATTTGACCCTGACAGCACATGAATACCTTATTTATTACACTTTAACCGCAGGAAATTTAACCGTTAAATAACGAATGCCATAGAAACGTTTCGCGCCTGATTCGTCTTCACCATCGATTGTGCGGACAATCACAAATCCCATTTTTTGTTCACCGCAAACCGGATAACCCGTTTTGTACGCCTGCCTGTAATCGTTTCCAGTGGCATTAAACATAAGCGATTCTGTTTATTACATTTATTTAACCGGCATTGTAATTTTACTCAGCGATTTTATCCATAATACCCCTGTTGGAAAACTGCTCGCTCTGCACGTAACTCCTTTAAATTGCTCTGTTTTGTGAAGTGTGTCGCCATTATGCACGCTTTTTTAGTCCAGTCTAAGCAGGCTCTCTACCCTAAACAGCAAACGCCTTTCAGAGGATTAAAAACTATGTGGAAACGTTTACTTCTGACCACGCTGGTCAGCGCCGCGTTAACCGGCCCGGTACTCGCTGCTGATATGACGGTCGGCTTCTCGCAGGTCGGTTCAGAATCTGGCTGGCGCTCAGCGGAAACTAACGTAGCTAAAAGCGAAGCCAAAAAACGCGGAATCACCCTGAAAATCGCCGACGGACAGCAGAAACAAGAGAATCAGATCAAAGCCGTGCGTTCGTTCATTGCTCAGGGCGTTGATGCCATCTTTATCGCGCCTGTGGTACAGACCGGCTGGGAGCCGGTACTGGAAGAAGCCAAAGATGCCAAAATACCGGTTTACCTGCTGGATCGCGCCATCGTGGTGAAAGACAAATCGCTCTATCAGGCGGTGGTGACAGCTGACAACGTGCTGGAAGGCAAGCTGATTGGCGACTGGCTGGTAAAAACCGTAGGCGACAAAAAATGTAACGTGGTCGAACTGCAGGGCACGGTCGGTGCCAGCGTGGCAATCGACCGCAAGAAAGGCTTTGCCGAGGCAATCAGCAACCACCCTAACATTAAAGTGATCCGTTCTCAGTCCGGTGACTTTACCCGCAGTAAAGGTAAAGAGGTGATGGAGAGCTTTATCAAGGCGGAAAACAACGGCAAAAACATCTGCATGGTTTACGCGCATAACGATGACATGGCGATCGGTGCCATTCAGGCCATTAAGGAAGCCGGCCTGAAACCGGGCAAAGATATTCTGACTGGCTCAATTGATGGCGTACCGGATATCTACAAAGCGATGCTGGCGGGTGAGGCTAACGCCAACGTGGAACTGACGCCAAATATGGCGGGTCCGGCGTTTGATGCGCTGGAAAAATTCAAAAAAGATGGCACGCTGCCGCCAAAAGTGATCAAGACCGAATCGAAGCTGTTCCTGCCTGCTGATGCACAGGCGGAGCTGGATAAGAAAAACGGTATGGGTTACTGATTCACCGACCCGTCAAAGACCAGCCGCAGACCGCCCTCCGGGGCGGTTTTTCATGACGTAAGGCGGAGTGAGCAGAATGACCACGCAAAATGAAACACCGCTGCTATCCATCAGCGGCATTAGCAAAGGTTTTCCCGGCGTCAAAGCGCTGAATAATGTTTCCTTTGATATACGCAAAGGGGAGATCATGGCGCTGCTGGGCGAGAACGGTGCCGGTAAATCCACGCTGATTAAAGTGCTGACCGGTGTTTACAGCCGCGACGCCGGCACCATTACCCTGAACGGCGAGCCGATTACACCGCACAATACGGCGCAGGCGCAGGAGATGGGTATCGGCACCGTTTATCAGGAAGTGAATATGCTGCCGAACATGTCGGTGGCAGATAACCTCTATATAGGGCGTGAGCCGCGTCGTTTTGGCATGATTGACCGTCGCCGCATGGTGCGTGATGCCGATGCGCTGATGCGGAATTACGGTTTTTCCCTTGATGTCACGCGTCCGCTGGGCCACTACTCGGTGGCAATGCAGCAGATTATTGCCATCTGTCGCGCGGTCGACCTTTCTGCTCAGGTGTTGATCCTCGACGAGCCAACAGCCAGTCTGGATGCCAGTGAAGTCGAGATGCTGTTTACCCTGATGGCGCAGTTAAAAGCCAAAGGGATGAGCCTGATTTTTGTGACCCATTTTCTTGACCAGGTGTACCGAATTACTGACCGGATTACCGTGCTGCGTAACGGGCAATTTATCGCGACTCGTGAGACCGCCACGCTGCCACAGATTGAACTGATTAAGCTGATGTTAGGACGTGAACTGCTTGAGACGGCGTTACAGCGTCAGGGCAGCACGCTGCGCAGCAATCAGCCGGTGGTGTCATTTGAAGATTACGGCAGAAAGGGCACCATTGAGCCTTTTAACCTGGCCGTGCGTCCCGGTGAGGTGGTGGGACTGGCGGGTCTGCTGGGCTCAGGCCGCACCGAAACCGCAGAAGTGTTGTTTGGTATTCGTCGCGCCGATCGTGGAACCGCGACGATCAAAGGTAAAGTGCAGCGTATTACCAACCCGGCGAAAGCCTCACAGCTTGGCATGGGGTTTTGCCCGGAAGATCGTAAGACAGACGGGATTATTGGCGCGGCCTCCGTGCGCGAAAATATTATTCTGGCATTGCAGGCGCAGCGCGGCTGGTTACGGCCCATTAAAAAACGCGAGCAGCAGGCGATTGCCGATCGTTTCATCAAAAGTCTGGGCATTCGCACGCCGCACGCTGAGCAGCCGGTAGAGCTGTTATCGGGTGGCAATCAGCAGAAGGTGTTGCTGTCGCGCTGGCTGGTGACCAAACCGCAGTTTTTGATCCTCGACGAGCCGACACGCGGTATTGATGTGGGTGCGCACGCCGAGATTATCCGTTTAATCGAATCCCTTTGCGCCGATGGTCTGGCGCTGCTGGTGATCTCCTCTGAACTCGAAGAGCTGGTCGGTTATGCCGATCGGGTGCTGATCATGCGCGATCTGAAGCAGGTGGCAGAAATTCCGCTGGAGCAGCTTTCGGTGGCGTCGATCGTGAATGCTATCGCGGACGGAGGGGCAAAACATGCTTGAGTCACCTATGACATCTGAAAAAACGCCTCGTCGTAAGCTGAAACTCCCGCCGGGGATGCCGCAAATCGCCGCGCTGCTGTTGGTGCTGTTAATCGACAGTCTGGTGGCCAATAACTTTTTTGCAGTGCATCTGCAGGATGGCCGTCTGTTCGGCAGTCCGATCGATATTCTTAACCGTGCGGCACCGGTTGCCCTGCTGGCGATAGGGATGACGCTGGTGATCGCGACTGGCGGCATCGATCTTTCCGTAGGGGCGGTGATGGCGATAGCGGGCGCAACGGCCGCCACACTGACCGTCGCCGGGCACGGTGTGCCGTTTATTATTCTCTGCACGCTGGCAACCGGTTTAGCCTGTGGTTTGTGGAACGGGGTGCTGGTGGCGCTGCTGCGTATTCAACCATTTGTTGCGACGCTGATTCTGATGGTTGCCGGGCGCGGTATTGCTCAGCTGATTACCCAGGGGCAGATTGTGACGTTCGACAGTGACAGTCTTGGCTGGTTTGGTAACGGCTCGCTGTGGATGTTGCCGGTGCCGGTCTGGATCACGCTGGTGGTCGCGCTGGCCGTCTGGCTGCTGACGCGCAAAACCGCGCTGGGTCTGTTTATCGAAGCGGTGGGGATTAACCTGCGCGCTGCCCGCAATGCGGGTGTGACGGGCTGGCTGGTGGTGATGTCCACCTACGCGATCAGTGGCGTCTGTGCGGCAGTGGCTGGGCTCATCGTCGCGGCGGATATTCGCGGTGCAGATGCCAATAACGCCGGTTTGTGGCTGGAACTGGACGCGATTCTCGCCGTGGTGATAGGCGGCGCGTCCCTGATGGGTGGCCGTTTTAATCTGGTGCTGTCGCTGATTGGTGCGCTGATTATTCAGTCGATGAATACCGGGATTCTGCTCTCCGGCTTCCCGCCTGAGCTGAATCAGGTGGTGAAAGCGGTGGTGGTGATGTGCGTGTTGTTACTGCAGTCACCGCGATTTATTGCGATGTTAAAACGGAGGCGTCCGACATGATTAAACGTCATCTTCCGCTGATGATTACCTTGCTGGTGTTTGTGGCGGGTTATCTGTTTTGTCTGAGTCAGTTTCCGGGCTTTGCTTCTACCCGGGTAATTTGCAATATCCTGACCGATAACGCGTTCCTTGGCATTATCGCCGTCGGCATGACTTTTGTGATTTTATCAGGCGGTATCGATTTGTCGGTCGGCGCAGTGATTGCTTTTACTGGTGTGTTTCTGGCGCGGGCAATTGGTGATTTCCATGTCGATCCGCTGCTGGCCTTTGCGTTGATTCTGTCAATGGGCGCGCTGTTTGGTGCCATGATGGGCTGGCTGATCGATGCGCTTAAGATCCCGGCGTTTATTATTACGCTGGCAGGAATGTTTTTCCTGCGTGGCTGTTCTTATCTGGTGTCTGAGAACTCGATTCCTATTGATCATCCGCTTTATACCATGCTTTCCAGTCTGGCGTGGAAAGTGCCGGGTGGTGGGCGTCTGAGCCTGCTGGCCGTGATTATGCTGGTGGTGGTGATTGGCGGGATTATTCTGGCGCACCGCACGCGCTTTGGTAATCGGGTTTATGCTATTGGCGGGAATCTGACCTCCGCTCAGCTGATGGGTGTTTCAACCCGTGCGACCACCATTAAGATTTATATGCTTTCCACCACGCTGGCGACGCTGGCTGGCATCGTGTTCTCGATCTATACCTCGGCAGGTTATGCGCTGGCCGGGTTGGGTGTGGAGCTGGATGCGATTGCATCGGTGGTGATTGGCGGCACGTTGTTGTCGGGTGGTGTCGGTACGGTGCTGGGTACGCTGTTTGGTGTGTTGATTCAGGGGCTGATTCAGACGTGGATTAATTTTGACGGCACGCTGAGTTCGTGGTGGACCAAGATCGCCATCGGGATTCTGCTGTTTGCGTTTATCGCGCTGCAGCGGTTACTGACGGTGATCTGGGATCGTCAGCAGAACGCACCGGTTAAACGCATCCCAACCTGAGTATTGCGTATCCCGGTTAATGGCGGCTCTCAGGAGCCGCCTTTTACTGCGCCAGATGCAGGACCATCACCGTGACTTCTTCTCCCGCTATGTGCCGCTGTTCCACCGCCTGCCATCCTGAACGCTGATAGTACGCCTGCTGATCGGGAGTATAGAGCCAGAGTTCACTAATTCGCTTTTGTCTGGCCCGCGCAATTACCTGCTGGATCAACGCTTTTGCTACGCCCTGACCGCGAAATTTTTTGTCCGTCACCACTTCACCCATCCAGTATTCTCTTGCCGGGATGTCGTCCAGTTCATAGCGGATGACGCTACAGGTCGCGATGACCGTTTCGCCATCCGGCGTGGCAACAAGGGTAAATTCCGCCGAGCCTGTCTGGTTCCTTTGGTGTAAATGCGCAAGGATGGTGGGTTGATGTGACCAGGCTGGATGATGTGACCATTCAGCGTGCAGCAGTTGTGCTGTTTGTCTGGCGTAGTCGGGATGTTGGTTCAGATCGACAACTTGCATGGCGCTGGTTACCTTCGTTTTGTCAGTCTACAAGCAATACAGGCTGGTGGGGGAAAGTGCAAGATGATGAAAGAGTTGAGTTTTAGCAAAGAGACCGGTGCTCTCATGTATTACCGGGAAAACAATCGCTATTGAATGTTGATGCAAGGTCAGGAAATGACTGCCTGATCGCAAAGGATTCCCGCATCCATGCGGATCGGCCGCGCCATCCCCGGCGCGGACGCTTTGCTCTTCAGGCATACCATTCCTTCCCGGTTGGGCTTGATCATTGCTGTAATGGACAGTGCGAGATTGAAAGAATGGAGTGCACAGTTGCAGCGAAATGGGACTTTCGCAGTAAGGGCTTTTATTACATGCTGAGCTTTTGAATATTCGCAAAAATGCAAAATTAAGGAGGGGATGGCGGGCAGTGGAGTAAAGCGTCCGCCGCAGGGACGCGGCGGCCGAGCCTACAGGGATGTATTTACGGCGACTTTACGGAACGCCCGCCATTCCCGACTGAATAACACGAACCTGCAAACAAACGGCGCTTTATCGATCCTGAATTGATTTCTTTTCAGAACCCCTAAAGCGCCGCTTAATCACTCATTAACGTTTCAGACGGTAGTACGCTTCATTCCAGCGAAGCGCATCTTTAAACGCAGGCAAGGTGGTGTGCTCATCAATCACCAGCACTTCGATATCGTTCATCTCACCGTACAGATACATATCCTCCAGCGTCAGCGCCTGGCTGAACACCGTATGGTGTGCACCGCCGCCCAGAATCCATGCTTCAGAGGCGGTCGCCAGTGATGGCTGCGCTTTCCACAGCGCGCGCGCAACCGGCAACTTCGGCAGCGGTTTCGGCTGTTCGATAGCATCCACCACGTTAACCAGCAGACGGAAACGGTCGCCCATATCAATCACGCTGGCGTTAACCGCACGGCCCGCTGGGGTGGAGAAAATCATACGCGCTGGATCGGCTTTATCACCAATGCCCAGGAACTGCACATCGATTAAGGGTTTCTCTTCAATGGCAATTGACGGGCAGACTTCCAGCATGTGCGAGCCAAGCACTAAATCGTTGCCTGGTGAGAAGTGATAGGTGTAATCCTCCATAAAGGAGGTGCCACCTTTGCGGTCACCGGCCAGCACTTTGAAAATGCGCAGCAGGGCAGCGGTTTTCCAGTCGCCTTCGCCGGCGAAGCCATAACCCTGACCCATCAGACGCTGAACCGCCAGACCGGGCAACTGCGTCATGCCGTGCAGCGTCTGGAAGTTAGTAGTAAAGGCGTGGCAGCCTTCTGCTTCCAGAAAACGCTTCAGACCGAGTTCGATGCGTGCAGCATCCAGCACGTTCTGACGTTTCTCACCGCCAGATGCGGCGACATCGGTAAAGCGATAAAGACTTTCATATTCGTCGATCAGCGCATTCACGTCGCCATCGCTGACGCCATTGATCACCTCAACCAGATCGCCAACGCCCCAGCCATTCACTGAATAGCCGAACTGAATCTGCGCGGCGACTTTATCGCCTTCGGTTACGGCCACTTCACGCATGTTGTCGCCAAAGCGAGCGACTTTCAGCTGCTGGCTGGCCTGTTTAGCCAGTGCTGCACGCATCCAGTTGCCCAGGCGCTGCTGGCTGGCGCTGTCTTTCCAGTGACCGGTCACCACGCTGTGTTGCAGACCCATGCGCGCGCCGATGAAACCGAACTCACGGCCGCCATGTGCGGTCTGGTTCAGGTTCATAAAGTCCATGTCCATGCTGTCCCACGGGATCTCGGCATTGAACTGGGTATGGAATTGCAGCAGCGGCTTATTCAGTACGCTCAGGCCGCCGATCCACATTTTGGCCGGGGAGAAAGTGTGCAGCCAGGTAATGATCCCAACGCACTGCTTGTCATAATTAGCATCGCGACACAGGGCCAGCGCTTCATCCGGTGACTTCACCAGCGGTTTCAGCTCCAGACGCAGTGGTAAACCGGCCTGATTTAAACCCTCGACGACCTGACGTGCATTCTGTTCAACCTGGCGTAACGTTTCCGCCCCATAGAGATGCTGCGTGCCGATAACAAACCACACGCTGTAATTGTTTGACTGTTCCATAAAACCACTCCTTCACTTAGCGCCTACCTGATAGGCTATTTTATTTGTCATTCCGAACCTGGGCAGCGCTCACACAGGCTGCTTTAGCAACCTGAACGCCCGTCAGAGCGGCCCTGAAGGGGCGAGCGCAGCGAGTAATCCTCACGTACGCCCTCTACGCTCCGGTAGCTCCGCACTGTCCGTGTCCAGACTGCCTGCAACAATTACGCCTGTTGGGAGAGGCTCGTCGCGGAAGCGGGGCGGGCGGCGTATTGCGGTTCAGCCGTCACGCACCATTGTTGATAGCGTTGATACAGTTGTTGATAGCGGGCAACGCGCGCCGGATCGGGCTGCAGCGTCTCGGCAATCGGACTGGCCATGACCTGCTGAGCATCCGGGACGCTGGCGTGAACACCTGCGGCAACGGCGGCGAAAATGGCCGCACCCAATGCACAGCACTCGTCAGAGGCGACGATATCCAGTGGCCGGTTCATCACATCGCAGCAGGCCTGCATAATCGCCGGAGATTTTCGCGCGATGCCGCCAAGGGTCAGAATGCTCCCGACCGGGATCTGCTGCTGCTCGAAGCACTCCATAATGGCGCGCGCGCCAAACGCGGTTGCTGCGACCAGACCACCAAACAATGCAGGGGCATCAGTGCCCAGATTCAGGTCGGTAATCACCCCTTTCAGACGCTGATTTGCATTCGGTGTGCGGCGCCCGTTAAACCAGTCCAGTACCACCGGCAGGTGATCGAGCTGCGGATTGGCAGCCCAGGCCTCGGTTAAATCCTTAATCAGCGTTTTTTGCATCTCAGCCAGCTGAGGCTTCAGTTCCGGATGCTGCTGCGCCGCCAGCTGTAATGGCCAGCCCAGCAAACGGCTGAACCAGGCGTAGATATCACCAAAGGCAGACTGACCCGCCTCCAGTCCGATAGCGCCAGGTACCACGCTGCCATCAACCTGACCGCAGATGCCTTTGATATCGCGATCGCCGACCTTTTCTGCGTCAGCAATCAGAATGTCGCAGGTTGAGGTGCCGATGACTTTTACCAGCGTATAAGGTTTAGCTCCGCCGCCGACCGCGCCCATGTGACAGTCAAACGCGCCACCGGAAAGTGTCACGGTCTGCGTCAGACCAAGACGCTGCGCCCATTCCGGGCTGAGGGTGCCCACCGGCATATCAGCGGTCCAGGTGTCAGTAAACAGCGGGGAGTCGAGCTGCTGCGTTAACAGCGGGTCGAGCGCATTCAGGAAATCGACATCGGGCAGGCCGCTCCAGTCGCCGTGCCACAACGCTTTATGCCCGGCGGCGCAACGGCCGCGACGCAGCTTATCTGGTGCGGTGGTGCCGCTTAACAGGGCGGGCACCCAGTCGCACAGCTCCACCCAGGAGACGGCGGCTTCGCGCACAGCCGAATCTTCACGCGACACGTGCAGAATCTTCGCCCAGAACCACTCCGAAGAATAAATGCCGCCGATATAGCGGCTGTAATCCTGGAAGCGGCCACTGTGGCAAAGCTGATTAATCTCTTCCGCTTCTTCTATGGCCGTGTGATCTTTCCACAACACGAACATCGCGTTGGGGTTCTCAGCGAACTCCGGACGCAGCGCCAGCACGTTGCCGTCGCGGTCAATAGGCGCCGGGGTAGAACCGGTGCTGTCAACGCCAATGCCGACCACGGCGTTGCGCTGATCTTCACTCAGTGCATTCAGAACGCCGAGCAGCGCCTGCTCCATAGCGTCAATATAATCCTGTGGATGGTGGCGAAAACGGTTGGTGTGCGGATCGCTGTATAAGCCCTGTTGCCAGCGCGGATAGCTGAACACCGCACTCTGCAGCTCTTTGCCGCTATGACAATCCACGGCCAGCGCACGCACCGAATCACTACCAAAGTCCAGCCCAAGGGTGATGGCTCCAGCACGCATCGGAATCTCCTGTAGTTAGTTAACGCCTTTATCCTGGGTTCGGTGCGCCAAATCAGTTAGTCATGGCTGGCTGACAATATGCACTTTTCTGTCATCGGCAGTGATTTTGTGATCCATTGCATAAGTTAAGGACCGGTTAAATTTGCTGAATATATGGATGATTTTGCCGTGATTTTAAGATGTGATACCGCTCTACATTTTTCTTCGCTAATACCGCTAAAACTAGCCCAGCGTCTGGACACTCTGTCAGCACATGCCAGCCTAACGCACTGATTTATGGCTGTACCCACAAAACAAAACTTACTGGTAGCGTTTACACCGATTCGTTATTAGCAGCGAAAAATAACCTGGTACCGGAGAGCATCATGCATAAATTCACTAAAGCATTCGCGGCCATCGGCCTGGCAGCGGTTATGTCACAATCCGCTATCGCCGAGACCATGAAGCTGGGTTTTTTAGTCAAGCAACCAGAAGAACCCTGGTTCCAGACTGAATGGAAATTCGCCGATAAAGCGGGCAAAGATCTTGGCTTTGATGTCATTAAAATTGCCGTGCCGGATGGTGAAAAAACCCTGAATGCCATCGACAGCCTGGCGGCGAACGGCGCAAAAGGTTTTGTCATCTGTACGCCCGATCCAAAACTCGGTTCCGCCATCATGGCAAAAGCGCGCGGCTACGGCCTGAAAGTCATCGCAGTGGATGATCAGTTCGTCACCGCCAAAGGCAAGCCAATGGATACCGTGCCACTGGTGATGATGGCGGCCACTAAAATTGGTGAGCGTCAGGGTCAGGAGCTTTATAAAGAGATGCAGAAACGCGGCTGGGATGTGAAAACCACCGGCGTGATGGCCATTACCGCCAACGAACTCGACACCGCTCGTCGTCGTACTGGCGGCTCAATGGACGCGATCAAAGCCGCTGGCTTCCCGGCAGCCCAGATCTACCAGGTCCCAACCAAATCTAACGACATCCCTGGCGCGTTTGATGCCGGTAACTCCCTGCTGGTGCAGCATCCTGAAGTCAAACACTGGCTGATTGTCGGCATGAACGACAACACCGTGCTGGGCGGCGTACGTGCGACTGAAGGTCAGGGCTTTAAAGCGGCTGACGTCATCGGTATCGGCATCAACGGCGTCGATGCCATCAGCGAACTGTCGAAAGACAAGGCGACCGGCTTCTACGGTTCGCTGCTGCCAAGCCCGGATATCCACGGCTACAAAAGCAGCCAGATGCTCTACAACTGGGTCAGCAAAGGTGAAGAGCCACCTAAATTCACCGAAGTTACTGATGTGGTGCTGATCACCCGTGACAACTTCAAAACTGAACTGGCGAAAAAAGGACTGATGTAACTGTGAGCCTGCCGGGCTGTTCGTTGCCCGGCATCCTTAATAGCCCATTTCGCGTCGCCCGCCATAACCGGCCGGTGGCGCGAAAGAGTGAGGATTAACATGAACACTGATTCAGCATTTCTGTCGTTTCATGGCATCAGTAAAACTTTCCCTGGCGTGAAAGCGTTGCAGGATATCTCCTTCGACTGCCGTGGCGGTGAAGTTCACGCTCTGATGGGCGAGAACGGCGCAGGCAAATCGACGCTGTTAAAAATACTCAGCGGCAGTTATCAGCCGAGCGGCGGTGAGATTCGTATTAAAGGCAAGCCGATGAGTTTTCAGCGCACGACGGATGCACTGGACGCGGGCGTCGCCATTATTTACCAGGAACTGCATCTGGTGCCGGAAATGAGCGTGGCGGAGAACATCTATCTCGGTCAGATTCCGCACAAACATGGACTGGTCAACCGTAAGCTGATGCGTTTTGAGGCGGGCGTACAGCTGAAAAATCTCGGCATGGATATCGATCCCGATATGCCGCTGAAATACCTGTCGCTGGGCCAGTGGCAGATGGTGGAGATTGCCAAAGCGCTGGCGCGCAACGCACGTATTATCGCCTTTGATGAGCCAACCAGCTCCCTGTCGGCGCGTGAAATCGACAACCTGTTCCGCGTCATTCGCCAGCTCCGCGAGGAGGGCCGGGTGGTGCTCTACGTTTCACACCGTATGGAAGAGATTTTCGCCCTTAGCGATGCCATCACCGTGTTTAAAGATGGCCGCTACGTGCGGACATTTACTGACATGGCGAACACCCATCACGACGATCTGGTGCAGGCGATGGTTGGGCGCAACCTGGGTGATATCTATGGCTACTCACCGCGTCCCAAAGGGGAAGTGCGGCTGGAGCTGGACAAGGTTGAAGCGAAGGGCGTACGTACGCCAATTTCACTGAAAGTCCATGCCGGTGAAATCGTTGGACTGTTTGGACTGGTCGGTGCCGGACGCAGTGAACTGCTGAAGGGCCTGTTCGGCGGCACGCGTTTGCGTGGTGGTCAGGTCATCCTGGACGGCAAGCCACTGCCGCTGCGTGAGCCGATTGACGCCATTCGTGCCGGCATCATGCTCTGCCCGGAAGATCGTAAAGCTGAGGGCATTATTCCGGTGCACTCGGTGCGCGACAACATCAACATCAGCGCCCGCCGTCACAACCTGACTGCCGGTTGCCTGATAAAAAACGGCTGGGAAAACAAGAACGCCGACAGCCATATCCGCTCGCTGAATATTAAAACGCCCAGCGCCGATCAGCTGATCATGAACCTTTCTGGCGGTAATCAGCAGAAGGCGATCCTGGGACGCTGGCTCTCTGAGGATATGAAAGTGATCCTGCTGGATGAGCCAACGCGCGGCATCGATGTCGGTGCCAAACATGAAATTTATAACCTGATTTATCAGCTGGCGAACCGGGGCATTGCGGTGCTGTTCGCCTCGAGCGATTTACCGGAAGTGATGGGCCTGGCCGATCGCATCGTTGTGATGCGTGAAGGTGCCATTGCCGGTGAACTGCTGCACGACGACGCCACGGAGCAGCAGACGCTGAGCCTGGCGATGCCCAAAACCACTCAAGCGGCCGCCGTGGCCTGACAGGAGATCATCATGGCTTCATCTACGACCTCAAATACACCGCAGCCCGCTTCACGCGGCGGCCTGCAGTTAGGTCGCATCTGGGACAACTTCGGCATGCTGGTGGTATTTGCACTGCTGTTTATTGTCTGTGCGATTTTTGTGCCGAACTTCGGCTCGTTTATCAATATGAAAGGCTTAGGGCTGGCGATGTCGATGTCCGGCATGGTCGCCTGCGGCATGCTGTTCTGTCTGGCTTCCGGTGACTTTGACCTGTCGGTCGCTTCCGTCATCGCCTGTGCGGGTGTCGTCACCGCCGTGGTCATCAATATGACGGAAAGCCTGTGGATTGGTGTGGGTGCCGGACTGGTGCTCGGCATGATCACCGGCTTTATCAACGGCTTTGTGATCGCCCGGCTCAAGATCAATGCGCTGATCACCACGCTGGCGACGATGCAGATCGTGCGCGGCCTGGCTTATATCTTCTCTGACGGTAAAGCGGTTGGTATTGAAGATGAGCGCTTCTTTGAACTGGGCTTTGCCAACTGGCTGGGTGTGCCCGCGCCGATCTGGCTGACCCTGGCCACCATGGTGATCTTCGGCTTCCTGCTCAACAAAACCACCTTTGGTCGTAATACGCTCGCGATTGGTGGCAATGAAGAGGCGGCGCGCCTGGCGGGTGTACCGGTAGTGCGCACCCGTATCATCATCTTTATCCTCTCCGGCCTGGTCTCTGCGGCGGCGGGCATTATTCTGGCGTCACGTATGACCAGCGGCCAGCCGATGACCTCCATCGGCTATGAACTGGTGGTGATTTCTGCCTGCGTACTGGGTGGTGTTTCACTGAAGGGCGGCATCGGCAAGATCTCTTACGTGGTGGCGGGGGTATTGATCCTCGGCACGGTAGAGAATGCGATGAATTTATTGAATATCTCGCCATTCTCACAGTATGTGGTGCGCGGTCTGATACTGTTAGCTGCGGTGATTTTTGACCGTTACAAACAGAAAAAAGCCTGATTGAGCGAGCCGTTGGCCTGCGGACGCAGAGGTGTCTGCAGGCTATCCGAACAATAACAGACTGAGTGAGGACGCTATGTATCACCGCGAATTACCGGCTGAGCAGCAAAACCCCTTGTTGCCGGGCTATTCATTCAATGCCTGGCTGGTGGCAGGGCTGACGCCCATCACTGCCGATGGTCCACTCGATTTTTTTATCGACCGCCCGCACGGCATGAAAGGTTACATTCTGAATCTCACCATTAAAGGTAAAGGGCGGGTATTCGACGGCGAGCGGGCATTTGACTGCGAGCCCGGCGAAATGCTGCTGTTTCAGCCAAAAACCGCCCACTACTATGGTCGCGCGCCGGACAGTCCGCAGTGGTTCCACCGCTGGGTCTATTTCCGTCCGCGCGCCTACTGGCACGACTGGCTGCGCTGGCAGGATGAGCAGGAGGGTGTGGGACGACTGCTGCTGCCTGAGTCACTGCGTGGCGAGTTTGACCGACTGTTTGCCAGTATCGAACAGACCCATAATTCGGGTCGGCGCTTTGCGGAAGAGCTGGCGATGAACCTGCTGGAGCGACTACTGCTACGTGCCGTTGAAGAAGATCCGCGTAGTCATCAGCTCATCCGCGATCCACGCGTAATTGAAGCCTGCCAGTATGTGACCAACCATCTTGCCAGCGAAGTGAAGATTGAAGAGGTGGCGCGTCACGTCTGCCTGTCACCGTCGCGGCTGGCACACCTGTTCCGCGAGCAGATGGGTGTAAATCTGCTGCGCTGGCGTGAAGATCAGCGCGTTATTCGCGCCAAACTGTTGCTGCAGACCACCCAGGAACCGATCGCCTCGGTAGGGCGTGAAGTGGGTTACGACGACCAGCTCTACTTCTCGCGCGTGTTTCGCAAGCGTGTTGGTGTCAGTCCCAGCGATTTCCGCCGCCGCAATCAGGACGCACATGACAGCCTGGCGGCGCAGACGGCCTGGCCCCTGGCGCGGAGTGCTATCTCTTAGTTTTTTCGGGAGATTCCGCCTTGTCCTCACCTGGTTAATAGTCTTAAATCAATCAGGTTAGCGACAAAGAGGAATCAAAATGAGCGATAAATTACGTGTTGGTCTGATCGGCTACGGTTTTGCCAGTAAAACGTTTCACGCCCCGCTGATTGCAGGGACACCGGACGTCGAGCTGGCAGCCATTTCCAGTAGCGACGCCAGCAAAGTCCACGCCGACTGGCCTGCTGTTAAAGTGGTGGCCGATCCTCAGGCGCTGCTGGACGACCCTACGCTGCAACTGATTGTTATTCCTACCCCCAACGACACCCACTTCCCGCTGGCAAAAGCGGCGCTGAACGCCGGTAAACATGTGGTGGTCGACAAGCCGTTTACCGTGACGTTGTCACAGGCGCGCGAACTGGATGCGCTGGCGAAAGCCAAAGGTTTGCTGCTATCGGTGTTCCATAACCGCCGCTGGGACAGTGACTTTCTGACGCTGAAATCCCTCCTTGAGACAGGCTCACTGGGTGAAGTGCGCTATTTCGAATCGCACTTTGACCGCTTCCGTCTGGAAGTACGTAATCGCTGGCGCGAAATGAAGGGCGCAGGCAGCGGAATCTGGTATGACCTGGGGCCACATCTGCTGGACCAGGCGCTGCAGCTGTTTGGCCCGCCGGTCGCTATTAATGTCGACCTGGCCGAGATGCGTCCGGGCGCGCAGACCACCGACTACTTCCACGCCACGCTGACCTACCCGCAGCGCCGCGTGGTGCTGCACGCCAGCATGCTGGTGGCAGCAGAATCTGCCCGTTATACCGTCCACGGCACGCGCGGCAGTTACGTCAAATATGGTCTGGACCCACAGGAAGATCGCCTGAAGTCGGGGGATTTCCCGCCGCAGGAGGACTGGGGTTATGACATGCGCGACGGCACGCTGACGTTAGTTGACGGTGATTCACTGACGGAAACTACTCAACTGACTCAGCCGGGCAACTATCCCGCTTACTATGCGGGCATCCGCGATGCGATTGCCGGACGCGGTAACAATCCGGTGACGGCGGAAGAGGCGATTCAGGTGATGGAGCTGATTGAACTGGGTCTGCAATCCGCTGAGAAACGCCAGACGATGTCGCTGAAGCGCGTCTGATCTGCAGGTGCTTAATGCAGAAAGCAGAACGGGCCGGTTATCCGGCCCGTTTTATTAGCAGCGCCAACTGCAAGACCGAGCCAGCGAAGGGAGCACGGCCAGATCGGAAAGACGCAAAAGCCGCCATCCATGGCATGCTCGGCCCTCGCCGTCCTGGCGCGGGACGCTTTCCACTTCTGACCGTGTTCCCTGCGCGTCAAGCATATGCGTGGCTGTCAGAATTGCCCGGAGTGTGTTGGGGCAGCAGAGTGACGGGCCGGTTATCCGGCCCGTTTTTTGTCGCTACGCTTCAGGATTACTGCACGCGTGCCCGGATAGCCGCTTTCTCAGCCTCGCTGAGGAAGGCAATCGTCAGACCATTCTCCTGCGCCTGACGCATCTGCGCTGCGCTCAGACCGGCAGCCGGTGCGGCGTGCTGATACTCATGCGCCAGTTCAATGCCCTGAACCGCCGGATCATCCGTGTTGATGGTCGCCAGAATGCCATGCTCCAGGAAGGTTTTCAGCGGATGCTGCGCCAGTGAGGGCACAGTGCTGGTCTGAATATTGGAGGTCAGGCAGGATTCAATACCAATCCGGTGCTCCGCCAGGAAATCCATCAGCGCGCGATCTTCGATCGCTTTCACACCGTGACCAATACGTTCAGCGCCCAGCTCCCGAATCGCCTGCCAGATGCTCTCTGGTCCAGCCGCTTCGCCCGCATGTACGGTAACGCGGAAGCCGGCATCGCGCGCCTGGGTAAAGTGGCTCAGGAACTCGCTGCCCGGGAAGCCCAGCTCATCTCCCGCCAGATCGACCCCAGTGATGTGATCGCGATGGGCAAGCAAACCTTCCAGCTCGCCGAGGCAGGCATCTTCGCCAAAGGTACGGCTCATAATACCAATCAGACGCACGTCGATATCGTGTTGCTGCCGACCTGCGCGTACGCCCTCGATCACCGCTTCGACCACACCGGCAATCGGCAGGTTGTGGGTCATCGCCATATAACCAGGGGAAAAACGCAGTTCAGTGTAGTGAATGCCGGCGCGCGCGGCATCTTCGACATTCTCCTGCGCGATCCGGCGGCAGGCATCCAGATCGCCCAACACTTTCACGCCCCAGTCGAGCTTCTGCAGGAAGCTCACCAGGTCAGGTTCATTCTCGCCGACCTGCACGTGCGGAAGCAGAGTCTCAAGCGTGGTGGCGGGCAGGGTAAGGTTAAACTGGCGACCTAAATCGAGAATGGTTTGTGCACGAATGTTGCCATCAAGGTGGCGGTGAATATCAGTCAGTGGGATTTTTGAATCGATCATGGCGCACTCGCTCAGTTGTCGGTGAAGTGCAGAGCATTATAAAAATATCTTGCGCAACAGCGCCAGCTATTTGCGCAACAGCCTCGCCGGATGCTGCTTAATTACCCATAACCAGCGAGTGAGAGCCACTTCGCCGATGGATGTCAGCCCTGCAACTGATGTATCGCCGCAATAAGGCGCGAAATGCCATCTTCAATCTTACTACGCGGACAGCCAACGTTAAGACGCAGAAACCCGCTGCCTGCGTCGCCGTAGGTTGAGCCGGGCATAATCGCCACCCGTTGCTGGATCAGCGCCTGTTGCAGTGCCTCTTCAGGAATACCCAGCGCATTCATATCGATCCAGGCGAGATAGGTCGCTTCAGGGATGTGCCAGTCAAGTCCGGGAAACTCAGTGTTGAGGCGATCGGCAACCCGCGTGAAATTGCCGTAAAGATAGCTGCGTAGCGCATCCAGCCACGGCTCGCCATGTCGGTAGGCGGCAACGTGTGCCGTGACGGCCAGCACCGCCGGAGACGAAAGGCCGTCAGCATTTTTCAGCGCCTGAAACCAGGCTGCTCTGTCCGCCGCATCCGGGATGATGCCCCACGCACCCGTCAGGCCCGGCACGTTGAAGCTTTTAGACGCCGAGGTAAACAGCGCCCAGTCACTGCGTGCCACGCTGGCCCACGGAGTATGGGGTTGATTACCCATGATCATATCCATATGGATTTCATCGCTGATCACCCGCACGCCGTGACGATCGCAGAGCGCCGCCATCTGTTGCAGCTCCGTTGTCGTCCAGACTTTGCCGGTGGGATTGTGGGGGCTGCAGAGCAACAGGATTTTGCAGCGCGGGCGCGCCAGTCGCATCTCCAGCGCGGCCATATCACATCGCCAGCGCCCGCGATCCCGCTGCAACGGCATCTCCAGCACCTGTCGCTGATTGCCGCGTACAGTTTTATAAAAGGCATCGTAGGCGGGAGTATGAAGTACCACTTCATCATCCAGGTGACTCCAGCGACGCAGCATCTGCGCCACCATATAGATCACTGACGGGCCATAAACCAGCGTGTCAGCATCGGGCTGGTAGCCGAAACGACTGGACATCCAGTGACAGCAGGCGGAAAGAAAATCGTCATGCTGCCAGCGACTATAACCCAACACGCCGTGTGCCACGCGCTGCGCCAGCGCCTGCTGAACCGCTGGTGCTGTTCTGAAGTCCATATCGGAAATGGTAAATGGCAACAGATCGGATACGCCAAAGCGGTCAGCCACAAAATCCCACTGCGTAGACCAGCTGCCACGGCGATCGATGACTTCGTCAAAGTTAAACATTATCGGCTCCAGCGCATCATGCAGTCACATTCATCAGGTGTGACAGTTCATCTTTCACCGACTGCACCTGCGGGCCAATGACCACCTGCAGGCTGGTCTGATTGAGATGCACAACCCCAATCGCGCCGTTGGCTTTCAGCGCCGCATCGTCCACCTTACTCATATCCGCCATGGTTAAACGCAGACGTGTCAGGCAGTTGTCCAGCGAGGTAATATTCTCAACGCCGCCCAGCGCCGCCAGGATAGCCGGTGAGTTATAGCCCGATTTACCTTTACCGGCATTGCTGACCTGCTGCGCAACCGCACTGGTATTTTCTACTTCCCGGCCCGGCGTTTTGATGTTGAAGTGCAGAATGGCGAAACGGAAAATCAGGTAGTAACCGGCAAACCATATCGCTGCAACAACCGGTACCCAGTACCACTTTGTCGACAGGCCGTGTAGTACACCAAACACGACAAAGTCGATGATATTGCCATCTGTATTGCCGATAGTAACCCCGAGTATCGCCATGATGGTGAAGCCAACACCGGTCAGCAGAGCGTGGATAAGATAGAGGAAGGGGGCGACAAACAGAAACAGAAATTCGATCGGTTCAGTGGTGCCGCCGACCACGCAGGCCACTACGCCAGAGATTAACAGACCTTTAATCTTATGGCGATTCTCCGGCCGGGCGCAGTGATAGATGGCCAGGGCGGCACCAGGCAGACCACCGAGGAAGGCCGGCATTTTGCCCTGAGACAGGAAGCGGGTCGCGCTTTCAGCAAAACCGTGGGTTTCCGGGCAGGCGAGCTGCGCCTGGAAAATGGTTAACGCACCGCTGACGCTCCTGCCACACACATCCAGTGTGCCGCCTGCATCGGTAAAGCGCATGATCGCCACCAGAATATGCTGCAGGCCAAACGGCAGTAGCAGGCGTTCGCCGGTACCAAAAATCATCGGGCCAAAGTCACCCGCGCTATTAATCATCCAGCCTAATCCGGTAATGCCCCGTGCGAAAAATGGCCAGATCAGCGGCACGACCAGCCCCATTAACCCAATCACCAGCGTGGTGATAATCGGGACAAACCGGGTGCCGCCAAAAAAGGCCAGCGCATCGGGTAGTCGGATGTTATGGAAGCGCTCGTGTAGCCAGAACACGACGATACCCACAATCACCGCACCCAGTATGCCTGTATCGATCGACGGAATCCCCATGATCGGCTGAACGTTATTCGCTTTCAGCAGGGCGGCATCAGTGGTTGGCAGAATGCCATTGATATTTAGCCAGAAGTTGATGCTGAGGTTTAATACAGCATAACCCACGAAACCGGCAAACGCTGCAACACCTTTATTCTCGCGCGCCATACCCAGCGGAATCGCAATAGCGAACATCAGCGGCAGATAGCTGAAGGCAAACGATCCCAGCTTGGCCATCCACAGAAAGAGATATTGGAGCCAGGAGTGATCAAGCACAGGTAACAGAGTCAGAACGTCATGGCTGCTCAGTGAACTGCCAATCCCGAGCATGATGCCGCAGAATGAGAGCAGGGCAACCGGCAGCATAAAGGTTTTCCCCAGACTCTGGAAAAATTCCCAGACGGACATTTTTTGGTGAGAGGGTGACATGAACGCTCCTGGATAAAAGGACCATTGAGTAAAGTGGCGGGATGATAAAACGTTTTACCTGGATCTTATGCGCGCTGAATCACAATCCTCAGGTCATGGGTGATATTATTCTGACGTCATAAGGTGTAACGTTTTACCTTGTTTTCTAATGCTGTAGTTCAGTTGAGTAATCTGATGAGTAAAATCACCATCAATGATGTTGCGGCGGCGGCGGGCGTCTCGGTGACCACGGTATCGCTGGTGTTATCCGGTAAAGGACGGATCTCTGTGGCCACCATGGCACGCGTGAATGAGGCCATTGAGCAACTCGGCTTCGTCCGTAACCGTTCAGCGACCATGCTGCGTGGCGGTGAGAGTGGTGTGATTGGATTGATTGTCCGCGATCTCAGTCAGCCGTTTTATGCCGAGATGACGGCAGGTCTGAGCGAAGCGCTGGAGAAGCAGGGCAAATTGCTGTTCCTGACGCAAAGCGGTGCTCAGGGGCAGCATCTGCATCGCTGCTTTGAGTCACTGATCGCTCATGGGGTGGATGGTATAGTGCTGGGAGGCGGTGCCGACAAGGCCAGCCAGATTGTGACGAGAGCCAGCGAACTGAATATGGCGTTAGTCTGCGCCGCGCGCGCCAGTAGCCTGGAAGAGGTGGACGCTATCCGTCCCGATAATGCTCAGGCTGCGCGTCTTGCCACTGAATACCTGATTCGTCAGGGACATCAGCGGATTGCCTGGCTGGGCGGCCATAGCGCTTCACTGACGCGGGCGGAACGGCTTGGCGGCTATTGCGCCACACTGCTGCAATATGGTCTGCCGTTCAGGCCTGAATGGATTATTGAATGCGGCAGTACCCAGAAAGAGGCTGCCGAAGCGGCGGTCCAGTTGTTTCAGCACCATCCCCGATTGACCGCCGTGCTGGCTTACAATGCCACTACCGCGCTGGGGTGTTATTTTGGGCTGATGCGCACCGGGCGCACATTTTCCCGTGGTGCAGTCGACAGCTATTACGATCAACAACTGGCTTTAATGGGGTTTGGCGATGAACCGCAGGCGGAACTCACCGATCCCCCTCTGACGTTTGTCACCAGTTCCGCACGGGAGATTGGCCGCGTGGCCGCAGATCGTATCCTGCAGCGGATGGCGCATCCTGACGCCGCCCGGCAAAACGTGATTATGCCGCCACAGCTGGTTATTCGCGGGTCGGCATAAAAAAGGCGACCCGGAGGTCGCCTTTGATGGAAGACAGCGCAATTACTGTGGCATGCCTTCGCTGGTGGGCATGCCCAGCATATAGCGGGACATGAACTGCTCCAGCGTCATCTTGTCGCCGTTCATGTTCACCTGACCGTTGGCATACTGCAGGCTGGTCACGATGTTGTTATCCTGCTGCTGAGTCAGGCGGAACATCTGACCCATCGCCGCCAGACCCTTCACCTGCTGATCCGCCAGCTTTTGCGCGTCGTCGGCCTGATAACCTTCAGCCAGACCTACCTTACGCATGGTTTCGGTGGCCATCGGCATGTTGATGACCAGTTTGCTATCCAGGCTTTTCAGCACCCGATCAACCATGGCGCTGAGGGTCTGCGCTTCGCCGGTGACGGTGGACGGATCGTTGAAGCTGGCGGTCAGATTGAAGGTACTTTCACCTTTATCGTTTTTCCAGCTCAGCGGGGCAATGCTGATGGATGGCGAGCCTTTCAGCAGCATCGACAGGTTGTTCATCAGAATCTGATGAACGCCCGCCTGATAGCGGATAGGGTCTTCTGCGACGCCAGGCTGGCTCAGCAGTTCCTGCATCTGCGCGTTGTAACGATCGGAGAAGGCTTTGACTGCCTGGGCATCAAACTGGGACAACTTCATTTTCAGGGCTGCCTGACCAAAATCCTGTTTCTGCAGCTGAACGCCTTCAACCTTGTAATCGATATTGCCGCCAATCTTACCGGCACTATTATCGAACGAGGAGGTGCCTTTCATTTTATTCAGCGCCAGGGCATCCTGACCATTGATGCTGGCATTCACCTTCTCAATGTCGACCGACTGGTCGCCGATACGCACGCCTTCCGGGCTGAGATGGGTGTTACCGCTTAGCTTCAGACCATTAATGGTGAAGAGGACAGGCTGGCCCATCTCATTTTTGCTGGTCAGCGCGAGGCTATCAACGTCACCGTCCAGCGACACTTTATCGCCTTTGTTATCTGCACTGACGTTGAAGGTGCCGCCATTGGTGGCCAGGCGTTCGCCGGTTTGGGCATTCTGATAGTCAACCGGCAAGACGCGCAGCGCGGTATCCGTGGCGCCGCTGTAACCAATGCGGGTGTCTGCGTTAATCAGAGACTTGTTCCCGGTCAGTTCAAACAGTTTTTTCACCGCATCGGTGTTAGCCAGTTCGGTATGAACCGATGCCATGCTTGGAATCAGATTGAAATGCTTCAGCTGCGCGAACGGGAAAGGACCATGATCGATGGTCTCATTCAGGATGATGCTCTGACCCGGTTTCAGCAGCGGATTATCTTCCGTCTGTGAGCTTGCCTGAACCACCAGATTTACTTTGCTGCTGAACACGCCGCGCTGATAGTCCTGATAGCTGATCTTCAGTCGGCTGTTCGGGGCATAAGCATTCAGCTGAGCGTTGGCGTTTTGCACCAGCTGGTCCCTGTGGCTTTCAATCTGCTTGCCGGTGAACCATGCCGCGCCAGTCCAGACTACGCCCAGTGCGATGATCACACCTACGGCAACATTGGTCTTTTTCATTGCTGATTCGTCCTTATCCTTGAGTCCGCTTATGCCGCAGGTTTAGCCTGGCGACCGAAGAAAAACGCCCGCAGGCGTTTAAAAGCTAATAGGTTGAAATAATAGCAGTTAACAGGCATGCCGTCAGCCGCTTCACCCTAAGTCGTTAAACACCCGCGCCAGTCGGCCCGTGCCAGCCGCCGTAACCGGTGATTCGCTGGCGGCAATGAAGCAGGACTCGCCAGGCTTCAGCGTCACCTGCTGCTCGCCTTTGGCGATCACGGCCTGGCCTTCGATGCAGAACATTATCGCGGCGCTCTGCTGCGCCAGCGACTGGGGTTGTGCATTGAGACTGTGAATAGCAAAGGCAAAATCGTCGACCGGAATCGGGAAGCGCAGTGTGTTGCCCTGGTGCTCCGGCGCTGTCAGCAACGCATTAGCGGGCTTCTCATCGAACTTCAGATTAGCCATCAACTCGGCAATATCGATATATTTCGGGGTTAAACCGGCCCGCAGGACGTTATCGGAGTTTGCCATCACCTCCAGTGCCACGCCTTTCAGATAGGCGTGCGGGGTTTCCGCGTAGAGGAACATCGCCTCGCCAGGTTGCAGGGTAATGACATTCAGCAGCAGCGGTGAAAACAGGCCACTGTTGTCAGGATACTCTGCCGCAATCATACGGATGGTTTCCCATGGCTCGCCCTGTTGCACGTCAAGCGCAGATTTCAGCACGCCCAGCGCCAGCGATTTCGCCTCGCCCTCCAGTGACAGCAGGGTAGAGAACAGCGCGGCCAGCGTATCCTTTTCAGGGTGCTGCAAAAAATGCGCAATCTGTGGATGTGCGCCCGCCACCGGTTCCAGCAGTGAAACCATCTGCGTCAGTGTGCGAAAGCCATTCATCGCCTGAAACGCAGTCAGCGCGTAGACCAGCTCTGGCTTGTGGTTGGCATCTTTATAATTGCGCTCAGCCGCAGCCAGTGGAATACCCGCTGCATTCTCACGCGCAAAACCCACTTCGGCGGCATGCTTGCTGGGATGAACCTGAATCGACAGCGGTTGATCGGCACATAACACTTTGAACAGGAAAGGCAATTCACCAAAACGCTGCGCCACCGCATCGCCCAGCATCGCCGCAGGCGAAGCATCAATCACGTCACGCAAAGAACGCTCGCTGCCCTGATCAATAACGGTTGAAGGGCTTTTCGGATGTGCGCCCATCCAGAGTTCCGCCATCGGCAGCCCTTTTGGGTTCTCAACCCCATAAAGTTCAGTCAACGCAGTTTTGCTGCCCCACGCGTAGTTTTGCAGCGAATTGTTCATTTTTTGCATCGCATAATCCTTTATCACGGGAAATTATTGCGGCTATTAAAGCAGAAACTACCGGTAAAAATACATATCCAGCGCAAAAGGACGCTAAGCTCTGATAATGTTAAATTATTGTATATTACTATTCTGACTGCCTGGCAGCCGATCGTGATCACGGACCAGGCGGTCATTCTTTAAAACAAGGTGAAGGAGACGTATTCATGGCAGCCAACCGCATTGAGAAAGATTCAATGGGCCCCATCGACGTACCGGTAGACAAACTGTGGGGCGCGCAGACGCAGCGCTCACTGGAACACTTCCGCATCTCAACTGAAAAAATGCCGACCGCGCTGGTGCATGCACTGGCACTGACCAAGCGCGCCGCCGCCAGCGTGAACCGCGATCTGGGCCTGCTGCCCGCAGATCGCGCCGATGCGATTATCAGCGCGGCGGATGAAGTGCTGGCGGACAAGCATGCGGATGAATTCCCGCTGGCAATCTGGCAAACCGGTTCCGGCACGCAGACCAATATGAACATGAACGAAGTGCTGGCGAATCGCGCAAGTGAAATCCTCGGCGGCGAGCGCGGTATGTCGCGCCTGGTCCATCCCAACGACGATGTGAACAAGAGCCAGAGCTCCAACGATGTCTTCCCGACGGCGATGCATGTCGCCGCCGTGATTGCCCTGCGCGAACAGCTGATCCCACAAATTCAGGTACTGAAAAAGACGTTGAGCCAGAAGTCTGACGCCTTTAAAGATATCGTCAAAATTGGCCGTACTCACCTGCAGGATGCGACGCCGCTGACGCTGGGCCAGGAGATTTCCGGCTGGGTGGCGATGCTGGAGCATAATCTGAAGCATATCGAACAGAGCATTCCGCACGTGGCGGAACTGGCGCTGGGCGGAACCGCAGTTGGCACCGGCCTGAATACCCACCCGGAATATGCAGTGCGCGTGGCGAAGGCGCTGGCCGACCTCACGCAGCAACCGTTTGTCACTGCGCCTAACAAGTTTGAAGCGCTGGCCACCTGTGATGCGCTGGTGCATGCGCATGGCGCGTTGAAAGGGCTGGCTGCTTCACTGATGAAGATCGCCAACGATGTGCGCTGGCTCTCATCCGGTCCGCGCTGCGGCATCGGCGAAATTGCTATTCCTGAAAATGAACCGGGTAGCTCCATCATGCCAGGCAAAGTGAATCCAACGCAGTGTGAAGCGATGACCATGCTCTGCTGCCAGGTGATGGGCAACGATGTCGCCATTAATATGGGCGGCGCGTCCGGTAACTTTGAGCTCAATGTGTTCCGTCCGATGGTGATCCATAACTTCCTGCAATCGATTCGTCTGCTGGCAGATGGCATGGACAGCTTTAATCATCATTGCGCTGTCGGCATTGAGCCGGTGCGCGAGCGTATCGACCAGCTGCTGAACGAGTCACTGATGCTGGTGACGGCGCTCAATACTCATATTGGCTATGACAAAGCGGCAGAAATTGCCAAGAAGGCGCACAAAGAGGGGCTGACGTTAAAAGGCTCCGCGCTGAAGCTGGGTTATCTTACCGAAGAAGAGTTTGATGCCTGGGTCCGGCCGGAAGAGATGGTCGGCAGCATGAAGTCCTGATATTCAGGATGAGTCAGAGGCCAGCAGATGCTGGCCTTTTTTATTCAGAGGGGGCAATCAACCCACAGATGCAGGCGGGGTATCAGCAAATTCAGTGGCTCAGCGGCCGGTTTATGACGATGCGTTATGTTATCGGCGTCGTAATTGAGTAACTCGCCCAGCGCCGGAACCTGAGTGCGATCGCGACAGATCACCAGTATTGGCGACGGGCAGGCGAGTTGCGTTTGCTTCTGTTCATCCGCGCGCCAGACACGAGCCACCGGCTGAACTTTTACGGGACGCTTGATTTTCAGCCGTGCCGAAGCGGGCAGGGCGCGTACGCTTGCCAGCTCTTCCTGCACTTTTTCCGCCCACTGTTCCCGTGACCACGGTGCCTTCGCCCGTCCCGACTTCAGGCTTTTTTCCAGCTGGGCGATCACCTCTTCGCGCCTGAGATTCTTGATAATGTGCTTGTTGGCCCAGCCGAAACGCAGGCTGTCTGGCGCGCTCAGCAGGGTAATGGTGCGATAGGCATTCAGGGTAATCAGCCCGCGCAGGTGCTGGTGGACAAACTCAAAACGCGCTTCACTCGGCAGCCCTGAATCCACGGTAATCAGCTG
Organism: Pantoea eucalypti; assembly: GCF_009646115.1. NCBI lineage: Bacteria > Pseudomonadati > Pseudomonadota > Gammaproteobacteria > Enterobacterales > Erwiniaceae > Pantoea > Pantoea eucalypti. The sequence goes on along the minus strand of NZ_CP045720.1, from coordinate 2,169,266 downwards.
CTCCAGCCTTGCTTTCAGCTGGTTGATAAGTTCGACCAGCGAGACGATTTCCGCTTCCTGTTGCGCATCACATTCAATACAGAGTGCGCCGGGTAAGCGTACGGCTGCTTTCGTGCTCAGCTGTTCAGACTGGTGCTGCATAAAAAGGCGGCAGTAGTGGTCAAGCGCCATCTTTAACGCGCGCTCACCGAGATGCTGCTCAACGGCAATCCGGGTAATCGCCTCATGTTCGCGGCCTTTCACCACCGGCGGCAGGCTGAAGACACGGGCGATCAGCAAGGGTGTCGCTTCAATCTGCTGACGCAATTCACCCAGTGCCAGTTCCAGATCGTTAACACACTGATGCATATCAGCCACTAAGTCATAGCGCGTCATGTTGTGCCTCCATAGTTACAACGTCCACAATGTGGCAGAAGCGTCGGAAGGATGCAAGCGCCATATAGTTACAACATACTATAAGGTTTAATCAAAAAACCGTGCGGTCTGTCTGGCCTGCCAGCGAAAAGGAGATCACGCATTTTGGCTTATCGCAGAACATGTTATAAAACGGTTCGCCTGCTAATGGAGAGACCCCTTGTGAATCAGAACATCAAACCCGGCATCGCCGCCATTTTTACCCTTGGCTGGGTACAGATACTTTCCTGGGGCGGGTCGTTCTACCTGATGGCGGTAATGGCGAATCCGATTGCCGCAGAGACCGGCTGGTCACAGCAGTGGATTTACGGCGCGCTATCAACCGGCATTCTGGTGTCGGGCCTGCTGTCACCGCTGGCGGGCAGAATTATCGCCCGAACCGGTGGCCGCCTGCTGCTGGCACTGAGTGGCGTCGTGATGGCGGTGGGGCTGGTGATAATGGCTTACAGCGTCACGCTGCCGCTGTTTCTGTTCGCATGGGTAATTATTGGCATCGGAATGGCGATGGGCCTCTATGATGCGCTGTTTGCCACCCTCGGCACCTGCTATGGCGGTAAGGCGCGTTCCGCGATTACCAGCATTACACTGATTTCGGGCTTCTGCACCACGCTGGTCTGGCCAGGCACGGCGTTGTTAATTCACGGCTTTGGCTGGCGGGATGCCACGTTGATTATTGCAGCCATGATGGTGGTCTGCGTTTTGCCTGCTTATCTGTTTGCCATACCGGCAAACCACGCGAAGCAGCCTGTGAAAAGACGGAGCAGGGAGCCTGCCTCAGCGGAGATCGAACCTGCGCTGTTCTGGCTACTGTGCGCCATTTTTACGCTGGCGTCCGTGATCATGACAGCGATTTCGGTCCAGCTCATCGCTTTGTTGCAGGCGACGGGCCATACGCTGACCTCGGCGCTGGCGATCAGTGCTGTGATGGGTCCGTGTCAGGTGGGATCCCGACTCGTCGACATCGCCTTTAAGCGCAGTCATCCCATTCGAACCACCTTTTTCTCCGTCGGACTGGTCGCCGCAGGCTTGCTGTTGCTGGCGATCTTTCCACAGATGGCGATACTGAGCATGGTGTTGTATGGCGCAGGAAATGGCTTACGTGCCATCGTGCGCGGAACTTTGCCGCTGGTGATGGTCAAACCAGAATCTTACGCAATCGTGGTGGGCAAAATGGCCCGCCCGGCATTAATGGGACAGGCGCTGACACCGCTGATTGGCGGATATGTGTTTGAAAGAATGGGCGCGCCGGCGACGCTGTGGTTGCTTTGCACCTTAGCAATCTTTAACGTGGTACTGGTTATGGCGCTGAAGCAGCGATTACCGGCGGTATCGGTCACCACCGCCCGATAGCAGGGGCTATCAAGTTTTGAGAGAAGCGGGCCGTTAGCAGGCTAAGCACCTTGTGCTATCGGGCCTCCGCCTTTGGTGAATACGTGCCTTGTCACCGCTGGCTTGCTTCAAAAAAGCAACAGTGTTTGTTATATTTATTGCTCATTGATTGTTCACTTATGCGGCAATAAAACAATAAGATCCACCGCAACTCAGGATAAAGAAATGCTTGATTATCGCTTCCCGACAGCTTTGCAAATGGTTCTGAGCGTAGCGATGGCGGAGCAGATGGGTAAACGCTCTACCAGCGCGATTCTGGCCTACGGGCTTGAAGCGAATCCCAGTTTCATACGAAAATTAATGGTTCCGCTGACCCGTGACGGCATTATCGTCTCGACGCTGGGCCGTACAGGCTCCATTCACCTGGGCCGTCCTGCTGCGGAAATTACCCTGCGGGATATCTATGTCTCCGTCATTGAAGACAAAAAGATCTGGGCCGCGCGTCCCGATGTCGCACCGCGCTGTCTGGTCAGTGCCAACCTCTGCTGGTACTTTAAGTCGATAGCTGATGAAGCCGAGCAGGCGTCGCTGGATGTGCTGGCAAAACGCACCGTGGCAGACGCGCTGAATGAGCTGAAGGTACGCGATACCAGCAACTGCACTGCCGTGCCAGAGCCTGAACCCGAAGAGATTGATGACCTCTGCAAAAAGAGCCGCTGATAGCGGCTTTTTTTATGCCTGCTGAACGTCCATTTCTGAGCCACTTCTTTGCCAAACCTGCAATGCAGGCCTTCTTTCCGAAAATTCCATCTTGAACTCTTACCGCGTAGCAATAGAATGACTTCACAGGATGAAGTCACGGAGGTCAGGGTGAACGCCGTTGTCAGGGAATTACGGAAAAACAGCGTGAAATACTGGCGCAGATTTTTCAAATGCCCCCACCGTGCGGACTGAAATGGCTGGCAGTTGAGTCAATAATCAGGGCGCTGGGTGGTGAGATTAAAGAAGGCAGGGGTTCAAGGGCCCGCTTTCTTCTCAGAGGAAAAATAGCGCGTTTTCACCGGCCGCATCCTTCGCCAGACACCGACAGAGGTGCTGTTGTTAATCTGCGCGAATGGCTGGAAAGTATTGGAGTTGATCCCTATGAATAATCGTTCAAATTCATCAATCACCGTCGCCGGGCAACCCGCGGTGATCACCTATGTCCCCGAACTCAACATGTTCCGTGGACGCTTTACTGGCCTGTCAGGTTACTGTGATTTTGTCTCTGACAGCGTACAGGGCCTCTACAAAGAGGGCGACATTTCGCTGCGCGAATACCTGGAAGATTGTGCAGCCTCCGGCATCAATCCTTACGCTGAGCAGGAAAAAATCAAAACCTTCACGCTGCGATACCCTGAATCGCTGGGAGAGCGCCTGACTCAGGCGGCAGCTGAAAATGAAACCTCACTCAATGCGTTTATCATTGAAACGCTGAATGAAAAATTAAGTCAGCGTTAACCCGCGAAGCCGGATTGACAGGCAATCAGTGAATCACAAATAAAAAAAGGGCGATCAGTTGATCGCCCTGATTAACTTCTGTGGTTTACACCGTCACTGACTCTGCATTGCCAGACCGGCGCGTCACCAGTTTGCGCAGGGCGACATAGAACACCGGCGTCAGGAACAGGCCGAACAAGGTCACGCCGAGCATACCGGAGAAGACGGTGATGCCGGTCACGCCGCGCACTTCTGCACCTGCGCCTTCACCCAGAATCAGCGGGATGGTGCCGGCGATAAAGGCGATGGAGGTCATCACAATCGGACGCAGACGCAGGCGACACGCTTCCAGCGCCGCTTCCACAATGCCTTTGCCCTGAATCTCCAGCTCCCGTGCAAACTCCACGATAAGAATCGCGTTCTTACAGGCCAGCCCCATCAGCACCACCAGTCCGACCTGCACGAAGACGTTGTTGTCACCGCCGGTCAGCCAGACGCCAAACAGCGCAGAGAGCATCGTCATAGGGACAATCAGGATCACCGCCAGCGGCAGCGTCCAGCTCTCATAAAGCGCCGCCAGCACCAGGAACGCCAGCAGGACAGCCATCGGGAAGACAATCAGCGCGGTATTGCCCTGAGTTGACTGCTGATAACTCAGGTCAGTCCACTCGATGTTCATGCCGTTCGGCAACAGCTGACCGGACATCGCCTCAAGCTGGCTCATTGCCTGCGCTGAAGAGAGCACGCGCGGGTCGGCATCACCAATCAAATCCGCCGCCGGATAGCCGTTATAGCGGATCACCGGGTCGGGGCCATAGGTGGTGGTGATGTTAACCATGCTGCCAATCGGCACCATCTCACCGCGGTCGTTTCGGGTGCGCAGGTTAGCAATATCTTCCACGCTGTCGCGGAAATCGCCATCCGCCTGCGCCATTACACGCCAGGTGCGGCCAAAGCGGTTGAAGTCATTCACATAGGACGAGCCAAGATAGGTCTGCAATGTGCTGAACAGGGCAGTCAGCGACACGCCCTGTGCCTTGGCTTTATCCCGATCAACCTTCACATCAAGCTGCGGAACGTTGGCCTGATAGGAGGAGATAGGGAAGTGCATCCCTGGAGTCTGCATGATGCTGCCCGACAGCGTATTGATTGCCGTCTGCAATGCGCCATAGCCCAGACCGGCACGGTCCTGCACATAGAGCGAATAACCGGAACCCTGACCCAGCCCCAGAATCGGCGGTGGCATAATTGAGAAGCCAAACCCTTGCTGGATTTGCGAGATCTTCGCATTGATCTCCGCGTTGATCTCCGCTGCCGTATGTTTGCGCTCATTAAACGGTTTCAGGCCGAAGAAGACCGTTCCGCTGTTTGGCGTATTAGTGAACTGCAACGCATTCAGGCCGGGGAACGCCACCGCATAGGCGACGCCTTCGGTCTGCATACCGATTTCACTCATCTTACGAATCACTTCATCGGTGCGCGCCAGTGACGAGCCTTCCGGCATCTTCACGCCACCAATCAGGTAGAGCTTATCCTGTGTTGGGATAAATCCACCTGGCACGGTGTGGAACATAAAACCAGCACCGGCCAGCAGCAGCACATACACACCAAACACCGCACCACGGCGACGCAGCGTGCGACCGACCAGTGATTCATAGCCATGCGCACTGCGCTGGAAGAAGCGGTTAAACGGACGGAACAGCCAGCCAAACAGCGCGTCAATGATCCGCGTTAACCGATCTTTCGGCGCATCATGACCTTTCAGCAGCATCGCTGCCAGCGCAGGCGAGAGCGTCAGCGAGTTAATGGCGGAGATCACCGTGGAGATCGCAATGGTGGTGGCAAACTGTTTGTAGAACTGCCCGGTAACGCCCGACAGAAACGCCATCGGCACAAACACTGCGCACAGCACCAGCGCAATCGCAATGATCGGCCCGGAGACCTCTCGCATTGCCTGATGCGCCGCAGCACGTGGCGAAAGTCCCATCTCAATATTACGTTCGACGTTCTCCACCACCACAATGGCGTCATCCACCACGATACCAATCGCCAGCACCAGCCCAAACAGGCTCAGGGTGTTCAGCGAGAAGCCGAGCAGATAAAGCACGCTAAACGTACCGACGATAGAAACCGGCACCGCCAGCAACGGAATGATCGAGGCGCGCCAGGTCTGCAGGAACAGAATCACTACCAGCACGACCAGGATCACCGCTTCAAGCAGAGTCTGAACCACCGCTTTGATCGAGTCCCGGACAAACACCGTCGGGTCATAAGGCGCGGCCCATTTCACATCGTTGGGGAAGCGGGTCGCCAGCTCATCCATTTTGGCGCGAACCGCATTAGAGAGGTCAATGGCGTTAGCACCAGGCGCCTGGAAGATACCAATACCAACGGCGTCTTTGTTATTCAGCTGCGAGCGCAGGGCATAACTGCCTGAACCCATCTCAATCCGCGCCACATCACGCAGGCGCACCAGTGAACCATCTTCTGAGGTTTTCAGGATGATGTCGCCGAATTCCTGCTCGCTCTCCAGACGTCCCTGCGTGTTGATCGACAGCAGGAAATCGCTCTGCTTTTTCAGTGGCTCGGCACCCAACTGACCGGCAGAAACCTGCACGTTCTGCTCCTGCATCGCCGTCACCACATCAGAGGCGGTCAGACCACGCGCCGCGACTTTGTTGGGATCAAGCCAGACGCGCATCGCATATTCGCCTGCGCCGAAAATCTGGATCTGACCGACGCCCGGCAGACGCGCAAGCTCATCTTTCACCTTCAGCGTGGCGTAGTTACGCAGGTAGAGCGAATCATAGGTATTGTTGGGTGAGAACATGTGGACGACCAGCGTCAGGGTCGGCGACATCTTCTGGGTTGTTACCCCCAGACGACGCACATCTTCCGGCAGACGGGCTTCCGCCTGTGCCACGCGGTTCTGCACCTGCACCTGTGCCTGATCGGGATCGGTGCCAGGACGGAAGGTGACGGTAGTCACTAGCACGCCGTCCGAACCGGCCACAGACTTCATGTACATCATGTTCTCGACGCCGTTAATCGCCTCTTCCAGTGGCGTCGCCACGGAGTCTGCAATCACCTTCGGGTTAGCGCCAGGATACTCAGCACGCACCTGCACACTGGGTGGCACGACGTCGGGATATTCACTGATCGGCAGTAACGGGATGGAAATGACGCCGGTGACAAAAATCAGGATCGACAGCACCGCAGCAAAAATTGGCCGGTCGATAAAAAAGCGGGAAAAGTCCATAGCGGCCTCGAATTATTGAGCGGCTGCCGCACGCATGGCGACCTGCTGAGCAGTGACCGGCATGCCGGGCATAAACACTTTTTGCAGACCGGCGATGATTACCTTGTCACCGGCGTGCAGACCCGACTTAACAATACGCAGGCCATCTATCATCGCTCCGGGCTGGATATCGCGCCGCTGCGCTTTGCCTTCTCCATCCACCACGTAGACATATTTCCGATCCTGGTCGGTTAACACCGCTTTATCATCGATCAGCACCGCCTCGAACTGCGCGCTGCCTGGCAGACGCACGCGGGCAAACAGACCCGGCGTAAACTGACGCTGTTGATTGTCGAGCAGGGCGCGCATCCGAATAGTGCCCGTGCTGGCGGTCAGCTGGTTATCCGTGAAATCGATTTTGCCCTGATGCGGAAAACCCTGTTCGCCAACCAGCGCAATCTCGACCGGCAGCGCATGACGCTGCTGGCCCTGACGCGCCATCGCCTGATAGTTGAGGAACGTGTTCTCATCGACATCGAAGTAGACATACATCTGCTGCTGCGACACCAGCGTGGTCAGCACGCTGGCGCTGTCGCCAGCGGTGACCAGGTTACCAGCGGTGATCTGCGCGCGGCTGGCGCGACCATCAATCGGTGCGGTGACGCGGGTAAAGTCCAGGTTAAGCTGCGCCATATCGACCGCGGCTTCTGCGGCCAGCACATCGGCCTGCGCCTGACTGGCAGCAGAACGACGCTGTTCCCACGCCTCGCGGGAAATCGCCTGTGTGCCGATCAGCTTCTCGCTGCGGCCGGACTCACTGCGGGCCAGACTCGCCTGGCTGAGTGCACGAGCCAGTTCCGCTTTGGCCTGCTCCAGCGCCGCGCGGTAACTCCGGTCATCAATTGTAAACAACACCTGACCTTTTTTGACTTCATCGCCTTCCCGATAGTTAACCGAGTCGATGTAGCCCGAGACGCGCGGACGCAACTGCACGCTTTGCACTGCTTCCACTCGTCCATTGAAGTTGTCCCACTGACTGACTGGCTTGATCAGCACGGGTGCGGCGCTCACTTCAGGCGGTGGCGGCGGGGCGTTTTGCGCCACACCCTTGTCGCAGCCGCTCAGTTGAGTGATGAGCAGTACCATCCCTAAGAGGGTTAAACCCTGACGAACCCGGTTCGTAATCATTGTTGTTATTCCGCGATAGATATAAACAGGCGGCCTGCAGGCCAATATTTGCAACTTTTAAGATTGCAATTAATCGCGGTGAGTGTAGGCTTGCGGGGCTGGCAACTGCAAGAATAACAGATACACTTTATGTGCGGTTTTGGGCAGGGCGATGAAGACCTGAACAGATCAGCATAAACCCTACAAAGAGTGCGGCATTTAATGTACTAATAAAACTTGCATTAAATGGCATAGTCAGCCACCCTTAAGTGTAACTGCAACTGATACTAATACTTTTCGCCACGGCGACAGGAGAGACTGGAATGATGAGTGATGCCTTTATTCACGATTTAATCGACTGGATTGATAACAACATCGAAGCACGTCTGGATCTGGATACTGTTTCAGAGCGCGCGGGTTACTCCAAATGGCACCTGCAGCGTATGTTCAAAGAGCACACCGGCTATCCATTGGGCGAATATATCCGCGTTAAGAAGCTGAAAAAATCAGCCGATCGCCTGACCACCACCGATGAGCCGATTCTCAATGTGGCGATCTCGTTAGGTTTCGACTCGCAGCAATCCTTTAACCGCAGTTTCAAACGTCAGTATGGTGTCGCGCCGGGTGCATGGCGTCGTCACAGCGGGGAATCGCACGCAGCTTAACCTCGCCAGGGCCAGCTTGTCTGGCCCGCGCTTTTCTCTGTGCATAAAACTGGTATCATCTGCGTCCTGTTGTCTCGGATGCCATCATGTCAAAAAAACTCTGGATTGGACTTTTCCTTGTCCTCGCGGCCTGTTTCTACGGCCTGAAACCTTATCTGAACACGGGTTCTACACCTGCCCAGGCGGATATCGCCACCCTGACCGATGCCCATACCGTGGCCCGCTGGGTGCTGCAGCATCAGCAATTGCCGGACTACTACCTCACTAAAAGCGATGCGCGTAAGCGTGGCTGGAATCCAGCCAAAGGCAATCTGTGCGAAGTTCTGCCAGGAAAAGCTATCGGCGGCGATCGATTTACCAACCGTGAAAAACGTCTGCCATCGCGTGCAGGTCGTCAGTGGTATGAAGCGGATGTGAATTATCGCTGTGGTCATCGCGACGCCGATCGTCTGGTCTACTCCTCTGACGGGCTGGTGTTTCTCTCCACCGATCACTACCGCAGCTTCAGACAGGTACCCTGATCATGCTTAATCTGACCTTTGACCTGCATCAGCTCACCACGCGCGCGGCCTTTTATCAGGCGCTTGCTGATCAGAGCGGCTGTCCGCAGACGTTCGGACATAATCTGGATGCGTTATGGGACTGGCTGACGGGTGGGATGGCGCTGCCTGCTACGGTATGGCTGCAACACTATGCTGCGCATCAGGCCGATTTAGCGCCAGTGCTGGCGCTGCTGGAAGAGGCGGCGCAGTCGCTGGAGGGCGAACTGCGCCTGATCATTGATTAAGCGCGCAGTGGCCTGAGCAGGGCAACCAGCGCTTCACGGGCTGCCAGTGGCAGATCGCCGCCGCCGGTATAACCATTGTTCTCAATGATGACCTGATTCAGCCCCACCAGCCAGTCGTAGATATAATAGGCAGTATGGTTAGCCGGGGCCGCTGAGAGTTTAGTCAGACGCTGACCGGCACTGAAGCTGACGCTGGGCGCCGGAGGACGTGAGAATATCACCTGACCCCGGTTAACGCGGCTGTCGGGGCGTTCGCTTTCAGGGCGCTGTAAAAAGCCGAGCCAGGCAACAAAATCCCCCAGCACCGTCATCGCCCGCGTCACCTGACGATCGGCGCGTGATTCATGGCTGACGCTCTGCGAATCGGGCTCATGCAGCGCCTGCTGCAGTTTCTGCGCGATATCGGTACGGAAACCGGCCGTGATTAACTCTTCAACCAGCCACTCCATCGTCGCCTTGTCCACGTTGAGCAACGCCAGCAGGCTGCGGTTTTCCGGCAGCTGACGCAGATGATCCAGCCACAGCAGCAGCACCTGACGCGGGAACTGCTGAGCGCTTTGCAGGCTCTGACGCGGCTGAACCGGTGCTTCGGCCGGGCTTTCACTGAACAGGTCAAATTCGAACCCGATGCCGAACTGATTTTCCGGTGCCTGGCTGTTCGCGGGTTTGCTGCCCTGTAATGCTGACTGATTAAGCCAGAGCTGGCGCAGCGCCTCACGCGGCGGCTGCAGGCGTTCCAGCAGTTCGCCATGCAGGCCAGTACGATGCTGCAAACACTTCAGCAGCGTGTCGGCGATGTTCTGTTTGCGTGCCGCCTGTTCCGGACTGGCACCCGCTTCGGTCCAGGGCAGTAAACGCCGCTCAACCACGGTGTGCTGAATCTGCGCCAGCTGAGCCAGCAGCAGGTCGCGGCGGGCTTCCGGCTGCATCTCATCCTGTAACCAGCTTGCCATGCGGTCGACGCCCGCACGATCCAGTGCCAGCATCGATCCCCAGTGCTGACCCGGTTGTCCCATCTGACGCTGCACCGCTTCATCCACATTGACCAGCTGATGACGGGCATCGAACGGGGTAATCGCCCAGATCAGGCGCGGTTTCTCTGCCGATTCCTGAGCGGGCTGCTGACGCTGCCATTCGCGCAGCGTTTCGCTGGCGAGATCCACATCCTGACGGTGACTGGCTGCGGTACAAACCAGCAGCAGGTCAATCGCCTGACGCGCGGCATAAAGACCAGGCAGCAGGGCGCGTTTCTGCGCCAGCAGCTGCGCACGCAGGGGATCCTGCTGTTGCAGACGCTGACGATCTTCCTGGGTGGCCGCATCACCGGACTGACCCGGCGCGGGCAGCTCCAGCATGTCGGCATCATCATAGAGGGCGGTACGCGGCGTCGAACTAAGTGGCGCCAGCACTTCCAGCGTCAGCAGCGCCAGTAATCCCAGCGGAACGTTCTGCGCCTTGCCGATGCGGTTACCGTTCAGCGGGCAGACTTCGACCAGCTGCTGCTGATCCTGCTCGCTGGCTGGCACAATCAGCTGCTCAGCCGGCAGCAGCGAGGTGTCGGTCAGCAGGCTCAGTGGCGCGATTACGCGGGTGCTGTTACGCAGCTGATGACGAAGATGCAGCAGGCTGCGCAGCATCTCGTTCAGTTCCGGCTGAGCTGGCCACAGCAGAGAAAAGAGCTGCACCCGGTCGTCAACGCTGAGCCACGGCGCCAGCTCAACCGCCTGCGGCCAGAAATGACGGTCCAGCCGCACATCGTGGTGTGAACGACGACGGCACCAGGACCAGAGCGTGACCAGTGCATCACCGTCAAGACCGGCCAGCGGCGTAGCGAGGCGATGACGCTGCAGGCGCTGCAGTGCGCTGTCAATCTGCGCGGTGTCAGGCGACGTCTCTCCGGCACACGCGACCATCAGCCGCACAATCTCCGCTTCGCTCAGCAGCGTCAGTTCAACCGGCCACTCATTTGAGAGCGGCTCGCGCTGATGGCTGAAACGGGTCGCGGTAGCAAAGTCGAGATTGCCGGGATTGATGTGCTGAAACCAGCTCAGCTGTTTATCGCCCATGCGGGTCACGAGCTGGCCCTGCGCATCAGCCACCATTTCGTTCAGCAGCCAGGCTTTGCCCGCCTGTGACTGTCCAAACAGTGCCAGCGTCACCGGACGTGCGACCTGCTGCGCCAGTGCCTGCGCCTGTACGCGCGCCTGACGCAGCTGCAGCGTCAGGGTTTCGGCTTCCAGCGCCAGTCGTGGCGACTGCTCGCGGGTAGTTTCAATCCACGTCAGGCTGTTATTCAGGGCGTCCTGCAGCAGGCTAAGGCGTTTTGCCAGCGTTTGCGGCTGACGAGGTTTCAAAGCTTTCATCGTTTACACACGCTCCCGCTGTCAATCCAGTATTGCGCATTGGCATTGCCGGTCGCCGACAGGGTATTCAACTTCAGACTTAACTGCTCCAGCGGCACGCGGGTGCCATCATCCAGGCGCGCATCGCTCAGCACCAGGGTTTCCGGGCCGGAGGCATCGGGGCCGGCTTTTACGGCCAGTTTGATGCGCAGCACGCTCTCACCGGCCACCTTACGCGCCAGCGTGGTGTCGTTCAGCGTCAGGCTATAGAGCGGCGAGGCGGGCCAGCGCTCGTTATCAAGCTGACGGAAGCCGAGACAGACGTTACCACGAATACGGAAACTGCTTTTTTTATCCAGCGCATAGCCAGGATTGTCGAGGTCAATTTCGCTGTAGCACAGGTTCTCATCCGTTAGCGCCTGGTTTTCGTCAAGCATGCCAAGATAGCGAATGGTCGAATAGGGTTCAAAATCGCCCGCGCGGAACCAGAAGCTGCTGAGGCGGAGATCCAGCGCCAGCAGACAGAGCATCGCGCCGACTGCCGCTGTGGATTTCGGGTTGTCGATGCGCCCATGTTTGTTAAACGGATACCAGTCGCTGGTGTGATAGCCTTCCAGCGACAGAATACGGCTGCCCGGCAGCGGCTGCAGATGACGGACCAGCGCCTGAATACCCGGGAAGCGCGACGGGCGACCGGTCAGCAGCAGCACGTCGCACTGATAGAGCGACACCACTTCACACATTGAGCGCAGCGCCGGAATAATTGCCATCCGGTGCTGCATAAATTCGCCATGCAACTGGGCCAGACTGACCACCAGCGGCACCTGCAGCAGGTCAAAACGGCTATTGCCACCCAGTTCGCGCTGAATTTCACCGTTAACAAACGCCAGCACCGCGTCGCCCGGAGGCTGATCGACCAGCTCGCCAAACAGCGCGTTGATCTCGGCGTGACTTTCCAGCGGATCCCAGTTTTCGTAACGCTCCAGCACTGCCTGCGCCAGCGGAATAAACAGCTGTAAGGTGACCTGCTGACGCAGTGTCGCCTGACCGTCCATGCGGCTGTCGTGACCAAACAGCTTGTTCATCAGCGGTTCTGCCAGCGTCAGACCTGCTTTCTGAAGATGCTGCTGCAGCGCCGGTAAAATCCACAGCTGAATCACATCCAGCAGGATATCGTCGCCTGCCACTTTAAAGCCTTCGCGGAACAGCAGGCGCGGGGTGATTTTGACATTGTTGCCCTGACCATCGTCCAGACGATACTGGGTGATGGCGAGGTCAGTGGTGCCGCCGCCGATATCAATCGAGGCGATACGCAGGCTTTTTCCTGGCAGTTCGTCGGCCTCACGCGGACGGTCCGGACGCGCCATGCTGCTGAAGAAGTCTTCGGCACGACCGGCAAAGTTGACCTGGGTTTCATTGAACAGCCAGACCATCTGACCACAGGTCGCTTCATCCCACTCCATCTGCACATCCGGCAGCGGTTTCGGGGTCTGACGCGACAGCGAGGGGGTAAATTCATCTTCGTCCGCCAGCCAGCCTTCCGCTTTCCAGACCAGCGCCAGCGCTTCCTGCATCCGGCGGCGGAAAATTTCACGCTCCGGCTTTGGCATCGCCGATGGCAGCGTCAGGATCACATGGCGCAGCTGACGCGGCGCGTGGCTCTGTGGCATGCGCTGACGCTGTGCCGCGCTGTTCATCTGCATCAGCGCCTGAGCCAGCAGCTCACACAGCATAAAGGTCATTAGCGAACTGCGGCTGTAGTGCGGCGAAAAGACCGGCAGACGATCGTCCGGTGCCAGCGTAGAGAGCGGCTGGCCTTCGTCGTTCAGCAATGTGGTAAAGGGTGCGGCGTAGGCCAGCGGTTCAGCCTGATCGCCAGGGGTGTTAAAGCGCCAGCCTGGCTGATAGCGCGCTTCATCCCACAGATAGCGGCGCGGGCTGGAGAGGCCGGTGCTGCCTTCCAGTCCCACACGCTGCAGGGCCAGACGGCTTGCTTCACGTCCAACGCGCGTCAGAGACGGCCACATAAAGGCCTGTTCACGACCGCTTTCCAGCGAGAAATTCGCTTTACCAAAACGGGTTTCGGCAAACTCCAGACGGCTGTCAAACAGCTCGTTATAAACCTGATGCGGCTCGGAGAGATCGCGCAGCTGCAGCTCATAGGTCTGCTTCAGGCCGTTGCTCTCTTCCGGGTGATCTTCCACCAGAACGCCGCAGGTATGGGAGTTGCCGACATCCAGAATGATATCGACATTGACCGCGGGGGTCTGCAATGTAGCGGCCTGAATGTGAATTTCGCTGAGGTCGAGCTGTTCGCCCAGCAGCTCCAGCAGATTGAGGTAGTGCGCCTGATACTCAAACTCGCGCAGTGCCTGATTAATCGCCTGTTCGCGGCGATCGGACACGCGGTCGGTAAAGGATTCGCGCAGCCAGCCGTCAACCCAGGTCAGATCAAGAAATTCGCCCAGCTCGTAGTTGTGCCAGGCGAGCGCAAAGGTCACGCCATTTTGTGCATCAGCAGGGCTCAGGCCGAGCTGCTCGCCACCGTCCTGTTCCGCCACGCAGCGGGTGTCGAAAGCCAGGCTGACGCGATGGGTATTGCCCGCCGCATCAGGAGTGGGCAGGGCAACCAGGCGCATCCGCGCCCAGTTTTCAGGGCCACCAATAAAGCGACGTCCGCTGGCACAGCGCAGCATCGGCAAGGGCAGCCAGCAGGCTGACAGCAGGGTCAGGGAGTCTGCCAGGGCGATATCGGACTCCGGGCGCACCACTTCAGCGGCACCCCCATCTTCCGGATAGAGCAGAAACTTACCGCTGTTGCCATCGACCTTCAGGCGCAGCAGCGGGCCATTGGCGGTCTGGCGCACAAACTGGCGGCGCGCCGGGGTATCGGAGAGTTGCAGGCCAAAATCCAGAAACTGCACACCGCTGTTTTCAATCAGCGTAATTTTTTGTTTGTCATCGATCAGGGGAGCCAGCATCGTTATTTACTCTCACGCTTAATCGTCATCGGGAAAACCCGGTCTTCAGCATACTGCGCTTCACACACAGCGGCGCCTATACTCGCATGGCAGACCAGCAGCGGCATACGGTAGCGCGAATTGTTCTGGCACTTCGCCGTATAGCGGCTCTCAATAACCAGGTTACCCGCGCTGGTCATGGCGGCGCTGACATCGGCTTTACAGGTGGTATTACCCTGAGCGACCTGCACGCTGCCTTTGCCATTTTTAAACTGGAAGCGCATCACAGGCGGCTTACCGGTTGGCGTTTGCATCTGGTCGATAGTGACCCGCCAGCGGCCATCAATCACCTGTACCTGGCCTTCACGCACGGCGTCCGGCGTTACAATCAGATCATCAGCTTTAGCTGGCACCGGCGGCGTTACCACACTGGCAAGGGTAGCAGATGAGGCAGCAGGCGCGGCGTCGGTGGTGCCCGCGTTTGCCGGGACCTGAGGCAGCGACTCGGGTGGTTTCTCGGCCGTTACTGTCTCCGCAGGAGGCGTCGCAGCTGACGGTGTTGCCGCAACTGGTGCCTGACTCGCAACCGGTGTTGGAGTAGATACCGGTGCTGGCGTTGTAATCGTCGCTGTGGCGGGCTTCGTTGTCGCAACCGGTGTAACCACAGGCTCAGGCTTATGCAGCAGCACGGCCACCGTCACGGCAGCGGCAATCGCCACGGGCGGTAACAGATACCAGATGCGGAAAGGGCGGCGAGCCGCTACAGGCGCGGCTGGCTGAGGTTCTGCAGGCACCACAACCGGCAGCGGTTCAGCCGCCGCTTCGGGTTCAGGTTCGGGCTCAGCGATAATGATCGGCTCAGCGACCACGGGCGTGGCAGGCAGCTCAGGCAGCGGTTCAACCAGTGTAGCCGGCAGGTTTTCATCCAGCGTCTCACGCAGGCAGGCCAGTGCATCATCACGACTGCGTGCCTGGGCATCGACAAAGCCCCAGAAGGTGATAACCGGTTTACCATCAACCAGATAGACATACTGCTGGTCGGGGAATTGCAGGGTTTTGCTCAGCAGGGCACCAAACAGGCGCATCGACGGGTTCTCTGCCGCGCGCGCGCGCGTACTGAGTGCCTGCATATCCTGCTGACAGGCGGTAAGCTGCTGCAGTGCGGCGCGACGTTCATGATCGCTGGCGCCCAGCCAGGATTTCACCCGGCCGTTAATAGGGGAATACCAGTCGAGGCGATCGCCCCGATCATTAGCCTGGGGTATCGCCAGGCAATCTGCCAGTGCGCCCTGACGGCGCAGACGCAGGGTTTCACGAATTTGCAGTGCGGAGGCGAAGACCGGCTGGCCATTTTCACCTAACGCCAGAACCGCATCCAGATTACCGCTGCGCAGAATAGTTTTTGCCACCTGTTGGGCCCTTATCGGTCGTTGTCTGAGGCAGAAAATCGCGTGTTATCGACGATTAGGTTGATTTTACGCGGGGCAATGACAAATCAAACGGCAGAAAAGGAGGTAAATCCAGTGTTTTTTTCATCGGCGGGTGGAAAAATAACCGATATTTCAGCGGGTATCACGTCATCAGACGGTTCTGCGCACCAGCACCAGGTGAGCGATGATGCCGCCTGCCAGTCCCCAAAATGCCGGACCAATACCCAGCAGCGAAACACCCGACGCCGTGATCAAAAAAGTCACTAACGCGCTGTCTCGTTCGGCAGGCACATCGAGTGCGCGATGCAGGCTGCCGCCCAGCGTTGCCAGGAGTGCCAGACCCGCCAGCGCCTCGATCAGCACCGCAGGCAGCGCACTGAACAGCACGGCAATGAGCGCACCGGACACGCCCGCCAGCAAATAAAATATGCCGGCCAGCACCGCCGCCCGCCAGCGCTGCTGAGGATTTTCGTCGACCTCATCGCTCATGCAGATCGCCGCCGTAATCGCCGCCACGCAGACCGAAAAGCCTCCAAACGGCGACAGCAGCAGGCCAGCCAATCCGGTCCAGCTCATCAGTGACGAGACCGGCGGTCGGTAGCCGTGCGCCTGTAATGTGGCGATGCCGGGGGCATTCTGCGAGGCCATCGTCACCAGGAAGTAGGGCACGCCCATCCCCAGCAGCGTGGCCAGGGTAAAGTGCGGCATCACCGGCTCCGGCAGAGCCAGCATAATCGACTGCTGCGGAAAGTGGATAGCGTGCTGCGCCAGCGCAATCACAACGCCCACCAGCAGCGTCACCAGAATGGCATAGCGGGTAAGCCAGCGACGCGCCAGCAGCCAGGCCAGGCACATGCTGCCGCACAGCACAAAATTGCTCTGTAAATCGGCAAAGGTCTGAAGTCCGAAGCGCAGCAGAATACCCGCCAGCATCGCCGCTGCCAGTGAAGCGGGAATGTGGTTCATCAGCCGGGCAAACAGACCCGTCACACCCGACACGACAATCAGCAGGTTGGCGAAAACAAAGACGCCAACCGCCTCATTCAGCGAAATGCCGTGGAAACTGGTCGCCAGCAGTGCGGCGCCCGGCGTGGACCAGGCGGCCAGCACCGGCATGCGATAACGCAATGACAGCCCTATTGAGACAATTCCCTGCGCGAGGCCCAGCACTGACAGCCAGCCCCCAATCTGTGCGGGCGAGGCACCTGCCGCCTGAAACATCTGATAGATGATTGCGCCGCTGCTGCTGTAGCCCACCAGCACAGCAACAAAACCCGAGACCAGCATCGGCAGGGTAAAACGGGACGATTCCGCTCTCGTCATGATCAGACTCTCAGTAAGGTTGTGCGTTATAGCGCACATAGTCGCATGATGCGCTATAACGCACAAGTGTTACACTATTACCCTGGTGTCATAGACCCGTGACCGGAATTCAGGAGAGAAAATGGCAGATTTTCAGCAACACCTGAGCGGCGCGCTCAGACAGTTGCGCCAGGCCAATGGCTGGAGCCTGACACTCACGGCGGAGCGAACCGGCGTCAGTAAAGCGATGCTGGGGCAGATTGAGCGAGGTGAATCGAGTCCCACTGTGGCGACACTATGGAAGATCGCCACCGGTTTTAACGTGCCTTTTTCCTTTTTTATCGACGGCAGCGCACTACCTCCCGGCACAGCGACAGGATTCAGTCAGACTAATGCCGAAATGTCCGTGCGCTCGCTGCTGCCTTACGATCCACACCTCCGATTTGATCTGCTGGCAGTGGAGCTGGCAGCGGGCGCGCAGAGTCATTCTTCGCCCCATGAAGCAGGCTGCGTGGAGCAGGTAGTGGTGATTGAAGGTGAACTGCTGCTGGGTGTCGGGGATGTCTGGCGGCGTCTGCTTACCGGTGAAGCCTTTCAGTTCAGGGCCGACGTGCCGCACAGCTACCGGAACCCGCTCAGCACACCGCTGCGCTTCCACAGCCTGATTCACTACCTGCAACGCCCGGACGTTACAAATTGATACCGCAGCAAACTACACAGTTTACCTTCCTATCTTTATACTTTCGCTTATCGATGGAGACGAGTAATGAGCGATCTGACTGAATCTGCTGCCATGCTGCGGATGCTGGTGGGCAAACTGGGCCGCCGGTTACGCGAGTCGGCACCGCCTGGCGAACTCACCTGGTCGCAGGTGGCGGTGTTGGGCCATCTGGTGCGCGACGGGGCAATGACGGTAACGCAACTGGCGGCTGCCGAGGGCGTACGTACTCAGTCAATGGGCACAACTGTCGCTGGGCTGGTGGCGGCAGAACTGGTGACCGGCGAGCCGGATCCCCACGATGGTCGTAAAACCCGCTATCGGCCCACCGAATCAAGCCTCGCGGTGATTAGCTCAAGTCGCGCGATGCGCGATGACTGGCTGGTCCGGACGCTGGATGCGCGGCTTAGCCCGGCAGAACAGCAGCAGCTGACCGACATTCTCCCTCTATTGCAACGACTTACTGACGATTAACCCCGAGGATTCAACATGGCTGTCACCACACTTGATGCAAAAACTGCGCTGATTGTTATCGACCTGCAACATGGCATTGTGGCGCTGCCGCTGGTTCACGAATCGCAGCCAGTGATCGAACGTTGTGCCGATCTGGCCGAAGCGTTTCGCGCACACGATCTGCCGGTCGTGCTGGTTAACGTGGCCGGTGGAGCGCCAGGCCGCAACGAGCAGGGGCGTCACAGCGGCGAATTCCCTGCCGACTGGGCGACGCTGGTTCCGGCGATGACCCCGCAGCAGAATGACCTCACCGTCACCAAAAAAACCTGGGGCGCGTTTCATGCCACGTCACTGCACGATGAGCTGCAACAGCGCGGCATCACTCAGGTGGTGATTTGCGGTATTGCGACCAGCATCGGCGTGGAATCGACCGCGCGCCAGGCGTATGAGCTGGGTTACAACGTCACGTTAGCAACGGATGCGATGACCGATCTGAACATGGATACCCACAACAACAGCGTAAAATTGATCTTCCCGCGTCTGGGTGAAACCGGCAGCTGTGAGGATATTAAGGCGCAGTTGAAAACACGCGGCTGATTAGCGAGTAGATCCGGGCCACCGCCAGGGTGGCCCGGATGCTTTTAGCGGAAGGCGTAACCCAGCGTTAAACCGACACTGTAGTTACGGCCTGGTGCTGACTCGAAGTAGCGACCATTACTCTCATTCACAATCACTGAACCCACATACTGCCGGTCAAACAGGTTATCGACCCGACCAAACAGATCCAGCGTCCAGTTCTCAACCAGCCACTTATAGCCACTGTTCACAGCCGCCACGGTGTAAGACGGGGTATTGACGTTGTTCTGATCTTCAGCGGCGATCTGGCTCAGATAGCGAACCTCACTGCCTGCGTAAAATCCCTGTTCCGGCAGATAGCCGAGTCCGGCATAGGCCATGTTGCGGGCGATGCCAGGGATGCGATTGCCGTCACAGCTGTCGCTGCCACAGGCGTTACTGCGGTAGCGCGCATCCAGCAGCGTATAGGCCATCTTCAGCCGCCAGTCCCAGGCGAACTGTTGATCCAGGCTTAACTCCAGACCGCGACGACGGGTCTGACCGGCATTTTTATAGGTCGTGCGTCCGCCGCTGCTGGCATCCGCCACAATCTCATCACGGGTGTCGGTCTGGAACAGCGCCGCGCTGACCAGGCCATTGCCGATGCGTTTTTTGCTGCCGATCTCCAGCGTGTCGCTGGTGGCCGGTTTCAGGCCCAGATTCAGGCCCGTCGCGTCATCTGAACGGTAAGACAGCTCATTAATGGTCGGAGTTTCAAAGCCGCGACCGGCAGAAACATAGGCATTCCAGCCTGGGTCAAAGGCATATTTCAGCGCCGCAGCGGGCAGCCATTTGTGATAGCGCGCCTCACCGCTGTCGTCACCGTTACCAGGCCGGATATAGAAGTCATTGGAGTCAAAGTTCACGGTGCTGAAGCGCACGCCGGCATCCAGCGACAGCTTATCGGTCAGCTGCCAGGCGGTCTGCAGATAAGGATCAAGCGTCCACATCAGATTGCGTTCATTGCGGCGCAGATTGCCCTGTTCACCCAACTGCGTCACGCCGTTGCTGACCGTGAAGTTCTCATAGCCCTTGCGGCGCTCGGTCATAGTTTCGTAGTCGAGGCCACCGGTCACGGCCACCGGAATCGACAGCAGCGTGTCGCGATGGGTCCAGCGGGTATCGACGCCCTGATAGTGGCGGGTCAGGGCGATGACGCCACCCGGATGAGACGGAGTGCGCTGAACAGCGGCAGGAATTGACTGGAACTGCGTGGTTTCGCGCATCCCGGCATAGAGCATCACGCTGAGGTCGTCGTTTTCACTCATCTGGCGCTGATAACGCAGGCCACCCTGAGTCTGATCCACCGTTTTACGGGTGTTATAGAGCGAAACGTTACTCACCACCTGACGCGGATTGTCTCGCCATTGCGCTTCGGTTAAACCGCCAGGATCCTGTGCATCAATGTGAACGCTGTTAAACAGCAGCGTCAGGGTACTGACTTCATCGATTCGCACGCCCAGCCGGGCATTGCCGAGGTTCTTTTGGGCAGCACTGTGATCGCGATAGCCGTGAGTGGTGAAGCGGGAGGCGGAGACCGTGTAGTTCACATCCCCGGCGTGGCTGCCGTCACCGGTCGCACCACTGGCTTTGACGCTGTTGCGCCAGCTGCCATAACTGCCGTACCAGTTGCTGGCTTCAAGCGTGGTTGGCTGCTGTCCCTGCTGGGTCGTCACGTTGATCACGCCGCCCGAGGCATTGCCATACAGCGCAGAAAAGGGGCCGCGCAGCACTTCGACATGATCAATTGAGCCGATATCAATATTGGAGGTTTGTGCCTGCCCATCCGGCATGGTGGCCGGGATGCCATCCACGTAGATGCGCAGACCGCGCACGCCGTAGGTTGAACGGGAGCCGAAGCCACGCATCGACAGCTGCAGGTCCTGTGCGTAATTCTGCCTGTTCTGGATCTGCAGACCCGGCACGCTGCTGAGGTTTTCCGACAGATTAACGCGCGGTGCTGCCTGACGCATATCGTCGCCGCTGACCACACTCAGGGCGGCAGGCGTGTCGAGTTCGTTAAGGCCCGTTTCCGGCGGCGCGGCCGTTACGACCAGCGTATTTTGATTATCTGCCGCCAGCAGCGGCAGCGGCAAAATGGCAGGCAACATCAGCAGCGTCGCCTGACGCAGAGAGATTATTTTCATTATCAGAGGCCTAAAAAAGAAGCGTAAATGAATCAGGTGAAACAATCGCCGCGTATGGTAAGGGTTTGATGCGATGGGGTACACCGTTTCGGGCTGGATTTTTTTTCGGTTTACCGCCAGGCTGGAATTCAGCTTTTCCGTGATAAATCATCCGACAGGGTCGGATACAGACAGATAAACCAGGGGAGTCAACATGCAACAACCTGAAGTGGCGGTTCTGGGATTAGGCGCAATGGGGCACGCATTTGCCGCCAACCTGCTGAAAAAAGGCTTTCGCGTACACGGCTGGAACCGTACCCGCGCACGCGGTGAGGATCTGCTGGAGGCCGGTTTACAGCTGGCTGACTCGCCGGAAGAGGCGGTGCGTCAGGCGGATGTGGTGATTGCCATGCTCTCCGATGGCGACACCACCGAGCAGGTGCTGCATCAGGCGAAAGAGACGTTTAAGCAGGGCGCGACGCTGTGCCAGATGGGTACCATTGGCATCGAGAAAACCGACGCGCTGATCGCCTTTTTCGCAGAAAAACGGCCCGATCTTTTACTGATCGACGCACCGGTCTCCGGCACCAAAGCGCCCGCAGAGAACGCACAGATTCTGGTGCTGGCCAGCGGCGATCAGAGCCGGGCGCAGGCGGCAGAAGCGGTGTTTGCCGCCATCAGTAAAGGGACAAAGTGGCTGGGTGAGGCGGGCAAGAGCAGCCGCATGAAACTGGTCATCAACAGCTGGCTGATCGGCATGATGCAGAGCCTGGCGGAGAGTACCCAACTGGCCGGGCAGTTCGGCTTCTCCACCGACGATCTCTGGCAGGTGCTGGAGGGCGGTCCACTGGCTGCGCCTTATGCGAAAATGAAGCTTGGGATGATCGCCAGCGACGACTATACACCGCAGATGCATCTGATCTGGGCGCTCAAAGATGCCCGCCTGGCGCTGGATGCGGCAGAGACGCCATTACCGGCGCTGGAGAACATCGCGCAGCTCTGGCAGCAGGCGGTTGACGCCGGACACGGCGAAGAGGATCTGGCGGTCATCTACCGCTACCTGAAGGCGCAATGAGTCAGCAGCATTTTGACTTCAGTACGCGCCCGCTGGTGCCGCTGGCGCACGACTACCTGCACGGGGCCAGCGAACCCTGGCATCATCACGCCTGCGCCCAACTGATCCATACTCTGAGCGGCGTGGTGCGGGTCGAGACAGAGTTTGGCAGCTGGGTTGTGCCGCCGAGCCGCGGCGTCTGGCTCCCGGCTTTTACCCGCCATGCGCTGCAGATTACCGGCAGCGTGGCGGCACGTACCCTGTTTATCGACCCACTGGCGCGCGCCGATCTGCCCGCCAGTTGTCAGGTGGTACAGATCTCGCCGCTGCTGCGTGAGTTAATCGTCACGGCCCTCAGCCTGCCGGAGCACTACAGCGCCGGGAGCCGGGCTGAGCGGGTGATGGAGTTAATTCTGGATGAGATTCGCGGCATGGATGTGCTGCCTTTTGCACTGCCGACACCCAACAGCCCCCGTTTACAGGCGCTGTGCGAGCAGATCAAGCAGACACCCGGTGAAAACTGGACGCTGCTGCGCGCCAGCGCCCACCTTAACGTTTCGGGCCGCACCCTGGCCCGTCATTTCATGCGCGAAACTGGCCTGCAGTTCAGTGACTGGGTGCGGCGCGCCCGTCTGGCCATCGCCCTGACGCGACTGGCGCAGGGCGACTCCGTGCTGCGGGTGGCACTGGAGCTGGGCTATGAAAGCCCCAGTGCGTTTAGTGCGATGTTTCGTCGTCTGCTGGGCGTTGCGCCCACGGACTATTTTCCCCCTCTAGAAACTGGCCTGCCGCGCTGAGCAGCGCCTGCAATGCGGCACGGGCCGTGTCGTTATCAATACTCACTCCCCAGGCCCGCACACCACGGACATCCACGCAGCTGATATAGGCCACCGAGCGGCTGTCACTGCGCCGTCCCAGCGTGTGCTCGTGATAGTCCTCAATGGTCAGATGCAAATCAAACGCGCTGCGCAGGGCATTCACCGCCGCAGAAAGCCAGCCATTGCCGCTGCCGGTCAGTGTCAGTGAGCGGTCCTGAACCACTACGCTGGCGCTGATCTGCGTCTGCCCGCCGCTGTCACTCTGGCTGTCCGCCCGCTGTAACGCCACCATGGGCCGTGTGACACCATACTGATGGCAGAAGAGCTGCCACAGCGCGTAGTGCGTCATCTCGCCACCGTGCCGGTCTGTCTCATGCTGAACACAGCGGCTGAAATCCTGCTGCAGCGAACGTGGCATTTGTAATCCATGATTCTGCTCCAGCAGCCAGGCAGCACCGCTTTTTCCCGACTGGCTGTTCACACGGATCACCGCCTCATAGCTGCAGCCAATGTCGGCTGGATCCAGCGGCAGGTAGGGCATCTGCCACACTTTCTCCTGCCGTTCGGCGCGGATGGCGAAGCCTTTTTTTATTGCATCCTGATGAGAACCCGAGAAGGCAGTAAAGACCAGTTCACCCGCATAGGGATGACGGGGATGAACCGGCAACTGGTTGCAGCGTGTCACCACCTCAATCACCTCATGCATCTGGCTGAAATTGAGCTGCGGCGAAATGCCCTGGGTATAGAGATTCAGCGCCAGCGTCACCAGGTCCACATTGCCAGTACGCTCACCGTTACCAAACAGACAGCCCTCGACCCGGTCAGCGCCCGCCAGCAGGGCCAGTTCGGCACAGGCTATGCCGGTGCCGCGATCGTTGTGCGGATGCACGCTGATACAGACGGCGTCACGACGGCTGAAGTGACGGCAGAAAAATTCAATCTGATCGGCATAGACATTGGGTGTGTTCACCTCCACCGTGGCGGGCAGATTAATAATCATCGGCCGCTGCGCGTCAGGCTGCCAGACATCGGCTACCGCCTCGCAAATCTCCAGCACAAACTCCGGCTCGGTAAAGCAGAAGGTCTCAGGCGAATATTCAAAGGTCCAGTCAGTCCCGGGTTGCGCCTCGCATTCCGCGCGGATCTGGCGTGCGCCCGCGGTGGCCAGCTCTACGATTTCCGCTTTGCTCTGTTTAAATACCCGCTCACGAAACAGCGGCGCGGTAGCATTGTAGAGATGTACGATGGCACGCGGAACACCCTGTAATGACGCAAACGTGCGGGTAATCAGATCCTCGCGTGCCTGAGTCAGCACCTGTAACGTCACATCCGCCGGGATGCGTTGCTGCTCAATCAGGTCGCGCACAAAATCGAAATCCGTTTGTGACGCCGAGGGAAAGGCGACCTCAATTTCGCGGAACCCGCAGCGCAGCAGCAGATCCCAGAATGCCATCTTCCGCTCCCGATCCATCGGTTCTGCCAGCGCCTGATTGCCGTCACGCAAATCGGTGGAGAGCCAGCGCGGGGCCTGGGTGAGCTGGCGTGAAGGCCACTGGCGATCGGGCAGAGACACGACCGGAGAGGCACGATATTTATCAGCAGGTTGGGTCAGCATAGTATTCTCCTTGTGTTTTTTACCAGTCTGACGACAAGCCCTGCAAACCGCGCGCGCAACGCTGACAACCTGATGTGCAAAAGTGACAACACCCTCCGTGCGCTCTGGTTTGATGAATCCGCCTGGTGGGGTTAGCATGGTCGCCTGTTTAACTGGGTGGACGCTTATGCTGATTTTTGACGGTCACAACGATCTGTTGCTTAACCTCTGGCTGCATCATCGTGATGCGCCCGCTCAGGCGTTTTATCAGGGTATTGAGCGGGGGCATCTCGACTTTCCGCGCATTCAGCAGGGCGGAATGGGTGGCGGGCTGTTTGCGATCTTTGTGCCGCCGCAGGAATATATCGCCCGCACCGTTCCGGTTCGGGCCGATGAGCCGTATCGCCCGCTGGAGATCATGTGGCAACAGCTTGAGATCCTGCAGCAGCTGGCCGATGCGTCAGGCGGGCGGGCGCGACTCTGCCGCAGCAGTGAAGATATTATTGCCTGTCGCGCCGACGGTGTACTGGCGATGGTGGCTCACATTGAAGGTGCTGATGCGCTGGACGAGGAGGGCGAACAGCTGCACGCCTTCTGGCAGACGGGGGTGCGCAGCATCGGGCCATTCTGGAATCTGCGCAGTCGCTTTGGTGAAGGCGTCAGCGGCAGTTTTCCCGGCTCGCCCGACACGGGGCCGGGCCTGACCGCTGCCGGCGAAAGGCTGATTCAGCAGGCGGGTGAGCTGAAGATGATGATCGACGTGTCGCACATGAACATGAAGACGTTCCAGGAAACCGCCCGGCTTTCCCGCGCGCCGCTGGTCGCCAGCCACTCCAACGCGCACGCCCTCTGTCCGCAGCCGCGCAATCTGACCGATGACCAGCTGCTGGCGATCCGCGACAGTGGCGGTCTGGTCGGCATTAATTTCGGCAATGCGTTTTTGCGCGCCGACGGTAAACGCGACGCTGACACGCCATTAACAGAAATTGTTAAGCATTGTGATCACCTCCTGAAGATAATGGGCAGCGACCATGTGGCGTTTGGCTCCGATTTCGACGGAATTACCCCGCCAGCAGCGCTGGGCGATGTCAGCGGAATGCCGCGATTGCTCGCTGCTTTTCAGGAAGCAGGCTATGATCAGACACTGACTGAGAAACTGGCATGGGGAAACTGGCAGCGGGTTTTACAACTGACCGGGCTGTGATAACAATTTCCTTACGTTCCGGACTTGATCCCGACGCGCCATTGGCGCAACATCTGCCTGGAAATTGTGACGGCCGTCTCATTCATTGCCGGTCACGCTGATTTCAGACAGCTTTTTTACTGTTAACCAAGAGGAAGTAACTCATGTGGAAAAAACCAACTTTCGTTGATATGCGTCTCGGTCTGGAAGTCACTCTGTACATCTCCAACCGTTAATCGTTCTGCCCGCCCTCTGAGCGGGCATTTTTTTTCAACTTCTGGTTTTCCTCTATGTTTATCAAAATCCTCGGTTCAGCCGCGGGTGGCGGATTTCCGCAGTGGAACTGTAACTGCGCCAACTGCCACGGCGTGCGTAATGGCACGATTCAGGCCCAGGCACGCACGCAATCGTCAATTATCCTGAGCGATAACGGCGAAGACTGGGTGCTATGCAACGCTTCACCCGATATCAGCCAGCAGATCCTGCATACGCCAGAACTGACCCGCCAGGGCGTGCTGCGCGGCACGGCGATTGGGGGGATTATCCTCACCGACAGCCAGATCGATCACACCACCGGGCTACTGAGCCTGCGTGAAGGCTGCCCGCATCAGGTGTGGTGTACGCCGGAAGTGCATGCTGACCTCAGCACCGGCTTCCCGATCTTTCCGATGCTCACCCACTGGAATGGCGGCTTACAGCACCGGCCGATTGCGCCACTGACGCCGTTCAGCGTCGATGTCTGCACAGATCTGCAGTTCACGGCGATTCCCATTATCAGCAATGCACCGCCTTACTCGCCCTTCCGCGACAGGCCGCTTGCCGGCCACAACGTGGCGCTGTTTATTGAAAACCGGGCGAATGGCCAGACGCTGCTCTACGCACCAGGTCTGGGCGAGCCCGATGCGGTGATATTGCCGTGGCTGCAAAAAGCGGATTGCCTGCTGATTGATGGCACCGTCTGGCAGGATGATGAGCTGCTGGCTACCGGCGTGGGTCACAACACCGGCAAGGCGATGGGCCATCTGGCGCTGGCGGAAGAGCAGGGACTGATGGCGTTGCTGGCGTCTCTGCCGGCCAGACGCAAAATTCTGATCCACATTAACAACACCAATCCGATCCTTAACGAGCAGTCACCGCAGCGTCAGTTTCTGACGGAGCAGGGAATAGATGTGAGCTGGGACGGGATGGCGATCCACCTTCAGGGCTAAATCATGCAGATCACTGACACGCTGTCACCACAGGCTTTTGAACAGGCCCTGCGCGACAAAGGCGCTTACTACCATATCCATCACCCGTATCACATTGCGATGCATAACGGTCAGGCCACGCGCGAGCAGATTCAGGGCTGGGTGGCAAACCGCTTCTATTACCAGACCACCATTCCGCTAAAAGATGCGGCGATCATGGCTAACTGTCCCGATCCGGCGACCCGCCGCAAATGGGTTCAGCGCATCCTTGACCACGACGGCAGCAATGGCGAAGAGGGCGGCATTGAGGCCTGGCTGCGGCTGGGCGAGGCGGTCGGTCTGACGCGCGAAGAACTCTTGTCAGAGCAGCATGTGCTGCCGGGCGTGCGTTTTGCGGTGGATGCTTACATTAACTTCGCCCGCCGCGCCAACTGGCAGGAGGCGGCCTGCAGCTCGCTCACCGAACTGTTCGCTCCGCAGATCCACCAGTCACGGCTTGAGAGCTGGCCGCAGCACTATCCATGGATCAAAGAAGAGGGCTATTTCTACTTCCGCAGCCGCCTGGGTCAGGCGAACCGCGATGTGGAGCATGGTCTGGCGCTGGCGCTGGAGTACTTCACTACCGCTGAAACGCAGAACCGGATGCTGGAAATTTTGCAGTTTAAGCTCGATATTTTATGGAGCATGCTGGACGCCATGACCATGGCTTACGAGCTGAAACGTCCGCCTTATCACACCGTCACAGACAAGGCGGCGTGGCACACCACCCGACTGGTATAACAGATGAATGAAAACTCGATTGCCGCGTTTCGTCGCGGCTACCGTATGCAGTGGGAAGCTGCTCAGGATACGCACGTGGTGCTTTATCCTGAAGGCATGGCAAAGCTGAACGAAACCGCCGCCGCCATTCTTGAGCTGGTGGATGGCAAACAGAATATCGCCGCGATTATCGCGACCCTGGATAACCGTTTTCCGGAAGCGGGCGGCGTGGGTCCGGACGTCTTAGAATTCCTGCAGTCAGCCTATGAACAGAAGTGGATACAGTTCCGTGACCCCGCATAAACCTGGTGTGAATCCGCCGCTCTGGCTGCTGGCAGAGCTGACCTATCGCTGTCCGCTGCAGTGTCCCTACTGCTCTAACCCGCTGGATTTCGCCCAGCAGGAGAAGGAGCTGACGACTGAGCAGTGGATCGAAGTCTTTCGTCAGGCGCGCGCGATGGGCAGCGTTCAGCTCGGATTTTCCGGCGGCGAGCCGCTGGTGCGAAAAGATCTGCCTGAGCTGATCAAGGCGGCGCGCGACCTTGGCTTCTATACCAACCTGATCACCTCCGGCATTGGCCTGACCGAGAAGAAGCTGGATGCGTTCAGCGAAGCGGGTCTGGATCATATCCAGATCAGCTTCCAGGCGAGTGACGAAACCCTGAATGCGGCGCTGGCGGGATCGAAAAAAGCGTTTCAGCAGAAGCTGGAGATGGCGAAAGCGGTGAAAGCCCACGGCTATCCGATGGTGCTGAACTTCGTGCTGCATCGTCATAACATCGATCAGATCGATAAAATCATTGACCTCTGTATTGAGCTGGAGGCAGATGACGTTGAACTGGCGACCTGTCAGTTCTACGGCTGGGCGCAGCTTAACCGTGAAGGTCTGCTGCCGACACGTGAGCAGATCGCCCGTGCGGAAGCCGTGGTGAAAACCTACCGTGAGCGGATGAGCACCACCGGCAATCTGACCAACCTGCTGTTTGTGACGCCAGACTACTACGAAGAGCGACCCAAGCCCTGCATGGGTGGCTGGGGCGCTATCTTCCTCAGCGTGACGCCAGAGGGCACGGCGCTGCCGTGTCACAGTGCGCGCCAGCTGCCGGTGGAATTTCCCTCTGTACTGACGCAAAGCCTGGACGATATCTGGTATAACTCGTTTGGCTTTAACCGTTATCGCGGTTTCGACTGGATGCCGGAGCCGTGCCGCTCCTGTGATGAGAAAGAGAAAGATTTTGGCGGCTGTCGCTGTCAGGCTTTCATGCTGACCGGCAATGCCGACAACACCGATCCGGTCTGCAGCAAATCGCCGCATCACGGCAAAATCCTTGAAGCCCGGCGTGAGGCGGATTGCAGCGACATTAAAATTGGTCAGCTGCAGTTCCGTAACCGCAGCAACTCGCAACTGATCTACAAAACACGGAACCTCTGATGAAAACGCGCGGCCTGGTGATAAACGGTCTGATGATTGAACTGGTGCATCAGGCAGATGCCAGCCAGGCCGCTGCCCTGATTCAGGTGGGTGCAGGGAGCCACGATGAGCCAGAACGCTGGCCCGGACTGGCGCATCTGCTGGAGCATCTGCTGTTCACCGGCAGCAGCGGCTGGCCTGATGAGGGCCGGCTGATGAGCTGGATTCAGACCCAGGGCGGGAAGGTCAACGCCACCACGCTGGCCCGGCGCAGCGCGTTTTTCTTTGAGGTGACGCCGTCGTTGCTGGCTGACGGGCTGGCCCGACTTCAGGATATGCTCGTCTCTCCGCTGCTGGATAATCAGGCCATCGCGCAGGAAGTGGCGGTGATTGACGCCGAGTATCAGCTGTTGCAGCGCCATGAGCCATCCCGCATCGAAGCGGCACTGCTGCATTCCGCGCAATCACCTGCGGAATTTCAGCGCTTCCATATCGGCAGCCGGGCGAGCTTTGGCGACGAGATGTCTGCGCTGCAACGGGCGCTGCGTCAGTTCCATCAGCGTTACTATTTCGCCAGTAATATGCGGCTCTGGCTACAGGGACCGCAGTCACTGGATGAACTGGAGCAGCTGGCACGTCAGTTTGCCAGCGCGCTGCCTGCTGGTCAGTGGCAACAGGATCTGCCCCCGCCGCAGCTGAACAGCCAGACCTGCTGGCAACTGGCGGGTAGCGCCTCGCCAGCATTATGGCGCACCTGGCTGATTGAAAGCAGTGACGGTGTCACTTTGTGGCGTGAATTTTTACTGGATGAGGCGCCCGGATCGCTGCTGGCAACGCTGCGTGAGCAGGGGCTGGCGGAGACGCTGGAGCTGAAGTGGATCTATCAGGCGGGCGGTGCGCTCTGGCTGGCGCTGGGCGTCGAAACTGAGATGCCAGAAACCGTGAATGCGCTGATTGATAGCTACGTGCAGGCACTGAGCCAGACCGGTGAGGCACAGCATCAGCACTATCATCAGCTTGCTCAGCAACGATTTGTGACGTTGTCACCTATGGAGCAACTCCGTCAGCGCGCCGTTGGCTTTGCGCCTGATGAAGCGCTGCCAGCACTGTTGCTGTTGCTGGAGAGGCTTAATGCCGCGCCGGGCACCCTGCTCTGCTGTACGCCGCAACCGGCAGCAGAAAATCTCATCACACAGGGTTACAGTCTGGCACTGACCCACTGGCAGCCAGCACCACCTGACGCGCTGCCCGCGGTGAATTTCACATTCTATCCGCTTGATGCCGCCATTACGCCTGATCCTCTGCCCGAAGAGTCGGTGGCGTTACCGCATTATCAGTCAGATAACCCGAACCCCGTGCTGATTCTGCGACCCGAGTTTTACTCAACGTTTACCGCCGAGGTGGGCGAAGCGCTGGGGCGGCGGTTGCGTCCGCTGTTTGCTGCGCTGCGTCACCAGGGCGGTAACGGCTGCTGGCAGGAAGTAGAGGGCGTATGGCAGCTCACGCTTCAGCTGACGACAGATGAGGCGGTCACTGATCAGGCGCTGAGCCAGATTGTCTGTGCACTGTCGCTGCCGGTTGAGGCAAACCTGCCGTCACCTGTCGAAAGCATCGCAATCCGCGCGCTGCAGCAGCAGCTGCCTTATCAGCTGGCAGCGACCTTTGCGCCGGATTGCTGGCGGGCGGCGCTTAAAGGCGGCAACGCGGCGCTGCATTCGCTGATTGCCAGGCGGCTGAGCGCGCTGTCGCTGCCGGTTAACCCTGACACGCCACCAAAACGTATGACCACACAAACGGGCATGACGCGTCTGCTGCACGCCAGTACGGATAACGCGCTGTTGCTGTTTATTCCACTGCACCGTCCTGAACAGCTTGCGGCATTACGTGCGCTGGCGCTGATCTACGAGCCGCGTTTCTTCCAGCGCTATCGGGTTGAACAACCTATAGGGTATGTCGTTAACAGCCGCTATATGCGCTGTGCCGATGAAGACGGCGTAGTGTTTGCGCTGCAGTCGCCCGATTACAGCGCGCTGTCACTGTTGCGCTACTGCCGCAACTTCCTGCGTTCCCTTAACGAGACGCTGGCAGAGTGTGACCTGGTGGCACTGAAAACGCGTCTGCTGAGCCGGGAAGTGGCGCAGCCACTGGCGCAGTTACGCCGTGAAAATGGTCTGGCAGAACCGGATGCGGCGCAGATAGAGGCGCTGACCCTTACCGATCTGCAACAGCTGCACCGCACACTGATTCAGGATCGCCGCCGCTGGCGCGTGCTGTTTACCGGGGGAGAAAATGTATAGCGCCCGATATAAAGTTGCTGAATTTATTTGAAAATTACGGACAAATCTCTTCACTGTCTATTCCGGGCTAACTGAACCACACTCAGTTCACTTTTGTCCGGATAAGGAATTGACTGTGAAGAACTTCAAACGTATCGCACTGCCCCTGTTAGCCGCTGCTACCCTTTACGCCCCGTTATCTCAGGCTGAGGCGATGCACTACCAGCTGAATCCTGAGCATACGTCTGTCATTGTGGCCTGGAACCATTTTGGCTTCTCAAATCCTACCGCGGATATTCCGGATGCAACCGGTACGCTGGTGTTTGATAAAGATCATCCGGAAGCATCACGCGTTGACGTAACCCTGCCAGTCAGCAAAATCGACAGCCATGTTGCGGCGCTGACCAAAGAGTTCAAAGGCGCTGAGTATTTCGACACGGCCAAATACCCAACTGCGACCTTCCACAGCACCAAAGTGGTTGCAAAGGGCGACAACAAATTTGACGTTGAAGGTAACCTGACCCTGAAAGGGATCACTAAGCCTGTTACGCTGCACGCCACGCTGAACAAGCAGGGCGAGCATCCGATGGTGAAGAAGCAGGCGATTGGTTTTGATGCCACCGGCACCATCAAGCGTTCTGACTTCAGGCTGGACAAATATGTCCCGGCGGTAAGCGACGACGTCACCCTGACGCTGTCTACCGAAGCTTACGCGAAATAAGTGTGTGGGGCGCAGCAGCTCGCTGCGCCCCTGATTCATTTTTCTTCCTTTCCTGCCTCTCCTGAAATATTCCCTTTTTTACGTGCACTGAATAATCCAGCCCTCCCGATAAAAACTATTTTAATCGCCTGAACCGGGCCAGAACAGGGAAAAATGAGGTGAAAGTCACAAATTCGCAATGCCATTTTTATGCCCGATCATTCGTTATTCTGTTGGCCAAATCAAAAACCTGTTCGGCAACCTAAGCTGATGATTTGTATTGATTCGTCCGTGAAGTAATAAGTTGGAATAGAGTGACTCAGCTCACAAATAAAGGCCTTAAGCTACTGCTGTCAACACGCCTGCCCGAAAAATACCGCGCGTAACTGTGATCTCCTCTGCAAATAGCAACCCCGTGAACCGGAAGAATGGCCCTCAGCAGAGTAAGCCAGCGGGGTGAGGGAAATGCGCATTGGAATGGTGATCAGTGGCGGGGATGTCACCGGAATAAATAACTTTGTCTTCCAGATAGGGCGTCTCGCGCAGGCTGAGATGGTGATATTTGACGGCGGCATTCCCGGCCTTCTGGCAAATAACCATCGTGATATCAGCCAGCGCGATCTGCTCGACTTTGCCATCGCCCCGATTCCGGTGATGCAGTCCGGAAGGACGCAAAAGAAACTGGTGCGCAGCGAATATGATTTAATTGCGCGCCAGCTTAAAAGCGCACGTATTGACGTATTAATCATGGCAGGCGGTGACGGATCGCTGCAGTTTCTCCACATCCTGTCGGAGTCTGGCGTTAATTGTTTCGGCGTCGGTATGACCATCGACAATGATGTCTTCGGCAGTGATTACACGCTGGGATTTTCTACCGCCTGCGAACAGGTATTAAAAGAGGTCGCAAAACTGCGTAATACCGGGCGCGCCTTACCGGGCCGGGTTTTTATGCTGGAGTTACTCGGCGGCTATTGCGGCGAATTAACGCTGCAATCGGCGATTAAATCCAATGCGGATATCGCCCTGATTCCGGAGTGCCAGATTCCTTTGCCACAACTGGCGCAGCGTATTACCGGACGGCTGGCCGAACAGAACAGCGTGGTCATCCTCTGTTCAGAAGGCTACACCCGTGAATATTCGCCCGGTTTTCAGGGGGCGATCGACACCTTAATCAAACAGCTTGAGCCGCTTATTGGCGTACGCATCCGTAAAACTATTCTCGGTTACGGACTGCGCAATGGTGATCCCACCTGCGAAGAAATTTATCAGGGCACCATTATGGCCAGTGAAGTGGTGCGTTGTATTCAGTCAGGCATGCGGAATAAAGCGGTCATTATTAATGGCAGCAATAAACCGATCCCGATTGATTTATTAAGCATGCAAAAACGCTTGGTCGATATTGACGGGCACCATTACAAACTCGCTAAACAACTCAATATAGTGTGAGGAAAAACCATGCTGAAAATATTATGTGTCTGTGGTTGTGGATTAGGATCCAGTTTTGCGATTGAGATGAGCGCAAAAGCAGTATTAAAAAAACTGGAAATTGAGGCCGATATCGATCACACCACCATTTCAGAAGCGAATGCATTTAAGTCAGATATGATCCTGACGCAAAAAGCCTTTGCCGATGTATTAAATGCCGACGCCAGTCCGGAACAGATTAAACGGGTCATTATTCTTAACCGGCTCACCGATAAAGTGGAAATAGAGCAGAAGATCCTGGCCTTTTTAAAAGAACGTAACGAGAAGGTCGCTGCCCATGAATAGTGTGATCGACTTCCTGGTAAAAGATCTGCTGGGGCAGGCCTCAATTCTGATCGCGTTTATTGCGCTGATTGGTCTGCTGCTGCAGAAGAAATCAGCAGGCAAGGTGGTGGAAGGCACCTTTAAAACCCTGCTCGGCTTTTTAATTATGATGGCGGGTATCAATATTATTGTGGGGACGCTGACGTTCCTCAATACCATTTTTACCCACGGCTTTGGTATGCGCGGCTATATCACCGATGTAGCCGCTATCGCCGGACTGGCTAACCGTGAGCTGGGATCTGAAGTGGCGCTGACGCTGCTGGTGATCTTTATCGTCAATATCATCATCGCGCGGCTGACACCGTTTAAGTACATCTTCCTGACCGGCCAGGCTCTGTTATGGATGGCGACGATTGGCGCTGTCATCGGCTACAAAGCGGGGCTGACTGGCCTGCCGCTGATCCTGACCGGCGGCATCTTCGGCGGGATTATGGCGGTCGTGATGCCCGCACTGGCACAGCCGGTGGTGCGGCGTATCACCGACTCCGACGATGTGGCGCTGGGTCACTTCTGCACCATTGGCTATCTGGTCACGGCGGCGGTCGCCAAAGTGGTGGGCAAAGGATCGCGCTCCACCGAAGACCTGAAGCTGCCCGATAACTTTAAGTTTCTGCAGGATACCTATCTGTCGATGGCGCTGGTGATGGTGCCGATGTACCTGATCCCCGCCGTGGCGGCCGGTCCGGCATTCATTGCCCAGTACAGCAACGGCATGAACTACCTGATGTACGCCTTTATGCAGTCGATTCAGTTCGTGGCCGGGGTCTTTGTGCTCTACAGCGGTGTCCGCCTGCTGCTCAACGAGCTGGTGCCTGCCTTCCGGGGCATCGCCATGCGCGTGGTACCCGATGCCAAACCGGCGCTGGACTGCCCGGTGATGTTTCCTTACGCCCCGAACGCGGTGATTGTCGGATTCCTCGCCACCACGCTCGGCTCCATCGTTGGCATGCTCGTCTTCCCGATGTTTGGACTGGCGATGATCCTGCCGGGACTGCTGACCAACTTCTTTGCCGGGGGCACCGCCGGGGTCTTTGGTAATGCCATGGGCGGACGACGCGGCGCGATGATCGGCGGCTTCGTCCACGGACTCTTTATCACCATTCTGCCCGCCATCCTGGTGCCAATGCTGGAGAGCTACGGCTTCACCGGCGTGACCTTCAGTGACTCCGACGTCATCAGTACCGGCCTGGTGCTCGGCCACGCCTTCCAGAATAACTGGCTGTTCGTCGCCCTGTTTATTGCTTTTGTTACCGCGCTTGCCTGGTTTGTTAACGGCAAATCCACCAAACCTCAAGAGGAAAAAATCCATGAAACTTTATAATTTCGCCGACCTGTTAAAGCTGGCTAAACAGCGTGACTTTAAAGCGGTGGGTTCTTTTAATCTTCACTGCCTGGAAATGTTGCCCGCTTATTTTAAAGCGGCAGAGAAGACCAACAGTCCCTTAATGATTCAGATCTCCACCGGCACGGCGAAATATCTCGGTCATAAGTTGCTGGTCGATGCCATTAAATCGCTGTCGGAGAGTATGAATGTGCCGACCTGTTTGCATCTCGATCACTGTTCCGATTTAGCGGCGATTCAGACGGCGATAGATGCCGGATTCAGTTCCGTGATGTATGACGGGTCACATCTGCCGATTGAAGAGAATATTGCCAATACCCGCCGGGTGATTGATATGGCGCGTCCGCATAATGTTTCAGTTGAAGCGGAACTGGGTGCGATTGGCGGTTCGGAAGATGGTAAATGTGTGGAGATGGAGGCGATCGCGTTTACGCCGGTGGAAGATGCACGCCGTTTCGTTGAAGAGACCGGCGTTGATATGCTGGCAATCTCAATCGGCACCGTACATGGCCTTTACACCGGGAAGGCGCATATTCAGCATCAGCGCCTGGCGGATATTACGGCGGCAACCCACACGCCACTGGTGCTGCACGGTGGCACCGGCGTCAGCGATGAAGATATGCGACTGGCGGTAAGCAGCGGGATTGAGAAGGTCAATGTCGGCACCGAAATGAATGTGCAGTGGGTGGCGCAGTGCAAATCGACCTTTGAGAAAGGCAAGGTCAATGACAGCGTGCGTAATTTCCTGGTGCCCGCCAATGATGCAGTGACCAATGTGCTGGTAGAGAAGATGCAGTTATTCCGTTAATTACCCGCGTCGCCATCACCGAATTATTGCGTTAAACGTTTTTATCATCACTATTAATCTGAGACACCCCGGCATATAGGGGGCAGGAGAGCCTATGTTTGGATTCTTAAAAAAGTCTCCGGCTGCGGAACAACCCAGCGAGCAGCAGCAGGATCATCTGGCGGAAGTCAGTCGCGAGAAAATAACGCAACTGGAGCAGCAGCTCGCAATTAACCCGCGTGATGGCGAAACGCAAAAACAATTAATGCTGGAATATAACCGGGCATTAAGTTTATTTGCGAAAAGCCGTCGCTATCGTAATGAAATTGATGCGCTGTTTGTCAAAATCGATGAATTACGCAATGTGGTTCGCCAGTCGATTTAAGGAGAGCTGATGACGATTAAGCAGTTATTGCAAGAGGCCAACGCCATTCAGATTGGCATCGACGCCACGGACTGGCGTCAGGTTATCGCGCTGGCCGCCGAACCGCTGGTTAGCGGCGGCTATCTCGACGCCACCTATCCGGATGCGGTGATCGCCAACACCCTGGCCCATGGGGCGTATTATGTTTTTGAGGAGGGAATTGCCATTCCTCATGCCCGGCCGGAAGCGGGGGTGATCCGCGACTGTTTCAGTATGATCCTGCTGAATAAACCGATCTCGTTTGAGGGCAGTGAAAAGGCGGACATTGTGATTATGTTTGGCGCGCGCGACAGCAACGCCCACATTGAAGAGGGGATCCGCGCGATTGTGTCGCTGCTGGAGGATGAGGAGACGCTGGTCCGGTTACGTCGGGCCAGCAGTGTCGCGGAGGTTATCGATATCCTATGACACAAAATATCCCCCCTAAACGCGTGGTGCTGGTTAACGGCATTCCGGCGTCGGGTAAGAGCACCCTGACGCACGCGCTATCACAACACTTTGGCTGGCCGGTGCTGACGCTGGACAGCCTGAAAGAGCCTTTTATGCACGCTTTTGCGCCGGTCGATCGGCAGCGTAACCGGCAACTGGGCTGCGCGGCCTATCAGGCGATCTGGAACATCGTCGAACAGGCACCCGCCAGTCAGGTCTGGCTGATCGATGCCTGGTTTGGTTTTCAGCCGCGCGCGCTGCTGGAGCAGGGACTGCAACAGGCGGGCGTCGAAGAGGTGCTTGAGCTGTGGCTGAAGATTGAACCGGAGGTGGCGGTGGCGCGCTATCAGGCGCGACTGACCCAGCGACTGCCGGGGCATCCAGGCGCTGAGT
This sequence comes from Pantoea eucalypti, assembly GCF_009646115.1. NCBI lineage: Bacteria > Pseudomonadati > Pseudomonadota > Gammaproteobacteria > Enterobacterales > Erwiniaceae > Pantoea > Pantoea eucalypti. Next base: position 2,132,075 of record NZ_CP045720.1, on the reverse strand, counting down.
ACCTGCCTGAACTTCATCAGCTGGCACAACAGGCCAGGCCAATGACGCTGGGGCCGTTGTTTGAGGTGGATGCCTGCGCCCAGGATCACGCTGCCGTTATCCACTGGCTGCAACAGCAACTGACCAGAACCCGCTACACTTCAGCTCATCATCAGAGGAGTGAGGAGTTGCAGGATGTCGTCGCCCCCGTATCTGCAAACCGGTGAAAGCGCCGTGCTTTATGACGGCGTCTGTAAGCTGTGTAATGGTTGGGTTCAGTTTCTGCTGCGCCACCATCTGGCGCGGCAGGTCCGTTTTGCCTCGGTGCAGAGCGAGCAGGGCAAAGCGCTGTTGCGCTGGGCCGGACTGCCGGAAGAGAATATCAGCACCCTTGTCTACATTGATGGTAATCAGCACTGGCTGCGGGCGCAGGCGGTTTTCCGTGTTATGCAGCACCTGCCAGCACCCTGGCGCGGGCTGGCGGTGCTGCGTCACTTTCCGGACGTGATCAGTAACGCGGCTTACGACCGCATCGCGTTAAACCGCTATAAGCTGTTTGGCCGTTACAGTGAGCAGCACGTTCTCACGCCCGATTATCCTGAACGTTTTCTGCATCCGATGCCGTCCGAAGGTTAGTGGCGGCTTGTCCGACAGGCAGGCCCGCGCTGTTGATGCCGCGGGAGACTACAGCGTAAACACTGTTCGACAGCGGCTGTCATCTTCATCCCATGCTGTATCCACCTCAGAAAGAGGCCGTGGTTTAAAAGGCACCGAAAAGCCGTGCTGCCCGGCAGCCTGTAGTAGTTCTGCCAGTGAGTCAATCAGGTCTGCGTTGGATACGCTGCCCAGACCACTCCCCATCAGTGTCAGCCCGGATGCACGCAGCAAATGACTGTGCAAAGGAATCTCCTGTGCGCTGAGTGAGCCAATCTGAACGAAGCGAACGACATGATCACCGCCTCGCACCGCCGCTTCCATGATCGCCAGCGCGCTCTCACCCCAGAGATAATCCAGCACCACATCAATGCCGTCTGCCATCAGGGCAGGAAGTTCAGCGGCCATAGCATCCAGTGTCACGACGCTGTCTGCGCCCTCATTAAGCAGTTGCTGCAGTATCTCCGGGTTCCGGCCGGTCGCAATAATTTTGCCCGCGCCAAGACTGCGGGCGATGCGAATCGCCAGGCGGCCGGATGTGCCGGTTGCGCCGTTAATCAACACGGTTTCCCTTTTGCGCAGTTCAGCCCGGCGGGTGAGTGCGGCCCATGAAGACATGCCTGGATTGGCAAGCGCGGCGGCGACCACGGGGTCCAGCGCTGGAGGAAGCGGAATGACGCAGCGGGCATTGACCACCACACTTTCCGCCATGCTGCCCGACGCGGTACCAAAGGTCAGAAAGTAAACGGCATCGCCGTTTTCGAGGTAACCGGTGCCGTCAATGCCTGGCACCAGAGGATAGGGCGCAGTGGCGCTGTAATGCGTGCCTGCCGCCCGTGCTTTGACCAGCTGGCTCATGGCGGCGGCTTTCACGCGAACCAGCAGTTGGTTTTCAGCGGGCTGAGGAGTGGGGAAATCCCCATAGTGTGGTTTCTGACCGGCCTGACGAATGATGGCTGCTTTCATAGGTTGCTGTCCTTCTAATAATAAGCAATTAAGTGTAAAGTACACACATTATTCCTGCCTCTGGATGGCGTCAATGAAAAGTGTGCAAAATACACATAAATACGATGCGCTGCACAATTGTCTGCTGACGATTGCTGGCGCGCTTAACCGGCCCCAGCGCGATGTAGCGATGATTAAAGCGGCGGGTATCGACCTCGATCGGGCGCTTTTTCCGCTTCTGGTGCAGGTCAGCCGGTTCGGGCCGATCGGCGTGGGTGAACTGGCCGATCGGGTAGGGCGTGACTACAGCACGGTCAGTCGTCAGGTCGCGAAACTGGAAGAGACCGGACTGGTCCGGCGGCAGAAAAACCGGCAGGACAAAAGAATTAACGAGGCAGCAATCACCCTGGATGGCAGAGCGATGACGGATAAAATCGATGCGCAACGTGTGCAGGTTTATCAGCGCGTCTTCCGGCACTGGCCGGAAAGCGATCGTGAAACGCTGGAACAACTGCTCAGCAGATTCGTGTCCGACTTTGGTCAAACGGAAGGCGATGAAAATGATGAACAAAAGTCTGATGCAGGTTAAGGGAAGAGAAAACCATGCCGGTTAATTTCGATCTCAACGATCTCTACGCCTTTCGCGCGCTGGTGGAGTTTGGTAATTTTCGCCTGGCGGCGGAATCGATCTGCCTTTCACAGTCGGCGCTAAGCCGCCGCATCGATAAGCTGGAAACCACGCTGGGTATTAAGCTGTTTGAGCGGACCACACGCCGCGTCACGCTGACGCTGAAAGGGCATGCGTTTGCTCAGCGTTCGGAAAAGCTGCTGGCCGATTTTGAAGAGGTCATGGCCGATCTGAGTGAGGTGAGCTTAGCCCGCACCGGACTGATTACTGTGGCCTGCGTGCCGTCAGCGGCCTACTATTTCATGCCCAACATCATCCGGCTGTTTCAGGTGCGCTATCCCCGCGTACGCGTGAAACTGATCGACAGCAGTGCGGCTAACGTCTATGACGCGGTGATTGGCGGGCAGGCTGACTTCGGCATCAGTTTTTCCAGCCGCTCGCAGCCGGATGTGCATTTTCAGCCGCTGATGGATGACCCGTACGTGGCGGCCTGCAGGCGAGACCATCCGATAGCAGGCAAAAAGAGCCTGAGCTGGCAGGCGTTTTATCAGCATGAATGGATTGGGCTGGATAAAACCTCCGGCAACCGTAACCTGCTCGATCAGGCGTTACAGGCTGTTATGCCGGAGAAGCCCTGTGTCTGTGAAACCCGGCACGTGACAACTATGCTGGGGATGGTTGAGGCGGGGCTCGGCATTGCTGCCGTCCCCGCCATGTCGCTACCTGGCTACGAGCACGCGCTGCTGACGGCGGTGCCGTTAACCGATCCACCGGTGAAACGCACTGTGGGCCTGCTGCGCAAAAATGGCCGGATACTGTCACATATCGCCAGCGAACTGGAGAACCTGATCATTGAACAGTATCAGCGACTTTAACCGGTTTTGACGCTTTCACGGTGTGCAGGCCGCTGGCGTGGACAGCCTGCTGAGCCTCGGGCGAGGCGAGCCAGTGCAGCAGCTTCGCTGCCTCATCTGGCTGTGCTGACCTGCGCACCACGGCACCGGCAAAACGAGTGGTGTATTGCAGCTTGTCCGGCAGTTCACCAATGAAGGTTACGCCTGAAACAGGCAACAGCTCACTGACCTGCTGAAACCCGATGGCGTATTTACCTTCAGCAACCTGGGAAGCGACCGGGATGCGTTCAACTTCTACCGCCTTGCCTTTAACCTGATCCTCAATGCCCAGCCGTTTGAACAGCTGACTGCTGACATATTTGCCGCTGGCGCTGTCAGAATAGGCGATGGAAGAGGCATTCAGCAGGGCAGTACGCAACTCACTTTCGCTGCCGATTTTAATGGGTGTGGCACCCTTTTTAATGACGGCGCCAATGCGGGAGTCCGCCAGTTCAACCCGTGAGCCTGGCAGCGTCGCGCCCTCTTTTTGCAGATTGCTTAGCGCATCGCCAACCATGATGACCACATCAGCCGGTTCACCGCGTGCCAGCCGGGCTGGAATGGCTTGCGGTGTTTTACCCATTGACGGACCAGCAACGGTGTTGATGGTGATCCCTTCCTGTTTTGCGAATTGTGGCGACAGCGTATCCCACGCCGCTTTAAACCCGCCGGAGATCATTACCGTCAGTTCTTTTGCCTGCGCCGTGGCGCTGCCTGCCACGCTAAACAGCAGGGCAGCATAAAGTGACATCGTTTTCAGTTTCATCTTCCGTTCCTCAGCTAACAGTTTCATGGGCAGGCGTGACGGCACTGCGGGTACGACGATAGAGGTAGAGTGTCGCGCCCAGAGCGCAAACTGCCGCAAAACTCATCCAGTAACCTGGCGAGGCTTTATCGCCGGTCATCTCAATCAGGCCGGTTGACATCACCGGGGTAAAACCACCGAACAGCGCTGTTGCCAGGCTGTAGGCCAGTGAGAAGCCCGCAACACGGACTTCCGCGGGCATAATTTCGGTCAGCGCCGGGATCATCGCGCCGTTGTAGAGCCCGTAGATCATCGACAGCCACAGCAGTACACCCAGCATCATCGAAAAGCCTGGTGCCGCCGCCAGCATGCTCAGGGCCGGATAGGTGGTGACGATCGCCAGCAGTGTCATGGCGACCAGTACAGGCTTACGGCCAAAGCGGTCGGAGATCGCGCCGCCAATCGGCAGCCAGATAAAGTTCGACACTGCTACCAGCAAGGTCACCAGCAGGCTGTCAGAGGCGCTGAGCAGCAGCACTTTTTTGCCAAAGGTCGGCGCATAAACCGTAATCAGGTAAAACGCCGTGGTGGTCATCGCCACCATCAGCATCCCGGCAATCACCACCTGCCAGTTAGCCAGCAGGATGCGGAACACCTGCTTCACATCGGGATGGCTGCGACGGTTGTTGAACGCCTGTGTCTCTTCAAGTTTGCGACGCAATATGAAGATAAACGGCACAATCAGACAGCCAAACAGGAACGGAATACGCCAGCCCCATTCACGGATGGCGCTCTCTTCCAGCACGGCGTTGAGGATAAAGCCCATCGCCGCCGCCACCATAATGGCGACCTGCTGGCTACCCGACTGCCAGCTGGTGTAGAAGCCCTTGCGGCCCGGCGTAGCGATCTCCGCCAGATAGACCGACACGCCGCCCAGCTCTGCTCCGGCGGAGAAGCCCTGTAACAACCGACCGATCAGCACCAGCATCGGCGCCCACAGGCCAATGCTCTGGTAGGAGGGGATCAGCACGATCATAAAGGTGCCTGCCGCCATGATGGAGAGCGTGACAATCAGGCCCTTACGGCGACCGACCTTATCAATGTACGCTCCCAGTACCACTGCGCCAATCGGGCGCATCAGGAATCCTGCGCCGAACACGGCAAAGGTCATCATCAGTGAGGCGAACTCACTGCTGGCCGGGAAAAAGGTATGGGCGATGTAAGTGGCATAGAAACCAAACAGGAAGAAATCGAACTGTTCGAGGAAATTGCCGGAGGTAACACGAAATATGGCGCCAATCCTGGCGCGATGAGTCATGGGTGAGGTCGTTTGCATCAGTAACTCCAGTAAGGTTTGACGCTTTTTGCCGCGCCTGTTACTGAAGAGTGGATCAGCGCCCGTCGCTAAATAAGTGCAAAAAAGGCATTGATTGATGTGTGGGGAACATGATTTCTGGGGGTTATCATATAAAACCTATTTTATTCAGCAAGTTGAAGCGGATGGCTGTTTTTCTGCTCGTGTTAACGTGCGTGAGATAAGTTTGCGGAATTGTGACAGATTTCATATGCGTGTTACCGTCTAAAACGGAGATTCTGGCGTGACCAGAGGTCAGCGATGCTGGGGGCAAAGAGGTTCAGGACCGAGGTGGCGTGGAGGCATCAGGCAACGGTGATGTCGAAAAACGTACGTAGAGTTGCAGGTAGCGCATCTGATGTTCGGGTCGTGCCTCGGCTTCAAACAGTACGGCAATCATCGCTATTTCCTTTGGGTAAGATCAAAAAGGGCTGTAGCGCAAAAATAGCGGGCGGGGCAAAGCCATGCTTCGGCCAGTGACGAAATATGACTGTACAGGTGATAACCAGCCCGAACAGTCTCATGATGGAGCAAAGCGTATGTTCAGCGGACTCAGTGCCTTTCCCCTTACTCCTTTTGCCGATGGCAAACCCGATGAAGCGGCCTTTCTTCGGATCCTGCGCAGGCTGACGGAGGCAAAAGTCGATTCTCTGGGCGTGCTGGGGTCCACCGGCAGCTACGCCTGGCTGACACGGGCACAGCGCAGGCGCATTGCTGAGCGGGCCGTTGAAAATGCGGAGGCGATTCCAGTGATGATCTGCATTGGCGCGATAAATACTGATGAGGTGCTGGCGCTGGCAGAGGATGCGCAGCAGGCGGGCGCAGCCGCTTTACTGCTGCCACCGCTGGGGTATCAGACGTTGAAAGAAGATGAGGTGTTTACGCTGTTTGAAACCGTGACGCGACACGCCTCGGTGCCAGTCTGCATTTATGACAATCCGCGCACCACCCATTTTACGTTCTCCGATGCGTTACTGAGCCGGATTGCCTCACTTCCCGGTATCGGGTCGGTAAAAATTCCCGGTGTTCCGGCGGCGCAATCGGCAGCAAATGATCGCCTGGCCCAACTGCGCGACATACTGCCTGCTTCCGTGTCGGTTGGCATCAGCGGCGACGCGTCTGCTGCCAATGCGTTGATTGCAGGCTGTGATGGCTGGTATTCCGTGTGCGGCGGGCTGTTCCCACGTGTCGCGAAAGCAATGACCGACGCAGCAGCAGCAGGTGATCATGAGAGCGTCAGGGCGCAGTCGGAGCGCCTGCAGCCTTTGTGGTCGCTGTTCCGCCAGCACGGCGGCAGCTTCAGGGTGATGAATGCCGCAGCAGGTCTGCTGGGACTGACGGCACGCGACTGCCTGCCGCGTCCGCTGTTGCCACTCTCTGATGCGGATAACCAGCAGATTGCTGAGGTGCTTGCGGCACTCGATCTCTCGTAAATTTGCAGAAGATGTTAACTGTGCCGCACCAGGTTAAAGCCTTCCTCCTCCTGCGGCGGTTCAAAATAGCGGGTAATCAGCGTGAACTGCTCGTCCGTGGCGGCAAAGGCGTGTTCGCCGCTCTGATTACGGGCGTGCAGACGCGCTTTACACAGCGCGTCCGGCACATCCAGGTAATGCATGCGATGGTCGGCAGAGGATGCCTCAATCACCGAGCGCATCCAGTCACGATTCCCCCGGGTGTTGGCCGGAAAATCGAGCACAACCGATACGCCTGCGTTAAGCAATGCGACCAGATGCGGCGTCATCGCCTTCCTGAGCTTTGCCGCAACACGCACGTAATCAGCCACCGATTGCATCTCATCCTTATAGAGTGCGGCCAGCCACTGATCTTCGCTGATCACTACGTAACCGGGCGCAGCACCCAGCTGTGCTGCCAGCGTCGATTTCCCGGACGCTATTTTTCCACACAGCAGATGCAGCGTGGCGGAGAAAGAGGTCATGGTCATAGCACGCCTGTGGAACCTGATAATAAATCGGGAAGATTAAGGCTAACAAAAGAGTTGAAAGAGAAGCAATGAGAGTCGTCGGGTCGGTTTAACAAGGTCGTACACGTATATCAGCTATCAGCTATCAATATTCGCGTCGGTGTAAATTACGGTGCAAAAAAGCGGCAGCTTTTCAGCAGAGGTGACGCGCCTGAACGGGGAAATACGGTCAGGCGGGTTTTCGTGGTAATGCCCGGTGTTGAATCTGTGCTGAACAGCCAGCCACAGACTTCATTTTTGGGCCATCAGCAACGTCAGCAGTTCACGGCAACAGGCTTCTTCTTCAGCACTGTCCGCAGAGGCCAGATGACGCAGTAACTCCATACAGCTTTTTTCCTTGCCCGCTTCCAGTAACTCTTCGATTAGAAAATTAAGTTTATCCTGCTCAGATGCAGCAAAGGATGAACGGAACTCACTATTAACCGGCGCGTTGTGATTCAGCGGCAAGGTAAGGGTGTTTTGCATCGGCATATTATTATCCTTTTACGGGTTAAAAAACGAACTGGCGTTGTCATTAAACTTATACAACGATCTTCATTTTGTACAGAAGTGAGCCCGAATGATTTTTTACAGGAAGCTAAGCGCAGCGCGGCCTGAGGGGAAACTGTGGTGAATCATTCTGTTAGCTGGGAAGGGAATGGTGGAAAAATTGTACGCGTTTTAAGTCAAATTTTTCGTGCAGGCAAAATGGGCATTCATGCGGCAGTTCATGAGGCGGCCCGCCGGGCCGCCTGCACTATTGCGTGGTCAGGAAATCTTCGCGCTGTGGCGTAAAGGTATCCAGCAGCACGCCAGCCTCAAGACAGACACAGCCATGAACCACATTGGGTGCTTTATAGAGTGTGTCCCCAGCGCCAACTTCCCGGGTTTCACTGTTGATGGTGAAGGCAAAGCGTCCGCTCAGCACATAGGTCAGCTGCTCATGGGGATGATGATGTAGCGGACCGATGGCGTCTTTTTCAAAACGCACTTCAACTGCCATCATTGTGCCGCCATGTGCCAGTACGCGGCGGGTCACGCCGTTACCCAGATCTTCCAGTGGTCGCTCTTTGTGGTAGATAAACATCATTGTCCTCAAGCAGTCGTGGGCGCTGCAATGGCCGTTTTGTGATGGGCCTCACAGCACCAGGGTGAATTAATCCATGCACTTTAATGGTTTTTCTCTAAAATGAAACGGTGTTTCATTTATTTTACGAGGGTAGATCATGAAAATCGCGTTAATGATGGAAAACAGTCAGGCCGCTAAAAACGTTACCGTGCTGAAAGAACTGGAAGGCGTCGCGCAGCCGCTGGGCCATCAGGTCTTCAACGTCGGGATGAGCGATGAGCAGGATCATCATCTGACCTACATTCACCTCGGCATCCAGGCCAGCGTGCTGCTTAACAGCCAGGCAGTGGATTTTGTCGTTGCGGGCTGTGGCACCGGCCAGGGCGCGCTGATGTCGCTTAACATCCATCCGGGCGTGGTCTGTGGCTACTGTATCGATCCGGCGGATGCTTACCTGTTCGCTCAAATCAACAACGGCAATGCCTTATCTCTGCCATTTGCTAAAGGTTTTGGCTGGGGCGCTGAGCTGAACCTGCGCTTTATCTTTGAAAAAGCGTTCACGGGCGAGAAGGGCAATGGCTATCCGCCAGAGCGCAAAGAGCCGCAGGTGCGAAACGCCGGTCTGCTGAATCAGGTCAAGGCTGCGGTGATCAAAGAGAACTACCTTGATACCCTGCGTGCCATCGATCCTGAACTGGTTCGCACCGCCGTCAGCGGCCCGCGTTTCCAGCAGTGCCTGTTTGAGCATGGCAAAAACCAGGAGATCGTTGCCTTTGTGCGTCAGCTGACCCACTAACGCATTCGATATCACAGGGCCGGTCCAGCCGGCCTTTTTTGATTCTTTTCAGATACCCGCTGATATTCAGCCCGGCTGCGCCAGCGCCGCATGATTGTGGCGACTCGCTTCCACCAGCATCCGCGTATAGGGCATTGCGGCGCGATCGGCCACCAGCGTCGGCACATCCAGCGTCTCCAGCACTTTGCCCTGTTGCATGACGGCTACGCGATGGCAGAGATGCGCCACCACGCCAAGATCGTGCGTCACCATCAGATAAGTCAGGTTCTCCTGCTGCTGCAGATCGCTGAGCAGATTCAGGATCTCTGCCTGCACCGAAACATCCAGTGCGGAGGTCGGCTCATCCAGCAGCAGCACGCGTGGCTCCAGAATCAGCGCCCTGGCAATTGCCACGCGCTGACGCTGACCACCGGATAGCTGGTGGGGATAACGCGTCTGCCAGGCACGGTTCAATCCGACTTTATCCAGCATCGCCACGACCCGCTGCTGACGCTGCCCGATACCCTGAATCTGCAACGGCTCTTCCAGAATGTCGCCCAGCGTGTGACGCGGATGCAGCGAACCGTAAGGGTCCTGAAACACCATCTGCACCTGCCGACAGCGCGCCCGAACGATGTGATGCGCCAGTGGCTGACCATCAATCATCAGCTCTCCCTGCCAGTGAGTGAACAGCCCCGCCAGACACTTCAGCACCGTGGTTTTGCCCGAGCCAGATTCACCGACCAGCCCGAAGATTTCACCCTGATTAACCTGCAGATTTACGTCGAACAGCACCTGATTCCGCGCGCCTTCATCGCCAAAGCTGAGGTTGAGATTTTTTACATTAATCATCACCACTCCTTAATCGGTTAACCAGCTTGCGTGACGTTGTAACACTGGCAGGCGTGTGCGGCGGTGATCAAGGTCGGGCAGCGCCGCCAGCAGTCCCTGCGTGTAAGGATGCTGTGCGCGATCGAGGTCACAGGCGGCCAGTGACTCCACGACGCGCCCGGCATACATCACCAGCACCCGATCGCAAAAGCTGCGCACCAGATTGATATCGTGACTGATAAAAATCAGCCCCAGTCCGCGCGCTTTCACCAGATCATCGAGCAGTGCCAGCACCTGCAGTCTTACTGAGACATCCAGCGCAGAGGTCGGCTCATCGGCAATCACCAGTTCCGGTTCGGTGATCAACATCATGGCAATCATCACGCGCTGACCCTGACCGCCGGAAATCTCATGAGGATAGAGCTGATAAACCCGTTCTGGATCGCGGATCTGCACTTCCTCCAGCATTGCCAGCGCCCGCTGACGTGCTGCCGATTTCTGATCGCGATGATGACTACGCCAGGCCTCGGCGATCTGCTCACCAACCCGAATCACCGGATTCAGCGAATATTTCGGGTCCTGCATAATCATTGAGATGCGTTTGCCACGAATGGCGCGCATCTGCGCCGGGCTGGCGTGCAGCAGGTCGATATCGCCAAACTGCATCCGGCTCGCCTCAATGCGCGCCTTCGCCGGATGCAGCTGCAGCAGGGCGCGACCCACGGTCGATTTACCGGAGCCAGACTCGCCGACTATCGCCAGCTTCTCCTGACCGAGCTGAAAAGAGACGCCGCGCACCGCCGGGGTTGCCTGGCGTCCGTTAATAAAGTTCACGTGCAAATCGCGCACGTCGAGCAACGGCGTGGCGTTACTCACTGCGGGGATCAAGCAGGTCACGTAGGCCATCTCCTAAGAAATTAAATGCCAGGCTGTTAATCAGGATCGCCAGACCGGGCACGGTGACCACCCACCAGCACTCAAGCATGTAGGTGCGGCCGCTGGCGATCATCGCGCCCCATTCCGGATCGGGCGGCTGTGCGCCCAGCCCGAGAAATCCCAGCCCGGCGGCAGTGAGGATAATGCCCGCCATATTCATGGTGATGCGGATAATCACCGACGGCAGGCAGAGCGGAATAATATGTTTCCACAGCACCCGCAGCGGCGATGCGCCCTGTAAACGGACCGCTGAGATAAAGTCCGCCTGACGCAGCGACAGCGTTTCGGCGCGCGCCAGACGGGCGATAGGCGGCCACGCGGTGAGCGTAATGGCAATCACCACATGCTCCAGACCCGGGCCCAGGGCGGCAACAAACGCCAGCGCCAGTACCAGGCTCGGGAAGGAGATAAAGATATCGGTGACGCGCATCAGCACGCTATCGACTTTGCCGCCGAAGTAACCGGCGGTGACGCCCAGCAGCAGGCCCAGTGGCCCGACGGTGACCGACACCAGCAGTACAATGTAAAGCGTGATGCGCGCGCCCCAGACCAGACGGCTGAAAATATCGCGGCCAAACTCGTCGGTGCCAAACCAGTGGGCTGCACCGGGCGGTGTCAGGGCGTTGTTCAGATCCTGAATCAGCGGATGATATGGCGCGATCCAGGGCGCAAACAGTGCGACGATGCAGAGCAGCAGCACAATGCCGCCGCCAATGGCGGTGAGGGGATTACAGGCCATGCGCCAGAGGAAATAGCCGCAGCGGGCTGCAAACCGCTGGCAGCGTGCCAGACGCTCGCGGGAGTGACTTACAGAGGCAGTGTCAAAGGAGATCGTCATACTTTGGTCCTCGGATCAAACACCTGATAGAGCAGGTCGGAGATCAGGTTAAGCAGTACAAAAATCAGGCCCACCACCAGCACACAGCCCATCACCGCATTCATATCGCCCAGCATCAGGCTGCCGGTGAGGTAAGAACCAAAGCCGGGCCAGGAGAAGACCGTTTCGATCAGTACCGCGCCCTCCAGCAGCGAGCCATAGGCCAGCGCCACGACGGTCAGTAGCTGCACCAGGATGTTGCGGAAGGCGTGCTGCCAGATCACCTGCCATTCGGTCAGGCCTTTGACCCGTGCGGTCAGGATGAACTCCTGCGAGAGCTGCGCCAGCATAAAGCTGCGCGTCATGCGGCTGATGTAGGCCATAGAGTGAAAACCCAGCAGCGAGGCGGGCAGTACCAGATGGTTGAGTGCGTTCCAGAATACCTGGCTGTTGCCGGCCAGCAGGGCGTCGATCAGCATGAAGCCGGTGCGATGGGGCACAATGCCATCCAGGCTGAAATCCACCCGTCCTGCGCCGCCGACCCAGCCGAGATGGGCATAGAACAGCAGCAGGCCCATCATGCCGACCCAGAAGATCGGCGTGGAGTAACCGGCCAGACTGAGCATCCGCACCACATAGTCGATGACGCTGTTACGGCGTGCCGCCGCCAGCACACCCAGCGGTACGCCGAGGCCCGCACCAATCACAATTGCCAGCGTGGCCAGCTCTACTGTGGCGGGAAAGACGCGCAGAATGTCGTATACCACCGGCTGACCGGTGAGCAGCGCATGGCCGAGATCGCCATGCAGCAGCGCGTTAAGGTAGATGCCAAACTGTACCCACAGCGGTTTATCAAAGCCGAGCTGGTGGTAGACCTGCTGGTAAGTGGCCTGATCGGCGTCGGGGCCGACAATCGCCAGCACCGGATCCAGCGGCATTACCCGGCCAATAAAAAAGGTCAGCAGCAGCAGGCCGAACAGGGTAATCAGCACCTGCACCGCGCGATGGGTGATGCGACGGCACTGATGTCGGGTCAGGGTCAGAATCATGGGGTGCCTCCCGCCAGGGCTTCAGGGGTTTTCCAGACGTCGCGCAGAAAGGTGGTCGCGGAGGGATGGGGCTGATACGCCTGCACCCGGTTACTGACCACCACGGAGTCGAGCATTTGTGAAATCGGCATCAGCGCAGGCACCAGCTGGTCATAGCGTTGCTGGATGGCGAAATAGTCCTGCTGCTGACGGGATTTGTCGCGTTCAACCAATGCCTGATCGATCATGCGGTTAAGCTGCGCGTCGTAGAAACCGGTGCGCCAGCCCTGAAAGTTAGTCAGCCGGGCGCTGTCCGCATTGTTCGGGTTGTAGACCAGCGAACGCAGGCTGGAGTGGGGATGCGGCTCTACACCGCTGCCGCCGCGTCCGACCAGCAGATTAAACTGACGATCGCGCATCGCGCCATAAATCTGGTTGCCGGTGCCGGTAATGATTTTTGCGCGAATCCCGCCCTGCAGCAGCGTTGACTGCACCGCGATGGCGATATTCAGGAACGGCTGATCGGCCAGCACCCGCAGCGTGGTGTTGAAGCCGTCCGGATAACCCGCCTCAGCCAGCAATGCCCGGGCACGCGGCACATCAAGCCGGTAACCGGGGTCGGGTAGCGTGGCGGGCATCCCGGCCTGAATCGGGCGCTGATGGAGTTCGCCGTAGCCGGTCATCAGGCTCTTATTGATGCCCTGATAATCGACCAGATAGCGGACCGCCTCACGCACTTTGCTATTCCCGAAGTGCGGATCTTTCATGCTCATCGCCAGGTAATAAATCGTCCCTTTTCTGACTGCGTCGATGGTGAGGTCGGGATCGTGGCGCAGGGCGCGCACGTCGGGGATCGCCATGTTACTGGCAATATCCAGGTCGCCTTTCTCCATCATCAGCCGCAGGGTCTGCGACTCCTGAAGGTGGCGGAACACCACCCGCGATATTTTTGCCTCTCCGCGCCAGTAGTCTGCCGCGCGACTCATCCGCAGCACATCTTTTGCCTGCCAGACATCCAGCCGGAACGGGCCGGAACCCGCTTCATGCGTGGTCAGCCAGCGGTTGCCCCAGTCGCCATCAACCTCATGCTGCTGCACCGTTTTGCGGTCCAGGACCACCATGCTGCCCAGCGCCGCCAGCGAGTAAATCACCAGTTGCGGATCGTTTGGCTTAGGAAGTGTGATCACCAGCGTGCGGTCGTCGGGGGCGGTGATCATCTGGTCAACGTTGTCGCGGCTGAAACCGTACGATTTCCACACTGAAGCCTGCGCCAGATTCAGATGCAGCACCCGCCGCATCGACCAGACCGCATCGGCGCTGGTGAGCGGATTACCGGAATGAAACCTGACGTTGTCACGCAGGTGAAAGGTCAGGGTGCGGTTATCGGGGCTCACTGACCAGCGTTCGGCCAGCGCCGGGCGCACCTCGGTGAGCTGCTGCGGGTTCAGCTCAACCAGGCCGTCATAAAGATTCACCACTATGCCGACCACCTCGTTGCCGGTCATGGCGGCCGGATCCAGGGTGAGCAGGTTATTCATGTTCATGCCGACGATTAGCTGATCATCCGGCGTTTTTGCCTGGATAGACGCGCTGCTCGTCAGCACCAGCAGCGTGATCAGCCACGCGCCACATCGTTGTGTCAGGGTCATAAGTGAAGTCCAGCAGGTCAGAGGTTTTTTCCCGTTTACCGCGTCGTCAGAGGTGCGCGGTAACGGGGTTCTTATTGTGTGCCGTACTTTCGGAAGTGCGATTTACCAGCGATTCAGCGTATGAGTCTCAATCCAGCTGAAATTAATATCTTCACCCAGTCCGTTTCCCGTGGGCAGGGTGACAAAGCCCTGATCGTCCATCGGATCAATCAGGCTATTGAGGTAGGCAGGCGGCGTCTCATAATCCAGGAAGGGATGCAGCAGGCCGCGCTCATACCAGCGGCAGTTACGAATCGCGCCGACCACCGCCAGGCTTGCTGCACCGTTGCCGTGGACTTCGCAATCCATACCAAAGGCTTCAGCCAGACTGGCCACTTTCATCGTGGCAGAGATGCCGCCTACGCCATTGGCACCCGCACGCAGAATGTCGCACGCGCCGGCGCGAACCCAGTCGGCACGGCTGTGATGTTTACCGCCCAGACTTTCCGGGCCGAGCACGTCGATAGAGAGCTTGTCCGCCAGCCAGGCGTAAGAGGCCATGCTCTCTTCTTCCATTGGCTCCTCAAACCAGGCGAAATTAAGTTTTTCCAGTGCCTTGCCGATGGTCAGCGCGTCACTTCGGCTATACCAGTGGTAGCCATCCAGCATCAGTGCGATATCAGGGCCGACCGCTTCGCGCACTGCCGCGCAGGCTTTGATATCCATCGCCGGGCTGGGCGCAAAGGAGACCGGCGGCATCCAGGTGTGCAGCTTGATCGCCTGATACCCGCGCGCCACCAGCTTTTCAGCAAACTGTGCATACTCATCGGGCGTCGATAAACCACCTTTCAGCTCATCGCCACACATGGTGCTGCCATAAGCCGGGATCTTCTCGCGATAGCCGCCCAGCAGCTTGTGGACCGGCTGTTTCAGTTTGCGCCCAATCAGATCCCACAGTGCCTGCTCCACAGCGGAGAGCGCCCGTTCGGTGAGCTGGTGGGCACTGCCGCGCTGCCAGTGCACCAGGTCCTGCCACAGACGCTCGCGGTCAAAGGCGTTCTGACCGATCAGCACCTTGCGGAAGAAGGCATTAACCACGTGAGAACGCACCACTTCCGGCGGCGCAAAGGCGTAACCGCAGTCGCCATCCTCGCTGGTCAGGGTCAGTAACGCCATCTGGGCATCATTCTCCGGACCCGGATGAGAGTGTCCTGCGCTGTCGGCGCAACGCTGGGTGGGATAAGTAAAAAGGGTGACATCAATGGCGCTGATCTTCACGGTTAAGCTCCTGTGGCAGGCTGTCCTGATGAATTATTAAAACGCTGTTTCATTTTAAATTTAGCGATCACAATTCATTAACGCATTAGCCAAAACGATACGATTAACGGCTAAAATATGTGCAGCCGCCCAGGCCGTTGTGAGCATATTCACGAAAGATGCGCGTTTTGTGAGCCGCGACACGCTGCGCTTTTTTGTGCCCGGAGGGAGCATTGTTTACCCTCTTCTCAGCCTGTTAACGCCGCGCAGCAAAAACATTTATTTGGATGACTTCCCCTGACCCCGGTTTTAGGTAATAGTAACGCCGTTTTACATTAATAATTCTCATTATCATTTGTGCGGGTTTTTACAATGAAAAAATGGTTTTTAGCGCTGGGGCTGTTGACGTTAGCCGGGACGGCTTCGGCCAAAATGATTACCGATGTTGCAGGCCGTCAGGTCGAGGTGCCGCAGGAGGCAAAACGCATCATTCTGGGCGAAGGGCGTCAGATCTATCTGCTGGCGGCGTTTGATACGGGTGCGCCGTTTAAGCGGGTGATTGGCTGGCGTGATGACCTGCATAAAGCGGACTGGGACGGTTATCAGGCTTATGAAAAACGCTATCCGGAAATTAAAAAATTACCGACCTTTGGTGGCGCAAAAGATGGCACCTTCAACGTGGAACAGGCGTTAACCCTGAAGCCCGATCTGGTGCTGATGAATCTGGAATCCAAAGCTGCCACCGATGAAGGCAAGCTGATTGAAAAACTGCAGGCGGTGGGTGTGCCTGTTGTGTTTATCGATTTCCGTGAAGCTCCGATGGTGAACGCGGAGAAAAGTATCCGCATCATGGGCGAACTGGTGAATAAACCAGAGCGGGCGCAGGAAATTATTACCTTCCGCCAGCAGCAGATTGACCTTGTCACCTCGCGTCTGAAAAACTTTACCGGCTACCGGCCGAAAGTGATGATTGACCGTGCAGGCGGCTACAGCGACGAGTGCTGCATGTCGTTTGGTAATGAGAACTTTGGTCAGATGGTAGAGATAGCAGGCGGTCGCAATATCGCTAAAGATCTGATTCCTGGTACCTTCGGCACCGTTAACCCGGAGCAGATCATCGCCAGCCAGCCGGATGCGGTGGTGGTGACCGGCGCGAACTGGAAGAACTACAATACCGTGGGCAAATGGGTCGGCGTGGGTCCGGGTGCCAACGTCACTGAAGCCACGGCGCGTCTGAAAGCGCTGATGATGCGCGATGCTTTCAAAACTCTGCCGGTGGCGCACAACGGCAACGTCCACGCCATCTGGCATCAGTTTTATGATAGCCCGTATCAGTTTGTGGCGATTCAGGCGCTGGCGAAATGGCTGCACCCCGATCTGTTTGCTGATTTGGATCCGGACGCCACGTTCCGCACCTTCCACGAGAAGTTTCTGCCGCTGCCTTACCAGCCAGGATACTGGGTCACGTTACCCGCGGATAAGTCCTGACAGACCGGCGATGACAGGGACGTCATCCGCCTGATTTGCAATTCCCTTCGAATAAACCCTCTGTTTCTCTTCAGATTTACTAATCTTTTACAGGCGCGGCGTCGGTTGCTCTGAGCAGCGCGACGTCTGACCCGATCCGCATTCACGTTAAAAATGGAGAGAAACATGCGCAATACCCTGGGAAGATCGGCGTTTGCCGTGACGCTTTATGCCTTGCTGGAGCCTGTGCCGCTGGGCTTTTTTGTCGCCGCCTGGCTGTTCGACATTCTCTACATGCAGACCTTTGTACAGTTCTGGACGGATGCCGCCAGCTGGCTGATTGCGCTGGGACTGATACTGGCGATTGTGCCGCGACTCATCGCGCTGGTTTATCTGTTTCGTGGCAGTGACAGTGCGGAAAAGGGCCATTTCTGGCTCTGGCTGGTGGCGATTGCGATCGCTATCGTCAATGCGTTTATTCACAGCCGTGATGCCGCCGCTGTGATCCCGCTGGGTGTGACGCTTTCGACGCTGGTGGTAGCACTGCTGCTGCTGGCGAATGTGCAACTTGCGTTACGTCAGCGTAGCGCTTAAGGAGGAGCCACCATGAACATACCGCATAAAACGCTGCTCGCGCTGACCCTGACCGCCTTGCTGGCAGGCTGTGATGAGGGTGCGCTGGTCGATCCGCAAAAGCAGACGGGACCGAACCCTGAACTGCCGCAGGCGAAGAATTTCTTTATGCCGCCAATGCAGGTGCCGGAAGGCACGCCCTGGAAAGCGGGTGAAATGCCAAAAGTGGCTGACGGGTTAAAGATTGAAAAAATTGCTGAGAATCTGCAGCATCCGCGTCAGGTCTATGTGCTGCCAAATAACGATGTGCTGGTGGCGGAATCCAACGGACCACCGAAGCCAACGACACGGCCTAAACAGCTGATCATGGGCATTGTGCAAAAAGCGTCAGGCAAAGGGGGAGAAGGCGGCAATCGCATTACGCTGTTGCGCAATGTTAACGGTAAATGGGAGCAGCATCGCTTTATTGAAAATCTGCATTCGCCGTTTGGTATGCAGCTGATTGGTAATACGCTCTATGTCGCGAACGCTGACAGCCTGGTGAAATTCCCCTATCGCGAAGGGGAAACGGAGATTCGCACCGCACCAGAAGAGGTGACAGAATTGCCGGGTGGACCGATTAACCACCACTGGACCAAGGCGCTGTTAGCCAGCCCCGATGGCAGCAAGCTCTATGTCGGTGTCGGCTCCAACAGTAACGTCACCGAGAACGGCATTGGTGCCGAATATCGTCGTGCGGCGGTGCTGGAGGTGGACGCAGCCAGTGGTGCCAGCCGTATCTTCGCCAGCGGACTGCGCAATCCAACCGGCTTACAGTGGGAGCCGCAGAGCGGCAAGCTGTGGGCTGTAGTCAATGAGCGTGATGAAATCGGCTCCGATCTGGTGCCTGATTACATGACCTCAGTGCAGGATAAAGGCTTCTACGGCTGGCCCTACAGCTACTATGGCCAGCATGTGGATACCCGTGCCGAACCGCAGCGCCCCGATCTGGTAGAGAAAGCGATCAAGCCCGATTATGCCCTGAGTTCACATGTCGCGCCGCTGGGTCTGCTGTTTTATGGCGCCGATAACATGCCGCAATACCGTGGTGGCGCGTTTATCAGTGAGCATGGCAGCTGGAACCGGACACCGCTGAATGGCTATAAAGTGGTGTGGGTGAAATTCGAGAATGGCAAGCCAGTAGGGCAGCCGCAGACGGTGGTCTCGGGCTTCCTGACGGATGACGAAAAGCAGGTGCGCGGTTTGCCGGTGGGTCTGGCCAGCGACAAACAGGGCGGTGTCCTGATTGCTGACGATGCAGGTAATACCGTCTGGCGAATCAGCGCCGCGAAGTAAGTTCCGTGCTGCTTTTTTAAGCAGGAAGCAGGCATAAAAAAAGGATTTGGCATGTCGCCAAATCCTTTATTTTTTTGTTCGCTACCCGGCTGGTAACCGCGCTGCGAACGAGGTGCTCAGCACTCTCCACAGACAAGATTGTAAAATGTGCGGCTAAGGATTTCAAGTTTCGCCAAAATGCTGTATGTTTATACAGGTGTTGAGTGTTGAGCATCGCCTCATTGTCGACTGGCCGCTCCCAGGGGCACGGTTTTAAAATCCCGGCAGGCATCAGGTGGTGCTGGCCTGTGGCTTTAACCATGAGTGCCGCTCAGCCCTCTCCACAAAGATGTGCTTAGGCACCCGGCGGGTAGAGTCAAAGCCCTGGTTTGCCGAACAGCGCGCTCCTGTAAAAGGAGAAGGAAAGTGATGGAACTGACTAAGCTGATTCTGGATCTTATCCGGGTCATCTTGCAGATCATCGTTGCCCTTATGCAACTGACCGGTCACGCAGGTTAACCGGAACTTGAAACAAGGCGGAGCTAACCACTCCGCCTTTTTTCTTTGTCAATTCTCTGTCATCGGCGTTGTGTAAGGTGGTAAGGCAAAAAGCAGGCCGCCGGGGCGCTGCTTATCCAGACCGGGAGTAATATGTCCATTGCCGCCGATGTACCTGCCCGTTTAGCGCACACCTGGATTGATGACACTGTGAAGATGCGGGAAACCACCGTGGGTCAGCAGTGTGAGATCCTGGCGCACAGTTCACTGGAATATAGCGAACTGGGTGACTTCTCCTATGTCGGCGAGCACTGCTGCCTGGCCGACACCAAGGTAGGGCGATTCTGCGCCATTGCCAATCAGGTGCGTATCGGTGCGCCAAATCATCCCATGGACCGCGCCTCTCAGCATCGCTTTACCTACTGCCCGGAGTATTATCATCATGATGCCCGACGGGACCAGGGCTTCTTTGCCGCCCGTCGCGCCGACCGTGTAGTGATCGGAAATGATGTCTGGATCGGTCACGGTGTCATTGTGCTGCCTGGCGTTACGATTGGAGATGGTGCGGTGCTGGCTGCGGGCGCCGTCGTGACGAAAAACGTTGCGCCTTACAGCGTGGTTGGCGGTGTGCCGGCCCGGCCACTGCGGGTGCGGTTTACCCCAGCGATTGCGGCCCGCCTTCAGCGCATTGCCTGGTGGAACTGGCCGCTGGAGAAATTGATGGCGAATCTGCCCGACTTTCAGCACGGCGACATCGACGCGTTCTGCCAGCGGCACGATAGTTAATTTGCTCATTATCCCGCTGACTGAGGGCGCGTCTGCCTATTTAAAAATGAGCCAGCCCGCCACGCTAAGCAGTCCCACGGTCAAAATGGCAAACACTTCCCCGCGAGCAAATGCATTCGCACGCTGCTGATCGTCATTATGAATGTCATGAAAACGTGCCAGCGCACGATTTTCATCAGGGGCGGTCACTTCTTCGAATTGTTTCTCGTAGCCGCGCTGAGACAGTTCAGCCGCGCCTGCGCTGTCGCTTCTCTCCAGCACGGTAATCTGGCGTCCATTCTTAAAAAAACAATATTCCGGCATGTGCTCCTCCTGGAACAGGGTGGCTGTGAGAAATAACCTATATGAACCGGCCGCGCGTTGTATAGCGAAGTCTTGAGACTCTGAATACTGGCGTCGCTTACCGCAAAGCATATCTGTCACGGATGATAACTTCCAGGCTGTTGAATGGTCTGCTGTGCCGGTCTGTCCCTCGCACCACACCAGAGAGTCTTACCGAGCCATCAGTGGAATAATGCCCTGCAGAGGTAATGTCATTAGTGACGCATACCGTACCAGCAGAGAAAGGCAGAGGCGCTGGCAGTTGCCCCGGCATAGCAGACCGCCTGCCATCCCCAGTGGGCGTAAAGCTGGGTAGCTGCAATCGCGCCCAGTGCACTGCCCAGCGAGTAAAAGCACATATAGGCACCGACCAGACGACTGGCTGCCTCGGGCCGGGCAGCCACCAGCAGGCTCTGATTAATCACATGTACCGTCTGAATAGCGAAGTCGAGCAGGACCACCCCGACTATCAGCAGCAGTAGCGAGCTTTGCAGCGCGGCTATCGGCAGCCAGGAGAAGGTCAGCAGCACCAGGGCGAAGCCGGTGGCTTGCTGCCCCCGTCCCTGGTCAGCCCATGAGCCTGCTCTGGAGGCCGCCAGCGCCCCGGCCAGACCCGCCAGTCCGAACATCCCAATCGCGGTGTGAGTCAGCGACAGGTCCGTCAGCGGCAGTACCATCGAAGACCAGAGCATACTAAAGGCCGCAAAAATCAGCAGCGCGAGGATGCCTCGCCTGCGCAACAGCGGTTCCGTCCGGAACAGCCGAAAAACCGACAGTAACAGCTGAGTGTAGGGGGTGCGCTGCGGCTGGCCGGTTGTGGCGGGCAGCACTTGCACCAGTACCAGCGAGATCAGCAGTAACAGGCAGGCGGCCGTCAGAAAGACCGCCCGCCAGCCCGCCAGATCGGCAATCATCCCGGAAATAAAGCGCGCCAGCAGAATGCCGATCACGATGCCACTGGTCACGCTACCCACCACCTGTCCACGCTGCGTGGGTGACGCCAGCATGGCGGCCCAGGCCACCATCAGCTGCGTGACTACCGCCATTAACCCCACCAGCAGCATCGCACAGAGCAGCGTCATCAGGTCGGGCGCGAAAGCCGCGGCGGTTAACGCCAGCACGGAAAGCACCAGCTGGGTGAGCACCAGTTTTTTGCGGTTGATGCAGTCGCCTAACGGCACCAGAAAGAGTAATCCGAGGGCGTAGCCGGTCTGAGTGACCGTAACCACCGTGCCAATGGTGCCGGGAGAAACCTGCAGGCTGGTGGCTATCAATTCCAGCAACGGCTGCGCCGAATAAACATTGGCGACCGCCAGCGCAGAGGTGAGTGAGAACAAAAAGATCATCCGGGGCGAGAGCACCGGCATCGCGGCGGGCGATGGATCGGCTTCCTGAGCCTTGCATGTCGTCGTGGTCATAATTATGCCTTCTGGTTTTTATTTGAAACTGGATTGACATTATCATTGATCGAGCTGGTTTTTTTTTGCAACTTCTTTTCAAGGTGGCTAAGCTGGATTCATCAGACAGGCAGAGTGAGAGAATAAAAATGGCTAAGCAGGAATCCCTGAGAACCAGCGAGTGTCCGGTTGCAAGAACCCTGGAGTCTATAGGTGAGCGCTGGTGCATGATGATCGTGCGTGAAGCCTTTGATGACGTCCGCAGATTCAGTGACTTCCAGCGCAACTTAGGGCTGGCGAAAAATATCCTGGCGTCGCGCCTGAAGCAGCTGGTGGAGATTGGGGTGTTTGAGATTGCGCCGGCCTCGGATGGCAGCGCCTACAGCGAATATGTCCTGACCGAAAGAGGCCGTTCACTGTTTCCGGTGGTGGTGGCTATGCGCCAGTGGGGCGAACGCTATCTGTTTGAAAAGGGCGAGACCCACTCGGTGTTGCTGGATAATGCGGAAGGCAAACCGCTGCCGCGTCTTGAAGTTTACTCGTCTCAGGGGCAGAAACTGGATCCCGCCGACTGCCATCGTCAGCGGGTCGTTGCTGAGGGTTAACCGTCGGAGTATCGCCTCCTCCCTGCACGCTGAGCCTGACCTACCTGGCATCGCACGCGATCCCGATCGGCGTTATCAGCCTGTCGATATCATCACATTTTCCAATGACAGGTTGCCTTGTAACTTTCAGATGTGCATGACATTCTCGCTAATTGTATAGACATGTAATTGCAACCAGGGATAGGGCAAATCACGCTTTCCGTTAACGCGTCTCTTACCGTTTCAGCGAGGAATCTATGTCGGTCAAATCATCCGTATCAGATTATTCAGGCGCAGAGAAACCGCGCCTGTCAGAAACCCGTTCTATTGATTACATCCATTGCGTGAACGGCATGGTCATCCTTTTAGCCAGTTCACGCTCTGGTTTGGTGGCAACCTGCAAATTACCGCGATTGTTACGGGTGCGCTGGCCGTGGTACTGGGCGGCGATGTCATATGGTCCCTAATCGGCTTACTGGTGGGACAGATTCTGGGTGCAGCGATCATGTCGTTGCATGCGATCCAGGGTCCGCGTCTTGGGTTGCCGCAGATGATCACCAGCCGTATGCAGTTTGGCGTCTTCGGTGCCGTGATTCCTCTGGTGCTGGTCTGCATGATGTATGTGGGGTTTTCAGCCAGCGGGACGGTCCTGGCGGGGCAGGCCCTGGCTAAACTTGTCGGTGTCAGCAATGCAACCGGGATGATCCTGTTCAGCACCCTCATCGTGATCATTGCGGTGCTGGGCTATCGCGTGATTCATCAACTGGGGAAGGTGGCGAGCGTCATTGGCGTGTTAGCCTTTGCTTATCTGTTTATCACGCTGTTCACTACGCATGATTTATCCGCCGTGTGGCAGAATCAGCACTTTACCCCGGCAAATTTTCTGCTGGCGGTCTCTCTCTCTTCCTCCTGGCAGATTGCCTTCTGTCCTTATGTCTCGGACTATTCGCGCTACCTGCCAGCAGATGTCTCTGCGAAGAAACTCTTCAGCGCGGTATTTTTGGGCACCGTACTGGGCACCCAGGCGTCAATGACGCTGGGCGTGATCGTCGCGGCCATTGCCGGAAGTGCGTTTGCAGGCAATGAGGTCGGTTACATCGTGAGTATGGGCAGCACAACAACCATGGCTATGGTGATTTATTTCGCCATTTGCTTTGGGAAAATCACCTTTACCACGCTGAATGCGTACGGCAGTTTTATGTCACTGACCACTATTGTCTCTGGCTTCCGTCAGCAGACCACACTGAGTCGCGGCGGGCGCATACTGTTTGTGGTACTGATGGTGGCGCTGGCCTGCGTTATTGCTCTCCTCAGTGAACCGGCCTTTCTGAAATCCTTCACGCACTTCCTGCTCTTTTTGCTGGCTTTCTTTGTGCCCTGGAGCGCGATCAGCCTGACCGATTTTTATCTGATCACCAAAGGCAGCGTTGATGTCCCGGCGCTGTCTCAGCCGGACGGACGCTATGGACGCTGGAACCTTGCCGGTATTACCGTCTATTTTCTGGGGGTGCTGGTGCAACTGCCGTTTATCGATAATCCGCTGCACCACGGATCGCTGACCTGGATTTTTGCCGGTAATGATGTCTCGTGGATCGTCGGCTGGTTTGCGACGGCACTGTTGTGGCTTGTCGCCAGCCGCTGGGATCGCCGTGGCACACCTGAACAGTCAGTTTATCCTGCGGGGTGACAGATTAAGCCGCCGGGCGGCTGGCATTCAGGGAGAGTCAGCGCGGGTGAGTGATCACCCGCGTGTCAGGGAATCTGCGCGTTTTAAATCAGGCTGCTGAAACATCCGCCGTGCCGGTCTGCGCCTCAGCCACCAGCGGCTTCTCAGGCTGTAGCAGCGTCATCGCCAGCATGCTGCCGAAGGCGATGACTGCGGTGACGGTAAACATGGCGTTATAGCCGTAATATTCCGCCAGCCAGCCACAAAGCATCGGGGAGATAATTGCCGCCAGATTGGCTATCGCCAGTGTCATACCGCTGTAGGTACCCACCGACGCCTTCGGGGTGACATCAATCACCACCGACCAGTAGACATTATTCACCAGTGCATTCAGCGCATTGCCCAGGGTCATCAGTGCAATAATTCCGGCTGCCGACTGGACATAGGGAATGGCCATAAAGCAGCAGGCGGTGCCGCACAGCGTGACTGCGGCAAAGAGATTGCGCGCCAGACGCAAATTACGAAAGCGGGCCAGCAGGGCATCAGCAATGCGACCGCCCAGCAGCACTGTAATACAGGCACCGCTCCACGGAATCATCGCCACGTACCAGAGCGAGTGCAGGTCATAATGAAAATTATCCTGCAGATACTTCGGCATCCAGGTCACCAGGGTAAAGGTGATGTAAAGGAAGGAGAAGTAGCCGAGTGCGTTGCAGACCAGCGTGCGGCTGGTAAAGAAGCGCCACCAGGGCAGTGGAACGCCATCGCCGGCGCTGCGGCGCTGACCGCTCAGGATCAGCGTGCGTTCTGCTGCGCTGGTGTGGGGACTTTTATCCGGGCTGTCGCTGAACGTGCGGGCAAACAGCAGCATTGCCAGCAGAGAGAACACCCCAAGCAGGATAAACATCATGCGCCAGTCATGGGTCAGAAGCAGCAGGCCTACCGCAATCGGCGCGGTCAGCAGTGCGCCAACCTGCGTCGAGAGCAGGCCGATGCCCAGCGCAAAGCCGCGCTCGTTATCGGGTGCCCAGTGGGCGATCGCCTTGTTCATCAGTGCATAGGCCGGGCCTTCGGAAAAACCAAACAGGATGCGCAGGGCAGCAAAGCCCATAATGGCCGAGCCGCCAAACAGCGCCATGCCCAACTCTCCAGCCCAGGCGGTCGCGATTTCCAGCAGTGACCAGAGCACACCTGCCAGCAGCCAGACCTTTTTCGTGCCGATACGATCGGCAAGGAAGCCGCCACATAGCGAACCAAACAGATACCCAAAGCCAAAATATCCCAGCACTGCGCCAAGCTGGACTTTGCTGAAGTGGTACTCGGTCGCAATGGCGTTGGCTGCAAATGACAGGGCGCCACGATCGATGTAATTGATCAGGGCGATCAGGAACAGCAGTGAAAATATGGTGTAACGGTAACGACGGGTATTCATCTTACTTCTCCTGATTAAGTGTCTCAGGAGGACTCAAGCAAGATTGATGCCGGAAAGAAAATTTGCCCGGCTAACACTGGCAGGTAGCGTGCCCGGGCAGTTTACTCTGCCCGAAACGGTATTCGCTGATCTGGCTAATTATTTGCCTGCGCATCAATGCGGTGCAGTTGCTGCCTGACAATGGTGAGTCTTACGCGGCGTTATGATGGCTCGGGCTGACGTGGGGCAGTGGGATAACCACGGCTTCTGCTTCGGCTTCGGCTTCTGTGTCCGGCATTTTGTTCAGTGATTCGCCGACGTGTTGCAAAATCTGCCGCTGGTAAGTTGCATCGGCCACGGTAGTCTGTTCACTCAGCAGCACGCCCGCTTCATTGACGTTTTTGCCTTCTACTTTTATTTTTTTGGTGGCACTGGCCAGCATCCACTCATATTCAATGTCAACGTGACCGCTATCGATACAGCGGATACCGCGCTGACTTAAATCATACGCCAGTACCGTTGCCGTCGGCCCTAAAGAAATCAAGACCAGATCAAAGTTGACGGCATTCTCTAATACGGTATCAAAAAGACGGTCATAAACGGAAAAGGCATTACGGTTCAGCGTGGTAATACGTTTAACGTCGCTTGCGCCATCCAGTAAATCATTGCCTAAACCGAGACGTGTGCCACTGCCCTCAACAATTAATACCCGACGGCCCTGATAAAGCTGTTTGAATTTATCAAATATCGTCCGGGAAAGTTTTTTTTCTTTATAATCGTGATAAGGGCGGGTGACAGACGTATTTCCATACCGGACCTGTTGATTCAGCAGAGTCTCATAATGTTTAAAGTAAAATGATTTATGGAAGAACCAAAACAGGGCCGATCCATTTTTCATATTACGGGTAGTGCGAAAGGCATCCGGCAGACAAATCAGGCAGTTCGGATTAGCCGCAGCGTCCTGTTGCAGCAAGGCTTTGAGCCGCCCTGACAGTTTTGGATCAAAGGGCTGAAAACCGATATTTTTATACCAGGTCATTTCAAGTTCGCCGTCGCCGTAACGGGCCAGAGATAATTGTGGATTACGTAATAACAGATCAATTGTTTCTTCTATCGACATTACGGAATAACGCTTTACTCGTGCCTGTGCAGCAGGGTAGCGAATAGCTGCATTTAAAAACTTAAACGGAAAACGAAACTTGCGATAAATAGCGTTGAGTGCGGACATAGTCAACCTGCCTGGGTTATTGCTGCCAGAGAAAATCCTGCCTGCTGGCTGGATAAAGAGAAGTGAGAAGAATGAAATATATCACAATTAGATTCCGCGTTATGCTACGGAATGTCTGAATTACTCTTCAGTCCCGGAACGACTTCTTTTATTAATCTATATATTTTTGAGGTTAAAGTGACAGAAATCATGACAGCGTAAAGTCAACTGCCAGATTTAATAATGTGAAAATCATTGACACCGCATGAGTGCTAATACTCTTTCTGTTTAAAAAAGGAACACAGTAACATTCCCGCTTTAAGCAATAAGAGTTATTGCAGGGCGGTGCAAACAAACCATTATGATTATTTGACGTTAAAAATTGTCCATCAATTACACTTAAGCCAGCTTTATAGAAGCGATGCTTGTCTGATATTTGTTCGCCTTTGAACAAAAGGTGCGATAGTTAGCTGCCTATGGTTAACATTTTGTGATGTATATCTCGTTATTCTCCCTTCAGAAAGTAAAAAAAGCGGTCTGAATACCTCTGAAGGTAACATTTACAATAAATATTGCTAATGATTTACGCCTGTACACGTTTTTACATATTTCACACGTAAGTTAAAATCTCGTTGAATTTATGTTTCCAGCTTAACTTACCTATCGTCGCTAATGACCCGAGGAAGGATCATGATCAATAAATTAACCAGTATAATCATGGTGATATTTGCTATCGCCCTGATTTACATGGGAGGACAACTCCTGCTGGCAGGAGGCAGCGCGTTCTATGCGCTGATGGGTGCAGGCGTTTTGCTCAGCGCTATTCTGCTATTAATGAACAAGCGCAGTGCGCTGACCCTCTATGCGCTGCTGATGTGGGTCACACTCATCTGGACTATCTGGGAAGTGGACTTTGACAAATGGCAGTGGATCCCGCGCGGTGACCTCTTTGGTGTGCTGGGCGTCTGGCTGGCTCTGCCGTGGGTGGTTCGTCCGCTTTATCAGGGACAGCGTCGCTTCCATCCGTTCCTCGGCGGCTCAGTGGTGCTGATGGTACTGCTGGTGGCTGGCCTCTGCTTCTACGATCCGTTGCCGCAGCAGGGCACTATCAATACGCCGCGTAACGCCTCTGCGACCGGCGGTGCCGCTGACGAGTGGAGCGCCTATGGCGGAACCGCGGATGGCCAGCGCTTCTCGGCGCTGAAGCAGATCACCAAAGATAACGTCAACGATCTGGAAGTGGCCTGGACCTATCACACCGGCGATCTGCGTCAGGGTGATGATGCGACCGAATACACCTTTGAAGCGACGCCGCTGAAAGCCAACGGCATGCTTTACTTCTGTACGCCGCACAACGAAGTCCATGCGCTTGACCCGGAAACGGGTGCGGTGAAGTGGAAAACCGCGCCGGATAAAAACCGCTCTTATCTGCAGCAGCATCAGACCTGTCGCGGCGTGAGCTATTTCGATGCCGGTCAGCAGGTGCAACAGCAGACGGGCGCAGCACCGGCCATCTGCCGCAAGCGTATCTTTAACGCGACCACCGATGCCCGCCTGCTGGCGCTGGATGCCGACACCGGCAAGCCGTGCGCTGACTTTGGTGACAACGGTGTGGTGAACCTGCGCGCCAACATGGGCGAGGTGCGTCCGCATGCGCTGATGCAGACCTCAGCACCGCTGGTGGCAGGCAATCTGGTGATTGTCGGCGGCTCAGTGATGGATAACGGCTTCAACAGCGGCAACCCATCGGGTGTGATCCGTGCCTATGACGCCGTCAGCGGTCGTCTGGTGTGGAACTTCGATCCGGCTAACCCGGATAACACCGCGCCCGTCGCTGCAGGAGCCACTTATCCGCAGGATACCCCGATCGCCTGGGCTACCCTTAGCGCGGACCTGAAAAACGGCCTGGTCTATGTGCCGTTTGGTAATGCCTCGCCGGATGAAGTAGGGATTGAACGCGATCCAGCCAGCAACACCGAGAAATTCCGTGATGCGCTGGTGGCGCTTGATCTGAAAACCGGTGCGTTCAAATGGCGCTATCAGAGTTCGAACCACGACCTGTGGGATCGTGATAACCCATCACAGCCCTCGCTGGTAGATATTAACTATCAGGGCAAGCCGCAGCCTGCGGTGATCCTGCCGACCAAAACCGGCAACCTGTTTGTGCTGAATCGCCTGACTGGCGAACCGGTTTACCCGGTAGAGCAGGTTAAGGTCTCTACCGATGGCATTAAGGGCGAGCAGTATGCGGCGACCCAGCCGGTCTCCAGCCTGAACTTCATCCCGCAACCACTGACTGAGAAGTCGATGTGGGGCATCACGCCGTTTGATCAGATGGCCTGCCGCACCACCTTCCGTGAGTTGCGCTATGACGGTAACCCGTGGACGCCGCCAACCGAGAAAGGCTCGCTGATCTTCCCGGGCAATATCGGGGTGTTTAACTGGGGTTCCGTGGCTGTTGACCCACAGCGTCAGATGCTGATTGCGGCACCGGTACGCCTGGCTTACAAATACAACCTGATTAAGCGCACGCCGGAAACCGAAACGCAGCGTACCTTCACCAAAGATGGCACGCCGTACTGGAATGAGAACTTCCACGGTGACTACGCGATTCACATCCAGCAGATGGCGTCGGGACTGGGTATTCCCTGCATCGCGCCACCGTGGGGACGGATGGTGGGTGTGGATCTGACCACCGGCAAAACCGAATGGCTGCGCCGCGTCGGCACCACCAAAAACCTCAAGACCAGCTTCCTGCCTGGCCGCTTCCCGATCGGTTTCCCGATGGGGATGGTGGCGCACGGCGGACCGCTGCTGACGGCGGGTGATCTGGTGTTCCACGGCGCAACGGCAGATAACTTCTTCCGTGCTTACGACAGCACCACTGGCGAACTGCTGTGGCAGACTGAACTCAGCGCCGGAGCGCAGGCCACGCCATCCACCTTTATGGGTAAAGATGGCAAGCAGTACGTGGTGATTGCCGCAGGCGGCCACGGCTCGCTCGGCACCACGCAGGGCGACAGTGTTGTCGCTTTCCGTCTGAAGTAAGTCATCTCGTCCCGCTGAGCGCCGCCCTGGCGCTCAGCTTTTTTCATTTATTTCTCTGCCAGATTCCATGCCCGGCTTCTCACGACAACCCGTTGTCTTTCAATTAAATTCTCCCTCCACTGCCTGTTATTCATCTGATAACACACCGAAACTATTTCGTGACAGTGCTCCCGGTTTAGAGATTTCCCCATCCTGACAGACTTGCGCATTAAGCCGCGAGGCGTAGATTAATATATAACTTCACAATTAATCGTGAATATGAAAAGTACTTCACAATACGCACTCTGAAGGATTGAGCCTCATGTCGGAACTGAAATTTGCTACCCGTCTCAACTCGTTCGCCTCGGGCGCACACCTCTACTGGCCTGACCTGCAGGGCAAGCCGTCGGTTCTCCAGATGGTTGCCCGTGCGGGAAAGGTAAATGGCTTAACACATCTCGATCTTAACTTTCCGCAGCATCTCACCACTGACATCGCCACTCTGCGCCAGGCGATTGAGGATGCGGGCCTGGCGGTAAATGGCATGCAGATGCGCTGGGATGCACCTCAGTTCAAAATCGGTGCATTTACGCATCCGGATGCGAAAGTGCGTCGTGAAGCGATCGAGCTGACCAAGCGCGGTATCGATGCGGGTCGGGAGTTTGGTTCCCGACTGATGACCCTGTGGATGGGGCAGGATGGATTTGATTACTGCTTCCAGGCCGACTACAAAAAGATCTGGGAGGATGCGGTCAGCGCTGTACGTGAAGTGGCAGAGTACGCGCCGGATGTCGACGTCAGCATCGAATATAAACCGAATGAGCCTCGCGCCTACAGCATCTTCCCCAACGCGACCACCTGTCTGCTGGCAGTGGAAGAGGCCGGCTGCGCCAATCTGGGTATCACGCTGGATTTCGCGCACGTCCTGTTTGCCAATGAGATCCCGGCTTACGCTGCTGCGATGGTGGCACGCCGCTCACGGCTGCTGGGACTGGACCTGAATGACGGCTGGGGCAAACGTGACGACGGACTGATGGTTGCCTCCGTGAATCCGCGCGCCACGCTGGAGTTTCTCTGGCAGATGCAGCGTGACGGCTACAGTGGCGCTTACTACTTCGATACCTTCCCGGATGCCAGCGGTCTGGACCCGATTCGTGAAGCAGAGAGCAACATCGCCACCGTTAAGCGCCTGCTCAGACTCTGTGACCAGTTGCACGGTAACGCGGCATTACTGGCGGCTATTTCGCGTCAGGATGCGGTGGCTTCCCAGCAGATAGTCAACGACATCATGCTGGCTCGCTGACAGTCGATTAATCCTAAGAACATCACACCTCTACCCACATGCTGAGACTATAAAAATGAAAAAACGCCTGCTTGCCTTTATCGCTTCTTCACTGCTCTGCAGCACAGTTTATGCGGCAGATCTGGCACCGCTGCAATCCGACACTGAACCGGATCGCACCGACTGGACCCAGCTTGATACTAAATATGGCGCGCTGCCGAAAGTCGACAAGTCGCTGAAAATTGGCGGGGTATCAAAAACCCTCACTAATGAGTACTGGCGCCTGCTCGGCCAGGGCTACCAGGACGCGGCGAAAAAGTATGGCATTACCGTCGAGTACCAGGCGGCAGCCAATGAGGACGATCAGCTTGGTCAGCTGTCGATTGCAGAGACCCTGATCTCCCAGGGCTTTAACGGCCTGCTGGTTTCGCCGCAGACCGACATCAACCTGCAGCCTGCGCTGGAGAGTGCGAACAGCAAGAATATCCCGGTGGTGAACGTCAACGATGCGGTGATGCCGAATGCGCGTTACTACGTCGGCAACGTGCAGAAAGATAACGGTGTGCGGGTCGCGAAGTGGTTTATTCAGCATCATCCGCAGGGCGGGAAAGTCGCGGTGATTGAAGGGCAGCCGGGCGTGTATGCCGCCGGACAGCGTACCCGTGGCTTCAAAGAGACACTGGACGCAAATGGCAAGTTCACCATTGTTGCCAGCGTGCCGGCGAACTGGAGTCGCGAGCAGGCCTTTAATGCGGCGTCAACCATCCTTCAGCAGCATCCTGACCTGATCGGCTTCTATGCGAACAACGACACCATGGCGCTGGGCGTGGTGGAAGCGGTGAGGGCGCAGAACAAAGCGTCACAGGTGGCGATTTTTGGCACTGACGGCATTTCGGATGCGTACGCCTCAATCAAGCGCGGCGAGCTGACCGGCACGGTGGACAGCTTCCCGGTGCTGACCGGTGAAGTGGCGATGGACGTCATGATCCGGCTGATCAATGGACAGAAACTGTCGCGCGTTATCTCCACGCCACAGGCGTTGATCACTAAAGAGAACGTCGACGCGTTCTCGACCAAAGACAACAACCGGTTGCGTGAGCTGCTGGCTCAGCAATAGTCGGCGGAGGCGGGTATGGAACAGTTTCGCTTAATGATGCGCGGCATCAACAAAAGTTACGGTAACGCCGCCGCACTGCAGGAGGTCGATTTTTCAGTGCGACCCGGCGAGGTGCATGCGCTGATTGGGGAAAACGGCGCGGGTAAATCGACACTGCTGAATATCCTCTCAGGCGTGCGCGGCGCTGACAGCGGAGAGATCAGCGTTAATGGCAACAGAGTGCAGATTCGCAGCCCGCTCAGTGCACGTCAGGCCGGTATCGCCATGATTCACCAGGAGTTGCAGCATGTTCCTGAGCTTTCCGTGGCGCAGAACATGTTCCTGGGTCGCCCGCTGACCCGTGCCGGTGGCTGGTGGGTGGATAAAAAAGCGCAGCTGGCGCGGGCGACGCTGATTCTGAAGACGCTGGATCCCACTATCGATCCCGATACGCCGATCAGAAATCTCAAGGTGTCGCAGCAGCAGATTGTTGAGATCGCCCGTGCGCTGCTGGATGACGCAAAAATCATCGCCATGGATGAGCCGACTTCCAGTCTGACGCCCCGCGAGTTCGACCGGCTGGCGGAGCTGATAGGCGATCTGAAGTCGACCGGCGTCTCGCTGATCTATGTGTCGCACAAGATGAATGAGATTTTCCGGGTCTGCGACCGCGCCACCATTATGCGTGACGGAAAGCAGGTGGGTGTGGTCAACATCAGTGATGAGGATGAAGAGAGCATTGTCGCCAAAATGGTCGGACGGAAGATCGAAAAACTCGACCATCAGGCGTTTGTCAGCGAACGCGAGGTGCTGCGGGTAGAGGATCTGACGCGGGGCAATGACGTGGTAGCCGCCAGTTTCAGCGTGCGAGCTGGTGAAGTGCTGGGCATTGCCGGGCTGGTGGGTGCGGGGCGGACCGAACTGCTCAAGCTGATTGCCGGCATCGACAGGCGTACCGGTGGCACGGTGAGCGTCAACGGCACCGCAGTGCAGAACCACAACGTGCGTGCGGCGATCAAAGCAGGTATTGGCCTGGTGCCGGAGGATCGCAAGAAAGAGGGCATCATTAAAGAGCGGGCGGTGAAGATGAACATGGCGCTGCCGTCGATGCACCGCTTCACGCTGGCGGGGCTGATGAACCATGCCCGGCTCGACCGTGAGGCGCTGAGGGTGATGGGCGACCTCAAACTGCGTCCGCTCGACATTGAGAAAACCATCGGCACGCTGAGCGGCGGCAATCAGCAAAAAGTGATTATTGGCCGCTGGGTGGCGGCGGATGCCAACGTGTTTCTGTTTGATGAGCCGACGCGTGGCATCGACATTGGCGCTAAGTCTGAGATCTATCACCTGATTGAGAAACTGGCGCAGGCGGGCAAAGCCATTGTCGTGGTGTCGTCAGAGATGACCGAGATTATGCGCATCTCTGACCGGGTGCTGGTGATGCGCGAGGGGCGTATCACCAAAGAGCTCACTGGCAGCGCGATCACCGAAGAGAACATTGCCCGCTATGCCATTAAAGATATCGACCAGACCGCCTGACCGCTTACCTGACACTATTTAAGGTTAATATTATGACGACTCAGACCTCCACCGCGCCAGGTACCCGACCCGCGCTGCGGCTTAAATTTAACGTGCGTGATGCCGGTACTTTAATTGGCCTGTTGATTATCGTGGTGACATTTTCGTTTCTGTCGCCGGTCTTTTTCACGCTGCCAAATCTGCTGAATATATTGCAGCAGTCTTCGATCAACGCCCTGATTGCTCTGGGCATGACGCTGGTGATTATATCCGGCGGGATTGACCTTTCGGTTGGCCCCACCGCGGCGCTCTCAGCGGTGCTGGGTGCCACGCTGATGACCTTGGGTGTGCCGGTGCCGCTGGCGATTCTCGCGACGCTGGGCGTCGGCGCGATGTGCGGGCTGTTCAGCGGTTCGCTGATTGCCTATGCCGGGCTGCAGCCGTTTATCGTTACGCTGGGCGGCCTGTCGCTGTTCCGGGCTATCGCGCTGATTTATACCGGCGGCAATCCGATCTTTGGCATTCCGCTGGCGTTCCGCAGCCTGATCAATAGCACGGTGCTGGGTATTCCGACGCCGATTGTGATTGTGGCGGTGATTGCGCTGCTGCTCTGGACGGTGATGAATAAGACCCCGCTGGGGGAATATATTCTGGCGATCGGTGGTAATGAAGAGGCGGCGCGGGTCGCGGGTGTGCCGGTGAAGCGCACCAAGGTGACGGTTTACATCTTCTCCGGTCTGCTGGCGTCACTCGCTTCGCTGATTCTGATTGGTCGTCTGGGCGCTGCCGAGCCGACTATCGGCAACCTGTGGGAGCTGGACGCTATCGCGGCGGCGGCCATTGGCGGTGCATCACTGATGGGCGGCAAGGGCAGTATTTTCGGCACGCTGATTGGCGTGGTGATCCTCGGGGTGTTACGTAATGGCCTGACCTTACTGAACATTCAGGCCTTTTACCAATTGCTCGCTACCGGCCTTATTATTATCATAGCGATGTTGATTGACCGGGCGACCCGAGGCAAGTAATGAAGCAAGATCCGCGAGCCATTGGCGCTCAGATTCGTATGCGTTTGCCCCAACTGACGCCGTTAGAACGCCGTGTGGCGGAGGCGATAATGGCCCGAACCGACATGACTGAGCAGTCGTCTTTAAAGGAGATTGCGCAGGAGAATAATGTCTCTGAAGCGATGATCGTTAAGATTACAAAAAAACTTAACTTCACCGGCTTCAGGCATTTCAGAAGTGGTCTGATCTATTACAACCAGTCTGAAGTGGCGGGACTGCATGCGGAAATTGAGCCGGATGATTCGTCGGAGCAGTTGCTGGCCAAAGTCTTCAGAACCTCTATCCAGGCCATCGAAGAAACATTATCGATTCTGGATGTCTCTGAATTCAATCGTGCGGCGGATATCATCTTTAAAGCGCGTCATATCGATCTCTATGCTGTCGGCGGCTCTGCCGCCGTGGCGCGGGACCTGTCGCACAAGATGCTGAAGATTGGCATCAAGTCGACCGCCTATGACGACGCCCACATCATGCTGATGTCAGCCGCCGTGTTATCTGATGACGATGTGGTTATCGCCATCAGCCATTCGGGTGCGACACGTGCAGTGAACGATCCGGTTAAACTGGCGGGAAAGAATGGCGCGAAAGTGATCGCCATTACTAACTACGCCGAATCCCCGATCGCGCAGAGTGCGCATGTGGTCCTCAATTCAACCTCTCAGGGATCGCATCTGTTGGGTGAAAACGCCGCGTCACGCATCGCCCAGCTCAATATTCTGGATGCGCTGTTTGTCGCTATCGCCAAGAAAGATCTGAAGCGGGCGGAGAAGAACCTGATGAAAACCCAGCATGCGGTTCAGGATCTGCGGGAATTCTAGCTATGAGCAAAATTGCAGTCACCGGCAGTCTTCATTACGACATTATGCTGGACGCACACCATCGCCCGGAGAAAGGCGAAACGGTGATGGGCAGCGCCTGTCACTATAAGTTCGGCGGCAAGGGCGGGAATCAGGCGGTCGCGGCGGCCCGTGCGGGCGCAGCAGTGCGTTTTGCCGGTTCGGTGGGGCGCGATCAGCAGGGGAAATTCCTGCTGGATCATCTGCAGCAGGCCGGTGTCGATTGTACGCAGGTGAGTGTGACCGATGCGCTTCCCTCCGGCATGAGCGTGGCGATTACCGATGCTGAAGGGGATTACGGCGCGGTAGTGGTTTCTAATGCCAATCAGCAAATCCCGCTTGAGACCTTTGCACAGCCAGGCTTCTGGCAGGATGTTTCGCTGCTGGTGCTGCAAAACGAAGTCCCGGAGGCGGTAAATCTCTGCGCGGCACAGGCGGCACGGCAGCGGGGGATTACGGTCTGTGTGAATGCTGCACCTGCCCGGACATTGTCGGCGGCGTTTGAGGGCTGTATCGATCTGCTGGTGGTGAACGCCATCGAAGCGCGCGATATGTGCGGGATTAACGTGCAGGATCTGACTTCAGCGCGTGCGGCGGCGGCATCGCTGGCGGGACGCTTTGCCCGCGTGGTGGTGACCGCGGGTGAACACGGAGTGGCTTACAGCGAGGCAGGAGAGACGCACACGCTGGCGGCGCAAAAGGTGACGCTGGTCAGTACACACGGTGCCGGGGATTGCTTTGTCGGGGTGTTGTGTCAGCGCCTGAGTCTTGGCGCAACGCTGGGAGAGGCAGTCAGTGACGCTAATCGTGCGGCTGCCGAACACGTTTCCCGGCAGCCGCATTGATAAATGCGTGCCACGTCAGTGACGTGGCACGCTAACGCGATTACTCGCTGACCTTCACCACGGTTTTACCGAAGTTTTTGCCATTCAGCATGTCGATAAACGCCTGTGGTGCATTCTCTAATCCCTCAATCATATGCTCGCGATAGTGGATTTTTTTGCTCTCCACCAGCGGGCTCATTGCTTTGAGGAACTCAGGATAACGGTCACCGTAATCCTGGAAGATGATAAAGCCCTGCATACGGATACGACGCTTAAGGATACCTGCCATGATCAGCGAGGTTCTGTCCGGACCGTCCGGCAGCTCACGCTGGCTGTACGCGGAGACCAGACCACAGACCGGCACGCGTGCCGCGGTGTTCAGCAGCGGGAATACGGCATCAAACACTTTGCCACCGACGTTTTCGAAGTAAATATCGATGCCATCCGGGCAGGCGTTTTTCAGTTGCTCTTCAAAGTCTGCGCTGTGGTGATCGAGGCAGGCATCAAAACCCAGCGTATCGACCGCATAACGGCATTTTTCTTCGCCACCGGCGACACCGACTACGCGGCACCCTTTCTGTTTGCCCAACTGACCGACCGTTGCGCCCACTGGACCGGTTGCGGCGGCAACCACCAGGGTTTCGCCCGCTTTCGGCTGACCGATATCCATCAGACCCATATAGGCGGTAAAGCCAGGCATACCGAGAATGCCCAGCGCCCATGAAGGATGTGGCATATCGTTGTCCAGCTTCGCAATCTCTTTGCCATCGGAAACGGCATATTCCTGCCAGCCGCTCTGCGCCAGCACCCAGTCACCGGTTTTAAAGTTGCTGTTTTTCGATTCTGCAACCTGACAGACGGTGCCGCCCACCATTGGCTCATCCAGCTCTGCGGGCGCAGCGTAGGATTTACCCTCATCCATCCGGCCACGCATGTAGGGGTCAAGCGAGAGGTAGATGGTTTTCAGCAGCACTTCACCCTCTTTGATTTCCGGAACGGGCTGAGCCACATGGCGGAAATTCTCTTTGGTCGGCTCACCGTGAGGGCGTGATGCCAGTAACCAGGCGTGGTTCTGGGTAGCGTGTTCAGTCATATTGTCTTCCTTTTATAGCCAGGCAATGCACAGGACATTGCCGTATGAATACCGGGAAAGTGTAGATGACCGCAGCGGGAATGCGTTTAGCGCTGTGAGCGGTAAGGTGATTTTCCGGATAACCGGAACAGGGTGCCGACCGCAGCGGCACGCCGACTGCAGAGCGATTTCAGGGTCAGGACTGCGCGGAAGGGTATTCACATCTTTTTGCAAAAAACGGTGGTTTGATGGAAGTGCCGGGGAAGTGGTTACGCATCCAGCGTCACGGGAAGCTCAGAGGATTGTGATAAATATCAGTGAACTCAACAAGGAGAGAAGCATGACTATCCCGCATCTGCGTATTGCCCGTCCAGTGACTGACCTGACGCAAAGCTGCCAAATCTATTGCCTTGGGCTGGGGTTGCAAAAAATCGGTGAGTTTACTGACCATCAGGGGTTCAGTGGTGTGATGCTGGGCGCTGACGGGCTGGCCTGGCATCTCGAATTCACGCTCTGTCACACGCATCCCGTCCGGCCATCGCCAACGGATGACGATCTGCTGGTGCTCTACATCCCACAACAGCCTGACTGGCTGGCTCGCTGTAACAGCATGGATGAGGCAGGCTTCCGGCGGGTGCCATCATTTAATCCCTACTGGGATCAACGGGGCGTGACATTTATGGATGGGGATGGTTATCGTGTCGTTATCCAGCAGGCCGCATGGTCGCCCGCACGCTAACTTTATGAAGAACCGGAGCTCACCCTGAACATTCTTTGCTTCCATACCGCCGCCAGTAATATCGCGATTTTTGATGATGCCGCCCGCGCACTGGCTCTTGATATTCTGCCCCTGAATCATCTGGTGATGCCTGCGCTGCTGACTGAGGCGGAGCGCAGCGGCGGGATGACAGTGGAATTACGCCGACGTATTGCACAGCTGATTGAAACACTGCTGCCGCAGTTTGATGCGGTTCTGATCACCTGTTCGACGCTGGGGCCGGTTGCTGATGATTTCAGTACGCATGCTGGGGTAATGCGCACTGACCGGATGTTAGCGGAGACACTGCGGCGTCTTACGGGGCCGACGGTGGCGCTGTGTGCCGCAGAATCGACGCTGGCTGCGACACGGACACTCTTCTGTCATCCAGACAGTCAGATCGAGGTCATGCTGGTGGAAGATGCGTGGGCAGCGTTTAAAGCGGGAGACACAGCACGCTACTTTGCCCTGATTGCGGCAGCAGCAGAGCAGGCTTATCAGCAGGGCGCGGTTGCCGTTGCCCTGGCACAAAGTTCAATGACGCCTGTCGCACAGCAGTTTCCCCCTGCGCAGAGACCGCTGACCGGCCCGTATCTTGCGCTGCAGGCTTGCTGCGATCTCAGATGATCGTCACACCATGCTGGCCGAGCGCCTTTTTCAGCGCCTCGTCCGGCTCTGTTTCCACTACCAGCGTACTCGCCAGTGACAGATCGCCAATGGCAAATGCCGACGCTGAATTGAGCTTTTCGGCGGACGCCAGTACCACGGTTTCTGCTGCGCGTCCTGCCAGCGCCCGCTTCACCGTCGCTTCTTCAAAATTCCCGGTTGTCAGACCCGCCGCCGGATGCACACCGGTAACACCCATAAAAAAGAGATCGGCGTTAATACGGTTTATCGACTCCAGCATAGCTGCGCCTACCGCCACCACCGAATGCTTATAAAGTTGCCCGCCAATCAGTATGACCTCCACGCGTGGGTGATCGGCTAACGCCAGCGCCACGCTGGGACTGTGTGTCACGGCGGTAAAGCTCAGCGTTGTCGGTAACTGTCGTACCAGTTCTGCGCTGGTGGTCCCGCCATCAATCAGCACAATCTGGCCCGGCTGGATCAGTGAGGCCGCTTTTCTGGCGATAATCTGTTTAGACGCCGTCTGCACGCTTTTTCGTGTTTCAAAGGTGCCCAGTGCAGCGGATACCGGTAACGCACCGCCATGCACCCGTTGCAGTAATCCTTCCGCCGCCAGTTCACGCAGGTCACGCCGGATAGAGTCTTCGGAGAGGCCAAATCGCTGGCTCAGGTCGCGCGACTGTACCTGTTTTTCCTGGGCGAGCAGGGCGAGAATTGTCTGTTTTCGTTGGCTGGATAGCATCATTCCACTCTGCGTGTTTTTTCTTGAGTTTGCACGATTGTGCATGATAGCGTGTGGGCTGTCCACTTATCCCGGAGAGTATCATGCAGCAGAATCATCCCCGCGTACGCATCATCAACGAGCAGTTGCTGTCAGATAACTGGTATACCCTGAAGAAGTACACCTTCTCGCTACTGCGCAGCGATGGACGCTGGCAGGAGCAGAGCCGTGAAGCCTACGATCGGGGAAACGGCGCGGTGATCCTTCTCTATAACCGTGATAAACGCACAGTCGTGTTGACCCGGCAGTTTCGCTTTCCGGTTTTTCTGAACGGGCATGATGGCTTTCTGATTGAAGCGGCCGCTGGTCTGCTGGATAACGCCTCGCCGGAAGCGCGTATTGTTGCCGAAGCGGAAGAGGAGACGGGCTTTCGCGTCAGTCGCGTAGAAAAGGTTTTTGAGGCTTTTATGAGCCCCGGTTCAGTGACGGAAAAACTCTACTTCTTTATTGCTGAGTATGACGATCAACAGCGCAGCGGGGAAGGCGGCGGAATAGCGGAAGAGGGCGAGGATATCGAGGTGCTGGAGTTCGGTTTCGACCAGGCACTGCAGGCGATTGATCAGGGTGAGATTGTGGATGCCAAAACTATCATGCTACTGCAGCATCTGCGGCTGAAAGGCATTTTATAAGAGAGCGGGCAGCCGCCGTTTATGCGGTCTGCCCGTTTAGCATTACTGATCCTGCGTCAGGATGCCTTTTACATCGTGCGGTTCAGAACGCAGATACTGCGGCGGAACCTGGACTTTGCCATCCAGCGCGGCCGCTGCGTGCCACGGCCAGCGTGGGTCATAGAGAATTCCTCGCGCCAGCGCCACCAGGTCAGCTTCGCCCTGTTGCAGCAGATCTTCTGCCTGCTGCGGCTCAGTGATTAAGCCAACCGCAATGACCGGAATCGACACCTGCTCACGAATATCGCGGGCGAACGGCACCTGATAATTGGGTCCGACGCTGATTTTCTGTTTTTCCGACAGGCCGCCACTTGAGACGTGAATATAGGCGCAGTTCAGCGCTTCCAGCTCACGGGAGAAGGCGATCGACTGCTCGATTTCCCAGCCGCCTTCAACCCAGTCAGTCGCGGAAATGCGCACGCCGACCGGCACGGCAGCCGGGACGGCTTCACGAACGGCTTTGAAGACTTCCAGCGGGAAGCGCAGTCGATTTTCCAGCGAACCGCCATATTCATCGCTGCGCTGATTCGAGAGCGGTGACAGAAACTGATGCAGCAGATAGCCGTGCGCGGCATGCACTTCAATCAGTTGAATACCCAGGCGCACTGCACGGCGGGCACTCTCAACAAAAGCCTTTTTTACCCGCTGCAGATCGTCAATGCTCATGGCAACCGGTTTAACTTCATCCGCGCTGTAGCTCAGTGCCGACGGGGCTACGGTTTGCCAGCCGCCTGCATCGGGTGCAATCTGCTTACCGCCTTCCCAGGGAACCGCGCACGACGCTTTACGTCCCGCATGGCCCAGCTGCATACCAATCGGGATAGAGGAGTAGCGGCGCACATCATCCAGAACTGTTTTTAGTGCGGCTTCATTATCATCATTCCACAAACCGAGATCGCCGGGAGAGATACGGCCAATGTCCTCAACGGCAGTGGCTTCAATAATCATCAGACCGGCGCCGGAAAAGGAGAGCTGGCCAAGATGGATCCGATGCCAGGCGGTCGCATTGCCTGCTTCAGCGGAGTACTGGCACATCGGGGCAATCACAATGCGGTTATCCAGCGTAAGTTCGCCTAGCGAGACAGTGGAAAAAAGTTGGCTCATGTTATCTCCATGGTGTTATGACGGACGTGACAGGCAATAACTATAGCGGGGATTTACCGGACGGGATGACTGCAACGTGACATTTTATGACTGCGTGCCGGACGACGGAGAGATCGCAGCTTTTCCTTCGGGTTATGAAACAGGGAGTGACTGGCTAGCGGTCAGCCAGCCAGGCTGTGCTGGTCTGGCTGAACCGGGATTTCGGGTTATCACTGTTGTGGCAGCGTTCAGGCTGGCTTAAACCTCAGACCTGTGCCATGCCGCCATCGACAAACAGCTCTGTCGCGTTAATAAAGCTGGCGGCATCAGACGCCAGAAACGCAACGGTACGGGCAATCTCCTGTGGTTCACCCAGACGGCCAAGCGGTATCTGTGCCGCCAGCGCATCAAACAGACCCTGACGCTGCTCTTCACTCACCAGATCACCCAACCCAGGCGTACGAACCGGGCCGGGACTCACGACATTGACCCGGATGCCGCGATCTTTCAGATCCAGCGCCCACGAACGGGCAACATCTCTCCGTGCGGCTACTGCAACGCACCACCCGGCGCGTGACCGTCACCGCAGAAGGGCAGGAATACTATGAGAAAGCACTGCGTATCCTGCACAATCTCGAGGATATTGATGCCTGTTTTAATGCGCGGCGCAGTAAACCGCGCGGGCAGTTACGCGTTGATATCGGCGGGTCTACCGCACGGGATATTCTTATTCCGCTGCTGCCCGATTTCTTTGCCCGCTATCCGGACATTACGCTGGATCTTGGCGTCTCGGACCGCCCGGCTAATCTGATTAGCGACAACATTGACTGTGTCATTCGTGGCGGTCCTTTGGCCGATTCCTCACTGGTGGCGCGTCTGATAGGGCACGCCACGCTGATCACCTGCGCGACACCCGCCTATCTCAAAGCATTTGGGATTCCTGCTTACCCTGATGAATTGCGCAACGGGCACCGGCTGGTGAGTTATCTTTCGCCGCAAACCGGCAAACCGTTTCCGCTAAAGTTTGAACGTCAGGGTGAGAAAACAGAGATCACCAGCGCGCATCGCATTGGCGTTAATGAAAGTAATGCACACCTGGCGGCGGGTCTGGCCGGGCTGGGGATCATTCAGACGTTCAGTTATTCACTGTCGTCGATTCTGCGGCAGGGCGATATGGTGGAGATACTGCGCGACTGGCGGCCTGCGGGTTATCCGTTTCATCTGGTTTATCCGCAAAACCGGCACGTAACGCAACGGCTGCGGGTGTTTATCGACTGGCTGGTGGCGTGTTTTCCGGCGCGCGTCGCGGGGGAATCCGGCACCTGAGTGCCGGATTAGCAGATTAGTTGCCGCGATAGGTTGAGTAACCAAACGGGCTCAGCAGTAACGGGATATGGTAGTGCTCGCCACTGGCTTCCATGTTGAATTCAACCGGAATCTCCGGGAAGAAGGTTTTCTGATTGGTTTTTTTGTAGAAGTCACCGGTTTTAAACACCACACGGTAGCTGCCCGCACTGGCCATCTTGTCCTGCGGGAACAGGGCGCTGATACGACCGTTGTTGTCGGTAACGCCGGAGGCCAGTTTTACCCAGTTATCCTGCTGCTTTTGATCCAGCTCGACTTCGATGCCCGCGGTAGGCTGACCGGTTTGCAGATTAAGAACGTGTACGCTCAGCGGATTTTTAGCGGCAGCGGGCTGAGCTGCGATAGCGGACGCGCCAGAGGCCATCAGTAATGTTGCGATCAAAGCGTATGATGTTTTCATCAATGTTTCCTTTATTGATTGGTTGAAGTCGTGTAGCAGTGCAGAGAGAGTAAAGGGCCTGAGACCAAAGCGAAAATCAGCCGCGGTAAATGTGAAATTTCTGAGGGAATTAATCTATTTAGTTACATCATACAAGAGTTGTTTTTTTAATTAATAGTCCGGCATTTATGCGATAAAAGTTGATCAGAGAAAAATGCCGCCAGGTTGAATTAACCGCGATTGGCAGCCAAAGCAGGGCACCAGGTGTTCAGTGCTGAGCAGAGAGCTGGATCAATTCAGGATTTTTCCGCTTCTGAAATTTAGCGCTCAATGACTGCAATTCGATACAGATAGCTGCAATTTGCCACGTTAACCCCGATGATTTCTAGGAAGGCTGGTTCTGCCATTTAAATGGCGCGCTATTTAGTTGTTTACATTGAAGAGGTGCCGTGTCATTGTCCGATCAACCAGATAGCACACTATTAAATAGCAAGTTAATCGGAGTCCTGTAATGAAAATGAAACTGATCGCCAGTGCATTACTGTTAAGCAGCCAGATAAGTAGCGCGTTTGCTGCGCCAACTGAAAACAGCCCGCAACCGACCGTAGGTGTTGCCGCCTTTCTGAAAGCGCTCAACAGCGGAACGGGTAAACCAATTGAGCAACTCTCTGTCAACGATGCCCGGGCAGTATTGACCGGAGCACAGAAGGGCGCAGAACTGCCGCCGGCACAGATTTCACAGAAGATCATTACTGTAATGGGCAAGCCTCTGACGCTGACCATCGTTAGACCTGAGCACGCCAGCAGCACATTGCCGGTGTTTATGTTCTTCCACGGCGGCGGATGGGTGCTGGGCGATTTTCCAACCCATGAACGTCTGGTTCGTGACATGGTGAATGCATCCGGTGCTGCAGCGGTATTCGTTAACTATCAACCTTCGCCAGAAGCCCATTTCCCGGTGGCAATCACTCAGGCCTATGAAGCCACTAAATGG
Source organism: Pantoea eucalypti (assembly GCF_009646115.1). Classification (NCBI taxonomy): domain Bacteria; kingdom Pseudomonadati; phylum Pseudomonadota; class Gammaproteobacteria; order Enterobacterales; family Erwiniaceae; genus Pantoea; species Pantoea eucalypti. Next base: position 2,087,979 of record NZ_CP045720.1, on the reverse strand, counting down.
GTCGCCGACCATGGTGCTGAAATTGGCGTTGACGGAAAACGTCTGGCGCTGGTTGGTAACAGCGTTGGCGGTAACATGGTGGCGGCAGTTGCGTTACAGGCGAAGCAGTTTAAAACGCCAGCTATCCGTTATGATGTGATGCTGTGGCCGGTTACCGATGCGCGTTTCGACACGCCGTCATATGAGCAGTTTGCTGACGGACATTTCCTGACGAAGAACATGATGAAGTGGTTCTGGGATAACTACACGACGTCGGAAAAGGATCGTAATAACATTCTGGCATCGCCGTTGCGCGCCAGCACTGAACAGCTGAAGGGGTTACCGCCAACGCTGATTCAGACTGCAGAGCTGGACGTATTACGGGATGAAGGTGAAGCATTCGGTCGTAAGCTGGATGCAGCAGGCGTGCCGGTGACCGTTACACGGTACAATGGCATTATTCATGACTTCGGTTTGCTGAACGCCTTGAGCCAGGAACCGACAGTCAGAACAGCCATTGACCAGGCGGGTGAAGCATTGCGTTCGCATCTGAAATAATCTGATGACAAACCCCGGACTGCATCCTTGTTCGGGGTTTTCAGGCGATCTGTTTGAAGGCATCACTATGAAGGTGCAGGGCAGTGGCAGTAACGTAACTGCAGGTCGGAAGTACAGGAATGAATGACGCAGTATCACAGCGATAAGTGCACTGTTAATCTCTTATTTAACATAATATACATTATGCGCTCTTTGGTCAGGTGTCTGTCTTATCCTGTTTTCCACCTTTCCTAGGGAATCTCTGCGGATGCCTGATGATTCTGTCTGACAATGAATCTCTCCGTCTTTTCATCATTCAGGCTGTAATCGATAAACATCTGCGTTGCCGTGTTGCACCTCTCAGCCTGTTCTCTTCTGACACTGTGTTCAGTGGGAAATTTTAATCGGCGCTAATTTCCGGCCAGACGCCTGCATTGCTGCGTTATGCCATCAAACACGCGTTCTGCCAGTTCTGACGGGAACTGATCTGGCAGTTGAGCGCGAACACGCTCGATGACGTCCGGTGCGTCAGAAATTATTTCATCCATCATCATCTCAACCTGCTTTTTACTCAGGCCGGTCTGCTCACCGTGGTTAATCCAGTGCCGTCTTTGTATTCTGTAGAGTTTGTAATAGTTGCTGCTGCCGCGAGCGGCCATCGCCAGTTTGCATTTTTGCCAGGCTATCTGATTATTGCCATTTCCGATGACCGGCCATGCCGATAAAACATCATAAAGTGGCGTAAGGCAATAATGCCCCTGAGGCCCTATCGCAATACTGAAATTTTTAGCATGGCCATCTGTGGCCGCCAGTACCCAGAAAATTATCTGCGCTTTAAAGAAATGCAATCTGTCCTGTTCTGCGTGATCTGAATGACTCAGAATCTCCATAATTTCAGAGATACCTGGCCCGCCGTCGGCCTGATATTTGCGTAATGGTGACATCCCCGCAGCCTGACACATATCTTCCTGAGGTAAACGAATGATCCACCGCTGGTCACCTGACCATTTGCGGTCAAAACGTTCAACCACCAGGACTTTCTGATCTTCGAATTGAGCGATTTCTGTTCTTGCGACCGGGATGCCGAATTGTTCAAGTAGCAGCGAACAGAGCCATTCGTTTTCCACGGATGTACTCATATCAGCTTTCATATTGCCGACCAGGCCAAGCGGCAACTTGAAAATATGCGTCGTTGGCGTATTCCCTTCAGGCCTGCACCACCGATCGTCATGCCATAATAACGCTGTTTTTTCCTGCGCACCGGCAATGGATAGCCGTAAGTCGCCTGTATCACTCTGTCTGCCGGGTAATGATGCCGCCGTGGTATTTCGCAATGTCATTGCGATCTCTGATTCAGAGAGCGGCCGATATTTTACGCAATATAAATCCGTGGGTTCATCGCCCTCTTTCAGTAACTGTATCGCGCCTACGCAATCTTTTCCCAACTCGGTCAACAGGTCAAAAGGGTCGAGACTTTCTGCCTGATACCGCATTGCCAGACGCCTGCGAATCCCTTCACTATCCGGTAATAAATTATCAAAGTAGTCACGTACCACATTTCCGCGCCAGATTTGATCGCCGGGGGTAAAAGGCAAAGAGAGCGATAACGGTCTTCCTTGCGCGTCGGCACTCCATTCAGGAAGATATTGCAGCGTATCTTCTCCTTTGCTTTTGTTCCAGAATCCAACCTGGATACCGTTCATCCATATCACTAAACGCTGCTGTCTCCGGCTCATAGCGTCACCACTTCTCCCGTCTCGCAGGTGAATTTTCTAACGTCCCCTTTTCTTCTGTCGGCTTTCCTGCGGATGAGCTTATTCCCGAAGAGAGAGTCATCTCCACGCCCAGTAGTGTGAAGATTTTGAAGAGGCGTTCAATGCTGGCTCTGGCCGGGTTGGCTTCCAGACGCGCATAAGTCTGCTGAGTGACGCCTAATCGTTCAGACAGATCTTTTTGCGTCAGTCCATTTGCTTTGCGAAAACCAATAAGCAAAGGACGCAACTGGCTGAGTGTTTTTATCGGATAGACATTTTTCATCGTGCGCTGACCGCTTTAACAGGTGATACAGCCTGTACGCTGTTTAATCAAAATACACTCTAAAAGCTGTTAAAGCAATATAACAGCTTAAAAGCTGTAATTTGCTAATACAGCCTTCAGGCTGTTAACGACGGCTTTCCTGTTTTAAATGTGTGCTCCAGGACCGGGATGCGGGCACCAGCTGTAGAATTTTTGTGCTCCGCAGGCGCTGCTACGTCAATTCTGAATAACTGGCGTGACGTCAGGGCTGCAGAATTTATCACAACGCGTTAAAGTAACCGGCTTTGAGTCTGGAAAACGAGGAAAAATGGAACGCTTATTTGTCTATGGCACGCTCTGTCCGGGCCGCGAGAATGCCCATATTCTTGAAAACATTGGCGGCGAATGGCTGGCCGGCTCGGTAAACGGCACCTTCTATGAGCGTGGCTGGGGTGCAGCGGCTGATTTTCCTGGCATTGTTCTGGATGAACATGGCCCCGCTGTACCAGGATACTTGTTTATCTCTGAGCAGCTGGATGTGCACTGGGCAATGCTGGATGCGTTTGAAGATGGCTATGATCGCGTCGAAGTTCGCGTAACTGCCGGGGATAACCAGTATTACACTGCGTGGATTTATCAGTTACAGCCACAGGTAAACAGCTAATTCTCTCAGCCTGTAATGCGCCAGGCGCACCCTGCTCTTATTGCGGGTTTCAGCCGCTGCGTGATGCGAATTTGACGAATCCCCAAATGACGGCAACAGTGTCAGGCTGACATGAAAAAGTATGCAACACACTGATTTTAAATGGGTATAATGTCCGCTTTACTCAGCAATCCACCCCAGCGTTTTCCTATCATCCCGGCTCGTTTTACTGTAAGACATGACAAACAGGCACCCTGTCTGACATCTTTTTTAAATTAAGATCTAATGTATGATGTAACTAAAAAGTATTCTCTTTACTACACTTCAATCCCGGTTCGAAACACCACCAGCCAGCCCCTGTTACTCCGGCCAGCGCTGATGGGGAAAAAGTGATACCCGAATATTAAAAAGATGGATTAATGGCGCGACAGCTGCACTCTCCTCGCGGGCAATTTTCTCTATCCGCAACAGTAACAGATCCAGTTCATCCAGCAGATCCTGATGCGGTGATAATTGCAGTGACTTCATTTTGCGTTTTAGATAAAGCGCCAGCTCGTGAAACATCTGACCGCTATCAATCCGATGGCTCTCCAGCACTTCCCTGTATCGTGCGTAAAAGTCATAACAGTTAGCACCCAGCCAGGTTTCGGTAATCAGATACCCACCCACCACGATATCCGGCACAGGATCGAGACGCTTACGCGGCAAAATAATGTTCACCCTGTCGAGCATTCGGGCAATAAATTGTTGCCGTGACAGCAGCGTGGCGGAATTACGTTCCACCATTTTGATAAATCCTAACAGGTCGCGCAGTCCCCGTTGCACCGCTCTTCTGGCAATCCAGGAGGGCCGCTTATTGCGGATCAACGCCGTCAGCACCACAGCAAACATAATCCCCACCATTGAGGAGATGGCCGCGTTCAGCGTGACGATCAGGTTTGGCACATAGTGATGGCTTAAGCCGATAAAGCCGGGGATCTGAATAGCGACACTCAGCCCCACCATATTGGTTGCCGGATTAGCGATAACCAGACTTAGCAGCATCAGGCCAGGCAGCAGACAGATCATCAACGCCTGTAAGGTATTGGCCTGTGGAATCAGGAACGCGATATAAAACAGGCTGACCACCAGTGCAATCACCACCCCTTTCACGAAGAGCTTCATCGGCGTCACCGGGGAATCAACACCCGCGAAAAAAGAGCTGATAATCGCCGCCATCAAAGGCGCATTCGCCCCATCGGCCCAGCCGCTGCCAATCCAGAACAGGCTGGAGAGAAAGGTGGCCAGAAAAGCGGTCAGCGCGGACAACCGCAGCAGGCCTTTATCAATATGACGATGTTCCCGGATATTGCGGATCGCCGCCCCATCCCCGTGGCTGTAGAGATCCCCGGCTCGCGCGCTGACATTTTCATAGGCATCGGCAATACGTACAAAGTTAGCCAGCCGCTCCAGCAGACCAATCAGCAGCAGACTCTCTTCAGTTAGCAGACGCCCTGCCCGCCATTCCTCTTCCAGCGTCGCCTGACTGGAGGCAATCGCCTCACGCAGTCCGGCAATATCGTTAATACGGTCATGATGCAGCCACAACAGAAATTCCTGAAACACGTCGGTGACGCACGGCGGAAAACGAATGTTCAGTTCGGCCAGTACGCCCAGCCGTGACTCAATCGCGGTCAGCGTCGGCAGCAGATAACTCAGATGCTGATACTGCACGCTGACCAGACGGATGACATTACGCGCCGCTTCGCCCTCATAAACACAGTGTGTCAGCAATGTTTCAACATTCAGCGGATAGCCCGCCATCTGAATCAGGATATCTTCCCGCTCCAGCGATTTGTTCTTCGCCATTCCGCTGATCAGTTCATCACAGAGTTTGCGCGCGTTGAGAAACCAGTGATTAACGCTCTGCCCCAGCAGATGGTGCATCGAAACCGGAAATACCAGCCGGTGAACCAGCGTACTGCAGAGGATACCCAGCGTAATCTCCTCAATACGTGAAATGACGGTATTAATAATCGCCGACGGCGTATCCACATCAGGAAAGCCCATAATCGCCGCACTGTAACCCGCCAGCATAAAAACATAACTCTTCGGCGTGCGGTCATGCAGAGAAAAATAAAGGCAAACCGTTACCCACAGTGACACACAAAGACTGAACAATACGGGTGACTGCACGGTTTCAGGATAGATCAGCAGAATGAAGATGCCGCCCAGCAGCGTGCCCATCAGACGAAACAGTGATTTCGAGACGGTCGATGCCGCATAAAGCTGTGACGTGACAAAAACGGTGGTCAGCGCCCAGGCGGGTTTTTCGAAGTTAAGAAAGAGTGCGACAGAGAGTGCGATAAACGCGGCAAGAGAGGTTTTGCAGGCAAACAAAACCGCGTTTTTGGTAAACCATTTCATCGAATGAGAGCAACCAGGAACTTTCTGAGGCGCGTATCCTGACAGATGCGCCTCTGTTTTACTCTCAGTTAAATTTTACAAATTATTACCGGCCTCGTCAGGCCGGGTAATCGTCTACTGACGCACCAGCGCGCGGCGCTTATCCAGTAAAAAAGGGCGTAAATACCCTACCGTATTTGAGAGCAAAATCACCTCCTCCGGCAACCGGATCCTCAGCACCTCCGCCAGGTAGGTTTTGCGCTGCGTCATACGCTGCCAGACATCCGGATAAGCGCGCGCCAGCTCATCACGCAATGCCGCATCTGCCAGCCCGACCGTATCCTCAATACTGCAGCCTCCGTAACCCGGCACCGACGGGATGATATCAATCTGCAGCAGCATACCGCTCTTTAGTGTCACGGCAGAGTCGGGATAGACAGGTGAGCTTAACCACTCCTCGTCAGCCACCAGATGCCCCGGATTCAGATGCCAGCCATACTCTGCTTTGGGCAACACGCTCTCAATAAGTGAATAGAGTTCGCCGCCGGTCATACCGATGTGCAGATCTTCCAGCCAGCTGACCACCGCATGATAATAGGGGATCGCCAGACGGGTTAACCAGTCCGAAACGTTACACTGTAACTCAGAAGCCTCGCTGACTACATAAGCGGAACGACTTGTCAGCCCGCCTTTATAGCCGGTAGTAAGAGAAAGCTTATCGCCAGTGACGAGCTGTTTATCCGATGGATAAAGCCGGGCATGCGCAAAACGATCGCCGGTTGCCGCAATCGTCATCACCGTATTAGGCTGACCTTCTGCGTTAAGCTGTGCGCCTAACGCCTTCTCCGTGTTGCCTGGCTCTACGCTATCCAGCGCAGCCAGCATGGCGGTTGACGCAAGATTTGCCCCAGCCTCATAAAACGCCACTTCATCGGCGCAATTCACGCAGCGCGCACCGTTATCCGGCGAAATAAACAGCCCGGTCGCGTTAACCAGCAGCGCATCACTGCCCGTCGCCTGCGCCGCTGCAGCGTAAACGAACTGCGGCAAATCACACATTCCTTGTTGCCTGCCGGTAAACAACTTCCAGCCCACCAGCCCGGTGCGTTCTCCCGCGACAATCCCGGCCTCATTTAACAGCTGATCCAGTGGCTGCTCACCGCGCATCGGCTGATTAGGCAACGAAAAGAGCGGCGCATGCAGACAGCGCCCCGGATTGCGGGCAAAAGGCACCAGCTTTAGATTCTCATTACCCATGATATAAGTGAGAGCGCCCTGCTGATTCACCACCAGCAGCGCCTCCTCGAAGCGAGGAATGAATCCCGCCAGATACTCAAAATTGCTGCCGTGCTCTTTGTCGGCATAGATAATCAGCTGTGCAATCTTCTGCTCCTGCATGCGCTGAATAATAGCGGCCAGACGACGATGCAGCGTTTCATCAGACAACACAGGACTGGCGACACCGGGAAACACCGGCGGTGAAGCAATGACTTCCAGGGCATAGCGATTGGCATCCATAACGCACTCCAGTGTCCGCATTGACAGAGTCAGGTTCCCGTTCCCAGGGTAAACCTAATGTTTCTCCTGTAGGGTGCCACCATCACACAACTTACTCGTTGCGTGTTATCAAAAGATGGACATTCCCTTATAACGATTTGCCTGCCTTGTGCAGGCTTTTTTATGGGTGATTCGTCGCAGGAAACATTGTTCGCCGGGACCGGCGACAAAATGGTCAGCGACGCAGGACCCAATAAGAGTGAGCCGATCAGAAGAGTACATAAAGCGATAAGCAGAGCCCGCTTTACGCGGGCTCCTGATATTATTTGATGGGAACGCCGGCATTCTCCAGCGCTTCAGCCTTTTCGGGATACTGCTCTGCCGTGCCGGCATTCATGATCACAGCCCCGCAACGGATGCAGTGATCGCCCTTCACATCGTGCACAACATCATCCGGATTACCGGTATTGAGACTGACATCACGCGTGGCGTAAACAAACGCCTCTCCTTCACATCCCGGACACTTCATACCCATACTCCTTTGTTATGCCTGTCAGATAAGCATAGCTGACCCGCTTTTAACGAGACATGGGCAGACTGGCTTTTCAGCATAGTGCCAGCTCCGTGCCCTCACTCTCCATGCCGTAACCGCTCCAGCATAATCAATGCATGGCTGAAAATGGCGTCGGCGATATGCTGAGGAAAGTCGGGCGGCAACGCATCACGCACCAAAACGATTGCCTGGGGAAGCGCTTTAATGAAGAAGTCAAAGATCTGCTGCAGGCTGTCACGATCAAAACTCACCTGCTTCGCCGTGGCGATAAAATGGCGCGGGTAAATTTTGTCGATCTCCGTCCTCTTCTCCTGAGTGGCACCCAGCCCCATCGCCAGTGTCAGCGTTTGCGTGTTCATGCCGGAACCCGACTGCACCGGGTACGCGGAGATCACATCATAAAAAGGGGTCAGACGGTAACTGCCGCCGCGCTCAATAAACAGTGAGAAATTCCTGGCGTGACCGTCGGTGGCACCAATCAGCCACTGAAACACCTGGAACATCATAAAGCGATAGCGATCTTCAATGGCGTGACGTGATCCCATCAGTATCTGCATGATCTCTGCGATGCCCGGCCCGCCATCCGATTCATATTGGGTTGACGAGGTCAGTCCCAGCGCCTGACAGAAATCCTCCTGTGGCAGGCGAATCAGCCGGGTTTTGTCACGTGACCAGCGGCGATCAAAGCGTTCAACGGCGAGGGCGCGCATCTTTCCGGCCCGGATAATGGTCGCCTGCGGCACATTGATACCGAGTGCGCGGGCCAGCGTCAGACAAAGATACTCATTCTCTACGCTTTCACGCATATCCAGCGTAGCGGTCGGCTGTTTAATCTCACCGACTGGCAGCTTAATGATGTGTGAGGCAGACGTGCCACCGGCAGGAATGCTCCAGCCTTCCTGCGTCAGCAGCAGCGCGGTTTTCTCCTGTGCACCCGCAACTGAGAGGCGGAAATCGGGCTCCTCATGCAACATTCCCAGCGGAATATCGTACCTGGCCGACAGTACGCTTTCGAGCCGGGCTTCATCCAGCACCTCATAACGAGCCTGCACGGCAGGCAATGGCCTGTCGGGCGGCAACAGCATGATTGCTCCGACGGTGTCACGTCCCACCTCCTGCAGTAAATCAAAGGGCTCACAGGATTGAGTCTGGTAACGCGCTGCGATTCTCTCACGAATCAGTGGGCTGTCCGGCAGCAGGTTATCGAAGAAGTTAATCACAGCGTGTGATGTGATCGCCTTAACCTGCAATGGCATTGAGAGTGACAGCGGCCGGGAGAGCGGATTACTCAGCCAGCCGGTATCATACTGAAACGCATGGGTGCCGTTTCGCTGCCATGTCAGTACACCCACCCGTTCGCCGTTCATCCACGCAATCAGCCTTTGCATTACCACTCATCCTCATCATGCAAATGAGTCGCCGTGACCGCCTCTTTTTCCTGAACGGCCAGACTCACTTCCAGCGCCTGTAACAGCTTAAACAGCGTGGCCAGTGAGGTGCTGTCAGGCGCATTTTCAAAATGAGAAATGGTAGCCTGTTTCAGGCCGACCTTTTTTGCCAGCTCACTCTGCGTCCAGCCATTGCGCTGGCGGATAAACTTGAGCTGGTTTGCCAGCTGTATCGGGCTGTATATCATGGGGTGACTCCTTAAGGATCACAGGCTGTCAGCATAACGCAGATGCATTATCCTTTACAGGGGATAAAAAGAGATTATACCCGCAAAGGGATAATTTGCCTATTATACCCTACAGAGGATAAATGGTAAAATATCCCTTTAAGGGGATAAAAACACGCAAATAGAAGAGGAACAGAATGCGCACATTTACCCTTACCCATCAGGAAAACGATAATGATCGGGACGCGTTGCTGGCAGGATTAGGCGCTTACAACCGGCAGTTTATCAGCCGCGAGAACTGGGGCCCGCTGTCGGTTTATCATAAAGATGCAGAAGGCGTGTTGCGCGGTGGAGTCATCGCCTCGCGCAAAGGCAACTGGCTCTGCATTGATTTTCTCTGGGTGGACGAAACTGTGCGTGGCAGTGGTCTGGGTCGCGTGCTGATGGAAGCCGCGGAACAGGAGGCGGCTAAGAGGGGATGTCTCTTTGCGCTGGTGGATACCTTCAGCTTTCAGGCTCTGCCGTTTTATCAGAAGCAGGGGTATCAGCAGCAGATGTCCCTGCCCGACTTTCCAGAGACCGGGATGCAGCGTCACTATCTGACGAAAGCGCTCAGGGTAATAGACTCACGCTGACCGCCATTAAAGCAGTCAGCGTGACAGGGTCACAAACCCGCAATACGCTTAAGGTCTGCTTCGGCGCCGGGAGCAACGGCCAGAACCTGCGCCCCTTTGATGATGCGGTCGCCTTCGGTATTGAACGGGTGGTACCAGCCGCCCGCCTCTTTCACCAGACAGTAACCCGCCAGGCAATCCCAGGCGTGCATATAGGGTTCGTAATATCCCACAACCCGACCGGCGGCGACCCACGCCAGCATCAGCGCGCCCGAACCAATGCGGATAAAGTTACCGCCCGCCGACAGCAGCGCCGCCACAATCTCGCCAACCTGCTGCGGACTGACATAACTGTTAGCGCCAAAGCCGGTAACATGGTTTTGCAGTGTGCGGGTGGGATCAACCTGCAGACGACGACCGTTCAGCGTCGCGCCCTGCCCCAGTGCCGCCACATAGCACTCCTCATAAGTGGGTGCGAAAATCACACCGATAACCGGCACATCGCCACGCAGCACTGCCACCGAAACGCACCAGCTCGGCATCCCATTGAGAAACGGGCTGGTGCCATCGATCGGATCAACCACCCAGGTGTAGTCAGAGTGTCCCGCCTGCAGCCCCGACTCCTCACCCAGAAAGCCATCATCGGGAAACGCATCCTTTATGCGGCTGGCGATCAACTGCTCTACTTCACGGTCGGCAATTGACACCACATCCTGCAAATCGTACTTGGTCTCTACCACCAGCGTGTCGCGACGGTTAAACCAGGCTAGCGCGGTCGCGCCACCTTCGCGGGCCACAGCCTCCGCTAAAGCCAGTCGCGCCATTATTTCATCATGCGATGCCATGCAAACTCCTCGGGTTAATCAGATTAACGGGCAATCAGGGCAAGGCCCTGCGGCTTAAAGTTGACGCCTACCAGGGTGGCGAGAGGCAGACGCTGTTCCATCTGCGGATCGATAATGAACAACGCGCCCAGCTCGGTCGCGACTTCATATTCAATATGGTCACCCAGCCAGGTGCTGTGGATCACTTCACCCTGCAACGCGCCCTGGCCATCGCCAGACAACGTAATAAACTGGGGTCTCACCGCCAGCTGGGCACTGCCGGTTTTAGCGCCCGCACCCCGCACCCGAAAGCGCTGGTTACCCAGACGAACCAGTGCGTCATCTGCATCCGCCTGCTCCACTTCACAGGGCAGAATATTGGCTTCCCCCATAAAGTCCGCAATAAAGACCGAGTTGGGCGAATGATAAAGCGTCTCCGGCGCGCCCTGCTGGGCAATATCCCCCTCTTTCATGACAATAATCTTATCGGAGACTGCCAGCGCCTCTTCCTGATCATGGGTGACATAGACCGCCGTAAATCCGAGCCGCTGCTGCAAATCACGGATATCGGTGCGCACCCGACGGCGCAGACGCTCATCAAGGTTCGACAACGGCTCATCGAGCAGCAGCACCTGCGGTTCCAGCACCAGCGCACGCGCTACCGCAATACGCTGCTGCTGTCCGCCAGAAAGTTCAGACGGCAACCGCTCTCCCTGACTCTCTAACCCCACCAGCTTCAGCCCCTCACGCGCCCTGTCCTGCGCTTCGCGTTTGTTCATGCCCGAGGAGAGCAGCCCGTAAAGAATGTTGTCGATAGCGTTCATGTGGGGAAACAGCGCGTATGACTGAAACACCATCGCCACATCCCGTTCGTTAGCGGGCAGATGCGTTACCTCTTTGCCGCCAATCAGAATCCTTCCCGAGGTGGGATGCTCCAGCCCGGCCAGCAGCCGCAGCGTGGTAGTCTTGCCGCAGCCGGACGGCCCGAGCAGCGTCACCAGCGTGCCTGGCTCTACGGTGAGCGACAGATCCGGCACGGCGGTAAAACCAGCAAAACGCTTCGCGACATGTTCAAACACCACCGATCCGGCGTTAATGGTCGTCATAGGGCTCTCTCCTGAGTCAGTGTGGAGGCAGAGGGTGCGGCAACCATCACCGCCGGTTGGGTTGTACGGCGCAGGCGACGTTCGCCCACCAGCAGCTGGAACAGGCCTATGATTAGCAGCATCACGACAATCAATACCGACGAGTAGGCAATGGCGACGCCATACTCACCGTTCTCCACCAGCCCGACGATGTAAGAGGTCGCCATGTTGTACTGGGCGCTGACCAGGAAAATCACCGCGCTGATCGAGGTTATCGCCCGCACAAAGGCATAGACCAGCGCGGCGCTGATCGCCGGTTTGAGCAGCGGCAGCACCACTTTGCGCAGCGTCCGAAAACTGTTAGCACCCAGGGTTAATGAGGCTTCATCCAGGCTTTTATCCAGCTGGCTCATCGCCGCAATCCCGCCACGCACGCCGACCGGCATATTGCGGAAGACAAAGCAGGCGATCAGGATCATCGCGGTACCGGTCATCTCCAGCGGCGGCAGGTTATACGCCATCACATAACTCACGCCGATGACCGTGCCGGGAATGGCGAAGCTCAGCATCAGCATGAATTCAAAGGTCTGACGGCCGGCAAACTTCTGCCGCACAATCAGCCAGGCCGTCAGCAGCCCCACAATGGCCGTGAGCGGCGCAGCGATAAGGGCAATCTCCAGCGTGGTCCAGAAGGAGTTCCAGGCGACGCCGCGCCAGACCAGCTGCCCCTGATTGATGCTGACGCTGAAGGCGCGAATGTAGTGATCCAGCGTCAGGTTGTTATTCAGCCCCCACGACTGTACAAAGCCGCCAATCATGATCATGCCGTAGATCACCAGCGTGAAGAGTCCCCACGGGATGACCATGCCATAGACGCTGTAGCGCACCGGACGCGGCAGCATCACGTGACGGCCACCGTCGCCTTTGCCGGTGACGGTGGCAAAGCTTTTTCCGGCGAGCCAGACGCGCTGCACCAGAAAAGCGGTCAGCGTAAAGCCCAGCAGGATCATCGCCAGCACCGCCGCGCGGCTCGGGTCGTTCTGTGCGCCGACCACAGAGAAGAAGATTTCGGTGGAGAGCACGCCATGACTGCCACCCAGCACCATCGGGTTACCGAAATCGGCCATGCTTTCGATAAAGCTGATCAGGAAGGCGTTGGCCAGACCGGGCGCCATCAGCGGCAGCGAGATGCGGGAGAAGGTGCGCCAGCGACTGGCGCGCAGCGTCTGAGAGGCCTCTTCCAGTGACGGACTGACACCCTCGACCACGCCAATCAGCACCAGGAAAGCGATAGGGGTAAACGACAGCACCTGCGCAATCCAGATGCCGGTCAGGCCATAGAGCCAGCGGCCCGGTTCGATGCCGAACAGCGTTGCCAGTGATTCTGTTACGACACCGGAGCGGCCAAACAGCAGGATAAGCGCCAGTCCGATAACAAACGGTGGCGTGATAATCGGCAGAATGGTCAGCATCCGCAGCGCTTTCTTGCACGGCAGCGACGTGCGCGTAGCCGCCAGCGCAAACGCCAGCCCCAGCAGCGTCGAACCGCTGGCGGTCATCAGCGCCAGTCCCAGCGTGCGCCACGCCGTGCCGCAGGTGCCACCGGTGAAACAGGAGAGACTCCAGATCGCAGGGTCCTGCATATTGGCAATCAGCCCATCCGGTTTGAAGCTGCCATCAATATCCTGCACCGAGGCGACAAACAGGCTCAGCACCGGATAGAGCACAAAGGTGGTCACCAGCGCCACCAGCAGTACAATCGACGCCACGACAAAGGCATCACCTTTCAGCACACCCCGCTCCGCCAGGGCAAACGCAAAGATCAGCAAAAACACGGTCAGCAGCAGCAGCGCGCCCGCGCCCATTGCTGGCTGGCCCAATGCCTGCGGACCCGCGATATGTTCCAGCCACAGCCAGTTCCAGCCACTGAAACCAATGGCATGCCCTTCCAGCACCAGAAACAGGATGCCCGTGACGCTGAACAGCAGCAGGAGCGTGCTACGCGTGCGGCCCGGCGGCAGAAAGACGCTGGCCGCAGAGAGCAGCCACAGCGCGACAGCAATACTCAGCCAGCTGCGTAACGCGAGCTGCCCCAGCGCCGGTGCACTGTTCTCATCGGTCCATAAGCTGAACAGCCACTCCCCGCTGAAGAAGCCCTGCTCCAGGCTGTACCAGGGCAGCAGCGTCAGCGCGACGGCGCCCGCCAGCAGCGCCGCGGTTAAGCGACGATTGTGCGCATTCATAAATTACCTCGATCAGGAAGCGGGCATCAGGCTTACGCCACCGCGGTCTGGCAACGGCCCGGCTCAGGCGGCCGGGACAACCCCACTGTTATTGCGCGCTGGCACCAATCTCTTTATCCCAGCGGCCCAGCAGCGCTTTACGTTTTGCCGAATCGCCATAGGTTTTGAAGTCATAATCGATCAGTTTGATGTTCTCGAAACGCGGCGCATATTCAGAGATCTCCGCCTGACGGTTGGAAGGGAGCTGGAACGATTTCGCCTCTTTCATGTGTGATTGCGCCTCAGCGCTCAGCGCCCAGTCATACCAGACTTTGGCATTTGCCAGATTTCGTGCTCCTTTGATGATCGACATTGAACCAATCTCATAGCCAGTGCCTTCACAGGGCGCGACGGGCTTAATCGGGAAGCCATCCACTTCCATCGCTACGGCATCGTGCATAAAGACAATCCCGAGGGTGGTTTCACCGCGCGCAGCGGCTTTGACCGGCGCAGAGCCGGACTTGGTGTATTGCGAGATGTTGGCGTTAAGCTTCTTCAGATAATCGAAGGCTTTGTCTTCACCCATAATCTGCACCAGCGTCGCCAGGGTGTTATAGGCCGTGCCGGAGGAGTTGGGATTGGCGATCTGAATCTCACCTTTAAAACCCGGGTCGAGCAGGTCAGCCCAGCAGGCCGGGACCTTCAGCTTTTTCTCCGCCAGCAGCTTCGTGTTATAGCCCCAGCCCAGCGCACCGGCGTAGACGCCCACGGTGCGATAACCGGAGATTTCCGCCACTTTTTGTGACCAGGGTTGTTGCTGATCGAGCAAAGGGGATTTATAGGCCTGGGTTAAGCCCTCTTCGGCAGCCTGCATGTGCGGATCCCCGGTGCCGGCCCACCAGATATCGGTACGGGGATTGCGTGCTTCACTGCGGATACGGGCATAGGCTTCACCGGCAGAGAGCCGCACCATGCTGAGTTTGATATCAGGATGGCTCTGGCTGAACAGCGTGGTCATCTGTTCACACACCACCACATCCGCTGAGCAGATCATGTTAAGGCCGGCCGCCGAGGCAGCAAACGGCATCATAGGGCAGACAATGACAGCAGCGAGCAGATAGGAATAACGCATGATGTTCTCCTGGGGCTGGATGACGCAGGTGCGCCAGCTATTGCACATGTGTGCAAACGTATGCGCAAAGTAGTACGGCGAGCTGTTGACACTGTCAATTCGGTTGTTACGCAATTGTCAGGCGCTGTCACAAATTTGAAACACTTTACGTGCAGCCATGTTTTGCACAGCCTTGCAATTTCAGGCAGACTCAGTGCAGACAACGGTGGGACGGGGAAATAAGATGCAGCAGCTTAAAGCGGTGGTAAGCGCACAGGATGTCGCAGACCGGGCGGGCGTTTCCCGTTCAGCGGTCTCCCGCACCTTTACGCCAGGTGCCAGCGTGTCGGAGGCCACCCGTCAGCGGGTGATGAAAGCGGCAGAAGAGCTGGGCTATCACGTCAACCATCTGGCACGGGGTCTGGTTCGCAACCGCAGCGGCATTGTCTGTTTAATTGCCTCCGAAGTGGATACGCCCTACCGTGCCAGCCTGGTGCGCTGGATGACCCAGTACCTGCAGGAAGCGGGAAAAGTGGCGATGCTGATTAACACCGACCGCTCGGATGCGCGCGTTTCCGCCGCGCTGCAACAGGCGATTAATTTTCGCGCCGACGCCTCCATTATTCTTTCAGGTATGCCTGACAGCGGCATTACCCGCCTCTGCTACAAACATGGCCAGCACCTGGTGCTGATTAATCGCGATGAGTCTTTGCCCGGTACGCTCAATATTAATCTCGACTCCGGCCCGGCAGCGGAAATGGCGGTCAACGCATTTGTGCGGGCGGGCTGCAACCGCATCGCTTTCGTGAATTCGCTGGCGGGAACACCCAGCCTGCTGAAGCGCGAAGCCGATTTTCTGGCCGCAGCCCAGAAAGCGGGCGTCGCGGTTCAGGTCGAACGCTTCGGCTCCACCTCCTATGAAAGCGGACAGATTCTGGCTCAGCGTCTGCTGACCCGAAAAGTTCGCCCTGACGCGGTTTACTGCGCCACCGACCTGCTCGCCTGTGGCTTTATGGATGAAGCGCGTCACCGCTTTGCGCTGCGTATTCCGGAGGATCTCTGCATCATGGGGCACGACAATATTCCGCAGTCGGGCTGGTCCTCTTACAACCTCACCACCTTCGCGCAGCCGGTGGAGCAGTTCGCCCGCGATGCGATTGCCTGGCTGGTGGAGACGGAAGCGCAACCGGAGACACTGATGCCGAAGAATGAACAGCAGCAGGAGCGCAGAATATACCCGGTGGATGTCGTCTGGCGGGGTTCAGTACGCGGCGGATAACCGCCTTTTTTTATTTCTGCCGATGCGCTTTATTCGCTGTAATAATAACCAAAACCCGCCACGCTTCGTTTTAAATATCCCCTTCCCGCGCAGAAAAATAATCGGAGGCTCCGGCACAGTTTTCTGATTTCATGACTACGCTTTATCAGCATTATTAATTTCTTCTGGTTTTACCTGCTCAATGAATCAGCAGTCAGATGTGACAAATATCACATTTGTGCCAGGCTTAATGTCTCAGATAACGTTGTTCAAGGAGCATACAATGGCGACACCCACTAACAAGACGCTCGATCTGGATCAATTCCCTAAACCTCCTTTTGAGGATCAGCCACAACAGGCACCAGGCCTGGCCAGCAAAATGATCCCGGTTCCCGATCACGGTGAAACCAGCTATCGCGGCACAGGCAGACTGACTGGCCGTAAGGCGCTTATCACCGGTGGTGACTCCGGCATTGGCCGCGCGGTAGCTATCGCTTATGCCCGCGAAGGCGCAGACGTAGTGATCAATTACCTGCCTGAAGAACAGCCCGACGCTGATGAAGTGGTTAAATTAATCGAAGCGGAAGGCCGTAAAGTTTTCGCTATTCCGGGCGATATTCGTTCTGAAGAATTTTGTCAGCAATTGGTTAAAGACGCAGCCGATAAATTAGGCGGCCTGGATATTCTTGTAAATAACGCCGGTCGTCAGCAATTTAATGAGTCCATCCGTACCCTGAGTACGGAAGATTTTGATGCGACTTTTAAAACTAACGTGTACGCCATGTTCTGGATCACCAAAGCGGCGCTGGAATATCTGCCACGCGGTGCATCCATTATTAATACTTCTTCGGTTCAGGCGTTTAAACCCAGCGATATTCTGCTGGATTATGCGCAGACCAAAGCCTGCATTGTCGCCTTTACGAAATCACTGGCTAAACAGCTGGGTGGCGAGGGTATCCGGGTCAATGCTGTTGCCCCAGGTCCTTACTGGACGCCGCTGCAGTCCAGCGGTGGACAGCCAATGGAGAAAGTGAAACAGTTTGGCGCCGATTCACCGATGGGTCGCCCGGGCCAGCCGGTTGAAATCGCCCCGCTCTATGTCACGCTGGCCTCAACCGAAAGCAGCTACTCTTCCGGTCAGGTCTGGTGCTCTGATGGCGGTACCGGCACGCTGTAACAATATCCCGATGGCCGCGTTATGCGGCCATTTTTTTGTCCCGCTTTCTTTCGTTTCGTTACCCAGTCGCCACGGTGGCAACCGAATGGCATTGGTGTGCCTGTTCAGATTGCGCGAGGTGACCGGGAAAGCCTGTTAGCGCCCTACTGCAGCCGGAAGCGCGGATCGAAGAAAAACGGCTCCACCACCACCTTGCTGACGATGCCGGCCGCCGCCGGATGACGGGGATTGAATAACGCATTCCACTCACCGGTCAGCGTGCTGGGCACCTTGAGCACCAGGCCGTTGTCCGGGCTGGCGAGCCAGTCGTCTCCAATCTGCCGTGTAGAGGCGGGTGCAGGATCAGTCTGCCAGTCGTCGGGCAATGCCGACAGCGAGAGCTCGGTGATCAGAGCCTCTGGCACACTAATCGCCAGCATAGCGTAGTCATGCGCCAGATCGTGAATGGTGAGATGCACTAAGGCCTCCAGCACACACAGCGCCCGGCTCGATCCCATATAAACACAAACCGTGCCCACAGAGTTCCAGCGCCCGCCATAAGTACGGGCACCAAACCCATCAAAAGCGGTCATTGCATATTCACGCTTCACCAGACGGTAAAAAGGCACCGCCATCAGGTAATCACGCCATGCTCAAGCTGACCAATCAGGTTAATGACCGCTTCTGCACCCGCTACCGTGGTGGTCATTTCCGCCGGTTTTTTACCTCCCAGCGCTTTAGCCGGCGTTTCCAGCCACTGCACCAGGCGCTGCCTGTCGTCGCGGAACAGTTTACTGGCGGCAGAGAGAACACGAATCAGCATGTAGATGCGTCCGCTCTGGTCGGGCGAAAAGGTCTGATCGGGATCTTTCACTTTGCGGTTATAGGTGGTGCGGTCAATGCCCGCCAGACGGCATAGCCAGCCTTCGTCAAAGGTGGACAATGACGCCGTGCGTTTCAGCACGCCGCTGCTGAACCCCACTGCAATACGCTGGTGCGCATCGGGCAGCGTATCCGGCAGGTTCAGTGCGTGCAGCAACGACGTATCGCGACGATGCTGAGCGGGTGTATAGATGGCGATGGACATAGCAGCCCTCCTGTTCATTTGATTTTTATTTTAGCTCAAATGAACAGGAGGTGCCAGCCTTACCCCGTCGCAGAGTAAGCAGATAGGTATTAAGGCGTGCCCTGATGTAACGCCTGCAGAATCTGCCAGGCGGCCTTTATGCGCAGCGGATTGGGGTAATTCTTGTTGGCGAGCATCACGATGCCGCTGTTCTGCTCAGGGATAAACGCGATATAAGCACCGAATCCATTGGTGGCACCGGTCTTATGCACCCAACTGGCGTTCAGTGAGGGCCCGACCGGATTTAGCAGGGTCGCTGGCCGCGGTTGTAACGCAACACCATTGTCGCTGTCGCTGATGATGGTGTCGGCAGTGGCAGGCAAATCATAGATCTCCCAGCCCAGTCCCTGCCAGAAACTGCCGATTTTGAAATAGCGCGACTGTGCGGTGCGGATAGCATTACGCAACACAGTGTTGCCCGAGGAGAGGCGATTAGGATCGACGTTGGCCTGCATAAAGGTCAGCATGTCACGCGCGGTGGATTTAACGCCGTACGCTTCGGCATCCAGCATGCCGGGGGA
Organism: Pantoea eucalypti; assembly: GCF_009646115.1. Lineage (NCBI taxonomy): Bacteria > Pseudomonadati > Pseudomonadota > Gammaproteobacteria > Enterobacterales > Erwiniaceae > Pantoea > Pantoea eucalypti. The sequence continues at coordinate 2,068,837 of NZ_CP045720.1, read as the reverse complement.
AACCCGAACCGGCTGACCCTTTTTATAGCCCCACGCGTAGTCCAGCATCATCGAGGGCGGCACGGTGATATAGGTGCGCGTCAGCCGCAGCGGCTGAAACACATTGCGCGTCATCGCCTGCTCATAATCCCCCTTCACCATCAGCGAGCCAAACAGACCGATACTGGCGTTAGAGTACTGACGAAGCGTGCCTGGTGATGCTTTTGGCTGCCATTCCTGATAAAAGCGCAGCAGTGAAGCCTGATCAGTAACCTCATCCGGCAGCTGTAAAGGTAAGCCACCAGCGGTATAGGTCGCCAGGTGCAGCATCCTCACCGGACGCCATTGTTCACCGGTCAGCTGCGGCCAGTATTTCTGTACGGGATCATTGAGGCGAATGTCACCGTTGCGGATCAGGATACCTGCCAGCGTACCGGTAAACGTTTTGCTCACCGAACCCAGCTCAAACAGCGTATTTTCCGTCACCTGGCGGCCTGATGCGAGATCGGCCACGCCGAGGTTCACAAACTGCGCCCGGCCCTTGTAAAGCACCGCCACCGACATGCCCGGGATCGCCTGCTGCTCCATCAGCGGTTCGATCGCGGCTTTAACCAGAGAAGTGACCTGCTGTGAAGAGAGATCGGCGGCAACACAGCTGGCAGAAAGAGACAGTAAAGCAAAATAAAACACAGACTTTTTCATTGGCAACTAAAGGCTTCTTCACTGAAATGAATTATTTACACTGGCTGGCACACGCCTGTACGCACATCTGCGCCTCTGAACTGCAGGCACCGTTTTCACGGGTGTTGCAGTGTGACTGTTCGACGTAACAGCTGGTCTGACAGGCGGAGACATCACAGCGGGCTGCCGCAGGGGTCAGCTGAACCAGGGGCGCGCGGGCCGGAAAAACCGGTGCGGGCTGAGCGAAGGCGCTGCTGCCCAGTAATCCGGACAGCAGCAGAGTGAGGATAATTTTCATAAGAGTTCTCCAGTGGGACGCTGCGCTAAGTATGGCTAGTCTGGCGCGCGCCGTCAGAGAAATCTAATCAAATTGAGACACCAGGAGGATGTTAAGTGGCATTCACTACGCCACGGCGATAAATATCGTTGAGCCGGGTAATGTACCGCCCGGTATCATGCTGCTCTTTGATGCGCAGAATCGCAGCCTCACCTTTCTCCTGCAGCATCTCAGGCCGTTCGATGATGGCGAGCAGCGTGGATTTAAGCCCTTCCACCAGGGATTGTCGCAGCTGCGTTTTCTGCTCTGTTGACGTAATGCTGTATTCACGGTCCGCGTTCAGCGAACTCGCCAGCACCCAGCCCGCGCTATCCGGGTTAATTTCTGGCAATGCACGCACGTTGCTGGTGATCACCGGGCAGCCATTTGCCTGCATTTCCAGTACAGAAAACCCGTAGGTTTCCTGCCAGGTCGGTAACAGGCCGGCATCGCTCTGGCGGAACAGCTGCATCAGCGCACTGTTTTCCATCTGGGTATGATGCGTAAAGCAGCGATGGCGTTTGATGCGATTCTCAATGTCGCGGTAAAAAGCCTCGTCATCCTGGAACTGGCGGTGAGCAACGTTGCGGCGCTTAGCGAGATCACCAATCAGCTGCACATCCAGCTGCGACGCATCCAGCCGCTTCTCTTCAATCAGCTCACTGATAGCCAGCACCACTTCGGCTCCGCCTTTGCGGTAGAACTCGTTACCGGCAAAAATCAGCCTGAGCGTTCCCGACTGGCGTGGCGCTTTTTGCTGAACAAACAGCGTCTGTGGCGGATGCAGCACCACGGTTTTACGCTGAATCTGCCGGGCGACATCCGCTTTGAACAGCTTCATCTGAATGTTCAGCGTGGCGTCGGAAATGGCAATCAGCCCCAGGCAATTGTCTTTTAACAGATAGGGGATCAGGCGTTGCAGCTCAGGGTTATCCTGCTTGGCTACGCCAGCCACCGGCAGCACGCGCGGCAGCTCAGTCTCAAATGAGGCGACCCACTTCTGTCGGGTAATCGCAACCTCATTAAACAGATGCAGGATGTCAGCCCGCGCTGCCCCTGAAAAAGGCACAGGCTGAAAGACAAAGGTTTTGTTTTTCTTGAGCAATCGGGTTCGTAACGGGTTGATAAAATAGAAAAGATTGCTCTTTTTCAGATTGATGTACTGGTTTTCCGGATTAACTAAAATATTACGTTGCTCCGGATACTGGTTATTCGTGATTCCAACTTTCATGGTCGTTTTCCAGAGTCCTTTATGTCCAGAGTGATCTATATCACGCGATCGTGCCAGATGCGTTTGAGCAATATCCTAAAAGACCGTTTCGCCTCGAAATAATTAACTTTACTAATCATTAAAAGCCATAACCGGAAGGCCTTCGTCGTGCCTGCGCGCCTGTACTGAACAAGGCTTTCTGATAACGTCACAGCGCATTATTGTCCGATAAAGAGGCAAAGCCACGGAAAAGGGTGTGTTGTGTGTCATGAGAATATGACGCTGCCCGGGCGGGCTGATTTCAGGGAAGCGGGTGATTTAGTTTATAATTTTTAAACAAATTAAAACGGGTATAAGGCTAAGCCGCCGACAATGCACGCTGAAGGATAAATGGCTCTGAAACTGACCGACTGCACCTGATGAATGATGAAACAATCGATGCAGAAAAAATGATCACTGCACCCTTTTGATTCGACCTTTTGCCACATTTAAGTGCATGAGGTCAGCAATCAGACGACGCAGCCACCTCAGAGATTATATGTCAACGTACTGATTAACCTGTTTTTTCTACTCACTCTCCCTGTAGGCCTCCCTCTGGTACAAAAGTTGCAGGAAAAGTCTATGCAGACAGGAGAGCATTATGAAAGCAATCGTGATTGGTGGCGGTATTGGCGGAATGAGCAGCGCCATTGCGCTGGAGAAAGCCGGAATTGACGTGGAAGTTTACGAAGCGGTGCAGGAAATGAAGCCTGTCGGCGCGGCGATTTCCATCTGGCCCAACGGCGTTAAATGCCTGAATGCGCTGGGAATGAAAGCCGCGCTTCGTGAGCTGGGCGGTAACATGGCCTTTATGGCTTATCACGACGGCGCGACCGGCGTCCCCCTGACCCGCTTCAGCATGGCGCCGCTGGTTCAACAGGTTGGCGAATACCCTTATCCGGTGGCGCGTGCAGAGCTGCAGGCGATGCTGATTGATACCTTTGGCCGTGAACGGGTGCAGTTTGGTAAGCGGGTGATCCAGGTTGAACAGACCGCAGACGGGGTGATCGCCACCTTTTCTGATAACAGTCAGGCCACCGGCGATTTTCTGATTGCTGCCGATGGCACCCATTCGGTGATTCGTGAATATGTGCTGGAAGAGAAGCTGGAGCGCCGTTACGCCGGTTACGTTAACTGGAATGGGCTGGTCACCATTGACGAGCGGATTGCACCCGCCGATCAGTGGACTACCTTTGTCGGTGACGGCAAACGCGTTTCGCTGATGCCGGTCAGCGGTAATCGCTTCTACTTCTTCTTTGATGTGCCGCTGCCGAAAGGTCTGCCGCAGGATCGCAGCACCGTGAAAGCCGATTTAACCGGCTACTTCCAGGGCTGGGCGGAGCCGGTACAGCAGCTGATCGCGGCGATTAATCCCGACACCACCAACCGGGTTGAGATCCACGACATTGAACCTTTTAGTCGCTTTGTGAAAGGACGCGTTGCTCTGCTGGGTGATGCAGCCCACAGCACCACCCCCGATATTGGTCAGGGCGGCTGCGCGGCGATGGAAGATGCTGTGGTGCTGGCGTCGACGCTGGCCTCACATTCGCTGGGCATCGAAGATGCGCTGCTACGCTATCAGGCGCGCCGCGTTGAGCGGGTCAAAGATCTGGTGCTGAAAGCGCGCAAACGCTGTGATGTGACCCATGCTCGCGACCCGGCGGTCACGGCGGAGTGGTATCAGTCACTGAAAAACGAAACCGGTGAGCGGGTGCTGGCCGGAATGTGCGAAACCATTGAAGGTGGCCCGCTGGGCTAGCCCCAATAACAAAAGGGCTGTCATGGTGACAGCCCTTTTCATTATGAATCCGCCAGACCGCGATTTTTCAGCATCGGCTCAAGCTGTGGAGGCGCGCCCCGCCAGCTTTCATACAGCGTTTTAAGATCGCTGCTGTTCCCACGTGACAGAATGTTCTGTCGGAAGATATCGCCGTTCTCACGCGTCAATCCGCCATGCTCCGCAAACCACTGATAGCCATCGTCGGCGAGCATCTGTGTCCAGATATAGGCGTAATACCCTGCGGCATAACCGCCGCCCCAGATGTGCTGGAAATAGCTGGAACGATAGCGCGGCGGCACCGCTGTCAGCGCCATATTGTCGCTCTGCAACGCCTGCTGCTCGAATCCCTCCACGCTTTGCGGCGCGGCATCACGGTTAAGGCTATGCCAGTGCAGATCCAGCAGCGCGGCAGCCAGCAACTCGCTCATCTCATAACCTTTGTTGAACGTTGCGGCCCGGACAATCTTTTCATGCAGCTCAGGGGGCATCAGCTCATGCGTCTGATAGTGGCGAGCGTAGTTGCGGAACACCGCCGGCTCGCTGGCCCAGTGCTCATTGATCTGCGAAGGAAACTCGACAAAATCGCGCGGGGTCTCCGTGCCCGACAGGCTCGGATAGCGCTGGCTGGCAAACAGGCCGTGCAGCGTGTGGCCGAATTCATGAAACATCGTAATGACGTCGTCCCAGCTCAGCAGCGCCGGTTCACCGGCGGGCGGTTTGGTGTAGTTACAGACGTTATAGATCACTGGTTTGGTGTCGAGCAGCGTCGACTGGTTGACGAAGTTGCTCATCCAGGCACCGCCGCCTTTGCTGTCACGCTTAAAGAAGTCGGTATAGAACAACGCCAGCGGCGTCTCGTCCGCATCGAAAATTTCATAGACCTGCACGTCAGGATGATAAACCGGCAGATCCTGTCGCGGGGTAAAACGGATGCCATAGAGCTGTGTCGCCGCCCAGAACACCCCGTTCTGCAGCACCGAGTTAAGCTCAAAGTAGGGCTTAATCTGGCTCTCATCGAGGTCATAGCGGGCGCGCCGCACCTGTTCAGCATAAAAACGCCAGTCCCAGGCCTGCAGGGTAAAGCCGCCCTGCTGCTGATCGATAGTCTGCTGGATAGCCGCGGCTTCGCGTTCGGCACGGGCGCGCGCAGCGGGCACGATGTTGTGCATAAAGGCCAGCGCTGCTTTGGGGGTTTTGGCCATCTGATCCTGCAGTTTCCACTCCGCATAGCTGGCAAATCCCAGCAGCCGGGCCTGCTCCGCCCTGACCTGCGCCAGCCTTAACACCAGCTCGCGGGTGTCGTTTTCATCCCCTTTTTCCGTGCGCGTCACGCCCGCCTTAAACAGCGCTTCACGGGTTGCGCGATCGGCGAGACTCTGCAGCGCCGGTTGCTGCGTGGTGTTCTGCAGCACCAGCAACCCGCTTTTTTCCAGCCCGCGCGCCTGCGCTTCCGCCTGTGCTACGGCCAGATCGGCCGGCGACAGACCCGCAAGCTGCTGCAAATCATTGACGACAAGTCCACCCGCTTTGGTGGCTGCCAGCAGTCTGTTGGTGAAGCGCGTACCGAGGCGTGCGGCCTCCTGATTCAGCGCTTTAAGCTGCTGTTTCTGCGCCTCAGGCAGATTGGCCCCCGCCAGCTGGAAGCGCTGCCAGATCACTTCAACCAGACGTTTTGATTCAGCATCCAGTTTAGCACGCTGCAGATAGACCGCGTCGAGCCGTGAAAACAGCGGCCGGTTCAGCATGATGTCATCGTTGAGCGCGGTAAGCTGGGGCGCTATCTCCTCATCCACCTGCTGCAGATACGGGCTGGTATGGGCCGAGGTCATGGCACCAAAGACCAGATTGACCCGGTTAAGCAGCTGTCCGCTCTTCTCCAGTGCTTCAAAGGTGTTAAGAAAGGTGGGCGCTTCGCTACTCAGGGCGATCGCCTCGATCTCCTGACGCTTCTCTTCGATGCCCGCCTGCAGCGCAGGCAGGAAATCCTGCTCCTCTATCTGGTCAAAAGGCGGAGCATGATAAGGCAGTGTGCTGACGCTAAAGAAGGGATTCTGACGGGCGTTCATGGTTCGCTCCTGATGGGGCATCGCAAAGTCTTATCCTGACAGGTTGCCGCGCAGGCCACAACTCAGGTGATATGTTGCTGATAAACGCAGATAATTTCACCGGCAATCGCCACCGCAATCTCGGCGGGTAGCTTGCCTTTAACATCCGGCAGACCAATCGGGCAGCGCAGGCGCGCCAGTGATTCGCTCTGAACGCCCCTGCCTGCCAGCCGGTAGCGAAAACGCTGGTTTTTCGTCGACGAACCGATTAATCCGGCATAGCGGAAATCCCCGCGTTTCAGCACCGCTTCACACAGTTCAAAGTCCAGCGGATGATGGTGGGTCATGATAATAAAGTAGCTGCCCGCAGGCGCCTGCGCCACGCAATCGAGCGGATCATCGGGCTGCCAGGTCACTACGCCCGCAGGGACGCTGGAAAATTGCGCCGGACGGCTGTCAATCCAGTTTATGTGACAGGGTAACGTCGCCAGCAGGTTAACCAGTGCCTGTCCGACATGACCTGCACCAAACAGAAATATCTCCGGCTGCGCCTGCAGCAGCGGCTCAAACAAAATCTTCGTTTTGCCACCACAGCATTGTCCAAGCCGCGCGCCGAGGCTGAAATCATCGGTATGGGGCGCGGTCGCCCCATCCTGCAGCATCGCCCTGGCCTGGGCGATACACACAAATTCCAGATGACCGCCACCGATGGTGAGAAAGCTCTCCTGCTGTGTGACGACCATTTTGCTGCCGCTGTCACGGGGCACCGAACCGTGCTCGCTAAGCACGGTAATCAGCACGCAGCTTTGCCGTTTTTCACGCAACTGGTGAAGCACGCCTATCCAGTCATGATAGATCATCAATGGCTCCCGACAGACGCTGCACGCCCCAGAAGATGCGCTCCGGTGTAGCGGGCGCATCCAGCAACGGATGCTGGCGGTAATCCGCCACGCTGGCGACCGCATCCTGCAGCGCACACCAGGCAGCTATCCCTAACATAAACGGCGGTTCGCCAACGGCCTTGGAGTGGAAGACTGTGTCTTTCGGGTTTTTGCGGTTCTCCACCAGTGTGACCCGCAGATCCGCCGGCACGTCACTGATGGCGGGAATTTTATAGCTCGCGGGACCGTCGGTCAGCAGCTGACCTTTGTCATTCCACACCAGCTCTTCGCAGGTGAGCCAGCCGACACCCTGGACAAAGCCTCCTTCGACCTGACCGATGTCGATGGCCGGGTTCAGCGAGGCACCAACGTCATGCAGGATGTCGGCGCGCAGCAGGCGGGATTCGCCGGTTAAGGTGTCGATGACGACCTCGCAGCAGGCCGCGCCATAGGCGTAGTAATAGAATGGCGTGCCGCGCCCGGCAACGCGGTCGTAATGAATGCCTGGTACGCGATAGTAGCCGGTGGCAGAGAGCGGCACCTGATTCAGCCACGCCAGTTTCGCCACCTCAGCGAAGGTGTAATGTTTTTCTCCGGCACGTACCACGCCATTGCGGAAGCTCACCGCCGCAGCGTCGCACTGATGCAGTTCGCAGAGCATGGCGGTCATGCGATCGCGCAGGATTTCAGCCGCATTCTGCGCCGCCTTACCGTTGAGGTCAGCACCGCTGGAGGCCGCTGTTGGCGAGGTATTGGGCACTTTACCGGTGTCGGTGGGGGTAATCTGGATTTTATCGGTCTCTATCTGCAGTACTTCGGCGACAATCTGGATCACCTTGGTGTTCAGGCCCTGGCCCATCTCGGTGCCGCCATGATTCAGCTGCACCGTGCCATCGGTGTAAATCAGGATCAGCGCGCCCGCCTGATTAAGGAAGCTGGAGGTAAATGAGATGCCAAATTTTACCGGCGTCAGCGCCAGACCGCGTTTCAGCAGCGAACTGCGGGCGTTAAACGCCGTGATTTCCGCGCGACGCGCCTGATAGTCGCTGCTCTGCTCCAGCTGTTCGGTAATCTCATCCAGCAGATTGTCCTCGACCTGCTGGTGGTAATGGGTGATGTTGCGATCCTGCTTGCCATAATAGTTACGCTTGCGCAGCGCCAGCGGATCCAGCCCACGGTGGCGGGCGATGTGATCCATGATCTGTTCAATCGCCACCATACCCTGCGGTCCGCCAAAGCCGCGATAGGCGGTGTTGGAGGCGGTATTCGTGCGGCAGCGATAGCCCGTGACCAACGCATCGCCGAGGTAATACGCATTATCGGCGTGGAACATGGCGCGATCGACAATGGATCCGCTCAGATCCAGCGAATAACCGCAGTTACCGGCCAGATCGATTTTGATGCCACACAGCCGGCCATCCTCCTCAACGCCTGCCTCGTAACGCACAAAGAAAGGATGGCGCTTGCCGGTCACGCGCATGTCGTCGCGGCGTGAGAGTCGCATCTTTGCCGCCCGCCCCGTCTGACGGGCTACGATGGCGCAGAGACAGGCGACACCGGCGGCCTGCGTCTCTTTGCCACCAAAGCCGCCGCCCATACGGCGCATATCTATCGTCACCTTATTCAGGCTGATGCCCATGACTTCCGCCACCAGCTTCTGCACTTCCGTGGGGTTTTGGGTGGAAGAAAAGACCTGCAGCTGCTGATCTTCGCCAGGAATGACCATTGCCGTCTGGGTTTCCAGATAAAAATGCTCCTGACCCCCGATATGAAACGACCCGCTCACCCGATGCGGCGCACGCGCCAGTGCCGCGTCCACATCACCGCGCTGATGGATGTGCGGTTCCTGTACAAAGCTGCCCTGCGCCAGCGCCTGCTCTACATCCAGCAGCGGTTCCAGCACCTCATATTCGATCACCGCTGCGGCCGCGCCAAGACGTGCAGCGTCAGGGGAGTCCGCCGCGACGGCAATCACGATCTGCCCCAGGTACTCGACTTTGTCATGCGCCAGCAGCGGATCGCCCGGCTCCAGCGGCCCGACATCATTGATGCCCGGCACATCCTGCCAGGTTAATACACTGACGACACCCGGCACGGCATAACAGGGCTGCACATCAATATTCACGATGCGCGCATGCGCGTGTTCACTCAGACGCGGGCAGAGATGCAGTAAACCCGGCAACTCCGGTTTATCGTCCATAAAATGCGCCTCGCCAGAGACATGTTTCTCCGCGCTTTCATGGCGGTTACTCCGGCCTACGCCGCTCTGTAAATCGGCGGCATACTGGGCCTTGATGACCTCTTCGTTGAGTTCCGGGCGGTTATGAGACATAGCGAGAGACCTCAAGGCAGGTGATTTCGCCGTTATGGCGATGCCAGTAGCGGCGAAGCAGGTTACGGGCGACCTGCAGACGGTAGTCACTGCTGGCGCGAAAATCGGAAAGCGGCTGGAAATCAGACGCAAGCGCGGCAGCGGCACGTGACACCGTCACGGCATTCAGTGGCTGACCCATCAGCGCCTGTTCACAGTGGTGGGCGCGTTTTGGCGTCGCCGCCATACCGCCAAAGGCGATGCGGGCACCACTCACCACGCCCTGTTCGATTTGCAGGTTAAAGGCAGCGAAGACGGCGGAGATATCATCATCCAGCCGTTTGGAGACTTTCCAGGCGACAAAATCAGGTGACACCGTCACCTTATCAATGCGAATTGCGCGGATAAACTCCCCTTTTTCCAGCTGTGTCTGCCGATAGCCGGTAAAGAACTGGTCCAGCGGCAGGCTGCGTTGTTCTTCACCGCGCTGCAGCAGCAAACTTGCATTGAGGGCCAGCAGCACCGGCGACGCATCGCCTATCGGGGACGCATTAGCGATATTACCGCCCAGTGTGCCCTGCAGACGAATTTGCAGTGAGGCAAACCGCTGCAGCATCTCGCTGACACCAGGAATGCGGGTGGCAAGAAACTCACTGACCTGCTGCAGTGAGGCACCTGCACCCAGCAGGTAATGATCGTCAAATTCACTGCAGACCTTAAGCGCGGCCACCTGTTCCAGCGCAATCAGCAGCGGTATTCTCTTATGCTGCTGGGTAATCTGCAGGCTGAGGTCGGTACCACCGGCAATCAGTTTCGCATCGGGATGCGCCAGGTAGATCTCTGCCAGCTGAGCCGGCGTTTTGGGCAGGAAACAACGGCGGCCTTCACCGTCTATCTCCTGCATTTCCGGGGTAGCCAGCGCCTCCAGCCGCTGCACGGTGGCGGCGGCACTGTGATCGAACTGGTCAGTAACCGGCTGGGAGCAGAGCTGTTCTGCGGCAGCCATAATGGGCCGGTAGCCGGTGCAGCGGCAAAGATTACCGGCCAGCGCCGTTTCCGCCTGATGGCGATCCCAGCCCGCTGCGTTTTTTTGCAGGCTGAACAGCGACATGACAAAACCCGGCGTGCAGAATCCGCATTGTGAGCCGTGGCAGTCGACCATCGCCTGCTGCGCCGGGTGCAGTGCACGACCGTGACGCAGATCCTCTACGGTGATCAGCTGTTTACCCTGTAATGACGAGACCAGCGTCAGACAGCTATTGACCGTTTCATACTGCATCTCACCCCTGACGGCTTTTCCCAGGGTGACACTGCAGGCGCCACAGTCACCAGAGGCGCAGCCCTCTTTGGTACCAGGACGATGCTGACGGATGCGCAGATAGTTGAGCACCGTAAGATTGGGGTCAAGTGCCTCTTCCCTGACCAGCTGGTTGTTTAACAAAAACTCAATCATGCGGCTTGCTCCTGTGCGTCGCGCTGCCAGACCGGACGACCATTTACCCAGGTCTGGGCAATATTGCGATCGTCGCCTAGCGTCATTAATACAAACAGCTTTTCCCAGATATCTTTGCTATTGCCAATACGCAGCTGCTGCAGCGCAGAGACTGCCGGATCGAGCACGACAAAATCGGCTTCTTTGCCGATGTTAAAATTTCCGATGGCGTGGTCGAGATCCAGCGCACGCGCTCCACCCAGCGTGGCGTGATAAAAGGCTTCAGCGGCGCTGAGCCGGTAATGCTGCAACTGGCCTACTTTGTAAGCCTCGCCCAGCGTCTGCAGGATATTAAAGGTGGTGCCCGCGCCGACATCCGTGCCGATTCCCACCTTCACGCCCTGCTGCCAGCTGCGTTTAATGTTAAACAGGCCGCTGCCGAGGAAGAGGTTTGAGGTGGGACAGAAAGCAATAGAAGAATCGGTATCGTGCAGACACTGCCACTCTTTATCGTCCAGATGCAGACAGTGCGCGAAGACGCTGCGACGCCCGGTTAGCTGGTGATGATGATAAACATCCAGATAGCCCTCACGCTCCGGGAACAGCGCTTTTACCCAGGCCACCTCCTGTGGATTTTCACTGAGATGGGTATGCAGCCAGGTATCCGGAAATGCCTGGCGCAGCTGCTGCACTTTTTCCAGCAGTTGCGGGGAGGAGGTCGGCGCAAAACGCGGCGTCAGGGCGTAGCTCAGCCGTCCACGATTATGCCAGCGCTCAATCAGCGCCCGTGTCTGCTGGTAGCTCTGCTCCGGGGTTTCGGTAAGATTGTCGGGCGCATTGCGATCCATCATCACCTTCCCGGCAATCAGTCGCATGTTCAGGGCTTCTGCGGCACTGAACAGCGCCTCCACCGATTGCGGATGGACAGTACCAAACACCAGTGCGCTGGTAGTGCCATTTGAGAGCAGCTGATGCAGGAAAAAGGCGGACATTTTGGCCGCATGGTCAGGACAGTGATACTGCGCTTCAACCGGAAAAGTGTAGTGGTTCAGCCACTCCAGCAGCTGTTCACCAAACGCACCAATCATCTCTGTCTGTGGATAGTGAATATGCGTATCGACAAAGCCAGGTACGATCAGTTTGCCGCGCAGATCGGTAATCGGATGGCCTGCCAGCATCGCCTCGCTGTTCTCCCAGCTATCCAGCCCTGCTACGCGTCCGTCACGCAGCAACAGCACAGCATCTTCCAGATAGCGCGCCTTACCGGCCAGGTCGTCGGGCTGATCCACGACACCAGTAAAGTCAAAGAAGCTGGCGCGAATCGCCGTGTCGGTTGCTGATAGCATGGGTTGTCCTTTCTGAAAGCGCGATAGAATAGTTGCAGGGAAATCTCCTGTTATAGCCTTGCAACCTGCGTGCCAGAACTGATGAGCTGTAAAATCCTTATAAATCAATCAAATAAATCATTTACTGCCTGTTGCGCAACATAAATCACCACAGATGGCTTAGCAACCGTTTGCGGAACGGAGGCAAACGGTTGCGACTCAATTTTATGTAAACTGATCATTCTGAGTATGGCCTGCCGGAGGGAAACGTGCCCTTTTTAGGTGCAGCCTGCCCTGAAAAGGCGCAGTCAGTTAACCGGTAAAATCCATTTACAGGCCTGGCGATTTTTCAACGCGCAGAAGCGGAAATGAAATGCTATGGTGAAGTCATCGACTCTGAAAATGGCATAAGGAACAGTGAGATGATTATTTTTGTCACCGGCGCGACCGCCGGTTTTGGTGAAAGCATCACCCGCCGCTTTATTGAGAATGGTCACAAAGTCATTGCCAGCGGACGCCGCGCCGAGCGTTTAAAAGCGCTGAAGGAGGAGCTGGGCGAGAATCTTTATACGGTGCAGCTGGATGTGCGTAACCGTGCCGCCATTGAAGAGATGGTCACGCACTTACCGGCAGAGTGGCGCAATATTGATGTACTGGTTAACAACGCCGGTCTGGCGCTGGGGATTGAACCTGCGCACAAAGCGAATGTTGAAGACTGGGAAAACATGATCGACACCAACACCAAAGGCCTGGTTTACATGACCCGCGCCCTGCTGCCCCACATGGTAGAGCGCGATATCGGCCACATCATCAACATTGGCTCGATTGCCGGTAGCTGGCCTTATGCCGGCGGCAACGTGTATGGTGCAACCAAAGCGTTTGTCCGTCAGTTCAGCCTTAACCTGCGAACCGATCTGCACGGTACGGCACTGCGCGTCACCGATATAGAACCCGGCCTTGTCGGCGGCACGGAGTTTTCCAATGTGCGCTTTAAGGGCGATGATGACAAAGCGGGCCAGGTTTATGAAGGCGCAAAGGCTTTAACACCCGAAGATGTCACAGAAGCGGTCTGGTGGGTTGCCACGCTGCCTAAGCATGTCAACATCAACAGTCTTGAAATGATGCCGGTCAGCCAGACGCTGGCAGGCCTGAAAGTCCATAAGCCTTAAGCCTCTGCAGCGCCAGTCCGTCCGGCTGGCGCTACCCGCGCCCCCAGCCCATCACGATGATCAGCATGCCGCTGAAGGCGATCACTGCCCCGCTCCAGTCCCACGCGCTTAGCTTCACGCCATCCACTACCCGCAACCAAAGCAGCGCAGTCAGCACATAGACGCCACCGTAAGCAGCATAGACCCGTCCACTGGCGGCAGGATGCAGGGTCAGCAGCCAGACAAACAGCGCAAGACTCGCCGCTGCAGGCAGTAACAGCCAGGCTGAGCCGCCTTTTTTTAGCCATAACCAGGGCAAAAAACAGCCGATGATCTCCGCCAGCGCGGTAATAAAAAACAGCAAGCCGGTTTTAATCAGCACCCTAACCTCTCCTGAACGTAAACAAATGGCTCACCACTGGTGAGCGAAGAAACGGCGATGATATAATAAGAATCTCTGTCATCGGGCTATTTTATTTTTAGCCTGAACCCGGGCAGTGCTCACCATCACCACGCGTATATGCCGGATTGCTTCGCGCTTTCCCTGTCCGGACTTACAGCAACAATGACGGCTGGTGGGCCAGTCTTAAAGCATACCCGCTGCAACAGACGTCCCGGAAGGCGATGTTTGCGTTAACTTAAGGATATTGTGATGAAAAAAATGATCCCTGCCGTGCTGTTGGTTCTGATCTCGTCTGCGGCATTCACTGCCAGTGCGAATACGAATCGTCTGATCATTGAAGATGGCAGCACCGCGCTGGGCAATGAAGCGGCGCGCCAGGATAAAGAGCAATGGAATGACACGCGCATGCTGCGTAACAAAGTGAACACCCGCGTCGAAAAAGAGTTTGATAAGGCCGATCGCGCCTATGACACCCGCGACAAATGCGAGCAGAGCCTTAATCTCAACGCTTACTGGGAACCCAACACCCTGCGTTGCCTGGACCGCCGTTCAGGTCGCCCGGTTGCGCCTTAATTTTGAGCTATAGTAATGACGGACGACTAACATAAGGAAGACGTGATGAAGATACAGAGGGTTTTGTTAAGCGCGGCGTTTTTAGCTCTGCCGCTGATGGCACAGGCATCCTGTGAGTCGGTGAAAGCCGATATCAGCCAGAAAATTATTCAGAACGGTGTGCCTGAGTCAGGTTTTAGTCTCGACGTCGTCGCCAACGATCAGGTTGATCAGGCGGGCGGTCAGGTCGTCGGACATTGTGAAAACGACACACAAAAGATTGTTTATAAGCGTACAGGCCGTGACGACGAAGCCAGTGTCCCCGCCAGTGCCGGCAGTTCACAGGACTCGCCTGCTCAGTAGTCAGCGTCAAATCAGGGCGACATCCTGTCGCCCTGCCTGCTAGTCCGCCTGTTCCGGCCGCTGACGTGGCATCATCCAGGCCACACCCACCGCAAACAGCGCAATCACCAGTGCCACCACAAATACCCAGTGCAATGACGTCGCGATGGACGCAACCATCTGTTGCAGCGTTTCCGGCTGCAAATGCTGACGACTGGATTCTGACATAATCTGCTGCACCGGATCCTGTACCTGTGGCAGTCGCCATTGCAGATTCAGATTCAGCACTGCGCCCATAATCGCCGTTCCCACCGCCGAGCCGATCATCCGGCTGAACATGATTGAAGCGGTGCAGATGCCACGAATCTGATAGTCCGCCTGATTCTGCACAGAAACCAGGAACGTGGTGCTGGTCATGCCCATGCCAGTCCCGATCAGAAATGCCGTAAAGCCCGCCTGATAGAGAGAGCTTGCGGGCTGTAAGAACAGTAGCAGGGCGCTGCCCGTCACCAGCAAGAGCGCGCCAAGCTGGGCGGTAAAGCGGTAGGAGGTGTGCAGCATCAGTCTGCCGCTGAGGGTACTGGCCAGCGGCCAGCCAATCGACATCATCGCCAGCACACTGCCCGCCTGCAACGGTGAGCCGCCGCGGATCCCCTGAATCCAGGTGGGTAAAAACGCGCTGATGCCCATCATGGCCGCCCCGATAATCAGATTGCCCGCATTACCCGCCACGATAAGCCGGCTGCGCCAGATGATCAGCGGAAACAGCGGTGCTGCTGAACGTTGCTCATGGCGTTTAAGCTGCCAGCCCGCAAACAGCGAGAACATCAGAAACGGCACCAGCCAGATGCCCAGCTGTTCTGCCTGCAATAGCGCCACCAGCAGGGCCGTCACGCAGAGCATCAGCCAGCCGCTTCCTGCCAGGTTCAGCGGCTGTGATTTCTCCTCCTTCTGGTGCGACGGTAGCCAGCGCGCCAGCATCAGCATGCTCATCAGGCCAATCGGCAAGTTAACCCAGAAAATCACCGACCAGCTAAAGTGCTGCACCAGCCAGGCCCCGGTCAGTGGCCCGACGATAGCCGCCACACCCCAGACGCTGGAGAGCCAGCCCTGCACGCTGGCCCGTTCGCGCGGTGAATAGATATCCGCCACGATGGTCGAGCTGAGCGGCATAATCGCGCCCGCGCCCAGGCCCTGAAATGCCCGGAACAGGATCAGCCAGGTCATCGTATGGGCAAACCCACACAGCACCGATCCCATCAGGAAGATGGCGGTCCCGACAAAAAACATCGTTTTGCGCCCCACCATATCCGCCAGCCGCCCATAGAGGGGTACGCTGACCGCCTGAGTCAGCAGATAGATGGAGAAGACCCAGCCAAACTGCGAAAAACCGCCAAGGTCAGCAATGATAGTGGGCATTGCGGTAGCCACAATCGTCACTTCAATGGCCGCCATAAACATCGCCAGCATGCAGGCAATTAAGATCCAGTGGCGATGTCCGGTCTGGAGTTGTGCGCTTTCAGTCATAGGGTTCCTTTTTTTATCTGCAAGGCTAGCTCAAAAACAGCCAGTGCAGTTTCCCGCGCGTGCGCACCTTTTGCGTCATCTGTGACGTTGTCACCAAATGTCGATGAATTTTTTTTATTGTCGCATTAACCCAGCGGCTATGCGGCTTTAACACCATTTTAACCTGTTTCTATCTGCCTGATATATGGCTTAAAAGCTGGCTTGTGCAAAAAAGGCCTGCTATAGCATTACCCCATCTTATTCGGTATTCGCTGAAAAAGAGTGGGTAAACAGTCATTTTATCTACATTTTATCGCAGTTTCGGTTTTGGGTGCGGCGGCAGTTTTTGTCGCGCCTGTCGGACTGTTTATGGTTGTTATAACTAATGAGATCGTCATCAGGGAGATTCTCCTATGCAAAATGCTTCACTGGCCCAACGCGCCGGTCTGGCACTGCTTGCAGTGGTCGCGGTGATCGCAGCATTGATCTGGGGCTTAGGCTGGGATCAACTGGTCGCACGTAAAGTCGATCTGCTCTATCTCGGGCAGCAGCACCTCTTCTTAGTTTTCTGGTCAATGTTGTTCGCTCTGCTGGTCGGTATTCCCAGCGGCATCCTGCTCAGTCGCCCGTTTGCGCGTCGCTGGGCCGAATATGTGATGCAGATTTTCAATGTGGGAAACACACTGCCACCGCTCGCGGTGCTGGCGCTGGCGATGGTAATCATCGGCATTGGCGATCGTCCGGCGCTGATTGCGCTGTTTCTGGCATCATTGCTGCCCATCGTTCGAAACACCTTCTCTGGCCTGAGCGCGGTTCCTCCGTCGCTGATTGAGGCCGCCAACGGCATCGGCATGACCAAATGGCAACGTCTGCGTCAGGTTGAGCTGCCCAACGCCCTGCCGGTCATTCTCGCAGGCGTGCGCATCGCCACCGCCATCAACGTCGGTACTGCTCCACTGGCCTTCCTGATTGGTGCCAGCAGCTTTGGTGAGCTGATCTTCCCGGGCATCTATCTGAATGACTTCCCGACACTGATTCTGGGCGCCGTTGCCACCGCACTGGTGGCACTGGTTCTGGATATGCTGCTGGCCGCACTGGGCCGCTTTCTGAGTCCGCATGCTGCGGCCTGACCACAAGGAGCTTTGTAATGCTAACGAAGTGGATTAAGAAAAGCGTTGTCGCGCTGACTGCGACGCTGCTGCTAAGCCAGACGGCGCAGGCTGCCACCCCGCTGGTGATGGCAACCAAAAGTTTTACCGAGCAGCATATCCTGTCCGCGATGACGGTGCTGTGGCTGCAGAAGAAAGGTTTTGAGGTGGTCCCTAAACGTAATATCGCCACTACCATTGGTCGTAATGCACTGCTGAACAAGCAGATTGATATGACCTGGGAATATACCGGCACCTCACTGATTATCTTCAACCATATCAACAAGCCGATGTCTTCGCAGCAGGCCTATGAAACGGTCAAAAAGCTGGATGCAAAGCTGGGACTGGTGTGGCTTAATCCGGCACCGATGAACAATACCTATGCCTTTGCCATGACCCGTGAGCGGGCCGAAAAAGAAGGCATCACCACCCTCTCGCAGCTGGTTGCGAAAATTGAGCAGGTGCGGAAATCTGACCCGGACCATAACTGGCGTCTGGGGCTGGATCTGGAGTTCGCCGGTCGTTCTGACGGCCTGAAACCCCTGCAGAAAACCTATAACCTGGCGCTCGATCGGCCGCAGATCCGCCAGATGGACCCGGGTCTGGTTTACAACGCAATTCGCGATGGATTCGTCGATGCCGGTCTGATCTACACCACCGATGGACGGGTTAAGGGCTTCAACCTGAAAGTGCTGGAGGATGATAAACACTTCTTCCCGAGCTACAACGTGACGCCGGTCGTGCGTAAGGATGTGCTGGCGAGCCATCCGGGGCTGGATACCGCGCTTAATCAGCTTTCTGCTCAGATCACTGATGAGGCGATCACAGAGCTGAACAAGCGGGTCGATATCGATCATGAGTCACCGGAAAACGTGGCGCGTGATTTCCTTCAATCCAAAAACATGCTGTAAGGAGGCACTGTGGATACCCTTCACTACATCATGGATAACTGGAGCACCCTGCTCACCCTGAGCTGGCAGCACAGCTGGCTGGTGCTGGTGGCGGTCGGCCTGGCCATTGTGATTGGCGTGCCGCTGGGCATTCTGATCGTGCGTGTCAGATGGCTGGCAACGCCGATACTCGGTATCGCTACCGTGGTGCTGACCATTCCTACCATTGCGCTGTTTGGTCTGATGATTCCGGTCTTTTCGCTGATCGGTCAGGGCATCGGCGCGCTGCCAGCGATCACCGCGGTGTTCCTCTACTCACTGCTGCCGATTGTGCGCAACACTCACACCGCACTGGAGAATCTGCCGGATGGACTGCGTGAAGCGGGCCGTGGCATCGGCATGACCTTCTGGCAGCGTCTGCGCTGGGTTGAAATCCCGATGGCGCTGCCGGTGATTTTTGGCGGCATCCGTACCGCCGTGGTGATGAACGTTGGCGTGATGGCGATTGCTGCCGTCATTGGCGCGGGCGGTCTGGGCCAGTTGCTGCTCGATGGGATCAGCGGCAGTGATATTCGTATGTTGATTGCCGGGGCACTGATGATTTGTCTGCTGGCTATTTTTCTTGACTGGCTGCTGCACCGTTTGCAGCAGGCGCTGACTCCAAAGGGGATTCGATAATGATTACGCTGGAAAACCTGACGAAAACCTTTACCCAGAAAAACGGCACCACTAACAAAGCCGTCGATAACGTCAGCCTTCACGTACCTGCCGGTGAGATGTGTGTGCTGCTGGGGCCATCGGGCTGCGGTAAGACCACCACGCTGAAGATGATTAACCGTCTGATCCCCGCCACCAGTGGCCGCATCCTGATCAACGGTGAAGATACCAGTACCCAGGACACCACCACTTTGCGTCGCAACATTGGCTATGTCATCCAGCAGATAGGCCTGTTCCCCAACATGACCATTGAGGAGAACATTACTGTAGTGCCACGCATGCTGGGCTGGGACAAAAAGCAGTGTCGTGAACGTGCTACTGAGCTGATGAGCATGGTCGCGCTGGACCCGACTAAATTCCTGCATCGCTATCCGCGTGAGATGTCCGGCGGTCAGCAGCAACGTATCGGCGTGATTCGCGCCCTGGCCGCGGATCCACCGGTGCTGCTGATGGATGAGCCTTTTGGTGCCGTTGACCCGATTAACCGCGAAGTGATCCAGAACGAGTTCCTCGACATGCAGCGCCAGTTGAAGAAAACCGTGATGCTGGTGAGCCACGACATCGATGAGGCGCTCAAGCTCGGCGACCGCATCGCCGTCTTTGGTCAGGGTAAAATCGTGCAGTGCGCCAGCCCGGATGAGTTGCTGGCGACTCCGGCCAATGATTTCGTTGGCTCGTTTGTGGGTCAGGACCGCACGCTTAAGCGTCTGTTACTGGTGCAGGCGGGAGACGTGACCGATCAGCAGCCGACCATCACCGTGCGCCGCTCAACGCCACTGGATGAAGCCTTTGGCACCATGGATGAGAACGATATGCGGTCGATTACCGTGGTCGATGAGGATGGTAAGCCGCTGGGCTTCGTGAAGCGTCGCGAGGCGCGTAACGTGAGTGGCCGTTGTGAAGAGAAGCTGCACACCTTTAAGGTCACCGGTAAAGCGGAAGAGAACCTGCGCGTGGTGTTGTCCAAACTCTATGAGCACAATACAGTCTGGATGCCAATAGTCGATGAAGAGGGTCGCTACAGCGGGGAGATTTCGCAGGATTACATCGCGGATTACCTCAGCTCGGGTCGAACCCGTCGTCGTCTGAATCCATAATGTCGTAATAGTGATATAAGTCAGAAAAAGGGCCGCTCTGGCCCTATTCCCCTCGCCGACGCCATCTTAAAGCCAGTTAAGTCACGACGTATTATGACTGTTAATTTATTACCAGCTCAGGGAGCTTACGCCCTCGACAAAGACGCAAACCACGCCATCCCTGGCGGGCTCAGCGCGGCCCATCCCTGGTCCGCGATGCTTTGCTACTGGCGTATGCTCCCATCGCTTTGAATTTCTGAGCCGTCTGTCAGAGCAACTTCAGCGGTTGTGCGTTATTCAGCGGTTGTGCGTTATTCAGCTTTTAACTTTCAGTCAGTGTTTCCGCCTCAACCTCTTCCACGGCAGATGCCTCGTCTGGCAGTACCAGATTGAGCATAATCGCCAGAATACCGCCGGTCGTTACCGCATGACCAAACAGACTGTTAATTAGCGGTGGGAACTGCTTCAGTACCTCCGGCACCGCTTCCACGCCAAGACCAATCCCGAATGAAATTGCGACAATCAGCATCTCACGGCGGCCCAGCGGCGTCTGTGTCATCACCCGGATACCCGCAGCGACGACGCTGCCAAACATCACAATAGTGGCTCCGCCAAGGACTGGCGGCGGGATCTGCTGCAGCAGCGAGCCAACAAAAGGAAAAAGCCCCAGTAGCGCCAGCATAATGCCTAAGAGCATGCCTACGTAACGACTGGCAACGCCCGTCATCTGGATAACCCCATTATTTTGCGCAAACGTGGTGTTAGGAAAGGCGGAGAAAACCGCCGCCAGCACACAGCTCAGGCCATCAGCGACAATACCGCCCTGCAGCCGCTGCTGAAAAGGCTTGCCCGCGATGGGCTGCTGTGAAATCAGGCAGTTGGCCGTGAGATCCCCAACGGCTTCAATTACGGCGATGACCGACACGAGTGCAATCGGCAGAAAGATAGTCCAGTCAAAGGCGAAACCAAACCGGAAGAAGGCTGGCAGTACCATCCAGCTGCTCTCCGGCGCGACGTGCAGTTGTAAATGTCCGGTTAAGACTGCCGCCACGCATCCCACCGCGATGCCGGCCACCACTGCCACCAGCCTTGCCCAGCGGTTGCGCGAACGGTTAAGCGCCACAATCACCAGCAGCGTCAGCGCTCCCAGCGCCAGATTCCCCGGCGAACCAAAATCTGTGGCGTTGTGACCGCCAGCCCAGTCGGTGATGCTCACCTTGATCAGGCTGATGCCGATGAGAGTAATCACTGTGCCGGTCACAACCGGCGTCAGGACTTTGCGCAGTGAGCCCACACAGCGGCTAATCAGAATCGGAATCAGCGCTGCCACCAGGTTGCAGCCAAACAACATCGCCATAATCTCTTCTGGCGATCCGCCGCGCCCTTTCACCATCAGCCCACCGGAGAGAATCACACCGAGAAACGCGAAACTGGTGCCCTGCAGGCAGATCATGCCCGCGCCAATGCCATAAAAGCGTCTGGCCTGCATAAAAGTGCCTAACCCTGAAACAAACAGCGACATGCTTATCAGATAAGGAATGTAGGCATTTAATCCCAGAACTGAACCAATAATCAGCGGTGGCGTGATAATCCCCACTACGCTGGCGAGCAGATGTTGCAATGCGGCCAGAAACGCCGGGGCGGGACCAATGCGGGCCTCAAGCCCATATAACAAACCTTTCTCGTGCGAATGCCACATGATGATACTCCGGCTCACTGTGATAAGCGGAGTTAATGCATTTTTTGCGCCATGACGTTGTTGTTTCGCGTTAACTGCGTCAGGCCATTCAAATATAAACAGAAATTTTTGCAGAGAGTCGAAAACGAGCCTGAAACTTTAGGCTCACTCCCGACTCAGATGACTCGTTTTGTTTCATAATCAGGCGATCTTTGCACTCACAGCGTGCAAACTGTCCGGCTCCAGCAGGGAAATATCGATATAAGGTGTGAGGTCGCGTTGTTCGGCACGCGGTAAATAAGGCAGTTCGCCCAGCAGCGGTGCGCCGATTTTTTCGCGCAGAATCCCGATAATGTCGCTGTAGTGCGCCAGTCCTGGGTTAATACGATTGCCTACCCAGCCCAGCAGCGGGAGACCATCCTGCGCAATTGCTTCTGCCGTCAACAAGGCGTGACTGATACAGCCCGACTGGATGCCGACCACCAGCACCACCGGCAGTTGCTGCTCAACGACCCAGCAGGAGAGCGGACGGCCATCGTTCATCAGGCTGCGCCAGCCGCCTGTGCCCTCAACGACCACGCGACTGGCCTGCTGCATCAGGCGGGTTAAGCCCTGAGTCAGCAACCCATAGTCGATGATCTGCGCGGGATGGGTGCAGATCTCCTCTTCCTGGAAAACCAGCGGATTGATTGCCTGATAAGGCAAGTCGATGGAGGACGCGCTTTGCAGAACCTGTGCATCTTTGTTACGCAGGCCATCCGGGGTTTTAACCGCACATCGCGCGATAGGCTTATAGCCGACTGCACTGTGTCCGGTCTGTATAAAACTTTGCAACAGGGCGCGTGACACCACCGTTTTGCCCACTGCGGTATCGGTGCCGGTAACAAATAATCTGTTCACTCAACTTCTCCTCTAAAACCGTTGCGATTAATCAGGGATTAACCTTGCTGCGAAACGGCATTTTAAGGAATGAAGGAGGGGAACAGATTGCGTTAGCGCAAGTTCAGGTCTGCTTAACCTTGCAACAACTTCACTAACAGATGTCCGTTATAGAGGGCGTCTTTGATTAGCGCGGCACCGCCCAGTGTCCCTGGCTCGCTAAATTCAGTGGGTGCCAGCTCAATACTCGCGCTGTAAGCGGGCAGTGACTGCTGCAGAATCGTATTGCTGACCGCCGGAAACAGCACATCAGCGGCGGCATTGAGCGGAGAACCTATAAGAATATGTTGTGGATTGAAGATGTTGACCATCATCGCCAGGATCCGGCCAACGTGGTGCCCGACGCTGGCAATGGTGTCGCGCGCCAGACGGTCGCCCGATTGCGCGGCCGCGCACAGTGACTGAAGCGTCAACGGCTGGTTGTTGAGCAGGCTGTCAGGCTGGGCTGGCAGACGCTGCGCTGCCAGCGCGAGCAGACTGCCGGTACTGGCTACTGTCTCCAGACAGCCATGATTACCGCAGTAGCACTGCTGACCATAAGGGTCTATCTGGGTATGGCCGATTTCGACCAGTGCCCTGCCACTTTTGTGCAGCAGCTGACCGCCACTGATCACGCCAGCACCGACGGTTTCATCAATCACAATCTGAATAACGTCCTGCGCACCGCGTGAGGCGCCAAACAGCGATTCCGCCAGCGTCCAGGCTGAAATGTCGTGCTGCACAAACACCGCTAAGCCGGTTCGCGCTGCCAGCGCATCGCCCAGCGGCATATCGCGTACCGCATAACCTGGCAAACGATGCACCACGCCTGAGGCGGCGTTAATCAGTCCTGGCAGGGTGATAGCGATAGCCGTCAGGCGTTCCAGCTTCTTTTGATGACGAATGAAAAAAGCATCGACCTGTTCTATTAGCGCGGAGAGTAATGGCTGAGCAGATTCATCAGGCAGCGGCAGGCTGTCTTCTGCCAGCGCCCGACTGCTGAGATCGCGCAGCGTGAAGGTCATTGCGCCGCGATGCAACCGAATCGCCAGATAGTGCCAGGCATCGGTGTCCAGTATCAGGCCAATCGCCGGACGGCCACGACTGCCGGGGTCCTGGTACTCGGTCTCCTGCACCAGATGCGCATCCAGCATTTCACGCACAATTTTGGTGATGCTGGCCGGCGCGAGCTGGGCACGGCGGGAAAGTTCGATACGCGAAATGGGACCGTAGCGATCAATTAATCGATATACGACACCTGCATTGGTCTGCTTAATCTGGTCAATGTGGCCAGGTTGACTGTCCGGATTCACAACCCTGCTCCCGGTTATTTTCGCGCTTCTAAATAAACATGCGCCATGGTGAGGCAGATCAGGCAACAGCGTCAAATATTTGATTAGAAATGTGATTTATCGCACAAATTGATGCGGTGACAGGCAGGGTTCAGCGCTGCTTCTCCTGCAGCAACGCCATCATGTGCTGCATCTGGGCATTTAATTCACGTCCTGCAGACCAGACCAGCCACAGCTCTGAAATGGCATCCTCTTCCGTTAACGGCAGCCAGACCAGATCGGCCAGCCGCGCCCGCCGGAATGAGGCGGGCAGAATGGATACGCCCAGACCGGTTGCCACCAGCCCCAGGATGGTCATCGCTTCACCCACTTCCTGCGTGATATAGGGCTTGATGTGATAGCGGTGCAGCAGCGCCAGAATATCGCTGTAAAGCGCGGTGCCGCCCTGAGGATCGAAGAAGACAAAGGGTTCAGCCGCCAGCGCAGTCACCGAAATTTTTTCGGCGCCCGCCAGCGGATGGGCCTTATGCACCACGGCATAGAGCGGCTCACTCAGCAGCAACTGATGCCGCAAATCGGCCGGCAGCGGCGTATTGCGCATCACACCAAGATCAAGCAGTCCTTCGTGCAACGGGACCAGTTGCTGACGGGTGTTGATCTCCTGCATCTTTATATGCACCTGTGGCCAGCGCTGACGAAACCGGAACAGTGCATCTGAGACCACCGCGGTAAACGGCGCCGAAGAGGTAAAACCAATTCTTAACTCTCCCTCTTCGCCACGATGCAGCCGGGCTGCGCGGTCAGACGCCTGCTCAACCTGTAAAAGAATCGCACGGGCATCACTCAGTAATTGCTCTCCGGCTGCAGTAAGTTGCACGCTGCGGTTGGTGCGATTAAATAGCCTGGCACCCGTTTCCGTTTCGAGCTGCATTATTTGCTGGCTGAGCGGCGGCTGAGAGATATTCAGATGCAGGGCTGCCCGCCCGAAATGTAACTCTTCGGCAACCGCAATAAAGTAGCGCAGGTGACGCAGCTCGATATTCATATTTTAAACGTCTTATTTGAGATTATTAATATATTAGACATCATAATTCCACTTTCCTATGCTGACCACTGGTTTTCTGACTGAAAGGATGATGTGTGAGTCGCTCAATACAGGCCGCCGTGGATGAGAGTGCGGTGTCTGCACCGCCAGAATCTGCGGCAGCTTCAGGATACATTCGCCGCGGAACGCCCGCGTTTATGCGCGTGACGCTGGCACTCTTCTCGGCCGGACTGGCCACCTTTGCCCTGCTCTATTGTGTGCAGCCGATTCTGCCAGTCATGTCACAGCAGTTTGGGGTTTCTCCGGCGACCAGCAGCCTGTCGCTCTCCATCTCTACCGGTCTGATGGCGCTGGGCCTCCTCGTCACCGGCCCACTCTCTGATGCTATCGGGCGTAAATCGGTGATGGTGACCGCCCTGATGCTCGCCGCCATCTGTACGCTGATCTCGGCCACGATGACCAGCTGGCACGGCATTCTGATCATGCGTGGGCTGATGGGCCTGTCGCTTAGCGGCGTTGCGGCGGTGGGCATGACCTATCTCAGTGAAGAGATGGATGCACGGGTCGTTGCCTTTTCCATGGGGTTGTATATCAGCGGTAATTCCATAGGCGGAATGAGCGGGCGTCTGCTCAGCGGTGTCCTGACCGACCTCTTCTCATGGCGGATCGCCGTGGCGGTAATCGGCTGTTTTTCACTGGCCTCCGCGCTGATGTTCTGGAAGATCCTGCCCGCATCGCGTCATTTCAGACCCATCACCCTGCGCCCGCGTAATCTGTTAATTAACTTCCGGCTGCACTGGCGCGATCCAGGCCTGCCGTGGTTGTTTGCCGAAGGCTTCCTGCTGATGGGCGCCTTCGTCACCCTGTTCAACTACATTGGCTATCGTTTACTGGACGCGCCCTGGCATCTCAGTCAGGCCGTGGTCGGGTTGTTATCCGTGGTCTACCTGACCGGCTCATGGAGTTCGCCTAAAGCGGGCGCGCTGACCAGCCGCATTGGGCGCGGGCCGGTAATGCTGGGCGCGACAGCCATCATGTTACTGGGCCTGCTGGTAACGGCCTTTAACTCCCTCTGGCTGATCCTGCCTGGGATGATGCTGTTCACTGCCGGTTTTTTTGCTGCTCATGCCGTTGCCAGCGGCTGGATCGGTCCCCGGGCGCGTCGGGCGCGGGGACAGGCTTCCTCGCTTTATCTTTTCAGCTATTACGTGGGTTCCAGCGTGGCGGGTACGCTGGGCGGTCTGTTCTGGCATAACTTCGGCTGGGGCGGTATTACGCTATTTATCAGCGTCCTGCTGATACTGGCGTTAGCGGTTGCCTGGCGCCTGCACAGTAGAAAACTCTGACAGCCTGCACGTTTGCCAGGCCCCGCCGGGTCTGGCAAACCGCCTCCAGAACGTTTGATTCAGATCCACAACAAACAAAGTGTGCGTTTCCCGCTATAATCATTTTATTGTCATAATTCATCTGTTTTGCCTTTCAGCACGGCAACAAGGAACGCCTGTGGCTCTCTACTATTACGTTAATAAACAATCAGGATATAACGATAATCATGTCGTCCATGCTGCGGGTTGCCCTCATCTTCCCGACATGGATAACAGACTGTTTCTGGGCAGTTTTTACCACGTTAACGCCGCTATTCTTCAGGCGAAAAAATATTATGTGGGTGCAATCGGCTGTGAAAATTGCTGTCCGCTCAATCATACGACCCATCCGGCAGCTCAGCTCAGTGTGGCCCTGAAGCACACGCCAACGTCGCGTTAAGCGCAGGGCTTTTAACGGTGATGGTGTTCTCTCCGGCGTGCTGCTCCGTCACATTTTGCTTATAGATTATGCTGCTGCACAGGATCTCCTTGCGTTGTCGCGGGTAATAACCTCTGGCTATCGCCCGGTGCCAGGGCGATAAAAAAATTCAGTATTAAAAGCGCGTTATCAGGTTTCTCTTCCCGGTTTATTGACTACAATAGCGGTTAATTTTGTGACGCAGGTCACTTTCACTGGGTGTGTCTGTCACATCCACATTCGCTATTCTGACTGGCTTGACTCCTCATGCAATCAACAACTGTTTCACGTAAGACTGCCTGGCTACGCGTGGTATTGCTGGCTATTGCTGCGTTTGTCTTCAATACCACCGAATTTGTCCCGGTTGGCCTGCTGTCCGATATTGCCGCTGACTTTTCAATGCCGACGGCTGATGTCGGGATCATGCTGACTATCTATGCCTGGGTCGTCGCGCTGCTCTCACTGCCGCTGATGCTGCTAACCCGTAATATCGAGCGACGCCTGCTGCTGGGCGTGCTATTCCTGATTTTCATCGTCAGCCATATACTTTCAACCGTCGCCTGGGATTTCCGCTCGCTGATGGTGTCACGTGTGGGCATCGCCCTGTCTCACGCGGTGTTCTGGTCGATTACAGCCTCACTGGCGATTCGCGTTGCACCCGCCGGCAAGAAAACACAGGCTCTGAGTATGCTGGCGACCGGTACTGCGCTGGCAATGGTCCTGGGCGTGCCGATTGGGCGTGTGGTCGGTCAGTATCTTGGCTGGCGTACCACCTTCGGCGCGATTGGCCTCTCGGCGCTGGTGCTGATGATTATGCTGGTGCGGATCCTGCCGCGCCTGCCGAGTGAGCATACCGGCTCGCTGAGCAGTGTGCCGATGCTGTTTCGCCGTCCCGCGCTGGTCAGCATGTATCTGCTGGTGACGCTGGTGGTGACCGCGCATTACACCGCTTACAGCTATATCGAGCCGTTTATGCAGAATGTGGCGCATTCCAGCGGCAATTTTACGACCCTGCTGCTGTTGCTGTTTGGTTCAGCGGGTATTGTGGGCAGCGTGCTGTTCAGTACCCTCGGCAATAAATTCCCTTCCGGACTGCTTATTGCCGCCATCGCACTGATAACCCTTTGTATGGGGCTGCTGATTTTTGCTGCCGTCCGACCTGCCGCTATTTCAACACTGTGCGTTGTCTGGGGCATGGCAATGATGATGATTGGACTGGGTATGCAGGTGCGGGTGCTGTCACTGGCACCCGATGCCACGGATGTGGCAATGTCGCTCATGTCAGGGATTTATAATATCGGGATTGGCGCAGGTGCGCTGCTGGGGAATCAGGTCAGTCTGCATCTGAGCATGGCGGAAGTCGGGAACGTCGGCGGGATGATCGGGCTGGTGGCGTTACTCTGGTGTATTTACATCTTCCGTCGTTATCCCCAGTTGCGGAGCAACGGATAAGGCTGTGACTTAAGAATAAAAAAGGCTTCAGATAAGTGGGTTTATCTGAAGCCTGTTTATGAATATTTATCGTGCTTTTACTTATAAAGAATGGCTGTGCCATGCAGGTTGTTGTTGCCAGAGGTCGAAGTGATGCGGAAAGACTTTGCCCCGACATCGCTGGCCTTTTCTGACAGTTGCTGCTCCAGCGAGGTCAGATTAGTACTGCCCGTCGCGCTGATGACACCGATTTTTTGCGCATCAGGCGGTGTACTGCTGACCTGCTGAGCCGCGACACTGGCAAATGAGATGCTGCTTAGCAAAGCCGCTGTCACCATCAAGCTAATACGTTTCATAACAAATCCCCTCTCACTGATTCTGTCGACACCCGATTTACTGATAAATCACTGCCGTGCCGTGCAGTTTGTTCTGGCCGCTGGTTGAGGTGATACGGAACGATTTCGCACCCGCTTCATCCGCTTTAGCACTCAACTGTGATTCAAGGGAGGTCAGGTTAGTGCCGCCCTGTACAGAGATGGTGCCGACTGGCTGCTGATTAGACGGTTCGCTGGTGACGAGGTCAGCGGCATATGCGCCAAAAGTCAGAGTGGTAAGTGCCAGTGCTGCCAGGGTGGTTTTAATGGTTTTCATCATCTTCTCTCTATTCGGTAGTTGAATTTGGTTGGTCTGAATTAGGTTGTCGCTATTTAATTAACGACCGTTAAACAAATGATAGACCCCGCCGGGGCTCGCCGTCAATATTTATTTAATGAGCGTTATTTTAATCGCGAAGTGGCGTGATTATGGGCTTCAGCCCCTTTTCTGACTTAACCATAGGGGCGATAACACTGCGCTGGCGCACAAAATGGCAACCCTGGCCGAGGGCATGCATAGCGGACCTTGCACATTTTTATAATGATCGGTAATTTAATAGGATGTTTTACTGTCAGTGAGGATGTATGAGCCAGGTTCAGGATTGTGATGTAAAGAAATGCCGTGGCCGACCTAAAGTGTTTGATCGTGACGCTGCGCTTGATAAAGCACTCACCCTGTTCTGGACACACGGTTATGAGGGAACGTCCCTGTCCGATCTTGTCGCCGCAACCGGTGCAAAAGCACCGACCCTTTACGCAGAGTTTGTGAATAAAGAAGGGTTGTTCCGTGCGGCGATGGATCGCTATATAGAGAAGTTCAGTGCCTGGCGAGAAGCGGTGTTAGGCGACGATACGTTACCCGTAGATCGCGCAATTGAAGCCTATTTCCGTGCCACCGCCGCCTGCTTTACTGAGCGTGACTCTCCCGGCGGCTGCTTCTTTATCTGCACCTCAACCGCCCTGTCGGCGGCGTCGAAGGAGATTGCCACTATGCTGCAACAGCAGCATCAGTCGCAGGAGCATGTATTAAGCGATTTTCTGCTGGCGCGTCAGCAGCGTAACGAACTGAGCGCGTCAGTCAATGTTCCGGCGCTGTCCCGTTATCTGGGTTGTATGCTGCAGGGCATGTCGGTGCGGGCGCGTGAAGGCACTGAGCGCGACGATCTTGATAGTATTATTGATACGTTGATGGCGATGTGGCCAACGCTGACCGGCCTGTGTCAGACTAAACGGTAGATCATCAGGGCGGCGATGCCGCCCTTTCCCTCCACTACTCCAGAAAGAACACCGGTTTCAACGGCTGACTGATTGGGCTGTTATCGGCATTCGACGGCATAAAATCTTTCATTGATGCCCACCAGCGCTGGCACACCTCCGTCTTTGCCACCGCGTGCCAGCGCTCCTCAGATTCAATCTCAACGCTGGCGAAGAGCAGATGCCGTTCGGCGTCCAGCCAGATAGCATAGTTGTGTGCGCCATGCGCTTTCAGCGTCTCAGCCAGTTCCGGCCAGATCGGGGAGTGGCGGCGCTCATACTCTGCATGAGCGTCGGCATTCACCTGCATCACAAAAGCTTTACGCAGCATTAGCAGGCCCCACATCCAGCGCGGGTTGCCACGGCTTCACCCCGAAGCGCTCACCCAATGCGACCAGCTGTTCTGTGGTAATGCTCTGGCGAATCCCGCCCATAGACAGCACTTTGACGATCACTTCGGACGATTTCTCCGCTGTGTCTATCAGACCAAAAGTCTCATCGAGCGTCGGGCCTGTACCAAAGACGCCGTGGAACGGCCACATTACCAACGTGTGCGACTGCATCTGCCCGGCCGTCGCCGCGCCGATTTCATCGGTGCCGGGCACCATCCATGGCAGCACACCCACGCCATCCGGGAAGACCACCAGACATTCAGTGCTGCCTTCCCATAACAGGCGGGTAAAGCGGGCAGAATCCATCTCCACCACATAGCTCAACGCCATAAAGTTGGTGGCGTGACAGTGCATGATCACCCGATCTGCGCCCTTGCTGACCGCTTTACGCACCGCGTGAGACTGGAAGTGTGACGCCAGCTCGGAGGTCGGCAATCCGCCATTCGACAGGCCCCAGTGAATGGTATAGGAGAGCCCTTTGTCATCGACCTGCAGCAGCGCCAGGCAATCCGCCGGATCAAGCTGAACGTTGCGCATGAATTTTCCAGACCCGGTCACCAGAAACCAGTCGTTTGCCAGCGAAGGTGCCGGTTGAGTCAGCTCAATGCAGCGAGGTGCTTTACAGAAGTCGTGGACGAAGGGTTTGACCTCCTCCTCCAGCAGACGCAGGCTGACGTTGCCGCCGTTGCGTTCGTCCCAGCCCTTCAGCCACATATCACTGGTCGCTTTGACCATTCCCTTAACAAACCCGGAAGAAAGAATGTTTTGCATCATGAAATCCTTAACGTTGGCTCAAGATCTGTTGTTCATAGTGACGGACATCACCTAACCAGCTGGCATCAGCCGGGACATCATGGCGCAGGCACCACGCTTCCCATACTGCCTGCCACGGCAGCGATTTTTGCTCTTCCAGCAGGGTCAACCGTGCGGTGTAATCACCGCTGTTTTCGGCCTGCCGCAAACGGTCGGTGGGCTCCAGCAAGGCACGCAGCAGCGCTTTTTTCGTGTTGCGTGTGCCGATAACCCAGGCGGCAATGCGGTTGATAGAGGCGTCAAAGAAATCGAGCCCGATATGGACTTTATCGAACAACTGGTGACGAACGATCTCATTCGCGATCGCCTGAGTTTCATCGTCCAGCAGCACCACATGGTCGCTGTCCCAACGCACCGGACGGCTGACATGCAGCAGCAGACGCGGCACATAGAGCATCGCGGCAGAAATTTTGTCGGAGATCACTTCGGTGGGATGGAAATGGCCTGCATCCAGGCACAACGCCGTCTGGCGGCTGGCAGCGTAGCCGAGACAAAACTCACTGGAACCTACCGTATAGCTCTCTGCGCCAATGCCAAACAATTTGCTCTCTACCGCATCGATATGGTGCTGCGGGTTGAGTTTTTCTGAGATGACCTCATCCAGTGCGCTCATCAGACGCTGACGCGGAGCCAGTCGATCCACGGTGATATCTTTCATGCCGTCTGGCACCCAGATATTCATCACTGATGGCGAGCCCAGTTGCTCACCAAAATAGGCGGAAATACGGCGACTCGCTTTGCAGTGATCGATCCAGAACTGACGCACGGTTTTATCACTGTGCGACAGCGTAAAACCGTCTGCGCTCATCGGATGCGAGAAGCAGCTGGGATTAAAATCCAGCCCTAAATTGTGCTCTTTCGCCCAGTCAACCCAATGGGCAAAATGGGCAGGTTCAATCGCATCGCGCGTCACGGGTTTGTCGCTTTCCAGATAGATGGCGTGCAGATTCAGGCGTTTTGCACCGGGAATCAGGGACATCGCTTTGTCGATATCTCTGCGGAGTTCATCGGCGTTACGTGCTCGCCCTGGATAGTTACCCGTCGCCTGAATACCGCCGGTCAATGGGCCCTGTGGGTTTTCAAATCCCCGGACGTCATCCCCCTGCCAGCAGTGCATCGAAACCGGGATGCGGTCCAGCTGACGAATAGCCTGTTCAACATCAACCCCCATGTCGGCGTAGCGGTGTTTAGCCAGTTCAAAAGCCTGTTCAATCTGCTTAGTCATAAATGGTTTCCTTAGCGGGTTGAGTCAGCGTCGCGAAGCGTGCCTGACTGGCACTCAAGACGCTGTGAGTTTGCGGTTCGAATTTTTCGAGCGGAAAGTTGTTAATAACGCTGCAGCGAAAATCCGCCACATCCCTCAGCTCGCCCAGCGCAATCAGCTGGCACCCAATATTGCCCAGCGTGGAGGCCTCAACCGGACCGGCCAGCACCGGAATCTGGCAGGCATCGGCGCAAAGCTGGTTCAGAAAACGATTCTGACTGCCACCACCCACTACGTGCAGCTGGCTGAAAGATTTGCCACGTAGTTGTGCAAGTTCGTGAATCACGTCGCGATAGAGGAGTGCCAGGCTGTCAAAAATGCAGCGCGCCAGCGCAGCGGCAAATTGCGGCACCGGCATGTCCTGCTCTGCACAGGCATTCTGAATTTCGCTTACCATGCTGTCGGGATTAATAAAGCGGGCATCGTTGGGATTGATCAGTGAGACACAGGCGGGCTGGCGGGCTGTTTCTTCAATCAGCGCGTTAAGATCGTCAATCTGCAGTTCGGCACAGATGCGCTGCAACAGCCACAAGCCCATAATGTTTTTAAGTACGCGATAACCCTCTGCGCCGCCCTCATTGGTGATATTGGCGCGCAGCGCGGCGTCGCTGGCATAGGGCTGCAGACTTTCAAAGCCCATCAGCGACCAGGTCCCGGAGCTCAGATAGGCGGCGTCATCCTGCATCAGCGGCGTTGCCAGCACTGCGCTGGCCGTGTCGTGCGTGGCGACCGCGATGACCGGAACCGGTATGCCTGCGCGGTTAATCCAGTGGCCGACGGTATTGCCCGGTGCCTGCGGCTGTCCGAACCACTGCGCATCCACCCCCGCCCAGGCGAGCAAATCACGATCCCACTCGCCGCTGTGAATATTGAGCATCTGCGTGGTAGTGGCGTTGGTGTATTCCCAGTTAAGGTTGCCGGTCAGACGAAAATGCAGGTAATCGGGAATCATCAGTGCATGTACTACGCGGGCCTGCCAGTCGGGCTGTTGCAGATGCAGGGCGCGCATCTGATAGAGCGTGTTAAATGGCAGAAACTGAATGCCGGTGCGGGCATAGATAGCACTGCGGCCCAGTTCCTGATGCGCCTGCTCCATCACACCGTGAGTGCGCGCATCGCGGTAGCTGACCGCCTCACCCACCGGCTCGCCCTGTGCGTCCAGCAGCACCATATCAACGCCCCAGGTGTCGATGCCGATACTGTCCGGCACAATGCCTTCTTCATCTAACTGAGCCAGCCCGGCGCGGATCTCCTGCTCCAGCAGCATCAGATCCCAGCAGTCATAACCGGCACGATGTTGACGCGTATTGTTAAAGCGCCGGACCTCACGCAGCATCAGCTTGCGCTGCGCTGCCTCCCAGCTGGCGAGCATAACCCGTCCACTGGAGGCGCCGAGATCGATAGCAACAAAACTTCTCCTGGTCATAGCGGCGGTTTCCTGTGATTGCGTCGTCACAGCGTAAAAATCTTAGGGGTTTCACACCTTCCCCGGAGTGCCAGCGGCGGACAGGCCCTGGCAGACTGGCAAAGAACTTCGTGAGAGAGATCACAGAGGCAGCAGTGAGGAGGATGTGACACCTGCCGCAAAATGATTAACTGCTGAGGATATCTTGAAAAATCAGCGTGATTCCTGCTGAGTCAGGATGAAAATTCAAGGTAAGGTGTTGGCGGGCTGATTAGACTGCGTTACGGTTTTGTAAAGTAGCGAGAGAAGATCATGACCATTTTACACAGTGCGGATTTCTTCCCCGAAGGTGATTACGCCATAGCAATTGAACCCCGACACCCGCAGGCAGCCTTTCCGGAACATCATCATGACTTCCATGAGATTGTGCTGGTTGAACAAGGCGCCGGCATTCATGTATTCAATGGTCAGCCACAAACGCTTTGCGCGGGGTGCGTCTGCTTTGTTCGGGATCACGATCGTCATCTCTATGAGCAGACAGATAATCTTTGCCTGACCAACGTGCTCTATCGCAGTCCCGGCGCGTTTCGCTTTCTCTCCGGGCTACAGGCCTTACTGCCCCGCGATCAGGATGGGCAATATCGCTCTCACTGGCGCATCAATCACAAAGTGATGACGCAGGCGCTGTGTGTGGCATCGCAAATGCAGCCCGATGAGAGCTGGTCGCTGGAGAAGCAGGCACGACAGGAGCAGCTTTTTTTACAGCTGCTGGTGCTGTTGCGAGAAGCATGCATTGACGGACAGAGTCAGGATCTGGAGGCACGGTTGCATCGCCTGCTTGACTGGCTGGGCGATCACTACAGTGACGAGATTGTCTGGGATGAGCTGGCCGATCGCTTCTCACTGTCGCTGCGTACGTTGCATCGGCAAATGAAGCAGCAGACCGGCAGCACGCCGCAGCGCTATCTTAACCGTCTGCGGCTATTACAGGCCCGTCATCTGCTGCGTCACAGTGATATGCGCATTACTGATATTGCCTTCCAGTGTGGATTTGGTGACAGTAACCATTTCTCAACGCTGTTCAGGCGCGAATTTGGCTGCGCACCGCGAACGGAGCGTCAGCAAATGCTGTAATGGAGGCGAACATGGCGTTGATACTCAGTCGGGATGACTATTTTCCCGCCACTACTTTGCCGGTGGCGGTGGCTGAAAGGATGCCACAACCCTCTTTCCCGCCGCACCGACACACGTTCAGCGAAATCGTGATTGTCTGGCGCGGCAACGGCCTGCATATCCTCAACGATCGTCCCTGGCTGATAACCTGCGGCGACGTTTTTTACATCCGCGACAGTGATTGCCACAGCTACGACAGCGTCAATGATTTGGTGCTGGATAACATCCTCTATTGCCGCGATCGCTTTGGTCTTGCCCTTGACTGGAACCATTTGCTGCCGCAACAGGGCGCGGATGAACCGGGCGGCTGGCGGCTGACCACGCGAGGGATGGCGCTGGCACGGGGCGTGATCAGCCAGCTGGAACGAGAAAGCCGCAAAAGCGATCCGCTGTCCGTGCAGCTCTCAGAGGCGCTGTTTTTACAGCTGGCGCTGATTCTGCGTCGCCACGGCTACGCCGCTGACCGTCCATGGGCGTTACCGGAGGGTGAACAGCTGGATCTGCTGATGTCGGCTTTACAGGGTGCGATTGCCCGCCCCTTCGATCTGGCGGCGTTTTGCCAGCAGAATCGACTCAGCGAACGGGCGCTGAGGCAGCTTTTCCGTCAGCAGACCGGCATGACCATCGGTCATTACCTGCGCCAGCTTCAGCTCTGTCAGGCAAAATATCTGCTGCGCACCCAGGATTGTCTGATTAGTGAGGTCGCCGCCCGCTGCGGTTTTGATGACAGTAACTATTTTTCTGTCGTCTTCACCCGTGATACCGGGTTAGCGCCCAGCGCCTGGCGTCAGCGATTTATTGCGCCCCGGCAGGCACTGAAGAGTGCCGAGTCTGACTAAAAAGGGCCTGCATAGCAGGCCCTTTCAGGTTACAGACAAAAGCAGCCCTGCATTGTTGTGAAATAGTGTTTTTACAGGGAACAGGATCAGACTGGAAAGACGCTAGAGCCGTGATCCGTGACATGACCGGCCCGCGCGATTACGCACCTCATGGATGAGGTGCGCCCGTGGCCGGGCCAACGCGTTGCGTTGTTCAAAAAAGCTCCCGGCGTTTTTGTCGAAGGCGGCGGGACGCTTTCCTCTTCTGACCCCGTCTCCTGCACGTTCTGCTAATAGGTTGCTGTAACTTAACTCCGACGGAGTGAGCAATCAGGCCGCCATGCCCAGACCGACTATATTGGCGGCAATGATAATCACCACACAGCCGAGCGACAATACGCTCACCGGACGACGTCCCGCAGACTTCCACTCTTTCAGCAGCAGCCCAACCAGCCCCCCGCATAAGACATAAAGACTCATGTGCAGCATCCAGCTGACATAGTCATACTGTGCCGGGATTCGCGCATGTCCCCAGGCGTAGAAGAAGAACTGCAGATACCACATGGTGCCGCCAAGCACGGCAAACGCGGTATTCGCAATCAGCAGTGACTTCCCGACGGAAAAGTCTTTATGCACTGACAGCTCCGGCCGGGTGGCCAGCCGCCAGAAACAGAAGCCCAGATTGACCAGCGCCCCGCCGCCCATGATGACCACGTAACTGGGTAAGGCCACATAAAGCGGATCGATGCCGAGATTAGCGGCAGCCTGATGCATCGGTTTCGCCGCATCCATCGCAAACGACATGCCTGCCGAGAAAATGCCGCACATCACCGCCAGCACCAGTCCCTTTTTGAGATTGAATTCCTCCGCGTTGATCCCCAGCGCGCGCTCCTTTAACAACCCGGCGCGTGTCACAATCCCCACGCCAATCAGCGCCACCATGACCCCCAGTAGCGTTAACCGGCCACCCGACGAGGCGAACAGCTCACCAAAGCGCCCTTGCAACAGCGGCGTCATCAGCGTACCAACCACCAGGGTGATGCCAATCGCGATACCAATACCCATCGACATCCCGAGATAGCGCATGGTCAGACCATAGTTGATATTGCCTATTCCCCACATCGCGCCAAACAGAAATACCGGCGTGAGTTGCGACAGCGTAAAACTGCTGTAATAGGCCATAACGTTCGGCAGCAAAATGGCACTCACCGTCCAGGGCAGGATTAGCCACGACATCAGGCCGCCAATTGACCACATGGTTTCCCATGACCATCTTTTCACCTGTTTAAACGGCGCATAGAAACACGCCGCGCTGGCTGCGCCGACAAAATGCCAGAAGATACCCGCAATAATGGCACTGTTCATTGTTATTCCCCGGTTTGGTTGAGGCCTGTCGGAAACCTGTCTGCTTCCGCTCAGCAGGCAGTCTACGTTTTGCAGGAATTCCTCAGCCTTTGGATAAATGCCGGAAACCGCAGCAGCGTGGCAATTTCTGACCGTTATTCCTGTCAGGGATCACAATTTCACAGTTGTTATAAAACTGGACCAGCGCAAAGGTAACTTACTTATTATTCACTGTTTTTTACTATTCTGCTGTGTAGCACAGCACAATTCTGTTATGGCTGCCATAAAGGCTGATGGAGTGGCAAGTCTGCAAAGAAGCCTTTTATAAACCCAGCCAGGATTGTATAAACTGGGGAAAATTGATCGGATCAGGGATTGGGATGACATCAAAATGGTTAACACTGTTTCTTTCGCAGTCAGTCAGCCGGGTGATGCTGGATGACATCAGGGCAATATTACCCGCAGATGCGATAAAGGTGTTTGTGAATGGCCTGGATGAAACGCACTATGCCACCATCGAGTGTGTGCAGTCAGAACAGCATTGCGCTCTCATCGCCTCAGCGATTGTAGTCTGGCGTCAGCTCGGCCATGTGCATCATATTGTCTATAAAAAAGGGGAAGTGTTGCGCGAAGAGAGTGATGCAACGCAGTTTCAGCTCTTTACCCTGCTGAAAACCCATCGCGCCGTTCTCCAGATCTCATGATAAGATCGTGGCCCCTGAAAACGCTGTTTGCAGCAGGTTGAATATGAGAATTGGAATTTTGTTTCCGATCGCCATTATTGTGGCGGGTGTAGGGTTTCTGGCATGGTTTATTGGCAGCGGCCTGGCGATGCCAGGCTCCTGAGGGTTAGCGCAGCTGACTATCTTTACTGCCCCGACGATTATACAGGCTGGTGCTATGCTGCTGTTTGTCGATTTTTTCCTGACACGCCACGCAATAGTGCACGCCTTTAAGTGCCTGACGACGTGCTTCAGGAATTGGCTCGCCGCAGAGTTCGCATTCTGTGGCGCTTTCGCCCTGCCCGATTGACTGCCTTACCCGCTCAATACCGTCGTTCACGGTGCTATCAATCTGTTCCTGTACTGCGCCTTCTGCAGCCCATCCGCTTGCCATTATTTAACCCCTTTCACGACTTCACTTCTTTAAATCTACAACAGATTGACGTTTTTGCCTCAGAACTTACCGATACCTGTGATTGGCTGCCAGCCGATTACGGCACCTGGCACTCAGCTAAAGGTCACGCTTAACGATCTGTTTCACTCTGCAATTACATCACTGCAACATATCGATAGCGGAGAGCAAAGCGAATGACAACACATCATCAACATTACATTAATGGCGAGTTCGTCGCCCATCACGGTGACGCATGGATTGAGGTGATCAACCCGGCCACTGAGGCGCTGCTGTCACGTATTCCCGAAGGCACTCGTCAGGATGCCAGCCGTGCCATCAACGCCGCAGAAGCGGCTCAGCCAGCGTGGGAGGATCTGCCCGCAGTGGAGCGTGGCACCTGGCTGCACAAAATTGCCAGCGCCATCCGCGACCGGGAGCCTGAACTGACGGCAACGATTGTGGCTGAGGGTGGAAAAACCCAGGGACTGGCGAAGACCGAAGTGCTGTTCACCGCCGACTACCTTGATTACATGGCGGAGTGGGCGCGACGTTACGAAGGAGAGATCATCAACAGCGACCGACCCAATGAAAACATCTTTTTGTTCAAAAAAGCGATTGGCGTTACCACCGGGATTTTACCGTGGAACTTCCCCTTCTTCCTGATTGCCCGCAAAGCGGCGCCTGCCCTGATTACTGGCAACACCATCGTGATTAAACCCAGTGAGCTGACGCCAGACAATGCGGCCATTTTTGCCGACATTATTCACACGCTGGGTCTGCCAGCGGGCGTGATTAACATTGTCTACGGTCTGGGTCCGGAAGTGGGACAGGAGCTGGCGGCAAACCCCAAAGTCGGGCTGGTGAGCCTGACCGGTAGCGTCGGCGCAGGTATCGCTACCATGGAAGCCGCTGCTAAAAATGTCACCAAAGTGTCGCTGGAACTGGGCGGCAAAGCCCCGGCTATCGTGATGGATGACGCCGATCTCGATCTGGCGGTTCAGGCAATTGTCAGTTCGCGAATGATCAACAGCGGTCAGGTCTGTAACTGCGCAGAGCGGGTCTATGTGCAGGAAGGCATCTACGCGCGCTTTATCAGCGCGCTGACCACGGCGTTTCAACAGGTTACGTTTGGCGATCCCGCCGAACGCAGTGATATCGACATGGGGCCACTGATTACGGGCGCGGCAAGGGATCGGGTTGAGCAGAAAGTAGCAGACGCCGTCGCCGCCGGCGCCAGAGTGGTGCTGGGCGGCAAGCGCGCCGGCGATAAGGGCTTCTTCTTTGAACCGACGCTGCTTACCGATGTGCGTCAGGAGATGGCGATTATGCAGGAGGAAATTTTTGGCCCGGTGCTGCCGGTGATGAAGTTCAAAACGCTGGATGAGGCGATCGCTTTGGCTAACGACTGCGAGTATGGGCTGACTTCTTCGATTTATACCCGGAATATCAATACCACCATGACCGCGTTGCGAAAGCTGAAGTTCGGCGAGACCTATGTTAATCGTGAGAACTTTGAGGCGATGCAGGGCTTTCATGCCGGATGGCGCAGGTCGGGTATCGGCGGTGCCGATGGGAAACATGGCCTGGAGGAGTATCTGCAGACCCATGTTGCTTACCTGCAGTTCAGTTAAACGCAGGCTCGATCTTACCGCCTCCCGTTCCTGACGTTGTCAGTCACAAAATGGGCCAGCTAACCGGCCCATTTTGCTATGCCACCCGCTTACTGCAGCGCAGCAGCGCGATGCCACTTAGCACTGCCACCGCCATCAGGTAGTAGCCTGGTGCCAGACTGCTGCCGGTAGCGGCAATCAGCATGCTGCAAATCAGCGGCGCAAACCCGCCAAATACTGTCACCGCCACGTTGTAACTGATCGCCATACCGCTGGCGCGGGTGGTCGCCGGAAAGAGATCGGCCATCACCGACGGCACCGTCGAGAAATAGACCGACTTCAGCAGCGCCATCCAGGCCACCAGCAGGATTAACGTAGTGGGCGTGGTGTGATCGACCATCCATTTAAACGCAGGATAGATGGTGGCCATCAATAGCAGCAGCGATCCCCACATCAGCGGCAACCGGCCAATCCGCTCTGCCCACAATCCCATGATGGGCGTCACGACCGTCAGGATAATGCCCGCAATCAGTGTGGCGGTGAAGGCAACCGATCCCGGCAGATGCAGGGTTTTGGTGGCGTAAGTCGGTATGTAGTTGAGCATGTAGTTTACTGCAGTGGAAATCACCATCACGCCTATCGCCAGGGTGATCAGCGCTTTCTGTCGCCCGAACAGCGTCTTCAGCGGCGCGGATTCCTTCTCCTGCGAGGTAAAGCTGGCAGGTTCCTGCACATGACGGCGAATGTAGATACCCAGCGGGCCAATCAGCAGGCCGAAGGCAAACGGAATGCGCCAGCCCCACGCCTGAATATCACTTTCGCTTAGCCAGTGCGTCAGCCCCAGCCCGAATGCGGATGCCATCAGTGTGCTGGCCCCCTGAGTGGCAAACTGCCAGCTGGCGATAAAGGCTTTACGTTCGGGAAAGTGCTCCACCAGAAAGGCAGTGGAACTGCCAAATTCGCCCCCGGCAGAGAAACCCTGAATCAGACGCGCCAGAATGATCAATAGCGGTGCGGCCAGACCGATAGTGGCGTAGCCCGGCATAAACGTAATGATCGCCCCGCCCAGCATCATCAGGTTAATCGACAACAGCAGCGCCTTTTTGCGCCCATGACGGTCGGCATAGTTGCCCAGCACAATGGCGCCCAGCGGACGGATCAGAAAGGAGATACCGAAGCTGCCAAAGGTCAGCAACAGCGACACTGAAGGATCGCTGACCGGAAAGAAAACGTGCGCGATGTAGCTGGCAAAAAAGCCATAGACCGCGATGTCGAACCACTCCAGCGCGTTACCGATGCAGGTGGCGAACAGTGTTTTGTGCAGGCTCGGTTTCACCTGCGAGGTCGTCTGCGCGATGCTGCTCATTGTTCACCTCTCCGCCACTGATGGTGGCGCGTCATCAACTGTTCGCCCTCTTCGCCCAGTTGCCAGAAAAGCCGTGTCATAATCGCCAGGCCTTCACGTGCAATGGAATTGAGCATGTGTTCGTTAACGCCATGCTGGCCGCAGGCGGGATAGGAGTGCGGCACCCACAACGTTGGCAGACCCAGGATATCGGCGAAGACTTCATTGGGCAGTGAACCGCCAAGATTGGGTAACAGCGCCGGTTTTTTACCGCTGCTACGCGCCAGCGTGTCCAGTGCCCAGGCCACCAGCGGATCCTGTGGATCGAGCCGCGTCGCCGGTGAGCCGCGCAGAAACTCCACACTGACGTTATCGAAGCCGTGCTGACGCAGGTGACTTTCGACATGCTGCACCAGGTTTTCCCAGTCAGTGCCGACCACAAATCGCAGCTGACACACCGCCGTGGCGCTGCCCGGAATCGCGTTCATGGGGCGCGCCGGATTGCCGGTTTCAAAGGCCAGCACTTCCAGCGTGTTCCAGCCATAAAGGCGCTCTGCAGGCGTCAGACCTGGCTCACCCCAGCCCTCCGCCAGCGCCGGATCGCCCGGCATACCGCCGACGTCAATATCACTCAGGATTGCACGCACGGCCCCGGTCAACGAGTCAGGTTTAAGCGCAGCGACCTGCAATACGCCCTGGGCATTCACCAGACAGGCGATCGCATTAGCCAGTTGCGTACCGGGATTACTGAGCAGTCCGCCCCAGTTGCCGGAGTGATAGGCGTTGTCACGCGCCCGAATGGTCAGACGAAAGTTCGCCGCACCACGCGAACCCAAAAACAGCGTTGGTCGCACTGCGTTGAGCCGTGGGCCATCAGAGGCGATAAAGAGATCGGCTTTTAACAGCGCCTGCTGCTGCTGGCAGATCGCCGCCAGTCCCGGCGAACTGATCTCTTCGCCCATTTCAAACAGGATTTTGCAGTTAAAGCCCAGCTTTCCACCGCGCGTCTGCCACACCTGTTCCAGCGCCGCGAGGTTGATGCAGTGCTGACCTTTGTTGTCCGCACTGCCACGTCCATACAGGCGATCGCCTTCAGCTGTGAGTTGCCACGGCGATAAGCCTTCGCGCCAGTTTTCATCGTCGCCGAATACCACATCACCATGGCCATAGCAAAGCAGCGTCGGTTTCAGCGGATCTTCAATGCGGGTGGCAATCAGAAACGGCGGGCTGCCTGGCTGGGGATTTTCAAATGGATGTAACGTAAATCCCATCTTCGTCAGTTGCGGGCCAATTTCCTGCTGCAGATAGTGGTCCAGCTCCGCCCCTCTGCTGGCCTGCTGGCTTTCGGTCACACAGGCGACACGCCGTGCCAGCAGTTGCTGAAACTCACCGCTATCGAAATAGTTCATCGCCTGATCAACGGCCTGTTGCTCTGTCATGTTTGCCCTGCCTGTTTTTTTATCGTGCTTTATCTTTGACAAACTTCTCTCTTTGCCACAATTATCAATTTATCGAGTGGGCGTTGCTTTTAAAGCAATGCCTGACTGCCCTTTTATGATGCGTTTTGACGGAGTGGAGATGATAAGCAGCGAGATCCGCTATTTCCTGGCGGTTGTTGAGAGCGGCTCGTTGAGCGCCGCCAGTGAACAACTTTTTGTTGCGGTGTCGGCGATCAGTCGTCAGATTCAGCGGCTGGAGGCACAGGTCGGGGTGCCGCTGTTTGAGCGTCATGCGCGCGGCATGGTGCTGAATGAAGCAGGTGAGATTTTTGCGCATCACGTGCGTAAGAGTCAGCTTGATATGGCGTATGCGCTGGCAGAGATTAAGGGATTGAAAGCGATACGCCGCAGTTTGATCCGCATCGCCTGCACGGATGGTATGGCGTTTAGTCTGCTGCCTGGCCTGCTGGCGGCGTTTCGCCTGACAAACCCGGGCGCGCTGTTTGCGATTAACGTGACGCACTCGCAGGGCGTGGCCGCATGCGTCCGGGCGGGAGAATGCGATGTGGCGCTGCAGTTTAGTCTGCAGCCGGAGCGCAGCGTTGAGGTACTGGGTTCGTGGCCCGCACCGGTGTTGCTGGCGATGCATGAGTCACATCCGCTGGCGTCACGCGAGGTCACGCTAAGCGATTTGCATCGCTGGCCGCTGGCGCTGCCGGGCCATCACACCACCGTCCGGCAGCTGTTTGATCTTTCCTGTCAGATGAATGACTGCGTGGTGGAGCCGGTGCTGACCTGCGACTATTTCGCTACGCTTTATCACTTTTTGCTGCATACGCCGCAGGCGGTAACCATCTGTAGCGCCTTTACGCTGTTGTTTGAGCGCGATGCGCAAAATCTGGTGTTGCGGTCGATGGGGGTGGATCAGTTGAGTCAGCGCACGTTGCAGCTTCAGACGGTGTCGGGCCGTCAGCGCAACGCGGCTTTGACGCTATTTCTGGCGTTTTTGCAGCAGCGGCTGACGGAGATGGATCAGCAGGTGAGGATGGGATAAGGGGCCCACTGATGCGTGGGCCATTGACGTTAACTGCCACGGGTTACTGCTTAATATTAACCTGATAGAAAATATGTTTGCCGAACGGGTCGACCTGATAACCGCTGACCGATTTGCGTACCGGCTCAAAGATGGTGGAGTGCGCAATCATCACGGCAGGCATCTGGTCATGCATTATCTGCTGCGCCTGTAGATAGAGCGCGGTGCGTTTGCCCTGATCCGGCTCGGCGCGGGCTTCGGTGATTAACTTCTCGAACGGCTGGTAGCACCATTTTGAGGAGTTAGAACCGCCCTGCGCAGAGGTACAACTGTACAGCGGGCCGAAGAAGTTATCCGGATCGCCGGTCGCTGTCGTCCAGCCCATCAGCGCCGCCTGATGCTCGCCACTGCGGACGCGCTTCAGGTATTCGCCCCACTCATAGCTGACGATATTGGCTTTGATGCCAACTTTAGCCCAGTCCGACTGAATCATCTCCGCCATGCGGCGCGCATTCGGGTTGTAAGGCCGCTGAACCGGCATCGCCCAGAGCGCAATTTCGGTACCCGGTTTGACGCCAGCCTGTTGCAGCAACGTTTTGGCCTTCTCCGGATCGTAGTCGTAATCCTTCAGATCTTTGTCAGCACTCCAGACGCCCGGCGGCAGGATATTCTTCGCGACCGTGCCGGTGCCTTTGAATATCGCCTCAATGATCGCCGGTTTGTTGATCGCCATCGCCAGCGCCTGGCGCACTTTGACGTTGTCGGTTGGCGCTTTAGTGGTATTAAACGCCAGGAAGCCGGTGTTCAGACCCGCCTTCTGTTCCAGAGTGATGTCCGGATTGGCGCGCATTTTGTCCAGATCGGCGGGGTTCGGGAATGGCATTACCTGACACTCGTTCTTCTCCAGCTTGGCATAACGCACGGAGGCGTCAGGCGTAATACTGAATACCAGCCGATCGAGCTTCGCCTTGCCCTGCCAGTAGTCCGGAAACGCTTTATAGAGGATGCGGGAATCTTTCTGATACTGCACCAGTTCAAAGGGGCCGGTGCCAATCGGGTTCATATCGACCTTCTCCGGCGTCCCCGCTTTCAGCATCGCGTCTGCATATTCCGCCGAGTGGATTGAGGCGAAATACCAGGCGAGATCGGCAAGAAATGGTGCTTCCGGATGAGCAAGCGTGAAGCGCACGGTGTGGTCATCAACCCGGTCAATACCTTTAATCAGCGTGGAGAGTTCCAGGCTTTCGAAGTTGGAATAGGTGCCGCCAGAAACATTGTGGTAGGGATTTTTCGGGTCCATCTGACGCATAAACGAGAAGATCACATCATC
This sequence comes from Pantoea eucalypti, assembly GCF_009646115.1. Lineage (NCBI taxonomy): Bacteria > Pseudomonadati > Pseudomonadota > Gammaproteobacteria > Enterobacterales > Erwiniaceae > Pantoea > Pantoea eucalypti. Next base: position 2,024,200 of record NZ_CP045720.1, on the reverse strand, counting down.
GGCGTTGAAGTCGCGGCTGGGTTTGAACTGTTTATTGCTCTGGAACTTCACATTTTTGCGAAGATGGAAGGTGTATACGGTGCCATCCGGGCTGATCTCCCAACTTTCCGCCAGGCTCGGGACCAGATTGGTGGTGCCGGGCGTGAAATCCACCAGCCGATTAAAGACCGGTACGGCACTGGCGTCAACACTGGTTCCGGAGGTATAGAGCTGAGGGTTAAAATTCTCTGGCGATCCCTCAGAACAGTAGACCAGCGTTTTGGCGTTTACGCTGCCAGCCAGCGCTATCCCAGCAGTAACAAGCGCTAAGGTGGCTATCTTGATTTTCATTATCATCCTCGCTTTGTATTGACTTCCGGTGATCACAATATCTAAATGAATCATTCAGATGCTTCATTGATAGCACGATTCGGCACCATAGCGAACCCCGCCAGTGGCTGACTAATAAGGAATAGTGATGACAGACAAACTTGAGTCGCAACTCACCGAACGTTTTTTTCGTTACCTCGCCGTCAGCAGTCAGAGCGATGCTAAATCAACCTCCTTGCCCAGCACCCCGAGTCAGCACGCCATGGCAAAACTGCTGGCGGATGAGCTGCGCGATTTGGGTCTCGATGAGGTGGTAATTGATGAACATGCCACAGTGACGGCAGTAAAACGCGGTAACCGTCCTGACGCACCGCGCATCGGGTTTATTACACACATCGATACCGTTGATGTCGGTTTGTCGCCTGATATTCACCCGCAGATCCTCACCTGGCAGGGCGAAGATCTCTGTCTGAATGCAGAGCAGGATATCTGGCTGCGCCGCGATGAACATCCTGAGATCGCGCCCTATGTGGGTCAGCAGGTGATTTTCAGCGACGGGACCAGCGTGCTGGGCGCTGACAACAAAGCGGCGGTTACTGTAGTGATGACGCTGATGGCCAATCTTAAAGGCGACCACGGCGATATCGTGGTGGCCTTTGTGCCGGACGAAGAGATTGGCCTGCGCGGGGCGAAAGCACTCGATCTGGAATCGCGGTTTAATGTCGATTTTGCCTGGACCATCGACTGCTGCGAACTGGGTGAAGTGGTATATGAAAACTTCAATGGTGCTGCTGCAGAGATTGTGTTTACCGGTGTGCCCGCACACCCGATGTCGGGCAAAGGCGTGCTGGTCAATCCGCTGCTGATGGCACATGACTATATCAGCCTGTTTGATCGCCAGCAGACGCCGGAGCACACCGAAGGTCGCGAAGGCTATATCTGGTTTAATGAGATTCAGGCCAACGCCAGCAAAGCCACGCTAAAGGCCTCCATTCGTGATTTTGACCTCACCAGCTTCGCCGCACGCAAGCAGCAGTTGCAGCAGGCAGCGGAAAAACTCGCAGCGCGTTATCCCACCGGCGACGTGAGCATCACGATCAGCGATATTTACAGCAATATCAGTAATGCACTGGGTGAGGATCGTCGGGCGATTGATTTGATCTTCAGTGCGTTTGCCGCACTGGAAATTGAGCCAAAAGTCATTCCGATGCGTGGCGGCACGGATGGGGCTGCGCTGTCAGCCAAAGGGTTGCTGACGCCGAACTTCTTTACCGGCGCACACAACTTCCACTCACGCTTCGAGTTTCTGCCGATTACGTCCTTCGTGAAATCCTATCAGGTGGCGAAAAAACTCTGTTATCTGGCGGCGGGTTAACAGTTTTATTAATGCTTATATGTACAGGGCTGAAATGGGAAATTCAGCCCTGATTTTGATACAGCCAGTGAAACCTAATCAGCGAATTTTCCACATTAAACGCGCGTTTTATTAAGGCCAGAACCTGCGTTATTCCGTCACTATTATAACTTCACCTCCCAAAAGCACCCTCCTTTTATCCGGTTTATTTTGATGGCGCGCATTAATGAGCACTTAAGCGGATTTACATACATCTTAATGCTCTTTATCTTCAATGAACATTTAAATACGGGGATAATTTAAGGGGTTCAGTTATGCAACACGCTGATGAAATAATCAATTATTTACAGGCGAACGAAATTTTAGCAAAAAAGTTAGATCGGGCCTTTAATGGGGTTAGTGATGCATTATCACATCAGATTGAACACATAGGTTCAGGCGTGCAACGTGCGCTTTATTACACCTCCTGCTTCACAGAAAAATATCAGGAGGTTTGTCAGAAGCAAAAAGTCGAGGACGTAAGATTTGCATAGGGAGTATATCAACAGCTTAGCCATGGTAATGTTGTGATCGATATGCTTAAGATATATTTCGATGGATTATTCAGATTTAAGACAGATCACCAGCTTGAATGGATAAAAAAATCTCTCATGGCCATCAATATACACATTGCCGCCAGTCATCTCACCCAACACGGTTTTTCTTCCGCCGTTACGGCAGCAGTTGCAGTCGGTATGAAAGTGAACCTTGATATGAGCGCGCTAATTGGCGAAGGGCTGGCAGTGCACTTACAATTGCTGGAATTTATGGAGTCATTCAGAAAGCAGCAGATTGCGCCAACCGGTTAAATTACACTTTACCGGTATATTATGCAGCACTCTATGAAAAAGAACTTGAAATGATGTATTTCCTGATTGACCCGTTATTTGTTAACTCGGGAGCCCTCAAAAACACGTCCCCATCCGATAATGAAATTTCAAAAATAATCACGACTATGATTCGATAGCCAAATGATTAAAAATATTATATACCGGATTTTTAAAAGAATATTCAAATCAATGATTGAGGTTTATGCCCCCCCATTTCTTATTCTTACTTTCGCAGTCATCTTCGTGCAGATTTTTCCAGAAGGTCCTTTATGGCCCATTGCAGTCTTTGCCTTAATTGTAATAATGGTTTTTCCACGAATATTCAAATAGCAATGCTAAACATCAGATAATGTCAGAAACCTCAATAAGGAAATAAAATTATGTCTGTACCCGCTCATCTATGGCTTGACGATGAAAACGGTTCACCCATCGTGGGGAGCTGCCAGATGCCACTCCGACTCGGTTCAATAGAGTTAAAGTCGTTCGCGCACCACATCACCATTCCTGTTGATCCCGCCTGGGGAAAACTAACCTGTACGCGTGTTCACAGCCCGATTACTATCGTCAAAGAGTTCGACCAGACAACGTCCGTTCTTTATCGCGCAATCTGTGAAGGACGAATACTTAAAAATGGCACAACAAAAATGTACAGAATTGTGGAGTCAGGCAGCGAGGTTGAATATTTCAATATTATGCTGGAAGGGATTAAGCTCACTACCGTTTCTCCCTATCTTACCCCTAACGGACTAAGCAGCACGCACCTGGAAACACTGGAATTGCGATATCAGGCTATTACCTGGAAATATACGGACGGAAACATTATCTATCGGGATGAATGGAATAACTTTGCAAAGGCTTAAATCTAAGAACTGTTTGATAAAAATGAAGGCTGACATAATCAATCGGAGAGAATCGGGCGCAGAGTGCGCCCGATTCTGTTTATGGCTTCGCGCTCACATCAATGCCCGGGAAGTATTTTTCAGCCAGCTTTTTGATGGTGCCATCGCCCTGCACTTTGGCGATCGCCGCATCAAGAGACTGCTTCAGCTGGGCGTCATCTTTGCGCAGGCCGTAGCCGATGCCCGAGCCAAGAATCGCGTCATCTTCGACCGGCTTGCCGACAAAGCCAAAGCCTTTACCCTGGGGCTTATCAAGGAAACCGGACTGACCGGCAGCAGACATCACCAGCGTGCCATCAAGGCGGCCCGCGACCATATCGTTGTAAACCTGGTTCTGATCCTGATACGACGTGACCGTTACGCCCTGCGTCTCCCAGTGCTTCTTCGCATAGGTTTCCTGAATAGAGCCCTGCAACACGCCGATGTTTTTACCTTTGAGACTGTCGGCGGTCGGTGCCAGATTTTCACCGTTTTTCGCCACAAGCATGGTCGGAATACGGTAGATCGGCTGCGTAAACGCGATGCTTTTGGCGCGCGCTTCGGTGATATTCATCGCCGAGTTGATGGCATCAAATTTTTTCGCCTGCAGCGCCGGGATCAGCGCATCAAAGCTGCTCTCGACCCAGTGGCAGCTGAAATTGCCGGCCTTACAGATAGCGTTGCCCAGCTCAATATCAAAGCCTTCCAGCTCCCCTTTAGCATTGCGGCTTTCAAATGGCGGATATTGTGACTCTACGCCGTAACGTAAATCCTGTGCCAGTGCCTGTACCGATGTCATCATGCCCAGAGCAAGAAAAAGCGCGTTCAGTTTCTTCATTATTTACCCCGAAAAGTCCTGGTTACCTGTTCCCGATGCTGCCTCACGCGGTGGCGTGATTCAGTGAGAAAAAGCAGATAGCGCCGCTGCGCCAGCCTCTAGTGTCGCCTCGTCTTTCGCAAATGAGAGACGAATCAGTTTGTTGTCTGTGCCATCCATATAAAACGCCGACAGCGGTATGGTGGCCACACCGTGATCGACGATGAGACGTTTTACCATTTCACTGTCCGGCTCGTCACTGAAATGTCCATAGCTGGCGAGCATAAAGAACGAACCGGCACTCGGCAGCAGCTGGAACGGCGAATTTTGCATCAGGGTGATCAGGCGATCGCGTTTCTGCTCATAGAAGGCGCTGAGCGACAGGTAGTTCTCCGGCCGCTGCAGGTAGTGTGCGAAACCCACCTGCATCGGCGTGTCGGCGGCGTACATCATAAACTGATGCACTTTCACCAGTTCGGTCATCAGCGCTGCCGGCGCCAGGCAGTAACCCACCCGCCAGCCCGTGACGTGGAAGGTTTTACCAAACGAGGAGACGATGACGCTGCGCGCCGCCAGTTCCGGGTGCGTTGCCATGCCACAGTGAGAGTGACCATCAAACACAATATGCTCATAGACTTCATCGGAGAGCACCACGATATCGGTATTGCGAATTAACGCTGCCAGCTGATTAAGGTCATCAGGCGTCAGTACCTGCGCGCTGGGGTTGTGCGGTGTATTAATGATGATCATGCGGGTGCGCGGTGTGATCGCCGCCCGCAGCGCATCCCAGTCGATGGCAAATGACGGCACCTGTAACTTCAGGCCTATCGGCGTACCGCCCTGCAACCGCACCACCGGTGCATAGCTGTCAAATGCCGGTTCAAAGAAGATCACTTCATCGCCCTGATGCACCAGCGCGGTAATCGCCATATAAAGCCCCTGGCTGGCGCTGCCGGTGATCAGCACTTCACGGGCAGGATCATATTTCTGGCCATAGAGCGCCTCCACTTTACTGGCGAGCGCCTCGCGCAAGGCCGGCAGGCCCATCATGGCGGCATACTGATTATGACCCTCCAGCATCGCGCGACTGACAGAGTCGACCAGCGCCGGATCGCAGGGGAAGTTGGGCGCACCCTGCGACAGGTTGATCGCCTGATGCTGCGCCGAGAGCTGGCCAATCACGCTGAAAATAGTGGTGCCGACGTCCGGCAATTTTGAGTGGATAGCGACAGGCGTTTTCAGGGACATAGTCTCTCCGTCAGGGGCATAACCGATCAGATGCGGTAAACGCTATTCAACGGGCTGCCACTTGAGTCGGCAAGCGAAATGTCGTCATAATAGCCATGACAAAAATGCATAGCTGAGGTTCACTGTGTCACGCTTATCGCTGCCGGTTAATGCCATTCACGCCTTTCTGGTGACCGCCCGTCATCTCAATCTGACCCATGCAGCCCGTGAGCTGTGTCTGACTCAGGGTGCCGTCAGTCGCAAGATCGCCGCGCTGGAGCAGTGGCTGGGTGTCACACTGTTTGATCGCCACGCGCGTGGCCTGCGGCTCACGCCACAGGGCGCCGCGCTGCTACCCGAATTGCAGCAGGGTTTTGAACTGATGGTTAAGGCCAGCGAGAAAGTCCGCCGCAGTCAGGTCAGCATTCGCCTGAAAGCGCCGACCTGTGCGATGCGCTGGCTGGTCCCCAGGCTGATGGCGCTGGAACAACAGCGCCCTGAACTGCATGTGGCCCTGACGACAACGCTGGATCATGCTACGCAGCTTGAAAATTTTGATGCCGCGATTGTCTATGGCAAGCCGCATCCCGAAGGCGTCTGCCTGTTCTGTGAGTCACTAACACCGGTAATGGCAGCGAATCAGCCCTGCCCGGACTCTCCGGCGGCGCTGACTGCCATGACCTTTTTGCATCCCACCGCAGACACCCGTGACTGGCAGTGCTGGCTGAAAGCGCAGCAGGTCACACTCAGCATGAAGCGAAACCAGCATTTTGCCACGATGGATTTAGCGATCAGTGCAGCGATTCAGGGATTTGGCGTGGCGATTGCCGACAGCAATCTGGTGGAGAGTGATATCGCCAGCGGCAGGCTGATTAAGCCGTTCGCTGGCGAGGTTAAAACGGGCGCCGTTTACAGTCTACTGCAACGGCCTGCGCAGGATGCGCCACCGTTCCTGGCGGAACTGGTGGCGTGGCTTAGCCGGGATCAGAAGGTGACCCAGTCGCCATTATCAGCAGGTTTGGCCTGAGGCGCACTTAGCACCGGGGCTTTTGGCGCAGCCGGTTTATTGCCGGTGACAGGTGCGCTCTGGCGTTCACTGGAAAGACGGAACTTCGACACAGAGGCCTGCAGCGCTTCTGTCTGCAGCGCCAGCGCGCTTGCGGCGGCGGAAACCTCTTCAACCAGTGAGGCGTTTTGCTGCGTGACACTGTCCATTTCTGTGACTGCTGTTCCCACCTGAGAAATGCCTTTGCTCTGCTCTTCTGAGGCGGAGGCGATCTGTTTCATAATCGCATCCACATCCTGTACCGATTTCAGAATATTATTCATGGTGCCGCCGGTGGTGCTCACCAGCTCGGCGCCTTTACCCACACGCTGAACGGACTCTTCAATCAGAGTCGCGATCTCTTTGGCCGCATTGGCACTGCGCTGGGCAAGGTTACGTACTTCAGACGCCACTACAGCAAAACCCCGACCCTGTTCACCGGCACGAGCCGCTTCAACGGCGGCGTTCAGCGCCAGAATATTGGTCTGGAAAGCGATACCGTTAATCACGTTGGTGATCTCAGCAATTTTCTTCGAACTGCCTGAAATGCCATCCATGGTGCTGACCACTTCGCTGACCAGCTGGCCGCCTCGCTGTGCCGTCGTGGTGGCGGTTTCAGCCAGCAGGCTGGCCTGACGGGCGTTATCAGCGTTGAATTTCACCGTAGCAGTCAACTGCTCCATGCTGGCTGCAGTCTGCTCCAGCGCAGCGGCCTGCTCTTCAGTGCGTGATGAGAGATCATTGTTACCTGCAGAAATTTCTGCCGCCCCACGCGAGATATTCTCAGTACCGCTGCGAATGGCGCTAACCGCTTCACGCAGGCTATCCTGCATGGCGCTCAGCAGCGGAACCAGTTTACCCACACAGTTGCGACCGAATTCATTGACCGGCTGGCTGAGGTCACCCGTGGCAATCACGGCGAAATGGTTGCGAATGCTTTCCAGCGGACGAACCAGCATCGTTACCAGATAGCGGTCGGTAAACAGCAGAATAAACAGACCAATGATGACCGTGATGGTAATTATTGTTTTCGTCGTCGCGGTGAGGTGATCAACTTCAACGCGGGTGGTATCCAGCTTTTGAGCTGCACCCTGACTGAATTTCTCTGCGCTGACGCCAAACGCGCGGCTTAATGCCGGAGTGACGTTGTTCGCCTGCTGGCGATAAGCATCAGGTGTTGGCTGACGCGCCAGCTGAAATTGTGGCGTTACGCCTTCATCCAGCAGCTTCTGCCAGCTCTGAATCACACCATCCACGACTTCCGGGTTCATCGGACCGGGGGCGAGCTGTTTGAAGCGTGCCAGTTGCTGGGTCATACCATCCAGCGCCTGTTGCACCGGCGCGTACGATTCGTCGGTCAGGGTTTTACCTGCCGCTTTGCTTTCCATCACACGGGACAAGCGCGTGACAACACGAAAATATTGATCGTTTCCTTTGCTCAGCACCGTCATTTGCTCAACCAGATGACGGTCAACCTCGTTGCCTTCGCTGAGCGCGCCAAGAGAGTGGATGCTATACAGCCCGACGCCGGTCCACAGTAAGCAAAACAGCCCCAGAATCGTGAGCATCACTGCGCGAATGGTAAAATTTTTGAGCATTCCCATACCAAAATCCTATACACGTTGACCCGCAAGCGTCGGGCATAGGAGGTTTATCGGCACAGGAAGGTGAAAATGTAACTGTTTTGTTACCTATTATTTTACAGCGTCAAATAGGATTTAACGCTGTAAAATTCTCAAATTTTAATACCTTACAGTTAATTAAGCAGATTAATTTCATTTGAAAAATTTAATGATTAGCAGGCTAATCTTAATGGCACACCTACAGCCTGACCAGATGCGTCATTAATAATCTGAAGAGACGCATTCGGGCGCGCATAAAGTTTCGCTTCAGAACCAATCCGCTTTTATGCTCCTGACCAAGTGACATTGTCACATCCTGCCCCGGATGCCAGGCGGGCCAGGCGACCTCGCCTTCCAGCTGGTGCTTATATTCTGTGGCATCTCGGGCGAAGGTAAACCAGTAGTCACTGACCTGCTCAGCAAAGGCCCGATCGGTATCACTGAACGGACGATTTTCGTTGGGATCGGGCATCTGGCTCAAAGTATTCAATACATAGGGCACTTCATTACCGTGCCAGGTACCGTGTGGATAGAGATCGTACGCATGCTCTGAAACATAATCAAACCAGTATCGCCAGCCCGGCATGCCCGCATTGTGCTGTGCCCGCATCACCAGCCATGGCACCAGCGTGAAAGCCATATCGCGTGCCACGGCGCGTCCCAATAGATGATCGTCATGGATGTCATACATCCATTTAAGCGTACGGTAAGTGAGTCGATTTTTGTCGCGTAACTGCTGCAGCACTGCAGTAGCATCAACACCAAAATATTCCAGAACGCTGGCCTCATCGCTGTTACTGCCTGCCATCAGCGGCAGACGGTGCTGTTTTGCCGCCATAAAGGTTTTCAACATGGGCTCAGGCAAAACGGCGTCACCGGCAATGGGTACCGGCGGAATCGCCAGTGGGCCGTCCAGCGACCAGAAGGCGTCAGCGGGCAGTGCGCGCAACGCCTCTGCGCTGACATCGGCCGGCAGTCCAAAATGGCGGGCTACAGCGACGCCCTGCTGACGCGCTTTTTTCAGCGGCGTGTCCGGCAGGCTATAGGCGCTCTGTACGATGCCTTTGTGAAACAGCCCTTCGGCCAGTGGTGAACAGCAGAGTGACAGCACACTGCGCGCACCAGAGGATTCACCGAAAAGCGTCACATTGCGGCGGTCGCCGCCGAATGCAGGAATGTTGCGCTGCACCCACTGCAGTGCGGCAATCTGGTCAAGCAGACCAAAGTTGTTTACCGTGCCCGCGGCAGGATACTCAGCGTCCAGGGCCGGGTGTGAGAAGAAGCCGAGATGACCCAGTCGGTAGTTAAGGGTGACCACCACTGCGCCCCGGGACGCCAGCGGTTTGCCGCTGTACGGTGCCAGGCCGCCCGCACCAATGGTGTAGCCTCCTCCGTGCAGCCACACCATCACCGGCAGCGGCGTTGACGGTTCGACATCGGGTGTCCAGACATTCAGGTAGAGACAATCTTCACTAAACTCACCGGGATCGCCGCCGCCCACAGCCTGGCAATACGTGCGATTTTGCCAGGCAGATGACCCGAACGCCGTGGCATCGCGCACATGCTGCCACGGTATCACTGGCTGAGGCGGGCGCCAGCGTAGTGCGCCCTGCGGTGCCGCCGCATAAGGTATGCCTTTAAATACGAAAAGGTCATCATCCATGCCTCCACGTAACTCTCCCTCAGCAGTCATGATCCTCAGACCCGTTTCGTTTTTCATTCCTGTTTCCCTGTCTAAACGTTCCTCCATTATTTGCAGGCACGCCAGTATTGTCCAGGTACGGAGGGGATTTGCAGAATATGCCGAAGCGAGAGATGCAGGGGTTAACATGCCCATCAACAGGTTAAGAGCGTCAGTGATGACCAGGGATTAACGTTGTTTACGTTTCCCCAGCACGTGAATGCGTTGTCAGCGCCGACGATATCCACATTTCTCACGCGTCCCACGCGTTTTTACTGCAAATAATTAGTCAGTTTTCTAACACATCAGGATACTCACGCCGGTAAATTTGCGCTGGATGGTGAAGCGTCTTTTTTCCAGGTGAACTGAACAGGCCTGATCGATTACCTTCCATCAGGACCATCCGCTTAACAGGGCTGTGGTGAAGAGAGCAACGCGGGCAACGAAGACGTTGCCCGTAGACACTGTCAGGCCTCGCGCAGGCCGCACTGCGCCAGTGAGCGCTGCTGGCGCTCTTCATATAACGCCATTTCATCCAGCACAGGGGTACCCAATGCGGCTTCAAACGCCTGCCGGCTCGCCTGTCCCGCCGAACGAACCTGCGCCCGATCGCCAAGGTTAGACTGAAAAATGCCTGCTGCGCTCACGGGAAGAAAATCCTCATAGGTGATGGGGTCAGCCAGTACACGCCCTTCTTTGATAAGGGTCTCCAGCGATTCCCCCTGGGCAGGCGGCGTAGCAATACCCTTTTCGCTCAGGCGATAATGAAACCACGCCAGTCCCTGCTGGCGCAGCGTGGTTTCGTCGTCAGGGAAATCGCGGAAAATCGTCGACAGATGTTGCTGGTGTTGCTGATTATCCTGACCGCTGCCCGCCTCGCTCAGTAATCGATCGTAGAGTGCGCGTCCTGCGGGCGTCAGCGCTGCCCCGCGCTGCTCAATTTCCCCGAAGCGCGCCGTATGCGTTCCCTGATGACCTTCTTTAAAGATGATCGGCTCTTCCAGCGCTTTAAAGCTGGTTTGACGTAACAGGATGGGGACCTGACGACGAGGCGGCCCCTCGATCAGGGTTTTCGGATCGATACCGCGCGACGGCATCAGTTGCTGGACACGGTCGATATCCAGTGTGCGCGGCGTAAGATGGTTGATGTGACAACCGGGAAAGCAGACTACATCCGCAATCAGCCGGTGCTGCTGGTTCAGCGCCTGATAGGTCTGGCTGTCTACACTGCTGTGAGCATGCCAGCGGAAGGTTTCCAGCGCTTCAGTCACAAATTCACCGGCCTGCTCCTCCGTTAATCCGCCCTGCTGCTGATGCAGTTGCAGCAACGCCCGGCAACGGGGAGTGAAAATGTTGCGCGCAGAGAGAATCTCCGCCGCTTTTTCGCGCAGCGCCGCATCGTCGATCAGTTCAGGGCGTAACAGCGAGGTAAAGACCCGGAAGGGGTTGCGCCGCAGTGCCGCATCGGTTACTGGCCGGAACGCGGTGGAGTGCACCGGCACCCCTGCCTGAGAGAGATCGTAATAGCCAACCGGATGCATTCCCATCACTGCAAACACCTGTCGCAGTGTGGCGAGTTCGTCTGCGGTGCCGACACGGATCGCGCCATGACGTTCAACATTAAGTCGGCCGATTTCATCAGCAGCCGTGAGGCGATCTTTCAGCGCACTATCCGCTTCCAGTACGCGTTCATTAACGGTTGCGACCAACTGCATCAGCGTGCCATATTGCGGCACTTCCTGCTGATACATGGCTGACATTGCCTGAGAGAAACGGGTGCGGATGAGGTCCGCACTGATAAAGTTGTCCATCTTATCCACCTGACACCATGATCGTTGCTGCTAATGTAATGCAACGCGCTGGCGCCAGTGGAAAAAATCACGAATCTGTGATCGGCTTAAAGCCATAGCGGTTTTTTAACAGCAGCATCAGGGTAGTGATCACAGCCGGTATCGCCAGCAGCAGAAAGATAACGCTGAAAGACCAGCCGAGTGACATCATCTCTGCACCGACGAAAGCGCTTAAAATCGCACCAATGCGGCCCACACCATGCATCCAGCTGGAGCCAGTGGCGCGTGCGTGCGTGGGATAGTAGCTGGCGGATAAGGCATTCATGCCGGTGTTAGCGCCGTTGAAACAGAAGCCACTGCAAAAAGCGATTGCGCTCATCATGCCCACTTCGGCTGGCGAAAAGCCAAGGGCCACGATAAACAGCCCGCCACAGCCGTAAATCGCTGCCAGCGCCAGATTGGCATTAAAGCGATCCATCATCCAGCCTGCAAACAACGATCCCAGCGTCCCGCCAGCCTGATACATCGCGGTGATAATCGCCGCTTCGGTGACAGACATGCCCAGCGTGTTGACCAGTGATGGCAGCCAGCTGCCAATCAGGTAGACCATGAACAGTCCCATAAAATAGCCACCCCACAGCATCGTGCTGCCAAACAGATAGCGGCGTGACAGGACGGTGCCGATCGCGCCACCCGCCGGCACGCTGACTTCCGGCGCGTGAAACGCACAGTCTGGTCGGGTTTTGCCCGGCATCATCCGATCAAGGATGGCGTGAATGCGGGCAGCCGGTGCACCACGACTGATGAGGAATCGCACGGATTCCGGCAGGCCACGAATCAGTAATGGCAGCACCAGCAGCGGCAGTATGCCGCCCAGTAGCAGCACGGAGTGCCAGTTATAGCGCGGGAGCAGCCATGAAGCGGCAAATCCCCCGCTGGCCGCGCCAAAGGTGAAGCCGCAGAACACAACGGTGATAAGAAATGCCCGCCGCCGTTCAGGCGCATACTCCGCCACCAGCGTACCGACGTTGGGCATTGCGGCACCCAGCCCCAGCCCGGTCAGGAAGCGGAACAGCATCATCTGTTCAATGTTTTGTGACAGCGCGGTTGCCAGCGTCCAGAGACCAAAAAAGAAAACGCTTAAGATAATCATCATGCGACGGCCATAACGGTCAGCCAGCGGCCCCGCTACCATCGCACCCAGCGCCAGACCGATTAAGGCGGCGCTGATGACAACGCCGAGCTGATGATTTGTTACGCCCCACGCGGCTTTAAGCGTCGGCGCAATAAAACCCATAATCGCAATGTCCATGCCATCGAGTGCTACCACGATAAAGCAGAGAGCAATGAGCCGCTTTTGCCAGGGGCTCAGTTGCTGCTGGTTGATAAGCTGGCGGACATCTACCGCCTCGATGCTGGTCAATGAACACTCCCTGAGTAAAGAAATCTGGCATCAGTTTAAGTAAAAAAAACGGCGTTTATGATAGCCGATCGTTAACCTTAAGCGGTCAGATTTTTGTTTGATAGTGAGAATCATTCATATTCATGCAATTAAGTCGTTGATTTCTCTTTAACCAGAGAATGAACACATTACAACCGTTTTAAGATGAATGCTTGAAAATCATGGTCTTAAACAGCGAAGCGGTCATTCCCGTGCTTTTGTTAAAAAAAATTTGCAGCAAAGTTAACAGAATTCATTATTAACAGTTGCCTCACGCCCTTCATTCTCATTAAGTTTAGGATATGGAAAAAAATATCCTTTTCAATCAGCGCATTCGCTTGCGCCACTTACACACCTTTGTTGCGGTTGCGCAGCAAGGTACGCTGGGCCGGGCGGCTGAGACGCTTAGCCTGAGTCAGCCTGCCCTGTCTAAAACCCTGAATGAGCTGGAGGAACTGACCGGCGTTCGTCTGTTTGAACGTGGCCGTCTGGGCGCGCAACTGACCACCATGGGGGAACAATTTCTGACGCATGCCGTGCGTGTGCTCGACGCGCTCAATCATGCCGGTCAAAGTTTTAATGAGCAGCCAGGCGATGCGCCGGTGATTATCCGGCTGGGTGCGCTGACCACCGCCGCAATGGGGATGCTGCCACGCATTCTTGATCGTTTTCATCAGTTACAACCCAATACCACTATCCAGGTGGCAACGCTGCACAACAATGTGCTGCTGGCGGGATTACGCGGCGGTGAGTTTGATATCGGCATTGGACGGATGGCGGACAGCGACATGATGACCGGTCTGACCTATGAGCTGCTTTTTCTGGAGTCGCTTAAGCTGGTGGTAAGGCCGGAACACCCGCTTTTAAGTGACAACGTCACGCTGTCACGGGCAATGCAGTGGCCGGTGGTGATTTCGCCCGAAGGCACTGCACCGCGCCGGATTGCACAACAGATGCTGGATGAGCAGGGATGTACGTTGCCACCTCACTGCATCGAGACCTCATCGACCTCACTGGCACGCCAGCTGGCTCTCCGCTACGACTATATCTGGTTCGTTCCTTCCGGCGCGATTAAAGAGGATCTCAGCCACAACGCGGTCTGTGCGCTGCCGATCAACTCATCCGGCCCGGGCGAGCCAGTGGGCATCATTACGCGTACCGGCGCAGAGCTCAGCCTGAGTGCCGAAGTGCTGATGTCTACCATTCGTAAATTTCACAGCTAGCGGCTGCGTTTCGCATGTCGCTCGCGGTTTTCAAGGCGCGCTTTATCGGTTTTACGTAAACCCACGTAGAGCGCACCGCCTCCGCCATGGCGGGTCTGTGCCACGCAAAAAGTCTGTACGTCGTCAAACTGCTGTAACCAGCGCGCGAGATAGCTTCGTACGATATTGGCATGTGACTCGTTATCACGTCCTTTGCCGTGAATGATCAGCAAATTTCGTAATCCCTGTTTGTGTGCCTGCATCATAAAATTGAACAGCGCCTGACGGCAGGTTTCCACCGGTTGCCGTAACAGGTTGAGACTGGCATCCAGCTTGTATTCACCCCGACGGAGTTTATCCAGAATACCCTGCTGGATGCCGTCGGCTTTATATTCCAGCTGCGTATTAAGTGGGATAATCTCCAGGTCACCCCGGGTCAGGAAATTCTCCAGCTCAGATTCGCCCGGCGGTTTGCGTGGTGCTTTGGTTGAAGGGGCTTTCAGCCACAGGGTCGTGGTGGTGTCTTTCAATGGCGTGACATCGCCCATGGCATCCCGAAAAAGATCGTTATCATCAAGGTTCATGGTTTTCTCACACCGGGTTAAATTGATCGAATGTGTCAGACAGGCTTTAACAGTTAGCGTAGCAAAACCTGGAATTACCGGGCCACCCGCCTTTTCCCACCCTAACGGGCCGTAGAGAATCGTGCAACAGATCACATAAGCGGAAAGTTATCGTGACAGCGGTCTCTACCCGGGTACTGAAAAGCCCGTCACAGCGGCCTTTGACGCCGTGTAACTCATCCATAATGTTTGTGGGTGTAAAACTGCTCGGATGAGTTCCCTTCAGCACAAAAAATGTTAAAATTGACCCCAGTCACTTATCGTCGAGCAAACCATTATGATCCCTGAAAAACGCAGCATACGTCGTATTCAGTCGGGCGGTTGTGCCATTCACTGCCAGGATTGCAGCATCAGTCAGCTCTGCATCCCCTTCACGTTAAATGAACATGAGCTGGATCAGCTCGACAATATCATTGAGCGTAAAAAACCGATTCAGAAAGGGCAAACCCTTTTTAAAGCGGGAGACGAACTCAGGTCTCTGTATGCCATTCGTTCCGGCAGTATTAAAAGCTATACCATTACCGAACAGGGTGATGAGCAAATTACCGGTTTCCATCTGGCGGGTGATTTAGTTGGCTTTGATGCCATTTTAAATGCCAGCCATCCCAGCTTTGCGCAGGCGCTGGAAACGGCCATGGTGTGTGAAATTCCTTTTGAAACGCTGGATGACCTGTCAGGTAAAATGCCGGCACTGCGTCAGCAGATGATGCGTTTAATGAGCGGTGAGATTAAAGGCGACCAGGATATGATTCTGCTGTTGTCGAAGAAAAATGCTGAGGAGCGACTGGCGGCGTTTATCTGGAACCTCTCACGCCGTTTCGGCCAGCGCGGCTTTTCACAGCGTGAATTTCGCCTCACCATGACGCGCGGTGACATTGGTAATTACCTGGGCCTGACGGTTGAAACCATCAGTCGCCTGCTGGGCCGTTTTCAGAAGTCCGGTATGCTGGCGGTGAAAGGCAAATACATCACGATTGAAAACCACGCCCTGCTGGAAGAGTTAGCGGGCCAGAGTCACCAGGCCGCCTGATTCATAGCCGGATCAATAAATCTTATTTTATTGATCCGGCAATAACTTTTTCACTTCTTCCGCTGTATAACATAGGCTATCTTTACTCCAGTCGCTCTGGTTTAAGGAGAACGCCTCATGTCCCAGTACCAAAATATTCTGGTCGCCATTGATGCCCAGCAAGACGATCAGCCCGCGCTGCGACGTGCGGTCTATCTGAATCAACGTATCGGCGGAAGAATTAAAGCCTTCCTGCCTATCTATGACTTCTCATATGAAATGACCACCCTGCTTTCGCCGGATGAGCGCGCGTCTATGCGCCAGGGTGTCATCAGCCAGCGTACCGAATGGATCCGCGAGCAGGCCCGCGCTTATCTTGATGCCGGTGTCGACATTGATATCAAAGTGATCTGGCATAACCGCCCCTTTGAGGCCATCATTCAGGAAGTGCTCGCTCATCAGCATGATCTGGTGCTGAAAATGGCGCATCAGCATGACCGCCTGGAGTCCGTGATTTTCACCCCGACCGACTGGCATCTGCTGCGTAAATGCCCGTGCCCGGTCTGGATGGTCAAAGATCAGCCGTGGCCGGAAGGCGGTAAAGCCATTGTCGCCGTCAATCTTGCCAGCGAAGAGCCGCATCACGATGGCCTGAATCAGAAGCTGATTCGTGAAACGATGAAGCTGGCGGAAAAGGTGAATCAGACCGAAGTCCACCTTGTCGGTGCCTACCCGATTACCCCAATCAATATTGCTATCGAACTGCCCGATTTTGATCCCAGCGTCTACAACGATGCTATCCGGGGTCAGCATCTGGTGGCCATGAAAGCACTGCGCCAGAAATTCTCAATTGGTGAAGAGTTCACCCACGTGGCTAAAGGCTTGCCGGAAGAGGTTATCCCCGATCTGGCCGCGCATCTCGGTGCCGGCGTAGTCGTGCTGGGCACCATCGGAAGGACCGGACTATCAGCGGCGTTCCTGGGCAATACGGCGGAACAGGTGATCGATCATCTGCGTTGCGATCTGCTGGCGCTTAAGCCTGACGATTTCAAGTCGCCGATTGATCTGGATGATGAAGAGGACGAGGAGGATTAACGTCTCCTCGTAAAGAAAATGGGCGGCTGATTAGCCGCCCTTTTTTTATTACAGCGCTTTGAGAATTGCTTCCACGCTGGCTTTGGCATCGCCAAACAGCATCTGACTGTTCTCCTTAAAAAACAGCGGATTCTGAACCCCGGCATAGCCTGTGTTCATTGAACGTTTGAACACCACCACGTTGTGCGCCTTCCACACTCCCAGCACCGGCATTCCCGCAATCGGGCTCCGGGGATCATCCTGCGCTGCCGGGTTGACGGTATCGTTAGCACCAATCACCAGCACCGTGTCGGTGTCGCTGAAGTCATCGTTGATTTCGTCCATCTCCAGCACCACGTCATAAGGCACTTTGGCCTCAGCCAGCAGCACGTTCATGTGTCCCGGCAAACGCCCCGCGACCGGATGAATGCCGAAGCGCACTTTGATGCCAAGCGCGCGCAGACGTGCCGTGATTTCCGCTACCGGATACTGCGCCTGCGCCACGGCCATGCCGTAGCCTGGGGTAATAATCACCGAGCGGGAGGCTTTAAGCATCTCTGCGGTCTCTTCAGCGGTAATTTCACGATGCTCTCCCGCTTCCTGCGTTTCGTCACCACGACTGACTTCAGTACCGAATCCACCCGCGATCACGCTGATGAACGAACGGTTCATCGCTTTACACATGATATAGGAGAGAATCGCACCGGACGAACCCACCAGTGCACCGGTCACAATCAGCAGATCGTTGCTGAGCATGAAACCGGCGGCGGCGGCGGCCCAGCCTGAATAGGAGTTCAGCATCGATACCACGACCGGCATATCGGCACCGCCAATCGACGCGACCAGATGCCAGCCAAACGCCAGTGCAATCACCGTCATCAGCAGCAACGCAAAGACCTGCGCAGCGCTGCTGCTGGTGTTAACAAACCACAGCAGCAACAGGAACGAGACCAGCAGCGCCAGCAGATTGAGCTTGTGACGATGCGGTAACGCCAGCGGTTTTGAGGAGATTTTGCCGCACAGCTTGCCAAACGCCACCAGCGAGCCGGTGAAGGTGACGGCACCGATAAAAATACCGATAAACACTTCACTGAGATGGATATTTTCCATCACTGCTGGCAGGCCAGGTGCATGGTCGATATAGCTGTTTATGCCGACCAGTACCGCGGCCAGGCCAACAAAGCTGTGCAGAATCGCGACCAGTTCCGGCATTTCGGTCATTTCGACTTTCTTTGCCATGCGGATACCAATAGCGCCGCCAATCACCATCGCCAGCAGGATCCAGACCACGTTACCGCTGTCCGGACCAAAAATGGTGGCGACCAGCGCAATCGCCATGCCGCTGATGCCAAAAATATTACCCCGCTTAGACGTCTCGTGACGCGAGAGACCGGCAAGGCTACAGATGAAGAGAATTGCAGCAACAATATAGGCTGCAGTGACTAATCCGCCAGACATGTCTTACCCCTTACGAAACATTTTCAGCATGCGCTGGGTGACGGTAAAGCCACCAAAGATATTGATGCTGGCAATCAGCACGGCAATAAAGGAGATAAAGGTGACCCAGCCACCGTGCCCCATCTGCAAGACTGCCCCGATCACGATGATGCCGGATATGGCATTGGTCACGGACATCAGCGGCGTATGCAGCGCATGACTGACGTTCCAGACCACGTAATAACCCACCACACAGGCGAGCGCGAACACGGTAAAATGGGAGAGGAAATCGGCAGGCGCCACGTTGGCCAGGCTGCCAAACAGCACGATGGCCAGAGCAATAAGCAGATATTTTCGCCACGGTGAAACAGGTTTCACCTCAATCTTCACTGCCGGTTTCGCGGTTGCCGGTGCAGCCTGAGGTGCAGCGGACACCTGAATCGGCGGTGCCGGCCAGGTGACTTCCCCCTCGCGCACCACAGTCACGCCCCGTACGACTACATCGTCGAAGTCGACCTGGATTTCGCCATTCTTCTCTTTGCACAGCAGCGTCATCAGGTTGACCAGGTTGGTGCCATAAAGCTGGGAGGATTGCGTTGCCAGACGGCTCGGCAGGTCGGTATAGCCAATGATTTTGACGCCGTCAGGTGTCACAGTAACCTGATCCGCGACGGTCAGCGCACAGTTGCCGCCAGTCTGCGCGGCCAAATCCACAATCACACTGCCGGGCTTCATGCTGGCAACCATCTCTTCGGTGATCAGTTTCGGTGCCGGTTTGCCAGGGATCAGCGCCGTGGTGACAATGATATCGACTTCTCTGGCCTGACTGGCAAACAGTGCCATTTCCGCTTTAATGAACGCCTCGGACATCACTTTGGCATAGCCATCACCGCTGCCAGCTTCCTCTTCGAAGTCGAGTTCAAGGAATTCGGCGCCCATACTCTGCACCTGCTCTTTGACTTCGGGACGGGTATCAAACGCCCGGACAATCGCGCCCAGACTGCCCGCTGCACCAATTGCTGCCAGCCCGGCCACACCTGCCCCAATCACCATCACTTTTGCCGGTGGCACTTTGCCCGCCGCCGTGATCTGCCCGGTAAAGAAGCGACCAAATTCATGCGCAGCTTCCACAATCGCACGATAACCGGCAATGTTTGCCATGGAGCTCAGCGCATCCAGCGACTGCGCCCGTGAAATGCGCGGCACCGAGTCCATTGCCATGACAGTGACCTGACGCGCGGCCAGTTTTGACAGCAGATCGGGATGTTGCGCGGGCCAGATAAAGCTAACCAGCGTGCTACCCGCGCGGGTCAGTGCAATCTCTTCGTCATCGGGTGCATTTACTTTCAGCACGATGTCGGACTGCCAGACCTGATCTCTGTCGCTGAGCGTGGCGCCAGCGGCGATATAGCTTTCATTATCGAAGCTGGCGCGTTTACCTGCGTCACGCTCCACGGTGACACTAAAACCCAGCCTGATGAGTTGTTCCACGGTCTTTGGCGTGGCGGCCACGCGCGACTCGTTTGGCAACCTTTCCTTGGGTATTCCAATTAACATAGTGTTTCCTTTCATCGGTTAAGGATGATGGCCCGTATCTGCACCACGATTACGCAACTGAAACGCCGTTTCGGTTACTTATAGACGAAATGCATGTATTTCAAAGTGTTTATAACCTACTGAAAATGTGACCAGCGATCTATAGCGTCTGTACAGAGTGATGACATTCACTCAATTATTCAGCGTTCTGGTTAAAAATCGGGGTTAACCCACTGTAAAACAGCCTGACAGGCAAATATTCTGCCAGTGATAATGATCTGCGGGCGAATTAAGCATCAATAAAAACCTATAATTAACAATGCATTAACTGTTTAACCGATATTAGTTATCGCTTTTAGTGATAACCGTGGCTAAAACGGGCCATAACTGCGTTTGATGACAATTAAATGAAAAAATGATGGTTGAATAACGCGATCTGACACAAAAAATCGCTGCGACAGTCTGTTTATAACATGTAATAATCAGCGGCTAATCTGTTATACATCAAGAGTCCAGCACGTTTTCGTACTCATTTTTGCGTAAGGCGAAGGATTATTTTTATGAAGCTGAAGAACACTATTCTGGCGTCCACTTTGTTGTCCCTGCTGGCAGCCAACGCATTCGCTGCGCAGGAGTTAACGCCAGAAAAAGCGGCAGCGTTGAAGCCATTCGAACGTATTAATATCACCGGCCGTTTCAACGCGATCGGCGACGCTGCCGATGCCGTCTCTAAGCGTGCAGATCAGATGGGCGCTGCCTCTTATTACATCCAGGCAATCAACGACAGTAACGGCAACAGCGGTAACTGGCGCGTCACGGCTGACCTCTATAAAGCCGATGCGCCGGCAGCTTCAGCGTCAACAACGTATCGTCGCTTTAACGGCGTTAATGAACTGCCAAAAGCAGAAGCCTACAGACTTGAACCGTTTGATACCGTTTCGGTCAGCGGCTTCTTTGCCAGCCAGCCGGATGTTAACGACGCGATTTCAAAAGCCGCGAAAGAGAAAGGTGCCGCATCATTCTTTATCGTGCGCCAGATTGATGCTAACAGCGGTGGCAACCAGTACGTCACCGCCTATGTCTACAAAGCGGATGCTAAAGAACGTACAGTGCAGACACCAAACGCCATCCCAGCCGATTCAGAAGCAGGTAAAGCTGCGCTGGCAACCGGTGGCGCGGCAGCCGCTAACGTAGAGATTCCTGGCGTGGCCTCATCTGAAACGCCAAGCAACAAAGTGGGCCGTTTCTTCGAAACACAAAGCTCTACCGGTAAGCGCTACACGGTGAATCTGCCTAACGGTAAATCGGTGCAGGAAGTTAACGCGATTACCGCCGCGCAGATGCAGCCGTTTGATACCGTGACTTTCACGGGCCACTTCGGTTCACCTACTGAGGTTTCAGAAGAAGTGGCGAAGCGTGCTTCAGATAAAGGTGCCAAGTTCTATCACGTGACTCGTCAGTGGCAGAACCAGAGTGGCGGTAACCTGACCGTGACGGCTGACCTGTTTAAGTAATCCCTCACAGGGCGGCACCCGCCGCCCTGCTGTTTGCAAACCTGCTTTGTTTTGCATAGTTATGCATTGCCATCCCCTGCCACACTCCGTAAAATCCCCCGCCTGTTTTACCGGATATTGTCCCTGGATTGTGCCATTGGTCTGACATAACCCAGCGATATAATCCGATTTACCCAGCCATATATGCTAGCGGGAAGGTTGTTTTGGAGAAAAAATTAGGTCTCGGTGCGCTGACAGCACTGGTGCTCAGCTCAATGCTGGGTGCAGGTGTGTTCAGTCTGCCGCAAAACATGGCTGCAGTGGCCGGTCCGGCTGCTCTGCTGCTGGGTTGGCTGATCACCGGTGTCGGCATTATCTTTCTTTCGCTGGCGATGTTGCTGTTAACCCGCCTTAAACCCGAACTTGACGGCGGCATCTTTACTTACGCCCGCGCCGGATTCGGCGAACTAATGGGGTTCTGCTCTGCATGGGGCTACTGGCTGTGTGCTGTTATCGCCAATGTCTCCTATCTGGTAATTGTCTTCTCGGCCCTGAGCTTCTTCACCGATACGCCGGACCGGATTATTTTTGGTGATGGCAACACCTGGCAGGCGATGCTGGGCGCATCCGTGCTGCTGTGGCTGGTTCACTGGCTGGTGCTGCGCGGTGTGCAGACAGCAGCCAGCATCAATCTGATGGCCACGCTGGGCAAGCTGGTGCCCTTACTGCTGTTCATTGTGCTGGCGGTGATGGCGTTCAATTATGATCGCTTTCGCTTCGATTTTTCCGGCGTCACGCTGGGGCAACCGCTCTGGGAGCAGATCAAGCAAACCATGCTGATCACTCTTTGGGTCTTTATCGGGGTTGAGGGTGCGGTGGTGGTTTCTGCGCGTGCACGTCAGAAAAAGGATGTGGGCCGTGCAACACTTTTTGCCGTTCTGGCTGCCTTACTGGTCTATTTGCTGGTAACCCTGCTGTCGCTGGGCGTGGTTCCGCGCGCTGAACTGGCTGAAATGCGCAATCCGTCCATGGCGGGATTGATGACAAGACTGATGGGCAACTGGGGCGATGCGGTGATTGCGATTGGCCTGATCGTCTCTGTCTGTGGTGCCTACCTGAGCTGGACGATCATGGCTGCTGAAGTGCCGCTGATTGCTGCGCAGCAGGGGGCGTTTCCTCGCATTATCGCCCGGCAGAACCGACACAACGCGCCGGCCGCCTCGCTGTGGCTGACCAACGGCAGCATTCAGCTCTGCCTGATCCTGATTGCCCTGACCGGTGCTAACTACAATAACCTGCTGACCATCGCCTCAGAGATGATTCTGGTGCCCTATTTGCTGGTGGGGTTATACCTGATCAAAGTGGTGCGCGGACAGAATAAACCCATGGCGATGGCGGTGGGTGTCGGCGCCAGTCTGTATGGCATCTGGCTGCTTTACGCGTCGGGGCCAATGCACCTGATGGCGTCAGTCGTGCTCTACTCCCCAGGCCTGCTGTTGTTTCTGTTTGCCCGACGCGGCGGCCGCGCTGATGTTGCGCTGACCTCGCTGGAGCGGATTGCAATGGGATTACTGATTGCTGCGACGCTGCCCGCTGTGTGGCAGCTAACCACATAGCGCCGGATCCATCGGGCGTCATTGTTGCAGAGAGTCTGGACACGGGTAGCGCAGGACACGCAGGCGTACATGAGGATAATGAGCGCTGCCCGGTGTCAGACTGACTGATTTACTAGCCTGGAGAGAGAGGTGCTTAGTGTGACTGCACCGGGATCGACACACACAGCAGGTCATCCTGCTGGGTAAGATTCAGCGGTTTTGAATATTCATGATGGATCGCGTCCAGCTGCTCCGCAGAGAGCGGATAAGGGAGCAGAATATCAAAACGGCTTATCTGCTGCTGTTCTGCGAGCGTAATCAGGCGTGCGATGTTAATTTCGTCGCTGACCTGAGTAGAAATGATTTGTAATGCTAATTCTTTTAACGGGTCGTCACTGCCCTGTAAACGGTGTGCTGATTTACGTGTCACCATGCCAAAGATCGGCATCACACCATAAATAGCATCAACGAAGCTCCAGCGCTTTTTGCAGGAAGCGGAAAGAAAGTCACTGTAATTGAAGCAGATGCGGTCGGGGTATATGGCTGATGCCAGCTCTTTATCAGACACACTAACGCTCCTCATGATAATCATCGATATCCCAAACCTGGCGCAAAAATGCCGCGCTAATGATTGCACATATTGACGGTTATATACCAGCAAGCCACGGATATTTCGTGCGATAACGTAGAGCTCAGGACCAGGACAAGATATGATTTCTCTCACGTCTGTTTCTGCTTTGTGAACTATGAACAAAATTGTTTATGTTGAAGATGAACCTGAAGTGGGTTCGCTGATTGCAGCTTACCTGGGTCGTCATGATATTGAGGTGATTGTCGAGACGCGCGGTGATCGTGCTGAAGCGGTGATAGCGGAACAGCAGCCGGATCTGGTGATGCTGGATATCATGTTACCCGGCAAGGATGGCATGACCATCTGCCGCGACCTGCGGGCCAACTGGCAGGGACCGATTGTGTTACTGACGTCACTGGACAGCGACATGAATCATATTCTGGCCCTGGAGATGGGTGCGCAGGATTACATTCTGAAAACCACCCCGCCTGCTGTGCTGCTGGCTCGCCTGCGCCTGCACCTGCGTCAGTCCCATCAGGGACAGCCGGAAGATACACCGAGCGCACCTGCTGCCAACCGTATGCTGCGTTTTGGCTCGCTGACCATTGATGCCCTGAACCGCCAGGTCACGCTGTTTGAGGAGCAGATCGCCCTTTCTACCGCAGATTTCGATCTGCTCTGGGTGCTCGCCAGTCATGCGGGCCAGACACTGAACCGGGATGCGCTGCTGAAAACATTGCGTGGCGTCAGCTATGATGGTTTAGACCGCAGCATCGACGTGGCGATCTCGCGGCTGCGTAAAAAGCTGCACGACAGCGCCACCGAGCCCTTCCGCATCAAAACTATCCGCAACAAAGGCTATCTGTTTGCACCTCAGGCCTGGGATACCCGCGGACTATGAGAAAGCTTTTTATTCAGTTCTATCTGCTGCTGTTTGTCTGCTTCCTGGTGATGGCCTTACTGGTGGGGCTGGTTTATAAGTTCACCGCTGAGCGGGCAGGCCGCCAGTCGATGAATGACCTGATGGCCAGCTCGCTCTACCTGATCCGCAGCGAACTGCGCGAGATCCCGCCGCGCGACTGGAATAAGACCATCAAGAGTCTCGATCTTGGTCTCTCATTCGACCTGCACATCGAGCCGATGAACAAATATCAGCTTGATGAAGGCAACATGCGTCGGTTGCGTGCCGGAGAGATTGTTGCGCTCGATGACCAGTACACCTTTTTACAGCATATTCCGCGCAGCCACTATGTGCTGTCAGTCGGACCAATTCCCTATCTTTTCTACCTGCATCAGATGCGGCTGCTGGATATTGCCCTGCTGGTGTTTATTGGCATGTCTCTGGCACTGCCGGTGTTCATCTGGCTTCGTCCCCACTGGCAGGAGATGCAGCGACTGGAAAAAGCAGCGCAGCGTTTTGGCCGGGGTGAGCTGGATGTACGTACCCATTTTGACAGTACCTCCAGCCTCTTTCGGCTTGGTATCGCCTTCAACCAGATGGCCGAGAATATCAATACGCTGGTAGCCAGCAAAAAGCAGCTGATTGATGGCATCGCCCATGAGCTTCGAACGCCGCTGGTGCGCCTGCGTTACCGGTTAGAGATGAGCGACAATCTTACGGATGGCGAACGGGTAGCGCTGAACCGCGATATCGGCCAGCTTGAAAGCCTGATAGAGGAACTGCTGACCTATGCACGACTTGATCGGCCGCGCGTCGATCTCAATCTTAAAACACTGGATCTCGCCAGCTGGCTGAGCGAGCGGCTTGACGATTTTCGCACCATCAACCCGGACATACGGCTCGACCTTGACCTGCCACAGCGTGAAAACATCGGCGTTTCTGATACCCGCCTGATGGAACGAGTGCTGGATAACCTGGTGAACAATGCGCTGCGTTATGCTCAGCAGCGGCTGCGTGTCAGTTTATGGTTTGATGGCGCGATTGGGTGTCTGCAGGTGGAAGATGATGGTCCCGGCATTCCGCCGGAAGAGCGTGAACGGGTTTTCGAACCCTTTGTCCGACTTGACCCGAGCCGCGACCGCGCCACAGGCGGCTGCGGATTAGGCCTGGCAATTGTCTACTCTATTGCTCAGGCGCTCAGCGGCAAGGTGACGATTGAGTCCAGCCCGCTGGGCGGCGCCAGCGTTCGCTTTTGCTGGCCGGTTGATCTAACCTTGCGCGAAATTGCGCAGCGTTAAAACCACAAGGAGTCTTACGTGACCTCAGCGTATCAACAACTGACCAAAACTTTCCAGCGCCTGTCCCGTTTCAGTCACGTCACGGCGATTGCCGGATGCGACATGCAGACCACCATGCCGCCGGGCGGCAGTCAGGCTCGCGGTGAAGCACTGGCTGAAATGAGCGTGCTGCAACACCAGATTCTGACTGCCCCTCAGGTCGGTGAGTGGCTTAAGGCTGCTGAGCAGCAGTCGCTGAACGATGTCGAGCGGGCCAATCTCAACGAGATGCAGCGCGCATATCAGCAGGCAACGCTGCTGCCTGATGATTTTGTTGAAGCCAAATCGATCGCCGGTTCGGTCTGCGAACATGCATGGCGCACTCAGCGTCCCGCCAATGACTGGCAGGGTTTTGCCGCCAACCTCAAAGAGGTGGTCCGCCTGAGCCGTGAAGAGGCCCAGCGCCGCGCCGACGCCAGTGGCTGTTCCCGTTACGATGCGCTGCTGGATCTCTATGAACCAGGTATGACCCGGGCCCGACTGGATCAAACCTTTGGCGAACTGAAAACCTGGCTACCTGACCTCTTACAGCAGGTCGTGGAAAAACAGGCACAGCAGAAGGTCATAACGCCGCAGGGGCCATTCGCCGTGCCTGCGCAGCGGCAGCTAGGTCTGAGCATTATGGAGACGCTGGGTTTCGACTTTAACCACGGTCGTCTGGACATCAGTGCACATCCCTTCTGTGGCGGTGTGCCGGAAGATGTGCGCATTACCACCCGTTACAATGAGAATGAGTTTCTCAGTGCCATGATGGGCGTGATTCACGAAACCGGCCATGCTCGCTATGAACAAAATCTGCCGAAGCAGTGGCGCGGTCAGCCGGTAGCACTGGCGCGATCAACGGCTATCCACGAATCACAAAGCCTGTTTATGGAGATGCAGCTTGGTCGCAGCCGTGAATTCCTGCAGCGCATTCTGCCGCAGGTGATCGCCACCTTTGGCGATCAACCCGCCCTGCTGGCGGATAATTTCGTGCGCCTGACCCAGCGGGTTTTGCCTGGCCTGATCCGGGTTGACGCTGACGAGCTCAGCTATCCGGCGCATGTCATTTTACGCTACGAAATTGAGCAGGCGTTGATCGAAGGGGACATTGAGGTTGAAGATATCCCGGCGCTGTGGGATGAGAAGATGATGCAGTCGCTGGGGCTGGATACGCGGGGTAACTACCGCGATGGCTGTATGCAGGATATTCACTGGACCGACGGCGCCTTCGGCTACTTCCCCACCTATACGCTGGGCGCAATGTACGCCGCGCAGCTGTTCCAGTCGTTACAGAAGGCTATTCCTCAGCTCAGTGAGCTGATTCAGCATGGTGAGCTGCAGCCGGTGTTCGACTGGCTGCAACAGAATATCTGGCAGCACGGCAGCCGTTTCCAGACCGACCAGTTGCTGATCAACGCCACTGGCGAAGCGCTGAACCCGGCTTTCTTCCGCCAGCACCTTGAACAACGTTACCTTAATAGCTAAGCTTTCGGGCGGTCATCTGACCGCCCTTTCCCGCCTTTGTACAATCGGTTACACGCCGATACCAAACACCCACGGACACCGTTCATTGATTTCCCTATAGTCTCTTCACCGGCCCCGCAGTGGGCTACACATGAAAAAATAGTCTCCGAGGGATTTGCGATGAAAAAATTATTTGCACTGGTTGTCGCCGCTGCTATGGGTATGTCTTCTGTTGCTTTCGCTGCTGACACCACAGCTGCTCCAGCTGCTGCGCCAGCCGCAACAACTACTACTCCTGCCGCTGCAGCACCGGCTAAAACTGTTCACAAGACTGCGCACAAGAAACACCATAAAGCTGCTCAGAAAGCCCAGGCTGCTAAGAAACACCACAAAAAAGCGGTGAAAAAAGATGCAGCGCAGAAAGCGCAGGCTGCTAAAAAAGTTCACCACAAAAAAGCGGTAAAACCTGCTGCACAGAAAGCTCAGGCCGCTAAAAAAGTTCACCACAAAAAAGTAACTAAACCAGCCGCTCAGAAAGCGCAGGCTGCTAAAAAAGTTCATCACAAAAAAGTAACTAAACCAGCTGCCCAGAAAGCTCAGGCTGCTAAAAAAATGCACCACAAAAAAGTAACTAAACCAGCTGCCCAGAAAGCGCAGGCTGCTAAGAAAATGCACCACAAAAAAGTTGTGAAACCAGCAGCTAAAAACTAAGGTCGCCTTCAGCGCACGGCCACGAGATGATGAATAAAAACACCCGGTTCTGCCGGGTGTTTCTTTACTGGAGTGGATGAAATGACGAGAGTGGATGAAATAGTGCGTCGCTATCGCTTCGAAATTATTCTGCTTGTTATGATCCTGTGTGGCATTGTTGCAGCCAGCTTTTTTATTTAGACGCTGTAGCGTACTGATTAACCAATAAAACTCCCTTTTTCAACGCTCACCGACTATAGTTACCGTACTTACGTAATAACAATAACGTTAATTTTTTCTCGCCATTGAGATTTCTATGCGCCTGGCTACCTTGTTAATGGTTGGACTCTTCAGCTTTGCCACCACGGTTCATGCCGATGATGACGATGACTCACCTACTCCTGCTGAGATTAAGATGCTGTTCTTCGGCAAGGATCATCGCCAGGCAATCACCGATATTACTGCTGCCCCCTGGGATGCCATTGGCCAGCTGGAAACCGAAAGTGGTAACCTCTGTACTGCCACGCTCATCTCTCCCCATCTGGCCCTGACCGCCGGACACTGTCTGCTTTCCCCGCCCGGGAATTTCGATAAGCCGGTTGCGCTGCGATTTATGGCCAGCGATAAAGGCTGGCGCTACGAGCTTCATGATATTGATGCGCGGGTGGAACCTTCGCTGGCGTCAAAATTAAAAGCGGATGGCGAAGGCTGGATCGTGCCGAGCAGTGCAGCACCCTATGATTACGGCATTGTGATATTACGCAATCCGCCTTCAGCGATTACGCCCATTCCCTTGTTTGATGGCTCACGCAGCGATCTCACGGCGGCGCTGAAGCTGACCGGACGTAAAGTGACGCAGGCAGGCTATCCGGCCGATCATCTGGATACGCTCTACTCCCATAGCGATTGCCTGATTACCGGCTGGGCGCAACGTGCGGTGCTGTCGCATCAGTGTGACACGCTGCCGGGTGACAGTGGTTCACCGCTGCTGCTTAAAAGCGATAATGGCTGGCAGTTAATCGCGGTACAAAGCTCTGCGCCCGCAGCGAAAGATCGCTATCTGGCTGACAACCGCGCAATTTCGGTCACCTCGTTTAAAGACAAGCTGGAATCCCTCGCGCAGTAACCGCACTGACGCTTTACCATTGGGTGCGCGCCTGTTAAGACGCGCACCCTGGCTTTTTAAGCCGCTATCTGTTCCATCGTCTGCAGGATGCGCTTATCTGAAATGGGATAAGGTGTGCCTAACTGCTGAGCAAAGTAGCTGATACGTAGCTCTTCAATCATCCAGCGGATGTTCTGAACCTCTTCATCATCCTGACGCTGCGGCGGCAACTTATTACGCCACGCCTGATACGCCTGTTCCACTGCCTGCACTTTTAACATGCGCGCCCGATCGCTGTGCGGGTCAGCAGGCAGCTTTTCGAGCCGCCGTTCAATACCATTCAGATAACGCAGCGTATCGGCCAGTCGCTGCCAGCCATTGCCGGTGACAAAGCCGCGATAGACCAGACCATTTACCTGCGCCTTGATATCCGATAATGCCAGCGCCATGGTCATATCAACCCGGCCTTTCAGACGCTTATTGATGTTGAAGACGGCCGTGAGGATCTGCTCAACCTGTTGTGCGATCGTCACAACGGTCTCATTGAGTTCACCGCGCACTTTGTCACGCAACTGCTCAAACGCGCCCTGGTCCCAGGCCGGACCGCCCGCTTCACCTATCAGCTTATCAATACCACAGGCGATACAGTCGTCGATGAGCTCCAGCACTTTGCCATAGGGGTTAAAGTAGAGTCCGAGCTTGGCTTTATTCGGCAGCTTCTCATGCAGATACTTAACCGGAGACGGCACATTCAGCAGCAGCAAGCGACGCTGACCGCGCCACATCATTTTTTGCTGCTCCTGCTCGCTGTCAAACAGGCGAATGGCGACGCTCTCTTTCTCATCGACCAGCGCAGGCCAGGCTTTGACCTGATAGCTGCCGCGCTTCTGTTCATAGCTGCGCGGCAGATCGCCGAAGCTCCAGATGTGCAGTCCGCTCTGCTCCAGCCCGTCATCCGCCACTTTCGATAGCGTTTCCTGCACTTTATCTTTCAGCTGCGCCTTGAGCGCGGTGAGATCTTTACCTTCCAGCAGTTTACGGTTGTGCTCGTCTACCACGCGGAACGTCATTTTCAGATGATCGGGCACCTGTTCCCACTGCCAGTTTTCACGTTCCAGCGTGACACCGGTCATGCGGCGAAACTCACGCGACAGCGCATCAAGCAGTGGCATCTCCATCGCCTTCACGCGTCCCAGAAACGCTTCAGCGTAGTTGGGAGCTGGCACCAGATTACGGCGCAGCGGTTTGGGCAGCGACTTAATCAGCGCGATGATCAGCTCACGACGCACGCCTGGGATCTGCCATTCAAAGCCGCTATCCTCAACCTGATTCAGCAGCGGCAGCGGAATATGCACCGTGACGCCATCCGCATCGGCACCTGGCTCGAACTGATAACTCAGCCTGAGTTTGAGGTTGCCCTGATGCCAGAAATTGGGGTAGTCGAGCTGGCTGACTTTATCCGCGCCTTCTTTGATCAGCATCTGCTTGTCGAAGTTCAGCAGCTCGGCGTTTTCACGGCTGGCCTGCTTCCACCAGCTGTCAAAATGCTTCGCCGACACCACCTCTTTGCCAATGCGCTGGTCATAAAAAGCAAACAGCGTTTCGTCATCCACCATGATGTCGCGGCGACGGGATTTGTGTTCCAGATCTTCCACTTCACTACGCAGCTTCTGGTTAGCCCGGAAGAAAGCATGACGCGTCTGCCAGTCGCCTTCCACCAGCGCGTGGCGGATAAACAGCTCACGGCTCAGTGTAGGATCGATGCTGCCATAGTTCACTTTGCGAGCGGCCACAATCGGCAGACCATAGAGCGTGACTTTTTCAGCGGCCATCACCGCGCCCTGCGATTTCTCCCAGTGCGGTTCGCTGTAGCTGCGCTTAATCAGATGCTGCGCCAGCGGCTCAATCCACTCTGGCTCAATGCGCCCCGCCGTGCGGCCCCACAGGCGGCTGGTCTCAACCAGCTCCGCGACCATGGCCCACTTCGGCGGCTTCTTAAACAGCCCGGAGCCAGGGAAGATGGCGAAGCGGGTGTTGCGTGCACCGGTATACTCCTGCTTATCGGCATCTTTCTGACCGATGTGCGACAGCAGACCACTTAACAGCGCACAGTGAACGGGCTGCAGCTCAGCCGGTTCGCTGTTCACCGGAATCCCCAGTTCCCGCACCACCTGCCGCAGCTGGGTATAGATATCCTGCCATTCCCGCACGCGCAGATAGTTAAGGAAGTCGGTTTTGCACTGACGACGGAAAACATTGCCGGACAGCGCTTTCTGCTGATCCGCCAGATAGTTCCAGAGATTCACGTAGGCAAGAAAGTCGGAGTCTTTATCAGCAAAGCGTCGATGCTTCTCATCCGAAGCCTGCTTTTTATCTGCCGGACGCTCACGGGGATCCTGAATCGACAGGCCTGCGGTGATAATCATCACTTCGCGCACGCAGCCAAATTTCTGCGCTTCCAGCACCATCCGCGCCAGGCGAGGATCCACGGGCAGCTGCGCCAGCTGACGCCCGGATCCGGTCAGCTTGTAGTGGCCGTTCTCTTCATTCAGCGTCAGCGCCCCCAGCTCTTCCAGCAGACGGACACCATCCTGAATATTGCGTTTATCGGGTGCTTCCACAAACGGGAAGGCGGCAATATCGCCCAGACCCAGCGAGGTCATCTGCAGGATCACCGATGCCAGGTTGGTGCGCAGGATTTCAGGATCGGTAAAGGCCGGACGACTCAGGAAGTCATCTTCTGCGTAGAGGCGAATACAGATACCGTCTGACACACGCCCGCAGCGCCCTTTACGCTGATTGGCAGACGCCTGGGATATGGGCTCAATCGGCAGACGCTGCACTTTGGTGCGGAAGCTGTAACGGCTGATACGCGCCGTGCCGGGATCGATCACATATTTAATTCCAGGCACCGTCAGTGAGGTTTCCGCAACGTTGGTCGCCAGCACGATGCGACGACCGCTGTGCGACTGAAACACCCGATTCTGCTCAGCATTGGACAGCCGGGCATAGAGTGGCAGCACTTCGGTGTGCGGCAGATCGCGTTTGTTGAGCGCGTCGGCGGTGTCGCGTATTTCGCGCTCGCCGCTCATAAAGATCAGGATATCGCCACGGCTTTCCCGTCCCAGTTCATCCACCGCATCAAAAATCGCCTGCAGCTGATCACGGTCGCCATCATCCGCCTCTTCGACCACCGGACGATAGCGCACTTCAACAGGATACGTGCGGCCAGAAACTTCAATAACCGGCGCATTATTGAAATGACGGGAGAAGCGCTGAGGATCGATGGTAGCGGAAGTGATGATGACCTTCAGATCGGGGCGGCGCGGCAACAGCTCACGCAGGTAACCGAGCAGGAAGTCGATATTCAGGCTGCGTTCATGGGCTTCATCAATGATGATGGTGTCATATTGCATCAGCAGGCGATCCTGCTGGATTTCCGCCAGCAGAATCCCGTCAGTCATCAGTTTAATCTGCGTCAGATCGCTGACCTGGTCGTTGAACCGCACTTTGTAGCCGACACAGCCGCCCAGTGAGGTGCTGAGCTCATCGGCAATGCGGTTCGCCACGGTCCGCGCGGCCAGACGGCGCGGCTGAGTATGGCCAATCAGCCCGGTAACACCGCGTCCCAGTGCCAGACAAATTTTCGGCAACTGGGTGGTTTTACCTGAACCGGTTTCACCAGCGACAATCACCACCTGATGATCGCGAATCGCCTCAGCAATATCCTGCTGCTTCTGACTCACCGGCAGATTGTCCGGGAACGTAATCGCTGGGGTAGCCGCGCGGCGCTGGGCCACGCGCTGTTCGGCGGCGACGAACTCCAGCGCCAGCTCGCTGGCAATGCCCTGCTGCGCCTCAGGATTTTTGGTTTTTCTGGCTCCCTGCAGGCGGCGCTGCAGCCGCTGGCGATCGCGCAGCATTAAACCGTCGAGCCGTGACCAGAGCGCTGCCAGTGGGGAAGTATCGGGTGATGACATAATTGTGACGTACCTTACTCAGACGGTGTCGCTACATAAAGCAGCGCCCAGAAGCCGGGGTAACCAGCTGATTCAATAAAATAATTGCGCGTATCATAGCACATTCTGAACTGTTCAGGCGGCCGCTCCCGGTTACGCTTATTCAATAAATTCGAACATGGGTCTCGAAATATTGCGCTTTCACCGCGCCATCGATAACCGTAGAGTGTAAACCATTGAGCGGAAAGTCTTCCGCGTAACAGACAGGAAACCACCATGAGCACAGTTTTAGTTCTGAAATCAAGCATCCTTGCAGGCTACTCACAATCAAGCCAGCTCGCTGACTTCTACGTTGAACAGGCAAAGGCACAGGGTAAAGAAGTTACTGTACGTGACCTGGCGGCTAACCCGATTCCGGTTCTGGATGGTGAGTTAGTGGGTGCAATGCGTCCTTCTGATACGCCACTCTCCCCGCGTCAGCAGGAAGCACTGGATCTGTCCGATGAACTGATTGCAGAACTGCAGGCTCATGATGAAATCGTCATTGCCGCGCCAATGTACAACTTCAACATCCCTACGCAGCTGAAAAACTATTTCGACCTGATTGCCCGTGCTGGCGTGACGTTCCGCTACACCGAAGCAGGCCCGGAAGGTCTGGTTAAAGGCAAAACTGCAGTGGTTATCTCAAGCCGTGGTGGCATTCACAAAGATACCCCAACTGACCTGCTGACCCCTTACGTCAAGCTGTTCCTTGGCTTCATCGGCATCACTGACGTTGAGTTCGTGTTTGCTGAAGGCATCGCCTACGGTCCGGAAGTGGCCAGCAAAGCGACCGCTGAAGCGAAAGATGCTATCACGCAGATCGTGACCGCATAATTCTCAGCCATCTCAGGATGACGCTGTCAAAGACCGGGCCTGTGCCCGGTTTTTTTTCGCCGGTTAGTTGCTGCTGTCTGCCTCTTTTCTCAGCCATTGACCATTAATGCCACGCACATACTCTCCCGCTGCAGCACGGCTCACCAGCTTCTGTCCGGCAATGCTGGCCACATCGGCCGTGGAGAGATTGTTCTGCCCGGCCAGCCGCTGATACTCCTGCTGACGCCCGGCATTAATCCGCTGCACCAGCGCCAGCGTTTCACTGTCCTGCGAACGTGCCGCCAGATAGCCGGAGAGCGTTTCACCTGCACGGCCTGATTGCCTTGCCTCGTCGAGCGTCAGTGCCCAGGCAGGGTGCGCCATCGTCAGGGCAAGTAACAGCGCCGCGCTTATGCGTTTCATCATGGCTCTCCTCAGAACAGTCCGCTCTGGTTTTTCAGTAACGCTTCCACGTCTTTATCAACTTTGATGTGGATCTCATGCTCGATTTTTACATTCATATTGATGGTGATAGGGTCTTTGGGTGCCGTGACTTCAATGCGTGGCACGCATCCGATGCTCAGCAGTCCGGCTGCCAGAACCAGTAATGGCCTCAGGCTCATGGTGAAGTGTCCTTGTTCGATGGCAAAGTCGCATGTTGCTCTAACCAGGATTGCAAATTATCGCCAAAGCGCAGGCTGCGCCAGAGCTGAAACAGGTTTTCCTGATGACGATAGTTAAGATTGACCGTCTGACGACGGTTACTGAACTGGCTGACGCCCTGTACCTGCGCTTCCATAGTGAGGTCGCCGAGGTTATTCAGATTGATTGTCGCCCAGCTGCGGGAGACTTCCATATAGCGTAACCAGTCCAGCGCTGCGCCGGTCGCTACGTTGTTGCGGGTAATCGCATCCGCCATATCTTTATCCAGCCGGAAAGTCAGCGGACCGCTGTTAGCAATCCACCCTTTCTCCACCAGCCAGCGTGGATTATTCAACCACAGCGGCAACTCACCGTTAACCTTACCTGACATGGCAAACTGTTTAGGCTTCAGCGCCGTCACCAGCTCGCTGAGGCTGATATTACGCAGCGACACCCGGGCGGGATCATGTTGCGGCATACGCAGGGCTGGCAGCGTAATCTGTCCGCCAAGCAGGTCAAGACTGACATCCTGTAAAGTCAGGGGGGATTGTTCAGACCACGGCCAGTTACCCTGCAGATCGGCCCGAATATTCTGCATGGCAAACTGGTTCTTCACCTCGGCAATGCGGAGTGATACCGGGCCATGCTGACCAAACTGCCATTGCTGCTCATGAAACCTGAACGGCAGCGAGAAGTCGATACCGTTCACCTGACTGTCCGGCGTCCAGACACTGCCCTGTTTGACCGTCCAGTGGCCTCCCGCCTGGAAGCCCTGTTTACTGGCAGCGGAGAATGCGACCTGTGCCTGCAAACTGCCGCCCTGAATCTGCATTTTCATGTCGGGGCTGAGCAGCGGCTGAAACACGGTCAGCGACTGTGCCGGCCACCAGGCCTGACCGCGTAACCGTTCACCGTCCCAGCGGCCATTCACCCGCAGCGGGCCAACCCTCCCCGCTTTTAACTCGCCCCGCCAGAGGAAATAGCCGGGATCACGGCCTTTCGCCTCAAAGTCCAGCGTGGAATCAGCCAGACGGCCGCCATAGGTGAAGTGGGTCTGGCCCGCCTGCAGTCTGAAATGGCCTTTGAAGGAAGGTTGCGCCACATCGCGCTGCCACTTAACGGGTTCGGTCAGTGTCAGGCGCGGTTTTGCGACGCTAACGCTGCCATAAGCCAGCTGATTAAATCCGGTGGAGAGCGTATCAAGGTGGATCAGCGTGTCGTGCCAGCCGCCGGTGCCTTTGACATCCCAGCGTGCCTGCAGCGGCAGCATCTCGCCCCCGCCCCAGTAGCGCCAGTCCCACTCGCCCTTATCGGGCCAGAAATTTGTGGCGCGACCATCAAGATGCAGCCGGAAGCGGCCAAAGCTGGCATCGTGCGCGTTGAGAATGGCCTGCAGGCGGCCATCAATACCCTGCGAGGAGAGTCGCACGCCGGCCAGCGGCCAGCGCGCTTCGTCCACTTCCAGCGTGGAGAGCAGTCGCCCCCGCAGGCGCAGCAGCGATTTAGGTTGCAAAACTAACTGAGGATCGAGCAGCGAGCCGTTGAGCACGCCGGGAATAGAGCCGAAAAGTTGCAGATCGGCCAGCTTGCTTTCACCGGTCAGCTGAAACGGCAGGTGGCTATTGGTCAGACTCAGGTTACCGGGACCGACGCCCAGTACCACGTTACCTTTACCGCCACGTCCCTGGGTCAGCAGGTTAACGCGCCCCGTAATCTGGCTGTTTTCAAGGCCTGACTGCCAGTTATCCAGCGTCAGGTTAATAAATCCAGACAGTGGCTGAGCCGCCAGAGGCCAGAAATACTCGCCCTTTTCGATCCGAATCTGATCGCGGCTGATTTGCCACGGCAGTCTGAGAAGCGGCCTTTTCTCATCCATCATCCCCACGCGCAGCTCGCCCTGCTGCTGCTGCCAGCTGAGCGTTAACTGCAGCGGATGCGGTAAGGCATCCAGCGCCAGTTGTCCGTCCACCTCGCCATTCACCGGCAGATCGGTGGCGAAAGCAGGTAACTCAAGATGACCACTTAGCGTAATGGGTTCAGGCAGCGCAGGATGGGTAAGCGTCAGGCGACTGATCGCGAGCTGCTGACCGGTCAGCGTCGCCGCCAGTTGCAGGTTGTCGCCCTGATAATTAAGTTGCTGGCGATCTTTTTCCAGCGTCAGGTCCAGCACGCCCGCATAGGCCTGCCAGGGTGCCACGACAAGTTTGTTCAGATGAACATCGGCACCCGGTAGCATTGCCTGCCATTCGGCCAGCGTTTTGGGGGCTGTCGTTCTCTCGTCACTGGCGGGTAATTTTTGCAGGCAGGTGCTCTCCACCACCAGTTCGTCCGCATCCAGCTTCCAGCGCGACTGATGCCAGCCCAGTGACACTGCCTTTACGGTTGCCAGTGAGCAATCGCCGGCGAGGTAACGAATCTGAGGCAGCCACAGGCCGCCCTGCCGCCAGCGCGGTGCACCCGTCAGTTCAATGCGGGTATCCTCAGGCAGCCAGATGCCGACCAGCCTTGGCAGCCATTGCGTCACAGTCAACATCAGGCCGAGCAGCAGGAGAATCAGCGCAAGTACGGCCGCCAGCCGTCGCCGGAACATCCGTGGCATAAAAGCCATAATCCTTTTCCTTACAGTATCCTGACAACGATGATGGCATGTAATCTGCCAGAGGTGAAGGCGTGCACGGGACGCAAATACGCAGTTTCAGCAAAGTCGGTCAGAAAACGTTATCCTTGGTTTATCACCTCTGCAGGAGCACAACGATGAAAATCGCGGTTTACAGCACTAAACATTACGATCAGAAATACCTTGAGCAGGTTAACCAGCAGTTTGGTTTCGAACTGGTATTTTTTGACTTTTTACTCTCAGAGAGCACGGCCAAAACCGCAGTGGATTGCGATGCCGTCTGCATTTTTGTTAATGATGACGGCAGTCGCCCGGTGCTGGAAGAGCTGGCCGGGCTGGGTGTGAAATACATCGCGCTGCGTTGTGCTGGCTTCAATAATGTCGATCTGGCTGCAGCGAAAGAGCTGGGTCTGGAAGTCGTACGGGTGCCGGCCTACTCACCGGAAGCGGTGGCGGAACATACGATCGGCCTGATGATGACCCTCAACCGCCGTATTCATCGCGCGTATCAGCGTACCCGTGATGCGAACTTTTCGCTCGACGGACTGACCGGCTTTAACATGTACAACAAAACGGCGGGC
This sequence comes from Pantoea eucalypti, assembly GCF_009646115.1. Lineage (NCBI taxonomy): Bacteria > Pseudomonadati > Pseudomonadota > Gammaproteobacteria > Enterobacterales > Erwiniaceae > Pantoea > Pantoea eucalypti. The sequence goes on along the minus strand of NZ_CP045720.1, from coordinate 1,986,494 downwards.
GTTATCGGCACGGGTAAGATCGGCATTGCGACCATGCGGATTCTGAAAGGGTTTGGTATGCGGCTGCTGGCGTTTGATCCCTACCCAAGTGAGCAGGCGCGTGAGCTGGGCGCAGAATATGTTGATTTAAAGACGTTGTTTACAGAATCCCACGTCATTACGCTGCACTGTCCGCTGACCCCGGAAAACCATCATCTGCTGAATGCCGACGCGTTTCGTCAGATGCGCGATGGGGTGATGATCATCAACACCAGTCGTGGCGGGCTGATTGATTCACAGGCAGCGATTGATGCGCTGAAACAGCAGAAAATCGGCGCGCTCGGCATGGATGTGTATGAGAATGAACGTGGCCTGTTCTTTGAAGATAAGTCGAATGATGTGATTCAGGACGATGTGTTCCGTCGTCTTTCAGCGTGCCATAACGTACTGTTTACCGGTCATCAGGCATTTTTAACGGCTGAAGCGCTGACGGCCATTTCCGAGACGACACTGAATAATCTTAGCCAGCTCGATCGGGGTGAAGAGTGCCCGAACCGACTCTCAGCCTGACGATTCTCTGCTAATGATGCGGGCCGGTGCTATCCGGCCTGTTCATCAGCGCGCGCAGTTCCCGCCAATTAACGCCTGCTCATCGCAGCGACGGCCATTCACTAACTGACACATGCCCACACGTGATCCATCCAGCTGATGTGAAAACGCCAGCGTTCCGCCTGCGTTCGAACAGGTGCTTTCTGCCAGGGAAGACATCACCACACGAGGCTGGATGTGCGCGGCGGTGGCTTGTTGCGGTGGCTCGTTATCATCACTGTTGCTACTGCAGGCAGAGAGTAATAATGCGGCACCGGCCAGCAAAAAGGTGGCTGCTTTCATCAATCGGACTCCGGGAATGGGGATAATAGGCTGGCTCAGCATATGTCAGGCAGCACAAGGGGTCGAGAGGTGAAACAGCATTTTACAAAATTCTCCGCCGTGATTTGCAAGCAGAATTATCTTGTTTACCTGCTATCGCTGAACTGTCACCCTTTTTCGGTTCCTATTATTTCGGAGTAAAGCCATGTTAATGGATATGTTAATTCGCATCGCCCTGGCCGGTATTCTTGGCGGCCTGATTGGTCTGGAGCGTCAGATGCGGGCCAAAGAAGCGGGACTGCGTACCCATATTCTGGTCGGTATCGGCAGTGCGATGTTCATGCTGGTGTCGAAGTATGGTTTCGCCGATATGCTCACCAGCGACCATGTGGCACTGGACCCCAGTCGTATTGCAGCCCAGGTCGTCAGCGGTATGGGCTTCCTGGGCGCAGGCACCATCATGATTCAGAAGCAGGTGGTGAAAGGCCTGACCACGGCAGCGGGATTATGGGTAACGGCAGCGATTGGTCTGGTAATCGGCAGCGGCATGTATGAGATCGGCATTTATGGCACAGTGCTGGCGCTGGTGGTGCTGGAAGTGTTCCGCCGCCTGAGCCATGTTTTAATCGGCAAGCACCATACGTTACTGGTTTTCCTTAAGCCTAAAAGCGTGCCGCTGGTGCTACTGGTTATGCAGCGGGAAGGTATTCGTTATGGCAATGTGACGGTGATTAATCGTGATGAGGAGAGCGGCCTGTGCGAACTCAGCATACAGGTAACGTTGTCCCGCAAGTCAAATGATGCGCACCTCTACGATAAGGTCATTGAGATAAAAGGCGTACAGTCGCTGGAGATGATGTAAACGTTTGCTGAACAAACCCGCCACTACACATGGCGACAAAGACATAAGAACCTTGCAGAAGGCGGTGAGCGGCAGTCACCGCCCTCCTTCTCCTGCCATTTCTGAAAAATCAAAAATGCGCAGAGTCTGACCTTAAAAGTAGTGCCTGCCGGGAAGTAATGGCATAATCCGTTATTGTTAATTTACGTAATCATTTTACCCGGAAACTAATGCCTCAGAACTCTGACCATTCAGAAGACGCCCTTTCCAGTACTTCGCCTAAATATCGGTTCGCAGTCAGCATGCTGATTTTTACGCTGATAGCGGGCGCCGCAGCCATCATGATGCTCCTGGAACATCGGGATTCAGTGAATAATGCGCTGGAGACCGGACAATGTCTGGCAGAAGAAGGGGCTGAGGATTTAATGGAAGTGCTCAGGCATTTTCTGCATCATGCCTACCGCTGGATTTTTAAAGCCTGTGGCTGACGGTAATGCGTTTAGTGCAGCAGAAAATGCAGCAAACCGTGTCGGTTAACCAGCAACAAAACCCCGCAATACATGACGGCAACATAGCAAAGTGAAAAGAGTAGCAGCGTCATAATAAATCTGATGCCGTACTTCTTTATTTTGTCTGTTTTATCCGAATATTTCATAGACGTTAAATGTTGATTCATTTTTTAATTTTATACCCGGTCATTAAACGGCTTCATCGGAATGCTGTATTGCCGAAATGTGCGAAACGAACGGCATCCACGCAGGACGTTGCAATAAAAAAATCAAACGCAAAACACCTTTCCCGCATCCTGACAATTTACTGATCATTGTAACCTGATGGATACATATTCACCTTTAGCAGCAATGACTTAAGCAACGGCGCGGTGTGTAAGCAAAATAATCTGAATTTAACGTTTCACAGGCTTCAGCGGCAATATAAGGATCAGTCTCTATCTGATTGGTCAAACGTATATTCAACAAAGTATGATTTTCAGATTTTGACATTGTAAAAGTCATTCCGGGTCACAAAATAAACCCTGTGAGGTTTCGTATCCGACTTAATTTGATGCGCATCAAATCTGGCAAGTACAGACAACACGCCGTTTAATCAGTATTGATTAATAACTGCGTAAGCTGCTTTTTTTACTCATTAAATCGACCCGATGAAAACGCTATTCATTCTCTCTGTCATTTTTATGATCGCCGGTTGTACAGCAAAAAAAGATCATGTGCGTGCTGATGCTTACAAGGCCTCCCCCCCTTCCTGCTCAACACACAGTGATGAAATTGATTGTCAGTGGAAGAATGTTCCTGCCAGCTGACCTCGCACTATTCTCCCGCGTGGCATCGTCTCATCCAGCAGGCTGTCTTCCTGGGGATGTAAAGGCGCGCTCTCACCAGCATCTTCCTCGCGGCATTCCTTTTCGGCAATATCTGCTTTAAAAGAGAGACGCTGCCGGATGCCTCCGGCAGCGATTTTCCGCTGATTACTTCACTCCAGTGCTGGCATTCGCGACAACAATCCGTACCATACGCTGCATATTCGTGACACCGCAGTGAAGTGTCTGGCTGGACGCGCACAGCAATTTGCCCTTCGGCTACGCTCTCTGGTTTTTGAGATAGGTAAAAATGCAAGATAATCAAACGGTTGACAAGAAAGAACAGTACAACCTCAATAAGCTGCAGAAACGTCTGCGTCGTAACGTCGGCGAAGCCATTGCAGATTTTAATATGATTGAAGAAGGCGACCGCATCATGGTCTGTCTGTCGGGCGGTAAAGACAGCTACACCATGCTGGAAATTTTGCGCAGCCTGCAAAAAAGTGCGCCGGTCAACTTCAGCCTGATTGCCGTTAACCTCGACCAGAAACAGCCTGGCTTCCCGGAGCACATCCTGCCGCAATATCTTGAGGCACAGGGCGTTGAGTACCGGATTATCGAAGAAGACACCTACTCCATCGTCAAAGAGAAAGTGCCGGAAGGTAAAACCACCTGCTCACTCTGCTCGCGCCTGCGCCGTGGCATTCTCTATCGCGTCGCGACTGAACTGGGTTGTACTAAAATCGCGCTCGGCCACCATCGCGATGACATCCTGCAGACGCTGTTCCTGAACATGTTTTACGGCGGAAAACTGAAAGGTATGCCGCCAAAACTGATGAGTGATGATGGCAAGCAGATTGTGATTCGTCCGCTGGCCTACTGCCGCGAGAAAGATATCATTCGTTTCTCAGACGCGCGTCAGTTCCCGATTATCCCGTGCAATCTCTGCGGTTCTCAGCCAAACCTGCAGCGGCAGGTGGTAGCCGATATGTTGCGTGACTGGGATAAGCGCTATCCTGGCCGCATTGAAACCATGTTCAGCGCAATGCAAAACGTCGTGCCGTCGCACCTGGCAGATATCAATCTGTTCGATTTTAAAGGGATTAAGCATGGCGATGCGGTCGTTGATGGCGGCGATCTCGCTTTTGACCGCGAAACCCTGCCGTTGCAGCCTGTGGGCTGGCGAGCTGATGAAGAGGATGCACCGGACCTCAGCGCACGTCTGGATGTGCTTCAGATTAAGTAAGTACCTGATAAGTTAAGGGCGTGCTGCTGGCAGCACGCCCTTTTTTTATATGTTGCGGTGCGGCGGTGGATCCATTATCGGCGGATATTCCGGATCGGTCGGCTGATCAGGCTGGGGTTGCGGATGAGGAATCGGTTCAGGAATCGGGACTGGATCCGTAGGGATCGGCTCGCTGTTGTAAATCGCGCTCATGCCGTACTCCTTTTCTTGCGAATGGACTTTAAGTTTAGAAAAGGATTGGCGTTCCAGCCAGGCGGGCAAAAAAAAAGCCGGCACACGGGCCGGCATGTTTTGAATTAATTGTGCTATGCAATAATTCTAAATATGGAAGTAAGACAATATGGAGCGCAACGCCCATCGCTTGACGTTGCATTCACCTGCGGGAAAGAGTTTGCGTCAGCAGCGGCATTAGGTTCTTGATGTCGATCAGCTTTTGCTTTCTTATTATGATTTTTATCCCACCCGGCGGGATTTTCGTCCTCAAATCAGACGCCCCCGCCGATGTGACCTTTCCGCGTTACAGCCAGCGCCGTTTACGCAGATAACCCGCGACGCCCACCGCCAGTGCCACGAGCAGCAGACAGAAGATAGAGAAGCCGTACTCCCATCCACCGCCCGGAATGCCACCCAGATTAACCCCAAACAGACCGGTCAGGAACGTAGCGGGCAGGAAGATCATCGCCATCAGTGACATAGTATAGGTGCGGCGGTTCATCGACTCCGCCATCGCAGAGGCCACCTCGTCAGCCAGAATCGCAGTGCGCGCTACGCCCGCATCCAGATCATCCAGTCCGCGTCCCAGCCGATCGGCGATTTCCTGCATCCGGCGTCGTTCACTGTCATCCATCCAGCCCAGTTTTTCACTGGCCAGCCGGGCATAAACATCGCGCTGCGGTGCCATGTAACGCCGCATCACAATCAGCTGTTTGCGCAGCAGGCCCAGCTCGCCGCGCGCGGGCATCCGCTGGTCAAGCAGCGCATCTTCCAGCTCAATGATTTTGTCATGTAACTCTTCGATAAATTCGCTGGTGTGATCGGTCAGGGCATCACAGACATCGACCAGCCAGCTGCCGCAGTCAATCGGGCCGTTACCGTTTTGCAAATCGGTGAGCACTTCATCGACGGCAGAGACTTTACGCCGCCGGGTCGAGACGATGAGCTTATCGTTGATGAACACGCGCATTACCACCAGCTGGTCGCGACGCGCATCGGTGTTGTGGTTAACGCTGCGCAGCACGATCATAAATCCGTCGCCCAGCCGGCTGACGCGGGGACGCATGCTGTCACCCGCTAAGGCGTCACGCACGGCATCGGGAATCTGCGGCGTTGACTGCAGCCATTCTGCGCTTTTGCTGTGGGTATAGTTCAGATGCAGCCAGCAGGGCTGCTCACACTCGATAACTTCATCTTCAGCTATCGGGATCATCCCACCCTTGCCATCCAGCTGGCATGAAATGATGGCATCTGAAACCTGTAATGCTTTTCCTTCAATGACGTCCACAACATTCCCTCACCATTAATATCAATACGATACAGTCTAACGTGACGGCGTTGAGTTGCAATCTCCGGGCTGTGAAGAAAGATGTCAGCAGGTGGCCGGGAAACCGGCCACCACAGGCTTAGTGCTTTTCAATCCACAGTTCACGGCTGTAGGCGACATCTTCAGGGTTGGTGATGGGATAGCCTTTAACCCAGGGTTTAATCAGTCGGCCATTCGTGTACTGATAGATGGGCGCAATCGGGGCCTGTTCAGCGAGGATCTGCTCGGCACGGTTGTAATCGCTGTTACGTGCCTGCTCGCTGGTTTCACGGCTGGCTTTAGCGACAACTGCATCATAATCCGCGTTGTTAAAGCGCGCGATATTGCTGCTGCTGCCCGAGGTCAGCAGATTCAGGAAGGTGGAGGGCTCATTGTAGTCTCCCACCCACGAGGCGCGAATCACATCGAAGTTCCCGCTGTTACGACTGTCGATGTAGGTTTTCCACTCCTGATTCTCCAGTGTGACATCCACACCGAGGTTCTTTTTCCACATAGAGGCCACGGCAATCGCAATCTTCTGATGGCTCTCAGAGGTGTTGTAGAGCAGTTTGAGCTTCAGCGGTTTACCCGGACCGTAACCGGCGGCGGCAAGCAGCGATTTGGCCTGCGCATTCAGGGCGTTCTGATCGTGCTGTTGCATGAACGTGGGCAGTGGCTTAAAGCCTGCTGTCACATCTGGCGTAAAGTGCCACGCCGGTTTCTCACCGGTGCCCAGCACTTTGTCAGCAATGACGTTTCGGTCGATAGACCAGGACAGTGCTTTGCGAACCCGCACATCGGCAGTTGGTCCTTTCTGCGTGTTAAACGCATAGTAATAGGTGCCTAACTGGTCAGGTGTGTAGACCTCTCCCGGCAACGTTTTCTTTAATAGCGCATACATGTTCTTAGGGAAAGATTCGGTGATATCAATGTCGTTGGCACGATAACGTTTAGTCGCGCTCGACTCTTCATTGATTGGCACAAAGGTCACTTTCGTCAGCACCGAATGTGCATCATCCCAGTAATGAGGATTACGGGTCAGGACGATTTTCTCGTTCACTACCCGCTCGCTGAGCTGATAGGCACCGTTACCGACCAGTTTGCCGGGTGCCGTCCAGCTGTCACGTTGCTGGGCAATGACTATTTGCGGCACCGGAAAGAGCGCCACGTTAGCCACCAGCGCCGGGAACCACGGCACAGGACGATCAAGCGTCACTTTCAGCTGGGTTTTGCTCTGGGCAGTCACTCCCAGTTTATCGGGGGTCATTTCGCCTTTGGTAATCGCTGCCGCATTTTCAATACCGCTTAACCCCGCAAACCCGGCAGAGCCTGAGCTGTTTTTGGGATCGACCAGCCGCTGCCAGCTGTAGACAAAATCCTGCGCCGTGACCGGTTCGCCGTTTGACCAGCGCGCGTTATTGCGCAGGGTGAAGACCCAGGTTTTGTTGTCGCTGCTGCTCCAGCTCTGTGCCACGCCCGGCACGATTTTGCCCTGAGCATCCTGATTTGTCAGACCTTCAAACAGATCGCGAATCACCTGAATTTCAGGCAGCCCTACCGCTTTAAGCGGATCAAGTGAAGCGGGTTCATCTTTAATATGGCGAACGATCTGCTGCTGTTCGGCCAGCTGCGCGCCAGCGGGTAGATTCGCCGCAATGGCGGGTGTGAGGATGCTGCTCAGACTGATTGCTGCCAGCGTCATACGAAAGGTCTTAACCATTATCACTCCTTTACCCCAAAGAAGTGCTGCATCAGTCTGTTGCCGATGTAGCTTGTGCAGGGCACTTTATCGCAAATGGCTGACAGATAAATAGCTATTTTCCGCACACGGCTTTTCCGCTACTTTGAGTAAAACCCTTTGAGGAAATCTGTATGTCGCCACTTCATCCGCGTCCCCTTCGCGGCAAACTTGACGTTTCGTATCAGCAGTATGGCCGCTCCGTGCTGGGCGCGCCGCTGCTGTGGTTTCCAGCGCCACTGGGTGACCCCGACAGCGGTCTGATTCTGGCTGGCACACACGGTGATGAAAATGCGGCCATCGCCACCCTTTCTGCTGCGTTACGGACACTGCCCGATGGCATGCGTCGGCACCACGTGGTGCTGGCAGTCAATCCTGATGGCTGTCAGCTTGGCCTGCGCGCTAACGCAAATGGCGTCGATCTCAACCGCAACTTCCCGGCAGCGAACTGGCAGCCCGGAGAGACCGTTTATCGCTGGAACAGCGCTGCCGATGCGCGGGATGTCACGCTCTCAACCGGCACGCATCCGGGTTCTGAACCGGAAACACTGGCGCTCTGTGCCCTGATACATCAACTTAAGCCAGCCTGGATCGTTTCCTGGCATGAGCCGCTGGGCTGTATTGACGACCCGCATCAGGTGGAGATTGGCGGCTGGCTGGCCAGCCAAACCGGCCTTCCTCGCGTCAGCAGCGTGGGATATGACACGCCTGGCTCATTCGGCAGCTGGTGTTACGATCTCAGTCTGCCCTGCGTGACCGCTGAGATGCCGGTGATTTCCGTGGATGAAGCCACGGAGACCTATCTTGAGATGATGGGTAGTTTGCTGCGCTGGCAGCAATAATCAGCCGACCGCTGCGCACGGTGATCGCCGGTTCTGCATCCACCGCCAGCCAGGTCGGCCCATCAAGATCGGCGAAACGGGTCTGCGGCACCAGCGGTAGCGCAGCACGTATCGCCCGCGAGGTGCAGAGCATGCAGCCCAGCATTACCGCAAAGCCCTGCTGCTGCGCGGCATCGGCAAGCGCCAGCGCCTCGGTCAGACCGCCCGTTTTATCCAGCTTGATGTTGACCATCTCATAACGGCCTCGCAGCGCGGCCAGGCTTTCACGTGTATGACAGCTCTCATCGGCACAAATGGGCAACGGGTGAATAAAGTTCTCCAGTGCCGCATCTTCACCTGCAGGTAAAGGCTGTTCCAGCATCGCCACATCAATGTCTGCCAGCAGCTGACAGCGTGCCGCCAGGCCTTCAGCGTACCAGGACTCATTTGCATCCACAATCAGGGTTGCTTCCGGTACGGCGGCGCGGATGGCCATCAGCCGTTCAGTAATAAAATTGTTATCCAGCTTAATTTTCAGCAGTGTTGCACCATGCTGCCACAGTGCGAGTGCGCTGCTGGCCATCGCCTCAGGGGTATCAATGCTGACGGTCTGCGCGGTCACGACATCAGCAGGCGCAGTCACACCGCTAAGCGCCCAGAGGCTGCGCTGCTGCTGATGTGCGGCGAGATCCCACAGTGCACTGTCGATGGCGTTGCGCGCCGCCCCGGCAGGCAGCGCCTGTTGTAATGCCTCGCGCGTCATGCCCTCTTGCAGCGCGGGCAGCAACGTGGCGATCTGCGCCAGCACCGATGCTTCGCTTTCACCATAGCGCGCATAGGGCGTCGCTTCACCGACGCCTTTTACGCCATCTTCCTCAATTTCAACCACCACCACTTTGACTTCGGTCCGGGTTCCACGGGCAATGACAAACGGCGTATGCAACGGCCAGGCTTCGGGATAACTTTTTACCGTTCTCATTTACACTCCACAAAGTGTGACGCAGTGGCAGACCGCCACGTTAAATTCCACAATTGAACTCGTAAACCCTTAACATTTATGTCATAAACAACGGCTATCTTTAGCCGTTTTGTGTCAGATCTTTTTTATCATCAAAAGGAATCACTATGTCTCAGACTGTTCATTTTCAGGGTAATGCCGTTCCGGTTGCAGGTCAGTTTCCACAGGCTGGCGATAAAGCTAAGCCTTTCACGCTGGTAGCAAAGAACCTGGTTAACGTTGCGCTCTCTGAGTATGCAGGAAAACGCAAAATTCTGAACATTTTCCCAAGCGTTGATACCGGTGTCTGTGCCTCATCAGTGCGCAAATTCAACCAGGCGGCAAGCGAGCTGAATAACGCCGTGGTGTTATGCATCTCTGCCGATCTGCCTTTTGCCCAGTCGCGTTTCTGTGGCGCGGAAAACCTGAGCAATGTGGTGACGCTGTCGACGCTGCGCGGCTCAGAATTTAAGTATGAGTATGGTGTAGAAATTGCTGATGGTGCGCTGGAAGGCCTGACCGCACGTGCGGTGATCATTCTGGATGAGAACGATAAAGTGATTTACAGCCAGCTGGTTGATGAAATCACCACTGAGCCTGATTACGACGCTGCCCTGGCCGCGCTGAAGTAATAAAAAAAGCGGATAACCTGGTTATCCGCTTCCTGCTTTCTGCTTACCGATCATTCGCTTTCGGTGCGCTTCTGCCCCAGACCATATTCACGCAGCTTGTTGGCAATCGCGGTATGGGAAACACCCAGACGTTTTGCCAGTTTGCGGGTGCTGGGATAGGAGAGATAAAGCCGCGTCAGAATTGACCGCTCAAAACGGCTGGTAATCTGATCCAGCGTTCCTTCCAGTGCTTCATCGCCCAGCGATACATCCAGTGTCTGTTCAGGCAACACAATATCCTGCGGTCGCAGTTCATATCCTTCCAGCTGGGTTAACGCGCGATACAACGCATTTTTTAACTGACGCACATTGCCTGGCCAGGCGTAGCGCGTCAGAAATGCAATGAGCTGTGGCGAGAGTCGCGGCCGGGCCATCCCCTGCTCATCCGCAAAGCGGGCCACAAACATCTCGGTCAGTGGCAGGATATCCTGCGGTCGATCGCGCAGCGGGGGCAGTTGCAGCGTCAGCACATTGAGCCGGTAAAAAAGATCTTCGCGAAACTCACCGCGTTGCACCAGTTCAATCAGGTTCTTCTGCGTAGCGCAGATTACGCGCACATTAACATGGACTTCATGCTCTTCACCGACGCGGCGGAAGGTGCCATCATTGAGAAAACGCAGCAGCTTGGTCTGCATTCTCGGCGACATCTCGCCAATCTCATCCAGCAATACCGAGCCACCATTGGCCTGCTCAAAAAAGCCCTTCTTGCCTTCCAGCGCATTCGGATAGGCACCGGCGGCATGACCAAACAGCTCGCTTTCCGCAACGTCGTCGGGTAATGAGGCACAGTTCAGCGCCAGGAAAGGATTTTTCCCACGGGCGCTGCGCAGATGGCAGGCGCGTGCCAGCATATCTTTCCCGGTGCCGGTATCGCCGACAATCAGTAACGGCGCATCCAGCATCGCCAGTTTGCGCGCCTGATCGACCACCTGACGCATCTTCGGCGTGACGGCAATGATATGGTCAAACTCGGATTCGTCGGTGACCACCAGATTCTGTAACTGACGGCCCATGCGAGCGGTTGACTTCAACATCACCATCGCCCCGACCGGCCTGTCGTTCTGGCCCTCTTCACCCGGCAGATAAATAGGACGCGCTTCCATCAGAAAATCGCGCCCTTCAATGACGACATGCTGCGCCTGCGCCTCAACCCGATCGCTTTCCAGCCAGCGCATGAAGTTAAAGCCATTAATCAGGTTGCCGGCGCTGAAATTGCGCATTTTCTCTTCATCAAGATTAAACAGGTTTTGTGCCGCCGGATTAGCCAGTTCCACCTTGCTTTTCAGATCGATGGAGAAAACCGGATCTGGCATGGCCACCAGTAAGGCACTCAGCGCGCGATGTTCACGCTCCGAAGGCATGTACGTTACCGTGCGCACATCTGTTACGCCCGGTGTACGCCGGATTTCTGCCATCAGATTACTGAAAGCGTCAAATTCCAGTGCCGAAAAATTCAGGTAGATGCGGCCAAGCGCCGTAATTTCGATACCGCGTAAATCAATGTTGCGTGCCACCAGCAGATCGAGCAGTTCACGCGTCAGACCGATGCGGTCCTGACAGAACACTTCCAGACGCATTGCGTTCGCCTTAATCAGGTTCAGATAAATGAATATTACGCTAAGTGATGCGCCGGTAGAAAGGGATCTGTCAGGAAAAGTTGACAGCTTAAGCGTGTATGCCGGAGTTTTGTACTGACCGGCTGGATTCCGGTATCGATCGCTGGTTGTCAGCTTTTGTCAGTACCAGACTGTTGATTAGAGACTGATTGCTGTATATTTTTCTCAACTGAGTAGAATTGATTATAATATGCTGACTTTCTTCGCAAAATATCTGACTGTGGGCCTGGTAAATACCCTGATCCATTGGGTGACTTTTTTTATCTGCCTCAGCCTTGGATTATTCCAGTCGACCGCTAACCTGATTGCTTTTAGCCTGGCCGTTACCTTCTCTTTTTTCGTTAATGCGCGCTGGACCTTTGAGCAGCAGGCAACGGCCTGGCGTTATCTTATTTACGTCGTTTTTATGGGTGCGATGGCTTTCAGCGTAGGTTATCTGGCTGACCATTTTGGCTTCTATCCCCTTATTACGCTGATCGCCTCCTCGGCTATCAGTCTGGCGTGTGGCTTTCTTTTTTCCCGCTTTATTGTTTTCAAAGGAGAATAATGAAAATCTCTCTGGTGGTACCGGTATTCAATGAAGAGGATGTCATCCCTATTTTCTATGACGCGGTCAGAAAAGATGAAGCACTGGCCGCCTGGCAGATTGAGATCGTATTTATTGATGATGGCAGCACAGACGCAACGCATGCGCTGATTACCCAACTCAGCCAGTGCGATCCGCTGGTGCGCAGCTTGTCGTTTATTCGAAATTTCGGCAAAGAACCGGCGCTGTTTGCCGGACTGGAAGCCGCAACCGGCGATGCGGTTATCCCGATAGATGTGGATTTGAAGGATCCGATCGCGATTATTCCCGATATGATCCGGAAATGGCAGGCTGGGGCTGATATTGTGTTAGCTAAACGGATTGACCGCAGTGCCGATGGCCACCTCAAACGCAAAACAGCCCGCTGGTTTTACAAATTGCATAACAGCATCAGCCATCCGCAGATTGAAGAGAATGTCGGTGATTTCCGGCTGATGTCGCGTGAAGTCGTTGAGAATATTAAATTGCTGCCTGAGAAGAATCTCTTTATGAAAGGCATTCTTAGCTGGGTCGGCGGACAGACGGATATTGTGGAATATACGCGAACGGAGCGGATCGCAGGCCGCAGTAAATTTGGCGGCTGGAAGCTGTGGAATCTTGCGCTGGAGGGTCTGACCTCATTCTCTACCGTTCCGCTGCGGATTTGGTCATACCTGGGCTTTCTGGTGGCCTCACTGGCCTTTTTATATGGTCTCTGGATGATCGCGGATAAACTGCTGTTCGGTAACCCGGTGCCAGGCTATCCCTCAATTCTGGTCTCCGTGCTCTTTCTGGGTGGCGTTCAGCTTATTGGCATTGGCGTGTTAGGCGAATATATTGGCCGCATCTACATGGAAGCTAAAAACCGGCCTCGCTATATTTTGCGAAAAGTGGCACCGACAAAAATAACCCCCTCTCAGGACACCGACTAAACGGCCCGTTCAGACTCAGAGAAATGGTCAGATTAAAAAGGATGACAGATGTTCGCCACTGATAACGGCATAAGCCGCAATAAGGTGTTTTTGCTTTTTGCGACAGTATTTCTGCTTGCATACAGCCCCGCTTATTTAACGCATTACGCCTATACCGATGACTGGACGAATCTCTATTGGGCTAATTTTGACAGGCTCAGTATTTTAAACTGGGACACATTATCCGGCAGGCCGGTTTATGGCATTATCCAGTACAGCGCTTCCTTTCTGGTCGGGAGTGTAGAACGTCTGGCACTGCTGCGTTCAGTCTCGATTGTTCTGCTCATTTTTACCGGGTATTACATTTATACCCTGTGTCAGAAAATGGCACTTCTTGAGAGTCAGGCTCAGCGAATCACATTTTCGCTATTGCTTTGTCTGCTGCCTTCCTTCCAGGTTTATATCGCCTGGGCATCCTGTTTCCCCTATATCGCTGCAATTTTGCTGGCGGGAACAAGTTACCGTTTTTCCATTAAAACGGCCTTGACCAGTCGCCTTATCGCGTTCTGTCTGCTGACCCTTGCCTTCTGTCTTTATCAACCGGCAGCGATGACCTTTACCTTCTTTGCCGCGCTTGACCTCTGCTTTTCAGAAAGAAAAGTCGATACGAAACGTGCAGTGATCTCACTGATGGTTCTGGGTGCGGGTATGTTCGCTGCGCTGATCGCGTCAAAGGTACTGCCCGTTCAGCTTTATGGTCATACGTTGCCACGTTCAGCATTCAGCTACGACATCCCGGTTAAGCTGAAATGGTTTTTCACCGAATACCTTAAGAACGTTATATGTAATTTTGACCTCGGCGCAAAAACGGTGTCGGTGATCATCTCATCGATCATTATTGGGTCTGGACTGAAAAAAATTAAAGCAGCAGGTAACGACAAATTCTATCTGATGTTTGTTTTATTGCTGATCGCCGCACTGCCTAATCTGATCGTCAGTGAAAGCATGGCGGCTTACCGCACCCTGATTGCCGGTGCGCTGATTACCACCAGTGCGTTTATTCTCGGCCTGTTTGAAATCAGCAAAAAATTAAAATGGAAAAATGCATTTTATGCGCTGCTCGTGATCGCTGCCGCCTCACTGTCGATAAGTCATTTAATCAACGGCTATTCCGTGCCGGCTCGTAAAGAGTTTGCCCTGCTCGATCAGGCGATTACCCGGCAGGTGCCAAAGGCATTTAAAGGGGCACTCTATTATCGCCTGACCGGTGAATACCTGCCGAAGGTTGCGACGTTGCGGAAGTATGATGATTTCGGGGGGCTGGGCCTGAGTATGTCCTGGACATTTGCCGGGATGGCGCATTTTATCAGGGAAAAAAATGGAATGGCCTTTACGCTGCCGGCGGATCCAGTGATCACCGATGAATCTACCTGTCCGGGTGAGTGTCTGATTATCGATTCACGGCAGGTGCTGCGCCAGCCTCACTGATCATTAAAGGCGGCTATGCCGCCTTTAATGTGTCACGAGAGATTCAGGCTGATTTGTTACCGCCCTTCTGCAGTGCCTCTTTCAGCTGGCCCAGCAGTTCGCGCCGAAAATCGCCAAGCCGTGGCTTATCCTGCTCCAGCCACGGCAGTGGACGACAAAGCTCCATCGCTTTGATGCCCAGCCTTGCCGTCAGCAGGCCTGCACCAATGCCCTGGGCAGCGCGCGTGGAAAGCCGGGCAGCGATATCCTGCGACATCCAGTCCATTCCCACTTCCCGCACCAGTTCGGACGCGCCGGCAAAAGCCATATTGAGCAGCACCAGGCGGAACAGCCGGATACGGCTGAAGTAGCCCAGTTCGATGCCGTATATCGCCGCGATGCGATTGACCAGCCGCAGATTACGCCAGGCGATAAACGCCATATCCACCAGTGCCAGCGGACTGACCGCAATCATCAGTGTTGCTTCCGCAGCATGACGACTGATTTCACGCCGCGCCTGCCTGTCCAGAACGGGCTGCACCAGCTGCGCATACAAGCGCACGATTTCGCTGTCATTGTGGGTTTCGTGCAACGAGGCATGCCAGCGTTGCAGGGCCGGATGCGCCTGATCCAGTTCAGCCTGCTGGGCCAGTTTTTCGCAGAATGCCCGACCTTTACCGATACCATGACTGTGCAATAGCTCCCGGCCCACATCCCGCTCTTCGGCACGCTGACGCAGCTGGTAGAGCCGACGCCACTCAGTGGTCAGCGCGCCGACACCCGCCAGCACAATAAGTCCGCCTGCTACGCCGCTCCCCAGTGAAAACCAGTCGCGTGCCAGCCAGGCGTCATGCGTCCACTGCACCCCCTGCGCAATCACGCTAACGCCAAACAGCAGTGCGCCTGCAGTCACCATTTTGCGCCACAGACTGCGTTTAGGTTTCAGAGCCGCTTCCACTGCGCGCTCCCCTGCACCTTCTTCTTCTACGGCAACATCTTCATCCTGCACTGCCAGAAACGCAGCCTGCGCGTCCGCTTCAAAGGTCTGCGCCGGACGCAGCGGCGTGGTGGTGCTCTCATCCAGCGGAAGAGCAAAATCGATACGCGGCTTCAGCGGATCACTCATCGCAGTTTATCTCCCAACAAAAATTCCAGCGCGGCATCCATGCGGATATGCGGCAGTGGACGGTCGACGTCGAGCTGCTGCGGCCGGAACTGTTCAAACTGAAAACCCTGCTGCTGCCAGAAGGCATTGCCAGGCAGGCGCGGCGGGACTTCACCCGGATAGACGGTAAGCGGTTCACCATCATCCAGCCGGTGACCGCGCAGGGCCGGGATCTTCTCGCCACGGTGGTCGACCAGGCCGCTCTGTGTCGCCTGCACTGATGCCAGTCCGATGCAGTCCATGCTAATCCCCTCAAACGCGGCGTTCTGCCAGGCATCCTGCACCAGTTGCTGCAACAGCGAGACCATGTTGCCGTGCTGATCGCTGGTGATGTGATCCGCTTTAGTCGCCGCAAACAGTAATTTGTCGATCACCGGTGAGAAAAGCCGGCGAAACAGGGTGCGCTGGCCGTAATGAAAGCTCTGCATCAGCTGAGTCAGCGCCAGCCGCATATCATTAAACGCCTGAGGACCACTATTCAGGGGCTGGAGGCAGTCAACCAGCACGATCTGGCGGTCAAAACGCAGGAAGTGATTTTTGTAAAAGCCCTTCACCACATGCTGGCAGTAGTAGTTGAAGCGCTGCTGCAGCATGCTGAAGTTACTCCCCTTATCCGCCTGCGCCAGCTTAGTGAGTTGCGCTTCATCAGCGGTTGGCCAGGGGAAAAACTGCAGCGCAGGCGCGCCTGCCATATCGCCAGGCAGCACGAACCGGCCAGGCTGAATAAAATGCAGGCCTTCAGATTTACAGCGATGAAGGTAGTCAGTCCAGGCCGCAGCAATCTCTGCCAGCTGGGTTTCATCGGCGGGAGCAAGCGGATCGAGTTTTTCGCAGAGCGTGCGCCAGGGTTTTGCCCACTCCGCACGATCGCCCTGCAGCAGACCGTTCATCTGCCGTGACCAGGCGAGATAATCCTGCGCCAGCATCGGCAGATCCAGTAGCCATTCTCCGGGATAGTCGACAATTTCCAGATAGAGTGTTGCCGTCTCTTTCAGATGACGCAGCAGCGAATCATTGGGACGGTAACGCAGCGCCAGACGCATTTCGCTGACGCCACGGGTGGGCGTCGGCCAGGCGGGCGGCGTGCTGTAGAGTTGTGCCAGGCCTTCGTCGTAGGTAAAGCGCGCGGTTCCCATGTCCCGCTGCGGCACCCGTTTGACGCCCAACAGTCGCTCGTCCCGCACAACGGAAAACAGCGGCAAACGTGCGCCGCTGTGAACCGTTAAAAGCTGATTGACCAGTGAGGTAATAAAGGCGGTTTTACCGCTGCGGCTTAATCCGGTGACCGCCAGCCGAAGGTGGCGATCAACGCCACGGTTCATTAATGCCATTAATTCAGTTTGCAGTCTTTTCATCGTTCTCCCTGATGAAGCGCGATGCCACCCGATTCATCACGCGTTTCAGCAATGGCTCAAGTGCCACAGCCAGCAGAAGACGTAACGGGCGTCGCGCTACCGATTTCACCGCCCAGCCAGTGACACCGGCGGGACCGTAGGTAACAGCATTGATAATGATAAATTTAGCCGCCGACTTCAATGCAGGTGCCGCGCGGTGGCGAAAAGCAGTGGATCGCGAAAAAGACATCAACACCTCCATTGAGAGAGCGGACGGGCCCGTAACGGCCCGGCAATAATATAATCAAATCTGGCGGAAGCGGCTGCGTACGCTGAAAGTTTCAGACGTCACATAACGCTCCACGTCGCGCACGCTGCGCTCATCGCGCTGCAGCGCACTCTCCAGCTGGTCCAGCAGCTCGCTGGCGCTGAGCTGACGTTCGTCCTCCGTGACATTGGCGGGTTTCACATCCAGCACAAAACCCAGCACGAAATAGGCGACCACCGTAAACATAAACAGACCAAAGAACAGTGATAAGACCACAATGACCCGAAGCAGACGCACCGGAATATCGAGATACTCCGCCAGACCCGCACAGACGCCCATCAACTTTCCTTCGTCAGGCTTGCGCCACAACTTACGGCCTTTCATCATGGCTGCCTCCAGTTAGGGTGTTCGGCATCCAGAATCGCTTCCAGTGCGTCAATGCGTTCACGCATCCGCTGTGCATCCTGCGTAACACGCTGCAGGCGCTGGATTTCGCTTTGCGACAGTTCCGAACCGCCGTTGCGTTTGTTGTTGTAATGCAACCATAACCAGATCGGTGCGACAAACAGCACGAAGATCGTTAAGGGTATGGCAAGAAAAAGTGCGCTCATTGACTCTCCTTAATCACTTATTGCAACGTCGATCATTACTCACTGCGGTTCATTTTGGCTTTCAGCGCATTAAGCTGCTGGCTGATTTCATCATCCGCTTTCAGGTCAGTAAACTGCTGGTCCAGGGTTTTTGGCTTACCGAAGCCGTGGCTTTCAGCTTCCGCTTCCATGTGGTCAATGCGACGTTCAAAGGATTCAAACCGGGCCATCGCTTCGTCGATTTTACCGCTGTCCAGCTGACGACGAACATCGCGTGATGAAGAGGCCGCCTGGTGACGCAGTGTTAACGCCTGCTGGCGGGCACGTGTTTCAGTCAGCTTTTTCTCCAGCTCACTGATTTCGCCTTTCATACGTTCCAGCGTCTCTTCAACCTGGCCCACTTCCTGTTTCAGTGAAGCGATAAGGTCAGTGAGTTTCTGTTTTTCGATCAGTGCTGACCGCGCCAGATCATCTTTATCCTTGCGAAGCGCCAGTTCCGCTTTTTCCTGCCATTCGGCCTGCTGGATCTCTGCCTGCTCAATACGGCGTGACAGCTGTTTCTTTTCAGCCAGCGCCCGCGCAGAGGTGGAACGCACTTCGACTAAGGTGTCTTCCATTTCCTGAATCATCAGACGGACCAGTTTCTGCGGATCTTCAGCACGCTCCAGCAGGGAATTAATGTTGGCATTTACGATGTCAGCGAAA
Source organism: Pantoea eucalypti (assembly GCF_009646115.1). Classification (NCBI taxonomy): domain Bacteria; kingdom Pseudomonadati; phylum Pseudomonadota; class Gammaproteobacteria; order Enterobacterales; family Erwiniaceae; genus Pantoea; species Pantoea eucalypti. The sequence goes on along the minus strand of NZ_CP045720.1, from coordinate 1,967,876 downwards.
CGAGAAAAAATACCCATAATGATGTTCCTCTTTTAATGTTTTAAAACGTGTTGCCCTGCTTAGTTAATACAAGATGCGTGCCAATTTTTATCGCATTGATTTTTAAGGAATTTGATATTTTACAGCCTCGTCCGCATATTTTAAGATAGTCAAAATGATTAAGGGATGGCGAAATTCATCATGACAGGCACTAACGATAATCTTTTAGGTGAGTCGAACAATTTTCTGGAGGTTCTTGAGCAGGTCTCCAGACTGGCTCCGCTGGAAAAGCCGGTTCTGGTGATTGGCGAGCGCGGAACGGGTAAAGAGCTGATCGCCAGCCGTCTGCACTATCTCTCTGACCGCTGGCAGGGACCGTTTATCTCGCTGAACTGCGCCGCGCTGAATGAGAACCTGCTCGATTCTGAACTCTTTGGTCATGAGGCCGGTGCCTTTACCGGTGCGCAGAAGCGCCATCTCGGACGTTTTGAGCGGGCTGATGGTGGCACGCTGTTTCTGGATGAGCTGGCAACCGCGCCGATGCTGGTGCAGGAAAAGCTGCTCAGGGTAATTGAATATGGGCAGCTGGAGCGTGTCGGCGGCAATCACTCCCTGCAGGTGAATGTGCGGCTGGTCTGCGCCACTAACGAGGATCTCCCTGCGCTGGCGGCAGAGGGGAAATTCCGAGCCGACCTGCTGGATCGTCTGGCCTTTGATGTGGTGCAGTTACCGCCCCTGCGCGAACGCCGCAGCGATATTCTGGTGATGGCCGATCATTTTGCCATCCAGATGTGCCGCGAACTCGGCCTGTTACTTTTTCCTGGTTTTACCGCTCAGGCGCAGCAGGCTCTGCTTGATTACCACTGGCCCGGCAACGTCCGTGAGCTTAAGAACGTCGTGGAACGCTCAGTCTATCGCCATAACAGCAGCGAGCAGTTGCTGGATAACGTCATTATCAACCCGTTTGCTTCACGTCCTGAACCGGTTGCGCTCATCCGTGCCAGTCAGAACGCGGAGAGTAACGACCTGCCCGCCCTGCCGCTGGATCTGCGCCAGTGGCAGAATCAACAGGAGCGGAATCTGGTTGAAGCCAGCCTGCAACAGGCACGCTATAACCAGCGTCGCGCCGCCGGGTTGCTAGGTGTTACCTATCATCAGCTGCGCGCGATGATGAAAAAGCACGACATAAAAGCCGAAAACTAAACAGGTCGACGATGACATCTTTGTCTCTTCGTTTTGTTTTCTGGTTAATCGCTGTCAAAACTGTCTGGTAACGTCCTGGCTGCTTTAGCAGGAACAAAACAGCAATTACGTGTTATGCGGCTTAGTGCCCATTTTGTCAGGTTGCCTGAGGGTCGGAACCAGCAGGACAGCAGCTGTCACTATGACCACGGCCAGTGCTGACATCAGCAAAACATTGTCTGTGCCATATTGTGCCGCCAGCGGCCCCGCAACCAGTTGACCAATAGGAATGGAGATAAAGGAACCCATCGCATCATACGCGTACACGCGAGCCAGTTTATCGGCTGGGATATGAGTCTGTAATGAATGCGCCCAGGTTACGCCAAACAGGCCTAATGAAACGCCAGCGATAAAGAACCCTGCAATCAGCCATGCTGCTGATGCATTCAGGCCTAGCATCATTATCGGGAGTGCACAGAGACCTGCCAGCATAGCGCCAATCAGCAGATCACGACGTGGATGCCATTTCATAGCCAGAAATGATCCAGCAATTAAACCTGCGCTCTGGGCGGCCACAATCATCCCCCACTGCGCCCGCCCGAAAGAGGCGTCAGCAATTATCGGGCCATAGACTTCTACAATGCCATTAAACGCGACGTTGATAATGGCGAACTGAAGGACTATCGACCAAATCCAGCTTCGCCCGGCAAATTCTGCCCAGCCTTCTTTAATATCGCGCAGGATATTGCCTTGCATCGTCCCGCCCTTATTCGGGCTCACACGCATAAGGAAATAAAGCGGCGCGGAGACCGCAAATCCCAGCGCATCTATCGCCAGCCCCCAGCCCGGCCCGACAGCACTGGTCATCACGCCTCCCAGCGACGCTCCCAGTACCGTGCCGCCATAAACACTGAGCTGAATGAAAGCATTGGCCTGACGCAGGTGCTGTGCAGGCACGACCTGCGGAACCAGCGCAGAGGAAGCTGGCAGAGCAATCCCCGATGCCGCGCCATTCAGCGCGCCCAGCAAGGTGAGGCTGATTACTGTGGCTGAACCCTCAAGCACAGTCCACGCAACGAAAGCCTGAGAAACAGCAGCTATCAGCGCCGATACAACTAATACCCGACTACGTGAGTAACGGTCGGCAACCACACCGCCCACCAGCAGAAACAGCACGTTGAACAGGGAGCGGGATGCCACCACGACGCCTAAATCAGAGGCAGATCCATCCATATCCAGAACTGCAAAGGCCAGCGCGATGGGCGCGATTCCATTGCCCAGCACGGTAAACAAACGTCCGAAAAACAGATAACGAAAGGAGGGATAGTGGAAAGCCTGAGCGCTTTTCTGGAATTTAGTCATTGTCCGGCGTTGGTTGGGCAGAGGTTGTGCTTATAGTAACGGCGTTTCTGTAATAGTTAAGTCCGGTTTTAAGCCGGTCTTGCTCAGGTAAATGCCAGGCCATTACAGATATCATTCTGTTTTACTCTTTTTCCATCCCCATGCTTTCATGCAAAACCGCAATCAGTGCACCTGTTCAGTCAGCGGTGATCCTGCTCTTCAGCGCTATGCACCCGACAAAAAAAAGCCCGCCATGAGGCGGGCAACAATACTGGAAGCAATGTGAGCAATGTCGTGCTCTTCTTCGGCAGAGCCACCGTCGAAGTGCATATGAATAATAATCATTCCTATTATCATTTGTAAAGCACCCGTTGAGAATTTTTCTCATTACCACACCTTCTGTGCGCTCTTTTTCCTGATGCAGGATGAAAAACAGCCTGGTAGCCGCTGCAGGTTTTGGGACAATGCCCGCTTTGAGATACACTCTGCCTAATGCCTCAAAATCGTTGAGTTCTATGTCAAAACTACTATGTTCGCTGTTGCTCAGCCTCAGCGTGTTGAGTGCCCCTGCGTGGTCAGCGCCTGCGGGTGATATCCGCCAGACCGGCTTTGTCTATTGCGTCAGCGGCACGCTGAATACCTTTAACCCGCAGATGGCCAGCAGCGGGCTGACTGTCGATACCCTGGCGGCACAACTTTATGACCGCCTGCTGGATGTTGATCCCTACACCTATCGTCTCAAACCCGATCTTGCGTCCAGCTGGGAAGTGCGCGACAACGGCGCAACGTATCGCTTTCATCTGCGGAGCGGCGTGCAGTTTCAGCAGACCAATCAGTTCCACCCTACCCGGCCGCTGAACGCAGACGACGTTGTTTTCAGCTTCGAACGGATGTTTGACCGTAATCACCCCTGGCATAACGTCAACGGCGGTAATTATCCCTATTTTGATAGCCTGCAATTTTCCGACTCAGTGCAGAGCGTGAAGAAAATCGACAGCAGGACGGTTGAGTTCAGACTCAACAGCCCGGATGCGTCGTTCCTGTGGCACATGGCGACCCACTATGCGCCGGTGCTGTCGAAGGAGTATGCCGACCAGCTGACGGCGCAGGGACACCAGGAAGAGATGGACAGGCAACCCGTTGGCACCGGCCCTTATCAGCTCAGCGAATATCGCACCGGCCAGTACATCCGTCTGGCGCGCAATCCTCATTACTGGAAGGGTGTTCCGCGTCTGCAACAGGCGGTAATCGATCTGGGGTCTGGCGGTACCGGGCGGCTCTCCAAACTGTTAACCGGCGAATGCGATGTACTGGCCTATCCAGCGGCCAGCCAGCTCAGCATTCTGCGCGATGATCCGCGCCTGCGGATGACCCTGCGTCCTGGCATGAATATCGCCTATCTGGCTTTTAATACCCGCAAGCCGCCGCTCGACCGTCCTGAAGTGCGTCACGCGCTGGCGCTGGCAATCAACAATGAGCGGCTGATGGAGTCGATTTATTACGGCACCGCCGAAACGGCTGCCTCCATATTACCGCGCGCTTCCTGGGCCTATGACAATGATGCGCGTATTACCAGCTATGATCCGGATAAATCCCGGGCCGCGCTGGCGGCATTGGGCATCAGCGATTTGCATCTGCGACTGGTGGTGCCAGTGGCATCGCAGTCCTGGAATCCCAGCCCGCTTAAAACCGCCGAATTGTTACAGGCAGATCTGGCACAGGTTGGTGTGCGGCTGACGATTGTACCGGTAGAAGGCCGTTTCCAGGAGGCGCAGCTGATGGCGATGAATCATGATCTGACGCTGTCAGGCTGGGCCACTGACAGTAACGATCCTGACAGCTTCTTCCGTCCTCTGCTCAGCTGTGCGGCGATTCGCTCACAGACCAATTACGCGCACTGGTGCTCGCCGGCCTTTGACGAAACACTGCAGAACGCCCTGTTATCACAACAACTTTCGGGCCGCATCGACAGCTATGACAAAGCGCAACAGATTCTGGCACAGGAGTTACCGGTACTGCCGCTGGCATCCTCTTTGCGGCTCCAGGCGTTTCGTCATGATATCAAGGGGCTGGTGCTGAGTCCGTTTGGCAACGCCTCGTTTGCCGGGGTTTATCGTGAAGCTGATGAGGGGAGTAAATGATTATCTATATTTTGCGGCGCCTGCTACTGCTGCTCATTACCCTGTTTCTGCTGTCGCTGGTCAGCTTCAGCCTGAGCTATTTTACCCCTAATGCGCCACTGGAAGGCGCTGCACTCTCGGACGCCTGGTGGTTCTGGTTTAAAGGGATGCTGCAGTTTGATTTCGGCGTCTCCAGCACTAACGGTCAGGAGATTGGTTTACAGCTGCGCGAGGTGTTCCCGGCCACCATGGAGCTCTGTATCCTGGCGTTTCTGTTTGCGCTGCTGGTGGGCATTCCGCTGGGAATCTGTGCCGGTGTGATGCGCAACAAATGGCAGGATAAAACCATCAGTGCGCTGGCGCTGATTGGCTTTTCTGCGCCGATCTTCTGGCTGGCGCTGATTCTGACGCTCTTTTTCTCGCTGACGCTGGGCTGGCTGCCAGTGTCAGGTCGCCACGATCTGCTTTATCCGGTTCAGAACGTCTCTGGTTTTGCGCTGATTGACGCCTGGCTGAGTCGTTCGCCGTGGCGACATGAGATGATTATCAGTGTCCTCTCGCACCTTATTTTGCCGGTGCTGGTGCTGGCGATGGCACCGACAACAGAGGTGATACGTCTGCTGCGCAACAGCACCAGCGACGTGATGGACAAAAATTATGTCAAAGCGGCCGCCACGCGCGGTCTTTCACGCTTTACCGTCATCCGCCGCCACGTGCTGCATAACGCGCTGCCGCCGGTGATACCACGTCTTGGCTTGCAATTTTCCACCATGCTGACGCTGGCGATGATTACGGAGATGGTCTTTAACTGGCCGGGTCTTGGACGCTGGCTGATTAACGCGATTCGCCAGCAGGATTATGCGGCGATCTCAGCCGGTGTCATGGTTATTGGCGGACTGGTGATCCTGGTGAATGTGATTTCTGACATTATTGGCGCGGCCATGAATCCGCTGAAACATAAGGAATGGTATGCCGTCCGATAATATCTACGCCGAAAAACGCCTGCCCAGCGCATTTCGTCAAAGCTGGCATCATTTCTACGGCAACCCGATTTCAATGGTCGGACTGTATGGCTTTGGCGCACTATTATTGCTCTGCCTGTTTGGCGGTCTGATAGCACCCTACGGTATTGACCAGCAGTTCCTGGGCTATCAGCTGCTGCCGCCCTCCTGGTCACGCTATGGCGATGTCTCGTTCTTTCTCGGGACTGACGATCTGGGTCGCGACGTACTGAGCCGCCTGCTGAGTGGCGCAGGCCCCACAGTGGGTTCTGCGATTCTTGTGACGCTCTCCGCCACCCTCGGGGCGCTGGTGTTGGGCGTGCTGGCGGGCATGACGCACGGTATCCGCTCGGCCGTCATGAACCATGTCCTGGACACCCTGCTCTCGATTCCGTCGCTGTTGCTGGCGATTATCGTGGTGGCGTTTCTCGGGCCACGACTCGAACATGCGCTGCTGGCCGTCTGGCTGGCATTGATGCCACGTCTGGTCCGCGAAATATACAGCGCCGTGCATGATGAGCTGGAAAAGGAGTATGTGGTGGCTGCTCGCCTTGATGGCGCTCGCGGTCGCAACATTCTGCGCTATGCCATATTGCCCAATATTCTGCCGCTGCTGATTACCGAAATAACCCGCGCGCTGTCGATGGCCATTCTGGACATTGCCGCACTTGGCTTTCTCGACCTTGGCGCGCAGTTGCCTTCGCCAGAATGGGGCGCGATGCTCGGCGATTCACTGGAGCTGATCTACGTCGCACCCTGGACCGTTATGCTGCCCGGCGTGGCGCTGATGGTGAGCGTATTAATTGTTAACCTGCTCGGTGACGGCATCCGTCGCGCCGTCGAAGCGGGAGTGGAATAAATGCCGTTACTCGATATCCGTAATCTCACCATTGAATTTATGACCGCTGACGGGCCGGTCAAAGCCGTTGACCGCGTTAATCTGACGCTGGGCGAAGGCGAAGTCCGGGGACTGGTCGGAGAATCCGGCTCCGGCAAGAGTCTGGTCGCCAAAGCTATCTGCGGCGTCACCAACGATAACTGGCGTGTTACCGCTGACCGCATGGTGTTTGATGATGTGGACCTGCTGCGCTTATCGCCGCGCGAGCGTCGTCGCATTATCGGACACAACGTCTCAATGATTTTTCAGGAGCCGCAATCCTGTCTGGATCCCTCAGAGAGCATTGGTCGCCAGCTGATGCAGGTGATCCCGCGCTGGACGTACAAAGGGCCATGGCTGAAACGCTTCTGGTTCTGGCGCAAAACCCGCGCTATCGAACTGCTGCATCGCGTCGGCATTAAAGATCACAAAGATATTATGCGCAGCTTCCCTTATGAGCTGACTGAAGGTGAGTGCCAGAAAGTGATGATCGCCATTGCGCTGGCTAACCAGCCGCGCCTGCTGATTGCGGATGAACCAACAAATGCCATGGAACCGACCACCCAGGCGCAGATTTTCCGCCTGCTGAGCCGCCTCAACCAGAATAACAACACCACTATTCTGCTGATCAGCCATGACCTGCGCACAATGAGTCAGTGGGCAGATCGAATCAACGTGATGTACTGCGGTCAGACGGTGGAAACCGCCCAGAGCGAAGATTTGATGAGTACGCCGCATCACCCTTATACCCAGGCGCTGATTCGGGCCATGCCCGATTTTGGGCGCGCCCTGCCGCACAAAAGCCGTCTTAATACCCTGTCGGGCGCGATTCCGTCGCTGGAGAGTTTACCGATTGGCTGTCGTCTGGGGCCTCGCTGTCCCTATGCCCAGCGTAAATGTATTGAAACGCCTCGGCTCACCGGCAGCAAAACCCATCTCTACGCCTGTCATTTCCCGCTGAATATGGAGGGCCAGTAGCATGGAGACCCTGCTGGAAGTGCGCAACCTGAGCAAAACCTTTCGCTACCGTACGGGCCTGTTTCGCCGTCAGCACGTTGAAGCAGTGAAATCGGTAAGCTTTACCCTGCGTGAGAAACAGACGCTGGCGATCATCGGCGAAAACGGCTCGGGTAAATCCACCCTGGCGAAGATGCTCAGCGGCATGGTCGCCCCCACTGAAGGTGAGATTCTGATTGACGATCATCCGCTGACCTTCGGCGATTATGGCTATCGCAGTCAGCGCATACGCATGATTTTTCAGGATCCCTCAACCTCACTGAATCCGCGACAGCGCATCAGTCAGATCCTGGAGTTTCCATTGCGGCTCAATACCGAGCTGAATGCGGAGGAGCGCGAGAAACGCATCATTGCTACGCTACGTCAGGTTGGCTTACTGCGCGATCATGCCGGGTACTATCCTCACATGCTGGCGCCCGGTCAGAAACAGCGTCTGGGTCTGGCGCGTGCATTGATCCTCCAGCCTAAAGTCATTGTGGCCGACGAAGCGCTGGCCTCGCTGGATATGACTATGCGATCTCAGCTGGTGAATCTGATGCTGGAACTGCAGGAGAAGCACGGGATCGCCTACATTTATGTCACGCAGCATCTGGGCATGATGAAGCACATCAGCGATAAAGTGCTGGTGATGCATCAGGGCGAAGTGGTCGAGCGCGGCGGCACGGCGGACGTGCTGGCCTCCCCGCTGCATGATCTGACACGACGGCTGATCAGCAGCCACTTTGGCGAAGCACTGAGTGCCGAAGCCTGGCGGCGTGAGCGCTGATTTTTGCTGCATATCGCGGAAATTGCGGGGCGATTTACCTGATTTATGAGAGACGTGCTAGAATCCGCACGTCGATTAACGTCGGTCGCTTACTTTTTAATCATGCGGCCGCCAACTACAATGACCATAAGGATTACAGCTATGGGTTTTCTTTCCGGTAAGCGCATTCTGATTACTGGCGTTGCCAGTAAACTTTCCATCGCCTACGGTATTGCACAGGCGATGCACAAACAGGGCGCAGAACTGGCTTTCACCTACCAGAACGACAAGTTAAAAGGTCGTGTGGAAGAGTTTGCCAAAGAGTTGGGTTCAGACATCGTGCTGCCATGTGACGTAGCTGAAGATGAGAGCATCAAATCTCTGTTCACTGAACTGGCAAAAACCTGGCCAAAATTTGACGGTTTCGTTCACTCTATCGGTTTCGCGCCTGGCGACCAGCTGGTAGGCGACTACGTGAACGCCGTGACTCGTGAAGGCTTTAAAATCGCGCATGATATCAGTGCTTACAGCTTCGTCGCGATGGCCAAAGAGTGCCGCGAGATGCTGAATCCACAGTCTGCGCTGCTGACCCTCTCATACCTGGGTGCTGAGCGCGCAATCCCGAACTACAACGTGATGGGTCTGGCGAAAGCGTCGCTGGAAGCTAACGTGCGTTATATGGCGAACGCCATGGGGCCGGAAGGCGTGCGTGTTAACGCCGTTTCTGCGGGTCCAATCCGCACCCTGGCAGCTTCAGGCATCAAAGATTTCCGTAAGATGCTGGCGCATTGCGAAGCGGTCACCCCGATTCGCCGTACTGTCACCATTGAAGATGTCGGCAACTCAGCAGCATTCCTCTGCTCTGATCTGGCTGGCGGCATCACCGGTGAAGTGGTACACGTTGATGGCGGCTTTAGCATCGCTGCAATGAACGAGCTGGAACTGAAATAAGTTCTGCAAGGGCGAGCCTGGCTCGCCCTTCTCTTTATCCCCGCCTCGCTCTTCCTGCCTGATTTCACTCCCGTTATACCGTAACGCTATTAATTATCACCGATCATTCTTTTGCCCCGGCCTGCCCATCAGCGACGATAAGCCTGACCTTCGGTTTATGCACATTTTCAGATTTTGCCGCCTGCATGCCGAACCCGATTTTGCAAAAGGATTGATCATGGAACAACGCCGCTATCCGGGCCATAACCACTGGTTTTATGAAAGCCAGACCAGTCCACGTATTGCTCAGGCCGCACCGCTGGTGCCAGAGGCTGCCCACATTGATGACCGTTTTCTGCTGGGATGCTACGCCGATAACGCCGTAGTGCAGTCACTGCTGAGCACGCATCAGCCGGCCCTGCTGGCCGCGCGCGATCTGGCACAACTGCTTTTTCCTGATCGCGTCAACAACTCACTCACCCATACACTAACGCTCTACGATCGCCTCAGCACTGCGCTAACCGTCGCGCAGGTCGCGGGCGTGCAGCGGTTGTGTAATCACTACTCTGCCCGATTAAATCCATTGCCCGGGCCCGACTCCTCACGCGAGAGTAATAATCGCCTGACCCAGATCACACAGTATGCCCGCCAGCTGGCGATGCAGCCTGAGCTTATCAACGCGAGCGCGATCACCGCCCTCGATGCGGTCGGCCTGACTGAACCCGATATTGTCACGCTGAATCAGGTGATCGGGTTTGTCAGTTACCAGGCACGCGTGGTTGCCGGATTGCAGGCGCTGCAGGGTCAGCCGGTACGCTGGCTGCCGGGCAGCTCCCTGCCCCCTGATGCTGATTCCAGCGGTTTTGACCAGCCTGCCCGCTGGCAGCCCGTGCTGAAACCGCTGGAGTTGCGCTATGCCAGTGCTGAGCAGCTCGCTGCCGTTACCCGCTGTCAGTCTCTGCCCGGCATGCAGGAGGCGGTATGGCTGCTGGCCCATGATCCCTCGGCGCTCTATGGCTGGGCGCAGCTGTGTCAGCATCTTTCTCAGGAGGATACGCTGGCCGAGGCAACCGCTGCGCGTATTCTGGGCAGTCGCTGGGCGTTCCGGCTGCTGGACGGGAACGACATCCTGATTGAGGGTGTGGAGGAGACGGCGTCAAAAGGTGAAGAACAGCTGATTATTGCGCTGTCGGTACAGCTGACCCGGTCACCTGAGCGATTCAGCGCCGCCCACCTGCAACCGCTGATGGAGGCAGGCTGGGAGGCTGAAGCGTTGTTCGCGCTAATACAGCGTGTTGCGCTAGGCAACTGGAACAGCCGCCTGTTTTACGCGCTGGGCGAGGCGAAGTAACTGCGTTATACCGGCAGCAGACCACGCGCTTCGTCGAAAAAGTGCTGTGCCAGCGGTGTGGCACGGCCAGGTTCGGCTATCACCAGTGCCGCCTGACGTGCCATCGGCGGCAGCGTAATGGCGCGCTGCTGCAGTCCCTGCAGTGAAGCGGGCAGCAGGTGACCAACCGGCGACACCAGCAACCCCAGCCCGACCTGTGCACACTGCATCAGTTGCATAATAGAGGCACTCTCAACGATCACTCGCGGCACCAGTGCCGCCTCGCGAAACGCCATATCAATGTAGCGGCGGAAATAGCGCGTGGGCTCCGCCAGACAAAGTGGCTGTTGAGCCAGTTCATCCAGTGTCAGCGGGGTTCCCCCCACCAGCTCGGGGAAATGGTCGGGATGGAATACAGCTTCAGCGCCCCGGTCTGCCAGCATCTCGGTCTGAAAATGGAGTTCCCGTAGCGTCGCCATCTCGAAAAAACCGATACCGACATCCACGGTGTGGCTATTGAGCGCTTCCAGCAGCTGATCAGCACTCAGTACCGCAATGCGGTAGTCGAGCTGGGGATAACGCGCCTGCACCGCTTTCAGCAGCAACGGCAGCGCCATGCTGCACTGCGGCACCACGCCAACCCGCAGCGTGCCGTTCACCCCATGTTTCAGTGATTCAACTTCCAGCTTCAGCCCCTGATACACCGAAACAATTTCACGCGCCCAGGCCAGCACGCGATCGCCCTCTGGCGTAAATCCGGCAAAGTTATTGCTGCGGTTAATCAGCGGCAGGCCCAGCTCGCGCTCCAGGTTTTTCAGGCGCATCGAGAGCGTTGGCTGTGTAACAAAACTGGCTTCTGCGGCCCGCCCGAAATGGCGTTCACGCTCCAGATTACATAGGTAGATCAGTTGTTTAATGTCGATGTTATTTATCCATCTGCAGGTTAAAGCGTGTTTTCGTCACTGTCTCGCTGTCAGAGTCAACCCGAGTTAAGAGTGAGATGTTACCCTGCTTAAACATGGCGGTTTTAACCGCACGGTTCATTGGCGCAAGGGGAACGATGAATCAGCAACCGATGTGCCCTGAAAAAGCGGCAGAGCGTATGCCCCTCTACATCTTCACGACCGCTGTTTTCGCGGGTTTAGTGAATATGGCATTCAGCGCCAGACAGATTAAGCCGAACCCCACCGGTAGCAAAAAATCGTAGCCTAACAGCCGGTAAAGCCCGATTCCGGCTATTCCTCCTGCGAGGAAAGCCAGCAATGTCAGCGTGTGCAGTCGCAGCCGGTCCAGATATAGCGGTGCATCTTTCGGCGAGGTTTTACGCCGTAGCACCTCAAACAGCATCGCCATTTCAATGCCGATGTCGGTCGCTGTGCCAGAAATATGGGTTGTACGAACACGTGCATTAGAGATCCGCGTAACAACCGCATTTTGCAACCCCATCAGGAAGCTCAGGCTCGTGATTAACACCACGCCAGGTGACAGCGGCGGAAAGTGATTCTCGATCACGCCCAGCGCAATCAGCGCGGTGCCCTCCAGCAGGATGACAAACGCATAGATAGTGCGGATGTTTCTGCGGTGCCCGGCATTAATGACGAGGGTCGAAAACAGGGAACCCACAATAAATAACAGGACGATCGACAGAAAAAACAGGCCGGGCCCCAGATTCGCTTTTGCCAGATGATCGGACAACAGCGAGACATTCCCTGTCATGTTGGCTGAAAAAAAACCGACGATCTCAAAGGCTGCGGTATTCAGCGCGCCTGCAGCAGCGGCAAGCGTGCAGGCGAGTCGGGTATCGGCGCTATTGCTGCGGCCATGGGTGCTGGTTAGCATGACGACCCTGTGTTCAATGGAAAGCCTTATAATCCGCCGAATCTCTGCCCGCGACAAGGCGCTGCGTCAAACTCGCCCCTCTCTGCCATGCTTTACTTAGCAGCCCGCTGCTCAGCACGCTGCGCTGCATACACTCAGCGCAGAGTGGGCTGATTAATGCGTTGCCAGCCGGAAGGTGGAGACCGACTGCGTCAGGTACTGCACCTGCTCTTCCAGCGAGGCAGAGGCCGCCGCAGACTCCTGCACCAGCGCCGAGTTCTGCTGAGTAACGCTATCCATCTCGGTGACGGCCTGCTCAATCTGACCGATGCCGCGACTCTGTTCATCAGAGGCCGTGGAGATATGCTCCATCAGCAGATTGACGCGGCTGACCGAGGAGATAATCGCGCTCATGGCATCACCGGTCCGGCTGACCTGATCAGAACCGGCATGAATGATCGAAACCGATTCGGCAATCAGCCCTTCAATCTCTTTGGCAGCGGTGGCGCTGCGCTGGGCAAGATTACGCACTTCCCCTGCCACTACCGCAAAGCCACGTCCCTGCTCACCTGCACGGGCGGCTTCAACGGCTGCGTTCAGCGCCAGAATATTGGTCTGGAAAGCGATGCTGTCGATAACGGTCGTGATCTCTTCAATCTTCTTCGAGCTGGCATTAATCAACGCCATTGATGTCACCACTTCCTGCGAGACTTTTTCACCGCTCTCTGCATTCTTCACCGCTTCACTGGTCAGACGGCAGGCTTCAAAGACGTTTTCGGTATTCTGTTTCACCGTGGCGCCCAGTTGCTCCATGCTGGCCGCCGTTTCAGTCAGTGCGGCGGCCTGCTGTTCGGTACGCGAGGCAAGATCGATGTTACCCGCTGCAATCTCCTGCGAGGCGGTGGAAACGGAGCGGGTTGAATCACGCACCTGCAGAATAATGGTGGTCAGCGCACTGCGCATCTGCTCCAGTGAGCCCATCAGCAGCTGAATTTCGCTGCGTGAACCTGACCTGGCCGGTACCGTGGTATCCAGCACACCCGCCGCAATCAGTTTGCAGTGTTCCTGCGCGTCATTAAGCGGTGAAAGTACGTAGCGCTTCATGAAGATGTAAATGGCAATAATAATGGCAAAAAACAGGACGCCAAACAGCCCAAGCAGCGTAATGCCGGCGGTGAAGTGACTCTGGGCATCGCTGTTCAGCTTTTTAGCATACGTTTCATGCTGGGCCAGCACCCGATCCAGAATGATTTCGTACTGGCGATCAAGGCGAACCACGTTAGGGATCTGACTTTTAAAGCGCACCTGATCATGCGCCTCAGCGGCATCAATTAAGGGTTGTAGTCCCTGCTGACGATAGGCCAGATAAGCCTGACTATAGGCGTCAGCTTCGGCTTCTTCGCCTGGCAGACGCGGCGCATTCATGTAGGCCTGAAATGCGGCATCCGCTTTACCTGCTACGGTCCGCACACTGTCCAGCGTGGCGGGATTGTTTGCGTCGCTGCCCTCAATCTCCTTCATATATTCCATCAGACGGACACGCAGCGTTCGGCTGTGGTTGATCGGGTCAATCACTGAGAGCACCACACGGATCTCTTTGTTAACCGCATTCAGGGAGTGATTGCTCTGAATCAGGAGCCAGGTACTGATTGCCACGCTGGTCAGAAACAAGGCCAGCAGGAAGGAAAATATCATCAGGGAAGATTTTTTTAACGACATTGCGGTGTTCCAGTAATGAGGGGATTAATCGCTATATCGGCAGAAAGAGGTGCCCCATTAGGGTAAGGATTTTTTTAGTTACAATAGGCGGGTGGGCAGTGGTCAGTATCTCCACCAGGAATGGTGCAAACCGCCCGCTGCACCGGGCGGATAACGTGATGCTCACGCCTGAAATGGGCTGGGGTTATGCAACACCCAACGCCATTTTCACCTCATTTGCGATCTTCTCAACCTGCGGGCCATAGATCACCTGAATATCGTGCTCGCTGACACGATTAACACCGTTCGCACCGGTGCTCATCAGCGTCTGATCGACCACCTGATTCATCTCTTTAACCCGAACCCGCAGACGGGTAAAGCAGCAATCGACATCCTCAATGTTGGCCTGCCCACCCAGTCCGCTAATAATCACCTGCGTGCGTTCATCCGCGATCACCTGTTGCGGTTTTTCATCCTCCGACTCCCGGCCCGGTGTTTCCACATTCATTCGGGTAATCACCAGCCGGAAAGCGTAGTAGTAGATCGGCGCATAGATTACGCCCAGCGCCAGCGTCCACCACCAGTGGGTTTTCGCCCCGCCCAGCATGCCGAACACCACCAGGTCGATGACGCCGCCCTGCACATTGCCGATCATCAGATGCAACATCGACATCAGCATAAACGACAGGCCGGTCAGGAAAGCATGCAGCAGGTAGAGCACTGGCGAGACAAAGATAAAGCAGAACTCCAGCGGTTCCGTGATGCCGGTGGTGAATGAGGTCAGTGCGCCCGCCATCACCAGTGCTTTGACCCGCTGTTTATGTTCAGGCCGCGCGGTGTGATAGATCGCCAGTGCCGCCGCGGGCAGGCCAAACATCATGACCGGAATCTTGCCCTGCGCCAGAAACTGCGTGGCGGTGCGCAACGTCTCATCGGGGATCGACCCCGGATGGGTCAGTGAGGCGTTGAAGATGTTCAGCGCGCCGACAACCGTCTGGCCATCGACCACGGCCATGCCGCCAATGGGTGTAAAGCGCACGGTTTCATTGAGAATATGATGCAGGCCGGTGGGGATCAGGATGCGCTCAAAAGCCCCCAACAGAAAAGCACCATACTGGCCGCTTTTACCAATCATCTGTCCAATCCAGGCGATGCCATTGCCAATGGTCGGCCAGATCAGCGCCAGTAACACGCCAATCAGCGGCAGACAGACCACGGTAATGATCGGCACAAAACGCCGTCCGCCAAAAAAGCTGATCGCCGTGGGCAGTTGCTGCGTGTAAAAACGATTGTGCAGCGCCACCGTGATCAGTCCGGCAATGACCCCACCCAGCACGCTCATGTTGTAAGTGAAGACACCCAGCATGTTGATGTACTCCGCCGAGGTCATCATGGCGGTGGTCTGATCCATTCCCGCCTGCTGCAGGGCTGCCGGTGTGGTCGTCGCCGCCGTAATCCCTTTCGCCGCCAGCGTGGCGCTGATGCCGACATTCATCACGATGTAGCCAATCACTGCGGCAAAGGCGGCCGTGGGTTTTTCTGCTTTAGCCAGGCCGATGGCACTCGCTACCGCAAAGAAGACGGGCAGATTAGCAAAGAGCGCGCCCGCCACTTTGCGAATAAAGCCAATGATTATCTGGGGAATCTGCATCTGCGCAAAGGCATCGCCGGTTACCGCCGGATTCTGCATCGCCGCCGCCAGTCCGAGAAAAATACCGGCGGCCGCAATGACTGAGATGGGCATCATCAATGCTTTGCCAAACGCATGGATCTGGCTGGTCAGCTGTTTCATGGCGTCACGCTCTCTCTGATTGTGAACAGCAAGTATTAGCCTGTTGTCAGCAGAACTCCCGTTATCGGCCGGTTTAAGGCGGGTAAAATCTGAGCACCATCACATTTCAGGCCTGTTCACGATAAACGCCAGCTATCGCACCATTATGTCAATCAATTAGACAAGGTATAACGATAGCTGCAGACTTCCTTTCACCATCAGGCTATAACCTGATAACAAACACCAAACAATAATGCCTACTATAAAAGCCTGCACTCACTATGAAATTTAAACGCCAAATCAAACCCTATCGCGCGGCTGCGGGCGGCTGGGGTTCTCTGGAAGCCACCACGCGTTTCGTGCTTGACAGCAAAGCGGCCCTGAAAAATATGCGCAACCTGATGCGCATGAATAAAGCACGCGGTTTTGACTGTCCGGGCTGCGCCTGGGGTGATGACAACAAAAGTACCTTCAGCTTCTGCGAAAACGGGGCCAAAGCGGTCACCTGGGAAGCGACGCGCCGCATGGTCGACACCGACTTTTTTGCTAAACACAGCGTAACCACGCTCTATACCCAGAGTGATTACTTCCTGGAGTATCAGGGGCGTCTGACTCATCCGCTGCGCTATAACGCGGAAACTGACCACTATGAGCCGATCAGCTGGGAAGATGCGTTTGCGCTGATCGCGCAGCACATCAAGGCGATGGATCATCCGAATCAGATGGAGCTTTACACCTCCGGTCGCGCCAGCAACGAAGCCTCCTGGCTCTATCAGCTGTTTGGTCGCCTGATGGGAACCAATAACTTCCCTGACTGCTCGAATATGTGCCACGAAGCCAGCGGCACCGGTCTGAAGCGCAGTATTGGCGTCGGTAAAGGCACGATTCGTCTGGATGATTTCGATCACGCCGATGCGATTTTCGTCTTCGGTCAGAATCCCGGCACCAACCATCCGCGTATGCTGCACAGCCTGCGTCATGCTGCCGATCATGGTGCGAAGATCGTCACCTTTAATACCCTGCGCGAGCGCGGTCTGGAACGTTTTGCCGATCCGCAGAAGCCGCTGGAAGTCGTCACCTCAAAAGCGGGTAACATCAGCTCGTCTTATTATCAGCCCAATCTGGGTGGTGATATGGCGGCGGTGCGCGGCATGGTGAAATCCCTGCTGGAGACCCATCGCGCGCGTCTGGCAGCCGGTGAAAGTGGCCTGTTTGACCAGACCTTTATCAATGCTAAAACCAATGGCATTGAGGCCTATCTGGATGCGGTGGATAACACCAGCTGGATGCAGATTGTGGCGCAGTCTGGCCTGACGCAGGCGCAGATCCGTGAAGCTGCGGCGATTTACCAGAGCGCTGACCGGGTGATTTGTACCTGGGCAATGGGCATCACCCAGCACAAACACTCGGTAGACACGGTTCGCGAAATCACCAACCTGCAGTTGCTGTTTGGTCAACTGGGCAAAAAAGGCGCAGGCCTCTGCCCGGTTCGCGGTCACAGCAACGTGCAGGGTAACCGCACCATGGGGATTGATGAGAAACCGGCTAAAGCGTTCCTGGACGCGCTGGGTAATCATTTCAATTTCGAGCCACCGCGTGCCGCGGGCCATAACACCGTTGAAGCGCTGAACGCGATGCTGCGTGATGAAGTCAAAGTGCTGATCGCGCTGGGTGGCAACCTGGCTGCGGCTGCACCAGATTCACCGCGCACCGAAGAAGCGATGTCACGCTGTGGTCTGACTGTGCATATCAGTACCAAACTGAATCGCAGCCATCTGGTGCCGGGTCATGAAGGGCTGATTCTGCCGACGCTGGGCCGCACCGAACGCGATCTGCAGGCGACCGGCAATCAGTTTATTACCGTGGAAGACTCCTTTAGCATGGTGCACGCCTCTGAAGGGATTGGTATTCCGCTGGCGGAAACACAGCGTTCTGAGACCTGGATTGTTGCCGGTATCGCGCAGGCGGTGCTGGGTGATGAGAAAGTGAAATGGCGCGAGCTGGCCGGTAATTACAACCTGATTCGTGAGCATATCGCGGCAACGATTCCGGGCTTTGCCGACTTCAATGCGAAATGTGATATCCCCGGCGGTTTCTACCTGGGTAATGCCGCTGCCGAGTTGCGCTTCAATACGCCGAGCCAGAAAGCAGAGTTCAATGCCGCGGCGCTGCCGACCTCGCTGTTCCCGAATCTGGATCAAGAGGTCCCTTTCACTCTTCAGACGCTGCGTTCACATGACCAGTACAACACCACGATTTACGGCCTTGATGACCGTTACCGTGGCGTGTTTGGTCAGCGCGAAGTGGTGTTCATCAACCCGGACGATATGACAGACCTTGGTTTCACCGAAGGTCAGAATGTCGATATCGAGACCCTCTGGAATGATGGCATTACCCGTCGCGTCAGCGGCTTCAAACTGGTTCCCTATAATATTCCGCGCGGTAATCTGGCGGCTTATTACCCGGAAACCAACCCGCTGGTGCCGCTGAACAGCTTTGGTGATGGCAGTGGCACACCGACCTCTAAGTCGGTGCCGGTGAAGCTGGAACTGTCAGCGGCACTGCCTGAACAGCGCATTGCCTGACCTCCCTTTCACTCCTCTCTGAAAAGCCGGTTCGTCCGGCTTTTTGCCTTGCCGCGCGCCGCCGAATCGCGTAAAACTGTCAGCCGCAATCAGGCCACGAAACGTAAAAATTATGTTCCAGGATAACCCGCTGCTCGCGCAGCTGAAACAGAAGCTCCATTCGCAAACGCCTCGAGCTGAAGGCGTCGTTAAAGGCACCGAAAAAGGCTTCGGCTTTCTGGAAGTCGATGCGCAGAAAAGTTACTTCATTCCGCCCCCGCAGATGAAGAAAGTGATGCATGGCGACCGTATTACCGCTGTGATCCATAGCGAGAAAGATCGCGAAAGCGCTGAGCCGGAAACGCTGGTTGAGCCGTTCCTGACCCGCTTTGTTGGTCGGGTGCAGAAGAAAGACGATCGCCTGTCGATTGTGCCGGACCATCCCCTGCTGAAAGATGCGATCCCGTGTCGCCCCGCACGCGATGTCAGCCATGAGTTTGAGAATGGCGACTGGGCAGTAGCAGAAATGCGTCGCCATCCGTTAAAAGGCGATCGCGGCTTCTATGCCGAACTTACCGATTTTATTGTCAAAGCTGATGATCATCTTGCTCCGTGGTGGGTGACGCTGTCGCGTCACAACCTTGAGCGTGAAGCACCTGATGTCAGCTTTGGCGAGATGATGGATGAAAACCTGACGCGTGAAGATCTGACCGCGCTGGATTTCGTCACCATCGACAGCGCCAGCACCCAGGATATGGATGATGCGCTCTATGCAGAAGCACAGGACGACGGCACCCTGCGTCTGACTATCGCTATCGCCGATCCGACCGCCTATGTGGCAGAGGGCAGTCAGCTTGATAAGCTGGCGGCACAGCGTGCGTTTACCAACTACCTGCCGGGCTTTAATATCCCGATGCTGCCGCGCGAACTCTCTGATGATGTCTGCTCGCTGCGTCCGAATGTGCGTCGTCCGGCGCTGGCCTGCCGCGTCACGGTAGCTGCCGATGGCACCCTGGGTGATGACGTCGAGTTCTTTGCGGCCTGGATCGAGTCTAAAGCCAAGCTGGCTTATGACGATGTCTCTGACTGGCTGGAAAACAGCGGCACCTGGCAGCCAGAAAGCGAGGCGATTGCTGAACAGATTCGTTTGTTGCACCGCCTTTGCCTGGCGCGCAGCGAGTGGCGTCAGACCCACGCGCTGGTGTTTAAGGACCGCCCGGATTACCGCTTCCTGCTCGGTGATAAAGGCGAAGTGCTGGAAATTGTGGCTGAACCTCGCCGCATCGCTAACCGTATCGTTGAAGAGTCCATGATTCTGGCCAACGTCTGCGCGGCAAAAGTGCTGCGTGATCGTCTGGGCTTTGGTATTTACAACGTGCATGCCGGTTTCGATGCCACCAATGCTGAACAGGCTGCGGCGGTACTGGCGAATCATGGTATTAACGTGGATGCACAGGCGATCACCACACTGGAAGGTTTCCGTGTGCTGCGTCGTGAGCTGGACGCCCTGCCGACCCAGTTTCTTGATAGCCGTATCCGTCGTTTCCAGACTTTCGCTGAGATCAGCACCGAGCCCGGCCCGCACTTCGGTCTGGGTCTGGAGGCTTACGCTACCTGGACCTCACCGATTCGTAAGTTCGGCGACATGATCAACCATCGTCTGCTTAAAGCAATTATTCGCGGTGAGTCGATCGCACGTCCGGATGATGCGGTGACGGTAACGATGAGTGAACGCCGTCGCCTGAACCGGATGGCGGAACGTGACGTTGGTGACTGGCTCTACGCCCGTTATCTTGCACCCTTTGCGGCTACCGATCGTCGTTTCAGCGCCGAGATTATCGACGTGTCGCGTGGCGGCATGCGTGTTCGCCTGGTCGAGTTTGGTGCGGTTGCCTTTATCCCGGCACCGTTCATTCACGCGGTGCGTGATGAGCTGGTCTTAAGTCAGGAGAATGGCAGCGTACAGATCAAAGGTGACGTGGTTTACCGTGTGACCGACGTGATTGATGTCACCATCGCCGAAGTCCGCATGGAAACTCGCAGCGTCGTGGCCCGGCCCGCCGTCTGAATGTCGCGTATTTAAGCGCTGACACAAGCGGGATAACACTGGTTATCCCGCCCTTTCCCGCCCCGTTCTGATTGCAAAAAAGTTAAATTTGTACCCCGCTTCACACTTCTCCACTGATTAACTTTCACTTACATTCCATTACATTAAGTTTAACTCGTTGTTTTCGATCGCTTTCCTCTCGGTCCTCACAAGGAGTTAGTCATGAAAAACGTCAAAACCAGTGTGATCTGGTTAGTGGTGGCGTTAATCGGCGCGGGCGCTTTCGCCATGCTGGCCCTCAGCCGCGGCGAACACGTCAATGCAGTCTGGCTGGTGATCGCCGCTGTCGCCTGTTACAGCATCGCTTACCGCTTCTACAGCCTGTTTATCGCCCGCAATATTTTTGAACTGGACGATCGCCGGATGACGCCTGCCGAGCGGCTGAGCGACGGACTGGATTATGTTCCCACCAATAAATGGGTGCTGTTTGGCCACCATTTCGCGGCCATTGCGGGCGCCGGTCCTCTGGTCGGTCCGATTCTGGCCGCGCAGATGGGGTTTCTGCCGGGCACTATCTGGATTCTGGTCGGGGTGATGCTGGCAGGCGCGGTTCAGGATTTCCTGATCCTGTTTATCTCGACCCGCCGTGATGGCCGTTCGCTGGGTGAAATGGCGCGGCAGGAGCTGGGCGCATTCGCCGGTGTCGTGACAATGCTCGGCGCGCTGGGCGTGATGATCATCATCCTGTCGGCGCTGGCGCTGGTCGTCGTGAAGGCACTGGCGAACAGCCCGTGGGGGTTGTTCACTATCGCGGCCACCATTCCGATTGCGCTGTTTATGGGCGTCTACATGCGCTTTATCCGCCCCAGTAAAATCGCCGAAGTGTCATTGATTGGCTTTGTGCTGATGATGGCGGCGATTATTTATGGCGGCGACGTGGCACAACATCCGTACTGGGGCCCCTTCTTTACCCTGAAAGGCACCTCGCTGACCTGGGTTCTCGTCATCTATGGCTTTATTGCTTCTGTGCTGCCGGTCTGGCTACTGCTGGCACCGCGCGACTACCTCTCCACTTTTCTTAAAATTGGCGTGATTGTCGGCCTGGCGGTGGGCATCGTCTTTGCCATGCCAGAGATGAAAATGCCAGCAGTGACCAAATTTATCGACGGTACCGGTCCGGTATTCTCCGGCGCGATGTTCCCGTTCCTGTTCATTACCATTGCCTGCGGAGCAATCTCAGGCTTCCATGCGCTGGTCTCCAGCGGCACTACACCAAAACTGGTGGAGAGGGAGAGTCATATCCGCTTTATTGGCTATGGCGCGATGCTGATGGAGTCTTTTGTGGCGATCATGGCGCTGATTTGTGCCTCGGTGCTGGATCCCGGCGTCTATTTTGCCATGAACTCCCCTGCCGCGCTGATTGGTACCACCGTTGAGAGCGCCTCTCAGGTCATTAATGGCTGGGGCTTTGTGGTCACGCCAGAAATGCTGAGTGGCATCGCCCGCGATGTCGGTGAAGGTTCCATTCTCTCTCGCGCAGGCGGCGCACCTACCTTCGCAGTGGGAATGGCCCATATTATTACCGAGATCTTCAACAGTCGGGCGATGATGGCATTCTGGTATCACTTCGCCATTCTGTTTGAAGCGCTATTTATCCTGACCGCGGTCGATGCCGGTACCCGCGCCTGCCGCTTTATGGTGCAGGATCTGGTGGGAACAGTGGTGCCTTCTATGGCGAACAACCGTTCCTGGCTGGGTAATATGGCAGGCACGTCCGTCGCCGTTGCAGGCTGGGGTTTCTTTGTTTATCAGGGCGTGGTCGACCCGCTGGGCGGCATTAATACCCTGTGGCCACTTTTTGGTATCGGCAATCAGATGCTGGCCTCGATGGCGCTGATTCTCGGTACTGTGGTGCTCTTCAAAATGAAAAAGCAGCGTTACGCCTGGGTGACGATTCTGCCGACCGTCTGGTTGTTTATCACCTCAATGACCGCGGGCTGGCAGAAAATCTTCCATGAGAAACCTTCTATCGGTTTCCTGGCGCAGGCGAATAAATTCCGCAAAGGGCTGGATGAAGGCGTGATCATCGCGCCAGCAAAAAGCGTGGCGGATATGCAGACCATCGTGTTCAGCAATCAGATTAACGCCGCGCTATGTGCTTTCTTTATGCTGGTGGCGGTCACCATGCTGATCTCGGCATTCTTTGTCATTCGTCGTGCACTGAACAGCTCGGTGCCGACCACCCGCGAGACGCCGGTAGCAATGCGCAACAAGGAGGTGCGCCATGTCTGATGCTATTCATCAGGTCCACCGTCCACACGGTGACTGGCAGATTCTGCACTGTAATGTGATTGCTGCTTCTCCGCCGCAGAGGTTTAGCTGGCGGGGATTCTGGCGCGGCCTGCAACAATGTTTTCGCTTAATGGTCGGGGTGCAGGATTATCAAAAATATCTGCAGCATATGCGACGGCATCATCCCGGGCAGGCGCCGATGAGTGAGCGCGATTTTCACCGTTATTGCCTGGATGCGCGCTTCCCCAGCCAGGCCGGTAAACTGGGCAAATGTCCCTGCTGAACGCACTGAACAGCCCCGCACCGTCGGGGCTTTTTTGTGCCATTCTTATCTGGATGGAAAAATATATTTGGTTTGCACCTTGTGCTTGCCTCAGATGATGAATACTGTTGCTAAAATAATGAGATAACGCCTGCAGAGCACTTCCCGGAGGAAGTTTCCATGACCGATGAACAAGGGCAAACGTTGTTGTACACCCTTTTTGGTACAACCAGCCCTCATTGGCGTCTGACCGCGGACAGCGATGCATTGCATTTTGCCGAAGATGAGTCGTCACAAACTAATATCGCCCTGCCGCTGACACCCGGCCAGGCTGCAATGATCCGCGCAATGCCCGTCATCACTTCAAGTATCAATCTGACCATGTCCCTGCAAGGCATTGATGTGCCAATGCATTTTGTCGGACGTAAAGTGAACCAGGCCTCCTGGGCCGGAACTGCTTCTGCCTGGGGAGATACGTCTGCGGTCGCCCGTGACCTGACCCTGGGCCTTTCATTCGCCGAACAGGTGGTTTCTGAAGCTAATTCAGTGATTGTTATCCTCGATCAGCGTGGCAATATTCAGCGTTTTAACCGCCTGAGTGAAGAATATACCGGTCTGAATGAACATGAAGTTATAGGCCGAAATGTCTTTCAGTTGTTCATGACCCGGCAGGAAGCCTCACAGTCGCGGCGCAACATTGCAGGCTTCTTCCGTGACGGTAACTCGTACGAGGTGGAGCGCTGGGTTAAAACCAAAAAGGGCCAGCGACTGTTTCTGTTTCGTAATAAGTTTGTTCACAGCGGCAGCGGCAAAAATGAAATTTTCCTCATCTGTTCTGGTACAGACATTACCGAGGAGCGACGTGCCCAGGAACGCCTCCGGGTGCTGGCAAACACCGATACGGTCACCGGTTTACCTAATCGCAACGCCATTCATCAGCAGATTAGCCTGGCGCTGGAGCGCGCCGGGCATGATGAGACCGGTGTTGTCTATCTCGATCTCGATAATTTCAAAAAAGTGAACGACGCCTACGGTCATATGTTCGGCGATCAATTACTGCAGGCGGTCTCTCTCGCGATTCTTAGCTGTCTGGGTAAGGACCAGACGCTTGGCCGTCTGGGTGGCGATGAGTTTGTGGTGCTGGCTGAACACACCAGCCAGGCTGCGCTGGAGGCGATGTCCTCCCGCATTCTTGAGCGCCTGCGACAGCCTTTCCGTATCGGACTGATTGAAGTTTACAGTGGCTGTTCCATCGGTATCGCTTTCGCACCGCTGCATGGCGAAGATAGAGAGAGCCTGATTCGTAACGCGGACACCGCGATGTATCACGCTAAAGAGAATGGTCGCGGCAAGTTCTGTGTCTTTGCCGCCGAGATGAACCAGCGGGTCTTTGAGTATCTGTGGCTGGACACCAACCTGCGCAAGGCGCTTGAACTCGATCATCTGCTGGTACATTACCAGCCTAAGATTGATAGCGATGGACAGGTTCGCAGCGCCGAGGCATTAGTACGCTGGAACTCACCAGAGCGTGGTATGGTTTCGCCCGCAGATTTTATTCCCTATGCCGAAGAGTCAGGGCTGATTGTGCCGCTGGGACGCTGGGTAATGCTCAACGTGCTTCAGCAGATTATCGTCTGGCGTCAGCAGGGTATTTTCCTGCGCGTCGCTGTCAATGTGTCTGCCCGTCAGCTGCTCGACCAAAGTATCTACACCGATCTGAAACAGGCACTGCATGAGGCGAATATCACTGATTGTCCGATTGATATTGAGCTCACAGAAAGTTGTCTGATTGAGAATGAAACTGAAGCGCTGAAGCTGATGAAACAGTTTCAGGAGCTGGGCGCACAGGTTCATCTGGATGATTTTGGCACCGGTTACTCTTCGCTTTCTCAGCTCGCACGTGTGCCGATCAATGCGATTAAGCTCGATCAAAGCTTTATCCGCGACATCAATAAACAGCCGGTATCACAATCGCTGGTGCGTGCAATCGTCGCCGTCGCGAAGGCGCTTGATTTGCAGGTGATTGCAGAAGGTATTGAGACGCCGGATGAAGAGAAGTTCGTGCTTAAAAGTGGTGTTGATGGGCGTCAGGGTTACTATTACGCAAAACCAATGCCCGCGGAACAATTTGGGCATTGGCTGGCTAAGCATCCTGCCCGCGTTTAATGCTGGTCCGGATTAACCCGCTTTACGCAGTGATGCGCTGTGGCGGTTTTGTAACTGTACCAGGCGTTCCATGTAAGCAATATCTTTAGGTTCGATAGTAAACGCGTAATCGACCCAATCTTCTGTGATATCCATGAGCTCAGCGCGTGACAATTGCAGCACGCGCTGGCGCGCTTTCAGCATCGCCCGCACGCCATTGAGTTTAGGCCGTAACGTGTCGATAAAGGTGCGAGTGGCACGATAGCTGTCGCCTGGCTGGAAGACCTTATCGACCAGTCCACGCGTCTCATACCACTCAGCGCTGTGAGACTCCCCTTCACAAATCAGCTCTTCGGCCAGTTTCATGCCGGAACGACGCGCCACCAGTGAGTAGCCGCCCATACCAGGGAACAGGTTAAAAGCAATTTCCGGGAAGCCCATCCGTGCATTGTTTTGCGCCAGGATGAAGTGATGCGCCAGCGCCGCTTCGAATCCGCCGCCTAACGCACTGCCCTCGATCATCGCCAGCGTCACCGCGCCTGTATCAAAACCGCGTGCTGCAGAATGGATGCAGTCCACGCAGGCACGCGCATAAGCCCGGAGCGCCTCGCGGCGGTTGTTGCGAATGCACTCAACAAAGAAGCGCAGATCGCCACCGGCGTTGAACATTTGCGGAACCAGTGACCCGGTGACCCAGAAGTCGATTGGCAGGCCCGAACGCTGAGCGGCATAGCTCAGGTTCATGATCTCCTCAATCAGTTCATGGTTGAAACTCGGACGGGGCTGTGCACGCAACATCATCCACATGGTACGACGCCCTTCTTCGTAATAGGCGACTAACTGCGTGGTATTGCCGACTTCGGTAAATAATCTGCACGTTGCTTGGTTAATAACTGTCATTGTCTCATCCTCTGTTTATATTTTGATGCGTTAAATACGCCACATCAGCGTAATGCAGAGTGAGGCCAGACCAAATGAGAGATTGATTTACAACACAAAATCCAGAGTGATCCCCAACTGGCGCGCCGGGGATTGATTAGGCAGGTTACTTAATAGTGGCACGCTGCCCGACGGCAACATGGAGACGCTTAAGGCGTTTTGAATAGATAGCGGTGATAATGGGCACCAGCACTGAGGTCACAATGACAGATGTGGCAACCAGCGCCGTTGCGGCAGGCGCAACCGGTTTAAACTGCGGCAACATCTCGGCAATCAGTACGGGTGTCGCCACTGCGGCGCCTGCCGTACTGGATGCGGCTATACCGGCCGTGCCATCCCCGCCGCCAATCAGCCGGTCGGCCAGAATAAGCGGGATACCTGTAATGATGATCACGGCGATGCCCAGCATGATGCCCAGCAGTCCGGTTTCCGCAATCACGCCCAGGTTAATGGTGTTACCCAGCGCAAAAGCGAAAAAAGGAATCAGCGTATGTACCGCTTTTCCGAAGAAGTCACGCAACTCCGGATCAAGATTTCCTAATGCAAATCCGACCACAAACGGCAGGACAGCGCCCACAAACACGTGTGGCTCGAATGAGGCGATACCCGCGGTACCCAGAATAACCATGGTCATTAATGGCCCGGACTCCAGTGACATCAGCACAAACGCGCCAGCCTCCTCTTTGGAACCGTATTGCTGCATGATCGAGGCATACAAGCCGCCATTTGTCATGTCCATTGCAGCTACCAGCGCCAGCGTGGATAAGCCCGCGAACATCCCCACTTCTACCCCATTCTCCGGCATCACGCGTGAGGCGATAGCCGCCACAACCCAGGCAACGGCAATTTTCGTTAACACCAGCGTGCCTGATTTACGCAGTACCGTGCCGGTAGCGCTGAGCTTTATCGATGCTCCCATACAGAAGAACCAGACGGCCAGAATCGGCACCGTCCCCGTCATCAGACCGTTGGTGAAAGAGCCGAAGTATTTCCCGGCACCGGGAGAGAATGTATGGCAGAGTGCGCCGATAAACAGCGGAATAAGCATCATGCCGCCCGGAATTTTGTCTATTGCCCGTTTGATGTGCATACAGGTTTCACCTTTGCTTTGCCAGTGTTGGAGCAGGAAGTGCCCGAAGGCGATGAAAGCAAAGTAGTGATTTGAGGTTATTAAAACAGTGATCGCCTCGATATAAATGAAACGCTGTTTTATTTTTTCAGGATGAATGTTTTGATAACTATGATGGGGATCGCCATACCAGCGGCAATGGCGACAAAAAAAGGGACGCCGTCGCGTCCCGTTCGTTATTTTTGCCCGTACCAGGCATTCTCACCGTGCTTTCGCAGGTAGTGTAAATCGAGCAGCGTCTGATTAATGGGCGGCAGGTTAGCGGTAAGCTGCTGGCTAAAGAGCCCCATATAGGCCACCTCCTCCAGGACAACCGCGCTGTGTACAGCGGCATGGGCGTCTTTACCCCAGGCAAATGGGCCGTGGGAGTTGACCAGTACCCCCGGGATCGCCGAAGGCGATAATCCGCGCTGCGCGAACGTCTCAATAATCACTTCGCCCGTGTTCCACTCGTACTCGTGCTGAATCTCTTCGTTACGCATCGCGCGGGTGCAGGGGATCTCGCCATAGAAATCGTCGGCGTGGGTTGTTCCCCAGGCCGGAATGGGTCGTCCTGCCTGCGCCCAGATGGTCGCATGACGAGAATGCGTATGGACAATGCCACCGACTTCCGGCCAGGCGAGATAGAGCGCACGATGCGTCGCCGTGTCCGATGAAGGGCGTTTATCCCCTTCTACTACATTGCCACTCGCCAGATCGACCACAACCATGTCGTCGCGCTTCATCACTTCATAGCGCACGCCGGAAGGTTTAATCACCAGCAAACCCTGCTCGCGATCAATCGCGCTGACATTCCCCCAGGTAAAGGTCACCAGGTTGTATTTGGGTAGATCCAGATTCGCTTCCAGAACCTGTTGTTTAAGGTGTTCCAGCATCTCTTTTCTCCTGCTGACAATCGTCCCTGAATTTTGCGGAGTCGGACGCGAAAGAGTTATGGAGCAAATGGCTATAAACGCAGAAGGAATGGCTGTGAATGAAAAAATGTGTCGTGATTTCAGAATTTTCCATCTTCGGAATTATTGCAGAACGCTTAGAATCCTCTCAGACAATGCGTGGACCTGTTGGCCTGTCGCATTGTGACTCACCCGCTACAAACGGTTTGTCCATGGTGATCACATTTCTATGCCGTCAGGGATGAGGCAATAATGCGACACAAGCGGGCTGAGGAAATATCGGAGCTATACTAAGAGTGTTGCCTCTGTGAGCACATCAAAGGAGAAGTGTATGACTACAACAATGAAACGAATCACTGCCGTTGTACTGGCTACCACGTTAGCTGTTGCCCTGAGCGGCTGTTCTAACTGGTCTAAGCGTGACCGCAACACCGCCATTGGCGCGGGCGCAGGTGCGATTGGGGGTTCAGTATTGACCAATGGTAGCGCGCTCGGCACAGTCGGTGGCGCCGCAGTTGGTGGTATTATCGGTCATCAGGTCCACTAAGGACCTTATTAAAAGAATAAACGGCTACGCTAAGCATCTACATGACCATCGGGCTACTTCGGTAGCCCGATTTTTTTAATTCAGCCGCCCGCCAGTTTGACTTTCATCCCTTTAGCTTCCAGCAGGCTTTTCAGTAAATCGCGTTTGTCACCCTGAATCTCGATAACACCCTCTTTTACCGATCCACCACAGCCACACTTCTTTTTCAGTTCAGCGGCCAGCAGCGTCAGTGCTGCATCATCCAGATCAATGCCGGTGATCAGACAGACGCCTTTGCCTTTGCGTCCGCTGGTCTGGCGCTGGATGCGTACAATGCCATCCCCTTTTGGCCGCTCTGCTTTAGTCTCAGGCTGGGTAATGCGCCCGCTGTCGGTGGAGTAAACCAGTCGATTATCCTCTGCCATTATGGTGTCTCCAGACTGTGCAGGATCGCCTGCAGGGTGGCGGCGGGATCGGCAGATTGGGTGATCGGACGCCCTATCACCATGTAGTCTGCGCCCGCCTGCTTCGCCTGCTGGGGTGTCATGATGCGACGCTGATCGCCTGCATCGCTGCCTGCCGGGCGAATTCCCGGCGTGATCAGCGCAAAATCCTGCCCCAGAACCTGTTTGAAGCGAACCGCTTCATGTGCAGAACAGACCACGCCATCCAGCCCGCATGATTGCGTCAGCTTCGCCAGTCGTTCTGCCTGTTCGGCAGGCGAAAGTGTAATGCCCAGCTCTTTGAGATCGTCTGCATCCATGCTGGTCAGTACGGTCACCGCAATCAACAGAGGCGCATCTTTGCCAAAAGGAAGCAGCGCCTCGCGCGCTGCGTTCATCATCCGCGCGCCACCGCTGGCATGGACGTTGACCATCCAGACGCCGAGATCGGCAGCAGCAGCCACGGCATGGGCAGTGGTGTTAGGAATATCGTGGAATTTCAGATCGAGAAAGAGCTCAAAGCCGCGCTGCTGCAGGGTGTTAACCAGCGAGGGTCCGAACAGCGTAAACATCTCTTTGCCCACTTTCAGTCGGCAACTGCGGGGATCAATCTGGTCTACGAAACGCAGCGCGCTGTCGAGGTCATGGTAATCCAGCGCGACCAGAATCGGCGAAGCGGTCACATTGTGGGGTGAAGGCATGGCATTTCCTCTGCAACAGGCGCCCGCAGGCGCATTAGACAAACGGCAAGCATTCTACCTGCGGTATCTGGCCATCACAATCGCCTTTGCCCCTCTGCCCGGCGTTTTATGCACGATGGCGGAGGTCAGGGAGGTGATAATTCAATAGTATGTTGTAACTATAATAAGGTGTGTGCTGTGCGCGGCGGCCAGTTTTACTGGCCGTCGAGCCCACGAATAGGTTTAACGGAAGACCAGGTACGGCAGGATGGGCAGTGCCAGTAAAGTGCATGCGCGGTGAAACCACACTTCTGGCAGCGATAGCGTGGCTTGGTACGAATCTGTTCGCCCACCATGTCACGCAGCACCATCAGGCTTTCTTTGGCACGACCATCTTCCGCCTCATGCAGGTTCAAATCCATCAGGCGATGGAACACACGCATTGTTGGATGGCGTTGCAGCTGTCGACTGATGTAGTTTTGCGCCGCTTCAGCACCCTGCTGCTGCTCCAGGATATCCGAGAGATAGAGTTCCGCTGCGGCTCCCGTATTCTCTTCCACACAACGCTGCAGGAAATCAGCCCAGGCTTCGGGCTGATTAAGCCGCTGGAAACAGGTCTCCAGCATCCCCAGCGTTTCACTGACCAGCTCTTTATCCTGATCCAGCACCCGCTGCAGATGGCCCACCGCTTTGGTGAAATCCTCTTTCTCCATGAAAATACGGCCCATCATGATAGAGATGCGCGCGCTGTTGCGATCGGCCGCCTCCCCTTTCTTCAGCAGGCTCATTGCGCGATCCAGGTCGTCGCTGCTCATGGCCTGTAACGCCAGTTCACAGTAGAAGTGGGCAATTTCGCCCTTCTGCTTATCTTTACCGAGCTTAACCAGACGTTCTGCCACCTCAATCGCCTGCTGCCAGTCGCTGGTTGCCTGATGGATCAGCAGCAGCTGCTGCAGTGCGCCCACCCGGAAGTCCGTTTCATCGGTGAGCTGCTTAAACATATCTTCAGCGCGGTCATAAAAGCCCGCCGCCATATAATCACGCCCCAGTTGCTGAACGGCGAGCAGACGCTGCTCGTAGCTCAGGGAAGCGCTTTCCATGAGAGCCTGATGAATACGGATAGCGCGATCAACTTCGCCACGCGATCGGAAGAGATTACCCAGCGTCAGGTGGGCTTCTACCGTGCCGCTGTCCTCTTTGAGCATATCAAGGAACAGATCGACCGCTTTGTCCTGCTGATTTGAGAGCAGGAAGTTTACGCCAGCGACATATTCACGCGACAGTCGGTTGGCTTCCTGTTGCTTGTCCTGATGTGCACTGCGGCGGCCCATATACCAGCCATACGCAGCCGCCACCGGCAGTAACAGAAACAGCAATTCATGCATCGGGGATTATTCCCGGCCAGCCGGCGAAGCTGGCGTGGTCGCCAGAGCAGTACTCTGCTCGATTTGCGTCTGCATACGCTTGATTTTCCGGTTGGCATTTGCCAGTGCGACGCGGGTCCGTAACCAGAACAGCCCACAGATAATCCAGCCAAGCACGAAACCTGCGCCAAACAGCGATGCCAGTAAGGTCGAGATGCTGAACTCACCCTGCGCCAGCAGATAGTTAAAAGTAATGACCTGATCGTTATGCGCACCCAAAGTGACGGAAATAATAAAAATGACCAGTACCACTAAAAAAATCAGCAAATATTTCACAGTGCATCCTGTTGTGAGGTTGTCGGGTAGAATTATGCCAAAACTCCAGCAAAAATGCTGCTCCCAGCAGCATCGGCCAGGTCACTTTTGCGCAGGCCTGACTAATAATATGGGGTCTTAAGGGTGAATTACAATCAGGGCTCCCGCTGCGCCACCTCTTTTTGCTCTTCCGGCGGCAGCGTCAGTGGTCCACAGAATCGCTGTGCCAGCCAGGTAGCAACGGTGACCAGTATCCAGGAAAGTACCGTTGCCATTGCCAGATCGCGCGGCCAGTGCATGCCCAGCAACAGACGGCTCGCCATTACGCCCGTGGCCCACAGGAAGATCACCACCACGGTTTTATAGTGACGACGCGGCCAGAGCAGGCCCAATGCCAGTAGCGCCCAGCTGGCGGCAAACATGGTGTGTCCAGAGGGAAAAGCGAAACCGGTTTCAAATGCCCAGTGACGTTTCAGCCAGCCAGGGATCTGCGTCTCATCGGCTATCAGCGAGGTCACCATCTCCCCACGCTGTTTACGTTTGAGTTCGTAAAAGGTCTTTTCGTCCAGACCATGATGCTGTTCCAGCCAGATCACATAGGGACGCGGCTCCTGTATCTGCTCTTTAATAAAGGATTTGGTGTATTGCCCGGCCAGAATCGTCGCGTTCATGATCAACAGAAGCAGAATGGCGGGCTTCAGGCGAAAGCGCAGGCACCAGAGCATCCATGCACTCAGCAGTACGCTGGTGACAATGCCCCACGGATTGGTGACGGTTTCGGTCATCCAGAACAGACCTTTCAGCACCGCATTGCTTTCACCTGCCTGCCAGCGCCAGCCAGTAAGCCAGACGGCAACGGGCATGATCAGCAGCAGCAGCATTCCGAAGGTGGTTCGACGCGAAATCTTAAACATCCTCTTCCCTTATCCCGGTGTTAAAAGACAACAATTGCATAACTTTAGCTTAAAAAAGAATAACATAACCGTTGCCGATTGGATAATTGTGCTTTATCACTGCAATTGGTATCAGAGATTACCAGCCCGCTTGCGGGTTGTGGCACAATATTGCACGTTTGTCGGGCCACACTGGCCTGTGCACTATCATGATGATAGTGCATCCTCTGAAGGTTCTGGAGAGTCACATGCAGCTTAAACGGGTGGCAGAAGCCAAACTGCCCACGCCATGGGGAGATTTCCTGATGGTTGGTTTTGAAGAACTGGCAACCGGACATGACCACGTTGCACTGGTCTTTGGCGATATTAATGATAACGAGCCGGTACTGGCGCGCGTTCACTCCGAATGCCTGACCGGCGATGCGCTCTTCAGCCTGCGTTGCGACTGCGGCTTTCAGCTTGAAGCCGCCCTTAATGCCATCGCAGAAGAAGGTCGCGGTGTGCTGCTGTATCACCGCCAGGAAGGCCGTAATATCGGTCTGCTGAATAAGATCCGCGCCTATGCGTTGCAGGACAAAGGCTATGACACCGTGGAAGCAAACCATCAGCTAGGCTTTGCCGCTGATGAACGCGACTTCACCCTGTGCGCCGATATGTTCAAACTGCTGGGCGTAAATGAAGTGCGCCTGCTGACCAATAACCCGCGTAAAGTTGAGATCCTCAGCGAAGCCGGGATCAACATCGTTGAGCGTGTGCCGCTGGTCGTGGGACGTAACCCGAAGAATGCGCACTATCTGGATACCAAAGCGGCGAAGATGGGGCATCTGCTGCCGAAATTCTGAATGAAAAAGCCGGGTCGCCCCGGCTTTTTTTGTCAGTCCAGCATATTGCGGATAACGTAGTGCAGGATGCCGTCGTTACGGTAATAGGTCAGCTCATTACCGGTATCAATGCGACAGCGGGTGTCCAGCGCCTCTTTACTGCCGTCAGCACGGGTCAACGTCACTTTCACGCTGCAGCCTGGCGTCAGTGCCTGAAGATTCTCCACGTCGATACGCTCTTCACCGGTCAGGCCCAGGGTTTTGCGGGTCACGCCCTGCGGGAATTCCAGCGGCAGAATGCCCATGCCGATCAGGTTTGAGCGGTGAATACGCTCAAAAGATTCAGCAATGACAACTCTCACACCCTGCAAACGTGGGCCTTTCGCCGCCCAGTCGCGGCTTGAACCGGATCCATACTCAAGGCCGGCAATCACGGCCAGCGGTATACCTTCCGCCTGATATTTCATCGCCGCGTCATAGATAGCCAACTGCTCGCCACTCGGATAATGACGGGTATAACCGCCCTCCACGCCTGGCACCATCTCATTGCGGATTCGGATGTTGGCGAACGTGCCGCGCATCATCACTTCATGGTTACCGCGACGGGAACCGTAGGAGTTAAAGTCG
This sequence comes from Pantoea eucalypti, assembly GCF_009646115.1. Classification (NCBI taxonomy): domain Bacteria; kingdom Pseudomonadati; phylum Pseudomonadota; class Gammaproteobacteria; order Enterobacterales; family Erwiniaceae; genus Pantoea; species Pantoea eucalypti. Next base: position 1,934,127 of record NZ_CP045720.1, on the reverse strand, counting down.
GTTCGCTCAACGCCGTGCGACAGCAGATAACGTCCGGCCGGACTCTCAGCTTTAATGCTGCCCGCCGGTGAGATATGGTCCGTGGTAACGGAGTCGCCCAGCATAGCAAGGACCCGCGCACCGCGAATATCCTGCACCGGCTTAGGCTCTTTCTCCATATCATCAAAGAACGGCGACAGACGAATATAGGTCGAGCCTTCATCCCAGTCATACGTCGCCGCTTCACTGACCTTGATCTCCTGCCACTCGGGCGTGCCGTCGAAGACTTCAGCGTACTCTTTATGGAACATGTCGCTGGTAACCTGCTGCACGGCTGTGGCGATCTCTTCCGGCGTTGGCCAGATATCTTTCAGATAGACCGGCTGGCCCTGACGATCGTGGCCCAGTGGCTCAGTCTGCAGGTTGATTTTCATATTACCCGCCAGCGCATAGGCTACCACCAGCGGTGGCGACGCGAGCCAGTTGGTTTTAATCAGCGGATGAATACGACCTTCAAAATTGCGGTTGCCGGACAGCACTGCACCGACAGTCAGATCGCCCGCTTTGATGGCAGACTCAATCTCATCTTTTAGCGGACCAGAGTTACCGATACAGGTGGTGCAGCCATAACCGACCAGATTAAAGCCCAGCTCATCAAGATAAGGGGTGAGTTGCGCGACGGCGAGATAGTCTGAAACCACTTTAGAACCGGGTGCCAGTGAAGCTTTAACCCACGGCTGACGTTTCAGGCCACGCTCGACCGCTTTCTTCGCAAGTAAGCCAGCCGCCATCAGCACGCTGGGATTAGAGGTGTTAGTACAGGAGGTAATCGCACTGATTACAACGGCACCGTCGGTCAGTGTATGCGTCAGGCCGGTGTCACTGTCGGTGTATTCGACATTTTTATGCGGTTTCTGCGCCTGATTCACTTCCAGCTCGTTGCTGGCGTCAAACGCGGCAGGCACATCACCCAGCGAAACCCGATCCTGCGGACGTTTTGGTCCGGCAAGGCTCGATTCCACTTCGTTCATGTCCAGTGACAGGGTGCTGGTAAAGCGCGGCTCATCGCCGGCGTTACGCCACAGGCCCTGCGCTTTGGCATAAGCTTCCACCAGGGCGACCTGGTCAGCATCGCGTCCGGTGAGCGTCATGTAACTGAGCGTGACATCATCGACCGGGAAGAAACCGCAGGTCGCGCCATATTCCGGGGCCATGTTGGCGATAGTGGCGCGATCAGCCAGCGGCAGATCGGCCAGACCATCACCGTAAAACTCGACGAACTTGCCGACGACGCCGTGTTTACGCAGCATCTGGGTAACGGTAAGCACCAGGTCAGTCGCGGTGATGCCTGGCTTGAGTTTGCCGGTGAGTTTGAAACCCACTACATCCGGAATCAGCATGGAGACGGGCTGACCAAGCATGGCAGCTTCAGCCTCAATTCCCCCTACTCCCCATCCCAGCACACCCAGCGCGTTGATCATGGTGGTGTGGGAGTCAGTGCCGACCAGCGTATCGGGCCAGGCATACTCTTCGCCGTTGAGCGTTTCATGCCAGATCGCCTTACCCAGATACTCCAGGTTCACCTGATGGCAGATACCCGTGCCCGGCGGAACAACCCGGAACTTATCAAATGCTTTCTGTCCCCAGCGCAGGAAGACATAACGCTCATGGTTGCGCTCCATCTCCAGCCGGACGTTCTCCTCGAAAGCGTCATCATCGCCAAAGTGATCAACGGTAACTGAGTGGTCAATGACCAGATCCACTGGCGATAACGGATTCACTTTCGCCACATCGCCACCCAGGCGATTTACCGCTTCGCGCATCGCCGCCAGGTCAACTACGGCAGGTACGCCGGTAAAGTCCTGCATTAATACACGGGCGGGACGATAGGCGATTTCACGATCGGCGTGGGCATCTTTTTGCCAGTCAACCAGCGCCTGAATATCTTCTGCCGTAACAGAATCACCATCCTGCCAGCGCAGTAAATTTTCCAGCAGGACCTTCAGAGATTTGGGCAGACTGTCTATATTGCCGAGATGTTGAGCAGCGCGGGGAAGACTGAAGATGTGATATTTTTTGGTGTCGACCTGCAGTATTTCCTGACTCTGCTCGCGTAGGGTAGACGACATAGCTCCTCCTTTTTCATTCATGGTCTTAAACCTTAGAGAGACAAAGGTTTATGTTAAAGATAGACCAAAATTCGTTAACGATTTGATTACAACACAAATTGCCACAATCGCTCACAAACGAAAATGCCCCGTGAGATCACGAGGCATCATAAAAAAGGTGATTTAATTCAAATTACAGCGTTATCCACACCGCCGCAGACCAGAACGCAAAGGAGAAGGCATACGCGCTGAGCCAGGACATTTTAATCATATTCATTTGGTTCACTCCTTCGCCGGAATCTGGCGTAAAAGTTTTTGCGGTCACCTCATCAAGGCGACACCCTTTGGTCGTACGCAATGTGGTAAAGGGCAATTAACAAGCCCGCCGGAAACTCCGGTAATAAAAACTGCGACTAATAAATGGTCTGAAAAGGTTATTTACTCTTAGGGTCCAGGAATGACTCAATAAAAAGTCTCTGGTTATCACTCAAATCCCACGATTCGGGGATAGACACTTTCTCGTCCTTTGCAAGTGGTTCTTTTCCTTTGCAGGCAACCGGCTTGTGCTGACGTGAAGTCAGGGAACGTTTATGGCTGAGTGTGTTTGCCCACATGGCTTTAGCCCCAGATACGCCAAATCATTAACGCTACTACCACCCAGAACAGCGCAGAGGCAGCGAATACGGTTAACCAGGCATTGCGACGGGTGTTGCCGGTACGCTCAACCTTGGTGCTTTTTGCCGGGAAACCCGGTTGTACAGTCAGTCGTGTATTCATAGTTTTTGATAATCACTCTCAACAAAATGATTGATAACATCGATTAAGATTTAGGAGGAATCCTAAACGCGTTAAGGCCAAAAATCCAGTTATTTTTATTGAGTAAAACGATTAACAGTATTAATCAATAGGTGCCAGTAACGTAAGAAACCATTAACTTCGGAACAAATATTTAATTAAACAGAGAGCTAATAAATTTGAGTTAATTTAAAAACAGGTCCATTTAAAACTAAAGAGATCGCTAAAGACCCTTATGTTTACTGGCTTCCTGCATTAACTCTTAACTGGAGTATGGGAATAATCCTGGCAAGTCGCAAAGTAACATAGTTAAAAATGTGTGGTAATTCGCATTTAAGAAAGCCCAATGGGAAAACATGTGATCAATGTTTCATTTACAAAAAAATCATAAAAATTTTGATTCTCATTTGGCGCTAAAGCCTGGAAACAAAAAAGGCTGCACCAGGCAGCCTTAAGTTTAAGTGAAGCGCGTAAACTCTATTTAAACGGCAGTTTGATATCTTTAAACATCGCCTCAATATCCTCGTTTGAGCGTAAGGCTACCGCTGTGTCCACCACGTCGCGCGTCAAATGTGGCGCAAAACGTTGTATAAAATCATACATATAACTACGCAGGAAGGTACTTCGACGGAAGCCAATTTTTGTGGTGCTGTTGGTAAAGATGTCAGCGGCTTCAATACGAATAAGGTCAGGATCGGCCACCGGGTCCACCGCCATACTGGCAATAACCCCTACGCCCAGGCCCAGGCGAACATAAGTTTTGATGACGTCTGCGTCAGTGGCGGTGAAAACAATGCGTGGCGTTAATCCCGCGCGATTAAAGGCCGTATCCAGTTCAGAACGCCCGGTAAAGCCGAAGGTGTAAGTGACCAGAGGATACTCAGCCAGCTCCTCAATGGTCACCTGGCCTTTCCCCGCCAGCGGATGGTCAGCGGTGACGACAATCGCCCGGTTCCAGTGGTAGCAAGGCAGCATGATTAAGTCGTCATAGAGATGCAGTGCCTCGGTGGCAATGGCAAAATCCGCATTGCCCTTGGAGACCGCTTCGGCAATCTGAGTCGGGGAACCCTGATGCATGTGGAGTGAGACACGCGGATAACGCTCAATAAAGCCTTTGATCACGCCAGGCAGCGCATAGCGAGCCTGAGTGTGCGTGGTCGCCACATAGAGCGAGCCTTTATCCGGCCAGGTATGCTCACCCGCCACCGATTTGATCGCATCCACTTTTGAGAGCACTTCACGCGCTATACGAATGATCTCTTCACCTGCCGGCGTGACCTGGGTGAGATGTTTCCCGCTGCGGGCAAAGATTTGCACGCCCAGTTCATCTTCCAGCATGCGAACCTGTTTGCTGATGCCAGGCTGAGAGGTGTAGAGGCCTTCCGCTGTCGAAGAGACATTGAGATTATGGTTTACCACTTCGACGATATAGCGCAACTGCTGTAATTTCATATCTGTTCCATCCGGTAAGTTACAGAGTCGCATCCCCGGTTGACGTATAGTCGCTAGGGTAGAAAATGCTATGCATCAGGAAAGGTCGGAAATGCTATAACAACTATATCAGTTTACGTTAAAGAGTAGAACGGATTGATATAAGGCTCAGAAAAAGGCCAGCGAGCGCTGGCCTGAGTGGATTACTTCTTCGCGACCTGCCATTTACCGTCTATATAGAAGGCGGACCAGCCTGTTGCTTTGCCCTCTTTTTCAGAGGAAACATACTGCTGTTTGGTTTTACGGCTAAAGCGCACCATCGCTTTGTTACCTTCCGGATCGGCTGCTGGCGCGTCGGCCAGATATTTCAGCTTTTCAGGCAGACGATCTTTAAAGCGCTGAAGCTCTTCCACCAGCGGCGCACGCGTTTCGCGTGATTTCGGGAAGGTGTTGGCTGCAAGGAAAACGCCCGCTGCGCCGTCTCGCAACACGAAGTAAGCATCGGACTTCTCACACGCCAGCTCTGGCAGTGGAACCGGATCTTCTTTCGGTGGAGCAACCTCACCACTACGCAAAATCTTACGGGTGTTTTTGCACTCTTCATTGGTACACGCCATGTACTTCCCAAAGCGTCCCATCTTCAGGTGCATCTCAGAACCACACTTCTCACACTCCACTATCGGGCCGTCATAGCCTTTGATGCGGAACTCACCCTTCTCGATTTCGTAACCATCACACTCCGGGTTATTACCACAGACATGCAGTTTACGTTCGTTATCGATCAGATAGCTGTCCATGGCTGTGCCACACTTCTGGCAGCGGCGACGGGCACGCAGTGCGTTGGTTTCAGCATCATCCCCTTCCAGAATATTGAGAACTTCATTTTCCGGAATCAGGTTGATGGTCTGTTTGCAGCGTTCTTTAGGCGGCAGCGCGTAGCCAGAACAGCCCAGGAAGACGCCGGTACTGGCGGTGCGAATTCCCATCTGACGGCTACAGGTCGGACACTCGATTGAGGTCAGCACCATCTGGTTTGGCTGCATGCCACCCTCTTCAGGATCTTTCTCAGCCAGTTCAAGCTGCTGAGTAAAGTCGCTGAAGAAGTGGTCGAGCACCGCTTTCCATTGCGCCTCGTTATTGGCAACCTGGTCAAGGTTGCTCTCCATGCGGGCGGTGAAATCGTAATTCATCAGTTCGCGGAAGTTCTCTTCCAGACGATCGGTAACGATTTCACCCATTTTTTCCGCATAGAAACGGCGGTTTTCCACCCTCACATAGCCACGATCCTGAATGGTCGAGGTAATGGCTGCGTAGGTTGATGGACGGCCAATTCCGCGTTTCTCAAGCTCGCGCACCAGGGATGCTTCGCTGAAGCGCGCCGGTGGCTTGGTGAAGTGTTGACCCGGCTGCAGTGCTTTAAGGTCCAGAACATCCCCCACACTGACCGCAGGCAACGTACGATCTTCATCATTCTTGCGCAGCGCTGGCATCACTTTGGTCCAGCCGTCGAAACGCAGAATACGCCCTTTTGCTTTGAGTCTGAACTCACCCGCGGCGGCGGTGATGGTGCTGGAATCATATTTTGCCGGTGTCATCTGACAGGCAACAAACTGACGCCAGATAAGCTGATAGAGTTTCTGTGCATCCGCTTCCATATCTTTCAGCTGTTCCGCCACCACGTCCACATCAGAAGGACGAATCGCTTCATGCGCTTCCTGGGAGTTTTCTTTGCTGGCGTAAGTCACAGGATTGTCAGGCAGATATTTTTTACCGAAATTGCTTTCGATATAACCCCGTGCCATGGCGACCGCATCCTGACTCAGGTTGGTTGAATCGGTACGCATGTAGGTAATGTGACCCGCTTCGTACAGGCGCTGGGCCATCATCATGGTTTTCTTAACACCAAAGCCAAGACGGGTACTGGCAGCCTGCTGCAGCGTTGAGGTGATATAGGGCGCGCCCGGCTTACTGCTGGTCGGCTTATCTTCACGATCGACGATCTCATAACGCGCTTTTTCGAGCAGCGCGACGGCGGCGTAGGTTTCATCGCGATTGACCGGACGGAAGGCTTTATCGCCTTTGTGCGTCACATCCATCGACAGCTCATCACCTTTCGGCGTGCTTAGCGCGGCATTAACTTCCCAGTACTCTTCAGGCACAAAGGCTTTAATTTCTCGCTCACGCTCCACGACCAGACGCACGGCAACGGATTGAACACGTCCGGCAGAAAGACCACGGGCGATCTTTTTCCACAGCAGTGGTGAGACCATATAACCCACCACGCGGTCCATGAAACGACGCGCCTGTTGAGCATTAACCCTGTCAATATTCAGTTCGCCCGGCTTTTCAAACGCCTGACGAATCGCATTCTTCGTAATTTCGTTAAATACCACGCGGCTAAAGCGTGAGTCATCACCCCCGATCACTTCCCGCAGGTGCCAGGCAATGGCTTCCCCTTCGCGGTCAAGGTCGGTTGCGAGATAGATGTGGTCAGCATTGGCGGCTAATGCCTTCAGTTCCGCAACCACTTTCTCTTTGCCGGGCAGAATCTGATAATCCGCTTCCCAGCCGTGATAGGGGTCAACACCCATGCGGCTGACGAGTGCGGCTTTCTCATCTTTTTTTACTTTTTTGACTTTCTTATCAGTCGCAGCGTCTTTGGCTTTCTTTTCAGTCGAGGCGTCAGCACTCTTCTTTGCGGTTGAACCACTGGTCGGCAGATCCCGGATATGACCGACGCTGGATTTAACCACGTAGTCATTGCCCAGATATTTATTGATTGTTTTAGCCTTTGCCGGGGACTCAACAATAACGAGTGCTTTACCCATATTTACCTTTACCTAATGAAAACATCCTGCTTAACGGGAGAGGATTGGATGCCCAAAAACCCATCGGGTTCAATATTGCTGCGCCTGTTTAACATTTCAAGGCGGAGGGGTCAATCTCAGAACAGATGATGCGGTGTAATGCAACTGCATGATAAGGCATACTTTTTCCATCTGAACTCTTCACACATCCCGGTGCAAAATCCCTAAAATCGGAATCGCCCACACTCTACCTGATAAAATCTGTTACGCAACCTAATTAGCACTCAGCCTGAACTTACGCCAGATTTCATCGTTCAGACCGATTTGTCATACCGTCTGGCACGCCAGTAATATAGAAAGGATTTGGGTGCTGTCAAAAAGGAACGAATAAATGGAGAGAACGACACAGGCTATTTCCCGCCAGGCGTTGCTGGAAAAGGCCAATACGCTGATCAAAGAGCATGACGATTATTTAGCAGGCATGCAGGCGGACGAGGTGACTCAGCAGGCCGATGTACTGGTCTTTCGCGGACCGTTTTTTCTTGACGCGGACGGACTGCCGACCGCGAAAACCACCGCAGTGTTTAACGTCTTTAAACACCTTGCAGTGGTGCTGTCGCCGCGCTATCACCTGGAATAAAACACCCGCACCTGAAATAAAAAACCCGGCACAGGCCGGGTTTCGCATCAGAGCAATGGCTTTTCACCACGCTGCCAGAGTTTCAGCAACAGCCGCTCGGCCACCGAACCAGCACTCTGGGTAAAGCGGTCCATCATTTTACGGCGACGGGCATAATGCACGCCAAGAACGTTGAACTGATCCATCTGACGAATGATCAAATCATCGCTGGTGCCAATTTCGTCAATCAGCCCCAGATTCAGCGCCTGACGGCCATACCAGTGTTCACCGGTTGCAACCTTATCGATATCGAGTGACGGGCGCATCTGGTGAACGAACTGTTTAAATAACAGGTGTGTTTCGTCAAGATCTTCCTGGAACTTCTCACGCCCTTCTTCGGTGTTTTCACCGAAGAGCGTCAGCGTACGCTTATATTGTCCGGCGGTATGCAGCTCAACATCGATATCGTTACGTTTCAGCAGGCGGTTGAAGTTAGGAATTTGCGCAACCACACCAATTGAGCCAATGATTGAGAACGGTGCTGCCACGATGCGGTCAGCTACGCAGGCCATCATGTATCCGCCGGAGGCCGCCACTTTATCCACGGCTGCCGTAATACGCAGTCCCTGATCGCGCAGACGCTGCAGCTGCGAGGCCGCCAGGCCATAGCCATGTACCACGCCGCCCGGACTTTCAAGACGCAACAGCACTTCATCGCCGGGCTGTTTTACGGCCAGTACTGCTGATATCTCTTCACGCAGTGAGGTCACCTCACCGGCATCCATGCTGCCTTTAAAATCGAGCACATAAAGGGTGGGTTTGACGCTGTCAGTCTGCCCCTGCTTCGCCGCCTGTTTTTCCGCTTTCGCTTTCAGCTTTTCGCTTTTTTTATGGTTTTTCAGCCAGACTTTTTGCGCCTGGGGTTTCATTTTTGCCAGCTGCAAATCCTCTTTCATCTGCTGATAGTCATCACCCAGATGCGTCAGGCGAAGCTGACCATTTTGTGCCCGCTTGCGCAGCGCAGCATTCATAATAATCATGACGATCGCGGCGACGGCAACCACCAGTGTCACCGCTTTCGCTAAAAACAGTCCATACGTTGAAATAAAATCCATCAGGTCGCCTTAGTTACAGAGAATCAAAAACAGTTCGCCAGTTTAGCCGTTTTGCCCTGCTCCGTCGCCTGAAATGCCAGCAGCCGGCACAGAATGCGCAGGTTGGCGATTGCGCCCATTCGTAAATTCAGGCATAAAGCGGAATCATGCTGTTTTCGCTGGAGGATCCCGCTGTGCACTATCAACCGAAAAGCGACCTGCTCAATCACCGTATTATCCTGGTCACGGGTGCTTCCGATGGTATTGGCCGGGAGGCGGCGCTGACTTACGCCCGTTATGGCGCTGAAGTGATCCTGATGGGCCGTAACGCTGATAAGCTTCAGCAGGTCGCACAGGCTATCAATCAACTTAATCAATGCCCTGCTCACACTGTGGTGTTCGATCTGGCCGATGCGACGCCGGAACGTTGCCATCAGATTGGAGAGCAACTGGCTCAGCAGTTTCCGCGTCTTGACGGCGTGCTGCACAACGCCGGTATCCTGGGTGAGATTGTGCCGCTGGCGGAACTGGACCCACAGATCTGGCAGGAGGTGATGAATATCAATCTGGATGCGACCTTCTTCCTGACCCAGGCACTGTTACCGCTGCTGTTAAAATCGGATGCCGGTTCACTGGTCTTTACCACCTCCAGCGTTGGCCGTACGGGTCGCGCGGGCTGGGGCGCTTATGCCGTCTCTAAATTTGCTACCGAAGGAATGATGCAGGTACTGGCTGATGAATATAAGACGCACTCGCTGCGGGTAAACTGTATCAATCCGGGCGGCACGCGCACCAAAATGCGCGCCAGTGCTTTCCCGCAGGAAGATGCTAATAAGCTGAAAACCCCTGCCGATCTGATGCCGCTCTACCTTTATCTGATGGGTGATGACAGCCGACGCAAAACCGGTATCAGCTTTGATGCACAGCCGGGCAGAAAACCGGGAGCCGCGGAATAATGGCTGACGATCGTCATCAACAACGTCAGCAACGTTTAAAAGAGCAGGTCGATGCGCGCATTGCAGCGGCCACCGAGGTTCGTGGCATCCTGATGGTGTTCACCGGCAATGGCAAAGGCAAAACCACGGCAGCCTTTGGCACAGCACTTCGCGCCACCGGACATGGCAAGCGAGCAGCAGCGATCCAGTTTATTAAAGGTGACTGGCCGAATGGCGAGCGAAACCTTCTGGAACAGCACGGTGTGGAGTTTCAGGTGATGGCAACCGGGTTTACGTGGGACACGCAGAACCGCGAAACGGATACCGCCGCCTGTCTGGCTGTGTGGCAGCATGCAAAGCGGATGCTGGCCGATGAGCAGATCGATCTGGTGGTGCTCGATGAAATCACCTATATGGTCAGCATGGATTATCTGCCGCTGGACGATCTGATCACCACCCTGCAACAGCGCCCGGCACATCAGAGCGTGATTATTACCGGACGAGGCTGTCATCGCAGCCTGACGGAGATGGCAGATACGGTAACGGAGATGCGGCCAGTGAAACACGCATTTGATGCCGGTATACAGGCTCAGCAGGGAATTGACTGGTAACAGAAAAAGAAAACGCAGCCACGGGGCTGCGTTTTTAGCATTCAGGCAACGCTATTAACCGGAGTTACGTTTGCTGCCCGGATTGCGGCGTGGCGCACGAGGTGTGCTGCTCACTTTAGTGTGCCGTTTCACGGCACGACGAATCTGGTTCGCCTTGGTACGACGACGATCTTTTTCGACCACCAGCTTAGTGACGGTTTCATCATCCAGCTCAACCAGGTTACGCAGGTAGTTTACCGCTGGCAGATCCAGTTCAGTCCAGCCACCACGTGGCAGGCCTTTTGGTAAGGTGATATCGCCGTAGCGGACACGCATCAGACGACTGACCTGCACGCCGACCGCTTCCCACAAACGACGTACTTCACGATTACGTCCTTCGGTGAGGGTGACGTTATACCACTGGTTGATCCCTTCCCCGCCGCCAAACTTAAGCGTTTTAAACGCAGCCGGGCCATCTTCCAGCTGAACACCTTTACTCAACTGACGAATTTTATCATCGTCGACCTGGCCAAAGACGCGCACTGCATATTCACGTTCCACTTCACGGCTCGGATGCATCAGGCGGTTCGCCAGTTCACCGTCGGTGGTGAAGAGCATCAGACCACAGGTGTTCACATCCAGACGGCCAACGGCAATCCAGCGTGAACCACGCAGACGAGGCAGGCGGTCAAACACCGTTGGGCGGCCTTCAGGATCGCTGCGGGTACAGAGTTCGCCTTCCGGTTTGTAGTAAGCCAGCACACGGCATACTTCGGTTGCGGATTCAGCAATCGATACCAGATGGCCATCAATACGGATTTTCAGGGATTTGCTGCTTTCGACGCGGTCGCCCAGTGTGGCGATCTTGCCGTCAACGCTGACACGGCCAGCAGCTATCATTGATTCGATTTCACGACGCGAGCCATGACCGGCACGCGCTAAGACTTTCTGTAACTTTTCGCTCATTGAGCTTCCTCTTTGTCGCCTTCCCAGGCGTCATGATTGGGTGATAATTCTTTCTAAATCAACAGGTTAACTTAGCAGGTTGGCCCCATTATACAGGCATTTAACGCTGATGTAACGTGCTTTATGAGCAGAGCAATGGCTTAATAATAGTTTGGTTTCTGATTGTTTTATATCTGATAATCTTTAATTTACATCTAAATAACATCACCCTTTATCATAAGAAAATATGTTTAATAAAACGCAGACATCAAAAACTTTATAGCTGAGCGTAATTAAATTTCTTAAGCATTCATTTCCAGGCAAAACCATGTTCTGATGATAAAAACCTTAACACTACCTTAAGCTTCTTTTGCTGGGCTCGTGCTTTTGATGCTCTGCAAAAAGCGCCAGTGCTAGTGTAAAAAACTGCCTGTTTGATTTTATCCATGACAAGCGATCGGTCGATATAAAAAAGGCAGTTGATTCCTAAGGGAGATTTATTTAAAACCTTATTTTCCGTGATATTTGTTTTTTATTAACTTTAATAAATTGTACGATACTATTAAGATGGTACACTTAATCTCAGCAGTACAATAAAAAAGCATAAAAACGCGATAAAGCGTTTTTGCAACATCAGCGTGTGGTTATGCCATACGTTAATAAAAATAGCGTTTTTTAATTAATCCAATAAACCGGCGCATCCGGAGTTGTTGCGTTAATACGGTTCAGTGATGAACCTTGCTTGCATGTCACAAATCTTCACCAGGGATTTTCCGACATGCCTGAATAAAGAAAACCATTATGAGAAACCTGTTTCTGTGCCCGGTGCTTGCTGCACTGGTCCTGAGCGGTTGCTCTGTGGGCCATACTGAGTACAGTCGCACGGCGATGCAGCACGTAGATATGAGCGTGACGGGCATTCCGACGATCCTCGGTCTCGGCACACTGGGCACCAGCATACCTCTGACGCCTGAATATAGCCTCACCGCTGCGCACGTTGCTAAAACTGCCGTACAGCGCGTGAAGTCATATCACCCTTATTGCGACCTTGCGATTATTTATCACAAGAATGATGCTAACACGCTGGCTAAATTCCGCAGCGGTGACATCGGCGATCCCGTTAAAATGTATGGCTACAGCTTTATTTCCGCGATGCCCGTTGAATCGACAGGGGTTAATTTAGCCCGCACGGCTATCAGGAATAACTGGAATAAAAGCCCGTGTATCGCCATGGCGTCTAACGCAGGCGTGGTTCAGGGAATGTCGGGCGGCGGCGTTTACAACCGTGATGATACGCTAAGCGGCGTTATTGTTGGCTATTCTGATTCGATTAAGAATGGTCGTAATAACAAAGTGATCCTGAAAGATGTGTCACTTTATATTCCTTACGGCCAGTTTAAGAGCTGGCTAGAGTCGAATCTGGCTCAGACACCGACCCGCGGTGTCTGAAGCCCGACTTAATTACAGGAACGGGCGGGTATCGCCCACCCCTTCACGCACAATTTCCGGTGCATCGGTGGTCAGATCGACCACCGTGGTCGGCTGCTGTCCCAGCGTGCCGCCGTCAATGATCAGATCGACCAGCTTACCAATGCTGTGCTGAATCTCTTCCGGATCGGACTCGGTGAAATCGTTGCCGGGCAGGATCAATGAGGTCGACATCATCGGCTGATTCAGGGCTTCCAGCAGCGCCAGTGCGACTGGATTCGACGGTACGCGCAGACCAATGGTCTTACGCTTCTCATTCATCAGGCGACGCGGCACTTCTTTGGTCGCCTTAAGAATAAAGGTGTAGTTACCCGGCGTGTTGTTTTTCAGCAGACGAAAGGCGGAGTTGCCCACCTGCGAATAAACCGACAGTTCTGAGAGGTCACGGCACATCAGGGTGAAGTTGTGGTGCCCATCGAGCTGACGGATACGGCAAATGCGCTCCATCGCGCCCTTCTCTTCCAGCCGACAGCCTAGCGCATAGCCGGAATCGGTCGGATAGACGATGACGCTGCCTTTGTTCAGGTAGTCGACCGCCTGATTAATCAGGCGCGGCTGTGGGTTATCCGGATGAATGTGAAACAATTGACTCATAAAAACCTCGTGTCACCTTTCCGTGATTGCCAGGCTGGGAGCGAGATCCGGGAAGCGTTCCCAGACCGGCTCAACCGCCGCGGGCAGCCAGAGTTTGCGGCCCAACTCAATCCACGGGCAGGGTTGATGAAAATCAGAACCTTGTGATGCGGCCAGTTCATTATCTCTGGCGTATTGCGCCAGTGTCGTGCGCTCATTAGGTGGCTGCTGGCACTGTGCGACTTCCATCGCATCGCCCCCCGCTTCGCGGAAATGGGCGACCAGTCGTTTAAGCCACTTTGCCGATAAACCGTAACGGCCAGGATGCGCCAGCACGGCACAACCACCAGAATGATGAATCGCATCAATAGCTTGTTTAATTGTACACCATTGTGGCGGCACGTAGCCGGTTTTGCCACGCGCCAGATAATTTTTGAACACCTGCACCATGTTCTCAGCTTTACCCTGCTCAATCAGGAAGCGGGCAAAGTGACCACGGGTAATGATGCCGCCATCTGCCAGTCGCATCGCTCCCGCCAGCGCATCCGGAATACGCGCCCTGGCCAGTCGTTCACCGATCTCTTCGGCCCGTATCCGACGGCACGCATGTTGTCCGGCCAGAAAGGTCACCATCGCCGGATGGTGGATGTCAATGTTCAGGCCCACGATGTGAATCTCATGGTTCTCCCAGAGTGTGGAGATCTCTGCACCTGCCAGCACCTTTATCGGTAAATCCTGGTCGAGTGCCGTTTGCTGCGCTTCTTCTACACCTGCAACGCTGTCGTGATCGGTGATCGCCAGTACGCCGACGCGCATCTCTACAGCTCGCTGCACCAGCGCAGCTGGCGTCAGAAAGCCATCGGAGGCACGCGTGTGACTGTGTAAATCGTAAACCGGGAAACGGGCGATATCGCTCAAGAGAACTCCTGCTAATACTAAACCGGCCAGCATGATAACGATTTTAATGCTCAGTGAAAAAGGCTATTGACTTTTCCGCGCTGAACCCGTTAACTAGTACACAAGTTCACACGTAACGGGTATTGAATCATGGCTGTTGTAATCACGCATTTAAACGGTTGGCGCGATGTTCCCGAATACGGGCGACTGGGTCGTGCACACTTTGCGTAAACGCTGTGCTAATACCTGAGCCCGCCACCGAGCGGGCTTTTTTTTGAGCGAAATTCAGAGAAATCATCATGCCAAATGCGAAACCTACAGTGAAGTTGATTACCGGCAACGCGCCCTACCGCGAAGATCCGGCCGCAGTGTTTCATCAGCTGTGCGGCGCACGTCCGGCAACCCTGCTGCTCGAATCTGCTGACATCGACAGCAAGCGCAATTTGAAAAGCCTGCTGATTGTCGACAGCGCGCTGCGTATCAGCGCCATGGGTAATACGGTTACCGTTCAGGCGCTGTCAGAAAATGGCCGCGCCGTGCTGCCACTGCTGGATGAGGCGCTGCCCGCCTCCGTCAGCAATCAGGTCCGTCCCGATGGACGCGAGCTGACTTTCCCGCAGAGCACCGATCATCAGCAGGATGAAGATTCCCGCCTTAAGGCCCTGTCGGTGTTTGATGCATTGCGTCTGATTCCACAGCTGGTTAACTCCTCTGCCGACGAACGTGAAGCCGTGCTGCTGGGAGGCTTGTTCGCTTATGATCTGGTGGCAGGTTTTGAAACCCTGCCGGAGCTGGATAATCAGCAACGCTGCCCCGACTACTGTTTTTACCTGGCAGAGACCTTACTGGTGATCGATCACCAGACCCGCAGCGCGCGTCTGCAGGCCAGCCTGTTCTGCCCGTCCACCAGCGAATTCCAGCGCCTGCAACGTCGCATTGAGCAGCTTCATGGTCAGATGCTGCAGCCTGCTCCGGCCCTGCCGGTTCAGTCGGTAGAACAGATGTCGCTGACGACCAGCCAGAGTGATGAAGAGTACTGCGACGTGGTTCGCACCATGCAGCAGGCGATTCGCATCGGCGAGATTTTCCAGGTCGTGCCGTCGCGCCGCTTCTCGCTGCCGTGCCCGTCACCGCTGGCCGCCTACGACACGCTGAAAAACAGCAACCCAAGCCCGTACATGTTTTTCATGCAGGATCAGGATTTCTCCCTGTTTGGCGCGTCGCCTGAAAGCTCGCTGAAGTATGACGCCACCTCGCGTCAGATTGAGATCTACCCGATTGCCGGTACCCGTCCACGTGGCCGCCATGCAGATGGTTCACTGGACCGCGATCTCGACAGCCGCATTGAACTGGAGATGCGCACCGACCATAAAGAGCTGGCTGAACATCTGATGCTGGTGGATCTGGCGCGTAACGATCTGGCGCGTATCTGCGTGCCCGGCAGCCGTTATGTCGCTGATCTGACCAAAGTCGACCGCTATTCCTTTGTGATGCATCTGGTTTCCCGCGTCGTGGGCACGCTGCGCGCCGACCTCGACGTCCTGCACGCCTATCGCGCCTGTATGAACATGGGCACGCTAAGTGGTGCACCTAAGGTTCGTGCCATGCAGCTGATTGCCGGTGCTGAACGCACGCGTCGCGGCAGCTATGGCGGCGCGGTGGGTTACTTCACTGCCCAGGGCGATCTCGATACCTGTATCGTTATTCGTTCGGCCTATGTCGAAGACGGCGTTGCCACCGTGCAGGCGGGCGCCGGTGTGGTGCTGGACTCTAATCCGCAGGCTGAAGCGGATGAAAGCCGCAATAAAGCTCGCGCCGTACTGCGCGCTATTGCAACTGCCCATCACTGCAAGGAGATCTTCTGATGGCCGATATTCTGCTGCTCGATAACATCGACTCATTTACCTATAACCTGGTTGATCAGCTGCGGACCTTTGGTCACAACGTGGTGATTTATCGCAACAATCTTCCCGCTGAACTGTTAATTGAACAGCTGCAGCGGATGGAAAATCCGGTGCTGATGCTCTCCCCCGGCCCCGGTGCACCAAAAGATGCTGGCTGTATGCCGGCGCTGCTGCGGGTGCTGCGCGGTCGTCTGCCAATTATCGGTATCTGTCTGGGGCATCAGGCAATTGTCGAAGCCTATGGCGGCCATGTGGGTCAGGCAGGCGAGATCCTGCACGGCAAAGCCTCTTCCATCGTTCATGACGGCGAAGCCATGTTTAACGGCCTGAGTAATCCACTGCCGGTGGCGCGCTATCACTCGCTGGTGGGCAGCAACACGCCAGATGAGCTGACGGTCAACGCCAGTTACAACGGGATGGTCATGGCTGTTCGCCATGAAGCCGATCGCGTCTGCGGTTTCCAGTTCCATCCAGAATCGATTTTGACTTCTCAGGGCGCGCGTCTGCTTGAACAGACGCTGGCCTGGGCGCTGGCGAAGTAACAGGGAGAATAACGATGCAACAGACACTGGAAAAACTTTACCAGGCGCAGACGCTGAATCAGGCTGAAAGTCATGCGCTGTTCAGCGCCATTATTACCGGACAGCTGGAGCCCACGCAGCTTGCTGCCGCGCTGGTTGCCATGAAAGTACGCGGTGAAACGCCGGAAGAGATTGCCGGAGCCGCCACGGCGCTGCTGGAAGATGCCAAACCGTTTCCCCGCCCGGATTACGCGTTTGCCGATATCGTGGGCACCGGTGGAGATGGCAGTAACAGCATTAATATCTCGACGGCCAGCGCCTTTGTGGCCGCGACCTGCGGTCTGAAAGTCGCGAAGCACGGCAACCGCAGCGTCTCCAGTAAATCGGGTTCATCGGATCTGCTGGCCGCTTTTGGTATTAATCTTGATATGCCCGCTGACCGTGCGCGCCAGGCGCTGGACGATCTGAACGTCTGCTTCCTGTTTGCGCCCCAGTACCACACCGGCTTTCGCCACGCGATGCCGGTCCGTCAGCAGCTGAAGACCCGTACGCTATTTAATGTGTTAGGTCCGCTGATCAACCCGGCGCGCCCTCCACTGGCAGTAATCGGTGTTTATAGCCCGGACCTGGTGATGCCGATTGCCCAGACGCTGAAAGTGCTGGGTTATCAGCGCGCCGCAGTGGTTCACGGTGGCGGCATGGATGAAGTGGCGCTGCACGATGTGACACACGTGGCTGAACTCCGTGAAGGGGAAATCACCCGCTATCAGCTTTCGCCAGAAGATTTTGGTTTTGGCTTCCATCCCAAAGAAGCGCTGGCGGGCGGCACGCCGGAAGAAAATCGTGACATTCTGACGGCTTTACTCCAGGGTAATGGCCAGCAGGCCCATGAGGAGGCGGTCGCCGTCAACGTGGCGATGTTGCTTAAAGTATTTGGTCAGGAAGATCTGCGTGAAAACGCACAGCAGGCGCTTAACGCCATCCGCAGCGGACAGGCTTATGAGCGTGTAGTCGCACTGGCAGCAAGAGGATAATCATGAAAGGCACCGTGTTAGAAAAAATTGTTCAGGACAAAGCGATTTGGGTTGAAGCCCGCCAGCAGCAGCAGCCTCTTTCCACCTTTCAGAACAGCATTGAACCTGCCAGCCGTCATTTCTACGACGCGCTGCAGGGCGCAAGAACCGCGTTTATCCTGGAGTGTAAAAAAGCGTCACCCTCAAAAGGCGTGATTCGCGAGGATTTCGATCCAGCCGCCATTGCCGGGGTTTACCGCCATTACGCTTCCGCGGTGTCCGTGCTGACTGATGAGAAATATTTTCAGGGCGACTTCGCCTTTCTGCCGATTGTCAGCGCTGCCATCACCCAGCCTGTGCTGTGCAAAGATTTTATCATCGACCCTTATCAGATCTATCTTGCCCGCTACTACCAGGCGGATGCGATCCTGCTGATGCTGTCGGTACTTGACGATGAGCAGTATCGTCAACTGGCCGCCGTGGCGCACAGCCTGAAGATGGGCATTCTGACGGAAGTGAGTAATGAAGAGGAGCTTGAGCGGGCTATCGCGCTGCAGGCTAAAGTCGTGGGAATTAACAACCGCGACCTGCGTGACCTCTCTATTGATCTCAACCGTACCCGCCAACTGGCGCCACGCCTGTCGCACGGCGTGACGGTCATCAGCGAATCGGGTATTAACAGCTACGCTGATATTCGCGAGCTGAGCCACTTTGCGAATGGCTTCCTGATTGGCTCAGCCCTGATGGAAGAAGCTGACCTGACGGGCGCGGTGCGTCGCGTCACGCTGGGCAGCAATAAAGTGTGCGGCTTAACCCGTGACGAAGATGCACGTGCTGCGTATGAAGCTGGCGCGATCTACGGTGGTCTGATTTTCGCTGAAGGTTCACCGCGCCAGATCGACACCGCCACTGCACTTACCGTGATTGCTGCCGCGCCGCTGCGCTATGTCGGCGTATTCCGCAACAACTCAGTTAGTGACATTGTCACGCATGCCACCGAACTTTCACTGTCCGCAGTGCAGTTACATGGCAATGAGACACCGGAATTTGTGGCCGAACTGCGTGCGGTGCTGCCCGCAGAGATTCAGATCTGGAAGGCGCTGCGCATTGAAGGCACGTTACCGGCGCGCGACTGGCCCCATGTTGACCGCTATGTCTTTGATAATGGCGATGGCGGCACCGGACAGCGTTTCGACTGGTCGCTGTTGCAGGGTCAGACGCTGAACGATGTGCTGCTGGCCGGTGGCCTGAGCGCAGATAACTGTGTTGAAGCCGCGCAGCTGGGCTGTGCCGGACTGGACTTCAACTCTGGCGTGGAAAGTGCGCCTGGCATCAAAGATGCCCGTAAAATTGCCGCTGTGTTTCAGACACTGCGTGCCTACTGATTTGCCCGGCCTGCTCCACAGCGGGCCCGAGAAAGGAAGATAAAAATGACGTTACTGAATCCCTATTTTGGCGAGTTTGGCGGAATGTATGTTCCGCAGATCCTGATGCCCGCTCTTCAGCAGCTGGAACAGGCGTTTGTCGACGCCCAGAAAGATCCTGAGTTTCAGGCCGAATTTACCGACCTGCTGAAGAACTATGCGGGTCGTCCTACTGCCCTGACGCTGTGCAAAAACCTGACAAAAGGCACGAAAACCCGCCTCTACCTGAAGCGTGAAGATCTGCTGCATGGTGGCGCGCACAAAACCAACCAGGTGCTGGGTCAGGCGCTGTTAGCCAAACGCATGGGCAAAAACGAAATCATTGCCGAAACCGGTGCCGGTCAGCACGGTGTGGCTTCCGCGCTAGCCTGTGCGCTGCTGGGCATGAAATGCCGCATCTATATGGGTGCGAAAGATGTCGAGCGTCAGTCACCTAACGTATTCCGTATGCGTCTGATGGGCGCAGAAGTGATCCCGGTTCACAGCGGCTCCGCCACGCTCAAAGATGCCTGTAACGAAGCGCTGCGCGACTGGTCTGGCAGCTACGAGACCTCTCACTACATGCTCGGCACCGCGGCGGGTCCGCACCCCTTCCCGACCATTGTGCGTGAGTTCCAGCGCATGATCGGCGAAGAGACTAAAAAGCAGATTCTGGAAAGAGAGGGCCGTCTGCCAGACGCCATCCTCGCCTGTGTGGGTGGCGGCTCCAACGCTATCGGGATGTTTGCCGACTTTATCGACGAACCCGGCGTGAAGCTGATTGGCGTTGAGCCTGCCGGCCACGGCATTGAGACCGGCGAGCATGGCGCACCGCTTAAGCACGGCCGCGTCGGTATCTACTTCGGAATGAAATCACCGATGATGCAAACGCATGATGGCCAGATTGAAGAGTCTTACTCGATTTCTGCCGGTCTCGACTTCCCTTCAGTTGGTCCGCAGCATGCGCACCTGAACAGCATCGGTCGTGCAGAATATGTCTCCATTACCGATAACGAAGCAATGGACGCGTTTAAACAGCTGTGTCGTGCGGAAGGTATCATTCCGGCGCTGGAATCCTCTCACGCCCTGGCGCACGCTATGAAGATGATTCACGCCGAACCGGAAAAAGAGCAGTTGATTGTCGTTAACCTCTCTGGCCGTGGCGACAAAGATATTTTCACCGTTCATGATATTTTGACAGCGCAGGGAGAAATCTGATGGAACGTTACAATCAACTTTTTACCCGTCTGTCAGCGAACAACGAAGGGGCTTTCGTTCCTTTTGTGACGCTGGGCGACCCTTCTCCCGAGCTTTCACTGCGCGTGATTGACGCCCTCGTTGAAGGTGGCGCGGATGCGCTGGAGCTGGGCATTCCCTTCTCCGATCCGCTGGCGGATGGGCCGACCATTCAGAACGCAACATTGCGCGCCTTTGCGGCGGGCACCAACACCAGCCAGTGTTTTGAAATGCTGGCGACTATCCGCCGGAAATACCCGGATTTGCCGATTGGATTACTCATGTACGCCAATCTGGTCTTCACTAACGGCGTGGATGCGTTTTATGCCCGTTGTGCCGAAGCGGGTGTCGATTCGGTTCTGGTGGCGGATGTCCCGGTTGAAGAGTCAGCGCCTTTCCGCCAGGCGGCTCTGCGTCACGGCGTTGCCCCTATCTTTATTTGTCCGCCTAACGCCAGCGATGACCTGCTGCGCGAGATTGCGTCGCACGGCCGGGGTTATACCTACCTGCTGTCACGCGCCGGTGTCACGGGGGCCGAAAATCGCGCCAGCCTGCCGCTGAAGCATCTGATCGACAAGCTGCGCGAATACCACGCGGCACCACCGCTGCAGGGCTTTGGGATTTCAGAGCCTGAACAGGTGAAAGAAGCGATTGCTTCCGGCGCCGCAGGTGCGATCTCCGGTTCTGCGATTGTCAAAATCATTGAAAAGCATCATGCAGAACCTGAAGTGATGCTGAGCGAACTGAAAAATTTCGTCAGCCGCCTCAAAGCCGCCAGCCGTTAATCCTGCCAGCATGCCTTATCCCACGATAAGGCATGATTTGTTTCCTTTTTTTCATCTCGATATTTGCCCTTTTTGCAAAATCTGCACCACAATGACAATGCGCCGTTACGGTAACGTCGCATCCATTTTGTGACAGGGAGAGAAGGCAATGAAATTCGTTAAACTGCTGACAGGTGCTGTACTGGCGGGCGTGGTTGCGCTGACACTGAGCGCCTGTGCGCCAACCGCAACCAAAGAGGGAACCGGTGGCTATATTGATGACACCGTGGTGACCACGAAAGTTAAAGGTGAGCTGCTGAAAGATGAGTCGCTGAAATCAACTGAAATCAACGTAGAAACCTTTAAAGGTAAAGTTCAGCTGAGCGGCTTTGTTTCATCACCACAGATGGCTAATCGTGCCGTACAGGTCACGCGCAGCGTGCCGGGCGTGAAGTCAGTCGTCAACAACATGCAGATCAAATAACGTCTTAACCGACACAAAAAGGCCGCTGATTCAGCGGCCTTTTTCTCATCAGAAACGGTAACCCGCTCCGAAGAAGAAGACCCAGGGATCGATACGCATATTGATGTTCTGCTGTTCGCCACCCGCTTTAAACTTCACTTCCGTGTCAATATCCATGTACCACAACGACGCGTTCAGCATCCAGTCACGGTTAATCTGATAATCCAGACCAACCTGACCTGCCATACCCCAGGAATCTTTTACGCTGAGATCGGTCAGTCCCGCATCGCGGCCCGTCTGATTGAAATCGGCATCGTAGAAGGTGGTGTAGTTGATACCTACGCCGATATAAGGACGCACTTTACTTTTGCTGTCAAAAAAGTAGTACTGCGCCATCAGCGTGGGTGGTAACTGGCGCACGGTAGCCAGCGTGCCGGTCGGACCAAGACCCACTTTATGGCGGAATGGCGTGGCCGCCAGTAGCTCGACGCCAATGTTATCCGTTGCCATATAGGTAAAGGTCAGACCCAGTTGCGTGTCGTTGGAAGCGCTGAAAGACCCCATCCCCAACACATTATCGGAACCTTCGGTAGGACGGACGGTGGCACTGCCGGCCCGCATAAAGAAGTCGCCCGCTTCGTGTGCCATTGCCAGCTGGGGAAGAGCCAGCGCCAGCAGCATCGCGCATTTTGCCAGTTTCATCATCACTCCTTTGCTTAATGTGAATGTAGCGACTGTCATCGCTTTTTAGCTGGCAATTATTTAACGTGATTCAGAGAAAATTGCACTCTGTAACATTCAGATAAAGTGTTTAAAAAACAATGGATTGATTTAGATCAATTTCAACTGCGGCGGCCACAGCCAAATTCCCCTTGCTGAATAATTTTGCCCGCTCTATGTTGCTTATCTTCATTGTTGATTTTGGTTCGATGCCCTGGGAGGGGCGGATGATCAAATGAGTGAGCTTTCCAACCCTTGTGTCAGCTGTGGCGCCTGCTGCGCCCATTTCCGTGTCTCATTTTACTGGGCTGAAGCCGATGATGCGGGCGGCCTGGTGCCGACCGAATTAACCGAACCGCTTAACCTGTTCATGCGTAATATGCGTGGCACTAACCGTGCAGCACCCCGCTGCGTTGCTTTACAGGGCGAAATTGGCGGCTGTGTCTCTTGCGGCATCTATGAACGGCGTCCTGCGCCCTGTCGGGAATTCACTTTGTCCGGTGAAGGAGGTATTCATAATGAAGCCTGCGATCGTGCCCGCGCCCGTTATGGTCTTCCTCCCCTTTTTTCGCCATCTTTACCTGTTATGACAGAAAGTTATGCCCTGCCGGGTGCCCCGGAGCTGCCAGAACATGTACAATCGCCGGGTTAATTAACCCGGTTCCTTCAAGGAGTGTACATGTCTATCACGGCAAGCTCGTTATACCGTGACACAGGAAATTTTGCGCGGCATCAACTCTCTACAGTGTTGTTGATGTCGCTGCTGGCCGCTTTTGTCACTGTCATGCTGGTGCATGTGCTGACACCCGGTGCCGATCAGATGGCCATCCTGCAACAGGGCGATGACAGTGCCAGTTCGTTGTTTGAGATGGTGCAGAATATGTCACCGGAACAGCAGCAGGTGCTGCTGCGTGCCTCGGCGGCCAGCACCTTTGCGGCGCTGATGGGGAATACGCTGCTGCTTGGCGGCATGCTCTATCTGATCCCGATGGTCTCCTCAGGCCAGCGTGTCAGTGCGCTGCGGGCGATTGGTGCGTCAGCGCCGCTGTTGCCAAAGCTGCTGCTCCTGACCTTCCTGATGACGCTGGTGGCGCAACTGGGCTTTATGGTGCTGGTGGTGCCAGGCATTCTGCTGACGATTCTGCTGTCGCTGGCGCCCGTGATGGTCGCCAGTGAGAAGATGGGTGTCTTTGCCGCGATGCGCGCCAGTATGCGGATGGCCTGGAAGAATGTGAAGCTGATTGCCCCCGCAATACTGCTCTGGCTGCTGGCCAAAGTAATAGTGATGCTGTTTTTCTCTTCGCTGACGGTACTCCCGCTGAATGTTTCCTCGGTAATTTTCACTGCCGCAGGCAATGTGGTTTCAGCAATGTTGATTATCTACCTCTATCGGCTCTATATGCTGTTACGTTGATTGACGGTGTGCCTTCGGGCGCATTTGAAGCCAACTCTGAATGGAAAAACTATGAAGCAGCTACTCGACTTTCTCCCCCTGGTGGTCTTTTTCATCTTTTATAAGCTTTATGACATTTTTGTCGCCTCGGGCGCCCTGATTGTGGCAACCGGTCTGGCCCTGGTGGTCAGCTGGGTGCTTTATCGCAAGCTGGAAAAGATGACGATTTTCACCTTTGTGCTGGTGGCCGTTTTTGGCACCCTGACGCTGGTGTTCCACAACGATGAGTTCATTAAGTGGAAAGTCACGGTGATCTACAGCCTGTTTGCCGCCGCCCTGCTCTACAGTCAGTGGTTTATGGAGCAGACGCTGATTCAGCGCATGCTGGGTAAAGAGCTGCAACTGCCTGATGCGGTCTGGCGCAGGCTCAATGTCGCCTGGGCACTGTTCTTCCTGATCTGCGGCCTGGTCAACATCTATGTTGCCTTTTGGTTATCTCAGGCGTTTTGGGTTAACTTTAAAGTGTTCGGTCTCTCGGGTCTGACCTTACTGTTTACCCTGCTTAGCGGGCTTTACATCTGGCGACAGATGCCGCAGCAGGAACAAAAATAATCATCTGCCCGGCTCGCCGGGCATTTTTTTAGCATTTACCTGCATAAAAAGTGGAAGCAATGGGCGAAAAACATAAATTACCGCAAGGCGAAATGGTGCTGCGAACGCTCGCCATGCCGGCAGACACCAACGCCAACGGCGATATTTTTGGTGGCTGGCTGATGTCACAGATGGATATGGGCGGCGCTATCCTGGCAAAAGAGATCGCTGAAGGACGTGTGGTTACCGTGCGCGTTGACGGTATGTCATTCATGAAGCCTGTCGCGGTGGGCGATGTGGTGAGTTGCCATGCGAGCTGTCTCCGTACCGGTAACAGTTCCATGACGATTAACGTGGAAGTGTGGATCAAAAAAGTGTCATCTGAGCCGATTGGTCAAACCTACTGTGCAACGGAAGCGGTATTTATCTATGTGGCAGTCGACAATGAGGGGAATTCACGTCCTCTGCCAGCCGGCCGCGCCAATCAGCAGCCTGCAGGATAACTGACGGGTCAGGCAATCTGAGCCTGACCCGGCGCCTTACTCAATACTGGCACCGCCATTGATTTTGAAAACGATATTCATCGTCAGCCCCTGTCCTGGCTTCTCTTTCTCGTAGCGCCAGTTTTTCATCGCCTGTTTGACGGTCCGCTCAAACATATTGCTCGGCTGTGCAGAGAGGATCTGGATATTATCCACCCGTCCGTCGCTGTCCACATCGAATTTTACCCGAACGCGCCCTTCTATCCGCAGTGCCAGAGCACGCGGCGGATAACCTGGCTTGGTAACGGCCAGGGCTTTGGGACCGGTTGAGGCCGATGCCGTGGGTGACGGCGTTGCTTTTGGCGCTGCAGCAGGTTTGTTCTGGGTCGCCGGAACATCCTGCTTAAAGGGGTCAGCCTGCGGTTTGGTCTCCCGACGCGGCTTCACCTCGCGTTTGGGCTGCTCCCGCTTGTGCTCCGGTTTGGGTTTAGGTTTGGGCTTTGGTTCAGGTTTAGGGATCGGCACCGGCTCTGCTTTCGGCGGCTCCGGTACAGGCTGCGGTTCGGGTTCTGGCTGGGGTTCTGGCTGCGGCGCAGGCGGCTGCACGATGGCCGGTGCAGGCTCGGGCTGGACCTCCGGCGCGACCATCGTCACGCTGATAGGCTGCGACGCCTTAGGCACCTCACTCACCTGCTGGAATGACATATACAGAATTCCGGCAATCACAGCGCCATGCAAAGCTACAGACAACAACATGGAGACAGGCGTGCGTTTAGGTAATGGCATAGTCAGCGTGGTCATAACAGTCGCGGCGATTGAATGAAGCAGCGATTTTAAATGCAAATAGCAATCAGTTTCAATAACTCCCGCCATCCTCTCTGAAGAAAAGCGCTTTTTAGCCCTTTATGCTGAGCGATTCACCCTCTACAGGTTTCGTTTGCACTCTAATCGTCAATCCCTTAACGTGTTGCAAAATTCGGATAATCAGGAGTTCCTTAGTGCTTTACGTCATTTATGCAGAAGATACTGCAGAGTCACTGGAAAAACGTAACGCCGTTCGCCCCGCCCATCTGGCGCGGCTTAAACTGCTGCAGGAAGAGGGACGCCTGATCATTGCAGGGCCGATGCCTGCAGTTGACAGTAACGATCCGGGCGTGGCGGGCTTTACCGGCTCAACGGTGATTGCTGAGTTTCCATCATTAGAAGCCGCACAATCCTGGGCGCAGGATGACCCTTATTTTGCCGCAGGCGTCTACAAACAGGTCTCGGTTAAACCATTCAAACGCGTCTTCTGATAGAGAACATGCAGTCAAAATGGCTTCTGTGCCTGGCACAGAAGCCATTTTTGTTTTTATCATTGAAGGAGGAAAGATGCAGATAATCATTATGGGACTGCTGGCAATTATCACGCTGCTGATTGGCGGTGCAGTTTATCTCTGGCGCAGCCAGGGGTGGCGTAATAAAAAACAGTGGATTGTCATGCTGATTGTGCTGGCGGCCGCCCTGCAACTGGTCAACGTTACGCTGATGATGACGGCGCAGCGTCTTCCGGGATAATGTTCACTTAGCAATGCATCTGGTTCACAGAATAATTGATTAACGCTTTAACCTTAACTGTGTTACGAGATAATCATAAGGCAACCCAATTTAATACCGTGGCGTTTATGCAGGACCACAATTAATAAAGGCGTTGCCCCTGACTGACTGAATTCGATCGCGTAGTGAGATTCGCCTGCACTCTGCTTTACACATCTCTTGCTGACACAATATCGGCGCGCGATTAACTCCGGTCCAGGATCAGGCCAATTAATGCATGGTAGTGCTGCTCTTCTTCCGGGTTGTCGACATGTTGTAAACGGCTGATAAGTTTTGAGCAGATAGCTTTACGATTCAGGCTACGGCCAGAACTGATAATTTCTGTAACAACAGATCCAAGAATGGCCTGCTGGGAAGGCTGCGCAGCACTGTGCAAATAAGCTGAGATATCAGATACTGAAGCGGGAATACGAACGTTAGTCTGCATGGTTGGCCCTCATAGGATTCATTAAAAGTTACTAACCGATGCGGTAAAGCTATACAACCAGGCCTTAGTTGTACAGGTATTTAGGTTAAAAAATCGCTGATTTGTACATTTAAAAAAATAAAATCATAAATTTCAGTAGCTTGACTAAATGTAAAGTTGTACAGGTTTCCTGTCATTCATCACCTCCTGTTCTGGTATCCTGACCGCTACGCGCTGTTGTTCGGCTAATTATGATCTGAACATCATTTTTTTAGCTTTAAAGAGGAATTATTCAGAAGGGCTGTCTACATTTATTACTGATTGATTACACCTCTGACCTCGAAGGGATGCGCAGTATCGTCGCGGGCTCATTATGAATAAAACCTACACTCGCCAGACTATTACGCTGTTTGATCCGCTGTTATCACGGATTCAGGCTATTGCCGATCCAAAAATTGAAGTCCTGAGTGGTTATCCGGCCAACTGCTCAGCGTGGCTGACCGTTTATTATCAGCGTAAGTCTGATAAATGGTCTTTTGAATGGTATGACCGTGTGGGTTATCGCAGACCCACATCGCTGGGCAGCGTAGTGGATTGTCTGATGCGTGAAGTCACCGATCGGGGAGCGTCACGACAGGAACATTCCATGGCGCGACGAGTAATGGATGAATTAGGGTTTCTGGAAGCCTGATTATATTATCTGCGTAATAAACAGAATCGAGCGACGCTGCTGCTGGGCCAGTTGATGGCGGATGCAGTGGATGCGTTTATAGCGTCGCGACTGCCCTTCCAGCCAGCGTGAACGACGGCGATGCACCTGGCGTAACATTCTCCAGCGCGCCACTTCATTTCTGCTTCGTTTCATCACTTCCTCACTGACGTCATCTATGCCGGGGCATTATAGAGATCTTTGCGGCAATGCCAAATCGGATCCTTCATCGATGATGTCCTGGATTAAGGGTTTCGTTAACCGGCTTCTGCACGTAAACTTGCCGGACGAAAGCGCGAACGGGACGTCCACTTTATGACCACTTTTTACACCCTGATCAGCTGGTTACTGGTATTTGGTTACTGGCTGCTCATAGCCGGGGTGACGCTGCGCGTATTAATGAAAAGACGTGCGGTAACATCCGCCATGGCATGGCTTCTGGTTATCTATATTCTGCCACTGGTAGGCATAATCGCTTATCTTTCGTTTGGCGAACTGCATCTGGGTAAACGTCGTGCGGAGCGTGCGCGCACCATGTGGCCGTCTACCGCCCGCTGGCTCAGTGACCTGAAACAGTGCCGTGAAATTTTTGCCACTGAACACAGTGACGTTGCTCGCTCGCTCTTCGAGCTTTGTTACCATCGCCAGGGCATTGCCGGGGTCAAGGGAAACCAGCTTCAGCTGCTTACCAGCTCTGACGATGTTATGCAGGCGCTGATTCGTGATATTCAACTGGCACGCCACAACATAGAGATGGTTTTTTATATCTGGCATCCCGGTGGGCTGGCAGATGAAGTCGCAGAATCGCTGATGGCGGCCTCGCGCCGTGGCGTTCACTGCCGACTGCTGCTCGACTCAGCGGGCAGCGTCGACTTTTTCCGCAGTCCCTGGGTGGGCATGATGCGCAATGCCGGGATCGATGTCGTAGAGGCGTTGCAGGTTAGCCTGCTGCGCGTCTTCCTGCGACGAATGGATCTCCGCCAGCATCGAAAAATCGTTCTGATTGATAATTACATCGCCTATACCGGCAGCATGAACCTGGTCGATCCGCGCTTCTTTAAACAAAGCGCGGGCGTAGGCCAGTGGATTGACCTGATGGCGCGTATGGAAGGTCCGGTAGCGACCGCGATGGGCATTGTTTTCAGCTGCGACTGGGAGATTGAGACCGGTAAGCGCATTCTGCCGCCGCCGCCCGATCGCAACATCATGCCGTTTGAACAGGAGAGCGGCCACACGGTGCAGGTCATCGCCTCCGGTCCTGGCTTCCCGGAAGATATGATTCATCAGGCGCTGCTGACCGCGGTCTATTCAGCGCGTGAGCAGCTGATCATGACGACTCCTTACTTAGTGCCGAGCGACGACCTGCTGCATGCTATCTGTACGGCCGCACAGCGTGGCGTTAATGTCAGCGTGATTGTGCCGCGTCATAACGACTCGCTGCTGGTCGGCTGGGCCAGCCGCTCCTTCTTCAGCGAGATGCTGGAAGCGGGCGTGAAAATCTATCAGTTTGAAGATGGTCTGCTGCACACTAAAAGCGTGCTGGTCGATGGACAGCTGAGCCTGGTGGGCACCGTGAACCTGGATATGCGCAGTTTATGGCTCAATTTTGAAGTGACGCTGGTGGTCGATGATGCCGGTTTTGGCAGCGATCTCGCCTGTGTGCAGGATGATTATATCGCCCGTTCCCGCCTGCTGGATGGCAAGCGCTGGGCAAAACGTGCGTGGTGGCAGCGCATCGTCGAACGACTGTTTTACTTCTTCAGCCCTTTACTGTAAAACGAGCCAGATTGTGTAAATGGCCGCAGGCCGACAGGACAGACTATGGATTTAAATAATCGCCTTACCGAAGATGAAACGCTGGAACAAGCCTACGATATCTTTCTTGAACTGGCTGTCGACAATCTTGATCCGGCAGACGTCATTATCTTCAATCTGCAGTTCGAAGAGCGCGGTGGCGCAGAGCTGTTTGATCCGTCTGAAGACTGGAAAGATCATGTCGATTTCGATCTGAACCCTGACTTTTTCGCCGAGGTGGTGATTGGGTTGGGTGAAGCGGACGGTGAACCGATTACCGACGTCTTTGCTCGCGTGTTGTTGTGTCGCGAAAAAGATCACAAGCTCTGTCATATCCTGTGGCGTGAATAAGCGTCAAAGCAGATAAGAAAACGCCGGGCAAGTGCCCGGCGTTTTGCATTATAGCGGGTCGACTTTCAGACAGGATACCGCATGGTGGAAACTGCCTTCCAGAAGCGGACGGGTTTTCGCACATTCCGGACCGGCAATCGGACAACGGGTGCGGAATACGCAGCCGGATGGCGGATTAATCGGCGACGGCAGCTCCCCTTCCAGCAGCTGAATCTCCTTGTTCTTCTCTTTATCCGGATCGGGAATCGGTACAGCAGACATCAGCGCACGGGTGTATGGATGCTGCGGATTGGTGTAGACCTCTTTGTAAGTCCCCAGCTCCACCGCATGCCCCAGATACATCACCAGCACCCGGTCAGAGATGTGTTTCACCACCGCCAGATCGTGCGCAATGAAAATCAGCGACAAGCCCATTTCCCGCTGCAACTGCTGCAGCAGGTTCACCACCTGCGCCTGAATCGAGACATCCAGTGCAGACACCGGCTCGTCACAGATAATCAGCTTCGGCTCCAGAATCAGCGCACGTGCGATACCGATACGCTGACACTGCCCACCCGAGAACTCATGCGGGTAGCGGTTAATCAGGTTTGGCAGAAGCCCGACTTTCATCATCATATTTTTGACACGGTCTTTGACTTCCTGACGCGCCATTTTTGGATGATAAGTACGAAGCGGCTCTGCGATGATATCGCCGATGGTCATGCGCGGGTTCAGGGACGCCAGGGGATCCTGGAATATCATCTGGATATCGCTGCGGGCTTTGCGCCACTCCTCTTCGCTCTGACCCAGCAGATCGCGGCCTAACCAGGCGACACGACCTTCGGTGGCCTTAACCAGGCCGATAATGGCGCGCGCCAGCGTCGATTTACCGCAACCCGACTCGCCCACCACGCCCAGGGTTTCACCTTCATACAGACGCAGGCTGACACCATCCACCGCTTTCAGGGTTTTTGATGGCTGCCAGAACCACTGTTTGCCATCTTTAATGTCGAAATGCACCTTGAGATCGGCGATTTCCAGTAACACTCTTTTTTCAGCTACGGTGCTCATACTAACTCCTCCACCGGCTTAAAGCAGGCACGCAGACGGCCATTGCCAAACGGTTCCAGCGGCGGTGCCTGGGTGCAGATATCCATCGCGTGCGGACAACGCGGCTGGAACGGGCAGCCCTGCGGCAGACGCAGCAGGTTCGGTGGATTGCCCGGAATGGTGGCCAGGGTTTCGCCTTCAATCGCATCCAGACGTGGCACCGCATTAAGCAGGCCAATTGAGTAAGGATGGGCTGGCTGGTAGAAGACATCACGGGCGCTGCCATACTCCATAGTGCGTCCGGCATACATCACCAGCACTTTGTCGCAGATGCCTGCCACCACGCCGAGATCATGGGTGATCATGATAATGGCGGTGTTGAACTCGCGTTTCAGGTCGTTGAGCAGCGTCATAATCTGCGCCTGCACCGTCACATCCAGCGCGGTAGTTGGCTCATCGGCAATCAGCAATTTTGGGCGGCACAGCAGCGCCATGGCGATCATCACACGCTGACGCATTCCGCCGGAGAATTCATGCGGGTACATTTTCATGCGTTTGCGTGCTTCTGGCATTTTCACCGCATCCAGCATCCTTACGGACTCTTCGAATGCCTGGGCGCTGTTCATCCCTTTGTGCAGCTTAAGCACTTCCATCAGCTGCTCGCCTACCCGCATATAGGGGTTCAGTGAGGTCATCGGATCCTGGAAGATCATCGCAATCTGTTCGGCGCGGAGTTTATTGAGCTGGTTCTCAGGCAGATTCAGGATCTCTTTACCGTTGAACATTGCTGAGCCGCCAATGCGGCCATTTTTTGCCAGTAGCCCCATCAGGGCAAAGGCGGTTTGTGACTTGCCAGAACCAGACTCGCCAACAATGCCCAGCGTTTCACCGGCGCGCAGCGAGAAGTTCAGGTCGTTGACGGCGGTAACATCCCCATCGTGCGTGCCAAAGGTCACGCGTAAATCTTTGACCGTAAGTAGCTGTTCGCTTCCCGCGCGGGCCGCCATCGCTGGCTTGAATTCATGAATAGTCATCGGGAAACTCCTTAACGATCTTTCGGGTCGAGGGCATCACGCAGGCCATCGCCAATAAAGTTGAAACAGAACAGCGTGACCACCAGGAAGCCCGCCGGATAGAGCAACAGCCACGGCGACACCTCCATTGAGTTAGCCCCGTCGCTGAGCAGCGCGCCCCAGCTACTCAGCGGCTCCTGTGTCCCCAGACCCAGGAAGCTCAGGAAGGATTCAAACAGGATCATGCTCGGTACCAGCAGCGAGGCGTAAACCACCACCACGCCCAGTACGTTTGGCACGATGTGACGTACCACGATTTTCCAGGTTGATACCCCACCGACATGCGCCGCTTCGATGAACTCTTTGCGCTTCAGGCTCAGCGTCTGGCCGCGCACAATACGCGCCATATCCAGCCATGAAACCATGCCGATAGCGGCAAAAATCAGCAGGATATTACGACCAAAGAAGGTCACCAGCAGGATCACGAAGAACATAAACGGGAAGGAGTTGAGAATTTCCAGAATACGCATCATCACCGAGTCGGTTTTGCCGCCCAGGTAACCGGCTATTGAGCCATACAGCGTGCCGACGATCACCGCAATCAGCGCAGACGCTACGCCCACCATCAGTGAGATACGACCACCGATGGCCACACGGACCAGTATGTCACGTCCCGATGAATCGGTGCCAAACCAGTGACCAGATGTCGTATCGGGCGGTGAGGACATCATGGACCAGTCGGTATCGTCGTAGGTGAAATGCGCCAGCATCGGCGCAAAAATCACGAACAGCGTGATTACTAACAACACCAGCAGACTGATTAAGGCTGCCCGGTTATGGATAAAACGACGACGCGCGTCCTGCCAGAGACTGCGCCCTTCTACTTCCAGCTTTTCACTGAACGCATCAAGAGCTTCGCTGTTTTTCTTACTTAACATCATGGCGAACTCCGCAATCAGTAACGAATTTTGGGATCGATAACGGCATAGAGCACGTCAACAATCGCGTTAAACAGAATGGTCAGCAAACCGACCAGGATGGTCAGGCTCATCACCAGAGAGTAGTCACGGTTCAGCGCGCCGTTCACAAACAGCTGACCGATACCCGGCAGACCGTAGATCGACTCAATCACCATCGAACCGGTGATGATGCCGACAAACGCCGGTCCCATGTAGGAAATCACGGGCAGCAATGCGGGCTTGAGCGCATGACGCAGCACAATGCGGCGCAGCGGCAAGCCTTTGGCGCGCGCGGTGCGGATAAAATTGGAGTGCATCACTTCAATCATTGAACCACGAGTGATACGCGCAATACTGGCGATATACGCCAGCGACAGCGCCACCATCGGCAACAGCATGTAGTTCCACTGACCACCGTTCCAGCCACCGCCGGGCAGCCATTTCAGGGTGATGGCGAAGAGCAGAACCAGCAGCGGCGCGACCACGAAACTCGGTATCACCACGCCGGTCATTGCCACCCCCATCACCACGAAGTCCCATATACTGTTCTGTTTAAGCGCGGCGATCACACCCGCCGTGACGCCCAGTATCACCGCCAGCAGGAACGCGGCCAGGCCGAGTTTGGCTGAGACCGGGAACGCGTGCGCGACCAGATAGTTGACCGAATAATCTTTGTATTTAAACGAAGGGCCGAAATCGCCGTGCGCCAGCTGCAGCAGGTAATCAACATACTGCTTACCGATGGGATCGTTGAGGTGATATTTCGCCTCAATATTGGCCATCACTTCCGGGGCCAGGGTGCGCTCGCCGGTAAACGGGCTGCCGGGTGCCAGTCGCATCATAAAGAAGGAGATGGTGATCAGGACGAACAGCGTCGGAAGCGCTTCAAGCAAGCGACGCAGGATGAATTTTAACATTGCCGTACCTACCAGGCTGTTGCATCACAACATATAAATAAGTAAAAAAGGCGGCGCCAGACGCGCCGCCACTGCTGATAGCCTGAATGCTATTAGTGTTTGATAATGTAGAAGTCTTTATCCAGGGTTTTATCCAGTGGATCTTTACCGGTATAACCGCCGACATAAGGCTTCACCAGACGCGTATTTACGTAGTAGTAAACCGGTACGATGGTGCTGTCTTTATCCAGGATCTGCTCCGCTTTCTGATAATCCACTGCGCGGGCTTTCGCATCCGGTGCCTTAATCGCGTCACGGATCACTTTGTCAAACGCCTCGCTCTTATAGTGCGAGGTGTTACTGCTGCTGTTAGACAGCATGGTGTTCAGGAATGAAGTGGGTTCGTTATAGTCCGCACACCAGGCCGCACGCGATACATCGAAGTTACCCTGATGACGGGTATCCAGGAAGGTTTTCCACTCCTGGTTTTCCAGCTTGATGTTCACACCGATGTTTTTCTTCCAGATCGACGAGGCGGCAATCGCCAGCTTCTTATGCAGATCGGAGGTGTTATACAGCAGGTTAAAGGTCAGCGGTTTGTCGGCGGTATAGCCGGCTTCAGCCAGCAGCTTTTTCGCTTCGGCATTACGTTTGTCCTGTGACCATTTGAACCAGTCTGGCGGCAGGATATCCATGCCGTCGGTTGATGGCGGCGTGTAGCTGTAGGCCGGCTTCTGGCCCTGCGCCAGCACTTTGTTAACCATGATGTCACGATCCAGACCCAGCTTCAGGGCGGCGCGAACGCGTGGATCGGTGAATGGCGCTTTCTGGTTGTTGATTTCGTAGTAATAGGTGCAGAGATAAGGATCGACGTGCAGCTCTTTGCCGTTGTCACGCTGCAGTTTCTTAAACAGCTCAATCGGCAGATTGTTGTAAGTCATGTCGCTGCCGTTCTCGGAGAAGTAACGGTTAACGTCGCTGACTTCGGAACTGATTGGCAGGAAGGTGACTTTGTTCAGCACGGTGTGTTCGTTGTCCCAGTAATTCGGGTTACGCACCAGGGTGATACGCTCGTTGATCACGTGCGCGTCGAGTTTAAAGGCACCGTTGCCGACCCAGTTCTGTGGCTGAGTCCACTGATCGCCAAACTTCTCAATCGCCGGTTTATAAACCGGTGACATTACGGAGTTGATCAGCAGTTTATCAAAATAGGGAACCGGCTCACTCAGCGTGACTTCCAGCGTGTGATCGTCCAGGGCTTTCACGCCCAGATCGGTAATCGGTTTTTTACCGGCAATGATGTCATCGACGTTCAGGATATGACCATATTGCGGATAACTGGCGTACGGTGAAGCGGTTTTAGGATCGACCAGACGCTCCCAGCTGTAAACGAAGTCCTGCGCGGTCACCGGCTCGCCGTTGGACCATTTAGCATTTTTACGCAGGTGGAACGTCCACACTTTGAAGTCTTTATTTTCGTAACTTTCCGCTACAGCCGGAATCGGTTTACCGTTGCTGTCATTGACCAGCAGACCTTCGTAAAGATCGCGCGCCACGTTGTCTTCCGGCACGCCTTCGATTTTGTGCGGATCGAGCGACTGCACTTCATCGCCATTGCCGCGAATCAGCTCCTGTTTAGCGGCCAGCTCAACGCCTGCGGGCACATTTGCTGCGAAAGCCGCATTCCCTGCCAAAGCACTCACTGCGGCGAAAACACCCGCTGCTATCAGGCTTTTTTTCGTGATGTTGTTCATTATTACACTCCAGTTTTATTATCGTCACCGTGGCGATGCGCTGCCCCGGCGTCCCCCGTCTCCGGGCTCCCTGGCCTGTTACCAGGGAGATTGACCCCAAAATGGTCTGTACGTTGATGCGTTCCCGACTGTCTCGCCGTACGGGCGATCAGATCAGTGTTGTTTGATGAAATAGTACTTCAGGTCTGTCATGTCCTGCGGG
This sequence comes from Pantoea eucalypti, assembly GCF_009646115.1. Lineage (NCBI taxonomy): Bacteria > Pseudomonadati > Pseudomonadota > Gammaproteobacteria > Enterobacterales > Erwiniaceae > Pantoea > Pantoea eucalypti. The sequence goes on along the minus strand of NZ_CP045720.1, from coordinate 1,898,667 downwards.
TCTTTGCCCGTAAAGCCGCCAACCCAGGGCTTTACCAGGCGCACACTTACGCGGTAGTAAACTGGCACAATTGGTGAGTCTTTGTCGAGTTGTGTTTCAGCCTGCTGATACAGGTCGGCACGCTGCGCCTCACTGCCCGCCGTCAGCGTTTCCTTCATCAGACGATCGAAGGTCGCGCTGCTGTAAAACGCGGTGTTGATCGAGGCGTTGCTGATTAGCATATTCAGGAAGGTTGAGGGTTCGTTGTAATCGGCACACCAGGTAGCACGGACCACGTCATATTGCGCCTGATGGCGGGTCTCCAGCATGGTTTTCCATTCCTGATTCTGCAGTGTCACTTTCGCGCCAAGGTTTTTCTGCCACATCGAGGCAGCTGCAATCGCCTGCCGTTTGTTCTGATCTGAGGTGTTATAGAGCAGCGTAAAGGTCAGCGGATGGGCAGCATCGAAGCCTGCCTCGGCCAGCAGCTTCTTCGCGGCGTCATTACGCTGCGCCTGCGTCCAGGTGAACCAGGCAGGCGGCGTGAGTTTGATACCGGCGGTGAAAGGCGGTGTCAGGCTATAGGCGGGAATTTGTCCCTGGGCCATGATCTTATTGGCAATCACTTCGCGATCGAGGGTCATTTTCAGCGCGGCACGAACCCGTGCATCGGTGAACGGCGCCTTTTTATTGTTAATTTCGTAGTAGAACGTACAGAGCAATGGACTGACTTTCACTTCGTCGCCCAGCTCTTTGCGTAGTTTGCCAAACATCTCCGGCGGCACCGCACTGTTGGTCATATCCGTGCCGCCGCTGCGGTAGCGATTGATATCACTGTTTTCAGAGGCGATAGGCAGAAATGTCCCCTGCTCAATGACCGTATGGGCATTGTCCCAGTATTGTGGATTGCGTTTCAGGACGATTTTTTCATTGACGATCCAGTCGTCCAGCGTATAAGCGCCGTTACCAATGTAATGACCCGGACGCGTCCAGGCTTCACCCCACTGCTTAATGGCCGGTTCATAAACCGGCTTCATCGCGGTAAGCGCCAGCATCGCGACCAGGTAAGGCACTGGTTCACTCAGGGTAATCTGCAGACGATGGGCATCCAGCGCTTTCACACCCAGTTGATCAGGTGACGCTTTACCGGCAAGGATGGCATCGATATTGGCAAAATGGGCTGCCTGCGGATAGCTTGAATAAGGCGACGCCGTTTTCGGGTCCACCAGGCGACGCCAGCTGTAGACGAAATCATTCGCGGTCACCGGCTCACCATTGCTCCACTTTGCATCACCCCGCAGATTAAAAATCCAGACGGTAGGTTGCGGATTCTCCCAGCTTTTGGCGACGCCTGGCACGACCTGACCGCTGTTGTCAGTATTGACCAGTCCGTCCAGCAGATTTTGAATAATATTGGACTCCGGCACGCCTTCAGTTTTATGCGGATCCAGTGAAGAGACTTCGCTTCCGTTATTAATCACCATCTGCTGTTGCGCAGCCAGTGCCGTTCCCGGCGGAACGGTGGCGGCATAGGCCGGTGAAAACGCCAGTAACAGAACACCTGCGAGTGAGGACCGCTTTTGCTGCAAGTTCTTTATCCCAATCATCCGAAACGCCAACCTTATTTAAGTATCCCGATAGGCTTAAGCAAAAAGCGTTCTCACTTTGGGCTTTCAGAGAAAAAATTCACGTTAAGCCAAAAATTATCAGAAGGCGTTAAGGGGCGCCAAAGCAAAATAACGAAAATGTTAACTAATTCTCTTTTATCATGAGATGTCACGAAGCGGAAGTGTTAATTTTCGTTCTGAAAATTTCATATCAATATGAAAAATAGGCGTTTTAGCCGGAAAGCTCTTTGCGAAGCAGGATCAGGTGACAAATTGTGCCTGTTTTGGCATTCATACTGATAAATCCGGCTTCAGCATGATGAAATTCAGGCTTACCGTAATATTGTGGCGGATTATGAGGCAGAGTTAAAAGTGCAGAGGAGAATATCGTGTGAAAATAGTGACATTATTTCCCACGAAAAAGTCTGTGAGCAAACACGCAGTAATGAAATTTATAATCGTGCCTCTATTTTAAGTATCGCGAATAATTGCATCGTAATAGTGCAATGAAAGGCCATTTTGCACCATTACGGATCATTACTTCATTTCATTGCCTGAAATAAGTGAGGGTTTAATTCAGCAGACCGGGAAAAATAGACTTCATACCGGTTACAACAAATTCAATGCCCAGTGCCATCAGTAACAAACCCATGATACGGGTAATGACGTTGATGCCGGTCTGGCCGAGAATACGCACCATTAATGGTGCAGCCCTGAACAGTAACCAGCAACAGAAGGCAAAGATAGCGATTGCCAGGGTAAAACCCATCAGGTTCAGCCAGCTGTGATAACGGGTACTCCAGACGATTGTCGAGCTGATAGCACCTGGCCCCGCCATCAGTGGCAGCGCCAGAGGCACAACGCCCACGCTTTCACGGATCGCCGTTTCTGACTTTTCCTGCTTGTTCTGCTTATCCTCACCCAGCTTGCCGCTGATCATCGACATCGCAATGGTGACGACCAGAATCCCACCCGCAATGCGGAAAGAGTCAATCGAAATACCGAACACATGCAGAATCGCATCGCCCAGAAAAAGTGACGTCCAGAGAATGATGGCCACCGCAAGATTAGCGGTAAGGTTAGTTTTATTACGCTCAGCCACGCCCTGATATCGGGTCATGCTGATGAACACCGGAATAATGCCCACTGGATTGACCAGCGCAAAGAGCCCGACAAAAAATTTTATATAGCCTGATAAATCTAACAGCGCAGGGTTCACGACTTTAACTCCGTACCACAGGGGGGAAACGCGCCTAATGTATGTGAAAACAGACCTGTACACCAGATGCTGAGCCAGCTATTTATATAGATGAATGAACGCTCCTTTAGCGCTTTACACCAGAGATTAAAAAGTGACTGGATTTAGACGCTACCAGGCTGACTGCCAGCATGTGAAAGTCCATTTGAGCTGATAAAGGATCAGCCCTGTGCTGAAAGGTGTCAGCCTGCGGTTAAATTGATCTGCATCAAAATTGACCTACCCCAAACCAGGTAATATTTTCACAACGGAAGTATTAGCGGCATCAATGAAAACGTCTTCACAGACAACGCAAGACTTATTCAGTAAACAGTTGAAAATCCTGTCATTACATCCTGATATAGCGCATTTTTTGAGCATAGCTATACTCAGGGCGCAGGATTGTTTACTAAAAAAGTTTAACTTCCTTCAGGAGAACACCATGGCCGTAACCAATGTCGCTGAACTCAATGCACTGGTTGAACGTGTAAAAAAAGCCCAGCGTGAATATGCCAATTTTTCTCAGGAACAGGTCGACGCCATATTTCGTGCCGCCGCCCTCGCTGCCGCAGATGCCCGCATCCCCCTTGCTAAGATGGCTGTTGCCGAATCCGGTATGGGCATCGTCGAAGACAAAGTCATTAAAAACCATTTTGCTTCAGAATATATCTACAACGCCTATAAAGATGAAAAGACCTGCGGTGTGTTAGCCACCGACGATACTTTCGGCACCATCACCATCGCCGAGCCGATTGGCCTGATTTGCGGTATCGTCCCGACCACCAATCCAACCTCAACCGCCATCTTCAAAGCGCTAATCAGCCTCAAAACCCGCAACGGTATCATTTTCTCGCCACATCCACGTGCCAAAGACGCAACGAATAAAGCGGCAGATATCGTCCTGCAGGCCGCGATTGCCGCCGGTGCGCCTAAAGACATTATCGGCTGGATCGACGCCCCATCTGTTGAGCTGTCAAACCAGCTGATGCATCACCCCGATATCAACCTGATTCTCGCCACTGGTGGACCGGGAATGGTGAAAGCGGCTTACAGCTCCGGCAAACCGGCAATTGGTGTGGGTGCCGGTAATACGCCGGTGGTGATTGATGAAACCGCCGATGTGAAACGTGCCGTTGCGTCAATTCTGATGTCGAAAACGTTTGATAACGGCGTGATCTGCGCCTCAGAACAATCGGTAATCGTGGTTGATTCGGTCTATGACGCAGTGCGTGAACGTTTTGCCAGCCATGGTGGTTACATGCTGCAGGGCGCCGAGCTGAGTGCAGTTCAGAATATCATCCTTAAAAACGGCGGCCTCAATGCGGCCATCGTGGGTCAACCGGCATTTAAAATTGCGGAGATGGCCGGGCTAACCGTACCAGCAGACACGAAAATTTTGATTGGTGAAGTGAAACTCGTGGATGAATCTGAACCTTTTGCCCATGAAAAACTCTCCCCAACGCTGGCGATGTATCGGGCGAAAGATTTCCAGGATGCGGTTAATAAAGCGGAGAAACTGGTCGCGATGGGCGGTATCGGTCACACCTCCTGCCTTTATACCGACCAGGACAACCAGACTGAGCGCGTGCACTACTTCGGCGACAAAATGAAAACTGCGCGTATTCTGATCAACACGCCGGCTTCACAGGGCGGTATCGGTGACCTCTACAACTTTAAACTGGCCCCCTCTCTGACGCTGGGTTGTGGTTCATGGGGCGGTAACTCTATTTCAGAAAACGTCGGTCCAAAACACCTGATTAATACCAAAACTGTCGCCAAGCGAGCTGAGAATATGTTGTGGCATAAACTTCCTAAATCCATCTACTTCCGTCGGGGTTCACTGCCTATTGCGCTGGAAGAAGTGGCAACGGATGGCGCGAAACGTGCCTTTATTGTCACTGACCGTTTCCTGTTCAACAACGGCTATGCCGACCAGGTCACCCGCGTGCTGAAATCACACGGCATCGAAACCGAAGTCTTCTTCGAAGTTGAAGCTGACCCGACGCTGAGCATCGTGCGTAAAGGTGCCGAGCAGATGAACAGCTTCAAGCCTGATGTCATCATCGCACTGGGTGGTGGTTCCCCGATGGATGCCGCGAAAATCATGTGGGTGATGTACGAACATCCGGAAACCCACTTCGAAGAGCTGGCGTTACGTTTCATGGATATCCGTAAACGTATCTACAAATTCCCGAAAATGGGCGTAAAAGCACGGATGGTGGCCATCACCACGACCTCCGGGACCGGTTCAGAAGTCACACCGTTCGCCGTGGTGACCGATGACGCGACAGGTCAGAAATATCCACTCGCTGACTATGCATTGACCCCGGATATGGCGATTGTCGATGCTAACCTGGTGATGGATATGCCGCGTTCACTCTGCGCCTTTGGTGGTCTGGATGCAGTGACCCACGCGCTGGAAGCCTACGTTTCTGTGCTGGCAAATGAGTACTCTGATGGGCAGGCACTGCAGGCACTGAAACTGTTAAAAGAGAATCTGCCAGCCAGTTATGCTGAAGGCGCGAAAAATCCGGTTGCGCGTGAACGTGTCCACAACGCTGCTACTATCGCCGGCATTGCGTTCGCCAACGCCTTCCTTGGGGTCTGTCACTCAATGGCGCACAAACTGGGTTCAGAATTCCATATCCCTCACGGCCTGGCTAATGCGCTGTTAATCTCGAACGTTATTCGCTACAACGCCAATGACAACCCGACTAAACAGACCGCTTTCAGCCAGTATGATCGTCCGCAGGCCCGTCGTCGCTACGCTGAAATTGCGGACCATTTAGGTTTGAGCGCGCCGGGCGACCGCACTGCGCAAAAAATCGAGAAGTTACTGGCATGGCTGGATGAGATTAAAACTGAACTGGGTATCCCGACCTCCATCCGTGAAGCGGGTGTGCAGGAAGCGGACTTCCTGGCAAAAGTCGACAAACTGGCCGATGATGCCTTTGATGACCAGTGTACCGGTGCTAACCCACGTTATCCGCTGATTGCTGAGCTGAAACAGATTATGCTCGACACTTTCTACGGTCGTGAATTTGTTGAACCGTTCTCAAGCGTCGCTCAGGCGGTTGCTCAGCAGCCGGTTAAAGGAATCAAGGCTGATAAGAAGGCGAAAAAGGTCTGATAATGACCCGCTGACACTGTGATAAGAAAACCCGCCACGGCGGGTTTTTTATTACCTGAAAAGAGGGTTACGGCAGCGGAGTCTGTGCACCATGAATCGCCTGTAACGAGCCCTGCTCTATCGCCTGTTTATAGTGCTTACGACAGACGGAGATATAACTTTCGTTACCGCCAATCACGACCTGCTCACCTTCACTGAACGGTTTACCTTCACTATCCAGTCGCAGCACCATGCTGGCCTTGCGGCCGCAGTGACAGATAGTTTTAAGCTCAACCAGCTTATCAGCCCATGCCAGCAGATACTGACTGCCCACAAACAGTTCACCCCGGAAATCAGTTCGCAAGCCATAACAGAGCACAGGGATGTCCAGATCGTCCACGACATCAGAGAGCGCTTTGACCTGTTCCCGGGTCAGGAACTGACTCTCATCAACTAACACGCAGTGAATAGGCTGCACAGCATGTTCAGCAGCAATTTCACTGTAAAGTGCAGTCTCTGCATTGTAGAGCACAGCGGGAGACGAAAGTCCGATGCGGGAACTCACCTGCCCGGCACCAAAGCGATTATCGATCTCAGCGGTGTAGACCAGTGAACGCATGCCGCGCTCCTGATAGTTATAGGAAGATTGCAGCAGTGCAGTTGATTTCCCTGCATTCATGGCAGAGTAATAGAAATAAAGTTGGGCCATAGGAACGTATCTTCATCGGGACTGAACAGAATGGCGCGCATATTAACACAAAGCGCAGGGAATACGTTGACGCCGATGGAGGAATAGAGCGTAATGCCCGCCCGCTTACCGTTAAACAGGCAGTTTATGACGACCGTCAGGTGCGTCAGGAAAGAGAATAAGTTTTGCTTATTTTAACTGCAATGCAAGCAATGACATTTTTGTTACTGCCTTAAATACATTAAATTTATTTCATATCATACTAAGCGAAAATATTTTTCATTCGGCATAATTATGAATTATTCCCCCTCAGGTTATTTTAATTTCCAGCGTTATTAGCCGTGATCATTTTTTTTATGATTGAAGTTATTTAACGTCACCACTACTATTAGCGGGCAACACAACTTTCCCCTTATTCAGAGACCAGGACAATGAGCGAAGCACTAAAAGTTCTTAATAATATCCGTACGCTGCGCGCCCAGGCCAGAGAGTATTCCGTAGAAACACTGGAAGAGATGCTGGAAAAACTGGACGTGGTGGTAAAAGAACGCCGCGAAGAAGAGTCGCATTTTCAGGCAGAAAATGAAGAACGCACGCGTAAACTTAATCAGTATCGTGAAATGTTGCTGGCCGATGGAATCGACCCGAATGAACTGATTAACGCCCAGGCCGCGACTCCCCGAACTGCGGCAAAAGCTAAACGCTCAGTGCGCCCGGCTAAATATGCTTATACCGATGAAAAAGGTGAGTCCAGAACATGGACCGGTCAGGGACGTACACCTGCGGTGATCAAAATAGCACTGGAAGAACAGGGTAAAACGCTGGACGATTTTTTACTGAAACAGTAAACAGTGCCGCGACATTAGTATCAGCCTGATGCGCAAAAAAAAGGAAGCAGACGCTTCCTTTTTTCTTTAAATCAGACGCTGTAAAAATCCCGATACCAGTCAACGAATTTTTTAACGCCCTCTTCAACACCGGTCTGCGGTTTAAAACCAATGGCCTCAAACAACGCGCTTGTATCCGCACTGGTTTCCAGTACATCACCGGGTTGCATCGGCATCAGATTTTTATTCGCAGTAATACCCAGTGCTTTCTCAATCGCTTCGATATAGCTCATCAACGTAACAGGCTGACTATTACCAATGTTATAAACACGATATGGGGCTGAACTGGTTGCGGGTGAACCGGTTTCAACGGTCCAGTGATCATCCTTCTGAGGTATAACATCCTGCAGACGAACAATCGCTTCAGCAATATCGTCAATATAGGTAAAGTCGCGTTTCATCTGGCCCTGGTTATAAACATCTATCGCTTCACCGGCAATCATTGCGCGCGTGAATTTGAATAATGCCATATCCGGGCGGCCCCACGGCCCATAGACGGTAAAGAAGCGCAATCCGGTTGTCGGCAACTGATAAAGATGCGAGTAAGTATGCGACATGAGCTCATTGGCTTTTTTGGTCGCCGCATATAATGATACCGGATGATCAACGCTGTCTTCCGTTGAGAACGGCATCTTGCGGTTCAGACCATAAACTGAACTGGATGAAGCATAGAGCAGATGTTCAATTTTATGATGACGGCAGCCTTCAAGGATATTGAGGTGACCGATCAGATTAGCGTCTGCGTAAGCATGAGGGTTTTCGATGGAATACCTGACACCAGCCTGAGCGCCAAGGTGAATAACGCGCTGGAACCTGTTCTGGCCGAACAGTGATGCCATTGCATCACGGTCCGCCAGGTCCATCTCAATAAAGGTAAAACCTGGGTTGGCTTTAATTAAATTGAGACGGGCATGCTTGAGATTTACGTCATAATAATCATTCAGGTTGTCGATACCGACAACCTGGTGACCGGCGGCCAGCAGACGCTGACTAACATGAAAACCAATAAAGCCTGCGGCGCCGGTGACCAGAAAGTTCATAAATCCCTCGTTAATTATGCAGTTTGAATAGACGCTCCGCGGCCGATTGCATAATAAACGAAACCGCGTTTGCTGATACGCTCTGGATCATACAGGTTACGACCATCAAAAATCACGGCTTCTTTCAGCGCATTTTTGATAATGTCGAAGTCAGGCGCACGGAAGTTTTGCCACTCCGTACAGATGACCAGACCGTCTGCACCCTGCAGGGCTGCTTCTTTGGTCCCCATCAGCTTCAGATCGCTGCGGTGACCATAGATACGCTGCGCTTCGTCCATTGCTTCAGGGTCAAACGCCTGAACAGAAGCGCCCGCTTCCCACAGCGTTTCCATCAGCACACGGCTTGAGGCTTCACGCATGTCGTCCGTATTAGGCTTGAATGACAGACCCCAGAGTGCAAACGTTTTACCTTTCAGATCGTCGCCAAAATGACGCTTAATGAAGGTAGGCAGTTTATTTTTCTGGTTGTCATTCACATCTTCCACGGCCTGTAACAGACGTGGCTGATAGCCAATAGACTCCGCGGTACGGATCAACGCCTGCACATCTTTCGGGAAGCAGGAGCCGCCGTAGCCACAGCCAGGGTAGATAAAGTGGTAGCCAATGCGGGGATCTGAACCGATGCCCTGGCGTACTTTTTCAATATCCGCACCTAAACGTTCAGCCAGGTTAGACATCTCGTTCATAAAGCTGATTTTGGTTGCCAGCATGCAGTTAGCGGCATACTTAGTCAGCTCTGCGCTGCGGATATCCATCATGATCATGCGATCGTGGTTACGGTTAAACGGCTCATAAAGCTCACGTAACAGCTCTACCACGTCGTCGTTGTCAGTACCGACAACGATACGCTCCGGACGCATGCAGTCATTAACTGCAGCACCCTCTTTCAGGAATTCAGGGTTTGAAACCACATCAAATGTGATGTTGGCATCACGCGCTTTCAGCGCTTCCGTCATTACCGCACGAACTTTGTCTGCTGTGCCAACCGGAACGGTTGATTTGTCGATAACCACTTTGTGATCGTTCATATGCTGCGCAATGGTGCGCGCTACGGCGGTCACATATTTCAGATCGGCAGAGCCGTCTTCATCCGGTGGAGTACCGACTGCAATAAACTGCATAACACCATGGTTTACGCCCAGCTCAGCATCAGTGCTGAACTTCAGACGACCCGCTTCGTAATTGGACATTACCAGCGGCGTTAAACCTGGTTCGAAAATAGGAATGATGCCTTTTTTCAGATTTTCGACTTTGTTTTCGTCGACATCAATGCAGAGAACGTCATGTCCGACTTCGGCTAACACCGCAGCCTGAACCAGACCGACATAGCCGATACCAAATACAGTGACTTTCATCGAGTTATCCTGTGTTTATGAATTACTTTTTGTTGCCAACTGCGCCATCGAGCCATTCAGAAAAATCTTTGCCCAATACCGGATGACGAACACCGTACTCAACGAAAGCCTGCATGTAGCCCAGCTTATTACCGCAATCATGGCTCACGCCTTTCAGGTGGTAAGCTTCGACAGTCTCTTTTTCCATCAGCATGGCAATGGAGTCAGTGAGCTGAACTTCACCGCCTGCACCTGGAGGGGTTTTCGCCAGCAGTGGCCAGATCTCTGAAGAGAGAACATAACGACCGACTACAGCCAGGTTAGAAGGTGATTCTGACGCTTTAGGCTTCTCAACCACACCGACCATCGGCGCGCTGTCGCCTGGGTTCAGTTCTGCGCCCTGGCAATCAACAACACCATAAGCGGTCACATCGGCAACCGGCTCAACCATTATCTGGCTGCGGCCAGACTCTTCATAACGGCTCAGCATTTCTGCCAGGTTATCTTTGGTTGGGTTGGATTCGTATTCGTCGATGATGACGTCTGGCAGGATAACGGCAAATGGCTCATCACCGATCAGTGGGTGTGCACACATCACTGCGTGACCCAGACCTTTGGCAATGCCCTGACGAACCTGCATGATGGTAACGTGTGGCGGGCAGATTGACTGGATTTCGTCCAGCAGCTGACGCTTAACACGTTTTTCCAGCATGGATTCCAGTTCGAAGCTGGTATCAAAGTGGTTTTCGATGGCATTTTTTGATGAATGCGTTACCAGCACAATTTCATTGATGCCAGCAGCGATACACTCGTTAACGACATACTGGATTAACGGCTTATCAACCAGCGGTAACATCTCTTTTGGAATCGCTTTGGTAGCCGGGAGCATACGCGTGCCCAAACCCGCTACCGGGATTACCGCTTTTTTTACTTTGGTATTATTGGCAGACATTAAGATACCTCTCTCATAGGCCGTTCAAGTTAATACTTGATATGTCGGTTTAAATTCGGAAATGAGTATATCAGCTAGTATCGAACGGATTTATCCTGGAAGGCATGAAACCGTCGAAATTAAGACTATTACCCAACTGTAAAGCTAAACTCTGGCCCTGTCCTCAGCACCAGAATCTTTCGTTTTTTAGCCCTTATTCTTCGGTCGACAGCATCAGCCGGATGCGCCCGCCCGCGCCCCACACATGGCATTGCCAGTTATCAGCACGCTGACTGATTTGGTTCAGATGGGTGCTACCCATAGTGCCAAGAGGGACGCCATTGCTGAGCTGAATCTGATGGGTATGAACATGAAGTGTGGCGTTTAATCCGGCGGAAACCAGGATCAAGTTTTTTAAACCGCGGTGATAGTAACCAACCAGCAACGGGAACTGACCGCTGAGATTTGCCTGACGGAGTAACAGATTAACCTGTCTGAGCAATCCATTAAGCTCTGGCAGGCGCTGTTTTTGTCCGGTCAGCTGCTCCTGTAACAGACCATTGAACAGAGCCCGCAACAGCAACGCCGCCAGCACGCCATTGTCACCGGCGCGCGTGACGTCCAGACAGTAAAATGCCAGATCTTTATCGGAGAGCGCCGCGATATCAAGCACCAGTCCGGGCTGCTCAGCCATTGTCAGCTGGCGGTAGTTAACCCGACAGTTGGCAATCGTCTGTTGTACCGGAGGCTGGAGTTGCTTAAGCAGCTTGGCAGCCGCTTTGGGATCGCGAACCAGCGCATCCCAGTCCTGGAACAGTTGCTCATCCTCTTCCACTTTCGAGGTGAACATAGAGGGATAGAGACACTCATAGACCGCTTCACGGAAGCGTTCAAAGTTTTTCAGCGGTTTTAGCAGCACATCCTGCACCCCAAGACGCAGTACGTGAGCGATATCAGACATGTTTTCAGTGGCCGAAATGATTAAAATCGGCACCACATTGCCACGGGTGCGAATATGCTCAACAAACTGGATGCCGCTCATGCGAGGCATTTCCAGATCGCAGATAATCAGGTCGACAGTATGCTGTTGTAGTTGTGTAATTGCTTCCAGACCGTCTTCCGCTTGTAACGTCACAGCACCCATCGATAACAAAAATTGGTCCAGCAACGAACGGAAAACAGCCTCATCTTCGACAATGAGTATCTTTTTGCCGAGTAGTGGTTTTTCCATTCTTTCCCCCTGCGTACCAGATATTTCAATAGTGGTTCATAAAACGCAGTTGCGCCTTTCAGAATTGCCCGAAGTCACCGCTTTGAATGAACAACTTCATTATCTGCCACGGACCAGTGGTAATAGTTCATCCATTTTCTTCTCTACGGCCGCCCTGCCTGCCTCGATAGCCTCTTCAGCACGATGAAAGTCCAGCGTCGAAATTTGCGGACAGACCGGCTGTATTAAAACGTCGGGTGGATCGCCTGCCATACGGTTCATCTTCAGGCGATTCTCCAGCACCTGGATTGAGGTGGACATAATCTCCATCGCGCCAGGCGACTGAGATGCACGGCGCTGGGTGAAATTCACCAGGCGCTGTCGCAGTTTCCCACCCCAACTCAATGCCGCTGCTGCGGCTTCTTCTTCGCTGTTCTGAGGCGTAACGGAAAAGAGATCCTGTTGCATTAAATGCGCGTCATGCTGTAAATCAACGGCAATAACAATGTCTGCGCCCAGGGCACGCGTCAGTGAGACTGGCACCGGATTGACCACGGCACCATCTACCAGCCAATACCCATTGTAGCCCACTGGTGGTAATAAACCTGGCATACTACAGGATGCACGCACGGCCTGATGTAAATCGCCCTCAGTGAGCCAGAGTTCACGACCGGTACTTAGGTTGGTCGCCACCACGCCAAAAGGTTTATGGCACTGCTCAATCGCATCGTTAGGGATAAGCTGACGAACATGGTTGAAAACCCGCTCGCCGCGTAAAAGTCCGCCACGCTGCCACGAGACATCCATCAGACGAATAACATCCCAGTAGCGGAATGCACTGACCCATTTCTGCATCAACGGCAAACGATTATTCACATAGGCAGACCCAACCAGTGCGCCGACTGAGCAACCTGCAACAACGTCAATCTCAATGCCAGCGCGCTCCAGGGCGTTGATCACACCAATGTGTGCCCATCCTTTGGCCGCTCCAGACCCCAGAGCCAATCCAATTTTTACTTTTCTCATTTGTATCTGGTCCTGCCGTCAATACGTAGCGTCACAACGTGGGGTCAGCTAACATAGCGCGCCTGTGAAATCGACTCATCATTCTCTGGAGATAATGTGTCAGAAACCTGCCCATGTTGTAGCGGAGAGCAGTATAGCGTATGTTGCGAGCCCTTTCTGCAGGGCAACCAAATTCCTTTTACAGCTGAACAACTTATGCGATCCCGTTATTGCGCTTATGTTCAGCATAATGCGGAGTATCTGGTTGCGACCTGGCATCCTGATAAACGCCATCCCGGCCTGTCAGGGCTTTTATCTGAAAGTTTCCCGGGTACCGTTTGGCTTAGCCTGAATGTAACCCGTTGTAATCATGGAAGCCATGAGAACGAAGCTTTCGTCACCTTTTTTGCGCGATACCGCGAGAACGACAACATTCATGCCATTCATGAGTGTTCACGCTTTCTTCGCGAGGATCAACGCTGGTACTATGTTGACGGTACAGCACCGCCCGTGGGGCGTAACGATCCCTGCCCATGTGGCAGTGGCAAAAAATACAAAAAATGTTGTGGTTAAGCTGATGGCTGCCCCAGCGGTTTACCCCTAATGCTTTGACAGGACTCTGATTGAGATGCAAGCGCAAACCATGCAAAGAAAAGTTTTACGAACCATTTGTCCCGATGCAAAAGGTCTGATCGCCAAAATCACCAATATTTGTTACAAGCACGAACTCAATATCGTGCAGAACAATGAGTTTGTTGATCATCGCACCGGGCGTTTTTTCATGCGCACCGAGCTGGAAGGGATTTTCAACGACAACACCCTGCTCGCCGATCTCGACAGCGCTCTGCCACAGGGTTCTGTGCGTGAACTGCACAGCGCCGGTCGTCGTCGCGTAGTGATTCTGGTCACCAAAGAAGCGCACTGCCTGGGCGACCTGTTAATGAAGAGCGCCTTTGGCGGCCTGGATATGGAGATCGCGGCAGTAGTCGGTAATCACGACACGCTGCGTTCACTGGTTGAGCGTTTCGATATTCCCTTTGTACTGGTGAGTCATGAGGGTCTGACGCGGGAAGAGCACGATAACCGCATGGTGGAAGAGATTGATCGCTATCAGCCCGACTACGTGGTGCTGGCAAAATATATGCGTGTCCTGACGCCTGCTTTTGTGCAGCGTTATCCGAACCAGATCATCAATATTCACCACTCGTTCCTGCCCGCCTTTATCGGTGCCCGCCCTTATCACCAGGCTTATGAGCGCGGCGTGAAGATCATCGGTGCCACCGCGCACTATGTGAATGACAATCTCGATGAAGGCCCCATCATCATGCAGGATGTGATCAACGTCGATCACAGCTACACCGCTGATGAGATGATGCGCGCCGGTCGCGACGTAGAAAAGAATGTTCTGAGCAACGCACTCTACAAAGTTCTGGGGCAGCGCGTCTTCGTTTATGGCAATCGCACGATTATTCTTTAATCAGCCAGCGTGCTGAATTGTCTGCAGATTCAGCGCTACGCGTAAAAAGTGGGCAAACAGATGTTGTTTTGCCAGTGGGCGCTTTACACCTTTATCGCATTTGGTATGATGCGCCCCGCTTTAAGAGAGAAAGATTCAGGCCATGGTGGGATTCCCGAGCGGCCAAAGGGAGCAGACTGTAAATCTGCCGTCACAGACTTCGAAGGTTCGAATCCTTCTCCCACCACCATCTGAATCTGAAACATCTTAAGCCACGTCAATATATCCCTGGTGGGATTCCCGAGCGGCCAAAGGGAGCAGACTGTAAATCTGCCGTCACAGACTTCGAAGGTTCGAATCCTTCTCCCACCACCATTCTGCAAATCGCATATGAATCCCAAAAAACTACCCAAGCTTCCTGTTCTGCGGGGAGAGGGATGAGAACCTTCGATTAAGGTTCGTGTCGAGCATCGCGAGACAACGCGCTTCAGCGCGGCCCGCAGGGTGAGGCGCAACGCGCCGAATAATCCTTCTCCCACCACCATTCTGCAAATCCCACACGAATCCCAAAAAACTACCCAAGCTTCCTGTTCTGCGGGGAGAGGGATGAGAACCTTCGATTAAGGTTCGTGTCGAGCATTGCGAGACAACGCGCTTCAGCGCGGCCCGCAGGGTGAGGCGCAACGCGCCGAATAATCCTTCTCCCACCACCATCCTGCATATCGCACACGAATCCCAAAAAACTACCCAAGCTTCCTTTTCTGCGGGGAGAGGGATGAGAACCTTCGATCAAGGTTCGTGTCGAGCATCTCGTGACAACGCGCTTCAGCGCGGCCCGCAGGGTGAGGCGCAACGCGCCGAATAATCCTTCTCCCACCACCATTCTGCAAATCGCACACGAAACCCAAAAAACTACCCAAGCTTCCTGTTCTGCGGGGAGAGGGATGAGAACATTCGATTAAGGTTCGTGTGCAGCATCGCGCTTCTGCGCTACCCGATAATTCCTTACCCGCTTTCGACCAATCTTCCCCTGTTCTGCCATGACTTTATGCATAAAAATCGTTACCATCTCCGGCTATCACTTGCTGAACAATGGTCGATCTCATGAAATTTGTTTCATTTAACATCAATGGGTTGCGCGCCCGCCCGCACCAGCTTCAGGCGCTTGTCGAACAGCATCAGCCCGATGTGATCGGTCTGCAGGAAACCAAAGTTCATGATGACATGTTCCCGCTGGAAGAGGTGTCAAAGCTCGGTTATCACGTCTTCTATCATGGACAGAAAGGCCATTATGGCGTGGCATTGCTCACCAAAGCTCAGCCCGTGTCGGTCAGTCGGGGATTTCCGGATGATGACGAAGAATCCCAGCGCCGTCTGATCGTCGCGGAAATCCCCAGCCCGATTGGCGATATCACCGTGATTAATGGCTATTTTCCACAGGGAGAAAGTCGTGACCATCCTACAAAATTTCCGGCTAAAGAGAAATTCTACCGCGATCTGCAACGTCTGCTGACCGACGATCTGCCTGCTGATAAGCCGGTTCTGATTATGGGTGACATGAATATCAGCAGCACCGATTTGGATATTGGTATTGGTGAGGATAACCGTAAGCGCTGGCTGCGCACCGGCAAATGCTCATTCCTGCCGGAAGAGCGCGAATGGATGGATCGCCTGCTGAGCTGGGGACTGGTTGATACCTGGCGTGAGCACAATCCGGAAGTTGCGGACCGTTTCTCATGGTTCGATTACCGTTCGAAAGGGTTTGACGATAATCGCGGGTTACGTATTGATCTGGTGCTGGCAAGTAAAAACCTGGCGTCACACTGCGTCGAGACCGGCATTGATTATGCTATCCGGAGCATGGAGAAACCTTCTGACCATGCACCCATCTGGTCAACCTTCCGCTTTTAACTGACGGTCGCGTGGCAGAGCGCCACGCGACGGCTATTTGACGATCTTCCAGATCAGGTTGTTGGTGCCAAGAGACTGTTCATCACGCGCGCACTGCAGCAGCACACCCTCAGATTTCACTACCGCGCCTTCTGTGTAGTTGCGGTTCTCAAAAATACAGCAGCGGAGACAGTCCTGCTGGCGTCTCTCTGACTGCGTCCAGGCTTCCGGCGGCATATCCACCACCACATCTGTGTTCACACCGTTGCTGCCCTGTTGTGGCATCGACTGATAACGACTGTTGGCCTGCACTGCGCTGGTCACCAGCGTCAGAGCCACGACCAGAAATACCGAATAATGCCTCATTCCGTCTCCTTCACTTTACGCCTGGTTTTGCGCACCGGACGTTTCTGTCCGGTGGACGGTAATCCCCGAAATGCATGCGCCGCAGGCTGCTGCCGCGCCTGCTGGATAAGGCCGGTTAAGGTCTGCACCAGCGGCTGCATAAACTCATCATAGCGGCAGGCCTTTTCGCTGATACGCGTCAGTGTCGATTCCCACTGCGCCGTCATATCCGGGCGCGCTGCCAGATCGGGCAGAGAGTGAATCAGGGCGCGTCCGGCATCCGTGGAATTGATGTAACGGCCCTTCTTCACCAGGAAGCCACGACGAAACAGTAATTCGATAATGCCGGCGCGTGTGGCTTCCGTTCCTAAACCATCGGTCGCACGCAGCACTTTCTTTAATTCTTTATCCTGAACGAAACGGGCGATGCCGGTCATTGCAGAAAGAATGGTGGCATCGGTAAACGGTCGAGGCGGCTGAGTCTGCTTCGCCAGCACCTCGCCCCGCTCGCACAGAAGCTCATCCCCTTTTGCCACCACCGGCAGCGGCATACCATCATTCTCTTCATCCCGCTCTTTACTGCCCAGCAGCGCGCGCCAGCCTGCTTCTGCAAGAAAACGCGCTTTCGCCACGAATTTTCCGCCCGCAATATCAAGGTCGATGACGCATTTGCGGAACACGGAATCGGGGCAGAACTGCATCAGATACTGGCGCGCCACCAGCTCATAAATATTCTGCTCGTTTTCACTGAGCTTAACCGCGCTGGAACGCGCCGTGGGGATAATGGCGTGGTGGGCATCCACTTTTTTATCGTCCCAGCAGCGGTTTCTGCGATCGGCATCGAAGTCTCCGGGCGGGATCAGCTGCGACTGATGGGCTTGTATCGCCTTTAATACCGCATGTCTACCGGCAAAATGCTCTTCCGGCAGGTAGCGGCTGTCTGAGCGGGGATAGGTAATCAGTTTATGCGTTTCATAGAGCCGCTGGCAGGTATCCAGCACCGTCTGCGCACTCAGCCCGTAGCGTTTAGCCGCTTCAATTTGCAGGCTGGAGAGGGAGAATGGCAGCGGAGCCACCTCATTTTCACGCTTATCACTGTAAGCGGTGACGGTTGCAGGCTGGCCGGTAATGCGCGCCACCACATGATCGGCCAGCGCACGCTTGAGCAGACGGCCCTCTTCATCCTGCCACGGCTCACAGGCTTCGCTGGGGATCCAGCTGGCGATAAACTGAGTGCCATCAGGCGTGATAATATGGGCCTTCACTTCGAAGTAATCTTTCGGCACGAAGTTTTCGATCTCTTCATCGCGCCGGACGACCAGCCCCAGCACCGGCGTCTGTACGCGGCCAACCGACAGCACACCGTCATAGCCCGCATTACGCCCGAGAAGTGTCCAGGCACGGGTCATGTTAATACCGTAGAGCCAGTCAGCACGCGCGCGGGCCAGCGCGGAAACGCATAACGGGATAAACTCGCGATTCTCACGCAGGCGGTTTACCGCCCGGTCCACCGCCTGAGGATTGAGATCGTTGATCAGGCAGCGCTGCACGTTTTTACGTTTTTCTGGTGACAGATTCAGGTAATCGAGTACCTCATCCACCAGCAACTGCCCTTCCCGATCCGGGTCACCGGCATGCACCACTTCGCTCGCCTGCGCCAGCAATCCCTCAACCACTTTCAGCTGCTTCGCGACCGAGGGACGAGGTTTAAGCTGCCACTTTTCCGGAATGATCGGCAGATCGGCCAGCGACCAGCGCGCATAACGGCTGTCATAACTGTCAGGTTGTGCCTGCTCCAGAAGATGGCCTACGCACCAGGTGACGATCTGATCGTTGCCGCAGGCAATGAATCCATCACCGCGTCGATGCGGTTTCGGTAGCACATCCGCGATAGCACGCCCAAGGCTCGGTTTTTCCGCAATAAACAAACGCATTGAATCAGGTAATCCTTAACATCAGGGGAACACGTTGATAACCGGTTATTCGCTGTCGGTTTGCATCTCGCGGGCTATGTTAGCCTGGCTGCTCTTCTGGCGTAAGCATGATACGCGGTGTTAGCGATCGTTCGCACAGGAACCGTGCAAAAGGCAGGGCTGAAGAGCACCCTGCCCGAACCCGCAGACAATCAGAAGTAACGGACGAAAGGCGCAGTGTCTGGCGGGAGCACAGTAGTGCTGGATTTCAGTTGCGGCGTGCCCAGATAGAGGAAGCCGACGATAGCATCCTGCTCGCGGCAGCCAAAGGCCTGGCGTACCTGCTCGTCATCGGTCCAGGCACCACTGCGCCAGATACCGTTGAAGCCCTGGGCCACGGCCGCCATCTGCATCGCCATCACGGCACAGCTTGCTGAGGCGATCTGTTCCCAGCGCGGCACTTTATGGTGCTCTTCGCAATGCGCCACTACCGTGATGATCATCGGCGCGCGAAACGGTGCCTGGCTCGCTTTGTTAATCGCCTTTTCATCCAGCTGATTATCGCGTGCTGCTTTCTCCAGCAGCTGGCTCATCCGGTCGCGGCCCTCATTTTCTACAATGATAAAACGCCAGGGCTGCAGCGTCCCATGATCCGGTGCGCGCATGCCAGCCCGCAGAATGTTTTCCAGCGCGTCACCTGCCGGTGCCGGCTCGGTCAGGCGTGAGGCCGAACGTCGGTTGACCAGTAATTCAAGTGCGTCCATGTTTCTCTCCCGATCTCTGTAATGTGGCCGTTATCCTGGCACAGGCAGATTTTTTGTAACAGTGCACAGTGATTTCCTGCTGACTTTTAACACGCCGCTCTTTAGGATGAGCTCGTCGTGGAAGTCTGGTCCGCGCGGCGGCCACTTCCTGCTACATATTTATGGAGAGTCTGATGCGCACATTGTGGCGAATAATTGCAGGTCTGTTCCGCTGGAGCTGGCGGGTATTGAATTTTATCAGGGAATTTATTCTGAATATTTTCCTGATTTTGTTGATTGTGGTGTGTGCAGGGATCTGGCTGCAGGTCAGCGGATCGGGCGGAAGTTCAGCGCCGGTTCAGCAAGGCGCACTGAAAGTCGATCTCAGCGGCGTACTGGTGGATAAACCCTCGGTGAGCAATCGTCTGAGTAAAATCGGCCGCCAGCTGCTGGGTGCCAGCAGTGACCGTTTACAGGAAAATTCGTTGTTTGATGTGGTCGACGCGATTCGCCAGGCAAAAGGCGACAGCAACATTAAAGGCATCGTGCTGGATTTACGCGAATTTGCCGGCGGTGATCAGCCTTCGCTGCAATATGTCGGAAAAGCATTACGGGAATTCCGTGACAGCGGTAAGCCGATTTATGCACTGGGCGACAGCTACAGCCAGGCGCAGTACTACCTTGCCAGCTACGCCACTAAAATCTATCTGTCGCCGCAGGGCAGCGTGGATCTGCATGGTTTCGCCACCAACGGGCTTTACTACAAAACGCTGCTGGATAAGCTGAAAGTCACCTCACACGTTTTCCGTGTCGGGACTTATAAATCCGCGGTAGAACCGTTCCTGCGTGACGATATGTCCCCTGCTGCACGGGATGCTGACAGCCGCTGGGTCGGTCAGCTGTGGCAGAATTACCTGAACACCGTGGCGGCCAATCGTCAGATTACGCCTGAGCAACTCTTCCCGGGCGCAGCGGCAATCATTGCCGGATTGAACGCGGTGAAAGGCGATACCGCGCAATATGCACTGGACAATAAGCTGGTTGATACGCTGGGTTCCCGTGCAGCAGCGGATGAAGAACTGATAAAGACCTTTGGTCTGGATAAGCAGAGCAATGATTATCGCAGCGTCAGCATTTATGACTACAGCGTGAAACCGGCTGGCTCTCAGCAGGATGGCAACATCGCCGTCGTCATGGCCAGCGGAGCCATCATGGATGGCGAAGAGACGCCGGGCAACGTCGGCGGCGACACCACGGCAGCTCAGATTCGCGATGCGCGTCTTGATCCGAAAATCAAAGCGATCATTCTGCGGGTAAACAGCCCGGGCGGCAGCGTCACGGCTTCTGAAGCCATTCGTGAAGAGCTGGCAGCGGCTCAGGCCGCGGGCAAGCCGATTGTGGTTTCAATGGGCGGTATGGCGGCATCCGGTGGTTACTGGATCTCAACACCCGCCAGCTACATCGTGGCGAACCCGAGCACGCTAACCGGCTCGATTGGTATCTTTGGCGTGATCAATACGCTGGAGAACAGTCTGGACAGCATTGGCGTACACACAGATGGTGTCGCGACCTCCCCGCTGGCGGATATCTCTACCACCAAAGCGTTGCCAGCCGAAGTTCAGCAGATGATGCAGCTGACCATCGAAAATGGCTACCGCAACTTTGTGGGTCTGGTGGCGAAGTCGCGTCACAAAACACCAGAGCAGATTGATGCCATTGCCCAGGGCCACGTCTGGACCGGCAGCGATGCAAAAGCCAATGGTCTGGTTGATGCGCTGGGTGACTTTGATGATGCCGTGAAGAAAGCAGGCGAGCTGGCGAAAGTCGATAAACCTATGCTGAGCTGGTATCAGGATGACCCGAGCTTCCTGGATATGATGCTGAGCCAGATGAACGCGTCTGTGCAGGCAGTATTGCCGGATACGCTGAAAGCCTGGCTGCCAGCGCCGATGCTGGATGTGATGAGTGCCATGAAAGCCCAGCCGGGTCTGTTTGATAAGCAAAACGATCCTCAGAACCGTTACGCCTTCTGCCTGAACTGCGGCGAAGTGCGATAAACCTCTCAGCCCGGCCGCTGGTCGGGCTGCTTTTCCCCGCTATTCCCCTTATACTGCGCGTTTTATGGCGAGTCTGAGTTCTCTGATGCAAAAGAAAAATATCTATGTAGCCTACACTGGCGGGACAATCGGTATGCAACGCTCGGCGCAGGGCTATATTCCGGTCTCCGGACACCTGCAGCAGCAGCTGGCAAACATGCCTGAGTTCCACCGCCCTGAGATGCCTGATTTCACTATTCACGAATATCAGCCGCTTATCGACTCTTCCGACATGACACCGGAAGACTGGCAGTCTATTGCCGAAGATATTCGCCAAAACTACGATCGATACGATGGTTTTGTGATTTTGCATGGCACGGACACCATGGCGTTTACCGCGTCAGCCCTCTCTTTTATGCTGGAGAATCTGGCTAAGCCGGTAATTGTGACCGGGTCACAGATTCCACTGGCTGAGCTGCGCTCAGATGGCCAGCAAAATCTGTTAAATTCGCTTTATGTCGCGGCTAACTATCCGATCAGCGAAGTATCACTGTTTTTTAATAACACTCTTTATCGCGGCAACCGTACGACCAAGGCCCACGCTGACGGCTTTAATGCCTTTGCTTCGCCAAACCTTTCTGCGCTGCTGGAAGCGGGCATTCATATTCGCCGACTGAATACACCACCCGCCCCGTCCGGTCAGGGCGAGCTCAGGGTCCACACGATTACGCCTCAGCCTATTGGTGTGGTCACAATCTATCCTGGGATTTCAGCAGACGTCGTGCGTAACTTCCTGCGTCAGCCGGTGAAAGCGTTGATCCTGCGTTCTTACGGCGTGGGTAACGCACCGCAGAACAAAGAATTCCTTGCCGAACTGCAGCAGGCCAGCGAGCGCGGCATCGTGGTGGTGAACCTCACTCAGTGTATTTCTGGCAAAGTGAATATGGGCGGATACGCTACCGGCAATGCACTGGAACATGCTGGCGTAATCAGCGGATTCGATCTTACTGTGGAAGCAGCATTGACCAAATTACACTTTTTACTCAGCCAGGATCTGTCGGCCGATCAAATCCGTGCAAGAATGCAGCAGAATCTGCGCGGCGAACTGACTGAAGACTGAAACGGAGCGACAAATAATGAAGCGGGCACTCATCATTATTGATATCCAGAACGATTTTTGCCCAGGCGGCCCAATGGCCGTTCATGAGGGTGACCACACTGTCGAGGTGGCAAATCGTTACGCGCGCATGTTCCGTGAAAACGGTGAGTGCGTTCTGGCCCTGCAGGACTGGCACCCGGCCGATCACGGCAGTTTTGCCTCGATCTCAGGCGAACCGGTTTACACCCTGGGCGAATTAAATGGTCTGGCGCAGATCTGGTGGCCCGATCACGGTATTCAGGGCTCAGCGGGCGCCGATTTTCATCCCGGTCTGGATCGCTCGCTGTTTGATGCGACATTCCACAAAGGCGAAGATCATGATGTCGACAGCTACAGCGCCTTTTTTGACAACGGTCATCGCCGTAAAACCGAACTGGACAGCTGGCTGCGTGAGCGTGGCATTACCCATCTGGTGATGCTGGGGCTGGCGACGGACTACTGCGTGAAATATAGCGTACTGGATGCGCTGGAGCTGGGGTATCACGTTGAGGTGGTCAAAGAGGGTTGCCGCGGAGTGAATCTGAATCCAGAGGACAGTGAGATCGCCTTCGCACAGATGACCGCTCAGGGCGCTATTTTGATTTAAAGATAGAGCTGGCTCGACGCCAGCTCTATTTCGTGCAGATTAGTGCAGATGAATCCGTGTTACATCCGGGTCGATGCCGAACTCCTCTTTCAGTTCTTTTTTCGACTTCATCACCATCTCGCCACCTTTACCGATGGTCATATGCTGTGGCGCGTCGTTGTGCCTTGCCTGCCACATCATTACCAGTTGCAGGCAGTTGTCACGCTGCTCCTGAGTCAGCGCCACACCATCCGGCCACTTACCAATCTCAACCGCCGTCGCCAGCCGCTGATAAACTTCAGGTGTCATTGACGCAAGCATTGCTTCAAGTTGTTCCTTCATTGCCGTTACCCTTTGGTCTGTTCGCCCTGCTCGTCGGTAAAATTCAATGAGGCGGAGTTAACACAGTAGCGTTCGCCAGTCGGTTGCGGGCCATCGGGGAAGACGTGCCCCAGATGCGCATCACAACTGCCACAGCGGATCTCAACACGCTGCATGCCATGTGAGTTATCTTCGATGTAACGAATCGCATCATCACTCACTGGCTGATAAAAACTGGGCCAGCCACAGCCAGAATCATATTTGGTCTCAGAGAGAAAGAGTGGCGCCTCACAGACCAGGCAGTGGTAAATCCCTTCCTGCTTGTTGTGGAGCAGTGCGCCGCTGTAGGGCGGTTCCGTTCCGCGCTGCTGTGTCACATAACGCTGCATCTCTGTCAGCTCGGCGATTTTTGCGTCGGTTGCGGTGTCTTTAGCCATTTTAGGATTCCGGGGAAGTGCCATTCTGAAAAATTCGACTATTATTCTAACAAATGATCAACATAACCCGGGTCTTTTTTTGTGCTCACCCTTTCAGCCCGTCTGCTGCTAAGCGGATTTGTGACATCGATCACCTTTTGTTTCGGGCATCCCTATATATTCGGCGATTGAATCGACGAAGCGCTATATGATGAGCGGCGCGCAAGCGGTTGCGCATCGAATAATTCCTTTCAGGCGAATTGACCTGTCGCAACAATTGACACGATTCCGCTTGACGCCTGGTAAGGTTTTTGTAATTTTACAGGCAACTTTTATTCACTAACCAATAGCTGGTGGAATATATGACTATCAAAGTAGGTATCAATGGTTTCGGCCGTATCGGTCGCATCGTTTTCCGTGCTGCTCAAAAGCGTTCTGACATCGAAATCGTTGCTATCAACGACCTGCTGGACGCGGATTACATGGCGTACATGCTGAAGTATGACTCTACTCACGGTCGTTTCGACGGCACCGTAGAAGTTCAGGATGGCGCACTGGTGGTTAACGGTAAAAAAATCCGTGTTACTGCTGAACGTGATCCAGCGAACCTGAAGTGGGATGAAGTGGGCGTTGACGTTGTTGCTGAAGCAACCGGTATCTTCCTGACCGACGAAACCGCACGTAAACACATCACCGCGGGTGCTAAGAAAGTCGTTCTGACCGGTCCATCTAAAGATGACACCCCAATGTTTGTTCGTGGTGCAAACTTCGACAAATATGATGGCCAGGATATCGTTTCTAACGCTTCCTGTACCACCAACTGCCTGGCACCACTGGCCAAAGTGATCAACGACAAGTTCGGCATCGTTGAAGGTCTGATGACCACTGTTCACGCGACCACTGCAACCCAGAAAACCGTTGATGGCCCATCTCACAAAGACTGGCGCGGCGGCCGCGGCGCATCGCAGAACATCATCCCTTCATCAACTGGCGCAGCGAAAGCCGTTGGTAAAGTTCTGCCAGAGCTGAACGGCAAACTGACCGGTATGGCATTCCGCGTACCTACCCCTAACGTTTCCGTTGTTGACCTGACCGTGCGTCTGGAAAAAGCGGCGTCTTACAAAGAAATCTGTGCTGCAATCAAAGCAGCTGCAGAAGGCGAGATGAAAGACGTTCTGGGCTATGTTGAAGATGACGTGGTTTCTACCGACTTCAACGGCGAAATCCTGACTTCAGTGTTTGACGCTAAAGCCGGTATCGCGCTGAACGATAACTTTGTGAAACTGGTTTCCTGGTACGACAACGAAACTGGCTACTCAAACAAAGTTCTCGACCTGATTGCACTGGTTTCTGCTAAATAAGGCAGCCAGACAGCATTGAGAATAAGGGCGACTTCGGTCGCCCTTTTTTTATCCGTACAGGAAGGAATCGAACATGCAAGATAAGCTGTTTACTCTGCCGGTGGTTAATCAGATTTCCCCTTACCTCACCCAGCGTCAGGTAGGTGAACTCCCGGCGATTGTCATCGGTCACCCTAAGGTTCGGGCTGCGATCACCCTGCAGGGCGCGCACCTGATCGCCTGGCAGCCAAGCGGTGAGAAGCCGGTGCTCTGGCTGAGCGATAAGAGTCTCTTCTCACCGGGCAAAGCAATTCGTGGCGGTGTCCCCATCTGCTGGCCGTGGTTCGGCCCGGCAGGCGAACCGGCACACGGTTTTGCCCGTATTCAGCCGTGGAAGCTGACTGCGCATGATGAGAATGAAGATGGCGTGATGCTGACGCTGGTGCTGGAGAGCAATGCACAGACGCTGAAGCTCTGGCCGCATGAGTTTACCCTGATTGCCCGCTTCCGCCTGGGCCAGCATTGTGAGATCGAACTTGAAGCCTACGGTGACTTCGAAGCGACAGCAGCGCTGCACAGCTACTTCACCGTCAGCGACATCAACGGCGTTGAGGTTTCCGGTCTGGGCAATAGTTTTATCGACAAGGTGAATAACGGCGAGGCTGGCAGCAGCGACGGCAAGCAACGTTATCCGGGACGCATTGACCGTATCTTTACCGCCGCAGAAGATTGCTCGGTGATCAATGATACGGCGGATCAACGGCAGATTGAGGTTTATCACCACCACCACAGTGACGTTGTCACGTGGAATCCAGGTGTGGAACTCTCCTGCAGCATGTCGGACATGGCGAATGAGGGTTATAAAACCATGGTCTGCGTCGAGACGGCGCGCATCAGCAAAACGTTACGCAGCGCAGGTGAGAAGCCAGCACGCCTGGCCACGACTTTCCGCCTGAAGAAGAAAGCCGCAGCGGGCGACAAGGTCAGCGGCTAAACGATATCCAGCGGTAACTTATGCTGTGGTGCTGGCCAGGCACGATCGATGAGCTGCAACTCTTCATCGGTCAGGACGACCTCCAGTGCCGCAGCATTTTCCTGAACGTGAACGACTGAGCTGGCTTTGGGAATGGCAATCACCCCAGGTTGACGAATGACCCAGGCCAGCAGAAGCTGCGCGACGCTGATGCCCTTCTGCTGTGCAATCTGCGTCAGTACCGGGTCGGTAAAGAGTGAGTCACGCAGCCGCCCTGCCTGTGCCAGCGGACAGTAGGCCATTATCGGCATCTCACGCTGCTGACATGCCGGCAGCAGATCAAATTCAATACCGCGTGATGCCAGATGATAGAGCACCTGATTGGTCGTACACTGACTTCCTTCCGGTTCATCCCACAGTTCTGCCATGTCATCTGTGTCAAAATTCGAGACGCCCCAGTGACGGATCTTGCCCTGCTGCTGCAGACGTTCCATGGCCCGCAGGGTCTCTTCCAGTGGAACATTACCGCGCCAGTGCAACAGGTAAAGGTCAAGATAATCGGTCTGCAGACGGCGCAGGCTGCGCTCACAGGCTTCAATAGCATCCACTTCGCCTGCATTCCACGGATAGACTTTTGATACCAGCAGCGCCTTGTCGCGACGCCCCAGCATGGCCTGCCCGACCACCTCTTCGGCTCCGCCGTCGGCGTACATTTCGGCGGTATCAATCAATTGCAAACCACATTCAATACCTGCCTGCAGTGCAGCGATTTCAGCGGAACGCTGCGCCGGATTCTCGCCCATGTACCAGGTGCCCTGGCCAATGACCGGCAGATTGTTGAAGTCAGCAAAGTTAATCGTGTTGCGCATTCTGCTCTCCCGCCCCCTTTCGGGGCCCTGTAAAAGAACAGAGGGCCATAAATGCCCTCTTTTGGTGCGAATGAAGCGTTATCAGAAGGTGTAGCTGATACCTGTCCAGATTAACGCCTGCCCGCTTTTATCAATCATCGGGCTGTCTTTGATTTCGCTGTCAAAGCGCGTGTAGCGTCCTGTGAGGCTGGCATTCCACTGCGGAGAAATCTGATAGCTGGCATTCAGCTCAACGTAAGGGGACCAGCTGTCATCAGGGGTATAGCGACTGATACCGGTCCGGGCGCTTTCATGGCCGGATACACCGTAGTAGTAACGGTTTTGATTGGCGCTGTTCCAGATAGCACCAATGCCCGGAGTAAGACTGAAGTCGCCCATCTCAAAGCGATATAGGTAGGTTAAATCCCACATCATCCCGTTGCTGTTGTTCAGCACATCGCCCAGTAATGAAGTACGGACGATACCCCAGTCAGCAACGTGACGATACGTTGCGCCACCCATCAGCGTCATACGGCGTTTATCCAGCCCTTTCATGTCGCCCAGGTCATTCTCACTGGGTTTGTACTCCTGCGGTGAACCCAGCAGCGTCAGCGACAGCTGGTTCTGGGGATCTTTCCACAGATAGTAGCCACCCTGCAGGCTGCGGAACCAGAAGTCTTCACCCTCATAGTTGATCACCGGAAGGGGGAGATAGCGATCCTGACCGCCGCGATAAGGTGACTGGGCATAGAGTACCGACGCACCAAGAGAAAGCGGTGCGGCAAAGGCCTGCGAGCTCAGTAAATAACACGGCAGAAGTGCAACAAGCGTCTTAAATTTGAATTGGTTCACAATTTATTCATTCCATAAATATAACAATCAAACAGGAAGTCTAACGTTTTTTTACGGCTGCATTAACTTATATCGAATTCCTTTAAGTTACTCACCAATCAAAGTGGCATTTAAGGTTAAAAACACGTTAAGTTAAAGCATCACCCATATGAACTCATCTCACGACAAACCTGAATTACTCTTGATCTCCCCCTCATTCACCTAAACCCGTGGAGGAAATTTCCTAGAAGCCATCTACAGTTAGAAGTAACAGCATAGAATTTGACCGAGCAGAGTAACCACAAACGTTGTGTATCCCGATAAAAAAGATCAGGTTGGCATAAGGGTTGCTGTACTCAACAGAGAATATCTTCCGGGAGCTGCTACAAGTCATTAATTGTGCTCCTTACCTGTGCTAAAAACGAAAGGACGGGCATCGCTATGAATATATTCGATCACTATCGTCAGCGTTATGAAGCTGCCAAGGACGAAGAGTTCACACTGCAGGAATTTCTTGCTATCTGTAAGCAGGATCGCAGTGCATACGCCAACGCTGCAGAGCGACTGTTAATGGCTATCGGAGAGCCGGTAATGGTCGACACTGCTCAGGAGCCACGCCTTTCCAGAATATTCTCCAACCGTGTGATGGGACGCTATCCAGCGTTCGAGGAGTTTTACGGCATGGAGGAAGCGATTGAACAGATCGTCTCCTACCTGAAACATGCCGCTCAGGGACTGGAAGAGAAAAAACAGATCCTCTATTTGCTGGGGCCGGTCGGTGGCGGTAAATCCTCACTGGCGGAACGGCTTAAGTCGCTGATGCAGCGGGTGCCTATTTATGTGCTCAGTGCTGACGGCGAACGCAGCCCGGTAAATGACCACCCTCTTTGCCTGTTCAATCCGCAGGAAGATGCGCACATTCTTGAAAAAGAGTATGGCGTACCACGCCGCTACCTCGGCACGATTATGTCGCCTTGGGCCGCTAAACGTCTGCACGATTTTGGTGGTGATATTTCACGTTTCAAAGTCGTTAAAGTCTGGCCGTCGATTCTGGAACAGCTGGCGATCGCCAAAACTGAACCGGGCGATGAGAACAACCAGGATATCTCTGCGCTGGTGGGTAAAGTGGATATCCGTAAACTGGAAAACCATGCGCAAAACGATCCCGATGCCTACGGCTATTCCGGTGCCCTCTGCCGCGCGAACCAGGGCATCATGGAGTTCGTCGAGATGTTTAAAGCGCCGATTAAAGTGCTGCATCCGTTACTGACGGCGACGCAGGAAGGGAACTATAACGGTACCGAAGGCATTTCGGCCCTGCCGTTCAACGGCATTATTCTGGCGCACTCCAACGAATCTGAATGGGTGACGTTCCGTAACAACAAGAATAATGAGGCGTTCCTTGACCGTGTCTATATCGTAAAGGTGCCCTATTGCCTGCGGGTCTCTGAAGAGATCAAAATCTATGACAAGTTGCTTAACCACAGTGAGCTGGCGACCTCGCCCTGCGCACCTGGCACGCTGGAAACGCTGGCACGCTTCTCTATCCTGTCGCGCCTGAAAGATCCTGAGAACTCCAGTATCTATTCCAAAATGCGGGTGTACGATGGTGAAAGCCTCAAAGATACCGACCCTAAAGCGAAGTCCTGGCAGGAGTATCACGACTACGCCGGTGTGGATGAGGGGATGAACGGTCTCTCGACCCGCTTTGCCTTTAAAATCCTGTCACGGGTGTTTAACTTCGACCACGCTGAAGTGGCCGCCAACCCGGTTCATCTGTTCTATGTGCTGGAGCAGCAGATTGAACGTGAGCAGTTTCCACAGGATCAGGCAGAGAAATACCTTGAACATCTTAAAGGCTATCTGATTCCTAAATACGCTGAGTTTATCGGCAAAGAGATTCAGACTGCTTATCTGGAGTCCTACTCTGAGTATGGTCAGAACATCTTTGACCGCTATGTCACTTATGCTGACTTCTGGATTCAGGATCAGGAGTATCGCGATCCCGATACCGGACAGCTGTTTGATCGTGAATCGCTCAATGCGGAACTGGAGAAAATTGAGAAACCCGCTGGCATCAGTAACCCGAAAGACTTCCGTAATGAGATCGTCAATTTTGTGCTGCGCGCCAGAGCACATAATAATGGTCGCAATCCAAACTGGACCAGTTACGAGAAGTTACGCACGGTAATTGAGAAGAAAATGTTCTCGAATACCGAGGAGTTACTGCCGGTGATTTCGTTCAATACCAAGACCTCTACCGATGAGCAGAAAAAACATGATGATTTTGTCGATCGCATGATGGAAAAAGGCTATACCCGCAAACAGGTTCGCCTGCTGTGTGAATGGTATCTGCGTGTGCGTAAATCGTCCTGATAGAGGTAAGCTTGCCGGTAAGTGATACCGGTCTGACAGGGTCGGGTGCGCCCGACCTGCTTACAATGTAGTTTGGGGGAATACCATGGCCTATTTCATCGATCGCCGGCTTAACGGTAAGAACAAGAGCGCGGTTAACCGCCAGCGCTTTCTTCGCCGTTATAAGTCGCAAATTAAGCAGTCGATCTCCGAGGCCATCAATAAACGCTCGGTGACCGACGTCAGCAGCGGCGAGTCCGTCTCTATACCTATTGACGACATCAATGAGCCGATTTTCCATCAGGGACGCGGCGGAAATCGTCATCGGGTCCATCCGGGTAACGACCATTTTGTGCAGAATGACCGTGTTGAGCGTCCACAGGGCGGCGGCGGCGGTGGCAGCGGACAGGGTAATGCCAGCCAGGATGGTGAAGGACAGGATGAGTTTGTCTTTCAGATCTCGAAGGATGAGTATCTTGACCTGCTGTTTGAAGACCTTGCCCTGCCTAATCTGCGCCGCAACCAGCATCGTCAGCTTAATGAATATAAGACTCACCGTGCCGGTTTCACCTCTAACGGCGTACCAGCCAATATCAGCGTCGTGCGTTCGCTGCAGAACTCACTGGCGCGTCGTACCGCAATGACGGCAGGGAAACGCCGTATGCTGCATGAACTGGAAGAGACGCTGCAGGAGATTGAGAAAACTGAACCTGCTCAGTTGCTGGAGGAGGAGCGGCTACGCAAAGAGATCGCTGAATTGCGGGCGCGCATCGAACGGGTGCCCTTTATCGACACCTTCGATCTGCGCTACAAAAACTTTGAGAAACGCCCGGAGCCTTCCAGCCAGGCGGTCATGTTCTGTCTGATGGATGTCTCAGGTTCGATGGATCAGGCCACCAAGGATATGGCGAAACGCTTCTATATCCTGCTTTACCTGTTCCTGAGCCGCACCTACAAGAACGTTGATGTGGTTTATATCCGTCATCACACGCAGGCCAAAGAGGTGGACGAACAGGAGTTCTTCTACTCTCAGGAGACGGGCGGCACCATCGTGTCCAGTGCACTGAAACTGATGGATGAAGTCGTAAAAGAACGCTATGACCCGGCGCAGTGGAATATCTACGCGGCGCAGGCATCGGACGGTGACAACTGGGCCGACGATTCACCGCTCTGTCATGAGATTCTGGCGAAGCATATTCTGCCGGTCGTGCGTTATTACAGTTATATCGAAATCACCCGCCGTGCGCATCAGACGCTGTGGCGTGAGTATGAGCATCTGCAGGCAACATTCGATAACTTTGCCATTGAACATATTCGCGAACCGGAAGATATCTATCCGGTGTTCCGATCGCTGTTTCATAAACAGGCAACGGAAGCCTGACCCACCAGGCCGGTTAATCACCGGCTTTTTTTATCTGCCGAATAACCTGCTAAAACAGTCTGTTTTCTCCCGCTTGCCTGCCAACCCCCTCATTCTTCACATTAATCTGATTCCATACCCTCTTCAGCAATTGGTATAATGATCATTTTCACAATGACAACTCCTTGATAAAACATTATCTTTCAGAGATAGCATGGATATTTGTCAGCAGTTGCTGCAGCGCACTGTCATATCTCAGGAGACCGGGTTTGAACCACACTATTGTCTACAGTCTTTTTATCATCGGTTCCGTGCTGGTAGCATCGAGCATTCTGCTCAGCTCTTTCTCATCCCGACTGGGCATTCCTATTCTGGTTATCTTCCTCGCACTGGGTATGCTCACCGGTGTTGATGGTATCGGCGGCATCGCTTTCGATAACTATCCCGCGGCTTACTTAATTTCTAACCTGGCGCTGGCGATCATCCTGCTGGATGGCGGTATGCGAACCAAAGCCAGCTCGTTTAAAGTCGCGCTCGGGCCTGCGCTGTCGCTGGCCACCGTCGGCGTGATGATCACCGCAGGTTTAACGGGCGTCGTGGCCGCATGGCTCTTTAACCTCGACATGATGCAGGGCTTCCTGATTGGCGCCATTATTGGCTCTACGGATGCTGCTGCGGTCTTCTCACTGCTGGGTGACAAAGGCCTGAATGAGCGCGTCAGCTCCACGCTGGAGATTGAATCGGGCAGCAACGACCCGATGGCCGTGTTTCTCACCATTACCCTGATTGAAATGATTGAACAGGGCCGCAGCGGCCTTGACTGGATGTTCCTGGTGCATCTGGTACAGCAGTTCGGTCTGGGTATCGTATTAGGCCTGGGCGGCGGCTGGGCGCTGCAGCAACTGATAAACCGTATCAGTCTGGCTCCTGGCCTTTACCCGTTGCTGGCGTTGAGTGGCGGCATTCTGGTGTTCGCGCTGACCACGGTATTAGAGGGCAGCGGTATTCTGGCGGTCTATCTCTGTGGCTTCTTACTGGGCAACCGCCCGATTCGTAACCGCCACGGCATTCTGCAGACCTTTGACGGTATGGCCTGGCTCAGTCAGATTGGCATGTTCATTGTGCTGGGCCTGCTGGTCACACCCTCTGATTTGTGGCACATCGCGGTGCCAGCCATGCTTCTTTCGCTGTGGCTCATTCTGGTGGCACGTCCGCTGTCGGTCTTTATTGGCCTGCTGCCATTTCGCAACTTCACGACCCGTGAACGGGTCTTTATCAGCTGGGTCGGCTTACGTGGTGCGGTACCGATTATTCTTGCGGTCTTCCCGATGATGGCAGGCTTAGAGAACGCTTCGCTCTATTTTAATATCGCTTTCTTCGTGGTGCTGGTCTCCCTGATGCTGCAGGGTACATCACTGGGCTTTGCTGCCAAAAAAGCCAAAGTGGTGGTGCCGCCAACCGCTTCACCTATCAGCCGTGTGGGTCTGGATATTCATCCGGAAAATCCCTGGGAGCAGTTCGTCTACCAGCTCAGCGCCGACAAGTGGTGTGTCGGTGCCGCACTGCGTGACCTGCAGATGCCACGAGAGACGCGTATCGCCGCCCTTTTCCGTGACAATGTGCTGATGCATCCCAATGGCGGGACGCGTCTGAAAGAGAACGACGTTATCTGCGTCATTGGCCGCGAGCGCGATCTTCCCGCGCTGGGCAAGATGTTCAGTCAGTCACCGCCGGTTTCGCTCGACCAGCGCTTCTTCGGCGACTTTATTCTGGATGCAGAAGCTCGCCTGCGCGATGTTGCGCAGATTTACGGACTGGAACTGGATGAGAGCACGAATGATCAGCAGTCACTGGGACAGCTGGTTCTGGCTATGCTCGGCGGTTCACCGGTGGTCGGCGATCAGGTGGAGTGGAATCAACTGACATGGACTGTTGCTGAGAAAGAGGATAACCGTATTGTGAAAATTGGTGTCCGGCCAGCGGAAGAGAAGGAATAATCCTAATGATTCAGCCACGTTATTTTCTCTCATTACGCTAAGCTTAACGTTCTATGCCAGTAAAAACGGGAGAAATGAATGGGACACGTGGTTAAAATTGGTCGTTATGAGATTGTTGATGCCGATCTTGGCGGTGAGAATCCGGACACTGTCAGTATCCCCTGTCACACTAATCCCGGTTTAATTACGCAACTTGATGGCTGGGATCGTGATACCAGCGTCCCGGCCTGGATTGACGGTGAACCGGTGAATCTGCAAATCGGCCATTACGATAAACAGCAGGACCGCTGGATTTTAAAGAAACCTGCCTGATGCGCGATCATTACCGCCAGTCGTCAGATTCGGCGGTAATTCCTAAAAAGCGTCTTAAACAGTTTAGTTATAACTGACCCCTTCCTTATTTTATCTAATTAAATCCACAAGTTAGCTATTTAAAACTTTAATCAGTTTTGATGTTTTCAGATTTTTTCCGTATTAACTCTGTCAAATAACTCCTGCATACTCATTCTCAATGCTGCAACATTCCGTGATTATCATCACGCTTTAATCGTTATCTTTTTTGCAGCTGAACTGGCTTTACTGACTGCAACAGACTGAAAATTATTTTTTAATTTTTCAGAGGCCCACTCCTGAGCGCGCACCTGATTCTGGTCAGGCCATCTTTTACTTGAGAAAGAGAGCAGGTTTTATGGCAAGTACATTGATAATGAATAGCCCGAGCCGCTCATGGAGCGGCACGCGTAAAAATATCATCGTGAAATTCGCCCTGAGCTTTTCCGATCTGATTGCACTTAACCTGGCACTGTTTTTATCTGCCGCGACGATACAAGGTATTTGGGGCGAGCTGGATACCTTTATTCCACCGCACCAGATCGAATATCGTTTCGTGGCACAGTTTATTATGTCAGTAATGTGTACCGGCTGGTTCTGGGTACGTCTGCGTCACTATACTTATCGCAAACCGTTCTGGTTTGAGCTTAAAGAGATCGTTAAAACATTATTTGTTTTTTCACTGCTCGACCTCGCACTGATCGCTTTTTCTAAATGGGACTTCTCCCGCATGGTGTGGGTCTTCAGCTGGACATATGCCCTGCTGCTGCTCCCACTGATGCGTGCTCTGGTGAAACGCGCCATCAACAAGGCGGGCCAGTGGCAGAAAGAGACCATCATTATCGGTTCCGGCCGCAATGCCACCGAAGCTTATGCGGCGCTGCAGAGTGAAGAGATCCTGGGCTACAACGTGCAGGCCTTTATCTCGGTTGATGATGTTCCTGCCCAGCAGAGCGTGAATGGCGTGCCCGTTATCACCTGGAAAGACATTAACTGGCAGACCATTGACCGCGATAACGTGCAGTTTATTGTTGCCATGGAGTATGAGCAGCAGCCAATGCGCGATCGCTGGCTGAAATTCCTGTCAAAGATGAACTGCCGTTCAGTCTCGGTGATCCCTACGCTGCGCGGTGTACCGCTTTATGGTACGGACATGTCCTTTATCTTTAGCCATGAAGTGATGATCCTGCGCGTCAGCAACAACCTGGCGAAACACTCCTCGCGTTTCATGAAGCGTGCCTTTGATATCGTGGTGGCGTCAATGCTGCTGCTGTTCCTTGGCCCGATCTTCGCCCTGCTCTGCTACATGGTGAAACGCGATGGCGGCAATGCAATTTATGGTCACGAACGTGTGGGCCAGAATGGCAAAAAATTCAAATGCCTGAAATTCCGTTCCATGGTGACCAATTCAAAAGAGGTGCTGGAGAAATTACTGGCAACCAGTGAAGAGGCGCGGATTGAGTGGGACAAAGATTTCAAACTGAAAAACGACCCGCGCGTGACCCGTATTGGTAGCTTCCTGCGAAAAACCAGTCTGGATGAGTTACCGCAGTTATGGAACGTGATCCGCGGCGAGATGAGCCTGGTGGGTCCGCGTCCGGTTATCGAAGCGGAGCTGGAGCGTTATGCGGGTGATGTGGACTATTACCTGATGGCCAAACCCGGCATGACAGGTCTTTGGCAGGTCAGCGGACGTAACGATATCGACTATGACACTCGCGTCTACTTTGACTCCTGGTATGTCAAAAACTGGGCGCTCTGGACCGATATCGCGATCCTGTTTAAAACCGCAGGGGTGGTATTACGCCGCGACGGCGCCTACTAGGCCTTTAATGCGATGCCTGTTTACAGCAGGCATCGCACTTTCCGCACGACTTCCTCTATCTTTTTTGCCTCTGAATCATTACCCTCTTCGATCGTTTTTCAACAGAACGTTACCCTCTGGTTGTTATGCAAAAATTTACGCTGCTGTTATTAAGCCTGGTGCTGCTGGCACCCTTAGGCATTGATCTCTATTTGCCCACGCTGCCACAAATCGCAGAAGGGCTGGATACGCCGGTTAATCTGGTTCAGACCACGATTCCGCTGTTTCTGCTGGTCATGGGGCTGGGACAACTGGTCACGGGTCCGCTGGTGGACAACTATGGCCGCAAGCCGATTGCCCTGCTGGGACTTGCGCTTTACATCGCCGGCAGTGCTATCGCTGCCACGGCGACGTCATTCCCGCTGTTCGTCGTTGCTCGTCTGGTGCAGGGCTGTGGCGTCTGTTGTAGCGCCGTTGTCGCCTTTAGCGGCGTGCGCGACCGCCTGAGTGGCGATGATGCCGCACGCGCCTATGGATTCCTGAACGGCGCACTGAATATCGTTCCGGCACTCGCTCCGTTACTGGGTGGCCTGCTGGCCAGCGCCTTTGACTGGCGCGCGCCCTTCTGGTTCCTCTGCGCCTATGGTCTGCTGATTACGCTGCTGGTGATTATCTGGCTGCCCGAGACGCGCCCGGCAGATACCCTGCGGGTGAAAGGATTACCGGTTAAGCAGTACGCTGAAATCCTGCGTCAGCCGCGTTTTCTGGCGTTCGCTTTTGCCAATGCCGGTGCGCTGGGCATGGTGCTGACCTACGTGTCACTGGCACCACAGGTATTAATGACCGAAGGCGGCCTGACGCCGATCCAGTTCTCGTTTGCTTTCGGGGCCAACGGTTTCTGGATTATGTTTGTCAGCATGTTTGTGAATAAAGCGATTCGCAAAGCGGGTCGCCCTTTCTGTCTGGCAATGGGTTTTTTAACGATGCTGCTGGGCGCGGTGCTACTGATGGCGGGAACGCAGATATTTCCGGCGGAAATGCAAACACACTGGGCGCTCTACATGTTCCCGGTGGCGGTATCGGTTGCCGGACTGGCCTTTACGGTAGGACCCGCCACCAGCTATGCGCTGGAGCCGTATCAGCAACAGGCAGGCGTGGCGTCCGCCCTGCAGGGATTTATTCAGATGGCTGGTGGTGCAGCAGGCAGCCTGGTAATCGTTGCGCTGCCGGTGGCGGAGAAGCTCTCGCTGAGCCTGATGATGCTGCTGGGTGCAGCGCTGGCGTTTATCGCCTGGCGCTGCAGCAGAAAGATGCGCGGCAGCCTGACCGCGCTTAAATAACGGTGACCGGAACGCGGGGTGCCAGGGCGCACATCAGCTCATACCCTACCGTTCCGGCTGCTTTTGCGACCTGATCGATTTTCACCTGCTCACCCCACAGCTCAACGGCTGAGCCAATGCCAGCCTGAGGGCAAGGCGTTAAGTCCACGGTAATCATATCCATGGAGACGGCTCCCACCACCTGCGTCATTACACCATCGACGCAGACCGGCGTGCCGGTTGGGGCATGACGCGGATAGCCATCAGCGTAACCGCAGGCCACCACGCCAATCCGCTGCGCCGTGCTGGCATGATAGCGATAGCCGTAACCCACGCCATCGCCAGCCTGTAATTGCTGAACCGCGATAATCTCACTGCTTAAGGTCATCACCGGCTGCAGGCCACTGCCTGCAATGTCCTGCCAGTTACCGCTGGGCGATGCGCCATACAGAATGATGCCAGGACGAACCCAGTCAAAATGCGCTTCAGGATGCCATAAGGTGCAGGCGGAGTTAGAGAGCGATCGCGGGCAGCTCAACCCTTCTGCCGCCTGCTCAATGCGCTGCAGCGGTGCAACTAAACCCTGCGGATTTTCAGCATCGGCGAAATGCGCCATCAGCGTCATCTCACCGACATTGCTCAGCGCCCGCAGTTTCTGCCACGCGCCGTTGACCTGCTCCGGGCGAAAGCCCAGACGATTCATCCCGCTGTTCATTTTGAGATAAATATCAACCGGGGCAGAGAGTTGGGCACTGGCCAGTGCTTTGATTTGCCAGTTGCTGTGCACACTGGTAGTCAGACGATAGCGATCGATTAACTGCAAATCTTCTGGCTGGAAAAATCCCTCCAGTAACAGAATCGGTTTTTTCCAGCCCTGCTCACGCAGCTGAATCGCCTCCTCCATATTAAGCAGTGCGAAGCCGTCAGTGGCAGATAACGCCTCGCGGACGCGTTCAATACCATGGCCGTAAGCATTCGCTTTCACCACTGACCAGACGCGGGATGCAGGTGCCGCCTGGCGAACGACCGCCAGGTTCTGACGTAACGCCTGCTGATTGATGGTAGCGATAATCGGACGTGACATCCTCTCTCTCCCTGAAGACTTAACGAGTTGCGTTGGCGTTACGCAGCGGCGATGACGTCGCCGCGAAACCGGGTAAGTAGCGGAACACCGCTAAGTCATCCGCCGCAATGGCAGGCTTTTTACCGGAGATGAGATCGGCCAGCAGCTGACCAGAACCACACGCCATCGTCCAGCCCAGCGTACCGTGACCGGTATTGAGCCAGAGATTAGAAATTGGCGTGGCACCCACAATCGGCGTACCGTCTGGCGTCATCGGACGCAGCCCGGTCCAGAAACTCGCCTGCGCGACATGACCGCCTTCAGGATAGAGATCACTGACGACCATCTCCAGCGTTTCCCGACGTGCTTCAGTGAGTCTGGTGTTAAAACCAACAATCTCTGCCATGCCACCCACACGAATACGATCGTCAAAACGGGTCACCGCCACTTTGTAAGTCTCATCCAGAATGGTCGAAACCGG
Source organism: Pantoea eucalypti (assembly GCF_009646115.1). Lineage (NCBI taxonomy): Bacteria > Pseudomonadati > Pseudomonadota > Gammaproteobacteria > Enterobacterales > Erwiniaceae > Pantoea > Pantoea eucalypti. Next base: position 1,860,095 of record NZ_CP045720.1, on the reverse strand, counting down.
CGCAGCGTCAGGGTTTTTAATCGGAATGGTCAGAGAGTAGCCTTTTAGCGGATAGACCGGGATATCAATGACATTTTTTAACAGCGCGGTGGAGTAAGAACCAAAGGCCACCACATAACTATCCGCCTTGATGATCTCCTCACCACACTTCACACCATAAATACGATTGCCATCGCGCAGCAGGTGGTCAACCGGGGTGTTAAAGCGGAAAACGACGCCCGCCTCTTCGGCCATTTTTGCCAGACGCTGAGTGAAAAGCTGACAGTCGCCGGTTTCATCGTTGGGCAGCCGTAATCCGCCAGTGAGTTTATGCTGCGTTGCCGCCAGAGCTGGCTCAACGCGTGACAGTTCATGCGCCTCTAACAGCTCATAGGGCACGCCCGCGTCGCGCAGCACGGCAATATCTTTGCTGGCGCTGTCAAACTGCTGTTGAGTGCGGAACAATTGTAATGTTCCACCCTGACGACCTTCATAGGCGATGCCGGTCTCAGAACGCAGCGCTTTCATGCAGTCGCGACTGTACTCGGCAATCCGTACCATGCGGCTTTTGTTCTGCTGATAGTGGTTGATGTCGCAGTTACGCAGCATGCGCCACATCCACTCCAGCTGAAAACTGCTGCCATCCAGCCGGATAGCCAGCGGCGCGTGGCGCTGAAACATCCACTTCACGGCTTTCAATGGCACGCCTGGCGCGGCCCAGGGTGCGGCATAACCGGGTGAGATCTGGCCGGCATTACCCGCGCTGGTCTCCATCGCCGCCGCGGGTTGACGATCGATGACGGTCACCTGATGTCCGGCGCGCGCCAGATACCAGGCGCTTGCCACTCCCACCACACCACTTCCAAGAATTACAACGTGCATAGCTCCCCCACCCGGCATGTAAAAGCATAATTCACTGTTAAGAAGATGATAGTCAGCGGATTTACACAGCGGACATCACCCCATAAATTCAGCATCCATTTCACATCTTTTTCACTTTTCAGGTAACTAAAATCTTGCTGCCCGGCTAATTTCAGCGCTTTATGCGCCTTAATCACGAAAGACAGAAATAAATGACAACAGTGGCAGTTAAATCTGCGCATTGCAGGAGAATCCTTCAACCCCATACATTCCGCTTATAAACAGGATGATATTCCGCATTTTAAATTAATAGTCGCATCAAAGGCTGTTAAATTCGCTGCTGCAACACTCTTAATGATTTTGTGCCAAAGAATTCATTTGAGTTCGCATTTCGGATAAGCGACAGTGGGCTATCATTGTTGTGTTCGCTCAGTTTTTTTCGGGTTCCCTTTTTCAGGACGAAGCCTTAAATAACCAGAACGGGTTGTCTTTCGGGTCAGCCGGTTTGCAAAAAAGAGGTGCGCTATGACGACAATCTTTGACGAAGCCATCAGAGACAGCAAACGACTCAATGACGGACCAGACTGGACATTCGAACTGCTTGATGTCTATTTAGCAGAGATCGACCGGGTGGCTAAACTCTACCGGCTTGATACCTACCCGCACCAAATCGAAGTGATCACCTCTGAACAAATGATGGATGCCTATTCCAGCGTCGGCATGCCCATCAACTATTCACACTGGTCATTCGGTAAAAAGTTTATCGAGACCGAGCAGCGTTATAAGCACGGTCAGCAGGGGCTGGCCTATGAGATTGTCATCAACTCGAACCCCTGCATCGCCTACCTGATGGAAGAGAACACCATGACCATGCAGGCGCTGGTGATGGCGCATGCCTGCTATGGTCACAACTCATTCTTCAAAAATAATTATCTGTTCCGCAGCTGGACCGATGCCGGCTCAATTGTCGATTATCTGCTGTTTGCCAAAAACTATATCAGTGACTGCGAAGAGCGCTATGGCGTCGAAGAGGTCGAGCGACTACTCGATTCCTGCCATGCCTTAATGAATTATGGCGTGGATCGCTATAAACGCCCGCAGAAGATCTCCCTGCAGGAGGAGAAGGCGCGCCAGAAAAGTCGTGAAGAGTATCTGCAAAGTCAGGTAAACACCTTGTGGCGCACGCTGCCACGACGTGAGACCGAGGCGGTGGCTTTTGAAGCCGCACGCTACCCTTCTGAGCCGCAGGAAAACCTGCTCTATTTTATGGAAAAAAACGCCCCGCTGCTGGAGTCCTGGCAGCGTGAGATCCTGCGCATCGTGCGCAAGGTAAGCCAGTATTTCTATCCACAGAAACAGACCCAGGTGATGAATGAGGGCTGGGCAACCTTCTGGCACTACACCATCCTGAATCACCTGTATGACGAAGGCAAAGTGTCGGAACGCTTTATGATGGAGTTCCTGCACAGTCACACCAATGTGGTGTTTCAGCCGCCTTATAACAGTCAATGGTACAACGGTATCAACCCTTACGCCTTAGGGTTTGCGATGATGCAGGACATCAAGCGCATCTGTCAGTCGCCAACGGAAGAGGACCGCTACTGGTTCCCGGATATCGCCGGTTCCGACTGGCTGGAAACACTGCATTTTGCGATGCGTGAGTTCAAGGATGAGAGTTTTATCAGCCAGTTCCTGTCGCCGAAAGTGATGCGCGATTTCCGGCTGTTCACTGTGCTGGATGATGACCGCAATAACTATCTCGAAATCGCCGCGATCCACGATGAAGCGGGTTACCGGGCGATTCGTCAGCAACTTTCCGCACAGTACAACCTGAGTAATCTTGAGCCTAACATTCAGGTTTACAACGTTGATGTGCGCGGTGACCGTTCGCTGACACTGCGCTATGTGCCGCAGAGCCGCACGCCGCTGGATAAGAGCCGTCGCGAGGTGCTGAAGCATGTGCATCGCCTGTGGGGGTTCGATGTGATTCTGGAACAGCAGAACGAGGATGGCAGTGTGGAGCTGCTGGACCGCAATCCGCCACGCGGTTCTTCACTTTGAGGGGTCAGTTGAAGGTGACGGCTTAGAAACAAAAAACCGGACGCGATGTCCGGTTTTTTTTAACGTTTGTTGCCGAGATCGTCAGGCAAGTTTTTCTGCATGCTGTGCCAGATTTCACCGCTGCGGCGACCATAGTTGCGCACCACATCCACAATCTCATCCTGTCCTGGTTCTTTATCGCACAGCGCCAGAAGCTTAAGATAGAAATCGCGCGCGACCTGGCGAGCTTCCGGGTTAGAGAAGTAGTGACGACCAACGCGAGTATAGAGGCCTTTCAGGCCATTCAGAATCAAACCATAAATCGGGTTACCTGACGCAAATGCCAGGCCACGGAACACCCGATAATCAAGTTCGGTATAGGCATCAGCCTGATCGGCTGCGGCACTGACTGTCTCCAGCACTTCACGGGCTTTATCAGGATGATGGCGCAGCGCACGGCTGATAAAAATCGATGAAATGTTGCTGCGGACAGACAGCAGGTTGTCGATTAACACGGGAACGCTGTCGTGATCGAGACGGGCCAGGGTTTCCAGAATATTGAGGCCGGAGGTCTCCCAGAAATCGTTTACCCGTGTCGGTTTGCCATGCTGAATCGTCAGCCAGCCATCGCGTGCCAGTCGCTGCAGCACCTCACGCAAGGTAGTGCGCGTTACCCCAATCAATTCAGAAAGCTCACGCTCAGCAGGAAGAATCGATCCGGGCGGAAAGCGACTGTTCCAGATGCTTTCAATAATATACTCTTCAGCAAATCCCGCTGGACTCTGAGCCTTTATAACCATAGCAATGTGTTCTCGTTGCTTTTCTCATCATGATGGGGACTCATCATACCAGACGCCCTATAGCGGATATAGCCTGCGTACTCATTAAACCGGGCGTAGTCGCATATTTCAGAATGGCTGACAATCTAATCTGCTGCGCAGAGACAACCGTCATCAGAACAGTTTTATGGGCTGAAACAACCTGTGTCCCCGAACAGCATAATGGCGTTCTGAATGCGTGGACTGTTTGCGCAGGATAGTTGCTGCCAGCCGTTTCACTGACTGCCTTATGCGACCCACTCTCTCCGCCTGACTGATTTCAATCGCCGTGCTGATGCGACCTCCGCGGCGATAGCCTCTGCAGATCCTCATTTAACCTGTTCTGGATCAGAATCAGGTCATGTTTGCACACGATTTTTCCTTGCGACTGGCTGGTTTGCAAACGCTTTTGGTTTACACTGCGTGGCATTAACGTTTACAGGGAATGCAATATGTTGCGATATCTGAATCAATGTTCACGGGGGCGTGGAGCCTGGTTATTACTGGCACTGACGGCGCTTGCACTGGAATTGACGGCACTCTTTTTTCAGCATGTGATGGGCCTGAAGCCCTGCGTAATGTGTATCTATGAGCGTAATGCCCTGTTTGGTGTGCTGGGTGCGGGTCTGGTGGGCGCAATTGCGCCTAAATCGCCGTTGCGTCTGGGCGCGCTGGCCTTGTGGATCTACAGTGCCTGGGAAGGACTGCGTCTCTCCTATGAACATACGATGATTCAGTTGCACCCTAACCCATTCACCACCTGTGATTTCGCCGCACGCTTCCCCAGCGGATTACCGCTGGATAAGTGGATGCCATCCGTGTTTCAGGCTACCGGCGATTGCGCTGATCGCAGCTGGACGTTCCTGACGCTCAGCATGCCACAGTGGATGATTGTGGTATTCGCCGGTTATCTGCTGGTTGCGGCGCTGGTACTGATTGCCCAGCCGCTAAAACCAAAACGTCGCGATCTCTTTAGTCGCTGAGATCAGGAAAGGCTGCCAATGGCAGCCTTTTTTTCATATCACGACTCACGCGACGCGTTTAGCCGTTGCGATCGGGGCGATCGATAATGTGATCTTCCCAATCCCGCACTTCACTCTCGCGCACGGCAATATACCTTACAGAAATACGCTTCGCGTGCATGGCGGTTTTAGAACCGGCTCGCAGCGGATGCCAGGCGGGGAGATCTTTACCTTCACCCAGCAACCGGTATGCACAGGTACGCGGTAACCAGTTAAACGTGGTCAGATTTTCGCGCGTCAACTTGATGCAATCCTCTTCAAGTTCGAAGCGGCGCTCATAGTTGCGGCACTGGCAGGTTTTAATATTGAGCTGATTACAGGCGACATTGGTGAAGTAGATCTCATCGGTGTCTGCGTCCTGTAACTTGTTCAGGCAACACTGTCCACAACCATCACACAAGGATTCCCATTCCTCATCGCTCATTTGTGCCAGGCGTTTTTGTTGCCAGAAAGGGGTGTCTGTCATGATGATTTGTCCGGGTTGTGCCTAAACCGCACCTTATAAAGCCTATGCTGCGGTGATGCAAGTTTTTAGAGTACGCGCGTGCTGATGCCGTGACCCGCCAGGGAGACTTCCAGCTGATCACCCGAGCGCATCGGGCCCACCCCTTCTGGCGTACCGGTCAGAATCACGTCACCGGCGCGCAGGGTAAAGTAGTGGCTCATGTGTGCAATCAGCGGCAGGATTTTATGAATCATATCTTCGGTGTTACCGTGCTGCCGCACTTCACCATTCACCACCAGTTTCAGTTCGACATTCTGCGGATCGCCACTGAAGTCTGACACCGGGATAAAACCGGAAACCGGACAGGCGTTATCAAAACCTTTGGATTTTTCCCAGGGCTGGCCTGCTTTTTTCAGCCCGGACTGCAGATCACGCAATGTCAGGTCCAGCGCCACGCCATAACCTGCAATCGCTTTAGCCACATGTGCCTCCGTCGCCTGCTTCAGCGTCCCGCCAATCAGCACGGCCAGTTCGACCTCGTGATGAACTTCGCCAAATGCGTCGGGAATAGAGAGCGGCTGGCGTAAATCACACAGCGCTGTTTCCGGCTTGATAAAGATCACCGGCTCAGTCGGCGTTGCGCTGCCCATTTCTTTAATGTGTTTTGCGTAATTACTGCCCACGCAAACCACTTTACTGACCGGAAAATCTAACAGAGCGCCTTGCCAGTTACGATGCTGATACATGCTCATCCCCTGTTCAGGTTAGGTGTGATGCCAGCGCTGCTGGCGGGTTGATGTTTGCTTTTGTGTTGATCGAAATGCCAACCTCATGGCGTGATAATAAGATCCTTTTAACGGTCCGGGGGATGGAATTTGTCAAAAAGCGTAAATGGCGGCGCTGAGGTGCTGAATAATCGTACAAATCAGGCGAAAAAAATGGGCAGGAAATTTAGAAACGGGTGAAACAGATAAGCTGCGCCGTTAATTTTACGCAGCGTCGGGCAATATTATCCTGCCAGGATGACGCCGACAGGATTTATATTTACAGAAGAATCTGAGTTAAACTTTTTTATCAGCCTCTAAATGAATTTTTAGCAGACTTTCAATCGGCGGAGGAAGTTGCAAATAATAGCCCTGCTCACTCAATCCCTGCTTAACTTTATTGATATCTGCATTTGCCAGCCTGTCCCGGCCCGCCAGCTTTAGCACCATCGCCAACTGCGGCTTGCCAAACCCTTTCAGCAATTCTTCAGGAACGCGCGAGAAATCGTCCTTTTTTTCTACATAGAGATAAGTCTGGTCACGTAACGGGCTTCTGTAGATCACACAAAACATATTTTTTACTCGAATTAACCGGCGTTGAGGCTTGTCTGAATATAGCTGTAACTATAACATGCTTGCAGAACTTCGAATATTCACCGTTAGCGCTTCAGTGATGATTTTATCATCGGCTTGCTAACGGTAGTGAAAACAGGACTGAGTCGGGACAGATGTCGCAAACGCCAATCGAATTCAAAGGTAGCAGTTTCACCCTATCTGTCGTCCATTTGCACCACCATGACCCTGCGGTGATTCGTAAGGCACTTCAGGACAAGATTGATCAGGCTCCGGATTTCCTGAAAAACGCACCGGTTGTACTTAACGTCGCCACATTGAGTGCCGAGGTTAACTGGAAACAGTTGCAGCAGGCGATTCTCGCCACCGGTTTACGTATTGTCGGCGTAAGCGGCTGCAAAAATGACGCACTGAAACGCATGATATCCCGGGCAGGCCTGCCGGTTCTGGCAGAAGGCAAAGAGTCCAGACCGCGTGCAGAAGCGCCACCACCCGTGCCAGTTCCTGAACCGCTGCCGGTGGTCACCGAAACGGTGGCAACGAAAACACGCATCGTGAACACGCCGGTGCGTTCAGGCCAGCAGATTTATGCGCGTGACGCTGATTTGATTATCACCAGCAGCGTCAGCGCCGGCGCCGAACTGGTCGCCGATGGCAACATTCATATTTACGGCATGATGCGCGGTCGCGCACTGGCGGGTGCCAGTGGTGATCGCAATTGCCAGATTTTTTGTACCAACCTGGCCGCCGAGCTGGTCTCGATTGCCGGAGAGTACTGGATCATGGATCAGATCCCGCAAGAATTTTTTGGTAAAGCCGCGCGTCTGTGCCTGCAGGATGGCGCGCTGACTATCCAGACACTTAATTAGGCCCCTTTTCTTTTGTTAAGGAAATCAACATTTATGGCACGCATTATTGTAGTTACATCCGGTAAAGGGGGCGTTGGTAAGACCACGTCAAGCGCGGCCATCGCCACCGGTTTAGCGCAGAAAGGCAAAAAGACGGTCGTTATCGACTTTGATATCGGTCTGCGTAATCTGGATTTGATCATGGGTTGTGAACGCCGCGTGGTTTATGACTTCGTCAACGTTATCCAGGGCGATGCCACGCTGAACCAGGCGCTGATTCGCGACAAACGCACTGAGCAACTCTACATTCTGCCCGCCTCGCAGACCCGTGATAAAGATGCGCTGACTCGCGAAGGTGTTGAAAAAGTTCTGAACGACTTAGCCGCTATGGAATTCGATTTCATCGTCTGCGATTCACCGGCAGGGATTGAAACCGGTGCACTGATGGCGCTCTATTTTGCTGATGAAGCCATTATCACTACGAACCCGGAAGTCTCATCTGTGCGTGACTCCGACCGTATCCTCGGTATTATTTCGTCTAAATCGCGTCGTGCGGAAAACAGTCAGGATCCGGTGAAGGAGCATCTGCTGCTGACCCGCTATAACCCTGGCCGGGTTAACCGTGGCGATATGCTGAGCATGGAAGATGTGCTGGAGATTCTGCGCATTCCTCTGGTTGGCGTGATTCCTGAAGATCAATCGGTGTTACGTGCCTCTAACCAGGGTGAACCGGTGATTCTTGACGGCGAATCTGATGCTGGCAAAGCCTATGCCGATACCGTTGAACGGTTGCTCGGTGAAGTACGCCCCTTCCGCTTTATCGAAGAAGAGAAGAAGGGTTTCCTGAAACGCCTGTTCGGGGGATAAACCATGGCATTACTTGATTTCTTTTTATCCCGGAAGAAGAACACTGCCAACATAGCCAAGGAAAGGCTGCAGATTATCGTGGCAGAACGGAGAAGGGGCGACAGTGAGCCCCATTATCTTCCGCAACTTAAGCGCGACATTCTGGAAGTGATTTGCAGATATGTGAAGATCGATCCCGAAATGGTGACTGTGCAGCTCGATCAGAAAGGTGACGATATCTCGATTCTGGAGCTGAACGTAACGTTGCCGGAAACGGATGAAGTGACTAAATGACGCTGACGGTTTCCTGAATTTCCCCTGCGCTCTGGCAGGGGAAATTTTTACCGTTAACAACCCGCCAGAATCTCCTCAATGCCGGGTTTCAGCAGTTCGCCCCGCCATCCGGTCAGTAACTCCGGTTGACGTCCCTGTGGCTTAAGACCCCAGTGCTGGCTTAATACCTGATTAATCTGACGTCGTGACGCCAGTAATTCCTGACTGAACCCACTCTGCCCGCTGACCTGCTGCACCAGAGCTTTCATCGCTTTAAACACCTGCTTGTAATCAGGATGGTCGATCAGATTGCCCAGCGGAGCCGGCAGTTCACTTTCATCCAGCGCCTCTGCTTCGGCCACCAGCGCCACCAGCGTTTTACCGTGGAAACGGATTTCATGACCTGACAGTCCCAGATGATCCAGCTCACCCAGTGAACCTGGCATAAAGCGCGCGACTTTCCACAGGTGCTCTTCGCGCACAACAAAGTTAACCGCCATATCCTTTTCACGCGCCAGTTTCAGACGCCAGGCCGCCAGTCGCTGCAACGCGGCCAGTTGACGCGGACGCAATTGCCAGGCATTGGTGATATCCCGCCAGGCTTCATCCGGCGAAAGGCTATCCAGACGGCGCTGACAAAGATTGTCGCACTCACTGAGCGCCGCCGCCATGTTGCCGGCCTCTTCAGTGTTGATCATCAGCTGGCGCGCAATCGGCAGCAGATAGTGAACGTCTGCCGCCGCATATTCGCACTGACGCTGGGTCAGAGGGCGTGCCAGCCAGTCGGTGCGTGATTCACTTTTATCGAGTTCGACCTGCGTGAAATGCGCCACCATTGAGGCAAAGCCCCAGGAGAGCGGCTGGCCGGAGAAGGCTGCCAGAATCTGTGTATCGATCATCGGTGTCGGCAGCACGCCGAAACGGTGCAGGAAGACTTCCAGATCTTCACCTCCGGCATGGAGGAATTTGGTGACACGGGTGTCGGTAAGCAACGCAATAAAGGGTGACCAGTCACGGATATTCAGTGGGTCAATCAGCACCAATTGGTGATCGTCGAACAGCTGGATCAGGCCAAGCTGAGGATAGTAAGTACGGGTACGGACAAATTCGGTATCCAGTGCCACCGCCGCCTGCTGGCGCGCTTTCTGACACACGTCTGCCAGTTGATCATCCTGGTCGATAAGGGAATAGTTCACGTCTGATTTCCACCGCAGCTAACAACGCGCGGCGCTCCATGTTAAAAACAATAAAAACGCCGGACATGCCGGCGTTCAACCTCAATTTTGCCCGGATTCAGCTCGCGCCGGGTTTTACCTCGTCACGCAACTCGCGCCGCAGAATCTTGCCGACGTTGGTTTTGGGCAAATCATCACGAAACTCAATGATCTTCGGCACCTTGTAGCCGGTCAACTGACGGCGGCAGTGATCGAGCACGTCTTCTTTAGTCAGTGACGCGTCTTTTTTCACGATACAGACTTTTACGGCTTCGCCAGAAAGATCGCTCGGCACACCAATTGCCGCCGCTTCACGCACTTTAGGATGCTGCATCAGCACATCTTCGATTTCATTCGGATAGACATTAAAACCGGAGACCAGAATCATATCTTTTTTGCGGTCAACGATGCGGATAAAGCCTTCCTGATCAACGGTAACAATATCACCGCTGTGGAGCCAGCCATTTTTCAGCACTTCCGCTGTCGCTTCCGGATGCTGCCAGTAGCCCAGCATCACCTGGGGACCTTTGATGCAGAGCTCACCCGGCTCACCTGGCGGCACTTCGTTGCCATCGTCATCCAGAATCCGCACGTCTGTCGAGGGCACCGGCAGGCCGATACTGCCGGTATGACAGCTGATGTCATACGGATTGACTGACACCAGCGGCGAACATTCGGTCAGGCCATAGCCTTCCAGCAGATAGTGTCCGGTTAGCTTTTCCCAGCGTTCCGCCACCACTTTCTGCACAGCCATCCCGCCACCGGCCGAAAGACGCAGCGTTGAGAAATCGAGCTTATTGAACTGCTCATCGTTGAGCAGCGCATTGAACAGCGTGTTCACGCCAGTGATCGCGGTAAACGGAAATTTACCCAGCTCCTTAACGAAGCCAGGAATATCACGCGGATTCGTGATCAGCAGATTCTGACCGCCCAGCTCCAGGAAAAGCAGGCCATTCACTGTTAAAGCGAAAATGTGATAAAGCGGCAGCGCAGTGACGACAAACTCTTTACCGTCGCGCAGCACTTTACCGTAAGTCGCGCGGGTCTGCTCCAGGTTCGCCTGCATGTTGCGATGGGTCAGCATTGCCCCTTTGGCTACGCCGGTCGTGCCGCCGGTGTACTGCAGGAAAGCGAGATCGTCATTTGAGACGGTCGGACGCTGATAATTGAGTGTGGCACCCACGTCCAGAACATGACGAAAGGAGATGGCGCCAGGCAGATGATATTTAGGCACCAGCTTCTTCACATACTTGACGATAAAGTTAACCAGCGTCGCTTTTATGGGTGCCAGCTGATCGCCCATCCGCGTCAGAATGACATGACGCACCGCGGTTTCCGCCACCACTTTTTCCAGCGTGTGGGCAAAATTCGAGACGATGACGATGGCGCTGGCACCGCTGTCATTGAGCTGATGCCTGAGTTCACGTGGCGTATAGAGCGGGTTAACGTTGACCACCACCATGCCAGCGCGCAGCACACCAATCAGGGCCACCGGATACTGCAATAAGTTAGGCATCATCAGGGCCACGCGGTCACCCGCTTTCAGGCCCAGTTGCTGCTGGAGATAGGCGGCAAACGCGCGGCTCTTCTCCTCCAGCTGACGGTAACTCATCTTCTGACCCATGTTTATAAACGCGGGTTGATCAGCGTAGCGTTTTACGGCCTGCTCAAACAGATCCACCAGCGAGGTGTAACGATCTGCACTTATTTCGGCAGGCACATCTGCCGGGTAGCGTTTCAGCCAAACCTTATTCAAGGATTCACCCCGATAATTATGTTGTATTTCCATCGCTGCCTCAGCCAATCTGTTTTGTTAACAATATTTTAACTGATTGTACCAGTTTGCCTGGTTTGGCATGTTGAGGTTGCGAAGTGCATCACTAAATTTCGTGCAGCGAAAACAGGCAAATAAAAAGCCCGGCAGCGAGCACCGCAACCGGGCTGGATATCACCTTTTTCACCGTTACTCGGTCAGTATGGTTTGCACCTCAGTCGGCCCACTGTTAACCATACCCCAGTAAGGATTTGGGCCCCAGTAGCCGCCGCGATGACGAGTCGGACCATACCAGATCCAGGGATCCATTGGCTGAGGCGGTGCTGTTACCTGTTGCGCGAGACGCCAGCGCTGGTAACCTCGTACATCGATAACGGCAAATTTATAATCTGCCTCACCAATTTTGCCCTGCTCCGTTCCCTTCAGGGTACCCAGCACAGTGACATACTGGTTTCTGACATCCACTGGATCAACGAAGCCGTGGATATCGGCATAAATCCGCCCCACCGACGCCGCCCCCAGACGCGGTCTGGCGCTATCGTCCAGCGGCTGTGCAGCAATCTCAAGCCGGGTTTTGCCGTTCAGATTAGTGACATTCACGACCTTGCCGCCAAAGCGAGATTCCTGCCCGACGAAGATCGAAGGATCGCTCATGACCCGCAACAAATCCTGCTGCGGCTGAGGCGAGCTGCCCTGCAGTGTGTCGGGAATCGAGACACAACCGGTTAACGCCAGCACACAGGTCAGCAGCAGACCTGAAAGCCCTTTACCACACATTGACGACATAGACGTTCTCCCGTTAGGTAAAGACTTAGACTGGACGCATAACAATAAGTTGCGTGCATTTTACCGGCCAGGTAATTTTTTCCAGGCGACTTCATTGCGCAGATAAGTGGGCTCCGCCGTCTCCGGCAGCAGCGTATTCCCCTGCGCCAGAGCAAGTATCGCCAGCGGCAGCATATCCTGAGCGGCAGGCAGCGTGACCTCACTGGCAACCAGCGTCAGTTCATGTCCCTGCTGCAGGCCAGGATAAGCCTGCCAGCCGGTGCCAGCGGTCATCCATTCACCAGAGAGCGACTGCATGCGTGCCAGTGCCGCTTCCGGCGACAACACACTTTCGCTGGCTTCGCCCTGCCAGGCACCGTGCTCATCACGCTGATATTCGGCCCAATAGACTTCGCCCATCCGCGCGTCAATCGCCGTTAATACCCGGGTTGCCCCGTGAAGGCGCCATGCGCCTTCCGCCAGCGTCGCGAGGGTAGAAACCGCGATCATCGGCAGTGCTGCGCCCAGTGCAAGGCCCTGCGCAATGCCAATGCCAATGCGTACGCCAGTAAAACTGCCCGGGCCGCGACCAAAGGCGAGCGCGTCCAGTTCGGTCAGTTCCAGCTGCTGTGCCAGCAGGAGCTCTTCGACCAGCGGTAAAATACGCTGGGTATGATCACGCGGGGCGATCTCGAATCGGGCATCAATCTGTTGCTGATTCAGCAAGGCAGCTGAACAGGCTTCTGTCGCCGTATCCAGCGCTAAAATTCGGGCTGACATGACCACCTCAGAAGAAAGAAAACGGCGCGCATATTAGCATAAAATTATGCGTCTGGTTCTGGTTGCTGACGGATAAAGGCGATGGCACGATCAATGTCCCGGGTGCGCGGCGTAGGTGGCAGGCTGTTGAGAAACAACGCGCCATAAGGACGCGATACGAGGCGCTGATCGCAAATCACCAGCACACCCCGATCATCCGTATCACGGATCAACCGCCCCACCCCCTGCTTCAGCGTGATCACGGCATCCGGTAGCTGCACATCCGTGAAGGGATCGCCGCCACGAATCCGGCAATCTTCCATTCTGGCTTTTAACAGGGGATCTTCCGGCGAGGTGAACGGCAGTTTATCGATAATAACCAGCGACAACGCATCACCCCGCACATCAACCCCTTCCCAGAAACTGCTGGTCGCCACCAGCAGGGCGTTGCCTTTGTCGATGAACTGTTTCAGTAACTGACCTTTGCTGGTTTCACCCTGTACCAGCACAGGCAGGGTCATTGAGGCGCGAAATTCTGCCGCCAGTTCACGCATCATCAGGTGCGATGTGCAGAGGAAGAAACAGCGGCCTTTGTTGGCATCGATCAGCGGTTTCATCATCGCGGCCAGCTGGCGGGCGCCGCCGGGACGGTTAGGCTCAGGCAGATTGCGCGGCACGCAGAGCAGTGCCTGCTTCGCAAAGTCAAACGGGCTATTCAGAATCAGGCTCTTTGCCGCATTCACACCCAGTCGTTCGGCGAAATGGGCCATTTTTTCATCCACCGCCAGGGTGGCCGAGGTGAAGATCCACGCCGCTTTACGGTTGTCCATCACTTCCCGGAATCGTTCAGCGACCGAGAGCGGCGTCAGCGCCAGAATAAAATGACGCGACGTACATTCATACCAGTAGCTGTAGCCCGGCTCGTTAATCGCCCGTAACCGTTTTAAGCGGGTACGGTAAAGCGCGGCGCGCTCAAAGGCGGCATCCAGCAGAGCTGAACGACCCAGCGAGAGTTTGATAACGTCGTAACAGAGCTCCAGCGCATCGTCCAGCAAGGTGAACATGCGCAGTATCTGGTTATCGCTCAGCAGTTCGCGTAAATTACCGCGATAACCCGGATCGCCTAATGACAGGCGGAAATCCTGTGCGCATTGCGCCAGTCGATCAGCTGATTTCTGCAGTTGCTGGGCATCACGCACTTCCGTGCGGTAGGCGGTAATAATATCTTTAGCCAGATCGAGTAACTGGCGGCTGGAGAGTTGCTGACCAAAATACTGGCTGGCGATATCGGGCAACTGATGGGCTTCATCGAAGATCATCACATCAGCCTCGGGAATCAATTCGCCAAAGCCCCCCTCTTTTACCACCAGGTCGGCAAGAAACAAATGGTGGTTAACGACCACCACATCAGCGTCCATGGCGCGCTTACGTGCCATGACCACAAAACACTCTTTATAGCGCGGACAATCCATGCCCAGGCAGTTGTCGTTGGTGCTGGTCACCAGCGGCCAGATCGGGCTATCTTCGGTCACACCCGCACAGCTGCTGATGTCGCCATCTTTTGTCTGTGATGACCAACTGCGCAGCGTCACCAGATCGGTTAGCGCCTGCACGGTGAGCTCACCACCGGCCATCGACTGCTGTTCCATGCGTTCCAGGCAGAGATAGTTAGAGCGCCCTTTCAGCAAGGCCGTTTTCCCTTTGAACTTCAGTGCCTTAATCATGGTGGGCAGATCGCGGCCATAAAGCTGATCCTGCAGCGCTTTTGAGCCGGTGGAGACAATGACTTTTTTTCCGGCCCGCAAGGCGGGTGCCAGGTAAGCATAGGTTTTGCCGGTGCCGGTGCCGGCTTCAACCACCAGTTCACCCTGCTGTTTTACGGCTTCAGATACCGCCTGCGCCATCTCACGTTGTGCTTCACGCGGTTTAAAACCCGCGATCGCCAACGCCAGTGCGCCATCCACTGCAAAATCGTCTGCCACATACCCTCTCTAAGAACGGCAAAAACACTGTAATTATGTCAGTATTGGATAAACAAATCAAAATCGATAAATATCAACAGGTTGAGGTTTTAGCCGTTTCAGGTGCGGCGGTACGTGACCCGAAAGTACGATAAGAAAACCTGAAATTTTACCGCTTCATTAAATACCCTGCTGAATAAGCTAATTAATAACAGGGACATTATTCCATTCGCTTTTTAATCTGTAAGGCGATAAACCGCCGTGCATCCGCGCAGGAATCGCTAAAGGTTTTCATCGATGCGAATGTCAGTAAGACTAATGACTGAAGGATTTTATCCGGGTAGTTTATCTGAACAACCCGAGCGGTCAGAGGGTCATCACCAGGGTGTTGTTTAGCCAGATTCCAGCAACCCGGGTAAAGCGGAAAAGGCGCGGAGAGAAGTGAGTCAATGAGACCGGTGTAGAAACCGCAAAACTGCGCGACTGACGGTTTTGCGGCGTGAGTCAGAATTCAGAAGAAATAGAGGTCGTCAGACAACCGTTTCAAACGCCTAAACATCCTTTTCTAAGGGATCGTTTTCCTCATCCTCTTCTTCATCTTCCGGATAGATCTCAGCATCATCTGGCAGCGGTTCATCGTAATCAGGACGTTCAGACATAATTACCTCCGGTGATAAATAGCAAGGCTGCTATTTCAACTGATCATAGTTAACACTCACTGGAGGCCGCACACTTTCCACCTGAAATGTGAACCAAACGTGAATTCACTGTAATGGACTGAAAACAGCCCAACCGCACCTTGCTAATGATGCAGGTACAGTGCACCCGCCAGCATGATGATGAACAGCACGGCAAAGGTAACAAATCCCTGCTTACTGCCTTTGGATAACCCCACAAATGCCGCGATAACAATAAACAGCAGCGTCAGAGCGCCAGCCATTACCCAAAAAAGATACTGCGTATTCGCCATGCTTTAATCCTCAACCTGTGGCGCAATCTCATGACTGATTTATAACATTTTTAAGCCGCCAGTTCCCCTAATTCCGTGTTTCTTATCCCCTGTCAGCGCTAACAGCAGGCGCGATTAAGGACACCTCATTGTCAGCGCAGTTAGCGCCACAGTGTGATGCAGTTATCAAATGCAAATGAACACATCAGGTAATCAAAAGGCAGGATTATAATGATTAAATCAGCTTACTGTTGGGATGTGGCACCCGTAGGCTGATGTGCTGAGACTGGCTTAACATTGCCCTTCAGGTGATGTTTCGCAGATGGCTAAACCCGACTGCCTGTTTCAGGCGGAGGTACATCATGAATTATGTCCGCATCGGATCTCTGGCTGGCGTGCTGCTGCTCTGGGGCTGCCAGGCACCTACCCCTGATCAGGCTCGTCTGCAGCAACCCGTTTTCCAGGGCCAAAGCGCCCGCACCGTCCCTCAGCTCAGCGACTGTATTTATCGCGGCTGGTCCACCACCAGCGTCATTGCACGGGATAACACCACCCACACCCAGCCGAACGGCAGTGAGATCAGCGTCTTTACCTGGGAAGATTCTATTTTTGCGGATGTTTCGCCCCGCCGAAAAGGTGCTGATGTGAAATATTTCACCACCTTCCGGATGTCCCCGGAAGTGATGGCAGACAGACAGGCGATTGTTGAGCGCTGCCTGTAAAGCGTAAGAGGTGACAGCGATATCAGGAGTGTGCCAGGCTAATGCGCAATTAACCAGGGAGAAACCGATGAGTATTACCCGCATTGACCCGGAACATCGTATGTCCGAAGCCGTCATTCATAACGACACAATCTATTACACCAGTGTGCCCGAAAATCTGGATGCCGACGCAGAAGCACAGACCGCCAATGCGCTGGCGGTGATTGACGCCATTCTGACCCGGCTCGGTAGCGATAAAAGCAAAATTCTGGATGCGACGCTGTTCCTGGTAGATAAAGCCGACTTCCCCGCCATGAACCGCGCCTGGGATGCCTGGGTTTCGCCGGGCAATGCGCCGGTGCGCTGTACGGTTCAGGCCGGTCTGCTAAATCCAAAATACAAGATCGAAATTAAAATCATCGCTGCACGTTAAACCTGCCGGGCGTTATTCCTCTTCGTTTTCGTCATCTTCGTCTTCGAATAACGCCCGAATACGTTCGCCCTTGTGATTTTCGCGGATTTCCTGCGCCACCTGGGCGATTGCTTCACCGCTCGATAGTCCGCCTGCCATCAGCGCCTGAATACGTTCGACGGCCTGTTGTTGTTGCTCATGAGAGAGAGCCGGTAATCCAATAAACATTTTTTACTCCTGCGTTGGGTCAGACAGTATCCCACGTGGAACTAACAGGTGCCAGTGAGGAAAAAATATGTCAGTCTGACCGCCTCTTAGCTTTCTGATTTGTCTGCCCGATGATTGTTGAAACCCTCACGCTTGATTATACCCCCGATGCGCTGACTCAGCGTTTCGCCACCCTTGCCCATCTGCCCTGGGCGATGCTGCTCTCCTCCGCGCAGGCCAGCCACAGTGACAACCGTTTTGATCTTCTGACCGCCGATCCCCGCGCCACCCTGGTGACCCGCGGCGCAATCACGACGCTCAGCGACCCAACCGGTACAACCGAATCAACCGCCGATCCCCTGTTGCTGGTGCAGCAACAGTGTGATGCGCTGGGCGTCACACCTGCATCCAGCGAGACGCTGCCGTTTCAGGGCGGTGCGCTGGGGCTGTTTGGTTATGACCTGGGCCGCCGGTTTGAGTCCCTGCCGCAGCGGGCTGCAGCCGATCTCACTACGCCTGACATGGCCACAGGAATCTATGACTGGGCATTGATTGCCGACCATCATCAGCAAACCCTGACGCTCGTGGCGTTGAGCAATGTTGAAGAACGTGCCGCCTGGCTGGCACAGTGGCCTGTACGCGAAACTGTACCCTTTTCGCTGACAAGCCGCTGGCGCTCTAATATGAGCTATGCCGAATACGCCGCGCGCTTTGCCGCCGTTCAGGCTTATATTCAGGCCGGTGACTGTTATCAGGTAAACCTGGCACAGCGTTTTCAGGCGGGTTATCAGGGTGATGAGTGGCAGGCATTCACTCTCCTCAATGCGGCTAACCGCGCACCCTTCAGCGCGTTTCTGCGGCTGCCTGACAGTGCAATTCTCAGCCTGTCGCCGGAACGCTTCCTGTCGCTGAATAACAAGCAGATTGAAACTCGCCCCATTAAAGGGACCCGACCACGCTGTGACGACCCGATTGCCGACGCACAACAGGCGGAGTCGTTGCGCCATGCGGAGAAAGATCGGGCTGAAAATCTGATGATTGTTGATTTGCTGCGCAACGATATTGGCCGTGTGGCGCGACCCGGTTCGGTTACGGTGCCAGAGCTGTTTGTGGTTGAACCCTTCCCCGCCGTGCATCACCTGGTGAGCACGGTGCGGGCGCAGCTACCTGACAGCCTGCAGGCCACTGATTTACTGCGCGCCTGTTTTCCTGGCGGCTCGATAACCGGTGCACCTAAGATTCGGGCAATGGAGATTATTGATGAGCTGGAACCGCAGCGCCGCAATGCCTGGTGCGGCAGCATCGGCTATATCAGCCTGTGTGGCCGGATGGATACCAGCATCACGATTCGCACGCTAATCGCCGAAGGCCAGCAACTCTACTGCTCTGCCGGTGGCGGATTGGTGGCTGACAGCGATCCGGAAGCGGAGTATCAGGAAACGCTCGATAAAGTCAGCCGGATCTTACCGACACTTGAGCAGGCAGGAGGTTCAGTTGGCACTGACGATTGATGTTTTTCGCAGCCGTTTTTTATTGCAGCAACCCGCCCGCAGCACCCAGCGTCTCTCAGGACGTCATGCTGCGGTGCTGGTGCCTATTGTGGCCCGTCCTGAGCCGGGTTTGTTGCTGACGCAGCGTTCGCAGGCCCTGCGCAAGCACGCCGGACAGGTCGCCTTTCCCGGCGGGATGCAGGATGACACCGACGCCTCACTGATCAACACAGCACTCCGTGAAGCGCAGGAAGAGGTCGGCATCGATCCGCAGCAGGTCGAGATACTGGGTGCGCTGCCTGCCGTCACCAGCAGCACCGGCTTCCAGGTCACGCCCGTGCTGGGCATTATTCCGGCCGATTTACGACTTACTCTTAACCCGGATGAGGTCAGCAGTGCTTTTGAGATGCCGCTGGCCGAAGCTCTGCAGCTAAGCCGCTACAGCGCGCTGGAGGTGCATCGGGCCGGTGTACGCCATCCGGTCTGGCTCTCGCGCTACCAGGATTATCTGGTGTGGGGCATGACCGCCGGAATCATCCGTTCATTGAGCACCCAGATCGCCTTCTGAAACCTTTTTGCCTGTTTTTTCACAGATGCTCGCCAGCGACCTGCCGGGCTGCGCTATAATTTTTTCTATCTTTTTAGATAAGTTTATTTCATGCGAAAAAGCGCTCTTTTCCGGTGCATGACTATTACTATGGGCGCCATAAACTGCCCCGGCAGACTGAGAATAATTGTGAGGAGTGTCACCTGTGATTAGTGTTTTCGACATGTTCAAAGTGGGCATCGGCCCATCGAGTTCGCATACTGTCGGCCCGATGAAAGCGGGTAAGCAGTTTGTGGATTTGCTGTGCGAACAGGAAAAGCTTCAGGAGGTGACCCGAATCGCCGTAGATGTCTATGGTTCTCTGTCTCTGACCGGCAAAGGCCATCATACGGATATCGCGATCATCATGGGTCTGGCGGGTGAATCGCCCGATACCGTGGATATTGATGCGATACCCGCGTTTATTAAAGATGTCGAACAGCGTGAGCGGCTGCTGCTGGCGAAAGGCGCGCATGAAGTCGATTTTCCGCGCGAAGGCGGCATGGTGTTCCGCAGCGAGAACCTCTCGCTGCATGAAAATGGTCTGCGTCTGCTGGCGTTTGCAGGTGACCTGCTGATTCTGTCGAAGACCTATTACTCCGTTGGCGGCGGTTTCATCGTTGATGAAGAGCACTTTGGGCAGTCGGCACTGGATGAAGTGTCAGTGCCATGGCCGTTTCATTCCGCTAAAGATCTGCTGGCGCACTGCCATGAGACCGGCCTCTCCCTCTCTGGCCTGGTGATGAAAAATGAGCTGGCGCTGCACAGCCGCGATGAGATCTATGCCTATTTCACCGATATCTGGCAGACGATGCAGGCCTGTATCGATCGCGGTCTGAATACCGAAGGTGTGTTGCCCGGACCGCTGCGCGTGCCACGTCGTGCTGCCTCACTGCGTCGCCTCCTGACCTCCTCCACTAAGCACTCCAGTGACCCGATGATTGTTATCGACTGGATTAATATGTATGCACTGGCCGTCAACGAAGAGAACGCCGCAGGAGGTCGTGTCGTCACCGCACCAACAAACGGTGCCTGTGGCATCGTGCCGGCGGTGCTGGCTTATTACGATCACTTTATCGAGCCGGTAACCCCCGATATTTTTCTGCGCTATTTCCTTGCCTCCGGCGCCATTGGCGTACTGTACAAAATGAACGCATCTATTTCCGGTGCTGAAGTGGGTTGCCAGGGTGAAGTGGGTGTGGCCTGCTCCATGGCGGCGGCCGGTCTGGCCGAGTTGCTGGGCGGCAGTCCTGAGCAAGTCTGCGTGGCCGCTGAAATTGGCATGGAGCACAACCTGGGACTAACCTGTGACCCGGTTGCCGGTCAGGTTCAGGTGCCCTGCATTGAGCGCAATGCGATCGCCTCAGTTAAAGCCATTAACGCGGCGCGAATGGCACTGCGTCGTACCAGCGAACCTCGCGTCTCGCTGGATAAGGTTATTGAGACGATGTATGAAACGGGCAAAGATATGAACGCTAAATACCGCGAAACCTCACGCGGCGGTCTGGCAATTAAAGTGCAGTGTGATTGAACGAAACGTTTAAATGTTTAAATAACGTTCAACTGTAATAAAATCCGCATCCTGCGCTATCTCAGCGCAGGTTTTAACGGTAGAGTGTTTTCCGCGCAACCGTCCGGCTTTCGTCGCTTTCCAGACCCGCTTTTCTGCATTTCGGCCTCAATATTGATCTGGCCGTGCCGATACTAACCCCGTAATTTTTTGCTTTATTCTGGCTTTTTGGGAAGGTGGATACTGATGTTTATGGCCCAGCAATTTGTTGGACAATTCAGACGCAAGCGTTTGCTCATAGCATTCTCAATCGCCATCGTGGTCATGATATTGACGCTGGCCTTTCGCTATTTTGAAGAAAAGTCACGTATTGAACGTCAGGCAATGGATTTCGCCAATAAAGCGATTATGCGGTTTGACCGGATGTTTTCGCCGCTGGAAGTTTCCGCGAATAATACGCTGGGCCTCGTGGGTGTACCCTGCAACAATGTTCGTTTTCCACTCATCGAAAAAATCTCTTCTCTGCAGACGCTCCGGGCGATTCTGCTGGTGGATAACGATGTACTTTACTGCTCCAGTGTTTATGGACCCCGCGCGATTCCTTTTAGCCAGACCTGGCCCGACCTTGCCTATAATGGCGAGCGTATGACCCTCTCAACCGATGATTATCTTCTCAAAGGCTCACCGATTTTAATGTTGTGGACGCCAAAAAGCCCGGATAACCGCTCAGGCATTTTGCAGGTAATTAACATCGAAATGATGAGCAATTATCTGCTGGAGCCGCAGTTACCCTGGGTTGAACGCGCCGTGTTTAACGTTAACGGACAGAGCCTGGAGTATGGTAATCCGTTGATCGAGTCGACAGTCGCTGCAGACGATGAGGTGAGCTATGAACAAGGCTCGCTGCGCTATCCATTCACGCTTACACTCTATGGCCCCTCTCCTACCCGATCGGCGCTGGCAACGCTACCCTCACAGCTGCCGCTGGCAGTGCTGCTGAGCCTGCTTATGGGCTATATCGTCTGGCTGGCAACTGCAAATCGCATGAGCCTGAGCTGGCAAATCAGTTATGGCATTACCGCCCGCGAGTTTATGGTTTATTGCCAGCCACTGATCAATAGCAAAAGTGGTCAGTGCGACGGTATTGAGATACTGATGCGCTGGCATAATGCCCGTCAGGGCTGGATTGCACCGGATGTTTTTATTCCGCTGGCTGAGCGCCAGAATCTGATCAAGCCGCTGACGCGCTTTGTGCTGAATGAAGTGGTGAGTCAGCTACCGCTATTGCCCACGGATCCCGCCTTCCATATCGCTATCAACGTGGCTGCCAGTCATTTCCGGGACGGCGCAATTATTGAAGATCTGCAAAAGCTGTGGTGGCCCGCCTCGCCAGTGCCGACACTGATGGTGGAGCTCACCGAGCGGGATGCACTCCCGGTGGTGGATCAATCGGTCATTACGCAGCTGCACGATATCGGCGTTCAGCTGGCGATTGATGACTTCGGCACCGGTCATAGTTCACTCTCCTATCTGAAAGACCTGCAGCCCGACGTGCTGAAAATAGACAAAATTTTCACAGCAGCTATCGGCACTGACGCCATCAACGCGACGGTAACGGATATGGTGATTTCGCTGGCCCAGCGCCTGAACATCAGTCTGGTTGCTGAGGGCGTGGAAACGGCTGTGCAGGCGGCTTATCTGCGCGAACGCGGCGTGGATCATCTGCAGGGTTACTATTTTGCCCGTCCGATGCCGCTGCAGGATTTTCCGGCGTGGCTGTTACTGCACCAGGCCGATACCCACAGATAAAAAAACAGCCGCGACGTTGAAGCAGCGGCTGTCGGGAAGATTTACCGCGGCCGGTTATGCCAGCCGCGCCTTAGCAACAACGTGAAGAATTAACCCTCTTCATCTTCGTCATGCGGTTTATCTTTGGTGACACGCACCAGATCGATGCGGTAGTCGGTCGCTTCGATGATCTGGAAATGCAGCGGAGTGATATCAATTACATCGCCAGGCAGCGGTAACTGCCCTTTCTGCTCAATCAGCAGACCGGCCAGCGAGGCGTGGTCCTCTGTCGGATCGACCAGCTCATGGAAATCGAGCAGTTGCTGCAGCGAATGCAGATCGGTCCCGCCCTTAACTAACCAGCCATCACCGTCCGCCACAATATCAGGCGTTTCATCTTCATCCGGGAATTCACCCGCGATCGCTTCCAGCACGTCCAGTGGCGTGATCAAACCCTGGACCACACCAAACTCGTTGGTGACGATAACGAAGCTACCTTTGGCACGGCGCAGCACGCCAAGCAGGTTAATCGGATCCAGCGTCTCCGGCACCACAATGGTCGGGCTATTGGCCGCAAAGGTTGCCACATCCACGCCATGCTCCAGCGCCACCAGCAGCTCTTTAGCGCGCACTACGCCGACAATTTCGTCCAGCTCACCCCGGCAGACCGGAAACAGACTGTGGGGGGTATCAAGCAGCTGACCGCGAATCTCATCCACCGGACGATTCGCATCAACCCAGGAGATTTCACCGCGCGGCGTCATGATGCTGCGAATTGAACGTGACGCCAGGGTCAGTACGCCATTAATCATGTAACGTTCTTCATCTTTAAACGCTTCCTGCGGCATCGCTTCCGCCAGCGCAGCCTCTTCGCTGCTGCTGGTGTTGCTGTTACTGGCCATCTGGGCACGATTGCGGCCTCCCATCAGGCGCAGAATCGCCTCTGCGGTACGTTCACGCATCGGACGGTTGGACTGATGGCGGATAAAGTTTCGACGCGCAATCTGGTTAAACATCTCAATCAGAATTGAGAAGCCGATTGCCGCATAGAGATAACCTTTAGGAATATGGAAGCCGAAGCCTTCTGCTACCAGTGACAGACCGATCATTAACAGGAAGCTCAGACAGAGCACCACCACGGTCGGATGCGCGTTAACGAAGTTAGTTAACGGCTTAGACGCCAGCAGCATCACACCCATCGCAATCACCACAGCCGTCATCATCACCGGCAGGTGGTTGACCATACCTACAGCCGTAATCACAGCATCCAGCGAGAAGACCGCATCCAGCACCACAATCTGCGTCACGACTGCCCAGAAACTGGCATATCCCCGATTACCTGATCCGTCGAGCTGCCGGTTCTCCAGCCTCTCGTGCAACTCCATCGTCGCCTTAAATAACAGGAACAGACCACCCGCCAGCAGAATTAAATCACGACCCGCAAAGCTGAAACCGCCTACGCTGAAAAGAGGTGTTGTCAGCGTCACCATCCAGGAAATCAGTGACAGCAGGCCCAGACGCATAATCAGTGCCAGCGACAGGCCAATCAAACGGGCCTTGTCACGCTGCTTTGGCGGCAGTTTGTCGGCCAGAATGGCAATAAACACCAGGTTATCGATGCCGAGTACGATTTCCAGCACGATGAGCGTCAGTAAACCCGCCCAGATTGAGGGGTCGAATAAAAATTCCATTATTTATGACTCCAGAACAGGGAACAGATTGAGCCGGTGCGTATCAGCGCAGTGAAACGTGACATCCGGATGGTCGGTAAAGCGGTGAAAACGCCGCGAGGCGAAGGGTGACGCGCCAGCAGGCGCAAAGAACAGGTTAAGCGACGTCGGTGACGATCCATAAAGGTGGGCTGAAGCCCGTTACTCCTGAGTATTAAACAGAACGTTAATGTATCAGGTCGGTGATTTGCGTCAAAAAATTTTCTTATTTTTACAATCTGCAGAGCGGATGATCGGGCGCATAAAAAGGGTGACTCGCCTCTTCACAGGGTGAATAGCTGACAGACATCACATAATTTATTTTTTCGATCACTAAAATAAATCGCGACTTTATCGCCTTAACGTCATTAACCCATGTTTTTTCGACGCTAAACCGATTAATCGAATCACCCGGTTAAAACAATAACCAAAGCATGACTCAATACAGTTCATTGACTCAGATGAGCATCTCTAGCGAACGGAGGTAGCACGTGACCATTGCGATTGTAATTGGTACACACGGCTGGGCAGCGGAACAACTGCTGAAAACAGCAGAAATGCTGTTGGGCGAGCAGGACAATGTCGGCTGGATAGATTTTGTCCCTGGTGAAAATGCAGAAACGCTGATTGAAAAATATAATGCACGACTGGCAGAACTGGATACCAGCAAAGGGGTCCTGTTTTTAGTCGATACCTGGGGTGGCAGCCCGTTTAATGCGGCCAGCCGTATCGTCGTCGATAAGCCCCAGTATGAGGTCATCGCCGGGGTCAATATCCCGATGCTGGTCGAAACCCTGATGGCGCGCGATGACGATCCCGGATTTGACGAACTGGTCGCCGTCGCGGTCGAAACTGGCCGTGAAGGGGTTAAAGCCCTGAAAGCCAAAGAAGAAGCACCGGCACCGGCTGCGGTAAAACCGGCCGCTGCAGCGCAACCGGCTAAACCGATGGCACCTGGCGATCACATGAAAATCGGACTGACGCGCATAGATGACCGTCTGATTCATGGACAGGTCGCGACACGCTGGACGAAAGAGACCAACGTTCAGCGCATTATCGTGGTCAGTGATGAAGTGGCCAACGACCACGTGCGTAAAACCCTGCTGACGCAGGTCGCCCCGCCCGGCGTGACAGCCCATGTGGTGGATGTCGATAAAATGGTGCGGGTGTGGAATAACCCGAAGTATGGTCAGGATCGCGTGATGCTGCTGTTTACCAATCCCACCGATGTTCTGCGCGTCGTGGAACAGGGTGTGGATATTAAAACGGTGAACATCGGCGGGATGGCATTCCGCCAGGGAAAAACCCAGGTGAATAATGCAATCTCGGTTGATGAAAAAGATATTGCCGCCTTCCGAAAACTCAACGAACGCAATATTGAACTGGAAGTGCGTAAAGTTTCCAGTGACCAGAAACTGAAAATGATGGATCTGATTGCGAAAGTTAACGCGTAACAGAAGCACTTCTGCGCCTGCGTTTCCGGGCTCGTCGTTATCCTGCTGAGGACAAGAAGTATGATGGAAATAACCTCGCTACAAATTATTTTAATTTTTATTGTCGCCTGCATTGCCGGTATGGGGTCGATTCTGGATGAGTTTCAGTTTCACCGACCGCTGGTGGCCTGTACTCTGATTGGTATCGTGCTGGGTGATATGAAAACCGGCATTATCATCGGTGGTACGCTGGAGATGATTGCACTGGGCTGGATGAACATCGGTGCCGCCGTGGCCCCTGATGCCGCCCTCGCCTCCATTATCTCGACCATCCTGGTGATCGCCGGCGGTCAGAGTGTGGGTGCCGGTATCGCGCTGGCCATTCCGCTGGCGGCGGCCGGACAGGTGCTGACCATTATCGTGCGTACCCTGACTGTGGCCTTCCAGCACGCAGCTGATAAAGCCGCCGAAAAAGGTAACCTCACGGCCATCTCCTGGATCCATGTCTCTGCCCTGTTGTTGCAGGCGATGCGTATCGCTATTCCGGCGCTGATTGTGGCGATTTCGGTCGGCACCAGTGCGGTTCACGCCCTGCTCAGTTCTATCCCTGAAGTCGTCACCAACGGTCTGAATATCGCGGGTGGCATGATTGTGGTCGTCGGTTACGCGATGGTCATCAACATGATGCGCGCAGGCTACCTGATGCCGTTCTTCTATCTCGGCTTCGTCACCGCGGCGTTTACCAACTTTAACCTGGTGGCGCTGGGCGTGATTGGCGTGGTCATGGCCGTGCTCTACATCCAGCTCAGCCCGAAATACAACCGTGTAGCAGGCGCACCCAATGGTGCAGCAACCGCAAACGATCTTGATAACGAACTCGATTAAGGAACAGGTGAGCACATGGTTGATATTACGAAAGTCGGAAAGAAACTGACAGCCGGAGATGTTCGCGCCGTCTTTATGCGCTCGAACCTGTTCCAGGGCTCATGGAACTTTGAACGTATGCAGGCGCTGGGCTTCTGCTTCTCTATGGTGCCGGTGATCCGCCGTCTCTATCCGGAGAACAATGATGAGCGTAAGCAGGCAATAAAGCGTCATCTGGAGTTCTTTAACACCCATCCTTATGTGGCCGCGCCGGTACTGGGCGTCACCATGGCGATGGAAGAGCAGCGTGCCAACGGCGCACCCATCGACGATGCGGCGATTAACGGCCTGAAAGTCGGCCTGATGGGACCGCTGGCCGGTGTCGGCGACCCGATCTTCTGGGGCACGGTACGTCCGGTGTTTGCCGCGCTGGGTGCCGGTATCGCAATGAGCGGCAGTCTGCTGGGGCCGTTGCTGTTCTTTGTGCTGTTTAACCTGGCGCGTCTGCTAACCCGCTACTACGGCGTGGCGTATGGCTATCGTAAAGGAATCGACATTGTCAGCGACATGGGCGGCGGTTTTCTGCAGAAGCTCACGGAGGGCGCCTCGATTCTGGGCCTGTTTGTCATGGGGGCGCTGGTCAACAAGTGGACGCACGTTAACATCCCGCTGGTCGTCTCGCGCATCACCGACTCCACTGGTAAAACCACCGTCACCACGGTTCAGTCGATCCTTGATCAACTGATGCCGGGCGTGGTGCCGCTGCTGCTGACCTTTGGCTGTATGTGGCTGTTGCGTCGTAAAGTGAACGCGCTGTGGATTATCGTCGGCTTCTTCGCCATCGGTATCTTTGGTTACTGGATCGGCCTGCTCGGTCTGTAATTTCACCCGGCCGGGAGCCTGCGCTCCCGGCTTTTAAGCGTGGTGAGCTGAGCCACAACCGGCTGAGCTCACCCTGTTTGAGGTAGATGTGATGTCTTTAACTGACGCGTTGATTGCGTGTTGTATCGCCGCCCTGATGGGGTTTGCCGTTTACCATGAGGCGATTCTGCCGCGTCGGCATGGCCCCACCCGCTTAAGGGTCACGCTGCGCAGGCAGCATAAACTCGACAGCCTGATTTTTATCGGTCTGCTGCTGATTTTGCTGTGGAACAACGTCAGTCATCACGGCCCGCAGCTCACCACCTCTCTGCTGATGATGCTGAGTTTTCTGGCGTTCTGGCTCTTCTGGCTGCGAAAACCTACGCTACTGATGAAGAATGATGGATTGTTTTACGCCGGTGTCTGGATCGATTACCGGCGGATTCAGGGGATGAATCTCTCTGAGGATGGCATTCTGGTGATTCAGCTTGAACAGCGTCGACTGCTGATCGCGGTGCAGCAACTCGACGATCTGGAGCGCATCTATAACACCCTGGTAGAAGCGCGTTAGTCGCGCTGCCACATCGTCAGGCTAAAGTCGGCATCGCAGCTGAACTGCTCGCTCTGCTGCAGCGTTTGCCAGACCTCCTCCCGCGCCCGCCAGGCGAATGGCGTCATCTGCAACAGGGTTGTCGCCGCTGCGCCGGTTAATGCCATCGGGTAACGCAGCGCCTGCTGTGTCACCTGCGTGAATCCGGGGTACGCTTTCTGCTCCGGCACATGCAACTGCACTTCGCGGTAAATCAGCGCTTTAAACTGTTGCAGATGATGCGGGCCAGGTGTGACCGTCAATACCAGGCCACCCGGCTTCAGCACGCGTGCCAGTTCTGCTTCATTGCAGGGGGCGTAGATGCGTACCACCGCATCCAGGGCCTGATCGGCAAAGGGTAAGCGCTGGCTGGAGGCGACGCAGAAGCGCACCGCAGGATAGCGCTTTGCCGCCAGACGGATTGCCATTCGGGCAACATCCAGCCCATAAATCTGTGCCTCTCCGCCTGCCGCCTCAGCCAGTGCGGCGGTGTAGTAGCCTTCGCCACAGCCTATATCAAGAATTTTGCACGCCGGCTGGGTCAGTGCCGGGCTGAGCAGGCTGACCACCTGATCACGAAGCGGTTGGTAGTAGCCTGCCTCAAGAAACGTCCGCCGTGCCTGCATCATCTCTGCACTGTCACCTGGCTCCCGTGAGCGTTTGTGCTGAACGGGCAGCAAATTGACGTAGCCTTCTTTCGCCTGATCAAACTGATGGCGATTTTCACAGCACCAGCTGCGGTTTGTGAAGGTCAGAGGTGAGTGGCAAAGAGGGCAAATCAGGGACATAAGGTGCTCCGGCATCAGATAACGCGGCGCAGTGTAACCTTATCGTTTACGCATCGGAAGCATAAAGAAAGCCCCGGCTGAGAAGCCAGGGCTTTGAGATTCCGTGTCAGGGTGCGACGCACCGAGGCGGAGTCGAATCAGATAGCAGTTACGTTAACTGCTGCCGGGCCTTTCTGGCCGTCCTGAATTTCGAACTCAACGCTCTGGCCTTCAGCCAGGGTTTTGAAACCATTGCCCTGGATAGCAGAGAAGTGTACGAACACATCTTTGCTGCCGTCAGCAGGGGTGATAAAACCAAAACCTTTAGACTCGTTGAACCACTTAACCTGACCTTTAATCTTTGCCATTTTGCAAATTCCTTTAGATGTTTATTTAGCCCGAAGGCTGTCATACAGAAAAACCAGAGACATTACTGCATGAGGCACTAATTAAGGTTCGGCAAGGAAGCGGTATTCAACGTCAACGTCTTTACTCGTACTTCTTTACTGAAGATGCCATGCATAAACAGAACTGTACCTCGTTTAACTCAGGAATTGTTATCACATATCCTAAAAATAATGGCAAGCCATTTTTAGGGGCTCAGAGAGCCTGTGCACATAATTGCCAAAAGGCTCACATTGCCTGTCAGGTGGGTTTACGCATGTCTGCACGAATAAGGCCCCTGCCCGGCCAGCGCGGTGCCACGTTGCGGCTGCCAGTATGAATTCGATGGATACCATAAGAAATTAATATTTCACAAATATGGCAATTGCAGAATGATAAAGCGAAGCGGTAACGGTTGAAGATATCAGAAATCTGACGTCAATCCTGTACACCGCTGTTTATTTTTGTACAAACAACATTTTTTTGCACCAAAACCATGAGTAACACATTAGCCTTGCGTCAAATAAAAGCATCGAAGACAATTTTTCTTATTAATAATTTAACTTTCGATTTGAAAAATTGATATCAGATAAAAAAGTACTGGCTTTTATTTATCCATCAGGGTTTAGGATAATTCCTGGGCGTCATTATTCAGCCTTCGGCTTTCACCTATTCGCCAGGGCGTGAAGCCGTCGTTTCGCTCGTTTGCCCGCAGCAGCGCATCTGCCAGTTCTTTTGGTGGCGCATCCAGTGACTCATCGGCCAGTTCGTACACACCCCAGTGGATCGGCAGCGTTAACGGCCTGCCGGCTGCCTGCCACAGCGCCACCGCCTGATCGGGATTCATATGCTGGCTTGCCATGAACCATTCAGGTGCATAGGCGCCAATCGGCAAAGCGGCCAGGTTGAACGGCCCCAGTCTGCCTGGAATGTCCAGCAGGCTGTCGCTATAACCGCTGTCGCCCGAAAACCAGAAACGTACGGAGGCAGACCGCACAACCCAGCCGCACCAGAGCGAACGGTTTCGATCGCGTAGCGTTCTCATGCTCCAGTGACGTGCCGGAACGGCATCAAAACAGAGGCCATTGACCGCAGTCTGCTGCCACCAGTCGAGCTGATGCACCTGTTTCACGCCCCGCGCCCTGCACCACTTAGCCAGACCCAGCGGCACAATAAAGGTTGCCTGAGGGAAACGCCGGACAATAGCTTTAACGGTCGTCCGATCAAGATGATCGTAATGGTTATGAGAAATCAGCACCACATCCAGACGCGGCAGATCAGCGATACTGAGCGGCGCAGGTGTTTTTCGCTGTGGTCCGGCAAATGAGAACGGCGAAGCGCGTGAGCCGATTGCAGGATCGATCAGGATATATTGCTCGTTCAGCCGCAACAGCACGGCAGCATGCCCCAGCCACCAGATGCGATCGTCACTGCCGCGGATGTCGGCTGGCTGCCACCATTGATCGGTGAACGCCGCATAGCCCTGCTGTGGAGGATGCGGCAGTCCCTGAGCCTTACGCTCTCTGCGCCAGCGCTGCAGATCGCCTGGCTGGCGCTGCTCCGGTTCTGGACTACAGAACCCCTCGGGCGTATGGTGCGCTTTACTGCTGTCATACCACGGATTTTTCCAGGCCATCCTGCCTCTCTGCTGTGATTAACGTTCCGGAATTAACCGGATAAAGTCCCGTTTCTCCGCATCTTCATCGGTTTTTTTGACCTCGGAGACGGGCTGCATCTCAATCAGACGGCGCAGCAACTGGTTCTGTTTCTTCTGCTCTTCCAGCAACGACGCCAGTAAGTGAATTTGCTCTCCGGCGCGAACGCTGGCCCGGTTAACAAAGAACCAGGCAATAAACGCCACAATTAAAATAATGACCATCAGGCCATAACTGACCAGCGGTCCCGGATTTGCGGCTAACTCATTCATAACTGCCTCATAAAACAAAGTGAACACGCCAACCCCCTATTCTACCTTTAGCCATCACAAAAGATAATGGGGATCACGTCAATGCAGATTTTGCCGTTTCAGTTATCTCTGATCGATCCTGCCTGAAAACCGAGGCATGCTGATATCATCATAACCGGCAGCACCAGGTTGTGCGCTGAGTTATCTTTCACAAGGAGACATAATGAAACTGTTGATTCGCACGATAGGCTTGCTAGCGGTGATCTGGCTGGCGATGCTGTTTACCGGCTATGGCGTATTAACCGGCAGCACTAAAAATGCAGCCGGACTTGGCCTGCAATGCAGTTATCTGACCGCTCGCGGCGTGATCAGCGCGCAGTATCTGCACACTGACAGTGGTGTAGTGGGCGTAACGGATTGCCCGTTGCTGAAGAAAAGCGGAGAAGTGATCGATAACTAGTAGAATGGCGGGCCGGATGGCCCGCTGTTTTCAGAACGGGTAGTCGTGATAGCCCATCTCTGATGAAAGCGTGCGCGCCGCACGATGCAGCATGGCCACGTAATCCTGACGGGCATCTTCTGAAAAACGAATGGTGGGAAAAGAGATACTGAGTCCCGCAATCACCACGCCAAATCGGTCGAATACCGGCACGGCGAGGCAGCGCAATCCCTCTTCCTGTTCTTCATTATCCTCACCATAACCCTGCGCTCTGACCTGATCCAGCGTCGTAATCAACGCCTCCGCGCTTAACAGCGTATTGGCCGTGCTACGTTTAAACTCCACATCCCGTAGAATCTCCTCCACTTCGCTTCGGTCGCGCCAGGCCAGCAGCACTTTACCGATCGCAGTGGTATGCAGCGGATTACGACGACCAATGCGTGAATACATACGCAGGTTATAGAGCGAGTCGATTTTGTGGATGTAGACAATACTGTCCTCTTCCAGCGCGCCCAGATGAATCGTCTCTTTGGTCAGACGCGACAACTCACGCATCTGCACATCCGCGCTGCGGATTAAATCAACGTTCTGTAATGCTTTTGCACCCAGCTCAAACAGCTTCAGCGTCAGTGAGTACTTCTCGCTCTCGCCTTCCTGCGTGACATAGCCCAGCGACTTCATGGTCTGCAGAAAACGGTAGACGGTGCTTTTTGACATCATGACGCGCTGCGCGAGCTCAGTAATACCATGATCGCGCTCTTCGCCCAGCGCCTGCAAAATGCCAAACACTTTAAGAACAGAAGAGACCGAATCAGGCTGTTTATCATTTTCACCAATGGACATCGCGCACCTTATTAAACCTGTTTCAAAAAAAATGGAACGGATAGTCAGTATAGAGTGAGGCGCAGCATGGCAGCAATGCTTTAACCCATGCGTCATATTTTAAGACAGTTTTTTATCCGTTCGATCGCTGCATTTCAGCGTTAATTTCATTAGCATGATGATATTCACCCTCTTTAGTAATTAACTTATGACTCTTTCTCCTCCGCAGGATGGATTACCAGGCCGTCAGCGCTATATGGCTATTGCCACAATCGCTATCGGGCTGACCATGGCGGTGCTGGATGGCGCGATTGCCAACGTCGCCCTGCCGACCATTTCGCGTGAACTCAATGCAAGCCCGGCGCAGTCAATCTGGATAGTGAATGCCTATCAGATTGCGATTATCGTCTCGCTGCTGTCGCTCTCGTTTCTGGGCGATATGCTGGGCTATCGGCGCGTCTACCAGGCCGGCCTGGCGCTGTTTATTGCCACCTCGCTGTTCTGCGCCTTCTCGACCACGCTAACCATGCTGACCTTTGCCCGCGTGCTGCAGGGGTTAGGTGGCGCCGCGCTGATGAGTGTGAACACTGCGTTGATACGCATTATTTATCCCCAGCGCTATCTGGGACGCGGCATGGCAATTAACTCGCTGGTGGTGGCGGTGTCGACCGCGGCAGGCCCGACAGTAGCGGCTGCGATTCTGTCAGTGGCGAGCTGGAAATGGCTGTTTCTGATTAACGTCCCGCTGGGTGCTATTGCATTGTGGCTGGCGCTGCGCACACTGCCCGATAATCCGCAAAAAGCCACCGCACAGAAATTTGATGTGCCCAGCGCGATCATGAATGCCCTGTTCTTTGGTCTGATCATCTCCGCATTGAGCGGTTTTGCGCAGGGTCAGAGTCATCTGCTGGTGCTGTCGGAGGTCGTTGTTCTGTTGGTGACAGGCTGGTTCTTTATTCGTCGTCAGTTAAACATGGCGGTGCCGCTGCTGCCGGTTGATCTGTTGCGTATCCCCATTTTCAGCCTGTCGATGGGCACGTCGGTCTGCTCCTTCTGCGCGCAGATGCTGGCGATGGTCTCACTGCCCTTCTTCCTGCAAAACGTCCTGCAGCGTGATGAGGTGGCAACCGGTTTACTTCTGACGCCCTGGCCGCTGGCGACCATGGTGTTTGCGCCAATAGCCGGCCGGCTGATTGAGCGGGTGCATGCCGGGCTGCTGGGAGGAATCGGGCTGGCGATGTTCGCCCTGGGGCTGTTCCTGCTCGCCTGGCTGCCAGCAAACCCTGGCGATGGTGATATTATCTGGCGCATGATGCTGTGCGGTGCCGGTTTTGGGCTGTTCCAGTCACCTAACAACCACACAATTGTCACCTCTGCTCCACGTAACCGCAGCGGCGCTGCCAGCGGCATGCTGGGTACCGCGCGCCTGCTGGGTCAGAGTATGGGTGCTGCGCTGGTTGCGCTGATGTTTAATCTGTTTGATGAGCGTGGCACGCACGTTTCGCTGCTGCTGGCGGGCAGCTTTGCCGCCGTGGCGGCGCTGGTGAGCGTGTCGCGCATGACGCAGACCCGCGCCTGATGGCAGCGAAAAAGCGAACGCCTTACAGCATGTGAACCGATTCGCTGTAAGGCCGGGTCTGCACAGGGAGCCCAGACAGATCGGAAAAACTACTGTCATCCATGACGGTCGTCCCACACGATTACGCACCTCATCCCTGATGTGTGCCCATAAACGGGCCAACGCTTTGCGTTGTTTAAAAACGCTCCCGGCGTTTTTGTACAGGCGTCGGGACGTTATCCTCCTCTCTCTGGGTTCCCTGCTCTTTGAGCTAAGATACTGGAGCTGAGATATTGCTGTCAGATTCAATCTGATGCTGATTTCTAAAACAGAAAAGGCGACCCGCGGGTCGCCTTATTTGCTCTGCTTAGTGCTACTTCAGATACTGACCGCTGCGCAGTGCTTCAATACGCTTATCTAACGGCGGATGCGACATAAACAGCTCACTGAATGATTTGCCTTTGCCGTTGATGCAGAACGCCATCATGCTGCTCGGCTCCTGCGGTTCATAGCTGGTTTTCAGACGCTGTAACGCCGCAATCATCTTCTCACGACCCACCAGCTTCGCTGAACCGGCATCGGCATGGAACTCACGGTGACGGGAGAACCACATGGTAATGATGCTGGCGAGAATACCAAACACCAGTTCCAGCACCATCGACACCGCAAAGTAGACCAGCGGGTTGCCGTTGCTGCTCTCCTCACCATCACGGTTGCCGGACATAAAGCCTGCCGCGATCTGCGCCAGAATGCGTGAAACGAAAATCACAAAGGTGTTCACTACGCCCTGGATTAGCGTCATGGTGATCATGTCGCCATTAGCGATGTGCGACACTTCGTGTGCCAGTACCGCTTCCGCTTCATCACGGCTCATGTTTTGCAGCAGACCGGTTGAGACAGCAACCAGTGAGGCGTTACGTCGTGCGCCGGTCGCAAAGGCGTTGATGTCAGGTGCGTGATAGATTGCGACCTGTGGCATCGCAATGCCCGCCTGCTGGGCCTGACGGCCAATAGTATCCACCAGCCAGCGCTCGGTTTCGTTGCGTGGCTGTTCAATCACTTCACCGCCAACCGATCGCAGCGCCATCCACTTCGACATCAGCAGTGAAACAAACGCACCGCCGAAGCCAAACAGGCCTGCCATGATCATCAGGCCCTGAACACTGCTTGACTGGATCCCTGTCAGGCTGAGAATCAGCCCGAATACCAACATCACAGCCAGGTTGGTCATCAGGAAAAGAGCAATACGCATCATTTTTGTTAATCTTCCTCAGTAGTTCACGCGCCTATACGCGGATCCATATCCTATGGGCATTGGGCTGCTTTTCAAGCAACCTTAACGTTTAAGTGCCTAAAAAGACATAACTTTACATTCTGACACGCCTGATGAGCAACCCAGCCTGCAGGCGGCTTCTCGCGCGCTAATCATTGGTTAATGGAAACTTTTTCGGACGCAAAAAAAAGCACCGCTTAGCGGTGCTTTTTCTGGCAACAGCGGCTTATTTCGCCGCGGGTGCGTCTGGCTGGGATTTCTCCAGCTGGGCAAGATCATTTGCGATCTTCACCGTCTCGTCGAGATACGGATCCGGCTCTTTATAATCTTTCGGCAGCTCATCCAGGTTTTTCAGCGGTTTTTTGCCTTCTGCCTGATAGCGCGCGTTGATGCGCTCCAGTCGTGATGCATCATCTTCGTGGTTCTCTTTCTCGCGCTGAGCAAGATTAAGTGACACGATATTGCGCTTATCTTTCAGGGCATTGTAACGGGCAATGTCCTTCATGATGTACTGGAACTCGCGATCCTGTGCGATGCGATCAGCATGCTGCTTCGTCAGCTGCGCAACCAGCGGTTTAACATCACCGGTTTTGGTGTAGGTTGCCGCTTTGATGCTGTCCCACGGCAGTGCGTTATCCTCAAATTTCTCACCGGTTTCAGCCGCTTCTACGCCGGTTGGCATCAGCAGATCCGGCGTGACGCCTTTGCGCTGTGTACTGCCGCCGTTAATGCGATAGAACTTCTGGATGGTATAAGAAACGGAGCCTAACGCTGGCCACTCCGGACGCAGCATCTGATCATAGATGCGGTTCAGAGAGCGATACTGCTGAACGGTGCCTTTACCAAAGGTTGGCTCGCCAACAATCACTGCACGACCATAATCCTGCATCGCGGCAGCGAAGATCTCAGAGGCTGAGGCGCTGAAGCGATCGACCAGCACCACCAGCGGACCTTTATAGTAAACAACGCCGTCGTTATCGCTGTCTTCGCGCACCCGACCATTGTTGTCGCGAACCTGCACCACCGGACCACTCGGAATAAACAGGCCGGAAAGGGATACCGCTTCGGTCAGCGCGCCGCCGCCGTTGG
The DNA here is from genome assembly GCF_009646115.1 of Pantoea eucalypti. NCBI lineage: Bacteria > Pseudomonadati > Pseudomonadota > Gammaproteobacteria > Enterobacterales > Erwiniaceae > Pantoea > Pantoea eucalypti. The sequence continues at coordinate 1,823,816 of NZ_CP045720.1, read as the reverse complement.
TACGCAGGTCGATGACCACGCTGTCGACGTTCTGTTTCTGCAATTTCTGCAACTGGACCTTCACGTCGTCGGTCAGACCGACATAGAAGCCAGGAATATCGAGCACGCCGACTTTCTGCTTGCCGACATTTTTAATGGTCAACTTCACCGCACGGTCTTCCAGACGGATTTTCTCACGCGTCAGCGTGACAGTACGGGTTTTCGTGCCCTTACCGGCTGGCAGAACTTCCAGGCGCACTTTGCTGCCTTTAGGCCCTTTGATTTTTGCAACAACATCATCAAGACGCCAGCCGATAACATCTTCCATTGGCTTGCCTGGCTGCCCGACACCCACAATGCGATCGCCAACGGTAATGGCTTTGCTTTTCGCTGCCGGACCGCCTGCCACCATTGAGTTGATCACGGTGTAGTCGTCATCCATCTGCAGAACCGCACCGATGCCTTCCAGAGAGAGGCTCATCTCCGTGTTGAACTGCTCGGTGTTACGCGGCGACAGATAGCTGGTGTGGGGATCGATTTCGCGGGCGAAAGCGTTCATCACCAGCTGGAAAACATCTTCACCGTTGCTCTGGGCCAGACGGCGGATCGCGAAGTTGTAACGCTTAGTCAGAACGTCGCGAATCTCATTGTCGTCTTTACCGGCCAGCTTCAGGCTCAGCTGGTCATATTTAACCTTGGCATCCCAGAGCGCGTTTAGTTCAGCCTCATTTTTCGGCCATGGCGCTTTGGCGCGGTCAATGTCGATAGTGTCATTGCCGCTGAAATTCATCGGACGCGCCAGCACCGTCAGCGCATATTGATAGCGCTCAAAACGGCGCTTCTGCGCCAGATTATAAATATCGTAAAAAAGATCCAGCTTGCCACTGCGGAGCTCATCGCCCACGGTGGTTTTTTTGCTGGCAAACTGCGCCACATCCGATGCCAGCAGCACATTGTGGCTGTAGTCGAGCATGTTCAGATAGCGATCAAAAATTTTCGCTGAAAAGTTCTGATCCAGATCGAACTGGCGATAGTGGGAACGGGTAAAGCGCGACGTGACGCGCTCACTGACAGTGGGATCCTGCGGGTCTTCGTGAAGCTGGGGAATCTGGTCGGCGCGCGTAATGTTCTCTGCGCCGAAGGATGGGCCTGCTAATAGCAGGCCCGCAATAAGTCCAACTTTAAAAAGGGTGTTCATGCCGGGGTTAGCCTCCGTTTCAGAACTGCAAGTGTTCTGCGCGCACAATCATTGCCATGCCGGAAGCGAGCTGGACCCGAACGCCGTCTTTTGATACTTCAAGAACGGTAGCGTCCATCGCACTTTTGCCTGCTTTAACTTTAATACTCTGGCCGGGTTGCAAAGTTGAGGTATCAGTGATGGGTCGGGCTTCCTGCTCCGGACGTGGGGCTGGCTTGCGATGCTGTGAAGCGGTCGCACGCGGTGCTGCAGTGGTCTGCGGACGCGGTTTACGCGCAGCGTCACCTTCTGCAGGCTTACGAGCCGCGGGCTTGCGTGGACGACGCGGTGCTGCGCCCTCTTCGCTTTCACCGGCTTCACGACGTGCAGCGCGCTGCTGGTCACGCTGCGCCTGGACGCGGGCTTTCGCTTCTTCCAGCTGCTTGCGTGCATGCTCTACGTGTTGCTCATCCAGCACGCCACAGGCGTTGCCGTCGAGATCGACACGGATAGCACCGGCTTTAATGCCGTACAGATAACGCCAGCTTGACGTATAAAGACGCAGCGCGGAACGCAGCTGTGTTTTGCTCAGACCCATTTCGCCCTGAACACGCTCGACCAGATCCTGAAAGATACCGATTTTGAGCGGACGCGCTTCACCTTCAGCGCTAAAGCAGTGCGGAAAGCGCTCCGCCAGAAAAGTGATGACTTCTTTACTGCTATTCAACTTAGGTTGATTTTCCATGAAATTTCCTGATTACAACGGGTTTGCCGACCAGCGCAGGCATGAACAGGCGACATTATAATGACAACATCGCTAAATGCCATGTGATCCAGTCGATTAGCTGCGCGTCAGCTGCAGATATTTTTCTAAGTCGCTGTTCGCAAGCACTTCACAAAGCCCATCAGTCAGTGTGACCAGCCCCGATTCGTCTTCGCTGTCAAAGCGATTGTATGTCACGCTGTCGATGTCCAGCACGCCAACCACCGTGCCATTCACTTTCAGAGGAATCACAATCTCAGCATTGCTGGCAGCGTCACAGGCAATGTGGCCCGGGAAGGCATGCACATCGTCAACGCGTTGCACTTTTTCTTCTGCCAGCGCCGTGCCACACACACCTTTACCGACCGGAATCCGCACACAGGCAATTTTGCCCTGGAAAGGACCCAGCACCAGCGTATCGGCTTCCGTCAGCAGGTAGAAACCCGCCCAGTTCACGCCATCGAGACGTTCATACAGCAGCGCGCTGAAGTTTCCCATCGCGGCGAGGAACGCCGTTTCTCCCGCCAGTAAGGCGCGCATATCGCGATTCAAATCGGCGTAAAAGGCAGTTTTGTTCATTATCCAACCGTTACCAATGACATCTGTACAGGAGATACAGACCGTTCGTTAAAAATAAGTTTTAAATATCCAGAGCCACAAGGTGAATCATAGCGTTAGTTGCTATACCCTTAGCATTCTGTGGATCGAAGCGTGATGCCCGAGACAGGCACACAGACAATGTCTTAATGACCGATATCTGTTACTTCTGAAGAGCGAAGATTGCATCACCCTATGAAAATTCACGCTATCAGCCAGACATTGCCTCACGCACGTTATCAGCGTTGCCCGCAATGCGATACCCTTTTTTCCTTACCGGATGTGAAATCGCATCAGTCGGCTTATTGCCCGCGCTGTAACGCCGAGATTCTCAGTGGTCGGGACTGGTCAATGACTCGCCTTATGGCGATGGCCGCCACCATGATGGTATTGATGCCCTTTGCATTCTCATTGCCGCTGGTGGATATCCGGCTGCTTGGCATGCGCATCAATGCCAGCGTGCTGGAAGGCGTGATCCAGATGACCCAGCAGGGTGATGTACTGACCGCCTCAATGGTGGCGTTCTGCACCATCGGCGCACCGGTGACGCTGGTGGCTGGCATCTGTTATCTCGGCATTGGTCATCAGCTTGGTATGAACCTGCGACCGGTGCTGCTGATGCTGGAGAAGCTGAAAGAGTGGGTCATGCTCGATATCTATCTGATCGGCATCGCCGTGGCGTCGATTAAAGTGCAGGACTATGCGTCGCTGGAGATCGGTTACGGGCTGGCAGCTTACATTGCCCTGACGGTACTGAGCGTGCTCACGATGATCCACCTGAATATTGAGCAGCTGTGGGAGCATTTCTACCCGCAACGTCCCGGCAATATGGCCCGCAACGAGATGCAGGTCTGTCTGAACTGTCACAACACGGGCGTAGCCGATGAACGGGGCCGCTGCCCGCGCTGCCATACGCCGCTCGACTTCCGGCGCCGTCACAGCCTTCAGAAATCCTGGGCCGCACTGATCGCCTCGATTGTGCTGCTGATTCCTGCGAACCTGATGCCCATTTCCGTGGTTTATCTGAATGGTTCACGGCGTGAAGACACGATCTTTTCCGGCATCCTGGGGCTGGCTGAAGGCAACATTCCGGTGGCAGCAATTGTTTTTATCGCCAGTATTTTAGTGCCCTTTATCAAGGTGCTGGTGATGCTGACGCTGTTGCTCAGTATTCATTTTCGCTGTGAACAGGGGCTGAGAACCCGCATACGGTTACTGCGCTTTGTCACCTGGGTTGGCCGCTGGTCAATGCTCGATCTGTTTGTCATTTCGTTAACCATGTCGCTGGTCAACCGTGATCAGCTGCTGGCTTTTACCATGGGACCGGCGGCGCTGTTTTTTGGCGCGGCCGTCATCCTGACCATTATGTCTGTTGAGTGGCTGGACAGCCGCCTGCTCTGGGATGCACATGCAACAGGAAACGCCGACTACACCGACTAACGCCACGCTGCGCAATAAGCGTAAAATTTCGCCTTTCTGGCTGCTGCCGATCATTGCGATGCTCATCGCAGGCTGGCTGCTCTGGGCTAACTATCAGGAGCGCGGCACCACCATCACCATCAATTTCCAGACGGCGGATGGTATCGTGCCGGGCCGCACACCGATCCGGTATCAGGGTGTGGAAGTGGGCACCGTGCAGGGCATTAATCTCAGCGACGATTATCGCCGCATTCAGATTAAAGCCAGCATCAAAAGCGATATGCGCGACGCGCTGCGTGAAGACACGCAGTTCTGGCTGGTGACGCCTAAAGCCTCACTGGCAGGTGTGTCGGGGCTGGATGCGCTGGTCGGCGGTAACTATATCGGGATGATGCCAGGCAAAGGTAAACCCAGCGAGGCGTTTACCGCGCTGGATACTCAGCCTAAATATCGCGTGAATACCGGCGAACTGATGATTCATCTGCATGCGCCGGATCTTGGCTCGCTCAATACCGGCTCGCTGGTCTATTACCGCAAAATTCCGGTTGGCCGTGTTTATGACTACAGCATTGATAATAAGGCTGATGGTGTGGCAATTGATGTACTGATTGACCGTCGCTTTATCAATCTGGTGAAGACCAACAGCCGCTTCTGGAACGTGTCGGGCGTCAATGCTGACGTCAGCCTGAGCGGCGCTAAAGTCCAGCTGGAGAGCCTGGCAGCGCTGGTGAATGGTGCAATTGCGTTTGACTCCCCTCAGGGTTCGGAAACCGCCAAAGCGGAGCAGAATTACCGGCTCTATCCCGATCTGGCACACAGTCAGCGTGGCGTTCAGATCACACTGGACCTGCCTGACGGAAAAAATCTTAAGGCAGACAGCACTCCGCTGATGTATCAGGGCCTGGAGGTCGGCACACTGACCAAACTGAACCTGCTGGATGGCGGCAAAGTCACCGGCGAGCTGACCATCGATCCTTCCGTGGTGGGTCTGATGCGCAGCGGCACCCGCATTGAGATGCACAGCCCGAAAATCAGCCTGACGGATACCAGCCTCAGCTCCCTGCTGACCGGCAACACGCTGGAACTGGTGCCTGGCGAAGGCGAGCCGCAACAGCACTTCACCGTGCTGCCATCCAGCGAGACCCTGCTGCAGAAACCTAACGTGCTGACGGTCAAACTCAGTGCACCGGAGAGTTATGGTATCGACCAGGGCCAGCCGCTGATGCTGCACGGTATGCAGATTGGCCAGGTGATATCACGTTCGCTGGATGAAAATGGCGTTAACTTCGTGGTGGCGGTTAATCCTGAAAATCGCGATCTGGTGCATGGCGACAGCAAATTTATCGTTAACAGCCGCCTTGATGTGAAGTTTGGCCTTGATGGCATGCAGGTGTTAGGCGCCAGCGCCCGTGAGTGGGTGGATGGCGGTATCCGGCTGGATCCGGGCAAAAAAGGTGAGCCGAAGAGTGCCTATCCGCTGTTCGCTGATGCTGAAAAAGCGGAAGAAGGCATCACAGGTGATGGCCCTTCTACAACGCTGACGCTGACCGCCAACAGCCTGCCTGACGTGCAGGCCGGTTCTGTCGTGCTTTATCGCAAGTATCAGGTGGGGGAAATTGTCAAAGTCACACCGCGCGCGGATGCCTTTGATATTGCGGTCCACATCCAGCCGGAATATCGCAAGCTACTGACCAGCGAGAGCGTGTTCTGGGCTGAGGGCGGCGCACGTGTGAGCCTTAACGGCAGCGGCCTGACGGTGCAGGCATCGCCGCTTAACCGTGCGCTGAAAGGCGCAATCAGCTTCGACAATATGAGTGGTGCGCAGTCGGCCAAAGGGGCAAAACGCGTGCTCTATCCGTCTGAGACGGCGGCACGCGCGGTGGGCAGTCAGATTACGCTGCACACCTACGACGCCAGTAAGCTCTCGGCCGGTATGCCGATTCGTTATCTGGGAATTAATGTCGGCCAGGTGGAGTCACTGTCGCTGAGCAAAGATAACAACCAGGTCGTAGCGAAAGCGGTGCTCTATCCGGAGTATGTGAATGATTTCGCCCGTCTCGGCAGCCGTTTCTCCGTGGTTTCACCAGAGATTTCCGCCACCGGAGTGAATCATCTGGAAACCCTGTTGCAGCCTTACGTTAACGTGGATCCAGGCAAAGGCGGTGCGGTGCGCACCTTCGAGCTGCAGGAGAGCACGATAACCGATTCACGTTACCTGAATGGCCTGAACATTTATGTTGATGCCACGGAGGCAGGCTCGCTGTCGCTGGGCACGCCGGTGCTGTTCCGCGGTGTCGAAGTGGGTACGGTGACCGGCACCTCGCTGGGTACGATGGCAGATCGCGTGCAGATCGCCCTGCGCATCAGTAAGAAGTACCAGCATCTGGTGCGTAATAACTCGGTGTTCTGGCAGGCGTCCGGTTACAACCTCGACTTCGGCCTGGTGGGCGGCGTGGTGAAAACCGGTACCTTCCAGCAGTTCATTCGGGGTGGCATTCAGTTTGCGACGCCGCCGACGGTGCCGCTGGCACCGCAGGCGAATCCGGATAAACACTTCCTGCTGCAGGATGAAGCGCCGAAAGAGTGGCGTAACTGGGGAACGGCGATTCCGTCTCCGCGTTAATTGAGTCTTAACGGGCCGCTTCTTTCAGACGGCTCAAAACGTAAAGCGATGGGAGTATACGCCTGTAGCAAAGCATCGCGGCCCAGGGATGGGCCGCGCTGAGCATGCCAGGGATGCCCGGCCCTCGCCATCCCTGGCGCGGGACGCTTTCCTCTTCTGCCCGTGTTCCCTGCGCGTTGAGTTTATCCGTTGCGGTCAGATTCACCCTGATTTGGGTTTGTCAGCAGCCTCAAACGGGCAGCAAGGCTACCCGTTTCCTTTCCGCATGATACACTGCCGCCTTTGCCTTAACTGGAATGTGCCCGTGTCCGAAGCTTCTTCGTTTTTCCCCGCCGATTTTCTCTCGTTAATGCGTCAGAGCCTGCCCGATGAGGCGAGCTTCGCGCAATTTATTGCGTACAGTCAGCAACCCCTGCGCCGCAGTATTCGCGTCAATACCCTGAAGATAAGCGTGGCCGATTTCCTGAGCCAGACTGCAGGTTATGGCTGGCAGCTGACGCCCGTGCCGTGGTGCGAAGAGGGATTCTGGATCAGCCGGGAAGATGAGAGCCTGCCGCTGGGCAGCGTCGCTGAGCACCTCAGCGGCCTGTTCTACATTCAGGAAGCCAGCTCCATGCTGCCGGTAACCGCCCTGTTTGACGCTCAGCCAGAGGTCAGCGCGGTGATGGATATGGCGGCGGCGCCGGGTTCTAAAACCACCCAGATCGCTGCGCGGATGGGCAATCAGGGCATTATCCTGGCAAACGAATTCTCATCCAGCCGGGTAAAAGTGCTGCACGCCAACATCAGCCGCTGCGGCGTCAGCAACAGTGCCTTAACGCACTTTGACGCGCGGGTATTTGGCCCAGCATTGCCGGAACAGTTCGACGCCATCCTGCTCGACGCGCCCTGCTCCGGCGAAGGGGTGATTCGCAAAGATGCTGACGCGCTGAAAAACTGGTCGCTGGCCAGCACAGAAGCGATCGCCGATACTCAGCGCGATCTGCTCGACAGCGCCTTTCACGCACTCAAAGCGGGCGGCACGCTGGTTTACTCGACCTGTACCCTGAACCAGATTGAGAATCAGCAGGTGATTGACTGGCTGTTGCAGCGCTACCCGGATGCAGTTGAGGTCGTGCCGCTGGAGGGGCTGTTTAGCAGTGCCGAAAAGGCCGCGACGCCAGAAGGGTATCTGCATGTCTTCCCGCAGATGTTCGACAGCGAAGGTTTCTTCGTGGCCCGTCTGCGTAAAACCGCATCGGTCGAGCCCCTTCCAGTGCCAGGTTATAAAGTCGGTAAGCTGCCCTTCTCTCACCTTAGCCGCAAACTGGAAAGTGAGATCGCGCAGGCCGCCGCGGCCGTCTCTATAAGATGGGATGACTCACTGGAGCTGTGGCAGCGTGATAAAGAGATCTGGCTATTCCCTAAAGCCGTCACCCCGCTGCTTGGCAAAGTGCGGTTTTCACGCATTGGCCTGAAGCTGGCAGAAACGTTTGCCAAAGGCTATCGCTGGCAACATGAAGCGGTGATTGCACTGGCGCAGCCCGATACGACGCAGACCTTTGAGCTAACGGCGGCAGAGGCGGAAGAGTGGTATCGCGGCCGGGATATCTATCCGGAAACCGCACCCGCAAACAACGAGATGATTGTGACGTATCAGCACCAGCCGCTGGGGCTGGCAAAGAAAGTCGGTACCCGCATCAAGAACAGCTACCCACGTGAACTGGTTCGCGACGGACGCCTGTTCCGGTAACTCATTTTAGTCGCAGCAGGGTCAGATGATTGCCAAACACTGCACCGGTATCGATATAGTGCAGATTGGCAATCGTCAGCGATTGTTTTAGTGGCGTGTGCCCAAAGTAAAAGGCGTCCGCGCCACGGATGCCTGCCTGTTCACCTGACTCAATACCCTCCAGCCGCTGACGGCTCCAGACCACCTGTTGCCAGTCGAGTGGCTTATTGAGCGCGTATTCCTGAGCAGGATAATCCGCATGAGCAATGACAATAATGCGCTCGCCGAGTTGCAGATGAAGGATCAGCGGCAGCTCGCGGCAGCGGCGCAGCGCGTGACGTGCCGCGATCAGCGCCGCACCACGCAGACGAAAAAACCAGTCTCCCCCGTTCATCTGCCAGAGCGCCATCTCCTGGCCCTGCAACGCCGACAGCGCCATCTCCTCATGATTTCCCCGTACGCAGCGAAACCAGGGTTCCTGCAGCAGCGCCAGACAACCCAGACTGTCCGGCCCGCGATCGATAATGTCGCCAACCGAAATCAGTAAGTCCTGCTGCGGATCAAACTTATGCTGCTCCAGCAATAGATCCAGTTCGCGACGGCAACCATGCAGATCGCCAACGACCCAGATCCGCCGCCACTTCGCGCCATTCAGGACGTGGTAACACATCGCTGCCCCCGCTTCTCTGCTGAAAATATCCCCAAAGTATAGTCAGAGCTCAACCTGAACCGGCATGGGGAAAAGGAAAGCAGAGTGCAAAGGAAGCAGGCAGAGAGTGTAAGGCTATTGGGGAAAGAGAAATAATGGTGGTCAAGAAGTGCGTCCCTTCCGGCGCTTATCTCCGGCACTCAGTTAAGGTGGTAGCTCTGTAAGGGACGTAATTTATGATAACGACATCAGAGACGACAGGCTATTCTGTCCGAAACATTTTCGTTGTCATTTGAGATCAACTGCGCAGTTTAGCCGGGTATTTTTGCAACTTCTCTGCCGGACGCACCGGACGGCGCACCAGTTCGCCGCTGCAGTTGGGACAAATATGCGCGAGATGCTCATCGCAGTCAGCGCAGAATGTGCATTCAAACGAGCAGATGCGAGCCGCCAGAGAGGATGGCGGAAGATCAACATCGCAGCGTTCACAGTTGGGGCGAAGTTCCAGCATGGTGTATCTCCTGAAGAAGTGTATCCGTCAGCATCGCGTTTACTGGCCCGGATGTCGAGCCAGTAAACGGACAGGTATGTACCACATCCGGACATCATGCCAGTAACGAACCGACAACGGCGAGCAAGGCAATGCCGTGCAGACGCTATTTTTGTTGCTGATTCTCTTGGGCATCACCCGTCGAAGGTTCTTCGTCACCTGCGCCCTCGTCACTCTCACCTTCATCGTCCGGCGCCTGACCGCCCATCGACGCCTGAATGACCTCCTCTTCCAGCGTCGGGATTAACGCCGCACCCAGTGGCGACGTAGCCAGACTGTCAGGCATCACCACGTGCGGCAGCGGCACTTCAGTCGTCGGAAGCGGGCCTGGCGCACGAACATAACTCAGTCCGCCGATCACCAGCGCGCAGAGCATAAAGAAGAGATAGAGCATATTGCTGCCGAGCGGCTCCATCAGCGCGCCCACCACCAGCGGCCCGATACTGGCGCCAATACCAAATGCCATCAGCAGACAGGCGGTTAACGAGACACGACGCTCGGGGGCAACCTGATCGTTGGCCAGCGCCACCTGCAACGGATAGAGCGCAAACTGCATCATGCTGGCAGCAAAGGCGATGCCGATCATCCAGTGGAAGGTCAGGTGCGGCAACACCACCAGCGGCACGCAGGCTACGGCAAACAGGATGGCAATGATAAACAGCAGTCGCTGACGATCGAAGCGGTCAGAAAGCCAGCTCAGCGGAAATTGTGATACCAGACCGGCAAAAATCGTCAGACTCATAAAATAGCCGGTCTGGCTGGTAGTAAATCCCTTGCTGCTGCCGTAAACCGGTGCCAGGCCGTAGAACGCGCCAATGGCCATACCGGTCACCATTGTGGTGCCGAGAAGTTTGGGGATCGCATGGATAAAGTAGCCCAGTTCCATTGGCGCAGGTGTCATCGGCCTGACGTGAGTGCGGGTCGTCAGGGCAATTGGTACCAGACAGAGTGCGAAACAGAGTGCCACAATCAGCAGGGTGCTGACGCCAAAGCCCGTTTGCAGGCTCAGAATCACCTGTCCGCCACTGAGTCCAAGATAGGTGGCGACCATGTATAAGCCAAAAATCATGCCGCGCTGCGATGATTCCGCCTGATCGTTAAGCCAGCTCTCCAGCACCATGTACTGACACATCATGCAGAGCCCGATAATCAGACGCAGAAAGACCCACAGCGGAATAAAGTCGGTGAGCCCGTGACCAACCACAGACGCGGTAATGATCCCGGCACAGGCCACGTAGGCGCGTATATGGCCGACGCGGGCTATCAGGTTGTGCCCCACTTTGCCGCCGATCACCAGTCCGATGTAGTTGGCCGCAATGATTGAGCCAATCAGCGCGCCGTTGACATGCTCGCTGGCCAGCCGTAATGAGACATAGGTGGTCAGCAAACCGGAACCGAGCAGCATCAGCAACGTGGTCGTGTAAAGCGGCAGAAACGTACTGAATATTTTTCCCATCATGACTCCCTGTCTGTGCTTTTCTGGCATCAGGCCAGAAAGCCCTAAAGATAGTCGATTTCGTCAGGTGAACACGGTTAGTTCAGGACGACGGTAGCGAAAAAAAAGCCCGCCAGCAATTGCTCACTGACGGGCCCTGATTCAGACGCTCGGGAAGCTGATGTTGCTGCCCGGTGCTTCACGGTTGAGATGGATGAAGTTCAGGTGTCGCTCATACTGATCCAGTATGTCGATGATCACCTGCTCTTTGCTGTAATCCATCAAGTCGTTGCCCTGACTGCCCTCCATCAGGAAGGTTTCCAGGCGGTAGTAGGTCGACTTACCGCTCCGGGCGCGATAGGTAAAGCCCGGGATCGAATATTGCTGCGGCCAGACCTGATAGACAAAGTCCTGCTCTTCGCCCAGATGAACGCGCAGATCCAGATAGCCAATCGGGTTAGCCTCATCAGCCTCAACGCTTTCCAGCGTGACGCGGCCATCACGCAACTCCAGCTCCTTCGCCACCTCCTGCATCGCCGGATAAATGGTCTTTTCCATCATCTGCTGGGTGTAGCGCGAGCCAGGATAGTTCATCAGACGCGACAGGCGTTTCTTCCAGGTCAGACGATCGGTGGCATGCGCCAGATAAGGCGCAGTGTCGCGCGTGGCGCTGGCCCGACGGTGGTCTTCAATCTTCAGAGATTTAAACAGCCCGGCCATCACAAAGAAGATAACAAAGCTGAACGGCAGCCCCATGATCACCGTGGTGTTCTGCAAGGCAGTGATACCGTTGGTCATCAGCATGCTCAGGGTCAGTACCCCAATCGCCACAGACCAGAAGATGCGCAGCCAGTTCGGTGCATCGCTATTGATGTCTTTCAGGCGTGAGGTGAAGTTACCCAGTACCAGCGAACCGGAATCCGCCGAGGTCACATAGAACAGCATACCGGTGATGGTGGCGATCGATGCGCTGAGTTTAAACGCCGGATATTGCGCCAGCAGGCTATAGAAGCCGCGTTCTGCATGATTCATCACTTCCTGCGCAAACTCGGTATTGCCATGAATGATCTGATACAGCGCGGCATTACCGAACACAGAGAGCCACAGCAGCGTAAAGGTGAAAGGAATAATCAGCGTGCCCAGTACGAATTCACGGATGGTACGACCGCGTGAGATACGTGCCAGGAACAGGCCGACAAATGGCGACCAGGCCACCCACCACGCCCAGAAGAAGAGCGTCCAGCTGTTCATCCATTGGGTCGGACGATCAAAGGCAAAGGTATTAAGCGTCATGCCCATAAAGCGGTTGATGTAATCGCCGACGTTCAGTACCAGCGCATTCAGCAGGAACTCGGTGTTGCCAAAGAACAACACAAACAGAATCAGCCCCAGAGCCATGATCACGTTGAGCTCAGAGAGAAAACGAATTCCTTTATCGACGCCTGATGTGACAGAGATTGTAGCGATCACGACGGAAAGGACTATCAGCGCAGCCTGTGCGGTCAGGCCTTCCGGAATATCAAACAGCACTTTCAGGCCGTAGTTCAGCTGTACGACCCCTATCCCTAATGTGGTGGCGATACCAAAAATGGTGCCGACCACGGCTGCGATATCCACCGTGTGACCAATCGGGCCATAGATGCGTTTACCAAAAATAGGATAGAGCGCCGAACGGATAGTCAGTGGCAGATTATAACGATAGCTGAAGTAGCCCAGTGCGATGCCCATCAGTGCATACATCGACCAGCCGGTCAGTCCGTAGTGGAACAGCGTCCAGACCATCGCCTGACGGGCCGCTTCAAGGGTCTGCCCTGCGCCCTCCGGTGGCTGCATGTACTGCGTCACCGGTTCAGCGACCGAGAAGAACATCAGGTCGATGCCGATCCCGGCGGCAAACAGCATGGCAGACCAGCTGAGCACGCTGAACTCGGGTTTGGAGTGCTCAGGCCCGAGCTTGATCGAGCCAAAGCGTGAGCAGGCCATGTAGAGCACAAACACGATATAGAGCGTGGCAGCCAGCATGTAGTACCAGCCAAAGGTGGCGGAGACCCAGTTTACCGCCTTGAGGATCCAGCTCGCGGCCAGTTCACTGTAGAGAATCGTCACAAGTGAAAACGTCAGAATCAATCCGGCAGAGGTATAAAATACAACGGGATTGAGTCTGTCTTTTTCACCGGCAGGTGGATTATTCATCGATTACCTCTGGTTAATGTCCTGAAAATACGCAATGGATACGTTGTGCCGCCCCCGGACTACGGGCCGTGCGGCTATGTTTCTATCTGTGACTTCCTGTTAGAGCGTGCAGCAAACCAGCCTATTTTAGCACTCATTGCCGTTTCGCTTTTGCTACATTTTAAGAACAGCATCCTAACAAAGTTTCTTTTTATATTGAACGTGCAATCAAAAAAAGTTTAAATAGGGGCTCGATTTGAGGGTGGAGCTGGAGCAATGCCAAAGGTAGGGATGCAGCCGATACGACGTCGGCAACTGATTGATGCGACCCTGAGCACGATTAATGAAGTAGGGATTAATGATGCCACTATCGCCCAGATCGCCCGTCGGGCGGGTGTGTCCACCGGCATCATCAGTCACTATTTCAAAGATAAGAACGGTTTGCTGGAAGCAACAATGCGTGATGTCACGCGCCAGCTCCGTGAGGCAGTACTGTCGCGGTTACAACCGCTTCGCGATGCACCGGCAGAAGAGCGCCTGCGTGCCATCGTTGACGGGAATTTTGATGAAACTCAGGTGCACACGGCAGTGATGAAAGCCTGGCTCGACTTCTGGTCGAGCAGCATGCATCAACCCCAGCTCAACCGCCTGGAGCGGGTCAGCAGCAGGCGACTCTACTCTACGCTGGTGGTCGAGTTCCAGCGTGAACTGCCACTGGAAAAGGCACGACTGGCCGCACATGGTCTGGCCGCCCTGATAGATGGTCTCTGGCTCCGCGCCGCGCTGAGTGGAAAGCCCTTCAGCCCGGTCATCGCCCGTACACTGACCACCCAATTCATCCGTCAGCAACTGGCTGGCGAGCACGAATAACGGAAGGAGAAAACATGTCCCGATTTACCGAGCAGAAACTCTACATTGATGGCGCTTATGTTGCCGCAGCGTCTGGCGAAACATTCCAGACGATTAATCCGGTCAACGGCGAAGTGCTGGCAGAGGTTCATGCCGCCGGCCAGGAAGATGTCAATCGCGCCGTTGCTGCCGCCAGAAAAGGCCAGAAAGTCTGGGCCGCGATGACCGCCATGGAGCGTTCGCGCATCCTGCGTCGCGCTGTTGATATTCTGCGTGAGCGGAATGATGCGCTGGCTGAGCTGGAAATGCTCGACACCGGTAAGCCTTACAGCGAAACCTCAGCGGTCGATATCGTCACCGGTGCAGACGTGCTGGAGTATTACGCAGGGCTCGTTCCGGCGCTGGAAGGTCAGCAGATCCCCCTGCGTGAAACCTCTTTCGTCTATACACGCCGTGAACCGCTGGGCGTAGTCGCCGGTATCGGTGCCTGGAACTACCCGATTCAGATCGCCCTGTGGAAATCAGCCCCAGCGCTGGCTGCGGGTAACGCAATGATTTTCAAACCCAGCGAAGTGACGCCGCTTACTGCCCTGAAGCTGGCTGAAATCTACACCGAAGCAGGTGTGCCGGATGGCGTATTTAACGTGCTGCCGGGCATCGGTTCGGTCACCGGCCAGTTGCTCACTGAGCATCCTGGCATCGACAAAGTCTCCTTCACCGGCGGCGTTGTCAGCGGCAAAAAAGTAATGGCGAATGCAGCGGGTTCAACGCTGAAAGAAGTCACCATGGAACTGGGCGGTAAATCCCCGCTGATTATCTTTGATGATGCCGATCTCGATCTGGCCGCCGACATCGCCATGATGGCGAACTTCTACAGCTCCGGACAGGTCTGCACCAACGGCACCCGCGTCTTTATTCCTGCAAAACTGAAAGCGGCATTCGAAGCCAAAATCAGCGAACGCGTTGCCCGTATCCAGGCTGGCGATCTGCGTGATCCCGCCACCAACTTTGGCCCGCTGGTGAGCTTCAGCCATCGCGATAACGTGATGCGCTACATCGAATCGGGCATTGCTGAAGGCGCACGCCTGCTGTGCGGCGGCAAACGTCTGACCGGTGGTGATTTCGACCAGGGTGCCTGGGTTGCACCTACTGTGTTTACCGACTGCCGTGATGAGATGAAGATCGTCCGTGAAGAGATCTTCGGACCGGTCATGTCGATCCTGAGCTATGAAACCGAAGAAGAAGTGATTCGCCGCGCCAACGACACTGAATTTGGTCTGGCCGCCGGACTGGTGACGCAGGACCTTAATAAAGCGCACCGCGTGATTCATCAGATCGAAGCAGGAATCTGCTGGATTAATACCTGGGGCGAATCAGCCGCAGAGATGCCAGTGGGTGGCTACAAGCACTCCGGCATTGGCCGTGAGAATGGCCTGATGACACTGCAGAGCTACACCCAGGTGAAGTCCGTGCAGGTTGAGCTGACGCGTTTTCAGTCAGTCTTTTAATCACTTAACCTGAGGAACGACGAATGGAATATGATTACATTATTATTGGCGCCGGATCCGCAGGAAACGTTCTGGCCACCCGCCTGACCGAAGAGAGCAACGTCAGCGTTCTGTTGCTGGAAGCGGGCGGCCCGGATTATCGTTTTGATTTTCGCACTCAGATGCCTGCTGCCCTCGCCTTCCCGCTGCAGGGAAAACGCTATAACTGGGCGTATGAGACTGAGCCAGAGCCGTACATGAACAATCGCCGTATGGAATGTGGTCGCGGAAAAGGCCTGGGCGGTTCATCACTGATTAACGGTATGTGTTACATCCGTGGTAACGCGATGGACCTCGATAACTGGGCCAGTGAACCAGGGCTGGAGAACTGGAGCTATCTGGACTGCCTGCCTTACTACCGTAAAGCGGAAACCCGTGATATCGGCCCGAACGATTTCCACGGTGGAGATGGCCCGGTGTGCGTCGCCACGCCTAAAGCAGGCAATAACGTGCTGTTTGAAGCCATGATTGAGGCAGGCGTGCAGGCGGGTTATCCGCGCACTGATGACCTCAACGGCTATCAGCAGGAAGGTTTTGGTCCGATGGATCGTACCGTAACACCAAACGGTCGCCGTTCCAGCACCGCACGTGGCTATCTCGACATGGCCAAAGGCCGTGCAAACCTGAAGATCATTACTCATGCCACCACCGATCGCATTGTGTTCGATGGCAAACGCGCCGTCGGCGTGGAATATCTGCAGGGCGACAGCAACACCATTAATAAAGTGACCGCTCGCCGTGAAGTGCTGCTGTGTGCTGGTGCTATTGCCTCGCCGCAGATCCTGCAGCGTTCTGGCGTGGGCTCACCGGAGCTGCTGAAGCAGTTCGATATTCCACTGGTTCACGATCTGCCGGGCGTGGGTGAAAACCTGCAGGACCATCTGGAGATGTATCTTCAGTATGAGTGTAAAGAGCCGGTTTCAATCTATCCGGCCCTTAAGTGGTGGAACCAGCCGAAAATCGGTGCAGAGTGGATGTTTAATGGCACCGGCATCGGCGCCAGTAACCAGTTTGAAGCGGGTGGTTTTATCCGCAGCCGCGAAGAGTTCAGCTGGCCGAACATTCAGTATCACTTCCTGCCGGTAGCGATTAATTACAACGGTTCTAACGCCGTTGATGCGCATGGCTTCCAGTGTCACGTCGGCTCGATGCGTTCGCCAAGCCGCGGTCATGTGCGCCTGAAGTCACGCGATCCGCGTCGTCATCCGGCCATTCTGTTTAACTACATGTCGCATGAGCAGGACTGGCATGAGTTCCGCGATGCTATCCGCATCACGCGCCAGATCATCAATCAGCCAGCGCTGGATAAGTATCGTGGACGTGAAATCAGTCCGGGCCTGGATTGCCAGACGGATGAACAGCTGGACGAATTCGTCCGTAATCACGGCGAAACCGCTTATCACCCGTGCGGTACCTGTAAGATGGGTAACGATCCAATGTCTGTCGTTGATGGCGAAGGTCGCGTGCATGGGCTGGAAGGATTACGCGTGGTGGATGCGTCGATTATGCCGTTGATCATCACCGGTAACCTGAATGCGACCACCATCATGATTGGCGAGAAGATTGCCGATAAGATCCGTGGACGCGACCCACTGCCACGCAGCACCGCTTCATACTATGTTGCTGGTGACGCCCCGGTTCGTACAGCCCCCCAGCGTGCTGAATAGTTAGTTACAGTGTCACTTATAAGGTGCCGGGCAGACTGTTGTCCGGCACTTTTTTTGCCCGATTTATCGCACTTATTATTACACGCCATCATTTTCTAAACTCGCCCCGGTAAACCCCTGAACCTTAACCGCAATCAAACCAGGCAGTATCTGCTGTTGATTTGATGATTTGCAGAATGCTGTAAACCCAGCATCTGTTTTACCGGAGACACTATTCGTCCACTAATGAGAAGCAACAATGTGGATGCGTTGTAAATTTTATGAGCAGAATGTTCATGTCCTGCCTCTTCCCCGCTTTCCCCTCTTGCTGGAATGCCGCCGATCAGCACTGGCGTAACGCCCTGTAGTTTCCTCACCACATCGATACTGTTTTGAGTCTGCCTGCACACTGTGCGTTATGGCAGGTCGTCATTTTTCGTTGCTGGAGAGTTCCCATGCGCGCCTGGGTTTTATTGTCACTCGCGATTATCACTGAAATTATTGGCACCCTTTTTATGAAATGGTCCAGCCTCAACGGCAGCCACTCAGGCTACCTGATGATGCTGGGCATGATTGCCTGTTCTTATATCCTGCTGAGCTTCACCACTAAACGTATAGCTCTGGGCGTGGCTTACGCCCTGTGGGAAGGCGCTGGCATCCTGCTGATTACATTATTCAGCGTACAGCTGTTTGATGAAGTGTTGTCTGCGATGAAAGTCTGCGGACTGATGACGCTGGTCGCTGGCATTGTGTTGATCAAAACCGGCATGCACTCATCAGCGGAGGTTAATCATGGTCATCGCTGATTTCGTCCACGCAGCCTGGCTGGCGCTGGCTATCGTGCTGGAGATTGCCGCCAATATATTCCTTAAATATTCTGATGGGTTTAAAAGACCGCTGCACGGTCTGCTTTCACTCTGCTGTGTCCTGCTTGCGTTCAGCGCACTGGCTCAGGCGGTAAAAGGTATTGCTCTGTCGATTGCCTATGCGGTCTGGGGTGGTTTTGGAATTATCGCGACTGTCGCGGCCGGCTGGGTATTATTCGATCAACGGCTGAATCGTAAAGGCTGGGCAGGCCTGACCCTGCTGCTGGCCGGCATGATCCTGTTAAAGCTGGCATAACAGGCATTTTGATTCAGTTATTTTTGTTATGGGTGTGCCTTCGTACACCCTTAACTTTCCGTGCTCTCTTCTCCAGTTTCAGTTGATTTCCCCTTCCCGACCGCGTCGGAATCTTCTCACTTTTGTAAAGACCCGTTTACATATCTGTTGTCTTAAGGCTTAGTGAGCGCCAAAAGTCGGATAAAAACGAGGAAGAGTTATGTCTGCAACACGAGGTTGGTCCACGGAGCTGGAGGGGTTACGCGGCATCGCCTCTCTCTGGGTACTGGTTGGCCATATCAGCTTACTGATACATTGCCACATCACACTGATTTCATCGCCTGGCATCGGGGTCGATCTGTTTATTCTGTTATCGGGTTATCTGATGGCGAAAAACTATGTTGAACGTCAGCAGAAAGAGCCGTGGCAGAGCATGGAGACCATTAAAAAGTTCTGGATCCGTCGCTTCTTCCGTATCGCCCCGCTCTACTATCTGCTTTTAATCATCGCGCTGATTTATGGCCCGTGGTTTGGCGAGATGCGTGACACTATCGCCCATTTTTATTCCGGCACCGCCACTGAATCGTCGCGTTACACCGATCAGTCGCTGGCAAACATCCTCACTCACTTCAGCTTCCTGTTCGGCCTGCTGCCCGAATATGGTTTCAATACCGTGCTGCCTGACTGGAGCATCGGGCTGGAGATGCAGTTCTATGTGCTGTTTCCGTTCATTATGCTGGTGACGCTGCGCTTTGGTTATGCGGCCTCACTGATAGGCATTATGGCGCTCTGCTGCGCCGGACGGTATGTGCTGGCAGATTATTATGAGGCGTTTGAAATGCCTTCCATGATTCTGATAAAGCTAAATATGTTCCTGGCGGGCATGCTGCTGGCGGAAGCAATTCGCCGTAAATCCCTGCTCTATGTCGCCTTCGCGCTGCTCGGCCCGGTCGTCAGCGTGGCAATGGGAATGGGCGCGATCAAGCTGCAGGTGATAATGGAAGCGCTGATGATTGTCGGGATGGCAGCAATTCTGTGGCAATACCCACAGGGCAGCCTGATGGCAACGCTGATTGCTCTGCCACGTAAGCTGCTGAACAACCGTCTCAGCACCTGGCTGGGTGACGTCTCGTTCTCGGTCTACCTGCTGCACCTGCTGATTGTGATCCCGATGATTGCGCTGCTGCTCACTCACACCGACATTGAGTTTAAGAGCGACATGATGCGCTTCCTGATCGTCTGTGTCTCAACCATCCCGCTAACCTATGCCCTGGCCTCTTTACTCTATAAGTATGTTGAGAAGCCCGGCATTCAGATGGGTAAACGCGTGCTGAAGCCGAAGCTGGCCGATCAGACCAGTTGAGTTTTTAACACCGGCCGTTCTTTTTTTAAAAGCCCCGGATGGGGCTTTTTATTGCCGCTTACACAATCTATCTGCTCTGAACAGGTGTTTATCACATGCCGTCGCCAGCACGCCTGCTGAGGTGAACTAGACTTTGCTGGTCGAACTCCACACCACCCGCTAAATGTCTGGCATAAAAATATACCATTGCCAAAACGCGGTATCAGGATTTAAAACGAGGATAAGCATTATGGAAAAGAAGAAGTGGTTTGTTTCTTACGTGATCAAGCCAAAAGGTGAAAATCATGTCACGACTCACGCCTTTATTGAGGGTGACGATGTCGAGGAGGCGCTGGAAACCTTTATGTTCGAAACCAAAAAAAGTCTGTCGCTGGAAACCGAAGAGCTGATACTGCTGTCAGTGAGTCTGGTATAACGTCAATTCAACCTCGCCATCGCGGGGTTGTTTGCCCTGTGAGAGGGTCATTTATTAATGCTTTCCCTGGTGTGGCACTCAGTTACTGATTGGGATAAGGCCAGGCATGATCCACGCCTGTTGATGACAGTAACCCTGTCAAAATCAGATATGCCAGTATCAGAACAAAGAGCACAATCGCTGTTATTTCAATCGATTTAAGTAAGTGATGCTTCGCCATAAATAACCCTCCTTCACGTGTGTGTAATAACCTTTCACCCCATAAACTATAATGTTACCGGTAAAGTTCAAGTCAAAATCACATCATGAAACATAAAGACTGGCTTATTAATGGTTAGAAGGATTGTGCTCTGAAGGGCTCAGAGAGATCTTAACGATATTAAAAAGCCCGCAGGATGCGGGCCTTTGCAGGATTCAGATGAACTTTAATCAGCAGAGTGACCGGTGAAGTCGATTACCATCCTGCCACGGATTTTGCCCTGCACCATCTCATCAAAGATGTCATTGACCTCACCAATCTTCCTTTTGGTCACTTTAGGCACGACTTTCCCTTCTGCCGCAAACTGGAAGGCTTCTGCCAAATCGTTTCGCGTTCCGACCAGTGATCCCACCACCTGAATGCCATCAAGTACCAGACGGGGAATATTAAGACTCATCGCTTCCGGCGGCAGTCCGACAGCCACGACGCGCCCTCCTGCTCTCACCGCATCCACCGCCGAGTTAAAGGCCGCTTTAGCTACCGCCGTGACCACAGCAGCATGTGCTCCGCCGGTTTTCTCCTGAATAATGCGCGCTGCATCTTCGCTGGCCGAATTGACCACCAGATCGGCTCCCATCTCCTTCGCCAGTGCCAGCTGACCATCACTGACATCAACCGCAATCACTTTGGCGTTGAAGACATTTTTTGCATATTGCAGCGCGAGATTTCCCAGCCCGCCAAGACCATAAATGGCCAGCCATTGTCCCGGTTTAACTTCTGACACCTTAACCGCTTTATAGGTGGTGACACCGGCACAGGTGACGCTACTGGCAGCGTAAGGATCAAGTCCATCAGGGACTTTGACCGAGTAATCTGCAACGACAATGCACTCTTCAGCCATGCCGCCATCGGCTGTGAAACCGGCATTGATTACCGATCTGCAGAGGGTTTCGTTACCGGAGTTACAGTATTCGCAGTGACCGCAGCCCTTGAAAAACCAGGCGACGCTGGCCCGATCGCCAGGCTTGAGTGACGTCACATCCGGTGCGACTTCCTCAACGATACCGATCCCTTCATGACCCAGGGTCACACCCGTTTTATCGCCGAAATCACCGTTCTTCACATGCAAATCGGTATGGCATACACCACAGCATTCCATCCTGAGCCGGGCTTCACCGGTTTTGAGAGGACGCAGCGTCTTCTCAACAACTTCAACCTTGTGTTCACTATTAGCAATTGCCGCTTTCATAAACGTTACTCCTTTTGATTGAATCTCAAGAATATGCCATACGGGAATGATGGCAAGATTACAGATTAGCTTTGGGTGCGGGACAGAAAGAGTTGTTGCTGCCTTTGTGAGTGAAGTCAGTTTTGAGGTGCGTTACTAAAGGGATTTTGCGTGTTAAAGCTTTGGAAATCATGAGTGACTTACTGGATGCGTGAAGCACGTTTATCGTGAAGAACCTTTTCAGACGGCGATTACCGGTTAAAAGGGGCGATAGCGCCCCTGTTCATCTAAATGCTTCGTATCAATTACTCAGCGGAGTCGCTCGGTTGCCAGCGGTGAATGCCACTGTCAGTTGCCGGTCCCCTGTGTTCAGTAGAATCATCCGAGGCTGGCGGTGGCCCCAGATGCTGGGCTGCACTATACGTCGCTGGCGGTGGCCCCAGATGCTGAGAAGCGTTATTTTCTGATGCGGCTGGTCCGGCATGGTGGCTCCAGCCATTATCATTTTGCTGGTCCTGATAAGACGCATGGTGATGATGCCATTCAGATGATGGGTCGCGATGGTATCCTCCCTCTGCCATCACACAACCAGACATGGATGCACTCGCTAACGCTACGAGCGCACAAGGAATAACTTTTTTTAAGAACATAATAAACCCTGGTTAAAAATCACCGGGGCAGGTTACGACGTGGTTTTTATACGTTAAATAAACGTGGAGGACCGTTCGGGGAAGATGTTTAGATATATTGATTGAGATCAATTTTGAGGAGAAGCGTCCGGAAAGCCTCTGTTCTGCTGGCAGTAAAATGGGGGGTATCATGAGTATTAAGGGGACCCAAAGTAAGAATAACAGAGCAGTTATTAAGATGATTTACATATCAGAAAATAAGAAATAGCGCGAGCCTGATTCAATCATATCTCAGACAGGACTTAACCAGAGAAACCAGATTATATAATCGCTAAATGGCAGATAACCTCACTAAGGAGATCATTTTTTTCGTCACACTTCACACTTTAACGCTATCGATTAAATCAGGATCACGAAGATCTCTTAACAAACCTAATACCATCGATTGTATTTGATATACACATAAGAAAAAACTATCACCCATATTATGCTAAGAATCGCCGCATATGCAGGAATAAATCGAATGAAAATATAAACCCCTGCAACAATTAAAGCAGCAGGGATTAAATAGATAAATGATTGCATGAGCCATAAAAATACACGCTTCACTTATTCAACCTCTCATTTATAGCATCTGATTTTTCTGCGTTGTAAACACTGCATCCACGTGAAATAGTGTCATGATCATTTTAATATCCAATAAGCATATAGAATGTCAGAAGAAACATTCAATCAGACTGGACGAGATGTTATAACGCGCATGGCGTAGCCATTTTCCTGCCGCAACGGGCTGGCTATGCGTAACTGATGTTAGCTTTAGCTTGTGGGGAAAATAAAATCTAAATCATGAATGAACAACCCGAAGACATTCAGCGCCCGCGCGGGTAAAATCCGCTCCTGGAATGCGCCGTCAGTGGGTGAGCAGGTGCTTGAACTGTGCCTCGGTGGTGAACTTGATACCGGCTTTGTGCTGCCGGGAATTTTCTCTTATGACAATCCGGCTCCGTCTGCCTGGGCCGATGCGCTGGTCATTTCCTGACGATGCGGTGATCGAATACGAGCCGGAAACCGGCGCACTGACCGCAACCGGCATACAGACGGCAACCATCAAAGCGACGGTAAAATCCTGTTCGACTCGCCAGAAGTGGAATGCGCAACGCTGCTCAAAACTGCGCAGCTGGAAGTCAAAAAGGGCGGCACGATGAAAGCCAACATTAGCGTGCCGGACCATCGCGGTGAAACGGCTTACCCGATTTCAGGCGGCGCGCCGGTGAAAATCACGGTACTGGGCGACAATCCGGCGGACACCATAACGCATTCTCCGGCAACCGCGTTTGATAAGTGGGACGGTGAAAAGTGGCTAACCGACAGCGATGCGCAGCAGCAGCTACTGCTTGACGCAGCGGCCAGCGAAAAGTCAGCGGGCGTGAGTGAGGTCAACGGAATTACTCAGGCATGGCAGACGCAGCTGCTGCCCGGCATCATTACTGATGCGGATAAAGCCACGCTGACCACCTGGATGAAGTACGTGCAAGCGGTACAGGCTGCAGATATCACAAATGCGCCAGCTATCAGCTGGCCGAAAACGCCTGAATAGAAAATTCGTTTTACGCCCGTAGCTTTCTATTAAAATTTTCAATGGCAGAATGTTTAATTCTGCCATTGAATCATTTCATCAAGTCGATTCAGAATGTCGGGGAAATAGCTTTCATCAAGGCCAAAGCTGCCTTTAACCTGGACGCTGTCGGCATGTGGTTCCGGGCGAAGAATGAAATCAACAGTTACGCCATCAATACTTTTTTCATTGGTCAGTATCATGTCCAGTTGATGAATATCGCTCTGATAGTTAAACGACTTGATCTTTTGCTGATTAATAAGCGCCTGATGAAAAGCTGAGAATTCTTTTTTCAGCATTTTCAATTCTCCAACGGTGAACTCCGTTTTAAATGCCACTTTCAGGCCGCTTACCGAAAACTCCACCCAGGACTGTATCCAGTCCCAGTGATGGTTAACAGGATCGGCTTCGTTATCCACTACGCGTTCAAAGGGAGCGATTGCGAATGCAAACTCTTCATTCCTGATATCAAACATTGAAATTTCCTTGTCAGCTAATAAAAATATTTAAAATGAGATATTGTCCAGTCTGATTCCCTGACTATTACTTCAAATTTGTATTTCTGATGAACATATTCCCTTCGCTGCTTATCGTAGCGCAGTTTATAAATATCCGTTTCGTATCGGAACATTCCTTTTCCTTCACGAGGGTCTGGCATTCGCTTACCAAAACGAATAGCTCTTTCCTGAATCTGCAAAGGTACATACCGACTGGGTTCAAGCATATGTTTTGCTGCTGTTTCGGTCATTTTCAAATTGCGCGCATGCAGCCCGATTTTAAGCCGCCCTCGCAAAAGAGATATGGTCCCTTGACTGATTCTGGCTGTAACAGCCGCGCGCGCGCCTGCTGTAAGCGCCTCATTTTGTGAAGACTGTGATGCCCCAATTCCTGAAAAGCGCAGGCGCGCGTATCTGGGTGTAACTCGCTGCGTTTCCTGCCAGGAAATTGAGGAACATCGCAGTAAACACCGGCAGGGTAATTCCTGATGCATGAGGAATTTGCTTACCCGTGGAATGCTCCACGGGAAGCCATCGCCAGCCCCTATCCCACCTATGAGGAAATGCACAGCCGCAGTCAGATGATTGCGGCTTTAGTGCGTGCGCAGGAGTTGCTCGTTATGCAGCCTGCTCTGATACAACTCGACGTTAAACGCCGCGTCAGTGATCTGGAAAAGACACAGGGAACAGCCCGCGCCAATGCGTACTTAACAAAGACATTTGTTGAGCGCACATTGCCACGCGTTGAAACCGTTAACGCTAAATATCGTGTCGGCGTAATGAAGGGGTGCACATTAAATTTACTCGGGGGTAACGCAACTGAGCGCGACAATGCGGCTATAGCAGGTGGTCAGCTTTTCATTCTAATGCGCCGTTTTAACCGCCTGCCAGATATGGCTCGCGCCGATGTCGATCTGCTGGCCGGGTATGTGGCTAATTTCATTCTCGCTGAGCTGGTACAGGCGCACGCGCAGGCCAGCGACGAGTCAGATTACAAATACACGCACCGCGTTTACATGACCGCCGCCACCATTACCCGTGAGCTGAGCCAGACCCCGCCATTATGGGATAAAGTCACGTCACGGCTGTTTGACCCGGAGGAAGTTATCCCGGCGATCATGCGTATGCAGACGGAAAAGTGGTGGAAAGGCCGACTGCGGCGAGTGGCTGCATCATGGCGTGAACACCTTCAGATCGCCCTGGCTAACGTCAGCAAAAAGCACACCCCCTACGCCAGCAGCATGACCGTTTCAGAGTGGCGCGAGCAGAAGCGCCGCACCCGTGAGTTTCTGAAGGGAATGGAGCTGGAAGACGAAGAAGGCAACCGTATCAGCTTGATCGAGAAATATGACGGCAGTGTGGCCAATCCGGCTATTCGCCGCTGCGAGCTGATGACCCGCATTCGTGGCTTCGAAAATATCTGCAATGAAATGGGCTTTATCGGCGAATTCTACACGCTGACCGCCCCCGCGCGCTATCACGCCACAATCAAAACCGGGCATCGTAACCGTAAATGGAACGGTTCCAGCCCGGCCGACACCCAGCGTTATCTCTGCAGTGTCTGGCAGAAAATTCGCGCCAAGCTGCACCGCGAAGAAATCCGCATCTTCGGGATCCGCGTTGCTGAGCCTCATCATGATGCGACTCCGCACTGGCACATGCTCATGTTTATGCGTCCGGAGCAGGCTGAACGCGTGCGCGAGATTATGCGCGACTACGCCTGGCAGCAAGACGGCAGCGAGCTGACAACCGACAAAGCCCGTAAGGCCCGCTTTCACGCCGAGGCTATCGACCCGGAGAAAGGTAGCGCGACGGGTTACGTTGCTAAATACATTTCCAAGAATATCGACGGCTACGCGCTAGACGGCGAGACGGACGCCGAAAGCGGCAAAGACCTTAAGGAAACTGCCTCGGCCGTTTCTGCCTGGGCGGCACGCTGGCACATCCGGCAATTTCAGTTTGTGGGCGGTGCGCCGGTCACGGTTTACCGCGAACTGCGCCGCATGGCAGACAGCGAAACCGCGCACGGCCTGAGCGTTGAGTTTGCGGCCGCGCATGACGCCGCCGACGCAGGAGACTGGGCCGGATACGTTAACGCGCAGGGTGGCCCATTTGTGCGCCGCGACGAGCTGGCTGTGCGCACCTGGTATCAGGCAAGCGAAGACATGAATGAGTACGGAGAGGAAACTGTGCGTATCAAGGGTGTTTACGCAACTGAAGTTGGCAACGATACGCCAATTTTAACCCGTCTGATGCAATGGAGGATTGTCCCGAAACGTGCCGTTGATTTGGATTTTGAATTTAAGGACGCGCCTGCGTCCTCTCGGAGTTCTGTCAATAACTGTACGGAGCCGACAGGCTCTGAAGCCGCTATCGATTTCACAAAGCCCCCTACTCGCGCCGAGCGAAGAAGGATTCTTAAGCGATTAAGAGAAAAGCCAGCGCAGGAGCAACCTGAGCCGGACAAATATCACTCTGAACGGAGTCATTGCGCAGAACGTGAGGCGTTGAAAAAGAGTTTCTTTGAGATCTCCAGGTTAACACTGTCCGACGGTGAAGCTGTGCGCATGATGAAAGGCCACACAATCAAGATTGGAGAGCTTTCTTACTGGAGCGGAACAAGCGGCTATCTGTTCCATAGACGTCGCATAAATGCCGCCCCATTAAAGCGCTTCAATGCTCTAGCGAGAAAAAGAGGCATACAGTTGCCTGATTAATAAAACGGCAGTCGGACTAATCTGAGCCGCACGATTGTTTACGATTTTAGTTCATCATGACACTGTTTATACATACAGTACATTTTGACTAAAAGGAGTTAATCATTTGATGAAAATAGATAATCTAAGTGAAACGGTTGCACGCATTCAGTTCATTGCTGACGTATCGCTGATCGCACATTGCAAAGAAGATGAATTAAAAATGGCACTGTCGATGATTAGCGACATGGCAGGGACAATCGACACAGCTATTTTCGAAGCCGCTATTTACTGCCAGGCAGAATGATTAATTGCCCCTTCCCTACCGTTCACTAGCCACCTTTAAGGTGGCTTTTTGCTTCTGCATCAAAGTGCATATGCTTGCATTAATCCGCATGATCCAAAGTGGATCGCTAAGCGTCTGTAAGACCAGAGCTGGCGCGCTCAGAGGTTGTACATGCAACTGCATTAAAAGCGATGCACAAAGCGGGCAGGCGTGGCGGGGATAGCATTGCGCGCGAGGGGTGTAAACATGTATTCGGAGGTTGCGCCAGCGGCACGGAGGCGCACGCAAGGGTTTGATGAGATTGAACTGGTGAAGAGGATTTGAGCCTCGCAAATCGGGCCTGAGAGCGGCAGATGAGGTATGGCACTGATCGGAATTAATATGATAAAGTTTTGACCAATACGGTTAACCATGTAAGGGAATAATATGGATACAACTGAGCAGTTAAACGGGACTTACTTCTATGGCGGGCTTACCAACCTTTCCCCGGCAGAGCTTTATTTCTGAATTATGATTGATGTGACCGCTGAGCATTTTAGCGGTGCAAAGGATACATAGCCATAGCTGCAATTTACTCGGGACAGAATACGATTGACGTGTCAGGAAAGTTAAAGGGTGCCTGGAAAGGTACCTCTTATGCCTCGGTTTATTCTCGCAAGCTGTTGCGCGATTACCGTCTCCCGTTCAGGTTGCCTACGTGGATACAAAACCCTAAAAAACCATTCCAAATTAAAATGTTGATGACCCATAAATTGGGTACTTTCGTCGGTCGCACAATACCGGTTTTAGGATGGGTAATTATGGCCGCTGATGTGGCGGAGATAGGCTGGAAAACTACGGTAAAATACAACCTTATTGCCCATAAGGACGACAGAATATGGTAAGTGAGGATATAGAGAAGGCAGTATTTGCGCTGGTTGAAGATTATAACGGCAGAAGCTTGTTTACATTAAAACGTTACAAGCTTGAGCTGGACACTGATCTGAACAACGACTTTCGCATGGATCCCATCGACGCTTATGAATTACTTGAGCGGTATGCTGACAGTTTTGGCATTGACCCCGGCACCATCTCTTTTAACGACTATTTCCCGGAAGATTTCACCGCACCGCATGATCCGCTTACTCTCCGTTTGTTGGTTGAGTCTGCACAGGCCGGGCGCTGGTTGGGTAAATAACTAACGCCTGCACAGGCAGGCGTTACATCTTCAGTTTGTTGCCGCTTCCAGCGAATAAGGGCGGAAGGCGATCACCTCTTCGCCCAGCCAGTTATTGATTTCCTTCAGACGTTCCTGCAGCGGTGTCAGTTCGTTACGCACAAACACCTATGCCGCTTTCACCGCATCACCGAATCCGCCGGAGTTGTCCGGGATAATCCCCATCATCTGCGGCGGCACGCGGTGTGCGCTTAGCAGGTCGTCGCGGCTGGCCTTCTTGATGTTAAAGAAATCGTCCTTCGTCGCTACCTCGCTGAGCGGCAGAATCTTGATCCCGTCCGGCTTACCGTTCGGCGCGTACATAAACAGGTTGCGGAAGTTGCCGATCCCTTTCGTGTCGCGCATAGCCTGGCGCATCCGGTCAACGTCGCTGCTGCTCTGCGCCGCGTCGGTCATATACAGGATGTAACCGGCGTGCACGCCGTTCTGATAGTACTTGCGGCGGAACAGCGTTGCTGCCTCATCCAGCCAGGCGGAATTGAGCGCGCTGAGGTATTCCGGCAGGCCGTAAAGCTCCTGATTAATATCCGGCTCCAGCAGGTGAAACACGCTGCCGGCCGAAAACTCATGCGGCTCTTTCCAGTCATTCACAAACCAGTAAACGCCATCCTTCACGCCTCTGCGTGTGAATTTGGCCGGGGTGGTTTCAAGGCGCAGCGGCTTACCCAAGCCATTACGGCGCAGCTCGGCAAAGGCGTTACCGAAGACCAGATAATCCAGCGCAAACTTGCTGAACTCCTGCTGACTCATCATTGGGTTCGGGATGAATGTTGATGCCAGAATGTTGCGCTTTACATAAATCGGCGAGCTGTGATGTACGGCCGCACGCAGGCTTTTCGCCAGGCCGTTAAAGCTGACCGGCGGCTCAAACCAGCGCCCGTTACCGATGCATCAGCCATCAGCCCGTCGCCCGCCGTTGTTACCGTGACTGTGCTCGCGCGTGAGGGCAACGGCGTGGCCGGTGATGATTTGCTGGCCGTGGTTAACGCTGCGCTCAATGACGAAGACGTGCGCCCGGTTGCTGACCGGGTGAGCGTGCAGTCAGCGAAGATTGTTAGTTACGAAATCGAGGCCGAGCTTTACCTCTATCCGGGGCCGGAAGCGGAGCCAATCCGTGCCGCTTCAGAGGCAAAACTCGCCGCCTTTGTCAGCGCACAAAAGCGTCTCGGCCGTGACATTCGCCTGTCTGCGCTGTATGCCGCCATGCACGTTGAGGGCGTGCAGCGCGTCAACCTTATCAAGCCTTCCGCTGACGTGGTGCTAGACAAAACCCAGGCCGCTTACTGCACAGGATACGCGCTGACCGTGGGAGGCTCGGATGAGTGATCGCCTGCTGCCGACCGGCTCGTCAGCGCTTGAGGTTGCTGCCGCCGAGGCTCTTGCAAGCCCCGGTACGATGAGCGTGCCGTTGCGCCAGTTATGGAATCCGCAAGCCTGCCCGGTTGAGCTTCTGCCCTATCTGGCGTGGGCGTGGTCAGTTGATCGCTGGGATTCAGCCTGGCCGGAATCAACAAAGCGCGC
Source organism: Pantoea eucalypti (assembly GCF_009646115.1). NCBI lineage: Bacteria > Pseudomonadati > Pseudomonadota > Gammaproteobacteria > Enterobacterales > Erwiniaceae > Pantoea > Pantoea eucalypti. The sequence continues at coordinate 1,793,933 of NZ_CP045720.1, read as the reverse complement.
CGTGGTTGCCGCCTCGCAGTACGTGCATCGGCACAAGGGAACGATTGGCGCTATACGCCGCGTCGTTGAGCCTCTGGGCTATCTCATCAGAATCATTGAGTGGTGGAAAACCGGCGAAGCGCCTGGCACGTTCCGGCTGGATGTGGGCGTACTCGATACCGGCATTACTGAGGAAATGTATAACGAGCTTGAGCGCCTGATAGCCGATGCGAAGCCCTGCAGCCGTCACCTTATCGGCCTGTCTATCAATCTTGACGTGAACGGCGCGCTGCCGGTTGCCGTTGCCAGCTACAGCGGCGACGAGCTGACCGTTTATCCCTATACCCCTGAACTTATCAGCGTCGGCGGGCCGGGTTATTCCGGCGTGGCGGTGCATCTTATTGACCTGACGGAAGTGAGCGCATGACGACAAAATATTTTGCCCTGCTGACCAATCAGGGCGCGGCTAAGCTGGCGAACGCCGCCGCACTCGGCACGAAAGTAAACATCGCCTCGATGGGCGTCGGCGACGGTGGCGGCACACTGCCGACCCCTGATGCGGCACAGACAAAGCTCATTGGCGAGAAGCGACGCGCGCAGCTTAATTCGCTGACCGTTGACGCGGCAAACAGCAGCCAGATTATCGCAGAGCAGATTATCCCGGAAAGCGAGGGCGGTTTCTGGATCCGTGAAATCGGCCTGTATGACGCTGACGGCGTGCTGATTGCCGTTGCTAACTGCCCGGAGACTTACAAGCCTCAGCTGGCCGAAGGAAGCGGCCGGACGCAGACCGTGCGCATGATTTTAATCGTGAACAGCACAACCGCCGTCACGCTGAAAATTGATCCGTCAGTGGTGCTGGCAACGCGTAAGTATGTTGATGACGCTGTGATCGAGGTGAAAGCCTACGCTGACGAGATGATGGCAAAGCATCTCAAAAGCGCTAATCCGCATGGTCAGTACCCGTTAATTGAAAACGCATTAAAGGAAATGGCCGATGCCGGGCTGTTGCCTGACGTTCTGAAAAATCTTGGCATCAGCGATAAGTTTTCCGGCCGTTTTATCGGGTACCAGATTTTCACCACGCCCGGAGCAGTTAACTACAAACCCACGCCGGGAACGAAACGAATCAAGATTATCCTGACCGGAGGTGGTGGCCGGGGTTATGGTTATCTTGCCTGGGGATCGCGTTATGTTTCCCGTGGTGCGGGCGGGGGAGCAGGCGGAACGGTAATCGCTTGGCTGAACGTGGATGAGACAAAAAATTATCCTGGCGTAGTCGGTAGAGGCAGTAACGAAACCGACGGCGCGACTAGCAGTACCTTTAACGGTCAGCTGACAGCGGGCAATGGCTATAATATGACTTCCGGTGATGCCGGTGGCGTTGGCGGCTCGGCCATAGGCGGATTGTTAAATATACAGGGGGGTGATGGCAGCGACGCGCCCGGACTGATTACGGCCTCAAGCAACCCTTACCGGGGCGGCTCTGGTGACGTCGGCGTCAGTTACTGGGGCGGCGGTAGCCGTAGCGGGGAAAGCTCATCATCAGGCAAAAAAAATACCTATGGTGCAGGCGGCGGAGGTACAACGCGTACCGATCCCTTTATCGGAAGTTATGGATCTGACGGTATTATTTATATTGAGGAGTTCAGCTGATGAAAACCTACGCCCGGATTGAAGATAAGCGAGTTGCGGAAATTGTCTCTATGAGTGTCAAGCCAGAGAAACTCTATCATCCGTCACTGGAGTGGGTAGATATTACCGCATTGTCTGAACAGCCCGGCTGTAATTATCTCTACAGTGACGGCGTATTTACAGCGCCATTTGTGGATGCCAAAGATGCTGGCTTTCTGGCCAGCAGCCGTTTGTCGGCAGAAATGGACGAAGCTAATCGTACTATAACCCCTTTGCAGGATGCGGTTGATATCAGCATTGCAACTGACGAGGAACTAACGCGACTGGCTGCATGGAAAAGATACCGCGTTATGCTGAGTCGGACGGATATCACGACCGCGCCAGATATCAGCTGGCCAGATAAGCCTGAATAAAAAATTCATTTTACGCCCGAAGTTTTCAGTTAAAAATTCTCAATGGCAAAATGTTTAATTCTGCCATTGAATCATTTCATCAAGCCGCTTCAGAATGTCAGGAAAATAGCTTTCATTAAGGCTGAAGTCACCTTTAACCTGAACGCTGTCGGCGTGTGGTTCAGGGCGGATATCAAACTCCACTATAACACCTTCTTTACCCGTAACTTTTCTGATAACCATATTGAGCTGGCCACGTTCGCTGCGAAAATTAAAAGGTTTTAATTCACGCTGCGTGATAAGTGCCTGGTAATGTGCGAAAAACTCATCCTTTAAAATCTTTAGCTCGCCGATGGTAAATTCAGTTTGAAACTGCATTTTAAGGCCGCTAACAGAGAACTCAATCCAGGACTGGATCCAGTCCCATAGATGATCAACCGGGTCGGCCTCATCGTCTGAGATTCTTTCAAAGGGAGAAATTACAAATGTGAAATCTTCATTGCGCAAATCAAACATACAAGTTGTCCAGTCTGTCAATCCATGTATTTAAAATGCGATATCGTCCAGTCTGACTCACGCACGACGACTTCAAGTGTGTATTCTTTATACTCATATTCCATTGTTTGCTTATTAAAGCGTAGTTTAAACAATCTGGTCTCATATCTGAACATACCTTCACCTTTGCGGGGATCTGCCATCCGCCTGCCATAGCGAATCGCTCTTTCCTGAATTTGCAGAGGGACATAGCGACTCGGTTCATACATATGTTTTGCAGCAGTCTCGGTCATTTTAAGGTTACGTGCATGCAGCCCGAGTTTAAGTCTGCTGCGCAGAAAGGATATAGTGGAGTGACTGAGCTTCGCATAAACAGCGGCACGTGCCCCTGATTCAAACAGCACCCGCCCTGTACGAAGGATACGAAAAATACCCAAGCCAAACAGGGCAATATCAGTGGGATCGATCAGGGGTGTTTCAAGCGGCGCTTCTTCCAGCCTGACAAAATGTCCCTGCACATCATAAATCTGCCATAAGCCCGGAGCCTGTACCACCGTGTAACCGATACACATTCCGCTGGCTTCATCTGTTACGGGCTTTGCATTTCGGGGCAAATGGCTGGGCCGAATCTCAAAAAAACGCCCTGAGGCAGTCTCGACTCAAATGTGTAGTAACGTCCGAATTCCTGTTTTGCTGCTGTTCCTGAAATCATTCTCAATCCCTCGTTCATGACAATGGCTGTTTTATAGTGCCACAGGAAGATAAAACAATCATTTTCTGATAGATGCCCATAATCCTGTTAACAGACGGCAACTGCGTGTGCCCCTTTCCCTGATGTCAGACCATGAGCACTCCCTCAAAACAGCATGCATCAAATGTCTGATTATCTTTATGGTGTCCGCATCGTCTGAATAAACGATGCCAGGCGCACAATTTCTACCACAATCGTAAAATGTTCTAAATCGTTCAGGATATTGATGCTGAAAATGCAACATAAGCGTACTTATTGCGACAGGGTATAAGCAGGCTGCGTAGTTATTTACTAAAGGATAGAAACGGCAGGTTCAGTAAACTCAATCCACTGGCGTTGATGGCGAAGAAAAATAGCGACAAAGTGGCGGCACAGAGTCCAGCAGAGTAGAACAGGAAGTCACAGGAGCGGGCTTAACTGATTGATTTCACGTTAAGTCATTGATACGAAGTGCCACCCAAAAAAAGACCGAATACGATTCCTATATTCGGTCCAGGGAAATGGCTCTCAAGGAGCCGTGCGCTAAAAGTTGGCATTTATGAAGGCGGTGTCGCCTTGCCATTTAAGATTAGAACAGCGCGGTGGAAATGCCAGCAAACGCGGGAATCAGGGCCATAAACTGGATCAGATTGTGATCGCAACGGCAAAATTTCGGAGAGTGGGCGCAGCGCGAGGCTGCACCCGAAAGGCCTATTTTCCGCACAGCGCCTGAGTGCGTTCGATAATCGGCTGCAGGCTCATCATCTGGCCCGGATGGGCTTTGTCTTCGGCCTGAATCACGCTGATCGGCTGGGCTTTCACCTGCTTGTTTTTAAACAGTGTGTCAGCGATGTCGTTCAGCGGGTATGTCATCAGCGTACTCGGATTGATGGCAAACATCGCACCATCTTTCTCGCAGGTCAGCATCACCTCTTCACGATTAAAGGGCCACTTATCTTTACCGATCTCAAAGCGGCTGACGGTAATGATTTGCGCCGCCAGCGCCTGGCCGCATACGGATAACAACAGGATTGCGGGAATCACTTTCTTCAGCAACATAACTACCCTTTTCTCTCTTAAACTACATTCAGGCTGGCGACAGCGTGGCAAATACGCTGACCAGCCCAACCACGCCGCATGCCAGCAGTAGTTCAAGCTGCGTCATGCGAATAAATTTTTGCTGCGCCCCGCTGCCCGCCAGGCGGAATCGCGGCACCAGCCAGTATCGATTAATCAGCGCCACCAGAACCATCAGAGCAACCAGCAGCACTTTGCACAGCAGCAATATAACGTAGCGTGAATCGTGCCACATCAGCGGCCAGCCCGCGATCATTACGCTGTTTATCACCCCGCTGAGCAGCGTTAACGCCACCGCCAGATGACCATAGCGTGAGAAACGCATCATAGTGCGAATCGCATCGGTGCGGCGATCAATCTGCCGTGCCTCGCGCATCAACAGCAACAGTGGCAGTAATCCACCTGCCCAGAACGTCGCCGCAATCAGATGCAGTGCATGGTTAATCTGCTGAAGATCGCCGGGCCAGCTATCGCGCATCGCAGCATGGCCTATCAGCGCCATGCAGGCCAGTTGCAGAACGCCAGCCAGCAGTAACACCTGCTGACGCAGGCTTCCGGTCAGTAATAGCGCGCCAACAGCCAGCACGCCGAAAATGATTTCCCACTGCCACACTTCACCAAAGTGCGTGCCCAACACTGCCAGCCAGATATCGATGTCGGTCAGGTTAGTGCTGGTGCCGCTCATTAACACATTCTGGCAGGCCAGCATCGCCACCGCACTGAGCAGCGCCAGCCAGGCACTCCCCTTCACCAGCGGATTTAATTGAATCGCCAACAGGGATCGGTAGCGTTTGGGCGCCAGCAGCGCACTGTAACAGGCGCTGCCGGTCAGCAACATCACGGCAGTAAAATGCAGCGCGCGCAGCAGGATCCAGAGGGTTGTCACCGGGTTACTTCACACTAAAGCGATAGCTTCCAGCGGTTTTATGTCCATCCACCGACAGCACATGCCAGTTAACCTGATAGCTTCCCGCTTTTAGCGGCTGCGGCAGGCCGACAATCAGGCGTTTTTTCTGGTCAGACTCAACACGGGCTTTGGCGGTCTCGACGGGCTTCTGTGCACTGTCCAGCAGCGTCACGCCACTGAACGCCGCTTCAATATCTTCACTAAAGTTCAGCGTCAGCGCATCGGGGGATGTCGTGACCTGCGCTTTAGCCGCCGGGAGAGAAGACTGGAGGTGTGCATGCGCCCCCGCCAGCGAGCTGAAGGCCATCATGCCCGCTGCCGTCACTGCTATAATCATGCGGGAAATAGTTTTTTTCTGCATAAGATCATCCTTTTAACCGCCGCCAGGGCGATAAACGTGGCAAAAGGATACGCTGCTGGTTTTACACTGTCGAGGCCAGCGATGCGATCCTTTATCCTTGATTCAGACCGACGAAAACATTACTTTTGCCGGCTATCGTCAGGAGATAATTATGAGCCGTAACCTTGCATTGCTGTCCCAGGAAGAGAAAGACAAGATAAATGTCGATTTGGCGGCTGCGGGCGTGGCGTTTAAAGAGCGCTATAACATGCCGGTCGTCGCCGAGATGGTGGCGCAGGAGCAGCCTGAAGCGCTGCGTGACTGGTTTCGTCAGCGTCTGATGCAATACCGTCAGGCATCACTCAGCCTGTCGCGCCTTCCTTATGAACCGAAGATGAAGCAATGATGTTCCGCGTTATTGATACCGAAACCTGCGGCCTGCAGGGCGGCGTAGTTGAAGTTGCGTCCGTGGATGTGGTCGACGGTAGAATTGTGAATCCGATGAGCGATTTGACCCTACCGGACCGCCCGATCAGCCGTCAGGCGATGGCTGTACATCGCATCACCGAAGCAATGGTCGCCGGTAAACCCACGATTGAAGAGGCGATTCCACGCTATTACGGCAGCGCTTTTTATGTCGCGCACAACGCCAGTTTTGATCGGCGGATGCTGCCTGAAATGTACGGCGAATGGATCTGCACTATGCAGCTGGCGCGCCAGCTCTGGCCGGGCATTAAATATGGCAACCAGGCGTTACGTCATTCGCTGAAGCTGGATGTCACGCCACCCGCTGAGCTTCATGCGCACCGCGCACTGTATGACTGCTATGTCACGGCGGCGCTGCTGATCCGTATCATGGAGACCTCCGGCTGGAGTGCCTCCGAAATGATTGTGCGTTCGCAACCGGCGGCCCAGCGCGATGATATTCTGCCGTTCGGCAAATATCGCGGCCAGGCGATTGCCGTAATTGCCAGAAAAGATCCTGGCTACCTGAAGTGGGTACTGAATAATGTCAGTGATTTGCGCCCGCCATTGCGGCAGGCGCTGAATAAATACCTCTCTGAATCTCAGTAATCCTGGGCTGGCGGCAAGGTACCCTGCGCCAGTCCGAGCAGGAAGGTGTACTCCATCGCGATCCCTTCGTAGGCTTTGTAGCGTCCGGACTTGCCGCCGTGACCGGCATCCATGTCGGTGCAGAGCAGCAGAAGATTATTGTCGGTTTTCATCGACCTTAGCTTCGCCACCCACTTGGCCGGTTCCCAGTACTGCACCTGTGAGTCGTGCAGGCCAGTCGTGACCAGCAGATGGGGATAATCCTTCGCCTCGATATTGTCATAGGGGCTGTACTGGCGGATATAACGGTAATATTCAGGATCATTGGGGTTGCCCCACTCGTCATACTCACCGGTAGTCAGCGGGATCGATTCATCCAGCATCGTGGTAACCACATCCACAAATGGCACCTGAGCCACCACGCCGTGGAACCGTTCTGGTGCCAGGTTAATCACCCCGCCCATCAACAGCCCGCCTGCGCTACCGCCCATGGCATAAAGCCGCTCCGGGTGGCCGATGCCGCGTGCCACCAGCGCATCCGTCACCTCAATAAAATCAGTAAAGCTGTTCATTTTGTTCAGCAGACGACCACCGTCATACCATTGCTGTCCCAGCTCACCGCCACCGCGTACCTGAATCAGGGCATAGACAAAGCCGCGATCCAGCAGGCTCAGACGGCTGACGCTGAAATCGGCATCCATGCTGCTGCCATAAGCGCCGTAGCCATAGACCAGCATCGGGTTCTGACCGGGCTGATAATGCTTGCGGTGATAAACCAGCGAGACCGGCACTTCGGTGCCATCGCTGACTTTGATCCAGTGGTGCTCGCTTTTGTAATCTTCCGCGTTAAAGCCTTTCACCGCGCTCTGTTTCAGAATGCGACGTTCACCCGTATCCATATCCAGTTCAAACAGCGTGGTCGGCGTGGTCATGGACGAGTAGCCATAACGCAGTTTGCTAGTGCGGGGCGTGGGATTATAAGCAAGCCACGTCACATAGGTCGGATCGTCAAAGGCGATGCCGCTGGTCTCGCCGCTGGCCCAGTTGATCTGACGCAGACTGGTTAAGCCGCGCTGACGCTCTTCCACTACCAGCCAGTCGCGGAACAGCTGAAAATCTTCCATCACCACCTGTTCCCGCGCAGGAATCAGCGTTTCCCAGCGTGACTCATCCAGATAGCGACTGCGGTAGAGCCCGAAGTTTTTCCCGTCACGGTTTGATCGAATGAAAAACTGATGATCGTAATGATCGATGCTGTATTCGTGATCGCGACGGCGGGGCAAAAACACATGCGGCTGCGCATCAGGGAAGTTCGCATCGATTAACTGGATTTCGCTGGTGTTAGTGCTGTAGAGCGCAATCATGATGAACTGCTTGGAGGTGCTCTTGTGCACGCTGAGATGATAGGTGTCATCGCGTTCTTCATAGACCAGCTTATCATCAGACTGCGGCGAACCGAGTTCGTGTCGCCAGACCTGATAAGAGAGCAGCGTCTGCGGGTGCTTGCGCACATAGTAAAGGGTGCGTGAGTCATTGCCCCAGGCGAAGCTGGATGAGGCGTTGCTCAGCACTTCGGGATACCAGCTGCCACTCTCCAGGTTACGGAACCGGATGCCATATTGCCGCCGCGACAGGAAATCTTCCGCCAGCGCCATGACCCGGTTATCCGGGCTGATATGCAGCGCGCCCATGGTGTAGAAATCGCTGTGCGAGGCGCGCTGATTGGCATCCAGCAGCAGGCTCCACTCGCCCGATTCATCGCTTGCTGCGGGCTGACGGTAGTAGGCCGGGTATTCGTTACCGCTCTGATAACGACTCTGATAGCGGTAGCCGTTTTTGACATAAGGCACGGAGTGATCTTCCGGCGGCAGCCGATCGATAATCTCTTTTAACACCCGGTCCTGCAGCGGTTGCTGCGACGACATGATTTTTTTGCCGTAATTATTTTCGGCTCGGAGGTAATCAAGAACCTCGCTGTTTTCGCGTTTGTCGTCGCGCAGCCAGTAATAATTGTCAACGCGGGTCTCGCCATGCAGCGTCATCTCGTGGGGTATTTTTTTTGCGATGGGTGCTTTCATCCATCCGTCTCCATCAACGTAATGATCTGTAAGCGTAACACTTCAGCAGCGGGAAGCCAGACATAGGGTGAGAAGCTGCCGCCAGCGGAACATCTTCAGTGACCCGCTGGCGGAGAATCGAAGGTTTAACTGGCAGGCAGACGGGCTTTTTCGGCCTCGAGGTCCTGCTGAATGCCATCACGAACATCCTGAGGAATCTTCAGCGCGTCGCCCAGGGCGGAGAGATAGCTGCGCTCCATAAAGTGGTCGACGTCGATAGCGGCACAACTCAGGAAATAAAGCTCCAGCGCCTCCTCTTCATTTTTCACATCAGCCGCCAGCCACTGCGGATCCAGTGGGCGATTCATCGCTTTCTGAATCAGCAGCTCTGCATCCTGACCATAACCGGATTGATGAATGTTCTGCTCAATCGCGGCTCGCTCCTGATCGTCGATATGCCCGTCACTTTTAGCAGCAAACACCAGCGCAGTGACCAGGCGCTCAGCGCGCAGGTCAACGGGCGTCTGTGCCACACCAAAGTCAGGCTCATTCTGGTGCGCTTCGCTAACCCGCTGCTTGTATTTGTTCCACAGTACCGCGCCTGCTGCCGCACCCCCTCCCACAATCAGGGCTTTGCCGCCATATTTGGTCAGCAGTTTGCGCGACGACTTACTGGAGATCAGCATCGCAGCCAGACCGCCCAGCGCGCCGGGTGCCAGCATGTCACTTAAGCCGCCGCCCGGTTTGCTCTCACCGCTCTTCTTTGTCAGCACCGACTGAATCTGTTGCAACCAGTTATTCATCATTCACTCCTTTCAGGATGTCAGCCGTTATCCTGACCAAAAGGATGTCAGGAAACGTCAGAGCGGGAAAAGTACGGCAAAAAGCGGTGTCACATGGATGAAAGATGAGAACGCAAACGTTTTCGTTTATACTTGCGCGCGAATTTTGACTGCTTAGGGGAATGTATGACAACTCTCGGAACAGCGCTGCGTCCGGCGGCGACGCGTGTAATGCTATTGGGTTCAGGTGAACTGGGTAAAGAGGTGGCGCTGGAGTGTCAGCGTCTGGGGGTGGAAGTGATCGCGGTTGATCGTTACGCCGATGCCCCGGCGATGCATGTCGCCCATCGCAGCCATGTGATTAACATGCTGGATGGCGCGGCCCTGGCTGCGCTGATAGCGGAAGAGCAGCCGGATTTTGTGGTACCGGAAATTGAAGCCATCGCCACGGATACCCTGGTTGAACTGGAGCAGCAAGGCCAGCGCGTGGTTCCGACTGCCCGTGCCGCACGCCTCACGATGAATCGCGAAGGCATTCGTCGCCTGGCGGCTGAAGAGTTGTCACTGCCAACTTCCTGTTATCGCTTTGCCGACAGCAAGGCGCGCTTCGACGAAGCCGCTGCAGAGATTGGCTTTCCCTGCATTGTGAAGCCGGTGATGAGTTCATCGGGTAAAGGCCAGAGCTTTATCCGCGACGCCAGCCAGCTTGATAAAGCCTGGGACTACGCACAACAGGGCGGTCGCGCCGGAGCCGGTCGCGTCATTGTTGAAGGCGTCGTCAACTTCGATTTTGAGATCACCCTGCTCACTATCAGTGCCGTCGATGGCATTCACTTCTGTGCACCGATTGGTCATCGTCAGGAAGATGGCGATTACCGTGAATCATGGCAGCCGCAGCAGATGAGTGAGCTGGCGCTGCAGCGGGCACAGGATGTTGCCGCAGAGGTCGTTAAGGCGCTTGGCGGCTATGGTCTGTTTGGCGTTGAGCTGTTTGTCTGCGGAGATGAAGTGGTGTTCAGTGAAGTATCACCGCGCCCACACGACACCGGCATGGTGACGCTGATCTCGCAGGATCTGTCTGAGTTTGCGCTGCACGTGCGGGCGTTTCTGGGTCTGCCTGTTGGCGGGATTCGTCAGTATGGTCCCTCTGCTTCCGCCGTTATCCTGCCGCAACTGACCAGCCAGAACGTACAGTTTGTGAATGTCGAAGCAGCACTGGGTGCAGGGCTGCAACTGCGACTGTTCGGCAAGCCGGAGATCAGCGGTCAGCGTCGTCTTGGTGTGGCGCTCGCCAGCGGTGATAGCACCGAACAGGCGATTGCGCGTGCGGTTGCCAGCGCAGCCGCGGTCACGGTTCAGGGTTGACGTTATGCGGTGAGCAAATGCTCACCGCCATTACTTACTTCGCGCCTTCCACAGCTTCGCGTGCCAGGCGGGTAATGCGAGCCCAGTCGCCCGCTTCCAGCGCATCGTTAGGCACAAGCCATGAACCCCCGATGCAGAGCACGCTTTTCAGCGCCAGATAGTCACGATAGTTGGCCGGGGAGATACCGCCGGTCGGACAGAAACGCACCTGCGGGAAAGGTCCGCCAATCGCCTGCAGCGCTTTAACGCCACCATTCGCTTCTGCCGGGAAGAACTTAAACTCGCGCAGACCGTAGTCCATACCCGTCATTAACTCAGAAACGGTGCTGATACCCGGAATCAACGGAACCGGCCCGTCAACCGCCGCTTTCAACAGCGATTCGGTGACGCCGGGGCTGATAACAAACTGCGCACCGGCATCGGTCACTTCCTGTAACTGCTGCGGGTTAATTACGGTTCCCGCACCAACGATCGCATCCGGCACTTCTTTGATCATCGCCCGTAAGGCATCCATCGCCACCGGTGTGCGCAGCGTCACTTCCAGCACTCTGACACCGCCCGCCACCAGTGCTTTCGCCATCGGCACCGCGTGTTCGAGTTTGTTCACCACGATGACCGGCACCACAGGTCCGGTGGTCAGAATCTGTTCAGCACTCGTTTTCCAGTTTTTCATCAGTTCCCCTTGCTTGATAACACCGGGATTATGACCCGGTCATGGAGCATCGGCTCCTGCCCTGTAAATTGCGTCACTACCATACATGATCCGCTTCCTGAGCGTCTATCACCCTGCGACCATTTTGAAACAGCAGTTCAATTTTATCTGCATGCTCTGGCCCGGTTTAACGGCGAAAAAAAAGCCCGCGTTGCGGGCTTTATCATCACTTTAGTTATTCAAATTCGTTCCACGACCGGCCATCGCGGGTGATCATCGCGACCGAAGCCACCGGACCCCAGGTGCCCGCCTGATACGGTTTGGAGGAATCGCCATCCGCAGCCCATGCTTCGATAATAGAATCGACATAGGTCCATGCGGCTTCCACTTCATCACGGCGCACAAACAGCGCCTGGATACCGCGCATGCTCTCCAGCAGAAGACGCTCATAAGCATCAGCGAGGTGCGACTGGTTAAATGTCTCGGAGTAACTCAGATCGAGCTTGGTGGTCTGCAGTTTGTGCTTGTGATCGAGGCCTGGCACTTTATTCAGGATCTCGATATCCACACCTTCGTCCGGCTGCAGACGAATCGTCAGCTTGTTCTGTGGCAGTTCTGAGTAGGAATCCTTAAACAGGTTCATCTCAGGGTTTTTGAAGTAAACCACAACTTCAGAGCACTTGGTCGGTAAGCGCTTACCGGTACGCAGGTAGAACGGCACGCCTGCCCAGCGCCAGTTATCGATATCGACACGAATCGCCACGAACGTCTCTGTTGCGCTCGTTTTATTGGCGCCCTCTTCTTCCAGGTAGCCCGGCACTTTTTTGCCCTGCACAAAGCCAGCGGTGTACTGACCGCGCACGGTTTTCTCACGTACGTTGGTCTGATCGATGCGGCGCAGCGAGCGCAGCACTTTCACTTTTTCGTCACGGATGCTGTCGGCGCTGAGATCGGACGGCGGCGACATCGCAATCATGGTCAGAATCTGCAACAAATGGTTCTGGATCATGTCGCGCATCTGGCCCGCTTTATCGAAGTAACCCCAGCGGCCTTCAATGCCCACTTCTTCGGCCACGGTGATCTGCACATGGTCGATGGTGCGGTTATCCCAGTTGTTGACGAAGATGGAGTTAGCAAAGCGCAACGCCAGCAGGTTAAGCACGGTCTCTTTGCCGAGATAGTGGTCAATACGGAACACCTGGCTCTCTTCAAAGTATTCGCCAACGCTGTCGTTGATCTCCTGAGAGGTTTCCAGTGAGGTGCCCAGCGGCTTCTCCATTACCACGCGCGCCGGTTTGGCATTCAGCTTCGCCGTGCCCAGGCCCTGACAGATCGCGCCAAAGGTGCTGGGTGGCATCGCAAAATAGTTGATGGTGGTGCGGTTTTTCTGATCCAGCATCTTGCCCAGTTTCGGGAAGTGCGTGGTGTCATTAACATCGAGGTTGCAGAAGTCGAGACGGTTGCTGAGTTTATCCCACAGCGCTTCGTCAATCTTCTCCTTCATGAAGGTTTCCAGCGCTTCACGTACCACTTTGGTGTATTCCGCTTTATCCCACTCAGCACGGCCGACACCAATAATGCGGGTTTCTTCGTGGATCTGACCCGCTTTCTCTAACTGGTACAGTGAAGGCAACAGTTTACGGCGTGCAAGATCGCCTTTGGCACCGAAAATCACCAGATCGCATGCCTGGGCTATTTGTGTTACCGCCATTTTCCTCTCCTCGTTGCAGGATAATCCGGTGGTGATGCATCTTCTGCCACCGGGTCCAGGTTATTATTTTCTTTCAGCACAATGTACTTTTTTCCCTGCGCCAGGTAAACCGACTCGCCGGGTCAACCGCATTAACTCTGTACCGGATGTGCTAAACACGTGTGATGACACGTGCGGATTGCCGTTTTTTTCTGTTTCTGTTGGTGTCAGGAAAATCTGGCACCGGTCAAAGTATCCCAAAAAAAAGAGCAATCAACTTGTCAGCCGTTGCGCTTGCCAGGTGCTGGCGCGATATAGTCTCTGTTAATCGGCTCCTGCGACAGTGATAATTGAAATGATAAAAGTGATTATGGTCATCAGCTTATGAATATGCTGGAAAAAATTGAGGCGCAGTATGCAGCGCTGAGCAAAGCGGAAATGAAAGTCGCCCGGCAGATTCTGGCTGAACCGCAGGCGGCGATGCACTCCAGCATCGCAACACTCGCCGGCATTGCCGGCGTCAGTGAACCCACCGTGAACCGCTTTTGCCACCGACTGGGTGCACGGGGCTTTCCCGACTTTAAACTGCATTTGGCGCAGAGCCTGGTGAAGGGCAGCAACTGGGTCAGCCGGGGCGTTGAAGACGACGACACAGCAGAGAACTACAGCCACAAAATCTTCGACTCAGCGCTTGCAGGACTGCAGCGGGTGCGCGATCAGCTGAACAGCGCGCATCTGCAACAGGCGGTAACCCTGCTCGCGCAGGCCGATAAACTCGCCTTTTTCGGGCTCGGTGCGTCCGCTGTAGTGGCGCATGACGCTTTCACCAAATTTCTGCGTTTTAATCTGCCGGTCATCTGGTCGGACGATATTGTGATCCAGCGCATGAGTTGCATAAATAGTCGAGCCGGTGACGTATTTGTTCTTATTTCGCATACTGGACGCACAAAAAATATGGTAGAACTGGCTCGCCTGGCCCGTGTAAACGGTTCCACCGTTATTGCCATCACCTCTCCCGATTCACCCCTTGCTCATGAAGCAGCGATAGCTTTAGTGCTTGATGTACCGGAAGATACTGATGTCTATTTGCCGATGGTGTCGCGCCTGGCGCAGTTGACCGTGATTGATGTGCTGGCGACTGGTTTTACTCTGGAACGGGGTGCGCCCTTCCGGGAAAACCTGAAACGCGTGAAAGAGGCGTTGAAAGCGTCGCGTTACGAAAAGAACACCCTTCGGGAAAAGGATGATCAGCAAAAAAATTAACATCACATTTACAATGTGAGTCGTATCACAACCCATCGATCATATAGAATAGATAACCTTGCTGTGTCCACTGTCCATGACACGCTTAAATGTTTACGGAGTCCTCGATGTCAAGACGTCTCAGAAGAACCAAAATCGTTACAACCCTCGGCCCGGCTACCGATCGTGATAATAACCTGGAAAAAATCATCGCTGCCGGCGCGAACGTTGTACGACTCAACTTCTCTCACGGCACGCCAGAAGACCACCAGCTGCGTGCTGATAAAGTGCGCGAAATCGCGGCAAAACTGGGTCGCCATGTGGCTATCCTCGGTGACCTTCAGGGCCCAAAAATTCGCGTTTCAACCTTCAAAGAAGGCAAAGTTTTCCTGAATATCGGCGACCGTTTCCTGCTGGATGCCAATCTGGGTAAAGGCGAAGGCGATAAAGAGCGTGTCGGAATCGACTACAAAGGCCTGCCTGCAGATGTGGTGCCAGGCGATATTCTGCTGCTGGATGATGGTCGCGTGCAGCTGAAAGTGCTGGAAGTTCAGGAGATGAAAGTGTTCACCGAAGTTACTGTCGGTGGCCCACTGTCGAACAACAAAGGCATTAACAAGCTGGGCGGCGGCCTGTCGGCTGAAGCGCTGACCGAAAAAGATAAAGCGGATATCATCACCGCCGCTAAAATCCGTGTTGATTACCTGGCTGTCTCCTTCCCCCGCTGTGGTGAAGATATGAACCTGGCACGTCGCCTGGCGCGTGAAGCCGGTTGTGACGCCAAACTGGTGGCTAAAGTGGAACGTGCCGAAGCGGTTGCCAGCCAGGAAGCGATGGATGACATCATTCTGGCCTCTGACGTGGTGATGGTTGCGCGTGGCGACCTGGGCGTTGAGATTGGCGATCCGGAACTGGTCGGCATTCAGAAAGCGTTAATTCGCCGTGCCCGCCAGCTTAACCGCACTATCATTACCGCGACCCAGATGATGGAGTCGATGATCACTAACCCGATGCCGACCCGTGCAGAAGTTATGGACGTGGCAAACGCCGTGCTGGATGGTACCGATGCCGTGATGCTGTCTGCGGAAACCGCCGCAGGTCAGTATCCGGCTGAAACCGTTTCAGCGATGGCGAAGGTCTGCCTGGGTGCAGAGAAGATTCCAAGCGTTAACGTCTCCAAACACCGTCTGGATGTGCAGTTCGACAACGTCGAAGAAGCGATCGCTATGTCTTCTATGTATGCTGCGAACCATCTGCAGGGCGTGACCGCCATCATCACCATGACCGAGTCTGGCCGTACGCCGCTGATGACCTCGCGTATCACTTCAGGCCTGCCGATTTTTGCGATGTCGCGCCATGAACGCACCCTGAACCTTACCGCACTCTATCGCGGTGTCACGCCGGTGTTCTTCGACAGCAACAACGACGGCGTCGCTGCTGCACACGACGCGGTTAACCTGCTGCGTGATAAAGGCTTCCTGGTCTCCGGCGATCTGGTCATCGTGACGCAGGGTGATGTGATGGGCGCCACCGGCACCACCAACACCACCCGTGTGCTTCGCGTGGATTAATTGAGTCTGGGTTGACATTGTCGGTGTAGAATCAATGACGCGACTGCCAGGCAGTCGCGTTTTCTTTTCTGACAAGGAGGCAAGATGCCCCGTTTCCAGCCTATCAGCCAGCTTACCGGCCGAATTTTACTTTTTCCTCTGGCGTTAGTGCTATTCGAGTTTGCTACCTATATTGCTCACGACATGATCCAGCCTGGTATGCTGATCGTCACCAGTGAGTTCTCTGTTGGCCCTGAGTGGGTCTCTACTTCGCTAACCGCCTACCTGATTGGTGGTGTAGTGCTGCAATGGCTGCTGGGTCCGCTCTCTGATAAGTTTGGCCGGCGACCGGTGATGCTGTCTGGCATCCTGTTTTTTGCTGTCGCCTGCATGCTGACGCACTGGGTCAGCTCGATTGAGGAATTTGTCAGCCTGCGCTTCATTCAGGGCATCAGCCTCTGCTTTATCGGTGCAGTTGGCTATGCCGCGATCCAGGAAGCCTTTGATGAGGCGCTGGCGGTGCGGATGATGGCGCTGATGGCTAACGTAGCGTTACTGGCTCCGCTGGCAGGCCCACTGGCTGGTGCCGCCTGGCTCACTGTTGGCAGCTGGCGCAGCATGTTCTGGCTGTTTGCCGCCTGCAGCCTGGTCGCTTTTGTGGTGCTGTGGCGTGTGATGCCCGAAACTGCAGGCGACCGCAGTCATTCTATCGCCCTGCCCAATCTGGCGCGCAACTATGGCCGGTTAATGAAAGACCGTCTGGTGGTGTCTGGCTCTTTTGCGATCGGGCTGGTGTTTATTCCAATCCTCACCTGGGTTGCCCTTTCGCCGGTGATCCTGATGCATGATGAAGGTCTGTCACGCATGCAGTACGCCCTGCTGCAGCTGCCGGTGTTTCTGGCGATGATCGCCGGTAACCTGACGCTGAGTAAGCTGGCGGGACGGGTGCCGATTGAACAGCCGGTGAAGTTCGCCGCCTGGCCCATTCTGATTGGCCTGAGTCTTGCGCTGGCCGCAAGCCTGCTCAACAGTCATAGTTATCTGCTGATTACCGCCGGCCTGAGTCTCTACGCTTTTGGTGCCGGAATGGTAAATGCCGGGCTGTATCGCCTGACGCTTTACGCCAGTAATGAAGGTAAAGGTAGCGTAGCCGCGATGCTGGGTATGATCAGTATTCTGACGCTGGCGGTGGGAATTGAACTGGCGAAAAGTGGCTATTTCAGTGGCGGCACGCTGTGGTTCTGTCTGATTAACTTTATCAGCGGCGTGCTGTGGTTTGGGCTGGTTATTCTGTTTATGCGTGAGCGTAAACGCCGCAGCCGGCTCGAGGCGTTATAACAAGCTGCGCTGTCGTTTTTCTCAGACGGCGACCCTGGCCAAAGCGATGGAGCATAGGCCTAGTGCAAAGCATGCTCCGTAGCGCAAACTTCATGATCAAAAAAGGCCGCGAGAGCGGCCTTTTTCTATTTGCGCGGATAAAGCTCTTTGCGCGAATAAGGTTCGATGTCACCCTCTTTGCGGGTTTTCAGCAGCTTGAGGATCCAGGTGTACTGCTCGGGATGCGGACGGACAAACACTTCCACCTCTTCATTCATCCGGCGCGCCAGCTGACGATCATCTGCTTCCAGCAGGTCATCCATCGGTGGACGCACATAAATCTCAAGCTTGTGCGTGTCGCTGTTATAAACCGGGAACAGTGGCACCACGCGGGCACGACACACCTTCATCAGTCGACCGACTGCAGGCAATGTTGCTTTGTACGTGGCAAAGAAATCGACGAACTCGCTGTGCTCCGGGCCATGATCCTGATCGGGCAGATAGTAGCCCCAGTACCCCTGCCGAATCGAACTGATAAACGGCTTAATCCCGTCATTGCGGGCATGCAACCGGCCTCCATAACGGCGACGTGCCGTATTCCAGGCATAATCCATCAGCGGGTCGCTCTGATTATGGAACATCGCCGCCATCTTCTGCCCTTCTGACGCCAGCAACATCGCGGGGATATCCACCGCCCAGCCGTGTGGCACCAGGAAAATCACATTCTGCTGGTCAGCCATCATCTGATCGATAATGTCACGGCCGTGCCACTCAACACGCTCACGGATACTCGCCGGATCGCGCAGCACCAGCTCGGTCATCATTGCCATTGCCTGCGGTGCGGTCGCAAACATCTCATCGACCAGCGTTGCCCGCTGCGCTTCACTCAGTTCCGGCAGACAATAATAGAGGTTAATCAGTGCACGGCGACGTGCACCCTTTGCCAGCTTACCGGCAAAACGGCCTAAACGGCCCAGCAGCGGATCGCGCACTTTCGGCGGTAAATAAGCCAGACCCGCCAGCGCACCAATTGCCAGCCAGCTGCCCCAGTACTTAGGTTTGAGAAAAGAACGTTCAAAAACGGGAATAAATTCAGTGTTATTTTTTTTACGGGTTTCCATGCACTCGCCTCAAGCAATGACCGGCTTATGATAGTGACGACCTGAAAATTTGCAATCATCCTGCGCCAGATAGCAAAAAACCGACGGAGATGCCGTCGGTTTTTGTGCGATTTGACGAAATTCGCTTACTTCAGACCCAGCTGAGGCAACCAGGCTTTCACCTGCGCCATATAATCACTGCGATCTTTGCCAGTCAGACCTTCCATGCGCGGCAGTTTCGCCGTTAATGGGTTAACCGCCTGATTGTTGATCCAGATTTCGAAATGCAGATGCGGGCCGGTAGAGCGTCCGGTATTACCTGACAGCCCGATACGGTCGCCACGCTTCACTTTCTCACCGGGTTTCACCAGCACTTTCTTCATGTGCATATAGCGGGTCATATACTGACGGCCATGACGGATAGCTACATAGTTACCCGCAGCGCCGCCGTTCTTCGCCACGACAACCTCACCATCCCCGACTGCCAGCACGGGCGTACCGATTGGCAGCGCAAAGTCGACGCCTTTATGCGGCGCAATGCGACCGGTCACCGGATTAAGACGACGCGGATTAAAGTTCGATGAGACACGATACTGCTTAACCGTCGGGAAACGCATAAAGCCGCGCGCCAGACCGGAGCCGTTGCGATCGTAGAACTTGCCATCTTCAGCGCGGAAGGCGTAATAGTCTTTCCCGCCGCTACGCAGGCGCACACCCAGCAACTGGCTCTGTGCACTCTTACCCTCCAGCATTTCGCGTGACATCAGAACGCTGAACTGGTCTCCCGCACGCAGTTTGCGGAAGTCCATCTGCCACTGCATCGCTTTAATGACGGCGCTGGCTTCGGCACTGCTCAATCCCGCCCGCATGGCGCTGGCGGCAAAACTGCCGCGCACTTCACCCTGCATTACGCTGTTGCGCCATTCACCCTTCTGCATCTCCGCTTCCATCTTAAAGCCACCCGATGGGGTGCGCTCATAGGTGCGGGTTTCGCGGCGGGAAATTTCCCAGCTCAGGGTTTTCAGGCCGCCATCATCATCCAGCGTCCAGCTCAGTTGCTGACCCACCTG
Organism: Pantoea eucalypti; assembly: GCF_009646115.1. Classification (NCBI taxonomy): domain Bacteria; kingdom Pseudomonadati; phylum Pseudomonadota; class Gammaproteobacteria; order Enterobacterales; family Erwiniaceae; genus Pantoea; species Pantoea eucalypti. Next base: position 1,774,500 of record NZ_CP045720.1, on the reverse strand, counting down.
CAGATTACGCAGATCCCGGTCGCTTACCACCAGCGCGTTAATGTCGCTGATGTCGATGCCATACTGATTCAGTGCGCTGCTCAGGGTATCGCCGGATGAGACGGTGTAGTCGTGAACCCCAGCCATTTCCGGCGCGTCGGTGTCCACATCGTCCGCTGGCAGCTCTTCGTCCGGTTCCGGTGTGCTTTGATCGATCGGCTCACTGGCTTCCGGCAACAGCGTGCGGAGGGTGTTCTTATCCAGCTCAATGTTTTTAACGATGGGCGTCACATCATCCGTGGGATGATAAACGTAAGGCCGCCAGACAGCGACGGCCAGAGTGACGACAGTTAACGATCCCAGCATTACGCGGTGGGGGCGCGGCAAATTATTAAATGCGAGGGCGACAGAGCGGGCTATCTGCTGCACTTTTACCTATTCCTCATGCTCCATTCAGGCAGCTTTCATACTGGCTCGACAGTTGTGAGAGGAATTTCACATAGCTGTCTTTGGCTAAGCTGATGTCTGTGCCCAGAGGATCGAGTGTGCCTTTACGCACCTGCGTTCCACGGGAGACAGCATCGATGACTGCTGGCCTGAATTGTGGCTCAGCAAAGACGCAGACCGCCTTTTGCTCAACCAACTGTGTTCGTATCTGGTGTAAACGCTGAGCGCCCGGTTGAATTTCAGGATTGACGGTAAAGTGCCCGGTGGGCGAAAGACCGTAGTGCTTTTCAAAGTACGTGTAAGCGTCGTGAAAAACGAAATATCCTTTATTTTTAACCGGAGCAAGTTGTGCGCTAACGCGTTTGTCCGTGTCCGCCAAAGCTACCTCAAACTGCTGGAGGTTGGCGTCAAGTTTGGCTTTATCTTGCGGCATAAGTTCCAATAATTTTCCATGGATTGCAACCGCGGTTTTGCGCGCAATCTCTGGCGACAACCACAGGTGCATATTAAACTCGCCGTGATGATGGTGATGAGCATCTGCGTCCTGATCTTCGGATTTTTCCGCTGCATGTTCCTCTTCATCTTCACCACCGCTAATCAATAACGGTTTTACCCCGTCGATGTTCACCATGGCGAGGTTTTTTTGGGCTGGAAGTTCGGCTGCAGATTTCGCCATAAAGGCTTCCATTTCAGGCCCGACCCAGACAACTAAGTCCGCGTTTTTTAAGCGTTTTGCATCAGAAGGTCGCAGGGAGTAATCGTGTTCAGATGCCCCGTCCGGCAGCAGCACTTCTACCGGCGTGACGCCATCGGCGATGGCCGCAGCGATAAAACCTACCGGTTTGAGTGAAGCCACGACATTTGCCTGGGCAGGAAGGGTTAATAAAGCTGAAACAGTTAAAGCCCCTAAGGCGAAAATTGCGCCCTTTTTATTGTGTAACATATTGCGTCATTCCATCGTGACCATGAGGTGGAATGTGATATTATAACATTCGAAATTCTGTGCAACCTGTAAATACTATGACCCCACTTGTCACACTCGATAACGTTTCGATAAAGTTTAACCAGCGCAATGTGCTGTCTGGCGTCAGCCTGACCCTGCAGCCTGGTCGCATCCTCACTCTGCTGGGTCCCAACGGTGCCGGTAAATCAACACTGGTGCGTGTGGTGCTTGGCCTGCTTGCCCCGACGTCCGGTTCCGTTCAGCGTGATCCCGGCCTGCGTATTGGTTATGTCCCTCAGAAGCTGCACATCGATCCTACTCTGCCGGTAACAGTAGAGCGTTTTATGCGCCTGACGCGTGGCAGTAAAAACGCGGAGATTCTGCCGGCCCTGAAACGGGTGCAGGCGGGCCACCTGCTTCATTCGCCGCTGCAAAAACTGTCGGGTGGGGAAACTCAGCGTGTGCTGCTGGCCCGCGCGCTGCTGAATCAGCCTCAGCTGCTGGTGCTTGATGAGCCAACGCAGGGTGTGGATGTGAACGGTCAGGTTGCGCTGTATGACCTTATTAATCAGTTACGCGTGGAACTGAACTGCGCCGTGATGATGGTCTCCCACGATCTGCATCTGGTCATGGCAAAAACTGACGAAGTGCTGTGCCTTAACCACCACATCTGCTGTTCCGGTACCCCGGAAGCGGTCTCGCAACATCCGGAATTCATCGCGATGTTTGGCCCGCGTGGCGCAGAAGAGCTGGCGATTTACCGTCATCATCATAATCACCGTCACGACCTTCAGGGACGTATCGTTTTACGCAAAGGACAGGGTTCATCATGATTGAGTTGCTATTACCGGGCTGGATAGGCGGTGTGATGTTAGCGCTGGCTGCCGGTCCGCTGGGTTCGTTTGTGGTCTGGCGCAAGATGTCCTATTTCGGCGATACCCTGGCGCACGCCTCTCTGCTCGGGGTGGCATTTGGCCTGCTGTTAAATGTGAATCCTTACTATGCGGTGATTCTGGTCACGGTCTGCCTGGCGCTAGGCCTGGTCTGGCTGGAGCGTCGTCCGCATCTGGCTATTGATACCCTGCTGGGCATTATGGCGCACAGTGCGCTGTCGCTGGGTCTGGTGGTGGTCAGCCTGATGAAGAACGTGCGCGTCGATCTGATGGCGTATCTGTTTGGCGACCTGCTGGCGGTCACACCCGACGATCTCTGGATGATGGGTGGCGGCGTGGTGATCGTGCTGCTGGTGATGGCGTGGCAGTGGCGGTCGTTGCTGTCGATGACCATCAGCCCGGAGCTGGCGCAGGTCGATGGCGTCAATATCCAGCGTACCCGGTTGGTTCTGATGCTGGTCACGGCGCTGACAATTGGGGTAGCGATGAAGTTTGTCGGTGCGCTGATCATCACCTCACTGCTGATTATCCCGGCGGCGACCGCACGCCGTTTCGTGCGCTCACCGGAAGGCATGGCGGGCGTCGCGGTGGTCATCGGTGTGATTGCCGTCACCGGCGGTCTGACCTTCTCCGCGTTCTACGACACGCCTGCCGGGCCGTCGGTTGTGCTCTGCGCTGCCATCCTGTTTATCTTCAGCATGGTACGCAAACCGGCCATGTAGTTACTCTTCGCGCGTCATACCGAAGTGACGATAAGCATGCTGCGTGGCCATCCGGCCACGTGGTGTGCGCTGAATGAAGCCCTGCTGAATCAGGAAGGGTTCAATCACATCTTCAATGGTTTCCCGCTCTTCACCAATGGCAGCAGCCAGGTTGTCCAGCCCCACCGGCCCACCCATAAATTTGTCGATGATCGCCAGCAGCAGTTTACGGTCCATATAATCGAACCCTTCGCTGTCAACGTTAAGCATATCCAGCGCGCTGCAGGAGACTTCACCGCTGAGATCACCGTTTGCCCGCACTTCTGCGAAGTCACGAACGCGACGCAGCAGGCGGTTGGCGATACGCGGTGTGCCGCGTGCGCGACGGGCGATCTCTAATGCCCCTTCATCACTCAGCGCCAGGCCCAGACAGGCGGCACTGCGACCCACGATATGCTGCAGATCTTTAATCTGATAGAACTCCAGACGCTGCACAATGCCAAAACGGTCGCGCAGCGGCGAGGTCAGCGAGCCAGCACGCGTGGTGGCACCAATCAGCGTAAACGGCGGCAGATCGAGTTTGATTGAACGCGCAGCCGGGCCTTCACCAATCATGATATCCAGCTGATAATCTTCCATCGCCGGGTAGAGTATCTCTTCCACTACCGGTGAGAGGCGATGGATTTCATCGATAAACAGGACGTCATGGGGCTCAAGGTTGGTCAGCATCGCCGCCAGATCGCCCGCCTTCTCCAGCACCGGACCGGATGTGGTGCGCAGATTGACGCCCATCTCATTGGCCACGATGTTGGCCAGAGTGGTTTTACCCAGCCCTGGTGGACCGAAGATCAACAGATGATCGAGCGCATCGCCGCGCAGTTGCGCTGCCTTGATGAATATTTCCATCTGCTCACGCACCTGCGGCTGACCGACATATTCGGTCAGCATCTTCGGGCGAATCGCGCGGTCAATAACCTCTTCTTCGCTGATACTGGCAGCGGAGATCAGGCGGTCGGCTTCTATCATGACTTACCTCAAATGGCGGCGCGTAGCGCTTCGCGGATCAGGGTTTCGCAATCCGCATCCGGTCGACCGACTTTACTGATCATACGGCTCGCTTCCTGCGGTTTATAACCCAGTGAAACCAGCGCTGCAACCGCTTCGGATTCCGCATCATTGGTTTCCGGCTCGGCGCTCGGCGTGGTGAGCGTAAACGCAGAATCGCCGCCAAACAGGTCGCCGTGCATCCCTTTGAAGCGGTCCTTCATCTCGACCACCAGTCGCTCAGCCGTCTTCTTGCCCACACCGGGCAGTTTAACGAGTGATGCGATCTCTTCTTTCTCGACGGCAGTCACAAACTGCTGCGCCGACATGCCGGAGAGGATCGCCAGCGCCAGCTTGGGCCCGACGCCATTCACTTTAATCAGTTCGCGAAACAGCGCGCGCTCCTGCTTGCTGTTAAAACCAAACAGCAACTGCGCATCTTCACGCACCACAAAATGGGTAAAAATCACCGCTTCGTGCTGAAGTTCAGGCAACTCATAAAAACAGGTCATGGGCATGTAAATTTCATAGCCGACGCCGTGTGCCTCAAGCAGCACCAGTGGCGGCTGCTTTTCCAGAATATTGCCCCGTAAACGACCTATCACCTGAATGCTTCCTTAACTAAAGAATGTGGCGGATTTTATAACATAAAAAAGGCTGGATGAATATCCAGCCTGAGAGTGAGACCTGAGCGATAAGCGCTAACCTGAGCGCAATCGTCCGCGCGTCAGCACCAGCTTGCTGTCACTCATGCGCGCCGCGTTTTGGGCCACGTGACAATGAGTGATGGCTATCGCCAGTGCATCGGCGGCATCCGCCTGCGGGTTTGCGGGCAGCTTCAGCAGGGTTCGCACCATGTGCTGCACCTGACTTTTCTCGGCGCTGCCGATGCCAACCACGGTCTGTTTCACCTGACGGGCGGCATACTCAAACACCGGCAGATCGTGGTTAACCGCGGCAACAATGGCGGCACCGCGCGCCTGGCCGAGCTTCAGCGCCGAGTCGGCATTCTTCGCCATAAACACCTGTTCAATGGCGAAGAAATCGGGTGAAAACTGCGTGATGATTTCGCAGACGCCCGCATAAATCAGCTTCAGACGGGCGGGCAACTCGGTGGTATTGGTGCGGATACAGCCGCTGCCCAGATAGGTGAGCTGGCGGCCAGTCTGACGAATAACACCATAACCGGTGATGCGTGAGCCGGGATCAATTCCCAGGATAATCGACATTACGCCTCTCCGGTTAACAGGGCGACAGACGCCATTACAGCGTTTCCGCCACCTCGTCGGAGATCTCACCGTTGTGATAAACCTCCTGCACATCGTCGCAATCTTCCAGCATGTCGATCAGACGCAGCAGTTTTGGTGCGGTTTCCGCATCCATTTCGGCTTTGGTCGTCGGGATCATCGCCACTTCTGCGGTATCCGCTTTCAGACCAAGTGCTTCCAGTGCATCACGCACCGTGCCCATCTCTTCCCATGCGGTGAAAACATCAATCGCGCCGTCGTCATAGGTGACAACGTCTTCGCCGCCCGCTTCCAGGGCCGCTTCCATTACCGCATCTTCATCCTGACCTGGCGCAAAAGAGATCACGCCTTTCTTGTTGAACAGGTAAGCCACGGATCCGTCAGTACCCAGGTTGCCACCGGTTTTGGTAAAGGCGTGACGCACTTCACCCACGGTACGGTTACGGTTGTCACTGAGGCATTCAATCATGATGGCTGAACCGCCTGGACCATAACCTTCATAAATGATGGTTTCCATGTTGGCGTTGTCATCGCCGCCCACACCGCGCGCGATAGCGCGATCCATGGTGTCGCGGGTCATGTTGTTCGCCAGCGCTTTATCCATCGCGGCACGCAGACGCGGGTTTGAGCCCGAATCACCACCGCCCAGCTTGGCCGCTGTCACCAGTTCACGAATGATTTTGGTGAAGATTTTGCCGCGCTTAGCATCCTGCGCCGCCTTACGGTGTTTGGTGTTTGCCCACTTACTGTGTCCTGCCATTTTAACGTTTCTCCGATCTTTTACAGGGTGCAGGCTATCCTGGCTGCGAGCCTGTTTACCGTCGGTGCTTACACCGTTTTTAAAAACCCGTGTACCCGCTTTGGGCGAGCATCGCGCATGATCATCACGTACAACAGTATGCTGATGACTTCACGCGGGTGGTAAACAACGTCGCAGCGTAGATGATGCCTGGCTGTTCAATATATTGGTGAAGTCCTGTTAAAACTCACCAGATTCATAAAATTTAATCTATCCGCCGCCGGAATCCCGGGCGATGGCGAGCATTCAGATAAATTCTTCAATTGCCTGGCGGTTACTCCATGATCGGGTTAATGCTGCAGCGTCAGCAGGTGCCAGCCAGCGAAACGCCAGATGCTCCGTGAGCGTCACATCGCGCTCTTCCGGCAGTTGCAGGCGAAACCAGTGCTCGTGATTATGGGTGACATCAGGCGCATAGCGATGGCGGAAATGGGGAAAGATTTCAAAGTCGATTTGACGATGACAATCCTCCACCTCCAGCTGCTCAGTCAGCACGTCAATGCCGACCTCCTCATTCACTTCACGACACGCGGTCGCCAGTGGTGACTCCCCCGTTTCCAGGCTGCCGGTAACCGACTGCCAGAATGAGGGATCGTCACGCCGCTGCAGCATCAACACCCGGCCAGTATCGCGCGCCGAAATAACCACCAGCACTGAAACCGGGTGTTTATAGCCCATTATTTAATCTCAGGCTTTTCTTTTTTAATGACCTGAATGCCCAGTTCCAGCAGAGAAGCCGGGTTCGCTTCGCTTGGCGCTTCGGTCATCATGCAGGCTGCCGCCGTGGTTTTCGGGAACGCAATAACGTCACGAATGTTGTCGGTGCCGGTCAGCAGCATGGTCAGGCGATCCAGACCAAACGCCAGGCCCGCATGCGGTGGTGTACCGAATTTAAGCGCATCCAGCAGGAAGCCAAACTTCTCGCGCTGCTCGTGCTCTTCAATACCCAGAATGCTGAACACCGTCTGCTGCATTTTGCCGTTGTGGATACGCACTGAACCGCCGCCCACTTCATAACCGTTGATCACCATGTCGTAGGCATTCGCCACGGCACGGGTTGGATCCGCAGCCAGCTCTTCTGCGCTCATCTCTTTCGGCGCAGTGAACGGGTGGTGCATCGCAGCCAGACCGCCTTCCTCGTCCTCTTCGAACATCGGGAAGTCGATCACCCACAGCGGTGCCCAGGCTTTTTCATCGGTGATGTTCAGCTCGCGACCCACTTTCAGGCGCAACGCACCCAGTGCATCCGCAACCACTTTGGCGCGATCGGCACCAAAGAAGATGATGTCGCCATCCTGCGCGCCGGTGCGGCTCAGAATGCTTTCGACGATCTCTGCATTCAGGAACTTGGCAACCGGACTCTGCACGCCCTCCAGGCCGTCCGCGCGGACGTTGACTTTCATCCACGCCAGGCCTTTCGCGCCGTAAATTTCTACGAACTTGCCATATTCATCAATCTGCTTACGGCTCAGCTGCGCACCGGTTGGCACACGCAGTGCCGCAACACGGCCTTTTTCGTCGTTAGCCGGGCCAGAGAAGACCTGGAACTCCACATTTTTCAGCAGGTCACCCACGTCCACCAGCTCCATCGGGTTACGCAGATCCGGCTTATCAGAACCGTAACGATGCATCGCTTCCGCAAAGGTCATCTGCGGGAACTCGCCGAGATCAACGCCCTGCACGTCCTGCCACAGATTGCGGATTAAACGCTCCATGATTTCACGCACCTGCGGCGCGGTCATAAAGGAGGTTTCAACGTCGATCTGGGTAAATTCGGGCTGACGATCGGCGCGTAAATCTTCATCACGGAAGCATTTAACGATCTGATAGTAGCGGTCAAAACCCGACATCATCAGCAGCTGTTTGAACAGCTGCGGTGACTGCGGCAGCGCGTAGAACTTGCCTTTGTGAACCCGGCTAGGCACCAGATAGTCACGCGCGCCTTCTGGCGTCGCTTTGGTCAGCATCGGGGTTTCGATATCCAGGAACCCTTCGTCATCCATAAAGCGACGGACAAAGCTGGTGATTTTTGCGCGGGTTTTCAGACGCGTCACCATCTCAGGACGACGCAGATCCAGATAGCGGTATTTCAGGCGCGCTTCTTCGCTGTTGGTCTGATTAGAGTCCAGCGGCAGTGGCTCAGAGCGGTTGATGATGGTCAGCGCCTGGGCAAACACTTCGACTTCGCCGGTCGCCATGTCGCTGTTTTTATTCTTCTCATCACGCGCACGCACGGTGCCGGTGATCTGGATGCAGAATTCGTTACGCAGTTCAGAAGCCAGCTTAAATGCGTCCTGACGATCGGGATCGAAAAACACCTGCACGATGCCTTCACGGTCGCGCATGTCGATAAAAATCAAACTGCCGAGATCGCGACGGCGGTTTACCCAGCCGCAAAGCGTGACTTGCTGACCTACATGAGACAGATTGAGCTGTCCGCAATATTCTGTACGCATAACACTATCCTTTTAACTTCGCCGCTGCAGCTGACAGCATCCGGCCGCGTTACCTGTTGCGATGCTGTCGCAAAAATGGCGGTCATTATAATGGAAAAAGCCAGGCAGGATAAGCAGATCCACGCCAAAGCACCGATTTCCTGTGTGCATTTGCCCACCTGACCGAACATAGAAGATAATGGGGCATCTTAACCCATCGCCAGGAGCGCGCGTGACACTTCGTATTGGCCTGCCCCAGTGGGGGCATTCACACTGGAAACGCTGGGGTATCACGAGCCTGGCGGACTATGCCCGATACTTCCATTGTGTAGAGGGAAACACCACGCTTTATGCGCTGCCTGATACCGAAACGGTGATGCGCTGGCGCGATATGACGCATGATGCGTTTCGCTTCTGCTTTAAGTTTCCCAACACCATCAGCCATCAGGCGGCGCTACAGCACAGTGACGACCTGCTGACCGATTTCCTGCGCCTGATGGAGCCGCTGGCCGATCGCATCGGTCAGTACTGGCTGCAGCTGCCTGCCAGCTTCTCTCCGGCGCAGATCGCCGATCTGTGGCGCTTTCTGGATAGTTTGCCGCGTCGTTTTCACTACGGCGTCGAAGTCCGCCATCCCGCTTTCTTTGCCAAAGGTGACGCAGAGCGGGCGCTGAATCGCGGATTGCTTGAGCGCGGCATCAATCGCGTCATGCTGGACAGCCGCCCGGTTCACGCCTCCACCTCGCAAAGCCCGGCAGCGCTGGTGGCCCGTGCTCAGAAGCCTAAAGTGCCGCCTCATGCCTTACGAACCGGCTCGCAGCCAATGGTCCGTTTTATCGGCAGCGACAGTGTGGAAGAGACCGTGCCGCTGTTTCAGATCTGGCGTGACAAGCTCTCGCAATGGCAGCAACAGGGCGACGCCATGTTGTTTCTGCATACGCCCGATATGGGTCAGGTGTTTCCGCTGGTGCAGGCGCTATGGCCGCAGCTGCAGCAGATCGATCCGGCTATTGGCAATGGACCCGACTGGCCGCAACAGACATCACTGTTTTGATCACTGCACAGGACAGCGTGCTGTACGCTGGATAGAATAGCCACTTTACGGATGGATACCGGAGTGACAATGATTAGCGCGTTATACGTCGTACTGGGTGCATTGCTGGTAATGAAATTTACAATGGACGTGGTGCGTTACCGCCGTTTCTATCGCGTGGCGTATGGCGATGGCGGCTATCACGACCTGAAAATGGCGATTCGCATTCACGGCAATGCCATCGAAACTATCCCGCTGGCGCTGTTGCTGCTGGTGATGATGGAGATGAATGGCGCCGATATCTGGATGGTGCATCTCACTGGCCTGCTCTTTTTCATCAGCCGGTTACTCCATGCCTGGGGTTTACGCAGCAGCGCCATGGCTGGCCGTAAATATGGCATGCTGCTGACGCTGTTTTCCCTGTGCGGCATGGTCATTTTTAATCTTATTTATCTGCCGTGGGAACTGGTGCTGACACTCCATTAAGTCGCCCTGGGTTAAGGGGTGCAGGCCGCCCCACTTTCTGCGAGAATAGCGCCCTTTCCGTCGTCTCTTCGGATTTTCGATATGTCTGACCGCGATCAACTCTTCTCAGCGCCCATTGCAAAACTGGGCGACTGGACTTTTGACGAGCGCGTAGCTGAAGTCTTTCCAGACATGATTCAGCGCTCGGTGCCGGGCTACTCCAACATCATTTCGATGATTGGCATGCTGGCAGAACGTTTTGTTACGCCCGACAGCACGGTTTATGACCTGGGCTGCTCGCTGGGCGCCGCCACCCTCTCGGTGCGCCGCAATATTCATGTCCCGGGTTGCCAGATCATCGCAGTGGATAACTCCCCGGCGATGGTGGAGCGTTGCCGTCGTCATCTGGATGCGTTTCGCGCTGATACGCCGGTGACGGTGCTGGAAGCGGATATCCGTGATATTGACATAGAAAACGCCTCGCTGGTGGTGCTTAACTTTACGCTGCAGTTTCTGGAGCCACCCGCACGTCTGGCTCTGCTGGAAAAAATCTGGCAGGGACTTAAACCCGGTGGCGCGCTGGTGCTGTCGGAGAAATTCAGTTTTGAAGATGCCGAAGTCGGTGAACTGTTGTTCAACATGCACCATGACTTCAAGCGCGCCAACGGCTACAGCGAACTGGAAATCAGCCAGAAACGTAGCATGCTGGAAAATGTGATGCTGACTGACAGCGTCGAAGCCCATAAAGCCCGCCTGAAACAGGCCGGTTTCTCGCACGCCGAACTCTGGTTCCAGTGCTTTAATTTTGGATCTCTGGTGGCGTTGAAATGATCGACTTTGGCCGTTTTTATCAGCAAATTGCCGTAGGTCCACTGGCGAAGTGGCTGGAAGTTTTACCGGCGCAAATCAGCGAGTGGCAGCGTGAAAACCTGCATGGCCACTTCCGTGACTGGTACAAATCGCTGGAGTATCTGCCGCTGCTGGAGCCGCAAAAGCTCGATCTGCTGCATAGTGTCACCGCCGACCGCGATGACATCAGCGATCGTCATCGTCAGGGTATTGAGAAATTACTGCGTAACCTGATGCCATGGCGCAAAGGGCCCTATTTCCTCTATGGCACCCATATCAACACTGAGTGGCGTTCTGACTGGAAATGGGAGCGTGTCCTGCCGCATATATCCTCGCTGGCGGGCCGGACGGTGCTGGATGTTGGCTGTGGCAGCGGTTATCACATGTGGCGGATGATTGGTGCGGGTGCGCATCTGGTGGTCGGCATTGATCCGATGCAGCTCTTCCTGGTGCAGTTTGAAGCCGTGCGTAAGCTGCTGAACGATGATCGCCGGGCGCACATGCTGCCGCTGGGTATTGAACAGTTACCGGCGTTACAGGCGTTTGATACCGTGTTTTCGATGGGTGTGCTCTACCATCGCCGTTCCCCGCTGGATCACCTGTTACAGCTGAAAAATCAGCTGGTGAGCGGCGGTGAACTGGTGCTGGAGACGCTGGTCATTGAGGGCGATCTGAATCAGGTGCTGGTGCCCGGTGAGCGCTATGCGCAGATGCGCAACGTCTTCTTTATCCCCTCCGCCGAGGCGCTGAAAAGCTGGCTGGAGAAAAGCGGCTTTGTCGATGTACGGATTGTCGATTTCGCCCTGACCACCACCGAAGAACAACGTCGGACAGACTGGATGACCAGCGAGTCGCTGGCGGAATTCCTCGATCCCGATGATCCGAGCAAAACGGTTGAGGGCTATCCGGCTCCGCTGCGCGCCGTGCTGGTCGCCACCAAACCTTAAATCTCAGCGGCGAGACAACGCCAGTTTCGCCGCAAATCCAATAAACACGCAGCCGGTCAGGCGATCCATCACCCTTAATACCCGCGGTTTTTGCAGATGACTCGCAAAATAGTGACTGCCGCCGATTAACACAGCATTCCATATCAGCCCCAGCAGCATGTGTGCCAGCGCCATCAGCGTACACCAGAGCGCCACGGACGCCCCGGCCGGAATAAACTGTGGCAGGAAAGTGACGTAAAACACGCCCACTTTTGGATTCAGCAGATTCCCCATCAACCCCCGACTGAAGCAGGCCAGATAACCCTGCGACCTGGCAGGCTGTTCGTCCACGATGAGCGGTTGCTGACGCGGTTTAAGCAGTAGCCTGATACCGAGCCAGAGCAGCCAGGCCGCCCCCATCCACTTCAGCAGGTTGTATGCAATTTCAGAGGCCAGCAATAGCGCACCCAGCCCCAGGCCTGCCGCCACTCCCCAGATCAGACAGCCCAGCGTCACGCCGAGCGCGGTGGCGCAGGCGCGCTGCCAGCCCTGCGCGATAGCGGTTCGCAGCACCAGTGCGGTGTCAAATCCGGGTGTGAGCGTCAGAATGGTTATCGCAAGCAGAAATGAAAAGAGCATTGCGCTCATCATGATTTCTCCGTTATCTCCTGGGTGTTCACGCAGCTTAACAGCTCCGGTGACCGCAATCCTTCATCAACTGTCACTCTTCCCGGATTGTGCCAGACTGGATCAGGTTGATTCATTCATATCAGGGAGTTTTGATTATGAGTAAATTTATTTTTTCCTCACCCCGTAAATATGTACAGGGCGCAGGAGTGCTGGACGAGCTGGGAACGTATCTGACTGAACTGGGCGATCAGGCTTTTCTGGTGGCTGACAACACGGTCTGGACGTTGATTGGCGAACGGACGCAACACGCCCTGCATTCCGCTGGCGTGACATTCAGCTGGCAGCAATTCAATGGCGAAGCCTCGAGTAATGAGATTTCCCGACTCAGTGCGCTCGCAAAAAGTCAGGACTGTAATGTGATTGTCGGCCTGGGCGGGGGAAAAACGCTGGATACGGTTAAAGCGGTGGCGGATGAACTTAAACTGCCGGTGGCTATCGTGCCAACCATTGCGTCCACCGATGCGCCCTGTAGCGCCCTGTCGGTCATCTATTCTGACAGCGGTGTATTCGAGAGCTATCGCTTTTACAGCAAAAATCCAGATTTGGTGCTCGTGGACACGGCAGTCTGCGCCAGTGCGCCAGCACGGCTGTTTGCATCAGGCATTGCAGATGGACTGGCGACCTGGGTTGAAGCGCAGGCCGTGGCACGTTCGCATGCGAAATCAATGGTTAAGGGTGATCCGACACTTGCCGGACTGGCCATTGCCCGAGCCTGTGAAGAAACGCTTCTTACATGGGGTTACAGCGCCTATGTTGCCGTTTCCGAAAAACGGGTAACGCCAGCGGTGGAAGCGGTCGTTGAGGCCAATACGCTGCTCTCGGGACTGGGGTTTGAGAACGGTGGTCTGGCAGCCGCTCACGCGATTCATAATGGTTTTACCGCCATCGATGGCGATATCCACCATCTGACTCATGGCGAGAAAGTTGCCTATGGCACGCTGACGCAGATGGTGCTTGAGAAGCGTACGGATGAGGATATTGCGCGCTATATACGCTTTTATCGCTCAATCAATATGCCAACCACACTCCGGGAGCTGCATCTGGAAAATGAAAGCTGGGAGAATCTGGTGAAAGTGGGGGCGCTGGCAAACAGTGAGGGAGATACGCTGAAAAACCTTAACCCACACCTGTCACCCGAAGATATCGCTAATGCTCTGCTGGCACTGGATGCCTTTAGTCAGACAGTAAAATAGGTCAGGAGCGGGCGATCACCCGATCGCCTGTTACTCTTCTGCCGCAGGCTGGTTCCAGTACTCATATTTGTAGGCCGAACTGAGGTGGCGCTCGATAGTGCCACGCGTAAAGATCTCGGTCTCATGCAGATAGCTGAGTGTACAGTTGCCGACCTCATCCCATGACTGGCACTCATCAACCGACCGGATGGTGCTGAGCGGTGTGGTCTCGGTGCCGTTAAGTCGTACTTCACGCCATTGAGGATCATAGGTGTATTCGTCGGTGCCTCTTGCAGATGTGGTGCGCGTGACCAGACCTTTTGGGTTCCAGTGATAGTGAAATTCACCGTTGGTCAGCGGATCGCTGCCGCGCGCCACGCTCTTTTCCAGCCGTAGCTGGGGATCATAGCGATAGGTGATGTCGGTAAAGCCGCTTTTCCCCATGCTGGTAAATCTATCAGAGGCGCTGGTGATCGTGCCATGCCGGCCTTTCTGCCAGTTAATCGTTCCCTGTCGATTATCCACGACGACTTCCTTACCTTCTTTCAGCACTTTGACCAGATAGGCGTATTCCGCCACCCAGCCGCCCTGCACTCTGGCGATATGTTGCTCCATGCTGAGAATCACATTTCGTTCGCTTTTATCGTAGCTGACGTCGGCGACGGTCAGATCGCCGCAGGCGTCAAACTGCCCCAGTACCCGCTTTTGCGAATTCACATCTTTGCCAAACTCGCCCGCAATCACCTGCTTCACAGCGCCTTTCGCGTTTCCCCCCAGCAGAATAAGGTTATTGCTGTTTGCAACGGCCGCATTATTCGGGCTGCAGGCGCTGGCCGCTGCGCTTTCAGTCCAGGCAGTCAGCATCAGGCTTAAAACAAGAATCTGATTGCGTTTCATAGGGTAATTTCCAGGCGACGTTGCTTTCAGTGTAAACGCTGTGGTGATAAACAGCGCCAATCTTTGACGATTCCGGCCTGCAGTGCTTTAAATGATGAGAGAGGTGAAAAGGCACAAACGTCAGATATCATCTCCCCCTCACATCATGACAATGCCAGAGAACCCCGGAATAAGGTCACTGCACTTGAGAGGGCTTCAGACAAAAAGAACCCCAGCAAGAATACTGGGGTTTGGTACTTGCAAACACCACGTCAATAATCGGCGTGCTGCGCGGCAAAATCTGTTGTGATTCAGGCGACCCGAACGGTGCTCATCTGCATCACACTTTTCATCGCCTCAACGACATCGCCGTCTACACAGTAGCGGCTGAACTCATCGCTTTCGGCTTCAGAACACATGGAAACCCCCGCTTTGCGGTAGCGCATCGGCGACACCATCAGGCGACTTGCCGAGCTGTGAACTTCATCAATCCCCATGTCGAGAAACTTTTGCAGGTTGCTGAGACGAACCCCGGCACCCGCCATAATAATAGGACCGGTGCTGGCCTCATTTAGTTCCCTGAGGAGTGCAATTCCGTTTTCAGCACTGTGTTGCTGACCGGATGTCAGAATGCGCGCTACCCCCAAATCTGTTAATTCTTCCAGCGCTCGCTTAGGGCTGTGGCACAGATCGAAGGCGCGATGGAACGTCACTGACAGGCCGTCACACAGCGCCATAATCTGCCGCATCTGACCATGATGGATATGCGCATCCTCATCAAGCATCCCAATGACCAGCCCCGGAAAACCCAGTTCGCGTATCAACGCCACATCCGATTTCATCGCTTCAAACTCGCGCGCGGTATAACAAAAGTCACCACCCCGTGGCCGGACAATAGGATGAACCGGGATTGAAACCTCGCGCCGGGCGGCATTCAGCATCCCTGCCGATGGGGTCAGACCACCCTCACGCGGTGCGGCACAAAGTTCAACCCGATCGGCGCCCGCCTGTTGTGCGGTCACGGCGCAATCCACGCC
Organism: Pantoea eucalypti; assembly: GCF_009646115.1. Taxonomy (NCBI): domain Bacteria; kingdom Pseudomonadati; phylum Pseudomonadota; class Gammaproteobacteria; order Enterobacterales; family Erwiniaceae; genus Pantoea; species Pantoea eucalypti. Next base: position 1,758,964 of record NZ_CP045720.1, on the reverse strand, counting down.
ATAGCAGCAAATTTCCAGTGTGGTCATTCTCTTCTCCTTTACATGACTCTGGTTCAAGGCAGATTCATCAGTTAGTCTGGCTGCTGATATGAGTTTACCGGGAAAGTTAACTATGGCATTCAATTTCGACCAACGGATAGACCGTCGTCACAGCGATAGCCTTAAATGGAACAAATATGCGGACCAGGACATTCTGCCGTTGTGGGTGGCAGATACCGATTTCCGATCGCCTGACTGCGTTATCGATGCGATCAAAACCCGCGCCGGGCATGGCATTTTCGGCTATGGCGATACGCCGGTAGCGTTTCTCGACAGCGCAGTTGCGTGGCTCGCCTCACGCTATCAGTGGCACGTCAATCCGGAATGGATTGTGGTTTTACCCGGCGTGGTGAGTGGACTGAATCTCGCCGTGCGTGCCTTCACTGCGTCGGACGAGCTGACGATTTCTCCCACGCCGATCTATCCACCGTTTCGCGGGGCGGCAAAACTGGCAGAGCGAGGTCAGATCAATGTGCCTGTCACGTTGCAACAGGGGCGCTGGCTGCTGGATCTGGATGCAGCCGAAGAACAGACTAGGGGTAAAGAACGGCTGTTAATGCTGTGTAACCCGCAGAATCCGGGCGGCACGGTCTATCGCCAGGACGAACTACAGGCGCAGCTGGAATTCGCCCGGAAACACAATCTGATTGTCTGTTCCGACGAGATCCACAGCGATTTGCTACTGGAACCGGGCGTGCAGCACATTCCGTTTGCTTCGCTAAGTGAGGATGCGGCCCAGCGAAGTGTCACGCTGATGTCGCCCTCCAAGAGTTTCAATATCGCCGGTCTGGGTGCGTCCATCGCCATCATACCGAATGCTGAACTGCGCGCGCGCTTTAACCGGGTGCGACGCGGCATTGTGCCGGATGTAGATATTCTGGCCATCACCGCAGCAGCAGCAGCCTGGCGCGAAGGTGAGCCCTGGCTGAAGGCACAGAATGCTTACCTGCGCAGTAACCGGGACTGGCTGGTATCTCAGGTCAATAAAATGCCCGGTCTGTCAGTTGCCACGCCGGAAGCAACCTACCTGGCCTGGATTGATGCCAGCGCGCTGGGTGTGGCCAGTCCTGCCCTCTATTTTGAGAAGCACGGACTGGGCTTAACCGCCGGACGTGAGTTCGGCAACGACCAGTTTGTCCGGCTCAATTTCGGCTGTACCCGAGCGCTACTGGACGAGGCGGTTGCCCGACTGAAACGCGCCGTGGCTGCCCGCATTTAGTGCTGCTCACTGGCGACAATTTCCTCCAGTCGCCACGGATGAAACTTGATGGTTGTCTGCCCGTCCGTCACCGCCAGGGTCGGATTAGGCAGACGCTCATTCTCGCCCTGCGGTGAGCTGGTTTTAAAGGAAATACCGGGCTGCGTCAGTGCCTCATCAGACAATAATGCCATCGCGCGCATGCCCAGCGTTCGATGATCGCCACGTAACACCACTTCAATGTGCTCCCAGCCTTCATGGCGATAACGCTTCTCACCCGGCCACGGCAGCTCAACCACATCGATCTCTCTGCCCGCCACAACCAGTGGATCATGTAGTTTAAACAGGCAAATCTGCCGTCCGTTAATCATCGTCGCGGAAAACTGCGTACCCATCTGCTGCAGGCCTTGCTGCCAGCGGATCGCCGTCGTGTCCTGATGACAACGCACCGAAATATGGTCCACTTCAAGATCGTTAAGGCGCAAACCAAGTTGCTGCGCAAAACTTTGCAACGATTTTTCAAAACGCCTTAAATCTGTCTTTAAATCGTCCAATTCTGCCGGAAAAGATCGCTCTGACACCGTAAATCCTCTCAATTTGTTTAGCATTTATAAACAGTCTCGTTTATGGAGCGCCGCGTGCCTGACGTCACATAATGATAAGATTCATCTTATTTGGACTGAAATTTAACGCAAAACCTCATAATAACATCTTTCATTTCGGATTTATCTCCTGTTTAGGGCCATAAGTTCCTTGATGAAAGTGAGTTAACTGTATGATTATAATCAACTTCTTTAATACAATAAGATAAGTCTCAATTGGCTGATAAACAATTGCAGCATTCTCTGCCTTCCTATAAATTTGACCTAACACAAACAAAAGGAATGGCTATATGTCTATGCTCATCGTTGTCGCTGTACTGATCGCACTGATGGGATTCGCAATTGCGCGCCACTGGAAGGTGCTTGAAGATAAAAGCGTAAAGAACCCACGTCGTCATCTGCGACGTCGTTAACGCCTCCGGGAAACATCTTCTTCAGCTCTGTTTCCCCGCTTCATCCAACTGCTGACGCCCATCCACATTTCACGTATACTTTTCCCCTCATTTTTTTCCATTTTGTCTGCCCCATCCGTTTCTGCCCCGCCGTAACGCGATGTGCTCAGGCAAGATGATGACAGCCCGGTTTAGCAGTCCAGGGCGTTGTTCAGCTTATGAAGGTAACTCGGTGAATATTCAGGCACTTCTTTCCGCAAAAGTCAGTCAGGCAATGGTTTTAGCCGGCGCACCCGCCGATTGCGAACCACAGGTTCGTCAGTCTGCACGGGTTCAGTTTGGAGACTATCAGGCCAACGGCATTATGGCCGTGGCGAAAAAGCTGGGACAGGCACCGCGACAATTAGCGGAAGCGGTGATTCAGCACCTCGACCTGACCGGCATCGCCAGCAAGGTTGAAATTGCCGGGCCGGGTTTCATTAATATTTTCCTTGACCACAACTGGCTGGCAACACACGCCCGTCAGGCACTTAGCCTGCCGCGTCTTGGCGTGCAGCTGGCTGAGCCGCAGACCATCGTGGTCGACTATTCCGCCCCTAATGTTGCAAAAGAGATGCACGTCGGTCACGTCCGCTCCACCATCATTGGTGATGCGGCGGTGCGTACGCTGGAGTTTCTCGGCCATAACGTTATCCGCGCTAACCACGTTGGCGACTGGGGTACGCAGTTCGGCATGTTGATCGCGTTCCTTGAAAAGCAGCAGAATGAAGATCACGCAGAGATGGCGCTGGCCGACCTCGAAGGCTTCTACCGTGAAGCAAAACGCACTTATGATGAAGATCCTGAGTTTGCCGAGCGTGCACGCAGCTATGTCGTGAAACTTCAGGGTGGCGATGAATATTGCCGCCAGATGTGGAAGAAGCTGGTCGACATCACCATGAGTCAGAACCAGAAAATCTACGACCGCATGAACGTGACGCTGACGCGCAACGATGTCATGGGTGAAAGTCTTTATAACGACATGCTGCCCGGCATTGTTTCCGACCTGAAACAGAAAGGCTTAGCGGTCGAGAGCGAAGGCGCAACCGTGGTGTTCCTGGATGAATTCCAGAACAAAGAGGGTGAGCCGATGGGCGTCATCATCCAGAAAAAGGATGGTGGCTACCTCTACACCACCACGGACATCGCCTGTGCGAAATATCGTTATGAAACGCTGAAAGCCAATCGCGTACTCTATTACATCGATTCACGTCAGCATCAGCATCTGGTGCAGGCATGGACGATTGTCCGTAAAGCGGGTTATGTGCCGGAGTCTGTGCCGCTGGAGCACCATGCATTCGGCATGATGCTGGGCAAAGATGGACGACCATTTAAAACACGTAGCGGCGGTACTATTAAACTCTCTGATCTGCTGGATGAAGCCTATCAGCGTGCCTACTCGCTGGTGCGTGAGAAGAACCCGGAGATGAGCGAAGCGGAAGTGAAAACCCTGGCGGAAGTGGTGGGGATCAGTGCTGTCAAATATGCTGATCTGTCAAAAAGCCGCACCACCGACTACATCTTCGACTGGGATAACATGCTGGCGTTTGAAGGCAATACCGCGCCTTACATGCAGTATGCCTATACCCGTGTGCTTTCCGTGTTCCGTAAAGCGGGCATTAATGCCGATTCGCTGGATGCAGAGATTGTGATCAGTGAAGAGCGCGAAGCACAGCTGGCCACGCGTTTGCTACAGTTCGAAGAGGTCATTACTCAGGTCGCTCGCGACGGCACGCCACATGTGATGTGTGCCTATCTCTACGATCTGGCCGGTCTGTTCTCCGGCTTCTACGAGCACTGCCCGATTCTCAGCGCAGAATCAGACGCAACGCGCCTGAGCCGTCTGCAGCTGGCCGCGCTGACGGCGAAGACGCTGAAGCAGGGTCTGGATACTCTGGGTATCGACACCGTCGAGCGCATGTAACCTGTAAAACGGAGAGGGATTTCCCTCTCCGTTGCTGTTCCCAGTCATCCGCTCTGAACGCCCCCCAAATTTCCGCAGCAGGATGGTGTTATGTCTGTCGCCGCGCACCTTATCAGCAGTCATCTTCCCACCATAAAGCAATTGCAGTGCTTTCTGGCTGTTGCGCACGAGCTTAATTTTCGCCGGGCCGCAGAACGTCTCAGCATGACGCAGCCGCCGCTCACCCGTCAGGTTCAAAGCCTGGAAGATCTGCTCGGTCAGCCGCTGTTCAGCCGTACGACTCATGAGGTGATGCTCACCGATGCTGGCCGTGCGCTGGTTGCAAAAGCAGAAGCGATTCTTACCGCGCTGAATAGCCTAAAGCAGCCTGCTGCCGTGCGACCACGTATCGGACTGACCCGCACGCTCAACTTTGAATTAATGGCACCGCTTAACCGGCAGCTCGCCAGTTTCCATGCCAGCGATGAAATGGAGATGCCCAGCATGACCTCCGCTCAACTGATGCAAAGCCTGGCCAAAAACAGCCTGGATTTAATTCTCACTGGCGAAAAAGGTCCTGAAGCGGAAACCCTGGTTCAGTACACCTGGGTTTACCGTGAACCGTTGCTGCTCGCTATGCCGTCAACGCACCCTGCCAGTCTGGCAGGAGAAAAGGTCGCACTGGAGGCGCTGGCCGACCTGCCGCTGTTCTGGTTTGCGCGCAGTGCCAATCCGCAGTTTTACGATAAATGCGAACGCTACTTTGCGACGCTCAGCGTCACGTTAAAACGAATAAGAGAGCCGGATGATTCTCTGCTGATGCTGTCGCACATTGCCAGAGGCAAAGGATTCGCCCTGATGCCGCAGTCAAAATGTACCTTTAACCAGACAGGACTCTGTTATCGCCCGCTGACTGAAAGCGCGGCGCGGCAATTGACGATTGATGTTTATGCGGCCATTCGCGCCAATGAAAAAAATGCGGCAGTGCTGAATGCGCTGAGCGTGCTTTCACAGTCGGCTGATCACGACGCTCACCCGCATTCATCGGACTGAGTCGCCGCCCTCTTACGTCGCGCTGCCTGTGGCTGATGATGCGCGGTTCCGCCCGCTCCTGTGTTGTCCCCGGTCTTACCTTTCCTGATACCTTTTTTGCATGACGAAAAGAGCAATTCATTGCCTTCACGCGGGGTGAAACAATCGCCTTTCACTCACGAGGAGAAACAATGAAAAAGCGAACCTTAAGTCAGGGTCTGGATGTCAGCGCCATAGGCTATGGCGCAATGGGGCTGAGCGAATTTTACGGTCACTCCGACGACCGCCAGTCTCTCCAGCTGCTTAGCCAGCTGCGCGACCTGGATATCACCTTCATTGATACCGCCGATCTTTACGGACGTGGCCACAATGAGCAGCTGATCGGTGAGTTTCTTGCCGGGATGAGCAAGGCTGAACGCCTGACGTTCACCGTCGCCACCAAATGTGGTATCGAGCGTCCGGCAGATGAGGCTTATGCCCGTACCATTAACAATAAGCCGGACTACATTACCCGCAGCTGCCATGCCTCCCTGAAACGATTGGGCGTCGAGCGTATCGATCTCTTTTATCTGCATCGTATCAGCGCGGCAACACCGATTGAGGAGAGCATGCAGTGTCTGAGCCGTCTGGTAAAAGAGGGGAAAATTGCCCGTATTGGATTGTGTGAAGCGTCTGCTGCCACGCTCAATCGGGCGCACGCCGTCCATCCGCTGGCCGCGCTGCAGACGGAATATTCTCTGTGGACGCGTGACATTGAAGAAGACATCCTGCCAGCGGTGAAACAGCTCGGTATCGGTCTGGTGCCCTATTCCCCGCTGGGCAGAGGTTTTCTGACCGGTAAATACCGCCAGAACAGTGATTTTGCCGGGGATGATTTCCGCAAAAATAACGCGCGTTTCCAGCAGGAGAATATCGATCACAACCTGCAGCTGGTAAATGCGATTACGCCGCTGGCGGATAAATATCACGCCACCACCGGGCAGATTGCGCTGGCCTGGCTCCTGGCCCAGTATGAAAGAATTGTGCCGATACCGGGCACCAGGCAGATCGCATATCTTAATGAAAACGCGCAGGCCGCGGATATTCAGCTGGAAGAGAATGATCTCCTGTTGCTGAATGCACTTCACCGGCAAATAGAAGTTAAAGGGGGGCGTTACTCGGAAGAGGGAATGAAAGGCGTTAATGCCTGAATTCTGACCTTTGCGTCGGTGCCTGATGTATCGGCTGAGAGTCAGTGCGTTAATTGTTGCTCTGTAAACGACGTAACAGCCGATGCACATATCTGATGTGCATCGGCGTGTCCCGCGCAGGCATCAACGTTGCTGATTCATTATTCGTAATTGACCATCACTTCACTGCTGACCACCCGTAATCCGGGTGGAAGCGCCCCACTGCCCGCAAAACCAAACACCATGTGCAATGTCTCTCCGGCATTCAGATGCGCCAGCCCGCGCGTGGTGCCGCTGGCACCTTCAAGCGACGTGCAACGCTGTTCGCCGCACAGCCGCACTTCCAGGCCAGAGGGCGCCGGCCTGCTCAGCTCATAACGCCAGTTAATGATGCTGACTTCCCCACCAACGCCGGCGGGTGGCGTCAGCGGCTGCGCCCGTTGCCAGCTGCCACGGTTCGCCAGTAGCGGCCCGTTAGCCGAGGCACTCCAGGCCCCTCCAGCCGCCTGAGCCATCAGTGGCATCATTAACAATGCCATGATCAGTCTGCGCATTATTTGCCTCCAATGGTGGCAGTCATACGGATCTGACGGTTATCGCTCAGCTCCAGGTTTGAGAGCACCACCAGCTGTGGCAGATTGCGGCGCAGGAATCGCGCCAGCAGCGCACGCAGTGGATGATTGACCAGCAGCACCGGCGGTGCTCCCAGCATCTCCTGGCGCTGCAATGCGGCCTGTGCCTGACTCAACAGCCGATCGGCCAGACCCGGCTCCAGTCCGCCACCACCCTGCAACGCCTGCAACAGCAGACGCTCCAGCGTTGAATCCAGCCCGATAACCTGCACTTCGTCATTACCCGGGAACCACTGTTGCGTAATCGCACGGCCCAGCGCCACACGGACCACGCTGGTCAGCTCCTGGGGATCGCTCTGCACCGGCGCGTGTTCCGCCAGCGTTTCGATGATGGTGCGCATATCGCGAATCGACACCCGCTCCACCAGCAGGTTCTGCAGCACCTTGTGCAGCGTGGTGAGTGAAATCACGCCTGGCACCAGATCTTCAGTCAGTTTCGGCATCTCCTGGGTTACGCGATCCAGCAGTTGCTGCGCTTCCTGACGGCCAAACAGTTCGCTGGCGAACTGGCCGATCAGATGGTTAAGATGAGTTGCTACGACGGTACTGGCCTCGACGACAGTAAAGCCCTGAATCTGCGCCTGCTCTTTGAGTGCGCTATCAATCCAGACCGCTGCCAGACCAAAGGCGGGATCGACGGTCGCTTCACCAGGCAGACTTCCGGCAGCCGTCCCCGGGTTAATCGCCATCCAGCGGCCAGGATAGGCATCACCGCTACCAATCTCTACCCCTTTCATCAGGATGCGATAGCGCGCAGGCGGCAGCTCCATGTTGTCACGGATATGCACCACCGGCGGCAGGAAACCAACATCCTGAGCAACCTTCTTACGAATACTGCGGATACGTCCCAGCAGTTCACCGTTTTGCTGATGATCGACCATCGGAATCAGGCGATAGCCCACTTCCATGCCCAGGGTATCTTCCAGCTGCACATCGGTCCAGGACGCTTCGGTGGCGGCTGGCGTGTCTGCTGGTTTGTTGCTGATGCTGCCTGCAACGTCCACTTTCTTCTTCGGCTGTGCTTCGCGACCACGCAACCACCAGGCCAGACCCAGTAAGGCGGCGGTGAACAGCAGGAAAACAAAGTTAGGCATGCCAGGCACCAGACCCAGTAAGCCAATCACCCCGGCGCTGAGCATCAGTACGCGGGGATCTTTGAACAGCTGAGTGACCATCTGCTCACCGACATCCTGATCGGTGGCAACGCGCGTCACGATAACACCGGCAGCAGTGGAGATAACCAGCGCCGGGATCTGCGCGACCAGTCCATCACCGATGGTCAGCAGCGTATAGGTCTCTGCGGCATGACCCGCATCCATACCGTGCTGCACCACGCCCACCAGCAGGCCGCCGATGACGTTGATGACCATGATCATGATACCGGCGATGGCATCACCACGAACGAACTTACTCGCACCGTCCATCGAACCGTAGAAGTCGGCTTCCTGGGTCACTTCTGCACGGCGGCGTTTGGCATCATCTTCACCGATCAGACCGGCGTTGAGGTCGGCATCGATTGCCATCTGCTTACCGGGCATGCCGTCCAGCACAAAGCGCGCACCCACTTCCGCGATACGACCGGCACCCTTGGTGATAACCATAAAGTTGATGATCACGAGGATGATAAACACCACGATACCGATGGCGAAGTTACCGCCCACCAGGAAGTGACCGAACGCTTCAACCACCTGTCCGGCCGCAGCGGCACCAGTGTGCCCTTCCATCAGGATGATACGGGTTGACGCAACGTTCAGCGCCAGACGCAACAATGTTGAGAAGAGCAGAATGGTCGGGAACGCCGCAAATTCCAGGGTCCGCTGGGTGAACATCGCCACCAGCAGGACCATGATCGACAGCGCAATGTTAAAGGTGAACAGCAGATCGAGGATAAACGGCGGCAATGGCAGAACCATCATCGACAGGATCATCAGGATCAGTACCGGCCCGGCCAGTACCTGCCACTGCATATCTTTAAAGCCCGGTAGACGTAGCTTTACGGCCAGGTTATTAGCCATCGTTTTTGCTCTCTCCTGCAAAGTCCATCTCTGCCGGAACCGGCAGGTCTTTTGGTTTGGTTGGAATCAGGCCGCCTTCGCGCTTCCAGCGACGCGACTGCCAGACCCACGCCAGCACCTCGGCCACGGCAGCATACAGCGCGCCAGGGATGTGCTGACCAATTTCGGTATGACGATATAACGCACGCGCCAGCGGCGGTGCTTCCAGAACCGGGATGCGGTGTTCAGCAGCCAGTTCACGAATTCTCAGGGCGATCTCGCCGGCCCCTTTCGCGACAACTTTTGGCGCACTCATCTTTTTCTCGTTGTACTGCAGGGCGACGGAGTAGTGCGTCGGGTTGGTAACGATGACATCGGCTTTTGGCACATCTGCCATCATTCTGCGTCGTGCAGCGGCGCGCATCTGCTGACGGATGCGTCCTTTAACATGCGGGTCGCCTTCCTGCTGCTTATGCTCGTCGCGAATCTCCTGCATCGACATCTTCAGCTTTTTAAAGTGGCTGTAGAGCTGCCAGAAAACGTCATAGCCCACCATCGGTATCAGCCCCAGCATCACCAGCGAGCAGCAGACCGCAATCATCTCCATGCCGTGGATGAGCGCGGTCACCGGTGCTTCGCTGATCAGCCGCAGCATCTCAGGCCAGTGACTCCAGATGTACCACCAGCCCACTGCGCCAACCAGGATAGTCTTGAGGATCCCTTTAAACAGTTCGGTCCAGGCCTGAGCGGCGAACATTCGCTTAAAGCCGGCAATCGGGTTCATCTTTTTCGGATCAAACTTGATCGATTTACCGCTGAAAACGATACCGCCCAGCAGCATAGGGGCGGCAATCGCCACCAGCACCAGACCGCCCATCAGCGGCAGCAGCGCCATCAGTGCCTGCGTGATCAGGCTGCCAATGTGGCTGACGATAATTTTGTCATCTCTGACCATGCCGTGGTCAAAACGAAGCCCGGTAGCGACCATCGCCGCCAGCCGGTGCGCCATCATGTTGCCGCCCATCCACAGGATCATGATGCCGGCCAGCAGCATCAGTACGGATGTCAGTTCGCGCGAACGCGGAATCTGGCCCTCTTCACGCGCTTTCTCAAGTCGGTGGGCCGTGGGCGATTCTGTTTTGTCCTCGTCGCTATCAGACACGACAAACCTCGGTTGGCAGGAATTCTGAGCATAGGATGCCAAATCTGGCTTAAGTCAAAGCGGAGATAAGATGGGAAAAACAGGCGTTCTTTCGGGGATGGATCTGACAATGCAGAACGGGGCCACCGGAAGGTGACCCTGTTTAATATAATATGCCGCTGTTTCGCCCGCACGCGGGCGAACGACGCTTAAAACCCTAAGCTGTCCAGCAGGTCATCAACCTGATCCTGGTTCGCCACCACGCCTGGAGCATCAGCGTGAATCTGCGGTCCGTTCAGCAGGCTGGTGCCTTCCTGACGCTTTTCAGCACTGACTTCTGGCATGTTTTCCAGCAGCACCATTAACAGCTGGCGCTCAATTTCCTGAATCACATCCATCATACGCTTGATCACCTGACCGGTAAGGTCCTGGAAATCCTGCGCCATCATGATTTCAAGCAACTGCTTGTTGGTAAAGGCGGTATGCTCTGGCACGGCGGTGAGGAATGCGCGCGTATCCGTCACCAACTCCCGCGCATCACCCAGTTCAATTGGGTTCTCAAACCACTCATCCCAACGTCCTTTCAGCTGGGTTGCCCCGGCTTCCATTTTATCCTGATGAGGTTGTGCTGCTTCAACACAGTTCAACGCACGGTCAGCGGCCTGCGCCGTCATCTGCACAACATAATCCAGACGATCGCGGGCATCAGGAATGGCTTCAGCCGCATCGGCAATGGCTTTATCCAGCCCCAGCTCGCGCAGACTGTCGCGCAGCATGCGCGTCAGAGAGCCAATACGTGAAATGATGTCGTGTGCCGCGGCATCCTCAGTTGGTTTCGGAAAGTCGCTCATCACATCCCCTTACATGCCCAGTTTTTCGAAAATTTTACCCAGCTTTTCTTCCAGGGTTGCCGCAGTGAAAGGTTTCACTACATATCCACTGGCACCCGCCTGGGCGGCGGCGATAATGTTCTCTTTCTTGGCTTCCGCAGTGACCATCAACACCGGCAGCGAACTCATTGCCGCGTCAGCACGAATGGTCTGCAGCAGCTGCAGGCCATCCATGTTTGGCATGTTCCAGTCGGAAATCACGAAGTCGAAACCACCCGCTTTCAGTTTGCCGAGGGCATCCACACCATCTTCCGCTTCTTCTACGTTATTGAAGCCAAGCTCTTTCAGCAGGTTACGTACAATACGACGCATCGTATTGAAGTCGTCTACTACCAAAAAGCGCATGTTTTTATCTGCCATATCTACTCCTGAGTTGTCTCGCCCGGCGGGACGGGCCTGTTAAATACGCAATGCCTGTCCGGCGCTAATTTTCGCCAGCATGTGCTGGCTGATGTTGCTTAAATCTACGACTTCGCTCACGCCGCCCGTGGCAATAGCCTCACGCGGCATGCCAAATACCACACAGCTGGCTTCGTTCTGGGCGATGGTCCAGGCGCCTGCCCGGTGCATTTCCAGCATCCCGGCCGCACCATCGTTGCCCATTCCGGTGAGGATGACCCCCACCGCATTTCGTCCGGCGTTAATCGCCACCGATTTGAACAGCACATCCACAGAGGGTTTGTGCCGGTTTACCGGGGGCCCTTCATTCAGTTTCACCACATAGTTGGCACCACTTCGGCCCAGCTCCATGTGCATTGCGCCTGGGGCGATATAGGCGTGGCCTGGCAAAATACGTTCACCATCTTCGGCTTCTTTTACCGTGATCTGACACAGCTTGTTCAGACGCTCGGCAAAGGAGCGGGTAAAGCCTGGCGGCATATGCTGGGTAATCAGCAGTGCCGGGCTGGTTGCCGGTAACGGCTGCAGCACATGGCGAATCGCCTCAGTTCCGCCGGTTGAGGAGCCAATCGCAATCAGCTTCTCACTACTCAGCAGCGGACCCGCTTTCAGTGTTGCCGGCACCGGCATCGCTGTGCGGTTGTGCAGGCGCGCACGGGAAGCCGCACGAATTTTGTCGCCAATCATCTGGCTGTACGCCAGCATCCCTTCGCGGATGCCGAGCTGCGGCTTGGTCACGAAATCCACCGCGCCCAGCTCCAGCGCCCTCAGCGTAATTTCGGAGCCTTTTCCGGTCAGCGATGAAACCATCACCACCGGCATTGGCCGTAACCGCATCAGTTTTTCCAGGAAATCGAGGCCATCCATGCGCGGCATTTCCACATCCAGTGTCAGCACCTGCGGATTGAACTGCTTGATCAAATCGCGGGCGACCAGCGGATCGGGCGCCGTAGCGACCATCTCCATATCCGGATGGCTGTTGATGATCTCTGTCATCAACTGCCGCATCAGCGCAGAGTCATCTACGCACATCACGGTGATTTTGCTCATCATCTTTCCTTCGTCAGTCCATAGACGGTTTGCCCACGCAGCCAGAACTCTTTACTGATCTGACTGAAGTTTTCTGAGTGTCCGGCGAACAGGATTCCGCCCGGTTTTAGCAGTGGGACAAACCGACGCAGAATCTTCTCCTGCGTCTCTTTATCGAAATAGATCATCACATTGCGACAGAAAATAGCGTCGAACTGACCCGGCAGCGCCCAGTCATTCGCCAGCAGGTTTAGCTGCGCGTAAGTGACCATATTGGTCAGCTCGGGACGCGCCCGCACCATACCGGCATGCGGACCGGTTCCGCGCAGGAAGAAACGCTGCATTTGCGCCGGTGACAGCGTGCGCAGCTCTTCCTGGCGGTAAACCCCTGCCACCGCCTTTTCCAGTACCTGAGTATCGATATCGCTGGCATGAACCTGGAACTTGCCAGGTCCTGTGCCCAGCGTTTCCGCCAGCGTCATGGCGATCGAATAAGGCTCTTCACCCGTTGACGCTGCGGTACTCCAGACGCTGAAGTTGCCCTGTCGCTTACGTGCATGCTCCGCCAGAATCGGGAAGTGATGCGCTTCGCGGAAGAACGCGGTCAGGTTGGTCGTCAGCGCATTGATAAAAGCCTGCCACTCGGCACTGTTTGGATCGGACTCCAGCAGCGCCAGGTAGCGACCAAAATCGTCGATATTCAGCGTACGCAGACGACGAACCAGACGGTTGTAAACCATCTCACGCTTGTGGTCGGCCAATACGATGCCGGCACGCTGATAGATCAGCTGGCTGATACGGCGAAAATGCGTATCGGAGAGCGGCAAACGCTGCACCATTTGCGACAGCAGCGTTGTCGTCTCATTTTGATCTAAAATCGTCGATTTTTTCATCTCTGCACCTGGCCCGAACTTTATACATTAACTGTCTGCTGCGATGCCCGGCGCTATAACAGCGACCGGACCACGGGCGTTTAAAAGGTTTCCCAGTTATCGTCGCCGCGTGACGCAGACGAACGACCAACGGCTAACGGTGCATCTAACTGGAGAGTTTTCATCGCCGTTGTCTTGTTAACGGCCTGAGCGACAAATTCTTTACCAATATTGAACACTGAAACCGCTTGTTTTAAGTGACTTGCCTGATCTTCGAGCGCTGCAGCGGCGGCGGCTGACTCTTCAACCAGTGAGGCGTTCTGCTGTGTAACGCGATCCATCTCGGTCACCGCAAGGCCCACCTGGTCAATGCCACGGCTCTGCTCGTCTGACGCGGAGGCGATCTCACCCATGATGTCGGTGACGCGGGTAACCGCGCTGACGATGTTGCTCATGGTGTCACCGGCACTCTCTACCAGCACTGAGCCGGTATTAACGCGGCTAACGGAATCTTCAATCAGCCCTTTAATCTCTTTGGCGGCCTGGGCGCTGCGCTGTGCCAGGCTGCGGACTTCACCCGCCACTACCGCAAAACCACGACCCTGTTCTCCGGCACGCGCGGCTTCAACCGCGGCATTCAGCGCCAGGATGTTGGTCTGGAAAGCAATGCCATCAATCACGCTGGTGATATCGGCAATCTTCTTAGAGCTGCCCGCAATCTCTTTCATGGTGGTGACCACCCCATCCACCACTTTGCCGCCCTGCTGCGCGGTTTCTGAGGCAGTCAGCGCCAGCTTCGACGCCTGACGGGCGTTTTCAGCATTCTGTTTCACGGTTGCGGTGAGCTGCTCCATGCTGGCGGCAGTCTGCTCCAGCGAGGCGGCCTGCTGTTCCGTTCGCGAAGAGAGATCGTTATTGCCGATGGAAATTTCGCTGGCGCCGGTATAGATGGCGTCGGAGCCATCACGGACAGTGCGAACGGTACGCACCAGCTCCTGCTGCATGTGCTGCAGTGAAATCAGCAATTCGCCGATTTCATTTCGTACGTTAATCTCAACCGGCTGGGTCAGATCACCACGTGCAATGTGCTGGATGTGCTCAATGCTCTGACGCAATGGACGGATCAGCACTGAACGCATCACGTTCCACACCAGAACAATCATCAGCAATGTCACAGCCAGCGTGGCAATGACAATGGTGATAGAGCGGCTGTAAGCCTGCTGGTTTGTTTTTACACCCTCCTCTGCAAGCTCTTTGTTGTGCTCAAGCCAGGCGCTGTAATCTTTCTGGAACTTGTCCTGGAAACTTTGCGTAGGCTGATCGACAAAACCTTTGAAGTTACCGGTCGTGAAGAAGACCATCAGTTCTGCCAGGGCATCGTGATAGGCCTTATAGTTCGCCTGTAACGTCAGGACGTTTTCAGCTGTTTTGCCCTTTTCTGACAGGTTATCGTTGAAAATCTGATAGCTGGTTTCGGCCTGTTTCAGCTCCTCGCCCGCCAGGGCGACCAGCTCTTTCACGCTGGCTCCCGACCCCGACATCTGTGCATCCTGCAAAAAACGGATACCGGCGCGGTTAAGGGTGTTACGCGCCTGAACAAGCGAAACCCATGAGGTGCCCATCGCCTGTTGCAACGTATTCAGACGCTGGTTGTAGGCAAAATTCTCTTTATCTGAGCTGACAGTTTTGAAAAACATTCCGCCGGAAAAAAGCTGCAGCAGCGCAAACAGCGCCAGCACACACAGCAGGCCGGAAACGACTCGTACACGACTAAACATACACACCTCATTGGTTGGCGATTCGTGTTTATTTATCGGCGGAGTCAGGGGGAACTTTATGCATGGCAGCAGCTTAAAGCCGCTGCCATGGTGAAAAGCAGAAAATCAGGCGCGGGAAATTTTGAATACGGAGACTGCCTGGGTCAGAACGCTGGCTTGCTGCTCCAGAGCGGCGGCGGCGGCGGCAGACTCCTCAACCAGAGAAGCATTCTGCTGCGTCACGCGATCCATTTCAGTAACGGCCACGCCGACCTGTTCAATACCGCGGCTCTGTTCATCAGACGCTGAGGCGATTTCGCCCATGATGTCGGTAACGCGGGTCACGGCACCCACAATCTCATTCATGGTACTGCCGGCGCTTTCAACCTGCAGTGACCCATCGTTAACGCGAGAGACGGAGTCTTCAATCAGGCCTTTGATCTCTTTGGCGGCCTGGGCGCTACGCTGTGCCAGGCTGCGCACTTCACCCGCCACTACTGCAAAACCACGCCCCTGCTCACCGGCCCGCGCGGCTTCAACGGCGGCATTCAGCGCCAGGATATTAGTCTGGAAGGCGATACCGTCGATCACACTGATGATGTCAGCAATTTTCTTCGAGCTGTCCGCAATCTCTTTCATCGTGGTGACAACGCCATTAACCACTTTCCCGCCCTGCTGTGCGGTTTCGGAGGCGGTCAGCGCCAGTTGCGACGCCTGACGGGCGTTGTCCGCATTCTGCTTCACCGTGGCGGTCAACTGCTCCATGCTGGCGGCAGTCTGTTCCAGTGAGGCGGCCTGCTCTTCGGTGCGTGACGACAGGTCGTTGTTACCGGCGGCGATTTCGCTGGCACCGGTAAAGATGGCATCTGAGCCATCACGGACATTACCCACGGTCATTACCAGAGACTGTTGCATCTCATGGATGCCTGCGGCCAGCTGGCTCATCTCATTGCGTCCCTCAACCACAATAGTCTGTGTCAGATCACCGGAAGCGATAGCACGAATCTGTGCCAGCAGCTGTTGCAGGGGCTGAATCAGTACCTGACGCAGGCCAAACCAGCAGGTAATAATCACCGCCAGTACCGCAACGCCAATGGTGGCCAGCAGACACATCATCTGGGTGTACGCGTTGTGGTTCTGTTCCATGCCCTTGTCAGAAAGTGCAGTCTGCAGCGCACGCCATTTATTGTAACTCTCCTGCATCGCCACCTGCTTCTGTTCGATGTTCTGTTTGAACATCCCTTCCAGGTCACGTGCCTGCAGACTTTTTACCATCGCTTTCAGGCCGTTTTCATAATTGCCGTAATCAGCTTCAAGCTTGTCCCCCAGCGTCTCGTCAAGACCGGCTGTGGTAGGCAGATGGTAATAGATTTTGAAGTGACGATCGGCCTCTGCTAACTGGTTATTGGCTTTGGTGATAAGTTCATCAAGCTGACCGCCGTTCATCTGCGAAGCCATGCTGGTCTGTAACCGAAGCATGCCGCGGTTCAGCGTGGTACGGCTGTTGTTTAAGGAAATATAAGCATCTGTCATCTCAGTAACATTACGATTAGAGACCTGAGACAGCGCGAAGGAAGCTTTGTCTTTATTCAGTGCTGACCAAAAAAGGCTGCCAGAGACTAACTGGAGCGCGCCAAAGATAACCAGTACTGCGATTAAACTGGTTACCACTTTTATTTTTTTTAACATCTTGTTCCCCTGCAGGTTGATTAAGGTGCAGCGGCTATATCGGCGACCCTTCAGGATTAATTAACGCTTTTTGGCGCTTTCAGGAGAGAAGTGGCTTTTGTAATTATTTTTATCAGCATGAGCTGCTGAGTTTGGCTTTAAGCAGAAGAATAACGGGGAGTGTTGCGCATCCCTCAGGATGCGCAACGGGACATCAGAAGGTTTCCCAGTGGGTATCACTGACGGGGGCCGTCAGGGCTTTGCGGGGGATCTGCGCAACCGTGGCTGGCGCGGCAATCGGCAGATGCTTTGTCAGTGTCTGCTGCACGGTGCCGCGTGTAATGTTGAACACAGACACGGCCTGGCTTAACCGGCTGGCCTGGTCTTCCAGCGAGGCTGCCGCCGCAGCGGATTCCTCCACCAGCGAGGCGTTCTGCTGGGTCACGCGATCCATCTCAGTAACCGCCTGACCGACCTGATCGATGCCGCGACTCTGCTCGTCCGACGCCGAGGCAATTTCACCCATGATGTCGGTGACGCGTGTGACGGCACTGACGATATCGCTCATGGTTTCGCCCGCGGTGCCAACCAGCTGCGAACCGACGTTGACCCGGCTCACGGAGTCATCGATCAATCCTTTGATCTCTTTGGCCGCCTGGGCGCTGCGCTGCGCCAGACTGCGCACTTCACCCGCCACCACAGCAAAACCGCGACCCTGTTCTCCGGCACGCGCCGCTTCAACGGCCGCATTAAGCGCCAGAATATTGGTCTGGAACGCAATCCCGTCAATCACGCTGGTGATATCGGCAATTTTCTTCGAGCTGCCGGCGATTTCGCTCATGGTTTTCACCACGCCAGCCACAACGTTCCCGCCTTTCTCTGCGGTTTCGGAGGCGCTGAGTGCCAGCTGTGACGCCTGGCGGGCGTTTTCAGCATTCTGTTTTACCGTGGCGGTGAGCTGCTCCATGCTGGCTGCCGTCTGCTCAAGGGAGGCCGCCTGCTGTTCTGTGCGGGCGGAGAGATCATTATTCCCGGCAGAGATCTCGCTGGCACCGGTGAAAATCGCATCCGATCCTTCACGTACATTGGTTACGGTGCGCACCAGCGACTGCTGCATATCATGCAGGCTGGCCGCGAGCTGGGTCATTTCATTGCGCCCTTCCACCACGATCGGCTGGGTTAAATCGCCCCGGGCGATATGCTGAATGTGATGAATGCTGCTGTTCAGTGGCGTCATCACGATTTTGCGCAGGCCAAACCAGCACAGCACGATCACCGCCACCACGGCAGCCATAATGGTGGCGAGGATCCACATCATATGGCTATAAGCACTGCTGTTCTCTGCCACGCCCAGTGAAGTCAGCCGACTCTGGTCGGCCCGCCACTCGCGGTACAACGTCAGAAAGGCACTCTGGCTCGGTGCAACCGGGGCTTTGCCCGCCGCGACCATATCATTGACCTGCAGCGCGCTCTGCAGGCTGTTAAGCGCGGTCGCATAGTCGCCGTATCGCTGATCAAGCTGGTCGTTAAGTTGCTGATCCTGTCCTGGCGTATCTGGCGTTTCTTTGAACGTCTTATAGAAGCCCTCTGCCTCCTGCTGGAAGCGCTGACTGTCTGTAAACAGCGTGGCAACATCTGCCGTTTTGCCTTCCAGTTTACTGGTGGCGAGACGGAGCTGAATGCGTGTCAGTAATACACGGCTCTGGTTAAGGCTCATATAGGCATCATTTAGCGCCTGCGTATTTTGCATCGCCAGCTGAGAAACAGCGAAACTTTGCTTATCGTGACTTAATGCGGAGTAAAAGACGGAACCGGAGAAGGCCTGTAACAGCCCAAACACCAGTAATACCAGCAACAGACTGGTGACAACACGGATTTTCGTTAACATGCGTAACCCTGAAAAAGGAGGTAATTAAAAAGTGACGCAGGGATTATCGGCAGGTGATAGCGGGAAATTAGGGGGAGTCGCTTTATTCTATGATTTCAAAAGGCTTGTTCGCGATGAAACTATCACGGGCCAGTGTTAACCAGCCCGTGATAACCCGATTACGCGCTACGCAGATTATCAACCAGCGCCATCTCGTCGCTGCTCAGCAGCTTTTCGATGTCGACCAGAATCAGCATGCGATCGCCCAGTGCACCCAGACCGGTCATGTACTCGGTCGACATGGTCACCGCAAACTCCGGTGAAGGTCGGATCTGATCCTGAGTCAGCGACAGCACGTCAGAAACGCCGTCAACCACAATACCAACCACACGATTTTCCAGATTCAGCACGATAACCACAGTGTTTTCATTGTACTCAACATCGGGCTGCGCAAACTTCACGCGCAGATCGATAATGGGCACGATGACACCGCGCAGGTTAGTCACTCCGCGGATAAAATCAGGGGTATTCGCAATACGTGTTACCTGATCGTAACCGCGAATTTCCTGAACTTTGAGGATATCGATGCCGTATTCTTCGTCGCCCAGCGTGAAGACCAGAAACTCCTGACCCACAGTTTCGCCAGCAATTTTTGTCACGGTTGCCATTCCATTCATGTTATTTACCCTTTCGTTATCAATCAGGCGGCAGCGCCAGCCACACGTTTTTCACGGTTAAGTGATTGCAGTGCTGAAACATCGACAATCAGCGCTACGCTACCATCGCCAAGAATGGTGGCAGCAGAGATGCCCGGCACTTTGCGATAGTTACTTTCCAGGTTCTTCACCACCACCTGATGTTGACCAATCAGCTGATCGACCAGCAGCGCATAGCGTTTGCCCGCGCTTTGCAGGATCACCACGATGCCCTGAGTGGCTTCGGTTTTAGCATCCTGCACATCAAAGACGTTCCACAACTCAACCAGTGGCAGATATTCACCACGGACTTCCAGTACGCACTCGCCACCGGCCATCGGTTTGAGATCTTCGGCACGCGGTTGCAGCGACTCCATCACCGCATTCAGCGGCAGAATAAAGACTTCATTGGCGACGCGAACGGACATGCCATCAAGGATGGCCAGCGTCAGCGGCAGCAGAATACGAATGGTCGTGCCTTTGCCCTGCTTCGAGGCGATTTCAACGTGACCGCCCATCTCCTGAATATTTCGTTTCACCACGTCCATACCGACGCCGCGTCCTGAAACATCCGTCACCTGCTCCGCTGTAGAGAAGCCTGGTGCGAAAATCAACATGCCGACCTCTTCGTCGCTCATGTTCTCATGGACTGGCAGGCCCGATGACAGTGCTTTTGCAAGAATACGTTCACGGTTCAGACCGGCACCATCATCAGAGACTTCGATGCAGATGTTGCCACCCTGATGTTCCGCTGAAAGCGTCAGGTTACCGGTTGCCACTTTACCGGCGACAAGGCGTTTCTCTGGCGTTTCGATACCGTGGTCAAGACTGTTACGCACCAGGTGTGTTAATGGATCAATGATGCGTTCAATCAGGCTCTTATCGAGTTCGGTTGAACTGCCCAGCAATGTCAGTTCGACCTCTTTGCCAAGTTTGCTTGCCAGGTCACGCACCAGACGCGGGAAGCGGCTGAAGACATATTCCATTGGCATCATACGAATCGACATCACCGATTCCTGCAGATCGCGGGCGTTACGCTCCAACTGACCCATGCTGTTCAGCAGGTCGCCGTGCGCCACCGGATCGAGTTCGCCGGAACGCTGGGCGAGCATTGACTGGGTAATCACCAGTTCGCCCACCAGGTTGATCAGCTGATCGACTTTCTCCACGGCTACGCGGATGCTGGTGGATTCGCTTGATTTAGCCGGCGCTGCAGCGCGCTTAGTTTCACGCTTCGCCGCTGCCACAGGCAGTTCGGTGACGGTCGCGGTGTGAACCTCTTCCACCACAGGTGCGGCGGGAGCGGCGACGGCAACCGGCTCAGCAACAGCGTCATCAGCTGCCGGGAAGCGAATTTGCGCTTCGTCAATGACGAAACAGAGCACCGCCACGATGTCATCTTTACCGACGCCATCAATGCAGACGTCCAGCATGTTGCTGCCCTTCTGCACATTGGTCAGCGTGCCCAGATTACTCATCTCTTCCAGCATCAAATCGACCTCTTTCTCTTTGAGATCGATCAGCTGTACACGCAGGCCGCTGGTGCTGGCGGGCTCTGCGCTGGCAGTGGCAACACTGGCCGGTGCTTCAACCGGCAGACCTTTGGCCTCTAACGCCAGCTGGCGCAGCGCTTCACAGATATATTTGAAGCTCTCCGCGTTAGGCTCCTGCGCGGTTTTATAAGCATCGAGCTGTTCCTGCATAATATCTTTGGTTTCCAAAAACAGGTTGATGATGTCGGTGCTGAGCTGCATCTCGCCGCGACGAGCACCATCCAGAATGTTTTCCAGGATATGAGTCGTTTCCTGCAATACCGTAAAACCAAAGGTTCCGGCCCCACCCTTTATGGAGTGAGCGGCACGGAAGATGGCGTTAAGCTGTTCCGAATCTGGCTCCTGTGGGTCCAGACCCAACAGGTGTTGTTCCATATCCGCTAATAGCTCATCGGCTTCATCAAAAAACGTCTGGTAAAAATCGCTGATGTCCATACTCACGGGAATCACCTCGGCTGTGAGGGGGCTGCTGTATTCACCGCGCTGCCTGGTGTTGCAGGTGCGGTAATCTGTTCAATCGCCGCCGGATCGCTGATCTGGACGGCATCACTTTCTGCGTTCTCTTTTTCAATTGCCGCTTCGGTGTCGTGGTTCAACACCAGCAGGCTAATGCGGCGGTTTACTGCATCATTCCCGCCACGATTTTTCAGGCTCATGGTGTCGGCCATGCCTAACACCCGTAAAATCTTGCCACTGTCCAGGCCGCCAATAACCAGTTCACGGCGTGAGGCGTTCGCACGGTCAGCCGACAGTTCCCAGTTGCTGTAGCCTTTATCACCGCTGGCATACTGAAAATCGTCGGTATGTCCGGCCAGGCTGATGCGGTTCGGGATGTCATTAAGGATGGGCGCTATTGCACGCAGGATATCGCGCATATAAGGCTCCACCTCGGCCCGACCGGTTTTAAACATCGGGCGATTCTGACTATCAATAATCTGAATACGCAGCCCCTCTTCCACCATGTTGATGATCAGATGCGGGCGCAGCGTTTTAAGGCGCGGATCCGCTTCGATCAACTGGTCGAGCTTTTCACGCAAACGGTTAAGACGAATCTCATCCAGCTTGCGTTTCTGGGCATCCATATCGACAACTTTATTAACTTCACCAATCTTTTTCGTCGGATCGTCACCGCCGCCAGGGATTGGACTGGTACTGTCGCTGCTGCGTTGACCACCGGTAATCGCAACTTTAAGAGGTGTTTTAAAGTAGTCTGCAATCTGCACCAGCTCCTGCGGGTTGGCGATAGAGAGCAGCCACATCACCATAAAAAAGGCCATCATCGCCGTCATAAAGTCGGCGTAGGCAATCTTCCACGATCCGTGGCTGCCTTCATGGCCTTTATGTTTGCGCTTTTTGATCAGCACAATTGGGCGATTGCCGTGTTTCATGAAGCCTCGTCTGACGTCTGTTTAGCCGGGTTCTTAGCGTTACGCACGTGCTCTTCCAGTTCGCTGAACGATGGGCGCTCGGCGGAATAAAGTGTTTTACGACCAAACTCCACTGCGATTTGCGGCGCGTAACCATTCAGGCTCGACAGCAATGTCACTTTAATGCACTGCATCATCTTGGTGGTTTCCGCACACTTCTGACGCAATACTGACGACAGCGGGGAGACAAACCCGTACGCCAGCAAAATGCCCAGGAACGTCCCCACCATCGCATGCGCGACCAGCGCACCCAGCTCAGCGGCCGGACGGTCAGCAGAAGCCAGTGCGTGAACCACGCCCATTACTGCTGCGACGATACCGAATGCAGGAAGACCATCACCGACTGCAGCAATACTTTGCGCTGGTACGTCACACTCATGTTCGTAGGTCTCTATCTCTTCATCCATCAACGCTTCGATTTCAAAGGCGTTCATGTTGCCGCTCACCATCAGACGTAAATAGTCAGTGATAAAATCGACTAACTGTTTATCGGCAAGAATACGAGGATAATTAGCAAAAATTTCACTCTGGCTCGGATCTTCAATATCCCGTTCCAGCGACAACATCCCCTGCTGGCGCGACTTCGCCATCAGGCGATAAAGCAGCGCCATTAAATCCATGTAAACGGCTTTATTATATTTGGAGCCGCGAAATAATTTAGGCAGCGCTTTCAGCGTTTTTTTAATCGACTTGCCATTGTTGCCGACTAAAAAAGCACCCGCACCGGCACCGCCGATCATTAATAATTCAGCAGGCTGATAAAGCGCGCCCAGATGGCCACCTACCAGCGCATATCCGCCCAACACGGAGCCTAAAACAATCAGGTAACCTATAATTATCAGCACAAAAAATCCTTACGTCCGTAACGTGTTGGTGGAAGTTAAGCCAGAGAGCTGCAGGTGCTATTCCTGAACCGCAAGCAAAAAAAAAGCAGCGGTATTAACCGCTGCTGGATGGCTTCCACAATGCGAACAAATTTAAACGGCGTGTTTAACCTGTTCATCCAGCAGTTGTGGAAACATATCGGCAGATTCTGCAGAAAGTTTACGTCTTTTTACGGCACGTGATGGCGGCTGGCACAGGCTGCAGGTAAAGCTGCCAACCGGCTGATGCGCATGGTTAATAAAGCTGCCATTGCAGCTCTTACAATCCGCCAGTTCCAGCATACCGCTATCAACAAATCGGACCAGGGTCCAGGCTCGAGTCAGCGCCAACAGTGGGCCCTCGTCCGATTGAGGACACTGTTCAAGATACAGGCGGTAAGCTTTAATCACGGCATCTACGCCGCTGCACAGGCCAGTTTTCAGTAAAAACTTCCAGGCGTTACAGAACATCGAAGCATGGATGTTCTGCTCCCACGTCATAAACCAGTCCGTGGAGAACGGCAGCATGCCTTTCGGTGGCGGACTGCCACGTAATTCTTTATAGAGCTTGATCAGACGACCACGACTGAGCTGGGTTTCACTCTCTAACATCTGTAAGCGTGCACCCAGTGTGATCAGCTCCATTGCGAGCTGAATATCACGTGCTTCCTGAACAATACTTTTCTCACTCATGACATTGCTCTCTTTTTAGCAGGCGCATCATCTTTAGACGCATTACGCAGTAAACGGCTGGATAATAAAATTCCTGTATGGATTTGTTGTAAATCATCCACGCGAGATTCCTGCGTCAGCCGACTAATGCTGCTGCTGTCGGTAAAACGAAACTGACAAACCAGTTGATTGGTTTCTGCCATTTTTACCATTTCAGGCAATGTTAATTCAGATAATGCGTTCGCCATTTTCTCGTCAATGCCGAGGCGAAACATCGCTGAGGCTTTATCCTGGTTAATTAAGCGCTGTGCCAGCAGTAAATAAGACAAGTTGAGATCGTAAATATGTTTCAGTACTTCAGAGGTGCCCATTATTTTTCCATCCTGAGAGATGCGACGTAACTGTATCGCAGATAAAACTCTGCGGTTCGAGCTGCTGTTTGTTAAATCAAAAGATGGCAAAAAAACTTCACATATAATTAATGTCACCGTTTTCGCCTTCTGTTTTTTGTGGGTTTCAGACCCACCGAAGGTCGAAAATCCATGCCATTCTATTTTCGAGTTCTGGACATCTTCCGTGACATCTTCTTACGTTTTTTAGGACTAATCCGAAAACAAGGCAAATCTATATCGTCTGATTTCGACATACAACGACAGTGACGCGTAATTTTAGATAAAGTGTGATGTAGATCACACTTTTAAGGCAAATTTCTTCAGCAACCCTTTACGATTTCTTACCGACCGGTCATTTTTTGCTCAAAAAAGAGCAATTTTAAGTCCAATTGGTCCTGAGAAAGGTTTAATAGGGGGTAAAATCATCGCTATTCGACGCTTTGAGCAGTCCGGAATGAATATTGGGTGTTAATCGTTTTAACACCCTATTTAGAACCAGCCAAACACGCGTTATCAGAAGATTGTGCTGGCAGGCGGTGCGCGTAATTGCTGTTAAATTAGTTACTTAACGGGAGTATCGCAGAAGGTAAGTAATGAAACCGTTAAGGTTTATACGGCAGTACGCGAATTTTCTGACAACGGGTGTTAACAGTTGCAGGGATGTGTCCGGGCTGAGATATCCGATGTAACAAGGGGTTACATAAGAATGTCGAATGAATTAACGAGGAGTTATAGGTTGGCACTAACACTATCGGCAGCCTGTCAGAAAACTTGAGTAAAGAAGGTAAATAAAGCGGCAGGGGCCGTGCTGACGGGGTTCGGGACATGGTGGGCGTTGCAGGGATCGCAGGGGTTGCAGGAATCGAGCCACTCTGCGCACTCACGGCAGGCACTAACGCCTGCTTACCACATACGGTCCTTAACAGATGCGGGGCGGCTTTTCTGTGAGCGGTACCAAAAAAAAGCAGCGAAACCCTGACTCGGGTATCGCTGCTTTTATCATCTTAACCTGGACTCAGATCAAGCCAGTTTTGGGAAGGTTGCAACCTTGTTGTCCGTGTTGTGGTCAACGCTACGTGGGTCGATGCGTTCCAGGTCTTTCAGGAAGCTTTCACGCCATGCGGTAATATCATTCTTACGCAATACCGCCATCATGTCGTTGTAGCGTGAAATCCTTTCGGTACGCGGCATGGTAATCGCCTTGTCCAGTGCGGCGGCCACTTCATCACGGTCATAAGGATTGACTATCAGCGCTGAGGTCAGCTCATTTGCTGCCCCGGCAAAGCGCGACAGCACCAGTACGCCTGGATCGTCCGGGTCCTGCGCAGCAACATACTCTTTGGCCACCAGGTTCATCCCATCACGCAGCGGCGTCACCAGACCGACATCGGTGAGGCGGAAGATCTTCATCAGCAGGCGACGGTCGAAATGCTGGTTAAGATAGTAGAGCGGGGTCCAGCCCAGCGTGCCGTACTTACCGTTGATACGCCCTGCTTCGGTCTCCAGCTGATGACGGATATCCTGGTACGCCTGCACATCGCCACGCGAAGTTGGGGCGATCTGCGAATAGCGGATCTTGCCGCGATGCTCCGGGAAGTTTTCCAGCAGCGCTTCATAAGCCAGGAAACGCTCCGGAAGACCTTTGGAATAGTCGAGACGTTCGCAGGCAATGATGTTGCGCGCATCGCCAAGCTCTTTCTTCATGGCAGCCATTTTCGGCGGCAGCGGTCCTTCGGCCATCTCTTTAATGCTGTCTGGCTCAATCCCGATCGGATACACCTCCGTCATAAAGGTGTTGCCAAAGGCACGATGCTTTTTGTCGCCCTTATTCTGTAACTGCGTGAGCTGGCTGACGCTGTCAAGGAATGCCACCCGATCGGATTCGGTCTGGAAGCCCAGCAGATCATACTCACACAGCATTTCCAGCAGCTCTTTGTGTGGTGGCAGCGCGTTAAAGATTTCAGGCGTCGGGAACGGAATATGCAGGAAGAAACCGATGCGGTTATTGATGCCTGCGCGACGCAGTGCGGCGGCAAACGGTAAAAAGTGATAATCGTGGATCCAGACAATATCATCAGGCTTGATCAGCGGTTTTAAACGCTGCGCCACCGAATCATTGACGTCGCAATACCCTTCCCACGCTTCACGCTGGAACTGCACCAGGTCGAGGCGATAATGGAAGGCAGGCCAGATCACTGTATTGGAGAACTGACAATAATAGAGATCGTAATCGTTTTGGCTCAGCGGGAACGAGGCATATTCGATACCTTCATGTTCCTGAACCTTGACGTCCTCTACCTCCTCGCCAGTGAACTCGCTGATTTCACCGTTCCAGCCAAACCACATTCCACCGGTGCTTTTCAGAGCATCGAGAATGCCTACGGCCAGGCCGCCAGCACTGGTTTTAGACCCATCTGGCATGGCGACACGGTTAGAAACAACCACTAAACGACTCATAACCTAAACTCCTTACCGACGTTGTCTTGCTCTAATAGTAATAATGTTTTTTCCAGCCAGCCGTAAACCGCATCGACATCACTTAGCCGATAATCGGCCTGGCTGAACCCTTCGCCGACTTTGACAGAAACGCCCTGTCGTTCGTTGACGGCCAGAAAGCCCTTCTCATCAGTGAGATCGTCGCCAATAAAGACCGGCGTACGTCCGGCAAAAGGGGACTGCTGCATAAAGTCGCCTATTGCGGCGCCTTTATCGATACCTGCTGGTTTGATTTCTACCACACATTTTCCCGGCTGAAGCGCCAGTCCCGGGAAACGCTTTACTGACTGTTCGGCCAGTCGCATGACATCCTGCTCATGCTGCATCGCCTGACGATAATGAAGCGCAAAGGCCATGCCTTTGATCTCCAGTTGAGTGCCTGGCCACGCGGCCATGGCCGCCTGCAGTTCGGTTCTGAGCGGTTGCTCAACCTCAGCGGGCAGGCTGATGCGATGCAGATTACCCTCGGCATCACGGCGTTCAGCACCATGCACACCCGCGGCCGGGCCGTGCAGAGGCGCGGCCAGCGCATCAAGTTGTTCTATGGGTCTGCCAGAAACCAGCGCAAGTGCACCCTGTGAGAGTGCAGACAGTCGCTGCAGTTGCGCAATGACCTGCTCAGGAATAAATACCGCTTCGGGACGGGACTGTATCGCTGCCAGCGTGCCGTCGACATCAAAAAAGAAGGCGTATTGCCCGCTGCTTAATGTCGGGTACCTGGCATGGGTATCTGCCGCTTGAGTCACGTTACTTCTCCTGAAAATCGAATTTTAATAAAACATTGAGTTAAAACAAGAATGTCCTGACGCAGTCAGGTCAGCAAGCGGGAAATTCTGATAAAACGGTGATTGAGGGATAAAACGCGGTGATTGAATAGGTCACACTCCTCAAACTTGCAAGCGCATTGCTGACAATACTGGCTAACTGAGAACATCTTCACATTAAGTGTAGTCATTAACAGGGGTTATGCCAGAAAGATGCAGTTTTCATGCCAGCCGCTGCGGTTAAGACAGCATAACAGCGCACTGCACATCTGTTTTTTTTAGCTTTACGGGCCTTCGCCGATCCACTGTTCGCTGCGGCCGTTGTTGTATCGCTGCCTCACCAGCCAACCAGATTCAAACCTTAAGTTTCTTAAGGTATTCCTAATATTGAAAGTGCATTCTCGTGACACTTTTATTACTTTGGTTCCTGCTCACATGGCGTTAACCCTTAAAAGGCCGCTAATCAGCCGCCTTACGTTGTTGATTCTGGCTGCGGTTTACATCGCGATTTTCCTTAATATTGCCTATTACCGTCAGGTGCTGACGATAATGCCGCTGAACGACCTGCATACGACGCTGGTGTTTTTATCAATGCCGCTGGTCGCCTTTAGCGTCATTAATATCGTGATTACACTGGCCTCGTTTATCTGGCTGGATCGCCTGCTGGCCGCGCTGTTTATTCTGCTCTCCGCGTCGGCACAATATTTTATTCAGACCTATAACATCGTGGTCGATCGCTCGATGATCACCAACATGATGGACACCACGGCTTCGGAATCCTTTGCGCTGATCACGCCAAAGCTGCTCGTGACCCTGCTTAGCTCAGGGGTGCTGATGGCGTTGCTGGTGTTCTGGCCGCGAATCAAAAAGCAGCGGTGGCGCGGCGTGTTGGCGCGACTGCTCAGCGTGCTGCTCTCAGCCGCACTGATCGTGCTGGTCGCCCTGCTCTTCTATAAAGATTACGCCTCGCTATTTCGCAACAACCGCGAGCTGGTTAAAGCGCTTAGTCCTTCTAACAGCATTGCGGCGACGCTCTCCTGGTATAAACACGAGCAGCTGCAGAACGCGCCGCTGATTCGTATCGGTGAAGATGCCCACCTGCAACCCAGCCGCAGCAGCGGCAAGCCGAATCTGACGATTCTGGTGCTGGGTGAAACCTCACGCGCGCAAAACTTCTCGCTGGGCGGTTATGGCCGTCTTACCAATCCCTTACTGGCGAAAGATGATGTGATCTATTTCCCGCACACCACCTCGTGCGGCACCGCTACGGCGGTTTCTGTGCCGTGCATGTTCTCTAATATGCCGCGCGCACATTATGATGATGTACTGGCCGCGCACCAGGAAGGATTGCTCGATGTCATTCAGCGTGCCGGGATCAGCGTGTTGTGGAATGAGAACGATGGCGGCTGTAAAGGTGCCTGCGATCGTGTTCCACATCAGGATATGACCAGCCTGAACCTGCCTGGTATGTGCATTGAGGGTGAGTGTTATGACGACGTGCTGTTCCACGGTCTGGATGAATACATCAGTCAGTTAAAAGGCAATGCGGTGATCGTGCTGCACACCATTGGCAGTCATGGTCCGACTTACAGCCATCGCTATCCGCCGCAGTTCCGTCAGTTTGAACCGACCTGTGATACCAATCAGATACAGGACTGTTCGCAGCAACAGCTGATCAATACTTATGACAATACGCTGGTCAATGTGGATCATATTGTCGATAAAGCCATTAACGTACTGCGTGCGCATCAGGATCGCTTCACCACCAGCCTGGTCTATCTGTCAGACCATGGCGAATCGCTGGGTGAAAACGGGGCTTACCTGCATGGCCTGCCCTATGCTATTGCACCGGATACCCAGAAACATGTGCCGCTTCTGATCTGGCTTTCCGATGATTATCAGAAACGCTATGCCGTTAATCGCAGTTGCCTGAATAAACTGGCGGCGACAGACGAATTTTCACAGGATAATCTGTTTTCAACCATGCTGGGATTAACCGGCACCGCGACTCACGAATATGTGCCTGCGGATGATATTTTGACGTCGTGTCGGAGCCAACCTTAATGAAGATACTGATTGTTGAAGATGATGCTCTGCTGTTGCAGGGTCTGATACTGGCGCTGGAAGGTGAAGGCTATGTCTGTGATGGCGTGACGCGCGTGCGGGACGCTGAAGCGCACTTCGCCAGCGGCCTCTATAGTCTGGTGGTGCTGGACCTTGGCCTGCCGGACGAAGATGGCCTGCATTTTCTGATACGACTGCGTCGCCAGAAGCAGATGACACCTGTGCTGATTCTGACCGCGCGCGACACCATCAACGAGCGGATTGCCGGACTCGACGCGGGTGCTGACGACTATCTGATTAAACCGTTTTCGCTGGATGAGCTGCTGGCGCGTATCCGCGCATTGATCCGCCGCCATGTTAATCAGGGCGACAGTCATGTCAGAGTGGGTGCGCTGGCACTGGATATGACCCATCGCCAGATTATGCTTAATGACGTGCTGCTGGATCTGACACCTAAAGAGTTTGCGATTCTGTCACGGCTGATGCTCAAGGCTGGAAATCCGGTGCACCGTGAAATTCTCTACCAGGATATTTACAACTGGGAGACCGAGCCTTCTACTAATACGCTGGAAGTACATATCCATAATCTGCGTGACAAAATTGGTAAAAGCGCGATTCGCACCGTGCGCGGCTTCGGTTATGCGCTGGTAACGCAGGATGGCGTTCGTGAGGCAACATGATAAGAGGTTTCGATCACCGTAGTATGCGCTTTCGCCTCATTCTGGCTATCGGCCTGATTCTGCTGGTCTTTCAGATCATCAGCGTGATCTGGCTATGGCATGAGAGTAAAGAGCAGATTCAGTTTCTGGTGGAAGCGCAGTTGCAGAAACGTAACATGGACAGTCACGTTAAACGTGAAATTCATGAAGCGGTAGCCAGCCTGGCGGTGCCTAGTCTGGTCATGATTACTCTGACGCTATTGCTTTGCTATCAGGCGGTAAAATGGATTACCCGGCCGCTTTATCAATTGCAGCGTGAACTGGAGAGTCGCAGCGAAGAAAATCTCGAGCCTGTCGCCTGTTACAGTCAGGTCCATGAGATCGATGCCGTGACCCAGGCGATCAATCAGCTGGTCGCGCGTCTGAACAGCAGCCTCGAGCGCGAGCGGCTGTTCACTGCTGATGTGGCGCATGAGTTGAGAACGCCGCTGGCGGGATTACGCCTGCATCTGGAATTAATTGAGCGTAATAGCGATGTCAAAGTTCAGCCGCTGGTGCAGCGCCTGGATCAAATGACACACAGCGTGTCGCAGTTGCTGAATCTGGCGCGAGCCGGGCAGTCGTTTACCTCTGGTACCTATCAGAACGTCGGGCTGATCGAAGATGTGATCCTGCCGATGGAGGCGGAGCTGAGTATCATGCTGGAGGCGCATCAGCAGACGCTGTTGCTTGATTTGCCGCAGGAGCAGTTTGTGCGCGGTGATGCCACGCTGCTGAAGATGTTGTTGCGTAATCTGGTAGAGAATGCTCATCGCTACAGCCCGGATAACAGCACGATCAGTGTGCAGCTGCTCTCTGCTCCCGACCTGATGTTGGTGGTGGAAGATGAGGGACTCGGTATCGATGAGAGTAAAAGTGGCGAGCTGAGTAAGGCATTTATCCGCATGGACAGTCGTTACGGCGGTATCGGACTTGGGCTGAGCATTGTCAGCCGTATCGTCCAGCTACACCGGTTTCAGTTTTTCCTGGGGAATCGTCGCGACCGAAGCGGGTGTCGGGCCGTCGTTAAATTTTAAGCAGTAAACCAGGCTGACAGGAAAAGAACAACGGTGGCTGCGGCAATCAGCAATGCAGCATATTCACTCATCGGATGTGAAGCAGTAACAGGAAGAGAGACAGGTACAGTTTTCATAATATTATCCTCACTTAGAGCGGGCAGTATCGCGACTGCATATTAAGGAAACCTTAAGGTCGCGATACTGCAGTAAAATGTCACCGCTCTTCCCTCCGCTATCAACCTCGCATTTCTGACCATTGAGGCTCCTGCTCTATGCGCCGGGTGCTCTACACTTAATGGCACCCTTACGCTAAAGGAGTTATGTCATGAGCCAACGCATGCACAAATATGCTTTCCCGGTCAGTAAAGCCCGTAAATATCTTGAACCCGGGCCGGTGCTGCTGCTCAGTTCACAGTACAAAGATCACCATGACATCATGACGCTCGGCTGGCACACGGTGATGGAGTTCTCGCCCTCCCTGGTCGGCTGCGTGATTGCCGGCATGAATCACAGCCATGAGCTGATTCGGAATAGCGGTCAATGCGTGCTGAATATCCCTTCGGCCTCACTGATTGATGAAGTTGTAGGGATTGGCAACAGCCACGGAGACCAGCTGGATAAGTTCGAGGCTTTTGGCCTCACGCCTGAACCGGCTCAGGTCGTGGGCGCGCCGATGATTGCCGAATGCTTTGCCAGCTTTGAGTGTCAGCTCTATGACGATTCGATGGTCGCTAACTACAACCTGTTTATTTTTGAGATCGTGAAAGCCCATGTTGCTGAGCAGCCGGAATATCCCACGACTCTGCACTATACCGGCGAGGGCCGGTTCAGCGTGATGAGCGAGAAAATAGTGGACAGGAGCAGAGATTTTAAACCGGAGATGCTGATCTAGTTGAAAGCAGTCTGTCGCGCCCCCATTCACCTCTTTCGACCTGACAGGAGTAAATTATTATGGCTATCGAATATGCAGTTATCGCCGGCGGCTGTTTCTGGTGTACCGAAGCGGTGTTTAAAGATGTGATCGGCGTAGAGTCGGTTGAAAGTGGCTATACCGGTGGTGCCCGTCCTAATCCGACTTATGAGCAGGTCTGCAGTGGTGCAACCGGTCATGCAGAAGCCATCCGCATTGGCTTTGACCCGGAGAAAGTGACCTACGGCGATCTTCTGGATATCAGCTTTGTGACGCATGATCCGACCCAGCTTAACCGTCAGGGCAATGATATCGGCACCCAGTATCGCTCGGCGATCTTCCCGGCCAACGCAGAACAGGAAGCAGAAGCGCGCGCCGCCATTGCCCGTGCTCAGGCTGACCATGATGTGCCGGTGGTAACCACCATTGAGCCGCTGAAAGAGTGGTACCCTGCCGAAGCCTATCATCAGGATTACTGGGAAGGCGCGGGCCAGCGCAACGGCTACTGCATGGCGGTAATCCCACCGAAGCTGCAGAAACTGCGCAAAAGTTTCGCGAATCGGGTGAAGAGCTGATTTAGCCTTTAACGAAGCAAAATATGCGACATAAATCCTCGGTTTTATGTCGCAGTAAATCGATTCGTTCAGAGCTTAAGCGAATAGATCAAAAGAGAAAAATAGTGCTTGACCCTTTTCAGCCGACTCCCTATAGTACCGCCCCGTTGACCCAGCGCGGTCGGCGAAGTAAATGTGGTGAGGTGTCCGAGTGGCTGAAGGAGCACGCCTGGAAAGTGTGTATACGGCAACGTATCGGGGGTTCGAATCCCCCTCTCACCGCCACATTCTGAAGAAGAGCCTGAACGTTTGTTCAGGCTTTTTTTTTGCATATTGCACTGAGAGAGGGGTATGAGAACCCCCGCCGGGGTTCGACAACGGGCCATGCCCGCTGGACAGCGGAGCCTGCGACGCTGCCCGAAGGGTGAGCGCAGCGAATCAATCCCCCTCTCACCGCCACATTCTGAAGAAGAGCCTGTACGTTTGTTCAGGCTTTTTTTTTGCATATTGCACTGAGAGAGGGGTATGAGAACCCCCGCCGGGGTTCGACAACGGGCCATGCCCGCTGGACAGCGGAGCCTGCGACGCTGCCCGAAGGGTGAGCGCAGCGAATCAATCCCCCTCTCACCGCCACATTTTGAAGAAGAGCCTGAACGTTTGTTCAGGCTTTTTTTTGCATATTGCAAAGAGAGAGGGGTATGAGAACCCCCGACGGGGTTCGACAACGGGCCATGCCCGCTGGACAGCGGAGCCTGCGACGCTGCCCGAAGGGTGAGCGCAGCGAATCAATCCCCCTCTCACCGCCACATTCTGAAGAAGAGCCTGAATGACGGTTATTGTGAGAGCCGCACACCTTTAAATGCAAAGTCACAGCCTTAAATTAACGCATGGCAGACACAAGTCCTGGCGCCTGCCACCAGCATCACACCGCCACAGCCTGCGGCGTCACTGAATCCCGGCTTACCAGCGTTCCCTGATGAGAAGACGGGACGCTCTCATCGGGATGCAATAAAATCTTAATCGCATCCTGTATCATTTCATCAATAGGCACACGAACAGTCGTTAGAGAGGGTGTGTAATACTTTCCAATCACTGAGTCATCAAACCCGGCAAGTGAAATATCGCCAGGTATAGTTTTGCCCGCGTCCTGAAACGCTTTTGCCACACCAATGGCCATGTCGTCATTGGCCGCCAGCACGCAGGTGAACGGAATATTGCGCGCTAATAGCTGGAGTCCGGCGTCGTATCCACTCTCTGTGCTCCAGCTACCCTGCACCACTAATTGCGGATCCGGGTCGATCCCCGCGTTCAGTAGTGCATTACGATAGCCCTGTAAACGACGCTCACCTGTCGGTGAATCATTGCATCCCGATATAAACGCAATCCGGGTATGCCCATGCGCCAACAGATGCGCCATCATCTCTTCACTACTGCGCTGATGGTCGGTGAACACACAGTGGCGTCGATTTCTGATGAGTTCACGATTAATGACCACTATCGGCGTCTGAATTTTATCGACAATATCATCCAGCTCACTGACTGAAAGATACTTGGGGTAGAGCATAATCGCTTCGCAACGGAGCTCAATAAGTAAGTCAATCGCATTGCGCTCGTCCTGAGCACTGTGTTTACCGTCCGCGAGCACCAGCTGACGGTTTTGTTTCTCGCTGAGCGTTGCCGCCTGATAAACCAGGCTTGAAAAAAACGGCCCGTTGTACAATCCGTTAGTGATAACCAGCCCAATCGAATGCGTTTTATTAGTAGAAAGGTTTCGTGCCAGCAGATTAGGTCGATAACCCGTATCAGCTACAGCCTGCATAATTCTGGCTTTCACCTCTTCGCGCACAAAAACCTTGCCACTTAACGCACGCGATACGGTGGCTTTTGATACACCAGCCACCCTGGCGATGTCCTGTATTGTGACCATTAAGGAACCTCAATCATTGGATGGCTTAAACCACCCAGGCTGAACCAGGCTGTAAAGTGAGATACACATTAATCGTATCGACTAAAACCGGGGTCATTTAACCTGTGCGCGCCCAGCCCCCTCTCTTTGTGTCATAGACATCAGCGGCATCCCTGGCCCGATGGGACCCTGAGACTGATATTCTGTTAAAATAAAGTCTTCGCTATTCACCACCAGGACGGGTGTTGTCAGGTCATAGCCTTCACGTTCAATGCAGTCTTTGTCGAATTCAAGAAGTGGCGTACCTGCTTTAACAACATCCCCCTCTTTTACCAACGGTCGGAAATATTGCCCCTGCAACTCGACCGTATTTAATCCAACATGGATCAGCAATTCGGCGCCATTATCACACAATAACCCGATGGCATGATGGGAAGCGATCAGGGATTCCACCCTCGCATTACAGGGTGCCACCACTTTTCCCGCGGCCGGCTTAATGGCGATACCGTCACCCATCACCTTACCGGCAAAGACCTCATCAGTAACACTTTCCAGCGCGAGGACCTCTCCTTTTAACGGGCTAAGAATATCAATCGCCTGACCACTCGCCGCTGTGGATGTTGCCTGCGGGGTGGATGCCAGAGGCGCAGACTCTTCTTCATCGATGGGATCGTCGAAGCCTACAAACTGCACCATCAAAATAGTCAGCACTATTGTCGTACCCGCACCTGCAAGCTCACCAATAAACGACATCGGCGCATCAGGACTGATGGCATTAACCAGCGTAAACAGACCCGGCAGTGCAGCATACGCGTAGTAAAGGCTACCGAACAGGCTGGCAACAACGGCACCAATTGCCCCGCCAATACAGCCACAGATAAAGGGTTTTTTAAAGCGCAATGTCACGCCATAAATCGCCGGCTCAGTGATGCCAAAAATAGCGGTGACGCCGGCAGAGAGCGAAGTTGCTTTTAACTGCGCGTTGCGGGTTTTCAGAAAGACACCTAACACTGCCGCCATCTGACCGATAACCGCGATAGTCTGATAAGCCTGGAAGGAGTCATGACCCTGCGTATCGAAGTTCGCCATAATGACGGGCGTAATACCCCAATGAACGCCAAAAATAACGATTATCTGCCAGATGCCTCCAATTACCGCGGCGGCCAGCATGGGCGCAGCATGGAACAATGCGTTATAGCCATTTGCTACCGCCAAAGCCGCCCATGTGGTAATCGGACCAATAACGATCAGAGTCAGCGGCACAATCACCACAAAGCAGATTAATGGGGTAAAAAGCGGACTGATGACCTCTGGTAACCACCTGACTACACGATGTTCAAGCCAGGAGAGTGCCCAAACCAGAAACAAGGGAGGTAAAACTGAAGAGGTATAAACTGTTTCAGAAAGCGGGAAGAAAAGGAAATTGATGCTTTCTCCCCCGGCAATGCGCGCTGCCAGCGAAGTCCAGTCCGGACTAATTAACGCACAACAACACAGGACAGCAATAAACGGGTTACATTTAAAATGCCGTGCGGCCGTAATCGCGATAAATACGGGCAAAAAAGCAAACGGCGTCCAGGACATGAAGTTGAGTACAGCAAATGTACCGGTTGTTTTAATATCAACATTAATCAAACCCAGAACAATCAGCAGTCCCTGAAGGATACCTGCCGCTGCAAGAATATAAACAATAGGCGCAAATACCGCCGACATCGTGGCAATGACCGCATCCAGTTTGCGTGTTTTTCCCAGCTGTTTCGGTGTTCCTGTCTCTTTAACCAGGCCGGACATTGCATTAAACACATCGGCGACATGGGTACCGATCACAACCTGAAACTGCCCGCCACTCTCAACTACGGCAATGACACCTGACAGACGTTGCACGTTACGCTTCGCCTCAGCGGGCGTTTTAACAAGCACCAGCCTTAAACGCGTGGCGCAGCGGGTAAAACTTTGGATATTCTCTTGCCCACCAACTTCATGAAGAATATCGCTTGCTAACTTATTGTAATCCCTGATGCCTGTCATATTTTTTCCCTTTCATTGTCACTGACTACACCGTCTGAAAAAGTGAAAATATTTGCATGGCAATCTGGAAACCTGCCATGCAACCGGTTTCACGGTATCCTGCGAGATATTTCATGCAACCGGTTTCATGGGAAAATGAGAGTGAAATCACTTATTAGATGAGAATGAATTCTGTTGAGGGATTGCCTGAAAAGAAAACCCGGCCGAAGCCGGGTTTGGGCGCTACACTTCTACTCAATCAAACGCTAGCTATACGCGTGCAGGGTGCGCTGACACAGCGCAGAACGCACACAATCCTCTTTGCCAAAGCGCACAATGCCAACCATCTCGTCCTCTTCAAAACGCGCCAGCGCGTCCGCGAGACCGGAAGGCACCCCAGCGGGCAAGTCGCACTGGGTAATATCGCCGTTAACAATGACTGTGACGTTTTCGCCCAGTCGGGTCAGGAACATTTTCATCTGCGCGGCGGTCACGTTCTGCGCCTCATCCAGAATCACCACAGCATTTTCAAAAGTGCGGCCTCGCATGTAGGCGAAAGGCGCAATCTCTACCTTGGCAATTTCCGGACGCAGACAATATTGCATAAATGATGCGCCAAGACGTTTAACCAGAATGTCATAAACCGGGCGGAAATAAGGGGCGAATTTCTCAGAAATATCACCGGGCAGGAAACCCAGATCCTCATCTGCCTGTAGTACCGGGCGCGTAACGATAATCCTGTCGATATCCTTATTAATCAGGGCCTCAGCTGCTTTCGCAGCACTGATCCAGGTTTTACCGCATCCGGCTTCACCGGTTGCGAAGATCAGCTGTTTCGTTCCTATGGCATTAAGATAGTGCGCCTGAGCTTCATTACGGGCCTCAATCGGTAACCGGTCACGCGTATCACGCGCCATGCCAATTGCATCCAGTCCGCTCATATGCACCAGCGAAGTGACCGACTCTTCTTCGCGCTGACGATGACTGCGAGAGTCACTGCGAAGCACTCTTCTTGCTTCACGACGCGCTTTGATCACTGCTTTCTGTCTTCCCATAGTGGCACCTTTCAGTTGGTTTCATTTCCCGCGCGAGGTCGTTGACCCGTTGCGATTACGTGAACGCTTTAGAGGTTTCAGTTGGCTTCCTTTAGAGCCATGACAGGACAGGATAATGGGTATGCAGCAACACACTGACGTGGCTGAACACCGGATAAAACAGGATGCGATAAGACAAAAGAAATGGTTGAAGGAAGGGAGAAATAACGAGGCAGAATTGCCCTCGCGGTCAGGCGCAATTTATTTAGTGACAGTGACTTTCCATTAAAGACTCGACCCATTCGCGAACTCCAGTGTGATACATCAACACATACGATTACGCCTGTTTAATAAATTGCACCATTTTGTTGGGCCTTTGCAACAGTAATTTTACCTGCTGGCAAAGGAATTGCTAATCGCGGGTAAGTATTTCTTTTAAGGCAAAATGTAAAATCTCTACATTTCAGTCAATTACCATATTTTATAAACACCCGGCACCCGGTAAATCTCAGTAAAAACTTAGCCAATAATACCTGAAAGTGGTAAACCGCGGGCGGCATGAGACAGGCCCGCCCGCGTTGTTCAAAAATTAATCAAGTCTCCAGTAGCGACTGTCCTAAATAATGGCTGGCGTCGGCAACTCCGGGTAAAGCGAAAAAGTAACCACCGCCAAAAGGACGGATATATTCTTCCAGCGCTTCACCGTTGAGACGCTGCTGCACCGTGAGAAAACCACGCTCCAGATCGTGCTGGTAGCAGACGAACAATAATCCCATCTCAAGCTGCCCGGATGCAGAGATACCCGCAGAGTAGCTGTAGCCACGTCGCAGCATCAGGCTACTGGCGGTCTCAGGTGTGCGGGGGTTCGCAAGACGAATGTGCGCATCCAGTGCAATGACCTCACCATCCGGATCACGCGCGTAATCCGGCACGTCATGTTCATGCTGCATGCCCAGTGGCGCGCCGCTCAGCTTCTCGCGACCAAAGATAGTCTGCTGCTCACCCAGTGGGGTGCGGTCCCACATTTCAACGTGAAAGCGAATAAGTCGTACTGCCTGATAGCTGCCATTGCGCGCCCAGACAGGCTCATCCTGATCGGCGGTCACCCACAGCAACTGGTTCATAAGAGCAGGATTGTGCGTATCCGGGTTGGCGGTGCCATCTTTAAAACCCAGCAGATTGATCGGCGTCTCCTGCCCCTGACTGCGTGCCGCGTGGTCCGAGATAAAACCTTCGCGTCGCCAGCGTACACCCAGCAGGTCAGGCGTATGCTTGATGATGTCACGCAGAGCATGAATCACCGTATCCTGCGTGTTAGTACAAATCTGCAGCAGCAGATCGCCATGACACTGACTGGCATCAAGCGAATCATTGGGGAAGCGCGTCATCGGCTGCAATTTTTTCGGCTTGTGAGGCGCTAAACCGAAGCGTTCATCAAACAGCGAATGGCCGACCGACACAGTAATTGTCAGATTATCAGGCGCGATAGTCGCCCCAAGAATGCCGGAATCCATTGGCGGCAGTTGCGGATTAGTCACCGCAGGTGCCGGCCCTCCCGTGGTGAGAAAGGCGATACGCTGGGTCAGTAGCTGGAACAGACGCTTCAGCTCCGCTTTATCACTACTGAGCAGATCAAATGCCACCAGCATCATCGATGCCTGCTGGGGCGTCGTGATGCCCGCCTGATGTGGACCGTAAAACGGCTGCCTCTGCTGTCGCGCCTGCGGCGTTACCGTACCCGGCGAAAAGCTGTCCGCAGCAGCGGCGTGGAACGGACAACCGCCGCCGATCGCCGCCGCGCCGCCCAGCAGACCCAAACCTTTCAGTAAACGACGACGCGCAGGCTGCGCGTCATCTTCCTTACGACTCATGATTAATCCAGACCCAAAGTGCCACGAAGTAACGAAAGATCTTCCGCCAGCGCGGTGATCGGTCCTTTCAGCGCGTTACGGTCGGCGCTGGTCAGTTTCTCATAGGATTCAAAACCGGTTTTGGTGCGGTACTTGCTCAGGATTGCATCGACTTTTTTGAAGTTAGCGTCAACCTTAGCCTGCAACTGCGGGTTCGCTTTGCTCACCATCGGGCGTAGCAGCTCAACAATTTTCTGCGCGCCATCAATGTTGGCCTGGAAGTCCCACAGGTCGGTACGACTGTAGCGATCTTCCTCACCGGAGATTTTGCTGGAGGCCACTTCTTCAATCAGACCGGCCGCGCCGCCAACCACTTTAGCTGGCGGGAAGGCCAGTTCGCTGATGCGCACCTGCAAATCTTTCACATCTTTATTCAGCTTATCCGCGTAGTCCGCCATGCCTTTGGTGCTGTTATCCGCAAACAGGGCTTTTTCCAGACGGTGGAAACCGGTGAACTTAGGATCGGCTGCCTTCTTCTCGTAGTCATCTTCACGGGCATCAATGCTGCCGTCGAGATCGGAGAAAAGCTCAGCAATCGGCTCAATGCGCTCATAATACTGACGGGTCGGCGCAAACAGCGTTTTGGCTTTTTCCACATCACCCGCTTTAACAGCGTCAGTAAACGCCTGGGTGTTACTGACCAGCTGATTCACCTGATCCGTCACATACGCTTTATAGGCGGTGATCGGGCCTTCTAACTGCATACGCGCGGACGTGGTGCTTTTCGCCGTGCCCTCGCCCGCCTCAACAATCAGCTTGCCTTTAGGATTGCTCAGCAGACCACAGGTCATCTCATATTCGCCTGCTTCCAGATTGGCGGTCAGCTTCTGACTGAAGCCTGGCGCGATGTTCTCACGCTCTTCAACCACCAGCACGCCCTTTAGGATTTCCCACTCCAGCGCTTTCTGGCTGTTGTTTTTGATCAGGAACTGAGTCTTGCCGGCCTTGACCGTTAAGCTCATCGGCTCACACTGCTTGTCGTTGACACTAACGGTGACCTGAGGAACCGCTGCCGCAGCCGAAGCGGAGATCGCCAGCAGAGGAAGCAGCAGTGCCTTGCGGCGGAAACGCATTGTCATCTCGATATTCCCTGTTAAGTTGCCGGCGCGGCGGGCGCGCCTGTTAAATGTCTGATTACACCGTGGCCGACGCAGCAGGACGCGCAGGCATAAAGAACAAAATTAGCGCCGGGATCAGGTAGACGAAGTAAACGGTCACTTCACTCACGCTTGGGGCCTCCTGATATCCCAGAATCCCTTCCAGCAAAGTGCCGAACAGCGAATGGGTCGATAAAGTATTACTGAGGTCGAACGCCACATCCTGAAAGCGATTCCAGAGGCCTGCTTCGTGGAACGCACGAATTGCCCCCGCCGCCAGGCCCGCCGCAACAAATAAAATGAACACGCTGGTCCAGCGGAAAAAGTGCGCCATATTCAGGCGGATACCGCCCCAGTAGAGCAGCATGCCCAGCACCACCGCCGTTGCCAGCCCCAGCACCGCGCCAATCGGCGGCGCATAACCGACATCCTGAGTAAAGGCGGCCAGCAGGAAGAAGACAGACTCCAGCCCTTCACGTGCCACGGCCAGAAATACCATCAGCACCAGCGCCAGACCGCCACGGCCGGAGCGGTGCAGCGCCTGATCGACCGCCTGCTCAAGCTCGACCCGGATATTGCGTGCCACTTTGCGCATCCAGAACACCATTGAGGTGAGGATGACGACCGCAATCAGCGCCACAATACCTTCAAACAGCTCCTGCTCTTTTTGCGGGAATTCACCGGTGGTGGCATTGATGAACAGACCCAGGCCCAGACAGAGTGCAGCGGCGATAAACACGCCCGCCCACATCGCCGGGAACCATTGGGTGCGCTGGGTGCGTTTGAGGTAGCTGGCTATCAGGCTGACTATCAGCGCGGCTTCAAGCCCTTCACGCAGCATGATGAGAAAAGGAACAAACATCGCCAACCTCTTGAATGTTAAGCAGCGTCAATAAATAGTAAAATCAGGTAAAGTGTAAACGATACCGATTATCATTATCGCTGCGAAAAAAACAAGTTACTGGTGGAGATAATTTCATCTTTGGGTGATTTATCTTTGTAACAAAAAGGCCCGCCCCTTC
This sequence comes from Pantoea eucalypti, assembly GCF_009646115.1. Classification (NCBI taxonomy): domain Bacteria; kingdom Pseudomonadati; phylum Pseudomonadota; class Gammaproteobacteria; order Enterobacterales; family Erwiniaceae; genus Pantoea; species Pantoea eucalypti. Next base: position 1,717,258 of record NZ_CP045720.1, on the reverse strand, counting down.
CGGGACAGGCCTTGAGGATTAACGCTTCGCTTATTTGGTCTGGAACTCTGCTTCTGCAGCGACAAAGCGCTGTTGCGCTTCTGCTGAAGGTTCACGTCCCATCAGGCTGAAGACCACGATCGCGATGCTGGCAAAGATGAAGCCTGGGATGATTTCATACAGTCCCAGCCAGCCATACTGTTTCCACACCAGCACGGTCAGCGCACCGATAATCATGCCCGCCAGCGCACCGTTGCGGTTCATGCGCTTCCAGCAGACGCCAAACAGCACGACCGGACCAAACGCAGCACCGAAGCCCGCCCAGGCGTAGCTCACCAGGCCCAGCACGCGGTTTTCCGGATTAGACGCCAGGGCAATGGCAATCAGTGCCACCAGCAGCACCATCAGACGCCCTACCCACACCAGCTCTTTCTGGCTGGCATTTTTACGCAGAAAACCTTTGTAGAGATCTTCAGTCAGGGCACTGGAGCAGACCAGCAGCTGACAGCTCAGCGTTGACATCACGGCGGCCAGAATCGCTGACAGCAGAATTCCCGCAATCCATGGGTTGAACAGAATACGCGCCAGCTCAATAAAGACGCGCTCAGCATTATCATTAACGCCCGTTGCCAGCGTCGGGTTGTTCTGGAAGTAGGCGATACCAAAGAAGCCCACCGCCACAGCGCCCGCCAGACAGAGCACCATCCACGTCATACCGATGCGACGTGCGGTACGGATTGAGCGATGTGAATCTGCCGCCATAAAACGCGCCAGGATATGCGGCTGCCCGAAGTAACCCAGACCCCAGCCAAGCAGCGAGATGACCGCCACGAAGTTCAGCCCCTTGAGCATGTCGAGATTTTCCAGGCTTTTCGCTTCAATCACTGCCATGGAATCAGACCAGCCGCCGACCGCGATAATCACAAACACCGGCGTCAGGATGAGCGCAAAAATCATCAGGCTCGCCTGAACGGTATCGGTCCAGCTTACCGCCAGGAACCCACCCACCAGCGTATAGAGGATAGTCGCCGCTGCACCCGCCCACAGGGCAGTTTCATAGCTCATACCAAAGGTGCTTTCAAACAGACGCGCACCGGCCACCACGCCCGAGGCGCAATAGATAGTAAAGAACACCAGGATCACAAGAGCAGAAATGACACGCAGGATTTTACTGTGGTCTTCAAAGCGGCTGGTGAAGAAGTCCGGCAACGTCAGCGCGTTGTCATGATGCTCGGTCTGGACCCGCAGGCGACCCGCCACGATTTTCCAGTTCAGCCAGGCACCGATGGTCAGGCCAATTGCAATCCAGCTTTCAGAGATACCGGAGATGAAAATGGCACCGGGTAATCCCATCAGCAGCCAGCCGCTCATATCGGAGGCACCGGCAGAGAGTGCCGTGACCACGCTACCCAGGCTGCGGCCACCGAGGATGTAATCATCGAAGTTTTTGGTTGAGCGCCAGGCTATAAAACCAATCAACACCATCCCAAGAATATAAATCACAAAGGTCACCAGCATTGGTGTACTTACACTCATCTGTCTCTCCACTTATTATTTGATATCCCAGAGAAATCGCCAGCTACCCGCCAGCCGGAACGGGGCAAAGCGGGCCGATTTTTTCGTCAGGGCGTCAGTCATTTCCCAGCGGCGCGGTATCCTGCCGGAAAGGCGTGGCGCGCACAATGGATTTAACACAGGCGTTACAGTGATTTCACTAACCGTTTGTGAAAACGTGCTGATAGGTTGCACTCGCTCACAGTTATCCGGTTGCACCACGGAATTACCCGCCATAAAACCGCTTTTTATCAGGCTTGCCAACCTGGCGAGGATCTTGCAGCAATATCCATGCCGCTTTGAGAAATTTAACAATCGGCTTCATTTAAAGGGTGTTAACTGGCTCACATTTAACACGGTTGCACAAAGTTGCAACTTAAGTGATAGTGCAGCCAACGCCGTACCGAACCACTACAAGGAGCTCTGGAGTCATGGCTACAACCACCATGGGTGTAAAACTGGATGACGCAACACGTGAGCGCATCAAACTGGCTGCACAGCGGATTGATCGCACGCCACACTGGCTGATTAAACAGGCGATCTTTAACTACCTGGGCCAGCTTGAAAGCGGCGCCGCCGTGCCGGAGATCCCGCTTTCTGCCCTGGCGGTCGCGGAGTCCGATGACACCCAGCCAGAGGAGTCGCACCAGCCGTTCCTTGACTTCGCAGAGCAGATTTTACCTCAGTCAGTGACCCGTTCAGCGGTGACCGCCGCCTGGCGTCGTCCGGAGACTGATGCAGTACCCATGATGCTGGAGCAGGCCCGCTTGCCGGCAGCGCTGGCAGAGAAAACCCATCAGCTGGCTTATCAGCTCGCCGACAAGCTGCGGCACCAGAAAGGGGCAACCGGACGCGCTGGCATGGTGCAAAGTCTGCTGCAGGAGTTCTCTCTCTCCTCACATGAAGGCGTAGCGCTGATGTGCCTGGCTGAAGCGCTGCTGCGTATTCCTGACAAGCCCACGCGCGATGCGCTGATTCGCGACAAAATCAGCAATGGCAACTGGCAGTCACATCTGGGACGCAGCTCCTCAATGTTTGTCAATGCAGCGACCTGGGGCCTGCTGTTTACCGGCCGCCTGGTTTCGACCCACAATGAGTCGAACCTCTCCAGCTCGCTTAACCGCATTATTGGTAAGGGTGGCGAGCCACTGATCCGCAAAGGCGTGGATATGGCGATGCGTCTGATGGGTGAGCAGTTCGTTACCGGTGAAACCATTGCCGAAGCGCTGGCTAACGCCCGCAAGCTGGAAGAGAAAGGTTTCCGCTACTCTTACGATATGCTGGGCGAAGCGGCACTTACTGCAGGCGATGCCAAAGCCTATCTGCTCTCTTATCAGCAGGCGATCCATGCCATTGGTAAAGCGTCGAATGGACGTGGCATTTATGAAGGACCCGGCATCTCCATCAAGCTCTCCGCACTGCATCCCCGCTACAGCCGCGCGCAGTATGAGCGTGTGATGGAAGAGCTCTACCCTATTCTGAAATCACTGACGCTGCTGGCCCGCTCTTATGACATCGGCATCAATATCGACGCAGAAGAAGCCGATCGGCTGGAACTGTCACTCGATATGCTGGAAAAACTCTGTTTCGAGCCAGAGCTGGAAGGCTGGAACGGCATCGGGTTTGTGATTCAGGCCTACATGAAACGCTGTCCGTTTGTCATTGATGAGCTGATTGATCTGGCACAGCGCAGCCGCCGTCGCCTGATGATCCGTCTTGTGAAAGGCGCGTACTGGGACAGCGAAATCAAGCGCGCCCAGATGGAAGGCCTGGAGGGCTACCCGGTTTATACCCGCAAGGTTTACACCGATATCTCTTACCTGGCCTGTGCCCGCAAACTGCTGGCGGTGCCAAGCCTGATCTATCCGCAGTTCGCGACGCACAACGCGCACACTCTGGCGGCAATTTATCAACTGGCGGGCAATAACTACTATCCGGGCCAGTATGAGTTCCAGTGCCTGCACGGCATGGGCGAACCACTGTATGAGCAGGTGGTCGGCAAAGTGGCGGACGGCAAGCTTAATCGTCCCTGCCGTATCTATGCGCCGGTGGGCACCCATGAAACCCTGCTGGCCTATCTGGTTCGTCGCCTGTTAGAAAACGGGGCCAACACCTCCTTTGTTAACCGTATTGCTGATACCTCGCTGCCGATCGATGAGCTGGTAGCCGATCCGGTGACTGCCGTCGAGAAACTGGGTGCCAGCGAAGGCGCCATTGGCCTGCCGCATCCGAAGATCCCTCTGCCGCGCGAACTGTATGGCGATAACCGCGTTAACTCTTCGGGTCTGGATATGGCCAACGAACATCGTCTTGCCTCACTGTCCAGCGCCCTGCTGAGCAGCGCCGCACAGCCCTGTCTGGCCGAGCCGATTATAGAGGGTGAAGCGGGTGCAGGCGAGCTGCGCGATATCCTTAACCCGGCCGCACCGGGCGACCGTGTCGGTCAGGTTCGCGAAGCTACTGAGCAGGAGGTCTCTGTGGCACTGGATGCCGCCGTGAACAGCGGACCGATCTGGTTTGCCACGCCGCCGCAGGAGCGTGCTGCGATCCTGGAACGCGCTGCACAGCAGATGGAAGGCCAGATGCAACAGCTGATTGGTATCCTGGTGCGTGAAGCGGGCAAGACTTATAACAACGCTATCGCGGAAGTCCGTGAAGCCGTTGATTTCCTCTATTACTACGCCGGTATGGTGCGGGACGATTTCGACAACGAAACGCACCGTCCACTTGGCCCGGTGGTCTGTATCAGTCCGTGGAACTTCCCGCTGGCGATTTTCACGGGTCAGGTTGCGGCTGCACTGGCAGCTGGCAATAGCGTGCTGGCAAAACCGGCTGAGCAAACCCCACTGATTGCCGCGCAGGCGGTTCAGATCCTGCTGGATGCGGGTGTGCCGCCAGGCGTGCTGCAACTGCTGCCAGGCCAGGGCGAAACGGTCGGTGCACAGCTGACCGGAGACGATCGGATTCGCGGCGTGATGTTTACCGGCTCGACTGCCGTTGCAACCCTGCTGCAGCGCAATCTTGCCGGTCGCCTTGATCAACATGGTCGTCCGGTGCCGCTCATTGCGGAAACCGGCGGGATGAATGCGATGATCGTCGACTCTTCCGCGCTGACTGAGCAGGTGGTGATCGATATCGTCGCCTCGGCCTTCGACAGTGCCGGACAGCGCTGCTCTGCCCTGCGTCTGCTCTGTATTCAGGAAGATGTCGCCGACCATACGCTGAAGATGCTGCGTGGCGCGATGGCGGAGTGCCGCATGGGCAACCCGGAACGCTTCTCAACCGATATCGGCCCGGTGATTGATGCCGAAGCCAAAGCCAATATCGACCGTCATATTCAGGCGATGCGTAACAAGGGCTTCACGGTGTATCAGGCGGTGCAGGATAACCCGCAGGACAGCAAAGAGTGGAATAGCGGCACCTTTGTGAAACCGACGCTGATTGAGCTGAATCAGGTTAGCGATCTGGATAAAGAGATTTTTGGGCCGGTACTGCACGTCGTGCGCTTTACCCGCAACAACCTGCCGCAGCTGGTTAATCAGATCAACGCCTCCGGCTATGGCCTGACGCTGGGCGTGCATACGCGCATCGACGAAACCATCGCGCAGGTGACGGCGAACGCCCGGGTCGGCAACCTTTACGTTAACCGCAACATGGTCGGCGCCGTGGTCGGCGTTCAGCCGTTTGGTGGTGAAGGCTTATCCGGAACCGGTCCGAAAGCGGGTGGCCCACTCTATCTTTATCGCTTGCTGGCCCATCGCCCGGATAGCGCACTGCGTCTGACCTTTGATCGTCAGGATGCCGAGCGCCCGGCCGACAGCACGCTCCGTCACTCTTTACTGGCACCGCATCAGGCACTCAGCAACTGGGCTAAAGATAAGCCTGAGCTGGCTGAACTCTGCCAGCACTATGGCGAGCTGGCCCAGGCGGGCGTGGTCCGCCTGTTGCCTGGCCCGACCGGCGAACGTAACACTTTCTCGCTGTTGCCGCGTGACCAGGTGCTCTGTCTGGCTGACAACGAGCAGGATGCGTTAGTCCAGCTGGCTGCGGTCACCAGCGTGGGCAGTAAAGCGCTGTGGGCAGATGATGAGCTGCATCGCACCCTGCGGGCGGCACTGCCTGACGCCGTGAAAGCGCGTATCACGCTGGCGCGTGACCCATTAGCCCCGGAGTTTGATGCGGTGATCTATCACGGCGATGCCGATCAGCTGCGCACCCTGTGCGAACAAATTGCGGCGCGTGACGGCGCGATTGTGTCGGTGCAGGGCTTCGCCCGCGGCGAGACCAATCTGCTGCTGGAACGTCTGTTAATTGAGCGTTCACTGAGTGTGAATACTGCCGCGGCGGGCGGTAATGCGAGTCTGATGACGATTGGGTAGCGCTGAAGCTTAAGGGGGGGTTCGCTGCGCGAAGGGGCTTGCAGCGGAGCTGAGGCTGTTAATGTTCGCTGCGCGAACGGGCTATCAGAGAGTTTCGTTCGCCTGGTGGGCTGGCATGTACCTGGTGTTCGCTGCGCGAACGGGCGCTGAGAAGGTTTCGTTCGCCTGGTGGGCTGGCATGTACCTGGTGTTCGCTGCGCGAACCGACGCTGAGAAGGTTTCGTTCGCCTGGTGGGCTGGCATGTACCTGGCGTTCGCTGCGCGAACGGGCGCTGAGAAGGTTTCGTTCGCCTGGTGGGCTGGCTTGTACCTGGTGTTCGCTGCGCGAACGGGCGCTGAGAAGGTTTCGTTCGCCTGGTGGGCTGGCATGTACCTGGTGTTCGCTGCGCGAACGGGCGCTGAGAAGGTTTCGTTCGCCTGGCGGGTTGGGGAGTTTCAGTTACGCCTCTGCAGGCGACCAACAAGGGGCGCCAGTCGCCGCGCCCCCTTGACCCCGGGCTCCGGCCTGCTTCACCGCCGCTTCACGGTCCCTTCGCTTCTTCCGGATTTCTCACGGACCGGCGGGACGCGCCCTCCCTGGCGCGAACCCGCCTCTTCGCGGCATCCCTGCCGCTCGTCCTGAAATCCCTCATCCGCTCAGCGGCTCTGACGGCCTCCCTCCCCGCTTTTAACTCTTCTTTTTGTGTTGGGTACGTCATCGCTGTAAGTCTGAAGGATTATCTGTGGCTCTCTGCCTGGCAGGAAGAATGGCCTTCTACCCTCGCTGATATCTCTTATTTTTGTGTCGGGTATTTCATCGGTGTAAGTCTGAAGGATTATCTGCGGCTCTCTGCCGGGCGGGAATAATGGCCTTCTACCCTCGCTGATATCTCTTATTTTTGTGTCGGGTATTTCATCGGTGTAAGTCTGAAGGATTATCTATGTCTCTCTGCCTGGCAGGAAGAATGGCTTTTCACACTATCCTCTGCTGTCTCTTCTTTTTAATGCTGGTGCATTGCCGCTGATAGTTTTCAAAATTAGCTTTGGTTTGCAAACCACCAGACAACGCTATGTCCGATAAAAACCAGGATATTAAAGGCGGGGTTGGGAGAGGCATCCGAAGCGCTGAGGAACAACCGGAGGCAAGGATGAGCCGACAGGACGTCGGCGAAAGGACGGAACGCGCCACGGATGGCGCGTCCGGACGGTCCGCGGGCCGCAGGGCGTGACGAAGGTACCCCGCAACGCGGGGCGCGCAGGCTGCCGGACGCCGGGATTGTTAAGGGGCGGGCGTACGCCCCTTAACGCGTCCGCCTGCACGGACAAACTGAAACTCCCCACCGCCTGGCGGGCGTAACCCGCTCAGTGTCAGCCCGCTGCAAAGCGAAACCCGCCATGCCCTTCCCCCGCTTTCAGCGGCCTGAACCTCCCCCACCTGGCAAAAACCCCACCGGCAGGGGTTTACCAGAGGCATCCGAAGCGCTGAGGAATAACCGGAGGCAAGGAGGAGCCGACAGGACGTCGGCGAAAGGACGGAACGCGCCACGGATGGCGCGTCCGTACGGTCCGCAGGCCGAAGGGCGTGACGAAGGCACCCCGCAACGCGGGGCGCGAAGGCTGCCGGACGCCGGGATTGTTAAGGGGCGGGCGTTCGCCCCTTAACGCGTCCGCCTGCACGGGCAACCTGAAACTCCCCACCGCCTGGCGGGCGTAACCCGCTCAGTGTCAGCCCGCTGCAAAGCGTACCCTGCCCGCTTCCAGGTGGAAGCTCCCGCACACCTTGCCGCAAACCGACTCTTATCCCCTCCCATGCGCCCGCTTAACCAGTGTCGGAAATACAAACAGCGACTGCCCCACGCCGCGGTTGGTCAGCGACCAGATTGCCACCGAGCAGAGCGAACACAGACCGACTATCGCCACCGGATAGAAGCAAGCCCAGAGAAACGAAAACCACGCCTGCTCAAACAGATGATGACGCTGCGCGAACAGAATCGCAGACATACCAAAGAACTCGATGAAGATACGATGGATAACGTAAATCTGCAGTGTATTGCGGCCAACCCAGTTGAGATAGCGCATGCTGAAATGCTGATTCAGCCAGCGGCACGCGGCAATACTGAACAACACAGCCAGTACGCACAGGAACAGACTCTTATCCAGACCGAAAATCACATGAATCCCCGCGACCGCTGCCAGTAGCGCCCAGGGCATCAGATTCTCGCGCCGCCACTCACTCAGGCGCAGCATGGTCTGACTCCAGAACGCACCTAACAGGAAGAACAGGAAATATTGGGCCAGACTCTGGGGACCCCAGAACGGAATCACTTTTTCCACCGCGAGGTAATTCAGCAGGATCGCCACCAATACCAGGGCCAGCTTATATTGACGAAAAACTTTGGCACAGAGGAAATAGAGCCCCAGCCCATACAAATACCATGACGTACTCATGGCCATAAAGGTCAGTTTCAGGAACTCGAATAGTGAACCCGCATAGGCGGCATTGAGATTCTGGGAAATGCGCTGGCCGGTAATTTCAGTAGAGATGCCTATGATGGACCACCACTGAATAAAGCCCCATAGAATATAGAGATAAAAGAGATTGGTAATACGACTGGTAAACACTTGTTTCCAGGGCCGGTTAATAATGCCATTCGTCGCCAGCAATCCTGAAACAAAGAAAAAGGCAGGCATACGCAGCGGCGACAATACCGTATTAAACTGTATCCATATTTCGGCAGGAATCCATCCGGCAGTGAGATATTTCATGGTTCCTTCAAAGCCGGGTAAAACCGTGTGGTACAGGACCACCAGCAATATGCAGGCGCCCTTAAGGGTATCTACCCATAATATCTGGTCTGACTTAGTCTGGCTCATTCAATGACTCCTGCTGTGTAGGTCAGAATGCTGGAATGTAAAAGCGAGGAAAGCAGTTTTGCTTTTATGGTTATCCAGCGATTATTCGCCATTGAGCCGAAGTTGAATGTAGCGAAACTCTTAAAAGCCGTGGAGTGGCCCTGCTGCTACAGTTATTTACCTGACCGAACGTTTCCTTACACTTATTAATTGATGAAGCGATACGCTTATTACCGCCACCTCACTCAAAGAAAACGATAATATTCCCTGATGATCGCTAAAATACAAATAAGAGAAAGTGGCATCAGTAAAAGCCATTTAATATCCGATGAAAAGAAAAGATTTGTCAGATGTGCCAAAAGGTTTAACGGCTAAATAAATAGTTATGATATTGCGCCGCACACTCAGGAAAAAGCAGTCCATTGCTGCGTTAAAACAGGCGTACGGGAGGGATAAAACTGCCTTCCGGAGAAGGCAGTGGAATTACTGATTAAGGAATTTATCGAGGAACTGACGGGTTCGCGGCTGCTGAGGGTTACTGAACAACGCTTTCGCGTCGCCCTGCTCGACAATACGTCCCTGGTCCATAAAAATGGCGCGGTCCGCAACGTCGCGGGCAAAACTCATCTCATGCGTGACGATAACCATGGTACGTTTCTCCTCGGCCAGGGCACGAATGGTGCTGAGCACTTCGCCTACCAGCTCCGGGTCCAGCGCAGAGGTCGGCTCGTCGAACAGAATGACTTCCGGCCGCATCGCCAGTGCACGCGCAATTGCCACGCGCTGCTGCTGTCCTCCTGACAGACGGCGCGGATAGCTCTCCTCCTTACCATTCAGCCCGACCTTCTCCAGCAGAGTGCGGGCACGGGCTATTGCATCCGCTTTCGGCTCGCCTTTAACAATGACCGGCCCTTCAATAATGTTCTCCATCACCGAACGGTGCGGAAACAGATTGAAGTTCTGGAAGACAAAGCCGACCTGCTGACGCAAACGACGCACCTGCTCTTTCTGCTTGCTCTGCGCCAGCGCGGCATCGACAGTAATCTCCCCGACGCGGATGGTGCCGCTATCCGGCACTTCCAGCAGATTAATACTGCGCAGCAGCGTGGTTTTACCTGAGCCGCTGGGGCCGATAATCGCCACCACTTCACCAGCGGCAACATCAAGGTCGATGTCGTGGAGCACCGTCTGGCCGTTAAACGATTTCACCAGCTTTCTGACTTCAATGGCGCTCATTTCGACTCCGAATCCTGACGATTAACATGCTGTTCCAGCCGGTTCTGCAACGCAGACAACACCGTTGCCATCACCCAGTAGATTAGCGAGGCCGCCAGATACATGGTGAAGACTTCCAGCGTGCGTGAGGTGATCAACTGCGCCTGACGGAACAGTTCCGGCACCTGAATGGTCGCTGCCAGCGAGGTATCTTTCACCAGACTGATAAAGCTGTTGCCCAGCGGTGGCAACGCGGTGCGCGCTGCCTGCGGCAGAATGACCCGGCGCAGCGTTTGCCAGCGCGTCATGCCGATACTGGCCGCCGCTTCCCACTGACCGCGTTCAATCGATGAAATCGCGCCGCGCAGTGACTCTGAGGCGTAAGCGGCGGTATTCAGGGAAAGACCAATCATCGCAGAGGGGATCGGATCCAGTTCAATGCCAAACTGCGGCAGGCCGTAATAGATCATAAAAAGCTGGGCGATTAACGGCGTGCCACGGAAAATCGAGACATAGATCCGCGCCAGCCAGCGAACCGGCCAGAAGCGTGACAGACGCATCAGCGCCAGAATAAAGCCCAGCAGCAGACCAAAGAACATCCCGCCGATGCTGAGCTGCAGCGTAAACAGCGCGCCCTTTAATAAAAAAGGTGCTGAATCCAGCACCAGTTGAAGACTTTCCTGCATTATTTCGTCACATCCGCGCCAAACCATTTCTGAGACAGCTTGCTCAGCGAGCCATCTTTCTGCATATCAGCAATAGCCTGGTTGACCGCTTTCAGCAGATCGTCGTTACCTTTACGCATCGCCACGCCCGATTCCTGACGGGAGAACGCATCGCCCGCGACGGCCATGGTGTCACCGGTTTTCTTCACCAGATCCAGCGCGGCCAGACGGTCAACCAGAATCGCATTCAGACGGCCAGAACGCAGATCCTGATATTTGGTCGGGTCATCATCATAGGTACGGATGTCCACGCCCTTCACATTCTCGCGCAGCCACTGCTCGTAGTTAGTGCCCAGACCCACGCCCACTTTCTTACCGGCCAGATCAGCCGGTTTGGTGATGGTGCTGGCGTTGGCTTTCATGGTCAGTGCCTGAATACCGGAGACTGTGTATGGCGTAGAGAAGTCATACTTCTTCTTGCGCTCATCAGAGATAGTGACCTGATTGATCACCACATCTATGCGCTTCGCGTCGAGTGACGCCAGCATGCCATCCCACTTGGTGGGTTTAAGGCTCGCTTTGACGCCCATGTGCTGCGCCAGCTGTTCCGCGAATTCCACTTCAAAGCCAGTCAGCTTGCCCTTTTCATCCTGAAAGCTGAATGGCGGATAAGTGCCTTCCAGTCCCACCAGCAGCGTGCCGCGCTCTTTAATTTTGTTCAGCAGGTTTTCCGCTGCAAAGGTTTTAACGTTGACGCCTGCAATCAGCGCCACAGCCATAACGCCCATCACCATCTGACGACCTGCACGAGAAAAGGACATATTCACCCCATTATTGACAGTATTGTGTGTGTGTTCTTATAAGGGCAGCACCGCGTATCGCTGCCTGTTCAAAATGATAACGCACGGAGTATAAACTGTTTTATTCGCTTGTCTCAGACTGAAGGATGATAAGCAAATAACGCCGGTGCCCCGCCCGTATGAATAAACAGCAACGGACCTTCACGGCGGAAACGATTCTGGCTGATGCCATCCAGCAGTCCGGCCATCGCCTTGCCGGTATAAACCGGATCCAGCAGTATCCCTTCCAGCTGCGCCAGCAGTTTTACTGCCGCCATGCCTTCATCATTCGGCTCGCCGTAGCGTGGCGCAAAATAGTCATCCCACAGGGTGATCGGTGCCTTAACCTGTACTTCCAGCTTCTCTGCCAGCGACTGACGCAGCCGCTCAACCAGCGGCAGCTGCGCGTCAACCTGACGTGAAACGGTGACGCCCACCAGCTCGGTTTCCGGCAGCAGATGCTCCAGTCCTACCGCCAGTCCGGCATGGGTGCCAGCACTACCGGAAGCAACGATCACGGCGGCGAAATCAACCACGCCTTCGCTCTGATGCGCGATCTCCTGTGCACACTCCACATAGCCTAGTGCACCCAGCGCATTTGAGCCGCCGACCGGCACGATGTAAGGACGAAAGCCCTGCGCTTCCAGCCGGGTTGCCTCTTCAGCCAGCTGTTCGGTGGGATTGTGCAGCGCATCCACCATGATCACTTCAGCATCCATCAGATCCAGTAACAGACGGTTGCCGTTGCTCAGGTAGTTTTCAGCGTGTGTACCGATCGGGTTTTCCAGCAGCGCTACGCACTTCAGGCCAAGCCGGGCAGCGACTGCCGCCGTCTGACGCACATGGTTGGACTGAATAGCGCCCGCAGTCAGTAACACATCGGCACCTTCACGCAGGGCATCGGCCGCCAGAAATTCCAGCTTGCGCAGCTTGTTGCCACCCATCGCGACAGGCGTGAAGTCATCGCGTTTGATGAAAATATCGCGCCCCAGATAATCAGAAAGCCGTGGCAGATGTTCTAACGGCGTCGGTGCGCCCAGCAGTTCAAGACGAGGAAATTGGTGTAACAAATGCAAAGACAATGCGGCCTCCGTTTGGGCACGGGAATTATCCTTACAGTGTTGCAGAAGATGCGAAAAGGATCACCCTGATTCAGGTGTCAGCAGATGCGGTGTGACGGAAGTGCAGGGAAAAAACCAGGAGGAAGAAGCGCCGTGCTCCCCCGCCCCTTTTTCCCGACTGGCGGGAAAAGAGGATTGTGCCACAGGCACGCGGGGGAACAATCGGTGCAGATCAGGCTTACGCCTGCTGCCAGCCTAAGAACTGATCGTACTTGCGCAGCGCAATGCGGTAATTGTTATTACCGGCATCGGGCAAATCGCTTTCCAGACACTGATGCCAGCTATTTCCTTTAAGCTTTTCGGCCGGGAAATTTTTGGCTTTCAGCATCTCATCCAGTCGACGGAGACGCACCACATACTCACGAATCGTGCTCGGGCTCATCTCTGTCTGTTCAAACAGATACTGTTTAAACGCCATAATGTCGAAGTAATTAGGATGGGTATTGCAAAAAATATCACTACAAAAACGACAAAGCGCGGTCAGCTCGGGCTGAAGTTTCAGCCACAGCTGTTCATCAATCATCTGGTCCATCCGAGCGATGGCCTCTTTATTGATGATCTGGCCACGAAAAACGAGCGCCATTCGATCTAATACCTTGCCACAGTGTGAACAATTGCTCTGGCTGTGTTTATAGTCTTTAAGATAACGACTTAACGGTCTGGCTTTGGTCTTGGCTCCCATTACTGAGTCCCCGGTTTCTTATAATTTTGAATCGCCAGGAACTGATACTGCTAGCGCGCTCCCGCAAGTCGGGCCCGCAGGCGTTTAATCGCCTGACTGTGCAGCTGGCTGACACGGGATTCACCCACATCAAGCACCGCACCAATCTCTTTCAGGTTCAGTTCTTCCTGGTAGTACAGTGTCAGCACCATCTTTTCACGATCGGGTAACGCTTCGATCGCTTCAATGACGCGCTCACGCAGACTCCCTTCAAGCAACTGGTGAAGTGGATTGGCTTCTTCATGGCCTTCCGTCACCAGCTCCGCGCTGTCGCCGTGCTCTTCCCGATACTCGTCGTAGGAGAAAAGTTGACTGTTGTTGGTGTCCAGCAGGATCTGCCGGTACTCCTCCATTGAAACGTTCAGCTGCTGCGCGACTTCCTGCTCGGAAGCAGAACGTCCCAGCGACTGTTCAACTCTGTGCATTGCGCCAGCCACCTCACGTGCGTTACGACGCACGCTGCGTGGTGCCCAGTCCCGACTGCGAAGCTCATCGAGCATTGCGCCACGAATACGCTGCACGGCGTAGGTGGTAAAGGCTGTACCCTGAAGCGCGTCGTAGCGCTCTACGGCATTTAACAGCCCTATCCCACCTGCCTGCAGCAAGTCGTCAAGCTCAACACTTGCCGGCAGGCGAACCTGCAGACGCAACGCTTCATGACGCACCAGCGGCACGTAGCGCTGCCAGAGCGAATGCTTGTCCATCACGCCTTCGGCGGTATAGAAATCGTTCACGTTGACTACCCTGCGTTAATGAAGTTATCGGCATGATTATGCAATTCTGTAGCGTTTTCGATTGACTGAATAGGCGGGGTAAAACGAGGCTATTTCATTTTTGTTAAGTCAGGGTGCAGATCGTTCTGCACCCATCAATAGAAATTAACGACGGGCGCGAAGCCGTTGCCGCGTGGCGGGTGGTACGGCAGCCCACAGGCTACAGACGCGACCATCCAGCTCCTGATACCAGGGCGCGATATGCTGCCGCGCCTCCTCGCCAGGGTGCACCTGAATCTCTCCCGACTCACCATTTATGCTAATCAGTCGGTTAATAAATAATCGCTGTAAATCGCTGCGTAAAAACAGGCCATTGTCGATGCTGTTATCTGCCAGAACGCCGTCATCGCCTTCCTGGGTATCGATATGGCAGGCTTCCACCCACGGCCAGTTATGCCGGTCGGTCAGTTCGGTCCCGGTCATTACACAGGCACCGTAGCGCGCTTTGACACCGGCGCTGAATTCCGCCTGACTGGCACGCTGCAGCACCCGCGCTTTAACTCGACGTCCGACTTCAGTACCCGGCATGACCGCCGCAGGAACTTTGTGCTGCGGCGTGCTCAGCACCACGATGAACTGAATGCGCTGCGACTGCGGAAAACAGGGATCGGCCTGGGGACTGAAGAGCTGCCAGTAAGCGTCATCATCATCCTGATGCATCAGCACCAGTTTATAGCCGCGACTGTTCAGCAGGTTTTGTGCCGTGGCGGATTGCGGATCGATCATCGCGAAAACCTGACTGCTGCCCATCACTTTCCACAGGTTTTCGCGCTTCTCGTTGTCGCTGCGACGGAAGTAGAGGAAAGAGAGATTCTGCTTCAGATAGTGCTCAAAACGACGCAGGTAATTTTTTCGCTCGTTGTCATGGGAGATGAACAGCAGGTCCTCCAGCGGACTGTTACTCTCCTCCTGTGCAAACACCGCACGAATTTTTAGCGTGCGCAGGCCCGTTGAGGGACTGAGTAACGCGCGGGCTGTCAGCTCTTTCTCATCAGGGTATTGCAAAGCATAACGCCGGGCGATCTCGTCGAAGGTCAGCCGCTCGCCCGGTAACAGGTCGTAATTGAAGCGCATAGACACTCCACAAAGTGAAAATCAAAATTGATGTTGTTCTGTAGAGAGTTATCGGCAGGCGTGGGGGGAACTGTAACGGGGTTGGGCGGTTTTAAGGGAGAGAGGCTAAGCAGACAATTCAGATCGCGGGGAAAGTGGCCCCGGATAACCGCCGTTTAGCTATCAATTCTGGCATTCACCGGAACAGTGCCGCCATAGCTTAATAAAACAAAAAAACCCCGCCGAAGCAGGGTTTTATATCGGACTTTAGAGCGATTAGCCCTGCAGCAGAGACAGAACCTGCTGTGGAACCTGGTTCGCTTTGCCCAGCACGGAGTTACCAGCCTGCTGCACGATCTGCGCTTTAGACATGTTGGAAACTTCAGTTGCGTAGTCAGCATCCTGAATACGAGACTGTGCTGCAGACAGGTTAGTCGTGGTGTTGTTCAGGTTAGTTACAGCTGAGTTCAGACGGTTCTGCACCGCACCCAGACTTGAACGGAAGCTATCAACAGATGCAATAGCTTTGTCCAGCAGTGCCAGTGGATCAGCGCTTGAGGCACCAGCGAACTGAGCAGATGCTGTGATAGTACCAGCAGCATTTGAACTTAACTGGATACCAGCAGTACCTGTAGTGGTAGTTGGGGCAGCCGAGTTTTTGGAGTTAACCAGTACGTCTGAACCGGTGGTACCCGCTTGGTAGTTTTTGCCCTGAATAGTAACAAAGCCCACAGCAGTACCATCAGCTTTTGCACCCACTTTGATCAACTGACCTGATTGGGTAGCGCCGTCTGTGCCAATGCCATTTGCAGCGTCGCCGTATTTCACATCAGTAGTATTAAGTTCAACTTTACCAGCATCACCAGCGGTTACACTTCCATCACCTACGGAAACTGAATATGAGTCATTACCTGATTGAACAACGTATTCGTTTTGGCCTGTAATCTGATGTAATGAAAGTGTACTTGCATCAACATTCAGTGTTTTAGCAACATCTGACAGGTTAACAGCAGTTTGAACACCAGAAGTAGAGTCGGCTACAGATGTGATAGATGCACCAACACTCAAAGCATTTTTGGACACAGAGAAACCGCTAAGACCCAGAGTTGAAGAATCGATTTTCTTCAGGTCGATGTCGATAGTCTGACCATCGTTAGCGCCGACCTGGATAGACATTTTGCCGTCTTTTGCCAGGACGTTCACGCCGTTGAACTGAGTCTGACCCGATACGCGGTCGATTTCGCTCAGACGTGATTTGATTTCATCCTGGATTGAAGACAGGTCAGAATCAGAGTTGGTGCCGTTCTGAGACTGTACAGTCAGCTCACGAACACGCTGTAAGTTGTTGTTGATTTCTGACAGCGCGCCTTCAGTAGTCTGCGCAGCAGAGATACCGTCGTTGGCGTTACGGGCAGCCTGAGTCAGGCCCTTGATGTTAGAGGTAAAACGGTTGGCAATTGCCTGACCAGCAGCGTCATCTTTCGCGCTGTTGATACGTAAACCAGAAGACAGACGCTCCATTGAAGTAGACAGAGCTGACTGGTTCTTGTTGATGTTGTTCTGAGTGATCAGCGAGAGGCTGTTGGTATTAATGACTTGGGCCATGATGAATTTTCCTGTTAATCAAGTCTTTCGGTTAAGGTGTGGGCTTCAACCCGCCGGCTTCAGCGCCGTCAAAGTTGTTATCGTCTGCCGTTTAACAACCTTTAGAATTTTTTTAGTACCAGGCGAATTTTTCTGCTTCAACCTGTCACGTTTTAAGTTATCGCCACCCGTCCGAACTTCTTTAGACTTAATTCATTAATTTTCTAGCCGCTGAATTACCCTTCTCTATAGTGCTTATTTACCTCATTACCCTAAGGCAAATACCCTTAAACTTTCCTTATTCAAGGCCGATAACCCAGGTATCAATTTCTCTGTCGACCTTATAAAGGAATTAACATGGCTAGTATAAGCAACCTTGGTGTGGGCTCCGGCCTGCCACTCAGTACCATGCTTGACAGTTTGACCACCGCTGAAAAATCTGCACTTACACCCATTTCGAACCAGCAGTCGGCTTATACGGCCAAACTCAGTGCCTATGCCTCCCTGAAAAGCTCACTGACGACATTCCAGACCGCGAACACTAAGCTGAACAGTGCCGATCTGTTTACCGCCACCACCGCGAGCAGCAGCTCAACAGCGTTCAGCGCGACCACCTCTGGTAGCACAGTTGCCGGTAAATATTCAATCAACGTCACACAGCTGGCGCAGGCGCAGGTCCTTACCTCTGCGGTGCAGAGCAGTAACACTGCCGCACTGGGCGACAGCTCGGTAGCCAGCCGCAGCATCGCGATTACCTTAAAAGATGGCACCAGCAAAAGCATAACGCTCTCCAGCGATCAGACCTCGCTGACTGGCATGCGTGATGCGATTAATGGTGCGAATGCAGGCATCACCGCCAGCATCATAAAGGTGTCAGACGGCAGCTTCCGTCTCTCTATGAGCGCCAATAAAACCGGTAGCGATAATGCGGTAGCAAAGATTGCGGTCACCGGCGACAGCACGCTGCAGGGGATTGTGGGTTTTGACGCATCCGCCAGTAGCAATGTGATGACAGAAAGCGTTAAAGCACAGAATGCCGAGCTCACAGTCAACAACGTTGCGATTGAGAACAGTAGCAACCAGATCAGTGATGCACTGGAAGGCATTACCTTAAATCTGACCGCGACGACGGTTGGCGATCAGTCACTGACGATTACCAAAGATACCTCAAAAGCGTCCAGCGCAATCAGCGGCTGGGTAAGTGCTTATAATACGTTACTGGATCAGTTCAATACCCTGACCAAATACACCAAGGTTGATACCAATACGGACTCCCAGGACGCCAGTAATGGTGCCCTGCTCGGTGACAGCACATTGCGCACGATTGAAACGCAGCTGAAAAGCATGCTGACCAACGCGCAAAGCTCCTCTTCCTACAAATCGCTGGGTCAGATTGGCATCACCACCGATCCTCAGACCGGTTCATTGGTCATTGATACGACGAAGGTCAGTGCAGCGCTGGATAAAGATGCCGCTGGTGTGAAAGAGATGATCGTGGGTGACGGTAAAACCACCGGTATTACCACCAAAATCGCAACCAACATCACGGGCTGGTTATCGACCAAGGGGATTGTTCAGGCGGCCACCGATGGCGTCAGCAAGACACTGAATACCTTAACTGCGCTCTATAACACCACCAGCGATCGTATTGATGCGGATATCGCACGCTATAAAACACAGTTTACTCAGCTTGATCTGGCCATCAGTAAACTCAACTCGACCAGTACGTATCTGACGCAGCAGTTCGATACGTCAAGTTCCTCAAGTAAATCCTAGGAGTGACCATGTACAGCGCTACAGGCACCAAAGCCTATGCAAAAATTGGCGTAGAAAGCGCCGTCATGAGCGCCACCCAGCAGCAGCTGGTGGGTATGCTGTTCGACGGCGCACTGAGCGCGTTAATCCGCGCCCGCTTGTTTATGCAGGATGGCAATATTGAAGGCAAAGGCAGTTCTATCTCCAAAGCCATCAATATCATTGAAGCAGGCCTGAAAGAGGGCCTGCTTGAAAACAGTGGTGATGAACTGGCAGACAATCTGCTGGATCTTTACAACTACATGACCCGTCGCCTGCTGCATGCCAACCTGCACAATGATGTTGCAGCGGTCGAGGAGGTCGAAGGCCTGCTGCGCAATATTGCGGACGCGTGGAAAGAAGTAGTTCAATCTCACCTGATTCAGGACGCCGTTTAATGACCACTGCACCGCATCTGATTACCGTTTACCAACAGTTACTCGATCTCAGCCAGGGAATGCTGCGTCATGCAGTACAGGGCGAATGGGATGAATTGATCAGCAGGGAGATGGAGTATGTCAGTGCGGTGCAGAACTTAGCCCAATCGACAGAAGCTGTGTCGCCTTCATCGCAGACGCAGGAGCAGTTACGCCCGGTGCTGCGTCGTATACTGGATAACGAAAGCGAAGTAAAACGTCTGCTGCAGGCGCGGATGGATGAGCTGGCCTCGCTGGTAGGTCAGAACACCCGTCAGAAATCGGTCATGTCTGCCTACAGTAGTCAGGGCGGCCTAGTTATGGTGCCGCGCGAAACGCTCTCCTGATCCCCTTCTCTGCTACGCCGCCAGATTTATTTCTCTGCGCGGCGTCTCTTTTCTGCCGCTTACTCCATACTTGATTCTCATCATCCCCTGGAGTGTGGTACATGCAAAACCCAACGTTATTACAGTTTTTCCATTGGTATTACCCGGATGGCAGCAAACTGTGGCCTGAGGTCGCCGATCGTGCAGCCTGGCTCAGCGAAATTGGAATCAGTATGGTGTGGTTACCGCCCTGCTACAAAGGGGGTTCAGGCGGCTATTCAGTCGGTTACGACAGTTACGATTTGTTCGACCTGGGGGAATTTGATCAAAAAGGCGGTGTTGCCACCAAATATGGCGACAAAACGCAATTACTGGCGGCAGCAGAAGCCCTGCGCAGCCACAACGTTGGGGTACTGCTGGATGTGGTGCTGAACCACAAAATGGGCGCTGATGAGAAAGAGGCGATCAGTGTTAACCGCGTCAACCCGGATAACCGTGATGAAATCTACGAAGAGGTTGTCGAGTGCGAAGCCTGGACGAAATTCACCTTTCCGGCCCGTGCCGGGGAATATTCTAAGTTTGTCTGGGATCACAAGTGCTTTAGCGGCGTAGACCACATTGAGAATCCGGACGAAAACGGCGTGTTTAAAATCATCAATGACTATACCGCCGAAGGCTGGAACGATCAGGTCGATAACGAACTGGGTAACTTCGACTATCTGATGGGTGCCAACATCGATTTCCGTAACAATGCGGTCCGGGAAGAGCTGAAATACTGGGCGCGCTGGGTGATGGAACAGGTGCCCTGCACCGGCTTTCGTCTGGATGCGGTAAAACATATTCCGGCCTGGTTCTACAAAGAGTGGATCGAGCATATTCAGGAGGTGGCTGAAGAGCCGATGTTTATCGTCGCGGAATACTGGTCATTTGAAACCGAGAAACTGCAGGAGTATGTGCATCAGGTGGAAGGTAAAACCATGCTGTTTGATGCCCCACTGCATATGAACTTCCATCAGGCTTCCACCGCGGGCAGCGCCTATGACATGAGCCAGATTTTTGCTAATTCGCTGGTCGTGGCTGATCCCTGGCATGCCGTGACGATCGTCGCCAACCACGACACCCAGCCGCTGCAGTCTCTGGAAGCGCCGGTTGAAGCCTGGTTTAAGCCACTGGCTTATGCGCTGATCCTGCTGCGTGAACAAGGTGTGCCCACCATTTTTTATCCTGATCTGTTCGGGGCAACCTACGAAGATGAAGGCGGCGACGGTGAAACGCACAAAATAGAGATGCCGGTGATCCCTGAACTGGAAGGGTTAATCCGGGCGCGTCAGCAATATGGCTGGGGCGTACAGACCGACTATTTTGATCATCCTAACTGCGTGGCATTCAGCCGCAGCGGCACCGAAACGCAGCCAGGCTGTGTGGTGATCATGTCAAATGGCGATGCAGGTGAGAAAAGCGTGCCGATGGGTGAAGGTTTTGCCGGTAAGGTCTGGCGGGATTATCTGGGTAACCGTGAAGAGACGATTACCGCCGACGAGCATGGCACAGCAGTCTTTGCCTGTAACGGTGGCAGCGTCAGCGTCTGGGTCATCGCAGAATAAGTTAGCAGCAAAATAAGGGATGCAGTAAAAACGAAAACCGCCCCGGCAGACAAGTGCGTGAACGGCACTCTGCCTGTTGGGGCGGTTTTGCTATGGATCGACTGTTATGACTTCGCGTTATTCTCGGTAATCGCCGTGCGCAACAGTTGCGGTTCGATGTTCTGAATCACGGCGGCTTTTGGCTGCTTTGCGACTTCTTCCAGTGCCTGCTGACACTCTACTGTCGGACGCGCCACTTTGCGCAGAGTCATCCTGTCGTAGCTCAGCTCGCCATTATCGACCACCAGCGGCATCACCCGCATTTTACGTGTTACATTCACATAATCGCCATTTAATCGGGTCAGTTTGCCCGGCTTCGCGATCACCCGCATCCACTGACGGCAATCCAGCATGCTGCCATCGGCATTAATGATCAGACTGGCTATCGCCTTGTCGCTGATCAGGCTGCTCTGTGGGCCGACGGTTTGCCAGGTCCCCTGCAGATCAGCAGGTGCCGGTGTCTGCACCGCATTTTCATAATCGTTGATTTGCGCACAACCACTCAATGCCAGCGCGGCAATCAGCATCCACTTTTTCATATTAAATCCCTAAGATCACGTCAATGGCGGCTACGTTATAATTTTTCCACCGCGTTACGCAAGATATCTGGATGTTAAGACGCCACACAGACGATGATTGCGGCAGAACGAAACCCGTAGTGAGGTCTGCATAAAGCATTTTAACCGGAAAATTGCTGGCGAAGCAGGTTCATCTCTTATCTTTGCCACGCCTGACAAGCAGGAGACAACCCGCTACACTGACGCGCTGCAACAGACTTTCAGGAATATGAATATGAAAACGCCAGAAGCTTACTATGCCCAGGCTCGCGAGATGTTTTTTACCGCGCATCCAGACTTTCAATCCGCACTTGACGAATTAACTGAAAGCGATGCCCGCGCCGCCAACCTGTCATTGAGCCAGCTGCGCGAATGGCATGCCGAACGTATCTATGCGGCCTTTTTGCGCCAGAAGAATCTGGATGGAATGATCTTCTCCATTCAGCTCGCTGAGCCAGATAAAGCGGTGGCGGCTGAAGCGATCAAGACTTATCTCAAATCTCACGCTGAATCATTGGGTATGAGCTGGGAAGAATTTTGCATTAAAAACGAATTGTAATACGCGCTGCAGAGAAGAGGCCTGCAAAGCACAACGCCTGCCAGCATAAAGTAGCGGAATAATGTATACCCGGTTAAAAGAGTAGTGACTTCTCTGCGGGATTCAGGTCGTCACTTTTCCTGAACGACCCCTGCGCCTGCACTGCCTCTGAAGATGTTGATGGATATCCATCTCCAGAGGCGAATTTTTCCTGCCCTACTCTCTCTCTTCCGTTGCTTTACCCTTCACTTCGACATAACTTGCCACAGCCAGCAGACGATTAATGTGCGTCAGCAGCAGATCAACATCCGATTGCAGAAACCCGGTCGACGATTGTGAAGCCGTAATGATGGCATCCTGCACCGTTTCTGAAATGGTCAGCGAGTTGTCCTGTTTCGCCTGCACCAGCAGCGCTGCAACCAGCAGGGACTGCGCTTCAAGCTGCGCCGTCAACTCTTTTGCATCGACATCCATCTTTGCCAGTTTTAGCAGAATATCTATTACCAGTTGTCGCATCGCGGACCTCCTGAAAAGTAAGCCGTCATTATGTCGTGATGCGTGCGCATTTTTCCAGTTGAAGATCGTGTTTAACGCGACATAAAAATTTACGCGAAATCACGCGTCACGCCTTGCTACTGTTTTTATTTACAGTATTATATGTCAGCGATTTTGCCCTGAATGGATTGCCATCATGTTTGTTGAGTTGATTTATGACAAGCGCAACGTTGCCGGTTTACCGGGTGCCCGCGAGATGATTCGTGAGGAGCTGGAAAAGCGGGTGCATCGGGTGTTTCCTGACATTGAAGTTAAGGTCAAGCCGATGGAACGTAACGCGATTGATACTGATTTGAGTAAGAACGATAAAGCGACGGTTGCGCGGATTGTTGAAGAGATGTTCGACGAAGCGGAGATGTGGCTGGTGGCCGATTAATCCTTTACCGGCCACCGCATCAGTTAGCGGGAGATGACTTAGCTCTCCTGCTCGCTGTGATTAATTTCAATCTCAATGTCCTGAATGGCGGCATCCAAATCTTCCAACAGCTTGCCCTGCTTATTCAGCAATGCATCGATTCGGTCGGCGTTCGTCTTATCTTTGTATTCACCGGCGTCAAACGCTAACCAATGGCTGGACAGCGTTTCGGTGTTGGTCTGCGCATAGTGGCGCATCTCTTTTAGCTGAGACGTCACATCACGCAGATAGTCAGTTTTGGTCTTGGTTTCTGTTGAATCGCTCATGCTAAATTTCCTTCTGGTCAGTTATCCAAAGTGGTTAGGCTTAGCGGTTCATCGACCGGCCAATCATCGGGCCTGCATTCAGGTACAAAATGTTGCCCCGAGATTTAAAACTAGTCGATAATAGCGAAGCCGCACTAAGAATAATCGGAAGTTACGGTGTCTGGCCCGGTTTTGCGGACGTCTGGTTGTCTTCAGAAACGACCTCTTTCACTCTACTCAGTGTTTTATCAGCGGTACGATCCGGTATCACATCAAGCTTATGTTGTAATGCTGTGACCTTATCCGTCAGCACCTCGACCCTTTCATCACGTCGTGCCGCTATTGCCCGGTAATCCGCCCTAATCTCCTCGACTCGTTTGTTTGCGGTATTACTGACATAAAGAAAAATAATCGTCATCAGGATGCAAATCATCGAACAACTGAGAAGAATGCAGCCGAGGATAACTTTACGCCTGTATGATATTGGAGCCCTGGTATTATCAATCATTGCCATTGCTGCGATCCTCCAGAGTTGAGATAAGCCGATCAACTTCATTACGAAATTTGTCGTTTTGATCGGTTTCGGTCATTGCTAGCAAAATCCCTACCGCATTCTTGATTAACCGAAGATCGGTTTCGAGTGTCGAGATTCGCCGCAAATTCCTGTCGTGCCGTTCGCGTAATTCATCGTTTTCCTCCCGTATCAGCAGGTTGCTCTCTTTCAGCAACACCACCTGCTCTTTGTAGCTGGTAATAATTTCGCCGCCCGCTCGGTTACTGGTTACGATTGACGCGATACCCGCCAATAACGGTTTCCAGAACAGTGCTGCTGCGCCTCCACCCAGAACTAACGCTCCCATACTGGTAATCAGACTACTTTCCATGCCATACCCCTTTTTCCGGTTAGGTCGCTGGAACATATTGCGTGCTGAAAAGCCACGTCCTCCGCTTGAAATTTAAGTTTACTTAAATACCATGCTTAAGTATACTTAAATCACTTTCAACCAATATGTCAAGCTTATGAAAAACGAAACGCTGGGTGACCGAATCCGCCTCCGACGGAAATCAATGCAATTAACGCAGAAGCAATTGGCACAACAGGTAAAAGTGTCCCATGTAGCGATTTCGCAATGGGAAAAAGAGGAGACGCTTCCGCGCGGTGAGAATCTGCTACGGCTCGCCGAAGCGCTGGGTTGTGCCCCGGCTTTTCTGATAGATGGGGATGGCCCTGTTTTCAGCGAAAGTGCTTATGGCGGTCTTCACCAGATTCCGCTGCTTAATCAGCGTGATGTGACACGATGGCTGACGGATGACAGTTCAGTCCGACACGAATTGCTGATGCACAACGATATGGCGCTTTCACAACAGAGCTTTGCCTTTCGTGTAGAAGAACAGGCAATGATGCCCGCGATTATGCGGGATGATGTGGTGATCATCGATCCGCAAGTTTCACCCCAGCCTGGCGATAGCGTGCTGGCATTACAGCAGCAGATTGCTCTGATCCGTACCTGGCGGCAACGTAGTAGTGAAGGTGGCGTTACGCAGTTTGAGCTGGCCCCCATTAACATCAACTTTCCTGAATTGCATTCCAGTCGGGAGAACCTGAAGCTAATTGGTACGGTGGTGGAACTGCGCCGCTACCGGCAGTCATAAAAAAACCCGCCAATGCGGGTTAATTTTTTATCGTACAACAGTGCACAGCGTCCGGGTCTGGTAACTACAGGGCGTCGGTGAGTTGATCCACGACCACATTGCCCTGCAGATCGGTCTGCATAATGCGGTAGTTCACTGGCCATGAGCGGCGGGTACTGAGTTTATCGAACAGTGTGACACCGCCTTTTTTAACGCCCTGACGGTTAACGATAATCCACTCGGTCACCTCTTCCTGACCACGATTTCTCAGGCTTAGCGAGCCTTGTTCAATTAACTGATCTTCTGCTTCAATCTTTAAATGGTCTCGTAACATATTTTCTATCTCCTGGTAACGGAGGCCACTATATGCTTTTCATTAATCATTTCAATCGAATTTATTTATCGATGTTTTTATCGACCTGGAATGTGACCTGTCGCAAGCGATATGGCAAGTTTGTCCATTTCTGCATCAGGAATTTCCCGTTAGCATTGAGCTGCTGTACACCAAAACATCGAAAGATAACATGTTCAGTATGAGAGAAACTCCGATTAGCCCGCTTCTGGCGGGCTTTTTTTTGCCTTTAATTCCATGCTAATGCGGGATCTCAGGGCTGGTCTAGACTTAAACGACTGGGACAACAGGAGTGAATTATGTTTAAGCACAATACGAATGAAGAACGTAAGAAAGAAGGTGATGTCAGCAAAGGCCTGCCCGAAGCAGCACCTAACGCGGGTAATGCGTATGAGGAAGATGATCATCCCGCCACCGATGCACCAAAAGACCATGGTGAAGTGCCGCGGAAAAATGATGACAGTCAGGATGATAAAAAAGATCCCTACAAAGCAACCTGAAGGGCGAGAGGCGCGCCCGGTGGGCGCGCTGGTCAGCATCAGGATTTAATAAAATCTGTCAGCTGATGCTGATGTGTAATCAGCCACTCAGGAAAATGTTCAGCGGTAATCGGCATTATTTCCATCCTTCTTGGGCGATTCCAGATATCAATGTTGTTCTCAACGCAGCGCCGGATATGATCCGGGTTATTGAATTCAGGACAGTTATGTTCGGTATGTGAAATCGACGCCATTTTTTCACTTATGCGTTCATCGCTCATCACCCATGAAAAATGCCATCCTCCATCCTTAATGACTTTCGTTCGCCAGCCGAGCCATTTCCAGCGCCACCAGCTGTCGCGTATGGGTGTTCCACGGCGCTTAACGTTGCGCAGTAATTCCGGTTGTCCCATGAAAAAGGTTCGTAATGTTTTAAACGTCACCATTTTTGCCAGTGTGGCACAACGCGGTGTACCGTCATTGTTCAATACACGTACATTATATTTAAAATTGAAATATTGCTGGTGCAATGTTGTACAGAGGTGACGCTGGCTAAAGGCTTTAATCGCTTCAGGTCGGGGAATTTCATCGACGTCTGACACAATAATAATATCATCATCCTGCGCGCCAGCCAGACCTTGCATAATCTGATTCCGTGCAGTGGATTCATTCTCCCAGGGATCGGTCTCGCCCGCCTTAACCAGAGAGCTATTCGACTGAAAGGCGTGCTGATAAAATACTGGCGCAATATCGTTGACGACATAAATAATTTTATCGCGAAAACGGTCGAATTTCTCAATGTCAAAATTAAGCTTGCATCGGCGTTTACCCGTAAAGGTATAAAGCGATTCAACTATGACAAACCGGTCAACAACATGCTCAAGCGTGTTCAGACGCATTTCAAGCAAAACATCTTCATCGTAGTATAAAAAACAGTCATAAATCATAGTCATCAGAGGCACTTAAGTAGAAAATTTTCATCAGGACAATGGTGTTAATGGCACTTAACAAACGTCTGCATACCTTTTTATAAGGCTGATTTATATGCGTCTGATAGATGCGGTATTTAACTGCGTTAAACTTTCCGTGTTTATTGTAAGCTGGCTAACAATGTAACAGTGGATTAAAATATTGTTGCAGCTAAAAGATATTCGATGCTTTATTTATCCGTCGGATGTTACATTTACTCAGCGGCGCTAGCAATATTAAGCGCAAATTTTTGATTGAAAATCAGCGGGACAAGTGAGTTCCCGATGTTATTTGTCGACAAAATAATGCTTATGATTTAACAGATGAAGAAGATCATTATTGCGCTGAGCCTGCCCCTGCTGGCGGTCATGGATAGTGAACGGGTTGGGCTGCGCCTTTATATAAAACCGCTTATTTTGACGGTCTTGCCTTACCGGAATGGCACAAGACCGGAGATTCAATCTGGAGCAGGATGATCCGCTGCTTACTGGTTAAAAGCGGTTTAACATGGTGCAGGATAATGAAACAGTAGCCTGGGTTGAAAGGGCAAAGTTAAGTCATCATCAAATCAGTGCGACGTTTTACTATGATTCAAAAGCACCGGCTATCACTACTTCAGGGTTGCGATAATCACGGGCATTTGCAGTAATAACTCAACTTACTTAGCTGGCTCGCAATCATAGTCACCCCGAATGCGGATCTGACTCTGACTGGAGCGGACGATTTCTGCCCTTAACAACCCTTTGCCATCGCGGTTCGTCTGCTCCATATCCACCATTCCCGTCGCTTTGCTATTTTTGACCCGGATTTTCACCGTTGCGTTGCTGTAGTCACCCTTCTCTCTGGCAAACGTCACTTTCTGGGTTTTTGCCCGTTCACCATTCACTGAGAACCAGCCTTTGCTGTCAGATTTGATGTAGAAAGGCCCGCATTGGGTAGCAGCTAAAGCTGTGGCTGAAAAGCTGGTTATCAATGTAGTGAGAATGAGTTTTTTTAGCATCAGATTGAATTCCGGGTGATAGGTGATCGTGCACAAAACCGTCGTTTATTTGAGAAACAGTCTCCCGTTCCAAGTTCTGGATACGGTATATTATAGCTACCGGAGGCTTGACTATCGTTGTCACATTGTCGATAACTTTGAACTACGAACTACGAACTACGAACCACGAACCACGAACCACGAACCACGAACCACGAACCACGAACCAGTTAAGGTTGACGCAGAGTGCTTGAACATAAAAGCTTTGTCTGATGTTCGCATCGCGAATTAATTCACTCTGAATTTTTGAAAACCATGATTAGCCACACTAACCAGCTATGAACGGCACCGTCAACGATTTTTGATGGCCAGTCAACATCGGTGCAATCACATTCATCAGTCCAATGACCTCATACTGTTATCAGCCATTATATGCAGTTGAACCAGACTATTGGGCTACCAAGAACGCGGCTCACAAGTCAATCCATCCGCATTGGATTCCATAAGATACACTTATGGCTTTTGTTAGACCGCGCTCTTCACTACAATATGCGCTAGCTTTTTAATGGGTACGGCCCTGATGCACTCTGTTTTAGAACGCAAGCGACCACTTTCACCAAGAGTGTGGCAATACTGGCAATAACTGCCATTAGAGTCAGTCCGGTAAGAAGTATGCCTTATGTCTCTCTGCCACCATGAGGATTTGCGAAATATGAAAAAAATGAATGGACTATCAATCGTTAGGTATAGTAAATGACTGAAAAAATGGAAGCCTATGAAAAAAAAGGGATAATAGCCTATTTGACTATTATCTTTGTAATTGGACTTTTCTTTGTTTTTAAAAACACCCCTTTAACGGGTCTGGATGAACGGTTTCATTTTTTTAGAGCCTATCAAATTTCTCAGGGTGAAATGCTTCCTAAAGAAATTGGCAACGAGAAAGGTGCATGGGGCGGATGTGTGAGCGACAAGGCATTACAGTATGTCTGGCCTTTCTTCGTGACACAGGATCAAAACAAGCCTGCAAGCAAGGCTGATGCAGCTAAAAGGGCGAAGGAGATTGATGCGTCCATCAATAATCATAATACCTGTTTCAACTTTGCCCCGTCAGCAACTTATTCACCTATTTTATATTTACCATCAGCAATTGGTATCGCAGTAACAAGATTAGCGGGAATGGGTATAGATAACCAGATGTATGCGGGTCGTCTTTTAAACTTATTTGTCTACATAGGCATGGTTTATCTGACTGTTGCGCTTATACCAGTTATGCGCTTTGCCACATTGTTTATTTTGACATTCCCTACGCTCATCAATCTTGCTTCATCATATAGTCCAGATCCTGTTACTAACCTGGTCACTGCTTTGTTTATTGCCTGTTGTTTGCGCATGGCTATATTAAAAGAAAGATTAATCTGGCAGACATTTGTTCTAGCGGGTCTGGTTGGCTTGCTTAAAATGACCAACATCGCCTATCTTCCTTTTCTGATGCTTATTCCGGCTGCTCTATTTAACAGTAAAATAAAATGGCTTTCTTTCGTAGCCGGCTCGATGATATTTGGGTGCCTGATAGCGGCTGCATGGAACATGCATTATTCATGGGTTCCCAGCCAG
This sequence comes from Pantoea eucalypti, assembly GCF_009646115.1. Taxonomy (NCBI): domain Bacteria; kingdom Pseudomonadati; phylum Pseudomonadota; class Gammaproteobacteria; order Enterobacterales; family Erwiniaceae; genus Pantoea; species Pantoea eucalypti. The sequence continues at coordinate 1,688,029 of NZ_CP045720.1, read as the reverse complement.
TTCTGGCATAGTGGTGGGGATGCTAAAGCAGCAATGGAGATGTTAATATCACAGCCGCATGCTGCTGTTGCATTCATACTGAAAAGCATCTGGATTCAGACACCTGACATGTTTAACCGCATGTTTGCTACCTTCGGCGGAGGCCCACAAGCCTTTACCTGGACAATTGGCGGTCCTTTCTGCCGTGGAGCTATGATCTTCATAATTATCTCAACTGTAATGAGCCTGCCTAAAAAGCAGCTCGATTTTGGTTGGTTACGGCTCTCATACCTCCCTGCTATGAGTCTGGGAAGTATCGTTTTGATATTTGCCGCTTTATGGATTGGTTTTTCACCTTTAAATATTGGTATTGTGGCCGGCGTTCAAGGGCGATATTTCATTATAAGCCTGCTAACATTTATGCTCTTCATTGTCCTGGCACTCGCTTCCAGCGAAAGAGTAATGAATTCCAGCCTGGCTCATTGCTTACGTGACAGGAAAATCCTGGCAATAACTGCGGTCTGTTATCTGGCATTGATCAGTTACGTAAGTTATCTAAGTGTTATAAAATATCTCCCTTTATATCTTTAGGTTTTACAGCACCCAGCCCGCTAACGCGGGCTTTTTAATTTTCCCAAAAACATCTCGATTTATAATACAATGATTTTATTTGAGAACACCAATATATATTAACTTCATGAATGATAATCCATATCTTACAAATGCTGTAAGCAAAACTGGTCTGTTTTCTAAGCATATAAGGGCATACAAAATCGCTATCCTTTATCAGCAGCAAAATGGGTGATATTGCTCCCCATAAGTATTCTACTAATGTAACATTATCATAAAACTCAATCGCCTCAGACATCTAATCGTTTAGACTTACATATTCATCATTCTGCTTTGAGAATGTCATTTTAATGTGCGTAGAGGCATATTTTCACAGATCCAAACTACAATTCACAAACTGACGTGATGAAAATTTCGAGATGTGTTGAGATATTTTGCTATAAGCGTGCTGTCTCTATACAACTGGCTTTCACGGTTCACGCACAGACACTACCATGTGTCGTCACTTTCTCCAGCACGATCAACCCCGCCCATGCTCTCTTTGACTAACGTCTCGCTGTCAAATGTAATAATCCCTAAGTTGAATATTTCCCACTGCGGGTGAATGCCTAAATTGTAAGCAACAACTTAGCCATTGTTAGCCGCCAGGGAGCGGACTAGTAGTACAAATGATTGCGGTGTCTCAACCAGCATCATTTTGGCTGGATGAGGCATTAGAATGCTGTTCAGTGTGAGTCATTGCTCAACATAGTCAATAACTGGTAACGGGAATCTCCTGTCAGATCATCCCTTCATAGTGAACTGCTGATACGTCTACGCTTCCCCTGCTTGCGGTGATAAGTTACGGAACATCATTGTATTGGTTTTATCTACTTCTTAGGCTCACTCAGGCGTAGATACCAGTTTATACGCTCCTGATCTATTACAAACGGCAATACGTTCTTCATCTGGTTTGTTCATGATGACGCATAGAAACACTTCCTCGATTCAATAATCGTATGGCTAAAATTCTCCTCTTTTGAAAACTGTATGGATAAACAGAAATCAATCGGTAGTAGCAAATTAGGTGAACAGTTCACAGACTTCTAAAGTGGTTAAGTGGCAAGGGATTTCAATCATGCGTGGTCGGGGGAGTGACTAATCTTAAGTGACCTACCCCATAGCCTGTTAAAACAGGCGCTGTTCATTCATTGCGCGACCGTCGGGAATTTTTGTAGGTGTCCATATATATCTAATGATAAGATTAAATTAATTTAAATTTTGAACTAATGGAATGTGAAATCATGGCTGAAATTAAACATAGAGGCTTTTTTTTGGACTAATAATCGTACTTTCCATGCTTATCATTTCGTCAGCTATAAAATACAGGGATGTTAGCAATAATGAGGGAATTGAAAATATCGAAGAATCCTATCACTCATTACTTATCGCAAAGTCGTTAAATGAAGGAATTATAACTGAACACCACCTTTTGCCTGTGGTCACTCAGGGTGGACAGGTAAATAAAAATATACCGTGGGGCGCAGCCGTCCGTGACAGTTCAGGTTCATACATATATACAAGTTTTCCTTCACTTGGTTTTCTGGCTCCAGCCGCTTTTATAAAAACTTTTGGCTTAAATTACACACTAATGAGTCTTTTATCCTTAAATTTGATAATTTTGACATCATCTGTTTTGATATTTTTCTTCGCCTTATTGATGATATTCAAACCACAAAATAATATTCAAATCCTTTTGATAGCATTATCGTGCTCTCCATTTGTTTTATCAAGAGAGTCTTTGGCCTCTACGGGTTTACTATACTGGCATCAATCGCTTAGCCAACTATTCATTGCTGCATTCATTTTTTCAACCTGCAAAACCATTAAAACCAAAAAAAATGTATGGACTGTATTATCCGGTCTTTCCATATATTTACTGTGTATGACTGAGTGGACTGGTTACGTTATTGGCTGTTTATCAGCAATCTATTTTTTGGTAAATCGACAAAGAAGAAATATCAATTTAGCTTTTAGCTTACTATTATCAGTGTTGACTTCGGCTGTAACATTTGCTTTTCAGCTTTATATAACCCTTGATTTAGGTGAGTTTTTTACAGCTTCCATTTCGCGCTTCTTAGTTCGGAGTGGTGGCGATGCAGATTTTAAAGCATTGTTTTTAGGATACCATCAGTCATACGGACTATTTTTGTTTGCTATACCTGTGTTCCCTATTTTAAATCTCTCCAAAAAAGTAGAGTACAATTACCTATCCAGCCTGATAATTATTCTCATGGCCTTTTCTTTAGTTGAAAAGATAATCCTTGCACAACATGCAACGAGTTATACTTTTGATCGCTTAAAGCTTTCATTCATGATTTCAATAATGATGTGTCAGATCTTTTTGGTCACAAAAGGAAAATACGTTCTAGCACCAGTAATATTTGTTATCTGTTCTTGCCTTGTATCATTTGTAACATATAGAGCTGACACTGGTCAGTTTCGAAACTGGAAGGATATACAAAAAGCAAACATCGTCATAGCTAACAAAGTGACTGGTGTAAAAGATTATGAGTGTGTATCGATTTACAATAGCACCCGAGTCAGGGCTTATCTTAATTTCATCATGGGACGGTCTATATGGGAACGATTACCTTCAGATATTGAAAAAAATGCGAATGACAAATGCCCGCTCATTGTAATAAACGGAGACATACCATTCGAAGATCTTCAGAGAATAACTTCTATAGAAATTTATAACAATGGAAGCTTAGAGAAACAAATAAATTAATCGACAATATGGAGAGATACGAGTTGGGAATGAACTCTTGTACAGTGGCACAGAAAATGCTTGTGATTAGTGGCACGCTGGATATGCGCGCTGGCGTGGGAGGATGTTGATCTTGAAGCCAAAAAGCTGACAGTCAGCCGTAACCTGACACCGCAGGGTTTATTCACTCCACCTAAGACGGAAGCCGGAAACCGTGTCATATGCCTGATGGATGCAGCTGTCGATATTCTGCGCGATCAAAGGGAACTGACCCGAATGTATCCTCAGACCTCATTCACCTTTCATACCAGGGAGTATGGCGAGCGAATTGAGGAACAGAAGACATTCGTGTTCAATCCCAGCGTTAACGCAGTCAACGGCAGGTCGGGAGCCTATTACTCAACAGAGTCTCTCGGGCAGATATGGACCGGCGCACTAAGGCGTGCAGGCCTGCGGCACCGGAAAGCCTATCAGTCACGTCATACGTTTGCGTGCTGGGAGCTTTCAGCAGGCGCAAACCCGAACTACGTTGCATCGCAAATGGGTCACTCCGATGCGCAGATGGTGTACCGGGTTTATGGCGCCTGGATGTCAGAACACAATACCGACCAGCTATCACTCATCAACGCAAAAATGAGCGATCTTGTGCTACATACGTGCTCCACTAAAGTGACAGTATGATAAACCTTAACAGCTTCAGACAGTTACCCGCCTAAACCTGCATATTCATAATTTCGCTGTACGCCGACACCAGTTTGTTCCTGACCTGAATCCCCATCTGCATTGAGATTGATGATTTCTGCAGATCGACCATCACATCATTCAATGCGATGCCGGGTTTCCCCATTTCAAAATCCTGCGCCTGGGTGCGTGCGGTAGTCTGCGTCTCGCTGATCTTATCCAGCGCCGCTTTCATGGTCGCGCCGAAATCGATCTGATTGGGTGCTTCACTGCTGCGATTACTGGCCTGCAGTGAGGTCGCCTGTAGCTGCTGCAGTACGCCGTCAATTGCCTGAATGGACATGAACGATACCTTTTAAAGAGGGTGACATTTTTGATGTGAGCAAAAGTTAGCACGTTGTCAATGAGACAAAGCCGCTAAATAACATCAAAAACCCTACCTTATCCAGCCATCGAATTTTGCTTATCACCTAATAATGCCTGGCATTGAAGTGGAAATTTTATCTACGCAGGTCAGGGAGTCTGTTTTGCCATCTCAACTTACCCGGTCAATTACGTCAGGCAGGAAACGGTCATGAATGCGAGTACAGCCGCCACAACAGAACAAGAAAAGAAAGGCTTCGGTGACCTGTTAGCTCGCCTGCGCGCAAATCCGCGTATTCCTTTAGTCATCGCCGCGGCTGCTGTCATAGCAATCGTGATCGCGATGGTGCTCTGGGCGAAACAGCCATCTTATAGCGTCCTTTATAATAACCTCACTGATGAGGATGGCGGTGCCATCGTCACGCAGCTGACGCAGATGAACATTCCCTATCGCTTCGCCGAAAACGGCGGCGCATTAATGGTGCCTGAAGCGAATGTGCATGAGCTGCGTCTGCGTCTGGCTCAGCAGGGTCTGCCGAAAGGCGGCTCGGTAGGCTTCGAGCTGCTGGATAAAGAGAAGTTCGGTATCAGCCAGTTCAGCGAGCAGGTTAACTACCAGCGCGCGCTGGAAGGCGAACTGGCACGCACCATCGAATCGCTGGGCCCGGTCAAAAGTGCCCGTGTTCATCTGGCGATGCCTAAACCAACCTTATTTGTGCGTGAGCAGAAAGCGCCCTCCGCCTCTGTCACCTTAACGCTGCAACCTGGCCGTGCGCTGGACGAAGGTCAGATTCAGGCCATTGCCCACATGGTCTCAAGCAGCGTCGCCGGTTTACCGCCGGGCAACGTGACGGTGGTCGATCAGACCGGACGCCTGCTGACTCGTTCTGATTCTGCTGGTCGCGATCTGAATGACGCGCAGCTGAAATACTCCTCTGAAGTTGAAGCGCGTTACCAGCAACGTATTGAAGCAATCCTGAATCCGATTCTTGGCCAGGGCAATGTGCATGCGCAGGTTACCGCGCAGATTAACTTCGACACCGCCGAGCAGACTGACGAGAAATATCAGCCTAACGCTAATCCGTCGAACTCAGCGATTCGTTCGCGTCAGACCAGCACCAGCGATCAATCAGGCAGCCCTTATCCGGGCGGCGTGCCGGGCGCACTTTCTAACCAGCCGGCGCCAGCCAACACCGCGCAGGTTACACCTAACAACGCAGCCAATGGTCAGGCCGCGAATGGTCAGAACAACGCGGCGAATAACGCCAGCCAGACCACCAGCACTGCACCGGCCAGCTCAGGCCCGACGAATTCACGTCGTGATGACACGGTTAACTACGAGCTGGATCGCTCCATTCGTCATACCAAAGTCAACGTCGGCGACGTACAGCGCCTGTCGGTTGCGGTGGTGGTGAACTTCCGTGCAGATGATAAAGGCAAAGCCGTTGCGCTGAATGAACAACAACTGAAGCAGATTGAAGACCTGACACGCGAAGCGATGGGCTACTCCCAGAGCCGTGGGGACAGCATTAACGTGGTGAACTCGCAGTTTAACACCACTGAACCTGTGACCACTGATTTGCCATTCTGGCAACAGCAGTCCTTCTTTGATCAGCTGATGGATGCCGGTAAGTGGCTGCTGGTTGCTCTGGTCGCCTTCGTCCTCTACCGCAAGATGGTTCGTCCGCATCTGGTTCGCAAGCAGGCCGCAGAGAAAGCCGCTGCTGAAGCCGTTGCCGCCCGTGCCGCTACTGATCAGCCGCAGGAAGAAGCCTTTAATGTGCAGCTCAGCAAAGATGAGCTGGATCAGGAACGTAAGTCAAACAACCGCATGAGCGCAGAAGTGATGAGTCAACGCATCCGCGACATGTCAGAAAACGATCCGCGCGTCGTCGCGCTGGTAATTCGCGAATGGATGAGTAAAGAGCTATGAGTCTGACCGGAACCGAAAAAAGCGCCATCCTCATGATGACCATTGGTGAAGAGCGTGCTGCGGAAGTTTTCAAACACCTGAATCAGCGCGAGGTGCAGCATCTTAGTGGTGCGATGGCCAATATGCGTCAGGTGTCGCACAAACAGCTGACAGAGGTGCTGCGTGAGTTCGAAGCAGATGCTGAGCAGTTCGCGGCACTGAGCCTTAACTCTAACGAATACCTGCGTTCAGTGCTGACACGTGCACTGGGCGAAGAGCGTGCCTCCAGCCTGCTGGAGGACATTCTCGAAACGCGCGAAACCACCAGCGGTATGGAAACGCTCAACTTTATGGAACCGCAGGCCGCCGCCGACCTTATTCGCGACGAGCATCCACAGATTATCGCGACCATCCTGGTGCACCTCAAGCGTGCCCAGGCAGCGGATATCGTGGCGCTGTTCGACGAACGTCTGCGTCACGATGTGATGCTGCGTATCGCGACATTCGGTGGTGTGCAGCCAGCCGCGCTGGCCGAACTGACCGAAGTACTGAACGGCCTGCTGGATGGCACCAACCTCAAGCGCGCGAAGATGGGCGGCGTGAGAACGGCAGCCGAGATCATCAACCTGATGAAAACGCAGCAGGAAGAGGCCGTTATCGAAGCGGTACGCGACTTCGATGGCGAACTCGCACAGAAAATTATCGACGAGATGTTCCTGTTCGAAAACCTGGTGGCCGTGGACGACCGCAGCATCCAGCGTCTGTTGCAGGAAGTGGAGTCCGAGCAGCTGCTGGTTGCACTGAAAGGTGCCGAACAGCCACTGCGCGAGAAATTCCTCAAAAACATGTCAGCCCGTGCGGCCGATATCCTGCGCGACGATCTGGCCAACCGTGGTCCGGTTCGGATGTCGGCAGTGGAAAACGAACAGAAAGCAATCCTGCTGGTGGTTCGCCGCCTGGCCGAATCTGGCGAGATGGTGATTGGTGGTGGCGAGGAAACGTATGTCTGATGCATTTTCTGCCCGCCCCTGGCAGCTGTGGCAGCCCAATGATTTAGGCCGTTTTGATGAGCCTGAACCGGAGCTGCAGCCAGAAATCTACGACGCTGAAGATGGCGATGGCGTTGATGAGCAGCAACAGCAGCTTGAACGTCTGCAGCAGCAGATGCGGAAAGAGGCACAGAGTCAGGGTTACAACGAAGGTTATCAGCAGGGTGTGACCGAAGGACAGAAAGCGGGCTATGACGCCGGTTTTCAGCAGGGTCTGGCCGATGCCCAGCAGCAGCAGGCGCCACTTCAGGCGCGGATGCAGCAACTGGTAACGGAGTTCCAGAACACGCTGGAATCCCTGGACAGCGTCATCGCTGCCCGTCTGATGCAGCTGGCGCTGGAAGCGGCTCGCTCGGTGATTGGTCAGGCGACCACGGTAGATGGCACCGCCCTGCTGCGCCAGATTCAGGGTTTACTGCAGCAGGAACCGATGTTCAGCGGCAAACCGCAGCTGCGTGTTCACCCGGATGATTTACAACGTATTGAGCAGACCCTGGGTCCGACGCTGGATCTGCATGGCTGGCGTCTGATCGCTGACAGCACCCTGCATCCTGGCGGCTGCAAACTCAGCGCAGAAGATGGCGACCTGGATGCCAGCGTCGCGACGCGCTGGCAGGAACTTTGCCGTCTTGCTGCACCTGGAGAAATTTAATGACCACCCGTCTGAATCGCTGGCTTGGCTCGCTCGACGCCTTTGAGAAACGGATCGCCCAGGTGCAGCCGGTGCGCCGTTATGGCCGCCTGACCCGCGCCACCGGCCTGGTGCTCGAAGCGACCGGCTTACAGCTGCCACTGGGTGCGACCTGTGTGATCGAACGCAACGATGGCAAAACCATCAGTGAAATCGAAAGCGAAGTGGTGGGATTCAACGGGCAGAAACTGCTGATGATGCCACTGGAAGAAGTGGACGGCATTTTACCGGGTGCGCGTGTCTATGCGCGCCAGAACGGTGAGAACCCGCAGGCAGGCAAACAGATGATGCTGGGCCCGGAACTGCTCGGCCGCGTACTTGATGGCAGCGGTCGACCGCTGGATGGCCTGCCGTCGCCGGATACCGGCTATCGCGCACCGCTGAACACCCCGCCGTTTAACCCGCTGCAGCGTACGCCGATTACCGACGTGCTGGATACCGGCGTGCGGGCGATTAACGCCCTGCTGACGGTCGGTCGCGGGCAGCGTATGGGCCTGTTCGCCGGTTCGGGCGTGGGTAAAAGCGTCCTGCTCGGCATGATGGCGCGCTATACCAAAGCCGACGTGATCGTGGTCGGTCTGATTGGCGAACGTGGCCGTGAAGTAAAAGATTTTATCGAGAACATTCTCGGTGCTGAAGGCCGTGCGCGTTCAGTGGTTATTGCCGCGCCGGCCGACGTGTCACCGCTGCTGCGTATGCAGGGTGCCGCTTACGCCACCCGCATCGCGGAAGATTTTCGCGACCGTGGCAAGCATGTGTTGCTGATTATGGATTCCCTGACCCGCTACGCCATGGCGCAGCGTGAGATCGCCCTGGCAATCGGTGAACCGCCCGCAACCAAAGGCTATCCGCCTTCCGTGTTCGCCAAACTGCCTGCGCTGGTTGAGCGTGCCGGTAACGGCATCGACGGCGGCGGCTCGATCACTGCCTTTTATACCGTACTGACCGAAGGCGACGATCAGCAGGACCCGATTGCGGACTCCGCGCGCGCCATTCTCGACGGCCACATCGTGCTGTCACGCCGGCTGGGCGAAGCGGGTCACTATCCGGCCATCGATATCGAAGCCTCGATCAGCCGTGCGATGACGCATCTGATCGATGAGAACCACTATGCACAGGTGCGCCAGTTTAAGCAGTTGCTTTCCAGCTTCCAGCGAAACCGCGATCTGGTCAGCGTCGGCGCCTATGCCGCCGGCAGCGATCCGATGCTGGATAAAGCGATCACGCTCTATCCGCAGATGGAAGCTTTCCTGCAACAGGGCATCTTTGAGCGCAGCGATTATGACGACGCCAGCCTGCATCTGCATGCGCTGTTTGGCTAGTCACACGAATTAACACGAGGTAACGGCAATGAAAACTGCAAATGCCATCGATACGCTGCGCGACCTCGCGGAGCAGGATCTCGAACGTGCCGCCATCTACTTAGGCGATATGCGTCGAGGCCAGCACGCCGCTAACGAGCAGCTGACGATGCTGCTCGACTATCAGGATGAGTATCGCAACAAGCTCAACGACGATATGTCATCCGGTATCGCCAGCACCCGCTGGACCAACTATCACCAGTTTATTCAGACGCTGGAAAAAGCGATTGAGCAGCACCGCAACCAGCTCAATAACTGGAATCAGCGGCTGGAACAGGCGCTGATCAACTGGCGCGACAAACAGCAGCGGCTGAACGCTTATCAGACGCTGATAACGCGTGCAGCAGAAAATGCATTACGACAGGAAAACCGTCTCGATCAGAAACGGATGGACGAATTTGCCCAACGGGCCGCATCGAGGAGAGGCGAATGATTACGCTGCCACATATTGCCACGAAAGCGTCGGTTAAAACCGACGCGGAACCATCAGTTTCAACCGATCTTGCAGCGGGTGAAGACGCGCTGCCTAAGGACTTTCTGACTGCGCTGGGAAACCAGCTGCTCGGCCTGGCGAAACAGCATGGGAAAGTGGCGCAATCCGCTGACGCTAAAGCAGAAAAGACTGATGACGCCCGCCCGAAGGCCCCCCTGAATGCACTGATGGCGGCGCTGGATAATCCTGCTGCGCTGACCGCCCTGTTTAAACCGGAAAATATTAAAGCTGGGTCAAAATCAGCCGATGATAAAGACAAGCCGGACGTGGCACCCTTAAGCGCCACTGACATGCAAAATGTGCAGGCGTTGTTCGCCATGTTACCCGGTGCGGTGACACCGACAGCGACACCGTCGACCCCGGTCAGCAGTGAGGCGGGCGAGCTGATTGCCCAGACCGACACCGGCCGGAAAAGTCAGACGTCGCTGACTCAACTGCTGAGCAGCGCACAGCCGGGCCACGAAGCAGGTGACGATGAGAAGGCTGAAGTCAGAAGCGACGCACAGAGCAAACCTGCCGTCACGACTGCCGCCAGCCAGAGCAACACCGCTGCGCAGAGTGCAACAGGCAATGGCCTGACGCTTGATAGCAGTTTCCAGCAGGCACTGAGCAATATGGTTAAGCAGGATGATCAAGCGATCAAAGCCAGCACCAGCGATAGCACGATCAACGCAATGCCCGTTGCCACCGCCAGCAACCTGCCCGCCGCGGTGACCGCCTCCGCGACCATCAGCACCCCGTCGACGCCAACGCTGAATTCACAGCTGGGCAGCGACGAATGGCAACAGGCGCTGAGTCAGCAGATTGTGATGTTCACGCGTAACGGCCAGCAGAACGCGGAGTTGCGTTTACATCCGGCAGACCTTGGCGCTATCCAGATCAGCCTGAAACTGGATAACGACCAGGCACAAATTAATCTGGTTTCCGGCCATAGCCACGTCAGAGCGGCACTGGAAGCCGCAATACCGCAGTTGCGCAGTGCGCTGGCAGAAAGCGGTATTAACCTGGGCGAGAGTCAGGTGAGCAGTGACAGTTCCGCGCAGGGCCAGCAATTCCAGCAACAACAGGAGGCGCGCCGCGATGGACAGCACGGCCGCTTCTCCCTCACCCAGGACAGTGACACCGACATTACGCCGATTGCCGTTCCCGCCGCCCTTCAGGCTCGTGTTAGCGGCAACAGCGCCGTCGATACTTTCGCCTGACAGCGGCAAACGCTGAAGGTAAGCGTAAAACCCGCGTCTTATCTACCCATTGGTTTGACTTAAGACGCGGATAATCTGTCCCGTGAGCCGAGAGGCTTGCCCATAATTCACAGGAAGTAACTGCAACCATGTCTGATAACGCGAAAGCAAAAGGCCGCAAACGTAAACTCTTAATACCAGTGTTGCTCATTGTAACGCTGGCCGCTTGCAGCGCGGCAGGGTATGCAGTCTGGCGAATGATGAATAAACATGAGGGCGATAAGCCTGAGGTGGCGAAAGTTGAACCGCCTCCCGCTCCGGTCTTTTTTGCACTTGATACATTTACGGTTAACCTGGTCAATCCCGACAACGATCCCGACCGCGTGCTTTACGTAGGCTTTACCCTGCGTCTGGCCGATGAGGATACCCGGCGTCGGTTGAATGACTATCTGCCTGAGGTGCGCAGCCGTTTGCTGCTGCTGCTCTCGCGTCAAAGCGCTGCGACGCTGGCGACAGAGCAAGGAAAGCAGGCGCTTGTTGAACAAATCAAACAGGCGCTGACACCCCCGCTGGTAAAAGGTCAACCTCCGCAGGCTGTAAGCGACGTGCTGTTTACTGCCTTCATTTTGAGGTGAATCAATGGGCGATAGCATTCTTTCCCAGGCTGAAATTGACGCCCTTTTAAACGGCGACAGTGGCAGCGCGGAAGAAGAAAAGAAACAAAACGGACCGGAAGGCGATATTCGTCCTTACGATCCGAATACCCAGCGCCGCGTGGTGCGCGAGCGTTTGCAGGCGCTGGAGATTATTAACGAGCGTTTTGCCCGTAGTTTCCGTATGGCGCTGTTTAACCTGCTGCGCCGTAGCCCGGATATCAGCGTCGGGGCGATCAAGATTCAGCCGTATCATGAGTTTGCCCGCAATCTGCCGGTGCCAACCAACCTGAACCTGATCCACCTGAAACCGTTGCGTGGTACAGCGCTGGTGGTGTTCTCACCAAGCCTGGTGTTTATCGCTGTCGACAACCTGTTTGGTGGCGACGGACGTTTTCCGACGAAAGTTGAAGGCCGTGAGTTTACCCATACCGAGCAGCGCGTTATTCGCCGCATGCTGAAGCTGGCGCTGGATGGTTACAGCGACGCATGGAAAGCCATTTATCCACTGGACGTTGAGTATGTACGTTCAGAGATGCAGGTAAAGTTCACCAACATCACCACTTCACCGAACGATATCGTGGTTAACACACCGTTCCAGGTGGAGATTGGTAACCTGGTGGGTGAGTTTAATATCTGCATCCCGTTTTCAATGATTGAACCGCTGCGCGAGCTGCTGGTGAACCCACCGCTCGAAAACTCTCGTCAGGAAGATAACCACTGGCGCGACAACCTGGTCAAACAGGTGCAGCACTCTGAGCTGGAATTGATTGCGCACTTTGCCGAAACCTCACTGCGTCTGTCACGGATTTTGCAGCTGAAACCCGGTGACGTGCTGCCGATTGAGAAGCCGGAACGCATTATCGCCCATGTCGATAGCGTCCCGGTCTTAACCAGCCAATATGGCACGATGAATGGTCAGTACGCGCTCCGTGTCGAACACCTGATTAACCCGATTTTGAATTCGCTGAACGAGGAACAGCCCCATGACTGACAGTAATAAACCGTCTGACGATATCTCTGCGGACGATCTGTGGGCTGAAGCGATGAATGAGCAGGTCGGCAGCAGCAGTGCGCCGCAGACCGACGACGTCTTCAAATCATTCGACAGCGGCAACGTCGCTGGATCGCTGCAGGATATCGATCTGATTATGGATATCCCGGTGAAACTCACCGTGGAACTGGGTCGCACCAAAATGACCATTAAAGAGCTGCTGCGTTTAACGCAGGGTTCGGTGGTCTCGCTGGATGGCCTGGCAGGTGAACCGCTTGATATTCTGATCAACGGCTACCTGATCGCTCAGGGTGAAGTTGTCGTGGTGAACGACAAATATGGCGTGCGCATCACTGACATCATCACCCCATCTGAACGTATGCGTCGTCTGAGTCGCTAAGAGTCACATTATGAATAGCCAGAATCAAACGCTGCAACCGGCTGCACCGCACGCTCAGGCGATCTCAACCGGCTCTATGCTGGCTCAGGTCAGCAGCGTATTAGCCGTAATTATCTTATTGATTCTGGCCTGCGCCTGGCTGGCACGCCGTGTCGGCTTCGCGCCGAAAAAGGTCAGCAGCCAGGAGCTTAAACTCACCGCCAGCGTATCGGTGGGCCAGCGTGAGCGGGTGGTGATTATCGATACCGCCGATGCCCGTCTGGTGCTGGGCGTCACCGCACAGCAGGTTACCCATCTGCACACGCTGCCGCCGGGTGAACCGGTCACTGTGACGCCGGTGAACAGTGCGCCACAGGATTTTCGTCAGCTGTTACAGAACCTGGTTAAACGTCCCGGAAAACCACAATGATGCGTCGACTGCTTCCTTTACTGCCACTGCTGTTACTGGCACCGGTTGCCCATGCCCAGCTGCCGGGCCTGGTGAGCCACTCACTGCAGAACGGCGGTCAGAGCTGGTCCCTGCCGGTTCAGACGCTGGTTTTTATCACTGCACTGACCTTTATTCCGGCCGTGCTGCTGATGATGACCAGTTTCACCCGCATCATCATCGTGTTTGGCTTACTGCGTAACGCCCTTGGCACGCCCTCGGCGCCGCCTAACCAGGTGCTGCTTGGACTGTCGCTGTTTCTAACCTTCTTTATTATGGCGCCGACGTTCGACAAAATTTATCAGGACGCTTATCTGCCATTCAGTCAGGACAAGATCAGCATGGATGTGGCGATCGATAAAGGCGCCCAGCCACTGCGCGAATTTATGCTGCGTCAGACCCGCGAAGCCGATTTAGCGCTGTTTGCCCGTCTGGCGAATACCGCCCCAATTGCCGGCCCTGAAGCGGTGCCGATGCGCATTCTGTTGCCCGCCTATGTCACCAGCGAGTTGAAGACGGCGTTCCAGATTGGCTTTACCGTGTTTATCCCGTTCCTGATCATCGATCTTGTGGTTGCCAGTGTGCTGATGGCGCTGGGAATGATGATGGTCCCGCCAGCGTCTATCGCGCTGCCGTTTAAACTGATGCTGTTTGTTCTGGTCGATGGCTGGCAACTGCTGGTCGGTTCACTGGCGCAAAGCTTCTACTCCTGATCCCCCTTTTCTTACCGGAGCAACATATGACACCTGAATCAGTAATGGTAATGGGACAGGAAGCGATGCGCGTCGCCCTGATGCTGGCCGCCCCGCTGCTGCTGGCAGCCCTGGTCAGTGGCCTGCTGATCAGCCTGATCCAGGCGGCGACGCAGGTCAACGAACAGACCTTATCCTTTATTCCTAAGATTCTGGCCGTTGCCACCACCGGTATCATTGCCGGTCCGTGGATGCTGAATCTGCTGCTGGATTATATCCGCACCGTCTTTACTAACCTGCCATACATCATCGGCTGATGATTACTCTCGATAGCAGCCAGCTGGTTCATTGGGTCAGCCAGTTCTTCTGGCCTCTGGTGCGCATCATGGCATTATTCGCCACTGCTCCCATCCTCAATGAACGATCTATCAGCAAGCGTGTCAAAATCGGTCTGGCGGTGATGATCACCTGGCTGGTCATGCCGCTGTTACCGGCTGTTAATGTGACGCTGTTTTCACCTCCCGGCTTTCTGCTGCTGATTCAGCAGATGCTGATAGGTATTGCCCTCGGCTTCACCATGCAGTTCGCGTTTGCGGCTGTGCGCCTTGCCGGTGAAGTGATTGGTTTGCAGATGGGCATCTCGTTCGCCACCTTTTTCGATCCCGGCAGCCGCCTGAACATGCCAGTGCTGGCCCGTTTTCTCGACATGCTGGCGATGCTGCTGTTCCTGACCTTTAACGGGCATCTGTGGCTGATTTCGCTGCTGGTGGACAGTTTTCATACGCTGCCGATTGGCGGTGAGCCGGTAAATGCCAACGCGTTCATGGCACTGGTGAAGTCGGGCGGATTAATTTTCCTTAACGGCATGATGTTAGCGCTGCCCTTAATCGTTTTGTTACTCATGGTAAATCTGGTACTGGGTTTGTTAAATCGTGTTTCACCACAGTTATCAATCTTCGCAATTGGCTTCCCTATTACCTTATCAGTTGGAATTTTAACCATCAGCTTGCTGATGCCCCTGCTAGCCCCGTTCTGTGAACGTTTATTCGGTGAAATTTTTGATTTACTCGCCCTGTTCCTGACAGAACTATCCCGTCCCTGAACATTAAGTTTCTAACTACCTTTGCAAAATGACACTTAAGTATCACAAAACCATCCATGCATCTTCAGAACCATGTTTTCCAGAATGCAACTAAGGAAATTCTGATAAACGTGCGCAGAGTCTGAAAATAATTCTTATTAAACCGGGCTTCGCGTATTTTAGTTGGGTGGTTCACAGAAGCGGTCAGACTGTGAATGTGCAGGCTAAATCGGCAAATCACTGTATTTACAAGAAAAAATTCTTTAAGTGATTTTTCTTGTTAAAAAAGTGTTTTTCCGGCATTGTCAACGCACGTTGAGACTTCACACTTTCGTAAAACAAATGTTTTTGAGAATTGTCCTATCAGAAAACGCTTTGTTTTCTAGGATAGTGATACAGCTCTCAAAAATGCGTTTTACTGCTTCCGACACTTCACTGGCACTCCCCCGCCATGGTCGGAGAGTGTGTGACGTCATGGCGGCACAAAATTTTTGCAGAACGGGTCAGGGATGAAGACTTTTACGGGCGGTTGCCTGTTGCCAAACTGCACGAGCAGAATAAAAAGTATCTAAGAAATCTCTCTCGTACCGCAACGCGTATTCATCGTTGATTTAAACGGATAACAAATTGGTGAGGGTCGCTATTATGCCAACTATTATTATGGATTCCTGCAACTACACACGCCTGGGATTATCAGACTATATGTCTTTAAAAGGAGTTAAGAAGAAAAATATCTCTTCTGTCTCCGATATTGAGCAACTACAGCAGAAATGTGAGCAATTAAATCCTGGTGTCGTCTTTATTAATGAAGATTGTTTCATTCATGAGTCAGATTCCAGTGAACGTATTCGCAGTATTATTACGCAGCATCCGGACACACTGTTCTTTATATTCATGGCGATTAGCAATATCCATTTTGAGGAATATCTCTACGTTCGTAAGAACCTGATTATTACATCAAAATCGATGAAGACATCGACCCTGGACTCCTTACTCGGCACCTATTTGCAGAAGAAGCTTAACCAGTCTGCACGCATCTCTTCTGGCATGGATGTTCATCCATTAACGTTGAGCCAGACTGAGTCAAACATGCTGAAGATGTGGATGTCAGGTCATGATACCATTCAGATCTCAGATAAAATGCAAATTAAGGCCAAAACGGTATCGTCACACAAAGGTAATATTAAACGCAAAATCAAAACCCATAATAAGCAGGTTATTTATCATGTGGTGCGTTTGACCGATAATGTGACCTCGGGTATTTACGTTAATATTCGCTGATCGTAAATCCTGAAGAACCGGCCGGTATGGCCGGTTTTTTTTTGCACTAAATTGCGATCCATGTCTCATTCTTACTGCTAACCTTTTTCGCTCTTTTGCCGATGTTATGCCTTATAACAACAGCCTCAAGAGAGCAAGGATATGAACACTGCATTAGATAATGATGGACAGAAAAGCGCTGGCATCTGGCAGAATCTCCGCCTGGTGCCGCTGTTTAGCCTGATCTTCGGCGGCATTTTGCTGCTGTTCGCACTCTGCATTGGTGTCGCCAGTTACTTTCTGATTTTAAGCAACCACTCACTTGATGATGCCACGGACGAAATTCAGGTTCGTATGGGCCTTTCTAACAGTTCAAACCACCTGCGTACTGCGCGACTGACCATTATTCAGGCGGGTGCCGCCGCGCGTATCGGTGAAATGGACGATTTTCGTGCCAATATCGCCGCCGCTGAAAAACGTATTCAACAGGCAAAGCAGGGGTTCGCGGTCTATATGGCGCGTGTAGTGAAGACGCCAGCAGACGTTGAACTGGACGCCACACTGCAGACCCGCTTCAACAATTACATCAATAAAGGCCTGATACCGATGATCGATTCCGGTAAACAGGGCAGTTTTGAGGGCATTATCGCTCAGGAGACGGACGTTACCCGCAAGCTGGATGACGAGTACAACGCGGTATTACTCAAAGCGATCAAGATTCGTACTGACCGCGCCAATGCCATTACCGCTGAAGCGGATCAGCAATCGCGCATCGGCTTTATCTCAATGGCTGTGGCGTTCAGTGCCGCACTGGTGCTGGTGCTGCTGACCTTTGTGTTCCTGCGCCGCGTGGTCATTAGCCCCCTGCGTCAGTCTGTGCTGCGTATCGAGCGTATTGCGCAGGGCGATCTGACCTCCGCCCCCCTGCCCTTTGGTCGCAGTGAGATTGGTACACTGATCCACAATCTGCAGCTGATGCAGCAGTCGCTGGTGACCACCGTGGGTACGGTGCGTGAAGGCGCAGTGGCCATTTATCAGGGTTCCAGCGAAATATCAGCCGGTAACACCGATCTCTCATCCCGTACCGAGCAGCAGGCAGCGGCACTGGAGCAGACCGCAGCCAGCATGGAACAACTTACCGCCACAGTGAAACAGAACGCCGAGAATGCGCATCACGCCAGTCAGCTCGCCGCAGATGCCTCAGGCAAAGCGCGCAGCGGAGGCGATCTGGTCAATAATGTCGTGAAAACCATGACCAATATTTCCGGCAGCTCGAAGAAAATCGCTGAGATCACCAATGTCATTAATAGCATTGCGTTCCAGACCAATATTCTGGCGCTGAACGCGGCGGTTGAAGCGGCACGGGCCGGTGAACAGGGACGTGGTTTTGCGGTGGTAGCGAGCGAAGTGCGAAATCTGGCCCAGCGCAGTGCGCAGGCTGCTAAAGAGATAGAATCTTTAATAGCGGAGTCGGTTACGCTGATCAATGACGGTTCGCATCAGGTCGGCGCGGCCGGGAACACGATGGGTGAAATTGTAGAAGCAGTCCGTCGCGTCACCGACATTATGTCAGAGATTGCCGCAGCGTCGGATGAACAGAGCCGTGGCATTCAGCAGGTGAGCCAGGCGGTTACCGAGATGGATAACGTTACCCAGCAGAACGCCTCTCTGGTGGAAGAAGCTTCAGCCGCAGCAGCCTCGCTTGAAGATCAGGCCGGTAAATTAACACAGGCGGTAGCCGCATTCCGCCTGCACGACTCCCCCGCTACCGCAGGTGTGGCTCCACGCGCCGCTGCACCACTCAAAACACCGGCACTGGCAGCACGTCCTGCGCTCGCCACCGGTACTGATAACTGGGAAACCTTCTAAACTCTTCGCCAGTCATCCCGGGCGGGCGACGACTGCCGGGGGATTAACAACAGCAAAAAGCCGCGTTTCCGTATACCGGAACGCGGCTTTTTTATTGCGCGTCAGGTTCAGGCATCCTGGCAAGGCTCTACAAAAATGCCATCCGGCTGGTTTGTTTCATTAAAAAACCAGATACCCAATGGGTAATCTTCCAGCGCCACTAAAAACATAGTGCCTTCATTGAATGGCTCCATAGCCAGAATGTTGCCTGTGCGACGTGGGCCGCCATCGGTTTTAACGCTGACGCGGTCATTTACCTTCATTTCGGTTCTCCAGATAATATCCTGAATACAGTCTAAACGAAGAACCGTGCCAATGCAGCGCGTTACCGGCGGGCAATAACCCAGACGGCGTGAATGATGCCCGGGATATAACCACAGATCGTCAGCAGGATGTTCAGCCAGAATGCGCCGCCAAAACCAACCTGCATAAACACGCCCAGTGGTGGCAACAATATCGCGATAATAATTCGTAAAATGTCCATGACCATTCCTTTAGGTATTGATAAAAATCAGCTTTATTATCAACTATAGCTGAATATGCTCTGTCAGGACATAAAGTCAGGTAAATCTGAGTAAGGATAAAGTTTTGCAGTATCTTAACGTTTTACCGCAAGATTTCTTACGCGCCTCGCCTATACACTTCCCTGACTGCACCACCCCAATAGGTACAGCCAACATGCAAGTAACAAGGATTTTGCCCGCGCAGCGCGGGCTTTTTTTTGCCTGAAATTTGCCCACGCCCGCCTTTCTGCATCAGGTTCTATACTCAATATTCTGTTTGCTCTCAGGAGTCAGAAAATGAAAGACGAAATGCAGCACAGCGAGGGTCAGCCGTCAGATTTACAGGTTGATATCGAGGGTTTACTAACGGCTATTCAGGCCAGAACGTCTGGAGAGATTCGGGAGTATATGGATCAGGACCAGCAGCCACGGCTGGAAGTTGAAGGCCGGGTTTTTCACTCCTACACCGAACTGGCAGAGGCGTTTGAGATCGACATTTCGAATTATCGCGCCTGAGAATTTGATGGCTGAAATCGATTTCAAAAAAATACCCGGCGGGAAGGCCGGGTAAAAAACTCATTCGTTACACCAGGGAATTCTTAACACCTCTGCAGATTACCCTATCCCTGGATTGAAACAAGCATCAGATATGCACATTTTTGCAACATGTCAGACAGATATGGAAAAATGTTACCGGAAACACCGCGCCAGCTGGTCATTGCGCCCCGCACACTTCATGCATCCCTCGGATTATTGCGACCTGGTTTTAAGAATTATCCTGGATTTCGGGCCAATGACGCAGGAAAAAAAGTGTGAGCCATATTCAACTATAATATTGAAAAATCGCCGCTTTAGCCGCGAACGTGATGAAAGGAGCCTGTTAATGCCCGATCTCCACCAGCCGTTAATGGTTATTACCGATCTGGATGGTTCACTACTGGACCATCATACCTATCGCTGGGATGCGGCCACCGAGTGGCTCAACACGCTGAAACACCATGCGGTTCCGCTGGTGATCTGTTCCAGCAAAACAGCGGCCGAAATTATTCCGCTGCAAAAAAGGCTCGGCATCAGCGGTTCGCCGTTTATTGCTGAGAATGGCGCAGTGATACAGACACAGGATCAACAGCGGATTCGCCTGCCTGATAACACGCTGACTTATGACAACCTCTGTCTGCGCCTGGCTGCTTTAAAAAAAGATTTTCGCTTTACCGGTTTTCATGACTTCTCTGATCCGCAAGTTGCCTCAATGACTGGATTAAGCGAAGCGGAATCAGCGCTGTCCCGTCAGCGCGACGCTTCTGAAGTCATTGTCTGGCGCGACAGTGACGAAGCCTTTGACCGTTTTCATGACGCACTTCGCGCTGAAGGTCTTGCGCTGACCCAGGGCGGACGTTTCTGGCATGTGCTGCCCGCCGGGAGCGGCAAAGGCGAAGCGCTGCGCTGGCTGCTGGATCACTTCCCCGGAGAGACACGCACCACAATCGGTCTGGGCGACGGGCCTAATGATGCGCCGATGCTGGATGCGGTTGATTTTGCCGTGGTGATTAAAGGCTACAGTAAAACGCCGGTGACACTCAGCCGGACCGACCCTGCTCAGGTTTATCACACGGCTCATCATGGCCCTGAAGGCTGGCGTGAAGGGCTGGATTATTTTCTGACTCAATCTCAATAAGCTGCCCACGGGCATTAAAAGGATGATGCGATGAGTGACTTTTACCAGAATGGCGTAATCACTAACTTCCACAACCTTACCCACCGCAGTGTGGAGTCGCTGGAAAAAGAGATGGTACGCTTTGCCCGCAAACGCAAAATGGGGCTGATCCTGCCATCGCTATTTTCCGAACTTGAAGGCCCGGCGCTGACAAAAATCGTTGATGAACTGGCTAAAGTGCCTTATCTGGATGAAATCGTGATTGGTCTGGACCGCGCTGACCGCGACCAGTTCCTGTTTGCCCGGGAATTCTTCTCCCGTCTGCCGCAACGGCATCGCATTCTGTGGAACGATGGCCCACGCCTCAAGGCGATCGATGCGGAGCTGGATAAAGAGGGTCTGTCACCCACCAATCCGGGTAAAGGCCGCAATGTCTGGTTTTGTACCGGTTATACCCTGGCGTCGGACCGCACCAGCTGTGTGGCATTGCATGACTGCGATATTGTCACCTATGAGCGCGGCATGCTGGCCCGTCTGCTTTACCCGCTGGCAAACCCGGCATTTCAGTATGAATTCTGTAAAGGGTTCTATGCGCGGGTTGCGGATGGCAAGCTTAATGGCCGCGTAGGCCGTCTTCTGGTCGGGCCGCTGCTGCGCTCGCTGCAAAAAGTCTATGGCCATTCCGAATATCTGGATTATCTGTCGAGCTTCCGCTATCCGCTCTCCGGCGAGTTCGCTATGCGAACCCATGTGCTGAACGGCATTAAAATCCCCGGCGACTGGGGGCTTGAGATTGGTGTGCTGTCAGAGATTTACCGCAACTACACCACCCGTCAGTCGTGCCAGGTGGAAATCGCCGATAATTACGATCACAAGCATCAGCCACTGGCGGAAGATGATGGCACCGGCGGCCTGAAGCGTATGAGCAGCGATATCGTCCAGTCACTGCTGCGTAAGCTCGCCACCATGGGTGTGCCGTTGACCAGCGACTCGTTTCGTGTGCTGAAAGCAACCTATTACCGTAATGCGCTGGATATGATGGAGACCTATAACCACGAGGCGGCGATGAACGGGCTGAAGTTTGATCAGCATGTGGAAGAGGCAGCAGTAGAGATGTTTACCCAGTCCATTCTGGAAGCGGGCCAGGCTTTTATTGAGCGACCTAACGATAAGCCGTTTATACCGAGCTGGAGCCGTGTCCAGTCTGCTTTTCCGGACGTGCTGCAGCGTATCTATCAGGCCGTTGAAGAGGATAACGACGGGAATGTCTGAAACAGGACGGCACAGGGACGTGCCGGGCCATCAATAAACTTTA
Organism: Pantoea eucalypti; assembly: GCF_009646115.1. Lineage (NCBI taxonomy): Bacteria > Pseudomonadati > Pseudomonadota > Gammaproteobacteria > Enterobacterales > Erwiniaceae > Pantoea > Pantoea eucalypti. The sequence continues at coordinate 1,666,113 of NZ_CP045720.1, read as the reverse complement.
AGCGGGCCTGGCGGGTCACTGGACCCACAGGCCTGTATGCTATTAGCTCGCCAGTTGCTCAGGATTCAGGGCGCTCAGCTCATCACTACGAAAGGCTTCACTGCGCACAGCATAACCGTCGTACCAGCGGCATTCCACCATGCCACTCGCGAAGCCGGTCACCACCATCGTCTGTCCCTGTTCCTTGTGCTGCACTTCTTCACTGATTGCGAAAACCATATTGCGCTCCTTTGATTACCTGTGTGTTATTAACCTGAGTGACTATTTTCTTTATAGCAGGCGAAGAAGGTTCCTGCCTGTTAAGGCACGCAAAAAAAGGGCAAATTCGGAATTAATCAGCTGGATATGCGGAAAATAAAAAAAGCGGATAAAAACTTATCCGCTTTGATGAAGTCTTGACGCTGACGTCAGATTTTACAGCCTTCGCAATCGGCTTCGTCGCCGAGATCATCCGGCACTTCGCTGGCTTTTTTCTCCGCTTTCGCTTCAGCCTGCTCAAGTTGTGCGTCGATATCAAATTCAAACATGTCGTCGTTCATCGTCATTCTCCTGACCGTAAATCACAGTGCGCTTTATACCGATTTTCCGCGCACTCTGGCAATAAGGTTAACCACTAACAGCACGATCGACCCAATGATAAAACCAAGCACCAGGTTTGCGCCATTACTCAGGAGCATGGCGATCCAGCCGTTAAAGCCGCTGCTGACTTGCCCGATGAGGTGATGCAGCGGTTCAATGCCATGCACCACGATGCCACCACCCACAAGGAACATCGCGATGGTGCCGACCACTGAAAGAAGCTTCATCAACCAGGGCGCTGCAGCCAGCAGCACGCTGCCGATGCCCTGCGCAAGCCGCGAGGTTTTTTCACGCAGCCAGAAGCCAAGGTCATCAATTTTCACGATGGCGGCCACGATGCCGTACACGCCAATGGTGACCAGAATCGCGATGCCCGCCAGAATAATCACCTGGTTAAGCAGCGGTGCGTCCGACACAATCCCTAAGGTAATCGCGACAATTTCAGCAGAGAGAATGAAATCCGTGCGCACCGCCCCTTTGATCTTCTTCTTCTCGAACTCTGCCGCATTCTCTTTAGCCAGTGAGTCAAGTCGCTGCTTGCGCGCTTCCGGTGATTTGCTCTGCTTATCCTGTTGTAGCGTGTGCATGACCTTTTCAACGCCTTCGTAACAGAGATAGGCCCCGCCAATCATCAGCAGCGGCGTGATAAGCCAGGGCGCAAACGCAGAGATGACCAACGCCATGGGCACCAGGATCAGTTTGTTGAGGAACGAGCCCTTGGCAACGCCCCAGACCACAGGCAGCTCACGATTGGCTTTTACGCCGGTGACCTGCTGTGCATTCAGCGACAGATCGTCGCCCAGTACGCCAGCGGTTTTTTTTGCCGCCACTTTCCCCATGACGGAAATATCGTCCAGAAGTGTTGCAATATCATCAAGTAAAGTCAGTAAACTGGTGCCTGCCAAAATTCTTATCCTTAGTCTGGTTCGTTATGTTGACAACATGGGCAGCGCTCAATTTCCGTAACGGTCATCTCTGCGATGCCCTCACAATCCCACTCCACCCGTACCGTCTCACCTGCTTTGCCTTCAGCATGCAAATATTTGCTGACCGGGCTTTCGGTCATGCCGGTAATCTCCTCCGTGGCAATAAGCCTGTCACCGCAGTAGACCCGCGCAGTCGCTTTGGTGTTAACCATCCGCTCGTCACGAATCTGATAGAGGCGTTTTACCGTCAGTTTTATGCTGCTCATTTAGGCTCCTGGCCACGGAGAAAGCGCAGATCTAACCAATTATGTTCCTGATTAGCAATCAGCGTTGTAATGATGAATACCCTGATGGTCGACCTCGGCACTCTCCGACATCGCCATCAGCCACTCCTCCAGCCGCTCCAGCAGATCCTGATCCGTCAGGCGCAGTTTGCCCCGTAGCGCACACTCCCAGATGATCAGTACTTTCCAGCCGCCCTCCTGCAGCTGGCGCACATAGCGCCGATCACGTTCAACATTGCTGTTGATTTTGCCGGTCCAGAACTCTGTTCGCGTCGCCGGCATCTTAAACAGATAGCAGTGATGGCGATGCCAGAAACAGCCATGAACAAAGATGATTGCCTGCTGTTCTGTCAGAACGAAATCAGGCCGACCCGGCAGGTTTTTATCCTGCACGCGAAAGCTGAATCCCCGGTCTTTCAGCAACAGTGCAATACGTTGCTCAATGGCCGTATCCTGAGCGCGAATAGCACGCATATTTTTGCTGCGCGTTTCGCTGGAGTGAACATCAGCCATAACCTCTCCTTTTTTGCTGGTTCTGTAACTTTAGTCTGCGCCACGAAAAGCGAAAGCTGTCGCCGGATGAGTTCGGAGAGTATGCCGCAAAAACAGAACTTTCCGGGGCGCTGGCACGGGGCACATCCCGGCAATTTCCTCATAGCGTCTGGAGTGATAGCATAGGCACCTTACTGTTAAGGAAAAACGCATGCATTCCGCCGCTCTCGCTGCCCCACTCTCTGCTGCACCCTCATCTGCTGACGCGTCTGACCTCGTTCAGCAGGTGCTGGCAATCTATTCAGTTCGTGATCTTACGGCCCGCCTGCATCAGGCAGGGTTTTCCTGCTGGACGCCATCACTGCTGAACCGGATCCGTCAGGGTAAAAGCGCCTTGCCGCCGTTGTGCGAGGCGGAGCTGTCGCTGCTGCAAAGTCTGCTGCCGACCCGACCGGCCCATTATGATAATCCTGAGTTTCGTTTCATCGATCTTTTTGCCGGGATTGGCGGCATTCGTAAAGGATTCGAGGCAATTGGCGGCAAGTGCGTCTTCACCAGTGAATGGAATAAAGAGGCGGTTCGCACTTACAAAGCCAATCACTACAGCGATCCGCTGGAGCATCACTTTAATACCGATATCCGTCAGGTTACCCAGCCGGAAGGTCTGACCGATGACGACGCGATTTACCGCGCGATTGATGCGGCGATCCCTGATCACCAGGTACTGCTGGCGGGTTTTCCCTGTCAGCCCTTTTCGCTGGCGGGCGTCAGCAAGAAAAATGCGATGGGACGCGCGCACGGTTTTGAGTGTCAGGTGCAGGGCACACTGTTTTTCGATGTCGCCCGTATTCTGGCCGCCAAGAAACCGCCCTTCTTTGTGCTGGAGAATGTGAAAAACCTTAAGAGCCATGATAAAGGCCGCACCTTCGCCATTATCATGGAGACGCTGGATGAGCTGGGCTATGACGTGGCCGATGCCGGAGCCGGTAGCCCGGACGCCAAAGTGATCGACGCGCGTCACTTTCTGCCACAGCATCGCGAACGCATTGTGCTGGTGGGTATCCGCCGCGACCTGAAGAAGCAGGACTTTACGCTACGCGACATTCGCCGTTTCTATCCGGCGCAGGTGCCCAGCCTGCAGAGCCTGCTGGAGCGCGCGCCAGACGACAAATACATTCTGTCGCCGGTGTTATGGCGCTACCTCTACCAGTATGCAAAAAAACACAAAGCGAAAGGCAATGGCTTTGGTTTTGGTCTTAACGATCCGCGTAATCCTGATTGCTGCGTGCGAACGCTGTCGGCGCGGTACTATAAAGATGGCTCAGAAATTCTGATTGACCGCGGCTGGGATAGCGCTGTTGGCGAAGCAGCGTTTCAGGATGCAGACAATATGGCACGACGGCCCCGTCGTCTCTCCCCGCGCGAGTGCGCCCGTCTGATGGGCTTCGATGTGCCTGGCCGTGAGCCGTTCCGCATTCCGGTCTCGGACACGCAGGCTTATAAACAGTTTGGGAACTCGGTGGTTGTGCCGGTGTTTGCGGCAGTCGCGCAGCTGCTGCTGCCACATATACGTCAGCTGAAATCGTAATGGTTCTGAAATAAAAAAACCCGTCCTGCGACGGGTTTCTGTTTTATTTCTTCTTCTTGCTCTGTTTCTTGAGCAGCAGACGAATCTGCTTCAACTCGCTGGCGCTCAATCCATCGGATTTCACGTCAGTGGCACCTGATCCCTCAGTCCCCTCTTCGGTGATGTCCTGATTATCAATCGCCGGATGGGGATGCGTTTCCAGACTGGCCTGCAAACGTTGCACAATTTCCTGACTCATTGAAATCTGGTTTTCCAGCGCCAGCTGTTTAATCGTTTCTTTCAACTCAGGATCAATTTTAATTGTTAAATTAACAGTTTCGGTCATCGGGCAGCTCCTTTTTGTTATCGCTACACGCTACCGGATGCCCGTTTCGATTAATATACTGTCATAAAAATTTAATATTCAGTTTTCAATGGGGTGAAGTCACGCAGTACGCCCTCATCCAGCCCCACCAGATTGCCCTGCAGTTCGGCATAAAGTTTCGCCATGTAGCGCACCAGGAAATCGGCGTTATGCTCAGCTAACATGCGGCCGGTTTCGGTGTGCATGGTTTCCGGCAGGCGCAACAGCTTCTTCTGGAAATGGTCCAGCGTCCACTTAACATCATTCAGCTCGCGATCTCTGCCCAGCGGGTCCTGACTGTCAAATAACGGACGATTCAGCGCACCCGCCGTGTAAAAAACGCGCGCCAGTCCGATTGCGCCCAGTGACTCCAGCCGGTCAGCATCCTGGACGATTTTAGCTTCCAGTGTCTGAGGCGGTATGCCAGCACTGAAACTGTGAGTTTTAACGGCATGCATCACCGCATCAATCTTCTCAGCAGGGAAATCGAGAAAGTCCTGCTGCAGAATGCGCTGGGTTTCCGTGGCGGCATAGGTTGAGGCGAGATGACGTTCCGGATGATTTTTTGGCAGATTAACCACATCGTGAAAATAACAGGCGGTGAGCACTACCAATGGATCAGCGGGTGTACCCGTCATGATTCGCTGCGCGCTCATCCAGACGCGCCGTAAATGGGCAATATCGTGCGCGCCGTCGTCGTGGATCCAGTTCGCCTGAAACCAGCTTTCATAGCGAGATTGCCAGAGTGTGAGTGACATAGTCTATCTCCCTGTAGTGACCGACAGCAGATTCTCTGTCGTGTTCAGTGCACGAACGGCAAGCCATCATAGCGACTGGCTAATGACACTTTTTTTACAGTGCTGTTGAAAAGAGCGGCGCTGCCAGTTTTTCGGGCAGAAAAATGAGATCTGGATCATCTGTATAGCATCTCTGTTACACAATAACCGCAATTTCGGCGGTTTTCAGCCTTTCCTCAGTGAATTGCTGCTAAGAAAATTAGTTTAACAGCTGTAATGTTTTGTCGATGTTTAACCGATAATACAGACCCTGTTTAACTTTTTTTTGTCACGTGTTTAATTGTAAAACTGTGCACAAAAGCAGGCGAAAAAGTCTGAAAAGGTTCCTATTTTTATCGTTATAACGTACTGTATCCGGGCTAATCGTCGTGTTGCGTCCATGATATCTAAAGCGTTGGTGCGCTTTTTGCATTTTGCGTTTTTTTAATACCCAACGTGACAACTTTAAAGTGACTGTCAGGCGACAAATTATTAAGCAAAATGATTTAAAGCTTTTATGATGACTCTGAGATGTGACGTGAATGGATGTTTACAGCAGTAACCGGGTTCTACTAATAAAAAAGAGGTAATCAATGAAAGAACGGCCGATTCTTTTTTCCGAACAGCGTGTTCGTGCCCTGTTGGTTGGCCAGCAAACGCAAACCCGGCGCATTATGAAAACTCAGGCTTTCGGTCCGGGACAGGATCATCACGAGGGCGTGCACGCCTTCGATGTGAGTGCTAACCATCTGCACGGCTACAAAATGATGTCGATGGCTGACATCAGCTATCAATGCCCCTATGGCAAACCGGGTGACATACTCTGGGTGCGTGAAACCTGGCGTGGCCCAATGGTGCCAGAGAGCGATCTGGCCGAATATGAACGTGACCCGACGCCGTTTCGCCTGCCGGAATATTGCCAGTATCGGGCCGACAGTAATGAGCTGGGTCAGCATGCACTGAGTACGCCAGAGGCCGAAGAGTTTGGCTGGCAGACCGCCATCCATATGCCTCGCTGGGCCAGCCGTATCAACCTCGAAATTACCGGCGTCCGCGCGGAGAAAATTCAGGACATCAGTGAAGATGACATCCGGGCAGAGGGCGTACAGACCGATTCGCACTTCCTGAATAACTTCTTCACCATGAACGCCAACTCAGAATCGCCTAAAGAGGCGTATCGCAAAGCCTGGGAAAAACAGTACGGCGCGACCAGCTGGGAAGTGAATCCCTGGGTCTGGGTCATTGAATTTCAGCGCATCGAACGCAACTAATGCTTTAGCCCTGCGCTTTGCGGGTTGAATCACAGACAACGGTCGCGCTAACGGGTTGAATAGACAGCCTTCAGCCCTGTAGCCAGCAACTGGTGCCAGCATTCGATGCTGGCATTTTTATATCTGCCGCGTCAGGATAGTGAAATAGTCCGATTCTGTGCGGGAGTTGCGATGTTTAAATGGCCCTGGAAAACGCATGACGACATGCTGGCTACATTACCGTGGCAGCAGGGTCTGGCACAGCCGGTATTCAGCCTGCTCAGCAATGACGAGCAACAGGCGTTGGTTGAGCTGGCAAAGCGCTTTCTGCAGCAGAAAAAACTGGTGCCTCTCGAGGGTGCACAGCTTGATGAACTGCGCAGCGTGCGCATCGCCCTGCTCTTTTCTCTGCCTGTCCTGAAGCTGGGTCTGGAGTGGCTGGACGGTTTTCACGATGTGCTGATCTATCCCGAGCCATTCGAGGTCGACGATCACTGGCAGGATGAGCATGGGCTGGTTCACAGTGCGCCTGCCGTTCACTCAGGACAGAGCTGGACACAGGGACCGGTAGTCCTCAACTGGCTGGATATTCAGGACTCCTTTGACCTCTCCGGCTTTAATCTGGTTATTCATGAGGTGGCACATAAGCTGGATGCGCGCGGCAGTGGTTACACCAGCGGTGTTCCGGTGATACCGCTGCGAGACGTGGCGCAGTGGGAAAAGGATTTGCGTGCCGCGATGGCAGAAATTGAGAGTGAGGTCGAGCTGGTGGGCGAACAGGCTGCCACTATTGATCCTTATGCCGCCAGCGATCCGGCTGAGTGCTTCGCTGTGCTCTCAGAATATTTCTTTACGGCCCCGGTTCTGCTGGCAGAACGCTTTCCCGCCATGTATCAGCATCTGCGACAGTTTTATCAGCAGGATCCGCTGACCCGGATCGCTACTGACACGGCGCAAACTGCTTAAATCCCGATCGCTTTGCGTTAAACCTAGCCAGTTGAATGATAATGTATTTTTTGCTGTTGACACCTTAGAGCGACGCCGTTAATATTCGCCTCGTTCAAACGATTCCTCTGTAGTTCAGTCGGTAGAACGGCGGACTGTTAATCCGTATGTCACTGGTTCGAGTCCAGTCAGAGGAGCCAGAATTAGAGAAAGCAGATATCTTCGGATATCTGCTTTTTTGCTTTATACCCGTTGGATATCCCTTCCTTCATATTTATCCCCTTTCAATTAAAAACACGTCATCCCACACCCTTTTTCAGATATGCATTTTGGCAATGGTTGTTCCATTTCATTATTGGCCAATAAGCGGTAGATGCCGTTATGGCACAAACTTGTCTCAAAGAAAAAACGCCGGGCTTTTTAGATCTGAGATTGATACTCGTGGCGTAAGAGACGTTCAGGAGACGTCATTATTGTTTTGCCTGAGTGCATTTTTGCCAAATTGAACCTCTACTCATCAACGGACTCAGCCTCTCAATCCCCTTGCGTAAAAAAGCCCGCTCAGATTACGGGTCTTCAAACACACAAAACACAACAACCACTATTTTTCATGATAGCGATGCACAGCCGGATAATATTCCAGCCCATACAGCTGGCTCAGCGGCAGCAGCAACTCGACATTGATATCATGCCCATGCTGACTCACTCCGGGGCCACTCAGCAGCTGTTCAAACCAGGCTATCAGTTTCTGTTTCATCTCAGGTTCTCCGCATCGGTTTATAACCTGAGTAAACCTGTTTGTGCGCGCAATCTGAAGCAAAAATTTCTGCGCTGCTTATGCCGGAGATGGCATAAGCAGCCTGCCCGGCTGATTAGTCAGCGCCAGAAACAGGTCTGTTACTGCGTAATCAGCGTCACCCAGTTCGCGCCTTTACCAGCAGGTGCTTCAGCGACCCGTTTCAGTTCGCCGCTGGCAGGATCGATAGCGTAACTGCCAATCACGGCACTCTTCTCGCCGCTGACGATCAGCCATTTGCCCTTTGCATCGATAGCTATACTGCGCGGCTGTTTTTCAACCGGCCAGCTGCCGATTAGCGTTAACTCACCGGATTGTTTATCCACCCGGTAGCCGCTGACGGTGCTGGAGGTGCGCTCGGTCACGTAGATAAATTGCCCATCCGGCGTAATTTTGATGTCTGCCGCCCAGATGCGCGGTGTCGGATCGCTGTAACCCGCCGGGCGCTGCTCGCCATGCTGCAGGTTATATTTCTTCGCCACCGCATTTGGCCAGCGTTTCAGCTCTGTCAGTGAGCCATCCGCCGCGCGCCGGAATTGGGTGATGGTGCCGCTCATTTCCGTGAGGTTATAGAGAAAACGATTATCCGGCGAGATCACCGAATGCCGCGCACCGCTGTTCTTCTCTCCCTGAACAAAGCCGGTGCCCAGTGGCGTGATGGCCCCGTCACTGGCAAAGGTATATTGCAGCACCCGATCCGCGCCAAGATTGCCAACGTAGAGTGAATGGTTAGTGACGTCGGTAATTACGGAATGGGCATGGGGCCCGGTTTTCACTTCGCCCGTGACCTGCGCGGTCACAATCCCTTTGTCATCAATCCGGTTGCTGGTGACGATATCGCTGTCATAGGAGGCGGCCAGCAAATAGCGTCCGCTCTTATCAGTGGTAATCCACGGGAAGCTGGCTGCAACCGGCGTTACCGCCAGTTTCTGCAAATCACCCTGCGGCCCGGTAACGCGCCAGCTGATGATCGAATAAGGCGGACTGCGCAGCGCACCATAGAGATGTTTACCATCCGGGCTGGCCGCCAGCGGCATGATTTTTTTTCCGGCCGGTGTATCGCCCCGCCATTTCAGGCTGCCGTTCGCCTCACTGAGCTGATAGCGGGAAACGGTGCCAGATTCAGCATTCGACACATAGACAAAGGTTGTCGCCCACAGCGGGCAGCTACACAGCAGCGGCAGAAGTGCCAGCGCCGTTTTGAGACGGATCATAGGGTCACCTTAGATAAGTAGTCTCTGCGTCAGTGCGCAGCAGGCATTACGCTAACCCCGTCTGATGAGGCTGGCTTTGTGCAACTGTCTGAATTTAGGACCAGAAGTCTGGAGATGTGACGGAGATGTTATTTTTTGGGGCGGGAATGAGATTTAACGCCTCCCCCAGAATCAGGGAAGGCGTAAGCAGAACGCTAACCGGTTTTGGCGATCATCTTCCGGTAGCGATCGAGCCACTTACCGCTATTGAGCCGCCACCAGAAGAAGATGCCGCGCACCGTCCAGTCGAGGAACATCCCCAGCCAGACACCGGTGACGCCCATCCCAAGCACAATGCCGAGCAGATAACCGGCCACCACACGGGCGCACCACATGCTGAACATTGAGACATACATGGTGTAACGCGCATCACGCGCGCCCTTAAGTCCGGCGGGCAGCACCCAGGACGCGGCCCATAGCGGCATAAAGAGCGCGTTAAGCCAGAGCAGGTGCTTCGTTACGTTTATCACCTCCGGATCGCTGGTATAGAAGCGGGCCAGTAACCCGGCCAGCGGTACGGTCAACAGCGCTATCGCACTCAGACATGCCGTCGCCAGCCAGAAAACATGCCGCACCTGGCGTTCCGCCTGGAACACCTGATTCCGGCCTAATCGTGTGCCGGTAATAATGGTGGATGCAGAGCCCAGCGCATTGCCCGGCAGGTTGATCAGGGATGCAACAGAGAACGCGATGAAGTTACCGGCAATTTCACTGGTGCCCATCCCTGCCACAAAGACCTGGGTCAGGAGTTTGCCGCCGTTGAACAACACAGACTCGATACTGGCAGGCACACCTATGCCTAAAACTTCCATCAGGATGCTGCTGTTCCAGCGCCGGAAATAGCTCGATAGCGTGATTTTCAGCGAGGCGTTAAAGCCGATCATCAGCACGTAAATTACCGCGATCGCCCCGATATAGCGGGTGATGGTAAGTCCGAGTCCGGCCCCGACAAAGCCTAAACCGTCCCACGAGAAGCAGCCATAAATCAGCACGCTACTGATGATGATGTTCAGGATGTTCATGCCGCCGTTAATCAGCATCGGAATTTTGGTGTTGCCTGCACCGCGCAGCGCCCCGCTGCCGATCAGTGTGATGGCCGCAGCCGGATAGCTCCAGGCGGACGTCTGCAGATAGCTCAGCGCCAGTTCTTTCACTTTGGGATCGGCTGCACCGGCGATCGCATCGACAATCAAATGGCCCCAGAACTCAATGGCGATCACCAGCACAAAGGCAAGTATCGTCATCATAGCCAGCGACTGTCGCGTGGCGGCGCGGGCGCGCTTCCCGTTGCGTTTTGCCAGGCTGAACGCCACCACCACCGTGGTGCCGAGATCGATGGCGGCAAAGAATGAGATGATCACCATGTTGAAGCTGTCAGCCAGGCCCACGCCTGCCATCGCCTCTTTACCCAGCCAGCTGACCAGGAAGGTGCTCAGAACGCCCATCAACAACACACAGGCGTTCTCGAAGAAGATAGGCACTGCCAGTGGCGATATTTCACGCCAGTAGAGCGTGCGATAAGAGCGGCGTTTTGGATACCACGCCGTGCGCCTGATCGCCTGCATCACTGCTACGCCGGGATTTTGCAAAGGATTACCAAATCAGAAGTGACTGGATAGGAGATCTAATGATGATAGGGGGCTGAGAAATATGCAAAGTCTTTCCGGCGCAAATTAATCATGGTTACAAACTTTTTAATCCCGTTACGGCAGATTCTGCCTCACCGCCCTGTCCGCTGTAGCAATTCTGATTATTTACCTGACGTTATGATCGATTACCGCCAGCTTGCATAAGGCTGCTTTACGGCGTATTCGTCATCCGTAACGCAGTTAATGACGGCTAATCATCCTGTCTGATAGTAAAGATTTACTTAACGGAACTCAGTGCGACTGACTCATCCTTAAAACCGTACTGCTCAGATTTCCCGCTTCGTTAGCGCGAAAAATCAGCAATCACAGATTCTTCACCAATCTCTGCAGCAAACCCGCTAAGCTTGGGGCAAATTGCGGAAAAAAATGGAAGGAGAAACCATGCCGACACTACGGAAAAACCTGACCAGCCAGCAGGCGCTGGATGAACTTGAACGCCTCTACGACAGTGCCGTTGATGCGCTGCGTGCGGCGATTAAAGTCTTCACCGAAAACGGCACGCTGCCGGATGAGGCCGATCGGGCAGCGGGACTGTTTGTCTACCCCGAGCTGCGCATCACCTGGCACGGCGAAGGCCCGCAGCAGAACCGCACACGTGCCTGGGGACGTTTTACCCACACCGGCAGTTACAGCACCACCGTCACCCGTCCGGCGTTGCTGCGTCACTATATTGCGGAACAGCTGGCAATGCTGGAGAAGGAGTATCAGCTGGAGATTGACGTGGTGCCGTCCAGCCAGGAGATCCCCTATCCTTACGTGATCGACGGCTCCGATCTGTCACTGGATCGCACCATGAGTGCCGGTATTGCACGCCACTTCCCGACCACCGAGCTGTCACAGATTGGCGATGAGACCACCGACGGTCTGTTCCACGCTGACGCCAAATTCCCGCTGTCGCATTTTGACGCACTGCGCACCGACTTCTCGCTGGCCCGCCTGCGTCATTACACCGGCACCAGCGTGGAGCACTTCCAGCCGTTTGTGCTGTTCACTAACTACACCCGTTATGTTGACGAGTTTGTGCGCTGGGCGATTGAGCAGGTACGTGATCCCAATACCCCTTACGACAGCCTGGCCTGTGCCGGCGATGTAGTGCTGACCTCGGACACCGCCGACAGTGAGTCGATGCTTTCTGATCTGGCGTGGAAGAAGCACCAGATGCCAGCCTGGCATCTGACTTCGCCGAATCGCCGTGGTATTACGTTGATCAATATCGGCGTCGGCCCGTCGAATGCTAAAACCATCTGCGATCATCTCGCGGTAATGCGCCCTCACGCCTGGCTGATGATTGGTCACTGTGGCGGTCTGCGTGAGAGCCAGCGAATTGGCGATTACGTGCTGGCCCACGCCTATCTGCGTGACGATCACGTGCTCGACAGCGTGCTTCCGCCAGACATCCCGGTGCCTAGCATTGCCGAAGTGCAGCGCGCGCTCTACGACGCCACAAAAGCTGTGAGTAATATGCCTGGCGAAGAGGTGAAGCAGCGTCTGCGTACTGGCACCGTGGTGACCACTGACGATCGCAACTGGGAGTTACGTTACTCCGCGTCGGCTCTGCGCTTTAACCTGAGCCGCGCCGTCGCAGTCGATATGGAGAGCGCCACTATTGCCGCGCAGGGTTATCGCTTCCGTGTGCCGTATGGCACGCTGCTGTGCGTTTCGGATAAGCCGCTGCACGGCGAGATTAAGCTGCCTGGTCAGGCGAACCGCTTCTACGAAGGGGCGATTTCGGAGCATCTGCAGATTGGCATTCATGCGGTTGAGTTGCTGCGCGCCGAGGGTGATAAGTTGCATTCGCGTAAGTTGCGGACGTTCAATGAGCCGCCTTTCAGGTAAGTTTTTCGCCGCTGGCGAGGGGGGAGTGTTCGCTGCGCGAACGGGCTAAGGTGCACGCAGGTGGCTGAGGTGTTCGCTGCGCGAACGGGGCTGAGAAGGTTTCTTTCGCCTGGCGGGCTGGCATGTCCCCGGTGTTCGCTGCGCGAACGGGCTATGAGAGGGTTTCGTTCGCCTGGTGAGCTGGCCAGTTTCAGTTACGCCTCTGCAGGCGACCAACAAGGGGGCGCCAGTCGCCGCGCCCCCTTGACCCCGGGCTCCGGCCTGCTTCACCGCCGCTTCGCGGTTCCTTCGCTTCTTCCGGATTTCTTACGGACCGGCGGGACGCGCCATCCCTGGCGCGAACCCGCCTCTTCGCGGCATCCCTGCCGCTGGTCCTGAAATCCCTCATCCGCTCAGCGGCTCTGAGGGCCTCCTTCCCCGCTTTTATCTCTTCTTTTTGTACTGGGTACGTCATCGCTGTAAGTCTGAAGGATTATCTGCGGCTCTCTGCCGGGCAGGAAGAATGGCCTTCTACCCTATTCGCTGGAATCTCTTATTTTTGTGTTGGGTATGTCACCGGTGTAAGTCTGAAGGATTGCCTGCGGTTTTGGCCTGCCAGGAAGAATGCACTTCCACCCTATCTACTTTTATCTCTTCTATTTGTGTTGGGTAAGTAATTGCAGCGAGTCTGAAGGATTGCCTGCGGTTTTAAGCCTGACAGGAAGAATGGCCTTTCACCCTATCAACTGTTGTCTCTTATTTTTAATGCTGGTGCATTGCCGCTGATAGTTTTCAAAATTAGCTTTGGCTTTCAAACCACCAGACAACGCTATGTCCGATAAAAACCAGGATATTAAAGGCGGGGGGTTTAACAGAGGCATCCGAAGCGCTGAGGAGCAACCGGAGGCAAGGATGAGCCGACAGGACGTCGGCGAAAGGACGGAACGCGCCAGGGATGGCGCGTCCGGACGGTCCGCAGTCCGCAGGGCGTGACGAAGGGACCCCGCAAGGCGGGGCGCGCAGGCTGCCGGACGCCGGGATTGTTAAGGGGCGGGCGTTCGCCCCTTGACGCGTCCGCCTGCACAGGCAACCTGAAACTCCCCACCGCCTGGCGGGCGTAACCTGCTCAGTGGGCAGGCACCGCGCAACGTAACATTGTCATAGCAGGCCCGCTGCAAAGCGAAACCAGTGCAGCTCTTCACCCGCTTTCAGCGGCCTGAATCCCCCACCGGGCAAAAATCCCACCAGCAGGGGTTTACCAGAGGCATCCGAAGCGCTGAGGAACAACCGGAGGCAAGGATGAGCCGACAGGACGTCGGCGAAAGGACGGAACGCGCCAGGGAAGGCGCGTCCGGACGGTCCGCAGGCCGCAGGGCGTGACGAAGGTACCCCGCAACGCGGGGCGCGCAGGCTGCCGGACGCCGGGATTGTTAAGGGGCGGGCGTTCGCCCCTTGACGCGTCCGCCTGCACGGACAACCTGAAACTCCCCACCGCCTGGCGGGCGTAACCTGCTCAGTGGGCAGGCACCGCGCAACGTAACATTGTCATAGCAGGCCCGCTGCAAAGCGAAACCAGTGCAGCTCTTCCCCCGCTTTCAGCGGCCTGAACTCCCCCACCGGGCAGGAAACCCACCGGCTGGGGTTTCCCCGAGGCATCCGAAGCGCTGAGGAACAACCGGAGGCAAGGATGAGCCGACAGGACGTCGGCGAAAGGACGGAACGCACCAGGGATGGCGCGTCCGGACGGTCCGCAGGCCGCAGGCCGCAGGGCGTGACGAAGGCACCCCGCAACGCGGGGCGCGCAGGCTGCCGGACGCCGGGATTGTTAAGGGGCGGGCGTACGCCCCTTAACGCGTCCGCCTGCACGGGCAAACTGAAACTCCCCACCGCCTGGCGGGCGTAACCTTCTCAGCGTAACCCGCTCAGCGCCAGCCCGCCGCAAGGCGTAACATCCCTGCCGCCAGGCAACAGCTAAGCACTCAGCCATCCCAGCTTAATCACAAACAGAATCGACAGAATCACCAGCGCCGCATTTATCTCTTTCACACGACCGCTCAGCAACTTCACCAGCGTCCAGGTAATGAAACCAAACGCAATGCCGTTAGCAATAGAATAAGTCAGCGGCATGGTCAACGCAGTCACGGTGACTGGCGCAGCGGTAGTAATATCTTTCCAGTCAATATCAGCCAGACCGGATGTCATCAGCACAGCCACAAACAGCAGCGCAGGTGCGGTGGCATAGACCGGCACGCTGGAAGCCAGCGGCGAGAAGAACAGCGCCAGCAGGAACAGCACACCTACTACGATCGCCGTCAGGCCGGTACGGCCTCCTGCACTCACACCCGCCGCCGATTCCACATAACTGGTGGTGGTCGAGGTGCCGAGCAGCGAACCAAACAGTGCAGCGGCACTGTCGGCAATCAGCGCACGGCCCATCTTCGGCACGTTACCCTGCTCATCAGCCAGACCGGCACGTTTGGTCACGCCCAGCAGTGTGCCCGTGTTATCAAACACATCGACAAACAGGAAGGCAAAAATCACGCTGACCAGGCCAACGTTAAATGCCCCGGCAATATCAAGCTGCAAAAAGGTCGGTGCAATCGATGGCGGAGCTGAGAAAACGCCCGCGAACGGCGACAGGCCAATGCCCATGGAGATAAAGGTCACCAGCAGAATGCCGATCAGCACCGCACCGGTTACGCGGCGTGCTTCCAGCACCACGATCACCACAAAGCCCAGCATTGCCAGCAGCGGGCCGGGTTTAGTCAGATCGCCAATACCCACCAGCGTCGCCGGGTTATCAACCACGATGCCTGCCCCTTCCAGCGCAATAATTGCCAGAAACAGCCCGATACCAGCGCCAATCCCGGCACGCAGCGGCAGCGGGATACTGGCAATAATCCACTCACGAATCTTAAACAGTGACATCGCAAAGAAAATCACTGCTGAGAGAAACACCGCACCCAGCGCAATCTGCCACGTGTAGCCCATATGCAGCACCACGGTATAGGTGAAGAAAGCGTTCAGTCCCATACCCGGCGCCAGCGCAATCGGATAGTTGGCAATCAGCCCCATCAGCACACAACCAATCGCCGCCGCCAGACAGGTCGCGACAAATACCGCGCCCTTGTCCATGCCGGTTGCGCCCAGAATGCTCGGGTTCACAAACAGAATATAAGCCATCGCCAGGAAGGTGGTGATCCCGGCGATAATCTCGGTACGAACCGTCGTGTTATGCGCTTTGAGTTTGAATAGTTTTTCTAACATCATCATCTCTCGATACAGGAGACAGGAGTCTCACTTGCCAAAGGGGTTTGCATGCTGATTTATTCTGTTTCCGGGACATTGTCCTGGCCGCTGCATACTTGCTTGCCAGAACCGCCTGAAATCCCTGTGTAACCTGTTGGCCTAAGCAATTGCCATGCCACCTGCCGACGCAATCGATTACCTGGCAGAGCCGGCCACGCCTAAGAAGATTCCGAATCAAAACTGGGCGCGATTATGGTGCAATGCACCGATTCCGCGCAATCGTTTTCCTGCGGCAAATGCGTCACCCCGAAAAACTCTGCGCCAGCGCACGCTTCCGCACTCTCACAGGCGAAGCTGGTCACGTTTCAGCACGCTGCCTCAGCAACCATTTCTGGCCTGTGTAGACTCCAGAATTAACTCCTTCGTAACATTGAGGCCGCGCCATGAAGCCAGCGATTTTGGTGGTGGATGATGATCCTGCTGTCTGCGACGTCCTGCAGGATGCGTTAAGTGAACATCTGTTAACTGTCTACAGCTGTCATCAGGGACGCGAGGCGCTCTCCATGCTCAGCGAACACCCGGAAATTTCACTGGTGATGCTGGATATGATGTTGCCCGATACCAACGGATTGCTGGTGTTGCAGCAGCTCCAGCGTCAGCGGCCGGACGTGCTGGTGATTATGCTGACGGGTATGGGTTCGGAAGCGGAGATGGTCGTGGGTCTGGAGATGGGCGCAGATGACTATATTGCCAAACCTTTTAATCCACGCGTGGTAGTGGCGCGCGCCCGTGCAGCACTGCGTCGCAGCGGACGCATTGCGCAGGCTCACCCCGAACAGGCGGGCTGGCGTTTTGGCGGCTGGCAACTGGACGATGGCCGCTGCCAGCTTTTTAATCCGCAGCATGAACTGGTGCCGCTGACCCAGGGAGAATACAGCCTGCTGCACGCGCTGGTGCGTCATGCCCGCAAAGTACTGACCCGTGATCAGTTGCTGGAGCTGACCCACAGCGAAAGCCTGGACGTATTTGACCGTACCATCGATGTGCTGATCATGCGACTGCGCCGCAAAATCGAAACTAACCCGCATCAGCCCGACCTGATTCGCACCATTCGCGGGCTGGGCTATGTCTTTTCCGCTGACGTGATGAAACCCGAAGCCGCGCTACGCGCCAGCCAGATCGCCTGACTCCCTTTACCCGGCCTGCATTCCGCTGGCCGGTACTCATCCCTCATAACTTCCGCCATAGGCGCGCGGCACCAGATCGACCTGCGCCTCTCCGCTCTGAATGACGGTGAGAATCGTTTCAGCCACGCGCTCCGGCGTATGCGCAATTGCGGCGCTCTGCTGTGCCTGCGCAATCGCAACGTCCTGCCCCGATTTCACCGACTGGTAAAATTCCGAGACGGTCATGAATGGATAAACAGCAGATACCGTTATCCCGGCGTCCGCCAGTTCCAGCCGTGCCACGCCGGAGAGCATATTCAGTCCCGCTTTGGAACTGGTATAGGCCGCCGATCCCGGCCAGGTTGCCAGGGTCGCACCAGAACTGACGTTGATAATGCACCCCTCGCCCTGCGCCCGCATCTGCGGGATCACCGCCTGCATCATCATCAGCGGCGCGATCAGATTCAGGTCGAGCAGCGCTCTGAACTCGCTGGCATCAATCTCCTCAACCGCCGCGAACAACCCCTGCCCGGCATTGTTGATTAACACATCAATCCGGCCAAAGCGTGCTATCCCCTGCCTGACAGCATCTGCAATCTGCTCTGGCTGCGTCACATCGCAGGCCACAGCCAGTGCTTTGCCTGATTCTCCCACGAGGGCAACCAGGCGGTCTTTGCGTCGTGCCAGTAAAATAACCTGCGCACCCGCCTCCAGCGCCGCACGCGCGGTGGCTTCTCCGATGCCCGACGATGCACCGGTAATCATAATCACGGCGTTCTCAATTCTCATGTCATCCCCTTCAGTAAAATGGTCAGAGAGCGAGAATAATCCTCAGCCGATTGTGCGGCGGCTGTAATCCTGCCTAAAATTTGCCTGTTACTGCTTTTCTCACTCTGCACACGGCAACCGCCGGAGAGGTGTCCCATAAACAGGCTTGATGCGATAAGAGATGAAATGCTGGCATGCACGGCTGATGAACTCACGGCGACGGCGATTCCGCGCGTGGATCTTTACCGCGTCAGTCAGCCGATGCCCCTGCCGCCGGAAATCTATTCGCCTTTCGTCAGCCTGATACTGCAGGGAGAAAAAAGGCTGCAGATGGGCGAACGCTCTCTCCGCTATTCCGCCGGAGAGATGTTCACGGCGTCGTTCGACCTGCCCGCCACAGGTGAAATTACAGAGGCCAGTGAAATCTCACCTTATCTGGCGGTGCGCCTGACACTGGATTTCACTGCTATCAGCGAACTGTTGCATCAGATGCCCATGACCGATGCGCCCAAAACAAAGAGTGGCATGTCAGTCAATCGGGTGGATGAGGCGCTGGTGGATGCCTGGCTGCGGATGGTGCGCCTGATAGCAAAGCCTGGCGAGATTAGGGTGATGGCGCCGTTAGTAGAGCGCGAGATTCTTTATCGGCTGTTGCTGAGCCCACAGGGCGGTTTACTGCGTCAGGCAGCAGAGGTGAACGGGTATTTCGCGAAGATCAGAAAGGCGCTGGTCTGGTTGCGTACACACTATGCCGCCGCGCTTCGTATTGAGGATATGGCGGCGATTGCGGGCATGAGTCTCTCAGCCTTTCATCGTGGTTTCCGGGCCAGCACCGGACTTTCCCCGCTGCAGTATCAAAAACATCTCCGGCTTTACGAGGCGCGCAAGACGCTTATGTTACGCCCCGGTAATGTCGCCGCTGTTGCGGCAGATGTGGGCTACGAAAGTCTGACGCAGTTTACCCGTGAATATGCACGCCTGTTCGGTGAGCCGCCCGCCCGCAGTATCAGAAAACTCAGGCTGAATAGCGCTGAGCACCTCGCGAAATCATTGAGGTGAACACAGCACACGCTCAGCCCGGCCTGCCGCCGTGAGGCCGGTAATGTTGCACTGAGATTTTGCACTGGGATTGATTGAAAAGAGTCAGGCAATGAACGCAATAAATGCAGCTCAGAGAAAGGCATGCGCATAGTCATTACACAGCAGCCAGCGTGGCGCTTCATCCTCATCCAGCGGGTTGAAACGGGCCAGCGGTGTCAGAAACACATTGTCGTTTTCGTCATCATTGGGCATCGACACTTCGCCCACCAGCACGTCACCGAAGCCGCTTTCGCCCCAGAAGCTGTGCCAGATACCCGCCTCCAAAGTCACACTTTCACCCGGTGAAAGCCGCAGCTGTGTTCCGGCTGCATGGGTCTGTCGCATGCCATCCAGCGACACCACCACCGGCGAGTCGGCCAGCCCGCCTCCGTCGCGGTTATGCAGTTCAACAATCAGGTTGCCACCACCGCGATTGATGATGTCCTCCATCTTGCGCGGATGGTAGTGCATAGGTGTCAGTTGCCCTTCACGTACATGCATAATTTTTTCAGCGTAGGGTTTATGCCAGGGCTGTCCGCCAGGGGAGCCATTACGCAGAGTAAACAGCGTCAATCCGGTCTGAAAAAAATCAGCCGCACCAAAACTGGTGAGATCCCAGCCCAGCCGCAGCGCCAGAATCTCCTGTATCACTTCACGATCCTGCGCGCGCCACTGACGGATGCTGTAATCGGCCCAGGACGGAAGATGCACATCCTGCTGCCGGAAAAATTCGCGGGTATGTTGCAGGTAGTCGTTAACCTCTGAACGTTGCATAGTGGCCTCCTGAAAGCGGCACCCGAAGGTGCCGCTCTAACGCTTATTTCACCGTCCAGCCCTGATAGCTGCCGATATTATTACGATCGATCAGCTTCACCGGGATCAGCACAGGTTTATCCGGAGCCGGTTTGCCCTGCAGAATGTCATAGCCAATCTCAACCGCTTTGGCGGCCATCACCTGCGGGTCCTGAGCTGGCGTGGCGACAAACAGTGAGTTTTTACGCTTCAATGCCTCTTCCCCGTCCGGCGATCCATCGACGCCCACGATAAAGAACTCGCTGCGCTGCGCCTGTTTCGCCGCTAAATCCGCACCGATAGCCGTCGGATCATTGATGGCAAATACCGCATCAATTTTTGGATTAGCCGAGAGCAGACCGGTCATCACTTCCAGTCCGCCTTCACGACTGCCTTTGGCGTTCTGGTTGTAGGAGAGCAGCTTGATGTCCGGATGGGTTTTAAGCTCGTTCATGCAGCCTTCCACACGGTTCTGCACGGCAGAGACAGGCGGTCCGTTGATGATCACCACGTTGCCTTTGTTCTTCAGTCGGTCAGAAATATATTTACAGGCCATTGCGCCTGCCTGGGTGTTATCGGAGGTGATGGTCGCATTCGCGCCATCGGCTGCCACGTCGACTGCTACCACTACGATACCGGCGTCACGCGCCCGTTTAACGGCTGGGGCGATCCCTTTTGAGTCGGCGGCGTTGAGGATAATCATGTCGACTTTCGCCGCAATAAAGTTATCAATCTGGCCGACCTGCTGACCAAGATCGTAACCGCTGGAGACCAGCGTGACGTTAACTTTATCGCCCGCCAGCTGACGCGCCTTCATCTCTGCGCCTTTAGTGATCTGCACGAAGAAGGGGTTAGCCAGATCGCCGACCGTTACGCCGATAGATTTGAGTTCTTTTGCCTGAGCCAGGCCGGTGCTGAACAGCGTTGCCGCCAGCAGCCCGGTTACAATCGGATTAAAACGCATAGACCTTCTCCTGCTGTTTTCAAGGTGCCAACCACTTAATGGCGTTTTTTAGGTGGCGGAGGCCAGATGACGCATCCGCCCTTTTAAGCCTCAACTCACATGATGACGGGTACGGTATTTGTCGATCAGGACGGCGATGATGATCACTGCGCCTTTAATCACCAGCTGCCAGAAATAGGAGACGCCCATCAGCGTCATGCCGTTATTCAGCGTGGCGATAATCAGTGCGCCAATCAGCGTGCCGGTGATGGTGCCGATACCACCGACAAAGCTGGTGCCGCCGAGAATCACCGCCGCAATCGCATCCAGCTCATAACCGACGCCCAGGTTGCCGTTGGCGCTGTAGAGCCGCGAGGCACTCATCAGCCCGGCCAGCCCCGACAGCAGGCCACTCATGCCGTAGACAAACAGCAGCACGACGCCAACCTTGATGCCCGTCAGGCGTGCAGCCTGGATATTGCCACCGACGGCGTAGATATGGACGCCCAGCGTGGTGCGACGCAGAATGAACCAGCAGATGGCAATCACCGCAAAGGCAATCACAATCAGCCACGGCACCGGACCGAGATAGCCGTTGCCAATCCATTCAAAGTTAATATCGGAGTTGATCACCGTGGTGCCGTTCGCCAGCAGATACGCCGCTCCGCGCAATGCGGTGTAGGTACCCAGCGTGACAATAAAGGGGGGCAATCCGGCCCAGGCGACCAGGATGCCGTTGAACAGCCCCATCACCAGACCCGCGCCCAGCGCCATCGGAATGGTCAGGGAGGCGAGCATCGGGTCCAGCGACGCCACCAGCGCCACCACCGCCGTGGTGCCCAGCATCGACCCCACCGACAGATCGATACCGCCGGTGAGGATGACGAAAGTCATGCCCGCCGCCAGCACAATGTTGATCGACGCCTGACGGGTAATATTGAGCAGGTTGGCTTCAGTAAAAAAGTTTGGCGTGACGAAACCAAATACCGCCACGATCAGGATCAGAATCGGCAGGATACCCACCGTTTGCAGCAGATCGCCCATCAGGGCGCGTTTCAGCGTCGGCGCTTTGGTGCGGGCCAGTTGTGTCATGGTGGTCTCCTTAGATTTCGCCTGTTGACGCGCTGTGCGCACCGGTTGCCAGCGTCATAATATTTTCCTGACTGATGTGGCTGCCCTCCAGCTCACCGACGATGGTGCCTTCGTGCATCACGTAAACGCGGTCACTCATCCCGACCACTTCCGGCAGTTCGCTGGAGATCATTAAAATCGCCACGCCCTGCCGCGCCATCTCCTGCATCATGCGGTAGATCTCGCTTTTAGCGCCGACATCGACGCCGCGCGTCGGCTCATCCAGAATCAGGATGCGCGGGCCAATCGCCACCCAGCGCGAGATCAGCAGCTTTTGCTGGTTGCCGCCGGACAGGCCGCCCGCCCGGACCTGAGCATGGGGAACACGAATATTGAGTGAGGCGATCGCCTCATTGGCGATGGTCTGCCCTTTGCGTCGGTTGAGCATCCCGTAACTGGCGTCACGTTCCAGCGTCGCCATCACAATATTTTCCTGCGCGGCCATCTCCAGAAACAGTCCCTGCTCTTTGCGGTTCTCGGTGAGGAAGCCGATGCCACGGGCAATCGCATCACGCGGCGAATGAATGGTGACCATCTCACCGTCGATCCAGATCTCGCCCTCTTTCGGCTTATGTACGCCGAAGATCAGCTGCGCCAGCTCGCTGCGACCGGCGCCTACCAGCCCGGCCAGTCCGACAATTTCTCCGGCCCGCACTGCCAGACTGCTGGGATGCACTTTGCCGCCGTCGGTAAGGTGATTCACCGCCAGCCGGATGTCGCCTAAAGGGATCGCGCGGTCTTTGTTAAACAGGTCGCTGAGCGGGCGTCCGACCATCATCCGCACCAGTTCACTGGCGTTAAGCTGGTCACGGGTCAGGCTGCCCACATATTGCCCATCACGCAGCACGCTGACGCGGTCAGACAGCTCATACACTTCCGCCATACGATGGCTGATGTAGATAATCGCCATGCCTTCGCTGCGCAGCCGTTTGATTAATGCAAACAGCTGTTCGGTTTCGCGGTTAGAGAGCGCGGCGGTCGGCTCATCCATTACCAGAATGCGGCTGTTGCGCTGCAGCGCACGGGCGATCTCCACCTGCTGCTGCTCGGCGATGCTCAGACGACTGACTAAATCCCAGGCGCTGAACTGTGCGCCGAGCCGATCAATGACCCGCTGCGCCTCTTCAGCCATCTGTCGCCGCTTCACCAGCCCGCCGGATGCAATTTCGCTACCCAGAAAAATGTTCTCTGCCACCGTCAGGTTGGGTGCCAGATTGATCTCCTGATAAATCAGGGTAATCCCGGCAGCCAGCGCCTCTTTCGGCCCTTTCAGTGCCCAGGGCTTACCTTCAATTAAAATTTCCCCGCTGCTGGCGGTATAGGCACCGGCCAGAATCTTCATCAGTGTGCTTTTACCCGCGCCGTTCTCACCCATCAGTGCGTGAACCTCACCGGGCCAGACCGTGAGATCGACACCCTTCAGGGCATAAAAATTGCCGAAGCGTCGGGTAATTCCCCGCATTTCCAGTATTGGTGTGGCTGTCATCGCCTCGCTCCTGCGGACTGTGGATAGCCGCCAGTAAAACAACGCCAGATAAACGGAAAATGTCAGCGGCCGTTCATATTTGTCATAAACGCCTGACATCACGCTCCTATACTCGGCGCATCGTTGCAGTGATTAAGAGGTCGTGGGATGCAGCGCAGTTATCCGTGGCAGGCCGGGGCGCGTGGACGCCTGTTGATGTTCAATCTGCTGGTGGTGTCAGTCACGCTGATGGTAAGCGTGGTGGCGATCATCGGCTTTCGTCATGCCGGGGCAATTCAGGAGCAGGCGCAGGCGCAGACGCTGGCAGATATGAATGGCAGCCTGGCGCTGGCGCGCGATACCGCCAATGTGGCGACGGCGGCCGTGCGGCTGTCGCAGGTGGTCGGGGCACTGGAGTATCAAAGCGAATCGCAGCGCCTGCAGCAGAATCAGCAGGCGTTGCAGCAGTCGCTGAGCCTGCTGGCCAGCGCACCGCTGGCGGCCCGTCAGCCGGAGCGCATCGCGCGGATCCGCGCCCGCAGCCTGATGCTGGAGCAGACGATTAATAGCCTGCTGCTGAATGGCCATCAGCGGCATCTGCAGCGCAACAACATGCTGAGTGATCTGTGGCAGACCCAGATTCTGCTCAGCCATATCAACCAGCTGGTGCAGCGGGAACAGCTCACACTGCCGGATGCCGCACTGCGTGAGCAAACCGAACGGCTGATCACCATCGCCATTCGCACACCCACGCCCATTGCCGTCATTGAACAGCTTCAGCAGGTGATGACGCAGTGGCGCAGCGTGCCGCTGACGGGCGTCACGGGCGAGAACGTGCAGCGACTCCTGATTACCCAGCAACGCCTGCTGCCGCTGGCGGAGGCGCTGGAGCAGAGCGACCTGGCAATCGCCTATGCTACCTACCGGATTAAAGCACTGGTGGCGATGCTGAATGACGATATCAATGCGTCAGTGCAGCAGGTTGCGCTGCAAAGTGAGGCGCGTACCCAGGCCACTCACCACGAACTTGATTCGATCATCGGCTTTATCGCGCTGTTTGTGCTGCTGGCGCTGGCGATTACCGGCTATGCCGGAATCTACATCTACCGCAATCTCGGATCGAGCCTGACAGCGATTGCCGGCGCGATGACGCGTCTGGCGCAGGGCGAACAGAACGTCAGCGTGCCGGGGCTGCAACGGCGTGACGAACTGGGTGAACTGGCGCGGGCCTTTAACGTCTTTGCCCGAAATACCGCCTCGCTGGCCCACACCTCACGGCTGCTGAAAGAGAAGAGTAACCAGCTGGAGTCCACCTTCCTGGCGATGCGCGACGGCTTTGCTCTGTTTGATCACAATGGTCAGCTGGTGGTGTGGAATGCGCAGTATGCCGAACTGCTCGGCCTTGCGCCGCGTGAGGTCCATCGTGGCGTCCACTATCAGCAACTGCTGGCCCCGCTGGCGGTGGATCTGCACGATCCCGGTGAGCAGCAGGAGATCCGGCTGGCCGATGGCCGTACGCTGGAGCTGCGTTTCAGTCCGATTCCGCGGCGCGGCATGGTCAATACCGTGCTGGACCGCACCTCACGTAAAACCCTGGAAGAAGCGCTCCAGCACAGCCAGAAGATGAAGGCGGTCGGTCAGCTGACCGGCGGGCTGGCGCACGACTTTAACAATCTGCTGGCGGTGATTATCGGCAGTCTGGCGCTGACTGAAGGCCAGCTGATGCCCGGCCCCCTCGCCACCCGCATTGAGCGGGCGCGGCAGGCGGCCGATCGCGCCGCCCAGCTGACGCAGCGCCTGCTGGCCTTCTCGCGCAAACAGGCGCTCTATCCGCGCGCAGTGTCGGTGGTGACGCTGGTGGATAACCTGCAGGGCTTGCTTCAGCACTCGCTGCTGCCGGGACAGCAGCTGATTATTGATGCCCAGCGCCCCGGCTGGCCCGCCTGGATCGATGCCAGCCAGCTGGAAAATGCGCTGATGAATCTGGTGGTGAATGCGCGCGATGCCATGCACCAGCAAAACGGCGAAATCCGGCTGCGCATCTGGAATCAGCGTCGACTGGAGGGGGGAGAAAAACGTGACCGCGTCACAATTGAGGTGATCGACCACGGCTGCGGCATGTCCGCCGACGTGCGCGAACAGGTTTTCGAGCCTTTCTTCACCACCAAAGCGACCGGCAGTGGCAGCGGGCTTGGACTGTCCATGGTTTACGGCTTTGTGCGGCAGTCAGGCGGACAGATAGAACTGGAAACTGCGCCGGGCCAGGGCACCACGGTGCGTCTCTTGTTGCCGCGCGCAGCGGAAGCCGCCGTTATCGCCCCGCCACCGCCTGTGCCCGGTGAGGCTGACCTTGCAGCAGATCTTGAAGCGGCCAGTAACCGGCTGGTGCTGGTACTGGATGATGAACCGGCGGTACGGCAGACACTGTGCGAGCATCTGCATCAGCTGGGTTATCTGACGCTGGAATGTGGCGACGGTGAAGAGGCGCTGGCGCTGCTGCGCCAGACACCGGATATCGACCTGCTGATCAGCGACCTGATGCTACCCGGCGAGATTAACGGCGCAGAGGTGATCCGGCAGGCCCATCAGAACTGGCCACAGCTGGCGACATTGCTTATCAGCGGTCAGGATCTGCGTCACCAGCCGGTCACGCTGCCGCTGTGTGAACGGCTGGCGAAACCCTGGCAGCAGGCACAACTGATGCAGGCGCTACAGCGCGCCTGGCAGCGCAGCGAACGGCTTAATCGCGCGCAGCAGGCTGCCACAACGGCACCGGTTTCCCACTGATGTAGCGCTTACGCAGGCGGCTGGAAATCACATCCATGACCATCACCACCACCACCAGGATCAGCGTCAGAAACATCACCACATCCCAGTTCCACAGGCGCATGTTCTCGGCGTAGACCAGACCGACACCACCCGCGCCGACAAAGCCCAGCACCGCTGCCGAGCGGGTATTGGACTCAATCTGGTAAAGGCTCAGCGCCAGAAACTGCGGGAATGACTGGGTAAAGATGCCGAAGCGGTGTTTCTGCAAACTGTTGGCACCCACGGCACTCAGTCCGCGACCTGGCGATCGCTCCACCGCTTCGTGCCCTTCGGCGTAGAGTTTGCCGAGCAGACCGACATCCTGCAGGATAATCGCCAGCACCCCGGCCAGCGGCCCCATGCCGACCGCACGCACGAATATCAGCCCCCAGATCGCCATGTCGATGCCGCGTAACACATCGAACACACGGCGCATCAGAAACGCCAGCGGTTTTGCCGCGCCATCGTGCATGACGTTGCGTGCCGCCAGAAACGAGAGCGGCAGCGCCAGCAGCGAGGCGGTCAGCGTCCCGGCGAACACAATGCCTAAAGTGATCCCGACCTGCGAAAAATAGTAGCCAAACGGCCAGTTCATGAAGTCATGCCAGACAAACATTCGCAGGAAATAGCGTCCAAGTTGCTGGCAGCCCATCAGCAGGCGCGACCATTCCAGGCCAAATACGGAAAAGAAAAAGAGATAGTAGAGCAGCACCGCCAGCGCCATCAGCCCTATGCGGCGCAGATAGCGCGGCTGCGCGGCAAAGAGTTCACGATGCTGCTGCTTCATTAGCGTGACATCAGGTACGTGGCTCATCATGTCCGATCTCCTGTCACACGGCGACGAAGCTGGCCAGATAGCGTATCCAGCAGCGATACCACAATCAGAATCAGCAGCAGCGTGATACTGACCTGATCGTAGCGGTCCAGTTTGATATTGGTCATCAGCTCCTGGCCGATACCGCCTGCGCCAACCAGCCCGAGGATGGTTGAAGAGCGGAAGTTAATTTCCAGTCGCATAAAGCTGTAAGAGAGAAAGACCGGTTTCACCTGGGGCCAGAAGGCGAAGCGCATCCGCTGCAGCTTGCTGGCGCCACAGGCGGCCAGGCCGCGCACCGGCTTGTCGGATGCCGACTCAATCGCCTCATAAAACAGCTTGGTCAGGCTGCCCACGGTGTGCAGCGCCAGCGCCAGAAAGCCGGGGATCGCCCCGATGCCAAAGGCCATCACAAACATCACCGCCCACGCCAGTTCCGGCATGGTGCGCAGAAAGGCGACAAAGGCACGAATGGTCATCCGCACGCTGACCGGCGTCTGGGTGTTGTCGGCGGCGAAAAAGGCCAGCACCGCCGCCACGGCCACCGCGATCAGCGTCGAGGCCAGCGCCAGCTGCAGCGTTTCCCAGATCAGTGGCAGCTGAATCGGCAGACGGTAGCCCCAGTACGCCAGCGAACCTTCGGTTTTGCCGTCGGCAAACAGCAGCGGCAGATGCAGCACCGGCAGGATTTCATGCAGATAGTCAAAAAAATGCGGCAGCGACTGCCAGACGGTGAGCAGATTAAATTCTGCCACCCTGCCCGCCGCCAGATAGAGTGCCACCAGCAGCAGTGACCAGAGCAGCGTGTCACGTTTCTGCTGGCGGCGGATGCGTTGGTAATAGTGTTCGAATTCGGTCAAAGGAGGATCTCCGGCGCTAAAGCAGCGGGACGCAGGCGGGGTTGCCGCGTCCCGCTCTCCCCGCCTCGACGGGGAAAGTCAGGGCACCGTCGGCCTTAGCCGCGGCTGCCTTTCATCAGGTCACGCTTCATATCGATGATGTTTTTATAGTCAGCGACCGTCGCCTCACCGATATGCTGTTCACCACCCACGGCTTTTACGAAGCAGGCGTGATCGTCCTTATCCAGTTTTTTAATCGCCGACACCACTTTCGCTTTGAAGTCAGCGGGCAGCTTGTTGCTGACCAGCACCGGGCCGTTAGGGATCAGCGGCGACTGCCAGATGATGCGGATCTGCTTCATCAGGTCCGGATGGTCCATGCGGATCAATCGGCCAAAGGCGCCAGAGGTGTAACCGCTGTTGTAGTCACCGACCAGGGACGTCCAGGTGACTGCGCCATCAAACTGGTTATTCAGCACGCCCAGGATGTCCTGCTCATGACCGCCAGAGAAAGTGACGCTGGAGAAGAAGTTGTTATATTTGTCATCCACCGTGCCGCCGAACATCTTCTTAAACGCCTGGTTTGGCATCAGGAAGCCGGACGTCGAATCGGGATCGGCCATACCGAATGATTTGCCTTTCAGGTCTTCCAGCTTTTTATACGGGCTGTCCGCTTTAACGATGACGACAGAGTGGTAGCCACGTGACTGATCTTTGTCATCGACGACAATACCCACCACATCCACTGCTTTCGGGTCCTGAATGTAGACCGACGCAAACGAAGCCGGTGACATGCTCAGCACCATATCGATCTTGCCGCCCAGCAGGCCCTGAATCACGCCGGAATAGTCAGAGGCGTTGCGCATCTGGGTATCCACACCCAGCTCTTTATCCAAGAAGGTTTTTACACACTGATTATCGCCAATCTGCTGGGTGGCGTTCTGCCCGCCCAGAATCCCCAGATTAAGCTGTTTCGGCGCATCCGCTGCGCTGACACCAAACGCCATGACACTGGTCAGAAGTGCTAAAGAAGTCAGTTTCATTCGGAATTATTCTCTTGCTGTGGACGTTAATGGATTTGGTTAAGTTCATCGCCGTACAGCTGGTGCAACAGGCTGTCGGTGAGTCGGGAAGGATGGCCATCAAACAGCACGACACCGCGCTGAATGCCAATAACCCGGGTGCAGTAGCTTTTGACCAGCTCAATCGAGTGCAGGTTGACCATCACGCTGATGCCCTGCTCGCTGACCTGGCGCAGCACATCCATAATGCGTTTGGTATTTTTAGGGTCGAGTGAGGCCACCGGCTCATCAGCCAGCAGGATTTTGGGGTTCTGCATCAGGGCGCGGCAGATCGCCACGCGCTGCATCTGTCCGCCTGAGAGATTTTCGGCCCGCTGCAGCGCCTGCGGCAGCATGTTCATCCACTGCAGCAGTTCGATGGCGTGCGCCCGGTCCTGGTCAGAAAAGATTTTGAAGAAGGATTTCAGCGTGCTGGTCTGGCTCAGGCGGCCCAGCAGCACGTTGGTCAGCACGTCGAGGCGCGGCACCAGACAGAAATCCTGAAAGATCATGCCGCACTGACTGCGCCATTCGCGCAGCTGGCGGCTGTTAAGCGTGACCACGTTACGATCTGCTTCGCCCTGATGAAGACTGATAATCGCACCGGACGTCGCGTTAATTGTGCCGTTGAGCATGTGCAGCAGTGTCGATTTACCCGCGCCAGAGCGGCCAATCACCGCCACCAGCTCACCGGCGTGCAGGTCGAAACTGACCTGATCCAGCACCTGCGTGTCGCCATAGGCTTTACTCAGTTTCTGCACCGACAACACTTTTTGTCCGCTGAGGCTGGCCGGTGGCAGATCGTTGTCGACCACCGTTTTCAGAAGTGCCTGTGCCATGGTGTTCTCCGTCATCGCTGATTGCGTTCTGCCGGTTATTAAGGCGTGACGCGATGAACACGAGATGACAGCCAGATGATCAAACCGTGACAGGCCAGTGCGCGCCGCACAGCAAAGTCTGGCCGTCACGGGCTGGCAGCACGCCTTCTGGCAACGGGTTTTCGGCTAACCAGTTATCCATCTCATGACTGAGGTGAGTGAGCCAGGTCTGACGCGGCTTGAGCCTCTCTGCTATCGCCAGCGCCTGGGTCAGATCATTGTGATTTCGAGGCTCTGCACGGGGTGGATCGTTGCAGTCAATCACCAGTTGATCCAGCGGCTGGCCGCGCAGGAAGTCGGCGGTGTCGGGCGGCAGTCCGCAGGTATCACACAGCCAGGCGAGCCGGGTGTCATGCCAGTCAAACAGATAACCGTGCGTCAGCTTTGAATGCTGCAGCGGCAGCGGCGTAACCTGCAGCTCGCCAAAGGCATGCGCCACAAAAGGGGTTAAAGCGGGACGGAAATCCAGCAGGCCAGGGTGTTTGTAGAGATCGTCACAGCCACGCGGATCGGGCGGTCCCCAGACCGGAATCGGCGCGCCCACGCCCCAGCGCAGCGCAAACAGGCCCTGCACATGATCCATGTGATAGTGGGTCAGCAGAATGCGGGTCAGCGAGCCGGGCGGAAAGCGTGATGCCAGCAGCGGCAGACCGGCATCCAGCAGGATGCGTTCGTGGCCAGACTCAATCAGCGCACTGCAGGGCGCCCGTGCATGAGTGCTGTTACGCTGCGCCCGCTGACAGGCGTGACAGTCGCAGCCCGGCAGCGGCGCGGCAGTCACACCGCCAGTGCCAAGAAAAGTGAGTTTCATGGATGCGCTCCTGGTCGCGTATATCGCTGCCGGGCGCTTACTGCCCGTGCCGGAAAAGTCGATGTCATTGATGCGCCTCCAGTATCTGGCGAAGCTGGCAGACGGTTTCCGCCAGCGCGCCGTCGTTGCTGAGTATCAGACAGCCATCGGGCTGCGGCTGGGCGGCACGCGCCAGCCGCCGGGCAATCTCCGGCTCATCTTCCCGTCCACGCTGACGCAGCCGCGCCGCCAGCACAGCGGGCGACACCTGCAGACAGACCGGCAGCAGCTGTGAGCCAAAGCGGGCCTGTGCCTGAGCCAGATGCAGCCGCGACCCGTTCACCACCACATTCTGTCCACGCAGCAGCCACTGTTCTGTCTCACAGCCAATGCCGTAGCGGAAACCGTGGGCTTCCCAGCTTACGGCAAACAGACCGAGCGCGGCGCGGCGGGCAAACTCCGCCTCGGTGAGTGCCACATGGTTTTCACCGCCCGCATCGGCGGCGCGGGTGATGTAGCGATGGGCGATCAACAATTTGGGCGGCGGTGCCTCCCGCAGCGCATCCAGCAGGCTATCCTTGCCGGAGCCGGAGGGACCGGTGAGCCAGATCAGCCGCGCCATCAGTACACCTGCCGGCCTTTGCTCCAGACGTGCCGCACGTGCGGGTAGCCGTGTGCGGTGTGCGCCAGCACCAGGTCGGCGCGGCAACCTTCCGCGATGACACCGCGGTCCTCCAATCCTAATGCGCGGGCCGGATTACAGGTCACCAGCGCGATGGCCTGCGCCATGCCCAGGCTGTTGCGCTCGTCATCCGCCAGCCGGAACGCGGCATCCAGCAGGCTGGCCGGGTAGTAATCGGACGACAGAATGTTCAGCAGGCCGTGTGACGCCAGTTCCCAGGCGGCGACGTTGCCGGAGTGCGAGCCGCCGCGCACGATGTTGGGCGCACCCATCAGCACCTGCATGTTGCGATAGCGTGAGGCACGTGCAGCCTCCAGCGTGGTCGGAAACTCCGCAATGCGACTGCCTGCCGCATGGGACTCTTCCACATGCGCGGCGGTGGCGTCATCATGGCTGGCAATGGCGATGCCATGTTCCCGACACAGCCCGGCAATCGCCTGACGATTGGGCTGCGACCACGCTGCCGCGAGGGTGAGCTGGTCATGCTCGAACTGATCCATCTCGGCGTCATTAAGCTGATATTTGCCCTGATAATATTCGCGATATTTGGTTAGCGACGCGTACTGACGCTGGCCCGGCGAATGGTCCATCAGCGATACCAGCGCCAGCTCAGGCGTGCCCATCAGCGCTTCAAACAGCGGCGCAGTGGTAGGATGCGGCAGTTCACAGCGCAGATGCAGCAGATGCTCAGCCCGGTTCAGTCCCTTGCGGTTGCTGTCGCGGATGGCGTCGATCATCTTGCTGAGGTTATCCAGCCGGTGCCCGCCGTCGCGCACATCCCCGACGCCTATCGCGTCCAGCACCGTGGTAATGCCGCTGGAAACCATCAGCGCATCGTGGCTGCTCATCGCCGAGTGTGCGGGCCAGTCCACTTTCGGGCGCGGGGTGAAAAACTTGTCGAGGTTATCGGTGTGCAGTTCCACCAGACCTGGCAGCAGCCAGGCACCTTCACCATCCAGCGCACCGGGCTGCTGGCTGGTGGTTTCGCTGAAGCTGCTGATGCGCTCATCGCGGAACTCCAGTGACCCGCTGACCACTTCGTTTTCCAGCACCAGTCTGACGTTATTGATGATCATGCCTGCACTCCTGTGTCGATCGGGTGCATCAGGTGCAGCCGGTCGGCGACCCGCTCGCGCACCGCCCGATCGTGAAAAATACCGACGATGGCGGCACCACGTGCGCGCGCCTGTTCAATTAAGCTCACCACCGCCTCACTGTTGACGTTGTCGAGCGAGGCAGTGGGTTCATCCAGCAGCAGCACCGGATAATCGGCGATAAAGCCGCGTGCGATATTCACGCGCTGCTGCTCACCGCCAGAAAAGGTAGACGGGGCGAGCGACCAGAGACGCTGCGGCACATTCAGCCGGCTGAGCAGTTCGGCGGCCCGCGCTTCGCAGAATTCGCGATCGACGCCGCGCTCCAGCAGCGGCTGCATCACAATCTCCAGTGTCGGCACGCGTGGGATCACCCGCAGAAACTGGCTGACCCAGCCCAGCGTGTCGCGACGCAGGGCGATAATCTGGCGCGCTGATGCCTGCGCCATGTCGATCCATTCACCCTGATGTGCAACCCGTATATGACCGCTGTCGGGCTGATAGTTGCCGTAAAGCGCGCGCAGCAGCGTGGATTTGCCACTGCCGGAATGACCGTGCAGTACCACGCATTCGCCCTCGCCCACCGTCAGGCTGGCGTTGTGTAGCACCGGCAGCGCCGCGCCGTTCTGGTTGTGCAGCACAAAGGTTTTACACAGATTTTCTACCCGCAGGCGCGGAGTGAGCGTTGTCATTTAATTGAGCACCGAAGAGACCAGCAGTTGAGTGTAAGGATGATGAGGATCGTCCAGAACACGGTCAGTCAGACCGCTCTCCACCACCCGTCCCTGTTTCATCACCAGCAGGCGATGCGCCAGCAGTCGCGCCACCCCGAGATCGTGGGTGACAATCACCACCGCCAGATTCAGCTCGCGCACCAGGGTGCGCAGCAGATCCAGTAGTCGCGCCTGCACCGAGACATCCAGCCCGCCGGTCGGCTCATCCATAAACATCAGCTGAGGCTGCGTCACCAGGTTGCGGGCAATCTGCAGACGCTGCTGCATCCCGCCGGAAAAAGTGGTCGGCAGATCGTCGATGCGACTGGCATCAATCTCCACCGCCTGCAGCCAGCGGCTCGCCTCGGCGCGGATGTCGCCATAGTTCCGCTGGCCGGTCGCCATCAGCCGTTCGCCAATGTTACCGCCCGCGCTGACCTGCGCACGCAGCCCGTCCATCGGATGCTGATGCACCACGCCCCACTCGGTGCGCAGCAGGCGACGGCGGTCGTTTTCACTCATCTCATAGAGGTCGCGGTTCTGATAGTGAATGCTGCCCTGCTGCGGTGTGAGGCGGGCCGACAGGCTCTGCAGCAGCGTGGTTTTACCGGAGCCGGACTCGCCGACAATCCCCAGTACTTCGCCGGGCCAGAGATCAAAACTGACCTGCTCAAACCCTTTGCCCGGCGCATAAAGATGGGTGAGCTGGTTCACCGCAAGCAGCGGCTGTTCACTGTGCATGTTGCTGTTCCTGCTGCTGATGGCAAAAGTCGGTGTCGGAGCAGACGAACATCCGCGTTCCCTGGTCGTCCATCACCACCTCATCGAGGTAGCTGTGGCGCGATCCGCACAGCGCGCAGGGTTCATCCCACTGCTGCACGGTGAAGGGGTGATCGTCGAAGTCCAGGCTCTCCACGCGGGTATAAGGCGGCAAGGCGTAGATGCGCTTTTCACGCCCGGCCCCAAACAGCTGCAGCGCAGGCATCATGTGCATCTTCGGGTTGTCGAATTTGGGAATGGGCGACGGATCCATCACGTAGCGATCGTTAACCCGGACCGGATAGGCGTAGGTCGTGGCGATATGGCCGTAGCGGGCGATATCTTCATACAGCTTCACCTGCATGATGCCGTACTCCTCCAGCGCATGCATGGTGCGGGTCTCGGTTTCGCGCGGTTCGATAAAACGCAGCGGCTCAGGAATCGGCACCTGGAATATCAGGATCTGGTCTTCCTCCAGCGGCGTTTCCGGGATGCGGTGCCGGGTCTGGATCAGGGTGGCATCGGCGGTGCGTTCGGTGGTTGCGGCCCCGCTGACCCGCTTAAAGAACTGACGTATTGACACCGCATTGGTGGTGTCATCAGCGCCCTGATCGATCACCTTCAGCACATCCTGATCGCCAATCACGCTGGCGGTAATCTGGATGCCGCCTGTCCCCCAGCCGTAAGGCATTGGCATCTCGCGTCCGGCGAACGGCACCTGATAGCCGGGGATCGCCACCGCTTTCAGGATGGCGCGACGGATGGTGCGTTTGGTCTGCTCATCGAGATAGCCATTGTTATAGCCGGTGAGTTCAGCCATGGTTGCGCTCCTGATAATCGTGCTGCAGCTGTTTCAGCAGTTCCAGTTCTGCCTGGAAATCGACGTAGTGCGGCAGCTTGAGATGCGAGACAAAGCCCGCGGCTTCGACGTTGTCGGCGTGCGACAGCACAAACTCTTCGTCCTGCGCCGGGCTGGTCACGCGCTCATTCTGCTCGCGGCTTTGCAGCGCCCGATCCACCAGCGCCATCGCCATCGCCTTGCGTTCGGCACGGCCAAACACCAGCCCGTAGCCACGGGTAAACTGCGGCGCGGCGTCATCACTGTGGGCGACGCCGTTGACCATTTCACATTCGGTCAGCAGCACTTCCCCAATCTCCAGCTCAAAGCCCAACTCTTCGGGACAGATGCTGACGCTGAGATAGCCGGTGCGGATCTCGCCAGCAAACGGATGGGTACGGCCATAGCCGCGCTGGGTCGAATAGCCCAGCGCCAGCAGAAAACCTTCATCGCCACGCACCAGTTGTTGCAGCCGTGCAGCGCGCGAAGCAGGAAAGCGCATTGGCTCGCGGGTGATATCAACCGGCTCGCTGCCGTCATCCCTCTCGGCGGTGGCCAGCCCTTCCTCACTCATCATGCTGAACATGTGCGGACACTGATCCGGCACCGAACGGTCGTCACGCGGCGCGGCAGGCGTTTCACCGTTTGCCAGCAGGGTGAAGTCGAGCAGACGGTGGCTGTAGTCATAGGTTGGCCCCAGCACCTGGCCGCCCGGCAGGTCTTTATAGACCGCCGAGATGCGGCGTTCGATGCGCATCGAACCGGTCGCCAGTGGCGTGCTCTCTGCCAGACGTGGCAGCGTGGTGCGATAGGCACGCAGCAGAAAAATCGCCTCGACCAGATCGCCACTGGCCTGCTTAATCGCCAGCGCCGCCAGTTCAGGATCGTATATTCCGCCTTCGGTCATTACCCGATCCACCGCCAGCCCCAGCTGCTGCGCCACCTGATCGCAGCCGAGTTCCGCTACTGCCCGATCGCCCCGTCGCAGATCGGCCTGTAACTGATGGGCATTAGAGATGGCTTTTTCGCCCCCTTTCACCGCGACATACATCAGCACACCTCCACAACGGTGGTGCGCGGCACGGCCATGATCGCTTCGCCACAGGTGAAGATCAGATCCACGCCCTGCGGGAACGGATGCGGACGGGTGCGCAGATATTCCAGCACGCTTTCCGGCAGCTGTGGTGCAATAGCACGGGTTTCCCGCAGGCCAGGGCCGGAGAGACGCAGCGTTAGTCCGCCATTCAGCGACGGCACTTCGATAATCAGCGTGGTGCTTTTCTCCGGCGACATATTGTCACCCGCCGCGAACTGCGTCGGATCGGGCTGTGCTGTTGCATGGCTCAGGGCGAACGGTGCGTCCTGCTGCGAAGTAATGGGTGCACCGGTATGGAAGCGCAGATTGTTACGCAGCTGTTCATTGTCGATTTGCGCATCCAGCCAGACCGGACTTTCCTGATCGACCAGCGTCAGCAGCAATGCTGTGGCCGCCGGTGACAGTGCGCCCCAGCCCTGCTGCAGCGGCAGCGAGACCATCACGCCCGGCTCGCTCATCGCTTTCAGAATACGGCGAAACGCACGCTGCGCATCCGCGACCGGATGGTTAAAACTTGCCAGTAAAGTCATCAGTTATCTCCGCGAACCAGCGTAAAGAAATCTACTTTGCTGCTGGCGATTTCACGGGCGCGCAGCTGTCGCTGCTCCTCGCGCCACGCCGCCAGCGGGGTAATAATCTTCTCTTCCAGCAACTGCCGTGTTTCCGGCTGCTGCAACAGCGCGTCCAGCAGGGCGCAGCGTTCAGCGTGGGCTTTGTCGCGCCCCAGCAGATAGCTGTAACCCAGGGTACCGTCGCTCAGTTGCACCACCGCACGTGTCACCGTGGCATCGCCCATGACAAAGCGTTTGCCGGTAGCGCCCATCCGCGCCTGGAGTCGCGTCAGCCCAATCTCTGCCGGACGGACCAGGGTGAATTCGGGCTGGAGGCTAAGCGCATGCCAGTGCGCTTCAAGCAAGGCGGCGCTGCTGTGCGCCAGTACCGACAGCCAGCGCTGGCGATCTGTTTGCTGTTCCATTAGTGCTCCAGAGTCAGTTCGATCATGTCGCCGCGCGTCAGGCTGACGGAGTATTCCGCCACCGCGCCATCACTGGTTTTGTTGAGCGTCCGCACGCAGAGCAGCGGCGCATGCAGGGCGATGTCGAGCTGCCGACACTCTTTGGCCTGCGCCCGGCGGGTGCTGATACGCGTCTGAGTGCGCACCAGCTGTTTGCCGGTGTGTTCCACTAAGAAGTCGTGCAGCGAGCCGCTGTTAAATTGCTGAAGCTGCGGCCACCAGCTGAGGTCGGCGAGGAAATGATTAATCAGGCAGAGCGGCACGCCATTGGCGCGGCGCAGGGTGCGCAGATGAATGACGTTGTCGCCCTCTTTCACGCCCAGCGCATTGGCGACGTCGTTGCTGGCCGGACGCAGTACCGCCAGCAGCCGTTCGCTGGTCGGGTGACTCCCCTGCTCCATCAGGTTCTGACTGAAGCGCGCCTGGGCATGCAGCGGATAGTCATAAGGACGCATCAGTACCAGGATGCCAACACCGTGACGGCGCTGCAGCAGCCCTTTGTGCACCAGCTCATCGACAGCCCGGCGCAGCGTGTGGCGGTTGACCTCGTAGTGATCGGCCAGCTGCTGCTCGGAAGGAAGATAGTCGCCGCAGCGGTAGCGCTCTTTCAGCGCCTGCTCCAGTTGTGCGGCAACAGCCTGATAAACAGTGGTCGGATGTCTGGATAACTCCATCACGATGAAATCCTCACGGGTTACAGAGTGGGAACGCAGTAATAGGACGCTGCGGGATGGTGTTAGCCTGAAGGGATCAGATGACAGAACGGTGACGGGGGAGTGAAGGAGTGGTGAATGTAGGGGCGTCTACCCTATTAGCGGGACGGTTTCACGCCGGATGCCGTGATTCAAACCAGGGCGTAATGAGCATATGCGGGATTGCCAGTGCGGCCAGTACAGCAAACAATGGCTGAATTCCCGCGTTGTCCACAGGATGCATCACCACAATGGTTCCCGCAGCCAGCAGAAGAGCCGCCGTCAGTACCGGCCAGGTGGCTTGCAGGTAGCGGAGATAGCTGGTGCATTTCAGCTGATCGCGCCGCTGTCGGGTTTGCGGCAGCGCATGTAAAATTAAGAATCCCATTGAAAAACCGACGAAAGGTGGAAGCAGTAACAACGCCAGTGTACCCGTCAGAAGACGCCTGTCCTGACGAACGAAACCCGCAAAAATAAGCCCTGACGCACAGAGTCCCCCTGTAATGGCAATGCCCACAGCAAGAGCGTCCGGCATTGAAAATCCTGGTGCCGCCTCATGCAGAATTGCGCTAAATGCCTGCAGATGCAGTGTCGCTGGGGCCGCTATCATACTTATCCCCCGCGCCAGACGTTCGGGGCTGCGTCCATCAGGGGCGTCTTCAAGCGCAAAATGCAGGGCAGATGCCAGAAGAAAAACGGGCAACGCCAGCGCCGGAGCACCGTGCCACCAGAACAGACAGATCAAGATGACCAGTCCATAGGCGGCAAGAAACGGGAACTGACGCTCGCGTTTAACGACGTCAAGATCGCTGGCACCGTGTGCCATGCCGATAACGCCAATGGCCAGGGTCGCAAACAGCACTTGCCCCGCAGGGGGGCTGAAAGAGGCAGCGAGCGCTGCCCCCCAGAGTCCTGCCCAGCCGAACCGCACCTGGGCTGTCATCTCCTCACAGCACCAACAGGCGTAGTATGAGAGAGCGCTTTTTTCATATTAGCCGCAGCGTAGAAGGCGTAGAAAACTTTAGCGATAATATCCAGAATCAGGAATGCCTGAACAGATGTCGCATCAGTGATGACACTGAGACCTTCCGGACCGACCAGAAAAACGATCGGATAGATAAACCACACGAGGGTCAGCAAGGCTACATTCTTGTTGTAGGCACCTGCCAGCGCGTTGCCTCGCGTCGCGGCCAGTGCGCGCAGTGGCCCCCAGAGCAGATAAACAACGCCCAGAAATGCCGCACACGACCATGAATACCACACCCATTTCGCGACAGGATTTTCCGCCAGGGAAGAGACCAGGCCGGTGATAATCATCATCACATCCAGCACAATGATGGCAGTCAGAAAGCCGCCCATTTCTCCTGGTTTACCCTGTTCATGGAAAGCCAGCATGACCAACCCGGCCAGTAAGAGAGGCGTGGTGATGGACCAGTCAGCGTAACGCGCCAGGTACACTATCGTGCCACTGTCCAGCGTGAGATTGCCAAACCCAAACGCCATGGCCAGATAGGCTGTGGCGGCAATAAACGGCACTGACGCGTGCACGAGTGTATGGTGACCAAAGGGATATTTCTTATCACCGGTCACGTAAATAATCAGTGACGCAATGGCCATGACCGAAAACCCAATCATAAATGCGGTTTGATCCATTTTACTCTCTCCTGTGCTAAAACGCCGGTATGGTGCCAGCCCTGCCGCTATGAATTAGCGTTAATAAAAGACGGTTATATTCGTTCAACGAATATGCTGTCAGTATATGGCGATATAGATAATTTGCCCGGCGAGCGAAATTTACACTGTTAATTTTAAGCAATCTGATTAAATTAACGTCTTTTACTGGCCTTCTGAGCGTCACATAAAAAAACCAATGTAAAGTTATGTTTCTCAGCGTTTCGCTTTCCTACCAAACCTTCCATATAGCCAGGATTCTTACAAGCATAACTCTTTGATTTAATTGAAATATAGTATTCTGAAAATCAGAACTCTTTGCCCCTGCATAAACTGACAAAAATGCAAAAATTTTATTTTTGAGTGGTAAATCTGAAACCAGCCGTTATGAAAACGGCGTCGTGTGACGCTTCACACTGGCGAAACGGCATTAATAAAATCGTTTCTGATTCTCTATGATTGATAATAAAGGGATGAACAGAGAATGAAAATTTTGCGTATTATTTATCCAGACTCTAATAAGCAGCACATCAGGAAACGGAAGTTTTTCACAGACAGAATCTATCCCTCATCATGGTTACATTGTGTCTGTGAAAAGGACAACGGGCATTAGGGTGTACACTGGAACGACCTAAAGCCGCACGTAAAGGAGAGAATATGTACGGACCGGATCCGGCCAATCCCCATCCAATGGAAGGCTTCCCACAGGTTTGTTTTATTAAAAACAGGGTGAAAAACCCCAACATCATCATCGGTGATTTTACGTATTATGATGACCCTGAAGGCGCAGAAAACTTCGAGCGCAATGTCCTTTATCACTTCCCGTTTATTGGCGACAAACTCATTATTGGAAAATTTTGCGCTATAGCGAAAGGCGTTCAGTTCATTATGAATGGGGCTAACCACAGCATGGCGGGGTTCTCCACTTATCCGTTCTACATCTTCGGAAACGGATGGGAAGCAAGCCAGCCTCAGGCCGGTGACCTGCCCGATAAAGGCGATACAGTGATTGGCAATGACGTATGGATTGGTTACCAGGCGCTGATTATGCCAGGCATTAAAATCGGTAACGGCGCGATCATTTCGTCACGTTCTGTCGTCACGTCGGATGTCCCGGCATATTCGATTGTGGGGGGTAATCCAGCCAGGGTTATCAGGCAG
This sequence comes from Pantoea eucalypti, assembly GCF_009646115.1. Taxonomy (NCBI): domain Bacteria; kingdom Pseudomonadati; phylum Pseudomonadota; class Gammaproteobacteria; order Enterobacterales; family Erwiniaceae; genus Pantoea; species Pantoea eucalypti. Next base: position 1,625,912 of record NZ_CP045720.1, on the reverse strand, counting down.
CGTTTTAACGATGAGACCCTATCGATACTCGAGAAGCTGGCCTGGTGGGACTGGCCTGTGGAAAAGATTACCCAAAACCTCCCGGCAATCCGCTCTGCTAATGTTGAAGCCTTGCCAGATAAATAGCTATGCAGAATCACCCACGTTCGCTGCGGGCAAAGGGTGATGCGCATTCGTAATGTGTATGGATAATCGCGCGCAGCATGCTCTGCAAACATGTCAGAATTTAACGCTGGAGCGCGGATTTAAACAGGAGTCGTTATGCTGTACATATTCAGTGGCCTTCCCGGTTGTGGAAAAAGCACGGTCGCTAAAATGTTATCTGAAAAATTAAAAGCGGTGTATTTACGCGTCGATACGATCGAACAGGTACTGCGTAATGAATCAGCAGCGTTCAGAGAGATTGGCCCTGAAGGCTATTTCATCCTCTATGCGCTTGCGCGGGAGAATCTCAGACTGGGACTACCCGTTGTCACTGACTCAGTAAATGATCTTAATCTGGTGCGAGATAGTTTTCGTGATATCGCACTATCATCAGGTGTTCCCTTTCTGGAAATCGAAATCCTTTGTTCGGATCCGGAACAGCATCGGGCTCGTGTAGAGAACAGAATCTCAGAAATTCCTGGCTTAAAAGTGCCTGACTGGCAGGCCGTCATGGATCGTGATTATGAACCCTGGAGAAGGGATCATCTGCAGCTGGATACCGCAAAATTATCGCCCGCTGCGTGCGTCGATATAATTCTCAAAGCGAGCCTTCCGTTCTGAGCGCATTTAGCGCGCATCCTTGACGGCAATAAATTTTTTTGACCCTCAGGCTGCACCCTGCCCTACACGGGATTGAAACCGGTAAAACAGGGCCAGTCACGCTATGTTCTCAGCCTGTGCGGTAATAAACGTTGGCTGAATCCGGATTGGCTCAGAGCTTAAATGAGCTGACCTCTGTCAGCAGCCTGCCCGCCTGCTGACTCAGTGAGCCCGCAGCGGCAGACATCTGCTCTACCATTGCGGCATTCTGCTGCAGATTGCTTTCCATCTGCGTGACCGCAATGTTCACCTGGTCGATCCCATAACTCTGCTCTTTAGAGGAAGTATTGACCTGATTAATCAATTGCGTCGTTTCATCAACAACACTCAGAGCTTCATTCATTCGCGACGTCACATTCGCTGCGTATACCACGCCTTTATCCACATTCTGGATTGCTTCTTCAATCAGACCCCGGATATCCTGGGCTGCTACAGAAGAACGCTGTGACAATGAGCGGACCTCGCCGGCGACCACGGCAAACCCCTTGCCCTGCTCCCCGGCACGGGCGGCTTCCACTGCAGCGTTAAGCGCCAGAATGTTGGTCTGAAACGCAATGCCATCAATAATGGAGATAATTTCTGAAACCTTATTTGAAGAGACAGAGATATCGTTGATGGCACTTGTTAAATCATTCAGCTCACGGTTGCTATGGTTGACGATGGATTGCACTTTACCGATGAAGTTATTCGCCTCTGTCGCGTTATCCATATTGTGTTTCACGGTGGCCGACAGCTCGTTCATACTGGCTGCGGTTTGCTCAAGTGAAGAAGCCTGAGACTCTGAGCGTGATGACAGATCATCATTGCTGTGAGCGATTTCCTCTGACGCCGTATCCACCTCTTTGCTGGCATCCCGGACGCCTGACAGAACCTCCCGAAACTTAGTCACAAGGGCATTAAAACTGCCAGCCGTTGCGCCCAGTTCATCTTTTTTATTGAGATTTACCCGAAGAGTCAGGTCCAGGGTTTCCTCGATGGTTTTCATGGTGCTCTGTAAATTCTGCAGGCCTTTTCTGATATAGCTCAGGACAGAGTATGAAGAAAGGGCTGTCAGTATCACCGCGGCTACTATAATGCTGCTCAGAAGCCAGAGCGTATGTAGATACTGCGCATGGTTTTCCGCCGCAAAGTTATTGGCTATCATATAGTTATAGGCTAGAAGATCCTTCAGATTCTGGCTCACCACAACCGAGGCCGCCGCGGTCTCTCCCTGATCGGAAACCATGACCCTGGCCGCATCAATGCCGCCGGTCTGATAGACGCCCGCCATCTTATTTACTTTCTCGAGATAGACCCCGAAATTCTGAATAGCCTGATTTATTGACTCCCCATCCTTCTTATCTGAAATAAAATGGGCTTTATAGTCATCCATTGCCTCGCGCGTTTTGGTCAGATATTCCTTTGCAGTGACCATATGCTTTTCAAAAATCGCTTTATCGGTACCCAAAAGGCCCATCAGTATCTGCCGTCTTGCTTCTTCACGAAGCTGAGAGATTTCACTGATTTTGTTGATGCTGGGCAGGGAGTTGGTGGCCACATAATCGAACCGATCCTGTGCGCCGCCCAGAGAGCGGATACTGATAATGCCCAAAAAAAGCAGCGCCAGAAGTGTAAAGATAAAGACCAGCGTAAGTTTCTTTAAAATTGTCATGAGAGGTTACCCGAGGGAGAAGTCAAGATACCTTTCTTTTATCGGCTATCCTAAAACACACTTTATGGTCAGATGGTAAAACTAATCAGTTTCTTTTATGTTTTTGAAAGGTATCGAAACCCCTACTCATTACAGAAAGTGACCTTTTTCGGTTAAATCGGTGATGCAGCACGACTGGCGACGCCCGAACATAACGCGGTATTATGAGAGGAATAAGCGAGAAAACCTGGCAGATCATTGCCAGACACCACCGAGTGGAAAAAAGCTAAAAATCACGTGCAGGTCAATAACCTATCCCTTAAGCGCCTGCATGAATTAATAAAATTACTGTTAAAAATGAACTGGATCAGCCACGGACTCGCTGAACACATCAGAATACTTACTGATATCTGTCAGCGATTTCATACGCTTGCTTATCCGGACTGATACAGCTTCCAGCCGGTAATGCGTTCAGCCACTGGGTCAGCTGTCCCCTTTCCCTATGCTCGTCTGAACGAGCCTCGTTGCCAGGAAGATTGAGGATCACAGGAATAAATCTGAATGTTTGTTGCTACAGTAAATCGGGTATGCCCGATCATGAATGCAGTGCGGAGGTTAACCACGTCCTCTTCAGATCAACCTCTCATCGCACGCAAAATTCTGTCGCCAGGGATTGTAGCAACCCGTTCACTCTCATTTTGTGTCGAACGGGTAAGTGAGCAGGCTGACTGCGCCTGCTATTTCGTTTTGCAGGATGCAGTCAGGTTCTTCATCTAACAACAGACATAGTTGGGCAATGACTTTTGCACGGGTGATTGGCTCGCCATCATAAAAAAGAGCCTCCACCGCTTTACCAATGTGAACATGCAGTGCATTAACGGCGTTATCGTCACACATTTATCACCTCCGATGACATAAACCCAGAAAGGGGACCACCGAATGCCAGAAACGACGTCGGTCGGCCCCTTAGGATGCAGGACAACGATGGTCAGAAGGTTTCCCAGTTTGCTTTCGACGCCATCAGAGATACTGACGGTTGTGCGTTGCGCCTGGTAGTCTGCGCTCTGGGTGTAAACGTCCCGGAAGACGGCACACGGAAAACGGCAACGGTTTTTTCAAGCTCAAGCGCCTGTTCTTCCAGACTGCTGGCCGCAGCAGAAGACTCCTCAACCAGCGCAGCGTTCTGCTGGGTTGTGCTATCCATTTCCGTCATGGCCTGTGCAATCTGGGTAATGCCGCGATTCTGTTCGTCTGATGCAGCGGCAATTTCACCCATGATGTCCCTTACCTGCGTCACGGACCTGACGATACCCTCCATTGTCACGCCGGCGCGGTTTACCAGCTCAGTACCGTTACTCACTCTGTCCAGTGATTCCCGAATCAGCACTTCTATCTCTTTTGCGGCCAGTGAACTGCGCTGTGCAAGATTGCGCACTTCGCCTGCCACAACGGCAAAGCCCCGGCCCTGCTCACCTGCGCGCGCGGCCTCTACTGCCGCATTCAACGCCAGAATATTCGTCTGGAAAGCGATACCGTTAATAACGGTGATGATTTCGCCGATTTTGCCTGAGCTCTGACTTATTCCGCCCATTGTGGTTATCACCTCACTGATGATTTCCCCGCCGCAGCTGGCATTATGCGACGCATCCGTGGCCAGCTGACTGGCGTGATGGGCGTTCTCCGCATTCAGCTTAACGGTGGAGGTTAATTCCTCCATGCTGGCAGCCGTCTCAACCACGGCAGCCGACTGCTGTTCTGTGCGTGATGAGAGGTCGGTATTTCCTGCTGCAATCTCAGACGAGGCGCGGGCGACGTTATTCACCCCATCCCGGACCCGGGAGATGATGTTACGCAGGCTCTGGTTCATGGCACCCATGGCAGTCATCAGTTCGCCAAGCTCATCAGTACGGGAACTGGTTATTTCGGCGGTCAGGTCACCTTCAGCGATACGCTGTGCCGAAGTAAGCGTCTCTCTCAGCGGAACGGTGATGCTGCGGGTCATTCTCCAGGCGATCAAGAGACTGAGAGTGATACAGACAAGGGTGGCAAAACCAATCTGCCACAGTGCGGTATGCATGTATTTCTGAGCCTGTTCAGACTGAAAGAACGCGAGGTCAGTGATTGACTGATTCAGTTTTCCCGCCGCTGCGGTCATTTCATCTGAGGCGCGTTTTTCGACCTGCACTGACTGGAGATAATTATTTAACAGCGTGGTGCCTGAGGTGGTTTTTTGCGCCACATCGGCCAGAAGCGCACCGAGTGAGGTGTCAGCGAGACCACTAAGCTGACTGACGAGTGGTGAAAAACCGTCTTTGATTTCGTTAAACTTATTCAGTGTGGAAGCATCTGGCCCATGCATGAACGCCTGAACATAAAATGCAGCCTGTTCAGTTTTGAGGCTGAGAGCCAGCAGGGGTGCAGTAAGGTCTGCCGGGACATAAGCCTGTCGGGCAGCCAGTTTTTCCGCCACTGACGTCAGTCCGAGAGCCTGAATATCATTCAGAGAAAGGGCTGCACTGTGGTTGCTTGCGAGAAAGTGCTGACGCTTTTCCTGATACTGAGCCAGAGCAGTATTGAGCGCAGAAAGCTTTTCACGACCGCCTGTTGACCAGGAATATTTCTCAAGATTTTTGTACAAAGCAGACAACTGATTCATCGCCTCACCGTTGAGTTCGATGAATTTAGTGTCGCGGGTGTACTGAAATAGCGTGCGGTTCAGCCTCGCTTTCGCCAGTGCATCAACCATTTGTACCGTGACGTCGCGCTTTTCCGAGTTATCCTGGATTTTTAAAAAACAGAGGGCAGCAAGGACTGATATAGCCAGTGACGCCAGTATAACCAGCAAAAAACCCAGAGTAAGTTTCCTGCCTATATTGAGTTTTGACACTTTTTTTATAATATTCATTTTAATAATCCTGGTGTTGAAAAGTACCTGAGACTGACATTTCCTCAGGGTTACGTTACATATCGGCATAGCGACGATATTTATTAGAGCCACTTTCATCACCCGCCCTTAAATAATGATATTTATTGATGCAGATCACCTCTCTTAATATTCGTATCTGGCCGTGTAAATTAAGACCCTGATAATTTACCGGGTTATCATTCAGACTCTAACCTGAAAGGCTCTGGTGAAAAAAAAGCGATAAACTATTCCGCAGGCTTCTGATTTTGTAATACAAATTAAAAGGCATGAGACGGAATAGCATGTTAACTGAATAAATAGAGAGAAATAGCCGTCAGATCTTAAGGTTTTATTAAGCTTTGTGTTTTTACCTGGAAAGGTATTACCGGAAGGACAGGGACAAAGGGCATTTCAGCCTTCTTGTTTTCCAGAATAAGAATACGAGGTCAACGCGTTACTTAATTTTGTAAGCAGCCGATTATGCAAATGAAAAATCATTAACAGGCCTGCTTTAACATTCAGTCCGGAACCTGCGGGAGGATCTTTTTTCCAGCACGTGCATCAGGGCTAGCGGCTGCCCATCAGCTTTTCAACTTCTTCGGGTTTGTCATGCACACCAAAGCGGTCAACGAGAGTGCGGATCGCCTCGTTCATGCCTCTGACGTCCACGTCGGCACCTTTGACGGCGGAACTTAATTACGATGCGGTCCAGCACGCTGACCGACGTGATGTCCCAGAAATGGGTGAGCGACACGTCGATGACCACGCGATCCAGCGCCTCGTGGAAGTCGAAGTGATGGATAAACCGTTCAGCCGAGGCAAAGAAGACCTGCCCGGTTACGGTATAGGTGCGTGTCTCGCCCTTCAGCACAGAGGAGACCGCCATAAAGCAGGCCACTTTGGTGGCAAAGTTCAGAGACGCAATCAGCATGCCGGTCAGTGCCCAAACGCCAGATTGTGGGTGGCCACCACCACGGCAACGGTCGCTACGCTGCGCTGGATGACTTTTTCGGCAACAGCGCAATCTGGCTGATTGTGCAGCAGGGTGCCACTGACCTGGCGCAAACGGTCATGAGCAATCAGACGCTGGCACTGTTCAACTTCCCTGAGCACTTCCCCTTCAGCTCGCTGCTCTCCTTTATTGCCATGGCGATGGTGGCCGTGCTCTTTGTCACCTCTGCGGACTCAGGCGCCAGGGTGGTCGATACGCTGGCATCGGGCGGCACCGACAAGCCCCCCTGTCGGTATGGCCTGTTTAAGGCTTTACGCGTTGACGCCTGTTTGCAACAGTAAACGCCGTTCCGCACCTCAAAACCCGCTATTCAGCTATTTCCCTTGCTGACTTTTCACCCCCGCTATCCGTCAGTGACGCCCTCACCTGTGGCAGGCTTTCCGGGTAATTCTGCTGAATAAACTCAATCATCTTTTCCCGCACGTAGCAGCGTAAATCAAAGGCAATTGGGGAGTTCTGGGCAGTCATCAGCATCCTGATAGTCATTGTTTTCTCAGTGGTGTCGGTCACCTGAAGCACGGAAGTTTCCCCATCCCAGAGTTTGGTTTCACTGAGGACTTTTTCAAACTGCCTGCGCAGCGGCTCCAGCGGCATGGAGTAATCTACGTAGAGAAACACCGAGCCTAAAATCTGGGCATTGTTGCGTGTCCAGTTCTGAAACGGATTCTCGGTGAAATAAGTAATCGGCAGCACCAGACGACGCAGATCCCAGATGCGCACTACCACATAGGTCAGGTTGATCTCCTCAATCCAGCCCCACTCTTTTTCCACCACCACCGCGTCATCAATTTTGATAGGCTGGGTAAAGGCGATCTGAATACCGGCAAACAGATTAACCAGCGACTTCTGTAAGGCGAAACCAATAATGATACCGGCAACACCTGCACCGGCCAGAATAGTGGTGCCGAATTTACGGACGCCAGGAAAGCTCAACAGTATCAGTGAAATGCAGAACAGTACCAGGATGACAATAACCACTTTTTTGACATAGATAATCTGCGTACGAATTTTTCGTGCACGAAGATTATTCGAAATATTAATGTCATAGCGGATATAGAGCATATCCTGCGCCACATTGGTCAGCCGTATCAGGACCGAACAGAATGACATAATAATAAAGACGTTGATGATGTTAGTGATTAACTCAAGCGACTCAGGGTGAAAGTTAATGTAGTTAATCCCGACATTGATCATTAATAGCGGTACGAAAAAGAACATGGACCCGCTAAGGTGCTTCTCAAGGGATTTGAACAGCTTTCTGTCGCGACTCTGCCAGTAGCGGATAAAGGCCAGCAGGATAAGCCGGGCCAGGAAGCCCACGATAAACGAAAGCGAGACGAGTAATACAACAGGCACCCATGACGGGAAACCAGATAACTCACCGAATAACAATGGCATTATTTTCCCTTATAGTCAGCTGGCAACCTCAGGCTGTCAGCGAAGTGACAAACTCAGTAACCGTTGTCTGCACGGCTATCCGTTCGTAACACATTTAGCGCCCATGAGTATGAACCATTGCAGCGAAGTTGGCAGGAAATGCGCGGTGATGCGGCAGATTTACCTCAATGGCCCAAGCGAGCGGTCGGACTATCCCGCCCGGCGTAGCGGAAAATTCAGTAGCAAGTATTGAATCGGTGATGAAGCTGGTTCAGCCTTTGGGCCTGATGGTCATAGCAGAAGGCGTGAAAACACAGGGGCAGATGTCTGCACTGGCGGATGCAGGTTGTAATCAGCTTCAGAGCGATCTGTTCAGTCAGGCGGTGCCCGACCTGAAACGCTGATGAAGAGAGCGGCGCCAGACAGTCAGGCAGGTATCATCGCCTGACGGGATAGCCTGAGCGGAGTTGTACGCTCAGGTTATCCGCCAGAAAGACTAACTGCCCAGGCTGTCCAGCAGTGCGGCAGAGGTGGCAACCGCGCCAAAGATGCCGCCCTGCATATGGATCATACTCAGCGCCGCCTCATGATGACGCCGCTCCGTTGCGGCACAGCAATCAGATAACACCAGACACTCGAAACCGCGATCGTTGGCTTCACGTAGCGTGGTATGAACGCAGACATCGGTGGTTATACCGGTGAGAATCAGATTACGTATGCCACGACTGCGCAGTATCAGCTCCAGATCGGTGGCGTAAAATGACCCCTTACCTGGCTTATCAATCACGACCTCATCCGGCAACGGGGCCAGCTCCGGAATAATCTCCCAGCCTGGCTCGCCGCGCACCAGAATGCGGCCGCAAGGTCCGACATCGCCAATGCCGGCATTCATCCGTCTCGAACGCCACCGTTTATTGGCGGGCAAATCGCTGAGGTCGGGCCGATGCCCTTCACGGGTATGAATAATCGGAAACTGCCGGGCGCGCATCGCGGCCAGCACCTGCTGCAACGGGGCGATGGGTGCGCGGGTCAGGCTGACGTCATAGCCCATGCTATCGACATAGCCGCCGACGCCACAGAAGTCGGTCTGCATATCAATCACAATTAACGCCGTGTCAGCCGGGGTGAAACTGCCGTCAAAAGGCCAGGCGTAAGGGGTTGAATTAACGCTGTAATCGGGCATTGCTGTTCTCCATTACCGGGCGCGGCATGCGCATTTTGCTGATCACGCTGTAGCTGATGGCGGCGGTCACCAGACCAATCACTGCTTCACCGAACTGCGGGAAAGCCACATGAGCGATCACCGCACACAGGCTACCTATTGCCCAGGCGGCAAACGCTGTACCACGGAATCGCTGAGCCGGACGCTGCTCACTGATGCGCGCCATAAAGATCAAATCCACAATCATCACAGCACCAAATGGTGGCACCACGATCCCGAGCAGGCTGAGCCACTCCAGGAAGTAAGACCAGACGCCCGCCAGTGCCAGCGCGCCACCAATGGCGCCGAGGATCAGCGTCCACAGACGCATTTTGCTGCTGAACAGATGACTGAAACCCACTGCGCCGTTGTAGAGGCAGTGTGTGCAGACCGATCCCAGATTGATAAAGACAAACAGGCAGGCCACCACCGACAGGATGGCACTGTGCCCCATCAGCATCGGCAGGAAGTTACCGCCATTGGTCAGCGGATCCACCGCCGCGCCCACGGCTACAATTACCACGCCGAACAGATACGAGATGACGTTCGCAACCGGAAAAGCGGAGAAGGCAGCGATGACCGCTGAGCGTCCATTCTTCGACCAGCGGGTAAAGTCAGCGGTCATGGTGCCGGAGTCGGCAAAACCGGCCACCACCATGGTGACGGCGGTGCCCATGCTCATTGCGCCGGCGGCGCTGGCGCTGCCTTTCCACTGCGTCACCACGGAGAAGTCGTGCTGTTTGCTGATCAGCCACAGTGCCACCATCCCGAGCACCACAAACAGCGGCGCGGCGATCATCCCCAGCACGGACAGCGCCCGCACGCCCAGGAACGTGATGCCGGTGTAGAGGATCATGGCAAAGGCCGTCACCGCCAGCGCATTCCAGCCGAAGGTCTGATTAATCACCGTGCCGGTAAGGCCGGTCTGGAAGGCATACCAGCCGATCACCACCGTCGAGAGAAAACCCGAGACCAGGATGTAGCCTTTGCTGCCAAAGGTGCGTCTAGCCTGTAAAGCAAAGTTCATCCCGCTGTTACCGGCGTACCAGCTCAGCGCGCCGACATAGGCGAACAGCACCAGGTTGCCCAGCAGAATGGCGATCAGCGCGGGCCAGAAGCCCAGATGCCAGGTAATGATGCCGCCAAACAGCGCATTGGTGAGGATCATCGGGAATCCAAACCAGACCGCTGAAACAGAGCGGGTTGAATGACGATGCGTCAGCGGCACCGGCTCATGTTCAAATTCCTGCTCCAGCGCAGGTGTGTCAGACGTTTTCATTGGGCGATTCCGGGTTGAAGGTGATTCCACGGCTGAATGCGCTCGAAAGCGGCACTGGCAGCCAGCACTAAAGCATCATCAAGATGACGACCAACAATCTGCATACCGACCGGCAGGCCGCTGGCGGTGAAACCTGCAGGCACTGACGCGGCGGGCTGGCCGGTGAAATTGAACGGGAAGCAGAATGAGAGCCAGTGATCGTTGCGAACCATGCGACTATCAATGATCTCCGGTCCCTGCATTCCCAGCGGAAACGGCGGCACGGCCAGCGTCGGCGTGATCAACAGATCAAAGCGCTGCATAAAGCGCCACAGGCTATTGCTGACCGCTTTGCGGGTGGCGATGGCATCGGTAAAGTTCTCTGCCCGCCAGTCGCGCTGTAACATAGCGACCAGATGCGGTGACATTGTGCTGCCCTGCTCCGCCATCATCTGGCGCATGCCGGTGAGATCACTTTCCATCGCCACCAGTGCGCCAAAAGCGGCTGACGGATCCGGGAAGCCAGGATCGGCCAGCTCCAGTTCCGCACCGATTTCAGCAGCAAATCGCCTTACCGCCGCGCTGACAACAGCGCGGACTTCCGGGTCAACGGCCACATAGCCAAAATCTGCGCTGAATGCGATACGCAACTTGCCAGGCAGATGTTCTGGTGCACCCAGCCAGTCAACGTCGCTGCAGGGGATCGAGTGGCGGTCCCGCATATCCGGTCCTGCCATCAGTGACATCATCAGGGCGGCATCGCGCACGCTGCGCGTCATCGGCCCGATATGCTCCAGCGACTCCCAACTCGACACGCCGGGATAGCGTTCATCACGACAGCCGGGCCATAACGGCACCCGCCCCATCGACGCCTTGAAGCCAAAAATGCCGCAGTGCGCCGCCGGAATACGCACTGACCCGCCGCCATCGCTGCCCAGTGCAATCGGGCAAAGGCGTGCCGCCACCGCCGCCCCGGAACCCGCGCTGGAACCGCCCGGCGTCATCGCCAGATTCCAGGGATTACGTGGCGACGGAAAAAGCGGATTGTGCCCGACGCCGCTGTAGCCGAACTCCGGCGCGGTGGTTTTACCCAGCAGAATGGCGTCGGCGGCCAGTAGCCGTTCCACCGTGATGTCGTCATCTTCCGGTACGAACTCTTTGTATGCTGCTGAACCGGAGGTAGTGCGGACGTTTGCGGTGCAGATGAGATCTTTTACCGCCAGCGGCACGCCTGCCAGCGCGCCCAGTGTTTCTCCCCGCGCACGTCGGTCATCTATGGCTTTAGCCTGTGCCATCGCAAGCTCGGGTGTCGGGGTGCAAAAGGCCTGCACCGTCGGTTCACGCTGTTCCATCCTCGCCAGCGCCGCAGCGGTCAGTTCGCAGGCTGATACTTCCCCGTTGCGGATCAGAGCGGCCATCGTGGTGGCATCGTCGTCTAAAAAGGAGTCAAACATGGGTTACCTCGCCAAAAGTGTACCCATGAGCTAGTGCATGAAGCGTGCCAGATAGCCGCGAACTCAAGGGGCTGGGTCAGGGATGCGAGGTGGAATACGGGCTGGGATACAAGATCGAATTCTTATGGTGTCAGAAGCGGGTCGCTGTTTATTTTTTCAGCACAGTGATGGCGCAGGGCTGCGCAATAAGGGTGCGTGCCAGGTGAATGGTTTGTGGGCTGGCTTACAGAACGGTGTTGTTAATGCGCAACAGCGGCTGAAATGCTGGAATGAATAACCTCACTTTTACCATGGATGATTGACGGTGCTGAGCAGGAACTGAAAAATCGAGTTTCAGGGATTCATATGTTACGGCAGGGATGAGAAGTGCGTATTGAAGAAGATATTTATCTCGAAAACTACGAAATCAGACGAAAAAGATTTATTTATGACCGCCAGATTTATCACAGCTACGTTTTTGTTGGCGGCAGCGAAACTTACACTGTCATCGTTGGCGACCGGATAGATGAACAGACCTTTACCCGCATCGGATATCGGATGCCACCCGGTATCTCCTTTCCTGTTAACGGGCTGGCTGAGGTCTGTTTTGACGTGTGCGATGGTCTGGAGTGCATGAGCGATTTTCGCCACATCAGCATTCCCGGATTAGGTAGTGCAGTCGTTTTAAAAAGTGTAGTACTTGCGTTAATGGCACACCATGAAAGCTTCTCTATCGGCGGTTTTGTTTTCCAGCCTGCGTCTGGCGAGATCGTTGAACGCAATCGTCCGACTCCTCTGGAAGAGATCTACGACGCCATGCTTGGGTTAAAAAATGAACTACGCTACAATCGCCGAACAGGGTTGCCGAAGAAAGCGCCGCAACCTTTAATCCCGGACTGTTTCCAGGCTTATAAAGTAGTGACTACAGGGAGAGCTTGCTATGTCGTTTTATGATACACACGATGAAACAACCCCTTTAGCTCCGGTTGAAACCCGATATAAAGAGTTAAGGGCACTTTTGATTGCAGAGTGGCTGGCCCGGCCCGATCTGCCCGCCATTAAAGCTCAGTTAGCTCAGGCGAGAAAACGTTCGTCATCTGCCCTGTTGCGCCGCAAGCTGAAAGAACTGAATGCGCGCGACATGCAGGAAGCAAAGATTCCCGATTAGCACTCAAAGGCCCGATAAACGGGCCTTTCGTATTTTAATAGCTTCTGGTTCACCCGCAGGCGGCTTCCCGCCACCCACAATTCACCTCTATTCCGGAAAATCCGTCTCCACCGACGTCTGTTTCCACGCGTCTATCTCAGCCAGACGCTCTTTGAGCTTACCTGTCACGGCGTCATGGCCCCAGGCACCCATCACCAGATGACGTGGCGGGTTTTCATGCTCGGTAATAGCAATCATCGCCGCGGCGGCCCGCGCCGGATCGCCCTTCTGAGTGCCGCTGTATTCGGAGGTCGCTTTCATCCGCGCGGCGGCGGTCTCCGCATAGTCTGGCAGCGTGCTCGGCGTCTGATGCAGTGAGCGTCCGGCCCAGTCGGTGCGGAACGGACCTGGCTCAACACAGGTCACGTGAATGCCCAGCGGACCGGCTTCAAGCGCCAGCGAATCGGACCAGCCTTCCACCGCATGTTTGCTGGCAGAGTAGTAGCCTGAGCTGGCAAAACCGATTAAGCCTGCCACTGAGGTAATGTTGATCACGTGGCCGCTACGCGCCTTTCTCATTGCGGGCAGCACGGCGCGGGTCAGGGCAAACAGACCGAAGACGTTGGCATCAAACTGCGCGCGGATTTCGCTTTCCACACCCTCTTCCACTGAGCTCTGATAACCGTAACCGGCGTTGTTTACCAGCACATCAATGGTGCCGAACGTGTCCAGGGCCGCACTGACGGCCTGGTCGATGCTCGACTGCTGCGTCACATCCAGCGCCACCGCCAATGCGTTGTCGTGTCCTTCAACCAGATCGGCAATGGACGCGGTGTCACGTGCCGTGACGACGACCTTAAAGCCACGCGCAATCGTCTGCTGCGCCAGTTCACGACCAAAACCGGTCGAACATCCCGAGATTAACCAGACAGGGCTGGAATGAGCAGTCATAACAAGACTCCCGTTGAGAATGATGAAGGGGTTTAAGACCCGGACGCGAGGGCATCCGGGAATAAAGGTTAGTGAGACGCGACCGCCCCACTTAGCCCTTAATGCTTTTTATGAAACAGCTGACTGGCGGTGTCGCTGATGATTTGCGCTGCGCCGCGATCGCCCTTCACCATCGACGCCATAAAGGCTTTCGCCTGCTTGAAGGTGATGTGTGGCGGTAATGGCGCGACTTCCGGATCGGTTTTCACCTCCAGTAATACCGGGCGATCGGCGCTGAGCGCACGCTGCCAGGCACCGGCCAGATCGTCAGGGTTGTCGACAAAAATACCGACCATTCCCAGCGACTGCGCAAACTCAGCGTACTTCACATCCGGCAGCTGTTGTGACGCGTCGAAGCGAGGGTTACCCTCCATCACGCGCTGCTCCCAGGTGACCTGATTCAGATCCTGATTGTTGAACACGCAGACAATCAGGCGCGGATCGGCCCACTGCTGCCAGTATTTCTGAATAGTGATCAGCTCGGCCATGTTGTTCATCTGCATCGCACCGTCTCCCACCAGCGCCACCACCGGTTTTTCCGGGTGAGCAAATTTCGCGGCAATCGCGTAAGGCACCGCCGCGCCCATACAGGCCAGACCGCCGGAGAGTGACGCGCGCTGTCCCTGCTTCACCCGATAGTCGCGGGCAAACCAGTTGGCGCAGGAGCCGGAATCCGAGGTGACAATGGCGTTGTCCGGTAACTGAGGTGACATCTCCCACACTACCCGCTGCGGATTGACCGGATTAGCCGGTGCCATGGCACGCTCTTCCATCAGCGTCCACCAGTCACGTACCTGAACCGCAATATCCTCCTGCCAGCTGCGATCCGCTTTATGCTCCAGCAGCGGCAGCAGCGCGCGCAGCGTTTCTGCCGCATCGCCATGCAGGTTCACTTCGCTGGGATAGCGCAGGCCCAGCATGGCGGGATCGATGTCTATCTGCACCGCACGCGCCTTGCCCTCTTCCGGCAGAAATTCCGTCCACGGGAAGCCGCTGCCAATCATCAGCAGGGTGTCGCAGTTTTGCATTAAATCGGATGAAGGTTTCGTGCCGAGCAGGCCAATCGAGCCGGTAACAAACGGCGCGTCGTCCGGCAGCACATCTTTGCCCAGCAGCGCTTTTGCTACTCCGGCACCCAGCACATTGGCAACCTGCACCACCTCAACGGCGGCGTTGCGTGCGCCCGCACCGATGAGAATCGCCACTTTTTTACCGGCGTTAAGCACGTCGGCAGCGCGTTGCAGGTCCGCTTCGTAGGGGATAACTTTGGGACGCTGATAGCCGCTGCCGGAATGGGTGAAGCCATGCAGATGCTGCGGCGGCTGCCACTCTTCATCCTGAATATCTTTAGGGATGATGATCACCGCCACGCCGTTTTGCGCTTTGGCAATGCGCACGCCACGATCCAGCAGATGGCGCACCTGTGTCGGGGTCGAAGCTTCCTGAACGAAGTTAGCGACGTCCGAGAAGATGCGGTCCAGGTTCATCTCCTGCTGATAACTGGCTCCCCGCGCAGTCGCTTCTGCCTGTCCGGCAATCGCCAGCACCGGCGCATGGTCCATTTTGGCGTCATAAAGCCCGGTCAGCAGATGGGTTGCGCCCGGCCCGCCAGTTGAGAGACAGACGCCCAGCTCCCCAGTAAACTTCGCGTGCCCGGCCGCCATAAAGGCCGCCATCTCCTCGTGCCGCACCTGAATAAATTCGATGCCGTCACCTTTAGCGTTAGCGCGCTGGATAGCTCCCAGCACGCCGTTAATCCCGTCACCTGGATAGCCGTAGATGCGTGTGACGCCCCACTCTTTCAGGCGCTGGACAAAAAAATCACTGGTTTTCATGCTCATCGTCGCGTTGCCTTCATAGTCCATGCAGACTTAAAGCGTAGTCGACGATGCGCACTCTCCGTTAATTGTTCGCCATGGCCGGGTATCGCTGATGCAAATCACTGAATATTTGATTCATATCCGCCGTTTCGCCTATCTCCGCTACCGCCCGGAATACCTGGGTTTTCAGGAAATGACGCCAGCTGACCGGTGCGCCTGCCAGAAAAGCGGTCAGCAACTGGTAACGCTGAGGGGTCCAGAGCGTTTCAAAGCGATTCCGTGCCTCGCCGTGCTCAAAATGCTGCGCAGCGCGTTGCGGCATCGCGGCGCGAAGGCGCGCTGTGGCTGACTCATCCACACCGTCATCAACGATCACTACGCCATACTGCGCCCGGGCTGCTGCGACGCTGAGATAACCACAGCGCACATCCTGCATGACCGCCTCAGTCTCGCGCTGTGACGGCAGGCCATAACCGCCCGCGCCAGGGCCCCGCACTTCGACCACGTCACCCGGCTGGCAGTGGATTACGTCTGTGTTGCCGTGATTGATAACCTCGCCATTGCGCCGGGTGCAGAAGTAAGAGAGCGCCCCGTTCTGCCCGCCCACCAAGCCCGCCGAGGCAAACACCGACCGGTTACGGTTGCGCGCGGTAATCGTGGTGTTGGGCGAGAAAATCTCAAATGCCATTTCGGTCGCTAAGCCGCCGCGATAGCGACCTGGGCCGGCGCTGTCCTGAGCCAGCCCGTAACGATGAAAACGGATCGGGACTTCCGCTTCGTTGATCTCAATGGGCGTGTTTTTCAGGAAGGCAGACAGCCCGCCAGAGCCGTCAGGCCCGTCATGACGCGGCGTACCGCCCGCGCCACCACCCACTGGACCCAGAGAAGCAACCACGCTGCGGTTATGCGTCTGCGTGCGGATGTTCATGATTGAATTACCGCCCGGTGAATTGGCGGGAAGACGGTCCGGCATCGCCAGCGAGAAGACGCCGATTGTCGCAATCTGCGACAGTGCACAGGTCAGCGAGCGCATCCCCACCGCCGCCGGTGCTTCACAATTCATCACCGTACCCGGCGGCAGGATCGCCCGGGTCGGTCGCAGTGTTCCCGCGTTCAGCAGCAGCGAACGATCCAGTGTGGAGAGCACATAAGTGACGCCCACCAGCGCCAGCGGATGCCGTTCACGGCCGCCGGTCGGCATGTTCAGTGACGAGGCCAGCTGCGGGTCGCTGCCGGTGTAGTCCAGCTCCAGCTGATCGCCCTGCACCCGCAGTGTAATGGCGATACGGCAGGGATAACCGCCCTCGCCATCTTCATCGGCGTAGTCGGCATAAAAATACTCCCCATCGGGAATGGTGCTGATAATGCTGCGGGCCTGTGCTTCGGCGTAATCGAGAATCCCTTCTATGCCCTGTAAAAAATCGTCGATACCAAAACGGGCGATAATGTCGTGGATTTTACGCTCACCGACGTTAACTGAAGCCAGCTGTGCTTTGAAATCACCCCAGTTCTGGTCCGGCACCCGCACGTTGAGCCGCATGATGCTGGCGACCTCTTCATTGAGCTGCCCCTGCCGCATGATTTTCAGTGGCGGGATGCGGATCCCCTCCTGCACGATATCGGTCAGCGAGCGCGACAGTGAGGCGGGCACCGCGCCGCCGACGTCGGTGTTATGAATGTGCCCCACCACGAAGCAGACAATTTCGCCCTTGTAAAACACCGGCTTCCAGATGTGGATATCGGGCGAGTGCGTCGCCACATTGCCGGCGTAGGCGTCATTAGTAATGCAGATATCGCCGTCGGCGTAATCGTCAATCAGTGCCAGTACTGGCGCATAGTCGATGCCGCTGTACCAGGGTGCGCCAAAACTGCGCGGCGAGGCAAACGCCAGTCCGGTGCGGCTGACAATCTGGCAGGAGAAATCCTCCGTCTCTTTAACAAAGGTGGAGTGCGCGGTACGCATCAGGGTAAAGGCCATCGCATCAGCAGCAGCGGCGCAGTAGTTCGCCAGGATTTGTAAGTTACGTCCATCAATCGCCATGTTATGCCTCGTTCGCCGTGATCAGCAGGTTACCAAAGGAATCGACCGTCACGCCCATACCGGGCGGCACGCAGGTGGTGCAATCGTTCTGCGCAATGATGACCGGACCCCGTAACTGATGGCCGGCAAGCAATACGGTTCGCAGCACCACATCCACCTGATGCCATGCGCCGTCGATCCATGCATCGGTCTGTTTCAGCACTGGCACCGGTTCTGTCGCCGTTGCGAGCCGGTTAATCACCGGTTTTGGCGTGGGTGAGGCGATCACCAGCCGCAGGTTAATCAACTGCACCGGTGCCTGCGGGTCACTGTGACCAAACAGCTGCTGATGCTGGCGATCAAAGGCGTCATGCAGCGCAGTGAAATCTGCCTGCGTCAGCCAGCTCGCCTCCAGCGGCACGTCGATTTCAAACGACTGTCCGTGATAGCGCATATCCGCGCTGAACTGCAGGCTATAGGGCATGTCGCTGCCGTGCTCCTGCGTCAGCCAGTTGCAGGCGCGCTGCTGCAAGGCTTCGGCTTCACTGGCTAATGTGTCAGCCAGCGCAGGCGTCAGGTCGCCGTAGAGTGTGCGGATAAAATCGTTGCGGATGTCCGCTACCAGTCCGCCTAATGCGGAGAGCACGCCTGGCGTAGGCGGAACAATCACCCCTTTCATGTTCAGTTCGCGGGCAAGAAAACAGCCCATCATCGGGCCCGCTCCGCCAAAGGCGAGGAACCAGAATTCACGTGGGTCGAGGCCAAAGCGGGACAGCAGGCCACTGGTGTCGCTGTACATGCTGGAGATCGCCAGTTGAATAGCGGTTTCCGCGGTTTCCTCGACCGAAATAGTGAGGGCATCGGCCAGGGGCTGCCAGGCCGCCCGGGCGGCGGCAACATCCACCGTCACGGCGTTATAACCCAACGCACCGTGGCCCATCATGCCGCAGGCGGCAAAGGCATCGGTGGCCGTCGGCTGTGTGCCGCCGCGCTGGAAGCAGACCGGACCCGGCAGCGATCCGGCACTGTCTGGTCCCATCTGCAATACGCCCTGCCCGTCAATCCACGCCAGCGAGCCGCCGCCTTGCCCCACTGAGGTGACGGCGACAGAAGGAATAAAGATCGGGAAGTCGCCGATGATTTCGCCGTTGCCCTGCGCCACTTTGCCGTCAATGATCACCGCTACGTCGGCGCTGGTGCCGCCAATATCCAGGCTGAGGATTTTGTCAAAACCGCAGGCGCTGGCCAGATAGCTGGCCCCGATCACCCCGGAGGCGGTGCCCGAGAGCACCATCTGGACGCATTCGCGTTTCGCCTGCCCGACGCCCATTACCCCACCGTTGGATTTGGTGATACGCGGCGGCGGCTTTACGCCAAGCCGTTTCAGCGCCTGCTCAAAGGATTCCAGGTAGTGAATGACCATCGGCTGCACGTAGGCATTAATGGTGGCGGTGATGGTGCGTTCATATTCACGAATAATCGGCCAGATGTCAGCGGAACAGGAGGTCAGCAGCTCAGGCGCGACTTCCTCAATAATCGCTTTTACTGCTGCTTCATTATGCCGGTTGCGATAGCTGTGCAGCAGCGACACGACAATACCCTGACAACCTGCGGCGCGTGCCTGCTCAATGGCGTCCAGCACGCTCTGACGATCAGGCGCGTGCAGCACATTGCCGTGGGCGTCAATGCGTTCGCGGATGGCAAATACCCGGTCGCGGGTAATCAGCGGTGCGGCACGCCGGGAGAAAAGATCATGGATATGCGGAATTTTCAGCCGCGCCAGCTCCAGAACATCGCAGAAGCCCTCGGTAGCAAACAGTGCCAGCCGCACACCGCGCCGCTGGATCACCGCGTTAATCCCTACCGTCGTGCCGTGGGTAAAGTAGCCAATCTCAGCGGGATCAATGCCCTGATGCTGCTGAAATTGCGTCAGCCCGGTCTCGATTTCGCTGCCAGGTTTGTCCGGGCGTGACAGGACTTTGAGGGTATGGATCTGGTTCGTTTGCTGGTCCAGCACGGCGAAATCAGTAAAGGATCCACCAATATCCACGCCAACGCGGTATCGCATATCGGGTTAACTCCAGAGTTATGAGAGCGGAAATTCCATCAGCGTCTCGGGATGCTGCACAACACGCCAGCCGAGTCGCTGGTAGACCTGATGGGCATCCTGGGTTGAAAGCATCCAGCGGTGCACCGTTTGCAGCTCCGGATGTTCACGGACGCAGGTCGCCAGCCAGCTGCCCAGCCCGTGACCGCGCCAGTTTTCATCAATGATCACGTCGCACAGCCAGCCAAAACGGGTGTAGTCAGTGATCAGTCGGGCAAAACCTATCTGAGTCTGCTGGTGATAAAGACCAAACGGCAGCGAACCGGCAATCGCCCGCGTGGTTTTGGCCTGCGGCTGACCTTTGGCCCAGTAGGACTTCTCCGCCAGCTGAATATGGATCCAGGCAAGGTCCAGCCGCTGGCGATCGGTAGAAATGGTGAACATATCGCGCTGCCACTGCTGATCAGCAATCTGTAATGAGTCCATGGCAACTCCTTGTATCGGTTGAAATCATTTTAAAAGGGTTCGGACGATGGTTGAGGCTGTAGCGCGCCCTGAAACCGGGTGCAGCCACTGAATTTTGTAACGGAAAAAAATTTTATGCTGAGGGAAGATTGGGCAGATTAAAGCGGTATAGAGGTAACGGGATAACGGGTCAGGCAGGCAGCCAAAAAGCGGGATGGGTGTGACGGCCCTCTCTCCGGTGGACGCAGGAGAGAGGCAACGCCGGGCAGACATTTATACGCCGAACTCCACAGTGTGCTTCCCGATGAGCGATCGTAACGGCACGCTGCTTTTCATGATCGGGGATTTAATCACGATATAGCTGAAGTACTTATCAATGCCGATCTGCGCATCCAGCATCTTCTCAATCACTTCCTGATAATGTTCAATGCTGCGGGTAATAAAGCGCAGCAAATAGTCATAGCCGCCGGTGATCAGATGGCACTCCATCAGCTCATCGACGTCGCGCATCGCACTTTCGAACTTCATAAAATCTTCGCGGCGATGGCCTGACAGGGTGACTTCGGTAAAGACGGTCACCGAATCGGTAATGCGGGTGAGATTAATGTGCGCTTCATAACCGGTGATAAAACCAGCCTGTTCCAGACGTTTGACCCGTTGCAGACAGGGACTGGGCGAGAGACCGACGGCGTCGGCGAGGTTAACGTTGCTGATACGGCCATCTTTCTGGAGTTGCACCAGGATGTTGATGTCGATGCGGTCAAGTTTCATTAAGCCGTTCATAGCACCCCCCTCATTGTCAGAGCCTGTTGGGCCAGGCGCTTAATCAAATGTTCAGAACCTCCCGAAGATATAACACGCTTTACCGTAAACGCGCCAGCGCTTCGCAGTGGTTATACCAGCGGGAGGCTTTCAAATTATTCTAATAAAATCAATGAGGAATGCAGATTTAACCCAACCGGCCCGTGGCGCGGGCCAGCGCAATATCAAAGATATGCAATGCCTCTTCCAGTTGTGAGTCGGTCGTGACCAGCGGTGCCAGGAAACGGATGGTGTTGCGATGCAGGCCGCATTTGATCAGCAGCAATCCTTCCTGGCAGGCGCTGTCGAGGATCTTCTGGGTAAGCGCCGCATCGGGACGCCCCGTTTCGAAGTCGAGAATTTCCACCGCCTGCATAAAGCCCACGCCGCGCACATCACCAATGCAGGCATATTTGTCCGCCAGCTGTCGCAGACGGGCGTTGAGCTGTTCGCCGAGCTGACAGGACCGCTGCAACAGGTTCTCCTGTTCAAACAGATCCAGTACCGCCAGCGCCGCCGCACAGCCCAGTGCGTTGCCGCCGTAGGTGCCGCCTAACCCGCCTGGCGTTGGCGCATCCATGATCTCTGCACGGCCAACCACACCGGAAATCGGCAGACCGCCGCCGAGGCTTTTCGCCAGGGTAATTAAATCTGGTTTGATCCCCAACTGCTGGAAGGCAAACATGGTGCCGGTACGCCCAAAGCCGGATTGCACTTCATCGCAAATCAGCAGAATGCCGTGCTGGCTGGTGATACGACGCAGCGCCTGCATAAAGGCCGGTCCGGCTGGCAGGAAGCCGCCATCGCCCTGTACCGGCTCGATGATAATCGCGGCCACACGCTCAGGCAGGATCTGCACAGCGAAGAGCTGATCCATCGCTTTCAGGCAGTCCGCTTCGGTGATGCCGTGCAGCGGGTTCGGGAATGGCAGACGATAGATGTCGCCAGGGAACGGACCAAAGTTCTGTTTGTAAGGCGCGGACATACCGGTCAGGGTGACGCCCAGCAGGGTACGCCCATGAAACGCACCATCAAACGCAATGATGCCGGGCCGCTGGGTGTGCGAGCGGGCAATCTTCACCGCATTTTCCACGGCTTCGGCGCCGCTGGTGAAGAAGACGCTTTTGAATGCCTCATCGCCGCCGACCAGTTTGTTCAGCCGCTGTGCCAGTTCAATGTAGCCCGGATAGGCCACCACCTGAAAACAGGCGTGAGAAACCAGACCCAACTGCCTGGTGACCGCATTGACCACCGCAGGGTGATTGTGGCCGACGTTCAGCACGCCGATGCCGCCAACAAAGTCGAGATAGCGATTGCCCTCCACATCCCATACTTCACTGCCTCTGGCGCGTTCGATCACCAGCGGATGGGCGGTCACTACACCGCGCGGCACATTCTGCTCACGTGCATCCAGTAACAGGCTGTTATCGGAATATGCTTGCTGCTCTGCCATGACATTCTGCATTTTAAACCCTCATCCACGTAACGTTCGGTTGGCTCAAGTATCGCAACCTGCTGGTTTCTTACGCTGCCGTAATTCCCCAGGCAGCGGCATTTCCTGTCAAAATCCCGCTGCATTCAGCAGGGAAATTTCTCTGCCAGCGCCTGACGAATCAGGGCGACAAAAACGTTAATGCCATGCGGGATCAGCGCATCATTGAAGTCGTAAGCGGCATGGTGCAGCGGCTTGCAGGGTGCCGATCCCAGCCACAGATAGGCACCGGGGCGCGCCTGCAGCATAAAAGCAAAATCTTCTGAGGTCAGCGCGGGCTGTGGTGCGAGGTCAGCCGGGATGCCCGCCTGCTTTAGCGCCTCAAGGGAAAACTGCGCTTCCGTTGCGCTGTTGATCGTCGCCGGGTAGTAGCGCCGATAGCTGACCTCTGCCTGCAGGCCGTGGGCGGCGGTGATGTGCGCCGCCATCTGGCGCAAACGCGCTTCAATCGTATCCTGTGCAGTCGGGCTGAAGGTGCGCACCGTGCCGGTGATGTTCGCCTCTGCCGGGATCATGTTGTGTGAAAAGCCACCCTGCATTCGGGTAACGGTGAGCAGCGCGGTTTCGCATGGGTCGAGTGCGCGTGAAACCAGGGTATTCAGCTGCACCACCAGCTCACTGGTCGCAAGAAGCGTATCGCATGTGAGATGAGGCTGCGCAGCGTGACCGCCGCCACCCAGCACCCGAATATCAAAGCGGTCGGCTGCCGCCATGATGGCGCCGGGCCGGGTCTGCACCTGACCGAGGGGCAGTTCAGGCCAGTTATGAATGGCGTAGACCGCCTCACAGGGAAAGCGGCTGAAAAGGCCATCCTCGATCATCGCCTTTGCGCCCGCCTGCCCCTCTTCGGCAGGCTGAAAGATAAAGCAGACGCTGCCGTCAAAGCTGACGTCGCGCGCCAGTTTTTCGGCGGCCCCCAGCAGCATCACAGTATGACCGTCATGGCCGCAGGCGTGACTCACCTGCTCTGCCTGGCTTTGCCACTCTGTGCCGCTCTGATCCTGCATCGGCAACGCATCCATATCGGCGCGCAGGCCGATCATGCGGTCACTGCTGCCCTTTTTCAGTATCCCGACCACGCCGGTTTTACCGATGCCGCGATGCACCTCCATGCCTAGCTGTTGCAGGAAATTCGCCACCATCTCGCTGGTGCGCTGCTCCTGAAAGCCCAGCTCCGGGTGCGCATGCAGATCGCGGCGCAGTGCCACTAAATGTTCCATCTTAATATCCTCGCGAACGGTCAATTTCACCGTGCAGCGGTTCGCCACGCTGGTAGCGCCGCAGGTTTTCCAGCAGTGCCGCAATGGCGCTCTCATTCTGCGTCTGGCTGGCGATGTGAGGGGTGAGCCAGATGGCGGGATGGTGCCAGAACGGATGGCCCTGAGGTAACGGCTCCGGGTCGGTGACATCAATCACGGCAGCACGGAGCTGACCGCTCTCCAGCGCGTTGAGCAGATCGTCATGGTTCAGTTGCGGGCCGCGACCGGCCTGCACCAGCGCCGCGCCCTGGGGTAACTGATTAAACAGGCTGTGGTTCAGCAAACCCCGCGTCGTGTCGGTCAGCGGCAGCAGGCAGATCAGAATTTCGCTGTGGGCCAGGAAGTCAGCGAGCTGAGCAGCGCCGTGCCAGCAGCGTACGCCAGGAAAGTGGCGTGGTGTGCGGCTCCAGCCTGCGCAGTCAAAACCCAGCGCCACCAGTTGCGCTAACGCGGCCTGACCCAGTTCGCCCAGCCCCATCACGCCGACCCGCCGCTGCGAGGCGGGTAATGCCGCGTGTGCCAGCCACTGCTGCTGGCGCTGCTGATGAAAATAGCGCGGCATATCACGATGCAGCCCGAGCACCGCAAAGGTGACATATTCCACCATGCCCTGCGTCAGACCCGGTTCGATCATCCTGATTACTGGCAGGTCGGGCGGCAGCGCACTGAAGTCAAACTGATCGGCGCCGGCACCCACCGAGAAGAGCAGTTTCAGGTGTGGAAACCGCGCCGGAATGTCTGCCGGAGGCTGCCAGGCAACCAGCGCCTCAACCTGGTCTGGATCACCGGTCTCTGGCCAGATATGCAGGTGAATGTCAGGTGCATGTTCTGCCAGCCAGCGCTGCCAGATCCGCCCACGTTCAGGCTCCGATTTATAGACGATATGCATCAGGCCATCGCCTGCGTCATCAATCCAAACGCCTGCATACCCTGCGGTGTCCAGGGCGTGCCGCGCACCATTGTGGTGGGCGCATCGACCTGAGGAATACCGAGAGAGGTTAGCCAGGCCGCCATCGGCAGCGCGGCGTCGGTGTCGATTCGCAGGAATTCACCCTGTAACGACTGCATCAGCGAGGCGACCAGCGCCTGCGCGATCGCAAAGTCAGCGGCGATTACCGGGCCAATTGCCCAACCATGCCCAAAGCGGCGCAGGCTGGCGAAGCCCTGAATCTGCTGTGATGCGTCCTCTAAAATCACCGTCTGACAGTCGCGCAGTAAATGCGCAATAAGCGTCGGGCGATGCATACCGTGTGCCTGCTGATCCAGCGTCACCAGCGTGCTGTGATCGGCCAGTGTCGCCGGGCGCAGCTGGCATCCCGCCGGGATCACAACGTCTGGCAGCGTGGTGACTTCACGGGTCTGGTGCTGACGAATCTCACCACAGCTGACAAACCCGAGCTTTTCATACAAGCCTTTGCCCATTTCAGTGGCGTGCAGACGCACGTTGTAATCCGGTACTTTTTCCAGTTGCGCCAGCATCAGCTGTTTGCCGAGGCCACGCCCCTGCTGCTGGTTATCGACAATCACCAGACCCAGCGTGGCGGCACTGTCGCCCCAGCGCCAGAGCACGGCACTGCCGATCAGCCTGCCCTGCTCTTCAATCACTGTGCCCTCGCCCAGCTGCAGCGCCAGCGCCCAGTCTTCGCGTCGGTGGGGCCATTTCAGTGCCTGCGTCATGCTGAAGCACGGGTCAAGATCGTCTGGCGTCATTGCGCGTATTGTCAGGCTCATTAAAACTCTCCTTACATCATGCCTGGTGTTTCAAGTCCGCTGCCGTCCACCAGACGGCTGTAGCGGTACGGCGTTGGATCAACGATAGGGGTGGCTTCGGTGGCAAGATCCGCCGCCAGTCGACCGGCTCCCGGTCCGATACCGAAGCCGTGGGCGCTGTACCCTGCAGACAGCACCAGCCCCGGCAGTTTCGCCACGGTAGAGATCACCGGAATTGCGTCCGGGGTACTGTCGATCATGCCGCCCCACGACTGCGCCAGCCGGAGGTTCGCCAGCGCCGGGTATTCACGCCGCATCGCCGCCAGCCCCTCTTCCACGATTTTTGCATCGGCAGCCGGATCGAGAATACGCATGCGCTCAAATGGCGACTCGCGGTCAAATGCCCAGCCCCCCATCGCTTCCGGGCCGTTGAAGAACGGCGACAGTCCAAGGTTCAGGGTGAGATTCTTGCGGCGACTTTTGAATGTGGGATAGAACTGACGAGCGTAACGCAGCCCCTGTGCGCCTGGCTCCAGACGCCCGCGACCCGAGACGGAGACGGTGTAACTGCCATCCATCTGCGGCCGGCAGGCAAAGCCCGGCGTATAGAGCGGCATGGCGATCGCCTGCTCGATAGGCTGGGTACGGAAAGCGGTGCCAATGACGTTGCCCAGTGGCAGATCAATGCCATGACGACGGCAGAACATCGAGGTCCAGGCCCCGCCGGCGCAGATAACCCGGCTGGTTTTGATCAGACCGCGTTCGGTCCAGACGCCGCTGACACGGCCGCCAGCGATATCCAGCCCGCGCACCGCACACTGCTGAAACAGCATTGCGCCTTTTTTCAGCGCGCCCGCCACCAGCCCAGGCGCAGCGAGGCGCGGTTCGGCGTGACCGTCGGTCGGCGCTGAGAGACCGCCCCGCCACGGAGTGGTGCTGCCCGGCGTCATTGCTTTGGCCTGCTCCGCCGTGAGAATCGAACTGTTTACGCCATAGCCCTTTGCCATCTGGATCCACTTGTCCCAGGCCGCAATGTCCGACTCTTCCTGCGTGGCGTAGACCAGACCACTGCGCCGGAACCCAAGCTCTTCGCCAGTTTCATCATTTAGCTCACCCCAGCGTTGCAGCGCATAAATAATCAGCGGCAGTTCGCGCTCATCGCGGTTCTGCTGTCGACACCAGCCCCAGTTGCGGCTTGACTGCTCTGCCCCTACCAGGCCTTTCTCAATCAGCACAACCTTCACTCCCTGCTTTGCCAGCTCCCAGGTGGCTGCGGCACCGGCAATACCGGCGCCAATCACCACCACATCGGCGGAATCAGGGAAATTCGCACTGTCCTGTACATAACGAATGGGTGCAGGCATAACACAATAACCTCTGTTGTCAGTATCGGGTCTGGCGCAGGGCAACATCGCCGCTGTGCGTAAGTACGTCGCCTGCGCAATGCATCACTGCTCTGCAGGCAGGTAAATCAGAGCACGCTAACTCACTCTGCTTTTAAAATCTCTTCATGCTCATCCAGCCAGCCCTGACGCAGTTCCGGCACCGCGCGCTTCAGGCGCTCGAAATAGAGTTCACTGGTCGGCTTGTCGTAGTCGTTGCGCGCCAGCTGAGTGACGATCCGACCGCTCTTCATTACCACAATTTCGTCGCACACCGCGCGAACGGCATGCATGTCGTGGCTGATAAAGATTACTGAGAGGCCCAGCTCACGGCGCAGCTCGCTGATTAAGTCGAGTACGGCGGCGGCAACCACGGTATCGAGCGCCGAGGTCACTTCATCACACAGAATCAGGTCCGGTTCAGCCGCCAGGGCACGCGCAAGATTGACGCGCTGCTTTTGCCCGCCAGAAAGTGCCCAGGGACGCCGCCACAACACGCTGCGTGGCAGCTGTACCAGATCCAGTAGCTGATAAAGTCGCTGCTGGCGGGCCGAACCACTCAGGCCGTGAAACAGCGTCAGCGGTCGCGACAGGATACGTTCAACGCTGTGGGCCGGATTCAGTGCGGTATCCGCCATCTGGAACACATACTGAATGCGCCGCAGCTCGTTGTCAGGACGTTTTTGCATATCGCCCGCAATGTAGTGGCCGTTAAACAGGATGTGGCCGTGACTCGGGGCATTAAGTCCGGCAATGGCATGCGCCAGGGTGGTTTTGCCCGAGCCTGACTCACCGATAATGCCAATCGCCTGTCCTTTCCACAGTTTGAGGTTAATCTCCTCAAGAATGCGCACTTTCGAATGGCCGTCGCTGCCACGCGGGCCATAACCTGCGTTGAGGTCGCGCACCTCCAGCAGCGGCTGAATATCGGCAGCGGCCGGGCACCAGTTGCTGGGCCGCTCTTTCTGCCGCGCGGCATCCATCAGTAAGCGGGTGTACTCCGCCTTTGGCGCGCCAATCAGATGCGCCGTGCTGCCATACTCCGCCATTTTGCCGCGCAACAGCACCAGAATCCGGTCAGCCATCTGTGCCACCACGGCCAGATCGTGACTGACGTAAATCGCGGTGACACCACGCTGCACCACCACGCGGCGAAACGCTTTCAGCACTTCCACCTGGGTGGTCACATCCAGTGCGGTGGTCGGTTCATCGAGGATCACCACATCCGGATCGCCAATCAGCGCCATCGCCGTCATCAGACGCTGTAGCTGTCCGCCCGATACCTGGTGCGGGAAACGGTCGCCAATCGTCTCAGGATTTGGCAGCGCCAGTTCGCGAAACAGGCCTATGGCCTTCTCTTTCGCCGCTTTGCGCGTCATGGTGCCGTGAATAACCACCGGCTCAATGACCTGATCGAGAATCTTCATGCCCGGATTAAACGATGCCGCCGCGCTCTGGGCGATATAGGCGACGTTGTTGCCGCGAAAGGCGCGTAACTGGCCTGGCGTCAGGCTGTTAACATCGGTGCCAGCAACGTGAATGTTACCGTCGGCAATGCGGCAACCGCTGCGGGCATAGCCCATCAGTGCCATGGCGATGGTGGTTTTACCTGAGCCGGATTCGCCAATCAGCGCCAGCACCTCTCCCTTCTGCACGGTAAAATGAATGTCGGAAACCAGGTCAATCTCTTCGCCGCGATCGGTCTGCGCGGTGACGCGCAGTTTATCCACCGATATCACTGGCATGGCGGTATGTGGTGTCACGTTCATGCTCCCTCCTTCGCCAGCGTCATCGGACGCATCGCCTGAAGGCTGTCTATAAACAGGTTGGCGCCAATGGTCAGGCTGGCAATCGCCAGCGCGGGCATCAGGACGGCAGGCGAACCGTCAAATAGCCCCTGCATATTTTCACGCACCAGCGTGCCCCAGTCGGCATACGGCGGCTGAACGCCCAGACCGAGAAAACTCAGGCCGCTCAGCAGCAGCACGATATAGACAAAGCGCAGGCCAAAATCCGTCAGCATCGGGTGCACCATGTTTGGCAGGATGTCGTGAATGGCGATATACCAGCGGCTTTCGCCCCGCAGCCGTGAAGCCCGGACGTAATCCATGCTACGCAGCGAGCTGGCCATGGCAAAAGCGATACGAAATGCGCCCGGCCAGTAGGTGAATACCGCTGTGAGGATCAGCATCGGCAACGAGGAGCCAAACACCGCGACGATCATCAGCGACAGCACTTTGCCTGGCAGCACCAGCAGCGCGTCATTGACACGGCCCAGTAACTCCTCCAGCCAGCGTCCCGTGACCGCGGCCAGCAGAGCCAGCAGCGTGCCGATCAGACTGGCCAGCAGCGCCGCACTCAGTGCCAGGCCGATAGAGAATTTCGCGCCGTAGAGAATACGGCTCAGCATGTCGCGTCCCAGATAGTCGGTGCCCAGCAGGTTATCCGCCGTCAGGCCACCCATCAGCGGGCCGCCGCCGATGTCATCAATGCTGTGTGGCGCCAGCGATGTGCCGAATACCGCCATCAGAAGCCAGAACAGCGACATCATCAGACCCAGCCGACCTGACCAGGAAAGAGACTGAAAGAAACGCCAGGGCAACAAGAGAGTATTCATGCGCTTCTCCATTTCGGGTTAAAGGCGATAGTCAGAATGTCGGCCGCCAGCAGCAGCACCAGATAGCAGGCGGCGAACAGCATCACGCAGAGCTGCACCACCGGCAGGTCGCGGTTACTGACCGCATCCACCAGCTGGCTGGCCAGACCGGGATAGCTGAAGATGGTTTCGATGATGATCACTCCGCCAAACAGATAGGAGAGACTGAGTGAAATCGCGTTGGCGATAGGGCCGACCGCATTGGGCAGCGCGTGGCGCAGCACGGCGCGGAGCGGCGACACCCCTTTCAGCAGCGCCATCTCCAGATAGGGGCTGTCGAGCTGATTGATAATGGCGGCCCGCGTCATGCGCGCCATCTGCGCCACCAGCACGCAGCAGAGTGTCAGCACCGGCAGCGCGTATGCTTTGAGGTAGCTCAGCAGGTCGCTGTCCGGGCTGCCGAACGACATCGCCGACACCCAGTGCAGTTTGACGGCGAAAATCAGCACCGCCACGGTGGCCACCAGAAATTCCGGTACCGCAACCGTCGCCATCGTGCCGATAACCAGTGCCCGATCGAGCCGGGAACCGCGATTCATCGCCGCGATGATGCCGATGATCAGCGCCATCGGCACGCAGATCAGCGTGGTGATACCCGCCAGTTCAAAGGTGGCGGGGATACGCTGCGCCACCAGCTGTGAGACCGGCAGATGGCTGGCAAACGAGGTGCCGAAATCGCCCTGCACCATGCCGGTCAGCCAGTGGATATAGCGCATCAGCAAAGGCTGATCGAGGCCCAGCTGCTGCCGTAACGCCGCCACCGTTTCCGGCGTGGCGTTCTGGCCGAGAATCATCTGTGCCGCGTCACCCGGCAGCAGGCTGGTGATGAAAAACACCACCGCCGAGACGATAAGCAAAGTCAGGATGCCGGCGCCAATCCGCCGGGCAATCAGGAACATCATGTATCGGTTCATCGGCGTACTCCTTAAAAGAGCCTGTTGGGCCAGGCGGGGATCAGGCTGACAGCCACGCAAACTCATGGAAGCGATAACCCATCATCATGCCCGACGGCCAGGCCTCTACCCCTTTAACCTTCCTGTTATAACCATCGGTGGAGCTGATAAAGGTGGGGATAATCGTGCCGCAGTGGTCATAGATCAGGGCCTGCATGTCGCCATACATCTGCTTGCGTTTCGCCTGATCGCGCTCACCGCGTGCGGCGACCACCAGTTGATCAAACTGGGGATTTTTCCAGCCCGATTCGTTGTTCGGGGCCGTAGAGAGGTAGAACTGGGAAAAGAGCATATCAAGCGTTGGACGCGGGTTTATCGAGCCATATCCGATCGGATCTTTCATCCAGTGCGAAGACCAGTAACCGTCATAGGGCACGCGGCGTACTTTCACGTTGAGGCCCGCCCCACGCGCCATCTGCTGAATCAGCTGTCCGCCTTCGTTCGCGCCTTCGATATTCGGCGTGGTGATGATCTCTACCGTGGAGCCTGTCATGCCTGCCTTTTTGATATGAAATTTCGCTTTTTCAACGTCGAGCGGGCGCGGCTTGAGGTCGGCGTTGTAAAGCGGATGCCACGGCGGAACCGGGGTGTCATTACTGACGTCGCCGTATCCCTGCAGTACGGTTTTCACCAGCATTTCGCGCGGCTGCAGGTATTTCATTGCCAGCACGAAATCTTCGTTGTTACCTGGCTTAACATCGGTGCGGATGATCAGGTTGGTATACATGCCCGATTTACTCTCCAGCACACCAAATTCATTGCTGCCTTTAAGGCGCTTGCAGTCAGCGGCGGTCAGTGTCGACACTATCTGCAGATCGCCCGACATCAGGGCATTGACGCGTGCCGCGCCGTCGGTGACACCAATCAATTCCACCTCATCCAGATGGGGCAGTCCGGGCTTGTAGTAGTTGGGGTTTTTCGTGCCGATGGTGCGCGTACCTGGCATAAACGTTTTGCAGACAAAGGGACCGGTGCCGATGCCTTTGCTGAAATCGGTGGTGCCATCCTTCACAATCAAAAACGGTGGTGTTGCCAGCATGTAAGGGACATCGAAGTTGGCACTGTTGAGCTCCAGCTGCACCTCATTGTCATTGACCGCACTGAACGATTTAAACTGATCGGCCAGCTTAAAAGCGATTGAGGCGATGGCAGGATCTTTGTGGCGGCTGAGCGAGAAGATCACATCTTTCGCGGTCAGCGGTTTGCCATCGTGAAAGGTCACCCCTTTACGCAGTTTGATATGCCAGGTGATGCCGTCGCTGGATTCAATCGATTCGGCCAGCGCCGGTTTCGCCATCAGGTTTTTATCCAGTTCGGTCAGGCCGCTGTAGAACATAAACTGACGGGTGTAATCCGCACTGTTGTTACTTTTGGCAGGATCGAGCGTGTCGGTGGCTGACGCATTCGACATCGCTGCCCGCAGTTTTCCGCCTTTAACCGGCTTGTCATCCGCCAGTGCTTTCCCTGAAAAACCGATCAGGCCGCTGCTCATCGCCGCTCCCGCGGAGAGGATTTTCATCAGGCTGCGACGTGACAGTGAGCCTTCAGTGATCATGCGCGTCAGGGCCGGATTTACCGCATCAGCATCGTTATTATCAAATTTACTCATCTCTCTACCCTCAATAGTCAGGCGAACCGGGAATGATGTTCTGGCGGTGCTGGTGACCTGGCGGCCAGCACCCGACGGGACGTTATGAAAGGCGATCCTTTGCTTTGTAATAGAGTCCTGCGAGCGGTAAAAACCATGGTTTGCCGTGATAACCGGGTAGCGCGGGCCATGTGTCGCGCTGCCAGGGATTTTCAGTGCGCTTTTCGGTCAGCAGATCGGCCATCACCCGCCCCATCCACACCGACATCTGCGTGCCGTGACCGCTGTAGCCCAGCGAATAGAACAGACCATCCTGTTCACCCGCGTGCGGCAGACGGTCGGCGGTCATGTCGACCATGCCGCCCCAGCAGTACTCCACCGCTGCCTGTCCCAACTGCGGCAGCATCTGCGTCATGGCACGGCGCAGGATCTCGCCGCTGCGCGAATCGGATGTCGGGTTGCTGACGGCAAAACGGGCACGGCCGCCAAACACCAGACGGCTGTCAGCAGTCGTACGAAAGTAGTTGCCGATATTCAGCGAGGTGACGTAAGTCCGATTGTTGGGCAGCACCTGGCGCAGCAGCGTCGGGTCCAGCGCTTCGGTCACCACAATAAAGCTGCCGACCGGCACAATGCGGCGCTGAAACCAGGGGAAAGGACCGACGTTGGAGCAGCCGGTCGCCATCAGGACTTTATCCGCCACAATGGTGCCCTGCGCCGTGTGTATCCGGTGCTGATAGCCTTTGAGTCGCTCTAACTTCGTTACCGCGTGATGCGGAAAAATCTTCGCCCCGCTTCGTGCAGCGGCTTCAGCCAGCCCGACGCCAAACTTACCCATGTGCATTTGACCGCCCCGTTTCTGCAGCAGGCCGCCGTGGAAATCGTCGCTGGCGATCTCGTCGCGCACCGCCGTTTTGTCGAGCAGTTCGATCTCCGGGTCCACAGTGCGACGCATCAGTTCATACGCCTCCCGCAGTCCGGCCACGTGCGACGCTTTGCTGGCGAGCTTAAGCTTGCCGCACAGCCGGAAGTCACAGTCGATGGCTTCATCCTGGATCAGTTGCTGGACATAGCTCACCGCATCGTCGAACGCCCGATAGAAGCGGCTGGCCTGTTCCAGGCCCTGACTTGCCACCAGCGAGGCGAAGTTCTGCGCTACACCGGTGTTGCAGTGGCCGCCGTTGCGCGCCGAAGCCTGGCTCATCACGTCACCACTCTCCAGCAGCACCACACTGATGCCGCGGCGCGCCAGGTTAAGCGCCGCCGAGACACCGGTGAAGCCGCCACCAATCACCACTACGTCCGCCTGTGCGGGCAGCGGTTCGCGGGCGGCGCCGGTAAAGGCGGGAGCGGTGGCCTGCCAGAACGATTCCAGTTTCATGGGGTGTTCCTCAGAGTCCGACGACGCCAGGCAGGCCGCCGATATCTTTGATTTCGGTGTACTGGTAGTACGGATTCGCCGGTTCATGGCCGCGATTGACCCAGACCTTGTTTTTGATGCCGAGATCGTAGGCGGTCATCAGGTCATAGCGGAAGCTGGAGGAGACATGGAGAATCTCCTCCGGGCCGCAGCCGAGCTTATCCAGCATGTATTCGAAACCTTTCATCTGGGGTTTATATGCGCCCGCTTCTTCAGCCGTGATGGTCAGGTAGATGGGTGCACCCAGACGCGGTTCATGGTGTGGGATCAGGTCTTTCATCGAATTGGTCAGCAGCACCAGCGGAAACTCCTTAGCCACTTTTGCCAGCCCGGCGGGCACATCAGGATGCGGTCCCCAGCTGGCGCAGTCAGTGTAAATAAAGTCGCTGTCGGCTTTGCTCCACGTCACGCCCCACTTTTTGCAGGTGCGCTGAATCGCATTACTGACCACGTCGTAATAGGGTTTCCATGCGCCGAGCACCTCATCCAGCCGGTAGCTGGAAAAGTCGGTAGTAAAGGCATGCATTGCATCCGGGTCGACGCGGTCGCTGAAACAACGCTCCGCCGCGCCAGCCATATCGAAGCGAATCAGTGTGCCGTAACAGTCAAACGTGATGAATTTCGGTTTAAACAGTGCCATGTAACACCCTCGTCATTGTCAGTTGCGCTTAGAAATCGATGAGTACACTTTTCTGGCGCTGGCAGGCCTGAAACGCCTGACGCCCTAAATCTTTACCAATGCCAGAACCCAGGAAGCCACCGGTTGGAATAATGAAGTCGCCAGAACGTCCATAGCGGTTAATCCAGACGGTGCCCGCCTCTATGGCACGCATCGCCCGCATGGCACGAGGCAGGCTCAGCGTGTGTACGCCGGCACAAAGGCCATAGGTGTCATGGGCGGCCATCGCCAGCCCCTGCTCTTCGTCGTCAAACGTCTGTACTGTCAGCACCGGACCAAAAATCTCCTGCTGCACCGCCGGGTTATCCTGCGCCACGTGGCTCAGCAGTGTGGGCTGCCAGAACCAGCCGTTGTCGGTGTCGGCAAAACGCTCTCCGCCCACCAGTACCTCTGCGCCCTGTGCTTTTGCTGCCTCAATGACCGAGCAGACTTTGTTGCCCTGGCGTTCGTCGATCAGGGGCGCATAACGGCTCTCTTCCTGCCACGTGACACCCGGTTTAAGTTCGCGGCAGAGCTGGGCCAGCCGCTCAACCAGCGGATCGGCGATATTGCGTTGTACGATAAGACGGGTGCCCGCCACGCAAGCCTGCCCGCCGTTAGCGGTAAAGCCGCGCAGAATGCGCTGAGCCAGCACCTCAAGGTCACCCGCGTCATCGAATACCAGTTGTGGACTCTTACCGCCCAGCTCCAGT
The DNA here is from genome assembly GCF_009646115.1 of Pantoea eucalypti. Taxonomy (NCBI): domain Bacteria; kingdom Pseudomonadati; phylum Pseudomonadota; class Gammaproteobacteria; order Enterobacterales; family Erwiniaceae; genus Pantoea; species Pantoea eucalypti. The sequence goes on along the minus strand of NZ_CP045720.1, from coordinate 1,591,171 downwards.
GTCACGGGTTTCATACCGTGCTGCGCGGCATCGCTCATGATGCGTTTTCCGGTCACGGTCGAGCCGGTAAAGGAGACTTTGCGCACCAGCGGATGGGTCACCAGCGCGCTGCCGGTCACCGCGCCACTGCCCTGAACAATATTCAGCACGCCCGCCGGTAAGCCCGCCTGAATCGCCAGTTCAGCCATACGCACGGTTGAAAACGGGGTCAGTTCAGAGGGTTTGAGCACCACGGCGTTACCCGCCGCCAGCGCCGGTCCGCATTTCCACGACGCCATCGACAGCGGAAAATTCCACGGGGTAATCGCGGCGATGACACCATAAGGTTCAGCAATCAGCATGCCGAGACTGCTGTCACGGGTTGGAAAGAGGTCACCGCTGTATTTGTCGGCGCATTCGGCATAGAAGCGAATCGCTTCGGCGGTGAACGGAATTTCATGCAGCACAACGTCGCTGATTGGACGGGTCGAACCCAGTGCTTCCAGCTGAGCCAGCAGCGTGTCCTGCTCAATCAGATCGGCCCAGCGGCGTAACACGCGACCGCGTTCGCGCGGCGGACAGCCGGACCAGCCGCTGGTTTTCAGCGCCTGATGCGCAACAGTGACAGCGCGATCAACATCCTGCGGCGTCGCGTCCTGCAGCGTGGCATAGACTCTGCCATCCGAGGGACGTTTTACCTCAAATGATGCGCCCTGGCTCTGGCAGTGCTGGCCGCCAATATAATGGCCAGCCGGAAGAGAAACTTTTTCAGGGTCGAAACTTAACATGGAAAAATCCTTATTTGTTACACCCATCAGTTGCTGTTTTATTAGCGTTTTCACTGGCCGATTTCTGTGGCGTTAATAAGCTAATGCAGAAAGTATGCCAGCCGGGCAAAAAATAAAAATGCGTTTAAAACAGCGCAAAAAAATTTTCTGCCGTATTGCCGGGGGATTTTTTGCGGAATTGCCGAACAATTAAACAGATGATTTACTTCACAAAATTTATGCGCCCTGCTGGTGCAACCTGCACGGAAATTGCACCAAAGCGGATATTAGTGACCAGGCCGCTCATTCTTCGATTCCTTACTCACCGTTTACCGACGTGCCTCACATCCCGGATAAATTCTTTAAATTTTTAAAGAGTATTATTTGACGCCGAAGAATTCAGGTTGCGCATCAGGCAAAAAAAAACGCCAGCCGGATGATCCGGCTGGCGTTCTCTTAATATTTAATTACAAACTGCCAATGTGAAATGTTTTCTGTTCCAGATATTCATCAATTCCGTAGCGGGACCCTTCACGCCCTATACCGGAGAGTTTGACGCCGCCAAATGGCGCGACCTCCAGGGAAATAGCGCCGGTATTAAAGCCGACCATGCCAAACTCCAGCGCTTCCGCCACCCGCCAGGCTCGCCGGATATTCTCGGTAAAGAAATAGGCGCCCAGGCCGTAAGGCGTGTCATTCGCCATCGCAATCGCCTCCTCTTCATCATCAAAGATAAACAACGGCGCGACCGGGCCGAACGTCTCTTCATGGGCGATACGCATACTGGACGTGACCTCACCGAGCACCGTGGGCTGCACAAACGTGCCGTTGCCCTGGCTGATGCCGCCGGTCAGCAGCGTTGCCCCGTGACTGAGCGCATCGTCGATATGGCCGTTCACTTTCTCGACAGCGCGGCTGTTGATTAGCGGGCCTATGGTGCTGTCTGGCGCAAAGCCATCGCCCACTTTCAGGGTGGCAACAGCCTCCAGCAGTCGTGCGGTAAAGCGCGGATAGATACTTCGCTGCACCAGAATACGGTTAGCACAAACGCAGGTCTGACCGGCGTTGCGGAACTTACTTAGCATGACGCCGGCAACCGCAATTTCAATATCTGCATCATCAAACACGATGAGCGGCGCGTTGCCGCCCAGCTCCAGACTCAGGCGCTTTATGCTGTTGGCGCTCTGCTGCATCAGCAACTGGCCGATTCGGGTGGAGCCGGTAAACGAAATTTTGCGCACCGTGCGACTTTCAGTCAGCGCCGCACCAATCTCCGTGGGCAGCCCGGTCAGTACCTGCAACACGCCCGACGGGAATCCGGCGCGCTCTGCCAGCACGGCCAGGGCCAGCGCCGAGAGCGGTGTCAGCTCCGAAGGTTTAACGATAATCGGGCAGCCGGCCGCTAACGCCGGAGCAACCTTGCGGGTGATCATCGCAATCGGGAAGTTCCACGGCGTTATAGCCGCAGCCACCCCGACAGGCTGTTTCAGCACCAGGATGCGGCGGTCCTCGCTGGGTGCAGGAATGGTGTCGCCGTAGATTCGACGCGCCTCTTCTGCGAACCATTTCACAAAGCTGGCGCCGTAGAGCACCTCGCCCCGGGCTTCCGCCAGCGGTTTGCCCTGCTCAGCGGTCATGATGATCGCCAGGTCATCAGCATGTTCGACAATCAGCTGATGCCATTTTTCCAGCAGCGCGGCACGGCTGGCATTGGTGGTTTTGCCCCAGCTGATGCGCACCGTTTCTGCATAGGCTATCGCCTGCTCCGTCTCCGCCCGGCCCAGCGCCGGAATGGTGGCCAGCGTTTCGCCCGTAGCGGGATCGATAACCGGCAGCGTGGCGCCCTGATGCGCATCCTGCCAGCGTCCGGCAAACAGCGCCTGCTGGCGCAGCAGATCGCTATCGGTAAGTTTTAATCGCGACATAACATCCCCTCGTGGTCAGTTAATTCCACTTTATCGTGCCGGGTCAGCGCAGGATGTTGTTGTGCGGGGTGAGAAAGGTGAGTGAAATAGTTTTTCGCGGTGTTTTGAAATTTTATGCCGTGCATAAACAGCCGCGCATCCGGCTGGATGCGCGCACTTTAAATCTGGAAGTCGATAACCGGTTCATCGTCGTTGCTGTAGGAGAGCGCCTGACGTTTGATCTCTTCCAGTGACAGGTTGGCGTTGCAGAGTTCCAGGAACTGCCAGACGTAGTTACGCTGCAGCTGACCGCGTTTGAGGCCGAGCCATACGGTGCTGGCATCGAACAGATGCGTGGCATCCAGGCGTTCCAGCTCTTCATTCTCTTCGGTTTCACACGCCTGGTCGGCCAGGATCCCGACACCCAGACCGAGTTTTACGTAGGTTTTGACTACGTCTGAGTCCTGGGCGCTGAGCACGATATCCGGTTTCAGGCCCGCCGCCTGGAAAGCGCGGTCAACCCGTGAACGTCCGGTAATGCCCTGTCGATACGTGATGAGAGGATAGCGGCTGAGCGTACTCAGTGAGACCGGCTGGTTCTGTACCAGCTCATGTCCTTTCGGCACCAGCAAAGCGTGATGCCAGCTGAACCAGGGGAATGCCGCCAGACTGCTGTTATTCACCAGCATTTCACTGGCGATACCGATATCTGCTTCACCCGCCAGCAGCATGGTGACGATTTCCTGTGGCGATCCCTGATTCAACTCAAGACGGACGTTGGGATAAAGCTGACGGAACGCTTTAATCACTTTCGGCAGGCTGTAGCGCGCCTGAGTATGGGTGGTGGCGATAGTCAGGATGCCGCTGGTTTCATTGGTAAAGACATCAGCCAGTCTTCTTACCTTTCCTGCTTCATCCAGAATGCGTTCGGCAATTGTCAGCAGTGCTTTGCCCGGTTCGGTCATGCCCAGCAGGCGCTTACCGCGACGGATAAAGATCTCCACGCCCAGCTCGTCTTCCAGATCGCGAATATGGCGGCTCACACCCGACTGGGAGGTAAACAGCGTATTAGCGACTTCCGTCAAATTAAACTCACAGCGGGCCGCCTCGCGGATGATTTTAAGCTGCTGGAAATTCACGATATTTACCTCCCTTTACATAATCTGATTCGTTGATGGTAAGAACAATTATTGATAACTGGAAATACTTAAAAATTTGGCTTTATGACTTTAGGGAATAAAGGGTGGGAGTGTTCGCTGCGCGAATGGGCTGAGGTGCACGCAGGTGCTGGGGGGTGTTCGCTGCGCGAACGGGCTGGGGTGCACCTGGGTGCCTGGGGGTGTTCGCTGCGCGAACGGGCTGGGGTGCACCTGGGTGCCTGGGGGTGTTCGCTGCGCGAACGGGCTATGAGAAGGTTTCGTTCGCCTGGTGAGCCGGGCAGTTTCAGTCACGCCTCTGCAGGCGACCAACAAGGGGGCGCCAGTCGCCGCGCCCCCTTGACCCCGGGCTCCGGCCTGCTTCACCGCCGCTTCGCGGTCCCTTCGCTTCTTCCGGATTTCTTACGTACCGGCGGGACGCGCCATCCCTGGCGCGAACCCGCCTCTTCGCGGCATCCCTGCCGCTCGTCCTGAAATCCCTCATCCGCTCAGCGGCTCTGACGGCCTCCTTCCCCGCTTTATCTCTTCTTTTTGTGTTGGTTACGTCATCGCTGTAAGTCTGAAGGATTATCTGCGGCTCTCCGCCTGGCAGGAAGAATGGCCTTCTACCCTCGCTGATATCTCTTATTTTTGTGTCGGGTACGTCATCGCTGTAAGTCTGAAGGATTATCTGCGGCTCTCTGCCTGACAGGAAGAATGGCCTTCTACCCTCGCTGATATCTCTTATTTTTGTGTCGGGTACGTCATCGCTGTAAGTCTGAAGGATTATCTGCGGCTCTCTGCCTGGCAGGAAGAATGGCTCTTCACCCTATCAAATGTTGCCTCTTCTTTTTAATGCTGGTGCATTGCCGCTGATAGTTTTCAACATTAGCTTTGGCTTTCAAACCACCAGACAACGCCATGTCCGATAAAAACCAGGATATTAAAGGCAGGGGTTTACCAGAGGCATCCGAAGCGCTGAGGAACAACCGCAGGCAAGGATGAGCCGACAGGACGCCGGCGAAAGGACGGCTCGCGCCAGGGATGGCGCGTCCGGACGGTCCGCGGGCCGCAGGGCGTGGCGAAGGCACCCCGCACAGCGGGGCGCGCAGGCTGCCGGACGCCGGGATTGTTAAGGGGCGGGCGTACGCCCCTTAATGCGTCCGCCTGCACGGGAGACCTGAAATTCGCCACCGCCTGGCGGGCGTTACCCGCTCAGTGGGCAGGCACCGCGCAACGTAATCTTCTCAGTGTGAAGGTGCAGCAAAGCGAGACCCGCCCCCGCTGCTAAGCGCAATCAGCTCAATACCTGGCCCGCTGCTAAGCGAGATCGATTCCGAACCCGCCCGCTGCAAGCGCCCCTACCCCACTAACATCAACTCCCGCTCCTCAGTCAGCGGCCTGTTCAGCAGCGACAGCAGGATATTCTTCACCGCCTGTGCGGAAGGCGACAGCGGCAAACGGGCGGAAATGTTCAGCGACAGCGGCAGGCTCAACGATGGACTGTTGATGCGCGACATCCAGGCGTCCGTCGATCCCACCAGCGCACGGGCAGCGGATTCAGGTAATACGGTCACACCCATCCCACTGGAAATCGCTGCGGTCAGAGTAGAAATTGATTCGATCTCTCCGATGATGCGCGCGCTCAGGCGGCGCAGCGAAAATGCCTCATCAACCCGTTTGCGCACGGCGCTGTAGTCGCGTGGTAAAAACAGGCTCATCTGTGCCACATCGGCCAGATCGACGCTGACACCGGGATAATCAGTGGCGCCTACCAGGAAGAGATCCTCTTTCATCAGCGGCATACTGTTAATTCCGGCAGTGGGTGCACGATCGTACAGCACCGCCATATCCAGCTGACCGCTCATCACCTTCTCGTTCAGCACGCTGCCACTGTTTTCGTGCAGGTAGACCAGCACTTCCGGAAACTGATCGCGTACGGTTTGCAGCAGCGGCATGGTCAGCGAGGATGCCGCCGTGCCGGGTGCCAGTCCAATCGACACCTGACCGCTCAGCACCTGACCGGCGTTGATGACCGCGGTCTGGGCCTGCTCGCACTGGCGCAGAATAGTACGCGCATGGCCATAGAGAATCTTACCGGCTTCCGTTGGCGTAACGCCGCGCTTGGTGCGAATCAGTAATTGCTGATCCAGTTCATTCTCCAGTGTCGCGACCTGCTGACTGAGTGCAGGCTGTGCGATGTGCAGCACTTCTGCTGCCTGCGTCAGACTGCCGATATCGACGATTTTAACAAAGTACTTTAGTCGTCTTAAATTCATCTTGCCTCCGTCACTCACCCCGAATAGCGAAATGGGTCTGATCCAATCGCCCTGATAAAAGAGATTTTGCAAGATGCAGGCCAGGTTTAAAGAGCAGCAGTCAGTGTCCAGCCAGATTTTTCCTAACGGCCCGGAAAATAAGCGTTTCTGATTACCTCTTAAGGGTTAATAAGGATCAGGAATGCGTAATCAGTGTGAGTAAGGATCCCGGGCGCACTGTGACAGTGCAGACGCTGCGAGTCAGACGTGCATAAAAGTGATGACAGACTGTACAGTTTTAGTGCAGTGGAAACGTATTGCACCTGATGAAGGCTTGCAGGGCCTGAAGCGTAGCGGTAAAGCGCAGGATAAAAATGTAAACGCTATCAGCAGGATTTCTTATCGCTGACGAAGGGAGGGAGGAAAGTAAACAGTGCCCTCTCCCGCATGCAGAAGAGGGCAACGCCTGCTGATTAACGTTTTTTGCGGTTACGGTGCATATCGATTGAGACCGCCGCCACGATGATGATCCCTTTGATGATGTCCTGAATGTAGGCATCGACACCAACGAAAGTGAATCCACTTTTAATCAGGCCGAGAATGACCGCGCCGATTAACGTGCCGGTGATACGGCCCACGCCGCCCATCAGGCTGCTGCCGCCGATCACAGCTGCGGCAATCGCATCCAGCTCGTATGACATCCCCATGCTTGACTGACCGCTGCTGACACGCGCCGCCAGGACCACACCCGCCAGGCCAGAGAGTGCACCAGCAATGGTGTAGACGATGATCAGATACTTATTAACGTTAATACCGGAGACTTTCGCCGAGGTCATGTTGCCGCCGATGGCGTAAACATATTTACCGTAGCGGGTATGTTTCAGGGCGATGTGGAACAGCAGCGCCACCACCAGGAAAATCACCACCGGCATTGCACCCTGCCCGATTGAGGTAAAACCGTCGGACAGGAAGCTGATTGGGTTACCCTGGGTGTAATACTGCGCCAGACCGCGTGCCGATACCATCATGCCCAGTGTGGCAATGAACGGTGGAATCCCGGTGCGGGTAATCAGTACGCCGTTGACGACGCCCGCCAGTAAACCGACGCCAATACCGGCCGCGATAGGGATCACCGCAGGCATATTCACCAGCGAGGGATACATCGGTGACAGACTGTCAGACGTCTGCGCCAGGCTCGCGGCAACCACCGCCGCCAGGGCAATCACCGACCCGGAGGAGAGATCGATACCGGTGGTAATGATGACCTGGGTCACGCCAACGGCGATAATCCCGATAATCGCCACCTGCAGGACAATCAGGATCAGACGGTTGGTGTTGAGCAGGAAAGACTGGTCACGCACGTACCAGCCAAACATTTCAAAAATTAACGCAATCCCCACCATCACCACGAAAATGCCGGTATCTTTCGGCAATTTATGACGCAGGCTGGCGAAAAAAGAGGGTTGCTGCGGGGCTGCCGGGGTAGCAGTAGCTTTCATATTGCTCATAGTGGTCTCGCGCCTCACTCGGATGCCAACGACAGAATGGTTTCCTGATCGGCTTCTTCTTTATCGAGGATGCCGGTTATACGCCCGCCGTGCATCACCATCACCCGGTCGCTCATGCCAAGGATTTCCGGCAGTTCAGAGGAGACCATGATGATAGCCACGCCACGGTTGGCAAGTTCACTGATTAAGCGGTAAATCTCCGCTTTAGCGCCGACATCAATGCCGCGCGTCGGTTCGTCCAGAATCAGAATCTTCGGTTGCGCCAGCAGCCAGCGGGCAATCAGGACTTTCTGCTGATTACCGCCGCTGAGGTTGTTGATGATCTGATCCATGGTCGGTGTTTTGATATTCAGGCGACGGATCTGGTCCATGCAGTCCTGCGCCATCTTCACATGGCTGACAAACCCGCTTTTACCGCTGTACTCCGGCATGTTGACGATGCTCATGTTCTCCATCACCGACAGCACCAGAAACAGCCCGGACTTTTTGCGATCTTCGGTCAGAAACGCCATGCCCTTTTCAATCGCCGTGGAAGGTGAGTCGATCGTCACCGGCACGCCATCAATTAAGATCTCGCCGCTGTCGAAGCTCTCCATGCCGAACAGGCTCTCCATCACTTCGCTGCGACCGGCACCCACCAGTCCGGCGACGCCGAGAATTTCACCCCTGCGGACGTTGAAACTGACATCAGTAAAACGATCTTTGCAGGTGAGATTGCGAACCGTCAGGACATCTTCTCCGATGGCGCTGTTGAATTTCGGGAACAGCTGGGTCAGTTCACGTCCCACCATCTGCGTAATCAGCGACTGACGGGTATATTTCGCCGTCTCATCACTGGCAATCCAGGCGCCGTCGCGGAAAATACTGACTTCATCAGTGATGTTAAAAATTTCATCCATCTTGTGACTGATGTAGATGATTGCTTTGCCTTGCTCCCGCAGATCACGAATGATGGTAAACAGGTGCGCCACTTCAGTTTCGGTGAGCGCGGAGGTGGGCTCATCCATGATGACGATATCTGAATCCCAAGAGACCGCTTTGGCAATCTCGACCATCTGCTGTGACGCAATGCTCAGCTCGCCCACCATGCTCTCCGCTTTCAGGCGGATATTCAGCCGGTTGAGCAGCTCCTGCGTCTTCTGATTCAGCCGGGCGTGATCAACAAAACCAAACTTCATTGGCTCACGACCCAGCCAGATATTCTCAGCGACGGTCATGTAGGGCACCAGATTGAGTTCCTGGTGAATCATCGAAATGCCGGAACGCAACGCGTCCATGGTGTCCTGAAACTGCACCGGCTCCCCTTTAATTTTGATGGTGCCCTTATCGGGACGGTACATCCCGATAAGGCACTTCATTAAAGTGGATTTGCCCGCGCCATTTTCGCCCATCAAGGCATGTACCGTTCCCGGACGCACCCGCAACGAGACGTTGTCGAGGGCTTTAACGCCGGGGAAGAACTTGCTGATGCCTTCGGCTTCAAGCGCAAACGCGTTCATACATCACCTCCGTACAGCTGGGTCGGGAACGATTATTTCAGGTTACGGTTGGTAAACTGTTCCATGTTTTCTTTGGTAATCAGCTGGTAAGGAATGTTGATGATTTTCTGGACTTTCTCACCTTTCACCAGTTTGATTGCCGTCTGCACCGCACCTTCACCCTGGCCCTGCGCATCCTGGAATACTGTGGCGACCATCTTGCCCTGCTTCAGCATCTGCAGCGCATCCGGTGTGCCATCGACACCCGCGATCAGGATTTTGTCCGGGTTTTTACCCAGCGCCTGCAGCGCACCAATCGCCATTTCATCGTTGTTCGAGGCGATGGCATTGATCTGATCACCGGCAGTCATCCAGTTACTGACCACATCCACCGCATCGTTACGGGTAAATTTGGCGGTCTGTTTCTGAACGATTTTGATGCCAGGGAATTTAGCTGCGACTTCTTCCACGCCTTTAGTACGGTCGCGGGTCGCTTCGTTTGCCAGGTCACCCATCAGGATGGCAACGTTGCCTTTGCCGTTCATCGCCTTCGCCAGCGCTTCCATCTGTAAGCGTCCGGCCAGTTCTGAGTCGGATCCGACATAAGCCATTTTTCCGGTCAGTTCAGCCCCAGGGCGGCGGTTTACGAAGATCAGCGGAATACCCGCTTTGCTCGCCTGATCCATAATCGGTTTCACCGCATTGGTATCGACCGGGTTAACGATCAGCGCATCAACACCCTGTCCGATAAAGTTTTGTACCTGCTGCAGCTGCTGTGAAACGTCGCCTTTTGCATCCTCAACCTGCCCTTTGACGCCATCTTTCTGCATCTCTTTCTGCATTGAGGTACGCAGAATGGTCAGGAAGTTGTCATCAAACAGCGCCATTGAGACGCCAACCGAAATATCTTTTGCCATAGCGGCGGCAGGTAACATGCAGGCTAACAGTGAGGCGACAATCGTTTTTTTAATGTTCATAGGGACCCTTCTTATTTGTTAACTTGCTCAGTGGCTGCGGACCACGAATGAAAAATATCTTTTACATTCACCCAGCCTGTCTGGCGTCTGTTTCGGAAAATTTGAGGTAAGACTTCAGGTTCTGGCTATTTTTGTGATCGACCACTCCTTTTCACAATCACTTGATCTGCAAACAGTTAGTTTCAAAATGCCGTTTCACTTCTGGCCGATGATGACGACCGTGATGATAAGCAGTTCATTTGTTCCATATGATCTCGTTTTGAAATTTTTATCATAAAAGCACTGAAACGCTTGTTTTAACATCGGCAAATAACAAAACTTTGACATGCATCTAACATCTAATGAGAAATGCCAGCAAAGTGAGATCCTGTTGGCAGTTTGAAAATCCATCAGAAGTGACTAAAAACCGCCAATCCGCTGCTTTTACGAGCATCTGAACGCAAATCAGTAAACAGGGCTTTGACAAGCAGGATCTACGCCGCTAATATTCGCCCCGTTCAAGCGATTCCTCTGTAGTTCAGTCGGTAGAACGGCGGACTGTTAATCCGTATGTCACTGGTTCGAGTCCAGTCAGAGGAGCCAGAATTAGAAAAAGCCCGCTCAGGGAAACCTGAGCGGGCTTTTTGCTTTTGTGTTACAGGTCGGCGAATCACTGACAGGTTCAGATGTGAACCATCAAATAACGATGTGCTGTGGGCGCTACTCAGGCGGCCCTGTAGATAGCTTGTCTATCGACCCCCACTGATGTTAGCCAGGAAGCGGTTTAGCATTTGTGCTGTGCCTTTCCGCCATCCTTTTCCTTTGCTGCCTGCCAGAGAAAATGGCGCCAGTGCCTGGTTCTTTCTTTAGTGCAAAGGTTCTGCGAGCTTTCATGCAATCAGTTAAAAAGCCACGCAGGTAAAGACAAACGAAAGTGGGCTTCCCATCATAAAAGTATGATGTCCGACATTAATCACATCAAGTTGTAAGGTTTCCGGGTCGCCGGTAAATTCAGCCAACAGCTTCTCAAAGGTTGGATTATCTGTATTGTCAGTGGGAGAGATAATGATGCGGCTTATAGAGTAATGCGCTGTATTACTGCCCCTTACTTCCCCCCTATTCAGTATGAGGGTTCTTCCTAAATTTTTTTCCTCATTATTGATTAACACCCGTCCATTCAGTAAAAAATATCCGGTTCCGTCCTTGTATAGTCTGAGATCCTGGGCGACATTAAATTTAAGCGTCTGTCCCTCACCACCCAGATCGTATTGGGTAAAAGAGTAACATCTCAGTGGCAATATTAAATTATTTTCAGACCCAAAAAATATAAAACCCAGAAGAATTGCCGTACAGACAGTTGAAATAGCTATCAGAACTCTCACGTTTGGAAACATCATATTAATTCTCGTTAATATGGAAGAAATTATTGCAACTGGTTACATTCCTCTCTTTTCCAAGCTTGCAATACGAAATTAATGTTCGGCCATCATCTTTTGGCGAAAAAGATGTATAGTTATCAAAATAGATTTTTTTATTTTTATCACAGACTAAATTATTTTCTGCTAAAAGAGCAGTTATTTTACTTTTTACTTCTTTCATCTTATTTTCATTGAGATCCTTAACAAAAACCACCTCGCACCCCTCTGCAAGAAAATCTGATTTCAGATAAATGTTGATATTATCCAATGAAGACGTATTGTTTTTAAAGACTAACACCGCAGTTGCAATAAAAACGGGTGAAATGATATACAGGCAAAGAACAATGACTTTCCATGAAAGAAAAGATCCAGGTTTATTTAATAATGCCTTAGGTAAATGAGCCGGTGGGGATGACTCTATTCCGTCAAAGGAGGGGGATTTAACGACAGAATGATTAGTATTTAACTTAATACCAATTTTAGGAATGGTAATGACAATTTCATCACATCCAAATGCGGATAATGCACGTCTCATTATACTCAGGTATTGCGTTAAATTTGCATTTGACCCTCTGAGGTTATGTTTATCCCAGACTTCAACAATCAAATATTCTCTTGTCAGAATATCGCCATTGGAATCAAGAATGAGTGCCAGTAATCGCGCCGAAGGCAGGTTAATCTGAACGGTATCTTTCGTCGGTATATGTCGGAGAGTACTGTCATCCGTATTAAACACTATTGAACCATTAATGGTATACAACACCTTCACATCCCCCCCGATTAAATAAATTCAATCTCAGATTTATCTCACAACATAATACAGTAAAACCCTTTTTGCACGTAGCATTTTTAAAACAAGCGAATAAAAAGCACGGGAACGCGTTGATACCCACTGACTCTGTTTCAGGGAAATCATTGTCCTGATGTCGGAACGCCGTTGCTAATGAAAGTATGAGTATATTCGCACAGCTGAACCTTCCGCTGTCAGAAGGGAATTACGACGATTCAACCAGATTCACGGCAGGAGATGCTCTTTTAAACTCTCCTCCGGATGTCAGGTAGTGGGCAGCCTGCAACAATCGGCGACTGTTTAAGCTAAAAAAATAACAAAAATAGATCATTAAACTAAAAATACAGATAAATTCGAATTACATTCCGTTATTGGTTTTCCTGTATAACACTGTTTCCATCCTGAGGCAGCAAGCCCCGGCCAGTGTGGGGGTTAAGGTGGGTACGCATCTTGCTTCAGCTCGGTGATTATAGATGTACCTGAATCCGCGCCATCTATATGAATGTGAAAAGCAATGACCTGGTGATTTCTTCAACATGCTTTATGGGCATTATAAATAACCCGAAAACACACCAGAGGATTACTGAATATGAAACTTAAATTTAAACATTATTGCACGACTGCCCTTTCCACCTGTGGCTCATCGGGCTCGCTAACTACCTGTGCCGCTTTTTATCTGAAGCTTTTCTCTTCTTAAAAATCTGGCCGTGTATTTTTAAAATGAATTTCTTTATTAATTTTACGTTTACCTAAAAATTAACAAGGGTATTTTACGATTACGTTTAGTCAGGAATAATTATTCTCTGATAGGGATGTGTTATGTATTTACTTTGTAATAAAAAAACTTATAGGGCAGCCGGGGCTGTACTGGCCGCCGCGATATTAATCAGTAATGGCGCTACTCCGGCTTTTGCGCAGGAGCTGAAGACGGTCACCAATACCAAAGTATTCGAGGTCAAACTGGGTGCCTCACGAGTGATATATAACCCGGACTCCAGCGGAGCGTCTTTATCCATCACCAATGCGCAGGCTTACCCCATACTGGTGCAGGGAAAGGTGCTTGCGGAAGATAAAAAAACACCTGCGCCTTTTATTGTCACCCCGCCAGTTTTCCGTCTGGATGCACAGTAGCAGAACCGCCTGCGAATTATTCGTACCGGCGGTCAAATGGCCGGTGACCGTGAAACGCTGCACTGGCTTTGCGTGACCGGTATTCCGCCTAAAGATAGTGATGTCTGGGCTCAGGATGAGAAAGGGACACCGTTAAAGCCCACAGCAGTCACGCTGAACCTGGAAGTCAGCGCAAACAGCTGTATTAAGCTGCTGGTGCGCCCGTCCGGCGTGAGAGGAACGATGATGGATGCCGTATCCGCGCTTAAGTGGCAACGCCAGGGCGATAAGCTGACGGTAACTAACCCTTCCGCATTTTATATGAATTTGTCCTCACTCAGCGTGGGGGAGATGAATATTCCGGATAGGGAATATGTCGCTCCGCACTCTTCCCGCAGCTTTATCCTGCCAAAAGGCGCTGCCGGTCAGGTGAAGTGGACGGTTATCACTGATGAAGGTGGAGAGAGCCGCACGTTTCAGTCGCCGTTGCACTAATAAGGCGCCTGGATAATGAAATATTTTCGGTTTTCTGTGGTGGCCATCGTGGTATCTGCCGGGCTGTTTTCAATGCCGGTGATGGCCCGGACCTGGGAATTTGATGCTTCACAGTTGGGTGGTGGTGTCAGTGATGCGGATATCGCTCTATTTAACCAGGGCGGGCAGCTTCCAGGAACCTATCTGGTTGACGTGTTGCTCAATGGTGAGCAGGTGGATTCCCGTGAAGTGGTTTTTGTTCAGCAGGAAGATTCCCGGGGCATGCCTGTTTTGCAGCCCTGCCTGAGCAGGAAGCAGCTTTTACGTTACGGCATAAAGACGGAAGACTATCCGGCATTGTCCGGCAAAGGCCTGGACGCAAACAAAGATTGTGCTGACATCCGCGTTATTCCGCATGCCAGAGCTGATTTTAATTTCGGGGCACAGCAGCTGGTGCTGAGCGTTCCGCAGATAGCATTGCGCCCTGAAGTAAAGGGCATTTCTCCCCGAGAGCTGTGGGATGAGGGAGTTCCGGCGATCCTGATGAATTACCGGACCGGTACCAGCCATGTGGAATCCCGGGTCGGGAGTAGAAATGTCAATGAATCGCAGTACCTGCAGCTGGAGCCCGGCGCTAACTGGGGACCATGGCGATTACGTAATTCGACGACGTGGCAGAAGAGCCGCGGACAGACCGGCCGCTGGCAGACTCCTTATACCTATCTTGATCGGGGCCTGTATGACATGCAAAGCAGGCTGACGCTGGGAGAGCGTTTCACGCCGTCGGAAATTTTTGACAGCGTACCTTTTCGCGGCGTGATGCTGGGTTCGGATGAAAATATGCTGCCCTCTTCGCAGCGGACTTTTTCACCCGTGGTGCGCGGTATTGCCCGCACTCAGGCCAGGGTAGAAGTGAAGCAGAATGGCTACACGGTTTACAACGCCACGGTAGCGCCCGGCCCGTTTGCCCTGAGTGACTTTGCCGCTGGCGGCTCGGGTGGGGATTTGCAGGTTACCGTATGGGAAGCCGACGGCACTACTCAGGAATTCAGCGTCCCTTATCAGACGCCGGCGATTGCGCTGCAGGAAGGCCACAGCGTGTACAACCTGATGGCCGGGCAGTATCGGGCATCAGATAACACGGTTGATTCGCCTCTGGTTGCACAGGCCACTGTTATGTATGGCCTGCCGTGGAGCCTGACCCTATACGGCGGTTTGCAGGGCGCGGAGCGCTATCAGGCGACGACTGCGGGGCTGGGTATGTTGCTCGGGTCGTGGGGCGCGGTATCTCTGGATGGGACTCACGGCCGTGGGCAGAAGAAAGAGCGTGAAAGTGAAACGGGGGGATACGGACGGCTGCGCTACAGCAAGCGCGTTGAGGTAACCAACACCTCGCTTGATCTGTCCCATACCCGCTATGACGCATCCGGTTTCAGCACGCTGTCTGAGGTAATGGACAGCTATCGGCAGGAAAACCCAGCCGGCAGTGACGCACAACGCCGGTCTGAGACAACCCTGACGCTCAGTCAGTCATTGGGCGGATTGGGGAGTCTCAGCCTGAGCGGTTCTCGCAACAGTTACGGCAACGGGCAAGGGAGTACAGAGTCGTTCAGTGCCGGCTATGGCGTCAGTATACGCGGCGTTTCCCTGTCGCTGAATGCGACGCAGAACCGTAACCGGAACAGCGGCAGTAAATGGCAGGATAACCGGCTGATTAACATGATGGTCAGTATTCCACTGGACCGCTGGCCTGGTGGGGCAACCCGGGCGACCTATCAGATGACGTCGCCTTCATCCGGCGGCAATACACAGCAGGTGGGGCTCAGTGGTCAGGCGTATGACCGCCAGTTGCAGTGGAATGTGAACCAGCGTCAACGTTCGGGGGCGGTGAGCGGAGACCGCAACGACAGCGACCTGAACCTTGGCTGGAGCGGGGGCTACGGCCAGCTGAATGGCCGTTACGGCTACAGTCCGTCTTACCGGCAGACAGGACTGGATGCGTCAGGCGGCATCGTGATTACCCGCAGTAGTGTCACCGCAGGGCAGACGCTGAACGATACCGTGGCACTGGTGAAAGCGCCGGGTGCCTCCGGAGTGGCTGTTGGCGGCTGGCCGGGAGTGAAAACCGATTTTCGTGGCTACACCACACAGTCAGGCCTGCAGCCTTACCGGAAGAATATTGTCAGCCTGGACCCTGCTCGTCTTTCGGCTGATGCAGAAATAAAACAGACGGACGTGACGGTAGTGCCGACACAAGGCGCGGTTATCCCGGCCACCTTTATCACGCATATTGGCCGGCGGGCGCTGGTGACACTGATACGTCCGGACGGTAAACCGGTTCCTTTTGGGGCACTGGTTACCCCGGAAAACCAGGCGTCATCAGGCAGTGGCATTACCGGTGAAGCCGGACAGGTGTATCTGTCCGGACTGAACGGAAAAGGCGCCCTGATGGCGAGATGGGGAGAGAAGCAACAGTGCCGGGCTGATTACCGTCTGCCGGAAAAACCAGGGCCAGCGGGGCTGTATCTGTCAGAGGCAGTTTGTCGCTGAAAGCAGTTACCGGCTTCCGAAAAAACTGAACAGAAACATCACCCGGAGAAGGGGAATGATGAACAGAAAAAGATTGTATCTGATAGCGGCAGCACTTTTGACAGTCATGGCCAGCAGCGCTCCGGCTGTCGCTGCGGGCAGTCCGCAACTGGTGTTACAGATGAATCATGGCCTGCAGGCGGGTGCTGTCAGAGACGGCACAAAGCTCGGCAGGGGCACGCTGGTCAGCTACGACATTCATACGGGTTTTCAGCTCCGGAGCGATCAGGCTGCATCCGGCCAGCAGGGAGGGCGTTATGTGCTGACAGGCCAGCAGAATCCGGCGCATCAGTTGCGGGTGCGTCTGGTGCCACAGCAACAGGTGGTAACGGAAATGGCGGACATGCAGGTGATAACCGTGCATACCGGCGAAGACAGAATGGTTTTTGACATTCTGGCGGATGGCGACCAGAGGGTGAAAGCGGATACCTACTCTTTAAACATCGCTGGTCAGGTGGTCACTCAGTAACGTGCAACAGCCGGGCGCTATATAGAGATTTCACGAATACCCCGTCACTGACATTTTTGGTGACGGGGAGCCATCGGTGGCACATATGCCTCGATGGTCGGGTAGACGCACTGTCTACGACTTTTAGGGACGACTGCAGTCGTTAATTCAACACAACAAAGGATAGAGATATGAAATTTTTAAACATCAAAACCTCAGCGGCAGCAGCGATAATCATCGCGGGTATTTCATCCCACGCAGCAATCGCAACGGTGTCCGAAGCCAGTACTACGTCGGCCGACATTACTTTTACTTCTCCGCTCACTGTTTCTAACGTTTTGACACCGGTGTCGGGTCTGTCGGACGGGACTCATAATAGTGGAAAAGTGCTGGCAAATGGTACCATCTCTTCGACAGGCGGCGCCTCTCGTCATTACATAGCTTTGGGTATGCCCGGGTCATTAACAGGGTCTGGTAACGGCACACCCCAGTTCCCATTAAATATTAAAGGCAAAAACGACAGCAATAACGCCATTCTTGTAACAATACTCAGGCCTTCTGATACTCCTGGCTCTACTGGCTTTACTCGTTGCACAGAGTTAGGTTTGACATGTAACACCGACACCGATTACATTTTATACAGCACTGCCACCAACGGCGTATCAACTTACAATGTTACATTAAGCGGGACGCAGAAAGTGAAACCTGATACCTATACCGTCCAGACCACCGCTTACGCGTATGGAGACTGACAGAAATAAAAACATCAGGCGAACACCCTGTAATGTTCAGGGATTTGACTGACTCTGTCGCATTGACGTTAATCAGAAGCATAGGCGGGGAATCCCGCCTATGCTTACAGCTTCAAATTTTCAATCTCAGGTAAGCCAGTTCAGAGAATAGCTTCATATTTCAACATTCATTAACAGTAATCGACACAAATCCTTCTGGTTACATTGTTCTGCCTGTTCGGCAGTAACAGAGATTTACGCAACAAAGAATGTTGTTATCATGTTCAAATCAAATAATGAGATCGCATTAAATTCCTTCTATGCGAGGGTTGTATTTTTTATGCCCGTAAGTACATGAAGGCGAAGGCTATATTAGCGAGTTACTGACAAAGGCGATCTCAGCCAGAAAAGCCAGAATTAAAAAAGCCCGCTCAGTTTTCCCTGAGCGGGCTTTTTGCTTTTCAGCTCTCTTTATCTTTCTGGCAAATTATCCTTTCGCAAAGTTCGCCTGAATGCGCTGTTGCAGATAATCTTCGGCGGTGATGGCCGGATATTTCGCCTGCGGCCCCAGAATCTCCACATCTTTATTAGCCTGACAGAAAAAGGCCAGGCTGTAGCGCGCACCCTGGTATTCGCCGGGCAGTGGGCTTCTCACACGGTGGAAATTTGACGGCAGCTGATCGTCGCTCCAGCGCATCAGCATGTCGCCGATGTTGCAGGTGATCACCTCTTCGCGCGGCTCGATGCTGGTCCACTGCTGACTTTCGCGGTCTTTGCCAGGACATACCTGCAACCCGCCCTGACCGGGACGCTGGAACAGCAGCGTCAGACAGTCAAAATCTGTATGCGCACCCGCGCGCCACATCCCCTGCTCTGACTGCTCAGTGGCATAGTAGTGCAGCATGCGCAGCGTACTCTGGTAAGTTTGCAGGTCCGGATTATGTGCCTGCTCGAAAAAGTGCTCAGGAAAGCCCAGTTTGAGGGCAAAACAGGAAAGCAGTTTCATGCCCAGTTGCCAGCATTGCGATTCAAAATTCAGCATGGTCTCTTTGAAGGCCGGCAGTTCCTGTTCGGTCGGCCATAGCGGTGCCATCAGCGGACGGGTAATCTGGTAAGACTCTTTCTGGTCTGGCGTTCGGGTTGATGGACGCACCTGAGATTTATTCTCCCAGCCTGCGTTACGCGCCAGCGGATATTGCGCTTTTATCTCTTCGGGCAGTGAGAAGAAATCCTCTGTCATGCTGAACGCCTGACGGATATCGCCGAGTGCAATGCCGTGATTGCTGACCTGGAAGAAGCCAATTTCTACGGCTGCGCTCCAGAGTTCGTCGGCGATCTCACTTTTACGGTTTTCGAAATCTGATAAATCGATACAACGCACTTCACGGGCAAAAGTTTCTTCACCCATCGCGCCCATTCCTGCTTCTTTTTCCAGTTCCTGTAATGCATATGCTGTTTGATTTGATTGCGTCATTGTTCTTATCCTTCTTAATCAATAGGGTTAGCGCGCAGCGCGCTGTTGTAAAGTACGGACGGCAGACATTGCCTCATGGCGCATGGCCTCCAAATCGAGTCCGGGGATGACATCGTTTTCGACGATCACCCGGCCATTTATCATCAGTGCCTTAAGCGAAGCGCGTCCGGCACAGGCCACCGGACCAATGGCCATGTCGTGCAGGCCGAAGTAGCGCGGGTCATCCAGCCGATAAATGGCGATATCCGCCAGCCTGCCCACCTGCACGGTGCCGCTTTGTTGCAGGCCAAGGATCTGCGCCCCGCCTGCGCTGCCCCACCGCACCACGTCTTCAACAGATGCTGCGTCGCCGCCGCCTTCAAACGTGCCGCCGTCATAACGCGGTGTCGCCAGCATGCCTTTTCGGGCGCGCTGCAAAAGCCAGGCCGCATGCGCTTCACTTTGCATATCGGCGGCTTCGTTCGATGCCGCACCGTCTACGCCTAATGAAACAGGCACACCGGCCTGTTCCAGCGCCAGCAAATCAGCGATGCCGCTGCCCAGACGCCCGTTGCTTTGCGGGCAGTGTGCAATGCCGGTGCGGGTCTGACCCAGCATCGTGATTTCCTGCGGCAGCAGTTTTACCAGGTGCGCAAACCAGACGTCCTCACCCAGCCAGTCGTGTTCCGCACAAAACTGCACCGGCGTCATGTCGAATCTGGCACGCGCCGCATCAAGATAATCCACGGTTTCCGACAAGTGGCTGTGCAGCCGAATCCCCAGACTGCGGGCCAGTTTCGCCATTTCGCGCAACTCCGCACCGGGTGCAGAATGCAGCAAGGTTGTAGGTGCCATCACCACACGGCGCAGTGACGTTGGTTTCGGATCGTGATAACGACCCACCAGCCGTTCAATATCCGCCATGTAATCCCCGAAGTTTTCCGGGCGCAGCGCCTGCGGCAAATCTTTCTCGATCGCGCGCCCCTGCGTTGCGCCACCCCGACATAGCACAATGCGCATTCCCAGCGCCTCACCTTCACTGAACAGGATTTCCGAGGTATCGAACGGCATATCTGGCCAGTAAAGGTAGTTATGGTCCGCCACCGTCGCGCAGCCGGAACGCAGCAGTTCGGTCAGGCCGATACGCACCGCAAGACGAAAGGTGGATTCATCGAAGGTGGCACGAAAACGATAAGGCGTGGCACTCAGCCATGCGGTCAGGCTTTGGTTCAGCCCCTGCGGTTCCCCTTTTAACAATGACTGAAACAGGTGATGGTGCGTATTCACCCAGGCGGGATAAACCACGCAATCGCGGGCGTCGATCAGCTGCTCGTCGGGCATTGCCGTCAGGGAACCTATCGCCTCGATCACCCCATGACGCACGCGAATATCCGGCCCGGCGTGACGCGCTGCCTCTCCCGGCAAGCCGGTGAGGATTGCGTGCGCATTTTTAATCAGTAAAACGTCAGATGACATTGCAACACTCCTCAGGGCTTAACCTGCATCTGGTCGACAATTTCAGTGGTATACGCCTGCTTCCAGTCGGTATTCGCATTCAGCAGTCTGGCGTTCACCATGAAATCACGGGTTTTCTGCCAGCGGGCTTCCGTCATGGTGCCCCACCCCTTTGTTGCCGCATCACCGCCGTCAATCAGATGGTGCGCTTTGATTTGCTGAACGCCCCAGGCCAGCAGGTCGTCCGTCATCTTCGGGTTATCCTTTTTGATCAGCGCGTTGCCCGCCGCCGGATTTTGCAGATAGCTTACCCATCCTTCCATCGACGCCTTTACAAACTTAGCCATCGCCTCTTTCCGGCTGCTGATCAGTTCAGGACGGGTGATCAGAATGCCGCCGTAAGGGGGATAACCGTGCTCCGAGAAGAGGAAGAAATTTGATTTCACACCCGCCTTTTGTGCCTGAAAAACTTCAGAACTGACATAGGCTTGCTGCGCGACATTTTCGTCAGCCACAAAGGGCTGGATATTGAAGGTGTAAGGACGAACCTGTGAATCGCTAAGCTGATAGCGTGCTTTCAGCCATGGCCACCAGGTCGATTGCCCGGAGCTGGAGACTAAAATGGTTTTGTCTTTCAGACCGTCCAGGGAAGTGACTGAAGCATGTGTCAGCAGCCCCTGAGGATCAAACTGGAAAGGGGCGGCGATGGCTTTGGCCTGAAAACCGCGCTGTACGGATTCGAGTAGCTGGAGATCATAACCGATGATCACGTCCGCGCGCTTTGCCAGCAGCAACTGCATGCCGTTGACCTGCGGGCCGCCGGACTGAATGCTGACATCCAGCCCGTAACGCTTGTAAATGCCTGTGGCCTGCGCCTGATAATAGCCGCCCTGCTCCGCCTGCGCGTACCAGGATGTCAGTAGCGCTATTTTCTCATCGGCGTGTGCCGACAGTGAAAATGCGGCAGGGATCAGCGCGCTCAGCACGCAGCAAGACAGGGGAATGCGGGAAACTGACTTCATTGCTCCTCTCCTAATCATCACCGGAGGGGCGTTGAGCGAATGCGGCTCAGCTCCCCTGACCGGCTCAAAATGAACCGCGAAATGGTTGCTGAGCAATGTCCCGCGCAGTTGCCCGCACTGACCGCTTCTACTCACTGTGGGTTATACAAGAAAGGTGCCAACTCCACGAATGCGCTTTCTCTGCGCTTTAACAGGGGATTGATCGGCGCTGGCTCTGCAACCTTTGATTCATTACAAAGCAGCCAGCACCAGAACAGTGCAAATCAATCCCGATCACCTCGCGGCATCTGGATCTCGCTGAACAACATCTCCAGCTGTTTGAGCATCATCGAGGCGGCCAGCGAAAGCTGTCTTGTCGGGGCGACGCACAACGAAAGGGTGAACGTTTTTAATTGCGGATCGGTCAGCGGAATAAATTGCAGTTCATCGCTTTCCACCTCATCAATGATGTCGAGCCAGCAGAGAATACCGATGCCCATTTTCTCTTTAATCAGCGTGCGGATCATGTGGATGTTATTGGATACCGCGACTTCGTTAATCATGTCGCCGTTGATATTCATCAGCGCCTGGACGGGTTCGGCCAGCATCAGCGGCGCAGCCGGCAGGATAAACGGATATTCCATGCACTGGCTAAAACGCACGTGGCTTCTGTCGCCGAGCGGGTGCCCTTTCGGCACCACAATCCCCAGCTCGATTTCTGCAAAAGCGCGTACCTGCAACTCTCGTGAACTTTGCGGATTAAGCATCAGACCAAAGTCAGCATCGCCAGATATCAGCGCCTGCTGAATGTCCACATTGTTCATGGTGGTCAGCGTGAAAGAGATATTCGGATAATCAGCATGCACCTTCCTGAGCATCGCCGAGAAAAACTGCCGGTTGATGGCGTCAATGGTGGCAATTCGCACGTGTCCGCGCCGCAGACCGCGCAGGTCATCGAGTTGCTCGCAGACGCGGGTGAAATCCTTTTTCCAGTTGTTGGCGGCGTGCAATAGCAGCTCGCCGGCTGCCGTTAGCCGTAATCCGGTCGGGTGCCGTTCAAACAGCGGCATTGCCAGTTCTTTTTCCACCCGCAGGATCTGCCGGTCAATCGACGATGCGGCGACATGTAAGGTTTCTGACGCCTTACGAAACGAGCCCTGGCGGGCAACCTCAGTGAAGTACAGCAAAAACCGTGAGAATGCGAACATGATTGAGTGCTCTCTTTTTTGCAACGGGATGTGCGAATCAAAGCGCTGGACGCAACAACTTTACAACAATAACGTAGCTTTCTTTGCAATGGGAACAATCGTTTCATCGACATTACATCCCGCCGCGGGCTATTCCAGGCCGGATGGCAGCAGGTTATGCGGTGAACAGGTTACCCTGGTTTATGAATGACTCATCAAAATGAATACGGTAAATGACGATGAATGATGCCGGATTAATTCCTGTCACGATCAAGGCGATCGGCGAAAATGGTAAAGGAAATATTTCACTGCAACTTATTGCGCAGGACGGTGGATTATTACCGCCCTGGTTACCCGGTGCGCACATTGACCTTTTCATTCCTGAAATTGGCCCGCGCCAGTATTCTCTCTGCAACGAAAATCACAGCGGGGAATATTATGAAATCTGCGTAAAACTGGCAGACAACGCGACCGGCGGGTCGCACTTTATTCATCATCATTTCAGTGCTAACGACACACTCAATATCTCGATGCCACGTAACCATTTCCCTCTGCCAGCCGCCGGGCGCTATCTGTTATTTGCCGGAGGAATTGGCATTACGCCACTGCTGGCGATGGCGGAACAGATTTCTCGGCAAAGCATTGAATTTGAACTGCACTACTACATTTCGGGCCTGGATAAAGCGGCGTATATACCGCGTCTCACAGCACCTTCACTGGCAAAAAATCTCTTTTTACATGACAGCAGTGCAAACGATTCCCTGCGGCACACGACGCCGCTGAGCCTGTGTCAGCCGGATGCCAATACGCAGGTGATGGCCTGTGGCCCGGATGGGTTTATTAAGCGCCTTGAAGAGATTATGTACACGCACCACTGGCATAAGAATCAATTATCTTTTGAGCGATTCAGCAATAACACTATAAACAAAAATAACGCCAACTCTGAATTTCACATTGAGCTGAAATCCAGCGGAAAACGTTATTTAGTTGGTTCAGACCAAAGCATTGCAGAAGTCTTATTGAGTGCCAGAGTCGATATTATGCTGTCGTGCGAACAGGGTATTTGCGGCTCATGCATTACGGATGTCATCGACGGTATTCCCGATCACCGCGACTGCGTGCTGACAGAAGAAGAGAAAGCGGAGAACACGCAGATTACGCTGTGCTGTTCGCGCGCTAAGAGTCCTGTTCTGGTCCTGGACCTGTAATGCCAACGCGGAGCCTCAATATGAACTTTCCTTCTTTTGCCTCACCGTTAAACGGCATTGCCAACGTTCGCCTTCCCGCCTGGCTGCTTCCTGCCGGGTGGCCTGAGGAGGCAGGTGAACCGGTGACGGCAGATCTGCGCGTTGAGGCAGGCAAAATAACTACCATGACGCCTTTTCAGCCCGACCAGAATGATTTGTGGGACGCACAGGGCATGCTGGCGCTGCCAGGTCTGCTCGAACCTCATGCGCATCTTGATAAAACCTTCACCATTGGTCGCAGCCGTCCCCTAAAACCCGGTCTGCTGGCCGCGATTGAAACCCTGCATGAGGATCGCCGGCACTGGACCACGGCAGATCTTCATCAGCGTGCCCGACAGGGAATGGCATGGGCCGCCGCCAACGGCGTAACCCGCCTGCGCACCCATATTGACTGGTTCGATGCCACGCCGCCGCTGGCCTGGGCGGCACTGGCCACTATCACACAACCCGGCGTCATGCTGGAACGGGTGGCGCTGGTCCCGCTGACTCTTTTTGCCGACAGCGAGGCCGCTGACCGCATCGCCGCTGCGGTGGCGCAAAGCGGGAACCACTGCCTGCTGGGTGGATTTATCCACTCATCCAACTGGGATCCGGCCGCCATGACCAACCTGATGCGCAGTGCCTCGCGCTGGCAACTGAATCTGGATTTGCATATCGATGAAGAGCTCTCGCCGGTGGCACACGGCCTGAGCTGGCTGGCGCATTACCTGTCAGAAAATAGATTCAGCGGCCATATCTGTTGCAGCCATGGCTGCGCGCTGGCCTCCGGCAGTGAACATCAGGCAGTGGAGGTCCTGCGTTTGCTGGCGGAGCAGCGCGTCACGCTGATTGCACTGCCGATGACCAACCTGCTGTTGCAGGACGCCGTCACCGGCCGTACGCCACGACAGCGCGGCATAACGCTGCTGAAAGAGGCGCAGGCGGCAGGCGTTCCGGTGCTGCTCGGTTGCGATAACGTGCAGGACGCTTTTTGTCCGGCCGGCAGCTACGACCCGCTGGATACGCTGGCCTGTGCCCTGTTCGCACTGCAGCTGGATAACGTTTTTGACTGGCAGTCGCGACTGATCTGCGATGTCGCCGCGCTGAGCGGTGATGCACCGCCCGGCCTGCCACTCGCACCTGGCAGCGATGCCACGCTGATTCTCTTTCCAGGCAGCGACAGCCTGACCTGGCCTTTAAACAGCGCAGCCCGGCTGGTTTTCCACCATGGCAGGCTTGCCCACCAACGTACCTGGAATCCGGAGTTATCCCATGAGTCTTGACGCGGGTGCGGGTAAACCGCTCGCCAACTATGCCGCGTGGCGCCGCGCGGGCGATTTTGTTTTTCTCTCGGGCGTGATTCCGGTTAATCCGCAGAGCGGGACCATCGTGCGCGGCTTTCAGGATATCCCCGCCGAAGCACGCCTGCTGTTGGGTGAAACCGGCGAATTCTCGACTGATATCAAACAGGGGCCGATCCTCGCCCAGAGCTGGTATGTGCTCGAAAGTATCCGCCACATCATTGAAGACGCCGGCGGGCAGATGAGTGATGTGATCAAGCTGGTGCAGTACTTTCGCAATCTTGATCATTTCCCCTATTACAGCCGGGTCAGAAAGCTTTTTTATCCCGGTCAACCGCCGGTTTCTACCGTGGTTCAGGTCAGCGAAATGCTGCCCTGCGCCGACGTGCTGATTGAAGTGGAAGCCACCGCCTGGTTACCCCGGTCCCGCTAACCCTGACAAGTCCGAACACGAGGCAGAGCATGATTAACGGCTATATTCCCGCAGAACGTTTTCTCCCTTTTCTGAGCTGGACAGCTATCGCTGCTCTGCCCGACAAGGCTAACACCGTGATTGTCTTACCGACCGGCGCCATCGAACAGCATGGCCCGCATCTGCCGTGTTCGGTGGACAGCGTGATTTCCTCCGGCGTCGCGGGTCACGCACTGGCGCGGCTTCCGGAAGAGATTCCGGCCTTCGCGATTCCGCCCATTACTTACGGCAAGTCGGACGAGCATCTGAACTTCCCCGGCACGCTGACCCTGACCGGCGACACGCTGTTGCAGACGGTGCTGGAAATTGCCGAATCGCTCTACCGCGCCGGGTTCCGCAAACTGCTGATGATCAATGGGCACGGCGGACAGCCGCAGGTGCTGCAAATGGCCTCGCGGGAAATGCGCCTGCGTCACGGGGACATGATCATGATCCCGCACGACGTGTTCCGCGTGCCTAACGTGGAAAATCAGTTCCTGAGTGCGCAGGAGCAGAAAATGGCGATGCATGCCGGTCACAGCGAAACGGCAGTGATGCTGGCTCTGGCACCGGAATGCGTTCACATGGAGCACGCTGTCGCCAATTATCCGCCGGCGTTTCCCTGTCCGACGCTGTCATCTGGCCGCCCTGTCGCCGCCTGGGCTTCTTATGATTTTGGTCCGAGCGGCGTAATCGGCGATCCGATTGGCGCAACCGCCGAACAGGGGCACGCGATCCTCGATTCGCTGGCGGCAAGCTGGGCGCAGGCGATCACGGAGATCCACCTGATGGAATGGACAGTCCGCAGCGAACCCACCTGGGGTAAACACCACTGGAACGGCTTTGTGCAAACCCGCTTCACTCCTCCTTCGTCTTCTCTGGCCTCTGAATAAAGGAATTCTCAAGATGAAACTACGGCGTTCACCCACTTACACCCTGCTGGCTCTGCTGCTGAGCGGCGTTTCGGCCAGTTCAATGGCGGAAGAGAAATTCACGTTCCTGACCAACTGGTACGCGCAGGCGGAGCATGGCGGATTTTACGAGGCGCAGGCTAAAGGGTTGTACAAAACCGCCGGTCTGGATGTCAGCATTAAAATGGGCGGCCCGCAGGTTAACGTGATGCAACTGATGGCCGCTGGTCAGGCGGACTGTACGCTCGGCGACAATGGCCAGGCGCTGGAAACCTGGCAGGCTGGCGTGCATGCGGTGACCGTGGCGACGGTGTTCCAGCATTCGCCGACGGTGTTTATCAGCCACGATAAAGTCGGGGCCGGCGAGCAACTGAAAGACAAAACCTTTTTGCTGGCGACCGAGGCGTATACCTCATTCTGGCCCTGGGCGAAAAGTGAACTGGGGCTGGGTAACGCCAAAGTCCGGCCCTACACCTTCAGCGTGCAGCCGTTTCTTGCGGACAATAATCTGGTACAGCAGGGTTATGTGACTTCCGAGCCGTTCTCAATCGAGAAAGGTGGCAAACCGTTCTATGTCTACATGCTTAGCGACTGGGGATATCCGCCTTACGGCAACTCCATTATCTGCATGGCCGACACTGTCAAAAAACGCCCGGCAGCCGTGGCGGCGTTCGTGAAAGCCTCCATGCAGGGCTGGAAGGAATATCTGCAGGACCCCGCCGCGGGCAACGCGCTCATTACCCAGGCTAACCCGCGTATGGGCGCCGACCAGATTGCCTTTGGCATTGCGCAGATGAAGAAGTATGCGCTGGTGACAGGTGGCGACGCGCTAACCGGCGGTATCGGCATCATCACTGAACCTCGTCTGAAAAAGACCTGGGAGATGCTGGTCAAAAATAAACTCATCGACGCGGATAAAGTGCCGTTTGCGCAGACCTATACCCTCGACATGATTAAAGACGCGAAGGTTATGCCATGAATTCAGCCCCGAAACTCACCGTGATGAGCGATGTCCGCTCAGTTATTTCTCCAACCGTTCCGGCTATCGAGGTGTTGTCGGCGGAGAAAATTTACAGCAACGGCACCCGCGCGCTTCTGCCGGTCAATCTGACCATTAATCAGGGCGAATTTGTCACGCTGCTCGGCCCGTCGGGCTGCGGCAAAAGTACGCTGTTAAAAATGGTTGCCGGTCTGGTGGAACCCAGCGACGGCAAGCTGATGCTGTGGCGCCGCGAAAGTCGTGAAAAAGCGCAGGTTCCGCTCTCTTTCGTGTTTCAGGAAGCCACGCTGATGCCGTGGAGTAATGTGCAGAACAACGTGCGTTTGCCGCTGGATCTGGCAGGCGTACCCCGCGCTGAAGCCAATACCCGCGTCAGTGAAGCGCTGGAACTGGTGGGGCTTGGCAAATTTGCCAACGTCCTGCCTCGCGAACTGTCAGGCGGCATGCAGATGCGCGTGTCGATTGCCCGCGGCCTGGTCACGCGCCCGAAGCTGCTGCTGATGGATGAACCGTTCGGCGCGCTCGACGAAATCACCCGCAACAAACTCGACAGCGACCTTCTGCGCCTGTGGCGGGAACAGGGACTGACGGTCGTGTTCGTCACTCACTCGATCCACGAAGCGGTGTTCCTGTCGCAGCGGGTGATCATGATGGCCGCGCGTCCGGGGCGCGTGGTGGAAGATATCGCCATCAACGAACCTTTTCCGCGCAGCGAAGATTTCCGCGTCAGTCCGGCATTTTCACGCTATGCGAAGCAGTTGCAGGACAGCCTGCTGCAAGCCAGCCAATCGGGTATGGAGTAACGGTATGAAAACGCAAAATGCTTCTCCGTGGATCAACAACCCCACGTTTCGCAAAGTGCTCTATCCGGCGGTAGTCGCCGTGGTGGTCATTTTGCTATGGCAAGGCTGGGTGAGCTATTTCAACATCCCTCAGTTTCTGGTGCCGTCACCGGTGGTGATGCTGCAAAGCCTGTGGACACATTGCGGTTCGCTGATGACGTCGCTGCTGTTCACCCTGAAAATCACCCTGATTTCATTTTTACTGTCGATTGTCATCGGTGCAGTCGTGGCGTTCGTACTGGTACAGAACCGCTTTATTGAAACCGCGCTGTTTCCCTACATCGTGTTCCTGCAGGTGACGCCGATCGTCGCCATCGCGCCGTTGATCATCATCTGGGTCAAAGACACCACATTGTCGCTGGTGGTGTGTTCAACGCTGATGGCGGTGTTCCCGATTATTTCCAATACCACACAGGGGCTTCGCAGCGTATCGCCGGGGCTGCTGAGCTATTTTCAGCTGAATCACGCCAGCCGTCTGCAAATCCTCATTCGCCTGCGCATTCCCTCCGCTCTGCCCTATTTCTTCGGCGCACTGCGCATTTCCAGCGGTCTGTCACTGATTGGTGCGGTGGTGGCTGAGTTTGTGGCCGGCACCGGCGGCAATAATACCGGCCTGGCCTACCAGATATTGCAGGCGGGCTATCAGTTGGACATCCCGCTGATGTTTGCCGCTCTGCTGCTTATTTCACTCACCGGCATTGCACTCTTTGGCGCGATGTCCTGGATTTCCCGACGCGTGCTGAGTGCCTGGCATGAAAGCGAAGCCGTGCAATCTCATTAACCTCATTCATCTTTAGGCAGGAAGATTATGGACAGTGAACAACGTCAACAGGCGCTCGCCCTGATTCTGCAGGCGCTGCCTGATCTGGACTGGACTTTACAGGCGCCGAAGGTCAAACGCCTTTCCCGTGATTTTCACTGGTTCAGCCCGGTGCTTAAGCGGCAACTGGAAGACAAACAGGCCGATGCCGTGGTCAGGCCGCGCAGCGAAGAAGAGCTGAGATTACTGGTGAAAGCCTGTGTTCAGCATCAGTTGCCGCTGATCCTGCGCTGCGGCGCGACCGGCAACTACGGCCAGCTGGTGCCACTGGAGGGCGGCATTCTGGTCGATATGACCGGATTCAATCAGGTATGTGAACTGGGCAACGGCGTGGTACGGGCGCAGGCTGGGATCCGGCTGGCGGAGATTGAAACCCTGACCCGGCCAACAGGATGGGAACTGCGCTGCATGCCTTCCACCTACCGGCTCGCCAGTCTGGGCGGCCTTTACGGCGGCGGATTTGGCGGTATCGGCTCCATTAACTACGGCCCACTCGGCGCGCCCGGCAATGTGCTCAGCGTAAAAGTCATGACGATGGAAGCCGAACCACGCATTCTGCAGGTGCCCGCGCCACAGGCATTGCTGCTGCATCATGCCTATGGCAGCAACGGTATTGTGCTTGAGGTGGCGCTGGCACTGGCACCGGTCCATCAGTGGATTGAGAGGCTGGACGTGTTTGATGATTTCACCGACGCGCTGGATTATGCCAATGCCTTTGCCCGTTCGCCGGGGCTGGCAAAACGCCAGCTCGCGCTGTTCGCCGCGCCAATCCCCTCTTATTTCAGTCACCTGAACGGACGCTATCAGGCCAGCCAGCATGCGGTAATCAGTGTGATCGCGCAGGAAAGCGAAGGATTTTGCGCGCATCTGCTGGAAAAATACCGCGGTCAGAGCGCCCTGCGCCAGCCGGCCGACGAAGCGCGTGAGGCTAACGCGTCGCTGATGGAGTATTGCTGGAACCACACCACGCTGCACGCACTTAAAGTTGACAGCTCTCTGACATATTTACAGACAGCGTTTAATCACACCTGTTATCGTCAGCAGATTATCGATATGGCAGCGTTGTTCGGTGATGAGGTTATTTCGCATATTGAATTCCTGCGTGACAATGATGGCAATATTACCGCAAGCGGTTTGCAACTTGTGCGTTATTCAACCGAAGAAAGACTGAATGAAATAATGACAACCTTCCGTGACAATGACGTAAAAATAAATAACCCACATGTTTATCATATTGAGGATGGTAAACAGGGAGAGATTAAACCTGACGTCGTTTCTGTTAAGAAGTGTCTTGATCCTGAAGGATTACTTAACCCCGGCAAGCTCAGAGGCTGGGCGGAACGCGACAACCTCGTATTAGATAAAGACCCTCTGTTATTAATCATTAAATAATAATAAGCCTCCCCACTTCAGGTGACAGAAACAGAGGCGGGGCGGCGATTGCCTGTGTGTGCCCTTAAATAAAAGTTACCGGCAGTTTTTCTGCCGGGCAGCTCTATTACTTTTTGACAGGATGGCACTAATGAGAAATAACCTATTCAGCGTTACGCTGAAGTTGAGCGCTATTGGTGTCGGATTTTCAATTCGCTTTTTATTCCATGGAATAACTAGCGTACAAAATACTGAAAATTTTATTTCTGCATGCCTGAGCCGATTAGGGATGGAACTAAAGAATGGAGGGGGAATGTAGGATAACGTTCAGACCATACTGAATTTTTAGTGAGATCGCTAATTTTATTAGTCGATAACTGAATACGGTCTGAGATAAAAATCAGCGTAATTTTTCGGTGACACCTGACTAACCTTAATGTGATTTAAATTTTAAACAAACTAATCACT
Organism: Pantoea eucalypti; assembly: GCF_009646115.1. Lineage (NCBI taxonomy): Bacteria > Pseudomonadati > Pseudomonadota > Gammaproteobacteria > Enterobacterales > Erwiniaceae > Pantoea > Pantoea eucalypti. The sequence continues at coordinate 1,560,139 of NZ_CP045720.1, read as the reverse complement.
GTCACATCAATCTGAAGGCATGAATAATATCTGTAAGAATGTTTAGCAGAGTGGTTGGAAAGGGGAATCTGCGTAAATACGGAGTCATTCAGGATGAAGATGATCGCCTGACAGATAATGAAGATTCTCGACGGACGTGGGTGTTCATTCTTTGTTCCAGCGAGACAACCCCACCATATTAAGAGACGCTGGCGGGTTAACGCCTGGCACAGCTTCCTGTGATAATGCTGTGCCCGATAGCGTCAGGGCGTCGGCCGACTGTTTTTTGAAGAACTGCGGAGAATCAGGATTATTTTTTACGCCAGAAAAGAAAGGCAGCCAACGCTGTGAGCACGCCAATCAACGGCATTGTTCCCGCGCCGGCCAGAAAGTTATGCCGATCAATGGCATTCTCTTTTCTGATATTTGCAAAGCGCGCAGCGGCCTGCTTTTCATCAGGAGCACGCACTTCTTCAGCCTCTTTTATAAACCCCCGGACAAGCAACTCGCTGGCGCGGTTCATATCTGACCTTGCCAGGGCAATGGTCTGTTTTCCCTGCGTGTAGAAACAGTAATCTGGCATATTTTGTGCTCACTATTGAGAACCGGATTTCTACTTTATAGGATAGTGCGCGTGGCAAATAGCATTGCTCATGAATAAAGCTGTTTATATCTGACTGCTTAATCAAAACATTAGCAAAATCCTGCACTTTCCCTTTGTAAACCGTTATCGCTTTTGATCCATACTTTCATAAAATAATTTTGATCAGGATCAAATAAATACAATTCAACTCCATATAATTATAAATTTTTATTTTATTAATCAGAAGCTTGCAATCATGCCTGAAATTATTAGAAGGCAAATAATTTCAACATTAACAATAAAAAGCCAACTCATTAGCCCCTCATGCAATTATAAATAAAATTAAAGGTTATTTTCACCCTGACGATATAAAGATCATCTTTGGCATTATTTAACTTTTTTTCCTTTTCTTCTGCTTCTGAACCTCATTAAAGGTGAACCTCATGGGTCTTTCTCAACGTATCTCTGATATTAAAATCGGAAAAAAACTGGGTGCCGGCTTTATCGTCCTTATCGCTGCCTCGCTTGCCATTACCTTTATGGCTTTTGACTGTTTTCGCAGTATCAAAGACAACTCTGCCCGGCGCTCAATTACCGTGGAAATGGTTAACACCTTAGGCAAAGCACGTCTTAACCGTACCCTCTACCAGTACACCAAAGATCCCAAATTTGCGTCACAGAACGTTCAGGCCCTGAAGGATTTAGAAGCGCTTTATAAACGGCTGGATGGATTCAAATGGGATGAGATTGGTCAGCAGAAAATCACCCTGATGGGACAGCTGCTCAACGACTACAAGAGCCAGCGTGAGAAATTTGTGGCATCCGCAGAAGCAACCTCCGCCGCTCTCGATGCGATTAAACCCGGTGCCCTGATCGGTTTTGCACATCAGTTTGAATCGCTCGATATGGCTCAGTCACCGGATGCGGCCCTTCCCGTCATGCATCTGGCTGCCGCACTGTTTGATGCCGCCAATGTTGAAAAAGCGTTTCTGGATAAACCCACAGAGACCAGCAGAGATGCGGTCCTGGAAGAATACACTGCGATTAATACGCTGAGTGAGCAGCTGGACATTTTTGCTCAGCCCACCATCAGTGATGGCACGCGAAACTTACTTAACACGCTTGCGCAGCAGCGCCAGGCTTTAACGCGCTATATCGATGCTTCAGAGAAAGAAAAAGGCGAATCTGCGAGCCTGACTGCTGCTGCTGAACGGCTCAATGCGGCAGTCTCTGACACCTTTGCGTTCCAGTCTCAGCTTTCTGCAGAGTTCATTAAACAGGCGGAGTGGCGTATTGCGTTTGCCGCGCTGATTTGTGCCATTCTGAGCCTGCTGATTGCCTGGCGGATCACCCGCAGCATTACGCAGCCCCTGAAAGAGACACTGAATGCCGCGCAGCGTATCGCCAGCGGGGATTTAACAACCTCGCTGAAAACCACGCGTGGCGATGAGTTGGGTCAGTTGATGCAGGCGGTAGATGCAATGAACATCAGCCTGCAGAACATCATCACCAACGTGCGCGATGGCGTCAGCAGCGTGGCGCGCGCTTCGGCAGAAATTGCCGCAGGCAACACCGACCTGTCATCGCGCACTGAGCAGCAGTCTGCCGCCGTGGTTCAGACAGCTGCCAGTATGGAAGAGCTCTCCTCGACGGTGAAACAGAATGCGGAGAACGCCCACCATGCAAGTCAGCTGGCGACCGATGCGTCGGTGAATGCCGGACGCGGTGGTGAGATTATCCGTGATGTTATCGTCACCATGGACAGCATCAGCCAGAGTTCAGGGAAAATTGGCGAAATCATTCACGTCATCAATAGCATCTCTTTCCAGACTAACATCCTGGCACTCAACGCTGCCGTGGAAGCGGCACGCGCCGGTGAACAGGGGCGCGGGTTTGCGGTGGTTGCAGGTGAAGTGAGAAATCTGGCCCAGCGCAGCTCGCTGGCCGCTAAAGAGATTGAAACGCTGATTCGCGAGTCACTTGACCGGGTGCAGGATGGCTCTGCGTTTGTTGAACGCGCCGGCACCACGATGAATGACATCGTTCGCTCAGTCAGTCAGGTTAAAGACATTATGGGTGAGATTGCTGCCGCATCTGACGAGCAAAACCGCGGCATTTCTCAGATTGCCACGGCCATGGCCGAAATGGATACCACCACGCAACAGAACGCCGCGCTGGTTGAAGAGTCTTCCGCTGCAGCCAGCTCTCTGGAGTCGCAGGCAGATGAACTGGAAAAAACAGTGGCTGTGTTCCGTCTCTCTGCCGTGCAAACCCGAACTCCGGTTCTGACGCCACGTTTAGTACCTGCTGTGCCTGTGGCGGCATCCGCAGACGCCAGCTGGGAGAGTTTTTAACCCGTAGCAACGCGTCAATCTGTTCTGCACGTTAATTCAGCCAGCCTTGTCACAACGAGGCTGGCTGAAATAGTCATTATCTTCAGACAACAAGACAGTCGATAAACAGAAAGCCTACAGCAACGGCCGCCGCAGGCACGACGTGAAGGTGTTGAATATTATGGCAGCGATACAATCTGGCTGGACGGCGGGTGCGATGTGTCTCTCGCCTGATTTGTATCAGGCTGGCGGTTTGCAGGCAGAAAGGGATCTGGGAGGTTGTAGTAGAAAGGGATAATGTCGCGATCACAGGTGCAGTTTTTGAGGGCAGGAGAAGTGTCGTCCCTGACATTATCTCCGGCCGGTATACGCTCTCGCGCAACCGTTGAGGTCGTCCGCTTCGTCGTTTTCCGGCCGGAGCCGGACTACGTCCACTGGCGTCAGTTCTATCGGGGCTAGTTCAGCTCTTCGTTCAGGCCTGCAAGCGTTCGCAGGTACGGCACCTGCTGCTGGGCAACCGCTGGTGAAGTAAAACTACTCAGCCAGTTTCTGGCTTTGTCGATTTTCTCCAGTCGATCAGCGTTGCTTTCAGATTTCGCCATCAAACCCAGCTGAGTAAAGAGTGATGCGATACTGATTTCTTTCTCACCCAGGGCAAGGCTTAGTGCCGCTTCGCCAATAATGACGTGGCCTTTCTCGTCGTTTTGAATTAACACAGAAAATCCTCCATTTGGTACGAATTGATGACAACCTCACCAGAGACTGTAGTCGTTAAAGCGAGACTTGCCCGAATAAATCACTAAAAATCGTGCAAGTTGCTGTTCAAATGTACTAAAAGTTTTTTTCCGGATTGTTCTGTTTGTCTCTGTCACCGTTCCTGCCAGACTGACTGCCCTTATCAGCACTGGATGCAGCCATGAAACTTTCTGTTCTTCTCACGTTGTTAGCCGCGACGGTATGCTCAGTATTTGTTGCTCAGGCGGGGTTCGGAACGCATCAGGCCAGCCAGTCGCTCGCCACACAAAGCGGTGAAACCATTACGGGAGAATAAAGACCCGGTGAAGTCTGCCGTCGTCGTCAGTGACCGGGCAATAGGTTATGATCTCCGGCCCTTTGTCTGCCGGTTGCACCATGTCTGCCATTATCGATACGTTTATCGCCCCACCCTGCTTTGATGAGATCACATTTCTCTTTCAGGATGCACATCTGCTGGTGATCAACAAACCCGGCGGATTGCTGAGCCTGTCAGGTAAAAATCCGCAAAATCTTGATTCGGTGCATCACCGGCTGGTCAGCCTTTTCCCTGGCTGCACGCTGGTGCATCGGCTCGACTTCGGCACATCCGGCCTGATGGTTGTTGCACGAAACAAGGCGATTAACGCCGCCCTCTGCCAGCAGTTCAGCCAGCGTAGCGTGAGCAAAACCTACCAGGCCCTGCTGTGCGGCCATCTGTCCGATGATGAGGGAGTTATTGATGCTGCCATCGCGAAAGATCCGGCGTTGTTTCCCCGGATGACGATATGCGCCATCAGGGGCAAACCCGCGCGGTCACGCTACCGGGTCACTGAACGCGGTTATTATCAGGGAAGTGAGGGAGACGCGTTGCCGGTCACGCGGGTTGAGCTGACGCCCGAAACCGGACGCACCCACCAGCTTCGTATTCACTGTCAGCAGCGGGGGCACCCGATTCTGGGCTGTGATCTTTACGGTGGGCTGTTGATGCCGGGCGCCCAACAGGCAGAAAGGCTGATGCTGCACGCCAGTGGGCTGACGTTTGTTCATCCTGTCAGCGGCGAGGTAATGCAACTCTCTGCCGCCAGCCCGTTCTGAATGGGTCAGAATACAATTACCACATCAAATCATCAGGCACTTTGAAATCAGCATAAGGATCATCTTCGTCCTGTGCTTCTTCGCTTAATGCGCTGTTTAACACGATGGCGCTGGCATCACGCTGCGCAATTTTATCCGCTACGCTGGCCGGGATGATAGCGTACTGGCTCTCACCACAGGCGTCGGCAGCCAGGCGGGCAATGGCGAGACGACCATTAATCAGCTGCGTCTGCGTAGGCTTATCCACCAAGATCTTTTTAATCAGGTTATTGTCGGTAAAGTTGAAGGTGATGTTGCCTTTTGCCACATCAATTTTGTTCATCTCAATCAACTGCTTGACCTGGGCTTTGTACTCTTTCGACAGCACAGCCAGCTTCTGCTGTTCGTTCAGCTGCTTATCCCGCTCAAGCTGCGCCTTTTTGTTGTCTTCCACCGCGGCTCTGGCTTCGCGCGCCTGAACCCGGGATTTTTTGGCTGTGCGCTGAACCTTGTCCATTTTTTTGCTGGATACCAATCCCGCTTTCAGCATCTGCTCTTGCAAGGTGAGTTTTGTCATTGTGGTCTCTGAGTCGTCTCTGAAGCTGTGAAATTCTATCCGGGATTATACCTGCAATCGTCCGGCGTGTGCCAGGTTGCCGCATCTGCTGCGCCTGCGGTTGCAGGCAGCCACTCAACACTGTGCTAACATTCCCCGGTCAGAATCACTTTATTGAGCACCATGTCAGAACTAACAAAACGTAAAAATGACCCTGAAGGGCTGAAAAAACGCATCATTGCCGGCGCACTTAAGACGTTTGCAGAATTTGGTATGCAGGGTGCGCGGCTGGAGCAGATTGCTGAGCATGCGCAGACCACGAAACGCATGGTGGTCTATCACTTTGGCAGTAAAGAACAGCTTTATATCGACGTGCTGGAACAGGTTTATCAGCAGATACGTCAGCATGAAACGGGCCTTAACCTTGCGGCGATGGAGCCAGAGCTGGCTATGACACGGCTGGTGGAAGCCAGTTTTGATTACCATGTCGAGCATCCCGATTTTATCCGGCTGGTGTGCAGTGAGAACCTGCTGCGCGGTCGCTATATTTCCCAGTCGGCGCAGATAAAAGCACTGAACCGCAGTGCGCTGGATCTGCTGGATGATATCCTGGCACGGGGTCAGCAACAGGGCGTGTTTACATCCGGCGTGCAGACCATTGATGTTCATCGCCTGATCAGTAGCATCTGCGTTCACCACGTTTCGAACCGTTATACTTTCAACGCTCTGTTTAGCCCTGATAATAGCGAAGCGGAGAGTATTCGCCGCAATCGTCAGCTGGCTGTCACCGCAACGTTACGTTACATCCGTAAATAATTACCGGCATTCCTGACTGCATTTGGCAATAGTCTACGCTTAGTGATACTTGTCTTTTAAATGCAATAATAAGGAATACTGTTGTGACCAGAGACGCACGCCTCTATCCGCTTCGTCAGACCCATATTAAACCCGATGATGATGCACTGTGGAACTGGGCGCAGAACGCGCAGATCGGTCGTCGTCAGCAGGTTCAGCGTCCCGCCAGTGAAGCGGAATTACAGACACTTCTTCGGGAGTCACGCGGTCAGATTCGGGTGATTGGCAGCAAGCTGTCGCCAGGCCGCATGCTGCACGTCGCTGATGATGATGTGCTGCTTGATCTCAGCGCACTGAGTGGCCAGCTCGCCAGCGATGAAGAGAGCGTGACCTTTGGTGGCGCGACCCCGCTTGAGCAGGTTTATCGCAGCCTGACCGAAATGAACCGCATGCTGGCATCTTCACCAGGTGTGATAGCGATTCAGACGCTGGCCGGTGCGATGGCGACCGGCACGCACGGCCAGGGTTTGCAGCAGAGTTCGATTGCCGATGAGGCGCTGGCAATCCGGATGGTGCTGGCCGATGGCAGCGTGCGCGAATTTGTTCGTGGTGAAGCTGACTTCCCGGCCGCGCAGGTTTCTCTCGGGGCGCTGGGCATTGTTACTGCGGTAAAACTTCGTACGCAGCCGTTTCGCATTTTCACCTGCCACAAGAATGCCGTGTCCGCTGATACGCTTGAAGAGGATCTGTTGCGCTGGAACAACGACTATCCGCTGAGTAAAGCGTGGTGGTTTGTTGACGACAACCTGATGCACGTCTGGAACGCCCATGAAGCGAGTGCCGAAGAGCGTGAGCACTATGAAGCACAGGGTCGTCAGGTGGTGGAACATGAGGGTGAGGTTGATGAGAGTCTTAACGACACTATCGACCAGACGCTGGCGCATATGCATCGCGATACTCAGATTGAGGGCAAAGGGGGAAAACAGTTCCGCACCGTTACCCGTTTTCGTGACTTCACCGATGTTACCGGTGACATCTACCAGCTCTTCTGCCGTGGCATTGCAGTCCCCCAGATCAATGTGGAAATCGGCGTACCGCTGGCAAAAACGCCGGCCATTATTCGCCGGATCAAGCAATGGTATGCCGAAAACCGTCCGCATATGCACTACCCGATTATCCTGCGCTGCACTGGCGCATCATCAGCCTGGCTCAGCCCGGCAACTGACCAGCCCACCTGCTTTTTCGGCTTTGTCGTCTATTACGCCGATGATGGCTCGCTATCTCAGGAAGGGCTGCACTTCCTGACTGAAGTGGAAAAATTGCTGGCCGAGGAGGGTGGACGCCCGCACTGGGGCAAGTATTACGACGAAGAACGCTACAACTGGCGTGAGATCTATCCGAAGTGGGACGCTTTCCGCGCCCTGCGCAGCCAGCTCGACCCGCAGGGCCGACTGGGTAACGACTACATCACGCCACTTTTTGACTGATTGAGGAAAGCTATGTTTGCCTGGGTAACGCTGTTAACACAACCCGATTATCTGGTGGGCGTGAAAGCGCTGCACCGTTCGCTGAAAGAGAGCCAGAGCCAGTGGCCGCTGGTGGTGATGACGACATCGGCGATTTCAGACGCTGACTGTCAGATTCTGCAAAATGAAGGCTGTGTGATTAAACCGGTCGATCCGCTCTATCCGCGTGACGATCTTGACCAGCATTACGCCTCGGCGCAGTTTGGTGAGGTCTGGACCAAGCTGCGCGCATGGCAGCTCACTGATTATCAGCGCGTGGTGTTCCTGGATGCGGATATGCTGGTGCTTAAAAACATGGATGAGCTGTTTACGCTGGATCTGGGTGAAAACCCGCTGGCTGCCTGTCACGCCTGCCGCTGTAATCCCAACCAGATTGCCTCTTATCCGCCAGAATGGCAGCCAGAGCAGTGTCATTACACCTGGCAGGCACGCGGTGAGCAGGCGCCGGAGAGCGTCGACTATTATCTGAACGGCGGTTTTCTGGTGCTGAAGCCTGACAACGCAATGTTCGACGCACTGGAAAAACGTATTGCCGCCATTGATGATCTTAGCGCTTATCCTTTCTCTGAACAGGATCTGCTGAATGAAGTGTTCGCGGAACGCTGGAAACCGCTCTCTTATATCTACAATGCGTTAAAAACGCTGCCCTTCCAGCACCGTGGCCTCTGGCAGGATGATGAGGTGAAGAACCTGCACTATATTCTGGCGAAGCCGTGGAAACGCGATCTCAATCAGCCGGAGAGCCAGCGTGATCGGTTCTATGCGCTGGACAAGCTGTGGTGGGAAAAAAGCGGCTTGATCTGATTACGTCAGGGCGGGAAACCCAGGTTCCCGCCCTGCCCGACGGCATTCATTACCGCAGCGGCAATCTCCTCTCACCTGTGACGCTGCATTACACCTCGATCCAGCGACGCTGCTCTGCGGAGTGCGCAATCGCTTCCAGGACTTTCTGCACCTGCAATCCCTCTGCGAAATCTGGCCACATGCGATCACCCGCCGCGATACCGTTGATCAGATCGCGGATTTCCACCGTTTTTTGATCGTTAAATCCGATGCCGTGCCCGGCTGAAACACAGAAGTTCGCGTAATCAGGATGTGCCGGCCCGGTGAGGATGGTTTTAAATCCCTGACGCCCGGCGGGATCGTCATGCAGATAAAGTTCAAGCTCGGCCATACGCTCCTGGGTATACCGCAGTGTGCCTTTGGTGCCGGTGACGACGTAGGTCAGCCCCATTTTTGCGCCACAGGCGATGCGTGAGGTTTCAATCACGCCATGTGCGCCATTCGAGAAGCGCAGCAGCGCGCTGGCCTGATCCTCGTTTTCAACCGGTAACTGCCGTTCAGGTGCTTTCGGGTCGGGCCGTGAGGTAATTACCGTCATCATGTCGCCGCTGACCTCTGCAATGTCACCGACCAGGTAGTGCGCCATATTGACGATGTGCGCCGCCAGATCGCCCAGCGCACCCAGACCGGCCAGCGCTTTCTGACAGTGCCAGTCGAGCGGGGTTTCCGGTCTGGCGAGGTAATCTTCGTTGTGGGTGCCGTAGAAATGCACCACATCCCCAATTTCGCCATTGGCAATGATCTCTTTTGCCAGCTGGCTGGTGGGGTTTTTCATATAGTTAAAGCCGACCAGCGTTTTTACCCCTGCGGCTTCAGCCGCCGCGACCATCTCCTGCGCGTCCGCCACGCTCAGCGACAGCGGCTTTTCTGAATAGACATGTTTGCCGTGGCGAATCGCCTCCAGCGCCATCTCTTTGTGCAGGAAGTTAGGCGCGCAGATATCCACCACATCAATCGCCGGATCGCTGACCAGCGCGCGCCAGTCGCCGGTTGAACGCGCAAAACCAAAGGTTGCTGCCTGTCGGGCCGCCAGCTCAGGATTCACTTCGGCCAGCATCTCCCGCACGATTTCGCCTTTCAGCGCGAAGACGGTGGGTGCCTGGGCGTAGGCAATGGCGTGGCAACGCCCGATATAGCCGCTGCCGATCATGCCGATTCTGACTTTGTTCATGTCAACTCCGTATATTCTGTTCAGGATTGAAATGAAATCTACGTTTCGTTTCTGTTGCTGACAAAGCGAGAATAGAGACTTTGTGACGGCCGTAAAAAACTATCCGCTTAAATCATGCGCACAGCAGTCTGACAAGCGCTTTGCACCATCAGAACACCTCATAAACACCTCAGTTTTCCGTGCCTCTTTTTCCGCATGAATGCTCTATGCAGCGCGTTCTGTCACGGCATAACACGCGATAGTGGCGACTATTTCAGCAGTCGCGCGAATTTATTAAAAAGAGCTTTGACATGCTCCGGCGTGGCCGTTACTATGCGCCCCGTTCAAACGATTCCTCTGTAGTTCAGTCGGTAGAACGGCGGACTGTTAATCCGTATGTCACTGGTTCGAGTCCAGTCAGAGGAGCCAAATTAGAAAAGCCTGCTTAGGAAACTAAGCGGGCTTTTTGCTTTTTGGCGTTTGAGTCTGAATAACCCTTCTCTTCAGGCAACCCTGGCTCTGAAAGGATTCTCATCATAATGAATGTTTGAAAGCGGCGGTTGTTGCTATGTGACGGGCTGATAGCAGCAAAGTCATGACATTGAAGAAAGACGGGTTACAACCGTGGACAGTTTTGCGTCAGTGAAGAGGTTCAGAATATCATGACGCCGTTAACGTCGACGATCCGTCCGGCTTGCTTTGAAGTATGTTAATGATTAAGTCGCGTGGAAAAATTGTCTCATTGGTGTGTATCAGCTCTTCTATTGTCCACCAATGATAATCGCGAATGACTTCCTTTTCATTGCTACTCCATCCTGAGCGATCGAGATCGACTGTATTTGCATTAACCATAAAGAACCGCTCATCAGCAAGTACTGTCTCTCCACTGGGTAACATCATTGTGAAAGTTCGGGACGCTATTTCTGGTCCAGTTAATGTTCCTGTCAAACCCGTCTCTTCAAATAATTCGCGTAGAGCGGCCTGCTCGAAAGATTCATTATTTTCAAGCCCTCCTCCCGGCGTTGCCCAGTATGTTTTTCCCCTCAGAGCATCGTCTTCATGACAGAACCTGAAGAGCAGGACATGATTTTCAGGCGAAAGAATGATCAGCCGTGATGATGGTCGAATACGCACATTCCCCCTCTTAAAAATTCTTAGCTACTGATTCTCAAAATTTATATAAACATAAATTGCAGCCTGAATCGCCCTGAATGTCTGAATTATCTTACCGCTTCAGTCTCACTCACTGTCCGCTGCTCGCGCTCAACAGATCTCTCATTCCTGGAGTTTTTCTGCTGCGCTCCATAAGCAGATGTTGCTTAAGGCAGCTTGAATTGATCCACATGGAGCCGATAAGCGGACTCTGCGGTAAGTGCGTCGTTTCCTGGCATTACTGGCAATTGCCTCATCAGCGACCATATTTAAAGTAAGCAACTTGTTTTTGCCCTCTTTTCACACAACCTGAAAGCGAGCCGCACCCGAACAGGGCAGAACCGCCCCTTTTTCCCTGATTTTCAGCCCATTTTGCACCCTGGCACACTTTATGCCTGATCGTCAGTGTTATTGAACGATTCAATTGCAGCCTGTCCTGTTTGTGAGGTGATGATGATCAAGATTGACCTTTCCGATTCACCCTTTTTTGATGAAATGTTGATGGCTGAAGGTAAACACCGCAGCCATTATCAGGACTACTGGCAGTGGTTGCAGAAAGCCGATCAGCAGGCCGTCCAGCGCAAAAAAGAGGAAGCTGCGCTGTTGTTTCACCGGGTGGGGATTACCTTTAATGTTTATGGTGAAGACGATGGCGCGGAACGGCTGATCCCGTTCGACAGCGTGCCACGTATTATTCCGGCCAGCGAATGGCAGATGCTGGATCGCGGGATTCGTCAGCGGGTTCAGGCACTCAATGCGTTTCTGCATGATATTTATCATGACCAGAAGATCCTCAAGGCAGGGATCGTCCCCGCTGAACAGGTGCTGGCCAACGAGCAGTATCAGCCGTGCATGCAGGGTATCGACCTTCACCGTGATACTTACGCCCACATTGCCGGAACCGACATGGTGCGGGGAGGCGATGGCGAATATTACGTGCTGGAAGATAACCTTCGCACGCCCTCTGGTGTCTCTTACATGCTGGAAAACCGCAAAATGATGATGCGGTTATATCCCGAACTGTTTGCCGGGCAGCGTATCGCGCCGGTTTCCCGCTACCCTTCTCACTTACTGCAAACCCTGCGCGAAAGCACCACCGTCAACGATCCGACCGTTGTGGTACTGACACCTGGCCGCTTTAACAGCGCCTATTTCGAGCACAGCTTCCTCGCTCAACAAATGGGCGTTGAACTGGTTGAAAGTGTCGATCTGTTCGTGAAAGACGGCGCGGTGTTTATGCGCACTACCGCAGGTCCCTGCAGGATTGATGTGATCTATCGACGTATCGACGACGCCTTCCTCGACCCGCTGGCGTTTCGCGCCGATTCCATGCTCGGCGTTCCCGGCCTGCTGTCAGTCTACCGATCCGGTGGTGTGGTGCTGGCGAATGCGATAGGCACCGGCGTGGCAGATGATAAATCGATCTATCCGTACGTCCCGGAGATGATCCGCTACTACCTTGCTGAGGATCCCATTCTCAATAACGTGCCGACGTGGCAATGCCGCAAAGAGAGCGATCTCTCTTTCGTGCTGGCAAACCTGGAAAAAATGGTGGTGAAAGAGGTTCATGGTGCAGGCGGTTACGGCATGCTGATTGGCCCCAAGGCCAGCAAGGCGGAAATTGAACGTTTCCGTGAATTGCTGCGCGCTCGACCGGAAAATTACATCGCGCAGGAAACACTGGCGCTTTCCACCTGCCCGACCTTTGTCGATAACGGGCTCGCACCGCGTCACATCGACCTGCGGCCCTTTGCGCTGACCGGCGCCGAAATTCGTCTGGTACCAGGTGGATTAACCCGTGTAGCACTGGAAGAAGGCTCACTGGTGGTGAATTCCTCTCAGGGCGGCGGAACCAAAGATACTTGGGTACTGGAAGAAAATGCGACGGAGGATGACGCATGCTAAGCAGAACAGCCAGCGAACTGTACTGGATGGCACGTTATCTGGAACGCGCCGAGACAATTGCACGCCTGCTGGACGTGACCAATAAGCTTTCGATGATGTCGATCCGTGATGTCCACGCACGCGATGAAAACAATGATTTACTGGTCCCGCTGACCATGACCGGCACGCGGGATCTGTTCGACGAGCACTATCCGCAGGCGTCGATGGGGAATCTGCTTAATTTCTTCGCACTGGACAGTTTCAACCACAGCAGCATTTTCAGTTGTCTGCAAATGGCCTGGAACAATGCGCATGCGGTGCGCGGCAGCCTTTCCTCTGAAGTCTGGGAAAGCATCAATGCCACGTGGATAGAGATGAAGCTCATCCGCCGTCAGGGCGTCGGTTCTGCCGGTGCAGACGCGTTCTTTGACTGGGTCAAAGAGCGTTCACATCTGTTCCGTGGGGCGATGTTTGGCACCTTGCTGCGCAGTGATGCACAAAACTTCATCCGCCTCGGTACCCTGCTGGAACGCGCAGACAGCACCGCGCGCCTGCTGGATGCTAAAAATCAGCTGTTGAACGCCGATGAGGATCCGGTGCGTGAATACTACCGGATGGACACGCTATTGCGTGCAGTCAGCGCCCGCGAAGCGTTCCACACGCTTTATAAGCAGCAAATCAGCCAGAGAGGTATTGCCGAGCTGTTGATACTGCGCCGCGAGCTACCGCGTTCTCTGCTTTCCTGCATCGAACTTATGGCCCAGGAGCTGGATGAGATCGGTGGCAGCGCGGGTAATCAGCCCCGTCGTCGCGTTCATACCCTTTACGCTCAGCTGCGCTTCACCGAAATGGACGAAATTGTTGAGATGGGTCTCAGTCCCTGGCTGATGCAGTTTCTGGATCAGACCACTGCCATCGCTGAGTGCATTCATCAAACCTATCTGGAGGCTCAATAATGAAACTGAATGTCACGCATCAGACGCATTACAGCTATGCGCAACAGGTTAAACACAGCACGCAATATCTTCGCCTTACGCCGCAGGATTCCAGTCATCAGAAGATATTGTCGTGGGATCTGACCTTGCCGGAATACGCCACCCGCACGCTGGATGCTTACGGCAATATCCTGCATGTTCTGACACTCGACCAGCCCCATCAGGCCATTACCATTGTCGCCAACGGCGTGGTGGAGATTGAAGATAATACGGAAGACGATAATTGCGGGCATCTCTCACCACTGGTGTTTCTGCGCACCAGCCCGCTGACGCTGGCCGATGGCGCGATCCGCGATTTCGCCAGTCGTTACTACCGGCCGCAGGCACAGCATGAGAGTCTGTGCAATCTGATGGGCGAACTGCTGCTGAAAATGCCCTATAACCCCGGCAGCACCACGGTAAAAGACAGCGCTTCCCAGGCCTTTTCCGCACAAACCGGCGTATGTCAGGACCACACGCATGTTTTCCTGGCCTGCTGCCGAAGCCTGGGTATCCCGGCGCGTTACGTCAGCGGTTATCTATACTCGGAAGACTCCGCACATGTGGCCATGCATGCCTGGGCGGAAGCCTGGCTGGATGACCGGTGGCAGAGCTTTGATGTCACCAATAACACCTGCCAACCGAATCAGCATTTGAAACTGGCTATCGGCATAGATTATCTTGATGCATGCCCGGTCCGCGGTATCCGGTTAGGTGGAGGAAGCGAAGACATGCGCACTGTTGCCGCCGTTGCCATGCTCGACGTTCCGCAATGATCCTGAATACCTGAGGAAGCCATTTTATGACTTACTGTGTGGCCATGCGCTTGTCCTCTGGCCTGGTGTTTGTTTCAGATTCACGCACCAATGCCGGAGTGGACCATATTTCCACCTTCCGTAAACTGCATGTGTTTCATCAAAGCGATGAGCGCGTGCTGGTGATTCAGAGTGCCGGAAATCTGGCGACCACACAGAGCATTATCAGTCTGCTGCATCGTCGCTGCGCAGACGATGAACGGGAAAACCTGCTGAACGTAACGTCCCTGTATGATGCCGCCAGTTTGCTGGGTGAAACGGTGCGAGAAGTGATCGCCCGGGACAGCGGCGCAAATCAGGGCAGCAATACAGATTTCAGCTGCAACCTGTTGCTCGGCGGACAGATTAAAGGGGAAGGTCTGCGGCTGTTCCACATCTATCCGCAGGGAAACTTCATTGAAGCCACGCACGACACGCCCTATTTCCAGGTAGGTGAGAGTAAGTATGGTAAGCCGATTATTGATCGCGTGCTGAACTACGACACCGCTCTGGATCAGGCGATGCAATGTGCACTGATTTCGATGGACTCCACACTGCGCAGTAATCTTTCCGTGGGCCTGCCGCTGGATGTGATGACCTACCCCAAAGACAGCTTTAGTGCCGCGCAGCAGCACCGGATTACCGAAACGCACCCCTATTTCGACATGATCCGCAAAGGCTGGGGCGAAGGCCTGCTGAGCATTTTTGCGCAGTTGCCGCCGCTGAAACTGGACGAGTAATTATCTGCCACACCAGGTCTGAGTAAAAAGAATCGCCTCAGACCTGCCATCAGAAGCATAGCGCGCAAAAAAAACTGCACCCTACTCAGTTGGATTACCAACTTTTGGGGTGCAGTCACTTGTCAGCGTTTTATCGTGTTACTACCAATCAGATATCAAACCGATCCAGATTCATCACTTTGGTCCAGGCGGCCACAAAGTCTTTGACGAATTTTTCACGGGCATCACTGCTGGCATAGACTTCCGCCGAGGCACGTAACACCGCGTTAGAACCGAATACCAGGTCGGCGCGGGTGGCGGTGAAACGGGTTTCTCCATTAACACGATCACGTCCGGTAAAGTGCTCGTTGCTGCTATCAGTCGCTTTCCATTCGGTACGCATATCCAGCAGATTGACGAAGAAATCTGTGTTCAGCGATCCCACATGGTGCGTGAAGATACCGTGCTGGCTGCCATCAAAGTTAGCACCCAGTGCACGCATCCCGCCCACCAGCACCGTTAACTCCGGTACAGTCAGCGTCAGCTGTTGCGCTTTATCGATCAGCAGACTTTCAGTGGTGGTTTTGCCAAAGCCAGTGCCGTAGTTGCGGAAACCATCAGCACGCGGTTTCAGCAGATCGAACGACTCGATGTCGGTCTGATCCTGACGCGCATCAACGCGGCCCGGCGTGAACGGAACCTCAATCGCGACGCCAGCCGCTTTCGCCGCCTGCTCAACGCCCACAACACCCGCCAGCACGATCACATCCGCCAGTGAAGCCTTGTGTGCTTCGCGCTGGATCGCTTCCAGCGTCGGCAACACGCGTGCCGCGATGGCATTGACCTGCCATTCACGTTGCGGCAGCAGCGCCAGTCGGGCACCGTTGGCACCACCACGCTTGTCGCCACCACGGAAGGTGGATGCCGAGGCCCACGCAACTGACACCAGCTCGCTGACGCTGAGACCGGATGCTGCAATCTTCTCTTTCAGCTGGGCGATATCTGCCACGGTTGGATGATAAACCGGTGCAGGCAGCGGATCCTGCCAGATCAGATCTTCCTGTGGCACTTCCGGACCGATGTAACGCGCTTTTGGCCCCATATCACGGTGCGTCAGCTTAAACCAGGCACGGGCAAAGGCTTCGTTGAACGCCTGCGGATCGTTGTGGAATCGACGCGAAATTTTTTCAAATTCCGGGTCAAAACGCAGCGTCAGGTCAGTGACCAGCATGGTCGGTTTGTGTTTCTTCGTGGAATCAAACGCATCCGGGATGATTTCCGGTGCATCAGCCGCTTCAAACTGAATAGCGCCCGCCGGACTGCGCGTCTGGACCCACTCATATTTGAACAGGTTCTCGAAGAAGTAGTTGCTCCACTGGGTAGGCGTCTGAGACCAGATGACTTCCAGGCCAGAGGTGATCGCATCTGCACCGACACCTGTGCCGTGGCTGTTAACCCAGCCCAGACCCTGCGCTTCAATGGGCGCGGTTTCGGGATCGACACCGACGTGGCTGGCGGGTGCGGCACCGTGGGTTTTACCCAGCGTATGACCACCTGCAATCAGCGCGACGATCTCTTCGTCGTTCATGCCCATGTTGCCGAAGGTGGCACGAATAGCCGGGGCCGCAGAAGCAGGATCACCGCTGTGTTCCGGACCTTCCGGGTTCACGTAGATCAGACCCATTTCAGTGGCACCCAGTGGTGACTGCGCCAGAGATTCCGGATGACGGTGTTCCAGCCAGGCCGCTTCTTCGCCCCAGTTCACATCCATATCCGGTTCCCAGACATCGTCACGGCCGGCACCAAAACCAAAGGTGCGGAACCCGGAGTTTTCCAGCGCAACGTTACCCGCCAGAATATAGAGGTCGGCCCAGGAGATTTTCTGACCATATTTCTGTTTGATTGGCCACAGTAAACGGCGCGCTTTATCCAGGCTGACGTTATCAGGCCAGGAGTTTAACGGGGCGAAACGTTGCTGACCACGGCCCGAACCACCGCGTCCGTCCACGGAGCGATAGGTTCCGGCGCTGTGCCAGGCCATGCGAATAAACAGACCGATATAGCTGCCCCAGTCAGCGGGCCACCAGGATTGTGATTCGGTGAGCAACCCTTTGATGTCAGCTTTCAGCGCAGAGTAATCTAATTTGGCAAATTCTTTACGGTAATCGAAGGATTCATCAAGCGGGTTCGAACGGGATGAGTGCTGGTTCAGCAGGTCAACCCGGAGTTGATTCGGCCACCAGTCACGGTTGGTTGTTCCGCCACCCGGCGCCTGATTTGACTGAGGTGGTTTGCCCGCGTGAAAAGGACATTTGCCCTCAGGCGCTTCGCGATCGGCTTCGACAATAGGCTTTGCATCTTTTGCATCTTCATCAACGGAATTGCTCATGGTCACACCTCTTTTTTGTATTTTCATCGCTACTCTATAGAGGATTTTCAGGATCGCACACCTGTCTCATCCTATATGTTTGATAGCTTTTACCTTTTTATGCACCTTCTTCAAAAGCTTAAGACAATGAACCGACGGCCGCCGCTGTGCTTAAAAAAAGCAGCGAAGCGGCAACCGCCACCCTGAGACTATTCCGACAGCGCCGGTTTCACAACTGCCGTTTTACTCTCTGGCAGACGAATACGGAACCAGATCGCATACATCGCGGGCAGGAAAACCAGCGTGATTAGGGTACCGCCCAGCGTGCCGCCAATCAGCGTGTAGGCCAGCGTTCCCCAGAACACCGAGTGGGTGAGTGGAATAAACGCCAGCACCGCCGCCATCGCCGTCAGTAACACAGGACGCGCACGCTGTACGGTCGCTTCTACCACCGCAGCAAAAGGTGCCAGCCCCTGCTGTTCGTTATGGTGGATCTGCCCTATCAGGATCAGCGTGTTACGCATCAGGATACCCGACAGGGCAATCAGCCCGACCAGCGCATTGATACCAAACGGCTGACCGAACAGCAGCAGCGTCGGCACAACACCTATCAGCCCGAGAGGTGCGGTGAGAAATACCATCACCATCGCCGACAGAGAACGCACCTGCAAAATGATGATTAAAAGTGTGATCGCAATCATGATTGGGAACAGCGGCGCCATCGCCTGTGTCGCTTTACCGGACTCCTCTATTGCACCGGCCAGTTCAATGCGATAGCCCGCAGGCTGCGTTGCGATGATCGGTTGCAGAGTTTTATTCAGCGCCGTGGAGACATCCGGCGGCTGCAGGGAGTCAGCAATATCTCCGCGAACAGTAATGGTCGGTGTACGGTCGCGCCGCCTCAGCAGGGGATCTTCCATTTTCACCTGCACCTCACCAATCTGCGACAGTGGGATACGTTGCCCCGCCGCACCTGCCAGCGTGAAGTCAGCAATCTTAGCCGGATCGAGCCGGATATCTCCGGCGGCACGGCCCACGACCTGGACCGCGCGGATATCTTCCCGCACGGTGGTGACCGGCACGCCCGTCAACAGAAACTGCAACTGCCGGGCGACTTCACTGGAGGTCAGGCCCACAGCCTGCAGTCGGTTTTGATCCAGCGAGAAATGCAGTGTCGGCACGGGTGCGCCCCAGTCGGTGTTCACCGTCCTCATCATCGGGCTGGCACGCAGTACGGCTTCCACCTGATTAGCGATAACATGCAGGCGTACCGGGTCCGGCCCCATCACGCGCCACGCCACCGGATAAGGTGAATAAGGGCCAAATACCAGTTGTGTCACGCGAACCTGCGCTTCAGGCACCAGGCCGCGGGCGATTGCGGTGCGAAGCTGCGCTTTTAACGCCTCGCGTGCATCCTGACTGTCGGTCAGTATGACCAGCTTGGCAAAGGCGGGATCGGGCAGTTCGGGTGCCATCGCCAGGTAAAAACGCGGCGGTCCCTGACCAATGTAGGTGGTGACGATTTTTGCCTCACGCTGCTGTTTAAGCCAGGTCTCAATCTTTTCAGCCGCAGCCGCTGTCTGTTCAATGGCGCTGCCGTAGGGAAGCTGAACTTCAACCAGCACTTCAGGCCGGTCTGAGGTCGGGAAAAACTGTTTTTTCACCAGCGTCATTCCGAGCACAGCGGTGATAAACAGGACAATGACCACGCCTGCTACCCAGCCTTTACGCGCAATCACGCTGGTCAGTAGCTGGCGAAAGCGATTGTAGTTACGGGTGTTGTAGATGGCTGCGTGACCGCCTTCCACCGTTTTGATGTCAGGCAGCAGCTTTACCCCGAGGTAAGGGGTAAATACCACGGCCACAATCCAGGAGGCGATCAGGGCGATGCCCACTATCCAGAACATATTGCTGGTGTATTCACCCGCCGTGGACTGCGCAAAACCATTGGGCATAAAGCCCACGGCGGTGACCAGGGTTCCGGCCAGCATCGGTGCCGCCGTATGACTCCAGGCATAGGCAGACGCCTTGATGCGGTCGTAGCCCTCCTCCATCTTCACGACCATCATCTCAATGGCGATAATGGCATCATCCACCAGCAGGCCCAGCGCCAGAATCAACGATCCCAGCGTGATGCGGTCAAAGTTTTTGCCGGAGGCTTCCATCACCACAAATACTACCGCCAGGGTGAGCGGAACGGCCGCCGCCACCACTACTCCGACACGCCAGCCCATGCTGACGAAGCAGACCACCATCACCACCAGTAATGCCACGACGAACTTAATCATAAATTCATCGACCGCTGAGCGGATATTCACGGACTGATCCGTGACCTGAGTCAGTGACATCCCTAACGGCATCGCCTGATTTATGCTGACGGTTTCAGCAGCGAGTGCCTTGCCCAACGCCAGACCGTTCCAGCCATCACGCATCACAATACCGAGCAGCAATGCGGGTTCACCCTGATGACGAGCCTTAAACGTGGCGGGATCTTCATATCCCCGCGTCACGGTAGCCACGTCTGCCAGCTTGAGGCTTCTCCCCTGCGCCACAATCGGTGTCTCTCGAATTTTTTCCAGCTTATCAAAAGCGCCCTCCAGCCGGATAAACACCTGCGGTCCCTGAGTATCGATCGAGCCCGCAGGCGTCAGGACATTCTGGTCGTTCAGTGCCGCAAAAATTTCCTGTGGGGTAATACCGAGCGTCGCCAGCCGATCGTGTGAAAACGAAACATAGATGCGCTCACTCTGCTCGCCGATGATATTGACCTTTTTCACACCCGGCAGATGCAGCAATTGCTGACGCAGTGATTCCGCCTCACGCACCAGCAGGCGCTGCGGCTCTCCTTTTGCCTTCAGCGCCAGCAGCGCAAAGGTCACGTCAGAGAACTCGTCGTTGATCATCGGCCCGATGACCCCGGCGGGCAGATTTCTGCTCTCATCGCCCAGCTTCTTACGAGCCTGGTAAAACTCCTCCTGAACCTGGGAGGGCGGCGTTTTGTCCTGCAGGGAGAGCATGGTGAACGCCAGGCCAGGCCGCGTATAAGTTTCGCTGCGGTCATACCACCGCAGCTCCTGAAGCCGCTTCTCCAGCGGTTCGGCCACCTGATCCTGCATCTCCTGCGCCGTCGCACCTGGCCACGCGGAGATAATCGTCATCTGTTTAACAGTGAACGGCGGATCTTCTGCCCGTCCCAGTTCGAAAAAGGACAGGATGCCCGCCACGGTAATCAGGATGATCAGAAACAGCGTGATGGCGCGTTCGCGCACGGCCAGTGCTGACAGATTAAAGCGTCCGTGGCTCATGGCTGGCTCCCTGCAACCGCAGCGTCATCGGGTCGCACGCGCTCGCCCTGCTGCAACAGATGTGCCCCGAGAGCCACGATCCGATCGCCTGCATTCAGCTGCCCCGTCACGGTCGCCGCCTCGTCACTGATCGCGATCACCGTGACCGGCCGCCAAGCAACAGTGGCAGGCAGACCCGTAATATCCCAGACGCCTGGCCCTTTACCGGCATCATAGATCGCAGCCAGTGGCACCTTCAGCTGCGTTTGCATGGGTTTATTGGTTAACGAAATTGTGACGGTAGCACCCAGTGGCGCGCTGGCCAGTGCGCCCTCCAGCACAAATCTTGCCTCATAGGTGCGCGTCATCGGATCGGCTGCATCCGCCAGTTGCCGAAGCCGGGCTGACACGGGCGCACTGCCCGCACCATAAAGCGTTGCCTGCGCCTCGCTGCCCACTGCGGGACGAAGCGTCTCCGGCAACTGAACGCTCGCCTCACGCTGCCCGGCTCTGGCCAGTCTGACAACCGCCTCACCGGCACTCACTACCTGGCCCGGCTCCGCCAGTGTTGCCATCACCACACCGTCGTCATCCGCCAGTAACAGCGCATATCCGCTGGCATTAGTCGCCACGCTGGCCTGCGCCTGCGCGGCTTTCAGATCGGCCAGCGCGGTAGCCGCAGCGGCCCGAATCTGGTCATAGGCCGACACGGAAACCGCGCCGGTTGCCATCAGTGTGTGGTAACGCGCTTCATCGGCACGGGTCTGTCTGACGCGTGCCTGCGCAGCGGCAACACTCTGCTGTGCGGCCTGGGCCTGCAGTCGCAGATCGACCGGGTCAAGTCGCATCAGCGGCTGACCACGCTTCACACGCTGGCCGCTGTCCACCAGCCTTTCGAGGATTTTGCCCGATATCCGAAAACCGAGGTCGCTCTGAACCCGGGCAACGACGATGCCGCTGAATGCGCGACTGTCATCCGCAGCGCTGAGAACTTTCGTGACCCTGACCAGCGGCGGCTGGGTGCGCGGATCCGCTTTGGACGCGTTGTCCCGGCAGCCCACCAGCGCCAGTGGCAGCAGACAAACAACCAGGGTGGCGGGAATAAACCTGAGCATAGATGACCTTCAACAGTAAGCAGGAGAGTGCCGCCATTTTGTTATCATGTGACCAATATTGTCAATGGTCACTAGTTACGGAAAGGCATTAACCGTTGAGCCGATCTTTAAAGAGCAACGAGAATAACCGGCTTAAGCAGAGAATTTACTGAAATGCTGACTAAGTCGATGCGGCTCCCTTCCGGGCGCAGGCGTGACTAAAATAGGGAAAAGTCACCACTCCAGAAATCGCAGGTATTAACTAAGAGTGAGTGAGTGAGCGAGAAATACCCTGTCAGGTCGGGAATAACCTGCCAGCGATAAACGCAGAGGGGAAAAGCTAAAGAATCAGAAGGTGATGATACGCACAGGCTGCAGAGACATTACAACGAACGCGCATCATTTGCGGACAAGGTAAACCAGATAGCGCCCTGCTTATCCAGGGCGCTGGGTCACTTAACGCCAGCCGAGTTCCGGGGCGACATACTTCAGGATCGCCTCAATAACATGGGCGTTATAGGCGACACCGAGCTGGTTAGGCACGGTGAGCAGCAGCGTATCCGCTTCGGCAATGGCTTCATCCTGTGCCAGCTGCTTAATGAGCACTTCAGGCTCTGCGGCGTAGCTGCGGCCAAAGATGGCTCGGGTTTTCTCATCCAGAAAACCGACCGAATCCTGGTCGTTACCGCTGCGGCCAAAATAGGCGCGGTCCATATCATTCACCAGCGCAAAGATACTGCGGCTGACAGAGACGCGTGGCGCATGCTGATGCCCGGCTGCTTTCCAGGCCTCACGATAGGCGCGAATCTGTTTCGCCTGCTGAATGTGGAACGGCTCACCCGTTTCATCATCTTTCAGGGTTGAGCTTTGCAGGTTCATGCCCATTTTTGCTGCCCACTCTGCGGTGGCATTGGATCCGGAGCCCCACCAGATGCGGTCGCGCAGCCCTTCAGAAAGCGGCTCAGGGCGCAGCAGGCCAGGCGGATTCGGGAACATCGGCTGCGGATTCGGCTTCGCAAAGCCTTCGCCGCGCAGCACCTCCAGGAACTCTTCGGTGTGACGACGTCCCATATCCGCATCGCTTTCACCTGCTTTGGGTTCAAAGCCAAAGTAGCGCCAGCCATCAATCACCTGCTCCGGTGAACCGCGGCTCAGACCCAGTTGCAGACGACCATTGGAGATCAGGTCTGCTGAACTGGCGTCTTCCACCATGTAGAGTGGGTTTTCATAGCGCATGTCGATGACGCCGGTGCCAATCTCAATCTTTTTGGTGCGCGCGGCCACGGCAGCCAGCAGCGGAAACGGCGAGCTCAGCTGGCGGGCAAAATGGTGGACGCGGAAGTAAGCGCCATCTGCGCCCAGTTCTTCGGCGGCGACCGCCAGGTCGATCGACTGCAATAAGACATCCTGCGCGGTACGGGTGGCAGACTGAGACGAAGGCGTCCAGTGACCAAAAGATAAGAAGCCAATATTTTTCATCTGTAGTTCTCCTGACAGGCGTTAAACGCCTGTGAGCATAAGGCGATATTCGATAGGGAAAGGTTACGCCCTCCGCGCCGCCACTGATAGTCAATATCTTTCAGCGCTATATTCAGGATTTTCGACATAGCCTGCAGCGTATCCACGTTACTTTTGACCAACCTGGCTTTCACTCTTCGGGTTTCTGCGGGTTTCTGCGGGTTTCTGCTGTCAGGCACTGGCGCACCCAATAGATTGCCGGGGCGCCGGTTGCTGCTGAATCTGAACTACCCTTGAGTGCATTACGCGCCACCGGAAAACACAGCGGAGAACACACATGAATACCCTGCTCGCTTTGCCGATGTATGCGATTCATCCGCCTGCTACACAGGCGCTGATGCAGACGATGGTTACCCTGCTGGCGCAGCAGGGTATGGCCGCGCAACCGGTCTGGCCTGAGGATTTGCTGACACACTGGCAGAATGATCGGTTGCTGCTGAGCCAGACCTGCGGCTATCCGCTGGTCAGTCAGTTGCCTGCAGTGCAACTGGTCGGTGCATTTCACTATCGGGCACCGGGCTGCAACGGTTACGCGTATCGCAGCTGGCTGGTGGCGCGGGATAAAAAGGCAACGCTCGCCGATTTCAACGGTCAGCGGGCCGTGGCAAACAGCCTGGACTCGCACTCCGGCTATAACGCGCTGCGGCGGTTAGCAGCGCTTCAGGGCATAACGTTTTCGCAGCTGTTGCTGAGCGGCGGGCACCGTCAGTCGCTGGCGGCACTGCGTGATTCACAGGCGGATATCGCGGCGATCGACTGCGTCAGCTGGGCGCTGCTGGCGCGCCATGCACCTGAGGAACTGCGCGGCCTGCATATCATCGGAGAGTCACCAGCCGCACCCGGATTACCGCTGATCACGGCAGCCTCAACGTCAGCGGCCCGGCTGGAGACGTTACGCACAATACTGCTTCAGCTGGTGAGCGACCCTGCGTTTCGCGCCATCTGCGACGATAATCTGATCGGCGGATTCAGCCCGGTGCATCGGGACAATTATCAGGTCGTGATGGCATGGGAGCAGCAGGCCGCCGCGCTGGGCGTCGCCCGGCTGTAACGCACCATGCTGGCTTAATCGTTTAACCGGAACAGAGGGAGACTCTGCGTTGCCGCCTCCCTGCCGACGCTTTCCCGACCTGGCATTTTATGCTCCTCAATGCGCTCTGACCTTGCTAAGACTGGTAAGCCCGGCTGCGGCGTTCTAAGGTAGAGGTTTTCAGAAAGGGAGAGTGGGATGCGTATTCTGATGGCAGGTGCCGGGGCGACCGGTGGGTATTTTGGCGCACGACTGATTCAGGCAGGTCAGGATGTCACGTTTCTGGTACGTGAACGGCGTTATCAGCAGCTTCAGACCCACGGTCTGGTATTACAGACGCCGCAGGGCACTGAAAAGTTTCAGCCGCAGCTAATCCAGGCCAGCACGCTGAAAAGCCACTATGACCTGATTATCGTGACGGTGAAGAGCTTTGCCCTTGATCAGGTCATGGATGACATTGCGCCTGCGGTCGGCCCGGCAACCCTGATCATGCCGATTCTCAACGGAATGCGGCACATCGCAACACTACAACAGCGTTTCGGCGAAGATAAGGTGATTGGCGGCCTGTGTAAAATCAATGCCACGCTGGGTGACCAGGGTGAAGTGATCCAGATGACGCCGCTGCATCAGCTCTTATACGGTGCGCTGGACGGTAACAACGACGCGCGGCTGCAGCGGGTTGATGCCGCACTGCGCGACTGTCGGGTTGATACCCTGTTCAGTGACAACATCATGGATGAACTGTGGGAAAAGTGGCTGCTGCTGAGCACGCTGGGCGCGGTCTGCTGCCTGGCACGCGGCAATACTCAGCAAATTCTCACCTCGCGCGGCGGTGAAGCGCTGTTACAGGGGGTTTTCACTGAGATTCTGTCCGTCATCACTGCCGAAGGCTATCAGCCGCGCCCGGCGGTCACCGCCCGCATTTTTGAGCTGCTGAACAATCCGGCGACGCCCATGACCTCCTCTATGTATCGCGATCTCACCCAGGGCTCTGATATCGAAGCGGATCAGGTGATAGGCGATCTGCTGCTGCGGGCGAAACGAAATGGCCTCGCGACGCCGCTGTTGAACGCAGTGGATGTGAATCTGCAGGTCTATCTGCAACAGCGTTAACCAGGGCCGACTACGCTGACCGGGTGCGGGAATGGCCCCGGCAGTGTGGCGGTGAAAGTGTGGTCAGCAGCAGCAGCGCAGCAGGAAAATTTGCTACACTCATCGCTTCATATTTTGGAGAGTTCAATGACTTCCCGCTCCGTGACCCTCGATGATGTCGCTCAACTGGCTGGCGTCTCATATCAAACCGTTTCACGTGTTTTAAATCGTTCTGAACAGGTGTCAGCCCGCACGCGGCAAAGGGTTGAGGCGGCAATGCAGCAGCTCAATTATGTGCCTAATCGCGTGGCGCAGCAGCTGGCGGGCAAAGCGACGCGCACGCTCGGTCTGGCTACCAGCGATCTGGCGCTGATGGCACCGGCGCAGATCGCCTCGGCGATTCAGCAGCGTGCTGCGAGGGCGGGATATCATCTGGTGATCGCGATGGACAGCGGTAACGATGCGGCCGCCACCGTGAATGAACTGCTGGCACAGCGGGTCGATGGGCTGCTGATCAATCTGCCGCTGGAGGCGGACGAGGCGCAGCAGATCCAGTTGCTGTGTGGCAGTAAACCGGTGCTGTTTCTGGATGTTGAACCCAGGGCCGCGGTGGCGCAGTGTCAGTACCCGAATGAGTCTGGCGCGCGCGCTGCCGTTGAACATCTGGTGTCGCTGGGTCACCGTCAGATTGGCCTGCTAAATGGACCGCTGCGCTCGGTGTCCGCCCGTCAGCGTGAAAACGCATGGCGTCAGGCGCTGGCCGATCATCAGTTAACGCCGCACTGTTCCCTGCGGGGCGACTGGAGCGCACAGTCCGGCTACCAGGCGCTGCTGGCGCAGTTGCCCGACGATCTGCCACAGGCGCTGCTGGTCGCAAACGATCAGATGGCGCTGGGTGCGATGCGGGCGCTGCATCAGTATGGCGTGGCGATTCCCGGTGAGATATCAGTGATTGGTTATGATGATACCGCCGAGAGCGCATGGTATCAGCCGCCGCTGACCACGGTGCGGCAGGATTTACACTTTCTTGGCGCACAGAGCGTCGAGCGGATGCTGGCGCGGCTTCAGGGTGAAGAAGCTTCACACATCGCGCTGGAAACTACGCTGGTGATCCGCGAGACCACCGCCCCGCCCGCAGATAAGCAGGTCGATTTAGTGGCGCTGTCACAGCAGCTACAGGGGATTGCGCGAAGGCTGGCGGGTAAATAAATCTGCGGTTATGCGGGCAATAAAAAACCCGCTCCATCAGAGTGGAAGCGGGTTCGCATGGGAGCTCAGTCGCATTAGCGCTCAGCTATAGGCCCTTACGCTTTTGGGTGTTCGCCCACGCCCATCGCTTTGATCTTTTTAGACAGCTCGCGACGCTCTTTCGACAGGTCGGCGTTTTTGATGATGTACTCATCGACGCGATCTTCATAATCCACACGCATGCTGGCGATGATTTCCTGAATAGCCTCAACGCTCATGCCCGGTTTGATATATTCGCTCAGGTTGTCGAGCAGCAGAACGCGCTTCTGGTTGTCGCGAATTTTCTTCTCGTTGTCGACGATTTCACGCTGCAGTTTGTTTTTGCGGCGGAACATACGCACGAACTCCAGTACGTCCTGAAATGACTGCTTGGCATTTTCCATGATGGCACCTTTCTTTGAGCCTGCTGACGCAGGGAGAGAGTCAAAACGATCAGCTTAGCGGCTAGCCCGCCAGGTAAGCAATTTTCACAGCTAAATTCAGACTGGCTCTTATCTTAGCGCAAAGAAACCCGGTTTCACATTAAGTCATTGTCTGAGGTGATTATTTGCGCAGCGCCATTCGCATCAGATCGGTCATCCGCTCCAGCTGTTTCGCCAGTTCCAGCGTCAGCCAGACGTAGCCGTAGATGGGCGTCTCTTCCAGACCATCGCTGCCCGCGTCGGCGATCAGCCGCCGGAGTTCGCCGCTGATTTCAGTCAGCTCATGGCTGTTGGCAATCACCTCTTCCGTTTCCCCCTCAATCGCCATCACCGACAGCGCCCGCAGCGTGTTCTCGGTCATCTGCTGGGTGCGGCGAAGTGCGGGTGCGTTAAGCATAATCAGATGGCTTTCACGCGATGCCCACCAGGCATTAATCTGCATCTCAATGGTGTTAACCATATTACGGTTAATGGTCTGAATGGCTTCAAGCACCGACTTCGGGATGCGCGTCTCTTTGCTCGACGGCTCCAGCAGCGCTCGCATCTTAATGACGCTGCTCAGCAATTTGCTCAGCGGCTTGTTGAGACGCGGCTTTTCAACCAGATTGGGCGAAAAACCGGCGTGATAGATCTTCGCCATTTCCGCCAGCGCGTCAGAGAGCTGAATACGCCAGTGGATGTAGGCCCGCTGCGCCCAGATCGCGGTAAACAGCAGCGCCATCAGCGATCCCAGAATCACATCACCGCCCCGCCACAATGCCATGGTGAAATCGCCGGTTGGCGCACCCACCACCACACTCAGCGTAATTCCGATCAACAGCGCCATGTAGGGATGTTTGCCCAGCGTCAGATAGCCGCTGATCACCATGATGACACCGCACCAGGCCAGCATCACCGGCATCGAGATCAGTTCCAGCTTCAGAGCAATCAGACCGGAGATGGAGCCCGCCACCGTGCCGCTGATACGCTGCAGCGCGCGCGGAAAGACATTTCCCCAGGTGGAGATCGGTCCCATTACCACCACCAGCGTAATCAGCGGCCAGGTGCCTTCAGGTATCCCGGTTGCCCGGACAAAGATGAAGCAGAGCAAAAAGGCGATGGCAATGCGCACGCCGTGAACGGAGCGGTAATGGCGATAAAACCAGAACTCCAGTTTTGATATGGGCTTATCAGGACGCAAGGTGGCTTTCCGGTTGCGGGAACATAATGTGGCTATCTTAACCCTGAACGCGGCTCAGGCTTAGCGCAGGCGGGATATTTCAAACAGTTTTGACGTTCGCTTACAATTATCAACATCCGTCTCACATACCTGCCCGGAAGTTAAAAACAACTGGCTACGGCTCTGTAACTTTTATCGACACACAGTCACAGGGCATCAATGTGAAAACGGGCAGCCCGCAGGCTACCCGTTTGAGTGCTGACAATCGGCTAATCAGAACTTCTGCTTCAGATAATCCGTCACGCGGGTAATGACACCGGCCGGTTCAACCCCACTGAGCGCCACCAGCGGATAGTGAGCAATCTGCTGATCTTTATCGATCACCTGAATTTCACCCACCACTTCATTGGCTTTCAGCGGGGCTTCCAGATCTTTGCGATTAATGACGTACTTCGCCTTCACGTTCTGCACTTCACTGCGCGGCAGCGACAGATACACATCATCTGCGGTTCCGACATCGACCTGATGAGGATTACCGTACCAGACATTTTCAGTGCCAATCTTCTTACCGGCGTGGAACAGCTGAACAGTATCAAAGGTGTTCTGGCCCCAGACCAGCAATTTACGCGCCTGCTCTTCACGGCCTTTTGAACTTTTACCCCCCATCACAACGGCGATGAGGCGATGCTTGCCCACCACATTCGAGGCAATAATGTTAAAGCCTGCCGTCTCAGTGTGACCGGTTTTCAGTCCATCAACGTGAAGATTATTGTCCCACAGCAGGCCATTACGGTTGTTCTGAGTGATGCCGTTCCAGGTCAGGGTTTTCTCACTGTACATGGCATAAAAGTCCGGCTCACCATCAATAATAGCGCGTGACAGTTTTGCCATATCAAGCGCACTGGAGAACTGACCGGGTGCATCCAGTCCATGCACTGTTTCAAAATGGGTATTCTGCAGACCCAGTTTTTCGACATAGTGGTTCATCATGCCGACAAAGTTTGCTTCGCTGCCCGCCACGTAATCCGCCAGCGCAACGCAGGCGTCGTTACCGGAATCGATGATGACGCCACGGCTTAAGTCCCGGACGCTCAGTTTATCGCCTGGCTTCAGGAACATCAGCGATGAGCCTTTAAACACCGGATTACCCGCTCCCCAGGCATCTTTACCCACCGTGACCATATCGTCGCGGCTGATTTTTTTCTGGTCGATGGCGCGATCCACCACGTAACCGGTCATCAGCTTGGTCAGGCTGGCGGGATTGCGGCGTTCATCGGGATTACCCGCCGTCAGGACCTGCCCGGTGGTGGCATCCATCAGCACCCAGGAAGCGGCATCAATTGCCGGAGGCGTCACAGGAAAGGGGATCGCATCAGCCTGTGCCAGCGAGGCCCAAAATAGAGTAGCGGTAACGGTGAACAGCAGACGCCTTTTCAACACTTCATCCTTAATTACACGGGAGAGAAAATTTCTAAAACGAAACGGAAACAGCCGCACGTTTTACGTTAAAAGCGTTGTGAAGGTTTGAATAAATTGAAAAAAAGTATGAACTGATGACGGGGTTTGACCTGCCAGGTGTCGGATTACCGCCAGTGATCCGCGTCATCCCACAGGTAAAGAGCAGATTTCATAGGGCGACCTGCACCGCGAGCGCCGGGCATGACGCAGTAAGAACAGGCGAAACAGCGTCCGGTCTGGGAGCGTGACAAACGACACCAACAGGGTCTTATTCGTCTGACGCTGCGGTTCTTGCTGCGGTGCAGCTAAAAAGCAATGTAGCGGGTTAAACCCTTAACTTCTGGCGTGCCGGATTATGGTTTACCATACAGGTAAAACGTCAGCTGCTGTATTGGCCCACTATAATGGCACGACACGGCTGGACCACAATCAGCGCACATCAGACACAACGAACATCATTCAGCCTGCTGTGCGCAGACAAATTCAGAGCGAACAGAGAGCCGTTTTCTCGCTTTCTGTTTATAAAGTCAGTGAACGCAATGAACGGATATGAAATTTGAATAACGACCGCGTACAGCCTACTTTCCTCTTCCACGATTATGAAACCTTTGGCACCAGCCCCTCTCGCGACCGGCCCGCCCAGTTTGCCGGCCTGCGCACCGACAGCGAGTTTAATCCGGTTGGTGAGCCCGACGTGTTCTACTGCCGTCCGCCTGATGACTACTTGCCACAGCCCGAAGCCGTGATGATTACCGGCATTACCCCACAGATTGCGATGAGTCGCGGCGTGATCGAAGCAGAGTTTGCCGAACGCATTCATACGCTGTTCACTACCGAACAAACCTGTGTGGTGGGCTACAACAACGTGCGTTTCGATGATGAAGTGACACGCAATATCTTCTATCGCAACTTCTATGACCCTTATGGCTGGGCCTGGCAAAATGGCAACTCACGCTGGGACCTCCTGGACGTGATGCGTGCCTGTTACGCATTGCGCCCTGACGGGATCATCTGGCCGGAGAATGAAGAAGGCTTCCCCAGCTTCCGGCTGGAGCATCTGACCAAAGCCAATGGCGTAGCCCATGAAAATGCCCATGATGCGATGTCTGATGTGTACGCCACGCTGGCGATGGCGAAGCTGGTAAAAGAGAAGCAGCCAAAACTGTTTGAGTTTTTGTTTACTCATCGAAACAAAAACAAGCTGATGAACCTGATCGACATCCCGCAGATGAAGCCGCTGGTCCATGTCTCCGGCATGTTTGGCGCCGCGCGCGGTAACACCAGCTGGATCGTGCCGCTGGCCTGGCATCCCGATAACCGCAATGCGCTGATCGTGGTGGATCTGGCGGGTGACATGTCGCCACTGTTGCAGCTGGATGTTGACACGCTTCGTGAGCGTCTTTTTACGCCGAAAAACGACCTTGGCGATCTGCCGCCGGTGCCGGTAAAACTGGTGCATATTAACAAATGTCCGGTGCTGGCCCCTGCCAGTACGCTGCGTCCGGAAGATGCGGCCCGTCTGGGCATTGACCGTCAGCACTGTCTGGCGAATCTGGCACTGCTGCGTCAGCAGCCCGACGTGCGGGAAAAGCTGGTCACGCTGTTTGCGGAAGCGGAGCCGTTTACGCCGTCAGACGATGTAGACACGCAACTTTATGATGGCTTCTTCAGTGATGCCGACCGCGCCGGGATGAATATCATTCGTCAGACCGCGCCCGCGAATCTGCCCGCGCTCGACCTGAGCTTTGAAAGTGCACGGGTGGCAAAACTGCTGTTCCGCTACCGGGCGCGTAACTTCCCCGGCACGCTGGATGATGCCGAGCAGCAACGCTGGTTGCAGCATCGCCGTGAAGTGCTGAATGCTGAGCGCGTGTCGGCGTTTATGCAGGAGCTGGAGGGACTGGCCAATCTGCATGAAGCGGATGCAGAAAAGGTTGGGCAGCTGAAAGCGCTCTATCTCTATGCGCA
This sequence comes from Pantoea eucalypti, assembly GCF_009646115.1. Lineage (NCBI taxonomy): Bacteria > Pseudomonadati > Pseudomonadota > Gammaproteobacteria > Enterobacterales > Erwiniaceae > Pantoea > Pantoea eucalypti. Next base: position 1,528,401 of record NZ_CP045720.1, on the reverse strand, counting down.
GGAGCTGGTTTCCTGACGTACTGAGACACTCAGACCCGGCATCACCTGCCGGGTCTGAGTGTCTGATATTGCTGAATCAGAGTACGGTCCACGCCAGCCAGGTCAGTGCAAAACCGCTTAATCCCATTATTGTCGTCAGCACGGTCCAGGTGCGTAAACCATCGGCGACGGATAATCCAAGATAACGTGTCACCACCCAGAATCCCGCATCGTTGACATGCGACAGTCCCAGGCCGCCAAAACAGGCTGCGAGGGTGACCAATACCCGCTGCATATCCGTCACGCCAGTTACCGCCTGCGTCAGCAAACCACTGGTGGTCAGGATGGCAACTGTCGCTGAACCCTGTGATGCACGCAGTGCCAGCGACAGGATAAACGCAGCCGGTACCAGCGGCAGATGCAGCGTTTCAAGCGTGACCGCAAGCGCTTTACCCACGCCCGACTCCACCAGCACTTTACCGAATGCCCCACCCGCACCGGCCACCAGAATCACGCTGGCTGAGGTGGGAATGGCCCGACCGGTCAGATCTTCCAGCTTGTCTTTGCTCCAGCCCCGTCGCACGCCCAGCAGCCACGCCGCCAGACCTAAAGCAATCAGCAGGGCAATCGGCGGCGTGCCAATCACGGTCATCACATTTCGCAGCAGGCTCCCTTCTGTCAGGAGTGTGTGGGACAGCGTTCCCAGCACAATTAACACAATCGGAACCACAATCAGACCGCTGATGGTCAGCGCGCCGGGTGGAGCTGGCTCATTTTTCTTTTCCTGTCCCTCCGGCTTTGCCATCTGCAACTGTTCCAGCACCTCCACCGACAGATGGTAATGGCGACGGTTCATGACCTTCGCCACGTAGTAGCCGATGATGCCGACCGGCACTGAAATCGCAATACCCAGCATCATCAGCCAACCCATATCGGTGTGCAGGATGCCCGCCGCAGCGGCTGCTCCCGGATGGGTCGGCAGCGCCACGTGCACTGTCAGCATCACACCCGCCATCGGCAGACCAAATTTCAAAGGTGAGACACGTGCCACCTTAGTGAAGCCATAAATCAGCGGGATGACGATAATAAAGCCCACTTCGAAAAACACCGGAATGCCCAGGATAAAGGCCGCCATGGTCAGGGCCGCGACGGTTCGCTTTAGCCCCAGCGTTTTACTGAAGCGTTGCGCCAGCGATTCAGCACCGCCCGAGGCTTCAATAATCGCCCCAAGCATGGCACCCAAAACGATAATGATGGTGATATGACCGAGCAGTCCACCCATCCCGGTGATAATCGTCTCCATGATTTTTTCAGCCGGAATGCCGGTCGCGATAGCCACCAGCAGACTGACAATTAACAGGGCGACAAACGGATGAACTTTGGCTTTGATGACCAGCAGCAGCAGGATCACGATGCTGGCGGTCGCTATGGCTAACAGCAGTGCGGTGGACATAGTAAACCTCAGAAATTGTTATATTTTTTGGGTTATCGGCGTACAGAAATAGCAGGTGCAGGGCCAGAAAAAAGGCAAGCCTCTCCCTACCGGTGCCGAAACACCGGTTTTAAAGCACGTTAAATCAGGTTCTTATCTTCCAGGTTTTAAACCAGCCAAGCCCCTCGGTCGTTTTTCCGCGCGGGATGTACTCGCAGCCGATCCAGCCGGCATAGCCAACCTCATCCAGCAGCGCGAAGAGGTACGGATAATTAATTTCACCCTCATCCGGCTCATGGCGATCCGGTGCCGACGCAATCTGTACGTGACGATAGCGTCCGGCATAGTGGCGAATCAGATGGCTGAGGTTGCCGTCAACGCGCTGCGCATGGAACAGGTCGAGCTGAGTAAACACATTCGGCCGGTCGATCTGTTCAGCCATCTCCAGCGTCTGATACTGGCTGGCGTAGAGATAGTTGGGTTTGGTTGTCGGGTTGAGTGCTTCTATCAGCAGGGTGATGCCGTGCGGCGCAAAGCACTCAGCCGCATAACGCATGTTACTGATAAAGGTCTCGACGTAGCGCTGGCGGTCGGCACCAGGCGGCACCGTCGCGGCCATGATATGAACCTGCGGGCAGTTCAGCGCAATCGCATAACTCAGGGCGCGATCGATATCCGCCTTAGCTTCCGCTTCCCGTCCGGGAATGGCAGAGACGCCCCACTCACCCGCCGCAATGTTGCCGGGAGCTGTATTGAACAGCACCAGCTCCAGATGATTATCATCAAGCCACTGTTTTATCTGCGTGGCGGGATAGTCATAAGGAAACAGAAATTCCACCGCAGTAAAACCGGCTTCAGCTGCTGCCGCAAAGCGTTCAGCAAAGGGGTATTCTGTAAACTGCGTCGAGAGGTTAGCAGCAAACTTCGGCATTATCGGCTCCTTAATTCCGCCACTTCGGCATCATTGAGATAACGAATCGGGCGGTCGCCCAGGGTAAATATCAGCCGGGCAGTCTCTTCCAGCTCTTCGGTGTTGTCTGCCGCTTCCTGTAGTGACTTGCCCACCACCACCGGACCGTGATTCGCCAGCAGAAAGGCACGGTAGCGCGGAGCCAGCGTTGCCAGATCCTCGGCCAGTCGTTCATCGCCCGGCTTGTAGTAAGGCACGACCGGCACATCACCCACGCGCATCACGACATAAGGCGTAAACGGGCGAATGCAGTTTTTCTTGTCCAGACCCTGTAAACACGACAGCGCTGTGAGGTAGTGGCTATGCAGATGCACCACTGCCCTGCAGTCGGGATTATTCAGGTAGAGCGCGCGATGAAACGCGATTTCCTTGGAGGGTTTATCACCGGAGAGCCATTCCCCCTCAGGCGTGACTTTTGACAGCCGATCACCCTGTAATTCCCCGAGGCAGGAACCGGTGGGTGTCGCCAGCAGATTGCCATCGGCCAGCAACATAGAGAGGTTACCTGCGGAGCCGGTGGCATAGCCACGCTGAAAGAACGACGCGCCAAGACGCACCATCTCGTCACGCGCCTGCTGCTCCGCGAAAGAGAAAGATTCAGACATAAGTAAACTCCGTTTGCGCGCGGCGGAAAAAGTCTTCATCGCCAAAATTGCCTGATTTCAGGGCCAGTGAGAGCGGCTGATGGATATCGCGAACCCAGGGTACGCCAGGTGAAATGGTCGGGCCGATGTGAAAGGCCGTTACGCCCAGGCTCTGCGCAACCACACCGGAGGTTTCACCGCCCGCTACGATAAAGCGCTGCCAGCCGCGCTGCTTCAGCTCACGGGTGACGGCGGCGAACAGCTGCTCAACGGCTTCACTGCTGCGCTGCGCACCATAGCGCTGCTGAATGACCTGCAACTGTTGCGCGTCCGCAGTGGCAAACAGCAGCGGTGCCAGCGCCTGATGGCGATGTGCTTCTACCCAGTCGCACAGCTGTCGGGCATACCCTTCAGCATCTTCCAGGCAGTGTTCAATCTCAACTTCGCAGGCCGGTGCCAGCTGGCGATACGCGGCAACCTGCCGGATGGTCATCTGCGAGCAGGAGCCGGAAAGTACCACGGCGCGATCGCCCTGCGGACGACCAGCCTGCTCCGCCTCAGCGTCGGTCTCAGCCGTCGCCCACTGCCGTGCCAGACCGATAGCCAGCCCCGAACCGCCGGTGACCAGCCGCATATCGCTTAGTGCCGCGCCCAGCGTCACAAGATGATCCTGATGCAGAGCATCGGTCACGACGTAGTTGATCCCCTGCGCCGCCAGCTGGCCCAGCGCCTGACGCACTGACTCTGCGCCCTGTTCGACCTTCGCCGCTGCGATCAGCCCGGCTTTTCCCGACGCCTGCGACGTCATCAGACGCAGCAGGTTGCTGTCGTGCATCGGTGTGACCGGATGATGACGCATCCCGGAATCTGACAGCAGCTGATCACCGACAAACAGATAGCCCTGGTAGACAGTGCGGCCATTGACAGGCAGCGCCGGACAGATGACCGTCTGCGTTTCACCCAGTGCGTTCAGCAGCGCATCGGTCACCGGACCGATATTGCCCTGCGCTGTGCTGTCGAAAGTAGAGCAATATTTGAAGTAGAAGCGCTCGCAGCCCTGTTGCTGCAGCCAGGCCAGCGCCGCCAGCGACTGGGCAACCGCCTGCTCTGCCGGACAAGAGCGGCTTTTCAGGCTGACCACTATCGCCTGCGCCCCGGTGATTTCTTCGCTGGCGGGAATGCCGTTGAACTGAATAGTGCTCAGGCCGTTCTGCACCAGAAAACTGGCGATGTCCGTTGCACCAGTGAAATCGTCCGCTATGACCCCAAGACGCATCAGTTTTTCTCCCCGGCCTGTGGCAGCGTGATGCCGCTGAAGATTTTAATTACCGCGCTGTCATCTTCGCGGCCATATCCCGCGTTGCTGGCTTCGGTGAACATGTTGAGGGCGGTTGAGGCCAGCGGCAGCGGGAAGTGCAGCGATTTGGCAGTATCGGCGACCAGGTTAAGATCTTTCACAAAGATATCGACGGCTGATTTCGGGCTGTAATCCCCGTCTACTACATGCTTCATACGGTTCTCGAACATCCACGAATTGCCCGCCGCATTGGTGACGACTTCATACATGGTGTCCAGCGGGATACCGGCCCGCGCCGCCAGCGCCATCGCTTCTGCACCCACTGCGATATGAACACCCGCCAGCAGCTGATGGATAATTTTGACGGTAGACCCAAGGCCGATTTCACTGCCCACGCGGTACACTTTGGCCGCGACCGCATCCAGCACCGGCTGCAGGTACGCAAAGGCTGCGTCGCTGCCTGAGGCCATTACGGTCATTTCACCGCTGGCCGCTTTGGCGGCACCGCCGGAAACCGGGGCATCCAGCATCAGCAACTGGTGTTCGGCCAGCCGCTGTTCAATCTGCTGCGCATCGTGCGCGGAAAGCGTGGATGAAACCATGACTGCGGTGCCGGGACGCAGTTTTGCAGCCAGGCCCGCTTCACCGAACAGAATGGCGTTTACCTGCTGCGCGTTCACCACCAGCAGCAATACGGCATCAAGTTGGTCTGCAAAGGCAGAGGCGGATGGCTGCGCATCACGTGCGCCGGCCTGACGTAAGCTCTCCAGCGCAGCGGGGTTTAAATCGACACCCCAGGTGTTTAAACCGGCACGCAGACAGGATTTCGCGGCACCCATGCCCATAGAACCTAACCCGATAACACAGATGTTTTCAGCTGGCACGTTACGCCTCCACTGTTAAATTAAGTGATTATTTGTTTGTTACTGTTAATCCTGCCAGCTTACTCCCGGTAAAAATGTGTCATCCTTCACAAAAAAACATCATACCTGTGAACAGGAACAATTTTTAACATGGCATACTTATCCGCAATCAGGCCTTAAACGGCGTTAAAGCACGCTATCATGGGATGTATGCTGTTATTTTTTGTTCTGGATAAGCGGCAGATACTTTATAGTGTGAAAAAATGATAATTATCAGGGAGCAGATATGATTCCGGTTGAACGTCATCAACAGATTCTGGCGCTGGTCGCCGATCGTGGTGTGGTCAGCATTGCAGAACTTACTGAGCGGCTGGGTGTGTCACACATGACCATACGTCGTGATGTGCAGAAACTGGAGGAACAAGGTGCGGTGCTGTCCGTTTCCGGCGGCGTGCGCTCTGCCGATCGGCTGGCGGCTGAACCCTCACATCTGACGAAAAGCGCCCTCTACAACGATGAAAAGTGCGCTATCGGCCGCACCGCAGCCCGGCACATTCCGCGTAACAGCTGCATCTATCTGGATGCCGGCACCACGACATTAGCGCTGGCACGAGAGCTGGTGGATCGGGATGATGTGCTGGTGGTGACCAATGATTTTATGGTGGCGAATCTGCTGATGGAAGCGAGTCAGTGCCGGGTTATTCATACTGGCGGCACCGTATGCCGGGAGAACCGCTCCTGTATCGGCGAGTCGGCGGCACGAAGCCTGCGTCATCTGGCTATCGATATTGCCTTTATTTCCGCCTCCTGCTGGGGGCCGCGCGGCTTGTTTACGCCGGATGAAGATAAAGTGATGGTGAAACAGGCGGTGAGTGAGGTGAGCAGTAAGCGGGTGCTGCTGAGTGACAGTTCGAAGTACAACAGAATTGCGACGTTTCTGGCGTTACCGCTGGAGAGGTTTGATGTGGTTATAACCGATAAAAAACTGAGTGATGCAGGGCGGGAGTTGTTAAGTACGGGTAACTGGGAGCTGGTGCTGGCCAGTTAAACCGTTGCCGCCTTCCCGCAAGATCGGAAAGGCGGCAACGTTAGCGCGATTAGACTTCTTCGCTGAACTGCGGCACCGGATTACGGAAGCTGCGGGTCACAAAGGCCAGGTAGATAATCCCGATGGCGGCCCAGATCAGGCCCAGCTCCATAGAACTCTCTTCCAGGTTTACCCACAGCGCACCGACCGTCAGTGCACCCAGCAGCGGCAGCAGCAGATACTGAACGTGATCTTTCAGCGTGCGGTTACGCTTCTCACGGACCCAGAACTGCGCGATCACCGACAGGTTAACGAAGGTAAACGCCACCAGCGCACCAAAGTTAATCAGCGCGGTAGCCGTAACCAGATCAAAGTTAATCGCCATCAGCGCAATCGCACCGACCAGCAGCACGTTGAGCGATGGGGTACGCCATTTTGGATGGATGTAACCGAAGAAACGCTCCGGGAACACGCCATCGCGGCCCATCACATACATCAGACGCGATACGCCAGCGTGCGCTGCCATACCGGATGCCAGCACCGTGACCACCGAGAAGATCAGGATGCCAACCTGCAACGCTTTACCGGCGACAAACAGCATGATTTCAGGCTGTGAGGAGTCCGGGTGCTGGAAGCGGGTGATGTCCGGGAAGTAAAGCTGCAGGAAGTAAGACGCAGCGATAAAGATCACACCACCAATCAGCGCAGTCAGGAAAATAGCGCGAGGAATCGTGCGTTCTGCATCTTTGGTCTCTTCCGACAGCGAACTGATGCCATCAAAGCCGAGGAACGAGAAGCAGAGTATGGTCGCACCGGTAATCATCGGCACCACATGGGCATTCTCAGACCAGAACGGACGGCTGCTTACCAGCGTACCGGAACCGACGCCGCTGGCCACACCGTAGATCACCATCGCAGTGATCCCGACCATGACAACCACCTGCAGCACCACAATCACGCTGTTGAAGTTCGCAACAGTTTTGATGCCCTTGAGGTTAGAGAGCGTCATAAACCCAACCAGCAGCACAACAAAAATCCACGACGGAATGCCCGGCACCAGCGATTCGAAATAGTTTTTAGCCAGCAGGATGTTGATCATCGGCATGAACAGGTAGTCCAGCAGAGATGACCAGCCGACCATAAAGCCGACGTGCGGACTGATTGCCTTCTGAGCATAGGTATAAGCGGAGCCCGCAGAGGGGAAGCGGCGTACCAGCTTACCGTAACTCACAGCAGTAAACAGAATCGCAACCAGCGCGAAAGCATAAGCGGTGGCGACGTGACCGTCGGTCAGCCCGGAAACGATGCCAAAGGTATCGAACAGGGTCATAGGCTGCATGTAGGCTAAGCCCATCATGACGACCGGAAGTAACGTGAGTGTTTTTTTGAGTTGCGCACGCTGCGGTGCGGCGGAGGTATTAAGCGACATGCTTCAGTCCCCCATGTGCAACAACCTGGCTGGGCTGGGTCACAGGGCAACTGCGCATTAAGCGACAGGGAGAAAGGTTAGCGGTTGACGCGGCGCCGTAGTCATCACGAAAACGCGTACCAGCGTTAGCTGGCAGAGTGTAAAACATCCCCATCTTTGTAATCCTCAATCTCACGCTTACGCGTGTTTTCAGTGTTTATCTATCCGGGTGCGTGCCCGGCCTCGGTTAAGTCAGCAAAAACGCTCTATTAAAACCTGATGCAAAAAAAATAACCGGCGCGTGAAGCGTCGGTTATCATCTGATTTTGCAGGCCGCGTATTCTGCCCCAACCCGTGGCAGAAATACAAGCCATCGGGGCATCATATGCAAAAATAACGCACGGAATTGCTGATAAACCGGCGTTTCAGGCGTTTTTCAGCATCCAGTCAATTTCCGTAGAGGTAATCAGCCGTTCAAACTGCATCAGTTCATAATTTTTGCAGCTGTGCCAGACACTGGCAAAACGTTCGCCCAGTAACTTCTGCAACGGATAACTGTTGTCAAATTCATACAGTGCATCGCTCTGACGAATCGGCAGTGCCAGCCCCTCGGCATGATGACCGTTGCCAGTGACCGGATGCGGCAACGGCAACTGAGTATCGAGTCCATGGAGCATCCCGGCCAGGATAGCCGACACCACCAGATAAGGGTTAGCATCGGCACCGGCCACGCGATACTCGATACGATGGTTATCAATATCGCCACAGGGAACGCGCAGCGCAACCGTCCGGTTGTTATGGCCCCATGAGGCCTGTAACGGCACATAGGCATCCGGAACAAAGCGGCGATAGGCATTCACGTTAGGTGCCAGCAGCGCCATTGACGCGGGCATCAGGTCGATCATGCCGGCCAGCGCGCGTTTCATCAGTGGCGAATCACTGCCGTCATCGCAGGCGAAAGCATTGTGATCGGCCGCATCCAGCATGCTGATATGCACATGCATGCCGCTGCCCGCATATTCCTCATACGGCTTGGCCATAAATGTTGCGGTCATACCGTGATTTTCCGCCACCTGACGAATCAGACGCTTGAGCTGCACCGCATGGTCGCAGGCGCGCAGCACGTCGCGCGTGTGGTGGAGGTTAATTTCAAACTGTCCGGGCGAGGCCTCCGCCAGTGCGCCGTCAGCCGGTATGCCCTGCTGACGCGCCAGATCGTCAATGTCGCGCAGCACATCGGCGAAGTGATCGAGGTTATCTACCGAGTAGACCTGGCTCTGCATATTGCGTTCATCACTACCAGGCGAACACGGCGGCTGGATAAAGCCTTCAGCATCACGCTTTTTGTCCACCAGATAGAACTCCAGCTCTACCGCTACCACCGGAAACAGCCCTCGGTTACGCAGCTGTTGCCACAGCCGGTTAAGGACATTTCGGGGTTCAACGTCAAAGGGAGTGCCATCTTGGTTGCACATGGTTAACAACAGCTGCGCAATGTGTTGAGGGTCAGACGCGGAGGGAACTAACGTACCGGTGACGGGCAGACAGAGGTTATCAGGTTCGCCCAGTGACTGGCCGAGTCCCGCTTCTTCCACCGTGTTGCCGAGGATATCCATGGCAAACACCGAGGCGGGGAAATAACACCCTTTTTCCAGTTTAGACAGCGCAGAGACCGGAATGCGCTTGCCGCGGAACACACCATTTAGATCATTTAACAGGATGTCGACATACTGCGTTTCAGGATGGCGCTCCAGCCAGGTTTTCACCTCAAGCTGGAACGCGCTGGTTCGTTTCTCTTCACTGTGAAGCATGAAGTCTTCCACTTCTACCAGGTTAGTCATGATCTCACCCGCCCCTATTAGGTTTGCGTAATGCTCAAAATAACAGCCACACCACTAACATAGCGCCAACATAAAAAGTGTGCAAATGTAACAATTCTGTTTGAAGAACAAACAGCAGGTTGTTAGATTGAAAAAATATTGCACACTTAGTCACCAGACGTGCCTTTTCGGTAGATATTTCGAACAGCGATGCGAGGACGGGAGATGGGCATTATTTTTGACAAGCCATTGATTGGCGTAGTGATGTGTCAGAAAGATTTGGGCGGCCATCTGACCCAGACGGTTCACAACAAATATATCGACGCGATTGTTCTTGCAGGCGGTGTGCCGCTGGCACTTCCCCACAGTCTGATGAATGCCCCTCATCTATTAGAAAACGCTATGGCTGTTATGGATGGCCTGCTGCTAACCGGCAGCCCAAGTAATATCGAACCCTGGCATTATGGCGAGCCGGGCGAAGAGCCCCATGCCGATCCGGGTAGGGACCATCTTGCCTTTCAGCTGATTACCTGGGCCACCAGCCATAAAATGCCGATATTCGGCATCTGCCGTGGCATGCAGGAGCTGGTGGTGGCGAATGGCGGCGCGCTGTGGAGAGAAGTGAGCGGGCAGCCGCCGTTTCAGCGTCATCATGAAGATGAGACGCTGCCACTGGATCAACAGTATGCACCGGCGCATCAGGTCACTATCGAACCGGATGGCGTGCTGGCAACATTACTCGACAGTGATAGCTCACTGAGGGTCAATTCACTGCATCATCAGGGCGTACGCGAACCGGGCCCGCAACTGCGCGTTGAAGCGCGCGCGCCGGATGGCCTGATTGAGGCCGTCAGTCTGCGTCATCATCCCTTCGCCCTGGCGGTACAGTGGCATCCCGAGTGGCAGCCAGAAAGCACGGCGGGATCGCAGGCGCTGTTCAGCGGCTTTATTCAGGCCGCCATTCGCTATCACAGGGGAAAAGCAGATGAGTGATGCCACGCTGGCACCGGGACGACGGCTGGCGCAGATTCGCCAGACGCTGGGGCTGTCGCAACGTCGGGTTGCCGAACAGGCCGGACTGACTCACAGCGCCATCAGTACCATTGAGCAGGATAAAGTCAGCCCGGCAGTCAGCACGCTGCAGAAGCTGCTGAAGGTTTATGGGCTATCGCTGTCAGAATTCTTTTCGGAACCCAAACCGGACGCAGAACCCAAAGTGATTGTCCGTCCCGGCGACCTGGTGGAGATTGGCAGCCAGGGTGTTTCGCTGAAGCTCATCGACAACGGTGGTGCGCAGCGCTCGCTGGGCATGCTGCTGGAAACGTATCAACCCGGCGCCAGTACCGGCGAGAAACTGCGTCATCCGGGCGAGGAAACCGGTACGCTGCTGGAAGGCGAAATTACGCTGGTGATTAACGGACAAGCGTTTCATCTCTCCGCCGGAGAGAGCTACGTGATTGATACCGGCTTACCGCACAGCTTTACCAACAGTGCAGACTTCCCGTGCCGCATTGTCAGTGCCCACACACCAGCAAATTTCTAGGCGCATTCCGGAGGTTGTTATGAATTATGTGGAGAGTTATTACGCTGCGACCGCCAATACGCATGCGCCCTGGCCGACGCTGCAGGAGAGTATTCAGTGTGACGTCTGCATTATTGGCGGTGGTTTCACCGGTCTTTCGGCGGCACTGCATCTGACCGAGGTGGGTTACGACGTGGTCGTGCTGGAAGCAGCACGCGTCGGCTTTGGTGCCAGCGGCCGTAACGGCGGTCAGGTGGTGAACTCCTACAGCCGCGACGTGGATGTGATTGAACAGCGTTACGGCAAAGAGAGCGCCCGCATGCTGGGCGGCATGATGTTTGAAGGCGCTGAGATTATCCGCGACCGCATCAAGCGGTATGCAATTGAGTGTGACTACCGTCCTGGCGGCATCTTTGCGGCCCTGAATACGCGCCAGATGGCGCATCTGCAGAAACAGAAAGCGTTATGGCAGCAGTATGGCAATCACGATCTGGAGCTGCTGGACGAACGCGCCATTCGCCGCGAAGTCGCCACCGAACGCTACGTCGGTGGACTGCTGGATCGGCGTGGCGGTCATCTGCATCCGCTGAACCTGGCACTGGGTGAAGCAGAAGCCATCCGGCGACATGGCGGTCGCATCTATGAACAGTCTGCGGCAACCAATGTGGTTTATGGCACACCTAATCGGGTGAAAACGGCTCAGGGCGAGGTGAGCGCAACGTTTGTGATCTTCGCCGGTAACGCCTATCTGTCACCGCAACTGGAGCCGCGCCTGAGCAGGAAAAGCATGCCGTGTGGATCGCAGATTGTCGCGACCGAGCCGCTGACACCCGACCAGGCGTTATCGCTGATGCCGAACAACTACTGTGTGGAAGATTGTAACTATCTGCTGGATTACTTCCGACTGACCGCAGATAACCGGCTACTTTATGGCGGCGGTGTGGTCTATGGCGCACGTGAACCGGCGGATATCGAAGCGTTAATACGACCCAAACTGGCGCGCACGTTCCCGCAGTTGCAGAATGTGAAGCTGGACTTCAGCTGGAGCGGCAATTTCCTGCTGACGCTGTCGCGCATGCCGCAGTTTGGCCGGCTGGAGAACAATGTCTATTTCATGCAGGGCGACAGCGGCCATGGTGTGACCAGCACGCATCTCTCCGGCAAGCTAATCAGCGAAGTGTTACGCGGCGACGCCGAACGGTTCGATGCTTTTGCCCGCCTGCCTCACCTGCCCTTTCCCGGCGGACGGCGGTTTAAAGTGCCGCTGACGGCGATGGGCGCGGTGTGGTACGCGCTGAGGGACCGATTGGGAGTATAAAAAAGGGAGCAAAGCTCCCTTGTTAGTTACTATTGAGGCTTAAATTAACTTATTGAATTGTGATGGGTTGTGCGAAATTGTCACATTCAATTAGCTTCCCTTCTCCCGCAATTGCAAGGCCAGCTTTATATTGACCTTTGAAAGGTGTGATATCAGCAAACACTTTATATCCCGCGTTAACCAGATCCGGTTTGTTAAAGGCATTTGCCACATCCTGCCTTAAAGTTTTATCTGCAGGTACAAAGAACTTCCGTCCTTGCTCATCCTGCAGCGTCAGCCATATCGCTTGCGGAGCAAGGTTTTTCTCTATTGAATATGCAGCCCATCCCTCGCTCGTTAATCTCTTAGAAACGACATTATCAAGCGTAAAATTTGATTGCTTCAGCTTATCAATGGTGGCAACACACACGGCAACAGAATTAGACAGTCCTGCAGGCTTATAAGATGTAAAGCGAGGTGCAATTTTCTCATCGATACTAATACCGCTAAATTGATATTCTACAAAATGCGCTTTAAATTGTGGTTCAAAGTAGTGTTTATCTGTTGTTTCAATCATAACCTCTGACACACGCTGCCCCTGTAGCGGTAAAGAGTCCAGTAATGGTGAAATCCATACTCCACTTTGAGCATTGATGATGTTAAGACGATATCGTTTTATTTCTCCGTTAAAAAGCCTGTAATTTACATAAATGACGGATCCATGGAAGAATAAATTCTGGAGCCTGGCTAAAATAGTCATTCTAAACTGAGGCTTTAACTTTACTATCACATCATCAGTGCGCGGTATCTTAATCCACTCACCGAATTTAATCTTTATGTCACCTGTTTTTTTTATGTTTAGGTCCTGAGCATTAGGAGTCTTTTTCATAAGCATGATAGGCTTATGATTAAGATCAAATATAACACGCACCGATTTATAATTTTTCAAAATCGCCATCGTTGTTAATGGATCTTCATTGAGAATATATTTCCCATCAAAATCATCAAAAACACTGCAATCGTTAGAAACACAAGTAATACTGGCTGTCCATAATACATACTCTGGCTTATCATTTCCTTCGTAAAAATCAGCATTCAACTGATCCAATTTGGGTGTTAATGTCATATAGTTTTGAAATGATGGGCGATGCCAGTAATTTAGTTTATTGGCAGTAGTATATTCATTATTATATGGATATACATCGATAGTACTATTGCCCACTTCAGCAATAACATCCTGCGGTAACTTAAATTTATGATGACGTTCTGCCGCGCGTTCCTTTAAGCTTTTAGAAAAATCCTCATGAGTGCTAAAAACATCAATCCGTTTAGCTCCATTATAAATAGGCATATTACCAAGATAAAAAAGAAGCGATAAAATTAACCCAGCCAACAAGTATTTATACTTGTAATTGCTGACAAGAATTAACAAAGAAAAGAGTGCGACAGGCATTATAAAATAAGAGATATAATGATCTGCTCGTGAAAAACCAATTTTCACAAAAATAAGCAACAAACCGTTAACTGTTAAAAACAATGTTCGCTGACATTTAACAAGATAGAAGTTAAACAAAATAAAAATTGCAAAAATAATATAATAGGCTTGTTCTTTTATGTCTAAATCATAATTCATATCAACAGAGTTACCAAAACTCAGTTGTGAATTTATCAGCGCATAATTTACAATACTGTATGAGTCGCGAAATATCAACGATCCAAAAATAATATAGAGCAATACTGTAACACTGAGGAAAAAAGCAACAGGAGATAAATGGCGCCGTCCTAATAAGTGAGTTGAGACTAAGTAACTACCTATTGTAAGCACCCCAACGATTCCGTAAAAAAAACGAAAGTAAAATAAAAAAGCCACAAGCAACGCTGCCGCAGACAGGAATATTTTTTTATCCCAAAGTTTATCCAGACTATTTTGGCGAAGATACACTATAATAAATAAAGGCAAAGTGAAGAATACGGCGTAAGCATTATAAACTTTAATAAAAACGATATAAATTACAGCAAAAAAAAACACGCAACGGGCGTTAATAGCTAATCTCAACATCAAAGCCCAGTTTAAAGCACAATAAAGGCTTATAAAAAACAACGAAATAAAATAACTTGCTTGTGAGTATTGTACTACCGGACTCCCCTGAAGCCAATATAACGGTCCATAACTAAATAAGAAATCCTGTTTACCTACAAAAAAATCTGGTAAAAGAGTTGACCATTGTTCCAGCACGCGGTCTAGTGATATTATGAGTGGCTGTTGATTCATTTCAACAACAATGATTGCGAACATCAACATAAAAAACTGGCAGAGCTTGAAGAGCTCTGCCGTGGTTTCATTCTGTTTCAGAACATTTATATGCGACAGTGTAATCATAGCTGAGTTCTGCCTAACCTTTATTTAATTATTTGATATTATACTTGCCGAAGCAAGCAGAAAATAAAATCGACAATACTGCCCAATTCCCACTAATAGCACTAATTTTAGTTGGTACTTCGCCTTTTGGATAACGGCGAACTGTTGCGATTTCGATACAGCGGAACCCTAATTTAGGTGCGCGATAAGAAAGATAGGCCAGTAATTCGTAAGTCTGAAAAATATTGCGAAACGGTGCAACGCGCGGATCAAGCAGCATTTTTCGGCTATATGCACGGAAGCCCTGTGTCGTATCGGTCCACTTGAAGCCGGAAAAAAGTGAGAGCATTGGTGCATGAATAAAACGGATAGCAAAATCACGTGAAGCAGGTGTATTCTCAGCAACGCCACCTTTGACAAAACGGGATGCCTGAACAAAATCATAACCCTGTTTCAGTGCCTCAATGAACTGAGGAATGGCATCCGGATCGTCTTTATCATTCCCATCAATCGTTACGATACCTTCATAACCCTGCTCCAGAGCAAAAGCATATCCACAACGCAGCTGAGAACTTAACTTACCCGGGCCAGTTTTAAGTAGCAGACCGCAAACCGAAAGTTGTTTCAGCGCTGAAAGTTCAAGTGAACCATCCCGACTTCCACCGTCAACAATGATAATGTCTGCATAGGTATGGACATTTACTGCAGCCATTCGGCTTAACAGATTGCGGATGCGTTCCCCTTCGTTGATGACGGGAATGATCACGCAATAATTATGCTGTTTACCCTGCCATAACTGACGCTCATAAGATGGAACTTCCCAGTCAGTATTTTTTATATTTAAAGATTCACTCATATTCTTTTCCATCTTATTTAACTTTTAGGGTAATAAGTACAACGCCGGCTATTACCATCAAAATGCCGGCAATAGTGGACCAGTAAACAGGTTCTTTGAATAGCACAACTGACATTAAGGCAACACAGGCAATAGCGCCTGAGGTTAAAACAGGATGTGCCACGTTTAAGGGTAAAAATGCCAGTGTTGCGGCATAAAGCAGGAAAGCCATGCCATAGAGAAATATTCCCAATAACAGCGGGAAATTACTCAGCACTGCTAAAGGTTCGGACAAACTGGGAAGCCTGCGTGGAGGCGTCATCGCTAACTTAATAAGCACGCTGGCAGAAGCATTGCAGGCTATACCTAAAATCAGGATTAACCATTTCATGAAACATCTCCCGGCGTCTTCCGATAATGCTCAGTCACAAATTTAAGAGACTCGTCAATAACCATTAAAGCGTTCTCATTTTTAGAGACCAGCATTTCAATAGTGGCAATACGCTGCGGAAGCATACGATTCAACACTGCGGCTACATCAGCATGATTCACAGCACTTCGCCCCAGCGCTATAAGGTTCGGTTCACTAAGATGTACATGGCCGATAATATCCTCATTACCACTGATTACCTGAGCCACATCTTCGCCGTTAATCGCAATAGCCCCGGTATCCAGTTGCATTTTAATGGCTGAATGATTAACAAGCCGTACCATCTTAGCCGTCTCTGCACTGCTGGTCATGAAGTTAGCGCCATAACACTCTGGATTAGGCTCCAGACAAATAACAACGCCTTCCTGACGTGCAATGTCCCCCAAAAGCGTGAAGAAGCGGAGTGCGATCGCGCATGAAGCTTCATCGCTGATAGCCGGTCGATAACGATTTTTGGGTGAACCAAACACTAAACGTGTAATGCCTAATCCTGCTGCAACATGGCTCACTGCCTGTAAATGTTCCAGCATTTTCTGTTGTACAGACGGCTCATCAAACAGATTCAAGCCCTGTGTGCCAAACAGGAGTGACTGCATCCCGACCAGAGAAATCTCCTGCGATTCCCAATAATTTCGAACGGCAAGAATCTCTTTATCACTCGCTGATTTTGGGTCTGGAAAATATTTTCCAGGCGCAATATCGATAGCATGGATATGATGACAATGAAGAAGTGCACGCACTGCGTCATCATCTTTAATGTCCCATGCGATATTCGAAATGGAAATATTCATTCAGGTTTCTTTCCTGGCTCGGATTGAGCATAAGCACGAATCGACATCAGTGATTCACGGTAGCTGTATTGATAATCTTTGCCGTCCGTATAAAGATGAGAATAGCAGCTTTTCATATCATAATGTCCGGGCTGCTGCTGCACGTGATTTTCAAAATCAAATCCGAAGCCATATTTGGCCACATCTGCAACGCTGACAGGGGCTGCGGTAAGATGTAACAGCCTGATGTCGTTTTTCAAAGCAATCTCAATGTCATACCAAAGGTTGATCATGGGATAGAACTGAAATACGCCACGGCTTTCAATTTGATTGAGATTATTATTGTTAAGGAAATCGTAAATGATATTTTTCTTTAATCCCGGCCCTACCAGACCAGGTAAGCGAACGATCAATGCATCCGGAAAATGCTGACTCACGAATTGCTCAAGGTAGTAACGATGCAGACCATACGCATGTAATCCGTCTGTTTCGACAGGCGTGTTTTCGTCAACGTTTACAGGCGTTTTAAAAACGTCCACTGTGCTTATCAATATGAATTTTTCACAATTGATGGTTTTCAGTTTTTCGATCAGACTTTCAATGTGTTTAAGATCGTTCTCAGGCTCTTTATTTGCCAGCCATTTCTGAGCAGGCGCAGCAGCGCAGACGACCGTTCCAAATAACTGGCCAATAATTTCATCAATATTTGTTGAACGGTAAAGCGAGTCAAACTCACGCTGTTTAAGCAGTGTCTGACCGACAAAACCTGAAAAACCAATAAGTGCATCCATCTTCATCTCCAGAATTTATTTATCGCGCCCGGTCTGGACGTTGTTAGGTTCCTGCATAAGTGACGTCTCCAGAACATTGACCCTGTCTGCATTAACCATGACATCACTATTGCGTTCATAAACAACTGCATAACCAGCCTGAGCGCTGTTTTCATCCAGCATTCTTCCCAGATATTCGCCAAAAAAGGCCATCATCACGAACTGGATAATAAACATAACGGACATGAAAAGAATGGTTGTTGTCCAGCCTTCAACAACGTGACCATCTATCAGGTGAATGAGCACGCTGTAACAGGCAAAGATTAATCCTGCTACGCTGCCAAAGAATCCAAGCATAGACATCCAGCGCAAAGGACGTGCAGAATTGAAAACCATCAGACGAAGTAAACGTCGCATGGATTCAACGATTTTTGCACCCTCATTTTCTTTTACTGGCATGTAATTGAAAGCTGATGCAGCGTATCCCGTTTTTTGGATGCGCAGATAGAACTGGTGATGAAATTTACCAATTCTTGTAACGGCGTTAACTGCCCTGCGGCTTAAACAACGCAAACTGGTTGAGTTAGCCGGAATATCGTAATCAATCGTACGTAATGCGACATTCATCATTTTTCGAATAAGTCTATAACGTAGCGAACGGACTTTATTTGTTACTCCGATAACGATATCGCTTCCCGCACGGCATTGCTCGACGACCTGAGGAACAATTTCAACCGGATCAGCAGCGGGGTTCCACAGAACAACAAAGTCTCCAATCGCGTTTTCCAGACCAGCGGCAAGCGCAACATCATGATAAACCGGCGTGGAAAGCAGAATAATCCGGACGCAGTTTATGTCTTTTAAAATACGGTCTTCAATTTGCGCGTGTGTAGAATTTACGCCCGGAACGACGACGACAATTTCATAATCGCTGTAACTTTCGTCCAGCGTCAGGCTTAACTTTCTAAGCGGTTCATAAACCTCTTCAAGATGCCCATGAATAACGGTAACGACAGAAACAAAGGATTCACTTTTTATCATTTTTAGTTCAACTCTATTAGTCGCTCAATTTCTTGCAAAACATCATAAACGTTGTCTATTTTCCCACCCATAATGCAATGCAACCCCTTCAGACCGTGATTTTTACGGAAAAGGATGGGCCTGGAATCATCACTATCACTTCGAGGCAGAATAGTTTTGACTTCCCATATAGAACGCTCATATTTGCATTCACTTAAGGCAGGAACATAACGCTGTGCATCACGAATCATATGCCCCCATGCAGATTGACGTGAATATTCGTCATATTTTGCATGTGAGTCTTCATACGGGTTGCCTGCATCATCCCGCCATTGATAGTGAGGTGTGTAGCGAACATGGCTGAAAGAATGCAATTGTGCTGAAGGAAAAGGCATTACGGAAAAGAAAGGGCCACACATTACCGTCAATCCCATTTTCCTGAATTCGTCAGGAACGTCGACCAGACACATTTCAGTCATTTCATGACGCAATGGAATGAGTTCAAGCCCGGAACTATTCAGTAAATAGTTGATTCTTGAGTAAGTACAGTTGAAGAGATGGTCAGCATAGACGATGTCCTGCTCGCCGGAGATTGTGACAGCAAGTTTTAGACCATCATTATAAGTCCAGACTTTTTCAACGACTGCATCTGTAATAACGCGCACCCCGGCCTGTGAAAGGCGTTCTATCATTACATCGCGTAATTTAAAGGAGTCGAAAGCATACTCTGTGGTAGTGAATATAGTATCAATCAGAGCCGGATTGACCATTTTTGTGACAGAAGATGGTGCTTCTTCACAGTCTGCGCCAATACGCTGACAAAAACGCCTGAACTGCTCAGCCGTCACTTTGCTCAATGAGCCTGCAATCAGATAATATTTTTCGAATTCATCATCAATACAATCACGAAATTCATTAACGAAGCGTGGGAATGATAAGCGAGAACGCAGGGCAGTAAGAATACTGCGCGGGTAATGATAACCATTGTGCACTCGTGCCTGGTTAACATATGAAGCGCGGGACATCAGGTGCTGGCTTTTTTCATATACAGTCACGCAGCAACCGCGAAGCGCAAGTTGCTCTGCCAGATACAAGCCAAAAAACCCGCCCCCAGCGATAGCTATATTCTTTTGTGCCAACATCCGCTATCTCCAAATTTTACCCAATATCAAGGCCGCCAGCTCCGGCCCAAAGCGATGAACTGTTATTTTTCTGACATAAACTGAACGCCGGCGATGATACTGAAAATGAAATCCCAGGGAAAGGTTAAGCTTACTAATTTTTTGCCGTTATCGTTAACGTAAAAGTGATGCCAGTCTCTTCTCATCTCATCGGCTTCTATGACTGGACCCGACATTAGAAACGTTAGTGGGCAGGTTACGGAATTTATGGTTAACATTTCTTATAATCTTTAATAACGATCAAAGTCACATCCTTTGCCCCGGCGTCTGATAAATGAAAATTCATTTATTTTGAGTAACGCACAGGGCTTTCCAGTTCAGAAACTTTTCACTCCAGCGGCATCTTCACCGGATCGTCATAGCGATACTCAAACCCGAGTTCGCTACAGATGCGCGATCCATCAATCAGCTTGCCGCTGTCTTTTACGGCCTCTGGCGCGAACTGCGGCGGCTGCAGCCCAAGCTGGCGCGAAACCGCTGGATAGAAGGTGTCACGCGTCGGGTGTTTCGGCGCACTAAGGTTATAAACCCGGCCGCCTTTCGGCGACTGCAGCAGCAGCGCAATCGCCTCGACCACATCATCCAGATGCACCAGATTCACGCCCTGCGAGCCATTTGCCACATCCTGCTTACCCGCCAGGAAGCGTCCGGGATGGCGTTTTGGCCCGACCAGACCGGACAGCCGCAGAATATCCACGCTGGTCCCAGGCAGATCGTGCAGCCAGCTTTCCAGTTTCACCAGCGTCTTTCCGGCTACCGTTTCTGCAGCCAGCGGACTGTTTTCCCGCTTAACACCTGAACTGCCGCCATAAACTGACGTTGAGCTGGTAAAGATGATGCGCGGCACTTTGTAGACCAGCGCGGTATCCACCACATTCTGCACCGCCTGCAGATAGGCCTCGCCACCTTCTGCGGTGCGGCTGGCGGGCAGCGTAACGATCACTGCATCAACGTTGAACAGCGGCTCAATATCGGCGGCATCACAGAGCAGTTCCGGCGTCAGTTCCAGCTGGAACGCCTCAATCCCGCAGCGACGTGCGGCTTCAACACCGTCTGGCGTGGTTTTGCTGCCGGTAACCTGCCAGCCTCGCGCGGTTAACGCCGTGGCCAGCGGCATGCCCAACCAGCCCAGTCCCACAATCGCGACCTTCTTCATTTTGACTCCTGACGTGAAACATCAACCCCGACTTCACCGTAGTTTGCCCCCGGATTGCAAACCAGAACAACCTGTTTCAGTGCTTTCCGAATCACCTGTTTAAAAAAGTGTTGCCAAGCGCAGCCATCTTCGTTAGGTTAAACCCCACAAATGAATACTCATTCATCGACGAGATTATTATGACACGCGTTCAGTTCAACCATCATCATCACCATCATCCTGACTAGTCTTTCAGGCGATTGGTGCTGGAAGACTTTCAAGATCTTCCAGTGGTGTGAACGCAAGAGAACCCCCGGAAGATCGTCTTCCGGGGGTTTTTTTATGGGCTGACGTAACCACACATTCAGGACAGGAAAAGGACAGGAACCATGTTAGATAACACCCGTTTACGCATAGCTATGCAGAAATCTGGCCGTTTAAGTGATGATTCACGCGAACTGCTGGCGCGCTGCGGCGTTAAAATCAACCTTCAGCAACAGCGCCTGATTGCGTTTGCGGAGAACATGCCAATCGACATCCTGCGTGTGCGCGATGACGATATCCCTGGCCTGGTGATGGATGGCGTGGTCGATTTAGGCATCATCGGTGAGAACGTCCTGGAAGAAGAACTGCTCTCACGTCGTGCTCAGGGTGAAGATCCGCGCTATTTCACGCTGCGCCGCCTGGATTTCGGCGGCTGCCGCCTGTCACTGGCGATGGCGACTGACGCCGAGTACACCGGTCCGGAATGCCTTGATAAGTCCCGTATCGCCACCTCTTATCCTCACCTGCTCAAACAATACCTCGACAAAAAAGGCGTCAGCTTCAAAACCTGTTTACTGAACGGTTCCGTGGAAGTGGCGACCCGTGCGGGTCTGGCGGATGCCATCTGCGATCTGGTCTCCACCGGTGCAACCCTGGAAGCCAACGGCCTGCGCGAAGTTGAAGTCATCTATCGTTCCAAAGCCGTATTAATTCAGCGTGACGGCGAGATGCCTGCCGCCAAGCAGGAGTTGATCGACAAAATGATGACCCGTATTCAGGGCGTGATTAAAGCGCGTGAATCGAAGTACATCATGCTGCACGCGCCGAGTGAGCGTCTGGAAGAAGTCATTAGCCTGCTGCCTGGCGCAGAGCGCCCGACCGTTCTGCCACTGGCAGGTGATGTCAGCCGCGTAGCGATGCACATGGTCAGCAGCGAAACCCTGTTCTGGGAAACGATGGAAAAACTGAAAGCACTGGGTGCCAGTTCCATTCTGGTGCTGCCTATTGAGAAGATGATGGAGTAAGCCATGGCCTTTTCTACCCCGATTGAGTGGCAGCAGTGCACCCCCGAACAGCAGCAGGCGCTGCTGTTACGTCCCGCTATCGCCGCCTCTGAAAACGTCACGCTGACGGTGCGCAACGTGCTGGAACAGGTAAAGCTGAACGGCGATGACGCTCTGCGCGAGTTCAGTGCCCGCTTCGACAAAGCGCAGGTGGAAAACCTGCGCGTGACGCCGCAGCAGATAGCAGAAGCCAGCGCCCGTTTAAGTGACGAACTGAAGCAGGCGATGGCCGTCGCGGTGGGGAATATCGAAACCTTCCACAACGCGCAGATTCTGCCGCCGGTGGATGTTGAAACACAGCCTGGCGTGCGCTGCCAGCAGATCACTCGCCCGGTGAAATCGGTCGGACTCTATATTCCTGGTGGTTCCGCCCCGCTCTTCTCTACCGTGCTGATGCTGGCGACACCTGCCCGTATCGCTGGTTGTGGCCGCGTAGTG
Organism: Pantoea eucalypti; assembly: GCF_009646115.1. Taxonomy (NCBI): domain Bacteria; kingdom Pseudomonadati; phylum Pseudomonadota; class Gammaproteobacteria; order Enterobacterales; family Erwiniaceae; genus Pantoea; species Pantoea eucalypti. The sequence continues at coordinate 1,505,936 of NZ_CP045720.1, read as the reverse complement.
CTCTGTTCGCCGCCGCCGATTGCCGATGAGATTCTTTATGCCGCGCAGTTGTGTGGCGTAGAAGAGGTGTTCCAGGTGGGTGGCGCGCAGGCTATCGCCGCGCTGGCCTTCGGTACAGAAACCGTGCCGCGCGTCGACAAGATTTTTGGTCCGGGCAATGCCTGGGTCACAGAAGCAAAACGTCAGGTGAGTCAGCGTCTTGATGGCGCCGCGATTGATATGCCAGCCGGGCCTTCAGAAGTGCTGGTGATTGCTGATGAAGGTGCCACCCCCGCGTTTGTTGCGTCTGATCTGCTCTCACAGGCCGAACATGGTCCTGACTCGCAGGTGATTCTGCTGACGCCGTCACTTAAGCTGGCCGAAGCGGTCGCGGTCGCCGTTGAGCAGCAGCTGGCGCAGTTGCCGCGTGCGGCCACGGCGCGTCAGGCGCTGGAAAGCAGCCGCCTGATCGTGGCGCGCGACCTTGAGCAATGCGTTGAGATTTCCAATCTTTACGGCCCGGAGCACCTGATTCTGCAGACCCGCCAGCCACGCGAACTGGTGGAGTCCATCACCAGCGCCGGTTCAGTATTTTTAGGCGACTGGTCACCGGAGTCCGCAGGCGATTACGCCTCAGGCACCAATCACGTGTTACCGACCTACGGTTATACTTCGACCTGTTCCAGCCTGGGCCTGGCTGATTTTCAGAAACGCATGACGGTGCAGGAGCTGACGCCACAGGGCTTCCTGAATCTGGCCGCGACCATTGAAACCCTGGCCGCCGCCGAGCAGCTGGATGCCCACAAAAATGCCGTCACCCTGCGCGTTGCCGCACTAAAGGAGCAAGCATGAGTCAGGATATTGAGCAGCTGGCGCGCGCCAATGTACGCGCTCTCACGCCTTATATGTCGGCGCGTCGTCTGGGTGGCAATGGCGATGTCTGGCTTAACGCCAACGAGTTTCCGTTGCCGGTGCCGTTTGAACTGTCACAGCAGACACTGAACCGCTATCCGGAGTGTCAGCCGAAAATCGTGATTGAGCGCTATGCGGCTTACGCAGGTTTAACGCCGGAGCAGGTGCTGGTGAGCCGTGGGGCAGATGAAGCGATTGAACTGATCATGCGCGCTTTTTGTGAGCCGGGGCAGGATGCGATTCTGTTCTGTCCACCGACTTATGGCATGTACAGCGTCAGCGCCGAAACCATCGGCATTGAATACCGTACCGCGCCGGCGCTCAGCGACTGGCAGCTGAATCTGCCTGCTATCGCGGAACAGCTGGACGGCGTGAAAGTCGTTTATCTTTGCAGCCCGAACAACCCGACCGGCAACCTGATTAATCAGGATGATATCCGTCAATTGCTGACGATGACCGCCGGTAAAGCGCTGGTGGTGGCCGATGAAGCCTATATTGAATTTTGTCCTCAGGCGACGCTGACTGGCTGGCTGAAAGATTATCCGCATCTGGTGATCCTGCGTACCCTCTCGAAAGCCTTTGCGCTGGCTGGCCTGCGTTGCGGCTTTGCGCTGGCCAATAAGCCCGTTATCGACCTGCTGATGAAAGTGATTGCGCCCTACCCGCTGGCGACCCCTGTGGCCGATGTGGCCGGTCAGGCATTGAGTGAACAGGGTATTGCGCTGATGCGTGAACATGTTGCGGAGCTGAATGCAAACCGCAGCTGGCTTCTGGCCGAACTGCCTCAGCTGGCCTGCGTTGAGCAGGTTTTCCCCAGCGAGACTAACTATGTTCTGGCGCGCTTTACCGATTCACCAAAAGTCTTCAAAACCTTATGGGATCAGGGCATTATCCTGCGTGATCAGAACAAAAATCCGGGCCTGTCGGGATGTCTGCGCATCTCCATCGGCACGCGTGAAGAGTGCGCACGAGTGATCGCCGCGCTGCAAGCCTTTTCTGTGGAGCAAGCATGAGCCAGAAGACCCTTTTTATTGACCGCGACGGTACGTTGATCTCTGAGCCGCCTGAAGATTATCAGGTGGACCGACTGGATAAGCTGGCGTTTGAGCCAGACGTTATCCCGGCGCTGCTGGCGCTGCAGGCCGCCGGTTATCGCCTGGTGATGATCACCAATCAGGATGGTCTGGGCACCGCCCGTTTTCCGCAAGCCGATTTCGATGGTCCGCACAATCTGATGATGCAGGTTCTGACCTCGCAGGGCATTGCGTTTGACGATGTACTGATCTGTCCGCACATGCCGGACGACCACTGCGACTGCCGCAAGCCCAAAACCAAAATGGTTGAAGCCTGGCTGGCAGAGGGCGCACTGGATACCGCCAACAGTTACGTGATTGGCGATCGCCTGACCGACGTTCAGCTGGCGGAGAACATGGGCATTCAGCCTATCCGCTACGGCGCTGACGGCGAGAACTGGCAGACCATCCAGCAGCGTCTGACCCAGCGAGATCGCCATGCGCTGGTGCAGCGCAACACCAAAGAGACGCAGGTGCGGGTTGAACTGTGGCTGGACCGCGAAGGCGGCAGCAAAATCAATACCGGTGTGGGTTTCTTCGACCATATGCTGGACCAGATTGCAGTGCACGGCGGGTTCCGCATGCACATCGAAGTAAAAGGCGATCTTTACATTGACGATCACCACACGGTGGAAGATACCGGACTGGCACTCGGCGAAGCGCTGCTGAAAGCGTTGGGCGATAAACGCGGCATTGGTCGTTTTGGCTTTGTGCTGCCGATGGATGAATGTCTGGCGCGCTGTGCGCTGGATATCTCCGGCCGACCACACATCGAGTTCAAAGCAGAGTTCAACTATCAACGCGTGGGCGATCTCAGCACCGAGATGGTCGAGCATTTCTTCAGCTCGCTCTCCTACGCCATGATGAGCACGCTGCATCTGAAAACCAAAGGCAAGAACGACCATCACCGGGTCGAGAGCCTGTTTAAAGCCTTTGGTCGTACGTTGCGCCAGGCGATCCGCGTTGAGGGCAATACGCTGCCAAGCTCGAAGGGAGTGCTGTGATGAACGTGGTGATCATGGATACCGGTTGCGCCAACCTCTCATCGGTAAAGTGGGCGATTGAACGTCTGGGTTACACCCCGGACGTGAGCCGCGATCCCGATGTGGTGCTGCGCGCCGACAAACTCTTTCTGCCCGGCGTCGGCACCGCACAGGCAGCAATGAACCAGCTGCAGGAGCGTGACCTGATCGATCTGGTGAAAGCCTGTACCCAGCCGGTGCTGGGGATCTGTCTGGGTATGCAGCTGCTGGGACGCGGCAGCGATGAAAATGGCGGCGTGCCGACCCTGGGCATTATCGATGAGCCAGTGTCTTTGATGGACACTCATGGCCTGCCATTACCGCACATGGGCTGGAACCAGATTACCGCGCAGGCGGGCAATCATCTGTTCCGTGGCATCGACGAAGGATGCTACTTCTACTTCGTCCACAGCTACGCCATGCCCGTTAACGCCAGCACCATCGCCCAGTGTCACTACGGTGAAGCCTTCACTGCCGCGGTGCAGAAAGATAACTTCTTCGGCGTCCAGTTCCATCCGGAACGCTCGGGCAAAGCGGGCGCGCAGCTGCTGAAAAACTTCCTGGAGATGTAATGATTATCCCCGCGTTAGATTTAATTGACGGAAAAGTGGTTCGTCTGCATCAGGGCGATTATGGTCAACAGCGCGATTACGGCAGCGATCCGCTGCCCCGTCTGCAGGATTACGTAAGCCAGGGCGCGACCGTGCTGCATCTGGTGGACTTAACCGGCGCGAAAGATCCGGCGAAACGCCAGATTGCGCTGCTGAAAACTCTGCTTAACGGCGTTGATGTCACGGTGCAGGTCGGTGGCGGCATTCGCAGCCGGGACGATGTTCACGCGCTGCTGGAAGCCGGAGCCAGTCGTGTGGTGGTTGGTTCCACCGCGGTGAAACAGCCTGAAGAGGTAAAGCGCTGGTTTGCGGAGTTTGGCGCAGAGGCGATTGTGCTCGCGTTAGACGTGCGCATTGATGCCAGTAACCGCAAAGAAGTCGCAATCAGTGGCTGGCAGGAAGCGGCAGGCGTGACGCTGGAGGAGGTCATTACCGATTTTCAGCAGGTGGGTCTGAAGCACGTGCTGTGCACCGATATCTCCCGCGACGGCACCCTCAGCGGCTCCAATGTTGCGCTCTATCAGGAAGTCACGGCGCGCTTCCCGACGATTGCTTTCCAGTCTTCGGGTGGCATTGGCGACCTCAATGATATCGCCGCCCTGCGCGGTAGCGGTGTTCAGGGCGTAATTGTCGGACGTGCGCTGCTGGAAGATAAATTCACTGTTTCGGAGGCGATTGCATGCTGGCAAAACGGATAATTCCCTGCCTGGACGTACGTGACGGCCAGGTGGTCAAAGGCGTACAGTTTCGCAATCACGAGATCATCGGTGACATCGTGCCGCTGGCGCAGCGCTACGCCGCTGAAGGTGCCGATGAACTGGTGTTCTATGACATCACCGCCTCATCTGATGGCCGCGTCGTCGACAAAAGCTGGGTGTCGCGCGTGGCTGAGGTGATTGATATTCCGTTCTGCGTAGCAGGCGGGATTAAAACCCCGGAAGACGCGGCGCGCATTCTGGAGTTTGGTGCGGATAAGATTTCGATTAACTCACCAGCGCTGGCTGATCCTTCGCTGATCACCCGCCTCGCTGACCGTTTCGGTGTTCAGTGTATTGTGGTCGGCATTGATACCTGGTTTGATGAAGCCAGCGGTAAGTATCAGGTGAATCAGTACACCGGTGACGAGGCGCGTACCCGCGTGACACAGTGGGAAACGCTGGAGTGGGTGCAGGAAGTCCAGAAACTGGGCGCAGGCGAAATCGTGCTGAACATGATGAACCAGGATGGCGTGCGAAACGGCTATGACCTGGTGCAGCTGAAGAAAATGCGTCAAGTCTGCCATGTGCCCCTGATCGCCTCTGGCGGTGCCGGCACGATGCAGCACTTCCTCAACGCGTTTACTGAGGCGAATGTGGATGGTGCTTTAGCGGCCTCGGTATTCCATAAGCAGATTATTAATATTGGTGAGCTGAAAAGCTTCCTGATCGACAACGGAGTGGAGATTCGCGCGTGCTAACCGAACAACAACTGTCCCAGCTCGACTGGGACAAAACACAGGGCATGATGCCGGTCATCGTTCAGCATAACGTCTCAGGCGAAGTGCTGATGCACGGCTATATGAACCCAGAGGCGCTGGAAAAAACGCTGGCAGAAGGCAATGTCACCTTTTTCTCCCGCACCAAAAACCGGTTGTGGACCAAAGGCGAGACCTCCGGCAATTTTCTGCAGGTCGTAAGCATTACGCCCGACTGCGACAACGACACGCTGCTGGTGCTGGCAAACCCGATTGGCCCGACCTGCCATCTGGGCACCACCAGCTGCTTCTCGCCGGCTGTGCCTGAGTGGACTTTCCTCTATCAGCTGGAAGAACTGCTGGCGTCTCGCAAAACGGCCGATCCTGAAAGCTCCTACACTGCCCGGCTTTACGCCAGCGGCACCAAGCGCATTGCGCAGAAAGTGGGCGAAGAAGGGGTTGAGACCGCGCTGGCGGCCACCGTCAACGATCGGGATGAGCTGACCAATGAAGCGTCTGACCTGGTCTATCACCTGATGGTGTTGTTACAGGATCAGGATCTGGACTTCAGTGCCGTGATCAACAACCTGCGCACCCGCCATAAATAATTGTGCAATATGCTGCTCAGAATTTTGCTTTTATGGGGATTCTGAGCAGAATCCTTCTCAATCCTCACCCCCATCCCGCACAATAATGGCGACTCAAACCTCGGGGAGAGAACCGTGACGACCCATGAAAAATTAATCACCCTGCTCGACAAGCACCAGGCACGCTATCGCCTGATGGAGCATGAGGCGACCGGTAAATGTGAAGCGGTTGCGGCGATACGCGGCACCGAAATTGGCCAGGGCGCGAAAGCGCTGGTCTGTCATGTGAAAGGCAATGGCGTGAAACAGCACGTGCTGGCGGTGTTACCGGCTGATCAGCAGGCCGACCTGAGTAAAGTCGCAGCGGCGGTCGGTGGACGGCGCGCCTCACTCGCCAGCCCGACAGAGACCGAACTGCTGACCGGTTGTGTATTCGGGGCTATCCCGCCGTTCAGCTTTCATCCTGACCTCAGACTGGTCGTTGACCCCACGCTGTTTGAACGTTATCCGGAGATCGCGTTTAACGCCGGTCTGCTGGAGCGCTCAGTGATCCTGAACACCGAAGATTACCGGTCGCTGTGCGCGGCTGACGTGGTGAAGATAACGCAGTAATTGCCATCCCGGCAGCCCGGCGATACTCTGCATAAACATTCATCACGACAGAATAAGAGCAAAATCATGAACATTTTCACTCAACGCCTGCGTCAGACGCTGGCAGTGGCGGTTATGGCTGGTTGTGCGTTTGGCGCGCAGGCGAAAATCGAACAGGTGCGTTTCGCGGTCGACCCGACCTATCCACCGTTTGAATCGAAAACACCACAGGGCAAGCTGGTCGGCTTTGATATTGATCTGGGCAATGCGCTCTGTACCCAGATGCAGGCGAAATGCGTCTGGGTTGAAAGCCAGTTTGACGGCATGATCCCGGCGCTGAAAGCGCGTAAATTCGATGCCATTCTCTCTGACATGGGCATTACCGAAGAGCGCCTTAAACAGATCGATTTCACCGTGCCGCTCTATGACACCCACACCCAGCTAATCGCCCGTAAGGGTTCTGGCATACTGCCAACGGTTGAATCCCTGAAAGGGAAAACAGTCGGCGTGGAACAGGGAACGGTACAGGAGCGCTATGCGCTGGCGAAATGGCAGCCGCATGGTGTGACCGTAGTGCCTTATGGCGATCAGGCCCAGGTTGAAAGCGATCTGGTATCAGGCCGGCTGGATGCGGTATTTACTGATGCGGCACAGGCGGCCATTGGCTTCCTTAAGCATCCGCAGGGTAAAGACTTTGAGCTGGCTGGCCCGATTATTCAGGATCCGATTATCGGCCCCGGCACGGCAATCGGCCTGCGCAAAGGCGATGCGGAGCTGAAAACGGCGCTGGATAATGCCTTTGCCGAAATCAAAAAGAACGGCACGTTTGACCAGATTCAGAAGCGCTATTTCGCTACGGATATCTCTATCCAGCAGTAACCTCGCGGTCGCCCTTTTTCGTCCTCACCGCGATCCGGCACTATACTTTAACTTTTTCAGGACGGCGCGCTGTCGTCCTTTGCCGATTAAAGGACATTAACACGGTATGCATCAACAACATCATCCACTGTTAAGCGCCTCTTTAGGCACCCAGCGTGAAATCATCAGTTTTCATTTTGCTCCGGACCACGAGCGTCAGGTCTATATCCAGGCTGCGCTGCATGGCGATGAACTGCCCGGTATGGCGGTGGCATGGTTTCTGAAACAAAGACTGCAGTCGCTGGAGTCCGCCGGACAGCTGAAAGCCGCGTTTACCCTGGTGCCGGTTGCTAATCCCCTGGCGCTGGGACAGCACTGGCACGGCACCCATCTGGGTCGTTTCCATACGCTCTCTGGTCAGGACTTTAATCGCCGTTTTCCGTCACTGGGTACCACGCTGGCGGCCGGACTGGCGGATAGCCTGACGCAGAGTGAATCGCAGAACCGAAGCCTGATTCGCGACGCGATCGATCGTCACTATCGCGATACCGTGCCAAAAACGGAGCTGGATGCGCAGCGTTATACGCTGATGCGAATGGCCAGCCAGGCAGACCTGATGATTGACCTGCACTGTGACTGGGAAGCCGTGCCGCATCTCTACACCACGCCGCATGCCTGGCCGGACATTGAGCCGCTGGCGCGCTGGTTAGGCAGTGAAGTGCAGCTGCTGGCGCAGATCTCTGGCGGTGAACCGTTTGATGAAGCCTGCTGCGAACCCTGGCTGACGCTGGCAGAACGCTTTGGCAAAGATTACCCCATGCCACGTGGATTGCTGCCGGTGACGCTGGAGTTGCGTGGCGTGCGTGATGTGTCGCCTGAACAGGCGGAGAAAGATGCAGATGCGATTATTTCGGCACTTCAGGAAAGTGGTTATATCGGCTACAGCGAGCCCTCAATTTCCGTGGAAGTGGCTGCTCCTGTAATCGGTGGCGATGAACTGGTTCCGGCAAGCGCGGGCGGTGACGATATCGTGGCAATCAATGACGGTCCGATTGGTTTAAACGTGCCTGACGTTGCTGAAGCGCCAGGAGAGACGGGCGTGATTAAAGAACGTCACAGCGAAGGATCGGCGGCAGCCTCCCCTGCCCTGAAAAATCCCCCTACGCCGTTAGCAGGTTGCGAATACATTCATTCGCCGGTGTCAGGTCTGATTCTGCATCGTAAACCGCTTGGCGCACAGATTCGGCCAGGAGAAGTAGTCGCTGAGATTGTCGATCCGATTACTGACCATATTACGCCACTGGTGGCAGAACATGGCGGTATCCTCTATGCGAGACACTGGGTAAGATTTGCGACGGCAGGCATGCTGGTGGTGCGGCTGGCGGGTGAGAAGGAGATTCGGAGCGGGGATTTGCTGGTAGGATAAAAAAAGGGCTTCCCGAGGGAAGCCCTTTTTAGTGATTAATCTAACCACTCGGTGTGGAACACACCATCTTTGTCAATGCGCTTATAGGTATGCGCACCAAAGTAGTCACGCTGCGCCTGAATCAGGTTGGCAGGCAGCACTTCTGAACGGTAGCTGTCGTAGTAAGCAATCGCCGCAGAGAAGGTTGGCGTCGGGATGCCGTTCTGAATCGCGTAAGAAACCACATCACGCAGCGCCTGCTGATACTGATCCGCGATATCTTTGAAGTATGGCGCCAGCAACAGGTTAGCGATGCCTGCATCTGCTTCATAAGCATCAGTGATTTTCTGCAGGAACTGAGCACGGATGATGCAACCCGCGCGGAAGATCTTAGCGATTTCACCGTAATGCAGATCCCAGTTGTTCTCTTCTGACGCAGCACGCAGCTGTGAGAAGCCCTGCGCATAAGAGACAATTTTACCCAGGTACAATGCACGACGAACTTTCTCGATGAACTCTGCTTTGTCACCAGTAAACGCTTTAGCTTGTGGACCGCTCAGTACTTTAGAGGCCGCAACGCGCTGCGTTTTCAGTGACGAGAGGTAACGGGCAAAAACAGACTCGGTGATCAGTGACAGAGGCTCGCCAAGATCCAGTGAGCTCTGGCTGGTCCATTTACCGGTACCTTTGTTTGCTGCTTCATCCAGAATCACATCAACCAGATATTTACCTTCTTCGTCTTTCTTGGTGAAGATATCTTTGGTGATGTCGATCAGGTAGCTGCTCAGCTCGCCGTTATTCCACTCGGTGAAGGTTTGAGCCAGCTCTTCGTTGTTCAGGCCCAGAGCGCCTTTCAGCAGAGCATAAGCTTCAGCGATCAGCTGCATGTCGCCATACTCGATGCCGTTGTGAACCATCTTCACATAGTGACCCGCGCCGTCCGGACCGATGTAAGCCACACAGGCTTCGCCATCTTCCGCACGTGCCGCGATCTTATCCAGAATCGGCGCAACCAGCTCGTACGCTTCTTTCTGACCGCCAGGCATGATTGATGGGCCTTTCAGTGCGCCCTCTTCACCGCCGGAAACGCCGGTACCGATGAAGTTGAAGCCCTGATCAGAAAGCTCTTTGTTACGACGGATGGTGTCTTTATAGAAAGTGTTACCGCCATCGATCAGGATGTCACCTTTATCCAGGTGTGGAGTCAGTGAGGCGATAGTCTTATCAGTCGCTTCACCTGCCTGAACCATCAGCAGGATACGACGAGGTTTTTCCAGCGATTCGACAAACTCTTCAACGGTGTAAAAAGGAGCAAGCTTCTTGCCCTGGTTCTCAGCGATGACTTCATCAGTCTTTTCGCGTGAACGGTTGAAGATAGAAACAGTGTAACCGCGGCTCTCAATGTTAAGAGCCAGGTTGCGGCCCATCACTGCCATACCTACAACGCCGATCTGTTGCTTGGACATTATTTACTCCTGATCTATATATACAGAGCCGTTCAGCTCTATCCCAATAGCGAATGACAAACTCAGTCAATATAAACGTAACATCTATTATACATCATTTCATAAACAATGTTATCAGTAACATGACTGCGTTTAGATCAATAGAATTAGTTATAAGAAGAGTTACACTAATACGTAAATTCTGAAAAGTCTTTAATCACGAATTCTTACAGTTCAACTGGGAAAGGCACAAAGCGTTTAATCTGTCTCTCTCCGGATCAATAAGCCAGCCCCATTTATTAAAATAGCGAACTGCTGAGACGATGTGAAAAATAAGAAACTTAAAATCCTGATATGAACGTCTTTGCGATTCATGAACAACCATTGAATCAGGACAGTACTGGACATTCAGGCCTAAACCTGAAACCCGTCTGGATAAATCTACATCTTCAAGATAAAGAAAGAAGCGTTCATCAAAGCCACCGGTCTGGATGAGAGCCTGCTGACTAATCAGCATAAAACACCCTGAAAAAGATGGGGCATAAAATGGGCGTTGATAATCAGCATCGTGAAGTTCATATTCACGATTTGAATCGATAACATGTGGTGAGAAAAAACGCCGCATAAATAACTGATAGGGCGTAGGCAGAAGTTTACAACTATATTGAAGACTTCCGTCAGGATAAATGACTTTAGGTATAGTTAATGCAAGATGATTTTTTGTAGCAAAATTAAAAAGAGCATCAACCTCGCCAGAATTAAATGTGATATCGGGATTGCAAATAAGAAAATATTCCGATTCGGCTCGGTATTTTTCAAAAGCTTTATTATGGCCCGCACCAAAACCCTTATTATCCTGAAGCAACAAAACGGAAACCTTAGAATGTTTGTAATCGTTTAGCCAGTCGCAATGCCCACCGTTATCAACGATACAGACTTTATCAATACTTTCTTCAGATAACAATGAATCCAATGTGCGTGAAATATCCTTATAAGCATGACGATAGAGTACAAGCGATGCGATTATTTTCACGAGATTACCAAATTTAAAACTTGTTAAATAGAACGTATGAAAAGTTCGTTATCTGACCCACTCGGTTCTGATGATAAACTTTCGAGGCTTTGTATAATTTCAAGCGACTGAAAATATTACTGTTTCGTATCTGCCGAAAAGCATTATACCTGGCACGATTTTCGAACGTCATGTGGAGGTAAAGAAAGTCTAAAATTTGGAAATGAAGATCATTCCAGCGCCTGTTACGACCACGATAGGCATCAAAGAGATTGCCAAATCGTGTACTCAATTTCATTCCATTTCCGATTAAATTAGCTGTATGTTGCCTGTATAGTACCGTGGGCAATGGGTCATAGAAAACAGAACCACCACATGCAGTAACTATCAGATATAGAGCCCAATCATGTGCAATCATCGGAAATGAGAGCGTTTTATGAAAAAGTTGACGTGCGGCATGATTGAAAACCATAGTATTGCCGCTTGCGATATTTTGTATTAGTGCATTAGAAAACCCAGGTTTTTTATGGTTGAGAGATGAGTAACCAATAACATTATCATCCTTATCAATTAACTGAGTTCGTGAACAATATATTACCGGCGTCTCTTTAGAAAATGAACTAAGGTAACTCACTGCAAGTGACAGTTTATCAGGAAGCCATATATCATCCTGGTCAGCAAACGCATAATAATCCGAAATAATGTTTTCGTTGCCGATCATAGATTTAAAATTTTCGCAAAAACCTTGTTCTGGCCCTTGCAATAAAGTGCAATCATTCTGATTTTTTGAAAAAGAACTTTCTATAATTGAACGCGTATCATCACTGGAGCCATCGTCTGAAACCCATAAAGACCAGTTTTTCCATTTCTGGTGTTTAATTGAATTAAGTTGCTTTTCTATGTATGGGGCACCATTGTAGGTGCCCATCAGAATAGCAACATGTCCCTTTAGCGGCTTATTCAGCATTGAGAGGTGTTCTGAAAATAATCCTGAAACTTGATAACTTTGTTACGTGTACTGCCCCATGAATCAAAGTTTTCTATCTGCATAAATAATTTATTTTTGCGCCAGTCATCATTAGTCGTCAACGAAATTAAGGGCTGAGCAAGCTGCATAGGGGTCAGTTTGACCTGCAATCTCCCTATCATATGCAGGAAATCCTCACTAAACCTATCGACACCTTCAGTTAGTTGCGCATTGATTAAATTATGGTCCTTAGACTTTATACGTCCGGGATCCGTTACAGGAAGTACTGTATTTTTAATAGGCTTATAACCTATAACCGTATTATGTGGTGCAGAGAAAAACAACTCAATTGCTACCCGGTTTTCATAAATCTTATCCACTAAAGCTGGACTGGTAGAGTCATTGTTAATGAAAGCTTTCATGATCTGATGCGGCGAACGTCGTTTTCTTTCATACGTATTGGCAATGCAGAAATAGTAGCCAATAACATTTATGTTCATAAATTTTTTTACAGTATGAATGAATGCTTCTTGCGTGGTTCCACTCCAGCCAACATCAACCATAGCTACCGTATCCCCCTCATTAATACCTAAAGAATGAAGATACATAAATAGTCCACGTCGATTACGCTGGCATACTTTGAGAATCTCTGCACGTAATGCAATAAGGAACTTATGCACTAAGTCATAGTTATCTGGCGCTATGATCATGTCAGGAGCAATACCTACAGACAACATTACTTCATCTGCTGGAGGCTCTACACCAATACGCTCCAGTAATTCACCAGGTGATAAACCATCAGATCCTGACATCAGAAAACTGAGATTCTCATTAAAATTAGCTTCATCCATTAAAGCCAGGTTAAAGGCAATACGGGATCCCATAAAATAGGAAAACTCTGGCAACTTACCCTGAAAATGATGCGAAGCTATCCTTTCGAGTGAATAACCATCACGCGAAACAAATAATAATTTGTCAATGCTATCGGCAATGCTTTGCTTACGAATCCACTCCAGAAATCCCCATGTTGCAGGCGCCTGATACTTGTAGCCTAATTTCTGAAAAGAGTCTGCATTAATATTTTCAGACTGCAAGGTCCGGAGCATTCCGTTAATCAAGGAGGAAGCCAGGGACTGTTTCTTTCCTTTATTCGCCAGATGAATTGGCTCGTAGTGCCACGCACGGATATTTTTTTCACGTGGCTTAATATAATCAGCTAACTCATTGTCACCGATATGTAAAACCTCATGAGGTTCAACTTCGCATTCAGCAATCAAAAAGTCGAATATTTCTCCGGTATCGCGCTTGGTTGCATTACGATCGGCCGAAATGAACAGAGGGACTTCAGCCATATTGTATTTACTCAATGCTTCCCGAAAGAAACCTTCATCAAGATACATGTCAGAAGTAATAACCACTGTTTTACCAGCAGCAATCAGTTCATTGAAGAAATCCTTAAAAAATGGATTAGGTTCAACAAGTGCTAATTCAAGCTGATATTCAGCTTCCATGATGCTTTCACTATCTGCCCGGCTATCATGGAAATTGTTATAAATATTTCTTAATGTTATTTCTTTCCGGCCTTCTTTGACCATCTGCACAAAAGCATCCTTTTGTGCTTTACGGCGTAATTGTCTGAAGTCAGGAATTAGAAACTTATTTGCCAGAAGATCAAAGGCGTCTTCCGGATCATCCAGAGGTCGAACAAAGAGGGTATCGAAAAAATCAAAGGAGATAACTCTGGCGTCTTTAGCTAAATGACGAAGTGAAATCAGATCCATCTCTTCTTTCGTATAAGCAGGATTAACAGTGTTATCGTAAATAATCATTTCATAATCTCGAAATTATGTCCATTGAAAGCAAAATTCACATTATAGAATGGGTCATGCTGATAGTATTGAGGATGCTTGCTATTAAGGCGACCTAATTCATTTTGTAGACGCTTAACTTTTACCTCATCCATGTGGTCAAGTCCTCGAGACACTGATTCATGATGAATCAATGTTACAGCCTGACACATAACATTGTAATAGCCTTTTTCAACAAGACGCATACAAATATCGACATCATTATAAGCAATCGGGAAAGACTCATCAAAACCGTTGATTGATTCATATTTTTGACGATCTATCATCAAACATGCACCGGTGACAGCAAGCCAGTTATACTCAATCTGATTGCGTAAAAAGTACCCAGGATTGTTTTTATCGTGGCCAATGTAAGCATGAACTGGCCCGGTCTGCAAATTAAGAACGCCTGTATGCTGGATAGTATGTCCATCAGCATAAACAAGTTTAGCACCAACTGCACCAACATGTTTCTGCTGAGCATAACCGCCTAATCGTTGAAGCCAATCTTCCTGCAGCACTTCAGTGTCATCATTGAGGAAAAGTAACAGACTCCCCTTCGCATGCCCAACCCCAACATTATTAAGTTCTGAAAAGTTGAATGGTTTGTCGTGCCTGATGACTGAGATATTGTCATTAAGAGCGACTTTATCAAGATAATCAAGCGTTTCTCTCTTTTGAGAGCCGTTATCGACAATCACAATTTCATAATGTTTCCATGCAGTCTTATCTGTGATTGAGCTGATACAGCGAGAAAGTACATCATGGTTATCACGTGTCGGAATAATAATTGATACCAGGGTTTCAGCGCGAAGATTATAGTTAACGCGGAAATACCCGTGATAGCCAGGTAACTCTTCAACGATTCCATCAATACCACGACGTTTAAGGGCATCTTCACGTACAGCCTTTGAGGCAGCCAGGACATAGGGCTTAGCAGTAATATCAGAAGCAACAGAAGCTGGGATAATACGCCAGTGATAAAGAACTTTAGGAATATGGGAAATTTTCTGAGTCAGTTCACAGAGTCTTAAAATGAAATCCCAATCCTGACAACCATTGAATTCCGTACGTAATCCACCTAATTTCTGGGCAACGCTCAATCGAACACACGCAGCATGACAGGTGTACATTGTTCCCATCATCGTGTCCGGAGACCAGTCTGGTTTAAAGTGGGGTTGAGAATAGTTGCCTTCAGGTGTGAACTTGTCCTCATCACTATAAATAAAGTCCGGGTCTTCTTCATTTATACATTTAGCAAATTCAAATAAACAATCTTCAGTTAACTCGTCATCATGATCCAGGAAGACTATATAATCACCACTTGCATTATCAATAGCAATATTGGTTGCTCCTGCGATCCCCTGATTTTTATCCATATGGATTACTTTAATCCGGGGATCTTTGAAGGCGTTCAGTGCTGGTACGATCTCTTTATCCGGACTGCAATCATTAGCGAGAACCAGTTCCCAATTAGAATACCACTGATTCTCAACCGATTTAACCATCAATTCTAACAAATCTAATGGCGTGTTATAGATAGGAACAATAATCGAAAAAAGAGGCTGTGCTTCAAGTTCATTGAGCTTGTCTTCGAAGAAATTTGGTTTTTTAGCCGGGATATAGACATACTCATCAGGGCGTTCAGCAAATGAATAAGTGCCATCATTGCGGCGAGAAAGAAAGGTCGGATGAACATCTTTGTTGTTGTTAATAATTCCCTGCTCATATTGAGCCTGGTTAAAGGCTGGATGATGCCTGAACCAACTCGGCCGGACCTTCATAGCTAATTTAAGAGCTTTATCTTTGTATCGTTCAGGCAACTGAAGATAAAGATTCCGTAAAAAATCGCGTAAGCTTCGTTTCAGATTGCTGTCAGGTGCATTAACTCTCACTAATAAACTTCCTGTTTTTACTTTTACTTTCTGACCAAGATAAAACATTTTGAAAATTGTTCTTTTTGCCGGCGCCCTAAATCTTTCAGGTAGACGACGGCCTGCAACACGAAATGGAGCAGAGATTTTCCAGCTTGCAGAGTTTAAAATTTTCTCGATGTCATGCCGGTACTGATCCAGAAGATGGCCTTGTTGAGCATATATTGCATGTAGTTGATTTAGCTCATGCTGAAGTCTGACACTATTCTCATGTTCACCCTGAAGAGATTTTTCAAGATCTTCAATACGGCTTAGATAGTGACGCTGACGATTTTCTGCATGCCCTTTTAGTGAATTGTAGTCATTAGAGTCAAGCCAGTATTCAGCTCGCATACTTAAAGAAAATTCTTTAAGCATACTATAAATTTCTTCAGCATTTTTATGCTGAACTTGTGCCAGGAAATTAGCTTCCTGTCTTAAATAATTTCTTGAGTCCGCAGCAGAACAAGAGAAACCAATGACATTTAATGTGGCAACAGTCAAATCGGCTATGTTGTTACTATTACAAAACTTACTGTTACCTGCAGAAGTTACTCGCAATAAGGAGTGATATATACCGCGATAAGCAACGTACCCCAAAGTTATACTTTCTGATGCGTGCCATTCCTGATCGAAGAAAACAAACTCGCCATTATCCTTTTTAATCACGTTAAATGGTAACGCATCCAGATAAGAATCAGGCAATAAAATATCTTTGTCGATATCCAGTGAAACGCAAGCTTTCAGCTGAAGCTGATCAAGCCAGCCTTTCGCCCATGCGGCTAATTCTTCTACCAACCAATCAGGGCGGTTAACAATCCTTAAAAGATCTGACCATAATGATTGTCCGTAGATAAACCTTTCCAGTTCTTCACATAACACTTCACCATCCTGGCTTGAACCGGAAGAAACAGATAAACCTTCATTTGTTTTAATAAATTCAACGTTCTTTTTATTCTCGGTATTTCTATCATCAGAATAATAGATAGCAGCAACATTCTTATGAACAGACTCTTGTTTATTCATACTTGATACCATCAAAAAGGAACTTGATAGATCAGCCGCAATTTCATTATTCCAGATATTTTTAATACCCTGTTCAAGAGAAAACAAATATTGAGGTACAACCTGTTTTTCTTTATGGGCGCTTTCAACAGCTAATTGACTTAACTCTTTAGAGTAATTTTGCCATCCCAGTGGAGTAACTACAGCACAGGGTAATTTATAGTCAGGTAAAGGAAGATACTCCAGCGTATCAGTGAAACCAGCTTCATTAAGCTCACTTATTAATTCTTTTCTTCCGAAGGTAACTACGCTTTGTTTGTCATAACTGTTGTTAATACCAAACATCGGTATGTTGACATGGTCTTCACGCGCGCCTGCAAAATATTTGATGCCAATTTTATTTTCAATGGCTACAAAGATTTTACCATCATCTTTCAAACGCTCTTTACAGGCTTTTAAAAGATGCTGCTCTCCTTTCTCGCCAATAAAAACACGGGCATATTCAAGAACACCAATGAGTAAAACTGCGTCAAACTTGCCCAAGTCTGGTAGTGTATCTGAGGGTGCGCAAATAACAGTGACATTATCCAGATCCCGGCAACGAGAACGTGCAATATTTGCACGACGATAACTCCCCTCTACAGAGACAACTTCTGCTGCATTTTCTCCAAGATACCGACTAATGGCCCCGCATCCACAGCCAATTTCCAAAATGCGTTTATCTTTCATCCAACTCTGGAATGGACGTAATAAATTAGCCCGGACAGAGCTAAGATGATAGGTTGAGGGCCAGTCAACAATAAACTTTCCTAACTCTTTAGAATCAACAGTCACATCCGAGGCATTACGTATAGTGTCAAAAATGTAATTTTCAGAATCGTCTCCATCACTGTAAGCGAAGTCTCTCATGGTAGCAGGAGACCAGAGCGCAGTTTCTTCATTTTTACGAAAGCCAGCCTTTAACAAAATATTTTCTAAATTAGCCATTTTCAAGTTTTATTCTCGCGTTTAAATCGGCCAAACCCGTAAAAGTACCAACTGGGCCTACAGGTAAATGAATTGAATCATAGCGACGGTCATGAGGAATTATTTCACCCTGGGCATTACTACTTGCAATACCTACAGAGATAAAATAGTCACCTTCAAAAAGAAGATTAGGCACTTCAACTGATAAAAAAAAGGTCTCACCAGGCTTTGCTTCTTCAACAATAGAAACTGATTGCCATTCACTATTGGTATTATAAATGGTAACTCCATCTTTAGTTTTAATAGCGAAACCAAAAATAGGCCTGAAAATTAGCTCATGGCTAATTATCTTAAATAGAAACTTTATTTTCTTTTTAGGTTCGAATATACCAGGAAAACCTTTACCATCCTGCTCAAAATAATAGTCATAAATTTCAGCAGCTTTATCACCCCATCTATATTCAGATGGATTATAATGCGCGCGTTCGTGATAAGTGCTGTCTAACTTACGTTGCGTATCAGTTTTACTCTTAGCAGCTTCTTCTGCATCCGTTTCACGCCCCAGGCGCTCTCTCTCACCTTCAGCAGCGATAGAAATCTGCTTATCGACTTCATCACGTGTATTGTCTGAAGTGTTTTTCTTACCAAACAATATATCCAGGTAGCGGTTAATGACATCACGTGGTGCACCAGACAGCTGAGTAGTTCCACCATCCAGTAACAATGCTCGATCGCAATGAGTGACTATCTGTTCAGTTGCATGTGAAACAAAGAGAATTGAAGTGCCATTTTGTTTTAGCTTTTTTAATCGGGCAAAACATTTCGCCTGAAACTTTGCATCCCCCACAGCAAGCGCTTCATCAACGATTAGAATTTCCGGTTCGATCTGAGCCTGCACTGCAAATGCAAGGCGAACCAGCATTCCACTTGAGTAAGACCGTACAGGAGAATTTATAAAGTGCCCGATATCCGCGAACGAAAGAATATCATCCAGCCTTGACTCCGTTTCCTCTCGCGTTAAACCCATGAGCGATGCGTTGAGGTAAACATTTTCAAGTCCACTAAAATCGCTGTTGAAACCAGCACCCAGTTCCAACAGAGCCGCAACTCGTCCATTGACAGTTACACTACCGGATGTTGGCGTTAATGTACCGGCAATAATCTGAAGTAAAGTAGATTTGCCCGAACCATTTCGTCCCACTATTCCCATTGTCTCACCTTTTGGTAAAACAAAAGAAACATCTCTCAAAGCCCAAAAATCTTCATGATAAGCCCGGCTTTCACGTCCTACTACCCGGTCAACTTTTGGAACAATAAACTGCTTTAGTCTTCGTACTGGATTGTCATAAACTTGAAAACATTTACTTACGCCATCTATTACAATCGCATTTTCTTTAAAGGACATCAGCAAAACCTTTTCGCGTTTTTTGGAACCAGACGTAACACAGCCACATTACCAATAATGAGATAACTGTATAGATTCCAACACCAGTAAAATCAGGTAACTTGCCCCAGATAAGAACCGCTCTGGCCTGCTCAATAATAAATGTTAACGGATTAAGCATTATCAACGGACGCAAGTTTTCAGGAAGAGAGGATATCGGATAGAACACAGGAGACAAGAACATCATGACAGTCATTATTATAGTTATTGTCTGCCCCACATCTCGCAGATAGACGCCCAACGATGATAGAAACCAGGTCAAGCCTAAAGTTAATAATGCCAATGGAAAAACAACAACCGGTATGAAGATTATTGTCCAGTGAATGTAACCATTAAATATGAAAAAAGCGGTTATCAAAACGATCATGCTAATAAAACTATGGAAGAGCACACTTAGAAAACTCACAACCGGCAATATCTCTAAAGGAAAAACCACTTTTTTGACATAGTTTACATTGCCAAGTATCAGAGAAGGAGCACGGCTAAGTGTTTCGGCAAAAAGACTATGGATAATCAAGCCGACAAATAGAATAACGGCAAAATCAGTCTTAGATTCGTTAAGCGCTCCAGCTGTTCCCCATCGAGCTTTAAAAACGACTGAAAATACGAAGGTGTAAACCATGAGCATAAAAATGGGGTTAATAAATGACCACAGGATACCCATTGTTGAACCGCGATAACGACCAACAATCTCTCGTTTAGTCATTTGAAAAATAAGATTTCGATTTGCCCATGTCTGACGAATCAGAGAAAAGAGCGAGGTAGATCTCGAACTATGCGGATTCATTAGTAATCTCTTAAAAGCTGGGGCTGGAGTATTTACTGCTGTGACGAAATATTTTTTAATCTTAAGCTAACACAGTCCCAAAGGTGATGATGATCGAACCAATGTTGATTGATTTTTGAAATCTATTTAGTTACACCCGTTGATATTCATAAAACCTGACGTAAACTTAATTTTTCCTGATTAATATTTATATCTTGCTTAGTAAGATTTAATAAGTTACACGTTTCAAACAATTTAAGGATGGGCTTTTCTTTGGCTCATCCTTATTATCAATTCCTGATGTAATTATTTTAACTCAGAAAGCAGCAATCCGGATTTATCTTTTTCAGATAGAATAGGGTCTGAAACAGGCCAGTCAATCCCTAATTCTGGGTCATTCCATGAAAGACAACCTTCGCTTGACGGATCATAATAATTGGTACATTTATACTCAAAGTCTGCATAATCTGAAATGACCACAAAGCCATGAGCCAAGCCCGGCGGAACCCAGAATTGGGTTTTATTTTCTTCTGAGAGATAGACCCCTACCCATTGTTTAAACGTTGGTGATTCGGGTCTGATGTCGACTGCGACATCAAATACTTCGCCTCTTACAACACGAACCAACTTCCCTTGAGGATTATTGCGCTGGAAGTGTAAACCTCTTAATACATTTTTTGCTGAACGTGAGTGATTATCCTGTACGAATTCACCTTCGATATTGAGCGCGTGTTTATATTTTTCACTCTGGAATGTTTCCAGAAAGAAACCACGTTCGTCACCAAACACTTTAGGCTCAATGATTTTTACGTCAGGAATTTTAGTATCAATAATATTCATTATAAACGTCCTTCAACCAGCGCCATCAGGTATTTGCCATATTCATTTTTAAGATATGGTTTGGCCAGTTCCTGTAATTGCTCTTTATTAATGAAACCCATTCTGAATGCGATTTCTTCCGGACAGGCAACTTTTAGCCCCTGACGTGATTCTATAGTCTGGATAAAATTGTTCGCTTCCATCAGGCTTTGATGTGTGCCGGTATCTAACCAGGCGTGTCCGCGGCCCATAATTGATACAGAAAGCTTCCCCTGCTCCATGTAGATCCGGTTGATATCCGTAATCTCCAGTTCACCGCGGGGTGATGGCGCAAGGTTTTTCGCCATTTCCACAACACTGTTGTCATAGAAATAGAGACCGGTCACTGCATAGTTGCTGCGAGGATGTTCAGGTTTTTCTACCAGAGAAATGGCTTTGCCATCTTTATCAAATTCAACAACGCCATAACGCTCAGGGTCAGTGACGTGATAGGCAAAGACAGTTGCCCCATCATCTTTCTTCGATGCAGCTTCAAGTTGCTTGTAAAGATCGTGACCATAGAAAATATTGTCGCCAAGGATCAGCGCGACTGAGTCGTCACCAATAAACTCTTCACCAATGATAAATGCCTGAGCAAGACCATCAGGGCTAGGCTGAACTTTATACTGAATCGAAATTCCCCACTGTGAGCCATCTCCCAGCAGACTTTCAAAGCGCGGCGTGTCCTGCGGGGTACTGATGATCAGAATGTCATTAATTCCTGCCAGCATCAGCGTACTGAGTGGATAGTAAATCATTGGTTTGTCGTAAACCGGCAGCAATTGCTTGCTGACTGCCATCGTTACCGGATAGAGGCGCGTTCCTGAGCCACCAGCGAGAATAATGCCTTTATTCTTTTTCACAATTTCACCTTAATTGGCCAGGCCGCTATTGCGGCCTGCTTCTATTAAATAAGAGTTTCAAGCAACATACGTTCAACGCCAACTGTCCAGTCGGGCAGGTTCAGACCAAAGGCCTGTTGAAACTTTTCTGTATTGAGTCTTGAGTTTGCCGGTCGTTTAGCCGGTGTAGGGAACGCACTCGTTGGCACAGCTTTAATTGCCTGTACCTGCAGTTCGATGCCTTGCGCTTTTGCAAACTCTATCACTTTAGTGGCATAGGCATGCCAGGTTGTCTCTCCCCCTGCAATCAGGTGATACAGACCAGTAACGGTCCTGTCATTCAGAGCAACTCTGATTGCATGAGCAGTGCAGTCAGCAATCAACTCAGCGCCGGTTGGTGTACCAAACTGGTCATTGATTACTGATAATGAATCGCGATCTTTTGCCAGTTTCAGCATCGTTTTGGCAAAGTTATTACCTTTAGCTGCGTAGACCCAGCTTGTACGGAAAATAAGATAGCGGCTCATGTGGCGGACAATGGCTTGCTCACCTTCCAGCTTACTCTGTCCATAAACATTCAGCGGAGCGGTTGCATCATCTTCGCGCCAGGGTCTATCACCTGAACCGTCAAAAACATAATCCGTTGAGTAGTGAACCAGCCACGCGCCGATTTCCTCGGCTGCCTGTGCCAATGCTTCAATAGACGTTGCATTGACCACGTGCGCTTTATCTTGCTCAGTTTCGGCTTTATCAACAGCAGTGTAAGCAGTGGCATTCACGATCACGTTCGGATTGAGCTTTCGAACTGTCTCGGCGATGCCGGCGGGATTTTCAAAATCACCACAGTAATCAGCTGATTGACGGTCAACAACCGTCAATTTTCCAAGCGGAGCCAGCGCCCGTTGTAACTCCCAACCCACCTGACCGTTTTTACCAAAAAGCAAAATATTCATTAGCTACGCTTCTCGTAATTTTCTTCGATCCAGTTCTGATAAGCACCACTCTTGACATGCTCAACCCACTGCGAATTGTTGAGATACCATTCAACGGTTTTTTTCAGGCCCGTTTCAAAGGTCTCTTCCGGTTTCCAGCCAAGATCTTTTTCGATCTTAGCGGCGTCGATCGCGTAGCGGCGATCGTGACCCGGACGATCCTGAACGTAGGTAATCTGATCGCTGTACGGGGTTGCTTTTGGTCGCAGCTCATCCAGCAGTTCGCAGACTTTCAGCACAACATCGATGTTTTTCTTTTCGTTATGACCACCGATGTTATAGGTAGTGCCGGTCTCTGCATTTTTCACCACGGTATAGAGCGCGCGCGCGTGGTCTTCAACATAGAGCCAGTCACGAATCTGGTCGCCTTTGCCATAGATAGGTAACGGTTTGCCTTCCAGCGCATTACTGATAATCAACGGGATCAGTTTTTCCGGGAAATGGTAAGGACCGTAGTTGTTTGAACAGTTTGTCACAATCACCGGCAACTTGTAGGTTCGGCCCCAGGCGCGTACCAGATGATCGCTGGCTGCCTTCGTTGACGAGTAAGGGCTGCTTGGCGCATAAGGGGTTTCTTCGGTAAACAGCGGTAGTTCACCGTCCATCTCGTCCGGATGAGGTAAGTCACCATAGACTTCATCCGTTGAAATATGGTGAAAACGGAAAGCTGATTTACGCTCTTCAGGCAGAGCGCTCCAGTACTGACGGCTTGCCTCTAGCAGTGCATAGGTGCCAACCACGTTGGTCTGTACGAATTCCGCCGGACCGGTGATTGAACGGTCTACATGGCTTTCTGCGGCAAGGTGCATGATGGCATCTGGCTGAAATTCATTTAACGCTTCAGTGATAGCCTGACCGTCGCAGATATCGATCTGCTTAAAGGTGTAGCGTGGATTGCTGCTAATCTCTTTCAACGATTCAAGATTGCCTGCGTAAGTAAGTTTATCAACGTTTATGACTTCATCGTTCGTATTGTTGATAACATGACGCACAACCGCTGAACCGATAAAACCTGCACCACCAGTGATAAGAATCTTCATAACGTATTTATTCCTGACAAGCTATCTGAGGCATGGGCGCCTGAATAAGAAGCAGACAATCATAGGTGTTTTCAGAGCACGCTACCGCCCCTGGGTTACAGCTCCCACGATGCTGATTATCTTTGACCGAATAAGTATGCTGAAACATGAACTCGCCAGGTGTTCAGCATTCAATTGATTGATATCACTTTATTAATGAAATTAGTTAAGTGGGTTTATCATTCAACCATCGTAAATTCTATCACTCAGGTATAGCTATTACGAATAAAATGCGATTATGCCGAGGGTGTTAGTTCAACTTATGAGCGCTTTGCAGGCACAGATGATGGTTGCTGATGCGCCAGGACGATGCAATCAGAATATTGAGAAAGGTCTTATAAGATAATTCAAACCAAATATAAGAAAGGCGAACCTATGTTCGCCTTCTGTTTTCAACTACTTAAACCCATCCGGGTTCTTACTCTGCCAGTTCCACGTATCGCGCATCATCTCATCGATGCCGCGCGTCACGCGCCAGTCGAGCTCACTGTTTGCCAGTGACGCATCGGCCCAGAATGCAGGCAAATCGCCATCACGGCGTGGCTTAATTTCAAACGGAATCGCTTTACCAGACGCCTTCTCAAACGCCTTGATCATCTCCAGTACAGAGAAGCCTTTGCCGCCGCCCAGGTTAAAGGCCGTGTAGCCCTCAACTTTATTGAGGTGGTCCAGTGCTTTCAGGTGCCCTTCCGCCAGGTCTACCACGTGGATATAGTCACGCAGGCAGGTACCGTCTGGCGTATCGTAATCACCGCCAAACACGCCCAGCTTCTCCAGACGCCCAATCGCAACCTGCGCGATGTATGGCAGCAGGTTGTTCGGGATACCCGTCGGGTCTTCACCAATTTCGCCAGACTCATGCGCGCCAACCGGGTTGAAGTAACGCAGGGCAATGGCCTTGAACTTCGGCTCTGCTTTAGCGAAGTCGCGCATCACGAACTCGGTCATCAGTTTAGAGGTGCCGTAAGGACTGGTGGTACCGCCAATCGGGGTGGTCTCAACGTATGGAACCGGTGCATCTGCGCCGTAAACGGTCGCTGATGAGCTGAAGATGAAGTTCCAGACGCCGGCATTACGCATCTCTTCCAGCAGTACCACGGTGCCCGCAACGTTATTCTCGTAATACTCCAGCGGCATGCGGGTTGATTCACCCACTGCTTTCAGGGCTGCGAAGTGAATCACGGCTGAAATGTTATTTGATGCGAACAGGTCACGCAGACAGGCGCGGTCGCGGATATCACCTTCAACGAAGGTCGCTTTCTTACCCGCCAGTTTCTCAACGCGATTAATCGCTTCGCGTGAGGCATTGCAGAGGTTATCCAGAACCACAACATCATCACCGCGCTGCAACAGCGCCAGTACGGTATGGGAGCCGATATACCCTGCTCCGCCCGTTACTAAAATTGCCATGTGAGCTCCTTTCAATCTGCCGCGCAGAACGCGGCGAATTTATTACTTTTGTTTTGCGAGGATGGTCTGGATAGCTTCGCGGAACTCACGACCCTGCGTGTTACTGCGCAGTCCGTAAGAGACAAACGCCTGCATGTATCCAAGTTTACGACCGCAGTCGAAACTGTGACCGGTCAGCAGCGAAACATCAACGGTTTTGTTTTTGCTCAGGCTGGCAATCGCATCGGTCAGCTGAATACGACCCCATGCGCCTGGCTCAGTGCGCTCCAGTTCCGCCCAGATATCAGCAGAAAGAACATAGCGACCTACCGCTGCCAGGTCAGAGCTCAGTCCTGCAGTATCTTCTGGCTTCTCAACGAAATCGGTGATGGTGCTGATGTCACCTGGGTGTTCAATCGGCTCTGCAGTGGTGATCACTGAGTACTCAGTCAGATCGGACGCTGGCATATGCTGTGCCAGAACCTGGCTGTGGCCGGTCTCTTCGAAACGGGCAACCATTGCAGCCAGGTTATAACGCATGTGGTCCGCGGTAGAATCATCCAGCAGGACGTCTGGCAGCACCACCACGAACGGGTTATCACCGATCATTGGACGGGCACAGAGAATGGAGTGACCCAGGCCCAGTGGCTGTGCCTGACGCACGTTCATGATCGTTACGCCTGGCGGGCAGATAGACTGCACTTCGCTCAGTAGCTGACGCTTAACGCGTGCTTCGAGCAGTGCTTCCAGCTCGTAAGTGGTGTCGAAGTGGTTTTCTACTGCATTTTTAGATGCATGCGTGACCAGCACAATCTCTTTAATACCCGCGGCAACGCACTCGTCAATGATGTACTGGATCATCGGTTTGTCGACGACAGGCAGCATCTCTTTCGGAATGGCTTTAGTCGCAGGGAGCATATGCATACCGAGGCCCGCAACGGGGATTACTGCTTTAAGCTTGGTCATATTTATTCCGTTTAATAAAATGAAGATGTGGGTCGATTATGCAGGATCGGCCGGAAGTCCAAGTATAATCTTTATCTGAAAAGCGGACAGTAACTCTCTGTCATATCTTGGAAATTCGGCATTTTGCCCATTGCCAGATACGGCATAAACTGAATAAAGACAATCAGTAATCGAATATGACGACTGTGATCTGCAGCACTATCCGTTGGATGCCTGAGACCAGCCATAAATGAAAACGGGCGACCCTAAGGTCGCCCGTTGATATATCTGTGCAGTAATCAGAGCCAGCCTTCAAACCACTCTGGCATCACAAACAGATTAAAGTGATTTACCAGCAACATCACACCGACAAATACCACCGACACCGCCACCCACTGACGGGCATAAGGAATAAACCGAATGCCAATCACCGGCTTGATAAAGAACGGATGCGCCAGTGCGGAGATCAGGATCTGCGAGATAGAGAGCGTCAGCGCCACGTAGAGCACGTTAGGCCAGATAAAGGTGGTCGCCAGTACGGCCAGCACCACAATACTCGCCACAATGTTCCAGTAAAACTCTACGTTGGTCCGCCCGTTGGCCTGTGAAATCGCCCCAGTCAGGCCGCCCATCGGTCGCAGCATGCCAAACAGCAGCATTAGCGGGATCAGATGATAAACCTGCTCATGCGACGCACCATAAAGTACACGGACGATGACCGGCGAGAAGATACCAATCACCAGGTACATCGCGCTGCTGAACAACATGATCCCCAGCGTGCCCTTCAGGAACAGCTTTTTCAGCTGCTCGGCATCGTGCTGCTTTTCAGCAAAACGTGGCAGTGCCAGACGGTTGATCACCGGCGTGACCAGCTTCAGCGGTTGCAGTACCAGCTCTTTCGCCAGCGAGTAGACACCCAGCATCTCGGCACCCATCACTTTACCCACCACCAGCGCATCCGCCTGGGTACGCAGCTGATTAATAGTCTGCGAGCCGAGCTGATAGCTGCCGTAGCGAATGGCGCCGATAAAGGTCGCTTTGTCGAACTCCCACGTCGGACGCCATGACTTTTCGCCCAGCGCAATCATGCAAAGGATGCGGGTAAAGGCGTTGATAAACAGACCCAGAATCGCGGCTGCCACCGTGAGCGAGGTGAACTCCAGCATCGCCACGACACAGAGGAAGGCAAACAGCTTGGTGCCCATCTCAATCTTCGCCAGCGAGACCATCCGCTTGGTTTTGATGTAGTGCGCCTGATATTGGGACAGATGCCCCAGCACCAGGAAGTTCAGGCTGGTCAGCATGATCAGCCCGGTCAGCTCTGGCAAATGATAGAACCAGGAAACCGGGAAGGCGATCAGTAACATGATCAGACCGGTGCACAAGCTGAGTGAGACGTTCACCCAGTAGATAGTGCTCTGCTCACGACGAGTAATATTCTGGCGATGCACCAGATAACTGCTCATCCCCATATCCTGCAGCACACCCGCCACCGCCAGGATGGCGTTGATGATGGCTAACAGGCCCAGCTCGTGGGTTTCCAGTTTGCGGGCGAGAAAGCTCAGCTGTGCAACCTGCAACACTGCGGAAAAGCAGGTGCTGCCGAACAGCC
The DNA here is from genome assembly GCF_009646115.1 of Pantoea eucalypti. Classification (NCBI taxonomy): domain Bacteria; kingdom Pseudomonadati; phylum Pseudomonadota; class Gammaproteobacteria; order Enterobacterales; family Erwiniaceae; genus Pantoea; species Pantoea eucalypti. The sequence continues at coordinate 1,478,363 of NZ_CP045720.1, read as the reverse complement.
AAATCGCCTGTGACTTAAATCCACTCACACCAGTCGCTCCAGAATCTGTGCCAGTTCGCCATAGGCGATATGCTGATTAAATTCAGTCTCAACTTTGTGACGTGCAGCTGCGACGACTGGCGCCACATCCACTTCGCCCTGAGAGAGCTTCAGCAGCGTTTCCGCCAGCGCCTCAGGATCATCCTCTTCCACCAGCCAGCCAGACACGTTGTTCTCAATCAGTTCCGGAATACCACTGTGGAAGGTTGAGACCACCGGCAGGCCCACCGCCATCGCCTCCATCAGTGCAACCGGAATACCTTCCATGTCACCATCTGCGGCGGTTTTAGACGGCAGCAGGAAGATATCGGCTTCGCTCAGCGCACGACGAATCTCCTCCTGCGGTTTGAAGCCCGGCATGCTGACGCAATCCTCCATCCCCTCGCGGGCGATGAAATCACGCATCATCTCATCCTGATCGCCATTGCCGATGATGGTGTACTGAAACTGACCGCCACGCTGCTTCAGGATGGCGCTGGCTTTGACCGCCACATCCAGCCCTTTCTTCTCGGTCAGACGCGCCACCGAAACGATACGCAGCGGCGTCTGGAACGCCTGCCGCGGCTGGAAGTTAAATTTCTCCGGTTCAATGCCCATACGCGTCACGTGAATTTTTTCCGGCGGACAGCCCATCTCGATCAGCTTGTTTTCCCACAGATGGCTGATAGGCAGCATCAGCTCACTCTGGCGGAACAGATTGACGTAATCGAGTTTGTGCTCTTCCAGAATGTGACGACGGGAAATATCGGCGCCATGAAACACGGTCGCCTGTTTACCCTTGAGCACGCCCAGTTCACGCAGCTTGTTCGCCAGCGCACCGGCATAGCCGAAATGCACCAGGAACACATCTGCAGTGAAGGTCTGCTTTGCATTCGCCACAATCGACGGCAGCAGCAGTTTACTGGACTGCGCGCCATAACGGCGCACATTCAGCGAACGCAGCAGCGACGGTTTGGTCACTTTTGGCAGCACCAGTTTGATACGCTGGTTCAGCTTATCGACAATTGAGATTTTCTCTTCCGGCAGCAGATAGTGCGTCTTCGCCGCCAGACCATACTCATCAAACGCGGCATGCCGGTTCACTAAATCGCCGGGAAAGACTGAAATGATCTCCACCTCGTAACCGGCATCAATAAAATGGGTTACCTGATTTAGTACGAATGTCTCAGAGGCAACCGGGAAACGCATGGTGAAAAAAGTCAGTTTCATCACATTACCCTAATACTTTGAGAATCTCTTCAGTGATCCGGTTGCCAATTTCCCTTTCATTCGCAACGGCCGTGTTGACCTTCAGCTTGATGTTGTCGTAATCGGCAAGGACCGTTTTTACCTTATCGATCAGCGAGCCATCCATCAGGCTTTTTACGTCGGTTGCCATCTGCGGCAGACCAAGCTGGTTCATCACACCCATCGACTTGTGCTCGTAGTTGATTGCCACAGCCGGGGTGCCAAAGTTCATGGAGATAATCGCCGAGTGCAGGCGGGTACCAATGGTCAGATGACAATGACTCAGCAGGATGCCCAGCTCCAGGTCATTAAACTCATCCATGATGACATGGTAATGTTCAGGCTGCGTCACGTGGTCACGCAGTGTCAGTGCGACCATGCGATCATCTTTGGCATAGCTGTCGATGCCGGTACAGGTTGAGAACGCCACAACCTGATAGCCTTCCGCAATCATGGCGTTGATGACCCGGCCAAATGCTGCTTCATACTCTTTCTGTGTGACACCCAGACGTTTATCAAACGGCGCCAGTTCACGCACGGTGATCGCGATGGTTTTACGACCATCGATAATGCCCTGCCAGTAGAGCAGGTTATGGCTTGGGTTTTCGACTTCACGCGCACGTACCAGGAAAGCGGTATCCACACCAGACGCCACTTTAGAGCTGGTCACACCATCGCGCTTCATCAGATCAAGGCTGACCGATTCGCGCAGCACCAGGCTGTCGACCCGATCAAAGACAAAATTCGCCAGCGCATTAACGCGCGGGTTCTGGAAAGGCCCCACCGAGTGACCAATCAGGTAGATCGGCTTTTTGGCCATCAGTGCACAGAGCGCATGGTCGAACTGGGTTACGCCATAGAGGTCAACGAAGAACGATCCGCCCACCTGAATAATCGCATCATATTTTTCCAGACTTTCCGTAAACGCTTTCAGGTGCGGTGGTACTGAGAAGGACTTAAAGATACCGCCCTTGCCCAGATGCGCCATCATGATATCGGGCATCAGGCGGTTCGCGACTTTACGTTTAAACGAACCGACCAGACCTTTACCAGACTTGCTGTTGTGCAGATACAGCGCATCCTGCTGTATATCCTGCTGGAGCAGATAACCGGAGCTGGTTGGATAACGGCTTATAACGTCAATCTCTAAATCACTCCGTGCAGACCGCATTGAATCAATCAGTCCACGAAGAATCGCGCCATCCCCGCGGTTCCCACACGTGTGGTTACCCACCAATAAAATTTTCATAAAAACTCCGAATGAATTTTTTTTAATTCTGAAAGCCGCCCAGATCCGCAATGGGCAAAATGAACTCTGTTTAAAAGTAATGCTTTACGGGATAACGCACCCAAAGGTAGTGCTCCTGTTGAAACCGGCCGCCTCCATTCTGGCGGCCGTTATAGACGCTGTTACGACTTAATCGCGAAGTAAGGCAGTGCAACCTGTTTCCCGTTGATTACCACGGAAACAAACCCTTCTGGCTTACTGGTATCAACCTGATCGGCAGCGATCGGACGGGAAGCCATTAACAGATCGCCCTGCTCGTTGGCACCGATACCCGCTTTGCCGTTGTGCAGGCTGAAGCGCTGTGGCGCGCGTTTCGTCGCGTCACCTGACGGTGGATTGCCCTTCTCCATTACCGCATTGACCCGCGCACAGCGCCCGGTCACAAAGCGATCTTTACCGGTGGTTTTCACCAGCACGGCAGCCGACGGCGTCCAGCCCGCCAGTTTGACGTAGAGATGCACATCGGTGTCATGCTCAGCCACATAGCGCACATCCACAATCGGGCAGCTGCCTTCGGCTGACCAGCTCGCTTCCGAGCGGTCTTTCTTACGCTGCACGTGGATTACCGCGCGGCCGCCGGTGGTCTTGTCGCCGATCAGGTTCATCAGCGGCTTATCACCACTGCCGTTACTGAATTGCGACTGACCGAAAATCTCGATCTCCCATGAATCCCCCACCGTCGGTGAGTAGAGGCTGCCGAGATCAAACCAGGTTTCCTGATTCGTGTTGTTCTCTAAGCGCCAGCGCGAGGTGATGTAGTTGTACTTCAGGCTGCCATCCAGTGCGACGCCATAGGACTCAACGCGGGTAGAGCCCATTTCCCAGATGCTAAGCAGACGATCGCCCTGCATGGAGTTATCAATCCAGCTGCCCGACTGGAGACTGGTCTGACGCATATTCAGGCGAGTGTTATGGGCGATAAGCGGATTCTTACAATCCTCAATGCTCAGCGCATCAACGATCCACTGGCCGTTGGAGAGATCGCCTGGGTTATCGCAGTGCTCAATCCAGCCGTTATGGATAATTGACTGACCGCAGCGCGGCAGGTTAAGGACTTTACCGCCACGACAGTGCTGCGCATTGAAGTTTGACAGCTCAATTGCGGTGCTGTGGTCCCATTTGCCCTGCTTCTGCCCTGACCAGCCCGATTTAATTACGTCGCCGCTGCAACGAGAGGCGTACCACTGGTCAATTTTACAATCGAGGGTATCCTGCAGGCTGATGGCCGTGCCGCCAACGGCGTTAAAGCGCAGGCAGGCACCCCGGAAATATTGTCCGCCAGGACAGTTGTTATGGAAAAAGCCCTGCTGATTTGCACTCTTATCGCTGTTGCCATTAAAAATCAGGTTGGAAAGTTCAACGCGACGGGCGTTCATCTCAAAGACGAACGCTGACTTACCATCCGAGACAATTGTGGTCGCTGGAAAATAGCCGAAGTTCACCATCGCACCGGACATGCGGAAGAAGTTGAGATACTTATCGCCAAGGTTACAGGCTGAGACCATAAAGGTACCGGCCGGGAACTGGACGCAGATCTGCTGGTTAGCCTGCTGCGACCACTGGAACATCGCCATAATGGCGGGTGCCGTATCGGTTTTGCCATCGGCAATCGCACCGAAATCAAACAGCGTCAGGCGGTTAAAATCGTCTACCACACGACGCCAGGAGAACCCCTCACCGGCAAAATTCACACCGCCATCATTCTGGGCAGGCTGGAAGCTCCCGACAAACTCGCCGCCGCCAACTTCCCGTCCTTCATGCCAGCTTTTCAGCTTAACCTTGGCCCCTTCAAACAGTGGACGGGTTTTACGTAACTCCGCCACAGACGCAATCTCACCAATCAGCTGATAACCCGCTGGCTGCGCCAGACGCTGACTGAAATCTGCAGCGCCCGGACGACTGACATCCGCAATGTTGAACAGCGTCTGACCGTTGCTGTCTTCCACCGTCATCGAATGCGAAGGATCGGCAATCAATGCGGCATTGTCCTGAATAAACTGGGTAAAATTGCCTTTATTCAGCGCGATGGGCTGCGCAATCTCAGACACCTTACCGCTGGCGTCACGCAGGAAGACCGGAATCTGGTTGCCAGGCTTACTGGCATCCGCACCCGCTTTACCGATCCAGAGTTTTCCTTCAAAGCTCTGCCAGAATTGCGGTGGCATCGCGTAGACATTTTCTGGCGTCAGGATCGGCACGTCGCCTTTCGGGATATTAGTGGCATCAACCGGCTTCAGGGCAATACCGTTACTTTTTGCAGCGTAGCTGGAAAAGGTGCTCACGGAGAGAGCCCCCACCAGAGCGGAGGCGGCGGTCTGTAAAACTTCTCTTCTTTTCATGCATCAATTCCCGTAGTCAATAAGGCCATTGGCCATGGCGGTGTCCCTGAGGCACGTCGCAAGTGAGCGTTTCCAGCTCCGGTTAAACCAATGACAGCCAGCTTTGCTTAATCTGGTTACCGTCGAATTTCAGCGCGGTTTGTTTGGTTTTTTCGCTCATGGCATAGAACAGCGCGTCATCGGTGGCGAGCTGCTCCATTCGTGCCAGAAACGTGGCTTTATCATTCATCGGAACCAGGAAACCGTCTTCACCGTGATTGATGATCTCCTGCGGTCCGGTCGGACAGTCATACGCTACAACGGGCAGTGACCAGGATTTTGCTTCCAGCAGCACCAGTGGTAATCCTTCATAACGCGAGGTCATCAGCGCCATATCGCTGTCACGGTAGTAGTCATTGATATTGCTGACCTTACCGACAAACTTCACGCTGTCAGTGATGCCCAGTACGGCGGCCTGATCGTGCAGCTGCTGACGCAGTTCACCATCACCGGCAATCACCAGCGTCCAGTCCGGATGGCTGCGTGCGAAGTCGCGCCAGATATCCAGCATCAGATCAAACCCCTTCTGGTTATCCAGACGGCCCACCGCCAGCGCCTGACGATGACGAGTCTGACGCTGAAAACCTTTGTAGACGACGGGGTTAGGAATTTGCTTGCTGGGAATGTGCCAGCGGCTGAACACCTGATGATCTTTGTCGGTCAGAACAATCACGCGGTCGTAGTAGCGCAGCAGCAGAAACTTGAGGAACTTGATCGGCTTGCTGAAGGAGTTAATGGCAATGTGCTCGCAGGCGTAGGCTTTGCCCCGTTTCTTCTTCATTGCCAGCAGATTCCAGAAGGCAAACATGACGCTCAGACGCCCCATGCTGATCAGGAAGACGGTATCGAAACCCTCTTCGTGGATCCGGGCTACCGCGCTTTTAATGGGGTTGCTCTGCCCTTCGAAGCTGACAATCTGTCTGACATGTTCAAACGGATAAAAAGTCTTACCACTGCCTTCCAGCGAGTAGATGGTGACGTCATGTGTTTCGCCAAGACACTCTGACATGAAGTTACAGATGTTCTCGGTGCCCGCATACGAATAAGCATCTTTGATCACCAGGACAATTTTTTTCATGAAACGCTATCCACCTCAAATAATAAAGACAATCCTGCCGACAGGCTCAACGATGCTTAAGGGTAAACAGCACACCATTCACCATATACCAGGCGTAATAGTAATAGATTTTTAACGGATTGTTTTTATAGATAATTCTTAATAATTCAAGGTGCCACTGGGCTGCTTTGTTCTTATTGCGAGAAAGGGAATCGCCTAATTCGTAATAGTTGACAAGAATCGTCTGAATTACCCGTGCCTGCTTATAGCGGGTGAATAATTCATACAAAAACAGGAAATCTTCATGACCTTTGCGCTGGAAGAAAAGTCCCTGTGGCGGACGACGGAAACAGACAGAGGAGAAGCAGACGCGATACTGCTTTTTCACAAAGTTGTCCTGCTGCAGGTAAGGCTTTCCGTAGGTAATGTCGTGCTCAGCCTTGCGGGTTTTATAGTGATATTCGGTAATCACAAAATCATCACCGGCGGCGATAGCAGCTACCTGCTGGGTCAGCTTATCCGCATGCCACTCATCATCGCTGTCAAGAAAGGCAATAATCTCTTCAGTGGCCGCGCGCAGTCCGACGTTGCGGGTCTCTGCTGCGCCCATGTTGACCGCGTTATCCAGAATGGTAATGCGCGGATCCTGACAATGCTCCCGCACAAATGCCAGCGAGTCATCAGTGGATTTATCGTTGACCAGATAGAGGTGCCAGTCGGTATAGTGCTGATTGATAACCGATTGCACAGCGCGTAACACGGTCTGACGGGCATTGTACATAGGCATAACAATGCCAACGGTTCCAACAGAAGTATTCATCTTCAACCCTGAATGTAAACGAAAAGAGAGGTGCTCCTGGTATCAGGAGCAGAGCGAGGCGCAGTGCGCGTCAGGAGATCGCTTTCTCACCGCCAAAACGTGCTTTGACCTTGTCTTTAACCCGGTTCATAAAATAAGCACGGTTGTCTTTATTGGTGAGGAAGAAGTAGCGAGCAAAGCTCAGGCTCGCCATCAGCGACTTACCGTCCATCTTGTAGCGCAGCGGCAGCTTAAAAGCTTTGTAGGTGTGGATATCACGCGGGGTAAGATGCGGCTTCATGCTATCAAGCCAGAACATCGAATAGTTCACCGATTCGCCTTTATGTTTTGAGCCAAATTTTGTGACCAGGTGGTAGTTCGCCAGCGGTGCGGCGATCATCACAAAGTCATAGCCCATGCGGTCGGCACGAATGCAGAAATCATAATCCTGATGACGGATGTAGCGGGTATCGAACTGAATTTTCGCCGCATCTTCCCGTTTCAGCACAATCGTGCTGGTCTGGATAAAGCCATAACAGCCGAACAGATACTCAGCGACGGTTTCATTTTTGCCTGGTGGTTGCATTGGCATCACTTTCAGGAATGTGCCGTCCTGATAGATATTTACCTGGCTGAAAATAACGACATTCTTTTTGCCCTGTGCGTCCAGTTGAGCAATTTTTTCAGTTACCTGCTGCAGTTTGTCCGCCGCCCACTCATCATCGGCGTCAAGAAAACTGACATAATCACCGGTCGCCAGCTCAATGCCTTTGTTACGTGCACCGGCCCCGTTGAGTTTGACCTCAGAAAGCACCAGATTGATGTCGAGATCCTGATAGCGTTCGCTGCGAACGACCTCCGCCAGCGCGGCGGCATCTGCAGACTTATCATCCACGATGATGACTTCGAAATTACGATACGTTTGTGCTTTAACGCAATCCAGCGTCGTGACAATCGATTCTGACGCGTTATAAGCCGGAATTACGATGGAGAAACGAATGTCCTTCATTGCCAGCACCTCATTAAAAAGTTCAAAAAAATAAACAGTTCAGTCGACAACGGTCGATTAAAAATCTGAATTCTCACACGCGAGCGCCCCCGCGTGACACTTATCACGAAGGGGCGCCCGTCGGGTCAATCAGTGGACCAGCCAAAACTCCCGCGCCACTTCATAGCCAGTAACGGCCTGCTTGGTTGAAATGGTGTTGTAGTAGAGGTAATAGAGCAGGAAGAACACCAGCATGGCGTACAGCGCTGGCTTCCACGATCGCCTGGCCTGATAAATCAGTGAGGTCAGGATGATCGGCTCGACCTGTTGCAAATAGTTGGACAGGCGCGAACCTGAAGGGAAGTTGTACAGGAAGATCCTGACAGCACCGCCAATAGCGAAACTCATGATCAGCAGATAGTTAAGGCGATACTGAGCATAATTTTCGCGCTTCAACTGGTCAGTAAGCATGAAATAGAAGAAGACAAACACCAGCATGATGTTTTTCAGGTTCGATACGGCCAGGATGCTGCCACCCATTGCGTAGGACGGGTCATTGTTATAGCCCGATGCCCTTTCCCCCAGCGATCCAAGATGACCCGCAATCAGGGCAACAAAGCTGGATCCGCCCACTACGGACAGCGGCAGACTGGCAACGATAATGACCACAGGCCACCAGCGCCAGTCGCGAATAAACAGGAACGGCACAAGTGTTACCACCATTACGGCAGTGTTATGGCTTGTAAACGACAGAATAAAGAAGGCAAAAGCCCACCAGTAACGCTTGAGATAGATTGACCACAGGACACCAAGGAACAGCGCAGAACTCAGGCCAAAGCGAATCTGGTTTATATCTTTGTTAATAAAGATGTGCGCTGAATAGAGCACCAGCGCCAGCACCGGATACGGTGACATCTTTCTGAAAAAGTAAGCATTGATGGATACGGCAAGGGCGCAGAAAACAAACAGAAAGATGCTGGCATTATGCGAAAACAGACTGGTGATCCAGGCCGTGGCAAAAATCAGCGGTTCGTAACGGAAAAAAGCAACGGTTTTAAAGAAGCCGTTAATCTCTATACGTCGAACAAAGTCTTCAAAGAAGCTCCGGTACTGGAAGTCATCCATGCCGGTGCCAAGGCCGCGTATTCCCCCAAAAACAATCAATAGAATGGCAGCAAAACAGAGCAGCCAGGTCAGAATATGATTTGTGCGTTCGTCTTTTTTCAGGGCTAATTCAAACAGCGAAATCAGCAGTAAAAATCCTGATACATACCAATATGGAGCCATGGTGTGATTCCTTAATTCCACAAGTTCTCATGCCAGCAATAATCACGCTTCGCCTTCCCGACGGGCTTTTCAGTAAACCTGACAGTACGGTCACACATTGCGTGCAGGCAATGCCATGCTGGTGATGAATTCTGTTGATTGACGCTCGCCATGCGATTTATAGAGGTATCGCTTTTGTGGGTTTGGACAGAATAACCTGTGTAAATTGATGCGTGTCGTCATTCAAAAGGACGATAAAAAGGGGCGGTCAGACCGCCCCCTGGTTATTACTCAATGATCAGCTTTTGCTGGGCTTGCTGTAGTCATAGGCGTAGTAGTCATAACCATGTCCGTAAGCATTGGCGGCTTTACGCACCACGGCATTGAGGATCACACCTTTAATCTCAATACCGTTCTGGGCAAAGCGTTTGAAGCTGACGTCCACTTCTTTGGTGGTATTGGCTTCGAAACGCGCCACCATCAGTGAAGTACCGGCCATTTTACCGATAATTGACGCATCGGTGACGGCCAGGATTGGCGGCGTATCGATTAACACCAGGTCGTAGTTCTTGCTCGCCCAATCCAGCAGCTCACCCATACGACGATGCATCAGCAGCTCAGACGGGTTCGGTGGAACCTGACCACGTGGCAGGAAGTCGAAACCGTAGACGCCCTGCTGAATCAGCGCCGGGCTGAATTCCGTTTTACCGGAGAGCACGTTTGACAGGCCTGATTTGTTATCCGCGCCCAGCAGCTCGTGGGTGTAACCACGACGCATGTCGCCATCGATAAACAGAACACGCTGACCCGCTTTCGCGACCAGTGTCGCCAGGTTGGCACAGATAAAGGTTTTACCAATACCCGGGCTGGCGCCGGTGATCATCAGGATGTTGTTTTTCGCTTCCATCATGGCGAAGTGCAGGCTGGTGCGCAGGCTACGAATCGCTTCGATGGAGAGGTCAGTCGGATTACCCAGCGCCAGCAGTGTTTCGTGCGGGTCGGTTTTCACCTTGCTGCCACGACGCGCCAGCGCTTCGGTATCTTTCTTACGCTGCCACTCAGAGAGTGGAACGCTGGCGTAGACATTCATGCCCAGCTCTTCCAGCTGTTCAGGGTTCTCGATACCGTGATGCAGCAGGGCTTTCAGCAGAACCAGACCCACTGACACAAACAGGCCCAGAATCAGGCTTGCAGCGATAATCAGCAGCTTCTTCGGTGCAACCGGTGAATTAGCCGTCTGCGCATTGTCGATGATGCGGACATCACCCACGGTGCTGGCTTTGCTGATGCTCAGCTCCTGCTGACGGTTCAGCAACTGCATGTAGATCTCCTGACCTGACTGAACGTCACGGGTCAGACGCAGGATTTCCTGCTGAGTCTGTGGCATGCCAGAAATTTTCTTGTTCAGCTGAGCCTGTTCACCTTCCAGCGTTTTGCGTTTTTCAAGCAGCGCGCGATACGTTGGGTGATCTTTGGTAAACAGCTGAGACACTTCAGCTTCACGGAAGGTCAGTTCGTTCAACTGGCTCTGCACGCTGACAGAAGAGTCCAGGGCGGATTTCGCTTCCAGTGACAGGTCAACCGATTCGTTCTGACGACGGAACGTATTCAGTTTGTTTTCTGCTTCATCCAGCTTGGCGCGAACGGCAGGCAACTGAGTGCGTAAGAAATCCAGGCTTTTCTCTGCCTGCTCTGACTTGCGCTCAACGTTCTGTAACAGATAGTTGTTCACAATCTGGTTCAGGACTTTGCTGATCTGCTCGGGATCTTCACCCAGATACTCCAGACCCAGTACGCCGGTATCTTTACCTTTGTCTGCAACGGTCAGGTTAGCCAGTACGGAACGGATCGCCTGCAGGTCATTCAGCTTAGTCACGGTGAAGCTGGTGCCTTCATCGGCATGAATCTCGCTCACCAGCATGCTGATGTCGCCGTGCGACTCCAGCTGGCCGACTTTACCTTTAAACAACTCATCGCCATCTTTAGAGACGGTGTAGCTATCCGGACCGGTAACTTCCAGCTCGACATTACGTTTTTCGACAGTGCGTGGGATTTCCAGACGCGAAATCGCGATATCAGCAGGTTTGTTGCCCATCAGGCGCGACAGGCCCTTGCCGATAACCGGGAAGTAGTTCTGCTCAACCACAGTATCCAGACCCAGATCGTCAACGGTTTTGCCGATGACCATACGGGATTCCAGAATCTCGATCTCCGTATCGGAGGCTGGCGTTTGTGGCAGAATGCTGTCAATTTCGTTCAGGACGGTACTGGCATTCTTCTGCTCAACCTGAACTAACGCATCTGCGCTGTAAATCGGTGTTGCAAACAGTGTGTAGAGTGTTCCCGCCAGCATGAAAAATGCGGTAACGGCAACAATGATCCAGCGATTATCAATTAGCTGTCCCACAAGATGCGCCAGATCCCATCCATTCGAATCCTCTCCCGGCGCAGTTCTGACCTTATTTTTTATATTCATGGATAATCCCAACTATCGGCTTAATACGTTGACCCATTTCTGGGTAGCGTTTTCCAGTAACCCGTAAATCTCTTCAAAGGCCTCACGGCTTTTTCTGTACGGATCCGCAATTTCTTTCTGATTGAGCCAGTGCCCAAGCAACATGGTTTTGCCACGTGCAGCCGGGTCGATGCGATTGACCTGTTCAATATGTCGCTTTTCCATGACCAGAATCAGATCAGCCTGGCGGCACATTTCGGCCGTCAGTTGCTGTGCCTGATGTCCTTCCAGCGACAGGCCCTGCGCTGCCGCGACCTCGGATGCCATTCTGTCGGCCGCATGGCCTACCAGCGCTCCCAGGCCAGCAGAGCGAACATCCAAATCGGGCAATGCACGTTTAAACAGGCGCTCTCCGGTAGGAGAGCGGCAGATGTTGCCAATGCAAACGACTAACACGGACGTAATCATGGTCAGACCTTAGTTCGACCAGTTGCGGATACGCTGTGCGGCCTGAGTCGCATCGTTGATACCAGCAATGGTTGGTATCAGTTGCGAAATCACACGGTTCCAGCGCGTCAGCGGTGTAGAGGTGACATAGACGATGTCATAAGGCTGGAGCTGGAAATCGGTTCCCATCACCATGGATGCCGCATCTTTGGTGTTCAACTGATAGATGTTGGCAATCTTGCTGCGATCGGTGCCGTGCAGTGGACGGATAACGAAGACACCAGTAGCGTCAGAGGTGGTTTGATCCATCCCCGCCGCATTGCCCAGCGCTTCCGCCAGCGTCATGCCGCTACGGTCCATTTTCAGCGTGGTTTGCTGCTTCACTTCACCCATCACGAAGATTTTCAGATCATCGTTACGCGGAACGTAGAGAATATCGCCTGGATAGAGCAGGTGGTTCTGGCTCAGGTCGCCGTTCTGCATCAGTGCCTGCAGAGAGACGCGCTGTTCACGACCGTTGTGCGTCAGCACGACGTTACGCCAGTCAGCATCAGGTGCCAGGCCGCCAGCGGCGTTGATCGCATCCAGAACCGTCAACGGTACGTTGGTGATCGCCTGCTGACCTGAGGTGGTCACAGAACCCGTAACATAGGTTTTCTGCGATTTGAACGAGGCGATGCTGACATCAACCTGTGGACTTTCAATGTACTGAGCCAGACGACGCGAAACTTCGTCACGCACTTCGCCGACGGTACGGCCCGCGACACGGACGCGACCAATGTAAGGATAGAAGATGGTGCCGTCAGAATGCACCCAGTTACCGGTGTCGCTAGCGCTACGGTATTGACCCGCTGGCGTGGTCAGTTCCGGGTGATCCCAGACTGTCACGGTCAGGACATCGCCCACGCCGATACGGTATTCATAGTTCTGAATTTCGTTCTGCAGTGCCGGGTTCGTCTGAGCCACCAGAGGCTTAGGACGCATCTTTTCAACCAGTGAAGGCGTTAACGGAAAGACGTTGACGTATTTATCGATGTCAAAGTTGCTATCCTGCTGCTCGATAACATCTTTTCCTGATGTAGTAAGACGAGAACCGGGTTCGATTGTACACCCGACAAGGAATGTGGCGGATACCAGCAAGGGTATCAATTTCATTTTGATTGTAATCATTTAGATCTTCGCTATCAGTTATTTATTGATAGAGGCGAAACCGCCGCTGTGTAAGCGTCCAACAAAAAGTAAATCCTGGCTGACTAAAGCCTTAAGCACTGAACCTGTCGTTCATTATCCTTGCTCCACTTGTTATAAGTAGTGGCCATCAACCAGGGTGTACCTGAAACGCCTTGCATCATAGCGGACTATGGATGCACTGCGATATCCCTGGTGATGGCCGCTATTAACGACACGCCTGACAACGGCACAACACCTCTGAGCGCGCGTTAGCACGCTCATTTCGACTCACGGTTAATAGGCACCGTCGCGTTTTAACACCACACCCACTGTTTTGAACAGAATGGCAATGTCATTCCACAGTGACCAGTTTTTTACGTACCACGAATCGAAATAGACGCGGGTTTCATAGTCAACGTCATTACGACCGCTGACCTGCCACAATCCCGTCATGCCCGGCTTAGCCATCAGGTAATAATCAACATCACCAGCATAACGACAGAGTTCATCTTCAATGACCGGACGAGGTCCAACCAGACTCATATCACCGCGCACCACGTTCCAGAGCTGAGGCAGCTCATCGAGGCTTGTTTTACGGATGAAGTGGCCCACTTTAGTAATACGTGGATCATTTTTGAGTTTGAAATCTTTATCCCATTCCGCACGCGCAATCGGATCGGTGCGTAATACCTCTTCCAGCACTTCTTTGGAATTGATGACCATTGAACGGAATTTCAGGCATTTGAATTTACGGCCATTCATTCCCACACGTTCGTGACCATAAATCGGCGGTCCACCATCACGGCCCACCAGGAAGCCCAGCACCAGCAGCGCTGGCATCAGCATCAGGATAATTGAGAGTGCACCCACGATATCGAATGCCCGCTTCAGGAAACGCGAGGTGCGTTTAGCCAGGTTATTCTGAACACGCAGAATCATCACCTCATGGCTAAAGATATAAGCCATGTCTGTACCGTAAAGCGGAACACCACGCAGGGTCGGAATCACTGAAACTGAACGGCAGTTATGCATCGCCAGCGATTTTAGCCAGATATCACGATACTGACTCTGCTCATACTCGACTGCCACGATAAACTGGGTTTCGCTGTTAGTCAGGCTCCAGAGCTCCTGCTCATCACGCAGCACTGGCACGCCATTCATGATCTCCTGCGGACAGGTTCCATCAACGTCGTAGAAAGCGATAACGTCAAAACCCATGACCTCTTCGCTTTGCAGTGCCTGCCAGGCTTCGTGCGCATTTTTGCTGCTGCCGATAATAATGGTTTGTTTCTTCCACAAGCCTTTTTTATTCAGCAGACGTTTTGAGAGCGCACGACAGGTTGGAATTAAAATCAGCGCCAGAACCCAGGTCAGTAACCAGACGAAACGCGACATCTGCCACTGCGACAGTGCGGTGATCGACAGATCGATGACAGAAAATATAAGAATGGTACGAAAAACTTCTTTTAATTCGAACCAGAAAGGTTTCCGGTAGGTATAGTGCCGAAGCCTTACCCAGAACCAGCCAATACAAATTACCGACAGACAAATGTGTGTGGCAATTTTTAAATTCATTTCTTTTTCAGAAATATCTGCCAGCGGCGAACCTGAGTGAAGATTAATTAGCATCATCGCCACAAATAATGCTGCGTTGAAACAAATTAAGTCTGAACATGCCAGCATTAATTTGGTAATAAGACTTTTAAACGTAAATTCTGTATCGCGCATATTTAACTCTTTATTTTATTTCCTTAAACCCGCAACGGCTATCGCCTGTTAAATCATTAAGCGACGAAACCTCTCCAGACTGAGCCGTTTCTAAGGGGAGCTCCTGCGGCGTTTACGCCAATGATCTTAACCATAAACCAGTAATATTGTGATGAATACCAACAGATTACTCTGACTTAACCACCGCCAGCGCTGCTCACTTTATCAACAAAAACACGATTCGGGCACGCTACCGCCCTTGGCTGTCGCTGCCAATATCGCTGTCGTCATTCATATTGATCCCCGTAATGCAGTAACGTTACCGCATTGCATCGTGCAGACGTTCACCGGCGAATGACTCATTCGTCACATTGCGATTAATGTCGAATAGGCTCGCGAATTACGACTCTGGGGCAGAGTTTGCAAACTTGTTGCTATACTAGTTATTACTGGCTTGTTTACAAGCAGGTCCCGCTATCCCTGGACTATTTTAGGAAAAAGACTACCAGCGATTAGTATTGAGGCCTGACAGGCAGTGCAATGCTTTCTTCAAAATTAGGATTAATGCCATACTCGTGATGAGATAAATCGCATAAGCCCGACAGGTGAATATCTCATCCAGGGTTAAAAAGGAGTCAGAATACTCTCTGCTGCATTCTGTGAATTTAATCAAAACGTCACACTCATATGTTCATATTTTGCACGATATATCGCCTTGATTGGGTCATCGCTCCCCTGCCCTGCCATTTGTACGTGGCTTTGCACTCCACTATCATCAGAGAAAACTCAATTTAAAATATTCAGGTGAACATGACATGCTGGAGGTAATTGCAGATCCCTCGCTATGGGCGGGATTAGTAACGCTAATCGTTCTGGAACTGGTTTTAGGCATCGACAATCTTATCTTTATTGCCATCCTGGTTGAGAAGCTGCCTGGACCGCTTCGCGACCGCGCACGCGTGATAGGACTGCTGCTGGCGTTATTATGCCGATTATTGTTACTGGCATCGCTTTCCTGGCTGGTTACCCTGAAAGAACCCTGGATCACGCTGGGCGGACACCCCTTTAGTGCGCGCGATCTGTTGCTGCTGTCAGGCGGCATTTTCCTGCTATTTAAAGCCACTACAGAGTTGAATGCGCGTCTGGAAGGACACGATGAGGCGTCCGGTCAACAAAAAGGCGGCGCTAAATTCTGGCCGGTGGTGGCGCAAATCGTGGTGCTGGATGCCATATTCTCACTGGATGCGGTCATTACCGCCGTGGGCATGGTGAATGATCTGCCCGTCATGATGGTTGCTGTCACCATTGCCATTTTGCTGATGCTGCTCGCCAGCAAGCCGTTAACCCGCTTTGTGAACAACCATCCGACAATTGTCATCCTCTGCTTAAGCTTTTTGCTGATGATCGGTTTCAGCCTGGTGGCGGAAGGCTTTGGCTTTGTCATTCCTAAAGGGTATCTCTACGCGGCCATCGGCTTCTCAGTTGTCATCGAAGCGCTTAACCAGCTGGCACACTTTAATCGCCGCCGCGTGCTGTCGGCTGGTCGCCCACTGCGCCAGCGCACGGCGGAAGCGGTATTAAGGCTGTTGCGCGGGGCAGCAGAACCGGCGGAGCTGGATGCCAAAACCTCATCACTGATTGCTGACAGCGATGAGAGTATGCTCTTTAACCGCCAGGAACGCGCAATGATTGCCCGCGTGCTGGGCATGGGTCAGCGTCACGTTAACAGCATCATGACCTCGCGTCACGACGTCGACCATATTGATCTCAGTGATGATCCGGCTGAGATCATGTCGCGCCTTGACCGCAATCAGCATACGCGCATTCTGATAACCGAGCACTCCAGCGAACCACTGGGTGTGGTGCATGTTATCGATCTGCTGCACCAGTCGCTGCACAACAATTCACTCGATTTACGCGCCCTTATCCGACAACCGCTGGTATTTCCTGAGCGACTGACCCTGCTGCAGGCGCTGGAACAGTTTCGTCAGGCTCATACACATTTTGCCTTTGTGGTGGATGAGTTCGGTTCAATGGAAGGCGTGGTGACGCTGAGCGATGTGATGGAGACCATCGCCGGCAATCTGCCGAATGAGGCGGGTGAAATTGACGCCCGTTACGATATACAGATTCAGGGTGAAGGTCACTGGATTGCCAACGGCCATATGCCACTGGACGATCTGGCGCTCTATGTGAAATTGCCGCTGGATGAACAGCGTGACTACCATACGCTGGCTGGATTACTGATGGATAAGCTGCAACACATTCCTCAGGAAGGCGAAGTGTTGCAACTGGGTGACTATCTGCTGCGAACGCTGCAGGTTGAAAATCATCGGATTCAGAAGGTAGAAATCCTGCGGCAGCCTGACGCAGATTACGAGGTATAGCCACTGCCAGGGGCGCAGGGAATGCGCCCGCTAGGGACGCATGATTTTCTTCAGATTCTCTTTGTTCTCGCCCTCTTTCTGGCGATCAATCCACTGATTCAGACGTGACCTTGCCTCACTCTGCAGACGGTTACGAAGAACGTCATCCACTGGCAGGGAATATTGCAGGCTGTTCCAGCCGCCATACATACGCAGTGGGATAGGCTGACTGGAAAGTGCCTTCACCAGCGCATCATCGCCACGCCAGCCGCTGATTTTCAGTCCCAGCGTCACATCCAGCTGTTGCTGCACCATGTCGACTTTGCCCGCGCCCTGTAATCCCAGATTCTGACCGTTACCATTGAGATCACTGAAGCTGAGTACACCTTTATTCAGCGCCACCTGCCCGCTGATCGACTCAATACCCTCTTCTACGGCATCCTGGCTGCTGACCTTATCGCTGACCCGAGCCACAGCACGCTGCACCATTTGCTGGAGATTAAGCTGTGCCAGCTTCAGGTTGCTGGCACTGATCGTCGCCCTGCCCTGCCAGCTGCGCTTTGCCGCCTCGACTGTCAGCGTATCGCCGGACAGCTCCCCGTCAAGACTCAGGTTGCCCTGCAGACTTTCCGGTAGTGCAAACGCTTTCAGCAACGGCTGGATTTGAATAAACCGGAGTTGCGGTTTCAGGCTGACCCGTGTCTCTGGATGACGAATGTCGATGCTGCCGGGAATCGAGAAGCTGCCATTACCCAGCTTGCCGCTGAGGGTGTTCAGCGTCATGAGTCCCTGCTGATTGCGGGCATTTAACGTAAAATCAGTCAGCGAGAGGCCGCGCCATACCGCATTATTCGCCTGAAGTTTTAGCGCCAGATCCATGTCGTTGAGAGGAGAGTCCGCATTGGTGCGTTCACGCGGCGCAGCAATCACCGGCGAACGGGCCACGGTGGCGTGCTGCGCGCCAGGCGCTTCAGAAACGGGCGCACTGGTGAGTAAATTATCGAGATTCAGGTTGCTGGCTTTCAGATCCAGCGCCAGCTGCTGTGGCGGCACCACATGACCACTGCCCTGCCCGGTCAGGGTACTGTCATTTGCGGTGAGCTGCAGACCACTAAAGGAGAACTGCTGCCGGTCACCATTCCATTCGCCCTGCAGGCTCAACGACCCTTTAATCCCCTGAGACGGAATGTCGGCGCCCGATAAGGTGTAATCGAGCTGCTGCAGCTGGCCGGTAAGACGGTGCGGATATTGCGCAGCATCCAGCTGGCCTTTGAGATTCAGCGTGGCGTTGCGCTGGTTGCGCATCAGCGTCGTGCTCAGAGAGAGTGTCGCCAGCTTGTTCGCGTCCTGATCCATCGTAATGTTGAGGTCACGAAAATTATATTCGTCGCCGCCTGGCTGTTGCCAGATCAGCAGACTGTCGGCTACCCGCAGTTTAGCAATATCAAATGACCAGCCGGTGGATGGCGAGGCAGGCTCCGCATCACGCGGACCCTGAGGGGCATTTCTGGCAGGCTGCGCGCTACTGTCGGGCGTTACCCGCACTATCGCATTTTTCAGCAACACCTGACTGACGCTGAGCTGATGGGATAAAAGAGGCCAGAGATCAACATCGAGACGCATGTTCTCCGCTGAGACCAGCGGCTGAGTCGCCCCCGGCGCGGTGAGGCTCATCCGCCCAGCCAGGATGCTGAGCTGAGGCCAGACGTGCCAGCGCAAATCGTTACTGACCTCAAGGCGATAACCACTGCGTTGTTCAACCTGTTGCACCATATAGGTACGGAAGTCGTTGGGATTGACCAGCAGCACCAGCGCGCTCAATCCCGTTACGACCACCACTAACAGGATGGCCAGCGTGGTTATCACTCTTTTCATTACATCCTCAGATCAGTCTTTATCGATACGGCTGGCATCAGCGCCCTGCTGACCCCGATATTTAGCATCTTCACGTCGGTTATAAGGACGCGCAGCCGGGCCTGAAAGCGGTTCAAAACTCAGCGCGCCGATTAACATACCCGGACGCAGAGCCAGCGGCAGTTTACCTGAATTGTAGAATTCCAGCACGATACGACCCTGCCAGCCTGGATCAATGCGGTGCGCTGTCACATGCACCATCAGCCCGAGGCGCGCCAGCGATGAACGGCCATCCAGCCAGCCGACCAGGTCGTCAGGCAGCGTCACGGACTCCAGCGTTACCGCCAGCGCCAGCTCACCCGGATGGAGGAAAAAGGCTTCACCATCAGGCAACACGATCTCATCGCTCATGACCCGATCCAGTGCCGCGCTTACTTCCTGTTTCGGGCCACTCAGATCGATAAAGGCCGCGGTATGGCCGCTGAAGGTGCGGAACTGATTCCCCAGGCGCACATCGACGGTTGCCCCATTAATGCGCTCGACAGGCGGGCGTGGCTCAATGGCCAGTTTGCCATTGTCCAGCCAGGCTTCAATATCGCGATCGCATAATCTCATTGCGGTAACTCCATGGCATAAGTGTAGCGAACCGGTGACAGCGTGCCTGCCACCGGTCTGCACCCCGTCCGGATGGACGTGGGTTATTCAAAAAACTGGTTAATTTTCGCCTTCAGGATATCAATGGCGATACGGTTTTTTCCGCCGCGCGGCACAATGATATCGGCGTACTGTTTTGATGGCTCGATAAACTGCAGAAACATCGGACGCACGGTCTTCTGATACTGACTCATTACCGAATCCATTGAGCGGCCGCGCTCATTGACGTCACGTTTCATACGGCGCATCAGACAGATATCAAGCGGCGTGTCGACGAAGATAGAAAAGTTAAGTTCCTGGCGCAGACGGGCATCGGTTAACAGCAGAATGCCTTCAAGAATAATGACCTTTTTCGCTTTCAGGTGCTGCGTTTGCTGAGTGCGGGTGTGCTCAACGTAGCTGTAGACCGGCAGCTCAATGTCCTGCCCGGCTTTTACCGCCTGCAGATGCTGCAACAGCAAATCATGATCCATCGCACTCGGATGGTCATAATTGGTTTTAACCCTCTCTTCCATGGTGAGGTGACTTTGATCTTTGTAATAAGCATCTTCCGGGATAACCCCGATATGCTCGTCACCTACCTGATCACGGATTTCACGATAGAGCGTGCTGGCAATTAAACTTTTACCGGATGCGGAAGCGCCGGCAATGCCTACAATCACGCACTGATGAGACTTGTCAGTCATACTTTTTTAAGACCTGATAACTGGAGCCTGCCACTGGTCACACATTACGCGGGCAGCGGACGGGCCGAAATGGAGAGGGTGTGTTCGCGCTAAGTATAGGGATTTCGGCCTTTTGATGCCAGAAAAATGGCACCGGCGTCTTTTCAGACTTTCTCCTTTGGACGCCACTCATTTCACCGATAAACTAGCAGCACACCATATTATAAAAAAATGGCCTGTGCGGCGCGCGGTTGTCTGAACGCGTGTCGCTGACATGATGACCGAATGATGCATCAGGAGTGGTATGCACTGGAAGACTTTGACCTATTTTGGCGACAGCATGCTGTTGATTCCGACAGCGGTAATTATTGCGCTGATTTTGCCGTGGAAAAGTGATAACCGCCTTACGGTCTTTTACTGGATTGTGGCCTTTGGCCTGGCTGGCCTGACAGTCAGCATCTCAAAGATTCTGTTTCTCGGGTTTGGCATCGGCAGTGCCCGTTTTAATTTTACCGGCTTCAGCGGTCACAGCGCGATGTCCGCTACCCTGTGGCCAGTGATGCTGTGGCTGATTTCCGGACGCTGGTCAGCAAAATGGCGCATTGCCGCGATTGGCGTGGGTTACCTGATTCCTCTGATGGTTGGGTTCTCGCGTCTGGTCATCCACGCTCACTCGAAAAGTGAGGTTGCCACCGGTTTGCTGCTGGGCTTCACGTTGAGTACCGCGTTTCTGATCTCTCAGCGCCGCACCGCGCTCAAAGGCTTTAGCTGGCCACAGATCGGTGCTGCACTGTTAGTGCCGTTTCTATTAATGGGTCATGGCCGTGTCGCGACGACGCAACAGTTTCTGGAACGCTTCTCTGCCAGCCTCGCGGGGCTGGAGAAGCCCTATACCCGCGCCGATCTTTTCCGCCAGTAATCAATACGCTGGTCATCAATTTCTCTGTGCCCGTCAATTCACCGAATAACGGGCAATATTGATTTCACCCCTTTTTTCTTTGCCGAATGTGCTAGCATGCAGTCAGAGAATGACTGGTGCCTGATTCGCCGTAGCGGAGCGTTGCACCCTGACGGAAGTCCGCATGACGATAGAGATCCTGTCCCCGCAAAATAGCACGCCAAACTGCTGGCTTTCGGCGCTGTTCCTTGGCTGTATAGTGTTTGTCCTGACACTGTTCTGTCTTGAACTGATCGTGGTCAGCGGGAAAATCTCCCCGCTCTGGTTCCCGACGACATTAATGACTGTGGTGGTTTTCCGCTGTCCGTCACGTCAGCTACCCCTGCTGCTGACTGCCTGTGTGCTGGGCACCGCCGCAGCCAACGCCATCATCATCGGACCTGCCTTTTCAAACATTAAATTCGCGCTGTTAAACCTTATTCAGGCCAGTGTGGGTGGCATGCTGCTGCGCGCGCTGCTGGATCGGCGCGCGCCACTGAACTCTCTGCATGACTGGGCCCGGATGGTGTTATCGGTGGGTATCGTGACACCGGTTCTGGGCGGCCTGCTGGCGCTCTGGACGCTGCAGGTCAGCGGCCACGCTTCGTTTCCCTTCTTTTATACATGGGTGATCTCAGAAATCATCGGCATGCTGGTGTTAGGCCCGATGCTGCTGCTGCTGCCCTGGCCGCTGCGACGGGCCCAGTTCAGCGAGCTGGGCAGGCAGTTGCCAGAAACGTTGATGACGCTGCTCCTGACCCTGGGTGCCAGTTATCTGTCGCTGCGTTTTCTGCCCTGGCCCTTTACCTTTATTGTCGTAATCCTGTTCTGGTGCGCGGTGCGCCTGCCCAAGCTGCAGGCGTTTGTGCTGTTCTTCATCAACGCCAGTTTTATCTCGATGCTGCTGGCTTTGGATGCGGTCAGCGTAGTAAACAACAACAGCGCGCTGGGCCCGGTCTCCAGCTGGTTACCTTTCCTTCTGGTGTTGATCCCTAGCCACATTATGTCGCTGGTGATGGATGCGTTCCGGCGTGAAAAACTCCACATCACCGACAGCGAAACCCGCTTCCGTCACGCCATGGAATACTCTGCAATCGGTATGGCGCTGGTGGCGCCTCAGGGTAAATGGCTGCAGGTTAACCGCTCGCTGTGCGATATCCTTGGCTATCCGGCCGAAGAGCTCAAACGCCTGACATTCCAGCAAATTACGCATCCCGATGATCTGAGCCTTGATCTGCAACATGCCAGCCGATTGCTGGAAGGTGAGATTGATACGTACACGTTTGAGAAGCGCTATTTTCGTAAAGATGGTGAGATTGTCTGGGCACGCCTCACGGTATCGCTGGTGCGCGATGGCAGCCAGGAACCGCTCTATTTTATCGCGCAAATTATTGATATCTCTGAGTTGAAGCAGAGTGAGCAGGTGAATCGCCGGCTGATGGAGCGCATCACGCTGGCCAACGAAGCCGGTGGCATTGGCGTGTGGGAGTGGAACCTGCTGACCGGTGAAATGTTATGGGACAAGCGCATGTATGCCCTGTTTGGTCTCGCCTCTCATGAGTCGCCCAGCTATGACCTCTGGATCCATCTGCTGCATACCGCAGATCGGGAGTATGCTGCGCTGACGGTGCAACAGGCGATTGAGCTGCGCAGTGCTTTTCACATGGAGTATCGCGTGGTTAATGCCGAGGGCCAGCGCTGGGTGCGCACCCAGGCAAACCGTTTACTGAGTAAAGAGGGCCGCATTGAGCGCATGCTGGGGATCTGCCAGGACATCACCCCGCTTCGTAATCTGAACGAAGCGCTGTTTCAGGAGAAAGAGCGCATGGCGATAACCCTGGACTCAATCGGTGAAGCGGTTATCAGCACGGACAAAGAGATGCGTGTCGCCTTTATGAATCCGGTGGCGGAGAAGATGAGTGGCTTGTCACAGGAGCAGGCTGCCGGGCAGCCGCTCAGTGAGCTGCTGCACATAACTCAGGGACGTAACGGCCCGAAAGTGGAGAATCTGCTGTTGTGCCAGTTGCCACCGGAAAAAATCACCCCCAGTCTGGCTGAAGATCTGGTGCTCCACACCCCGGATGGCGGCCACATCGATATTCATTACAGCATCACGCCACTGCGTTCAGAAGCGGGCGTGGAACAGGGTGCCGTCATGGTTATTCAGGATGTGAGTGAATCACGTAAACTGATGAAGCGCCTGAGTTACAGCGCCCTCCACGACACCCTGACCCGCCTGCCTAACCGCGCCAGCTTTGAGCTTCAGCTTAAACGTCTGCTGTTTGATGCCGCTGAACATCAGCATCAGCATGTGCTGGTGTTTATCGACCTGGATAAGTTTAAAGCGGTCAATGACACCGCAGGGCATGCCGCAGGCGATGCATTGCTGCGCGAGCTCTCCGATCTGATGCAGCACCATCTGCGCAGCAGCGACTTCCTGGCCCGACTGGGCGGCGATGAGTTTGCGCTTCTGATGCCTGATTGCGATGTGGGTCAGGCACATGACGTGGTGCAGCGCATCGTCGCTGCGGTCAACGATTACCGCTTCCAGTGGCTGGGTCGCCTCTATCATGTGGGCGCCAGTGCGGGAGTGACACAAATTTCAGCAGAAAACTGTCAGAGCAGCGACGTCCTTTCTCAGGCGGATATCGCCTGTTACAACGCCAAACGCAGTGGGCGTGGACGACTGATGATTTATGAGCAGCATAGCTTACCGCTGCCGGGTAACCATCAGGGAATGGATGCCGCGATGATTGATGCGCTGCAGATTGAACTGCCCGCCTGGCCTGTTGCGCCACCCAAAACCCCGCAGGCCGCCTTTATCTGGCTGCTTGATGTACAGCTGTTAACCGCAGATGGATTACTGCTGGATGAGACGTTGCTGCGCAATAACCTGCACGATGAGACGCTGCGACGTCGTCTCGATAACAATATTCTTGCGGTTTTTTTCCGCCACGACGTGGAAAAGCTCAATCAGAAAGGCATTCCGGTGATTTTGCCGCTTGATGCCGGGATACTCAGTGATGCCGCCTTTGTGGAGCAACTCTGTCAGCGCTTTGTCGCGGCCGGTCTCTCTGAAAGCCACTGTGGTTTCGCTTTCCCTGCGGCCAGCGTGTTGAGCAAAGGCGATCAGCTCTATTCCGCACTGCTGCAACTGCGGCAGTGTGGCTGCCGTATCGTATTGCAACATTTTGGCCGAAATCTGGACGCGTTTACTCTGCTGAGTAACGAGGTAGTTGATTACCTGGTACTGGCACCTGAACTGGTTGCTAACGTTCACAATAATCTGATGGATGAGATGCTGCTGACCATTATTCAGGGCCAGGCAACGCAGCGTAACATCGCGGTGCTGGCCGGTCCGGTTTCGGTCCCTGCTGTGCTCAGCACGCTGGCTACCCTTGATGTGGATGGCGTCTGGGGCAGTGCCGTGGCCGAGCGGCAGCCATTACGCGCACTGGCCGAAGATCGAATCTTCGCTATCCGTTAATTCCAGCGCGACCTGCTTGCTACACTGATGAAGCTGCGCTAAAGTCGCCCCCTTTTTTCCGGCATGGGGGCGAAAATGTTCATAGGATTCGATTACGGTACGGCTAACTGCTCAATTGCAGTCAGCGAAAATGGCACGCCACGTCTGTTAACGCTGGAAAATGATCAGCGCCTGCTGCCGTCGATGATCTGTGCGCCTACCCGCGAGTCGATCAGCGAATGGCTCTATCGCCATCATCAGGTGGCAACACCTGATAGCGAAACCACCGCGTTGTTGCAGCGCGCCCTGCGTTATAACCGCGAAGAAGATATTGAGGTTCAGCCCAACAGTGTGCAGTTTGGCCTTACCGCGCTGCAGCACTATATGGTCGATCCCGAAGATGTCTGGTTCGTTAAATCCCCCAAATCCTTTCTCGGTGCCACTGGCCTGAAGCCGCAGCAGATTGCTCTGTTTGAAGATCTGGTCTGCGCCATGATGCTGCACATCCGCCAAAAGGGCGAAAGCCAGCTTGATCACGCTATCGATCAGGCTGTGATCGGGCGACCGGTCAACTTCCAGGGCTTAGGCAGTGAAGAGTCTAACCAGCAGGCTGAAGGCATTCTGCTTCGCGCAGCACACCGTGCCGGTTTCCGCGACGTGGAATTTCAGTTTGAACCGGTGGCAGCCGGACTCGATTTCGAAGCCACACTCAAACAGGAAACAACCGTGCTGGTTGTGGATATCGGCGGCGGAACCACCGACTGCTCGATGTTGCTGATGGGGCCAAAGTGGCGTGATAAGGCCGACCGCCGCGAAAGCCTGTTGGGCCATAGCGGTTGCCGCGTTGGCGGTAACGACCTGGATATCATGCTGACGTTTAAGACCCTGATGCCGCTACTTGGCCTGGGTGGTAATACCCAGAAAGGCACCGCCTTGCCAGCCCTGCCGTGGTGGAACGCCATCGCGATAAATGATGTGCCGGCACAGAGCGACTTCTACAGCCCGGCCTGCGGAAAGTGGCTGCGGGATTTAGTGCGGGATGCTGAACAGGGTGATGTGGTGGCTCGCCTGCTGAAAGTGTGGCAGCAAAAACTCAGTTATCGCCTGGTGCGTGCGGCGGAAGAGAGCAAGATTGCGCTGTCAGCTAATCCGGCACATACCGCCTCGCTCGACTTTATTGCCGCGGCATTAGAGACAGAAATTGGTGTGGAGCAGTTGCAGGACGCCATCAGTCAGCCGCTGGAGAAAATTCTGGAGCAGGTGCAGCTGGCCTTAGCCACCAGCCAGATTAAACCGGATGTCATCTACCTGACCGGCGGCAGTGCGCGTTCACCGTTACTGCGCGCGGCACTGCAGCAGACGCTGCCGGATACGCCGATTGCGGGCGGCGATGATTTCGCCTCCGTCACCGCCGGGCTGGCCCGCTGGGCAGAAGTGATGTTCCGTTGATCTTTGGCAGCCCTGCTATGTAAAAAAAAGCACCTTTAAGTGCCCTTTCAGACTGCTGACAAATTCAAATCAGGGTGTAACTGGCAGCGACGGAATAACTCAACAAGCAGGGAACACGGTCAGAGGAGGAAAGCGTCCCGCGCCATGGACGGCGCGGGCCGAGCGTGCCAGGGATTGGTGTAAGCGACTTTCCGATCTGACCGTGTTTACTGCACTGGCTCGATCTCACAGCTAACCGAGCCAAACTTCGTCATCAATCTCAAACGGCAACTGCTTATCGTTTTTGTTTGCAGACAACGATGAGCACGCTCCCACCGCTTTACGTTTGGGAGCAGTCTGCCTGATACATCTGAGCCCTTTTGGGCTGTAAATCAGAAGGCGATATTGGCGCTGATACCGCCGATAAACGCATCTTTCACTTCGCTTACCGCGCCTGGCGCCACCACATACTGCAGGTTTGGTCGCAGTGACATCCAGTTCGTCACTTTGGCGTTGTAATAAACCTCATAGTTGTACTCTGAACCTTCCTGAAGCGGCAGATAGGTCGGGCTGTCAAAGCGGCTCTCGCCATTCGCCTGATTCTGCTGACGCAGAGCGCGGGTGTAGTCGCTGTTCACATGAATACGCGACGCGCCCACGCCGATCTCATCCTGAGGACGGGCATCAAACGGTCCTGTCCAGGTAAACGCGATAGACTGGTAGTTATCCGTCTTCGAGGTCTTGTGATCGTTCATCACCGCCTGAACCCGCACGCCCAGACCACGATTCACATCGCCATCCTGCGCGGTCAGCTGTTGCTGTAACAGCAGATAGCCGCCATAGGCATGCGCCTGATCCTGATAGCCGCCATTGCGCCAGCTGCCATAAACATCGCCATCCACCGACGAATAGTAATAACCGATGCGGTAGTTACCCGGTAATTTCTCCGGCCCGAACGTCGGTTTCCAGCCCAGTTCCACCGGCACCAGATTGCCCTCGGAATTGCTGGTATCCAGACGGAAGCCATCTCCACGATCATAGTTAGCTCGGTTCTGATTGTAGAAACCAACCTGGAAGAAGACCTCCGGGGTGATATTGAACTTAATCCGACCGCCCCACTGCGATACCGGCCAGTTGAACCAGCGGTCGCCGCGCCAGTTACCTGCCTGTCCGCTGCCCAGTGCCAGGTTCTGGAACAGGTTGCCATCGAAATTATCGAAGTCTTCACCCACCGTCACGCGTCCGGCTTTCAGATCGACCACATCGTTAAACAATCCTTTGCGTAACCAGAACTGTGTCAGACGCCAGGTCTGGCCGCGACCATACACCTCCTGCACGGAGGAGAGCATCCCGGTGCGTTGATCCGCGACCTGCTCAGAAACATTCTGTCCGTTACGATTCGTCACGGTCATCTGAAATTCGGCATCCTGCCAGTCCAGCAGCTTTTGCAGGTCGAAATTGGTGCCGAACGTCCACTGGTCGCTGTAGCGCATGGTGGTGTTGGTATTTGCGCCACCCCCTAAATTTGCGGCGCTCTCCATGGTGTAGTTGACGTCAAACTTGATGCCGTCATCCTGCAATTGCGTTCGGTAGCCGCCCCAGTCACCAAACATCCATTCGGAGTCCGGACTCAGCGCGTCAGCAGCCATGGCTTGTGAAGAAAAAATGGCCAGGATCAGGGTGCCCGTTGCCATACTGGCAGCGGAAAAGGTGGGTGCTTTTCTGTTTTTCATCTTGTTTATTCTTATGTGAGTTACGGGAAGTGACGCGCAGAGGATAGTGCTGGGTAAACGCTGTTTTTTATAAATACGTGCGCATAATTTCCCGTAACATCCGTTTATTAATGCAAGTGTGATCGGGATCTCTGATTGATTATTCTTTGGGCGGGCTTACTTCCTGCACAGGCATACCGTAAAAAAGGGGCGCTGGCGCCCCTGAAGTTAACGGCTCGCCTGGTTCAGTTGCGCGATCTGCGCGGGGGTCAGCGTCAGTTGCATCGCACCAGCCAGATCGTCGAGTTGTTTAATCGACGTCGCACTGACGATCGGGGCGGTGATGCCAGGACGGGCAATCAGCCATGCCAGTGCCACCTGAGCTGGCGTCGCCTGATGGGCTTCACTGATGGCATCCAGCGCATCCAGGATCCGCAGACCGCGCGGGTTAAGGTATTTCTCCACCACGCCCTGCCCGCGTGCGCTTTTACCGGCATCTGCTGCATCACGATATTTGCCACTGAGAAAACCGCTGGCCAGCGAGTAGTAGTTGATCACGCCTAAACCCTGCGCCATGACAACGGGCTCCAGTTCCGACTCATAAGGCTGGCGGTCAAACAGGTTATATTGCGGTTGCAGCGTTTCATAACGCGCCAGCCCCTGCGATTCACTCACCTTCAACGCCTCCTGCAGACGCGCTGCGCTGTAATTGGAGGCACCAATGGCGCGCACTTTACCTTCACGGATCAGGCTGTCAAAGGTGCTCAGCGTTTCCGTCAGCGGCGTATCCTGATCGTCGCGGTGTGCCTGATAGAGATCGATATAGTCAGTCTGTAAGCGGCGAAGTGAATCTTCGACTGCCTGACGGATATATTGCGGCTTCAGCCCGGTCTTCTCAGGCGACATTTCCATGCCAACTTTGGTTGCCAGCACAATCTGGTCACGTTTTCCGCTTTTTTTCAGCCACTCTCCAATAATGGTTTCGGATTCACCGCCTTTATTGCCTGGCGCCCAGCGGGAGTAGACATCGGCGGTATCGATGAACCACAGCCCTCGTTCAACCAGCCCATCCAGCAGAGAAAACGAGGTGGATTGATCCACCGTCCAGCCAAACACATTGCCGCCAAACGTCAGTAACGGCACCGTAATCCCACTGTCACCCAACTGCCGGGTTTGATTCTGACTCATTATCTGCTCCTTAATTTGCCTGACAAACTGCCTGTTTCTCAGCATAGCAAAGTGTTTTCACGCCTTTATGACGATTGTGCTGCGATTAATGTAATAACAGGCATAATTACCCGGCCCTGACAGATATCCTTATTTCCTTCAAATTTTGCCTGTCAGAGGCGACTACACTCTGTCGTTTGCAGGCTACCCATTTGATGCCTGCGCCTGGGACTACGTCACTGCTGGAGAGCATCAACAATCATGAGCACCCGACACCCTGTTATGAAGAAAACACTGATCGCACTGGCCCTGATTGCTGTGGCCGCTGGCGGCTACTATGCCTGGCAGCGCACTGCCCAGCCACAGAGCAGCAGCCAGACGGACTCGCCCGGGCCTCGAGGTGGCAAGGGCAGCGGTGACGGCGCTCGTCGGCCACTCGCCCCTGTTCAGGCAGCGACGGCTACCAGCCAGAGCGTGCCGCAATACCTTAGCGGATTGGGTACCGTCACGGCGGCTAACACGGCCACGGTGCGCAGCCGGGTCAATGGCGATCTGCTGGCGATCCACTTTACCGAAGGCCAGCAGGTCAACGCGGGCGATCTGCTGGCAGAAGTCGACCCACGTCCTTACCAGGTGGCGTTAACCCAGGCTCAGGGCCAGCTGGCGAAAGATCAGGCGACGCTGGCCAATGCCCGTCGCGACCTGGCGCGCTTCGAGAAGCTGGCAAAAACGTCGCTGGTATCGCAGCAGGAGCTGGATACCCAGCGCTCACTGGTGAATGAAACGCTGGGCATCCTGAAAGCGGATGAGGGAAGCGTCGCCAGTGCGCAGCTCAATCTGACCTACAGCAAAATCACTGCACCGATTGCCGGCCGTGTCGGCCTGAAACAGGTGGATGT
This sequence comes from Pantoea eucalypti, assembly GCF_009646115.1. Taxonomy (NCBI): domain Bacteria; kingdom Pseudomonadati; phylum Pseudomonadota; class Gammaproteobacteria; order Enterobacterales; family Erwiniaceae; genus Pantoea; species Pantoea eucalypti. The sequence continues at coordinate 1,448,394 of NZ_CP045720.1, read as the reverse complement.
CGGCAACTACGTCACCAGTGGCGACACCACCGGTATCGTCGTGATCACCCAGACGCACCCGATTGATGTGGTCTTTACCCTGGCGGAGAACAGCATCAGTTCCATTCTCAAGGCACAGAAAAGCGGCCAGCCGCTGCTGGTGGAGGCCTGGGATCGCAGTAATGAGAATTTAATCGCCAGCGGCAAACTGCTGAGCCTCGATAACCAGATTGATGTGACGACCGGCACCATAAAAATCAAAGCGCGGTTTGATAATCAGGACGACGCCCTCTTCCCTAATCAGTTCGTCAATGTTCGGCTCAAGGTCAACACCTTGCAGAATGCCGTTGTGATTCCGCCTGCCGCATTACAGATGGGCAACGAAGGCCACTTTGTCTGGGTGGTCAACAGTGACAACAAGGTGAGCAAGAAAAGCGTGATTGCCGGCCTGCAGGATAGCCAGAAAGTGGTGGTCAGCGCCGGTCTGGAAGCCGGTGAACGGGTCGTGACCGATGGTCTGGATCGTCTGACCGAAGGCGCGAAAGTCGAGGTGGTCGCGCCGCAGAGCAACGCACCGCGCGCCACCCGCGCCGCCCTGCCGTCAAAAGGAGAGCGTGAGTAATGCAGGTCATGCCTCCCGATCACAGTGACGGGCCGTCACGCCAGTTTATTCTGCGTCCGGTCGCCACCACGCTGTTGATGATTGCGATTTTGCTGGCCGGAGTGCTGGGCTACCGGTTCCTGCCGGTCTCGGCACTGCCGGAAGTCGATTATCCGACTATCCAGGTGGTTACGCTTTATCCTGGTGCCAGCCCGGATGTGGTCACCTCCTCCATTACCGCCCCACTAGAGCGTCAGTTTGGTCAGATGTCGGGGCTGAAACAGATGGCATCGCAAAGCTCCGGCGGTGCCTCGGTGGTAACACTGCAGTTTCAGCTGACGCTGCCGCTGGATGTGGCCGAGCAGGAGGTGCAGGCGGCCATTAACTCCGCCACTAATCTGTTGCCCAACGACCTGCCCAATCCACCGGTCTACAGCAAAGTAAACCCTGCCGATCCGCCCATCATGACGCTGGCCGTCACGACGCGCAGCATGCCGCTGACGCAGGTGCAGGACATGGTGGAAACGCGGGTCGCGCAGAAAATTTCGCAGGTCAGCGGTGTCGGCCTGGTCACACTGTCAGGCGGTCAGCGCCCGGCAGTGCGGGTAAAAATGAATGCGCAGGCGCTGGCGGCGCTGGGTCTGACCAGTGAAACGGTGCGAACCGCCATCAGCAATGCCAACGTTAACTCCGCCAAAGGCAGCCTGGATGGTCCGACGCGTTCTATTACCCTGTCAGCCAATGACCAGATGAAATCCGCGGAAGATTATCGCCAGCTGATTATCAGCTACAAAAATGGCGCGCCGGTGCGTCTTGGTGACGTGGCGACCATTGAACAGGGAGCAGAAAACAGCTGGCTTGGCGCCTGGGCCAATCGCGATGCGGCGATTGTGCTTAATGTCCAGCGTCAGCCTGGCGCTAATATTATCGCCACTGCAGATAATATCCGTGCCATGTTGCCCGCCCTGACCGAAACGCTGCCCAAATCGGTAGAGGTGAAACTGCTCACCGACCGCACCACCAATATTCGCGCGTCGGTGAACGACACGCAGTTTGAGCTGATACTGGCGATGGCGCTGGTGGTGATGATTATCTATCTGTTCCTGCGTAACGTGCCCGCCACGCTGATCCCGGCGGTGGCGGTGCCGCTGTCGCTGATCGGCACCTTTGCGGCGATGTACTTTCTCGGTTTTTCCATTAATAACCTGACGCTGATGGCGCTGACCATTGCCACGGGTTTTGTGGTCGATGATGCCATTGTGGTGATTGAGAACATCTCGCGCTATATCGAAAAAGGGGAAAAGCCGCTTACCGCCGCGCTGAAAGGTGCCGGTGAGATCGGCTTTACCATTATCTCCCTGACCTTTTCGCTGATTGCGGTACTGATTCCACTGCTGTTTATGGGCGACGTAATTGGCCGTCTGTTCCGCGAATTTGCCGTGACGCTGGCCGTAGCGATTCTGATTTCCGCAGTAGTGTCACTCACCCTGACGCCGATGATGTGCGCCCGGATGCTGAGCGCAGAGTCGCTGCGTAAACAGAACCGCTTTTCACGGGCCAGCGAGGCGATTTTTGATCGTATCGTGGCCGCCTATGGCCGTGGCCTGAAACGGGTGCTGAATCACCCCTGGCTGACATTGTCGGTCGCGCTTGGCACCCTTGTGCTGACGCTGCTGCTGTGGATGGTGATCCCGAAAGGCTTTTTCCCGCAGCAGGACAACAGCATTATTCAGGGTACGCTGCAGGCACCGCAGTCGGTCTCCTACGCCAGCATGGCAGAGCGCACCCGCGACGTTGCCTCCATCATCATGAAAGATCCGGCGGTTGAGAGCATGACCTCGTTCGTCGGCGTCGATGGCACCAATGCCTCACTGAACAGCGCGCGACTGCAGATTAACCTTAAACCTCTGGATCAACGCGACGACCGCATTCCGGCTATTCAGCAACGCCTGCAACAACAGGTCAGTCAGCTGCCGGGCGTGCAGCTCTGGCTGCAGGCGGTGCAGGATCTCACCATCGATACCCAGGCGAGCCGCACGCCGTACCAGTTCACGCTGCAGTCCGGCTCCCTGTCGTCGCTCAGCACCTGGGTGCCGGCCCTGCTGACCCGGCTCAGTACCCTGCCACAGCTGCGTGACGTCAGCAGTGACTGGCAGGATCAGGGGCTGGAAGCTTATGTCAACGTTGACCGCGACAGCGCCAGCCGCCTCGGTATCAGCATGGCCGATGTCGATAACGCGCTGTACAACGCGTTTGGGCAGCGACTCATCTCCACCATCTATACCCAGGCAAATCAGTATCGTGTGGTGCTGGAGCAGGATAATAACGCCACACCGGGGCTGGAGAGCCTGGAGGCAATTCGCCTTAACAGCAGTGATGGCGGCAGCGTTCCGCTGAGCGCCATCGCCCGTATTGAACAGCGTCACACGCCGCTCAGCATTAACCATCTGGACCAGTTCCCGTCGGCGACCTTCTCCTTCAACGTGGCTGATGGCTATTCGCTGGAAGATGCGGTGAAGGCGGTGTCGCAGGCGGAAGCGCAGCTGGGCATGCCCGCGGAGCTGATGACCCAGTTCCAGGGCAGTACGCTGGCGTTTGAGGCGGCGCTCAGCAGCACCGTCTGGCTGATTGTGGCAGCCATCGTGGCGATGTACATCGTGCTGGGCGTGCTCTATGAAAGCTTTATTCACCCGATTACGATTCTCTCAACACTGCCCACTGCCGGTGTCGGCGCGCTGCTGGCGCTGATGCTCAGCGGCAATGAGCTGGATATCGTGGCAATTATCGGCATCATCCTGCTGATCGGCATCGTGAAAAAGAACGCCATCATGATGATCGACTTTGCGCTGGCAGCCGAACGTGAACAGGGCATGAAGCCGGTAGATGCCATCTATCAGGCCTGTCTGTTGCGCTTCCGTCCGATTCTGATGACCACACTGGCAGCCCTTCTCGGTGCGCTGCCGCTGATGCTCAGCACCGGCGTCGGTGCCGAATTGCGTCATCCGCTGGGAATCGCCATGGTCGGTGGCCTGATTCTGAGTCAGGTACTGACGCTGTTCACCACACCGGTGATCTACCTGCTGTTTGACCGCCTGGCGCATGCTACCCGCCGACGCTTTGGCCGTACGGAGGCCGCAGAGTGAAGTTTTTTGCCCTCTTCATCCATCGGCCCGTCGCCACGACCCTGCTGACACTGGCCATCGCCCTGGCCGGGATGCTGGGCTTCCGTCTGCTGCCGGTGGCACCGCTGCCGCAGGTCGATTTTCCAGTCATCGTCATCTCGGCCTCGCTGCCGGGTGCCTCACCGGAAATCATGGCATCGTCGGTGGCGACACCGCTGGAACGCTCGCTGGGACGCATCGCGGGGGTCAGTGAAATGACCTCCACCAGTTCGCTGGGCAGCACCCGCATCATTCTGGTGTTTGATTTTGATCGCGACATTAACGGCGCGGCGCGCGACGTGCAGGCCGCCATTAACGCCGCGCAAAGCCTGCTGCCCACCGGCATGCCGTCGCGTCCCACCTACCGGAAAGTTAACCCTTCTGATGCGCCGATCATGATCATGACGCTGACCTCAGATACCTACAATCCGGGTCAGCTTTATGACTACGCCTCCACCCAGCTGGCGCAGAAGCTGTCACAGATTGAAGGCGTGGGCGATGTCACCGTGGGCGGCAGTTCGCTGCCTGCGGTGCGCGTGGCGCTGAATCCCCAGGCACTGTTTAACCAGGGCGTATCGCTGGATGCGGTGCGCACCGCTATCTCCAATGCCAATCAGCGACGACCGCAGGGCGCACTGGATGACGGTCAGCAGCGCTGGCAACTGCGAACCAATGACGCGCTACAGACTGCCCGGGAATATCAGCCGCTGGTGGTGCATTATAACAACGGCGCGGCGGTCAGGCTGTCGGATGTGGCGACGGTAGAGGACTCGGTTCAGGACGTGCGCAACGCCGGGATGTCACGGGGTAAACCTGCGGTTCTGCTGCTGATCCGCAAAACGCCTGAAGCGAACGTCATTGATACGGTCGATCGGATTCGCGCTGAAATGCCGCTGCTGCATGAAGTGATCCCTGCTGCCATCGATCTTGAGATTGCGCAGGATCGCTCGCCCACTATTCGCGCCTCGCTGCATGAAGTAGAGCAGTCGCTGATTATCGCCGTGGCGCTGGTGATTCTGGTGGTATTTGTTTTCCTGCGCTCGGGCCGCGCCACGCTGATCCCGGCCGTTGCCGTGCCGGTTTCGCTAATCGGCACGTTTGCCGCGATGTACCTGTGCGGCTTCAGCCTGAATAATCTGTCACTGATGGCGCTGACCATTGCTACCGGTTTTGTGGTGGACGATGCGATTGTGGTGCTGGAGAACATTGCCCGTCACGTGGAAGCCGGCATGAAGCCGCTGGCTGCCGCGCTAAAAGGGGTGCGGGAAGTCGGCTTTACCGTGCTGTCGATGAGCCTGTCGCTGATTGCGGTGTTCCTGCCGCTCCTGATGATTGGCGGGCTGATTGGCCGCTTCTTCTCTGAGTTTTCCATTACGTTGTCGGTGTCGATTCTTATCTCGCTGTTTATCTCGGTCACGCTGACGCCGGTGATGTGCGCTTATCTGCTGAAGCCGCACGCGCCGCGCAGCCAGCCACGTCAGCGCGGGGTGGGCCGGCTACTGATGGCGATTCAGCAAGGCTACGGTCGGTCGCTTAACGTGGTGCTGAACCATGCACGCTGGGTGCTGCTGCTGTTTTTCGCCACCATCGCCCTGACAGGCTGGCTATTCGTTCATATCCCGAAAACCTTTATGCCGGAACAGGATACCGGGCGACTCTCCGGCTTTATCTCTGCCGACCAGAGCATTTCCTTTCAGGCGATGCGCAGCAAGCTGCAGGATTTTATGGAGATTGTCGGGGCCGATCCGGCGGTGGACAGCGTGGTGGGCTTTACCGGTGGGATGCGGACCAACAGCGGCTCGATGTTTATCTCGCTGAAGCCACTGTCGGAGCGTAAAGAGAGTGCCCTTGAAATAATCGCCCGGCTGCGCACTAAGCTGGCGAAAGAGCCGGGGGCGAATCTCTATCTGAATGCGGTGCAGGATCTGCGCGCAGGGGGGCGGGAATCGAATGCTGCTTATCAATATTCATTGCTGTCGGACGATCTCGGCGCACTGCGGACGTGGGAGCCGAAAATCCGCGAGGCGTTCTCCGCGCTGCCGCAGCTGGCGGACGTGAACTCCGATCAGCAGGATAAAGGCAGCGAAATGGCGCTGACCTACGATCGTGAAAGCATGGCCCGGCTTGGCATTGATGTCTCTCAGGCCAATGCCCTGCTGAATAACGCTTTTGGTCAGCGTCAGATTTCCACTATCTATCAGCCGCTTAATCAGTACAAAGTGGTGATGGAGGTCGATCCGCGCTACACCCAGGATATCAGCGCCCTTTCACAGATGTTTGTGATAAATAGCGACGGTAAAGCCATCCCGCTGTCGTGGTTCGCCCACTGGCAGCCGGCGAATGCGCCGCTGTCGGTGAACCATGAAGGGTTGTCAGCCGCCTCGACGATCTCTTTTAACCTGCCAGAGGGTGTGTCGCTGTCACAGGCATCGGAAGCAATTGAACGGACCATGACCGCGATTGGTGTGCCCTCCAGCGTGCGCGGCAGTTTTGCCGGTACGGCGCAGGTGTTTCAGCAGTCGCAAAGCAGCCAGCTCTGGCTGATGCTGGCAGCCATTGCGGCGGTCTATATCGTGCTGGGCATCCTCTACGAAAGCTATGTGCATCCGCTGACGATTCTCTCTACCCTGCCCTCGGCGGGTGTCGGGGCGTTGCTGGCGCTGGAACTGTTCGATACGCCCTTTAGCCTGATTGCGCTGATCGGTATTCTGCTGCTGATTGGCATCGTGAAAAAGAACGCCATCATGATGGTCGATTTTGCGCTGGAGGCCGAGCGTAACGGCCAGCTGAGTGCGCGAGAGGCGATTTTCCAGGCGTGCCTGCTGCGCTTCCGGCCAATTATGATGACCACGCTGGCGGCATTGTTTGGCGCGCTGCCACTGGTGCTGAGCAGCGGCGACGGTGCCGAACTACGTCAACCGCTGGGAATTACCATTGCAGGCGGGCTGGTGATGAGCCAGTTGCTGACACTCTACACCACGCCGGTGGTCTATCTGATGATGGATAAATTGCGGCGCAAAAAGCGTCCGCTGACCGCCGCCGCGCAATAGCCGTAATGAGTGTGTCGGCAGGCACGGCGCGTGATGCTTTTATCGGGGGGATCGATGACTACGCAAAGCACTAACGTCCGCTGGCAACTGTGGATCGTTGCCATCGGCTTCTTTATGCAGACGCTGGATACCACCATCGTCAATACCGCGATCCCATCGATGGCGCACGATCTGGGAGTCAGTCCGCTGCACATGCACTCGGTGATCGTCTATTACGTGCTGACGGTGGCGGTGATGCTGCCGGTCAGTGGCTGGCTGGCGGATCGTTTTGGCGTGCGCAACGTTTTCTTCTGCGCGATTCTGCTGTTCAGTATCGGCTCGCTGCTGTGCGCCATGTCCGGCACGCTGGATCAGCTGGTGCTGTCGCGCGTGGTTCAGGGGATTGGCGGCGCCATGATGGTCCCCGTGGGTCGCCTGACGGTGATGAAAATCGTGCCGCGTGAGCAATATATGTCCGCCATGACCTTTGTCACCCTGCCCGGCCAGATTGGCCCGCTGCTGGGTCCGGCACTGGGCGGTGTGTTAGTAGAGTACGCCAGCTGGCACTGGATCTTTCTCATCAATATTCCGGTCGGCATCGCCGGCGCTATCGCCACTCTGATGCTGATGCCCAACTACAGCATGCAGACGCGGCGCTTTGATTTCGCCGGGTTTATCCTGCTGGCCGCTGGCATGGCAACCCTGACACTGGCGCTGGATGGCCAGCGCAGCAGTGGTGGCTCACCGCTGTTACTGGGTGCCATGATTCTCGTTGGCCTGTTCTCTCTGCTCTTCTACCTGATACATGCACGCGGCAATGATAATGCGCTGTTCAGCCTGAAACTGTTTGATAACCGCGTTTATGCCATTGGTCTGCTGGGCAGTTTTACCGGCCGCATCGGCAGCGGCATGCTGCCCTTTATGACCCCTATTTTTCTGCAGATTGGCATGGGCTACAGCCCGTTTCACGCCGGTCTGATGATGATTTCAATGGTGCTGGGGAATATGGGGATGAAGCGCATAGTGGTGCGCATCGTCAATCTTTACGGCTACCGCAACGTGCTGGTGATGTCGACGGTGGCGCTGGCGCTGGTGGTCCTGCTGTTCCCCCTGGTGGCGCTCATGGGTTGGGTCTGGCTACTGCCGCTGGTGCTGTTTCTGCAGGGCATGGTCAATGCCATTCGCTTCTCTTCAATGAATACCCTGACGCTGAAGGAGCTGCCCGATGAGCTGGCATCCAGCGGCAACAGCCTGTTGTCGATGATTATGCAGCTGTCGATGAGTGTTGGCGTCACCGTCGCCGGGCTGTTGCTGGGCGCATTTGCTCATGAAAACATGGCGAACAGCACCGCGAATCACTCAATGTTTATTTATACCTACCTTTGCATGTCGCTGATTATTCTTCTGCCCGCGCTGGTGTTCTGGCGCGTTCCGCCACAGACGAATGCCAACGTTGATTTGCGACGCCGGAGAGAAAAATGAGAGTTAACCTGCGACTGGGCATCGGTGCCAAACTGTTTATGGCGATTTTCGCTACCTGCATGCTGGTCCTGATCACCATGCACTGGGGCGTTCGGATGAGTTTCGAGCACGGCTTTGTCGACTACATTAAACGCGGCAACGAGCAGCGGTTAAACCTGCTCAGCGATGCCCTCGCCGATCAGTATGAGCAGCACGGCAACTGGGATTTCTTGCGCCATAACGATCGGCTGGTCTTTACCATGCTGCGCTCGCTGGAGCAGAATCCCGACAGCAACAGCCAGCTACCGCCGCACGGCTGGCGGACCCAGTTCTGGATCCTCGACCAGCAGTATAAAGTGCTGGCCGGACCAAAATCGCCGGTGCCACCCGAAGGCACACGACGCAACATCACCACCAGCAACAATAAAGTGGTCGGCTGGGTGATCGGCTCGCCGCCGGAGCGGCTGACGCGCAGCACCGATATTAACTTTGATCAACAGCAGCGGCGCACCAGCTGGATTATCGTGGGGCTTTCAACGCTGCTGGCGGCACTGGCGACGTGGCTGATGGCGCGCGGTCTGCTGGCGCCGGTCAAGCGACTGGTCGACGGCACCCATCATCTGGCGGCCGGTAATTTTGCTACCCGCGTGGAGGTCAGCAGCCGGGATGAGCTGGGCCAGCTGGCCGGTGACTTTAACCTGCTTGCCAGCTCGCTGGAGAAAAACGAGAGCATGCGGCGCGCTTTTATGGCCGACATCTCCCATGAGCTGCGCACGCCGCTGGCGATCCTGCGCGGTGAACTGGAAGCGATGCAGGATGGGGTGCGCAAACTGACGCCGGAAGCGATCGCCTCGCTGCAGAGCGAGGTGGTGGTGCTGACCAAACTGGTGGACGATCTGCACCAGCTGTCGCTGTCGGATGAGGGTGCCCTTGCCTACCGCAAACAGGCCACCGATCTGGTTCAGTTGCTGGAGGTGACGGCGGGCAGCTTTGCCGAACGCTATCGCGCACACGGCCTGACGCTGAAACTGAATCTGCCCGAAAACGCCCCGTTCTTTGGCGATCCCGACCGGCTGATGCAGTTATTCACCAACCTTCTTGAGAACAGCCTGCGCTACACCGACAGCGGTGGCCGCGTTGAAGTGACACTGAAGTATGAAGCGCCCCACTGGTGCATCGATTTTGATGACAGCGCACCTGGCGTGGATAAAGAACATCAGGTGCAGATTTTTGAGCGTTTCTTCCGCACCGAAGGCTCGCGCAACCGCGCCAGCGGCGGCTCGGGTCTGGGACTGGCCATCTGTAAAAATATCGCTGATGCACATGGTGGCGATATTCATGCGTCGCACTCTGATTTAGGTGGACTGAAAATCGCGCTACACTTGCGCTATGTTCCCCTTGTGTAAACGCTTATGAGCCAGGAAAACCACGACCCGCTGATTCTGGTGGTCGAAGATGAGCCGAAACTGGCGCAGCTGATGATCGATTATCTGCACGCCTCAAACTACCGTACCCATCACATCGCCGACGGCAACGCGGTGCTGGAGTATGTGCGTCAGACGCCACCCGACCTGATGCTGCTGGATTTAATGCTGCCCGGCACCGATGGCTTAACGCTTTGCCGTGAAATCCGTCGTCATTCCGAGCTGCCGATTATTATGGTCACCGCGCGTACCGAGGAGATCGATCGGCTGCTGGGATTAGAGCTGGGCGCGGATGACTACATCTGCAAACCCTTCAGTCCGCGTGAAGTGGTCGCACGGGTCAAAACGATTCTGCGCCGGGTCAGGCGTTCAGCGGAAGAGCCGCAAAGCGCCTCGTTGCTGCGGGTCGACGAAAGCCGCTTCTTCGCCAGCTGGCGCGAAAAGCCACTGGATCTAACTCCGGCGGAATTCCGCCTGCTGAAAACGTTGTCGCTGGAACCGGGCAAGGTCTTTTCACGTGAACAGCTGCTCAACCATCTTTATGATGACTACCGCGTGGTCACGGATCGCACCATCGACAGCCATATCAAGAATCTGCGGCGGAAGCTGGAGAACCTCGACAGTGAGCAACCTTTTATCCGCGCCGTTTACGGGATGGGCTATCGCTGGGAAGCCGATGCCTGTCATTTGATCTAGTTTGATCCCGATCAATTTACTTCCCTTTTCTCACTGCCTACAATTCCGCACCCTTTGCAGGGCTTAATGGTCCTGCACCTGTCGCCTGAAGCGACATACTGACCTGACATCAGTGAGAAGATCATGAAACCCGAACTGCTTTCCCCTGCTGGCACGCTAAAAAACATGCGTTACGCCTTTGCTTATGGGGCCGATGCCGTCTATGCCGGCCAGCCGCGCTATAGCCTGCGGGTGCGCAATAACGAATTTACTCACGAAAATCTTGCGCTGGGCATCAATGAAGCGCACGCGCTGGGCAAAAAATTCTATGTGGTGGTGAACATTGCACCGCATAACGCCAAGCTGAAAACCTTTATTCGCGACCTGACGCCGGTGGTGGAGATGCAGCCTGACGCGCTGATCATGTCCGATCCCGGTCTTATCATGCTGGTGCGCGAGGCTTTTCCGACGATGCCGATTCACCTGTCGGTGCAGGCCAATGCGGTCAACTGGGCCACGGTAAAATTCTGGCAGCAGATGGGGCTGAGCCGGGTAATCCTGTCACGCGAGTTATCGCTGGAGGAGATTGGCGAGATCCGCCAGCAGGTGCCGGAGATGGAGCTGGAAGTCTTCGTTCATGGCGCGCTCTGTATGGCCTATTCCGGTCGCTGCCTGCTGTCAGGCTATATGAACAAGCGCGACCCGAATCAGGGCACCTGCACCAATGCCTGCCGCTGGGAATATAAAGTGCAGGAAGGCCAGCAGGATGAGGTGGGGAATATCGTCGGTATTCACACGCCTGTCGCAGTGCAGGATGTCACGCCTGTGCTGGGCATCGGTCAGCCTACCGACAAGGTGTTTCTGCTGGAAGAGAAGATGAAACCTGGCGACGTGATGAGCGCGTTCGAAGATGAGCATGGCACCTATATCATGAACTCGCGGGATCTGCGCGCGGTCGCGCATGTTGAACGGCTCAGCGAGATGGGCGTTCATTCGCTGAAAATCGAGGGGCGTACCAAGTCCTATTACTACTGCGCCCGCACCGCCCAGGTGTATCGCCGGGCGATTGATGATGCCGCTGCCGGGAAGCCGTTTGATCCGTCACTGCTGTTAACGCTGGAAGGTCTGGCCCATCGCGGCTATACCGAAGGCTTCCTGCGCCGCCACACGCATGACAGTTATCAGAATTATCAGCAGGGTTTTTCCGTGTCCGATCGCCAGCAATTCGTCGGCGAATTTACCGGCGAGCGTCGGGGTGAGTGGGCTGAAGTGGCGGTGAAGAACAAGTTTATGCTGCACGACAGCGTGGAGATCATGACGCCCGAAGGAAACCTGAATTGTCAGCTTGATGCGCTGCAGAACGCGCGCGGCGAACCCACAGAGGTTGCGCCGGGCGATGGCCATCGTGTCTGGTTGCGGGTGCCGCAGGAAGTCGATCTGCGTTTTGCACTGCTGCTGCGCAACTTCGATCATGGTGAAGATACCCGGGATCCACATAATCGTTTACCAACGGAAACATTTTGAGGAAATCAGAACAGGATCACAGACCCCTGTTCAGCGCTGCTTTATAGTCCTGCCTGCTGCTAATGAGTAACAACAAACGGCAGATTTACCTGGAACCACCTCATTTACCCGCCCGGCTCCCCCGTGCGGGTTTTCTTTTTTCTCTCTTTCGCCAATTATTTACTGCTGGCAGCTATGTTATAAATTCCCCTTCTTACTCTGTAGATCTTCAAGGAACGCAAAATGGATAATAAACCGCTAACGCTACTCATTCTGAATGGGAAAGGCGCGGGCAATGATGATCTGCGCGAAGCCATTACTGCCCTTCGTGAAGAAGGCTTCGATATTGCGGTGCGTGTCACTTTTGAAAAAGGTGATGGCGACAGGTACGTCAAAGAGGCGATTGCGCTGCAGGCGGAGACGGTGGTAGCAGGTGGTGGCGATGGCACCATCAACGAAATCGCGACGGCGCTGGCGGCATCGAATGCCGATCATCGCCCGGTGCTGGGCATCCTGCCGCTGGGAACGGCCAATGATTTTGCCACCAGCGTGGGCATCCCGGAAGAGATGGAACCGGCATTACGCCTGGCGATTCAGGGCAAAGCCAGCACCATCGACCTGGCCAGAGTGAACCAGGATCACTACTTCATTAACATGGCGACGGGTGGATTTGGCACCCGCATCACCACGGAAACCCCGGAAAAGCTAAAGTCGGCACTGGGCGGTGTTTCCTATTTTATTCACGGCCTGATGCGCATGGATACGCTGAAACCTGATACCTGCGAGATCAGCGGTCCCGATTTCAACTGGCAGGGTGATGCGCTGGTCATTGGTATTGGTAATGGACGTCAGGCGGGCGGTGGTCAGCGACTCTGCCCTTCGGCCCTGATTAACGATGGCCGGCTGGACGTCAGCATTGTCACCGCACAGGAGCTGCTGCCGACCCTGTTGCACTCACTGACGGGCGACGATGACAATCCGGGCATCGTCACCGCACAGCTGGAGTCACTGACCATCCGTTCTCCGCATGAAATGACCTTTAACCTTGATGGCGAGCCGCTTTCAGGACGGGAATTCGTGATTGAGGTGATGGCAGGCGCATTAAGCTGTCGCCTGCCACCACAGTGTGAACTCCTTTCCTGAGCCTGATTCAGGGGGCGAAAGCCCCCTTTTAATGCCGGTCTGAATCTCTGTTTGTAAAAAACACCTCTTTCATTCCCTTTTTTGCCGCGCCTGGGTACCCCTGAAAACACTCTGTGACTGGGTTCACAACTCTGTCAGACCAACTTGTATGGTAGTATTAAAGTGCGTACTTTTTCATCATTGAACGCTGACTGAAAGGCACCAGGATGAAAATTGTTAAGGCGGAAGTATTTGTAACCTGCGCAGGCAGAAACTTTGTCACTCTAAAAATCACCACCGATCAGGGACTGACCGGCATTGGCGACGCCACGCTGAATGGCCGTGAATTACCGGTCGCCTCCTACCTGAAAGATCACATCTGTCCGCAGCTGATTGGCCGCGATGCCCATCAGATCGAAGATATCTGGCAATATTTCTACAAAGGCGCTTACTGGCGTCGCGGTCCGGTGACCATGTCCGCTATCTCTGCGGTCGATATGGCACTGTGGGATATCAAAGGTAAAGCCGCCAATATGCCGCTTTACCAGTTGCTGGGTGGTGCCTCACGCACTGGCGTTATGGTCTATTGCCACACCACTGGCCATTCCATTGATGAAGTGATGGATGACTACGCGAAACACAAAGAGCTGGGCTTCAAAGCGATTCGCGCCCAGTGCGGCGTGCCGGGCATGAAAACCACCTATGGGATGGCGAAAGGCAAAGGCCAGGCTTACGAGCCGGCAACCAAAGGTCACTGGCCGGAAGAGCAGTTCTGGTCAACCGAGAAATACCTCGATTTCACGCCGAAACTCTTTGCGGCTATCCGCGACAAATTTGGTTTCGATGAGCATCTGCTGCATGACATGCACCATCGCCTGACACCGATTGAAGCCGCGCGTTTTGGCAAGAGCGTGGAAGATTATCGCCTGTTCTGGATGGAAGATCCGACACCCGCCGAAAACCAGGAATGCTTCCGTCTGATCCGCCAGCACACCGTCACGCCGATTGCGGTGGGCGAAGTGTTTAACAGCATCTGGGATTGTAAGCAGCTGATTGAAGAGCAGCTGATCGACTACATCCGCACCACCATCACACATGCGGGCGGCATTAGCGGTATGCGACGTATCGCTGATTTTGCCTCGCTCTATCAGGTGCGCACCGGCTCCCACGGTCCTTCAGATCTCTCCCCGATTTGCATGGCGGCGGCACTGCACTTTGACCTCTGGGTGCCGAACTTCGGCGTGCAGGAGTACATGGGCTTCTCTGAACAGATGATGGAGCTATTTGACGCAAACTGGACCTTTGATCAGGGCTATATGCATCCCGGCGACAAACCGGGCCTTGGCATAGAGTTCAACGAGAAACTGGCTGCGAAATATCCCTATGAACCTGCCTATCTGCCGGTCGCCCGTCTTGAAGATGGCACCCTGTGGAACTGGTAAGGAGAAACTCATGAAAAGTGTTGTTATTGAACAGCCAGGCGAACTGGTGATAGCTGAACGTCCACTGCCACAACCGGCGGCAGGTGAAGTCCGGGTCAAAGTGGCCTATGCCAGTATCTGCGGTTCGGATGTGCATATCTGGCACGGCCATAACCCGTTCGCGAAATATCCTCGGGTTATTGGTCACGAATTTTTTGGTGTGATCGATGCGGTAGGTGCGGGAGTCGATGCGGCCCGACTGGGTCAGCGCGTGGCGGTCGATCCGGTGGTGAGCTGCGGCAGCTGCTATCCCTGCTCAGTAGGCCGCCCCAATGTCTGTACCACACTGCAGGTGATTGGCGTGCATCGCGACGGCGGCTTCAGCGACTATGCGCTGGCCCCGGCAAAAAATGCCTGGGAGTTGCCGGACGCCATCCCCGACAAGCTTGCCAGCCTGGTTGAGCCCTTTACCATCGCAGCCAACATCACGGCGTTTCTTAAGCCGCAGCCAGACGATGTCGCCCTGATTTATGGCGCCGGACCAATGGGGCTTACCGCGATTCAGGTACTGAAAAACGTCTATAAAGTGAAAAAAGTGATGGTGGTGGATCGTCTGCCGGAACGCCTGGCGCTGGCTGAAGAGAGTGGTGCCGATCAGCTGTTCGATAACAGCGAAATCCCACTGGCAGCACAGCTTGAGGGCGTCCAGCCCACGCTGATTATCGACGCCGCCTGCCATCCCGCTATTCTGGCAGAAGCCGCCGCGCTCGCCTCACCGGCCGCGCGTATCGGTCTGCTGGGCTTCTCCGGCGAACCGTGCAGCATTACTCAGCAGAGCCTGACCAGCAAAGAGCTGTCGCTGTTTACCTCGCGTCTCAACAGCAACCGCTTTCCACAGGTGATCGCGTGGATGGAAAAAGGCTTGATCCAGCCAGAGAAACTCGTGACGCACTACTTCCCGCTGCAGGAGATTGAACGCGCGATGAGCCTGTTCGAAAAAGATCCGCGCACCTGCTGCAAAGTGATCCTGCAAATGGGTTAACTCCCGCTGAACACCAGGTCTCCTTCGCCGGTGCGTACCCGCCGGCCTGATTAAAAAAGAAAACAGATCACGGAGTTTGTATGTTCAAGAATCTGCGCTGGACCCTCGTTTTGCTGCTCTTCCTGGTTTACATGATCAACTACCTCGATCGTGTTGCCCTCTCACTGACGGTGCCGCTGGTGGAGAAAGATCTGGCGATCAATGCTGAGCAGTTCGGCATGATATTCGGCAGCTTCTTTTTCGGCTATGCCCTGTTTAACTTTGTCGGCGGCCTCGCCACTGACCGCTTTGGCCCAAAAATCGTGCTGGCCGTGGCGGTGGGTGCCTGGTCCATTTTCTGCGGCATGACCGCACTGGCGACCGGCTTCTGGTCGCTGCTGATTCTGCGTGTGCTATTCGGCATGGCGGAAGGCCCAATCTGCTCCTCAGCCAACAAAGCCATTAACGGCTGGTTCCCGAAAAAACAGGCCGCAACAGCGATGGGCTTACTGAGTGCCGGCTCACCTTTGGGTGGCGCCGTCGCCGGCCCGATCATTGGCTATCTTGCTCTGGCCTATGGCTGGCGTCCGGCGTTTGTGATCGTCTGCTGTATCGGTCTGGTCTGGATGGCGTTCTGGCTCTTCTTTGCCGCTGATAACCCGGCAAAAAGCAAAATTGTCACCGAAAAAGAGCGTCTGCTGATTGATCGCCTGAAAGCCACCAATCCGAATGATGAGGTTGACCTGGCTGAAACGCCGCATCCGTTTGGCTACTACCTGCGCCAGCCGATTATCCTGGTCACGGCGTTTGCCTTCTTCTGCTACAACTACATCCTGTTCTTCTTCCTGAGCTGGTTCCCGGCCTATCTGGTGCAGGCGCACGGCCTGGATATCAAATCCATGAGCATCACCACCATGATCCCGTGGATAGTCGGATTCGTTGGTCTGGCGCTGGGTGGCTGGATCTCCGATAAAATCTTCAATATCACCGGCAAACTGTTGTTGTCCCGTAAAATTGTGCTGGTGGTCTCACTGCTGGCAGCCGCAATTTGTGTGGCACTGGCGGGTACGATAAAAGAAGTGGTTCCCGCCGTTATGATGATGTCGGTGTCGATTTTCTTTCTCTATATCACCGGCGCGATCTACTGGGCGATTATTCAGGATGTGGTACACAAGAGTCGTATCGGCAGCATCAGCGGCTTTATCCATCTGGTGGGTAGCCTCTCCGGCATCATCGGGCCGATCGTCACCGGCTTTATTGTCCAGCACACCGGTAAATTCGATAGCGCCTTTGTACTGGCGGGTTGTGTCGCCGCGCTGGGGGCTTTCCTGGTGCTGTTCGTGATTCGCAGTCCGAAATCCCAGGATAAACCGGTTTCGGTCTGAGTGTTGTTCCGCTAACAGAACGATGATTTCGGGGCGCCATGCGCCCCGTTTGCCATAAGGACGGAGTATGTTACAGATTGATCGCCTGCCCGCTGAGGTCCAGCGCCCCACTTACGACCGCAGCAATTTAAAGACTCGCATGGTACATATTGGTTTTGGTGCGTTTCACCGCGCGCATCAGGCACTCTGCAGCGATAAGCTGGCTGAACAGGGCAGTGACTGGGGCTACTGCGAAGTTAACCTCAACAGCGGCGATCTGATTCAGGCTCTGCGTGAGCAAAATCTGCTCTATACCCTGACAGAGATGGCCGATGACTCACTGCAAACCCGGGTCATTGGCGTGATTACTCAGGCGCTGCACGGCAAAAGTGATGGGATTGAGGCGGTGATCAACGCAATGAGTCAGCCAGAGGTGGCCATTGTCTCTATGACCGTCACCGAGAAAGGCTATTGCCATCAGCCCGCCAGTGGAAATTTAAACCCCGATCATCCTGACATCGTGCACGATCTGCAGAATCCAGACTCGCCTCGCTCGCTGCCGGGTCTGATTCTGGCCGCGATTCGCCGCCGGCGGAAGCAGGATCTGCCTGCGTTCAGCGTCATGTCCTGCGACAACATGCCGGAAAATGGTCACGTCATCCGTAATGTGATTGTGCAGCTGGCACAGTATCAGGATCCGGCGCTGGCAGACTACATTCAGCAGCACATCACCTTCCCCTCCACCATGGTGGATCGCATTGTTCCGGCCATGACCGATGCGGCATTTGCCGCGCTGAACGCGCGCCTGGGTTGCAGCGATCCCGTTGCGGTTGAAGCGGAACCCTTCTTCCAGTGGGTGATCGAAGATAACTTCGTTAATGGTCGTCCGGCGTGGGAAAAAGCAGGCGCAGAGCTGGTCAGCGATGTCCTGCCCTATGAAGAGATGAAACTGCGGATGTTGAATGGCAGCCACTCTTTCCTGGCCTATCTTGGCTTCCTGGCCGGTTATGAGTACATCAGCGACTGCATGGCCGATCCTCATTTCCGCGCCGCCGCCCGTTCACTGATGGTGGATGAGCAAGCCCCGACGCTGCGCACTCAGGGCGTGGATCTCAATGCATACGCCGATTCGCTGATTGCCCGTTATGAAAACCGTGCGATTAAACATCGCACCGGACAGATTGCCACTGACGGCACCCAGAAGCTGCCACAACGCATGCTTGATAGCCTGCGCTGGCACCTGCAGCGCGGCAGCGACTGCGACCTGCTGTTGCTGGGCGTGGCGGGCTGGATGCGCTATGTCGGCGGCATTGATGAGAAGGGTCAGCCGATTGAGATTCGTGATCCGATGAAAGCGCAACTGGCAGAATGCGTCGCCAGCAGCGAAGAGGGTGAAGCGCGTGTACGGGCGTTACTCTCCATGCGCGAAGTGTTTGGCGACGATCTGGCGCAGAATGCCGATGTGGTCGGCCGACTGACCGCCTGGTATAACAAACTGGCCGCTCAGGGCGCGCGCGCGACGGTGCATCAGTCTCTCAACCGCAGCTAAAAGGGCTGGCGCAGACGCAGCGCGCTGATTAGACTGGCACTTTCCCATCGCGCTGGCTTTTGCCAGCCGTAATATGGATATTGCTGCATGTCGATCGCCTATACCATTACGACCAGCGAACCGGTAAATCAGCAGATTTACCGGTATCTGCGCAAAGATATTGTCACCTGCGCAATTCAGCCAGGCTCGCTACTTTCTGAAAAGGAAGTGTCTGCGCGCTTCAACGTCTCACGCCAGCCGGTGCGCGAAGCGTTCATCAAGCTGGCTGAAGCCGGACTGGTACAGGTATTGCCGCAGCGCGGTACTTTTGTGCGCAAAATCTCCGCTAAGCGGGTAGCAGATGGTCGCTTTATCCGTGAGGCGGTGGAAGTCTCGGTGGTTCGTCGCGCGGCGCTGGAGATAGACGATTCGTCGCTGATGGCGCTGGAACATAACCTGCAGCTGCAGCGCATGGCTGCTGAGCGCCATGACAGCCAGGCTTTTCTTACGCTGGACGATGAGTTTCATCGCCTGATCGCTGAAAGTATCGACTGCAAGCTGGCCTGGGAGACGGTGGAGAACATCAAAGCGGCAATGGACCGCGTGCGCTTTCTGACGCTGAGTGAAGTCTCGCCGCCAGAAAAGCTGATTGAGCAGCATGAAGAGATTTTTGCCGCGCTCAAGGGCCATGACGACAATGCCGCCGAAGCGGCGATGCGTCGCCACCTGCAGGAGATGATCTTCTCAATCACTCCCATTGCCGAGCGTAACAGCGCCTGGTTTGAAGCACCCTAATCGCTCATCACCCGCACCGCCTGAATGTCAGGCCGGTGCGGGTCTTCGCCGTCACCACCATTGATGAAAATGGTGAACCGGCCCGATGCCCTTCCCGACCTCCAGCGTATCTGCCATTAACAACGCCTGTTGTAACCAGTTTTTGGCTTCCCCAATCGTCTCTGCCCAGTCAGCATGACGCGGACGCAACGCGGCTAAGGCGGCCGACAGCGTGCAGCCGGTGCCATGGGTGTGACAGGTGTTGACGCGAGACGTGCTGAATCGCTGCTCAGTGGAATGCGTGATCAGCCAGTCCGGGCTCTCTGCCGCCGTAAGATGTCCGCCTTTCATCAGCACAGCCTGACAGCCCAGCGCCAGCAATGCCCGTCCCTGCTCGCGCATCTCCGCCTCATCGCTGGCGACAGCACAGTTGAGCAACGCCGCCGCTTCCGGCAGATTCGGTGTGATCAACGAGACCTGCGGCAATAACAGCTCACGTACGCTGGCCACGGCGTCTGGCGAGAGCAGCGCATCGCCACTTTTTGCGACCATCACGGTATCCAGTACCACAAACGGGATATCAGCCTTTCTCAGCCGGGCAGCAACCTGCTCTACGATAGCCGTTTCTGACAGCATGCCAATTTTTGCGCTGTCGATGCGCACATCACTCAGCACCGAATCGAGCTGGGCGGCAACAAAGTCAGGTGCAATCCGGTAAACAGACTGCACGCCTTGCGTGTTTTGTGCCACCAGCGCGGTTATGACGCTGGTGCCATAGGCGCCCAGAGCCGAGAAGGTTTTCAGATCGGCCTGAATGCCTGCCCCGCCGCTGGGATCGGTACCGGCAATCGTCAGGGCATTAATGCGCTTCATTGCCGACCTCCAGCGTCCAGAGGGCATCAATAAACGCGGTGGCAAAACTGCCCGGCCCGACAGCCTGCGCCGCTGCCTTTTCCCCCGCCAGGGCCATGACCTGACAGGCGGCCGCGACATTCATTAAACGATCACCAGGCAGACTGCTGAAGCCCGCTACCACGGCGGAAAGTGCACAGCCGGTGCCCACCACCCGTGTCATTAACGGGCTGCCACCGCTTATGGCGAGGATCCGCTGACCATCCGTGGCGTAGTCCACTTCACCGGTGACGATCACCAGCGTTTTCCAGGTCTCAGCGAGTTGCTGTGCTGCATCAATTGCCGCATCCGCCTGATGCAGTGTATCAACGCCCCGCCCGCCACTGGCCTGCTGTGCCAGCGCCAGAATCTCTGATGCATTGCCGCGGATCACCGCCGGTTGCTGACTCAATAACTGCTGACAGAAGTCACTGCGCAGCGTCAGCGCGCCGACCGCAACCGGATCGAGTGTCCAGGGTGTGCCCGCCAGATTAGCGGCAGTGATGGCAGCCTGCATCGCCTGCTGCCGTTCGCGGGTTAACGTGCCCACATTAATCAGCAGCGCATCGGCCAATTCACTGAACTCTGCGGCTTCTTCCGGATCGATCACCATCGCCGGTGAGGCATTAAGTGCCAGCAGTACATTGGCGGTGAAGTTCTGAACCACGTCATTGGTCATGCAGTGCACCAGCGGTGACTGACGGCGGAAAGTGTGCAGGATGGGCGCGAAGTGCGCGGCAGAAAGGTGTTGAGATTGATGTGTCATCGTAGCTCCCAACCGGCGAACAAGAAGGCGAATGCGGTCAGGCATCAGACTTCCCTACGCTGGCATTATCCAGTTCAGGTCAGCGGGTTTTTCTCAGCCCTTTCCGTGTGGAAAGCGGCACCCCGAGTCGTGTTACGGCTTGCAGCATAGGAGAGCTATACGGTGAAAGCAAGCGACACCTGTCGGGGAAATAATCCGTGCTGAAACAATTCATATGATCCCGATCAACGCCTGAGGTCACAAAAAAAGGCTTAATGCTGCGGGCTAAAAGGATACCTCTTTATGGTTATCCCTGTTAATCACTCTGGTGGGCAATATTTCCTGCAGTGTCTCTGACTGCATAATAATAATTAACCTGCTTGCAGCATCATCGTAAAAAATATTTTATTTCATGAGGTTAGTTACCTCCTGAAGCGGAACTTCATACTATGCAGGATGTATGATGCGATTTTTAGCGCTTATTCCACACCGTCATCGATGGCAGGATATTATTATTGAACGTCAGGGTGCCGTCGCACCCAGTGGCAGATATTATTTTTCAACCTATATTTCCGCACGCTGCTCAGGCTGTAACGAAATAATCCATCGCGTCTATTATCGTGATATCACCGATGAACAGGCGCGTCGCTGGTTAGATTAGTCGCCCTCACGGCGGAGGGTTCAGACACCGTTCCAGTTAACAGTTAGTTAGCAATTTGTTAGTCTGGTAACTAATCATCGCCTGATCAGACGCCCTCTATGCCACTGCTGTTTGAAAGCTTAAGCCATCAAATTTATCTTTCTGCCCCGCTATTTATCCTGATCTTACTGGGATACTGCCTGACACGCCTCGGAAAATGGCCTGCCAGCATCAGCGAAGGGATGAACCGCTTTGTGTTTAACGTTGCACTGCCCTGCATGCTGTTTCGGGTAATGAGTACCTTCTCACAAAGCCCGCCGGTGGATGCGCGCCTGTTACTGGCCTTCTTCGGCAGTTGCCTGCTGGTGTTTATCGTGGGGCGACTGCTGGCAACAAGGCTGTTCGATCTGGATGGCGTGGCGGCTTCAGTCTTTGCCCTGGGCGGTATCTTCTCTAATAACGTGATGCTGGGGATCCCGGTGGCCACCGTGTTACTCGGGCCAGAAGCGCTGCCACCGGTGGCACTGGTATTGGTGTTTAACAGCCTGATCCTGTGGACTTTACTGACCGTCTCAGTCGAGTGGGCGAAACAGGGCAGCTTCTCGCTGAATGGCCTTTGGCGCACATTGATCGGTGTGCTGAAGAATCCGCTCATCATTGGCATTCTCAGCGGCACAGCCTGGAGTTTTCTGCAACGCCCGTTGCCGCAGTTGGCCGCTGAACCATTAAAGATGCTGGCCTCGCTGGCCGCGCCGCTGTCGCTGGTCACGCTGGGCATGAGCCTGGCGCACTATCGGGTGCGGGACGGCTTAAAAGAGAGCTACACCATTTGCCTGCTGAAGCTGGTGCTGCAACCGATGACGGTATGGGCTATCGCGTGGCTGACCGGTCTGCCGCCGCTGGAGAGTAAAGTGGTAGTCCTGCTGGGATCAATGGCGGTGGGAGTAAACGTTTATCTGATGTCGCAGAAGTTTAATGTCATTACCGGCCCGGCGGCGGCCAGCATGCTCTTTTCTACGGTGTTTGCCGCGGTAACGACGCCGATATGGATGATGCTGATGACGCTGGCGGGCTATTAACAGACTAAAAAAAGCCCCTCAGCACGAATGCTGAAGGGCTATTGTCTGTCTGACTAAACGTTATTAAGCTGATTTAGTGCGAATCAGATAGTCAAAAGCGCTCAGTGAAGCTTTTGCGCCTTCGCCGCTGGCAATAATAATCTGCTTGTACGGCACGGTGGTGCAGTCGCCCGCCGCGAACACGCCTTTCAGGCTGGTTTCGCATTTACCATCAATGATGATCTCACCCATTTTATTGCGCTCAACCGCGCCTTCCAGCCACGGGGTATTTGGCAGCAGACCGATCTGAACGAAGATACCAGAGAGCGGCAGCTCATGGGTGGTCTGCGTCGTACGGTCAAGATAGTGCAGGCCGGTCACTTTAGTGCCGTCGCCTTTCACTTCGGTGGTCTGCGCGTTCAGAATGACATCAACGTTCTTCAGGCTACGCAGCTTATCCTGCAATACCTGGTCGGCACGCATCTCACCGGCAAACTCCAGCAGCGTAACATGTTCAACGATACCCGCCAGGTCAATGGCTGCTTCAACGCCGGAGTTACCGCCGCCGATCACTGCCGTGCGCTTGCCTTTAAACAGCGGGCCATCGCAGTGTGGGCAGTAGGTGACGCCTTTGGTGCGATACTCTTCTTCACCCGGCACACCCATATTGCGCCAGCGTGCGCCGGTTGCCAGAATGATACTGCGAGACTTCAATACTGCGCCGGAGGCGGTTTCGATGGCATGCAGTCCGCCCTCTTTCGCCGCCGGAATCAGTTTGATGGCGCTCTGGCTTTCAATGACATCCACATTGTAATCATCGACGTGTGCGCGTAGTGAACCTGCCAGTTTCGCGCCTTCGGTTTTCGGTACGGAGATATAGTTTTCGATATCCACCGTATCCAGTACCTGGCCGCCAAAACGTTCGCCCATCAGGCCAGTACGGATACCCTTACGCGCTGAGTAGATGGCTGCCGCTGCACCCGCAGGGCCACTGCCGATAATCAGGACTTCATAGGCGTCACGCTTGTTCAGCTCTTCCGCTGCACGTTTATCCGCGTTGGTATCTACTTTGCTGACGATTTCCGCCAGGCTCATGCGGCCCTGACCAAACTCTTTACCATTCAGGTAAACCGCTGGCACGCCCATCACGTTGCGTTCCTGAATCTCGTTCTGGAACAGGCCACCGTCGATAGCAGTGTGGCTGATGCGCGGGTTAATCACCGCCATCAGGTTCAGCGCCTGGACGACGTCCGGGCAGTTATGGCATGAGAGTGAATAATAGGTTTCGAAATGGAAGTCGCTGTCCAGCGCGGCGATCTGGTCCAGCAGGCTCTGTGCTTCTTTAGACGGATGCCCACCGGTCTGTAACAGTGCCAGCACCAGTGAGGTAAATTCGTGACCCAGAGGTGAACCGGCAAAACGCGGGCCGCTGTTCGAACCTGGGTTGGTGATCAGAAATGAGGGCTTACGCACCTGACGATCGTTCTCTTCGCGGAAGCTGACTTTGTCAGACAAGCCGGCGATATCAACCAACAGTTCACGGATCTCGGTTGATTTTGCACCCTCATCCAGGGTGGCAATCAACTCAACAGGTCTGGTTAATTTCTCAAGGTAGGCCTTGAGCTGGGTTTTCAAATTTGTGTCGAGCATAGTGATATCCTGGTCAAAAAATCGGGTGCCGCAGCACCCGATTGGAGAATGATCGAAAGAGCAAAGCGGGATTAGATTTTGCCAACCAGGTCCAGAGACGGAGCCAGTGTTGCATCACCTTCTTTCCATTTAGCCGGGCACACTTCACCTGGGTGAGAAGCCACGTACTGAGCCGCTTTCACTTTACGCAGCAGGTCAGAGGCGTCACGGCCAATGCCTTCAGCGGTGATTTCGATTGCCTGGATTACGCCTTGCGGGTCAACGATGAAAGTACCACGGTCAGCCAGACCTTCGTCTTCACGCATGATTTCGAAGTTACGGGTCAGCGCGCCAGTCGGGTCACCGATCATTGTGTATTTGATCTTCGCGATGGTGTCTGAAGAACCGTGCCAGGCTTTGTGGGTAAAGTGGGTGTCGGTAGAAACGGAGTAGATGTCTACGCCCAGTTTCTGGAACTCTTCGTAATGGTCAGCTACGTCGCCCAGTTCGGTCGGGCAGACGAAGGTGAAGTCAGCTGGATAGAAGAAGAACACACTCCATTTACCTTCAACGTCTTTCTCGGTTACGTCGATGAATTCGCCGTTTTTGAATGCTGCGTTTTTGAACGGCTTAATTTTGGTATTGATAATAGACATCTGGTGGCCTCCGTTAAAATATGTGATGCAGGTTACATAATTTTCGGGCCAACATCTAATATGCGGACGTTATCAATCTGATAAACGAAAGCTATCAAACGCTGAGAGCCTGATGCTCTCTGGCCCGGCAGGCAGTGTACAGCGATTTACGTGACATTTAACCCGCTTTATCTTTTACGCGATCTTTTAGGCACGTCTCCGCTAATCACTGCTAGTTTTGTAAGACCAGATGATAAGGAGCTGACCCGTGGAGATTCGTCCGTTTACTGAAGCCGACCGTCCTTTCCTGCGTACGCTGTTTCTGGCAGCGCGACGACATAACTGGCGCTGGCTGGAGGGCAGCGAGTGGCAACTGGAAGATTTTGATGGCGTTATTCTGGGGGAGACCGTCCTGGTTGCGGAGGCTGATGGCCATCGGGTCGGCTTTGCAGGTCTGCTGGAGAACGACAACTTCCTGCACAGTCTCTATGTCGATCCAGACTGGCAGGGGCGCGGCGTGGGCAGCGCGTTGCTGGAGGCGGTAGAGGCGCGTTTTACCTCAACCGGCGCGCTTAAGTGCCTGCAGAAGAACAAAGCGGCGCAGGCATTTTATCTGAAGCATGGCTGGAAGATGATTTCACAGGGCGAAGGCGAGCACGGCGGTTATGTGCTGATGCACTACCCGCTGGCCTCACAATACGCCAGCGGGTCGGGTCGGGCTTAAAGCGCGCGGAAGGCGATATCGCCAGGGATGACCTCGCCCTGCCAGTAAAGCTGGGCCGCGACGCGTCCGGCCAACTGGCGATACAGCGTGGTAAACTCGCTATCGGGCCGGCGAATCACTGTCGGTTCACCTTCATCAAGATCTTCGCGCAGGTCAATGTGCAGTGGCAACTGGGCCAGCAGTTGCGTCTGGTAATCCTCCACCAGTTTCTGCGCGCCGCCGGTGCCGAAAATCGGCTCGTGGAAGCCACACTGGCTGCAGACATGCAGGCTCATATTCTCTACCACGCCCAGCACCGGCACATTGACCTTTTCAAACATGACCAGTCCTTTGCGGGCATCAATCAGGGCGATATCCTGCGGCGTCGTGACCACCAGCGCACCGGTTACCGGCACGTTCTGCGCCAGCGTCAGCTGAATGTCGCCCGTGCCGGGCGGCATATCCAGCACCAGATAATCCAGCTCAGGCCACAGAGTCTCATTCAGCAACTGCATAAGCGCTTTACTGGCCATGGGTCCGCGCCACACCATCGCATTGTCATCCGTGACCAGATAACCAATGGAGTTGGTGGCCAGCCCATGTGCCATGATCGGCGCCATATGGGTCCCATCCGGCGAGGTTGGCCGCTGGTCCTGAGTCCCAAGCATGTTCGGCACAGACGGGCCGTAGATATCCGCGTCAAGAATGCCGACGCGCGCGCCCTCAGCTGCCAGCGCCAGTGCCATATTTACGGCGGTGCTGGATTTACCCACGCCGCCTTTGCCGGAGCTGACCGCAATAATGTTTTTAACCCCGTTAACGCCCGGCTGGTTTTTCACCCGCTTCAGGGTGGCGATATCGTGGCTGAGCCGCCAGTCGATGGCGCGTGCGCCGGTCTGACGCAGCAGGTCGGCGCTGACCTGCTCTTTCAGGGCATCGAACCCGCTGGCCCACGCAAACGGCATCAGCAGTTCAACATGCAGCGTTCCATCCAGCTGCGCCACGTGGTGCAGCGCTTTCAGCGAGGTGAGATTCTGTTTAAGGGTCGGATGCTCAAAGCTTCTCAATACGCCCGCTACGATGGCGCGCAGGCCCTCTGGCGTATGCGGTTCCCGGGATTGTACTGTCATCCCCTGCTCCTTATTTCTGCTGTGCTTACGCTGTGTTTCAGCGATGTATTGTCAATGATATCAGATGCTCGTGGATCTGCGGCGACTGACGGGGTGAATCCCTTATGTTTACGCAGGAGAAGCCATCAGTTACCATCTAAGCCCGTTTTTTCAATCAACAGAAAGCTACGCAAACTATGACTCAAGTCGCTAAAAAAATTCTGGTAACGTGCGCACTGCCTTACGCGAACGGATCAATCCATCTCGGCCACATGCTCGAGCATATCCAGGCAGATATTTGGGTGCGTTATCAACGAATGCGTGGCAATCAGGTTTATTTCATTTGCGCCGATGATGCGCACGGCACGCCTATCATGCTGAAAGCTCAGCAGCTGGGCATTGCGCCGGAGCAGATGATTGCAGAAATGAAAAGCGAGCATGAAGCCGACTTTGCCGGTTTCAACGTCAGCTATGACAATTATCACTCCACTCACGGCGATGAAAACCGCGAGCTGTCTGCGCTGATTTACGGCCGCCTGAAAGAGAACGGTTTTATTAAAAACCGCACCATTTCCCAGCTTTACGATCCGGAAAAAGGGATGTTCCTGCCGGACCGTTTTGTGAAAGGCACCTGCCCGAAATGTAAGTCACCTGATCAATACGGCGACAACTGTGAAGTCTGCAGCGCGACCTACAGCCCGACCGAGCTGATCGATCCTAAGTCTGTGGTTTCTGGTGCGACGCCAGTTCTGCGCGACTCTGAGCACTTCTTCTTTGATCTGCCGTCCTTCAGCGCCATGCTGCAGGCGTGGACCCGCTCCGGTGCGCTGCAGGATCAGGTGGCGAACAAAATGCAGGAGTGGTTTGAGTCAGGCCTGCAGCAGTGGGATATCTCACGCGATGCGCCTTACTTCGGCTTTGAAATTCCGGATGCGCCAGGCAAATACTTCTACGTCTGGCTGGATGCGCCTATCGGCTACATGGGCTCGTTCAAGAACCTGTGCGACAAGCGCGGCGACATCGACTTCGACGAATTCTGGCGTAAAGACTCCACCACCGAGCTGTATCATTTCATCGGTAAAGATATCGTCTATTTCCATAGCCTGTTCTGGCCAGCGATGCTGGAAGGCAGCAACTTCCGCAAGCCGAACAATCTGTTTGTACACGGCTATGTCACCGTTAACGGTGCCAAGATGTCGAAGTCGCGCGGCACCTTTATCAAAGCCAGCACCTGGCTGCAACATCTGGATGCCGACAGCCTGCGTTACTACTACGCGGCGAAACTCTCTTCACGTATCGACGACATCGACCTGAATCTGGAAGATTTCGTCCAGCGCGTAAATGCCGACATCGTCAACAAAGTGGTTAACCTGGCGTCACGTAACGCAGGCTTCATTACCAAACGCTTTGACGGCAAACTGGCGGCAGAACTGGCCGATCCGGCGCTCTATCAGACCTTCGTTGATGCGTCAGAGAAGATTGGTGATGCCTGGGCTGCGCGCGAATACAGCCGTGCTATCCGTGAAATTATGGCGCTGGCCGACCTGGCGAACCGTTATGTCGATGAGCAGGCTCCGTGGGTGGTCGCGAAGCAGGAAGGCCGTGATGCCGATCTGCAGGCCATCTGCTCAATGGGCATTAACCTGTTCCGCATTCTGATGACCTGGCTGAAGCCGGTGCTGCCGTCACTGAGCGCCCGTGCAGAGGGCTTCCTGAACTGTGAATTGAGCTGGGATGCCATTGCGCAGCCGCTGCTGGATCATCAGGTTGCGCCATTCAAAGCACTCTACAGCCGCATTGAAATGGCGAAGGTTGAGGGACTGATTGACGCCTCAAAAGAGGATGCTGCCGCAGCAAGTGCACCAGCCGCAACCGGTCCGCTGGCAGATGCGCCGATTGGTGACACCATCACCATCGACGATTTCGCCAAAGTGGATATGCGCGTTGCGCTAATCGAGCAGGCGGAACGGGTGGAAGGTTCAGACAAGCTGCTGCGTCTGCAACTCGACCTGGGCGGTGAAAAGCGTCAGATTTTCTCGGGCATCCGCGCCGCTTATCCTGATCCCTCTGTGCTGGTCGGTAAAATGACCATCATCGTGGCCAACCTGGCGCCGCGTAAAATGCGCTTCGGCATCTCCGAAGGTATGGTGCTGTCAGCGGGTCCGGGCGGTAAAGATCTGTTCGTGTTGTCCGTTGATAGCGGTGCTGTACCGGGCATGCCGGTTAAGTAAAGGTCTGCCCTCTGCGGTTTAAGCTGCAAAGCGCACTGCCGTTCTGAAACCCTTCGTGCCTTAGCTCTGGCGCGAAGGGTTTTCTCTTCTCTGTTCCCACGACTACCCAACCTCTCCTTTTCTTTCCCGGCACGCTTCACCCGGCACTGCCCTGTACCCATAAGTGTGATCGCTAGCACGCTAAGCGGTTAATGCGTATGATGAAGCTCAGTGAAAACAGGAGCCTGCCATGCTCACCGTGCTGTCTGTCTGCGGACGTTATCTTCGCGCTTTTATCATCATTTATCTCTGCTTATACGCCGGTATCGGTATCGCCTCGCTGCTGCCTATAAAAATGCCCGGCAGCATTCTGGGGATGTTAATTCTGTTTGCCCTGCTTGCGTCACAGATTCTGCCAGTCAACTGGGTGAAGCCGGGATGCCATCTGCTGATTCGCTACATGGCGCTGCTGTTTGTGCCGATTAGCGTCGGGGTAATGAGCTACACCGATATTCTTACCGCGCAGTTCGGCCCTATCGTTGTCTCCTGCGTCGTCAGCACCCTGCTGGTCCTCTCCATTGTTGGCGTAAGTGCCCACAAGCTTCACAGCCGCCGTCCGGCCGGGGAGTCTGCTGATGAGTGAGATATGGTGGTCGCTGCCATTGACGCTGGCCGCCTTTTTTCTGGCGCGCAAGCTGGCGATAAAACTGAAGATTTCGCTGCTCAATCCGCTGCTGGTGGCGATGGCGATCATTATCCCGATACTGCTGCTGTTACAGCTGCCCTACTCGCGCTATTTCGCAGGCAGTGAGATTCTCAATCAGCTGTTGCAACCGGCCGTGGTTGCGCTGGCATTGCCGCTGTATGAGCAGATGCACCAGATTCGTGCCCGCTGGAAGTCCATTATCGGCGTCTGCTTTATTGGCAGTGTGACCGCCATGAGTTCAGGTACTGCTATTGCTCTGTGGATGGGTGCCACGCCCGAAATTGCCGCCACGATCATGCCCAAATCCGTGACCACACCCATCGCGATGGCTGTCTCCGGCTCGCTGCATGGTATCCCCGCTATCAGCGCTATTTGTGTACTTATTGCCGGGGTGCTGGGTGCGGTGTTCGGGCACACGGTACTGAATCTGCTGGGCGTGAAGTCTAAAGCCGCGCGCGGACTGGCAATTGGCAATGCGTCACATGCCCTGGGCACAGCACGCGCGGCCGAGCTCGACTATCAGGAGGGCGCCTTCAGTTCACTGGCGCTGGTGATCTGCGGCATCATCACCTCACTGCTGGCGCCCTTTATTTTTCCGCTCCTGCTGCACTGGTTTGGCTGAAACTTTGCGATTGATCTCGCAAAGTTGAAACATGCAACACAGGTTACATTGTCAGAGCGATGTGGATCACATATAAACCGGTGACTGGCACATCGCCCTGCTGAATTTAATGAGGCTCACATGCAATCCCGTTTCCTCTCCGCTTTTGAGGCATTGCCGTCAACGCTGCAAACTGCACTGGCTCCCCTGCTGAACGAGGCTGACTTCAACGCCGTGCTCAGCGCCGACCAGGTCGCCTCGCTGCAACAACAGACCCAGATGGATGCCGATGCACTGGCGCTGGCGCTGCTGCCTCTGGCGGCGTCCTGCGCCGTGGCTACCGTGTCGCATTTTAACGTCGGGGCGATTGCCCGTGGCGTCAGCGGCAACTGGTACTTCGGGGCCAACATGGAATTTGTCGGCACGGCGATGCAGCAGACGGTTCACGCCGAGCAGAGCGCCATTACCCATGCGTGGCTGCGTGGCGAGCGCCAGCTTGAGACGATAACCGTTAACTACACGCCGTGCGGGCACTGCCGTCAGTTTATGAACGAGCTGAACAGCGGCACCAGCATTCGTATCAGCCTGCCAAAGCGCGCGATCAGCACCCTGGCCGACTATCTGCCCGATGCCTTTGGCCCACGCGATCTCGACATCACAACCTTCCTGATGGACGAGGTTGATCATGGTTACGTGGCCGTGGGCGATGAACTGGTACAGGCCGCCGTGGCCGCCGCCAATGCCAGCCATGCGCCTTACAGTCAGTCACACGCTGGTGTTGCCCTGCTGACCCAGGATGGCGCGATTGTCGCGGGTCGCTATGCGGAAAATGCCGCGTTCAACCCAAGCTTCCCGCCACTTCAGGCGGCGCTGGTCTTGCTGAACATGCAGGGCGGCGATGTTCATCAGATAAAAAAAGCGGTTTTAGCTGAAGTAGAAAATGCCACGTTAAGCCAGTTCGCCGCCACACAGGCAACACTTGAGACATTTGGTTGCGGTGAGCTGCTGCAGGTGACGCTGTACAAAGCATAACCCGCTGTCAGAGAGGCCACAGTTTTGTGAGCTTTTATGAACAAACGCTGTACTTCTGCGGGAAATTTCATAGGATCTGGCGCCAGAATTCACGTGATCACAAATTACTCTGAATAATTCAGGTTGCAGGATGGCACCGCGGTCGTGAATCTTTCTGGAGCGGTTACCCTGCCGCTGCCGGGCCTGCAGTCTGAGCTATAACGGGTAAGAAAACTGGCGCTACCTTTCCGGCGTGACGCCAGACAACACTGCAACCGGAGCATCACTGCATGGAACTCGACTACGAAAGTAAACGCCCGCTGTATATCCCTTATGCTGGCCCGATTTTGCTGGAATTTCCCCTGTTAAACAAAGGCAGCGCCTTCAGTATCGAAGAACGTAACGAATTCAACCTCAATGGTCTGCTGCCAGAAGCCGTAGAATCGATTGAAGAGCAGGCGCAGCGTGCCTGGCGTCAGTTCCAGGACTTCAAAAACAATAACGATAAGCATGTCTACCTGCGCAACATCCAGGACACCAACGAAACGCTGTTTTACCGCCTGCTGGATAACCATCTCGAAGAGATGATGCCGATTATCTACACCCCGACCGTTGGCGCAGCGTGTGAACACTTCTCTGAAATCTACCGCCGTGCGCGTGGCGTGTTCATCTCCTACCCAAACCGCGATCGCATCGAAGATATGCTGCAAAACGCCACCAAGCAGAATGTGAAGGTGATTGTGGTGACTGATGGCGAACGTATTCTGGGCCTCGGCGATCAGGGCATCGGTGGCATGGGTATCCCGATTGGTAAGCTTTCGCTCTATACCGCCTGTGGCGGCATCAGCCCGGCGTACACGCTGCCGGTTGTGCTGGATGTCGGCACCAACAATCAGCAGTTGCTGAACGATCCGCTCTACATGGGCTGGCGTCATCCGCGTATCACTGGCGAAGAGTATGATACGTTCGTGAATGAGTTTATTCAGGCCGTTAAGCGCCGCTGGCCGAAAGTGCTGTTGCAGTTTGAAGATTTCGCCCAGAAGAATGCCATGCCACTGCTGAACCGCTATCGCGATGAAGTCTGCTGCTTTAACGACGATATTCAGGGCACCGCCGCCGTGACCGTTGGCACGCTGATTGCGGCCAGCCGCGCAGCCGGTAGCCGCCTGTGCGAGCAGAAAGTGGTGTTCCTGGGTGCCGGTTCTGCGGGTTGCGGAATCGCTGAACAGATCATTGCGCAGATGAAATCAGAAGGTCTGAGTGATGATGAAGCGCGTGGCCGGGTAATGATGGTGGATCGCTTTGGTCTGTTGACTGATAAGCTCCCCAACCTGCTCGACTTCCAGAGCAAGCTGGTGCAGAAAAGCGAAAACCTGCAGACCTGGGATATCACCAATGATTCCATTTCGCTGCTGGATGTCGTACGCAATGCGAAACCCGATATTCTGATTGGTGTCTCCGGCCAGCCGGGTCTGTTCACCGAAGAGATCATTCGCGAGATGCACAAGCACTGTAAGCGCCCTATCGTGATGCCGTTGTCGAACCCGACATCACGCGTGGAAGCCACACCTGCGGATATCATTGCCTGGACTGACGGTGCCGCGCTGGTCGCCACGGGCAGCCCGTTCTCACCGGTGAGCTGGAATGGTAAAACCTATCCGATTGCGCAGTGCAACAACTCCTATATCTTCCCCGGTATTGGGCTGGGTGTGATTGCGTCAGGCGCCAGCCGCGTTACCGATACCATGCTGATGACCGCCAGCCGTGCGCTCGCCGACTGTTCACCGCTGGTGAATGAAGGCGAAGGCCCGGTGCTGCCTGAGATTAAAGATATTCAGGGTGTGTCGAAAATCATTGCGATGGAAGTGGGTAAAGCGGCTCAGCTGGCGGGTGTCGCCGTAGTGACCTCAGAGGATGTGTTGTCACAGGCTATCGCCAACAACTTCTGGCTGCCGCAGTACCGTCATTATCGTCGTACCTCGATTTAACCTTCAGACTGCCGGATCGCAGGCGATCCGTCAGTGTTCAAAAATAGCACAGCCAGCCGGCAGTAACTTGCTTCACTGCGACAGCTCAAGTAGCCTTGTCCCATCTCAACATTCTGACATCGAGTCTCCAGGCGCATGCTGAAACGCGTTTCCATTGGTCTGCTTTTCATCATCTTACTGATGATGGCAACGGCGCTCGGCCTTGATCGTTGGATCAGCTGGAAAACTGCGCCTTTTATCTACGAAAATGTCGCCTCTTTACCCCATCGTCAGGTTGGCGTGGTGCTGGGTACGGCTAAATATTATCGTACCGGCGTCATCAATCAGTATTACCTCTATCGCATTCAGGGCGCGCTGAACGCCTACAACAGCGGCAAGGTCAATTACCTGCTGCTGAGTGGTGATAACGCGCTGCAAAGTTATAACGAGCCGATGACCATGCGACGCGACCTCATCAAAGCTGGGGTCGATCCGGCTGATATCGTGCTCGATTATGCCGGGTTCCGTACGCTGGACTCCATCGTTCGCACACGTAAAGTGTTTGATACCAACGATTTCATTATTATCACGCAGCGTTTTCACTGTGAGCGTGCGCTGTTTATCGCCTTACAGCTGGGTATTCAGGCGCAGTGCTATGCGGTGCCCTCACCGAAAAACATGCTCAGCGTGCGCTTCCGTGAAGTCGGTGCCCGACTGGGCGCGCTGGCGGACCTCTTTCTGCTCAAGCGTGAACCTCGCTTCTTAGGTCCGCTGGTACCTATTCCCGCCGTACGCGATGTCCCTGAAGATGCGCAGAGTTACCCTGCGGTGACGCCGGAGCAGTTGCTGGAGCTGGAACAAAAACTGCGGAAATAGCTGGCGCTCAGCGGCTTCTTTTAGCTTTGCTGAAATCGCATTGTTAGCAGTTTGCTGCGGTCTGGCAGCAAGGTACAAGGTTCAGGGAATTCTGACAGCAACGACTAAGCTCAACGCGCAGGGAACAGGGTCAGAAGAGGAAAGCGTCCCGCGTCAGGGACGACGCGGGCCGAGCGTGTCATGGATGACGGCCTTTGCGACTTTCCGATCTGACCCTGTTCCCTTCGCAGACTCGATCTCACAGCAATGCCTCCAACACTCTCCCTCATAAAAAGCGTTCTGCAGAGGAATAACACGAGCCGAGCGTGTCATGGATGAGAGGTTTTGCGTCTTTCCGATCTGACCCTGTTCCCTTCGCTGACTCGATCTCACAGCAATTCCTCACAACATCTGCCCATAAAAAAAGCGACCCGAAGGTCGCTTTCTTAGCGTTGAATCAGACTTACTTCTTACGAGAGTATTTCAGTGAATCCAGCGCAACGGCGAAGATAATGATGCCGCCTTTAATGATGTACTGCCAGTAAGGGTTGACGCCGATATAGGTCAGACCGTAGTTGATAACGGTGAAGATCAGTACACCGGTCACGACGCCCGCTACGCTACCCACACCACCGGCGAAGGAGACGCCGCCGACCACACAGGCCGCAATCGCATCCAGCTCATACATAAAGCCGAGGTTGTTGGTGGCAGAACCGATACGACCCGCTTCCAGCATCCCGCCGAAGGCGTAGAATACACCTGACAGGGCATAGATCATGATCAGGTTCATCGGGACGTTCACGCCTGACACTTTCGCCGCTTCCGGGTTACCGCCGATAGCAAAAATGTTTTTGCCGAAGCGGGTTTTGTTCCACAGCACCCAGACGAAAATAATGGCAATCACAGCGTAGAACGTGATGAACGACAGTTTGAAATCACCAAAGCGCAAGAAGCCCTGGGTGAATTTCGAGAAGCCTGCGTCAAAACCGGCAATCGGTGATGCGCCAACAAAGTCATAATAGAGTGAGTTGATACCGTAAACGATAATCATGGTGCCCAGCGTGGTGATAAATGGCGTTACCTTCAGGTAAGCAATAATCACACCGTTGACCAGACCAATCACACCGCCGATGATGCACACGGTCAGAATAACCAGTGGAATCGGCACGGTATCCAGCGTCGGGAAGACTTTGTTCGCGTTATCCATCGCCTGCAGCAACGTCGCGGCGACAACCGCAGCCAGACCAACCTGACGTCCGGCTGACAGGTCAGTACCCTGGGTCACAATCAGACCCGCCACACCCAGTGCAATAATAATGCGCACTGAAGATTGGGTCAGAATATTACTCAGGTTCATTAAACTTAAGAACGATGGATCCTGGAAGATAATAATAGCCAGCAATACCAGCAGAACGACGTAAATGCCGCCCTCTTTTAACCAGGTTAGCGCATTCTTTTTTGTGGTCGCTTTCATGTTAACAGCCCTTGCTTCATTAAAGGTGTAATGACGCTAAACGCAATATTTCGTTCTGCGTGGTCGTTTTGGTATCAACTATGCCTGCTACCAGTCCATTACTCATTACCAGAATACGATCGGTAATGCCTAACAGCTCCGGCATTTCAGAAGAGATAATAATGATGCCCTTTTCTTTCTTCGCCAGCTCAGCAATCAACTGGTAAATTTCGAATTTTGCACCAACATCAATACCGCGAGTTGGTTCATCAAGCATCAGGATTTCAGGCTGGGTCAATAACCAGCGGCCAATAATCACTTTTTGCTGGTTACCGCCCGAAAGCGAACCAATTTGAGTATGGTGGCCTGGTGTCTTAACGCGCATAGAATCGATCACCCACTGGGTATCACTCTTCATGCGTTTATTATCCAGCAGCCCCATACTGTTTTTATATTTTTTAATATTGGAAATAAGCGAGTTAAAACCAATATCCAGATAAGCATAAATACCGGTTGAGCGACGCTCTTCCGTCACCAGCGCAAAACCGTGGTTAATGGCTTCGTTGGCGCTGTGATTATTAATCGGTTTACCATGCAGTTTAATGGTGCCGCCCGATTTTTCGCGAATGCCAAACAGCGTTTCGACGATATCGGTACGTTTGGCGCCCACCAGCCCGGCAATGCCGAGTATCTCCCCTTTACGCAGATCAAATGAGATGTCACGAATCGACGGCTGACGCAGCGACGTCAGATTGCGCACCTCAAGAATGGTCTCGCCTGGCACGTTGGTACGGTCAGGGAAACGCTGGTTCAGTGAACGGCCGACCATCATAGCGATGATCTTATCCATATCCAGCCCTTCCAGCGGCTGAGAGGTAATCCACTGACCATCACGCAGAATGGTGATCTCATCGCACAGCTGGAAAATCTCTTCCATCTTGTGCGAAATATAAACAATGCCGCAGCCGCGATCTTTCAGTTTGCGAATAATCGTGAACAGGTGATTAACCTCTTTCTCAGTCAGCGAGGAAGTCGGTTCATCCATAATCACAATTTTCGCGTCGTAAGAGAACGCTTTGGCAATTTCAATCATCTGCATCTGAGACACAGAAAGATTGGCAACTTTGTCGCGCGGATCGATATCGATATCCAGCTCGTCAAAAATCGCTTTTGTATCCTGATACATTTTATCCTGATCGACAAAAAAGCCTTTGCGCGGATAGCGCCCAAGCCACATGTTGTCCATCACGGTACGTTGCAGTACCAGGTTTAATTCCTGATGCACCATCGACACGCCATTTTCCAGCGCCTCTTTGGAGCTTTTATAATCGATCTCGTTACCCTGAAACAGGATACTGCCGGTATCTTTTTTATAGATACCAAACAGGCATTTTAATAATGTGGATTTCCCGGCACCGTTCTCGCCCATTAATGCATGAACAGAGTGAGGCCGCACTTTCAAATTAACATTATCTAACGCTTTAACGCCGGGAAATGATTTTGAAACATTCGTCATTTCCAGCAAATATTCTCGCTGCGCGGTCGTGTTATCACTGGCCATATTTTACCTGGCTAAAAAACGGTGGTGACATAAAAAAGGCGCGACCGCGGTCGCGCCCGTAATCGATCTTATTTCACGAACTGAGACAGATTTTCTTTATCAACCGGCACGTAAGGAACGCGGACGATCTTATCAACCATCTTGAAGTTAGTGCCGTCAGTTGCCGCTTTGCCGTTCGCCAGGTTATTGGCAATATCCAGCGTCGCTTTCGCCTGGTTTTCCGCATCGTTCAGCACGGTACCGGCCAGCGCACCAGATTTAACCAGCGCCAGCGCTTCTGGCAGAGCATCGACGCCGAACACAGGGATTGACGTCATGTTGTGCGCTTTCAGCGCTTCAACCGCACCCATTGCCATCGCATCGTTGTTGGCAATCACCACTTCGATTTTTTTGGCGTTCGGGCCTGACAACCATGCATCCATCTTATCTTTAGCCTGCGCGGTATCCCACATGGCCGTATCCATTGCTAACTGCTGGGTTTTCAGACCATCTTTGTTCAGGGTGTCGATCACATATTTGGTACGGGCTTCTGCATCAGGATGACCCGGCTCGCCTTTCAGCAGCACGAACTGAATGGTGCCATCTTTGTTCAAATCCCAGGCTGGCGTCGCTTTCCAGTGTTTCTCGATCAGCTGACCCTGAATGATGCCGGACTCTTTAGAGTCGGTACCGACGTAGTAGGCTTTGTCATAACCTGCCAGCACTTTGGCGTTCGGTTCTTTGTTGAAGAAGACAACCGGCACATCGTTAGCACGCGCTTTGTCTACGATCACCGCAGCGGCAGCCGGGTCAACCAGGTTAATCGCCAGCGCTTTCACGCCTTTTGCCATCAGCACGTCAACCTGATCGTTCTGTTTGGACTGGTCGTTTTGTGAGTCATTCATCAGCAACTGTACGCCACCGATCGCTTTCGCTTCTTTCTCGATGTCTTTACGCACCATTGACATGAAGTTGTCATCGTATTTGTAAATGGTCACGCCGATACGGGTGTCAGCTGCGTGAGCGGTTGCACCAAACATCATGCTGGCAACCAGTGCTGTAAGCGTGAAAACCTTCTTATTCATGGTATCTCCGGTTTTATTATGCAGGGTCTTTTTAGCGCTACCGCGTAACATGCGGGAGAGCAATCGGTAAAACAGATCGGCGCGTCGGCTAACGTAATGGGGATGTTGAGCCGTTGAACACCGTCTAAAACCTGACATCCTTGTGCCTGAATGCTTCCATGAAGAGGGGGTGAACCCTATAACCGGCTACTGAGACCACAACTGATGCCGTTACACTGGCGTTACATAATGTTTCAGTCCGGTAAGACGCTGCCATCATAGTGAGAGCAATGTTAATTAACTGTGAATGTAATCACAGATTGAAAACGGTTACATGCCTGAATCACCTGAATTAGTGACGGACTCCACATTTTGCCGCTGCGCCACCGAATGACGCCGCACCAGCGTCGGCATAAAGATATGTGTTGCGGTGTCATCAAGCAGGCCTGCTGCGCCCTGCAGTGCCAGTTCTGTGGCGATTTTTGCCATAGATACAATGGGATAGCGAACAGTCGTTAACTGTGGGTCGGTGTAACGGGAAATGGGAATATCATCGAAGCCAATGACAGAATAATGCTGTGGAACCTGAATGCCGTTGTCTTTCAGCGCAGTGAGCGCGCCAGCAGCCATGCCGTCGTTATAGGCAAACACCGCCGTAAGGTTGAGATTGCGCCCCAGCAACTCCACCATCGCTGCTTCACCGCCCTGCATGTCGGGCTCTGCACTGGCTATCCAGCTCTCCTGGGGCCGAACGCCCTGCTCTGCCATTGCCTGCATCCATCCTTCACGACGCTGGGCCACATCTTCGATCGGATGACTGGAGCAAAGATAGCCGATGCGGCTATGTCCCTGTTGTAAAAGGGTTCTTGAAGCCATCAATGCGCCAGTGACGTTATCCAGACTGACGCTGCGGTGTTCAAAACCGGGAACGATACGGTTAATGACTACCATGCCGGGTACGTGCTGCATAAAGTCCGCCAGTTCCGCGTCCGGCAGTGTTTTTGCGTGCACCACCAGCGCGCTACAGCGTTGACGGATCAGCACTTCAATGGCATGACGCTCTTTCTCTTCCTGATGCCAGGAGTTGCTGATTAACACATGTTTGTGCACGCGCTGCGCTACGGTATCGACTGCTTTAACCAGCGCCCCGAAGAAGGGATCGGAGACATCCATCACCACCACCCCAATCGTGTCGCTGACCTGCGTCGCCAGCGCCTGGGCGTTGGCGTTAGGGCGATAGCCCAGCGCTTCAACCGCCTGTAACACGGTATCACGGGTGTCTGAGGTCACGGCGTTGCTCTGATTAAGGACGCGCGACACGGTCGCCACTGACACGCCAGCCTGACGGGCAACATCACGAATAGTTATCATGCAGCAGTTCCAGAAAGGAAAATTAGGCATCACGCCGGGTTGTACACCGGCGCTATTCTGTCAGGGGCGGGAGGCGAGCAGCGTGAATTGCGTCACATCAATGAAAACGGTTACATACAATTCTGCAACCTTTGTGATGGCGGTCATTATCCTGCGTTGTCAGTGATGCGTGATTTACCGGCTGAGAGCAGCGTAAACCGCCGCCACAGCCATTCCAGCGGACCCTGTGCGAAGAAATGTAACCAGATGAGAGAAAACAGAATATTGATGAGCCACACCGCAGGCACCATCAGCACCAGCTCCAGCCGGGTGAAGTGCATATAGAAGCCAAAGCGATAGAACAACGTAGTGCAGATCACGGTCTGAAGCAGGTAGTTGGTCAGCGCCATCCGGCCCACGCACTGGATGGCATAGCTGATGCGCCAGCGCGCGATCTGCGGCCAGTAAGCCAGGCAGAGAGCGGTGTAGCCCAGACTAATTAGCGGGCTGGCAAGGTCGCGCGGCGCTTGCAGGTAAAATGCGGTCCAGCGAAACTCCCAATGTAACAGCCATTGCGCTGCCACACCGGCCACCGCAATGGAGAACCCAATGATTAACAGCAGCGCCGCCGCCTGACGATAATGCCGTGCAGGGAATTCGCCAATCAGCCAGCCGCTGCGCAGCAGTGCGCCACCGATCATCATCAGACCTGCCAGCTGCCAGCCATACTGCGCTGCAAGCGCCATCAGCCCTGACGAAAGATGGTCCAGCCGGTTCTGTATCGCGTCCCAGCCGCCAGCAAGTTTCCAGAACTGTTCATATTGCAGTTCTGCTGCACCCGGCAGCCAGGAATTAGTCGGCTCAGGAGAGGAGATCGACCCAAACACCAGCAGCACCCCGCAGCCGACCAGGTAGAGCAGAATGCCGGTATTCATCAGGCTGCGGGTGGAGGGAACATCACGCAGTACCCGCCACACCACCAGCCCGATAATGCCGTAGTCCAGCAGGATGTCCCCTTCCCAGAGAAAAACCCCGTGAACAAAACCGATCAGGACCAGAAGGGAAAGCCGGGCTGTGAGCCAGCGACTGCCGCGCGGCAGCTGCATTTGCAGACCCGCGCCAAACAGCAGCGCAAACAGCGTGAGGAATTTGAGCTGAGCAAAAACGTCAGAGAGTGCCCATGTCCAGGCATCGGAAAGCGTGACGCTACCCTGCCAGGCTGGATTAAGGTAGGCGGCTGAAGGCAGACCGAAGCCGACAATATTGAGCAGCAGAATGCCGAGAATGGCACATCCACGAATGAAATCCAGCGCGTGATAGCGTTGCATGCGGCACCTGCACATTGAGGCGGGCAACGTTATGCGCCCGCCATAAACTCAACTATGGCGCACCGCGCGCAAAAATTCCTGACGGGTGTTCTGACTGGACTTGAACAGGCCACCCAGCGACGTCGTGGTGGTGGCGCTGGTGGCATCTTTTACGCCACGCGCTTTGACACAGTAGTGCACCGCATCAATGGAAACAGCCACATTGTTAGTGCCCAGCAGCGTCTGCAATGCAACCAGAACCTGCTGCGTCAGCCGCTCCTGCACCTGCGGACGCTGAGCAAAGAACTGCACGATGCGGTTGATTTTCGACAGGCCAATCACCTTTTCTTTAGGAATATAGGCGACGGTAGCCTTGCCATCGATGATCACAAAGTGGTGTTCACAGGTGCTGGTCAGGGTGATATCACGCACGGTCACCATCTCATCGACCTTCATTTTGTTCTCAATGACGGTGATTTTCGGGAAGTTTGCGTAGTCGAGACCGGAAAAGATTTCATCCACATACATTTTGGCGATGCGATGTGGCGTTTCCATCAGGCTGTCATCTTCAAGATCCAGATTCAGCAGCTGCATAATCTCGGTCATGTGCCCGGCAATCAGGCTTTTACGCGTTTCGTCATCAATGTCGCGCGTCGGTGCACGTAACGGCGTTTCCAGTCCACGCGCCAGCAGCGCTTCGTGAACCAGGGCAGCTTCCTGACTTAAGGTGCTCATCTACTCTTCTCCGGCTGGTGTTGCGCCCGCAAGCTTTTGCCTGCGGGCCCTGTAATCAGGCGCGTATTGTGAAACTTTCTTTGCGGGGAATCCAGCAATCAATCAGATTGGTGATGAAAGCTTTTCACTCAATTCTTCGCCAGACCAGCAGGCCTGCCCAGACCAGACTCACCCCTGCCACCCAGAGCGCAGGCTCAAGCCGATGTAACAAGGCCGTTGAGAGAAAAGAGAGCAGCGGGCCGACAAGTTGTCCAATCGCATAGCCGGTCGTCAGCAGGCCAGCCATGAATCGCAGATGGTTGGGCGCCAGTTCGCGGGCGCAGAGCATAGACAACTGCACCACACTCAGGAAGCCGCCTCCGACCAGCAACGCACCGGCCAGCAGGCCACTAAAGCCGGGCAGCAGCGCCGCAGCAAACACACCCAGCGCCTGTGCCCAGAGCACCAGCGCCAGGCGGACATGGCTGTGCCCCCAGCGCCGCGTCAGAATACCCAGCAGGATGCCGATCATTGCCGCCCCGCCAAATATCGGCCAGACAAACTGCGCGAAGATGCCGTCAGGAAAACGTGTGGCGGCCATCTGCGACAGAAAAGTCGCGGGCAGGATGTAGCCAAACCCTGCCAGACTGTAACTCAGCACCAGCCTTTTAAGATTGCGGTTCAGCACCAGCGGCTCGGGTGCCTGATCCGGACGATGCAGTTCGCCGCGACGCGGTAAATTACGGGTGATTAACGCAATCAGCAGCAGCGCCAGCGCCCCGTAAGCAGCCCAGGCAAGACCGGCGGAGACCTGGAATGTGTGCAGCGCTACCCCCAGCAAACCACTGACAAAAATGCCGCAACCCGGTCCGGCAAACACGGCCGCCGACAACCCTGCCCGCCCATGCCGATGCAGCTGTTCGTTGCTCCAGGCCGCCACCAGCACCATCGCCCAGCCGCTGGCCCAGCCAATCAGAAAACGAATAGCGCCATGCAGCCACGGGCCGGTTGCCAGTGCCGAGAGCAGCGTCAGGATTACCGCGCCCCATACACCCGCCTGCAGCCGCAGTTCGACCCTTTGATGCGCCCGCATCGCATCAAAGGAGCCACACAGGTAGCCTAAATAGTTGAGGGCTGCGACCAGGCTGGCACTGGTAAGCGTCAGCTGGTGAGCCTGAATCATCAGTGGCACCTGCGGCGTAAAGGCAAATCGCCCTATGCCCATCGCCACAAATAAAGTTAAAAATGCACTGAGCGCGACGCGTAACGCCATTGCTGAACTCCTGTTGTTCTGCCCTGAGATCTCTTCTGACTTGCTAATAGCATGCAGGATGACTAAACTCACGGAAAGTGAATAATATTAACCAACTTGTTTACAGGAAGAGAAGATATGGATTTAGTTCAGCTGCGTATGTTCTGTTCCGTCGCCGAAACGGGTTCACTGGCGCGCGCAGCAGAACATCTGCATCGCGTCCCCTCTAATCTCACCACGCGGCTGCGTCAGCTGGAAGAGGAATTAGGTGTTGATCTCTTTATTCGTGAGAAGCAGCGCATTCGCCTGTCGCCGATGGGCCATAATTTCCTGAATTATGCGCAACGCATTCTGGCGTTAAGTGAAGAAGCGATGAGCATGACCCGAACCGGCGAACCGGCGGGAAACTTTGCACTGGGCTCCATGGAGAGCACCGCAGCGACCCGCCTGCCTGGCCTGCTCGCCGCCTATCATCAGCGCTTTCCTAAAGTGGCGCTGTCGCTGATTACCGGCACCTCAGGCGAAATTATCGATCGGGTCCGTGAAGGCACCCTGGCCGCTGCGCTGGTGGATGGCCCGGTTTCTCATGATGACCTGAATGGCTGCATCGCTTTTCGCGAGGAGATGGTGCTGATCACCGGGCTGGATCATGGGCCAATCACCACGGCGCGCGACGTGCAGGACGATACTCTGTTTGCGTTCCGCAACAGCTGCTCTTACCGGGTGAAGCTGGAGAGCTGGTATCGCGACAGCCAGACCGCACCCAACAGTGTGATGGAGATTCAGTCCTATCACGCCATGCTGGCCTGCGTAGCGGGCGGTGCAGGGGTCGCGATGATTCCGGCTTCGGTGCTGAAGCAGATGGCGGATCGGTCGCGGGTGCAGGCGCATACCCTGCCCGCAGCTTATCGCGACACCGCCACCTGGCTGATGTGGCGGCGTGACGCCTTTACCCCGAATGTAGAAGCGCTGAAATACCTGATTATTGAACAGTTTGACGATCGTCCGCTCAACGATGAGCTGATCCACCCATTGCAGGCGACGGAATAAGCGTTCCACGCTATGTTTAACTCACGAAAAAAGGCGCTATTACGCGTCACAATCTGACTGGAAGAGGGATTGCATGAACATGATCAAAACCCGTGCCGCGGTTGCCTGGGCTGCTGGCGAACCACTGAAAATCGAAGAAGTGGATTTAATGCCACCGCAAAAAGGTGAAGTGCTGGTGCGTATTGTCGCGACCGGTGTCTGTCATACCGACGCCTACACGCTCTCCGGCACTGACCCGGAAGGTGTTTTCCCGGCGATCCTTGGCCATGAAGGCGGCGGCATCGTGGAAGCGGTGGGCGAAGGCGTAACCAGCGTGGAAGTGGGAGACCATGTCATCCCGCTTTACACCCCGGAGTGCGGCAAATGTAAGTACTGTCTGTCGGGCAAAACTAACCTCTGCCAGGCCATTCGCACAACCCAGGGTAAGGGCCTGATGCCGGACGGCACCACCCGCTTCTTCAAAGATGGCAAACCGATTTTCCATTACATGGGCACCTCGACCTTCTCTGAATACACCGTCATCCCGGAGATCTCACTGGCAAAAATCAGTAAAGAAGCACCGCTGGAAGAGGTTTGTCTGCTGGGCTGTGGCGTCACGACCGGCATGGGCGCGGTAATGAACACCGCCAAAGTGAAAGAAGGCGACACCGTGGCGATCTTCGGTCTCGGCGGCATCGGTCTTTCTGCGGTGATTGGCGCGAAAATGGCGAAAGCAGGCCGTATCATTGCCATCGACCTCAACACCAGCAAATTCGATCTGGCACGTAAACTGGGTGCCACCGATCTGATTAACCCGAAAGATTACGACAAACCGATTCAGGATGTGATTGTCGAGCTGACCGACGGCGGCGTGGACTTCTCGTTTGAGTGTATCGGT
This sequence comes from Pantoea eucalypti, assembly GCF_009646115.1. Classification (NCBI taxonomy): domain Bacteria; kingdom Pseudomonadati; phylum Pseudomonadota; class Gammaproteobacteria; order Enterobacterales; family Erwiniaceae; genus Pantoea; species Pantoea eucalypti. The sequence goes on along the minus strand of NZ_CP045720.1, from coordinate 1,403,964 downwards.
AACGTCAACGTAATGCGTTCCGCACTGGAGTGCTGCCACAAAGGCTGGGGCGAGTCTGTGATTATCGGTGTTGCCGGTGCCGGTGAAGAGATCTCTACCCGTCCGTTCCAGCTGGTAACCGGTCGCGTCTGGCGCGGTTCCGCGTTTGGTGGCGTAAAAGGCCGTTCACAGCTGCCAGGCATTGTGCAGGATTACCTCGACGGTAAATTTGCCCTTAACGACTTCATCACTCACACCATGCCGCTGGAAGAGATCAACGACGCCTTTGATTTGATGCACGAAGGAAAATCGATTCGCTCGGTCGTGCACTTTAACAAGTAATCAGGAGGCGTTATGGCATCCACTCTGGAGCTACTGGAAGAACACCGTATTTTTGGCGGCTGGCAGCAGCGCTGGCGTCATCAGTCAGCCGTGCTGAACTGCCCGATGACCTTTAGCATCTATCTGCCCACCCCGCACGGTGATGCACCGCCGCCGGTGGTCTGGTTTTTAGCCGGCCTGACCTGTAACGACGAGAATTTCACCACCAAAGCGGGCGCGCAGCGCGTTGCGGCGGAACTAGGTCTGGTGCTGATTATGCCGGACACCAGCCCGCGCGGTGACGGCGTGGCGAACGATGAGGGATACGATCTGGGTCAGGGTGCGGGATTTTATCTCAATGCCACCCAGCAACCCTGGGCGAGTCATTTCCGCATGTTCGACTATCTGAGCAGCGAGTTACCTGCCCTGATTGCGGATAACTTCAAGGTCAGTGAACGCCAGTCAATCATGGGTCATTCTATGGGCGGACACGGCGCGCTGATGCTGGCGCTGCGTCTGGGTAACCGCTTTGCCTCGGCTTCAGCCTTTGCACCGATTGTGAATCCAATGCAGGTGCCTTGGGGCCAGAAAGCGTTTCAGGCCTATCTGGGCGACGATCGTGCGGCGTGGCGGGAATATGACAGCTGCCAGCTGATGGCGGAAGTCTCCCATCGGTTGCCAATGCTGATCGATCAGGGTGACAGCGATCAGTTCCTGGCCGATCAGCTGCAACCAGAGCGGTTAGAGGAGATCGCCCGCGAGGTGGGCTTCCCGCTGACGCTGCGTATCCAGCCGGGTTATGACCATAGCTACTTCTTTATTGCCAGTTTTGTGGAAGATCATCTTCGCTTCCATGCCCAGCATCTGCTGGCGTAAATAATCAGGGCCGCTATTGCGGCCCTCTTTTTTTGCATGCTGTAAAGGCGGGAACATGGTTGCAACGTCAGCGCCCTGCCAGCCCTGCACTCCCCTTTCCGAAAGAGGCGGATACTTCAGCCGCCGCAACCTTAACCTGACGATCAGACTAAGGCCGGACCGGTCAGCCCATCGATCATAACCTGGGGAATGCCACGTGAGCAGTGTTCGATACGGCCGTTGACGCCATACACTTTTGCCAGGGTAGCCGGCGTAATCACCTTATCCGGCTGCCCTTCTGCGACCAGCGCGCCCTGCTTAAGCATCAGGGCATGTTGCGCATGACGCAGCGCGATGTTGATGTCATGCACCACCACCACCGTCACAATGTTGCGCTGGGCCGTTTCGCGGCGCACCAGGTCCATGACGTGGAACTGGTAATTGAGATCCAGCGCGCTCAGCGGTTCATCCAGCAGCAGCAGTTTAGGGCGACGGATTAAAGATTGCGCCAGCCCGACCAGCTGCTTCTGTCCGCCCGAAAGCTGATCAAGGTAGCGCATCGCCAGATGGGCAATGCCCAGTTTTTCCAGCAGATGCATGATTTCCGCTTCACTGCTGGCACTGTGCAGGCCACCGGAGGCACGCTGTGCCACGATAATCGATTCCAGCACATGCAGATGCACGCCCGCAGGCAGCGACTGTGGCAGATAGACTACGTTTTTCGCACGGCGGGCAAACGGCTGAGTCATGAGATCTTCACCGTTAAGCCACATCTCGCCCTGACCTTTATTCAAACCAGCCAGTGCACGCAACAGCGTCGATTTACCGCAACCATTCGGTCCCAGCAGAACGGTAATCTCACCGCGTGGCAATGGTGCCACGTTGAGGTTTTCAATCACTTTATGTTTGGGATAACCGGCACTGAAGCCGCGTAATGTCAGACCCGTTTCCATTATACCGTCCCCCGATGACGCAGAATAATACTCAGGAAGAACGGCACACCAATCAGTGACGTCACAATACCCACGGGAATAATGACACCCGGCAGCAGGTTTTTCGACGCGACTGACGCCAGGGAGAGCACCAGCGCGCCAACCAGCGCACTGGCAGGCAGATAGAAACGGTGATCTTCACCAAACATCATGCGAGCAATGTGGGGTGCGACCAGGCCGATGAAGCCGATGGGGCCCACAAACGCCACCGCCAGCGCCGAAAGGATACTGATGCGCAGCAAGGTGGTCAGGCGCAGCCGGCGCACGTCGATACCAAAGCTCACGGCGCGATCTTCACCCAGACGCAGCGCCGTCAGCTTCCAGCTGCTCATCATTGAGAACGGCACCAGGATGGCCAGCGCCACGGTCAGCACGCCCAGCTTCTCCCAGGAGGCGCGCGCCAGGCTGCCCATGGTCCAGAACACCAGACCCTGCAGCGTATCTTCGCTGGCAATGAACTGCATCATCGAGACCAGTGCGTTAAAGGTAAAGACCAGTGCAATACCGAACAGCACGACGCCCGCAGAGGAGACCTGCGTCCAGCGGGTCACGGCATCCAGCATCAGCGCGGCAAACAGTGCAAAGACAAAGGCGTTGGCTGAGATTAACCACTGATCAGGAATGCCAGGAATACCAACGCCGAGAATGATCGCCAGTGCGGCACCAAACGCCGCTGCCGATGAGACACCGAGCGTAAACGGGCTGGCCAGCGGGTTATTCAGGATAGTCTGCATTTCTGCGCCTGCCAGGCCCAGCGACAGCCCGACCACCAGCGCCATCAGTGCATAAGGCAGACGAATATCCCAGACGATAACACGGGTACCGGCATCGACACTGTCGGGGCTGAGCAGCGTATTCCACAGCGTGTCCAGTGAGAGCCCGGCCGGACCGAGCGTAAAGTCGAGGATTAATGAGGCAATAATTGCCACCAGTAATACGCCAATCCAGATCAGGCGGCGGCGCAGCACCTGATGATAGTTTTGCATGGTGTGGTGAAGCGTCTCTTCCCCCGCCAGCAGCGAAGTTTCGGTAGTCATTTTTGAACCCTGTGTGGCTATCACGTCAGAAAACGCAGTCACAATAGTGCAGGTGATAATAATTATCAATTCGTTCGCATAAGCGAGGCGAGAAAAAGCAGTAAAAAATGGTGTTGTTAGGGGAACGATAATGGCAGATATAGCGCCTTGACGTTAAAGATGGGGAAGATGCTCAGGGCGCATACGTCTTTCGCAAAGACGTATGCGCCTATCGCTTTAAGGCCGGGAGCTGCCTCAAGGCGCTGTGTCAGGTACCTGACTTAACAGCGCCAGCGCACAGTTCTAATCTTTATGAACCGGGAACTCCATCTCGCTGTACTTCACGAAACGGCTGCCGCGCGTCAGCCTGTAGCCGAACCAGATAATCAGGAACAGCGGAAGGCCAATGTAGGTGGCCGCTACGCTGTACCAGTCAATGCTGTCGTTAAGGAATGCCTGATAGTTCTGACCCAGCGTAATGATCAGGCAAAGCACAAAGGCGAAGATCGGCCCCAGCGGGAAGAAGCCGGAACGGTAAGGCAGATCGTTAAGATCATGACCCTGGGCAACATAGCCGCGGCGGAAGCGATAGTGACTGATGGCAATACCCAGCCAGGCGATAAAACCGGTCATGCCTGAGGTATTCAGCAGCCACAGATAGACTTCCTGATTGCCAAACTTAGAGGTCAGGAAGCACAGCCCGGCCACAACGGTCGTCGCCCATAAGGCATTGCGCGGAACGCCGCCTTTGGAGAGTTTCGCGAAAATGCGCGGCGCTTTGCCTTCACTCGCCAGGTTGTAAAGCATACGCGTTGAGGCGTACATACCGGAGTTACCGGCTGACAGCACCGCCGTCAGGATCACCGCATTCATCACCGCTGCCGCAGAGAGCAGACCGGCGTTCTGGAACACCAGGGTGAACGGGCTGACGCTGATATCGTCAATGTCGTTATGCAGCAACTGCGGATCGGTGTACGGCAGGATCAGACTGATAATCAGGATGGCGAACACATAGAACAGCAGGATACGCCAGAAAATCTGCCGCACCGCGCGCGGGATATTTTTCGCCGGATCTTCAGATTCGCCCGCCGCGATACCGATCAGCTCGGTGCCCTGGAAGGAGAATCCCACAATCATCGCCACGCCAATCATTGCCGCAAAGCCACCCGCAAACGGCGCATCGCCAACCTGCCAGTTATGCCAGCCCGCATGCTCCGCACCGCGCATAATGCCGGTAATCATCAGCACGCCAACAATGATAAAGATAATCACGGTGGCCACTTTAATCAGCGAGAACCAGTATTCCGCCTCGCCAAAGCCTTTCACCGAGATGTAGTTAAGCAGGAATATCAGACCCAGGAACAACGCGCTCCAGATCCAGCCTGGCGTGTCAGGGAACCAGTAGGTCATCACCAGCTGGGACGCCACCAGGTCAACCGCGATGGTCACCGCCCAGTTGTACCAGTAGTTCCAGCCGAGGGCGAAGCCAAAGCCCTCTTCAACATATTTCGCGCCGTAGGTGGCGAAAGAACCCGATACGGGCATAAAGGCGGCCAGCTCACCGAGACTGGTCATCAGGAAGTAGACCATCAGGCCGATGAGCATATAGGAGAGAAGTGCTCCACCGGGGCCAGCCTGTGCGATGGTTGCGCCAGAGGCGACAAACAGGCCAGTACCGATTGAGCCGCCGATGGCGATCATCGTCAGATGACGGGCTTTTAACGCACGTCGTAATGCAGGTTGTTGTGTTGTATTTGGGTCATTATGCATGTGTTAACGCTACGCTGGGTAAAAATGAGGCGCGATTGTAGCAGCCAGACCGCCTCTGTATAGCTGATGCCATGCTGTTATAAGTTATGTTCATGATCGCGCCCGAATTATTAGCGGTCACTCACGGCAATAGGACAAAAAGCGCGTCAGCGCTTTTGAAATATGCTTCTGCCGGTGATGAATGCGGTAGAGCGTTCGGGTCAGACGCGGCAACGGAATCGTCAGTTCTGTCAGCGTGCCCGCCTCCAGCAGATCGGCAATCACCCGGCGTGAAAGACAGCTGATCCCCATGCCATGCCGCACTGCATGCTTGATCGCTTCGGAGTTGCCCAGCTCCATGCCCAGCTGAAAACTTGGCAGGTGTGACAACAGCAGATAGTCGACGATTTCACGGGTGCCCGAGCCGCGCTCGCGCAGGATCCAGGGCGCTTCGGCCAGCGTTTTCAGCTTCACCGGCTGTTGCAGGATCGCGGCGTCAGGTGCGGCAAACACCACCAGTTCATCTTCCAGCCAGGGTTCACTGACCAGCTCGGTCATGTGACACGGCCCTTCAATCAACCCGACGTCTACGCGAAAATCGGAAACCGCCTGAATCACATCCTGACTGTTTCCGACGCTCAGCTCCAGCGGCAACCCCGGAAAATCACGGCGATAAGCGGCCATCATGCCCGGCAGCAGATAGTTACCGATGGTGCTGCTGGCGAAGATGCGAATTGCGCCGTTATCCTCTTTGAACAATTGCTCAATTTCACCTGCCTGCTCCAGCAGTCCTACCGCACGCGGATAGAGCAGCCGCCCGTGCTCATTTAGCACCAGCCGTTTGCCGACCCGATCAAACAGCTGCACCCCAAGTTGACTCTCCAGATCGGCCAGCGCCGCGCTGACTGCGGACTGCGACAGCGCCAGCAACTGCGAAGCCTGCGTCGTTGAACCGCTTTTGAGCACTTCGGTGAACACTTCGATTTGCCGCAGCGTAATGTGCATTGTTGCCTCTTAACTCAATGAATGCCTGACAAGATAAATCATTAATGCCAGCCAGAGCAGCCCGGCGATGCCCAGCCAGCCTGCCATTTTTTTACCGCGCGCACGCTGAGACTGCGCTTTCGCGATGCTGCTGATACGCACGTCTTTCGGCAGCAACCGCATCAGCACCATGACGCCCGTCGGGATAATCACCGCGTCATCCAGCAGACCAACAAACGGGATCACATCCGGGATGAGATCGATCGGGCTGACGCCATACGCGACCAGCCCCAGCATCGCCACTTTGTTCCACCAGGGCGTGCGCGGATCGCGAAAGGCAAACCACAGCACCCGGGCATCTCTTTTGATCAGCGTCGCCCAGCGGCGCAGACGCGAAACTATCATGATTGCGGCCTTATCGTTTATTCTGGTCAATTATAAATATATTATCAATTTCACTTTTAAGCCAGTCGCCGTCATGATCATGACTCAACCATGAGGAGTGACCACCATGACCGAACTGAGCATCGCTAAACCCCATCATCCTGTTACGCTCTGGTTCCCCGGTCTGCTGCTGACTGCCGCGATTGCCGCGGCTGCCAGCTGGCTCGCACAGCAACCGGTGGTGGCAGCAGCGGGGCTGGGTTCACTGACCCTGGCAATCATGCTGGGCATCCTGGTCGGCAATAGCGTCTATACGCCTCTGGCGTCGCGCTGCGACAGCGGCGTGATACTGGCTAAGCAGAAGCTGCTGCGGCTGGGGATCATCCTGTTTGGATTTCGCATCACCTTACAACAGATTGCCGACGTTGGTTTTAGCGGCATCCTGATTGATGCGCTGACGCTGAGCAGCACCTTCTTTATTACCTGCCTGCTGGGCATCCGGCTGCTGAAACTGGATCGCGATACCGTCTGGCTGATTGGCGCGGGCAGCAGCATCTGTGGGGCAGCGGCCGTACTGGCGACCGAGCCAGTGGTAAAAGCCGCCTCCTCGAAAGTGGCGGTGGCTATTGCAACCGTGGTGCTGTTCGGCACGCTGGCAATCTTTATCTATCCAATGCTGTGGCCGCTGGCGCACCATCTTTTTCCAGGCCTGAGTGCATCGCAGTTTGGGGTATTTACCGGTTCGACCATCCATGAAGTGGCACAGGTCGTGGCTGCCGGACACAGCATCAGTCCCGATGCCGAGAACAGCGCGGTGATTGCCAAAATGCTGCGGGTGATGATGCTGGCCCCGTTCCTGCTCTGCCTGAGTGCAGTGCTACGCGGCAAACGCAAAGCGAGCAACGCGCGTCAGCCGGTGACGTTTCCCTGGTTCGCCCTGCTGTTTATCGCAGTCGCGCTGTTTAACTCGCTGCAGCTGCTGCCTGCCACGGTAGTGGCCACGCTGAACGAGCTGGCGGGTCTGCTGCTGGCGATGGCGATGGCGGCTCTGGGATTAACCACCCGTTTTAGCGCATTACGTGAGGCGGGCGTTAAACCGCTGCTGCTGGGCGCACTGGTATTTGGCTGGTTAATCGCGGGTGGCGGCACCATCAATCTGCTGGTGCAACATTTCATGGGCTAACAGCATCGGGTATCATGCCGTTTCATCCGTGCATAGCCCCAGGAGAAAGGCATGAAATATATCGGCGCACACGTGAGTGCGGCAGGTGGTGTGGATCAGGCAGTGATTCGCGCCCATGAAATAGAAGCCACCGCCTTTGCCCTCTTTACTAAAAATCAGCGTCAGTGGAAGGCCGCCCCGCTCTCCACTGAGGTGATTGATGCTTTTCGCGCCGCCTGCGAGACGTACAAATTCAGTCCGCAGCAAATTCTGCCGCACGACAGTTTTCTGATTAACCTCGGTCATCCGGTTGAAGAGGCGCTGGAGAAATCCCGCGCGGCCTTTATTGATGAATTAAAACGTTGTGACCAGCTCGGCCTGACGCTGCTGAACTTCCATCCCGGCAGCCATCTGCATCAGATTGAAGAAGAGGCCTGCCTGAAGCGGATTGCGGAGTCGATCAACATCGCCCTCGACCAGAGCCAGAATGTGACCGCCGTCATTGAGAATACCGCCGGTCAGGGCAGTAACCTCGGATTCCGCTTCGAGCACCTCGCCACCATTATTGAACATGTCGAAGATAAGTCGCGCGTCGGCGTCTGCATTGATACCTGTCATGCGTTTGCTGGCGGGTATGACCTGCGTACCGAAGCGGACTGCGAGGCAACCTTTGCTGAGTTTGAGCGCATTGTCGGCTTTGATTATCTGCGCGGTATGCACCTTAACGATGCCAAAAGCGCCTTCGACAGTCGCGTTGACCGCCATCACAGCCTGGGTGAAGGGAATATCGGCAAAACCGTATTTAGCTGGCTGATGAAAGATCCGCGGTTTGATGGTATTCCGTTAATTCTTGAGACTATTAATCCCGACATCTGGAAAGATGAGATTGCCTGGCTGAAAGCTGAACAGCAGGGATAGAAAAAGGGAGCCAGCTGGCTCCGAGATTTTTGACAAAGTCAGGCCTGGTTGCTGTAAGACTGAGCCTGAACAGGGAACAAGGTCAGATCGGAAAGACGTAAAAGCAAACAGGGAGCCACCGGCTCCCTGTTATTATCACTTCAGCAGATTATGCATTTCTGCACATCAGGCTTTCGCCAGCTGCTCTTCCGGACGTTTCAGTATCGCATAGCCCAGACCCGCAACCGCAGTACCGATGACAATCGACATCAGATAACCGACAACCGGGGTAATGGCGCCAGGGATCAGCAGTACAAACAGTCCACCGTGCGGTGCCATCAGTTTCGCGCCAATCGCCATGGAGATCGCGCCGGTGATTGCGCCGCCCACGATACAGCAAGGCAGAACACGCATCGGGTCACGGGCTGCGAATGGAATCGCACCTTCAGAGATAAAGCAGAGACCCAGAACCAGTGCCGCTTTACCACCTTCCTGCTGACCTTTGTTGAATTTACGACGGGCAACCAGCGTAGCCAGACCCATCGCCAGCGGTGGCACCATACCGGCTGCCATGATGGCGGCCATCGGTGCATACGTCTGCGAACTCAGTAAGCCGACGCCAAATGCGTAAGCCACTTTGTTCACCGGACCGCCCATATCGGTACACATCATGCCGCCCAGGATTGCGCCCAGCAGGACCGCATTCGCCGTGCCCATGTTAGCCAGCCAGTGTGTCAGGCCATTCATGATGCCCGCAACCGGTTTGCCCACCACGTAGATCATCAGCAGGCCGGTGATCAGACTCGCGAACAGCGGGATAATCAATATCGGTTTCAGCGCTTCCATACTCTGCGGCAGTTTGACTTTGCCGCTGATCAGCTTCGCTGCATAACCGGCAATAAAGCCCGCGATAATACCGCCTAAGAAGCCTGCATTGATGCTGGTGGCGATCATACCGCCAATCAGACCTGGCGTCAGACCCGGACGGTCAGCGATGGAGAAGGCGATAAAGCCCGCCAGCACTGGTACCATCAGAGCAAAAGCGCTGCCCCCACCGATTTGCATCAGCGCAGCGGCCAGAGTGCCCTGTTCTTTAAACGCTGTGATACCAAAAGCAAACGACAGGGCGATGCTCAGACCACCCGCGACCACCATCGGCAGCATGTAAGAAACACCGGTCAGCAGGTGACGATAAGCCCCTGCCCCGCCTTTCTTCTCTTCTTCACTGCTATTGCTCTGTCCACCAGCCACCGCTTTATACGGCTTCGCTTCTGCAACCGCTTTATCCAGTTCCTGCGCGGTTTTCTTCAGCGCCAGACCGGTTGAGGTGCGGTACATCGGCTTCCCGTCAAATTTCGCCAGATCCACTTCGATGTCAGCTGCGACGATCACCAGATCGGCGGCAGCAACTTCTTCCGGGGTGATGGCGTTACCCGCACCCACTGAACCGCGAGTTTCAACTTTCACCCACCAGCCGCGACGGGTCGCTTCAGCCTGAATAGCTTCGGCAGCCATAAAGGTGTGTGCCACGCCGGTCGGACAGGCGGTAACGGCCACAACGCGTTTCTGCGCGCCAGCCTGAGCCGGTGCTGCAGCTGATGCACCTGCAGGTGTTGCCACAGCCGCAGGAGCCTGCCAGGTTTTGGCTTCAGCTTTGGCGCGGTTAAGGAAGGTTTCCGGCTCGCGGACCGCCAGCTGGATATCACCCAGCCAGACCGCTTTGCCGTTCAGCGCCGCATCATCCGGCACGTTTTTACCCAGCACAATCGCCAGTTCAGCGTCGGCAGGGTTCTCAGTCAGGGTCAGGCCCGCAGCAGCTGCGGCGGCAGCCAGACGTTGTTGCGCCATATATGCGGAAGCCAGTCCCAGTGTAGGGTCTTTAATCAGCAGCGTTTTCATTATCGCTCTCCTGCTGTCAGTTAACGGGTTGTAAGTCGACACGCGCCATCATTGCGGCCAACTGCGTACGATCGGAAACGCCAACGTTGCTCTGGCTGACGGCCATCGCCGCCACGGCAGTCGCAAGACGCAGCGTGTGTTCGCTGGATTCACGCATCAGCAGGCCATAAATCAGGCCGCCCACCATCGAATCACCGGCACCCACGGTGCTGACGACTTCACACACCGGCGGTTTAGCAATCCATTCGCCTGACGCGTTGACCCACAGTGCGCCTTCCGCGCCCAATGAAATCACCACATGGGCGATGCCCTGCTCGCGCAGTTCGTGCGCAGCGCCAATCACATCCTGCAGACCAGGCAGTTTGCGACCGGCCCAGATCTCCAGCTCACGGCGGTTAGGTTTCACCAGCCATGGTGCGGCTTTCAGTCCTGCCACCAGCGCCTCGCGGCTGCTGTCGAAGATAATGCAGGGGCAGTGAGTACGCAGTTCGGTCATCCAGCGGGTAAAGGCATCGTGATCAACGCCTTCTGGCAGGCTGCCGCTGACGCAGACCATGTCGAACTGGCCCAGCCAGGTCAGAGAATCAGCCGTAAAACGATCCCAGTCCTGACCCGTGACCTGGAAACCGGAGAAGTTGAGATCGGTAACGTCGCCGGTCTGTTCAGTGAGTTTAACGTTAATACGGGTACGGCCCGGCACCACCTGGAAACGGTTGGCAATGCCCAGCTCGCTGAACAGCTGCTGGAAGCCGTCCTGATTCTCTTTACCCAGGAATCCACCCACGGTGACATCGATACCCAGGTCTTTCAGGACTTTAGCAACGTTGATGCCCTTGCCCGCCGCGTGCAGCCCGGTGGTTTTCACCAGGTTGACTTCGCCGCGTTCAATTTCAGGGGTATATCCCACCAGGTCATACGCCGGATTCAGCGTGATGGTGGCGACGCGTCTGCTCATGCTGCCCCCTCGCCCAGACCGCTGTTGATCGCCTCTTCAATGGCGATCAGCGCCTGCTGTGCATCGTCACCGCTGGCGGTAAAGCGCAGGCGATGGCCTTTCTTCACGCCCAGCGCAACCACTTTCATCAGGCTACGGCCGTTAGCAGGTTTACCGCTGCCGTCGAGATTGGTCACAGTGATGTCGCAGTTGAACTGCTTGATTACGCTAACCAGCGCGGTGCCTGGACGGGCATGGAGACCATGCTCGTTGCGAATAGTGAATTCTGCGGTCAGCACCTCAGCCTGCTCATCAACTTCGCTGGTCAGCAGTGCGTAAACGCCTGCTGCATCCGCTTTAAGCAGGCGATCTGCTTTGTTCTGCTGCAGTAATGCGCTGAGGTAACCCAGCACTTCCAGTGGACGTTCATCGGTCGCTGAAACGCTGATTAACAGCGCCGCGGATTCGCCCTGATGGTCGAATGCATGTTCAGCGCGGCTGATGGCAACACCGCTGCGCAGGTTGCCGAGGCTGCTGTCGCTGAGCCAGATGCCCTGACCCAGATTCAGCGGAGCCGTCGAGACCACGTCTGCGACGTAGCTCGCATCCACCACACCCGCGGACTGCAGCCGGCCAGCATTCATTGCCTGCAGAGTGATCAGATCGCTGGCAGCGACGTTGAGCGTAATTAATGAGGTGTCGAAGCTGAACTCGGCGGCCTGTTTTTCGCCCATCAGCAACGCACGGAGATCTTCAGCAGAGGCGGTTTTGAGCTGTTCAGCAATGGTGTCATCGCTCAGAACATGGGTCAGCTGACGCAGCAGCGCCAGATGCTCATCCGACTTAGCGGCAATCCCGATGGCGACATAAGCAGTCTGATCGTCACCCCAGGCAATGCCCTGCGGGAACTGAAACACCTGAACACCGGTTTTCAGGACCATGTCGCGGGTATCGGTGGTGCCATGGGGAATTGCGATGCCGTTGCCGAGGAACGTTGAGGTTTGCTGTTCGCGGGCCAGCATGCCATTGACGTAGCCTTCCGTCACATTACCCGCAGCGGTTAACGCGGCAGCAACCTGACGAATGGCCTCTTCTTTATTCTGGGCGCTGGCTCCGGTATGGATGGCCTGCAATTCGAGCTGGAACATAATTCTCCTCGCTTGCTGAGATTGAATCGTTTCAGCCAGTGGGGATTTTTTTACGCCATGCTGTTGAAAACAGGTGGCGCAGTCACCGCTGAAACGTTTCAGGGATTGTGGTACAGCAATTTTGCGGAGGCAAGAGAATGCGCAAACGGCGTAACAGATTTTTGACGTTACGCACATTTCAGGAGGATTAAGGGGAATAAAAAGTGAACAGGCTGACGCGGTTGCTGTAATGCAGAGATCTGTGGACCGAAAATGTCAGCAGCGTCAGCGCTTCAGGGGGTAGTATCGGCTTCGAGCTGAAGTAAGTATGTCATCGCCTCCTGGCGTGAGTTGCCACACATGCTGTATGCAGGCTGCAGGCCTGCGCAGACGGCAGGACGCAATGGCGAACCAAACAGTTTGCAGCGCAGTGAGTCATCGAGCTGAACGCAGGGCGTGTTCGCGGGCTTGCCGTCAGGCATGCCAGGAATGGGTGAAGAGATCGAGGGCGCTGTACAACAGGCACCGCACTGGCTACGGCATTGCATGCTGTGCTCCGGCAGAGAAAGTCGCGGCGACAATAGCAGTCCGGGGCAGAAATTGCCATGAAAGCCGCGGCCTGACATAAAATTTCGCCACCACCATATTGCCAGTTTTCACCGGCACGCGTAACGTTGCGCGCACTTCACTCTCAAGATAGCGAGAACAGCAATGCCAAAAGCCAATGAAATCAAAAAAGGGATGGCCGTCACGCACAACGGTAAACTGCTGCTGGTTAAAGACATTGATGTCCAGAGCCCCAGCGCACGCGGTGCTGCCACCCTGTATAAAATGCGCTTTACCGATGTCCGCACCGGTTTAAAAGTTGAAGAGCGGTTCAAAGGCGACGAGATTATTGATGCGATTTCGCTCAGCCGTCGCAGCGTCACCTTCTCTTATATAGATGGTGACGAATATATTTTCATGGATGATGAGGATTACACCCCTTACTCCTTTAAGCAGGAGCAGATCGAAGAAGAGCTGCTGTTTATCCCTGAAGGCGGCATCCCTGGCATTCACGTGCTGACGATGGAGGGTCAGGTACTGGCGCTGGAACTGCCACAAACCGTGGATATGGAGATCGTGGATACTTCACCAGGCATTAAAGGGGCCTCCGCCAGCGCCCGTACCAAACCAGCCGGAATGAGCACAGGCCTCTCTATTCAGGTTCCGGAATATTTGAGCAACGGTGACCGCATCCGCATCCATATCGCTGAACGCCGTTACATGGGCCGCGCTGACTAACCGCCAGCCTGCTGCTGATCGCGATAATGTTATAGTATTACACTATTGCGTTATTTTCTGGCGGGGGCGTCCCATGACACGCGTTAATCTGATTACCGGTTTTTTGGGCAGCGGCAAAACCACGCTGCTCTGCCATCTGCTGGCAGCGCGGCCCGCAGGAGAAAAGTGGGCAGTGCTGGTCAATGAATTTGGCGAGATTGGGATCGACGGAGCCCTGCTGGCCGATCGCGGTGCCACGCTGAAGGAGATTCCCGGCGGCTGCCTGTGCTGCGTTAACGGTCTGCCGATGCAGGTTGGGCTGAATATGCTGCTGAAGAGCAAGCCCGACCGACTGCTGATTGAGCCAACGGGTCTGGGCCATCCGCGTCAGGTGTTGCAGATGTTAAGTGCGCCGGTGTATCAGGCGTGGCTGCAACTGAACGCCACTCTGACGCTGCTGGATGCTCGTCAACTGGCTGAGCCGCGTATTGTTGCCAATGAAAACTTTCGCGATCAACTCGCTGCCGCCGACATTATTATTGCTAATAAGCGCGACTGCTGGAGCGAAGAGGACCGTCAGCGCCTGGCTGACTGGCAGCAGCAGATGCAGCCTGCTCGTCCTCTGATACAGACCGAATTCGGTCAAGTCCCCCTTTCCCTGCTTGATGCCCCTTATCTGCCGCGCGACCTCCCTGCGCCGCATCACTATCATTCGTCGCCCCCGACCAGCGGTCTGGCGGCATTACGACTGGATGGCGAGGCGCGATGGCGTCGGGCGCTGAACCACGGCCAGGGCTATAGCGCCTGCGGCTGGCTGTTTGATGCTGACACGCTGTTTAGCCGCGATGCGCTGCTGGAGTGGGTCCGGCTGGCAGCGGTCGATCGCATTAAAGGGGTAATGCGCACGCCAGAAGGCACAATGCGTATTAACTGCCAGGCAAAAGAGTTGCAAAGTGAGACATTCACCTCACTGCCGCCCGATAGCCGTATTGAGATCATCCATTCTCAGCAGGTCGACTGGAATCAGCTACAATCGGCATTGTTGAAGTGCCGTTTACGCTAAGACAGGTATTGTCGGCGGTTATTTTTTTAATGAGTTTTAATTATGCGCGTAACCCGCCTTATTACTATCCTGCTGCTCAATGCACTGGGCATAGTGCTGTTTCTTTCCTGGTATTTGCCGCCTGAACACGGTTTCTGGTTTGGCATCGATAAATCTGTTTTCTTTGGCTTCAATAATCAGATGGGCACTCATCCGCTCTTCGCGCTGATCGTCGCTATCACCAATTTTCGTGGTTTTGATGCGGTATCCCTGCTGGCGATGGGTCTGCTTTATCTGTCGATCTGGCGGCAGGAAACGCCAGAGGCCAGGCGTCGGATGCTGGCCATTGGTATCACCATGTTGTTAACCGCCGTGGTGCTTAATCAGCTGGGCCATTTATTGCCCGTGAAACACTCGAGTCCGACGCGATTCTTTGATCACGTTTATCGCGTCAGTGAATTAACCGGTATTCCCGCTAAAGATGCCTCAAAAGACAGTTTCCCTGGGGACCACGGTATGATGCTGATCATCTTCGCCTGCTTTATCTGGCGTTATTTTGGTTTCAGCCGTTTTATCGTTGCCGCCGCTATTGTGGTGATATTTTCACTGCCGCGCGTCATGGCGGGCGCGCACTGGTTTACCGATATTGCCGTCGGTTCACTGTCGGTCGTTTTAGTCGGACTGAGCTGGTGGCTATTAACACCAGCGAGTGACGTATTGGTTAACTGGTTTTATCGCAAATTACCGGGTAAATATAAGCCCGTGATGTAAATGTTAAGCGCGGTCGGTTTACCCGCCAGGTTCATAACCGCCCGCGCTTATAAAAAACAGCCCCTCACTATTAGGCTGCTAATTAAATTCACGAAAAGAAAAGGTTATGACCCGGCTTACGCGTTAACGGGTCTTCACACCAGGCTGTCAATTAAGAAAACACTGAAACAGCAGGCTATGCCCCGAATTGACCTCCCTTTCATCCCCTGTTCTCACCATTATTTCCCCACAATTGTCTCTAAAATAGTCAGTGTGTTACAGTTTGATTCTCATCAAAAAAACCTATATGAAATTGATTAAAAGCACTCGCCACGGCGTCTGTAATCAGTTAACCTCAGTCGCAGTGAGACTACAGCGGCAGAAAATTCAGATTTTTTACCGTTAAAGTGTGTCCATTAACACATTTTAGTAATTAAGGATTTGTCTTAGCCTGTTTCGCTTATTAATCTCCCTGTTTTGTCATCTGGCTGGCGACAATTTTGTCGTAAGGAAATCGAAGGAAAACCCGAATAATGGTCAAGTCTCAACCAATACTGAGATATATAATGCGGATCGTGCCCGCATTGGCGCTAGCCACACTCCTCTCAGCTTGTAGCAGTACCCATAGCAGTCAAAACGCGAATAACGAGAATCATGAAGTTAACAACCACAATGGTTTTTTACTTCAGGCGTCTCAGGATGAGTTTGAAGAAATGGTGCGTAACGTCGATGTTAAGTCGCGCATCATGGAACAATACGCCGTCTGGAAAGGTGTGCGCTATCGCCTCGGTGGCGATACCAAACGCGGGATCGATTGTTCCGCCTTTGTACAACGCACCTTCCGCGATCAGTTTGGCTTAGAATTACCTCGTTCTACCTCTGAGCAACAAGACACAGGCAAAGAGATCACCCGCAGTAAATTACGCCCTGGCGATCTGGTGATGTTCCGTGCCGGTTCAACGGGCCGCCACGTGGGCATTTACCTGGGTAACGATAACTTTGTTCATGCATCTACCAGCAGTGGCGTGATGATCTCCAGTCTCAATGATGACTACTGGAAAAAGCGTTACCGTGAAGGGCGTCGTGTATTAAGTCGTAACCCGACCTGATTATCACCTTCGATTTTCTCTCGCCAGAGAACAAGAAACGCTGCCTGTGCAGCGTTTTTTTTCGTGCCTGAAGATGGCAGGCAGATTTTTATCAGATAAAAGCATTGTATTTCAGATAAATAACGAGACATTTCAGACTCTCTCGTTATATTCTCGGTCGCTTAAACCGAAGCAGTCGTGCGCAATAACATAATAATAATTTATCAGGAGCACCTCATGCCATTGTCGGGGGCACTACGGCGCCGTGACACTACTCCTCGCCGTATCGCATGCAGTAGCGCGATGGCTGGCGGCTTATTCTTTCTTTTGTTCGCCGTACTCTCTTTTCACCAGACCTGGCAGAAGCGCGAACGGCAGCATCAGCAACTGCTGGAGAACAGTCGCACGGCATTGCAGCAAACGCTCTCCACTTTGATTAACAGCACTCTCACTCCCCTGCTTCCGTTTACCCACACTGCCTGCCATAACATAGATCGTGAACTGACCTCACGCGCCGCCTTTGCCGGAAACCTTCGCGCCATTCTGCTGGTTGATAACGGTACAGCCTTTTGCTCGTCAGCGACCGGCAGTTTTAGTCTGCCACTTAATGTGATTGCGCCGCACAGTGACATTTCTCGCGATACCGACCTGCAACTGATGCCAGGCACGCCGTTGCAGCCGAATAAACCGGTGCTGGCCTTGTGGATCAAAAATCCAGGCAGCCTGCAGTCAGGCGTTTTCGCGACGCTCAATATCACTCTCGCGCCTTATCAGCTGCTGGCGTCCCGGCGACCGGAAATCACCGGCATGGCACTCATGGCACAGCGCAGCGCCTTAACCAGCTGGCAGTCCGGCCTCATTGAGAATAAAAACCTGCCGACGCCCCTGCACCAGCAGGCGCTGACAGGGTATCCGCTCCAGTTTGTCGTGTACGGCTCTACTCTGGCAGTCAGCGACTATCAAACTATCCTGCTAAGTGGCCTGTTGCTGTCGCTGCTGTTTGCAGGGGGATGGTGGCTACTGTTGTCGGTGTATCAGCGTCCCGGCAGAGAGCTGATTCGGGCCATGAAACGCGGCGAGTTTCACGTTGAGTATCAGCCGCTGGTGACGTCTCATGATGGCCAGCCTTATGGTATGGAAGCATTATTACGCTGGACTCACCCGACGAAAGGCCCGGTTCCGCCCGATGTCTTTATTCATTTTGCAGAATCACAGAATCTGATTATTCCGCTGACGCGGCATCTGTTTCAGCTGGTTTCCCGTGATGCACATCTGCTGTGTCATACCATTCCCCGTCATGCCAGCCTGAGTCTCAACATTTCGCCCCTGCATCTGGCTGACAGTGGTTTCCGTCAGGATGTGCTGCACTGGCTTGATACCATGCCTGCGGGACACTTTAACTATGTGTTTGAGATTACTGAGCGAGCCATGGTGCGGGATGAAAACGTCGGAGAACTGTTTGACTGGCTGCATCAGCAGCAGATTCATATTGCTATTGATGATTTTGGTACCGGGCATAGCGCGTTAATCTATCTGGAACGTTATGACTTTGATTACCTCAAAATCGATCGCGGTTTTGTTCAGAGCATCGGTACAGACACCCTGACCTCACCGGTTCTGGATTCCGTGTTGCAACTGGCGAAGAAACTCAACTTAAAGAGTGTGGCCGAAGGCGTTGAGACCGGTGAGCAGGCCACCTGGTTAATTAATCGTGGTGTAACGCATTTGCAGGGTTATATCTTTAGCCGTCCGTTACGGCCAGAAACGCTGATAGACTATTTCCGTCGTCATAAGGCCTGACATGACCTGGCCTGAAACGCCCCGGACATCTGACTGGAGGAATCATGCTGTTTCGCTTTGGACTCATACTGCTGTGTGGCCTGCTCAGCGCCCAGCTGCTGGCTGCCTCTGTCCAGCAAAGCTATGCATTCACCCAGGCTGGTGAAGCAAAATATCCGCCCGGTTTCAGCCATTACGACTATGCCAACCCCAGCGCGCCCAAAGGGGGCAGCATCACCCTGGCGGTGATCGGTACCTATGACAACTTCAATCGCTATGCCTCACGCGGCAATCCAGGCATTAACACCGGCTCGCTTTATGACGGGCTTTACACCAGTTCAGACGATGAACCCGGCAGCTATTATCCGCTGATTGCCGAGTCGGCGCGCTATGCCAGCGATTTTTCGTGGATCGAGATCCAGATGAATCCCCACGCCCGCTTCCAGGATGGCACACCGATCACCGCCCGCGACGTGGCGTTCACCTTTGAAAAATTCATGACTGAGGGCGTGCCCCAGTTCCGCGTCGCCTACCGTGGCGTTAGCGTAAAAGCGCTGAACGACCTCAAAGTGCGTATAGAAGCACAGAAGCCGGATAAAGACCTGCTGCTTGGATTACTGACGCTGCCGGTGATCGCCGAGTCATTCTGGCACGATAAAAAGTTTAATGAACCGTTAAGCGCACCGCCGTTGTCGAGCGGACCCTATCGCATTATCCGCTGGAAGCTGGGCCAGTTTATTGAGTTCAGCCGGGTAAAAGATTACTGGGCCGCCGATCTGCCGGTAAACCGCGGACGTTTTAATTTTGATCGCATGCGCTATGACTACTATCTGGATGACAATGTGGCGTTTGAGGCCTTTAAGGCTGGCGCTTTCGACTGGCGTGAAGAGACTTCGGCGAAGAAATGGGCCACCCAGTATCGCGGCCGCCATTTCGACGATGGCAGCATCGTCAAAGAGACTATGCCCAATGACGCTGCTATTGATACCCGCTGGCTGGCATTTAACAATGAAAAACCGCTGTTTCAGGATCGACGCGTGCGTCAGGCTATCTCACTGATGTTCGATTTCGAGTGGATGAACAAAGCGCTTTACTACGGAGCCTGGCATCGCGCCAGCAGCTATTTCCAGAACACGGAGTATGCTGCCAGTGGTGTGCCGGATGCACAGCAACGGGCGCTGCTTGAACCCTGGCGCGCACAACTGCCGCCAGAGCTGTTCAGCCAGCCCTATCAGCCACAAAAAACGGATGGCAGCGGCTATGACCGCGCCAGTCTGTTAACCGCATTTGACCTGTTAAAACAGGCGGGCTGGCAGATTAAAAATCGCCGCCTGGTCAATGATAAAACCGGTCAGCCGTTCACCGCAGAGTTGCTGTTACGCAGCGGTTCTGACATCGACTGGGCACTCCCGCTGCAGCACAATCTTTCGCGGCTTGGCATTACGCTGAATCTGCGGCAGATCGACAGCTCGCAGTATCTGCGGCGCAAACGGGAAGGTGACTACGATATGATTGCCACCGCCTATTCAGCGATGCCCATCCCGACGTCCAGCCTGCAGATCCTCTGGCACTCCGACTACATCAATTCGTCGTGGAACAGTGCGCGGGTTAAAGATCCGATAGTGGATCACTTTGTGAAACAGATTGTGGCGCATCAGGACGATCCTGCTGAACTTCGTCCGCTGGCACAGGCGCTGGATCGGGTGCTGCTGTGGAATGCCTATATGATCCCAATGTGGTACAACGCTGAACAGCGGCTGGCATACTGGGATAAGTTTTCTCACCCTGCACGCAAGCCCGCCTACAGTACAGGGCTGGAAAACTGGTGGTACGACACAAACAAAGCCGGACGCCTGCCGGCCAGTAAACGCTAAGGAGATCACCGTTGGCCGCTTACTTTCTGCGCAGACTGCTGCTGATTATCCCGACCTTGTGGGCGATCATCACGCTTAATTTTTTTATCGTGCAAATCGCGCCCGGCGGCCCGGTCGATCAGGCGCTGGCAAATATTGAGTTTGGTCAGACAACCGGCCTGCCCGGCAGCGGGGCGGAGAGCGCCAGTTCACGCGCCAGCTTCAGTCACATTAATCCTGGCGATAATCAGTATCGTGGCGCACGCGGGCTGGATCCTGAAGTGATTGCTGAGATTAAAAAGCGTTACGGCTTCGATAAACCTCTCTGGCAGCGCTACGGCGAGATGCTGTGGAATTACCTGCGTCTGGATTTTGGCGACAGCCTGTTTCGCAGCGCCTCGGTGATCGGGCTGATCAAAGAGAGCCTGCCAGTCTCGATCAGCCTGGGACTCTGGAGCACCCTGATTATTTATCTGGTGTCGATTCCACTGGGGATCCGCAAAGCGGTGCGCAATGGCAGCGCCTTTGATGTCTGGAGCAGCGCCTTTATTATCATCGGCTACTCTATTCCGGCCTTTCTGTTCGGCATCATGCTGATTGTGCTGTTTGCCGGTGGCAGCTATCTCGACTGGTTTCCGCTGCGTGGGCTCACCTCTGCGCAGCACGATACACTGCCCTGGTATGGCAAAGTGCTGGACTACTTCTGGCATATCGCTCTGCCGGTGCTGGCGACAGTGATCGGCGGCTTCGCCACGCTGACCATGCTGACCAAAAACGCCTTTCTGGACGAGATCCGCAAACTCTATGTGGTGACCGCGCGCGCCAAAGGGGTGCCAGAGCGACGCATTCTCTATCATCATGTGTTTCGCAATGCGATGCTGCTGGTGATCGCCAGCTTTCCGGCCACGTTTATCAGCATGTTCTTTACCAGTTCGGTACTCATCGAAGTGATGTTTTCGCTCAACGGGCTTGGGCTGCTCGGCTATGACGCGACATTGCAACGCGACTACCCGGTGATGTTTGGCACGCTCTATATTTTCACGCTGATCGGTCTGCTGATGAATATCCTCAGCGATCTGACTTATACGCTGGTCGATCCCCGCATCGACTTCGGGAGCCGCTCATGACGCTCTCACCGCTGAATCAGCAGCGCTGGCAGCGCTTTCGTCACAACCGACGCGGCTACTGGTCGCTCTGGATCTTTCTGATCATTTTTCTGCTGTCGCTGGGTGCTGAACTGATCGCGAATGACAAGCCGTTGCTGGTGCATTACCAGCAGCGCTGGACGGTGCCGCTGCTGTTTGACTACAGCGAAACCGACTATGGCGGTGTACTGGCGACAGCGGCGGATTATCAGGATCCCTGGCTGCGGCAGCGCATCAGGCAGAATGGCTGGGCGCTGTGGGCACCGATTCGTTTCAGCGACGGAACCATTAATTTTGCTACTCAGGTGCCCTTCCCTTCTCCGCCCTCTGCGCAGAACTGGCTCGGCACGGACGCCAACGGCGGCGACGTACTGGCTCGGCTGCTCTATGGCACACGTATCTCTCTGCTGTTCGGTCTGCTGCTGACGCTTCTCTCCAGCGTCATCGGGATTGTGGTCGGCGCGGTGCAGGGCTATTTCGGCGGCAGAATTGACCTGATTGGGCAGCGGATGATTGAAGTCTGGTCTGGCATGCCCGCGCTGTTTCTGCTGATTCTTCTCTCCAGCGTGATTCAGCCTGGCTTCTGGTGGCTGTTGCTGGTCACCGTGGCGTTTGGCTGGATGAGTCTGGTAAGTGTTGTCAGGGCAGAGTTTCTCCGTACCCGAAATTTTGATTACATTCGTGCCGCGCAGGCGCTGGGCGTCAGCGATGGCCGGATTATGTTGCGCCATATGCTGCCTAACGCGATGGTAGCCACACTGACCTTTCTGCCGTTTATTTTGTGCGGATCGATTACCACGCTGACCTCACTCGACTTTCTGGGCTTCGGCCTGCCGCTGGGTTCGCCCTCGCTGGGCGAGTTACTGCTGCAGGGCAAAAACAACCTGCAGGCTCCCTGGTTGGGTCTGGCAGGCTTTTTCACGCTGGCGATCCTGCTTTCGCTGCTGATTTTTATCGGCGAAGCGGTGCGCGACGCCTTTGATCCGGGCAAAGGAGCCTGAATGACGACGCCATTGCTTGCTATCAATCATCTTTCAGTCGCCTTTCGTCAGGGCAAGCAGCTTCGACAGGTCGTGAATGACGTGTCGCTGCGCATTGACGCAGGTGAAACGCTGGCGCTGGTGGGTGAGTCTGGTTCCGGCAAGAGCGTCACCGCGCTGTCGGTAATGCGACTGCTGCATGAGGCTTCAGTGATTTATCCCAGCGGCGAGATTCTGTTTAACGGTGAAGATCTGCTGCGCGCCCGCGAGCAGCGTCTGCGGGGTATTCGCGGCAACCAGATCGCGATGATTTTTCAGGAGCCCATGGTGTCACTGAATCCGCTGCACACCGTGGAGAAGCAGCTGTATGAAGTGCTGTCACTGCATCGCGGGATGCGTCGTCCGGCCGCACGCGGTGAGATTCTCAGCGTGCTCGATCGGGTCGGTATCCGGCAGCCCGCCACCCGGCTCAATGATTTTCCCCACCAGCTTTCCGGCGGTGAACGCCAGCGGGTGATGATTGCCATGGCGCTGCTGACCGAGCCGCAGCTGCTGATTGCCGATGAGCCGACCACGGCACTGGATGTGACGGTTCAGGCCCAGATCCTGACGCTGCTGCGCGAACTGCAACGTGAGCTGAACATGGGCATGCTGTTCATCACGCATAACCTGAATATTGTGCGTCAGCTGGCAGATAATGTCAGCGTGATGCGCAACGGTCACATCGTGGAGCAGAATCGCTGCCAGACCCTGATGAACCAGCCGCAGCATCCTTACAGCCAGCAGTTGCTGGCTGCGGAACCGGAGGGAAAAGCCGTTCCGCTGCCCGCAGCGTCGCCCATTCTTCTTCGTGTCGGGCAGCTTCAGGTGAGCTTTACACAGCGGCGCGGGCTGTTCCGTCGCCAGAACAGTGAAAAGCGGGTGCTTTCCGGATTGAGTTTTAGCCTGCGGCGTGGCGAAAGTCTGGGCCTGGTGGGTGAGTCCGGCTCGGGTAAAAGCACCACCGGGCTGGCACTGCTGCGGCTGATTGCCTCACGCGGCGAGATCTGGTTTGACGGTCAGCCGCTGCATCAACTGTCGCGTCAGCAACTGTTGCCGCTGCGTCAGCGTATTCAGGTGGTGTTTCAGGACCCTAACTCCTCACTCAATCCGCGCATGACGGTGCAGCAGATTATTGCTGAGGGTCTGGCGGTACATCAGCCTGAACTCGACAGTGTGCAGCAGACGCAGCGGGTTATCGCCGTCATGGAGGAAGTGGGGCTTGAAGCGGAAAGTCGCCATCGTTATCCGGCCGAATTTTCTGGCGGTCAGCGACAGCGTATTGCTATTGCGCGGGCATTGATTCTGGAGCCGGAGTTGCTGGTGCTGGATGAACCGACTTCATCGCTGGATCGCACGGTGCAGAAGCAAATTCTGACGCTGTTACGCCGTTTGCAGCAGCAGCGGCAGCTCAGTTATCTGTTTATCAGTCACGACCTGGATGTGGTTCGCGCGCTGTGCCACCAGCTTATCGTGCTGTGCCAGGGAGAGGTCGTGGAACAGGGCGAGTGTGAAAGGCTGTTTGCTTCACCCGTGGCAGATTATACCCGCGAGCTACTGCAGTCGGCGCAGCTTAACCTCCAATAAAGGTTTCTGCTATCGCCACGCCCTGATTTTTCAAACAGCAGTTAGTGGCACTTTCGTCACGACGCTGAATGAACAGGCAGGGCTGCCCTTCGCACTCAGCAACTTTGCAATCAACCTGAATATCCGCCAGAACCTCTTTTAACTGCTGCAGAATCTCCCACGCCGGAATGCCGTCATGGCTGATCAATCGCAGCGCCACGAAATCCTGCTCATCCAGCGTTGCATCATCAGAATCAATGGCGCTGTGGTGATCGCTGGCCCAGCGAAAATGCTGTGGCAGACGATGCACAATTGAAAGTTGCAGCATAGTTTACTTTCCCCGGATGAGTTTATGTCGCAACACCGACCTGCCCGCAGCCAGCGGGTCATTCACCGCAGAGTCCGGACAGGGAGGCCCATCCGTGCGGATTGCAGAAGCGCATTTTTGCGACTTACATCGCACTTCAGCCTATATGTACCGCGTTCACTCACCGTTAACAATCATTTTAGACGCATTGTGATTACTTTTTTAACTAAAAATTTTCACAATAAAGAAACAAAACCGTCGGGATATGCATCACTGCGGGCAATCGGGGAAGAAACCACTGCGCCCGGTTAACGGGTCGCAGTGCGGGGACGTGAAGCGTAGAAGAAGAGCAGCAGAGAAATTGTCGCGCACAGGGCAATTGTGCCGACCATCGGCCAGGCGCTGTTGAAACTCACCAGCGACAGCAGTGCACCGACAAAAGCACCCACGCCAAAACGCAGCGTGCCCGCCAGAGAGGATGCCGTTCCGGCCATATGCGGAAACTCATCCAGGATCACCGCCATCGCATTCGATGAGACCATCGACACGCAGCCGATAAACATCGCGATTCCCATCACCAGCGGCAAAAAGCCGAGGCTGAAGGCGCTGACAACCAGCAACCAGATGCCCATGCAGAACTGTATCAGCAGCCCCAGCCGGAACATCGCCACCGGGCCAAAGCGGCGCACGGCACGGCTGTTAATCAGCGTCAGGACAAACAGAAACACCACGTTGAGACCAAAGTAGTAGCCAAAGTTTTGCGGTGAGACGTGATTCAGCTCAATGTAAACAAAGGGGCCGGCATTGAGAAAAGTAAAGAGCCCGGCAAAGGAGAAGCCGCTCGACAGCATGTAACTGAACGCCCGTTTGTGGCGAAACAGCGTCACGAAGTTGCCGAGCGTGGTGCGCAAATGAAAACGCTGTCGCTGCTCCGGCTTCAGGGTTTCGCGGATTTGTGTGGTTACCAGCACAGTGGTCACTAATGCCGCACCCGCGAGCGCCCAGAAAATTGCGTGCCAGCTCCAGAGCACCAGCAGCCAGCCACCGATGATCGGCGCCAGCAGCGGCGCGATGGTGGTAATCAGCATCACAAAGGACATCATGCGCGAGAAGTCCTCTTTCGAGTAACTGTCACGCATCAGCGCGTTGATCACCACACTGGCTGCGGCGGCAGAAAGTCCGTGCAGGAAGCGCATCAGAATCAGCTGATCGATGGTCTGTGACAGTGCACAGGCCGCAGCGGCGCAGGCAAAGATCAGCGTGCCGAGTGCAATTACCGGCTTACGCCCATAGCTGTCTGCCAGCGGACCATAGATAAGCTGGCCAATCGCGAAGCCAAGGATGTAGAGGTTAAGCGACATCTGCACGCTACCGGCTGACACCCCGAACTCACGCGCAATCTGCGGCATGGCAGGCAGATACATGTCAATCGACAACGGCATCAGCATGGCTAACAGACCGAGGATGACGACCAGTCCTGTTGGCGAGTTCTTTTCCTTACGCACACCTTCTCCTGCACAAATGAGTCTGGGTCGGGCCGCCTGGCCCGCCCGGTTATTTTGTCTGCAGTTCTTTCGGCAGACCAATACTGGCGATCTCGTCTTCTGTCAGCGCACGGTATTCGCCCGGTTCCAGATCCTCGTCCAGCACGATGTCACCGATGCGTTCACGATGCAGCTCAATGACCCGATTGCCGACGGCTGCAAACATCCGTTTCACCTGGTGGTAACGACCTTCGCTCAGTGTCAGCCGCACATCTGTGGGGGTAATCACCTCCAGCTGTGCCGGTTTCGTCAGGCTCTTCTCATTGTGCAGCTGCACGCCCGCTGTAAACTGTGCGGCCGTATCGTCACTGACTGGCGATTCCAGTGTCACCCGATAGGTTTTCTCGCAGTGATGACGTGGCGAGGTAATGCGGTGTGACCACTGGCCATCATCTGTCAGCAGAACCAGTCCGGTGGTGTCGATATCCAGACGCCCTGCCGCATGCAGTTTGAATGACATCGGCTCTTCGATGAAATAGATGATGGTGGGATGATCGGGATCGTCGGTTGAGCAGACATAACCCTGCGGTTTGTTCAACATAAAGTAGCGGGGACCGGTCTGCATCTGCAGTACGTTGCCGTCATAGACGACTTCATGGTCGGGCAGCAGTTTGAACGCGGTATCGCGGACAACTTCCCCGTTAACGGTGACACGCTGGCCACGGATCTCGCGATGAGCGATGGCGCGGCTGATTTCCAGTTGCTGAGAGATGAATTTGTCGAGTCGCATGAATTCGTTTTGCCTGTTACTGCGGAGGGAATCTGAAACGGCCTGGTTAACCGTTGAAAATGTGCGGGAAGTATAACGTGATCCGCGCCAGCCTGACAGCGCGTTTACCGCACTTTCATGGCATAATTGCCGCCAGTTATACAAAAGTGAGCAACATGTCTTTTACCTTACGCCCCTATCAACAGGATGCGGTGAATGCCACCGTGGCGCATTTCCGTCGCCATCAGGAACCTGCCGTCATTGTGCTGCCAACCGGTGCCGGCAAGAGTCTGGTGATTGCCGAGCTGGCCCGGCTGGCCCGTGGCCGGGTGCTGGTGCTGGCGCACGTCAAAGAGCTGGTGGCGCAGAACCACAGTAAATATCAGGCCTACGGGCTGGAGGCGGATATCTTTGCTGCCGGACTTCAGCGCAAAGAGAGTCAGCGCAAAGTGGTGTTTGGCAGCGTGCAGTCAGTGGCGCGTAACCTCGACCAGTTCGACAGCGCCTTCTCGCTGGTGATTGTCGATGAGTGTCACCGCATTGGCGATGATAAAGAGAGTCAGTATCAGCAGATCTTTAATCATCTGCGTCAGCACAATCCGCAACTGCGTTTACTGGGACTGACCGCTACACCGTTCCGTCTGGGTAAAGGCTGGATTTATCAGTTCCACTATCACGGCATGGTGCGTGGCGATGAAAAATCGCTGTTTCGCGACTGTATCTATGAACTGCCCCTGCGCTACATGATCAAGCATCAGTTTCTGGTGCCGCCGGAACGACTGGATATGCCGGTGGTGCAGTATGACTTCAGCCGTCTCACGGCACAGTCCAACGGCCTGTTCAGCGAAGCCGATCTGAACCGTGAACTGAAGCAGCAGCAGCGCGTGACGCCCCATATCATCCGCCAGATCGTGGAGTTCGCTGAAGATCGGCTGGGCGTGATGATTTTCGCCTCGACGGTGGAGCATGCGCGTGAAATCCTGCGACTGCTGCCAGAAAAAAGCGCGCTGGTCTCGGCCGAAACGCCAGCCAGAGAGCGCGATGCCCTGATTCTGGCGTTTAAGGCGCAGCAGCTGAAATTCCTGGTGAATGTGGCGGTGCTGACCACCGGGTTTGATGCGCCGCACGTTGACCTGATCGCAATCCTGCGCCCGACCGAGTCGGTCAGCCTCTATCAGCAGATCGTCGGACGCGGCCTGCGGCTCTCACCGGGTAAAACCGACTGCCTGATTCTCGATTACGCGGGTAATCCGCACGATCTCTTTACGCCCGAAGTTGGCGCCCCCAAAGGGGCCAGCGACAATCAGCCGGTTCAGGTTTTCTGTCCCGCCTGCGGTTTCGCCAACACCTTCTGGGGCAAGGCGACCGAAGATGGCATGGTGATCGAGCATTTTGGCCGGCGCTGTCAGGGCGTACTGGAAGATGACGAAGGTGAGCGCGAACAGTGTGATTTCCGCTTCCGGTTTAAAAGTTGTCCCGACTGCGGCGCAGAGAATGATATTGCCGCCCGACATTGTCACCAGTGCGACAAAATTCTGGTCGATCCGGACGATATGCTGAAAGCGGCGCTGAAACTGAAAGACGCACTGGTGCTTCGCTGTGGTGGCATGACGCTGGAACAGGGCCATGACGCCAAAGGGGAATGGCTGAAGGCGACCTATTTTGATGAGGAAGGCACCAGCGTCAGCGAACGCTTTCGTCTGCAGACGCCGGCCCAGCGTAAGGCGTTTGAACAGCTCTTTATGCGTCCCCATCAGCGCGCCCCCGGCGTGCCGCTGGGCTGGCAGACCGCCGCTGACGTCCTGGCACTCCAGCCGCTGCTACGTCATCCCGATTTTGTCGTCGCACGGGCCAAAGGCCAGTTCTGGCAGATCCGCGAGAAAATGTTCGATTATCAGGGCCGCTATCGCCGCGCCAATGAGCTGCGTTAACAGGTGATGCCAGCGAGGGCTGACCGGATGCTGAACCCGGCGAGCGGGTATATCGTTTGCTACCACCCGGCATAACGGCTATACTGCCGCCCGCTTTTGCATGTGCATCAGCGGTATTGAATAACCTGCCTGTTACTGGGTCGCCTGTAGCAGGATTTAAATAAAGAGATATATTAATGCTCACTATCAATGCAGTAGAACGTAAAGAGCAGGGTAAGGGTGCGAGCCGCCGCCTGCGTACAGCAAACCGTTTCCCGGCCATCATCTACGGTGGTTCTGAAGCGGCTGTTGCCATCGATCTGGATCACGACTCAGTAATGAACCTGCAATCTAAGCCAGGTTTCTACGACGAAGTTCTGACCCTGTCAGTTGACGGCAAAGAAACTAAAGTGAAAGTTCAGGC
Organism: Pantoea eucalypti; assembly: GCF_009646115.1. Lineage (NCBI taxonomy): Bacteria > Pseudomonadati > Pseudomonadota > Gammaproteobacteria > Enterobacterales > Erwiniaceae > Pantoea > Pantoea eucalypti. Next base: position 1,375,266 of record NZ_CP045720.1, on the reverse strand, counting down.
TGTTCAGCGTCACCCGTTCAAGCCAAAACTGTTCCACATCGACTTCGTTCGCGCTTAATCGCGAATTACGTTGAAATGTAAAAGGGCCGGTTGAGAAACCGGCCCTTTTATTTTGTCCCTGATACACAGAGATAATCGACGTGTCAGAGAACAGAAGCCGGGCTAAGCCCGGCTTTTTTTATTTGCTGCTGGTACGGCGCTGAAGCTGGTCGCGCAGATTGGGTGGTGTGCCCTTAATCGTCAGGGTATCCGTGGCCGGATCCCAGAAAATGCGCTCGCCCAGTAACATCGCATCAAAATTCAGGGTCAGTCCCCCGCCGCTGCCGGCAAACTTCGTCAGCTGACGCAGCGTACTGCGATCCGCCGGGAAGCTCTCTTCCAGCTCGTAGCCCTGCTCCTGGGTAAAGGCCTGGAAGGTTTTCTCGCCCAGTGGTGGCAGCTCGCTCGACAGATCTTCCAGTGCAATTTCCTCGCCCGCCTGCAACTGTTCGTTGCAGTAGCTGTAAACCTGCTGGCGATAGTTCTGCCGTTCCTGCTTATCCAGTTCGGATTCGTTGCAGTAATCATCAACGGCCTGCAACAGACCGCGGTTCTGCGCCTTCGTGTCTAATCCCACTTCGGCACCCAGGAAGTCCATAAAGAAGTCAGCCACTTTACGTCCGACGCGGCCGCGCAGGAAGGTCAGGTAACGGGTCGATTCCGGGTTGGTTTCCCATTCGGTTAAATCAATTCGCGCCACGATATCCGCATGATTGATGTCGAGATAGTGGGTGCTGCTGATATCCATCTGCTCATTGACGCGCATACTGGACTGGCTGTTCAGCACCGCAATCAGCAGATATTCCACCGCCAGATAGCGATAGTGAATAAACAGCACCACGCCGCCTTCAGCGAACGGATATTTGGCCAGCTCGTCGCGCAGACGACCTGTTGCAGCGCGGCTAAAAGCGAGAAAATCATCGTTGCCCTTACGACAATTACGCAGCGCTTCTGCCAGTTCACTTTCTGCATTGAACAGGCCATAGGCTTTGCTTTTTGCGCTGTAAACCCGGTGTAACTCCTCCACCATCGCGTTAACCGTGTTGGTGGCAGGCAGCAGTGAATCGCGCAGCGCCAGTTCAAGCTGGTTTTCATCGCGTTTGATTAACTGATGCAGGGCAATCTGGTCGATATCCAGACTCATGGTAGACTCTCCTTTTAGCACAGGCGCGTATTCAAACACCGCCAGCATCGGCTTTCAACTCTATGCGTGAAGCGAACGTACTGCTTTCGATAAAATTGCGGTAAAAAGTGCGCTATTCCGGTAATATATCGCCTTTTGAAATGAGCTTAGACGACGATATGGCACAATCATCCCGTTACAGTGACGAACGCGTGGAACAACTCCTCGCGGAAATGGCCCAAATCCTGCACAAGGACAAGGCCCCCACCGATCTCTCCCTGATGGTTCTGGGAAATATGGTGACCAACTTAATTAACAGCGATGTCGCTCCGGCGCAACGTCGTTCACTGGCACGTTCTTTCGCCGATGCCCTTCAGGCATCAGTGCGTGACGATAACGCCCATTAATTGGCTGATTTGATTTCATAATATGGTAACCAACCAGCAGCGCTACCGCGAAAAAGTCTCCCAGATGATCAGTTGGGGGCACTGGTTTGCTCTGTTTAACATCTTATTCGCGCTGATTTTAGGCAGTCGCTACCTGTTGGTCGCCGACTGGCCTTCTTCGCTGGCGGGGCGCATCTACGCCTATACCAGCTGGGTTGGCCACTTTAGTTTTGTCGTTTTCGCTGCCTATCTGCTGATTATCTTCCCGCTGACCTTTGTGGTGATGTCGCAACGGCTGATGCGGGTGTTATCCGCGGTGGTCGCCACTGCCGGACTGACGCTGATAATGGTCGACAGTGCAGTGTTCAGCCGTTTCCACCTGCACCTTAATCCTGTGGTGTGGGAGCTGGTCATTAACCCCGACCAGAGCGAGATGGCGCGCGACTGGCAACTGATGTTTATCAGCGTGCCGCTGATATTCCTGGTCGAGATGCTGTTTGCGACCTGGAGCTGGCAGAAGCTGCGTAGCCTGAATCGCCGCTCGTTTGGTAAACCTGTCGCCGCTCTGTTTATCAGCGCCTTCTTTGCCAGCCACCTGATGTATATCTGGGCCGATGCCAACTTCTATCGCCCGATTACCATGCAGCGCGCCAATCTGCCGCTCTCCTATCCGATGACGGCCCGTCGCTTCCTTGAACGTCACGGTCTGCTGGATGCGCAGGAGTATCAGCGCCGGTTGATTCAGCAGGGCGATCCGGAAGCGGTGGCGGTAGAGTATCCGCTGAGCGATATCACCTTCCGCGATGCTGGCACCCGTAACAACCTGCTGGTGCTGACTGTTGATGGTCTGAACAATGCTACGCTTGCCAAAGCGCTGCCGCAGCTTAATCAGTTCGCCAGCGAAAACGTGCGTTTTACCCAGCACTACAGCGCCGGTGATACACCTGAGAAAGGGTTGTTTGGCCTGTTCTATGGCATCTCCTCCAGTTACATGAACGGTATTCTGGCATCACGAACACCGTCGGCACTGCTGGGGGCACTGAGTACTCAGGGTTATCAGTTTGGCCTGTTCTCCTCGGAAGGCTTTAATCCGCCGCTCTACCGTCAGGCGCTGCTGACCGACTATTCACTGCCTGCGACAACCAGCCAGCCCAACGCCAGCACCGTGGCGCAATGGCAGAACTGGCTGGAGAAACAGAAAGCTTCGCAGGCGCCGTGGTTCTCATGGATTGCTCTGAACGGGCCTGATGTCACCGGCGACAACAGCAAAGCGCGTCAGCGCAGTTATCTCCGTCAGGCACCTGCTGTTGATGAACAGATTAGCGCCGTGCTAAGCAGCCTGCAGGCGCGTGATTTGCTGAAGAACACCGTCGTAGTGATTACGGCGCAGCGTGGTCTGGCACTGGATGGCGATCCTGACAGCGCCGGAAACCGTCAGACGCTGCAGGTGCCACTGGTGATTCACTGGCCTGATACACCGGCGCAAACTGTTGATCGGCTCTCTGATCATCAGGATGTAATGGCAACGCTGATGCAGCGACTGCTGCATGTGCGGACCAATCCGGTGAACTATTCACAGGGTGAAGATTTGTTTGCTGCACGTCGCCGTCATGACTGGGTGGCGAGCAGTGAAGAGAATAAGCTGGTGATTACCACGCCGCAGGTGACGCTGGTGCTCAACAACAACGGCAGCTATCGCGCTTATGATGCACAGGGCAACGCGCTGAAAGATCACAAGCCAGAGCTGGCGTTGCTGTTGCAGGTCCTGACCGAGGAGAAGCGGTTTATCGCTAACTGATTAATTATCAGGCAAATAGTCGGCAGGTATCTTGCATTCATGACGATAACCAGTAGACTAATCCTCCAGTGTTCGGCACGTAGCGCAGCCTGGTAGCGCACGGTCATGGGGTGTCCGGGGTCGGAGGTTCAAATCCTCTCGTGCCGACCAAATTCCCTGAAAAGCAGCCCAAAAGCCTGCTTTTTTCGTTTCTGTCATCAAAACATAACTTTCATCACATCTCCTGCAAAGCGTTCTATACTTAATAGCGTGTGGGTAACAAGAGGAGAGTTCATGACATTAATCGAAAAAGATGATCCATCCGAAGCACCCGAGTCCGGCGATAAGCAACCTTCCCCGCCAGACCAGAAGTAACCCACAGGGCCGCGTATGACGCGGCCTTTCTGTTTCTGTTATCTCTGCCCACTCTCCGGCTTAACATTCAGAATTGTCCGCTGAAGCAGTTAACATTTCTCTTACAATCAGCAGGTTAACGCGGGCGCCCGAAACTGATCTGCCTCACAAAATCGGCCATCAGTCGCGTCTTTTCATCAAACTGAAACAAAAATGTCACAGAAATTGCCTACTCTAAACTCCCCAGAAATTGACGGATAATTTTTATGGCGATCAAAGCGAAAAGCCTGAAAGATGCGGAGGCTTTACTGCATTCAGGCATTAGCAAAGTGGAACTGGCGTATGACATTGGTAGCGACGACTTCTTTCGTCTGGCGAGCCACTGGTGCGACCGGGGTGCACGCATCAGCAGGGGTCACCACCATTTTGTTGTTTCTCTGAAGAGTTTTGCCATTCCTCCCAACGACTGATTACGGCGGGCTGCTTGCCCTGATGCATCGTGCCTGATTTAATGCCTTTTTGGCTTAAATGGTTTCGCATGCGCTATCCCGACCTGCCGCTGCCGCCTGTTCCAGGCGGCTTTATTCTTTCCAGCCACCTGAACCACAGCGATTATTTGCTGGCGGTGAGTCGCTTTGACCCGCAAAAGTATCATGACGTGCTGGCTGTCGAATGGGGTATTCCCTTACCCGCCCGACTGCAGCAGGCTGTCACTAAACGGCGTGCTGAATACCTCGCCAGCCGTTTACTGGTCCGGTCGGTAATGACAGAGCTGGGCATTGCTGATTTCATCCTGACCAACGCATCCGATCGCTCCCCCTGCTGGCCCGCTGGCGTTCAGGCGTCGCTGTCGCACAGTGCCGGTGTCGTCGTGGTAGCGGCAACCCGGCAACGCTGTGCGGTTGGCGTCGATGTTGAGCAGTTGATGTCAGAGACGACGGCGCAGGAAACGGCAGAGTTGTTGATGAATGCGCAGGAACAGCAACTGTTGCAGACGCTGCCCGTCTCCTTCAGCACTGCCGCGACGCTGCTCTTCTCTCTCAAAGAGAGCCTTTATAAAGCGCTGTGGCCACAACTGCATCAGCCGATGGATTTTCTGGATGCTGCACTGGTGTCGGTAGATTTCGCGCAGCAGCGCGCGACGCTGCAACTGGCTCAGGACTTCGGTGGCTGTTTTGCGATGGGGACGTTACTGGAGGCGGAGTTTATGTGGCGCGATAATCAGGTGATCACGCTGATTATGCATCGGCTTTAAAAGCGTTCTAAACAGAACGCCAGTATGTTTTTTCCTGGCCTGTCACCTTGTGATTTGCGACAACCACTAAATCAGAATCCACAATAAGCAGAGGCACAACAGGGGCGATGCGTTCCGCCAGCCACAGGCATATTTCACCACCAAAAAAGAGTAACACGCGATAATGGCTGGATTTGTGCTGTTTTGTGAACCAGACATGAGTGGGTATTACGGAACTTCAGGTATAAGAAATATTTCCCTGGAACAAGGTACGCATGAAAAATTCTCTGTTCAGATTGTCCCCGACCTTTTTACTCTTTTTGCTTGCCTCATCAGCCACTGCACAAACGATCTCCCCTGAAATTACGACGCAGTCAGGCAAAGTCAAAGGCGCAGAGCATCAAAACACGCTGTCCTGGACCGGTATTCCTTATGCAAAAGCACCGGTCGGGGAACTGCGCTGGAAAAAACCGATTTCCCCTGACGCATGGCAAACCGTTTTCGATGCGACCCGGCCCGCGACAGACTGTATCCAGGTTTCCCCGGACGGAGCCAAAGGTGATGAGGATTGCCTGAATCTCAATATCTATCGCCCGACAGAGAGCAGCACACCGCTTCCGGTGCTGGTCTATATTCATGGTGGCAATAATCAGCTGGGCAGTTCCACTGAGTTCGCGCCGGCGTTTATCGCTGAAAAATACAATGCCGTGATTGTCACCGTAAACTACCGTCTTGGCGCACTCGGCTTTAATCCATTGAAAGCGCTGAACGATGGCAACCCGCTGGATGACTCCGGGAATTACAGCTTACTCGACATCAAACAATCGCTGGCGTGGATCAAAGACAATATTTCGGCTTTTGGTGGTGACAGAAATAATATTACCGTTTCCGGATTTTCAGCGGGTGGCAGAGACGTGATGGCGATGCTTATATCGCCCCTTTTTAAAAATACGTTCAACAAAGCCATTGTTTTCAGTGGTGGCATGACCACCTCTGACAAACATGAAGCGGAAAGCATCTTCGCGCAAAGAATAGCGCCTCTGGTCGTTAAACAGGGCATTAAACCGGATGCCGGCGCAGCGAAAAGCTGGCTCCTGTCGGGCTCACCAGAGGTTCGTCATTTTCTCTATCAGCTTCCGGCAGCAGATCTGGCAATGCTTTTTGGCGATGCGGGAATTCGCATGAATCAATTCCCGCATCTCTACCGCGATGGTGTGGTGATCCCGAAGGATGGATTTGAGACCAAAAATTATAATGCCGTCCCCGCCATCATGGCCACAGGACAACAGGAGTTTTCTTTCTTCGCCCGTAACGACCCACTGTTTGCAACACAGGTGAAAGACGGTTCGCTTAAAAATGATACCGCGCTGCTGAATAAATACACCTTTGCAAATTATTATGGCGGGCTGCTATATAGCCTGTTTAATGTTAACCAGTCTGCTGAGCGCATGTATAAAAATTATAACGCGCCGCTGTATGGGATGGAGTTCCGTTATGGCACGGATGCGTTTGTCACAGGTGATAAACTATCGGCCATCGGTTCTTTCCACGGCGTGTTTATGCCTTTTTGGGATAAAAATAAGTATGCTGAATTTACGCAGGATGCGCTGAAGCTAAAAGGCTCTCAGGCATTAGGTGAATCTTTTAATTCCTACATTAAAAACTTCCTGGCAACAGGGTCACCCAACGATCAGACCCTTCCGGAATGGAAGAAATGGACACCGGAAAATGCCGCAGCGGGGGAATCGCTGCTGGTGATGGATGCTAACAAGCAGAAAGCCATTATCTACATGAGCAATAAGACGTATAGCTATAACGATATTCTCACCCGCATTGAACAGGACAACGCCCTGTCAGCGGCAGACAAAAATAGTGTTATCAAAAACGTGCTGAACAATCGCTGGTTCAGCGCACCGCTTGATCAACATTTCGCCCACTAATCCGCGGCCTCCTGCGCTGGCAGGAGGCAAACTTTAACGGATCGACTTCACTGCAGATGACCTGCCGTACAGGGCTGTTATCTGTGATTTACTGCGTATGAGGCACACCTGCCAACGGATTGTTCAGTCAGCACGGCTGCCTGCTGCTGACGCTTACAGAAGTGTTAACACCGTGTTCAGCGACCTGCACGGAACTTAACGCGCTAACTGCTGAGTGTGCCATCTGCCGTCAAAGCCCGGTATCGGTGCGTTTAACCGAGTCGAGCGTGGCGAGGTCGCGTTCATTACCGGTCAGCTCCGTCAACTGGCCTTCGCGCATCTCCAGCAGCCGGTCGGCATGAATGAAGTAGTGATCGTCATGGCTGATAGCAAACACCGTTTTACCCGCCTGCTGCAACCACGGCAGCAGCTCACGATAGAAGATGCGTCGGAAATGTGGGTCCTGATCTGCCGCCCACTCATCCAGTAGCAGCACATCGCGTTCTTCTGCCACCGCCAGCAACAACGCCAGTCGCTTACTCTGTCCTTTTGAGAGCCGCAGATTGAGCACTTTATTGCCTTCAATCTTCAGCTTGTCCTGCATCTTCAGCCTTTCCAGCCACTGCTGCACCAGCGCCGGATTGGCGGCAACGCCTTCCCGCCCGATTAACCGGTCAAACAGATGCAGGTCGGTAAAGACCGCGGAGAACTGACTGCGCCAGACATCCAGCTCGTCTGCCGTGATCGCTTTACCATCCAGCAGCAGCGTGCCGGACTGCGGTTGATACAGCCCGGTCAGCAGCATCGCCAGCGTCGATTTTCCGCTGCCGTTGCCACCAATCAGAAACACCAGTTCGCCCCGGCGCAGCGCCAGGTTAATCGGCCCGACCTGGAAGCCGTTGTCACCATAGTGAAAAGAGACGTCGCGCAGCTCCAGAGTTTGCCAGTCTGACGACGCCGATGGCGCGTGAAACCCTGCCTGATAAGGCGCGAGGTCAAAGGCGTTGAGCTTACGGAATGCGACCTGGGCGCTGAGCAACGTGGGTAACGCGCCCACTGCAGAAAGCAGCGGCGTGCGTAAGAACAGCAGCGTCAGGGAGAAAGTCGCGGCCACAGCAGTATTGGCCCAGCCCAGGCTGTTAGCCATGAAAAAGACCATGCCGATAGCGCCCAGGGTCATGATATTTGACCAGTTGACCGCACTCAGATGATAAGTATCGGCACGCACAATATGGTGACGCCAGGCGCGGGCATCTTCCTGATAAACTGTGTCATAGACCTGTTGCGCACGTGAGCGGTTAAGCTGTAACTCTTTACGCCCCTCAATCACCGTCTGGTAATCACGATAGAGGTTGTCTTCGATTTCGCGCAACTTTGCCATGTGCTGGTAAACCCGCGAGACCAGCATCCAGCCGCCCACCAGCGTCACACCCAGCCAGAGACTGGTCACCAGCAGCATTTTTGGTGACAGCCACGCGAGATAGATGGCTGAGCCGAGGGTAATGATTACGCCCTGAAACAGCTCCGGCAGACGCACAAAAGCCAGCGTAATTGCTCGCACGTCGCTGGTCAGTCCCGCCAGCAGTTGTGCACTGCCGAGTTGCTCGATGCGTTCAACCCGGCTATCAAGGATTCGCTTGATGAACTCGCCACGCAGTCGCCAGACAAACTGATGCCCGAGCATCGTCAGTGCCAGCTGCGAAGCCAGCGTCACCGCCATCAGCACCACCAGCTGCAACAGGAACTGCGGCAGCACCGCGAATGAGGTGTTGATGGCGACAATCATTTCGCGGTTGATAAAGGCGATCATGCCGATACCCAGCACGGCGCTTAACAACGTCAGGGCAATGACCCCGATAAAAGGCCAGCGAAACTGGCGAAAAACAACGCTTAACAACGTCATGCAGGCAATCCATCAGCTAAAAAACAGCCTGCAGTTTAATGGGATGCCAAATGATAGCAATAGTTATTCTCACCACGCCGTGACTGCCGTAGTGGGTTAAAAGGCGCGACGAAATGTCAGGTTATAACGCCAGGCGCCGGCCAGCGGATGCACGCCTGGCTTAAGCGGCAAAATGCCGTGGTAACGCAGGCGCGACGGCCCGCCCCACACCACAATATCACCATGCTCAAGCAGCACACGCTGGGTGCTGTCGCCCCGTTCGAAGCCACCGAACTGAAACACGGCCGGCAGACCCAGCGACACCGAAACGATGGGCTGGTGCAGGTCTTTCTCATCTTTATCCTGATGCAGCGTCAGCTTCGCACCCGGTTCATAGCGATTAAGCAGACAGGCATCCGGATTAAAGCCAGGAAAGCCCGCCTCCGCCGCGGCCTGCTGCGCCAGCTCGCGAAACAGCGGTGGCATGGGCGGCCATTTGCGGCCATTGAGGTTATCCTGCTGCTGATAATTGTAGCCGCGTGAATCCACCGACCAGCCAAAATCGCCGCAGTTGGTCATCGCCACCGACATGCGATGGCCACCCGGCGTAATGCGATGGGCAAAGGGGTTCTGATCCGCAATCGCCAGTATCTGCTGATACAGCGCCTCTGCGTCATCACGTGCGCGGCGCCGCAGGATCACGGCCCCCTCCGCCAGCGGCTCCTGCCAGGGTTGCTCTTCACTAAAAAGATCTAACATCAGGGTTCTCCGGATTCAGCGGGAATCAGAAAAGCAGCAAACTGCGGCGACATCCAGCTGACAAATTTATCGCCCTGCTTGCTGATCAGATAGACCGCCAGATGCTGTTCAATTGCCAGCGCTTTGGCTTTCTCGGTGCCGAGCACCATCAGTCCGGTGTCCCAGCCATCGGCTTCCAGCGCCGTGGTGGCAATCACCGTGGCAGAAACCAGTTTATGCTCAATGGGTCGTCCGGTAACGGGATCGATCACATGAGAAATGCGCTTGCCGTCCAGTTCATAATAGTTGCGATAGCTGCCGGATGTACTGATACCGTGTCCCTGCAGACTCACGCGTGCCTGAACCGCATTCTCCTGATCGGTGGGTTTCTGGATCGCCACCCGCCACGGCTGCTGTTGCGCATTAAGACCCCGGCTCAGCACGGCACCGCCGACTGACACCAGATAGTTGTTGATACCGAGCTGCTCCATCAGCCGTGCCAGATGATCGGTGGCAAAGCCCTCACCCACCGTCGAGAGATCGACATAGAGCTCTGGCAAATCTTTCTGCAACCATTGTCCATCCGCACCCTGCAGCACTCTCAGATGCTGCAATCCGGTCTGCGCACGGGCGGCGGCAATTTGGGCTACATCCGGTGTATGGATGGGCTGTTTCGTCGGGCCAAAGCCCCATAAATTAACCAGTGGACCGACGGTAATGTCCATCGCCCCGCCGGTTTTACGGCCAATCCGCAGCGAGGTCGTGACAATGTCCGCCATGTTTTCACTCACCGGCTGCGGTGACAGGTCACGGCTCTGGTTAAAGCGCGATAACGCAGAGTCCGGCTTCCAGGTGGAGAGCTCAGCATCATCCGCGTCCAGCTGCTGCTGAATCCGCTGCTGTAAGGCCGCTTTACGCTTACTCTCAACACCCGCCAGGCTCACCCGCCAGACGGTGCCCATGGTTTTTCCTTCCAGCACCATCGCTGTTGTCGGTGCTGATTGATCACAGCCCGCCGCCGTCAGAATTAAAATCGACATAAACAGCAGATTAATCTTATAACTCATCATTCCTCGCCTGTAACACTTTATGAATAGCCACTACAAAGCATAAAGTTTGGGTAAATTCGCTTAAATAGAGTTGAATATTTCACTGAATCACGAGAGCATTCCCCGGTCATCTATCCTGATCCCGCCTCGCGACAGGGGATTAACATTAATCAAAGTAAGGAGCTACAGATGATCTATGCGATTCTGGTCGTTGCCCTGGGTCTGTTTGTTTACGGCAGTTATAAAGTTGTCGAACAGCGTCGTCATCGTCACATGACCCCTTCCCGGCCGCGCCAGTAACGGGCTTAACTGCACCTGATTGGGGCAATCGCTCCCTGACGTGCGCGGCAAGTGTATCAAAACGGGCGTAACGCCTGTGGCTGTGAGAGCGGTAAAGCTGGCATGAATTCTGCACTGTTGAAACAGTGTTTATCTCTGAGAGGTGCAGAATGAAAAATTCACAGAAGTGGCAGTCAGCATGGCATCACTGGTTGAGCTTTTCTGCTTTTACTCTGGCAGGCGTGGCATTTGAAGGCGCGCGGTTTGGCAGCGTTATGTCATCAGAAACAACGGCGCCGGAAGCAACGAAGTGGCCAAAGGCTGATGCGTTTAGCCCGGAAGATAACGCAGGAGCGCAGCCGTAACTGCGCTCCCTTATCACTTAGAACTGGTAAACCAGGCCTACACCCACCACGTCGTCGGTATTGATACCGGCCGCGTCGGTGAAGGCGTTGTCGTCCAGCAGGTTGATCTGGTAATCAACATAGGTAGACATGTTTTTGTTGAAGTAATACGTCGCGCCAACATCGATATATTTTTTCAGATTCTGTGTGCCCCAGTTCTGAACATCGGTGCCACGTGAGGTCACGTAGGCCAGAGATGGGCGCAGACCAAAGTCGAATTGATACTGCGCAACCAGTTCCCAGTTATCCGCTTTATCCGCATAACCAAACGCTGAAGAGTCGGTGCTGCCGAAGCGGGTTGCGTTGAAGGAGCGTGAGTACATCGCTGCCAGATAGACGTTGTTCGCGTCATATTTCAGACCGCCAGTATACACTGACGCTTTATCGCCATGGCCGAGGATACCTGATGTTTCGCTGTTCTGGTCGTTGGTACGGTCAGACTGGAAGGTTGCCGCACCAATGCCGAAGCCTGAACCCAGATCATAGGTCGTGCTCAGACCCCAGCCGTCGCCGTTCTGGCCCAGCACGTCACGACCATTCGGTGACTCGCTGCTGTTGCCATTCTTACCCTGATACTGGACTGCGAAGTTCCAGCCATCCACCAGACCGAAGAAATTGTTGTTACGGTAGGTCGCCATGCCGTTACCGCGCTGATACATGAAGTTATCCGCGCCATAGGTATCGCCGCCGAACTCAGGCAGCACGTCAGTCCATGCGCCGATGTCATAGGCTACGCCGTAGTTACGACCATAGTCGAAGGATCCCGCATCACCAAATTTCACACCGGCGAACCCAACACGGGTAAAGCTGTCTGCTGTCCCCTGGTCTTCAGAGTTGTTTAGTGCTGCCTGGTATTCCCACTGGCCGTAACCGGTCAGCTGATTGCTGATTTCTGTTTCGCCTTTGAAGCCGAAGCGAACGTATGACTGGTCGCCGTCGGAACTGCTGTTGTCAGAGAAGTAGTGCAGGCCGTCAACTTTACCGAAGAGATCTAATTTGTTGCCGTCTTTATTATAGATTTCAGCTGCGTTTGCTGATCCTGCTGCAACCAGCAGTGCAGGAATCATCAGGGAGAGAACGCGACGTTTCATTTTATTACCCTCTGTTATATGCCTTTATAATTTGCCACTGCTAACTGAATGATTAAAAATTCAGCCGGCAGGTCATTGTTGTTTTATAGCGGGTAATAATCCACCAGGAAAATGCTACTAAATTTCCAAAACTGTTTCATCCATCGAAACAGTTATTTCATAATGTAAATAGCGGGGAACTAATAACCAGCACAGATCGGTAAAAAAAACCGCACAAATTGATACACCCCTTCCGATATCTTTGTTATCAACAGTTTACATCAGAGCATTCTGAAGCACTGAATGATAAAACTTATACGACATCTGATAATAGAATAGACCCCGCTATCATCATTTATTCCATTATTACCTTCATTCTCCCCGAATGAGATGTACAACTTATTATTTCCCGCCGGACAATCTGTCCGGCATTTTTTTGCCTGTCATTCGCCGTCGCACTATATCTTCGTAAACATTTTTAACGTGGTTAAATTAACTTCACTCTGCTTCCGCACAGTTTGTTAAATTGCGCACACTTTGTGCCCGGATAGTCTGAATATCCGCCATGTTAATTTATCACCGTAATTAAGCAAATAAGCCTCTCAGCTGGACCGCATTTTCAGCGCTCGCGCAGCGATTCTTTGACTTTATTCAGTGGTTTAATCAGGTAATCCATGACGGATTTCTGACCGGTTTTAATCTCCACATTGGCCACCATTCCGGGCACAATCGGGAATTTTCGGCCAGCGCGGTTGGTCAGCTCGGCTTTCTGGGTACGAACGTAGACACGATAATAATATTGATCACGTTTCACCTCATCCTGCAGCGTGTCTGGCGACACCGTTTCCACTTCGCCGTGCAGATCGCCATAAATAGAGGAGTCATAGGCGGTGACTTTCACGGTGGCGGCCAGTCCGGGCCGAATCCAGGCGATATCGCGTGGATTGATACGCGTCTCAATCAGCAGTTGATCCTCCAGCGGCACAATTTCCATCAGTTTACCGCCCGGTTCCAGTACACCACCCACCGTGGTGACCTGAATATCTTTGACGATGCCGCGCACCGGCGAGTAGAGCGTCGCGCGCGTCAGCTGATCCTCTTTGCCTGCGGCAACCTGCAACTGCGCATCCAGTTCCGCATTGTTTTTCACCTGCTCTTCGTGAGCGCGCACCAGATAGTCATTGCGCGCTTCGTCGATTTTGCCACGTAGATCGCTGACCTGACGACGCAGACGGATCACCTCAACCTGCCCTGCCGCGCCTTTCGCCACCAGCGGTTCGGTGAGCCGCAGCTCATCCTGCACCAGTTTCAGCGACTGCTGCAGGTTACTGATGGTTTCAGTGAGATTACGACGTCGCGACTCATAGAGCTGCCGCTCGCGCGTAACCAGATTCGGCTCCTTCAGCGTTTCGGCACTGAACTTCAGCGGCGTGCCCGACAGCTCCGCTTCCAGCCGCTCGGACGAGGCACGCAGCGTGCGCACTTTAGCCTGCGCTTCACCGAAATTTGACTGAAAGCGCGTTGGATCGAGGGTCGCCAGCACCTGCCCTTTCTCAACAATGTCACCTTCATGCACATTAAGCTGTTTGACGATGCCGCCATCCAGGCTGTCGATCACCTGCGCGCGGCTGGAGGGCGTCACTTTACCGGTGCCCACTGTGACCTCATCCAGAATGGCAAAGTGCGCCCAGATCAGAAATATCGCCAGCGCGGCGGTGCAGAGCCAGATAATCGCTGATGTCCGGCGCTCATGACGGGCAAGATCTTTATCAACAATCACCAGACTCATGCCACATCTCCTTTACCTGCCGTAGCAGGTGCAGTCGCGCGGCGCAGGATCTCGTCGCGCGGACCATCAGCGACAATGCGCCCGTTATCCATCACCACAATACGATCGACCATTTTCAGCAGTGCCGGACGGTGCGTCACCAGCACCAGCGTCCGGCCGCTGATCCAGCCCTGCAGCTGACGAATCACATGCTCCTCCAGCTGTTCATCCATTGCCGCAGTGGGTTCATCCAGCAGCACCACCTGCGGCTGACGCAGGATCAATCGGCTCAGCATCACCATCTGACGTTGCCCGCCAGAGAGCCCGCGACCGCCTTCATTGATAATACGATCCAGGCTGGCGGCGTCCTGCTGGATCAGCGACAGTGCGCCGCTGATACGCAGCGCCTGCAGCATCTCCTGTTCGCTGGCATGGGGATTGCCCAGCATCAGGTTCTGCCGCAGCGTGCCAAAGAAGAGGCGGGAGTCATGCGACAGCCACCCGAGCTGACGGCGTAAATCAGTGGGATCGATACGCTCAATATCGACACCATCAACAATCACCTTGCCCTGACTGGCCTGTGCCTGACCGGCAAGAATCTTCAGCAAGGTCGACTTCCCTGCCCCGACCTTACCCAGAATGGCAATCTTCTCGCCGGGCTTGATCTGCAGCTGCTGCACGTTGAGCACATTTTTTTCATTCTCTTCGTCATAGCTGTAATGCACATTGCGCAGATCGTACTGGCCGGTGAGCGTCGGACAGTGCGCCAGCGTGGCGGCTTCAGGTTGATCGAGCGGCTTTTTCAGCAACTCATCCAGCCCTTTCATCGCCATTTTGGCGTGCTGCCAGCGTGAGAAGACCATGGTCAGCTGCATCAGTGGAGCGATAGTGCGGGATGAGAGCAGGCTACAGGCGACCAGCGTACCGGTGGTGATGTGTGAATCGAGCACCAGGTAAACCCCAAACACCAGCATCCCTGCATAGGTGAGCTGCTGCACCGTCGATGCCCAGCCGGTAAGGCGCGCGCCCCACAATCGCTGCTGATTGCTGATCGCGGCGCTGACTTCATGCGTCTGCTCCCACTGACGCTGGAAATAGGGTTCGGCCTGAAGCGCCTTGATATCCTCAATGCCTTCAATGGTCTCCACCAGCACGGCATTACGCAGCGCGCCCTCACGCAGCCCCTCTTTAGCCAGCCGCGCCATGGGAATCTGAACCAGCAGACCCGGAATGACGATCAGCGGGATCGCCGCCAGCGGAATCAGCACCAGCCAGCCGCCTATAAACGACATGATGAACAGGAACAGGATAACAAACGGCAGATCGGCCGCGGCACCAACCGTGGTCGAGGTCAGCAACTCGCGCACCTGGTCGATCTCACGCAGTTGCGAGATAAATGAGCCGGTCGATTTCGGCCGCGCCTCATTACGGATGCTCATCGCCCGGGCAAACAGCATGGCGGAAACTTTCAGGTCGATGCGTTTACCCATTAAATCTGAGACCTGGGTTCGCATCAGCCGGATAAGATATTCAATAGCCGCAGCAATCAGTACCCCGACAAACAGCACCCACAGCGTGGACTGTGACTGCGCCGGAATCACCCGATCGTAGACCTGCATCGAAAAGAGAATTCCGGCCAGTGCCAGCACATTACCGATCACCGACGCCAGTGAGATCTCGGTGATACGACGCCCCATGCCGCGAAAGTTTTTCCAGAACCAGTGTGGCTCATAAGGCTGAATGAATTCGTCGATGCGCGCATCACGGCCACGCGCCGCCACCCCAATCACGCCAACATCGCCCTGAGCACGTGTCAGCAGCTCCGATAAGGCGCTTTCACGCACCACATCGCCGCCTTCACTGAGCCAGTAACGCGCGCTGCCGTCCGCATCGATATTCTCCAGCACCGCTACGCTGGCATTTTCCAGCACCAGCACCACCGGCGTGATCTCCTGACGCCAGCGCAGTTTGTTCTGCGGCACCATGGTCAGATGCAGTCCCAGCAGGCCGGAGAGCCGCTCCAGCTGCTGTGACACCGGCAGATGTTCAAACCAGCGCATCTGCTGACGCAGGGTTTTGCCATCGGCAGGCTTACCGAATCGCGCGGCGACGCGCAGCATGGCGGCAATCCAGTTATCGGTGTTCAGGGTTAACGTACTCATGATTTTTGCCTTATCGCTATTGCAGCGAAGGAAGGAGATCGCCGCTGCTTTGCTGGCGATCGATACCCATGATATCGAGCAGATTGTCTACTGCGGCGGCATAGCGTACGGTGGCGTCCCAGCCATCGTAGAGCGCGGTGATACGTGAGCTGTCAGCCTGAAACACATCCTGTTCTACACTCAGCAGATCGTTCAGGCTGCGCTTGCTCAGACGATATTCATCGGCATAAACATTGCGGGTATGGTCGGCGCTGGCCAGCTGCACTTCCCCGGCAGCCTGCCGTTGCTGCGCGCCAATCATGTCGGCATAGGCGGTTGAGGCGTTCTGATTAATGGCGAGTTTGGCTTGCTGCACTGCAGCCTGCGCTGCCTCACGGTCGCCCTCCGCTGATTCAGTTTTGGCATTGACCATGCCACCCTGATAGAGCGGCGCTTCCACCTGCAGCTGCACTTCATCATCCCAGTAAGACTGGCGATCGTTTTCATAGCGGGTCCGGCCCGCCTGCACTTTGATGGTTGGCCAGTGACCGGACTGTGCCTGGCGTACCCGTTCACGGGCGGCCTCCTGTTTAGACTGTGCGCTGCGCACCGCCGCGCTGCTTTCATAGGCAATTTTGTCGAGGGTGATCTGCTGTTTCAGGAGTGCCTGGGGCAGTTCTGGCAGTGTGGCGGGCACCACACCGGTCAGTACAGTGAGTTGGGCGGTAGCGGAGCGCAGCTGGGCGCGATACTGCTCAAGCGTGGCCTGCATTGCGGCGATGCGGGTTTCCGCCTGCAGCACGTCTGACTGTGAGTTGAGCCCCGCATCGGCGCGCAGTTTCGCGATATCCCGCACCCGCTGCAGTGAAGCGATATTAGTGTGCGCGATGTCTGCCAGCGCCTGGTAGCGTTTGACTTCGAGGTAGGCCTGCAGCGTATCTTCCGCCACGGTGGTCATGGAGTCGAACAGGCCGAAGCGATAAGCCTCTGACAGTGCATGCTGTTCATCGATGGCGCTGCCGGTACGCCCAAAGTCGTAGAGCAGCTGGCTAAGCGTGATACCGCCGGAGCCATTGTTGTTGAGGCTCCCGGCGGAGTCAGTCTGATGGGAGCGGCCCGCCGCACCCTGTAGTGAGATTTGCGGATACCAGGCGCTGCGGGCGGCATCAAGATCGCCCTCGCCAACGTGGATCTGTGCCGCCGCTTCCGAGATTTTCGGATTACGGGCGAAGGCCCGGAGAATGGCGTCGCGCAGCGTTAAGCTGGCAATCTGTTCTTCGGTCGGCGCTGCGCGCCAGTTAAATTCTGCTTTGGGTAAGGGTGCGGAAAAGACCGCATTCACTGACACGCCGCTCAGGGCGCACAATAAAAAAGTTAACTGCGCTTTGTTCATTATCCATACCAACAGGGGGTTTTATCATCATGATGTTTTTCCTGGTGAACAAAGCGAGCAAAAGGGATGACGATCAGATCCTGACAGAGTTATTGCATTATTTTATTTATGATTAACATCAGAGACACTAAATAACTATTAACATTATTAGATCATATTCTGTACTTATTCCTGTTAAATAGTGATGAAATCTTTAATATTCCGCCTGAATGAATGAAAATTAACCACCCAGCCACGCCTGACCACTCCAGACAGGCTTAACAGACCTGCCCGGAAGTCAGTACTTTTACTAATGATTTAGCGTCACACTATCGACTGTGCTGCCGGATGCTGCAACAGGTGATCGGCAAGCGTATAAGGCACATCTGAGAAGAGATGGCTCTCCTGAGGGAGGACAGCAACAGATGCCTGTGCCACATGCCCGGTCTCTGCCTGCTGAGTCTGACTAACGGTTTCCAGCAGGTGATCCAGCGTCTGCCCCTCTATCAGGCTCGCCGTTTCGGTATGCGATGCCACCTGCACCGTCTGGCTGGCCGTCGCGATATTACCGGCGCTGTCTTTGGCGCTGACCGTCATCGGATATTCCCCCTCATCCAGTGGAGCCAGTTGTCCGGCCAGAATGGTCAGGGACCAGCCACCATCCGCTTTGACACTGGCGCTGTAATGCTGATCGCCCAGCGTTAATTCCACCTGGCTCCCCGGTTGCAGATTGCTGGAACTGCCCTGAATCAGATGCCAGCTGTTCACATCGGCAGCATCGATTTTGTTGTCGCCAAAGGCGATGTCCAGCGTCAGGGTTGGCCGCTGATGTACGGCAACGGTAAATAGCGTGTCCCAGCTTTGGGTATCGCTGTTGCCATAGTCATCCTGGCGATGGAAAGTGGCGGTGACCGGACCATCCGGCAGCGCCATAAGCTCGCTGGAGGTCATCGTGACCATGCCTTTTGCGTCAGGCTGGTAGGTTATCCCATTGATTTCCAGTGTTCTGCAACCCTCAATATAGAAGCTCAGATCGTGCTGCGCTTCCTGATAGTTGAGGATCATGTCACCACCGATATCCATTTCGGTGTAGACCTGCTGTAAATCCGTGTGGATATTCAGTTCATGGGTGACGTCGGTGTAGTTTTTTGCCCCATCAATGGACCAGGCACGGATTTCCCCGGCGCTGATAAAGGCGTTCACCTCCGCTGCCGGGATGATCACCTGCCAGTGTCCTTCCTGGCCCAGGGTGGCGTTATAATCTTTTCCGTTGGCGCCGCTGATAACCAGCTGATGGCCCGGCATGACGGTGGTCAGCATGCCGCTCAGCAGCAGATCCTGCTGGCTTTCCGCAAGGTTAATCACATCGTCCGCAGTAATCTTATCGAAGGTTATCTGTGGCAGGCTGCTCTGATGAGTGATCAGCGTCAAATCGTGAGAGTCAGTTGCCGTTTTTCCGTTGGGATCGGTCGCCGTGACGTTGAGGCTGTAAACGCCATCCGGCAGCGCGGTTAAATCACTTTCAGCAAAAGAACCGTACCATTTGCCGTCACTTTCCATGTGCGCGGTGGTGGTTTGCGTGCCCAGCGTTAGTTTCAGCACCGACCCCACCGGCAGGTGTGTTGCGCTGCCGCTGATCTCAACACCATAAATGCTCTCGGCAATACTCACCGCGTTGTCACCACTGACCGTATCCACGGTCAGTGTCGGTTTGATGGTGCGATCAGCATAGAGACCAAAATCGACGTCGGTAGTGGTACTGTGGCCCGCTTTATTGGTGAGGGTCAATTGCAGGCTGTGATTGCCATCCGGCACCCCTTTTAGCGCCTCAGCGGGCATAGAGGCGTTCCAGTAGCCCCACTTATTGACCGTACTGTGCCAGCTCTGGTCGTTAAAAGTCAGTGTCACTGTTGAACCCGCTTCACCTTCAGCACGCCCCCGCAGATGTACTGGCTTATGCGCTTCCCAGCTGGCGATAACGCCGTCCATGGCGATGGGTTCGTAAGGCCGTAGTGCCGGGGGAGATGAACTCTTCACCGTGGACAGCGTGTTGTCATTAACCGGGCTGCTATGCAGCGATTCCGTGGAGAAAGTGCTGATTGGCAGGTTCAGGCTTTGCGCAGCCACCGGAAGGCTCAGGCTTTGCAGGGGAAGTGGCACGATGGCTGGCAGCGTGCTGTCGGTAACGGCAAAGTCGCTGACTGCCGTCTGGAAAATGGATTCAAGCCGGACAGAACGAAACGTATCACGTGTTGACATAGGTAACCTCAGTTCAGAACAGAAACGCAGACTAAAACGCCCGGATAAACCGGACGTTAAGGCTGTCGACAGGTGGTGGGTCAGCTGATGCTGCCCGTTTCCGCTGGTCGGAACTGGTTACCCGCAGGTAACAGGGATGGAGAAAGAGGACGCTGATAAAGCGACAAAGGGAGCCAGAATAATGATTCACGGCGTGACGCCGTTTGTTGCACCTACCCTAATCTTTCATTCTGCTAATGAATATTGGCGATTATCTGGAAAATAAATTATCACGTGACTAAATAAAAAAGCGGGTGCTTTCGCACCCGCTTCTCCGATCAGCCTGACCGACGTTATTATTGCTACACCACATGAACCTGCAGATTCTGCTGCACCAGCACATCACCCAGGGTGTTCTCACTGGTCAGCGCCGAGTTGTGGTAGATCTCAAAGACTCTGCCCTCTACCGTGCGCTCGCCAGTCACTTCCCAGATACCGCCGTTGCTGTTTGCCAGGGTGACCTGACTGCCATCCGCGCCTTTGATCATCAAATCGTCACTCTGTTTGTCCGTAATATTGAGTGCCTCATTGAGATCGAGTTTCACGGAGTTGGTGCCGGTTTTACCCAAATCGAGCACTTCAATGTGTTCAACTTTCAGGCCCAGCGCGGTGAGGTCCAGACTGAGGTACTCACCGTTAAGCACAAGTGTATCCGTGCCTGCGCCGCCATCAATATGGGTAAAGTTAAGGTCACTGACCGTCACGGTATCCGCGCCGCTGCTGCCGGTAACCGACGCCCCTTCTGCCGTCGTGCCATCAGCCAGCGTAATCACTACGCCGCCGATGGTATAGCCCGCCTCCTCTGCCGGTGCCGCTGCCACCGCGGTGTCACTCGCTGTGGCGGTTTCACTGCTGACCGGCGTTACGGTATCCGCTTCGGTAATCAGCGTCGAGGTCACTGCGACATGGGCGCTGTTATCGTCGCTGCTGGTGCTCGTATTGTGCTGCGTTTCCGTGCTGGCACTGGCGACCGTGGCGCTGTCATCCGCTATTGAGAACAGCGCAAGCGACTCGGATGCCGCCAGCGTGACCGGCAGCACAGCACCCAGCAACAGCGTGTTTGTGGTGGTGTAACTGTTACCGGCTGCGTCGGTAATCGAAACTTTTGCCAGCGTACTCAGCGACAGCAGCAGGCCACCCACCGACAGCAGTGACGGTGAGAAGTTAACCGCATAACGCCCCAGCGCATCGGTTGTGGTGTTCAGCGTCGGACCGTTGTTGCCGTTGGCCAGAAGCAACGTTACGCTGACTTTTGAGCCCTGCGCGGCATTCAGCGATCCGCCCTGCACCACCAGACCGCTGAGCAGAGAACCCACAATGCTGAGTACAGGATCAACACCCACCAGCGGCTGATTATGCGACAACGCGGTAAAGCTGCTGGTACTGGTCGCGGTGTTGCCACCAATATCCGCCACCGTCACGGTCAGCGGATGGCTGCCGTCCGGAATGCCTTTCAGCGTCGCTGATGGCACGCTGATGCTCCATGCGCCGTTCGCACCGATGGTGGTGGTGAGGATGTTGCCCGCCACGTTCACCGTTACCGTGCCACCCGCCGCGTTAGTGCTGGTTCCTCTGATGGTCTCAGGGGCATTAGCCTCTGAGATGTTGAGGTAGCCATCGCCACCAAAGAAGCTGTTCACGCTGACCGTCGGCGTGGTGTGACTCACCACACCCAGCGACGCCGAAGTGGAACCACTGGTACCTGCACCGTTGATGACGCTGGCGGTGACAGTCTGTAGTCCATCTGCAATGGCGGCGAGGTTAGCTGCCGGAACAGAGAGACTCCAGTTGCCATTGCTGCTCACGGTAGTGCTGTATGTCTGCCCACCCAGCGTCACCCGCACCACCGATCCCTCAGCATTGCTGGCGGTACCTGAGATAGTCTGTGCGGTTTTTACATCCACCGCGCTCAACGCACCGTCTCCAAACAGTGAGGTAATGGCGACCACTGGCGTCGACTGGCTGATGGCGTTCAGCGTTCCACTGCTGTTCACCACATTTCCGTAGGCATCGGTGCCAGTGACCGTCACGGTTTTAATGCCGTCAGTGATCAAGGCAAGGTCCGCTTTTGGCACGCTGATGCTCCAGTTGCCGCCACTCACTACTTTGGTGGTATAGGTCTGGCCATTCAGTGTGGCGCTGACGACAGAACCCGCTGAAAGGCTGGAGGTCCCGCTCAGGGTCTGGCTGGAAGCCAGATCCAGGGCGCTCAGCACACCGTCGCCAAACACCGTATTCACTGTCAGGGTTGGCTGGACCAGTCCCAGGGAGACGCCCGCGCTGGTGCTGCTGACGTTACCGACCGTGTCGGCGACCGACGCACTGACGGTGAAGTTACCGTTAAGCAGCGTCGAGAGCACCGCTGGCGAGACGGCAGTAGAGAACGTACCGTCGGCGTTGACCTGCGCGGTGACGTTGGTACTGCCAATCGCCAGCCTGACGCTGCTGCCCGCCGCCAGCCCGGAGACGGTGCCGCTGATAGTCTGCGTGACCAGCGATTCAGCCAGGTTAAGCACGCCGTCACCAAACAGCGGATTGAGCGTGACCTTCGGCAGATTGTGAATACCTACCAGCGCCCCGGCAGTGGTGCTGGTGGTGTTACCGGCGCTGTCGGTGACACTGAATCCGACCGTCAGGTTACCATCGGCAATCCCCTGCAGCAGCGCAGGCGTCAGCGAGACGGTAAAGTTGCCATTCGCATCCGTTGCCGTCACAAACTGCTGTGCGCCCACCGACACCACCACACGCGACCCGGTTTCCGCACCGCCCACGACGCCGCTGATGATCTGCGTCGACAGCGCATCTGCCACGTTCAGCAGACCGTCGCCGAACAGCGGATTCACCGTGATGGTCGGCAGCAGCGTATCGACGCGGACACCGGCGCTGGTGCTGGCGGTATTGCCCGCTGCATCCGTGACCGAAGCCCCTACCGTCACGTTGCCCTGTGCCAGCGTGCCCAGAATATCCGGCGTTACCGTGGTGCTGAAGGCGCCGCCCGCACCCACGGTAGCGCTGAGCTGGCTGTTGCCCACCGAGAGTGTGACCACACTGCCCTGCGCAACGTTATTTACCACGCCGCTGATCACCTGTCCGGTGGCGATATCGGCCAGATTCAGTACCCCATCACCAAACAGTGACGTCAGCGAAATGGACGGTGTCTGGGTAAAGATACCAATTGAGGCGCTGTTAGAGGCAACGTTACCCACGGCATCCCTGACACTGACGCCCAGCGTCAGATTGCCATCCAGCAGTGAGGTCAGATCGCTGCCCGGCAGGTTAACGCTCCACCTTCCGCCCGCCTGCACCGTTGTACTGTACGTCTTGCTGCCAAAGGTCACAGTCACCTGTGAACCTTCAGCTGCGTTGCTGATGACGCCACCGACCAGCTGTCCGGCTGCGGCTTCTGCAATGTTCAGCAGGTCATCGCCGCCAAACAAGCCGGTGAGCGGACCAACGACCGGCACCGCATCGACAATCGCCGTAGCGGTTTCACCCACCGTGCGGGTGTTGCCTGCGGCATCCGTCAGGGTGACGTCAATATCCAGCTGACCATCGGTGAGCAGACCCAGTACCGACGGTGGCACCACGATAGCCCATTTACCATCCTGACCCACTGAGGCAGAGAGCGTGGTCCCGCCCAGCACCACGGAAACTGTGGCACCGACGCCCGCGGAGAGTGCGGTCCCGGAGATCGTCTGCGCGACGGTGGTATCCAGCGCACTGAGCGTGCCGTCGCCGAACACCGAATCAACCACCAGCGTCAGCGCACTGTTGACCACTTTATTGACCGTTAGCGTGGCGTCGGTCTGGTTGCCTGCAAGGTCATTGACCCGCACGCCAAACACCAGCGCGCCGTCATTGAGGCTCGACAGGACGTTCGGCGCAAGATCGATGCTCCAGCGTCCGTCAGCCCCCACCGTCGTGGTGGCGATCGGGGCGGCATCGCCCAGATAGAGGCTGATGGTCTGGCCTTCGGCTCCCTGCGCGCTACCGGTCAGCACCTGACCGAGCACCAGGTCTGCGGCGTTGACCACGTTGTCGCCGAGGAATGCGTCCACCAGTACCAGTGGCGCGGCGGTATCGACCGTCACTGTCTGGGTAGCCGTCCCCACATTACCGGCGGCATCCGTCAGCTGCGCGGTGATTGGCGTGGTGCCATCGGTAAGTGCCTGCATTGCGCTGGCAGGAACGGTAGTGGACCAGGTGCCGTTGGTTTGCACCACCGCGTTGTAGGTCTGGCCATTGAAGGTCACAACGACCGTGCGGCCAGCCTCAGCGATATCGGCGGTGCCGGTAATCGCCTGGCTTAGGGTGCTTTCATTGCCATTAACCTGGTTATCACCCGCAAAGGTATTGATCGACAGGGTTGGTGCAGTCAGATCGATCAGCACGTTACCGCTGGTCGTCACCGGTGTTGTGCCATCTGTGGCCGTCACGGTGATGCCGACGCTGCCGTCCGCATTGCCAAAGGCGGTGACGGGCAAGGCCCCGGTCGACCAGTTGCCCGACGCATCCAGCGTGGTGGTGTAGGGAACACCATTGATCACCACCTCCACTGACCCGTTCGCGCCGAGGTTAGCCGAAGTACCACTTACCGCTACCCCACCCGCCACATCCTGGGTGCTGATAATGTTGTCGCCCGAGACTGTGTCCAGCGTTACCAGCGGGCCTGGTGGTGGCGTCAGATCGACGGTCAGCGAGACAGGCACGGTTGCGGTATTGCCAGCCAGATCGGTCACTGCCAGCGTCAGCGTGGTCGATGGCGTAAAGGTGGCCATCTGCTCTGACGTCAGCGTCACGCTCCAGTTGCCGTTACCGTCAACAATTGCGGTGCCAAGGATGGTGGTATTCAGCGAAACCGTGACGACAGCACCGGTTTCTGCGCCGGTCGTGGTGCCGCTGAGTATCTGCGGCTGAATGCTCTCGGCGTAGTTAACGACGTTGTCGCCAGTGAAGTCGGTAAAGCTAAGCACCGGCGGGGTTTTGTCGAGCACCAGCGAACTGGTAATGGTGGTGCTGTTGCCCGCTGCATCGGTTGCTGTCACGCTGACCGGATAGGTGGCATCCGGCAGTGCTGAAAGCTGCGCCTGAGTCAGGGGCACCGTCCAGTTGCCATTCGCATCCACTGTTGCGGTATAGGTCGTGCCGTCAAGCGTGAGCCCCACCGTCTGATTCGCGCCCACCTCACCGGTGGTGCCGCTCAGGGTAATGCCCGCGGCAACATCGCTACTGTTTACATAGCTGCCGAGGAATTCCGGATTGACTGCAGGCTGTGGCGCGGTGAGATCAGCGGTGAATGGCAGTTGCGCTGATGCGCTATTGCCCGCTGCATCCACCACGTTGACCGTCAGCGTCTGCGGCCCGCTACCCAGTGAACTCAGGGCATCCGGCGGAATATCCACGGTCCAGTTACCGTCGCCATCCACTGAGCCAGAATAGCGACTGCCGTTAACATCGACGGTGATGCTGACCGCCTGATTCGCCCCCACACTGCCGGTGGTGCCGGTCAGGGTCACGCCTGCCGCCGCTTCACTGATGTTCAGCAGATTATCTCCGCCAAATGCACCAGGGTTAAAGCCGGGTACCGGCACGGCCACTTCGGTGACCACATTCAGCGCCGTGTTATCGCTGTTACCCGCGATGTCGGTTGCGGTCACGGTAATAGTGTGAGTGCCGCTGGTGAACGTGGCCAGCTGCGCTGGCGACAGGGCCAGAGACCAGCTGCCGTCGGTCTGCACCGTTGCAGCCAGCGGCTGATCATTATTGAAGCCGGAGATCAGGACCGATACAGTCTGACCGGCACCGCTAATGCCGGTGGTACCCGTCAGGATCTGTTCCGTTCCCGCCTCGGCAGCGTTCAGCGCACCGTCACCAAACGGCAGATTCAGGCTGACATCCGGCAGCGAGTTAATCGCCACCAGCACCGTACCGCCGAAGCTTCCGGTGTTGCCGTTCACATCGGTGACGGTCACCGTCACCGGCCAGTTGCCATCCGGCAGTGACTGCAATACAGCAGGTGGCAGGTCCAGTGACCAGCGGGAACCATCCTGACTGAGCGTTGCGGAATAAACAGTCCCATTGAGCGTGACGGTGACCCCCGCTGCGTTATCAACATTCACCGCACCGGTAAGCGATCCCCCTGCGGCCGCCTCTGCGGCGTTAATCCGCCCATCAATAAAGGGTGTATCCAGCGAGGGGTCAGCAATCGGTGTAATCGCAGAGATAAATGTTTTGGTCGCCTCGGTCGTGTTTCCTGCCCGATCCGTGGTTGTGAGGGTCAGGGTATGTTCCCCGCTCCCCAGGCTGGCGATCACCTCTGGCGTCAGGCTGGCCGTCCAGTTGCCACTGGCATCGACCGTGACGGATAACGGGATAGCGTCATCACCTGCCGTGACGCTCAGCGTCTGACCCGCCACGACGGTGGAGGTGCCGGTAACCTGCTGCACCGAGGCGGCTTCACTGATATTAATGACGTTGTCGCCGAACTGCGTAACGGCAAAGTCAGCGGAAACCGGTGGGGTTTGCAGGATCTCAACGCCTGCAGTGGCCTGCGCCGGATTTCCGGCAGCATCAACAGCAGTGACCACCACCTGTGTCAGTCCATCGTCAAGGCCTGTGAGCGCACCCGATGCCAGGTTCAGCGTCCAGCTGCCGCTGACATCCGTGGTGGTGCTGAACGTCAGCCCGCCAAGAGCGATGTTTACTACACTGCCTTCCGGCAGGTTAGTACTGTCACCACTCAGCGTTATCGGGCCTTCGGTTTCTGCCAGACTGAGCAGCGAATCGCCAAACGGTCTGTTCAGGGTCAGCGCTGGCAGGGTGTTAAACGCCACATCCAGTGAGGTGGTGGTGTCCGTGGTGATATTGCCCGCCGCGTCAGTGACAGAAACGATGATCGCATTGGGGCCATCCGCCAGTTGTTGCACGTCGGCCGTCGGAACAGTAATTGTCCAGTTTCCGTCGGCATCTGCCGTGGCGGTGTAGCTGACATTATTCAGCGTTACCGTCACAGGTATTGCGCCCGTGGTGGTGCCGCTAATGGTGAGATCCTGCAGCGACTCCGACAGGTTAAGGGTGTCGCCCGCACTGACCGTAATATCCGTCAGCACAGGACGTGTGGTAATAAAATCAACCTCCTTCGTGGCGGTCGCCGGATTACCCGCGACATCCGTTGCGCTGACGGTAAAGGTCTGGCTGCTGCCTGGCGCCACATCGGCAAAGGCCGCGGACGGTACATTCACCGTCCAGATGCCGTTCGCATCGAGAGTGGTCGTCGTCGTGTAATCCGTGCCGCTCAATGACACCGTTACGACAGTACCCGCTGCCAGCAGCGTGCTGCTGCCGCTGACCGCAACCTCTGCAGTGGACTCGGTGGAATTGATCACATCGTCACCGGCGACCACGTTCATGGTCAGCGTCGGCTGAACCTGCGCGCTGGCCAGCACAACCAGACTGCCACTGGCACTGGCCGGGTTACCAGAGGCATCGGTTGCCACCACCTGCACCAGTTGATCGCCATCCGGCAGATTACCCAGCTCGGCGGCCGGAACGGTTACCGTCCAGCTGCCATTCGCGGTCACCGTGCCGCTGTACTGCAGGCCGTTCAGCGTCACCGCCACCAGCTGGCCCTCAGCCAGATTGGTGCTGGTGCCGCCGATGCTCAGATCCTGCTGCGACTCGGCCTGGTTAAGGAAGTTATCCTCACTGAGCGTCCCGAGGGTCAGTGTTGGCAGATTCTGACTGTCAGCATTGCGCGTCAGTGTGGTCTCAACAAGCGCTGCCGGGTTGCCCGCTGCATCGGTCATTGAGACAACAACCGGGTAGGTGTTGTCCGCCAGCCCCTGCACAACGCTGGCAGGCAGCGTCACCTGCCAGGTGCCGTCAGAGAGCACCAGAGTGGTGTAATCGACATTCTGGAAACTGACCGTCACTGTCTGCCCGGCATCCGCCACCGTTGCCGACCCACTGATGGCGACCGCTTCCAGTACCTCCAGGGAATTGATGATGTTATCGCCGCCGATGGGGTTGACGCTTAATACCGGCGGTGTGAGATCAACGGTGACGGCGCTGGTCAGCAGACCGCTGTTACCGGCCGCATCGCTGGCATTGACCACCAGGGTATTGATCCCCTCGTCCAGCGTCTGCACCTGCGCAGGTGTTAAATTCAGCGTCCAGTTGCCCTGCGCATCCACCGTGGCCGGGTAATCATTCCCGCCTAGCGTCACGGTGACGGTCTGGCCGTCGCCCGGCACACCGGTGCTGCCGGTCAGTGTCTGGCCGACACCCTGCTCAGCCAGATTCAGATAACCATCACCAAACGGGGTGTTTATGCTGACCGACAATGCCCCGGTTGCCACGGTGATTTCACGCGTTTCCGTGACCGGGTTACCCGCCGCATCACTGACTGTCACAGTCAGGATGTAAGCGCCGGCCTGAATACCGGCCAGCGAACCGGCAGGCAGTGTCAGGCTCCAGTCGCCCTCCTGGGTAACGGTAGTCGTCCAGAGCTGATTGTTCAGGGTAATCGTGACCTGCTGCCCGGCTTCAGCATTGCTGCTGCCGCTGAGGACAATCGGAGCGAGGCTTTCGGCGATATTAACGCTGTTATCGCCCGCAACGGCGTTCAGGGTCAGCGTCGGTGGCGTCAGATCCACCGTTACGCTGCCCGGTGTGCTGCCGGTGTTACCCGCCGCATCCTGCACCGTGACGGTATAGCTAATAACATCTTCTGGCAGGTCAGCCAGCGCCGTAGCAGGCACGTTGATCTGCCAGTTGCCGTTGCTGTCGACCGTACCGTTATACGTGACGCCATTCAGCTGCACGCTGACGCGCTGTCCGTCACCTGTTACACCTGTGGTGCCGCTCAGGGTTTGTGCTGTGGCGATCTCGCTGCTGTTGAGCACTCCATCGCCAAAGGCAGAGAGGATTTGTGGTGCCGGCAGAGTGGTCGCCAGTACGTTAAGCGTCGCCTCACTGCTCAGGGTCGACCCGCCGCTGTCTGTCGCGGTGACGGTCACGGTGTAAGGCCCATCGGCGAGCGCCGTGAGTGCCTCAGCCGGCACGATCGCACTCCAGCGGCCAGTGGCCGAGACCTGCGCGGTATAGCTGATGTTGTTAAACAGCAGCGTCACCGTACTGCCCTCAGGCACATTCACCGAGGTGCCGGTCACGATCAGCGACTGACCCAGCTCCTGTGCATTCAGGTAGTTGTCCTGGCTGATGGCGTCCATCGCCAGGCCAGAGGCGTTGCTGTTCACGTCAAAGTTGAGATCACGGCTAGTGGTGTTGCCTGCCACATCGCTGACCGCCACAGTGAAACTGGCGCTACCGTCATTAATGGCCGCCAGCGCACCGGCTGGCACGGTCAGGCTCCACGCGCCGCTCGCCTGCACGGTGGCGCTGTAAACCGTCCCCTCAATGTTCACAGTGACCAGCTGGCCTGCTTCAACATTGGTGGTGGTGCCCGAGAGACGCTGATCGGTGAGGCGTTCCGCGCCATCAACCACGTTGTTACCGGCAAACGCATCCAGCGTCAGGGTTGGCAGTGTGCCGGGTTCCACTTTCAGCGCCAGGTCACGGCTGGTGGTGGTGGCATTGCCTGCCGCATCGCTGGCGGTCACGGTCAGTGGATAGCTACCGTTGCCCAGCCCGGTGTAAACCGTGGCAGGCAATGCCAGCGACCAGCTGCCATTAACGTCAGCGGTGGTGCTCAGCGTGGTGCCGTTGAAGCTGGCCACAATCAGCGCGTTTGCTTCGCTGCTGCCGGTCAGCGTGAGCGGCTGCTGACTTTCGGCAGCATTGATAATGCCATCGGATGGCGTGATGAAGTTCAGCACCGGAGGCACGGTATCCACCACAATGTTGCCATTCGCCTGGCTGGTGTTGCCTGCTACATCACTGACAACCACGGTGTAAGGCGCATTGCCCTGTGGCAGCGCAGCCAGAATATCGGCCGGAACCGCGACCTGCCAGTTGCCCGTGGCATCCACCGTACCGCTGTAGTTACTGCCGCCCAGCGTCACAACGACCGTCTGGCCGTCACCGGTTACGCCGGTGCTGCCGGTGATCACGCCACCTGCCGAGGCTTCCTCACCGTTGAGAATGCCATCATTAAATGCCACACCGGGAGTGGCCACTGGCAATGCGCTGGCGACAACCGTCAGCGTGGCGTCACTGGTCGCAAGCTCTGTTCCGTTAGCGTCGCTGGCGGTGACCGTGATGATTTGCGGGCCATCTGCAGTGCCGGTAAAGGTGCCAGCCGGTAAGGTGAGGCTCCAGCTTCCCTCTGCCGCCACGGTGACACTGACCGGTGTCCCATTAGCCACGACGGTGACAATGCTGCCGTCCGGCAGACCACTGGTGCTGCCGCTCACGACGATGGCGCCATTCACTTCCTGTGCATTGAGGTAGTTGTCGTCGCTAATCGGTGCCAGCGCAATCGACGGCAGGGTGTTGTCCACGCTGAAGTTAAGCGGGCTGCTGGCCGTATTACCCACGACGTTAATCACACTGACGTTCAGTGTCTGATTACCCTCCCCCAATTCAGCCAGTGCACCTGCAGGCAGAATGATACTCCAGTTGCCACTGGCCGCGACCACGCCACTGTATTCGGTGCCATTCAGAGAGATGATGACCTGCTGGCCCGCTTCAACATTGCTGCTGCTGCCGCGGACCGTAATCGGCTGTAGCTGCTCTGCCGCCGTCACGATGCCATCACCGGCAAAGGTGCTGCTATCTATGGTCAGCGCAGGCTGTATCTCCGGCGAGGTAGCCACATTCAGATCAATCACCTGGCTGCTCTGATTACCGTTCGCACTGGTTTCCGTCACCGTTACCAGATTACTGCCTGACGGCAGTGCTGCTAGCGCTTCAGAGGCGATCTGCAGCGTCCACTGTCCATTTACGCCAACCGTGGTGCTGTAAATCTGGTCATTAAGCTGGACCGTGACAATATCGCCATTCTGACCGCTGCCACTGACGACCAGCGGCTCCGCCAGTTCACCTGTGTTCAGCGCATTGTCGCCGCTGATCGGTGCGACCACCAGCGGAGGCGGCGTTGTGGCAACTGTCAGCGCACTGTTCTGGCTGTTGCTGTTCCCCGCCTCGTCGGTGACGGTGATCACCACGGGATAGCTGATGCCGTTAGTCAGACCGGCCAGTGCCGCTGGCGGCACAGCCAGCGTCCAGTTTCCGCCCGCCTCAACGGTGCCTGTGTAGGTGACGCCATTCAGCGTGACACTCACGCTGTCGCCTTCAGTGCCTGCACCGCTGAAACTGAAGCCGTTGGCCTGTTCTGCAATGTTCAGCACGCCATCGCCAGCAGGCGTATCAAAGCTGAAGTCGGGTGGCGTGGTATCCACGGTAACCGGGAATGGCGTGGTGGCGACGTTGCCGCTCAGAGTCGTGACAGTCACGTTAAGATCGTAACGCCCCTCTGGCAGCAGTTGCAGACTGGCAGCAGGCACGGTAGCCGTCCAGCTGCCGTCGGCGGCAACTACTGCCTCATAGGTCTGGTTATTCAGTACAAGGCTGACGCTGCCGCCGGGCGCAACGGTGCCGCTCAGGTTCAAATCCGTGGTCGTTTCAGTCGCATTGATAATGCCATCGATGGCAATCGGATTAACGGTCAGCGCGGGTAAGCCGGTATCAACAATCAGCGGTTCACTGATGCTGGTGCTGTTACCTGCCACATCGCTTACCGTCACGGTAACCGGATTGCTGCCCTGCGGCAGTGCCTGTAGCGCATCTGGCGGCAGCGTGACGCGCCATTCACCATTTGCTGCGACCGTTGCCGGATAACTTATGCCGCCCAGGGTCACGCTGACGGCCTGGCCTGGCTGGACTGAGCCGGTCAGCGTCTGCGCCACGCTGGCTTCATCCGTGTTGAGAATGCCGTCAGTGAAAGGCGTATTGATTTCCGGGTCTGCCAGCGGCGTAGTCGCCACCAGCAGCGGCTGATTGATCTGCACATCACCCGTAGAGACGGTAACCGTGGTGTTACCCTGCGGCAGATTTGCCAGGTCAGCAGCGGGCACCGTCAGGGTCCAGCTGCCGTTTATATCGGTTGTGGTGGTGTAAACCGTGCCGTTGGGTTCCAGCGTCACGCTGATCGGACTGTTAGCCGGCAGGTTTGCCGAGCCGCCACTTACAGTGAGATCACTCTGTGCTTCCAGCCCATTCAGCGCATTGTCACCACTGATCGGGGTCACCGACAGCGACGGTTCGGGTAAGATAACCACGCTGAATTGCCCTTCAGCAGGCAGCGCCGGGTTACCGGCCTGATCAGTAATCGCTACGGTAAAGGTTTTTTCGCCCAAACCGCCCAGCGATCCGGCGGGCAGCGTCACACTCCAGCGACCGTTCGCCAGTACCTCACCGTCGTAAGACTGCCCGTTAATGGTCAATAATACCGGCGAACCGGCCGGTACGCCGGTGACATTGCCGGTGACCAGAATGTCGCTGAGCTGTTCCGCGCTATCGACCTGATTGTCGCTGGTGACGGGATCAATGGTCAGGGCGGGTGACGTGGCCGCCAGCACGGTAACGCTGGTCAACTGCGTGGTGGTGTTGCCATACGCATCGCTGATGGCAACGTTGATCGGATAGATCTCATCGCCCAGCTGGCTGACAATCGCGGCGGGAACCGTTACGCTCCACGCGCCGTTGGTATCCACGGTGGCGGTGTAGGTTTCATTATTGAACGTTACCGTGACCGTATCGCCCTGCGCACCGCCACGCCCGTCGAGAGTGAGATCCTGGGTGTGCTCAGCGATATTGATATAACCATCGCTGCCCGGCGTGGAGACTTCCAGCAGCGGCGGCGTGGTGGCGAAAATCAAGGGACTGCCGGTTTGTGTGGTGTTGCCATCGGCGTCCGTCGCCACCACCGTTACGGTCTGGGTGCCATTCGGCACATTCGCCAGATCAGAGGCAGGAATATTGACGCTCCAGTTGCCACCCTGCGCCACCACGGCGCTGTAAGTCACGTTATTCAGTGTGACGCGAATGATGTCGCCTTCGTCGCCAGTGCCGCTGACGATCAATGGCTGCTGCGCATCGCTGTTGTTGATCGCGCCATCATTAGTGAGATCGTTGATCGTCAGAGCCGGTACGGACGTGGCGACCCGCAAAGACGTATCCTGCGAGCTGCTGTTACCGGCCGGATCGGTCACCGTAACCGTTACCGGATAAGTCTGATTGGTCAGCGGGCCCAGATCGGCAACCGGAACGGAAGCACTCCAGGTTCCGTTTTCATCAACAACGGCGTTATAGGTCTTGCCGTTTAACCCCACCGTTACGGTGTCGCCCGTGGTGCCGGTGCCGCTGATCAGCAGCGGCTG
The DNA here is from genome assembly GCF_009646115.1 of Pantoea eucalypti. Classification (NCBI taxonomy): domain Bacteria; kingdom Pseudomonadati; phylum Pseudomonadota; class Gammaproteobacteria; order Enterobacterales; family Erwiniaceae; genus Pantoea; species Pantoea eucalypti. The sequence continues at coordinate 1,342,093 of NZ_CP045720.1, read as the reverse complement.
AGTCAGTTCGTTGCTGGTCAGAACCCCATCACCGCCCGGTGCGGTCACGGCCGCAACCGGAAGTTGTGTGTTGACTAACAGCGGTTGCGTCTGGGTGGCGATGTTCCCGCTGGCGTCGGTCAGCGTGACGGTCAGCGTATAGCTGCTGCCATCAGACAATGCCTGCAATGCTGCTGGCGGCAAATCAACCGTCCAGTTGCCCTGCTCATCGACTGTGGCGCTGTAACTCTGGTTGTTCAGCGAAACAGAAACCCGCTCGCCCGGCAGTGCACCTGAACCACTGACCGGCACACCCGCCGTCACTTCACTGCTGTTGAGAATGCCATCGCCACCTGCGACCTCAGCCACAATCAGCGTCGGTGGCAGCGTGTCGACGCTGAAATTCACCGTCTGGTCCGCGCGGTTGCCCGCCTCGTCAATGGCGGTAATGATCAGGCTGTTAGCGCCCTGCGCCAGTAAAGCGAGATCGCTGGCAGGCACTGGCAGGCTCCAGCTGCCGTCGGCATTGACAGTGGTACTGTAAGTTTTGCCGTTAAGTTCCACTTCCACCTGCTGGCCCGCGACGGCCTTGCCGGTGCTGCCGCCGATCAGCAGATCGCTACCCGCTTCCGTCCGGTTGAGAATACCATCGGTGATCGCACTCTCGTTCAGCGTGATTTGCGGCAGCGTAGATGCGACCACATTCAGCGGAGCGGAGGCGGTCAGCAGCGTATTGCTGGCATCGACGGTCGTCACTGAAATCTGTTTAACACCGTCGGTGATATCGGTGAGTGCACTTGCCGGAACGGTGACGCTCCAGACGCCATTGCTGCTCACCACTGCGCTGTAATTACCGCCGTTAAAATTAAGCTGCACCGTCTGGCCTGGATTAACACCCACCGCCGAACCGCTGATGATCAGATCGCTGCTCAGCTCCTGCAAATTGAGGAAGCCATCCGCGCTGACCGGTTCATTGATTGAGACGATGCCAGGTTCGCCTGCTGCTGGCGCGACGTTAATGTCACGGGTGTCAGTGGCCACAGCACCGGCTACCGTCGTGACGCTAACCGCAATGGCGGTGCTGCCCGCTGCCAGTGCGCTGAGCGCTGCAGACGGGATCTGTGTACTCCAGCTGCCATCAGGATTGACCGTGGCACTGTAATTCTGACCGCCCAGGGTGATGGTGACCGTCTGGCCCGCCTCCACATTGCTGGTGGTGCCGGAGAGCGTCTGATCCAGGGCTTTTTCGCTGTTATCCACCAGATCGTCACCGGCGAACAGGGCAATAGCCACTGTCGGCGTTTCCGGTTGCGCCGGGGTATCCACCACAATCGCCCGATCTTCGCTGGCGATTATGCCCGCCTGACTGGAAACCGTGGCCGCGATAGTTGCACTGCCCGCCGCCAGTGCTGCCAGTGCGCTGGCTGGGACATTCAGGCTCCAGCTGCCATCCGCGCCGACCGTGGCGCTGTAAGTCTGGTCGCCCAGCGTGACTGTGACGATTTGACCCACCTCGACATTGGTACTGCTGCCGCTCAGCAACTGGTCGCTGGTTTTCTCATCGTTGCTCAGGACGTCATCACCGGCGAACTGATTGATGATGAGGGTGGGCTGGCCCGGCTCAGTCACCGGTGGCTCGACGGTGATCGCCAGCGTGTCGCTAACGCTGGTGCCCGCTGCGTTGCTGACCGTCACCACCAGCGAGGCAGATCCTGCGGCCAGCGCACCGAGTGCATCAGCCGGAATCGCGATATTCCAGCTGCCGTCAGGATTGACCGTGCCGCTGTAGCGCTCTCCGCCCAGGGTTACGGTCACAATCTGGCCCGCTTCGATGTTGGTGGTGCTGCCTGAGACCGCCTGAGCCTCCAGCTTCTCATCGTTGCTCAGGATGTTGTCTTCAGCGAAGGCATTGACGGTTAACGTTGGGGCATTCGGTGAAGTGCCCGCTGACGCCACCAGGAAGTCACGGGTTTCACTGACGGCTGCGCCGAGCGTATCGGTGACTGTAGCGTTCAGGGTCGTGCTACCGGCGGCCAGCGCCGCCAGCGAACTGGCTGGGATCGAGACGCTCCAGTTGCCATCCGCGCCAACCGTGGCGGTAAAGGTCTCACCATTCAGGGTGATAGTGACCTGCTGGCCCTCAGCAATATTGGTGGTGGTGCCGCTCAGCAGCTGATCGGTGGCTTTCTCGCTGTTGCTGAGGATATCGTCACCGGCAAAGGCGTTGATGGTTACGGTGGCTTCACCCGGCTGCGTCGCCGGGGCTTCGACGGTGATCGACTCCGAAGTTGTCGCGGTGTCGCCCGCCGCATTGCTGACCGAGGCGGTCAGGGTAGTGGTGCCTGCTGCCAGTGCGTTCAGCGCGGCGGATGGCACGGTGACGCTCCAGCTGCCGTCACCCTGCACGCTGGCGCTGTAGGTCTGACCACCGAGGGTCACGGTGACGATCTGTCCGGCTTCAACGTTGGTGACCGTGCCGCTGACAGGCTGATCGGACGCTTTCTCGGCGTTGCTCAGGTCGTTATCGCCGGCAAATTCATTCAGGGTCAGCGCCGGCACGCCCGGCTCCGTCACCGGTGCCTCAACCGAGATATCGCGGGTTTCGCCTGCGCTCACACCATCGACGTTGCTGACGGTGGCGCTGATGACATTGGATCCCGCAGACAGGTTGCCCAGCGCACCAGCCGGAACAGTCACGCTCCAGTTACCACTGCCATCCACGATGCCAGCGTAAGTCTGTCCACCAAAGATGATCGTGACCGTCTGGCCCGCTTCGACGTTGGTGGTAGTGCCAGAAAGCGTCTGGGCGGTCCCTTTTTCATCGTTGCTGAGGATGTCATCCCCGGCAAATTCATTGATGGTAACGGTCGGTTCGCCCGGTTGCGTCACCGGCGCTTCCACGCTGATGGGCAGGCTGCTGGTCACGGTGTTACCCGCCGTATTGCTGACCGAAACCGTCAGTGTCGTTTCACCTGCCGCCAGTGCGCTCAGGGCCGCTGAGGGTAGCGTGATGCTCCAGTTGCCCTGCGCATCTACGCTGCCGCTGTACGTCTGACCGCCCAGCGTGACCGTCACAACCTGACCCGGTTCGATATTGCTGGTGCTGCCGGTCACCGTCTGATCGGTGGTTTTCTCTGCGTTGCTCAGCTGGTTGTCACCGGTAAATTCATCCACCGTGACCGCAGGCGGACCCGTAACGACAGGTGTATCGACGCTGATCGCGCGGTTTTCACTGGCTTCAATGCCAGCCTGATTAGTGACGACCGCGGAAATCGCAAGTGAACCGGCATTGAGCGCATTCAGCGCTGCAGGTGAGAGCGTGACGCTCCAGTTGCCCTGCGCATCCACGACTGCGCTGAAGGTCTGATTGCCCAGCGTGATGGTGACAACCTGACCCGCTTCCACATTGCTGGTGGAGCCGCTCAGCAGCTGATCGGTGGCTTTCTCGCTGTTGCTGAGGACATCATCACCGGCAAACTGATTGATGGTGATAACCGGCGTGCCCGGCTCGGTCAGGGGAGGCTCGACGTTGAAGGTCAGGCTGCCGCTGGCGGCGGTGCCTGCCTGGTTAGTGACGGTTGCTGTGAGGGTGGTGTTGCCGGAGGCCAGTGCGCTCAGCGCATCCACAGGCACAGTAATACTCCAGCTTCCGTCCGCGGCTACGCTACTGCTGTAGCTCTGACCGCCCAGTGTCACGGTGACCACCTGCCCGGCTTCAACGTTACTGGTGCTGCCGGACAGCGTTTGTGGCGTTGTTTTTTCGCTGTTATCCAGCAGGTTGTCGCCGGCAAAGGGATTCAGACTGATAACCGGTGTCGCGGGTGTACCGGGATCGGCGGCAGCGACGGTAACCGGCAGGCTGCCCGTAGCGCCTGTGCCCACCGCGTTACTGACGCTGACATCGATGGTGGTGGTGCCTGCGGGAAGTCCCGCCAGCGCGGCGGCAGGGATCGTAACGCTCCAGCTGCCATCCGTGCCGACTGTGGTGTTGTAGGTCTGTCCGCCCAGCGTAACCGTGACAATCTGACCGGCTTCGACATTGCTGGTCGTGCCGCTCAGCACCTGATCGGTCGTTTTTTCCGCATTATCCAGCACATTATCGCCAGCGAAGGCATTCAGGGTGATGGCAGGTGTCCCGGGTGTGACCGGTGTTCCCGGATCGGTGCCACCGGCGTTGCCGCCGCCGTTACCTCCACCCCCTCCGCCACCGCCGCCGATGCCCACTGCCAGTCCGGCTAAACCGAGCACACCCAGACCGCCTGCGGTGATGACGCCCATTGACGTATTGGCGTTATCCGCCAGCAGCAGCGGCTCTACGCTGTCGAGTGATTCATAGGTCGGAGTGATCGAACGGGAAGCGAGTTCAGCCCCTTCTGCGGTCTGCGGGAAAAGTGCATGTTCCGGTGGATTGACGCCATCATCGAACACCAGTTCGCTGTGCTGACCATCGGCGTCATCAAGAAAGAATTTTTGGTAGCGTACTGTGCTGCCGTCACGCATTTTCAGCACCAGATCGTTACCCTGGCGCTCAAACTGCGTCACCATGTCTCGCGTGCCGCTGATACGTACAACGCTGGGTTCGGTGAGGTTAATGGACTGTGATGAACCGTCAGTGGTCTGTGAGAGGAGTGTACCGTTTTCGCGCGAGATGATATCTACACGGCTCTGTGTGAGTTCTGCCATTTATAACCTCTGTTACACCAGATTAGCTAATATACTGAATCCTTAAACATAAATTTATTTTATGCTTAAAGTCTTCACGCATCATTTCACCTTCTGAGATGAAGAAGGTGTCTTAACCTGGCGCAGGTAAAAATGGCGAAACTAAGCCGCGTCACTAACGCACATAAAATAGGCGCGCAGCGGTATTATTATTAGTTTTTGAGTGTTTTAAGCTGTACAGACTTTCACACAACGTAAAGGTTGTGACTGATTAACTTTTAGCGTAACCATGTTAAAAATCAATTTCAATGTACAGATTTGGTTATGATTAAAACATTATTACATTAGCCATAACCGAAAATTCGTTGTCAGGTAATGCGCTTTGTCTTTGTTTTTTCATGTCAATTTATTGCTGACTGTTTCCATAAATGATGCGATGAGGCTTAAAACCACTGCGTCATTAACGTGAGGGCCATGACAGGAATTTTTTTAATTGTGTGATTCAGGCAGCATTTACAGGTGGTGCTGTTCTGCGTTTTTAACAGCAAGCCCTTGAAAAAAGGCAGGGAAATTTGAGTTAAGTACTCCCGGGTGAGCGGTGGTCATACCAGGAAAGTTCTGGAAAAAATTTGCGATGCAACAAAAGTCGGTAAACTGCCGGTTTTGCCATTTATGCGATGTGACTGCACCACTTTTGACAAGAGGCGCAACGGCCACTGACTCGCGGCCAGTGCTACACTTTTCCGCTTTAACATTGATGAATCCGACCTATGACCGCACTGGACGCTTCACAACAACATAAACATCAAAGCCGCCTTAACTGGGGTACACGCACTATCTTTTTAATTAATGGCTTAGGGATGTCAGCCTGGGCTCCGCTGGTGCCGTTTGCCCGGGATCGTCTGCAGCTCAGTGGCGCGTCCCTGGGCGCCTTGCTGCTCTGTCTGGGTATTGGTTCGCTGGCGGCGATGCCGGTGACCGGCACGCTGGTGGCGCGTTTTGGCTGCCGTCGCGTGATGTGCGTCTCCACCCTGTTAGTACTGATGATGATGCCGCTGCTGGCGACAGCAGACTCTCATCTGGTGATGGCGGCTGCGCTAATGCTTTTTGGTGCCGGGCTGGGCATGCTGGATGTGGCGATGAATTATCAGGCGGTTCAGGTTGAGCAGGCTGCAGATAAACCGATGATGTCGGGCTTTCATGGTTTCTTCAGTCTTGGTGGTATTCTGGGCGCAGGAACCGTCAGCCTGTTGCTGAGCCGGGATTTCACTCCACTGACCGCTACGCTGGTGGTAATGGCAATAATGCTCTTGCTGCTGCTGTGGCGATTGCCGGTCCTGATGAATGCGCGTCTGCATCAGCCCGATCAGCCCTGGCTGGTGATCCCACGTGGCTGGGTTGCGTTCCTTGGCCTGCTCTGCTTTATCCTTTTCCTGGCGGAAGGGGCCGTACTGGACTGGGGCGCGCTGCTGCTGCTGCAGAACCCGGCGATGTCACCCGCCTATGCCGGACTCGGCTATGCCGTCTTTTCCGTCGCGATGACGCTGGGCCGTTTTAGTGGCGACAAGATCATCCAGCGTTTTGGCCGCTATCCTGTGATGCTCTCCGGCGCCCTGACCGCCGCAGCGGGTATGTGTCTGGCCGTCTGGCTGCCGTGGCCGGAGATCGCTCTGCTGGCTTTCCTGCTGGTCGGCTTTGGTTTATCCAATACGGTGCCGATGTTGTTCAATGCTGCCGGGAATCAACAGGATATGCCTGCGAACCTGGCGATTTCTGCCATGACAACGCTGGGATATGCGGGTATTCTCTCAGGTCCGGCTTTAATCGGATTCATTTCGCAATGGATCAGCCTCAGCGGCGCATTTTTACTGATCGCCCTGTTGCTGTTAGCGGTAGCCGCCAGTGCGCGAAAAGTTGCGCGATAATTCAGGTACCTGACACGCTATGTTGTATAAGTTTCCACTGACCTCCGGCAATGTCACCCGCTTTTTTGTGGTTTTCAATCTGGTGCTCCTGCTGGCGCTGGGCTTTATGGTGCATAACTCGGTCAATGCCTGGCTGACCGGGAAACGCTATGCTATGGACGATCTGGCGCGTGACGTACAGAAACGTATTGATGCCTATCGCTTTGCCACCTGGCAGATATATGAAAACCTCTCAACCAGCGCAGCCGGTGCGCCACCTGGCAGTAACCTGCAGGAGACGCGGCTGCGTCCTGATGTCTATTATCTGGAAAAAACCCGGCGTAAAACGGAAGCACTGATTTTCGGCTCACATGACAGCAGTACGCTGGATATGACCATGCGGATGTCGAACTATCTCGACACGCTGTGGGGCGCGGAAAATCCCACGTGGTCGATGTACTTTTTAAATGGTCAGGACAACAGCCTGATTATGATTTCGACCCTGCCACTGAAAGATATGGCAACGCGCTATAAAGAGAGCGCCATCAGTTCAATGGTGGATAGCCGTCGCGCTGAGATGCTGCAGCAGGCCAATGCGCTGGATGAACGCGAGAGCTTCTCGCCACTGCGCCACCTCGCCTTCCAGAACGATCACTATTTCACGCTGCGCACCACCTTTAACCAGCCGGGCCATCTGGCCACTGTTGTCGCCTTTGATCTGCCGGTTAACGATATTGTTCCGCAGAACATGCCGCTGGAAAACTTCCAGCTGCGTCAGGACACCTCAATGCCTGCCAGCAGCAGTGAACAGCAGGATGTGGAAAATACCCGTGTCTCACTGGTTAATCCCAATATCGAGATTGCGGCCACCCTGCCAAGTACGCCGTTGCAGCTGGTTTATCAGGTGCCGATTACTCGCCTGATTATCGACAGCCTGCATAATCTGCTCTGGCCGCTCCTGATCAATCTGCTGCTGTTCCTGCTCTCGCTGGCGGGGATCGTGCTGCTGCGTCAGCAGTCACTGCGTCCCAGCGAAAACCAGAGCGCTGAACTCGATTCACTGCGGGTGCTGAATGAAGAGATTGTGGCCAGCCTTCCGGTCGGTCTGCTGGTTTATGACTTTGCCAGCAACCGCACTCTGCTGAGCAATAAGATTGCTGAACATCTTTTGCCTCACCTCAATCTGCAGAAGATCATTAATATGTCCGACCAGCATCAGGGCGTGCTGCAGGCCACCATCAACAATGAAGTGTATGAGATCCGACACGCCCGCAGCGTGCTGTCGCCGCATACGCAGCTGTTTATGATGCGTGATCAGGATCGCGAACTGCTGGTTAACAAGAAATTGCAGAAAGCGCAGCAGGTGCTGGATCGCAATCATCAGATGCGCCAGCAGCTGCTGCATAATCTGGGCCATGCGCTGAATCAGCCACTGGAAAAAATGGTGGCGCAGCTGGTGCAGCTCAGCCAGCGTGATGCCGATGAAACCGTACTGGACCTGCTCGACGAGAGCCAGGGCCTGGCGCGACTGGTAGATGATATCGTGCTGCTGAACCGGCTTGAAGCACACGACTGGTCACCGGATGCGACCGTCTTCAACCTGCAGGAACTGCTGGATGAGATTGCGCTGGAAAGCCTGCCGTTGATGCGCCGCAAAGGGCTGTCGCTGGTGGTGAATAATCATCTGGCGAATGACGAGACGCGCTTTGGCGACCGTCGCGCCCTGCGCAAAGTCCTGACCACGTTGATGCACTACGCCCTGACCACGACCCGCTGGGGGAAAATTACCCTGGAAGTTAAGGCTGCGGAGAAGCAGGCCGACAGAGTGATCATCGAACTGGTGGATACCGGTGCGGGCCTGACGGTGGATGAACTGGCGAATGTCGACTTCCCGTTCCTGGGGGATACCAGCCAGGATCGTTACGGACAGGCCTCCGGCATGGCGTTCTTCCTGTGTAAGCAGCTCTGCAAGCAGATGGGTGGCAGTCTCGATATCGTGGCAAAAGCGGATATCGGCACGCGCTATAACATGCAACTGCCGCTGGTGCTGGAAGAGAAGCGTGAGGAAGAAGAGGAAAAAATTCTGGATGGCGTGACCGCGCTGGTGGAGATCACCGTGGAGGACGTACATAAAATCGTCTGCCGTCATCTGGAGAACTGGGGAGCGCGTTGTCTGACACCTGATGAGCGCATTTCCGGTCAGGATCACGATGTCATGGTGACCGACGATCCCTCGAAGCTTAGCGGCTGGGCACTGCTGCTGGCGGAAGATGAATTGGGTCATCATGCACTGAACGACCAGCAGTATCGGGTCAATTTCAATCTCAGTAATGCGATGCTGGATGCATTGCTGGCCCTGATTGAGAAACAACTGTCGCATGATGTGATGGATAACGACATGGAAGACGACGCGGCCACGCCATTAATGAGCGGCGGCTATTTCCAGCTGTTTACGGAGACAGTACCGGTTGATGTGAAGAGACTGTATACTGAGTCGGCGGAAAAGGACTACGCCTCGCTTGCTCAGACAGCGCATCGCCTAAAGGGCGTGTTTGCCATGCTCAATCTGACTCCCGGCAAACAGCTTTGTGAAGAGTTAGAACACCACATTAAAGCGTGTGACGATTCAAACATTACAAATACCACCAGTGATATTGACGCTTACGTCAATCAACTGCTGCAGCAAGGTAACCAATAAGATGAATAACTTAAACGTAATTATTGCCGATGACCATCCAATTGTCCTTTTCGGTATCCGAAAGTCTCTGGAACAAATTGAATGGGTCAACGTTGTAGGTGAGTTCGAAGACTCAACAGCACTGATCAATAATCTGTCCAAGCTTGATGCCAACGTCCTGATCACCGACCTCTCTATGCCAGGTGAGAAGTATGGCGATGGTATTACGCTGATTAAATATATTAAACGCCACTACCCGGATCTCTCGATTATTGTTCTGACCATGAACAATAACCCGGCGATTCTGAGTTCAGTCCTTGATCTCGATATCGAAGGGATTGTCCTGAAACAGGGCGCGCCTACCGATTTACCAAAAGCATTGGCTGCACTGCAGAAAGGCAAGAAATACACGCCAGAAAGCGTTGCGAAACTGCTGGAGAAGATCAGCGCGGGTGGTTATGGCGACAAGCGCCTGTCACCGAAAGAGAGTGAAGTGCTGCGTCTGTTTGCAGAAGGTTTCCTGGTAACCGAAATCGCCAAGAAACTGAACCGCAGTATCAAAACCATCAGTAGCCAGAAGAAATCAGCGATGATGAAACTGGGCGTGGATAACGATATCGCACTGCTGAACTACCTGTCCTCTGTCAGCCAGAGTCAGGTCGAAAGAGACTAAGTTCCTCCTGAAGCGGTGCAGCTGCACCGCTTCGCCTCTGCCCTTTCCTGCCCTATCCCCGCCGCGTTTTACGAACCCGTTCAGCATAGATTGCCAGCGTCACTTTCAGCACGTCTAACGTCACCGGCTTCGACAGACAGTTATCCATACCTGCATCCATACAACGCTGTTTCTCTTCTGCCAGCGCATTCGCCGTTACGCCCACAACCGGGAAAAGATGGCCCAGCTGACGTAATCGCTGCGTCAGGCGATAACCATCCATGTTCGGCATATTCACGTCGGTGAGCACGATATCAATCTCATTACGACTCAGGACATTCAGGGCATCAACGCCATCCTGGGCCGTTTTCACCTGATAGCCCAGCGTGCCAAGCTGTTCAGACAGCAGCATGCGGTTAATAGGATGGTCATCGACGATCAGCACCATGATGTCATCGTTATGAACTTTCTCTTCTACCGGGGTGGCCAGCAGCAGCGCATCGGCGGCGTCATTGCCCAGTGCAATCCGGTAGATGCGTGCCAGCAGCGCCGGCACCTCGTGCAGTGTGGCGGTGGAGTGGATCCAGCGTCCCGGCTGACGTTCACGCGGCATATCGACATGGGATCCGTCAAACGTGACCAGTGCGCGAAGCGGTGCATCAGTCTCCAGTTCGTAATCCGTCATGACCACATCATCCGGGCCTGGCTTACCGTTATACTCCGCTACCTGAATGCCCTGCTGCTGAATCTGACGCGTGATAAACGCCGCAAGATACTCATTGCGCATCGCCAGCCAGATTCTCTTATCCTGTAAGTCCTCCAGCAGCATCAACGACGGCTTCTGTCCCTGGTAAATCGGAATACGCACAATAAACTGGCTGCCCATGCCTGGCTCTGAGTCGACCTCAATGTCGCCATCCATCATATTGATCAGCTTTTCACAGATCGCCAGTCCCAGCCCGGTCCCCTGGAAATTACGCTGCACGCCATTTCCCACCTGGAAGAAAGGATCAAACAGGCGTGGAAGCTCTTTCGCCGGAATACCGACACCGGTATCACGAACGCGGAAAGCCAGATAGCCCTGTGCAACGTAGGCGTGCAGAATAATACAGCCGGTATGCGTAAACTTAATCGCGTTGTTAAGCAGGTTCGAGATCACCTGCTGCAGGCGCAACGGATCGCCGTCCAGCACCTGCGGAACGTCATGTTCGATAAAGCAGTAAAGCGTCAGCCGCTTCTTCACCACCAGCGACAGATAGTTGCCCACAATGTGCGTGACAATTTCGCGAGGGGCAAACGGACGTGGCTCAATTTTCAACTGTTCTGACTCGATTTTCGAGAAGTCGAGAATATCACTGATGATCTTCAGCAGCAGGCTGGAGGAGTTGTTCATGGCCGTCACCAGCGAGTCGATACCGCTGGGTAGCTCTTTGGTCTGCAACAGATCGAGGTTACCGATAATGCCATAGAGCGGCGTGCGCAGTTCATGACTGACGGTGGCAAGGAACATCGATTTTGACTGGCTCGCCTGCTCTGCCGCGTGGGCCATCTCCTGCAGAGACTGCTCCATCCTTACGCGCGCCGAGACATCAACCAGCACACAAATCGCGACGTTCTCATTACGATAGCGCGAATGCACAAAGCTGATTTGCAGGTTGGTATTGCTGCCGGTCAGCACATCAACAAAGTTAACCTGCTGCCCGCCAATGATTTCATTCAGCCGAAGGCGGTCCTCCTGCGTCAGCAACGTCAGATAATTATGTGCCAGCTCATTACTCAGAATATTGGTGCCGTCGCTGGTGCGTAAGATACAGATCCCCACCGGCGCCGAGGCGACAATCTTACGGTTAAACTGCTCATGCTCTTCCAGACGGTGTGCATTCTCCTCTGCCGGCAGGAACATCCGGCGCTCGAATACCCAGGCGAGAGTAAACAGGATAACGGCACTGAAAATATTGAGCAGCAGCGCATTGATGATCATCAGCTTGAGCTGATCCACCATCACATCGGTAGGTACTGACCACACCACATTCAGATCGGAGGGCGGAAGTGGCTTTTTCAGCACCAGCTGACGATAACCATTCAGGTAACCGAACCAGGTTTTATCATCAGGCAGATTGTCGAGCGAGAAGCCCAGGCCGCCGCGCCGCGAGTTAAGCAGTGGACGATAGTTCTCATCGGTAATCGACGCAATGATCGGCAGGCTGCCCGGCTGAATAAACTCATCCAGTCGGATATTTTGCTCAACACCCAGCAGTGCCTGTAACTTGTTCGCGACGTAAACCGGCACCACCATATAGAAAGTGCCGACGCCAGGCTGAGCACTGCTGTTGATCCAGTACATCGGATTTCGGCGCTCTTCTTCACTGCTGTTGCGATAACGCAGCACATTCTCACGCAGCGATTTCAGGCTGCGTTCCCGATCAGCGTTGCTGCTGCCAATCGTAAAGTCGGCCAGACACTGACTTTCTCCACCGATAAAGAACACCCGATTCAGTTCATACGACGAGGCGAAGTTACTTTTCCAGTAATTGATGTAGTAGCTGAGAGAATCGAGCGAGTTGCGCCAGGTATTGCTCATTGAGGTACAGTCGCCATCCGAAAAGAGTGGCGTAAACTGCGGCTGGGTTGTTTTGCCTGGCATCATGCCGGTCAGTACATCCAGGCCACTGCTGGCATTGGTTAAGCGGTTCTCGGTGATATATTTCAGTTCACGCACCATGTCCGCCGAATGGCGCACATACCACTGAATCGTGCCGTAGTTGCTGGCAAACTCCTGCCGAACCTGCGTCTCTTTATTATGCAGTACGCTGATAATATAAAACGCTGTCAGAACGGCGCCCAGCGTCCAGATTAGCAGCGCCAGCGCGCGGAAAAGGTAGCGCGAGATGCGAAGCGTAGTGCGGAAAGAGACAGGATATTTCAAAGGTGACTCGCAGTTGGCAAGGTTAGTCGCATCATCGATTTTTAATGCCCATACACTAGCTTTATCGGGCGAAAAAAGCCAGCCAGCCGCAGGTTTAGCGGAAAGTTTGGGAATCTTTTAAGACAGTGAAAGCGACACGTTAACTCCAGCATCCAGTGGCCGCTTCTGCGCACTCAAACAAACAGACGCTCACAACATTGAAAAGCGACGCCGCTGACTAAACAAGAAAGGCCCGCACTGCCCGAAGAGCAAAGCGTCCACGCCAGGGATGGCGTGGCCGATCCGCAGGGATGCGGGACTCCTTTGCAATCGGGCAGTGCAGGCCTTTCGGCTACACCCGACTGACAGCCACCGTCTCCCCCACCCAGTCACCTCTGTCCTGCAATCCACACAAAACGACGCCGCCGCCCAAACAAGAAAGACCCGCACTGCCCGAAGAGCAAAGCGTCCACGCCAGGGATGGCGTGGCCGATCCGCAGGGATGCGGGAATCCTTTGCGATCGGGCAGTGCGGGCCTTTCGACGGCTCCCCTCTCACAGCCACCAGCTCCCGCCCCTCTGCCACCTCTGTCCTGCAACCCACACAAAGCGACACCACAACCCCAACAAGAAAGACCTGCACTTCCCGAAGAGCAAAGCGTCCACGCCAGGGATGGCGTGGCCGATCCGCAGGGATGCGGGATTCCTTTGCGATCGGGCAGTGCGGGTCTTTCGACGGCTCCGATTTCGCAGCCATAAGCTCCCTGCTCCCTGCAATCCTCCCCATCACATCAAAAAAAACGGCAGGCCGGGTTTCCCCTGACCTGCCGTTTCTGCAACGAACCTCAGCTCACATCAGACAAATTATTCTTCGTCTTCAGCCGCGTCGTCTTCGTCTTCTGCATCCGCTTCCGGTGCAATCTCTTCATCGTCGATCTCTGCTTCTGGCGCGATATCATCCTCGCCTTCCGCTACGCTACCGTCGATTGAATCCAGCTCTTCTTCTTCAACCGGCTCGGCAACACGCTGCAGACCGACCACGTTCTCATCCTCTGCGGTACGAATCAGAATCACACCCTGGGTATTACGACCCACGACGCTCACTTCTGACACGCGGGTACGCACCAGCGTACCAGCATCGGTGATCATCATAATCTGATCGCCATCGACAACCTGAACCGCGCCAATCACCGGACCATTACGTTCGGTCACTTTGATAGAAATAACACCCTGCGTCGCACGCGACTTGGTCGGGTATTCGCTGTTGGCAGTACGCTTACCGTAACCATTCTGGGTCACGGTCATAATTGCACCCTCTTCACGCGGTACAATTAGCGAGACCACACGATCGCCTTCAGCCAGCCTGATGCCGCGAACGCCAGAGGCAGTACGACCCATCGCACGGACTGCGGTTTCTGCAAAGCGCACCACTTTACCGGCCGCTGAGAACAGCATCGCTTCGTCATTACCATTGGTCAGCGCCACACCGATCAGCTCATCATCGTCACGCAGGTTCACGGCAATAATACCGGCGCTGCGCGGACGGCTGAACTCTTTCAGCGCGGTCTTCTTCACGGTTCCCAGCGCGGTCGCCATAAAGATATTGAAGCCTTCGGTATACTCACGTACCGGCAGAATCGCTGTAATACGCTCGTTGGCTTCCAGCGGCAGCAGGTTCACGATCGGACGTCCCCGCGCACCACGACTCGCTTCCGGCAACTGATAAACCTTCATCCAGTAGAGACGACCACGGCTTGAGAAGCAGAGAATCGTGTCATGGGTATTGGCCACCAGCAGACGATCAATGAAGTCCTCTTCTTTAATACGTGCGGCTGACTTGCCTTTACCACCACGACGCTGCGCTTCATAATCGGTCAGCGGCTGATACTTCACGTAGCCCTGATGCGACAATGTCACCACAACATCTTCCTGATTGATCAGGTCTTCGATATTAATATCAGCGGTATTGGCAGTAATCTCTGTGCGACGCTCATCGCCGAACTGATCACGCATCAGCTCCAGCTCTTCGCGAATCACTTCCATCAGACGATCGGCGTCAGACAGAATGCGCAACAGCTCTGCGATCTGCTCCAGCAGACCTTTATACTCATCCAGCAGCTTCTCGTGCTCAAGACCGGTCAGTTTCTGCAGACGCAGATCCAGAATCGCCTGAGCCTGCTGCTCGGTCAGATAGTACTGACCGTCACGGATGCCGTACTGCGGATCCAGCCACTCCGGACGAGCGGCATCGTCGCCCGCACGTTCCAGCATCGCTGACACATTACCCAGATCCCACGCCTGCGCAATCAGACCCGCTTTCGCTTCTGCCGGGTTAGGTGCACGACGAATAAGCTCAATAATCGGATCGATATTCGCCAGCGCAATCGCCAGACCTTCCAGAATATGCGCACGGTCACGGGCTTTACGCAGTTCGAAAATAGTACGACGCGTCACGACTTCACGACGATGGCGAACGAAGGCGTCCAGAATCTCCTTCAGTGCCATAATCTTTGGCTGGCCCTGATGCAGCGCCACCATATTGATACCAAAAGAGGTCTGCAGCTGGGTCAGTGAATAGAGATTATTCAGAACCACTTCGCCGACGGCATCGCGCTTGATCTCAATCACGATACGCATGCCGTCTTTATCAGACTCATCGCGCAGTGCGCTGATGCCTTCAACGCGCTTCTCTTTCACCAGCTCCGCAATCTTCTCAATCAGGCGTGCTTTGTTAACCTGATACGGAAGCTCATGAATGATGATGGTCTCGCGGCCCGTTTTCGCATCGGCTTCCACTTCGCCACGCGCACGGATATAAATTTTACCGCGACCGGTGCGGTACGCTTCTTCAATACCACGGCGACCATTGATGATGGCGGCTGTCGGGAAATCTGGCCCCGGAATGTGCTCCATCAGCTCTTCGATGCTGATGTCTTCATTTTCAATATATGCCAGGCAGCCGTTAATCACTTCACGCAGGTTATGCGGTGGAATGTTGGTTGCCATACCCACAGCGATACCGGAAGAACCGTTCACCAGCAGGTTAGGGATTTTGGTTGGCAGAACTTCAGGGATCTGCTCAGTGCCGTCATAGTTCGGGACGAAATCGACGGTCTCTTTTTCCAGGTCAGCTAACAGGTCGTGGGCAATTTTCGACATGCGAATTTCGGTATAACGCATCGCCGCGGCGGAGTCGCCGTCGATGGAACCGAAGTTGCCTTGTCCGTCCACCAGCATGTAACGCAGGGAGAAAGGCTGGGCCATACGTACAATGGTGTCGTAAACGGCGGAATCACCATGCGGGTGATATTTACCGATAACGTCACCGACGACGCGGGCAGATTTTTTATAGGGTTTGTTCCAGTCGTTACCCAGTACACTCATCGCAAAAAGAACGCGACGGTGAACCGGCTTCAGGCCATCACGCACATCGGGTAAAGCTCGGCCAACGATGACCGACATGGCGTAACCGAGGTAAGAATTTTTTAATTCTTCTTCGATATTGACCGGTGTAATTTCTCTCGCAAGGTCGCTCATGGAGCCGCTATCCCTCTACTTAATCCCGGATTTTAAAGGTGCGAAAGTATATCACACTGCAATGCTCTGGTGAACGTTAACCACCGATTTCCCCCGCTTTTCATTGCCCCTGAAAGGTGTGCCAACTGCGGTTAAGCGTTTATACTGTGGGCACATTTTGTCAGGAGTTACGATTCAATGAATGCACAACCGCAGAATCATCAGCATAACGTCGATGCGCAGGAAATTGCCAAGTTTGAGGCCGTTGCCTCGCGCTGGTGGGATCTGGAGGGTGAATTTAAACCGTTGCACCGTATCAACCCGCTGCGCCTGGGCTACATCGCGCAGCACAGCAACGGTCTGTTCGGTAAAACCGTGCTCGACGTCGGATGCGGCGGCGGCATTTTATCCGAAAGCATGGCGCGTGAAGGCGCCGTCGTGACCGGTCTGGATATGGGTGCGGAACCGCTGGCCGTGGCGCGCCTGCATGCTCTGGAGAGCGGCGTGACGCTGGACTATGTGCAACAGACCGTTGAAGAGCATGCCGATCAGAACGCCGGAAAGTATGATGTGGTGACATGTATGGAGATGCTGGAGCACGTGCCGGATCCGCGCTCGGTGATTCACGCCTGTGCGAAGCTGGTCAAGCCCGGCGGCGAAGTCTTTTTCTCAACGCTGAACCGCAATCCAAAGGCCTGGCTGCTGGCGATTTTCGGCGCGGAATATGTGCTGCGCATGTTGCCGCGCGGCACCCATGATGTGAAGAAATTCATCCGCCCATCCGAACTGCTGGGCTGGGTCGATGAAACGCCCCTGCGTGAACGCCACATTATTGGCCTGCATTACAACCCGGTGACCAACCGCTTCAAACTGGCGCCCGGCACTGATGTGAATTATATGGTGCACACTCACCACGCGGGTTAAGTCATCTGCCCGCCTGAATCCGGGCGGGCACTTTTTCCTCTGCCTGCTCTTCCTGTCAGAGCGGTCACTGCCCTCGCCTGGTGGCAGGCATTCCGATGGCTGCCAATAGGTTACGTCAGCCATGCCCGCATCCGCTCAACGTCGCGGCCCCCTGCTAGCGGCTTTTATCCATTTTTCATCCCTTTTCTGGCTGAATCCTGAGGATTGAATAAGAAACACGCGCCCGATCATAATAAGAAAAAAAAGTGTGATCCGGTTGACATGTTGCCAGGCCTTACAAGGCGTGGGCTAAGAAATTTCGCAAGAATTACAACCCCTCCAGCCATCATTTTTTGCTCTTGTTAAGCGGCCGTAAAATACTAAAATATGCCCCCATGTAGTTATGACTTTTCTCTTCACCCCCTAGATGTAGTGTTTATCCACACATTATTCACAATGAATAGGCTGTGTATAAACCGGGATTTCTTTTAATTTTTGGATACTCACGCAAAGGTAAATACGCGACATGAACCAGAGTCTGCTCGTTACTAAACGCGATGGCCGCCAGGAGCGCATTGATCTCGATAAAATTCACCGTGTGCTGGACTGGGCAGCTGAAGGGCTGAACAACGTCTCAGTGTCACAGGTGGAACTGCGCTCTCACATTCAGTTCTATGATGGAATCAGAACGTCTGACATTCATGAGACTATCATCAAGGCCGCAGCAGACCTCATCTCTCGCGATGCCCCTGACTATCAGTACCTGGCTGCCCGCCTGGCGATCTTCCACCTGCGCAAAAAAGCGTATGGTCAGTTTGAGCCGCCGAAGCTTTATGATCAGGTCGTTAAGATGGTCGACATGGGCAAATATGATCGCCACCTGCTGGAAGATTACAGCCAGGAAGAATTCGCGCAGATGGACGAGTTCCTCGACCACTGGCGAGACATGAACTTCTCCTATGCCGCCGTGAAGCAGCTGGAAGGCAAATATCTGGTGCAGAACCGCGTCTCGGGTGAAATCTACGAGAGTGCGCAGTTCCTCTACATTCTGGTCGCGGCCTGCCTCTTCTCTGGCTACCCGCGCGATACGCGTATGGATTACATCAAGCGTTTCTATGATGCGATCTCAACGTTTAAAATCTCGCTGCCGACGCCAATCATGTCAGGTGTGCGAACCCCGACGCGTCAGTTCAGCTCCTGTGTGCTGATCGAGTGCGGCGACAGCCTGGACTCCATCAACGCCACCTCAAGCGCGATTGTGAAATATGTTTCTCAGCGTGCTGGTATCGGCATCAACGCCGGTCGTATCCGTGCGCTGGGCAGCCCGATTCGCGGCGGTGAAGCGTTCCACACCGGCTGTATCCCGTTCTACAAGCATTTCCAGACTGCGGTGAAGTCCTGTTCTCAGGGCGGCGTGCGTGGCGGTGCAGCGACGCTGTTCTACCCGATGTGGCATCTGGAAATCGAAAGCCTGCTGGTGCTGAAAAACAACCGTGGTGTTGAAGGCAACCGCGTGCGTCACATGGACTACGGTGTACAGCTCAACAAGCTGATGTATCAGCGCCTGCTGAAAGGCGAAGATATCACCCTGTTCAGCCCGTCTGACGTGCCAGGCCTGTATGATGCGTTCTTCGCCGATCAGGATGAGTTCGAACGTCTCTACACCAAATATGAGCAGGATCAGAGCATCCGTAAGCAGCGTGTTAAAGCGGTCGATCTCTTCTCGCTGATGATGCAGGAACGTGCTTCAACCGGCCGTATCTACATTCAGAACGTCGATCACTGCAACACTCACAGCCCGTTTGATCCGCGCATCGCCCCGGTTCGCCAGTCTAACCTCTGCCTGGAAATCGCCCTGCCGACCAAACCGCTGGAAGATGTTAACGACGAAAACGGTGAGATTGCACTGTGTACGCTTTCTGCGTTCAACCTTGGCGCCATCGAAAGCCTCGACGATCTGGAAGAGCTGGCTACCCTCGCCGTTCGTGCGCTCGATGCGCTGCTCGATTATCAGGATTACCCGATTCCGGCTGCCCAGCGTGGCGCAATGGGTCGTCGTACCCTGGGTATTGGCGTGATCAACTACGCTTACTATCTGGCGAAGCACGGTGTGCGCTACTCCGATGGCAGCGCCAATGGCCTGACGCACAAAACCTTTGAAGCCATTCAGTATTACCTGCTGAAAGCGTCCAATGAGCTGGCGAAAGAGCAAGGTGCCTGCCCGTGGTTCAATGAAACCACCTATGCGCAGGGCATCATGCCGATCGACACCTACAAGAAAGATCTGGACGCGATCAGCAACGAACCGCTGCATCTCGACTGGGAGAGCCTGCGTGAAGAGATCAAAACGCACGGCCTGCGTAACTCGACCCTGTCTGCGCTGATGCCGTCTGAGACCTCGTCGCAGATCTCCAATGCCACCAACGGCATCGAGCCACCACGCGGTCACATCAGCATCAAAGCATCGAAAGATGGCATCCTGCGTCAGGTGGTGCCGGAGTATGAGCGTCTGAAAGATCAGTACGAACTGCTGTGGGAAATGCCGAACAACGATGGTTACCTGCAACTGGTGGGCCTGATGCAGAAATTCATCGACCAGGCGATTTCGTCTAACACCAACTACGATCCATCACGCTTTACTAACGGTAAAGTGCCGATGAAACAGCTGCTGAAAGATCTGCTGACCGCGTACAAGTTTGGCGTGAAAACGCTCTACTATCAGAACACCCGTGACGGTGCGGAAGATGCGCAGGATGACCTGGCACCTTCTATCCAGGATGATGGCTGCGAGAGCGGCGCCTGTAAAATCTAATGGTCAGGCGGGAGATTCTCCCGCCTCATTCATTTCACGAGGCCTGGCTTCGTCTACTTTTGGACAACTTTTATGGCTTACTCCACTTTCTCACAGAACAAAAATGATCAGCTGAAAGAGCCGATGTTTTTCGGTCAGTCCGTAAACGTGGCGCGCTTCGATCAGCAAAAATATGACATCTTTGAAAAGCTGATCGAAAAGCAGCTCTCCTTCTTCTGGCGTCCGGAAGAGGTTGATGTCTCACGCGACCGAATTGACTACCAGGCGCTGCCGGACCACGAGAAGCATATCTTTATCAGCAACCTGAAGTATCAGACACTGCTGGATTCCATTCAGGGTCGCAGCCCGAACGTCGCCCTGCTTCCGCTGATCTCGATTCCTGAGCTGGAAACCTGGATTGAAACCTGGGCGTTCTCCGAGACGATCCACTCGCGTTCTTACACCCATATCATCCGTAATATCGTTAACGATCCGGCGGTGGTATTCGACGATATCGTCACCAATGAGCAGATTCTGGCGCGTGCCCAGGATATCTCTCGCTATTACGACGATCTGATTGAGATGACCAACTACTGGCATCAGCTGGGCGAAGGCACGCATAAGGTCAACGACAAACAGGTTGTGGTCAGCCTGCGCGCCCTGAAGAAGCAGCTCTATATCTGCCTGATGAGCGTCAATGCGCTGGAAGCGATCCGTTTCTATGTCAGCTTCGCATGTTCATTCGCTTTCGCCGAGCGTGAACTGATGGAAGGCAATGCCAAAATCATCAAACTGATCGCCCGCGATGAAGCGCTGCACCTGACCGGCACCCAGCATATGCTGAACCTGCTGCGCAGCGGCGAAGACGATCCGGAAATGAAAGAGATTGCGGCAGAGTGTCGTGAAGAGTGCTTCGAGCTGTTTAAGAAGGCAGCGCTGCAGGAGAAAGAGTGGGCGGAATATCTGTTCAGCGGCGGTTCAATGATCGGCCTGAACAAAGACATTCTCTGCCAGTACATTGAGTACATCACCAATATCCGTATGCAGGCAGTTGGCCTTGATCTGCCCTTCCAGACGCGCTCTAACCCGATCCCATGGATTAACTCCTGGCTGGTGTCTGACAACGTGCAGGTTGCGCCACAGGAAGTGGAAGTGAGCTCCTATCTGGTGGGTCAGATCGATTCTGAAGTAGGCGCTAACGACTTCGACGACTTCCAGCTTTAATCATGAGTCGCGACGTTGTTATTCTGCGCAGTTCCGGCGCCCGGCTGGAATGCGCAGAAGATCACCCCAATCTGCTCTCCCTGCTGGAAGCCAATAATCTCTGCGTGGAGTTTCAGTGCCGCGAAGGTTACTGCGGCTCCTGCCGGATGCGGCTGCTGAAAGGCGAAGTGCATTACCCACAGCGGCCGCTGGCCTTTGTGCAGCAGGATGAGATTCTGCCCTGCTGCTGCAAAGCTAAAGGCGAGATCGAGCTTGAGTTATAACTGAGACGGAACAAGTCTGGCTTGATTTGCTGTTAGATCGAGTCAGCTTATTTATTGCTGTGAGAATGCCCCCGCAAAGGGTCATTCACAGTCACATACAAAACGGGCGCCTCTGGTGCCCGTTTTGTTTTCACTGAAATTACTGTCTGACAGATTCAACCACATCAATCCAGCCGTGGCCGGTGCTCACTTCGCTGCCGTGTAACCAGCGGCGCAGCATATTCATCGCCATCATCGCCACCACCTTCTGGCGCGTCTCCAGGTTATGACGACCGGTGCTGAACTTCACGCGCTGACCAAAGCCGCCATCCGGCGTATGTAACGCTACCGAAATCGTTTCCTGTTCCAGGCTGCCAACAGAAAGCGCCAGCGCTGCCTGCTGCTGTGCGGCAAGTTCGCGCGTGCGCGTCACCTGCTGCTCCAGCGTCTCCTGCGTTGATGGCAAAATGTCAGCGCCCCGCAACGGCACGCTGGCAGCAGCCAGTTGCCAGTAAAGCAGCCCGGCGGTGTATTGCTCGCTGACCGCCAGTTGCTCACCACGCTGCGTCAACTCGCCTGCCAGCAGCGCCGGTAAGCCTTCCGTACCTTCAAAGATAGTGCACTCCGCCAGTAACAGACGCACCTGCTGCCACACCTGCTCCATCGCGACACGCTGACTGGCCGGGCCGGTCAGTTTGATCTCAATGATCGGCATCGACGAGCGATAGCCCATCACCACACCTTCCGGCAACGCCAGCGGCTCCAGCTCAGCGGCAATATCACTTTCACCGCGACCAAAGGTGGTCAGTCGCAGACAAATCGGCGGTTCGGGCGGCGAGAATTTTGCTTTCAGACGGGGAATGATCTGCTGCTCCACCATCACCTTAAATTCAGACGGCACGCCAGGCGTGAAGAATATCCAGCAGCGGTTGAGTTGCAGGGCAAAGCCACAGGCGGTTCCGACCGGATTATCAATCAGCTCCGCATTGGCCGGAATTTCAGCCTGCTTGCGATTGCTGGCGGCCATCACGCGGCCACGGCTGGCAAACCAGGCTTCCATTTGTTCCAGCCAGTCCTGCTGCATCTCCAGTTCAACCCCACAGGCACGAGCGGCTGCCAGTGCGCTGAGATCGTCACTGGTGGGACCCAGGCCGCCATTCACAATCAACACGTCGGCCTCATGGCTTCGTGCCTGCAGGGTCTCGATGAGCGATTCCAGTGAATCCCCAACCGTGGTTCGGCTGGTCATGGGCAAACCTTGCTGGAATAAAATATCAGCCAGCCAGGCGGCATTGGTATCGACGATTTGGCCATGCAGCACCTCATC
Source organism: Pantoea eucalypti (assembly GCF_009646115.1). Classification (NCBI taxonomy): domain Bacteria; kingdom Pseudomonadati; phylum Pseudomonadota; class Gammaproteobacteria; order Enterobacterales; family Erwiniaceae; genus Pantoea; species Pantoea eucalypti. The sequence goes on along the minus strand of NZ_CP045720.1, from coordinate 1,319,312 downwards.
CCCGGTAGACAGCATCTCAATTCTAATCACGTCCGGTTCTCCTTTTCACGTTTATTTAACTGTATGAAGTCCACCTGCGAAACACAATCTGTGTGACCCGTGTTTGTTACTGGTTTATCTAAAGCAGCACGTTGCGCATAAAAGTGAATGAGGGTGAGGCAGGCTCAACAGAGGTGAATCAATGAGGGGGTTAAGAACACAATAAAAAAAACGGCGGGATTTCCCCGCCGCAGGTTTACTGCTGTCGTCTGTTACCGCGCTACATCAGCGAATCGCGATTAGCGACGCGCCAGCAGTAGGCCGAGAACCAGACCCGCGGTTGCACCAATACCCACGCCCTGCCACGGTTTTTCGTGCACGTAATCGTCTGCACGGTATGCCGCTTGTTTAGCGCGATAGTAGTAACTGTCGGACGCCTGGCTGACACGGGATTTAACATCGTTCAGCGCCTGTTCAGCTTTGCTTTTAAGCTCAATGTATTTCTGATCGGCCGGATCGCCTGATGCCTTAAGCACTTCTTCCAGGGTTTCGGTCAGTAACGCAATATCGTCATCGAGGCCCGATTCGAATTGATTTGTCTGATTTACCATTATTTCCTCCGTGTGAATTGCAAAGCAGTTCATTAACTATAGCCATAATCTGGCGCTCTGCTGATTTCCTGCTCCAGGAATCACCTGATTTTTCATCTGTTAATCTTACTCAGTGCAGGCGGTGCGCCGCTTCGCTGCGCAAAGAAGTGTAAGACGCAGCGGCAACCGCCGAATTTCGCTTCGCTTCTTTGATTAATCTGATAAATTTTGTCGTGACTGAATTTTCCAGTAACCCTACTGTCGTACCCCTCTGTTGCCTGTGATTATCGGGCCATGAAAGTGCATGTTGCACAACAGTCACGACACCCTCGAACAGCTAAGGAATGATCTCTGGCATGAATCGAAGAATGTTTATGAAAGCGTCAATGGCCTTCTCTGCCGTCAGCGGCATGACCGGCCTGTCAACGCTGTTTGCGCAATCCGCATGGGCAGAAGATGGCATTGCTGACGGAACCGCCGTACGCTTCGATTTCGACGTATTGAAGAAAAACGCGGCTGCGCTGGCGAAGAAACCCTGGGGCGGTGCACCAGGTGCACTGCCGGAGACGCTGGCCACACTGACCCCACAGGCGTACAACGAAATTCAGTATGACGCCAACCACTCACTCTGGAATAACCTGCCCGATCGTCAGCTGGACGTGCAGTTCTTCCACGTCGGCATGGGCTTCAAGCGGCGCATCCGCATGTTCTCTGTTGACGGCGAGAGCCGTCAGGCACGCGAAATTCACTTCCGCCCTGAGCTGTTCAACTATAACGACGCGAAGGTTGATACTAAGCAGCTGGAGGGCAAAACTGACCTCGGCTTTGCCGGTTTCCGCGCCTTTAAAAAACCGGAACTGGCCCGACGCGACATCGTCTCATTCCTGGGCGCAAGTTACTTCCGTGCGGTAGACGATACTTACCAGTATGGCCTCTCGGCCCGTGGTGTCGCGATCAACACCTTCAGCAATGGCCAGGAAGAGTTCCCCGATTTCACCGCCTTCTGGTTTGAAACGCCGAAAGCGGAAGATACCACCTTTACCTGCTATGCCCTGCTGGATGGCGCGAGTGTCACCGGTGCCTATAAGTTCATCATCCACTGCGAAGAGAAACGCGTGGTGATGGAGGTGGAAAACCACCTGTTCGCCCGTAAAGAGATCCGTCAGATTGGCATCTCGCCAATGACCAGTATGTTCAGCTGCGGCACCAACGAGCGCCGCATGTGCAACACCTACCATCCGCAGATCCACGACTCCGATCGTCTGGCGATGTGGACCGGTAAAGGCGAATGGATCGCCCGCCCACTGAATAATCCGCAGCGTCTGCAGTTCAATGCCTATGAAGATGAGAATCCGCGAGGCTTTGGCCTGCTGCAGTTAAATCACGACTTCAAAGATTATCAGGATGTGATTGGCTGGTATGACAAACGTCCGAGCCTGTGGGTGGAGCCGGTCGGCAAGTGGGGCAAAGGCGCAATTAACCTGATGGAGATCCCGACCACCGGTGAAACGCTGGATAACGTAGTCTGCTTCTGGCAACCGGCTGAGCCGGTCAAAGCGGGCAGCGAGCTGAACTTCTCTTACAAGCTCTACTGGAGTGGTCTGCCGCCAGTACGTAGCGGTCTGGCACGTGTGGATGCGACCCGTACCGGTATCGGTGGTTTCCCGGAAGGCTGGGCGCCTGGCGAACACTTCCCGGAAACCTGGTGCCGCCGCTTCGCCATCGATTTTATTGGTGGTGATCTGCAGGCTGCTGCGCCGAAAGGCATTGAGCCGGTGATTACCGTTTCATCCGGCAGCGTGAAGCAGGTTGAAATTCTGTATGTCGATCCGCTCAAAGGATACCGCATCCTGTTTGACTGGTATCCGAACAGCGATTCCACCCAGCCGGTAGAGATGCGTCTGTTCCTGCGCAGCAAGGATGAGACGCTGAGTGAAACCTGGCTTTATCAGTATTTCCCGCCTGCGCCGGATCAGCGCAAATATGTCGATGACCGTCAGATGACGGTGGGTTGATGGAATAAAGCGAGGCTCAGGCCTCGCTTTTTTTATGGCGCATTCTTCAGCATATCGACGTGCGGAATGCCATCTTCCAGATAGTTCTCCCCCACCGCCACAAAGCCATGCTGCCCATAGAAGTTTTCAAGATGCGCCTGCGCGGAGAGAAATATGTCACGGCCCGGCCAGTGCTGCTGACAACTGCTAATCGCCTGCTCCATCAGACGATTGCCCAGACGCGCACCGCGCACCCGATCTGAAACAATGACCCGTCCAATTTTCACCGGGCTGGTTTCATCTTCCGGGGAAAGAAGTCGCGCATAAGCCACCAGCTGATCATCCACCGTGCCCAGCAGATGCCTGTTTTCGGCCTGTAAATCTTTGCCATCCACATCAAGGTAAGCACACTGTTGCTCCACCACAAACACCGCACTGCGCAACGCCAGCAGCGCATAGAGTTCCGGGGCGGTAAGTTCGCTATGGTGTTTATCCTGCCAGTCAATGTTCATGGTCTCTCCTTACTAAACCAGACACTCTACATCAGCGCGAGGTCGTCAGCACCAGCTGGTCACCTCATCTGACAGACAAAAAAAATCAGGCCCGGAGGCCTGATTCATTATTCGCAGTTATCAGCTTACATCAGTGGCTGAGCCATCTGCACCAGTCTGATGAGCGGCTGCGGGTAAACCCCTAGCAGCAGTACCAGAATGGCAGAAATCAGAACCACGACACCACCGGCGGTGAATGCCCAGTTAGCCGGGGTATCACGGGTGTGCAGTTCTGGCGGGCTGAGGTAGAGACTTACCGTTACGCGCAGATAGTAGTAAAGGCCAATCGCACTGCCCGCTACTACCGCACCGGTCAGCCACCACAGATGCGCACTGACGCCTGAAGCAATCACGTAGAATTTACCGATAAAGCCCAGCGTCATCGGGATACCGGCCAGTGACAGCATCATCACTGTCATGACCGCTGACAGGATAGGACGATGCCAGAACAGACCGCGATAAGAGTAGAGTGAATCTGCATCCGGGCCACGATACGGGCTGGACATCAGACTCACCACACCAAAGGCACCCAGGCTGCTGAACAGATAACCGGCCAGGTAAACACCTGAGGTTTCCAGCGACAGCTGATGATCTTTCACTGCAATCAGCGCGACCAGCAGATAGCCGAGGTGGGCGATAGAGGAGTAACCCAGCAGACGCTTGATGTTGCTCTGCGAAATCGCCATCAGGTTACCGAACAGAATCGAAACGAAGGCGATCATGGCCAGCACAGTGCGCACCGCTTCGCTGTCGGTCACCGGCGCGTACATAAACAGACGCATGATGACACCGAAGATCGCAATCTTGCTGGCTGTCGCCAGGAAGGTTGAAACCGGCGCAGGCGCACCCTGATACACATCGGGCGTCCAGAGATGGAACGGAACCAGTGAAAGTTTGAAGCCCAGGCCGATGATCATCATGCCCAGCCCCACCAGCAGCAGTGGCTCATGGATCATGCTGTCAGTCAGGCTCTGACCCAGCGCAACAAAGCTCAGGTTACCGGAGTCGGCGTAGATAAGCGCAATACCAAACAGCAGGAACGATGAGGCCGCCGCAGACAGAATGGTGTATTTCAGTGCGGCTTCCAGCGAACGTTTCTGGCGGAAAGCGTAGCCAATCAGACCAAACAGCGGCAGCGACAACAGCTCAATGCCGATGAACAGCGAGGCCAGATGGTTAGCACTGGCCAGCACGATGCCACCGAGGGCCGCAATCAGCACCAGCAGATAGAACTCATCTTTGTTGTCCGGGTAACCCGCCAGCCATGGATAGGCAAAGGTACAGGTCGCCAGACTCGCCAGCATCACCAGCGCGGTATAGAACATCGAATAGCCATCGACGCGCAGCAGCGGCGTGACATCCATCGCCCCGACCTGACCGACAAAGTAGAGCGAGAGCAGCGCCAGGTTCAGGCCAACTACCGTTAGCGTGGCGTTAACGAAGTGGTTGCGTCGCCAGGCAATGGACAGCATCACAACCACCACCGTCAATCCGACGATTAACAGCGGTAGTAACGCAATCAATTGGTGAGGAGTTATTGTCATGGCGAATTACGGCCTTGTAGTTGAAATTGAAGCGGTAAACCACTGCTGAATATTGCTCATGGCAGCGTGCGAAGTATCCAGAATCGGCTGTGGATAGACGCCCAGCAGCACCAGCAGCACCACCAGAACACCGATGGTCATGAACTCGCGCGGCGACATGCCTGGCAGCGGATCTTTCGATTTCGCTTCGCCATAGTAAGCGCGCTGCATCATCACCAGCGAGTAAATCGAGGCGAACACCAGACCAAAGGTCGCGATGATGATAATCATCGGCACCACCTGGAAGCTGCCGGTCAGAATCATAAATTCGCCGACGAAGTTACCCGTACCCGGCATACCGAGGTTGGCGACAGCAAAGAAGAGCGACAGACCCGGAATCCATTTGATGCGCGACCACAGACCACCCATCTGACGCATATCACGGGTATGCAGACGCTCATACAGCTGACCACACAGAATGAAGAGTGCCGCTGCGGACAGACCGTGTGCAATCATCTGAATCACCGCACCCTGCAGCGCCAGCTGGCTGCCGGTGTAGATAGCAATCAGCACAAAGCCCATGTGCGAAATCGAGGTATACGCGATCAGACGTTTGATATCGGTCTGCGAGAAGGCCATCCAGGCACCGTAGAAGATCCCAATGATGCCTAACCACATAGCGATTGGCGCAAACTCTGTTGACGCGTTCGGGAACAGCGGCAGACTGAAACGCAGTAAGCCATAAGCCGCGGTTTTCAGCAGGATACCTGCCAGGTCAACAGAACCCGCAGTCGGCGCCTGACTGTGCGCATCCGGCAGCCAGCCATGTAACGGCACTACCGGCATCTTCACCGCAAAGGCGATAAAGAAGCCCAGCATCAGCAGATATTCAACACCGCTCGACATTGGCGTCTTCAGAAGCTGTTCATAGTTGAACGTCCAGACACCGGTCGCGTTGTAGTGGACAAACACCAGGCCCAGAATCGCAATCAGCATCACCAGACCGGAAGCCTGGGTGTAGATGAAGAACTTGGTCGCAGCGGAGATACGGGTTTTGCCGTCAGACGCTTTGTGACCCCAGAGCGCGATGAGGAAGTACATCGGCACCAGCATCATTTCCCAGAAGAAGAAGAACAGGAACATGTCGATGGAGAGGAACACACCGATTACGCCGCCCAGGATCCACATCAGGTTCAGATGGAAGAAGCCCTGATACTTTGAAATCTCATTCCATGAACAGAGCACCGCCATCAGACCGAGCAGGCCGGTCAGCACCACCATCAGCAGCGACAGGCCATCAATGGCTAAATGGAAGCTGATGCCGAAGCGTGGGATCCACGGAACGGAGAAACTTGACTGCCACTGCGGAATGCCCGCTGCCTGCGTCAGTGAATAGCCTCCCTGCAACCAGAGTTGCAGCGAAAGCGCCAACGTCAGCCCCATGGTGATCAGCGCGATCCAGCGTGGCACCTTCGCGCCAAGGCGCTCAGTGAGCCAGCAGATCAGACCGCCGACGAAGGGTATGATAATTAGCCAAGGTAATAACACGGCACACTTCCCTTTTCTTTGTCTTAGTTCGGGCTATCTTACTTGCCAGTTTGATTCCCGGCAGTGCTCGCAATCCTCACATACCTCGGTATGCTCCGGTTGCTGCGCGCTGGCGGTAACCAGACTGGCTGCGACGATAACGCCCTTGCTCAGGACAATTTTTGACATTCTCAATGGGCAGATTAACTAACCTGCCCCGCTCATCAATCTTTAAATCACCAGCAGCAGAGCCAGCACCAGTACGGCACCCAGGCTCATTGACGCAACGTACCAGCGCAGGTAGCCGTTCTCACTGACAACCAGGCCTTTGTTGGCAATGCGTGACAGCAGCGCAGGCAGGTTCATCAGACCATTCAGTGGGTCGCGCTTCAGCAGCCACGCAATGCCCAGGTAGGGTTTAACGAACACTTTATCGTAGAGCCAGTCGAAGCCCCAGGCCGCAAACCACCAGGTGCCGAAGAAGCGGCCTGGCGCACTGTTTGCGATACGGGTAACCAGCTCACGTTTGCCCAGCCACAGCGCAGCAGCGATCAGAATGCCGACAATCGCTACGACGCCCGAGGTGATTTCCAGTCCCACTTTGCCCGCTTCACCAAACTCACTGGCTGGCAATACACCCGCCAGCGGTGGCGTAATCAGCGCACCAATGAAGGTAGAGAGCAGCAGCAGTACAATCAGCGGCAGATGATGGGTAATGCCTTTACCGGCGTGCGCATGAATTTTCTCTTCGCCGTGGAACACGATGAAGATCATGCGGAAGGTGTAGATAGAGGTCAGGAACGCCCCTACCAGACCCGCAAACATCAGGTTGATGTGACCGTTAGCCAGTGCGCCGAACAGAATCTCATCTTTACTGTAGAAGCCCGCCGTAATCAGCGGCAGTGCCGCCAGCGCCGCGCCGCCAACCAGGAAGCAGGTGTAGACCAGCGGAATGCTCTTGCGCAGGCCACCCATTTTGAAGATGTTCTGCTCGTGATGGCAGGCCAGAATCACTGAACCCGAAGAGAGGAACAGTAACGCTTTAAAGAAGGCGTGCGTCATCAGATGGAAAATCGCCGCATCCCACGCCTGAACACCCAACGCCAGGAACATGTAACCAATCTGGCTCATGGTGGAGTAAGCGAGAACACGTTTGATGTCGGTCTGTACCAGCGCGGCAAAGCCCGCCAGCACCAGGGTAATTGCCCCGACGATGCCGACCAGATGCAGCACTTCCGGCGTCAGCAGGAAGAGACCGTGGCTGCGGGCAATCAGGTAAACACCCGCTGTCACCATGGTCGCGGCGTGGATCAGTGCTGAAACCGGTGTCGGACCGGCCATCGCATCAGCCAGCCAGGTCTGCAACGGCAACTGTGCCGATTTACCGACCGCGCCACCCAGCAGCATCAGCGTTGCCCACTGCAGCATATGGTTGTCTGCGGCAAAGTGCGCCGGCGCCAGTTCCATCATCTCGCGGAAGTTCAACGTGCCCAGCTCGTTGTAGAGAATGAACAGGCCGAATGCCAGGAAGACGTCGCCCACGCGGGTGATGATAAAGGCTTTCATCGCCGCTTTGCCGTTTTCCGGATTGCTGTAGTAGAAGCCGATCAGCAGATAAGAGCAGAGCCCTACCCCTTCCCAGCCCAGATACATCAGCATCAGGTTATCGGCCAGCACCAGAACAACCATGCTGGCGATAAACAGGTTGGTATAGGCGAAGAAGCGGGAGTAGCCCTCTTCTCCACGCATATACCAGGAGGCGAACATATGAATGAAGAAGCCAACACCGGTGACGACTGACAGCATGGTCAGAGACAGGCCATCCAGCGTCAGGTTCACTTTCATGTCGAAGTTGCCGACATGCATCCAGGTCCAGAGTGACTGGGTATAGGCTTGCTGACCACTGGCGAAGAACTCGAATCCGAGCATCACTGTAGTCAATGCTGCCAGACCCACCGATCCCATACCTACCGTGGCCGACAGGTTCTCAGACCAGCGACCGCGGGAAAACGCTAACAGCAGAAAGCCGATCAGCGGAAACAAGACAGTTAAATAGAGAAGATTCATCCGCGCATCTCGCTCACAGTATCAATGTTCAGCGTCTGACGACGACGATAGAGCTGAAGCAGCAGCGCCAGACCAATACTGGCTTCCGCTGCCGCCAGGCTGATCGCCAGGATATACATCACCTGTCCATCGGCCTGACCCCAGTAGCTCCCGGCAACCACCAGAGCTAAGGCGGCGGCGTTGATCATGATTTCAAGGCCGATCAGCATAAACAGCAGATTGCGGCGTATCACCAGCGACGTCAGTCCAAGGACAAACAGCACGGCAGCAAGAATCAATCCATGTTGTAACGGGATCATGCGTTCTCCTTTTTCACCTGAGCGGCGTCAGCATTACGGTTACTCAGGACTTCGCCCTGACGCTCTTCACGACCGATATGGAACGCCACGACCAGACCTGCCAGCAGCAGCATAGAAGCCAGTTCAACCGCCAGCACATAAGGACCAAACAGGCTGATGCCGACCGCTTTGGCGTCGATGATGGTGCCATCAATGCCCTGGTCATTCGCCGTCAGGATGGCGTAAATCATCACCACCAGCAGCAGCAACGAGACGATGCCGGGACCAATCCACAATGACGGGCTGAGCCACTCACGCTCCTGCTTCTCCGTCTGCTTGCCCAGGTTCAGCATCATAACGACGAAGACGAACAGCACCATGATGGCGCCAGCGTAGACGATGATCTCCAGCGCACCCGCAAAATAGGCACCCATAGAGAAGAAGACGCCCGCGATCGATAACAGCGAAACGATCAGGTACAGCAACGCATGTACCGGATTGGTGTGGGTAATGACGCGCAACGTCGTCAGCACCGCCACCAGTCCGCAAAGATAAAACGCAAATTCCATGCCTTGCTCCTTAAGGTAATAAGCCTTTGACGTCGATAGGCTTGGCTTCGTTTTCCGCTTCGCCCTTATCTTTACCGTCAATCGCCATACCTGCCATGCGGTAGAAGTTGTACTCCGGATATTTACCCGGTCCCGAAATCAGCAGATCGTCCTTTTCATACACCAGATCCTGACGCTTAAACTCACCCAGTTCGAAATCCGGGGTAAGCTGAATCGCGGTGGTCGGACAGGCTTCTTCACACATGCCGCAGAAAATACAGCGTGAGAAGTTGATGCGGAAGAACTCCGGGTACCAGCGGCCATCTTTGGTCTCGGCTTTCTGTAGTGAAATACAGCCAACCGGACAGGCAACCGCACACAGGTTACAGGCGACGCAACGCTCCTGACCATCCGGATCGCGGGTTAACACGATACGGCCACGATAGCGTGGCGGCAGATAAACCGGCTCTTCCGGGTACATCTGCGTTTCACGTTTGGCAAAGGCGTGCAGCCCTATCAGCCAGATACTGCGAACTGTCGTGCCAAAGCCTACGACAATATCTTTCAAAGTCATTTGTTAACCCCTTACGGCGCTGTGTAGAGAATCACTGCGGCAGTCGCCAGCAGGTTCAACAGCGTCAACGGCAGACACACTTTCCAGCCGAATGACAGCACCTGGTCGTAGCGTGGACGCGGAAGCGCAGCACGAATCAGGATGAACATCATCATAAAGAACGCCGTTTTCAGGGCGAACCAGATGAACGGCGGCAGGAAAGGTCCGTGCCAGCCACCAAAGAACAGCGTTACGATCAGCGCTGAAACGGTGGTAATCGCCACATATTCGCCGACAAAGAACAGGCCAAACTTCATGCCGGCATATTCAATGTGATAACCATCTGCCAGTTCCTGCTCCGCTTCTGGCTGGTCAAAGGGATGACGGTGACACACCGCCACGCCAGCAATACAGAAGGTTACGAAACCAAAGAACTGCGGAATGATGTTCCACAGGTGCGTCTGGCTGTTGACGATATCGTTCATGTTGAACGAGCCCGCCTGCGCCACCACACCCATCAGCGACAGACCCAGGAACACTTCGTAGCTCAGCGTCTGCGCCGAGGCGCGCATCGCACCCAGCAGCGAGTATTTGTTGTTACTCGACCAGCCAGCAAACAGCACGGCGTAGACCGCAAGGCCCGCCATCATCAGGAAGAACAGCAGACCGATATTCAGGTCTGTCACCATCCAGGTTGGCGACACTGGCACGATAGCAAAGGCCAGCAGCAGAGAAACAAAGGCAATAACCGGCGCAAGGGTAAAGATAAAGCGGTCGGTAAATGGCGGAACCCAGTCCTCTTTAAAGAACATTTTGATCATGTCCGCAACCAGCTGGAGCGAGCCGCCCCAGCCGACGCGGTTAGGTCCGTAACGGTTCTGGAACAGGCCGAGCAGACGACGCTCGGCGAAGCTCATGAACGCGCCGCAGGCCACAACCACCAGCAGAATCACAATGGCTTTAACAATGGCCAGCAGAATGTCGATAACGTCCGGTGTTAACCAGCTCATTGCGCCGCCTCCTGCAGAGTGTCGATTTTACCGTTCGCCAGGAATGGCGGAACGCCCGGCATACCCAGCGGCAGACCAATCTGACCCGCCTGCAGTGACGCCGAGAAACGGACCGGCAGACGCACTGTCTCGCCGGCACAGCTGAATTCAACCGCCGCGCCATTGTTGACGCCCAGCTTCGCTGCATCCTCCGGGTTAATCACCAATGCAGGCTCTGTCATGCGCTGCTGGAAGACCGGTGAACGCTGTGACATCTCTTCGCTACCGAACAACCGGTGGAGAGGCGCCACACGCCACTTCGCATCACTGACAAACGCGGCAGGAACGGTTGTGAACCATGGCAGCTCACTGTTGCTGGCTTCAAACAGGCGTACGCCCGGATCGCCATGACGCAGTTTGCCGCCCACTTCAGCCTGGAACTTGTTCCACGCCTGCGGTGAGTTCCAGCCTGGAGCCCAGGCAAACGGAATCTGCGAACGCGGAGCTGATGGCTGGTTGTTCCCTTCCATAGAGAAGGCGAACATGGTGTCCTGGTCCTGCGGCTGACGCGGTTCATGAACGCTGATATTCGCGCGCATCGCAGTACGTCCACTGTTACGTATTGGAGAACGCGCCAGTTTCTGACCACGGATGCGGAAGCTGGCATCAGGTGCCGCTTCTTTAATACCCGCGAGCTGTGGCAGACGGGTCACCACGGCATCGATCACGTGATCGAGCTGCGTCCAGTCCACGTGACGGCTTTCCAGCGTGCTGTGCAGCGAGTGCAGCCAGCGCCAGCTTTCCAGCATCACAACGTTGCTGTCGTAATAGGCAGGATCGTAAACCTGGAAGAAACGCTGTGCGCGGCCTTCATGGTTAATTGACGTACCATCACTTTCAGCGAAGCTGGCGGTGGATAACACCAGACCCGCTTTCTCCAGCGTGGCTGTACGCTGATGATCAACCACAATCACGTTCGTGGTCTGCGCCAGGGCTGCATCCACCACGGCTTTTGGTGCGTGACGATAGAGGTCATTTTCCAGCACCACCAGCGCATCGGCTTCACCGTTGCTCAGTTGCTCCAGCGCATGCTCCAGCGGATTACCGCCGATCATGCCCAGACCGATGCTGTTGGCGTGACCCGCCAGCAGAGTAATGCCGACATCTGCGCCGCGTGCCTTCAGGGCTTTCGCCACGTTCGCTGCGGCTTCAATGACTGCGCTGCTGCCTGAGTGAGTACCGGAGATGATTAATGGCTTTTTCGCGCCGGCCAGCGCCTGAACGACAACGTCCATTTTCCCGTTGAGCTTGCTGTCGAAATCGGTCACTGCCGGAGCAGATTCATCCAGTGCACTGGCGATAGCGAAGCCGAGGCGCGCCTGATCTTCAACCGGCGCACGATAGCTCCATGCCGCGATATCATCCAGACGGGTTTCATCAACATGGGTAACGAACAGAGGATGCTTCGCGTTCTGACCGATGTTCATAATGGCGGCGATCTGCCAGTCTGCGACTTTCTGCGCAGCGGCCATATCACGCGCTTTGCCTTTTACCGCCTGACGGACAGAGAGTGCCACGCGAGCACCAACCTGTGTAAGGTCTTCACCCAGCACCAGCACCGCATCGTAGCTTTCAATTTCACGCAGCGATGGCGTATAGACACCGCTTTCGCGCAGGACTTTGAGCATCAGTTCAAGACGGGCCTGCTCGTCCGCTGGCATACCGGTTGAGAAGTTCTCTGCGCCCACCAGTTCACGCAGTGCAAAGTTACTTTCAACGCTGGCGCGCGGCGAGCCGATGCCAATCACTTTCTTCGCCTGACGCAGCAAATCTGCACCGGCATTGACCGCCTGCTCTGCGTTCAGCGTAACCCAGTCATTGCCGCGCAGCAGCATCGGCTGGCGTGGACGATCTTTGCGGTTCACGTAGCCATAGCCAAAGCGGCCACGGTCACACAGGAAGTAGTGGTTTACGGTGCCGTTATAGCGGTTTTCAATACGACGCAACTCACCATAACGCTCACCCGGGCTGGTGTTACAGCCGACACTGCACTGCTGGCAGATGCTCGGCGCAAACTGCATATCCCATTTACGGTTATAGCGTTCTGAGTGGGTTTTATCCGTGAAGACGCCGGTCGGGCAGATTTCAACCAGGTTGCCAGAGAACTCGCTTTCCAGCGTGCCATCTTCCGGGCGACCAAAGTAGACGTTGTCATGCGCGCCGTAGACACCCAGATCTTTGCCATCGGCATAATCTTTGTAGTAACGCACACAGCGGTAACAGGCGATACAGCGGTTCATCTCGTGGGAGATGAACGGACCGAGATCCTGATTACGGTGAGTACGTTTGGTGAAGCGATAGCGGCGGAAGCTGTGGCCGGTCATTACTGTCATATCCTGCAGGTGACAGTTACCGCCCTCTTCGCACACCGGACAGTCGTGCGGGTGGTTGGTCATCAGCCACTCCACCACGCTTTCGCGGAACTCTTTCGCTTCGCCATCATCGATGGAGATGAATGTGCCGTCAGAGGCCGGTGTCATGCAGGACATGACAAGACGGCCGCGGGTATCTTCGGCATTCTGGAATTGCTTTACCGCACACTGGCGGCAGGCCCCAACGCTTCCCAGCGCCGGATGCCAGCAAAAGTAAGGAATATCAAGGCCCAGAGAGAGACATGCCTGTAGCAGGTTGTCCGCTCCGTTCACATCATACTCTTTACCGTCTACATGAATTGTAGCCATAGTGACATGCTTCCGTAAGGCTCGTCAGAGACGAGCGTTAATCATATTCTTGCCCCGACGCACGACATTGTCGGGGCGGCGGCACCAGGCCTGTTCCGTTTTTTGGTGAATTACCAGCGCGCTTTCAACAGGTTTGGCTGGATCCCGCCAATGGCACGGGTATTGCCAAACACCTGCGGCGCCATGCCGGCTTCAAACTCTTCACGGAAATATTTAATCGCACTCTGCAGCGGCTCAACCGCACCCGGCGCATGCGCACAGAAGGTTTTACCCGGGCCAAGCTGACGGCAGAGTTGCAGTAAGGTTTCAATATCTCCTGGCTGGCCCTGCTTCTGCTCCAGCGCACGCAGAATTTTCACGCTCCACGGCAGACCGTCACGACACGGAGTACACCAGCCGCACGACTCACGGGCAAAGAACTCTTCCAGGTTACGCACCAGGGAAACCATGTTGATCTCGTGATCAACGGCCATTGCCAGCGCCGTACCCAGACGACTGCCCGCTTTGCCAATGCTGGCAAATTCCATCGGCAGATCCAGGTGCTGGTCGGTCAGGAAGTCAGTCCCTGCGCCGCCGGGCTGCCAGGCCTTGAACTTCAGTCCGTCACGCATGCCGCCTGCATAATCTTCCAGGATCTCACGGGCGGTGATACCGAATGGCAGCTCCCAGACGCCGGGATTTTTAACCCGCCCGGAGAAGCCCATCATTTTGGTACCGGCATCTTCGCTTTTAGAGATGTTTTTGTACCACTCCACACCGTTGGCCAGAATCGCCGGCACGTTCGAGAGGGTCTCTACGTTGTTCACGCAGGTCGGTTTGCCCCACGCGCCCGCACTCGCCGGGAATGGCGGCTTGGAACGCGGGTTAGCACGACGGCCTTCCAGTGAGTTAATCAGTGCCGTCTCTTCGCCGCAGATATAACGCCCTGCGCCGGTATGGACGATCAGCTCAAAGTCGAAGCCGGTACCGAGAATATTTTTACCGAGATAGCCCGCTTCCGTGGCTTCAGCAATCGCACGACGCAGATGCACCGCCGCTTCAATGTATTCGCCACGTAAGAAGATGTAGCCACGGTAGGCCTTTAGCGCAAAGGCGCTGATCAGCATTCCTTCCACCAGCTGGTGAGGCATCTGCTCCATCAGCAGGCGGTCTTTATAGGTGCCTGGCTCCATTTCATCGGCGTTACACAGCAGGTAACGGATGTTCATCGACTCATCTTTCGGCATCAGGCTCCACTTCAGACCGGTAGAGAAGCCTGCACCGCCGCGCCCTTTCAGGCCGGAGTCTTTGACTGCCGCGACAATTTCATCCTGTGACATGCTTTTCAGCGCTTTTTCCGCACCGGCATAGCCGTTCTTGCTGCGATATTCATCTAGCCAGACAGGTTGCTTGTCGTCACGCATCCGCCAGGTGAGCGGATGGGTTTCAGCAGTACGAATGATCTGTTTGATTGTCATTGATACTGCTCCAGCAAAGAGGGAATGCCTTCTGGCGTCAGATGAACATGCGTGTCTTCATCCACCATCATCGTTGGGCCCTTGTCACAGTTACCCAGGCAGCAGGTTGGCAGCAGCGTAAAGCGGCCATCAGCAGTGGTTTGACCCGGTTTGATATTCAGCTGCTGCTCCAGTGCGGACTGGATGCCCTGATAACCGGTGATGTGACAGACCACGCTGTCACAATAACGGATCACATGACGGCCAACCGGCTGACGGAAGATCTGGCTATAAAACGTCGCCACCCCTTCAACATCACTCGCCGGGATACCCAGTACGTCGGCAATCGCGTTGATTGCGCCGTCCGGCACCCAGCCGCGCTGTTTCTGCACGATCTTCAGCGCTTCAATGGAGGCTGCACGCGCATCTTCGTAGTGGTGTTTTTCGTGCTCAATAGCGTGATGCTCTTCCGCGCTCAGCACGAAGACCTCGTTAGGGTCGATCGTTTTAATGGCAATGTGTTGATCGTGCATAATTAGCGGTCCACGTCTGACATAACAAAATCGATACTACCCAGATATACGATCAGGTCGGATACCAGGCTGCCACGGATTACTGAAGGAATCTGCTGCAGATGCGGGAAGCTCGGCGTACGCACGCGGGTGCGGTAGCTCATGGTGCTGCCATCGCTGGTCAGGTAGTAGCTGTTGATCCCTTTCGTCGCTTCAATCATCTGGAACGATTCATTGGCTGGCATCACCGGTCCCCACGAAACCTGCAGGAAGTGGGTGATCAGCGTTTCGATGTGCTGCAGCGTACGCTCTTTCGGTGGTGGCGTGGTCAGCGGGTGATCCGCTTTAAACGGCCCCTCTGGCATATTGTTGAGACACTGCTCAAGGATACGCAGCGACTGCCACATCTCTTCCATCTTCAGCTGAACACGGCTGTAAGCATCGCTGACGCCGTCGCCGACCGGAATTTCGAAATCGAAGTTTTCGTAGCCTGAGTATGGACGCCATTTGCGCACGTCAAAGTCGAGACCCGTGGCACGCAGACCGGCACCGGTCGTGCCCCACGCCAGCGCCTCTTCCATATTGTAAGCAGCAACGCCTTTAGAACGACCAATCAGCACGGTGTTACGCAGTGCCGCTTTGTCATATTCCTTCAGACGCTTCGGCATCCAGTCCAGGAAGTCACGCAGCAGACGTTCCCAGCCTCGCGGCAGGTCGTGTGCTACACCACCGATACGGAACCAGGCCGGGTGCATACGGAAACCGGTAATGGCTTCAACCACATCATAGATTTTCTGGCGATCGGTAAAGGCAAAGAACACCGGCGTCATCGCGCCGACGTCCTGAATAAAGGTCGAGATATAAAGCAGATGGCTGTTAATGCGGAACAGCTCAGAGAGCATCACGCGGATCACGTTTACGCGATCGGGCACCACGATACCGGCCAGTTTTTCTACCGCCAGCACGTAAGGCATTTCGTTCACGCAGCCGCCGAGGTACTCGATACGGTCAGTGTAAGGAATGTAGCTGTGCCAGGACTGACGCTCACCCATCTTTTCGGCACCACGATGGTGATAACCGATGTCAGGTACGCAGTCGACAATCTCTTCACCGTCCAGCTGCAGGATGATGCGGAACGCACCGTGCGCCGACGGGTGGTTAGGCCCGAGGTTCAGGAACATGAAGTCTTCGTTGGTGGTGCTGCGCTTCATGCCCCAGTCTTCAGGCTTAAAGGTCAGCGCCTCCATCTCTAAATCTTCTTTCTGCTTAGTCAGCGTGAAAGGATCGAATTCGGTGGCGCGCGCCGGGTAATCTTTACGCAGCGGATGGCCTTCCCAGGTAGACGGCATCATGATGCGCGTCAGGTGCGGGTGACCATCAAAGGTAATACCAAACATCTCCCAGGTTTCACGCTCATACCAGTTGGCATTCGGGAAAAGACGGGTGATGGTCGGCAGATGCATGTCGTTTTCAGAGAGTGCCACCTTGAGCATGATGTCGCGGTTGCGTTCAATCGACAGCAGGTGGTAGAAAACGGAAAAATCCGCCGCAGGCAGGCCTGCACGGTGGGTACGTAAACGCTCATCCACGCCATGCAGGTCATACAGCATGACGTAAGGCTTCGGTAATTTACGCAGGAACTCGGTAATTTCCAGTATCTGTTCACGCTTAACCCAGACCACCGGAATGCCGGTGCGGGTTGGCTGTACAGTGAAGGCATCCGGCCCAAAACGGTTACGCAACTCGCCGATCACCGGGTCATCAAGGTGATCACGGGTTTGCCATGAAGGCTGAGCGAGATCTTGCGTGGTCAAATCTGTCATACGTTACTCACCATTCCGGCCTGGTCTCAGGCACTCAAATGAAGGCGTCAGGATGGGGCCATGCATTAAATTGTGATGTTCTGCTGCAGGCGCTCTTTTCCATCCATACGGTTTTAAACTTCGTCCGGGCTGCGCAGGTTTGTGACTGCGATGCGCTCGCCGCGTTTTCTTTCACGCTCTGAAGGCATGTTAGCGCGGTAAACGCCCTGGTCGCCGACAACCCATGAAAGCGGACGGCGCTCTTTGCCGATCGACTCCTGCAACAGCAGCAGTGCCTGCATGTAGGCTTCAGGACGTGGCGGGCAGCCAGGAATATAGACATCTACTGGCAGGAATTTATCGACGCCCTGCACCACCGAATAGATGTCATACATGCCGCCCGAATTTGCGCAGGCACCCATTGAGATCACCCATTTTGGCTCCAGCATCTGATCGTATAAACGCTGAATAACCGGAGCCATTTTGGTAAACGGCGTGCCGGCAATAACCATGAAATCCGCCTGGCGTGGCGAGGCGCGCATAACTTCAGCACCAAAACGTGCCACGTCATGGACCGCGGTAAACGATGTGGTCATCTCAACGTAACAACAGGACAGGCCAAAGTTATAAGGCCAGAGTGAGTTTTTACGTCCCCAGTTCACCATGTCATGCAGGGCATTTTCGAGTTTGCCCATATAAACGCTGCGATGAACGTGCTGCTCCAGCGGATCGCTGACGATTTCCTGCTTTTGCAGAGGATAACGGTCGTTCTCACCACCGTTCGGGTCTATGCGGGTGAGCGTATAGTCCATCTTATTGCCTCTCTTTTACTGCTTATGAGGATTGGTGTGGCTGACCGTAGTAGTTTTCACCACTACGCGACGGCGAGCTGGAGCCCAGTCCAGTGCGCCAATGCGTACCAGATAGACCAGACCCGCAAGGAGCACCAAAATGAAAATTGCGGCTTCCACAAAGCCGACCCAACCGCTTTCGCGGATTGAAGTCGCCCATGCGTATAAAAAGAGGGCTTCGACGTCAAAAATGACGAAAAACATCGCAACCAGATAAAATTTCGCCGACAGGCGGATATGGGTGTCACCAACGGATTCAATGCCCGATTCGAATGGCGTGTCTTTATAGCGGGCGCGCGCTCTGCCGCCAAGCAACCATCCTCCGGTCAGCATGAAAGCACACAAGCCAAAGGCAATAACGATAAATACGATAAACGCCCAGTGCTGAGCGATGATTTCGGTGGTAGTTGACATACTCATTGCTTACTCATCAAAAGTGGCGCTGGCATCCTGCACGCGTTTCCCGCAGCAAACTGACCACATCGATTCAAGGGAAGGGTAAAAACCTTTTAAATGTCACTGTTATTACGGAATAAACAGCAATTTAATGGGGTTTTTTACTCCTTTCTATAACCTTTTGTCAACTTTGACAAAAGTATCCAAACATTATTTCACACCTGCATCATATTATTAACAAATGATGCCCCGCTTTCCAGCTAAATCGCTTCAGTCTGTAGGGTTAATTTTAGTGTAGCGGGTAATCACACGCATGGATCGTGCGTTTAACAAACATATTTTGACAGGTATGACTCTTTTTTCCTTCCCCTTAGCAGGGGTATTTTCTTGATCCAGAACACACTTTTGCCCTTTTTGCGTTAATTTCCTCCACCTGAAGCCTTGATACGGAACAAAAGGTTCGTTTTTATGGATTGCAGATTTCAGTTTGTAATGGAGTGAAATACAGTGAGGGGTTTACATCAGGGAGGTTGTCGTCGGGGCGAGTCTGACAAGGGTCAGATAGTAAAAAAGCCCCTCGTTCTGTTCAAAGAATGAGAGGCTTATTTATAAGCGTTTGTTAAGGCAATGGCGCTGATGTTGAGTACAACACGTTAGCGCTATTACTCTTCGTCATCCAACAGCAACGCACCATCTGGATTGTTGCTCAGATTGTACGGATCATTAGTAGACTGCATGGCATTAAAGATAGCCAGCGCCAGCTCATTATCACTGTCAGGATTACGGCACAGCAGATACTGCGTATCCGGGAGAACCGGCAGACCTTCAGCCGCACCCATAACACGCAGTTCCGGGCTCATCATCTCGACCGGGCGCGCTGTTACGCCAAGACCCGCTTTCACTGCAGCTCGTACGGCAGCCAGAGTAGAAGCGACGTAAGAGATACGCCATGGGATACCGGCTTCATTGAGATGATCAATGGCCATATCACGGTAAGGACTTGGCTCATCCAGCAGCACCAATGGAATCGCTTCGCCGCGCTGGAAGATATAGTCCGCTGCGCAGTACCACAAGGTGGGTGAAGTACGCAGTACCTGATAGGTAAAGTTGCCCGGGCTGGACGTTGTCACCACCAGGTCCACTTCACCCTGATTGAGCATTTCCATCATGAATGGATTACGTTTAACCCGCACATCAATGGCCAGTTTCGGATAAACCGAGGTCACCCGGTTTAACAGGAACGGCAGAATAGTGTCAGAGGTGTCATCAGAGGCACCAATAGTCAGTACGCCCTGAATGTTGCTGTACATCAGAGATGTACAGGCTTCGTCGTTAAAACGAAGAATTTTTCTGGCATAGCCTAAAAGCTGGATCCCATGCTCTGTTAAAAGCTTATTACGTCCATGTCTGGCAAACAGCTCTTTACCTACCAATTGCTCCAGACGCTGCATCTGCTGACTGACTGCTGACTGGGTTCTGCAGACCGCTGCAGCGGCGGCTGCAAAGGTATTCAAATCCGCAACGGCAACGAAAGTTCTCAGCAGATCGAGGTCGAGATTCAGTATCGGACGATTTGCATTAGTCATGTTTTTTCTTCACTTATAAGATTTTTACGAACTACTACCCTGGTGTTATTACAAGCTTATCAAAGTGATAAGCGGTAATGGTGCTTAATGACAGTCCTGTGTGAAGACTGACATAAAAAAATTTTATGTGGAACCTGCACCGTTGACTCACCCGAAGGGAGCACGATGCTTTAAGACAGAGACAACTTCTTCTGTACCGATGGCGCTGGGGTGCGCAAATGCAGGAAGCTGTTTAGTTGTCTTATTCCCACCGGAATGAATCGGGCGGGATAAAAACTACACTTAGCGGGCTATCAAGGCGAAGCGGCGAAGTGCACTAAATAATAAATTATACTTAATCATTTTTGACTTCAAAATGGAAATGATTTTGTGAAAAGCGCTGTAAATTTTGTGACAAAGGCATTTCGTGACCCTTATGCCACATTATTGATCACTTTTTAAGCCTTCAACGTTCTGAAAGTTAGTGAGGAAGTGTTAAGTAGTGCTCACTATCCTGTATTTAAGGTGCCGAATGAAACGCCTTTTTTGGTACTTTTCCGGCGATCACAAGGCCTTAAACAGCACACTCTTAAGCAGTGTTAAGGCGTAAATAGTTCTCATGTTATAAAACTGGCCATAAAACGAACATTAATAAAATAAATTTTAACTATTCCTCAAAGTGTATATTTCAGCGGTAAAGAAAATATCTCTCCGTATTGAGTCCACAAACCTTTTTAAATTCCAGAGGCAGATGTTGGCTCGCTACGGTTTTGGGTGGATTAAAATTCTAAAAATTTCTTTATACATAGTTTTATTAACCACCCTCAGCGAGAGCTGTTACTTTTTACGCTACGCATTCTGCAAAAAGTTGTTGAACCCGCCAAAACGGGGCGGCACCCTTCTTTTGTGACCGTGAGGAGAGTACATTGTGCTGGTTCGATTTCTGTGGCAGCCACAAGGATTCTGCCCATCAAGGCGGTAACAATGACTTTTCAAATTGATAAATCCGGAAAACTCGATAACGTCTGTTATGACATCCGTGGACCGGTACTGAAAGAGGCTAAGCGCCTTGAAGAAGAAGGTAATAAAGTTCTCAAGCTGAACATTGGCAATCCGGCGCCGTTTGGTTTCGAAGCACCGGATGAGATCCTGGTTGATGTCATTCGTAACCTTCCCAGCGCTCAGGGTTATTGCGACTCCAAGGGCCTCTACTCCGCCCGTAAAGCAATCATGCAGCACTATCAGGCACGCGACATGCGCGATGTCACGGTAGAAGATATTTATATCGGTAACGGGGTATCAGAACTCATCGTGCAGGCGATGCAGGCGTTACTGAATAGCGGCGACGAAATGCTGGTGCCCGCGCCCGACTATCCCTTATGGACAGCCGCGGTTTCTCTCTCCAGCGGTAAAGCGGTGCACTATCTGTGTGATGAGTCTGCCGGCTGGTTCCCTGATCTGGATGATATCCGTAGCAAGATAACGCCTCGTACCCGTGGCATCGTGATCATCAACCCGAATAACCCTACCGGCGCGGTCTACAGTAAAGAACTGCTGTTAGAGGTGGTTGAAATTGCGCGTCAGCATAATCTGATCATTTTCGCCGACGAAATCTACGACAAGATCCTTTACGACGACGCCCAGCATCACTGCATTGCGGCCCTGGCGCCCGATCTACTGACCGTGACGTTCAATGGCCTCTCCAAAACCTATCGCGTGGCCGGTTTCCGTCAGGGCTGGATGGTACTGAACGGGCCGAAGAAACATGCGAAAGGCTATATTGAAGGGCTGGAAATGCTCGCCTCAATGCGTCTGTGTGCCAACGTCCCGGCGCAGCATGCGATTCAGACGGCACTGGGCGGCTATCAGAGCATCAGCGAATTTATCATGCCTGGTGGTCGTCTCTACGAGCAGCGCCAGCGTGCATGGGAGTTGATCAATGATATTCCTGGCGTCAGCTGTGTGAAGCCGCAGGGCGCGCTCTACATGTTCCCGAAAATCGATGCCAAAAAATTCAATATCTTCGACGATCAGAAGATGGTGCTGGATTTTCTGTTACAGGAAAAAGTGTTGCTGGTTCAGGGCAGTGCGTTCAACTGGCCATGGCCCGATCATCTTCGCATCGTTACGCTGCCACGCGTCGATGACCTGGAGATGGCGATTAATAAATTTGGGCGTTTCCTGCAAGGCTATCGTCAGTAATCACGCCCGCGTATACTGACGTTATTTGGGGAGAGCCGGTCTCTCCCCTGCCTGCCAACAGGAACGCGCATGACACAAAGCCACTTCTTTGCTCACCTCTCCCGTCTTAAGCTGATTAATCGCTGGCCGCTGATGCGCAATGTGCGCACCGAAAATGTCTCGGAACACAGTCTGCAGGTCGCTATGGTGGCGCACGCCCTGGCGGTGATCAAAAATCTCAAGTTCAGCGGGTCGCTTAATGCCGATCGTATTGCCATGCTGGCGCTTTATCACGATGCCAGTGAAGTGCTTACCGGCGATTTACCGACACCGGTGAAGTATTACAACGCGCAGATCGCCCACGAATATAAGAAAATCGAAAAGATTGCTCAGCAAAAGCTGATTGAGATGCTGCCGGAAGAGTTTCAGGAAATCTATCGCCCGCTGATCGATGAGCATCTGCATAGCGAAGAGGAGCAGGCCGTTGTGAAACAGGCGGATGCGCTCTGTGCCTATGTTAAGTGTCTTGAAGAGTTGTCTGCCGGGAATAATGAATTTTTACTGGCGAAAGCACGGCTGGAAAAGACCCTGGCGCAGCGTCGTTCGCCGGAGATGGATTACTTCGTTGACGTGTTCATTCCGAGCTTCAGCCTGTCACTGGATGAAATCTCGCAGGATACGCCTCTTTAAGCCCGGCGAACTGGCCGCCGGGCGAACCCTTAAGCCTGCTGACTAAAGGTAAAACTGCCATCAGACTCGCGGGAAACTACCAGCGATGCCAGCGATTCGAGCTTAAGCGCCACGTCATCCAGCCGGGGTGTCTCCGCCGCAGGATTAATAGCAATCACCGTGCAGCCCGCATTCAGGCCGGATAAAATTCCGGCGGGAGCATCTTCTGCCACTACGCACGCTGTCGCCGCTAACCCCAGTTTCTCCGCACCCAGCAGGTAAGGATCGGGTTCAGGTTTACCTTTCGCCACCTGCTCAGCCGTAATGAACACAGCAGGCTTTGGTAACCCCGCGGCTTTGTGACGGGCATGAGCGACCGGCACCGAGCCTGAGGTGACAATTGCCCAGGGAATATTCAGTTCGTTCAGCCGGTTCAGCAACGCGACGGCACCGGGCAGCGCCTGCACACCGTCGGTGTCCGCCGCTTCAGCCTGCTCCAGCGCGGTAAACTCCGCCTGTATAGCCTCTTCCGACTGACCTGCCATAAAATGACGCAAAGAGGTGATCGCCTGTTTGCCATGGATAAAATCCAGGATCTCATCAGCGGCGATACCATGACGGGCACCCCACTGGCTCCAGGCTCGTTCAACCGCTGGCAGCGAATCCACCAGCGTGCCGTCTAAATCAAATAGAAAACCTCTGTAGGTCACGCGCTCCTCCTCTTCAGGCATTGATCACTTGTGCAATTTCATTTGCACTTAAATGGTACTGGCGCGGACAAGTCTGCCACAAAGCTAACATGCGTTGATACTTTTCCCACATTGGGGTCTGGGCATTGAAACCGTGAGTACCGGAATCGAAGTGGGTATACCGCCCTTCTGTATTCACCATAAAACGGACGTAGCCCAGCAGCCGCGCTTCAGTTGCCGCATCAAAGCCCAAAAAGGCGAGACGGCGCGCTTCAAGCTGACCTTTATCTTTGAGGTTCGACCAGGAAACATGGAGGGCATGATGCATCTCCATAATATCGATCACCGTCCGGCAGATCGCTTCGCTGAGTTCGCCAAACTCTTTGTCCAGTTCACGCATCTGCAGCGCATAGCCGCGTTCGATGATGGTCTGGTAACGGCGGAAGCGTTCAGCATTTTCAGGCTCAAGCATCGCCATGATTTTATACTGGTTAGTGAGAATCAAACGCTGTGCATGGGTCATTTCCATCATTGACTCCCGGTCAGAGACCGCTCAGTTAATCGACAATGGAGAAATGATTGCACAGCGTTAACGACACGGAAACCGCCGTCTCGCCTTTCTTTGATTTGGCCGCAGGTTAGCGGTAATTATTTTACCGCCAGCCTGGGTTTGCCTAGAGATCGTCGAGGAAGGTGCGGTCGAGCTGTTTAAACGCCCGCTTAAGCAGATCGGCCAGTGCCTGATAAGTCGGCTTGCCTTCAACCGGTGCTATCGCCTGCCCGGCTTCTTCCAGTCGGGTACGCACCTCATGAAACCAGTTAAGCAGCGTTGGCGGCAGTGGCGTCACTGAACGCTTGCCCAGCCACCACAGTCCCTGCATCGGCAGGCTGCAGGCAAACAGCGCAGTCGCCACGGCCGGGCCTAACTGACCGCCCATCGCAATCTGCCAGGTCAGCGTAAAAATCGCCAGAGGTGGCATAAAACGAATGGCAAAACGGGTTGCCGATGAAACCCGGTTTTCCGGGAACACGGGGGCCAGGCGCTTATCAGCAGGCCAGGTCTTCATATAGTGTTGGCCGCGCTGAAACATCCGAAACCAATTGGTACTGCCAGATTCATTCGCCATGGCTCACCTCAACTAATACTGCAAAGATTAAAAAATAGTTATAAAGACACAACTTTACGTAACAAGCTTCAATTATTTTTGTCTTTAAAGATGACTCCAGCTATTCTGACGCCGTTTTAACACCTCTCCGGAAGCGGAATGCGCCTTTGGGAAGAGGCCTGAGCCAAGTTTCGACAAGGCAATCTTAAAATTTTCGCGTAAGATTACCGAAATTTTTTGCGGAATCGCAGATTTCTGTCTACCGCATGATGTTTGTCATTAATCTACCAGCTTTCATGGGCTACGCTGATAGTCTGATTGCGTTTAATTTAGCCACTCTCAAAAAATAGGTACTTCCATGTCGAGTAAGTTAGTTCTGGTTCTGAACTGTGGCAGCTCTTCCCTGAAGTTTGCCATTCTTAACCCTGCCAGCGGTGAAGAGTTCCTGTCAGGCCTGGCGGAATGTTTCCATCTTCCTGAAGCCCGTATCAAATGGAAGCTGGAAGGCGAAAAACAGGAAGCGCCTCTGGGTGCTGGCGCAGCGCACAGCGAAGCGCTGAACTTTATCGTTAAATCCATTCTGGCACAAAAACCTGAGCTTTCGGCACAAATTGCTGCAATCGGCCATCGTATCGTTCATGGCGGCGAAAAACTGACGCAGTCAGTCATCATCACTGAAAAAGTCGTCCAGGGCATCAAAGACGCCTCCTCTTTCGCACCGCTGCACAATCCGGCTCATCTGATCGGTATTGATGAAGCGATGAAAAATTTCCCTCACCTGTCAGACAAGAATGTCGCGGTATTTGACACCGCTTTCCATCAGACAATGCCGGAAGAGTCTTATCTCTATGCGCTGCCGTACAAATTGTACAAAGAGCATGGCGTTCGTCGCTATGGCGCACATGGTACCAGCCACTTCTACGTGACTCACGAAGCGGCCAAAATGCTTAACAAGCCACTGGCGTCACTGAACATCATCACCTGTCACCTCGGCAACGGCGGTTCGGTCTCTGCGATTCGCAACGGCGAGTGCGTGGACACCTCAATGGGTCTGACCCCGCTGGAAGGCCTGGTGATGGGTACGCGCAGTGGCGACATCGACCCGGCGATAGTCTTCTTCCTCCACGATACGCTGGGTATGAGCGTTGATGCCATCAATAAACTGCTGACTAAAGAGTCTGGCCTGTTAGGTCTGACCGAAGTCACCAGCGACTGCCGCTACGTTGAAGATAACTACAGCACCAAAGAAGATGCGAAGCGTGCAATGGATGTCTTCTGTCATCGTCTGGCGAAATATATCGGCAGTTACACCGCGCTGATGGATGGCCGTCTTGACGCCGTCGTGTTTACCGGCGGCATCGGCGAAAACGCCGCGATGGTGCGTGAACTCTCACTGAAAAAACTGGCGCTGCTGGGCTTTGAAGTTGACCACGATCGCAACCTGGCCGCCCGTTTCGGCAAATCTGGTTACATCAATAAAGAAGGCACTCGCCCGGCGCTGGTGATTCCGACCAACGAAGAACTGGTCATCGCCCAGGACGCCGCGCGGCTGACTGCGTAAAACACTTCTCTCCGTCAGCTCAGGCTGACGGAGTTGTTTTTGACACCCTGCCATTACTGAGAGGTTCAAACGTGTCACGTACAATTATGCTCATTCCGACCGGCACCAGCGTCGGCCTGACCAGCGTCAGCCTCGGCGTTATTCGCGCCATGGAGCGCAAAGGCGTCCGTCTCAGCGTCTTCAAGCCAATTGCTCAGCCGCGTAGCGGCGGCGATACGCCGGATCAAACCACCACCATCATCCGTAAGAACTCCTCGATTCCTGCCGCTGAACCGCTGCAGATGTCACGTGTTGAATCTCTGCTGGGATCGAACCAGCAGGATGTGCTGATGGAAGAGATCATCTCCCGTTACCATGCCAACACGCAGGATGCGGAAGTGGTTCTGGTTGAAGGGCTTGTGCCGACCCGTAAGCATCAGTTTGCCAACGCGCTGAACTACGAA
The DNA here is from genome assembly GCF_009646115.1 of Pantoea eucalypti. Lineage (NCBI taxonomy): Bacteria > Pseudomonadati > Pseudomonadota > Gammaproteobacteria > Enterobacterales > Erwiniaceae > Pantoea > Pantoea eucalypti. The sequence goes on along the minus strand of NZ_CP045720.1, from coordinate 1,292,761 downwards.
ATCGCCAAAACCCTGAACGCAGAAATCGTCTTCGTGATGGCGCTGGGCAATGACTCGCCGGCACAGTTGAAAGAGCGCATTGAACTGACTCAGAGCAGCTTCGGCGGTCAGAAGAACAAAAATATCACGGGCGTAATTATCAACAAACTCAACGCGCCGGTGGATGATCAGGGGCGTACCCGTCCTGACCTGTCAGAGATCTTTGATGACTCCTCAAAAGCGAGCATCGCCAACATCGATCCAAAGCAGCTGTTCTCAGACAGCCCGCTGCCGGTGCTGGGCTGCGTGCCGTGGAGCTTTGATCTGATTGCTACCCGCGCGATCGATATGTGCCGCCACCTGGATGCGCGTATCATCAATGAAGGTGAAATTCAGACCCGCCGGGTCAAATCCGTCACCTTCTGTGCGCGCAGTATCCCGCACATGCTGGAGCATTTCCGTCCTGGCTCACTGCTGGTGACTTCCGCAGACCGCCCTGATGTGCTGGTCGCCGCCTGTCTGGCCGCGATGAACGGCATTGAAATTGGTGCAATTCTGCTGACCGGTAACTATGAGATTGACGATCGCATCGCCCGTCTCTGCGACCGGGCTTTCCAGACCGGCCTGCCGGTGTTTATGGTGAAAACCAACACCTGGCAGACCTCCCTGAGCCTGCAGAGCTTTAATCTTGAAGTGCCTGCTGACGATACGCAGCGCATTGAGAAAGTGCAGGAATATGTGGCCAGCTACATTAATGCCGAGTGGATTGAGTCACTGACCGCCACCTCTGAGCGCAGCCGTCGCCTGTCACCTCCAGCCTTCCGCTACCAGCTGACTGAGCTCGCGCGTAAAGCGGGTAAACGCGTCGTGCTGCCAGAGGGTGATGAGCCGCGTACGGTTAAAGCGGCCTCTATCTGTGCTGAGCGCGGTATCGCCACCTGCGTCCTGTTAGGCAATCCGGATGAGATTCAGCGTGTCGCTGCGGCTCAGGGTGTCGTACTGGGCAAAGGTGTCGAAATTGTTGACCCGGAGCAGGTACGTGAAAACTACGTGCCACGTCTGGTTGAGCTGCGTAAGAGCAAAGGCATGACCGAAGTGGTCGCTCAGGAGCAGCTGGAAGATAACGTGGTTCTCGGCACCATGATGCTGGAGAGCGGTGAAGTGGATGGTCTGGTTTCAGGCGCGGTTCACACCACCGCCAACACCATTCGTCCGCCACTGCAGTTGATCAAAACCGCGCCGAACAGCTCGCTGGTTTCATCCGTGTTCTTTATGCTGCTGCCGGAGCAGGTGCTGGTCTACGGTGACTGCGCCATTAACCCGGATCCCACCGCTGAGCAGCTGGCTGAGATTGCTATCCAGTCAGCTGATTCTGCCAGCGCCTTTGGTATCGATCCGCGTGTGGCGATGATCTCCTACTCTACCGGCACGTCAGGTGCAGGTAGCGATGTTGAGAAAGTGCGTGAAGCAACGCGCATTGCGCAGGAGAAACGTCCTGATCTGGTCATCGATGGTCCGCTGCAGTATGACGCCGCGATCATGGAAGATGTGGCGAAATCGAAAGCGCCAAATTCACAGGTTGCAGGTCGCGCTACCGTGTTTATCTTCCCGGATCTCAACACCGGTAACACCACCTACAAAGCGGTACAGCGTTCAGCCGATCTGATCTCAATCGGACCGATGCTGCAGGGTATGCGTAAGCCGGTCAACGATCTGTCGCGCGGTGCGCTGGTTGACGACATCGTCTATACCATCGCCCTGACGGCTATTCAGTCACAGCAGGCTGAAGGTTAAGCGTCTGGTAACAACGAAAAAGGCATGCCACGAGGCATGCCTTTTTTTTCGCCGGTAACCGGGCAGTCCGCGTTAATGCGCGTCGGTCACTGGTATGAATGCGCCCGTTTTCAGGCCCGGTTATCACCGTTGCGGCTCATCCACAGAGAGAGCGCTTTCAGCGAATCGTCGGTAAATTCATCACAGCGTGCGGTGATCTCATCGGGCGTCATCCAGATAATCTCATCGACTTCCGATTCCTGCATGGCGAAAGGGCCATGTGACACACAACTGAACAGACCGCCCCAGACACGGCAATGCTGATCTTCGAAGTAGAATTTGCCATGCTCAGCAAACGGCACGGCGGCAATCCCTAACTCCTCTTCCGCTTCACGTCGCGCAGATTCCAGCATATCTTCACCGCTCTGCACCACGCCACCTGCGGTTGCGTCCAGTTTGCCCGGCATAAAATCTTTTATCTCGGTGCGACGCTGTACCAGAATCTTACCCATACCGTCATGAACCACGATATAAGTGGCGCGGTGACGCAGGCACTGAGCACGCATCTGCGCGCGTGTCGCCTGAGCAACGACTTCATTCTCTTCGTTTACGATATCGACCCACTCAATGCCGTCACCCGCAGTTTGATCCACCATCCGTAACCCTTTCCTGTTTGGCGTACAGTTGCGTACGCAGTTTGCCACGTCGTTATTTTTATGTGGCGTAAGGTAATCACTTACGCCAGCATGAGCAAGCCCCGGCTGTTACCGATTTTTACCACTTTCTGCTAACCACAGCTGTACCGAGGCGCGTTGCCACTGAAACTCAGCATATTGCTGTAAGCGTGCGGGCAGAGGATCGCCATGCAGTACCAGCCGGTTAAGCATCACCGCCAGATCGGTATCTGCAATTGACCACTCGCCAAACAGGTTCTGCTGTCCGTCTGGCAGCAGACGTTCGACAGCCGTAACGAGTTTATCCACCGCCTGCTGCGCTGACGCGGTCAGCGGCGCAAAGCGTTCACCGGCAAACAGCACTTCTGTCGGACGCTCCTGACGAATCCACAGGAAGTCACTGCGCAGCCAGGCCTGAATCTCTCGCGCGCGAGCGCGCTTTTCGCGGTCGCGAGGATAGAGACGTTCAAACTCGGGTGCCGGAAAACGCTCTTCAAGATATTCGGTTATCGCCGAGGATTCGCTTAACAGAAAGTCATCAATCTGCAGGGTCGGAACCCGGCAGGTCAGCGACAACTCACGGTATGCCGCTGCGTATTGCTGATTCTGCGACAAATCGACGCGTTTCAGGTGGAACGGAATCCCTTTTTCGTTAAGGGCAACGTAGGCCGACATGGCGTAAGGACTGAAAAATGATGAATCTGACCACAGGGTGATGGGCGGATAATTCATCGGTTACCTCAATTGGCTGTCAGGATTGCATCATGTTTACCGATTTTTTTTTGCGAAGGCAACGCTGAGCTGATCCGATCTCTTCCTTCAGAAGAAGAAACCGCGACGCGACTCACTATAGAGTGGCTCCACTCTTCTATGCTGAAAGGTGCAAATAACAAAAACATCAAGGGAGCCGCAACATGCACATTCTTATTACCGGTGGCACGGGACTGATTGGCCGTCACCTGATTCCACGTCTGCAGCAGTTGGGCCATCAGATCAGCGTGGTAACGCGCGACGTGGTCAGCGCGCGTGAAAAACTGGGCGAGAACGTCGCGCTCTGGTCAGGACTGGCGCAACAGTCGACACTGGATGACATCGATGCGGTGATTAATCTGGCGGGCGAACCGATCGCTGACAAACGCTGGACGGAGCCACACAAGCAGCAGCTCTGTGAAAGTCGCTGGCAGATAACCGAGCAGATCGCCTCACTGATCAACGCCAGCACTACGCCACCCGCCGTATTGATCTCAGGTTCGGCAACCGGCTTTTATGGCAATACCGGCGATCTGGTGCTGACCGAAGAGGATCAGGGGCAGGATGAGTTCACGCATCAGCTCTGCGCCCGCTGGGAGCAGCTGGCGCTCACGGCGGAAAGCGAACGCACCCGCGTTTGTCTGCTGCGAACTGGCGTGGTACTGGCGCCCGAGGGCGGCGCACTCAGCAAAATGAAGTGGCCGTTTAAGCTCGGCATCGGCGGGCCAATCGGCAGTGGTAAACAGTACATGCCGTGGATCCATATTGATGACATGCTCAACGCCATTATCTGGCTGCTGGACCATGATGACCTGAGAGGGCCGTTCAACATGGTCGCACCTTACGCGGTGCGTAATGAGCAGTTTGCCGCCACGCTGGGTCGGGTTATGCATCGTCCGGCCTTTATGCGTACGCCTGCCAGCGCCATTAAGCTGATGATGGGCGAATCGTCGGTTCTGGTGCTGGGAGGACAACATGTGCTGCCAAAGCGGCTGGAGGCGTCAGGTTTTGGCTTCCGCTGGTACGATCTGCAGGAGGCATTGCAGGATGTAGTGAAGCATTAACCAGAAGCCCGCGCCCGGCCAGGCGCGGGCTCAGGCTTACTTCAGCGATCCCTTGAGGAACTGCTGTAAACGTGGACTTTTCGGGTTGCCAAACACCTCCGCAGGCGGCCCCTGCTCTTCGATTTTGCCCTGGTGCAGGAAAATCACATGGCTGGAGACGTGACGGGCAAATTCCATCTCATGCGTGACGACCACCATGGTTTTACCCTCTTCCGCCAGCTTCTGCATGATGCGCAGCACTTCGCCTACCAGTTCAGGATCCAGCGCCGACGTCGGCTCATCAAACAGCAACACTTCCGGCTCCATCGCCAGCGCGCGCGCAATCGACACACGCTGCTGCTGACCACCCGAGAGATGCACCGGATACTTCGCCTGCGCCCGCGCATCAATGCCGACTTTATCGAGATAGCGGATGGCGCGCTCACGCGCTTCCGCTTTACTCAGCCCCAGCACCTGAATCGGCGCTTCCATCACATTTTCCAGCACTGTCATGTGACTCCAGAGATTAAAGTGCTGGAACACCATGGTGAGGCTGGTGCGCAACGCGCGCAGTTGCTCTTTGTCAGCCACTTTAAGCTGACCATCTTTGTCGCGGACTAAGGTGATCTGCTGGTTGTTCACCATGATGCTGCCTTCACTCGGTTTTTCGAGGAAGTTGATGCAGCGTAAAAAGGTACTTTTCCCTGAACCGGACGATCCAATGATGCTGATCACATCGCCCGCTTTAGCAGTTAACGAGACCCCTTTCAGCACTTCATGTTCACCGTAACGCTTATGCAATTCGGTGACGCTTAATTTATTGTCAGCCATAGTTCTACTCAATGCGATGAAGAGGGTTTCACGTGGGCCAGCCAGCGGCGTTCCGCCAGGCGGAACAGGCTGATCAACACGTAAGAGATAATCAGGTATAACACAGCCGCAATGCCAAAGGCGGTAAACGGCTGATAGGTCGCCGAGTTAATATCCCGCGCGATTTTCAGCAGATCCGGCACCGTGGCGGTGAAAGCCAGCGCCGTGGAGTGCAGCATCAGAATCACTTCGTTACTGTAGGCCGGCAGTGCCGTCCGCAGCGCCGAGGGCAGGATAATGCAGCGATAGAGTTTAAAGGTGGAGAAGCCATACGCCCGCGCCGCCTCAATCTCGCCGTGGGGCACCGAGCGAATGGCACCGGCAAAGATCTCTGTGGTGTAAGCACAGGTATTCAGGGTGAAGGCGAGTAACGTACAGTTCAGGCCACTGCGGAAAAATGCGTTCAGCAGTTCAGTGCCTTTCACAATCTCCAGCGTGTACATGCCGGAGTAGAACACCAGCAGCTGTACATAGAGCGGCGTGCCGCGAAACACGTAGGTAAAGAGCCAGACCGGAAAACTGATAAACCGGTTAGGCGAAACCCGCGCTATCGCCAGCAGGATGGCCAGACAGCCACCAACGGTCACCGAAAGGATCAGCAGCCAAAGGGTGATAGCCACACCGGTAAAACGATAACCGTCGGTCCAGAGCAGCGATTTCCAGTATTCCTGAATAATCTCAATCATAACTCGCCCTCTTCACACCGACCGTATAGCGACGGTTCAGCCACCACAGCACGCCATTCGACAGCGTGGTGAACACCAGATAAATCACACCCGCTACAATAGCGAAGTAGAACGGCTGCCAGGTACTTTTCCCCGCCAGTTGCGTTGCCTTCACGACATCTTCCAGCCCCAGCAGCGAGACCAGCGCGGTGGCTTTCAGAATCACCTGCCAGTTGTTGCCGATGCCCGGCAACGCATAGCGCATCATGGCCGGAAACAGAATGCGGCGGAACACCTGCGCGCTGGTAAAACCAAATGCAGTAGCCGCCTCTATCTGTCCCTGAGGCACAGCCATAAAAGCACCCCGGAAGGTTTCGGTGAAGTAGGCACCATAGATAAAGCCGAGCGTGATGATACCGGCCACCATCGGGTCGATATCAAACTGCGCCATACCCAGCGCATCGGTTACCTGGTTGAGGACAATCTGCAGACCGTAGAAGATCAGCAGCATCAGTACGAGGTCAGGCACGCCACGAATCAGCGTGGTGTAGCCTTCAAAAATCATCGCCAGCGGCCGGCTGCGCGACAGTTTCGCGCCTGCGCCAATCAGGCCCAGCAGCACGGCCAGTACGACAGAGGTGAGTGCCAGCTCCAGCGTCACCAGCGTGCCCCGAAGAATTACATCAGAATAGCCATACAGCATCGAAAGGTCCTGTCGTGGGGTGTAAACGAAACGCTGCCCGCAAGCGAGACGGGCAGTTTAGCTTTACCTCTCCGTTTCAGACGCTTTCCGTCATCACCGGGCCAGGTCCGGTTTCTGCCTCGGGCAGAACCGGCTCAGTCCCGGCAGAACGGAAACAGAAGGTAAAGCGACAGGATGGTTAGTCGCCGTACACATTGAAATCGAAGTATTTCTTCGCAATCTTGTCGTAGGTGCCATCTTTACGCATGTCAGCAAAGGCTTTGTCGATGGCGGCTTTCAGTTCGCTGTCATCTTTACGCAGTCCCATACCGGTGCCGACGCCAAAGATCTTGTCATCTTTGACGGCCGGACCGGCAAACGCGTAGTTTTTACCGACTGGCTGCTTCAGAAAACCTTCGCTGGCCTGCACTTCATCCTGGAAGGCCGCATCAATACGACCGGCATTCAGATCCTGATAAACCAGATCCTGATTAGCATAAGGGGTGACGTTAACCCCTTTAGGCCGCCAGTTCTGATTGGCATAGGTTTCCTGGGTTGTGCCCTGCAGCAGACCGATATTTTTGCCTTTCAGCGACTCAATGGTCGGTTGAATTTTCGATCCTTTCGGTGCGACTAAACGCGCATTAGCAGCGTAAAGCTTATCCGAGAAGGCGATCTCTTCCTGACGTTTTGCTGTGATGGAAAGTGAGGAGATGATGGCATCAATTTTTTTCGCTTTCAGCGACGGGATCAGCGCATCGAAGTCGCTTTCAACGTAGGTGCATTGGGTATGAATACGTTTACAGATTTCGTTAGCGAGGTCGATATCGAAGCCCACTAACTTGCCTTGCGCGTCTTTCGACTCAAACGGTGGGTAAGTTGGATCTGTGCCGATACGGATTGAACCCGGCACTGCCGCGAATACGCTGGCAGCACTGGATAAGCCCAGCATCAGGGAAAGAGCCAGAACACGCTTTTTCATAGATTACCCTCAAGTGAAGTGCTTTTTGTTATGTGGTTTGTGATGTGTTTGCGCAAATTAATTTGCATGTTTCATGCCAGTTCTGCAAGTTTTCCACGCAGTTAGCGTGATGTCAGACAGGCGAAAACGCTGTGTTTGTAGGGGGAATATAGCAGTGAAGTAAAAGAGAAAAAGCGACGTTGTTAACTTTTGGTGCATCAAATGCACGAAGAGTGATCCGAGGCGCGCTTATGCACTAAATAAGTGCGCCAGCGGAACTTTATGCACCCTGCCAGCGCGCGAAAAGATCTTCCGGTAATTCGATATCGAATTGATCAATAACCCGGTTGACGGTCTGGTCAATCAGCTGATCGATGGTTTCAGGCCGATGATAAAAAGCCGGCACTGGTGGCATTATTATGGCGCCCAGCTCGGCGGCGGTGGTCATCATGCGCAGGTGTCCAACGTGCAATGGCGTTTCACGTACGCACAATACCAGCTTACGCTGCTCTTTTAATATGACGTCAGCCGCACGGGTCAGCAGGGAGTCAGTGTAACTGTGGACGATGCCTGAAAGCGTTTTCATTGAGCAAGGTAAAATCGCCATGCCCAGGGTTTTAAACGACCCCGACGAGATATTTGCTGCAATATCGCGCACGTCATGCACCACATCGGCCAGCGCCTGCACGTCACGCAGCGAATAGTCGCTCTCCAGCCCCAGCGTCTGACGCGCCGCCTGGCTCATGACCAGATGCGTTTCTACTTCTTCCACCTGCTGCAACACCTGCAGCATGCGCACGCCATAGATCACCCCGCTTGCGCCGGAGATGCCAATGATGAGTCGTTTCATATTCCAACCTTATGTCAGCCAATGCACTATCATACGCGGCCAGCAGGTTTCTGAAAACAAACAGGGCGGGATTGCTCCCGCCCTGCTTTATGTTGACCACCCGCTGAGCATATCAGCCCTCGTTGTGCAGCTCGAGGTTTTCGACTTCGTTCTGGCGTTGAAGCGCTTTGGCGTCATCGTTGCGCAGCGATTCCAGATACTCCAGATACTGCTGATCGACATCTTTCGTCACGTAGATACCGTTGAACACCGAGCATTCAAACTGGGCGATGTCCGGGTTCTCTTCACGCACCGCTTCAATCAAATCGTCCAGGTCCTGGAAAATCAGCGCATCGGCTTTAATCAGCTGGCGAATCTCTTCCACTTCGCGGCCATGCGCAATCAGTTCCGTGGCGCTCGGCATATCAATGCCGTAGACGTTCGGGAAACGAATTTCCGGTGCAGCAGACGCCAGATAAACGCGTTTAGCGCCGGCTTCACGCGCCATCTCAATGATCTGCTCTGAGGTGGTGCCGCGCACGATAGAGTCATCCACCAGCAGGACATTTTTATCACGGAATTCGGCACGGTTAGCGTTGAGCTTGCGGCGAACCGCGCTGCGACGTAACTGCTGGCCCGGCATGATAAAAGTACGGCCAACGTAACGGTTTTTCACGAAGCCCTGACGATAAGGCTTGTCGAGAATACGGGCAATTTCCAGCGCAATATCGGTAGAGGTTTCCGGAATAGGAATCACCACGTCGATATCCAGATCTTCCCACTCGCGGGCAATTTTCTCGCCCAGCTTGGTGCCCATGCGGACACGGGCGCTGTAGACGGAGATTTTATCCAGGAAAGAGTCCGGACGGGCAAAATAGACATATTCGAACAGGCACGGATTGCTTTTCGGGTTTTCAGCACACTGGCGGGTAGAGAGCTGGCCCGCTTCAGTGACATAGACGGCTTCACCCGGTGCGACGTCACGGATGAACTCAAAGCCCAGCGTATCCAGCGCGACGCTCTCGGAGGCGACCATGTATTCGGTGCGACCATCAGCGATAACGCGCTTGCCCAGCACCAGCGGACGGATGCCATTAGGGTCACGGAAAGCAACCATGCCGTGGCCGATAATCATCGAGACAACCGCGTAGGCGCCACGCACCTGCTGATGTACGGCAGCCACCGCGGCAAAAATGTTGTCGGCTTCCAGCGGATCATTTTGAAAACGATCTAACTCCTGCGCAAAGATATTCAGCAGGATTTCAGAATCTGAGGTGGTATTAACGTGACGGCGGCCCTTTTCAAACAGGTGCTTGCGCAGCACGTGGGCGTTGGTCAGGTTACCGTTATGCGCCAGGGTGATGCCGTATGGGGAGTTTACATAGAATGGCTGCGCTTCAGAGGCACTGGAGCTTCCCGCAGTGGGATAACGCGCGTGGCCAATCCCCATATTGCCCTGCAGACGCTGCATGTGGCGTGCTTCGAAAACGTCGCTGACCAGGCCATTTGCCTTTCGCAGGCGAAAACATTTCAGCGCATCAATCGTACAAATGCCTGCGGCATCCTGCCCGCGGTGCTGGAGCACCGTTAACGCGTCATAGATCGACTGGTTGACCGGCATGAAACCGGTGATACCGACAATACCGCACATGTTGTCATTTCCTCATTTAGCCGCACTCCCGGTCACATCACCGGGGTAAAAAACTCGACGTGCTTTTCAGGTAATCAAAAAACCACCTGATGATATAACTGAACTCGGGAATGAGTTGAGACTGTTGCCAGTCTGGACTTTTAGAAAAGCCAGTGAATGTATCAAGGAAGAACAGCAAAGCGGCTACGATCAGCACACCACGCAACGCCCCGAAACAGACGCCCAACACCCGGTCGGTTCCCGACAGGCCGGTTTTCTCCACCAGCGTGCCGATAACATAGTTCACAATGGCCCCTACAATCAGGGTAGCCACAAACAGCACACCAATGGCGATACCGTTACGAACCAGTTCGTCGTCAAAACCTGTAAACCAGACTGCAAGGTAGGCGTAGTAATGACTGGCGACAAAAAACGCGCATCCCCAGGTAACAAGAGATAAGGCTTCCCGGACAAACCCACGGACGAGGCTGACCAGAGCCGAAAAACCAACTACCGCAATAATGACGTAATCAATCCAGATCATGAACTCTTCCAGCGCCAGTGCAATTGCACCCCTGCATCCAGTTCGGGGCGCATTCTAACAGAAAAAGAAAACGTTTGCGTAGCGGTTTTCTTTTTCTGCATCCATAAAAAAGGCGATGAAAAAAAACGCAATCGCCTGGGTGATTCTCAGCCGGAAAGGCCGTTGAAAATATTCACTATTTCAGGCGTACCGCGCGACCTGAGCACGCTGTACGCCGGGAAAAAGACGCTGCCTGTTACTGCTATCGGCAGCGCCAATCGCCGGTTTAGCGGGCGCTGTACGGTTTCACAACACCGCCCAACCCTGAGATGCTTTTCAGCTCGCCAACGGCACTCTGCATTTTGGCTTTCGAGGCATCCGGCCCGACGTAAATGCGGGTAATCTGACCCTGAACGGGCGTTGAAGGCACAGTAAAGGCGCGATAGCCCGACAGCCGCAACTGCGCGACAATCTCATTCACTTTGCTGGCGTTTTTCAGCGCACCTAACTGCACCACATAAGCCTGCCCTGCCGGTGCGGTCGTCTCTGCTGCTTTTGGCGCCGCTTCCTGCTTCGGCTGTTCGACCGCTTTAGGCGGTTCTTCCGGCTTCGGCTTCGTCTGCTCCACCGCTTTAGGCTTCTGCTGTTCGACCGGTTTCTGCTTAGGCTGCTCAGTGACTTTAGTTTTCTGCTGCTCTGCCACTTTCGGTTTGGTCACCGTCTGTGCAGGCACAGACTGATGAACCGGCGGCGGCGAAACCACAGTCGGTTCGGTATCATCATCCGGCTCGGCACGCCCCTGCTCTGCCGTGACGCTGCTTTTGCTATTACCATTACTGCTGTTGACCGCATTGCCCGCGCCTTCAGGTGGCTGGGATGGCAGCGACTGGGTAACCGGTGGCACCATTTCACTGTCCTGCTGATCGTCAGGTTTCGGCACCAGCGGAATGGCGGCAAACTCCTCTTTGTAATGCTTTTTCTGACCATCCAGCAGCCCTGGCAGCACAATCACGCCAACGGCGACCAGAATAACGGTGCCGACTAAACGGTTTTGAAACTTACTTGCCACGTCCTTTCTCCGTTTCAATCGATTCCATGACCTGTGCAACGGTGTGGAATGAACCACAGACCAGCACAGTGTCCTGCGGCGCTGCCCGCTGGCGTGCCTGCTGCCAGGCGAGCTCAACCGAGCTAAAGGCTTCGCCCTGCGAGAGGCAATCCAGCAGTTGCTCAGCACTGGCACCGCGCGGACCGTCAAGCGGTGCGCAGTACCAGGCATCGACCATGGGTGCCAGCGCCGTCAGCGTACCGGCAATATCTTTATCATGCAGCATGCCCACGACGGCATGCACTTTGCCGCGTTTCGGCAGCGTCGCCAGCTGTGACGCCAGATACGACGCTGCGTGCGGATTATGGGCGACATCCAGAATCACGCGCGGTGATTCACTAATCGTCTGAAAACGCCCTGGCAGCACCGCCAGCGGCAGGCTGGCGCGAATCTGCGCCTCACTGACCTCAAGCCCTGAGACACGCAGCGCCACCAGTGCCGTCGCCGCGTTAGGTAACGGCACCTGGGGCAGTGGCAGATCGTTCAGCTCCCCCAGCGCATCACGCAGCGACCAGCTTTCGGCCTGGGCTTGCCATGACCAGTCACGGTTGCGCTGTAACAGCTCAGCACCTTTTTCCTGCGCGACCACCGCGATGCTGTGTGGCATATCGGGTTCACCGACGACTGCCGGTTTCCCCGCCCGGAACACACCCGCTTTCTCACGCCCGATACTTTCGCGATCCGGCCCAAGCCAGTCAGTATGATCCAGTGCAATGCTGGTGACTACGGCGACATCGGCATCCACGATGTTGGTGGCATCCAGCCTTCCGCCGAGGCCGACTTCGAGAATCACCACATCCAGCTGCGCCTGGCGGAACAGATTGAGCGCAGAGAGCGTGCCAAATTCGAAATAGGTCAGGGAGATATCCGCACGTCCGGCTTCAATCTCCGCAAAGCTGGCGCAGTGCTGCGCTTCACTCAGCTCCTCTCCCTGGACCCGAACACGCTCGGTGTAGCGCACCAGATGTGGCGAGCTGTAGACGCCAACGCGGTAGCCCGCGGCAATCAGCAGCGTTTCCAGGGTCCGACAGGTCGTGCCTTTGCCATTAGTGCCGGCTACGGTAAAGACAAAGGGAGCGGGTTTCAGCAGGTCGAGACGAAGTGCTACCTGACGAATACGGTCCAGACCCAGTTCGATGGCCTGAGTATGCAGGTGCTCAAGATAATAAAGCCACGTGGCCAAAGGCGACGTGGCTTGAGGAAGGTGAAGATTGTCCATATGTCCCGTTTTGCTTATTTATACCTGGCAGACTGGTGCTGCGGTATACGGTGCATTGGTAAGAGGTGCTTTGGACGCACCTCTCTATCTCCTGTCAGGCCTCGTTGCTTTCCGATTCAGTCGTCGCAGGAGCGGACTGTTCACCGTCATGCAGCGGTGCTGGCAGGTTCATCATTTTTGCCAGCAGGCTTGCCAGTTTGTAACGCATTTCCGGACGACGAATGATCATATCGATCGCGCCCTTCTCAATCAGGAACTCACTGCGCTGGAAGCCTGGCGGCAGTTTTTCGCGCACGGTCTGTTCGATCACGCGTGGACCGGCAAAGCCGATCAGCGCTTTAGGTTCCGCGATATTGAGGTCACCCAGCATCGCAAAACTGGCCGAAACGCCACCCATCGTCGGGTCAGTCAGCACAGAAATATATGGCAGACCGCGCTCGCGCATTTTGGCCAGTGCCGCACTGGTTTTCGCCATCTGCATCAGCGACTGCAGCGCTTCCTGCATACGGGCACCACCACTGGCGGAGAAGCAGATCAGCGGACAGTTATCTTCTAACGCCTGCTCAACCGCACGCACAAAGCGCGCACCAACCACAGAACCCATTGAACCGCCCATAAAGGCAAATTCAAAGGCTGCCGCAACAACCGGCATGCCGTGCAGCTGACCTTTCATGACAACCAGCGCATCTTTCTCGCCGGTGTCTTTCTGGGCCGCTACCAGACGGTCTTTATACTTTTTGGAGTCACGGAACTTGAGCAGATCTTTAGGTTCAAGTTCACTGCCCAGCTCAACCATAGTGCCCTGATCGAGGACACTGCCGAGGCGCTCACGGGCATGCATACGCATGTGATGGTCACACTTCGGGCAGACCTCAAGATTACGCTCCAGCTCGGCGCGGTAGAGAACCTGACCACAGCTGTCACACTTGGTCCAGACCCCTTCCGGGATACTGGCTTTGCGCACAGGCGTTCCGGTGCTTTTATTAAGAATGCGTTCAATCCAGCTCATTGATGACCTTTCTGTTTAAAACTGACCTGGTCCAGTCGTCTTGATACTGCTGAAAACCGCTTCAGCAGACGGTAAATGTCGCTCATTAAACCACAACCTGTTCAGACTGTGGATAAAAATCTGGTCTTACCCCTGAGCGAAGCCTTATGGCAGCTTCTGCTGCTTAGCCTGACGGCGATGACGCCAGACTTCAATCACACCCGGCAGAATCGACACCAGGATAATGCCGACAATCAGCAGCTTCAGGTTTTCCTGCACCACCGGCAGATCGCCAAACAGGTAGCCGGCGTAGGAGAACAGCAGCACCCATAGCAGCGCACCCGTCACGTTGAACAGTGCGAAGTGGCGATAGGACATATGGCCCATACCCGCAACAAACGGCGCGAACGTCCGGACGATGGGCACAAAGCGCGCAAGGATAATGGTTTTTCCGCCATGACGGGCATAAAACGCATGGGTTTTATCCAGATGGCTGCGACGGAAAATCTTCGAGTTCGGGTTACTGAACAACCGTTCGCCAAACAGGCGGCCAATGGTGTAGTTCACCGCATCGCCCAGAACCGCCGCCACCACTAACAATGCCACCATAATGTGCACATTGAGATCGTTACCTGGCAGCGCGGCCAGTGCGCCCGCCACAAACAGCAGCGAATCACCCGGCAGGAATGGCGTGACCACCAGTCCGGTTTCGCAGAACAAAATCAGGAACAAAATAGCGTAAATCCAGATACCGTACTGTGCAACCAGTTCAGCAAGATGCACATCGATGTGCAGAATAAAATCGACCAGAAAATGGATAAACTCCATAGCGCGCCCTTTAAGTCCTGAAAGTAAATTAATCCGCGAGGAACAACGGTCCCATCGACGGTTGTGGTAACGCAAAGTGGGATGGGTAGTCCACCGCCACCAGATACAATCCCTCAGCCCGGGCTGTGGCTGCCGCCAGTGTCCGATCTTTCGCTGCCAGCAGCGTGGCCATCCATGACTCAGGCTTATTGCCGCAGCCTATCTCCATCAGACTACCCACGATATTGCGCACCATGTGATGGACAAAAGCGTTGGCTTTGATATCCACAATCACGTAAGGGCCCTGACGCGTGACGTTAAGATGAATCACGTTGCGCCACGGGGTACGCGACTGGCACTGCACGGCGCGAAATGAGGTGAAATCATTTTCGCCTAACAAACATTGCCCGGCGCGCTGCATCTTCTCCGCATCCAGAGGATGGTAGAAGTGCGTGACGCCCTGCGCCAGCACCGCCGGACGCAGACGCTGATTGTAGATCAGGTAGCGATAGCGTCGGGCCGTAGCGCTGAAGCGGGCATGAAACTCATCCGGCACCGCTTTCACCCAGCGCACCGCAATATCCGGCGGCAGATTAGCGTTAACGCCCAGCGTCCAGGCACCATCAGGTCGTTGTGATGTCGTCTCGAAATGGACCACCTGCCCCGTTCCGTGAACGCCGGCATCGGTGCGGCCCGCGCAAAAAATGCTGACCGGGTGATCCGCGACCTTCGACAGCGCGCGCTCTACCTTCTCCTGCACGCTGCGGACTTCATTCTGACGTTGCCAGCCGTAGTAACGACTGCCGTCATACTCGATGCCGAGCGCCAGTTTTTGTGTCTGACCATCGGACATGGTTACAGATACTCCTGAACCAGTTTCTCGGCAGTTTTCACCGCCATCAGCGCGCCGCCAAAACGAATATTGTCCGCCACTGACCAGAACTGCAGCAACTCCGGAATACCGTAGTCGTTGCGTACCGCGCCGATGCTCAGTTCGCCGTTGCCTGAGGCATCCGTAACCGGCGTTGGCACTTCATCCTCTTCGCTCAGACGAATATCTGACGCCAGCGCCAGCTCGGCACGCGCTTCTTCCGCAGAGAGCGGGCGCAGGTTTTCGATATGCACAATCTGCGCATTACCGTAGAACACCGGTGCCTGTACGCTGCTGACCGCAATCGGTAAGCCTTCGTCCTGTAATACCTTACGTACCTGATCAATCAGGCGACGTTCACTTTCCACGCTGCCTTCTGCATCGGCCTGTTGGGGCATCAGGTTAAATGCCAGCTGACGACCAAAATGGTGTTCATCGGCTGGAATACCATTCAGCAAGCGGGCACTTTCCCCGGCCAGCGCATCCACCGCCACTTTGCCGTAGCTGGAGACCGAGATCAGGTTCGTCACCTGTAAACGGCTCAGTCCGGCTGCATCCACCAGCGGTTTAATTGCGGTCAGCAGCTGGCTCACCAGATTATCTGCCACGCTGATGATGTTGCGATTACGATAATCAGCCAGCACCTGCGGGTTCACATCCGGCACCACCAGCGGCACATCAGGTTCCAGCGCAAACAGCTCGCTGCTGTCGATCACCAGACAACCGGCGTTAGCCGCTTCATCGGCAAAGCGCGCCGAAGCGTCACGTCCCGCCACGAAAAAGGCCAGCTGTGCCTGTGACCAGTCGAATGTCTCTGCATTGTCGACCCGCACCGAGCGGCCCTCGTAACGCTTGATTTCGCCTGCGCTGTTTTCGCTGGCCAGCAAATATAATTCACCAACCGGGAACTGGCGTTCCGCCAGCAGTTCCAGTACAGCGTTCCCTACTGCGCCTGTCGCGCCAAGTAGCGCAATATTCCAGCCGTCAGACATGTTGGTTTACTCCAGACAATGACATAAAAACAGAAGGCGGTGATATTCACCGCCCAGGGATTCAGATTTATCCCCATCGTCTTTCAGGTTGCATCTTTGCTGGCTGCGTTCACTCAACCGAATCACTTACCTGAGTAAGCTCATCGGGACTCGTGCTCTTGCCGCCGCAATGCAACCCGAAATCCATGGGGTATCTCCCCCGGAAACCACCGTCATGCAGCCATGCCAGCAGTACGCATCGTTTCCGTACACTGACTGATTCAGTGCGGAAACCGCGCCGGGGCGACTGACCTGCAGCGCCCGTTATTTCGGGGAGATGATTGCGTTAAAGCCCAGCTGGTTTAGCTTCTCAGCCGTTGTGGCGTCATCACAGTTCACCTGCAGCGACGACCATTCGCGGCGCTCCAGATACTGCTTGCGCAGGCGATCAAATTCGCCCGGTTTGGCCGCCACTTTACGCAGGGGGGCATCATCGCGGCGCACATCATACACCAGATGCGCCAGGCGTTTCAGCGTTGGCTGATCCAGCGGGCCATTCAGGGTGATTTCACTGAACTCCGGCACCGGCAGTAAAGTGCTGAGCGGCACCTGCTGCGGCTGACCAATAAAATCGCACCAGGCTTCAAATACCTGCGTGGTGCCGCGTGCTTTACCTTCCAGGGTGTAGCCCGCGATGTGCGGCGTGGCGATATCAACCTTATCCAGTAACGCCAGTGAGAGATCCGGCTCCGGCTCCCAGACATCCAGTACAACGCTGAGATCCGGCCGCATTTTCAGCACTTCCAGCAGCGCGCCATTGTCCACCACCGGACCACGACAGGCATTGATCAGAATGGTGTTGGGCTTCAGCGCCATCAGCAGCGCCGCATCCGCCAGATGCCAGCTTTTATAGGGACCGTCTTTAAACAGCGGGGTGTGGAAAGTCAGAATATCAGCCTGTGCGGTGACGGCGTCCAGCGACAGGAAATCGCCCTCGTCACCCCGATCGGCGCGTGGTGGATCGCACAGCAGGGTTTTGATGCCCCAGGCCTCCAGACGCTTTTGCAGACGCCCGCCAACGTTACCGACACCGACGATGCCGACCGTGCGGTCACGCAGCTCAAAGCCGTCACGCTCCGCCAGCAGCAGCAGCGCAGAGAAAACATATTCCACCACGGCAATGGCGTTACAACCCGGAGCGGCAGAGAACGCAATGCCCGCCTGCTGCAGCCAGTTCTCGTCGATATGATCGGTGCCCGCCGTGGCGGTTCCGACAAACTTTACCGGCTTTCCTGCCAGCAGTGACTCATTCACCTGGGTGACTGAGCGCACCATCAGACCATCGGCATCGGCCAGTTCTGCCACCGGCAGCGGACGTCCCGGCACCGCGACAACATCGCCGGTACGGCTGAATAACTCACGGGCGTAGGGCATATTTTCATCGACCAGAATTTTCACTACGGCTTTCCTGTCAGTTGCATAGAGGGGAGTGATTCTGGCACAAAGCGACGCGTTAGCCTAACCGTGCGCGATAGCGATCGGGCGTGATTTCCGCCGGCTGCCTGAAAATGACAATCAGCGCCGGGGCGGAACGGTATTCCAGCGCAAGGGCGAGACGCTGCACACGTTCCCCTGCTCCGGCAGCACGATGGCGCGCAGAAAACGCAGCCGCTGTCGTGACCCGCCCGATGTCATATGACGCGGGGAGTGACTGGTCACTTTCAGGATCACTCTGTCCCATCAATCACTTATTTTTCCGATATTAATGATCTGAATAAATCCGGACACGCGTACAATGCGCCTCATTAATTATACATATAGAGAGTCAGCATGTTTTTCCTCTATCCGCTCTTTGCGGTAATAATCTGGTCAATCAACTCCATTGTCAGCAAGCTCTCAGCCAGTGCGATCGATCCCGCGGCGATCTCTTTCTATCGCTGGCTGCTGGCGCTACTGGTGCTGACGCCCTTTGTGCTGCCGGGCGTGTGGCGGGCGCGTGTGGCTATCAAGCCGCATCTCTGGCGGCTGGCTATGCTTGGACTGCTCGGGATGGTGCTCTATCAGAGCCTCGCGTACTACGCGGCACACAGTGTCAGCGCACTCTTTATGGGCATTATTGGCGCACTCATTCCGCTGCTCACCGTGCTGCTGAGCGTCGTGATCCTCCGCATTGCGCCGACGCTCGGTATCCTGCTCGGCAGTATCATCTCATTCATCGGTCTGGTATGGCTGGTCAGTGAAGGCAATGTGATGCAATTGCTGAATTATGGCCTGGGCAAAGGCGAACTGCTGATGCTGGCCGCTTCCGCCGCCTATGCACTCTATGGCGTGTTGACACGGCGCTGGGCGCTGCCGCTGCCTATCTGGCAAAGCCTGTATGTGCAGATTTTATTTGGTGTCGTGCTGCTGTTGCCTGGTTTTCTGCTGGCACCTGAGGTGGCGCTTAACCGGCATAATCTGCCGCTGGTGGCATTTGCCGGTCTGTTTGCGTCGATCATTGCGCCGTTCCTGTGGATCCATGGCGTGCAGCGTCTGGGGGCCAGCACCACCAGCATCTTTATGAATCTGATTCCGGTATTTACCGCGGTGATTGCGGTGATATTCCTGCATGAACAGCTGCACAGTTACCACTGGATTGGCGGCGGTCTGACGCTGGGCGGTGTGATCCTGGCCCAGCGACTGCGTACGCCGTTAATCCGGCGTAAAGCGGTCAGCCTGCCACCGAGGTAAACAAGACGGTTACCCGCAGCCCGCCAAGCTGCGGGCTGCGGTCCAGCTGCATTGTGGCACCATGCCAGGCACAGATATCCTGGACCAGCGCAAGACCAATACCCGCACCGGGCTGCATGCCGACATTATCCAGCCGCTGAAAAGGCTGCAGTGCTTTGGCCTGACTGGCATCCTCAATGCCCGGACCACTATCCTCAATTTCCAGTTTTCCAGGTGTCACGCGCGCCGTCACCACGCCATTGTGCGGGGTGTATTTAATAGCGTTATCAAGCAGGTTGGCGCACAGCTCGCCCAGCAGAACACCATCCCCCACCACCTTATGACACTCTTCACCCTCATAACCGAGGTCAAGCTGCCGGGTTCGCGCCGCCGGATAACGGCTAAAACAGGCTTCACGCACAATGGCGGCCAGATCGACACGTGCCATTGGCTTATCTTCACCATGCCGCGCTTTAATGCGGGCCAGCTGTAGCAGCCGGTCGGTAAGTAAAATGGTCTCATCCAGCGTGTGGCGCATCCCAAGCAGGCTCTCCTGCCACTGCTCAGGACGATCGCTGTTGAGTGCCACGCTGACCTGAGTTTTGAGGATGGTCAGCGGGGTGCGAAGCTGGTGAGCCGCGTCGGCGCTGAAGCGATCCTGACGCGCCAGCAGCCCGCGCAGGCGCTCCAGGTAACGGTTAAACGCGATGATCAGCGGCTGAAGCTCTGACCAGGGTAATGACGGCAATGGCGTTAACTCTCCCCCATCCCGCTGCAGGACAATGCGTGACAGTCGACGTAGCGGTCGCAGCACCCGACGCAGCATCAGACTGGCCAGCAGTAGCGTCATCAGAACCAGCCCGCTCTGACTGATCAGCGCGGTGCGCATCAACCGGCTGGCGAACTCCTGACGAGAATTAATGGTTTCAGCCACCAGGACCAGTGCCATGCCTTCAACACCCGCCTCACTGACCGGTTGCCAGAGTGCCGCAACGCGAATGCGATGCTGGTGATAGCGACCATCATAGAAGTGCACCAGCGCCGGATAAGCGGTCGACATTTTACTGGCTGGCGGAATCGGCGGCAGATCGTCGTAACCGGAGAGGGTTTTCCCCTGCGGGGAAATGACCTGATAAAACAGCTGATCATTCATATTACGTTCAAAACTGTCGAGCACCACCCAGGGAACATCGACTTCCAGATGCTGCTGTCGTACCACCAGACGTTCTGCCACGGTTCGGGCCGAAGCCAGCAGCGAGCGGTCATAGGCCTGGTTGGCTGCCGCCAGTCCACTCTGATAGTGGGTATAGACTGACAGCGCCCACAGCAACAGCAGTGGCAGGCCCAGCCACGCCAGCAGCTCGCCGCGCAGCGAGTGAATCAGCCGCACGGCAAGGTTTCCAGACTGTAGCCAAGTCCGCGCAGCGTCACGATAGCCACATCACTGCCTGCCAGTTTTTTACGCACCCGATGCACATACAGCTCAATGCTCTCCGGACTGGCCTCATCAGCCAGAGTAAAGGTCTGTTCATAGAGATGCTGACGGGAAACGGGCCGGCCATGACGCTGCATCAGGGTAGTAAGAATACTGGATTCGCGCGGCGTTAATGCCAGCGGCTTTTCAGCCAGCAGAAAATAGCCCTCCCCATCCAGCACCAGTTGCCCCAGTGACTGACTTTGCGCGGCCTGGCTTTGACTGCGCCGCAACAGCGCGCGCAATCGCGCTTCCAGTTCATCCAGTTCAAACGGCTTGGTCAGATAATCATCCGCCCCCAGATTCAGGCCGCGCACCCGGTCATCCAGTGCACTGCGCGCCGTTAACAGCAACACCGGCACACCCTGTCCACGCCGCCGTAACCGCGTCAGCACCTCCAGACCATCAATACGCGGCAGGGAAACATCCAGCACGACCAGCGCATAGGCTTCACATTGCAACGCGTGATCGGCGGCAACCCCATCTGCAACCCAGTCAACGGCGAAGCCCTTTTGCGTCAGCGCCTTCTGCAGCCAGCGTGCCAGTTCAACGGTATCTTCTACCAGTAAGAGACGCATATCACATCCTGTCATTAAATCCGGGCAGTGAAAGGTAAATGAAAGGTAACTGTTTTAACAATTCAGTAACGCCAATATTACGGCTGTAATCACACTCTGGAAGAATGAATGGAGCGCACGATGAAAAAAATAATCCATACCGCCCTTACCTCTGCCCTGCTGGCTCTGCTGGTACCGGCTGCCAATGCCGCTGACGGCCCTGGCCGTACCGAATGTATTGCACCAGCCAAACCGGGCGGCGGGTTTGATCTTACCTGCAAGCTGTTGCAGGTCTCGCTGCAGGAAACCAAACAGATTGAAACCCCGATGCGCGTGACCTATATGCCTGGCGGCGTGGGTGCGGTGGCCTATAACGCCATTATTGCCCAGCGTCCGGCTGAAGCGGGCACGGTGGTCGCCTTTTCTGGCGGATCGCTGCTGAACCTGTCACAGGGCAAATTTGGTCGCTATTCGGTTGACGATGTGAAGTGGCTGGCCGCCGTGGGAACGGACTACGGTATGGTCGCCGTCCGCGAAGACGCGCCATGGAAAACCCTGGGCGAACTGATGGCGGCAATGAAAGAAGACCCGACCAAAGTGGTGGTCGGTGCCGGCGCATCAATCGGCAGTCAGGACTGGATGAAAACGGCGTTGCTGGCGCGCGAAGCGGGCATCGATCCCCGCAAAATGCGCTATGTCGCCTTTGAAGGCGGTGGTGAGCCGGTAACGGCGCTGCTCGGCAATCATATTCAGGTGGTTTCCGGCGACATGAGTGAGATGGTGCCACATCTGCAGGGCGGCAAAATGCGGGTACTGGCGGTGATGTCCGATCAACGTCTTCCTGGCCAGCTGGCTGAGGTCCCTACCGCCAAAGAACAGGGTTTTAACATGGTCTGGCCCGTCATTCGTGGCTACTACCTCGGCCCAAAAGTCAGCGATGCTGATTATCAGTGGTGGGAGCAGGCATTTAAAAAGATGGTGGATACCCCGGAGTTTAAAAAACAACGCGATATGCGTGGCCTGTTTGAATTCAACATGTTCGGGCAGGAACTTGATAGCTACGTGAAAACGCAGGTCGCGGATTATCGTGAAAAGGCGAAATCATTTGGTCTGGCCAAATAAGCGGAGCGAATCATGAGCGATCGTATTTTTGCGGGCCTGTGGCTGGCCCTGTGCCTCGGCGGCATGGTAATAGCCTGGCAAATTCAGAGTGAATACAGCTACGAACCGGTGGGACCACGACCGTTCCCAATGGCGATCCTTGGCCTGATGGCAATCTGTGCCGTGCTGATGCTGTTTCGTAAACCGGACACCATTCACTGGCCAGCCCACAGCACACTGAAACGTCTGGTGGCGCTGGCGGCAATGATGATGCTCTATGGCTGGCTGTTTGAAATGCTGGGCTTTGCCATCAGCACAACGCTGCTGACGTTTGGCATCGGCTTGCTGTTTGGTGCGCGCTGGTGGGCAGCCGCACTGTCCGGCGTGGTAATGGGCTCCACACTTTTTTATGCCTTTGACCGTCTGCTGGAAGTGACCCTTCCGGTCGGCAGCTGGCTGAGTTAAGGAGAGTATCATGGATACCTGGTCCTTTTTAATGCAGGGCTTTGCCGTCGCCATGACGCCAGAGAACCTGCTGATTGCCCTGATTGGCTGTTTTATCGGTACCATCGTCGGCCTGCTGCCGGGTCTGGGGCCGATCAACGGCGTGGCGATCCTGATGCCGCTGGCCTTTGCCCTGCACTTACCGGCGGAATCGGCGCTGATCCTGCTGGCAACGGTCTATATCGGCTGTGAATATGGCGGACGCATCTCCTCCATCCTGCTTAACGTGCCCGGTGATGCTGGCGCGATTATGACCGCGCTGGATGGTTATCCGATGGCGCAACAGGGCAAAGCAGGCGTTGCCCTGTCCATCTCAGCCGTGAGTTCATTCATCGGTTCAACCATCGCGATTATCGGCATTATTCTGTTCGCGCCCCTGCTGGCCAGCTGGTCGCTGGCATTTGGCCCGGCGGAATATTTTGCGCTGATGGTGTTCGCTATCGCCTGCCTTGGCAGCATGATGAGTCACAATCCCCTGAAGTCGTTCCTTGCGGCATTAATAGGGCTCAGCATGGCTACGGTGGGCGTGGATGCCAATACCGGCGTGTACCGCTTTACCTTTGACAGCGTTCACCTTTCCGATGGCATTCAGTTTGTGGTGGTGGTGATTGGTCTGTTCTCAGTCAGCGAAATTCTGCTGATGCTGGAGTCCACCAGTACCGGGCAGAAAGCGGTTCGTGCCAGCGGTCGCATGATGTTCAACATGAAAGAAGCCTCTATGGCAACCGGCGCAACGCTGCGCTCCTCGTTTATCGGTTTCTTTGTGGGTGTGTTACCTGGCGCAGGCGCCACCATCGCCAGTGCTATTGCCTACATGACTGAGAAAAAGATCAGCGGCAGCGATCAGTTCGGTAAAGGCGATATTCGTGGTGTGGCAGCACCGGAAGCGGCAAACAATGCTTCTGCCTGTGGATCCTTTATTCCGATGCTGACACTGGGTATTCCCGGCTCAGGGACAACAGCGGTGATGGTCGGCGCATTAACGCTCTACAACATCACACCAGGACCGGCGATGTTTGTTGAGCAGCCAGATATTGTCTGGGGCTTGATTGCTGCCCTGCTGATTGGCAACGTAATGCTGTTGATCATGAATATCCCGATGATCAACGTCTTCGCCCGCATGCTAACCATTCCATTGTGGTTTCTGGTGCCAGCCATTGCCGCTATTTCTGCCGTGGGCGTCTACGCGGTGCACAGCACCACCTTTGACCTGTTGCTGATGGTGGGATTGGGTATCTTTGGTTATATCCTGCGTAAAATGGATTTTCCGATGTCGCCGTTGATTCTGGGATTTGTGCTGGGTGAGATGCTGGAGCAGAACCTCCGTCGCGCCCTGTCGATCAGCAACGGCAACATGGTCATTCTGTGGGAAAGTCTGATCTGTAAAATCCTGCTGGTTCTGGCAATTGCGGTTCTGCTGGTGCCGCCAATCTGGAAACGCTGGCGTCGTCACCAACTGAAGCGCACCGAAGCGTAATTCTCCTGCCGAAACGCGCATGCCCCCGTGGGATTTCCCGGGGGCTTTTGCTATCATGGCCTATTCTTTTTCCGGCGCACCCCACGCTGTTCTGTTTTTCCAAGGAATCCGCCATGCAACCTCTTAGCGGCCCCGGTGTGCCGGTCGATCGTTCATCTGTCAATCCGCAAACCGGCGTAACGCGTCACGGTTCCGTGGCCGGTGAACAGCCTCTTTCGCCTGCGCAGCGCACGACGTTAGAACGCCTGATCGTGCGTATCTCTTCGCTCAGCAATCTTAAAGCGCCTGAACTCTGGGCGGGGCTCCGTCATGAAGTGGGCGTCAAGAGTGAAGCGGAGTTGCAGTCGCGTCATTTTCCGGCAGCGGAGCAGTATCTTAATAACCGCCTAACACAGACGCAAAATGGACATGCCACCCGCCTGCTGATGACACAGCTCACCGACTTGCTGCCCAAGGGCAATAACCGCCAGGCTGTCAGCGATTTTATCCGTCAGCAATTTGGCCAGACTGTGCTTAGCGCGCTGAGCCAGGATCAGTTGCGCCAGGTGCTGACGATGCTGCAGAACGGGCAGATGACGATTCCCCAGCCGCAGCAGATTCGCGTCAGCGACCGTACGCTGCTGCCTGCTGAGCACCATACGCTGAATCAGCAGGTGGTGCGCCTTGCCGCTGCCACCGGCGAATCTACCGGTAAGCTGTGGACGGCTGCGCTGAAGCTGGTGAACCTGACCAGCGGCGATCCGATCCCGTCACGTCACTTCCCGCTGCTGACCCAATATCTCCAGGTGCGCCAGACGCTGAGTCAGCACAGCGCCCCTACGCTGCACTTGCTGGAAGCCTCCCTGAAACAGCCGCTTGATCAGCAGGAGCGGCAGCAGCTGGAGGATTACAGCCAGCAGCGTTTTCAGGCCACGCCACAGACGGTGCTCACGGTGACGCAGACTCAGGATTTGCTGAATTTTCTGTTCAGCCGTCGCGCAGACCGGGCAGAAAAACTGCACGAACAGCCGCTGGCTGCCAGCGAGATTAAACCGCAGCCGATCTGGTCACCCTTTGTCGCCTCGCTGCCGCCGCCGATTCAGTCACTGGCAGGGCGTCCGCTGTTGGGTTTCTTTATTGCACTGGTCGTCATCACCCTTTTACTCTGGCTGGTACTCTGAGCTAGCAGCCACAGGATGCTTTGGTCGCGGTAACGGGCCATTCACCCGCCGCATCACCCCAGGTCAGCGGATGACCATCACGTTTCCAGAAATCCAGCCCGCCAATTAACTCCTTTACCTGAAAGCCCAGCGATGCCAGCTTCAGGGCCGCTTTCGTCGAGCCGTTACAGCCAATGCCGTCACAATAAGTGACATACACTTTGCGGCGATCAAGCCGGGCCGTCGTGCTGGCATCCATCCCGCGATGCGGAAAGTTGATGGCGCCGCAGATGTGCCCGGCGCGATAAGCCTCCGGCGCACGCGCATCAATCACCACGATAGCCTGACGCTGCTGCTCCAGGTCTTCCGCCAGATCCCACGCGTCGGTGTAATACGCGAGTTTTGACTGCAGATAGTCGAGGCTTTGCTGCGGCGTGGCGGCCGGAATGCGTAAAACTGATGACATAGCGATTCTCCTGTTGTGATGAATTCGCAGTTTACGGCAAAGTGGACTGCTTACTGATACCCATTCTTCATCAGGGATAAGACCGATATGCCTTCACCGCTGTTACAACTTTTCCAGCATCAGACCAGTGGCGGCGTGCGTGAACGTCTCTGCGCGACCCTTCGGCTGGCGATTAACCGGTACCATCTGCGTGCGGGTCAGCAGTTACCCTCCAGCAGACAGCTGGCGCTGGATCTGCACCTTTCACGCGTGACGGTGGAAGCGGCCTACGGACAACTGGAGAGTGAAGGCTATCTGCGACGTGAAACCGGTCGCGGTACTTTTGTCGCCATCATCATCCCCGGCACACCCTCATCTTTGCCGACACGGCATCAGCCCGCCCGTTTTTCGGCGCGCGGCCAGCAGGTGCTGGCAACCGGTGGCTGTCAGGATCCCCCTTTTCCTCACGCGTTCGCATCCGGTTCACCGGAGTTACGTGCGTTTCCTCACGACACCTGGCGACGCCTGAGCAGCAGCGTACAACGTTCTCTGGGCAGCACCGCAATGGGATATGGCGATCCCTGTGGCTATCTGCCGTTACGCAGTGCACTTGCTGATTATCTGACACTCTCCCGGGGCGTCGCGTGCCAGCCGGAGCAGGTCATCATTCTGACCAGTTCCCAACAGGCGCTGCAGTTACTGAGCATGATGCTGGTCGATCCTGGTGATGAGGTGTGGATGGAGGAGCCGGGCTATCCCGGTGCCCGCAATGCCTTCCTGGCTGCAGGCGCACAGGTGCGTGGGATTGTTGTTGATGCCGAAGGCGCCCTGCCCACCAGTGGCAGTGCAACGCTCATGTACCTGACGCCCTCGCATCACTATCCCACCAGCGTCACGCTCAGCCTGCCGCGACGTCTGGCATGTCTGGACTGGGCACAGCGCAACCAGAGCTGGCTGATAGAAGACGATTACGACAGCGAGTTTCACTACAACGAACGTCCGATTCCTGCATTGCAGGGTCTGGACCGGCATCAGCGGGTCATTACGCTGGGCACCTTTTCGAAGTCGCTGTTTCCTTCCCTGCGGCTGGCCTGGATGGTCGTGCCGCCGGCGCTGGTTACGCCCATAGGCCGTGCACGGAGCGTGCTGGATGGGCACAGCGCCCTGCTGCCGCAGGCTGTCACCGCCGCCTTTCTGCAACAGGGACATTTCGCCAGCCATCTGCGCCTGATGCGTCAGCTCTATCACAGCCGTCGCGATCGGTTGCTTGAGCAGATTGAGCAGCGGCTCTCGCCGTGGATCACGCCAATAGCCAGCGGCGGTGGATTACAGCTGACGGTAACAGTACAAAAGGATGAAGCACGCTTAACCGCGCTGGCAACACAACAGGGATTGCTGCTACCGCGACTGAGTCCGCTTTATGCCGGACACGCATCTCAACAAGGCTGGATGCTCGGTTTTGCCGCGCTGACGCCTGACGAGATTGTGGCAGGATGCGATAAGTTGCTGCGGCTACTGCAGCGGGAGGGTTAATACCGAGGGGTAAATGAGGTAACGGAGATGGGCTTTAAAAACAAAAAGGGCCGGCAAGCCGGCCCTTCAGAGTACTGATTACGCCTGATATTTACGCATGGTCAGTGTGGCGTTGGTGCCGCCAAAACCAAAGCTGTTAGACATCACGGTGGTCAGCTCTTTTTCCACTGGCTCAGTCACAATGTTCATGCCGGTTGCTGCCGCGTCCAGCGAGGTGATGTTGATGCTTGGCGCGATAAAACCATGCTCCAGCATCAGCAGCGAGTAGATCGCTTCCTGCACGCCAGCGGCACCCAGTGAGTGGCCGGTCATTGCTTTGGTCGCAGAGATGTATGGCGTGTTATCGCCAAACACTTCACGAATCGCACCCAGCTCTTTCACATCACCTACCGGGGTAGAGGTTCCGTGGCTGTTCAGATAGTCGATGGGTGTATCGACACCGTGCATCGCCATCTTCATGCAGCGTACTGCGCCTTCGCCGGATGGCGCAACCATGTCTGCACCGTCTGACGTCGCACCGTAACCGACGATTTCGGCATAGATGTGCGCACCACGAGCCAGCGCATGCTCCAGCTCTTCAACAACGACCATGCCGCCGCCACCTGCAATAACAAAACCGTCGCGCTCGTTGTCATAGGTACGTGACGCTTTTTCCGGGGTGTCGTTGTAACGGGTAGAGAGCGCGCCCATCGCGTCGAATTCACAGGCCATTTCCCAGCACAGCTCTTCGCCGCCGCCAGCAAAAACGATATCCTGCTTGCCGAGCTGAATCTGCTCAACAGCATTACCGATACAGTGCGCCGAGGTGGCACAGGCGGAGCTGATTGAGTAGTTTACGCCATGAATCTTGAACGGCGTGGCGAGGCAGGCAGAGACGCCAGAAGCCATCGCTTTGGTCACCACGTAAGGGCCAACCGCTTTCAGGCCACGTGGGCTACGCATCGCATCAGCACCAAATACCTGGAAACGAGGAGAACCGCCGCCTGAGCCTGCAATCAGACCCACACGTGGGTTGCTCTGATACATTTCAGTGGTGAGGCCGGAATCTTTAATCGCTTCTTCCATGGAAAGATAAGCATAGATTGACGCATCACTCATAAAACGCACAACTTTGCGATCGATGAGGCCGGTGGTATCCAGTTTAACGTTACCCCAGACGTGACTACGCATGCCGGAATCTTTCATCTCTTCAGAAAAGGTGATGCCAGAGCGTCCTTCACGCAGAGATGACAGCACCTCCTGCTGGTTATTACCAATACTGGAAACGATCCCTAAGCCAGTAATCACAGCACGTTTCATTCAATCTTCCTCATCCACTTCTTCTTAATTGGCATGCACTCTAGCGTACACTTGTACGCCGAACAAGTCCGATCAGCTATTTCCTTTTGTAAATTTGCGTCATGTCACGTGGGTCGCTAAAATCGCGCCACTGCCTGAAAAATGAGCCTTTACCGTGAAATTAACCCCGGTCGAACATGCGCAGCTAAACTGGAATGAACAGGGTACACCTGTTTCCCGAGCGTTTGGCGACGTCTATTTCTCTAATGACAATGGTCTGGAAGAGACACGCTATGTCTTCCTTGGCGGCAACGGTTTTCCCCAGCGTTTTGCTGAGCATCCACGGGATCTGCTGATCGTGGCGGAAAGCGGTTTTGGCACCGGCCTCAATTTTCTGACGTTGTGGCAGGCGTTCGATGCGTTTCAGCGTGACCAGCCTGATGCCACTTTAAAACGTCTGCATTTCATCAGCTTTGAGAAATTTCCGTTAACCCGTGATGACCTGGCTGCGGCGCAGCAGCACTGGCCTGAACTGGCCCCGTGGGCGGCGGCGCTGCAGGCGCAATGGCCCGCCGCCCTGCCCGGCTGCCAGCGACTGCTGTTTGACGGCGGACGTATCACGCTCGACCTGTGGCTGGGCGATATTAACCAGCTGATGGGAGAGCTGGATGAGAGCCTGAATCGTCAGGTGGATGCCTGGTTCCTGGATGGTTTCGCGCCGTCGAAGAACCCGGATATGTGGACGCCAGCACTGTTCAGCATGATGGCAAAACTGGCGCGTCCGCAGGGGACATTCGCGACCTTTACCGCCGCAGGCATTGTCCGGCGCGGTCTGCAGGAGGCCGGCTTTGACGTCATCCGCCGCAAAGGATTTGGTCCCAAGCGCGAAATGCTATGCGGACCGTTACAGGACGCGCCTGCGCTGCCTGCCGGGCAGCCCTGGTATCATCGTCAATCAGCGGCGCAACGTGATGTTGCGCTCATTGGCGGCGGCGTTGCCAGTGCCACGCTGGCGCTGGCGCTGCTGCGTCGCGGCTGGCGGGTGACGCTTTACTGCGCCGATGAGGCGCCGGCGCTGGGCGCGTCCGGCAATCGTCAGGGAGCACTCTATCCGCTGCTCAACCAGCACGACCCGGCGCTTGCCACCTTTTTCCCGGCAGCATTCAGTTTTGCCCGGCGGCTCTACGATCAGTTAACTGTCGCCTATGAACATCACTGGAGCGGTGTGCTGCAACTGGGCTGGGATGAGAAAAGCCGTAAGAAGATCGATCAGATGCTGGCGATGGGCCTGCCTGAATCCATTGCCCGTGGCGTTAATGTGGATGAGGCAGAGACGCTGGCGAATGCCGAACACGGCTGTGGCGGTATTTTCTATCCGCAGGGCGGCTGGCTTTCACCGGCTGAGCTGACCAGCGCGATGCTGGCGCATGGCGAAACCCAGGGATTACGCATTCACTGGCTGCATCGCGTCAGCGAACTTTCACGCGAGGGCGATCACTGGACGCTGACGTTCAGCGATCGTCCGGCGGGCCGTCATGCCACGGTGGTGCTGGCAAACGGTCATGCGATAGCCGACTTTGCGCAGAGCGCCCCGCTGCCAGCCTATCCGGTGGCCGGTCAGGTAAGCCATGTTCCCTCCACGCCGGGGCTTAATGCACTCCACACCGTGCTCTGTTACGACGGCTATCTGACGCCCGTCAGCCCACAGTTTGGTACTCACTGCATCGGTGCCAGCTATCACCGTGGCGAAACCGCCACAGATTACCGGGAAGAGGATCAGCAGGAGAACCGCAGCCGCCTGTTGCATTGCCTGCCTGACAGCCGCTGGGTAACAAACGTGGATGTCAGTGGCGGTGAAGCAAGAATGGGCGTGCGCTGTGCCACGCGGGACCACCTGCCAATGGTGGGCGGCGTACCGGATTATGATGCGACGCTTAAGCAGTATGCTGATTTACCGACCCAGCTTGCAGCAGGTCATGACATCGCTGACGCACCTGAGTTTACGGGCTTATACCTGTTTGGGGCGCTGGGGTCGCGCGGCCTGTGCAGTGCACCGCTGGCAGCCGAAGTGCTGGCAGCCCAGCTGACCGGCGAGCCACAGCCGCTGGATGCCAGTACGCTGGCAGCCCTCAATCCGAATCGTTACTGGGTAAGGAAATTACTGAAGGGAAAAGCGGTTTAACTGGCGATGATAAGGGCGGCATGCCGCCCTGCACGGTCAGGCGGAGAGCTGACGAGCCTGGACAAACAGGTTGTCCCACATCCCCACCACTAATGCCTGATCGCGCGGCGAGAGTTCACCCGCCGCAATGGCATTTTGCAGGCTGCGGGAGACCTGAATCTGCAGCGCTTCTGGCGTATGTTCGCCCAGTTGCTCCACCTCGGCCACGGCCAGTGTCAGATGCCCGCGCAGATAACCGCTGGCGAACAGCTCATCGTCACTGGCATGCTCGACCATGTCGTCAATCAGGGCCAGAATACGCGCTTCAAATTCTGCGATCATCTCAATTCCTCTATTTATAATGCCTTTCTGCATCACAGATCTTCCGGCCAGGGAAACTGCGACGCTGTTAATGACGGCCTGCCATAAAATTCCGCCAGGGCGGTAATAAAACGCGCGGGACGGTCGGGAATGCCCGACGTCAGATAGCTCATGACCTGAGCATGGACTTTACGCTGAAACGCAATGCGATCCGGCTCACAATCTCCGTCGAGATTGTCACAACTCACGTTGAAGGGAAAGCCTGCCGCCGTACAAAACATCCACTCCAGCGCCTGCGGCTTCACTTCCACTGCTTCAAACTGACTCTGGGTCAGCGCGTCGCGGCCATCCGGGCAGTACCAGTAGCCAAAATCGACCAGTTTGCGGCGGGCTTCACCGGCGATGCACCAGTGTGAGATCTCGTGAAGAGCGCTGGCGTAGAAGCCGTGGGCAAAGACCACGCGGTTCCACGGCGACTCTGCATCCGCAGGAAGATAGATCGGTTCATCGTCGCCTTTAATTAGACGGGTCTGAAATTCATCGCTGAAACAGCGATCAAACAGCGTGATCAGCTGTTCATAATGATGAGTCGGGTTCATGACGGTATCACGTAAAAAGTTACGAATGCAGCGTGGCCAGCCAGGCCAGAACGTCGCTGCCGTGGCTGTCCCACAGTAATTTAATGCTCATGACGGCAGAGACAATGACCACCATCGGGCGGATCAGTTTCTGTCCGCGGCTCAGCACCAGCCGCGCGCCCAGACGCGCGCCGCAGAACGCGCCGAGCATCATAACCAGGCCGGTTCCCCACACCACTTTGCCACCGAACATAAAGAACAGCAGGCTGCCCAGGTTTGAAGTGAAGTTAAGGACCTTGGCGTGTGCGGTCGCTTTGGCCAGGTTGTAGCCGCAGAGCGTGACGAAAGCCAGTGCATAAAAGGAGCCTGCGCCCGGTCCGAAAAATCCGTCGTAGAATCCCACGGCTCCGCCGCCCACCAGCGCATAAGCCAGGCCATGCAGGCGGCGCGCCTGATCCACTTCCCCCAGGCGCGGCATCAGCAGGAACCACAGGCCGATGGCGATTAAAAACAGCGGCAGCATCTGACGCAGAAAATCCGCCTGCAGACGCTGAATCAGTATCGCACCCAGCACGGACCCCATCAGCGTCATGGCGATATTCAGCCACTGCTCATTCAGCTTCACTGCACCGCGCCGGACAAAGTAGAGGCTGGCGGAAAACGATCCGCCGACCGATTGCAGTTTATTGGTCGCCAGCGCCTGGGCAGGAGAGAGGCCCGCCGCCAGCAACGAAGGTACCGTAAGTAATCCCCCGCCACCCGCGATTGAATCAATAAAACCGGCCAGCATGGCGATTAAAAACAGCAGCCCGACCAGCAGCGGGCTGACCACAAACCAATCCATGGAATCCCTTACAGTAAA
Source organism: Pantoea eucalypti (assembly GCF_009646115.1). Taxonomy (NCBI): domain Bacteria; kingdom Pseudomonadati; phylum Pseudomonadota; class Gammaproteobacteria; order Enterobacterales; family Erwiniaceae; genus Pantoea; species Pantoea eucalypti. The sequence continues at coordinate 1,260,279 of NZ_CP045720.1, read as the reverse complement.
TGTTTATCCAGCAGGGCCTGACAGGCAGGCGGCAGCGGCGGTGGCTCACGTTTCACCGGTGCACCAGAACCCGGTTGCTTAGGCAGGAACCAGCTCTGCAGTTCTGCGCCACAGCCATCGCCTGGCGGCGGTGCAGGCTGATCTTCACAGCCAATACTGCCTGCCGGGCAGCGCAGCCGCACATGCATATGGGCACGATGAGCAAACCACGGACGCACTTTACGCAGCCAGTCGCGATCGTTACCTGCATCAGCACAAAGCTGCTTTTTAATTGCCGGATTGACGAAGATGCGTGTGACATCATCATCTTTGGCCGCCAGTTTAATCAGGCTGTCGATTTCCGGCTGCCAGTGGCGCGCAATGACATTTTTATCGCCTGGCCCAACCAGATCCAGCGGCTGCGGCTTCAGCAGTTGCTGCGCGCTCCAGCGGCTTTTTGGTAGCTGCAGCCAGATATCTACATCCAGTCCGGTCTGATGACTGGCGTGACCGCTGCTGAAGCGCCCGCCTGCTGCCATGCCCATGTCGCCAATCAGCACGTTACCCAGTTGCAGGTTATGCACCTGGGTGCTGAGCCGCTGAATAAACTGAATCAGATCGGGATGACCGAAATAACGCCGCTGATCCTGCCGCATCACCTGATAGTTGGGTGAATTCAGCGGCAGCGACTGCGCGCCAACAATACAGCCATTGGCAAAGCCGCCAATCGATTGCGGTGCGCCGCTGATTGGATGCTGAATATTTTGCCACGGCGTCGCCGCCAGGCTTGAGGCGCTGATCAGCAGCGCACTCAGGGTAAGCAGGAGCGCTTTCATGCCATCACCAGCGCGGCACGGAGCTGTTAACATCACCGTTCTGCGCCCGCTGGCGCAGCAGATGATCCATCAGCACGATCGCCATCATCGCCTCCGCGATCGGCACGGCACGGATCCCCACGCAGGGATCGTGACGACCTTTGGTGATCATCTCCACTTCTTCGCCATCACGGGTAATGGTTTTACCCGGCACGGTGATGCTGGAAGTCGGTTTCATCGCCACATTGGCGCTGATGATCTGACCGCTGCTGATACCGCCCAGAATGCCACCCGCGTGATTGCTCTGGAAACCATCGTGACGGATCTCGTCGCGATGCTGACTGCCGCGCTGGTTTACCACCGCAAAGCCGTCACCGATTTCGACGCCTTTGACGGCATTGATACTCATCAGCGCGTGCGCCAGATCGGCGTCCAGTCGGTCGAAGACCGGCTCGCCCAGGCCTGGTGGCACGTTCTCAGCCATGACAGTGACTTTGGCGCCAATGGAGTCGCCCTCTTTTTTCAGGCCGCGCATCAGTTCGTCCAGCGCTTCCAGCTTGTCAGCATCCGGGCAGAAGAACGGGTTCTCTTCTACGATGCTCCAGTCTTTCAGCTCGCAGGCGATATCACCAATCTGTGACAGATAGCCGCGCACCACCACACCGTGTTTCATCTGCAGGTATTTCTTGGCGATGGCACCCGCCGCCACACGCATCGCGGTTTCGCGCGCCGACGAGCGGCCGCCGCCACGGTAGTCGCGCTGACCATATTTCTGCTCGTAGGTGTAATCCGCATGGCCCGGACGGAACAGATCTTTGATCGCGCCGTAATCCTGCGAGCGCTGATCGGTGTTCTCAATCAGCAGGCCAATTGAGGTGCCGGTCGTCACGCCTTCAAACACACCGGACAAAATTTTCACCTGATCCGGCTCGCGGCGCTGCGTGGTATAGCGCGATGTACCAGGACGACGGCGATCGAGATCGTGCTGAATATCGGCTTCGGTCAGCGGAATGCCGGGCGGCACGCCGTCAACAATGCAGCCCAGCGCAAGACCGTGGGACTCGCCGAAGGTGGTTACTCGAAAAAATTGCCCGATGCTGTTTCCGGCCATGCTGTTTCCTTCTCAGGGTTTGGCGGGCGATACTTCGCCCCACTTTTAGTCTTTATAAAAAGAGAAATGGTGTTGTGCGTCGACAATCTGCTGGCGCGTCAGCGTAAAGACGCCGTCACCGCCGTTGTCGAATTCCAGCCAGGTAAAGGGCACATCGGGATACTGCTCGATCATGTGCACCATGCTGTTGCCCACTTCGCAGACCAGAACGCCCTGCTCGCTGAGATAGTCAGGTGCACACGCCAGAATACGGCGCACCAGCTTCAGGCCATCGCTGCCTGCCGCCAGACCCAGCTCAGGTTCGTGACGATATTCGTTTGGCAGATCATCCATGTCTTCCGCATCCACATACGGCGGATTCGTGACGATCAGATCGTATTTTAGCTGTGGCAGTTCGCGGAACAGGTCAGCACGAATTGGCGTCACCTGATGAATCAGTCCATGCTCTTCAATATTCTGCTCGGCGACGGCCAGCGCACCGGTGGAGATATCCACGGCGTCCACTTCCGCTTCCGGGAAGGCATAGGCGCAGGCAATCGCGATGCAGCCGCTGCCGGTACACATATCCAGAATATGACGCGGCGGCGTGCTGACCAGGCCGGCAAAGCGGTTCTCAATCAGTTCGCCAATGGGTGAACGTGGAACCAGCACGCGCTCATCCACAAAGAATTCGTGACCGCAGAACCAGGCTTTATTGGTCAGATAGGCGACCGGAATGCGCTCGTTGACGCGACGGATAACGCGCTCAACGATCAGCAGACGTTCGCTGGCGGTCAGACGCGCGTTGCGCATATCTTCCGGAATATCCAGCGGCAGCCAGAGTGACGGCAGGACCAGTTGAACGGCTTCGTCCCAGGGATTGTCTGTACCATGTCCGTACCAGATTCCGGCAGCGGAAAAGCGGCTGACCGCCCAGCGCAGCATGTCCTGAATGGTGTGCAGTTCGTTCACTGCCTCATCGACGAAAATTTTGTCCACGTAGCCCTCCGCAGGCCTTTTGCTAAATCGGCCAGTAGTGTGCCATGAAGCCGGGGAGAATTCAGCGCAGCGAGGTGAAAAAGCTGACATTTAATGACACTTAACGGTAAGGTAGCGGCTCTGCTGTGTGACAGCCTTTTCTGATATGACTGACCTGCCATGAGTAAAAAAACACCACTAAGCCCGGATGATGAAGCGCTGTTTCGCCAGTTAATGACCGGAACACGTCAGTTAAAACAGGACACCTTTGTCCATAAAGCGCCGGTGAAAACCCGCCAGATTCCGGTGAAACGTCTGCTTTCAGAGCAGGCGGACAACAGTCACTACTTTTCGGATGAGTTTCAGCCGCTGCTTTCTACGGAAGGGGCAACCCGTTACGTTCGCGCCGATGTCAGTCACTTTGAGCTGAAAAAATTGCGTCGCGGCGACTATACGCCAGAGATTTTCCTGGATCTGCACGGATTAACGCAGCAGCAGGCCAAGCAGGAGCTGGGGGCACTCATCGCCGCCTGCCGCCGTGAACATCTGTTCTGCGCCAGCGTCATGACCGGTCATGGGAAGCATATTCTGAAGCAGCAGACGCCGCTGTGGCTGGCCCAGCATCCGTGGGTGATGGCTTTTCATCAGGCGCCGAAGATGTTTGGCGGTGACGCCGCGCTGCTGGTATTGATTGAGATTGAGGAGTGGCAACCGCCTGAGTTGTCATAAAAGGGGCCGACGGGATCGGCCCAGAGACGTCAGATCGCTTTCGCCAGTTTTTTGGGACTGACCTGCCACAGCAATTTACCTGCGCTTGCCGCGGGATCGAACTCCACGCAGGCAATGGCGGAAGTGGCAAACATGGGCGGTGCTTCCTGTGGGCACAGTTCAGAGACTAAATACCCTACCAACGGTAAATGTGAGATCACCAGCGCCGATTTCACGCCTTCATTCGCCAGCGCCTGCAGATAGCACCCTACCATCTCAGGATCGCCACCCGGCGTTAACTCCGGCAGAACGTCCTGGCCTTCCGGCAGGGGAAAGGCTTCACGCACCGTCGCGAGCGTTTGCTGCGCGCGTAAATAGGGACTCACCATTACTCGCTCAATGTCCGGCGTCTGGCTGTTAAGCCAGTTGGCCATTTGACGTGATTCGTTGCAGCCACATAAGGTCAATGGCCTGACTGAATCACTGGCTGCTTCCAGAGCCGCATCGCCGTGACGCATGATAAAAACTTGCATAAAGCACCGCTGTTGTTTGTCGACATCGCCCGACGCGTAGCGCCTGACTCTTCACTCTGCGAATGAACGCTGTGTTTTACCCTAATGGCTTCAGTATAGTCAACCGGTTGTTTATTAAATAAGCACTTCTCAGAATCATGCTGCGCCGCACACTCTGGCGGCGTTTTTCTAAGCCGCTGAATCGGATTGGTTATTCCATTTTCAGCAGAAATGTAAAATTTCGTCTATTTTTTAGCCGCCTCAATCAGCGCGTCACAGGGTGTAAAACGTTCCCCATGTTGCTGCGTAAGCCGGGTTAATCTGTTGACCATTTCCGCCGCGCCCAGTTTGTCCATGTAGTGGAACGGACCACCCAAAAATGGCGGAAAGCCGATGCCAAACACGGCACCGATATCGCCATCGCGCGCGCAGCGGATCACCTGCTCGTCAAGACAGCGGGCCGCCTCATTGAGCATCATCATGACACAGCGTTCAGCAATCTGTGCCTCACTCTGCCTGGCTTTCGGTGTGACCTTCAGCAAAGTATAAAGTGAGGCGTCAGGTTTTTTACGCTGCCAGCGCGCCTGGTCATAGCGATAAAAGCCTTTGCTGTTTTTACGTCCCTTGCGGCCATCTTTCAGCACCGCATCAAACGCGGCCGGCGCGGCAAAGCGTTCGCCATAGGCCTGATGCAGGATGGGACTGATTTTACTGCCGACGTCGATACCCACCTCATCCAGCAGCTGAATCGGGCCGACCGGAAAACCAAACTTCACCAGCGCCCGATCAATATGGTCGATGGGTTCGCCCTCCAGCAGGCAGCGCATCGCTTCATTTATATAAGGCGTCAGGATGCGGTTAACATAGAAACCCGGCTTGTCCGCCACCACAATCGGGGTTTTGCCCTGGCTGCGTGCCAGTGCCACAATCGTCACCAGCGTTGCGGTTGAGGTGTTCAGATGGGGAATCACTTCCACCAGCGGCATTTTTTCGACCGGACTGAAATAGTGCAGCCCGATGACGTTCTCAGGACGTTGCGCTTTGACGGCGATCTCTTCGATCGGCAACGAAGAGGTGTTTGAGGCAAACAGCGTGTGCGGCTGGCAGTGTGCTTCCACTTCGCTCACCATCTGCTGCTTCAGCGCTAAATCTTCGAATACGGCTTCGATCACCACATCACGCTGTGAAAAGCCCTGATAATCTGTGCCGCCCGTGATACGAGCCATCTGCTGTTGACGCTGTGCCGGCGTCAGCTGGCGTCGTTTAACCTTTTTACTCAGCAGCTCCCAGCTGGTTTTCAGCGCATGGTTTACCCCTTCCAGGCTGATATCTTTGATGCGCACCGGCAAGCCCGCGTTGATGGCGGTGACGCTGGCGATGCCGCCGCCCATCAGGCCACCGCCGAGAATAGCGACGCTTTTCACCCTGGCAGGCTCCGCGTCTCCGCCCCGCTCTTTCTTCATGGCCGTGGTCGCGAAGAAGATGCCGCGCAGCGCAACGGATTCTGGCGTCATCGCCAGTTCACCAAAGGCACGCGCTTCAGCATCATGTCCTGCCCGGCTGCCCTGTTCCAGCCCGATGCGCACCACCTCAATAATGCGATTTGCCGCCGGATAATTGCCCTGGGTTTTAGCGGCTGTCTGACGGCTCGCCAGGGCAAACAGTGCCTGACGGCCAATCGGGCCATGCAGCAGACGGTCGCGCAGCGGCAGCGTTCGTCCGCTGACCTTGCCCTTTTTCACACGGGCGATGGCGGTCTCCAGCAGAATCGCCTGCGGCACCGCGTCATCAACCACACCCAGCTTACGTGCCTGTTTAGCCCGCAGCGTTTTGCCAGTCAGAATCAGCGGCAGCGCCTGCTGCACGCCGATTAAGCGTGGCAGCCGCTGAGTGCCGCCAGAGCCTGGCAGCAAGCCGAGCTGTACCTCCGGTAATCCGAGCCGGGTTTTATCATCCAGCGAACAGATACGTGCATCGCAGGCCAGCGCCAGCTCCAGTCCGCCGCCGAGGCAGGCACCGTGGATGGCTGCAACCACCGGGAACGGCAGCGCGTCGAGCGCAGCCATCACTTCCTGGCCCTGTTTTGCCAGCGCTTCAGCTTCCTGCGCGCTCTTGCAGCGGTCGATCATGCTGATGTCCGCACCCGCAATGAAGTTATCCGGCTTGCCGGAAATCAGCACCAGGCCAGCCAGCTTTGGATCGCGCCGCGCCTCCGCAATAATCGCGATGATCTGACCGGCAAATTCCGCTTTCAGGGTGTTCATTTTCTCATCAGGGACATCAATCGTGATGATGCCGACGTGATCCAGTCGCATCTTCAGATGAAACGCATTCTGCTCCATTATTCGGCCTCCAGAACCATTGCCGCACCCAGACCACCTGCTGCACAGGCAGTGACCAGTCCTAACCCGCCACCCCGGCGGCGTAATTCGTTCAGCGTCTGGGTAATCATGCGCGCGCCCGTGGCGGCGAAAGGATGACCATAGGCGATTGAACCGCCCAGCACGTTAAAGCGCTCTTCATTCACTTCGCCCAGCGCATGCGGACGATTCAGTACCTCACGGGCAAAGCGCTCATCGCGAAACATCTGCAGGTTGCTCAGCGTCTGGGCGGCAAACGCTTCATGCATATCGATCAGCGTCAGATCGGCCAGGGTCACGCCAGCGCGATCCAGGGCCAGTGGTGAAGCGTACGCCGGACCCAGCAGCATATCCTGCTGCACCCCGATAGCGGAAAAAGCGTAGCTGCGCAGATAACCCAGCGGTCTGATACCCAGCTCGCGGGCGCGGCCCTCGCGCATCAGAATCACCGCGGCCGCGCCGTCGGTGAGTGGCGTACTGTTGGCCGCAGTAACACTACCGTGCTGGCGATCAAATGCCGGACGCAGTCGGGCGTAATCCTCCGCTTTGGCATTCATACGGACGTTATTATCCTGATCGATAGCGGTTTTCCACGGCGGCACAAAAGCGGCCATCACTTCCTGATTCAGTACCCCGGATTGCCAGGCTCGGGCGGCATGCTGATGGGATCGCAGTGCCAGCGCATCCTGTGCTTCACGGGTAATGCCGTGACTCTTCGCCATCTGTTCGGCTGTGTCGCCCATGCGCAGGCCGGTGGAATACTCCGCCACTGCGGGTGGCACCGGCAGCAGATCGCGTGGGCGCAGACGTCGCAGGATCTGCATTTTCTGCCCGACGCTGCGGGCTTTATTGAGATCCACCAGCGCACGCGCCAGCGTTTTACTGACACCGATTGGCAGCACTGAAGAGGAGTCAGCCCCACCCGCGATGCCCGCAGAGATAGTGCCCGCCATCAGACTTTCTGCCACATTCGCTACCGCCTGAAAACTGGTGGCGCAGGCACGGCTGACGCTGTAAGCGTCGGTATGTACATTCAGCCCGCTGCTTAAAACAATTTCCCGCGCAATGTTCGGCGCTTCCGGCATCTGCACGACCTGGCCAAAGACCAGTTGCTCTATCACTTCAGCGGGAAGTTCACTGCGCGCCATTAATTCGCTGACCACTATACGTCCCAGTTCAATGGCGGGAATGCCATGAAAGCCGGTCGCCTGGCGCAGGAAAGGGGTGCGTAACCCATGGGTTATTGCGATGCGTTCACCATCACGCGTCAGCAGCGGCTGCGCTTTGCTCATTATTCTCACCTGTGGCTGGGACTGTGGCATCATTGCCTGAAGAGGTCTGACCTGATCAGTGTTAACCACAAGCGGGTGAGCCGCCAATATCGGAAAGGAAAAAGTGCGAAGGGAAACACGAAAATGAAAAACGCCGCATGTACGCGGCGCTTTGAGATTTAACGCAAACCGAGCTGAAAAATCAGGGTTTCAGCCTGGCAGCTGAAGGTGAAATCGACATCGAGCTGTACGCCCTGATTCACTTCGCTGAAGCGCGATTCAATCACACAGGGTTCTGATTCAACCTCACCCGCGCGCTGGGTAAGTTGCGCTAATTTCGCTTCCGCATCGGCACGCTGAGCAAACCATTCTGACCAGCTTGCAGTGCAATCGGTGTTATCCATCACTGTGCCCACATCAACACAGCAACAGGCTGCGGTTTCGGTCGCACTGCATTTTTTAATGGCATCAGTCATTTCATTCTCCTGACCAGCATTCTGGCGGTTTGCGCGATTTTATGACCGAAATTTTACCTGCTTGCCCAAAAATGCGCCACGCGTATGGCCCTAAGTGACGAATATCACAATAAAAATTGATCCAGAACAAACTGGAATCGGTATGCTGTGCAGAATTGGGGCTGTTTTGTTAAGCAGATCGAATTTTAAGCGATCAATTCTGAAATATTTGAAAAACAATATTGCAACATGCACACAGGTCGGACCTATACTCTCCGCACTGGTCTGATATGTGCGCTTTACATCAGTCCCTACAATCCGCCGTCCTTTGTTACGCGACGTTATAGCGTTAAATAATAATTCACATGAGGTTGTGGTCATGAACCATAAAAACCTGTTTGCAAAGTCAGCCGTGGCGGCTGCAGTGGCGCTTGTCTCTTCACACGTTTACGCAGCTGGATTTCAGTTAAATGAATTCTCTACGATTGGTTTAGGTCGCGCATATTCAGGCGAAGGGGCAATGGGCGATACGGCGGCGTCAGCCAGCCGTAACCCGGCGACGATGGCATTAATGGATCGTCCTGAATTTTCACTCGGTGCGGTTTATATTGCGCCAGATGTCAACATCAGTGGTCGCAGTCCCAGCGGACGCAGCCTGGATGCCAATAATATTGCCCCGAATCAGTGGATCCCCAATATTCATTACGTTCAGCCTATTAACGATCAGTGGTGGATTGGCGCATCTGCAACGTCAAATTATGGCTTAGCCACAGAGTTTAATAATGGCTACACCGCAGGCGGTTACGGGGGTAAAACCGACCTGATGACCGGCAATTTCAATCTCAGCACCGCCTATCGTCTGAATGATCATTTTAGTGTGGGTGTGGGTTTTGATGCGGTTTACGCCAAAGCCAAAATTGAACGCTATGCAGGTGAATCAGGCGCGAGGCTGGGTATTCCGGCTGATACCCAGGTGGCCCATCTGAAAGGCGATAAGTGGGGCTACGGCTGGAATGCCGGTGTCCTGTATGAAGTGGATGAAAATAACCGCTTCGGCTTTACCTACCGTTCAGAAGTTAAAATTGATTTCGATGGCGATTACAAGAGCAACCTCTCATCACGGCTGAATGCGTTTAATGATCCGACCGTGACCGGTGTTCCTGATGGCACCAACGGCACGACCGTTCCGGGGGCATTAACCCTGAATCTGCCGGAGATGTGGGAAGTGTCGGGCTGGCATAAAGTGGCACCGCAGTGGGCGGTTCACTACAGCCTGGCGTACACCAGCTGGAGTCAGTTCCAGGAGCTGAAAGCGACCGGTTCAAACGGCCAGACGCTGTTCTATAAAGATGAAAGCTTCCACGATGCGTACCGCATTGCGCTGGGCACGACCTATTCCTACGACAAGAACTGGACTTTCCGTACCGGTATTGCGTTTGATGACAGCCCGGTGCCAGCAGATAAGCGTTCTATCTCTATTCCGGACCAGGATCGTTTGTGGCTAAGTGCCGGTACCTCTTATGCCTTTAACGATAATGCCTCTGTTGATTTAGGCATCTCTTATATGCACGGACAGAAAGTGACTGTGAAAGAAGGTCCTTATACCTTTACCTCTGAAGGTAAGGCCTGGCTTTACGGCGCGAACTTTAACTACAAGTTCTGATGGGATAGCACGATCAAAAAGGGCGACTCTGGTGAGTCGCCCTTTTTTGTGGCGGCGGGTCGCTGGCTGGCTCAGGGAGCATGCGCCCTTTGCAAAGACGCAAAACCCGCCATACCTGACTGCTCAGCGCGGGCGATTACGCACCTCATCCCTGAGATGCACCCGCTGCCGGGCCAACGCTTTGCGTTGTTTAAAAACGCTCCCGGCGTTTTTATCCATGGCCCGCGATGCTTTGTTCCGGGCGTATGCTCCCATCACTTCAGCTGCTGTGCGCTCTGCAGAAAAACACAGCGACGCGCAGGCAAGGGATCCTGCACTTACTGCGCGTCGATATCCTTCAGGTCATCCTGAATCGCGGCTGCGTTAGGGTTGTCTTCCGGCTTGAGCTTGCCACCGCGCGCCAGGAAGTCGTGACGCTGGAAGTAAGCGTTACGAATAAAGGCATACGGATCGCTCTGCTGTTTCAGGATCGCATCAGAATCCAGCAGCTGCGCACGGGTCTCGATCCCTTCAAGTGTCCATTTACCGATCGACATCGGCCAGGTCAGCCAGCCAAGAATCGGATAGAGGGTATCAACGTAGTCGCCGCCATCCTGACGAACCGTAAAGCTGCCATAGGCAGGCAGTTCAACGTAAGGACCATAGCCAACGCCGTAATGACCCAGCGTAGTACCGAAACGGTGCGGCTCTTCACGCGCCAGTTCCGGGTTCGCTTTACCGGCAACGTCAATGAAACCGCCCAGGCCCAGCACGCTGTTCAGGAAGAAACGGGTAAAGTGAATACCCGCATCGCGCCCGTCACCCACCAGGATGGCGTTGACCATGCTGGCAGGTTCTTCCAGGTTGCCAAGGAAATTGCTCAGGCCGGTACGTGCCGGAACCGGCACATAATCGCGCCAGGCGACAGCGACCGGACGTAACACATACGGATCCAGCACATTGTAGTTAAAGTTAAACATCGTGCGGTTAAAGCCTTCGAATGGATCGCTGCGCCCGGCAGGATCGCTATTCGCGGGCTTTGAACTGGCACAACCCACCAGAAGGACGCTGGCCACAGCCAGGCTGGTCAGGCGATAATTCATTCCAATCTCCCTGTGCGGATGAAAAAGGTCTACCCATCGTTCAGGTCACAGCCCGGAGTCGAATCGGCTTACCCGATGAGCATAGCTGACTTTGTGCCAGAGGCAGCAGGCAATGGCACGCATCATTGTTAACATTATCAATTTTTACGTTCAGGGAAGCTGCTTATTGATCTCTACCGCGATGGACTGATGCCCATCCCAGGGCGTTACGGCGCTCAGCCCCAGCCAGTCACCCGGCTGCGGATTGGCGCTGCCATCGCGTGAAACGCGCACCCTTACTGCGACCTGATGCTGCGCCGAAAGCAGGCGATCTGGCATCATGGCGTTACTGTCATCGAGCGTCAGCGTCAGCGGGAAATGACTCAGCGGCATCCGCTTAACCGCCACCGGCACGGGTGAATCCCCGTCAGAAACCGAAATATACAACACTCCGTCTGGCGGTAACATTTTTTCTGCCTCAGGTGTCAGCGTCACGGTCAGCGCCAGCTGACGACTCTGCTGCCCTGCCTCACTTCTGGCCTTTTCAATGCTGCGGGCGATCATCGCGTGCCGCTTGTCATCGGCAGGCAACAGAGCTAAAAGCGTCTGCCATGCGTCGATAGCCTGATCGTATTGCTGCTGTCCGTAAGCATTAAACGCCAGCAGGCTCAGCGTCCGCAGGTTGTGCGGATCTGCTTTCAGCAATGATTGCAGCAGCAGTGACGCCTGCCGGTTATCCTGCGGGTCAGAAGATCGCGTCAGAACCTCTGCATAATCCTGTTTGAGCGCCAGATCGTTGGGGGCCAGCTGTAAAGCATGCTCAAAGGCCTGACTGGCGATCTCTGTATTATTCAGCACCATGCCGAGCCGCCCCAGCATCGTCCAGTCGGCCAGATTATCCGGTTCTGTTTGCAATGCGGTACGCAATCCGAGCTCTAAACGCGCCAGCTCTTCCATGCTCAGCGGTTTAGCGCCAGGGTCCATCAGACGGGCACGCAGCTCAGGATACGCCTGCTGCACCTGCATCCAGCCAGTGAATTGTGCCAGGCCGCCGGTTTTCAGATAAGTGCCCAGCGAGACCGCAATCAGTACAATCAGGCCTGGCAGCAAAATCCAGCGGCTGCTGGTGTGTGATTGCATTGCCTGTGACGGCGGAATATCCGCCAGTAGTGTCTGCTCTAATTCCCGCTCCATCAGCGGACGTTCAGCGACCACGCCCTGCGCTTCATCCTGCGCCAGCTCATCTATGCGCTGATGGTAGAAGCGCTGATTAAGACGATCGCGATCGCCTGTGCTGGCCTGACGTTGCCGCCAGCCCGCCGCCATAAACAGCGTGCAGGCTGCCAGCAGTAACAGAAAAAGGGTGATCCAAAATGCACTCATTACGGCTTCCTGTCTGACTTCAGTAGCGCATTAAGACGCTGTTGCTCATCTTCATCCAGCTCGCTGCGGGTTTTACGCTGACGGCTGCGCAGGATGATCACCGCGCCGCCCAGTAGCGCAAACAGCGCCGGGCCCGCCCAGAGAATCAGGGTGGAGGGCGTGACCGGTGGCGAATAGCTGACGAAATTGCCGTAACGCGCCACCATATAGTCGATGATCTGCTGGCGACTCTGGCCCTGCTTCATCAGCTCGTAGACCTTTAATCGCATGTCGGCGGCAATCATGGCATTCGAGTCGGCGATGCTGTTGTTCTGACATTTCGGACAACGCAACGACGCAGTCAGGTCACGGTATTGCTCTTCCTGGGCTACCGAGTCAAATTGCAGCGTGTCGATGGTCGCCCAGAGATTGATGCTGAACAGCAGGCCGCAGAGCAGTAACAGCGTTCTCATGATCCCGCCTCCGCGCTGTATTTCATCCACAACGGTTTCACTTCCTGCTCCCAGACACGCACATTCAGATCGCCCGCATGGCGATAACGAATGATTCCTTTGCCGTCGATCAGGAAGGTTTCCGGCGCGCCATAGACACCAAGATCGAGTCCCAGCATACCGTTGCCATCATAAAGACTCAGCGCATAGGGATTGCCCAGCGTGTTCAGCCAGTTAACGGCCTTGCGTCGATCGTCTTTGTAGTTCAGCCCCACCACGCGGATGCCCTGCTCCGCCAGCGTATTCAGATACTGATGCTCTGCGCGGCAGGTCGGACACCAGGTCGCCCAGACATTCAGCAACATCGGCTTGCCATCCGTCAGCACATGCTGATCGTAGATTTTGCCCGGCTGATCCAGTGCTTCCAGCCGGAACAGCGGCACCGGTTTGCCAATCAGCGCAGATTCGAGTCGGGTCGGATCGTCACCCTCGGCATTGCGGGTCAGCTGCCACAGCAGCGCCGCCGCCAGCAGCAGAAACAGCATCAGGGGAATGAACAGGATTTTCTTATTCATGTCCGCGCCTCCGTTTCCGCTTTTTTGCGCGAACGGTAGCGGGGATCGAACAGGCAGAATAGGCCACCCAGCGCCATCAGTGCGCCACCGAACCAGATCCAGCGAACAAAGGGTTTGTAGTAAATGCGCACGGCCCAGCTGTCATCATCCAGCTCTTCGCCCAGCGCCGCATAGAGATCGCGGCTGAAACCGCCATCGATCGCCGCTTCAGTCATCATGGTGCGGGCAGCGGTGTAAAAGCGTTTTTCCGCCTGCAGTGTTGCTTCATGTTTGCCGTTGCGGGTGACATCAATAATACCCATGCCGCCGCTGTAGTTCGGCCCCTGCAGATTCTGCACACCACGGAAGACAAAGTGATAGTGATGAATATCGACACTATCGCCTGCTTTCATCCGCACATCGCGCTCCACGCTGTACTGCGTGCTGAATGCAATGCCAATCACCGTGACCCCTACGCCCAGATGGCCCAGCACCATGCCCCAGTGACTGCGTGACAGATGACGTAATCCGGCAAAGAACAGGTGACGATGGGTGGCGCGTTCGTGCAGCTCCAGCAGTGTCAGTACAATAATCCAGAGCGACATCAGCAGGCCAACCACGGTCATCGCCTCAATGCGATCCTGCAACCACCAGGGAATGATCATGGAACAGGCCAGGGTCACGATCAGCGCCAGTGCCAGCCGTTTTGCCAGCTTTTGCGGTTCATCGCGACGCCAGCGCACCAGCGGTCCGATTCCCATCAGTAGCGCAAACGGCGCCATCAGCCAGCTGAACATGGTGTTGAAGAACGGCTCGCCGACCGAAATGCTGCCCAGCCCCAGTTGCTTATGTACCAGTGGCAACAGCGTGCCGAGCAGGACCACCAGCATCGCGGCAATCAGCAGCACATTATTGCCCAGCAAAAATGATTCGCGCGACCAGGTTTCATTCTGTACCCGGCCACGCACCTGCCCGCCTTTGATGGCGTAAAGCAGCAGCGAACTGCCGATGACAATCACCAGAAACGCGAGGATAAACATCCCGCGCGCCGGATCGGAGGCGAAGGAATGCACCGACACCAGCACCCCGGATCGCACCAGGAACGTCCCCAGCAGGCTCAGCGAAAACGCCGTAATCGCCAGCAGCACAGTCCACGCTTTGAAGGTGCCACGCTTTTCAGTGACCGCCAGCGAGTGCATCAGGGCGGTGCCCGCCAGCCACGGCATAAACGACGCATTTTCAACCGGATCCCAGAACCACCAGCCGCCCCAGCCCAGCTCGTAATAGGCCCACGCCGATCCCAGTACGATGCCAATGGTCAGAAAGACCCAGGCCGCGGTCGTCCACGGGCGTGACCAGCGCGCCCAGGCGGTATCCAGCCGGCCAGCCATCAGTGAGGCGATGGCAAACGCAAACGCCACCGAAAAGCCGACATAGCCCATATAGAGCAGCGGCGGATGGAAGATCAGGCCGATATCCTGCAGCATGGGATTCAGGTCATGGCCGTCTATCGGGAAGTCCGGCAGCGTGCGGCCAAACGGATTAGACGTCAGCAGGATAAACAGCAGGAAGCCAAGATTGATCATCCCCATCACTGCCAGCACGCGTGCCAGCGCATCCTGCGGCATACCACGACTGAATATCGCCACCGCCAGTGTCCAGGTGCTCAGCAGCAACACCCACAACAGCAGCGATCCTTCATGTGCGCCCCAGGTGGCGGCGATGCGATAGTAAACCGGCAGCAGGCTGTTAGAGTTGGTGACGACATAGGCAACGGTAAAGTCGTTGCTGATAAAGGCCCAGACCAGCAGTGCAAACGCCGCCGCGATACAGACAAACAGACCCGAGGCCAGCGGACGCGCCATCGCCATCAGGCGGGCATCCTGGCGCACCGCGCCCCACAGTGGATAGCTGCTCAGCAACAGGGAGAGGCCCAGCGCCAGGCAGAGCAGAAAGGTTCCGATTTCGGGCATCATGATGATTTATTTCCCACCTGATAGCGCGACTGCGGGCCAGTTTGATCACTCTTCATCGCGTTTTCAATCTCCGGCGGCGTATATTTCTCATCATGTTTTGCCAGAACCTCTTTGGCGATCACCTGGTTGCCCGCCGCCAGCACGCCCTGCGCGACAACGCCCTGCCCTTCACGGAACAGGTCCGGCAGGATCCCTTCAAAACTGACGCTGACCACACCACGCGCATCATAAAGTTTGAACGACACAGCCAGCGTTTTCGGATCGCGCCGGACGCTGCCGGGCATCACCATGCCACCGACGCGCAGCCGCTGTCCCGCTTCGGGCTTCTCGTGCGCCTCCCCTTTGCCGTAGAGGATTTCGCCTGGGGTATAGAAGAGATCGATGTTTGAGCGCAGCGCATACATCACCAGCGCGGTGGCCAGGCCAAGACCGAGCAGGATCGCCAGGGCCGCATAAAGGCGGTTGCGTCGACGGATATTCACAACTTCTCTCCTGCCGCTTCAGTCGCGGCTTTTTTCGATTTTGCTGCCCGGATGCGACGTTCACGTGCGTCACGCTGGCGAATCTCCGCCAGCAAACGGCGGCGCAGTAACAGGGTATGCAGCGTCAGGCCGATCAGTGAAAGCAACGTGCAGGCCACTGCCAGCCAGACGTAGAAAGCGTAACCGCCCATCGCAAAGAAGGCGTGCCAGGAGGAAAAGGCTGGAGTCATGCCTGCTCCCCCCGCTTCGCCACATCAATCGCCCAGGGACGATGACGTTCGGTTAACAGAATCAGGTTACGCAGTCGCATCAGCGTCAGCGTAATAAAGACCAGCAGATAACCGAGGATTGCCCAGCGCAGCGGCGTGCGCATAACCGGCGCAATCGCCTGCTGGAGAATGCCCGACGAGCCCTGATGCAGGGTATTCCACCACTGCACTGAGAAGTGAATGATCGGCAGATTGACCACGCCGACCAGAATCAAAATACCCGCGGCCCGGCCTGCGGTGCGGCGGTCATCAAAAGCGTGATACAGCGCAATCACACCCATATAGAGGAACAGCAGTACCAGCTCTGATGTGAGGCGGGCATCCCAGATCCACCAGGTGCCCCACATCGGCTTGCCCCATGCCGAGCCGGTGACCAGCGCAATAAAGGTAAAAACCGCACCCACCGGAGCCATGGCGGCGGAAACCAGATCGGCCATTTTCATCTGCCACACCAGGCCGATAAAGGCGGCGATGGCCATTGAAGCATAAACCCCCATCGACCACATCGCAGCGGGCACATGAATGTACATGATGCGGAAGCTGTCGCCCTGCTGATAGTCAGCGGGTGCGTATCCAAATCCCCAGACCCAGCCCAGCAGCAACGCCGCCAGCCCGGCGATGGCGAACCACGGAACCAGTCGCCCCGAAAACTGATAAAGCCGTTCGGGTCTGGCCAGCTGATGTAACGCTTTCCACATATCAAATGCTCACATTAACGATAAAAGAGTGTTGCCGCGTCTTGTACGCGCGGTTATTGCAAAGTGGCTATTGCAACGTGATGCGTAGCGCCGCCGCCGTAGCAAACGGCGCGAGTGTCGCACTGCCCATCAACATAGCGCCAAGAATCGCCAGATAGCCGCCAATCGGCAACCCCTGACTGGCCGCCTCCATCGCCGCACTGGCGAAGATTAAAACCGGAATAGCCAGCGGTAATACCAGCAGGCTCAGCAGCACGCCGCCGCGCCGTAAACCCACCGTCAGACCCACGCCAATCGCACCGAGAAAACTCAGGGTTGGCGTACCCAGCAACAGCGTCAGGGCCATTGCCCGCCAGCCATTAAAATCCAGTGACAGCAGCAGCGCGGCCAGCGGCGACAGGATAATCAGTGGCACGCCAGTGACCAGCCAGTGCGCCACCACTTTGCCGATAACCGTTACCGGCAGCGGCGTCGGCAGCAACACCAGTTGCTCCAGCGAGCCATCGCTGAAGTCATCACGGAACAGACGCTCCAGCGCCAGCAGCGACGCCAGCAGCGCAGCAACCCAGGCAACGCCCGGTGCAATGCGAGCCAGCTGTTGCGGGTCCGGTCCGATACCTAAAGGAAACAGGGTAATGACGATCAGGAAAAACCAGAGTGGATTGACGACATCCGCGCCGCCACGAAAGGCGATGCGTAATTCACGCTGGATGAGGCGAAACAGCATCACTCTGCCTCCACATCGCCGAGGCGAATTTTACGCACCCGCGCTGCCTCTGCAGGCAAATCCTGATGGGTGGTCAGGATCACTGCACCGCCGTTATCGGCATGCCGGGCGAACTGCGTCATTAATTTTTCAATACCCGCTTTGTCGATGGCGGTCAGCGGCTCGTCAAGAATCCATACGCGAGCCTGACTGAGCCACAGACGTGCCAGCGCTACCCGACGCTGCTGCCCTGCCGACAACCGGCTGACGGGCACCTCTTCGTCGCCCGTGAGATCGACACTTTCCAGCGCAGCAAAAATCTGCGCATTACTGCAATCGGGATGGTAAAAGCGCAGATTTTCCAGTGGCGTGAGCACGCCTTTGACGCCGGGCTGATGACCCAGATAGAGCATCGCCTGATGCCAGCTTTCACGCTGACGCAGGATCGACTGCTGCTGCCAGCGTATTTCACCCTCTTCAGGACGGCTCAGCCCGGCCAGCAGGCGCAGCAACGAGGTTTTACCGGCACCATTGGGGCCTTCAATCTGCACAATGTCACCTGCGGATACGCGAAATGAGAGCCGCCGGAACAGCGACCGTTCGTCGTATGCACAAGTGAGTGTAATGATTTCCAGCATTGAAGGGGGAGTCGCACCAGCTAAAAGTGGCCGGGATATTACCACAATGTTGCTGTGGGCCGAAGTGTGAGCCAGCGCTCAGTTTCGCTGGTAAGGGATTATTCGTGCGTTTTCATCAGCAGTCTGAATAAAAATGCAGTTCCGAAAAACGTTGTTACGCTTATTCGCATCGGACGTTACATTTCCGGCAAATAAAAAACGGCTACGCTTATAACGTTACAGCACTATCACCAGGAGAAAATATGAAGCCTTCATCAGGTAATGAGCAGGGTCCTAACGACGTAGAGAGCGAAGAGAAGGACAAGGGCACTGACATCGAAGTTGATGAGGAGGCTTTACCCTCCCGCGCGGCTGCGATTCATGAAGAGATTCGCCAGGATGGGGAAAAGGAGCTGGAGCGCGACGGGATGGCGCTGCTCTGGTCAGCTATCGCGGCAGGCTTGTCCATGGGCGCTTCGCTGATGGCCAAGGGGATATTTAAGGTGCATCTGGATGGCGTACCGGGTGCATTCCTGCTGGAAAATCTGGGTTATACCTTTGGTTTTGTTATTGTCATTATGGCGCGCCAGCAGCTGTTTACCGAAAATACCGTTACCGCCGTATTACCGGTGATGCACAAACCCACCTGGGGTAACACGGGCCTGCTGTTACGGTTATGGGGCATTGTGTTGCTGGGTAACCTGATTGGTACAGCGCTGGGTGCGCTGGCCTTCAATGAGATGCCGATTTTTGACGAGGCCACCCGTCAGGCGTTTACCGACATCAGCATGAAGGTCATGGAAAACACCCCAGGCGAGATGTTTGCCAATGCGGTCATTTCCGGCTGGATTATCGCCACCATGGTCTGGATGTTCCCCTCTGCGGGCGGCGCGAAACTGCTGGTGATTGTGATGATGACCTGGCTGGTTGCGCTGGGCGACCTGGCGCACATTGTCGTGGGCTCAGTAGAAGTGCTCTATCTGGTGTTTAACGGCAGCATTAGCTGGCATGAATTCCTGTGGCCGTTTGCCCTGCCGACGCTGCTCGGCAACATCACTGGCGGCACCCTGATTTTTGCGTTGATCAGCCATGCACAGATTCGCAATGACATGAGTGAAGCCGCTGTGGCCAAAGCAAAAGCTGAGAAGCGGAAGCAGGAAAAACGCCGCCAGCGTGAAGAGAAGGAAAACGCGGAATAAATGGCAAGGGCAGACAAGGCTGATTTACCGGTTTTGTCTGCCTTTCAGGCATGCTGGCTGAACCTATGATATTGAGATCAAACCGTCAGGCTGAAGCGGAGAATCTTTTCAGCGTGAACAGTCTGCACGCGTCCGTGCTTAACTGCGTTCAGTGCAGAAAACCGGGATTGCTGGCGGAATGAGCAAACGCGCGGCAACCTGGTGAATTTTCAGGACTGTTTCGCTATACTGCACGCCGCTGTCCTCTTAGTTAAATGGATATAACGAGCCCCTCCTAAGGGCTAGTTGCAGGTTCGATTCCTGCAGGGGACACCATATGTTAGCCCACCTAAGTATCTTAAAGTCTAGTCAACTCTTCAATTTCAAACGCTTACCTTCTTTTCGTAGCCCACTAACGTACACCGTCATATTCCAAAATCCACGCTGTTTTGTTGGTACATATGTTGGTATTTTAAGTTCGATAATGCAGATACCATCAGAAGAGGGTTTTTAGTATGGCGCTCACTGAGTTAACAGTAAGAAATACAAAGCCTTCTGATAAACCTGTCAAATTGACAGACGGTAATGGTATGCATCTTTTGATCACCACAAGTGGTTCCAAATACTGGCGTTTCCAGTATCGCTTCGCTGGCAAACAGAAAATTCTCGCACTGGGTGTTTATCCTGAAGTTTCATTGTCAGAAGCCAGACGAAGAAGAGATGAAGCCCGTCAGCTCGTTGCAAACCATGTAGACCCAAGTGAAAAGCGCAAAGCCGAAAAGATTGAGAGCAAAGGCTTGCTAACATTTGAGCAAGTTGCACAACAATGGCATACCAGTAACAGAACCT
Organism: Pantoea eucalypti; assembly: GCF_009646115.1. Classification (NCBI taxonomy): domain Bacteria; kingdom Pseudomonadati; phylum Pseudomonadota; class Gammaproteobacteria; order Enterobacterales; family Erwiniaceae; genus Pantoea; species Pantoea eucalypti. The sequence continues at coordinate 1,240,244 of NZ_CP045720.1, read as the reverse complement.
GGTCAGACAGTCATAGAACAACTGTTTTGAACAGCCTTGTTTCCCATGTGTTCCCAGTCATCGGCAAACGTAATATCAGCGAGCTAAAAACTCGTGATTTATTGGTTCCTTTGAAAAAAGCAGAAGCTTCAGGACACAATGAATTAGCTTCCCGATTACAACAACGCATTACGGCGGTAATGAGATATGCCGTTCACAATGCTTTGATTGAACAGAATCCTGCAAACGACCTCGCTGGTGCTGTTGTTTCCACTAAAAGTGTTCATCGCCCTGCCCTTTCTCTGGAACGATTGCCAGAGCTTATGAACCGTTTGGAAGCATATAAAGGGAGAGGCATTACCCAAATTGCAGTGCAGTTAACACTCCTGACCTTTGTCCGTTCGAGTGAACTGCGATTTGCTCGCTGGTCAGAAGTCGATCTCAAAAATTCACTGTGGACTATCCCCGGAAGGCGACAACCTATGGAAGGGGTAAAATATTCTGCAAGAGGGGCAAAGATGAAAACCCCACATCTGGTTCCATTAAGCTCACAAGCCAAAGCACTAATGGAAGAGCTTCATACAATCAGTGGAAACAAAGAACTTATGTTCATTGGTTTTACCGGGGACGACAAACCTATCAGTGAAAACACTGTCAACAAAGCACTCAGGACGATGGGCTACGATACGAAAGTAGAAGTCTGCGGTCATGGTTTCAGAACTATGGCATGTAGTGCCTTAATCGAATCGGGATTATGGTCGAGAGATGCTGTGGAAAGACAAATGAGCCATCAGGAACGCAACAGTGTCCGGGCTGCTTACATACATAAAGCGGAGCATTTGGAAGAACGGAGACTCATGTTGCAATGGTGGGCTGACTATCTGGAAGCTTGTAAAGAAGAAGCACAGACACCTTTTTCCTTCTCTATTCAGCATTCAGAATAGTGAGTAACAAACGATACGTATTTAATATTTTATAATCGATAACTCGATGTGGGCTGCGAATATCTATTAAGAATTCAAAGCTCCCAAATAGTCGCCTTAATACATACATCGATTCAGCTCAATCTAAGCAAAAGTGTTGTTCGTTATTAATGGCATACCTTAAACACCAGCATGTAAAACATCCATATAAATCAATAACTTGAATCATTTTTTCAAAATATTTTCATTTCATTCTTATCACTCCACCATCCCCTCCTCCTTTTTCATAACAATGAATCTTCAAATAGTGGTGTAGTTTTGTAGCTGAAGAACAAAAAAATAAAAATGAATGCCAAAAAAGGTTGCAACCTGAACGAAATTGATCAATTTTTGTACAAATCAATATTCAACAGTTGCACCAAGGCACTGCAATGGATAATAAAGTAGAACAAAAACAGAAAGTTAAAGTAGCCCAATATCTACGGATGTCTACAAATCTTCAGGAGTTTTCGTTAGATAACCAGGCTCAGTTCATAAAAAAATATGCTGACGACCACAATATGGAAATCTTGCATACTTACGATGATGCAGGAAAAAGCGGTGTATCAACGTCAGGGAGGCATGATTTTAACAAGTTAATCAATGACATACTTACCAAGGAAATCAATATAGAAGCTGTCCTTGTATATGATGTAAGTCGTTTTGGCCGCTTTAAAGATCCACAGGAAGGCATCTACTATAAATATCTATTAAAAATGAATAAGGTAGATCTTATATACTGTGCTGAAAATCTTCCTGCTAATAGTGACACTGAGACATTCATACTTTCATCACTTATGTATGCTGCGGGAGCATTTAGTAAAAACCTCTCAATAAAAGTATTTGCAGGACATGTAAATCTTGTTAAACGAGGATACTATCAGGGTGGAGTGCCTGGATACGGACTTAAAAGAAAGTTACTTGATAATAATAACAAAGCAAAAATGATACTTAACAATGGTGAGAGAAAGAGTCTGCAAACAGATAGGATAGTCTTAATACCAGGAAGTAAAAAGGAAACGGACTTAGTAAAGAAAATATTTAACATGTTCATTTTTGAAGGACTCAATGAGTATCTCATCGCCTCGAAACTAAACCATGAAGGACATAAATACAGCGACAAATCGGATTGGACACGAAGCCGGATACATTCTGTGCTTATAAATAACCGCTATACTGGAAAGTATACATATAATCGAACATCTCAGAAACTGAAAACTAAAAGGGTTCAAAATCCTGAAGAGGATTGGATTGAGTATAATTCTTTTTTCAAACCCATAATTTCAGAAGAAAAATTCAGGTTAGCGAAAGAGATTATTGATAACCGCTCAATAAAAATGAGCAATGAAGAGATTCTTAATTTTTTAAAAAAGATCCTTTCGACTCATGGAAAAATATCAGGTTTTATCATTGATGAAGAGGATAATGGCCCATCAAGCAGTGTAGTAGCAAGCCGCTTTGGAGGACTTCTTCCAGCATATAAGCTGATAAATTACACACCCGAACGGGATTACCGCTATTTAGAAATAAACTCAGCCTTACGAATTAAACATAACAACATTGTGAATAAAATACACCAAGAAATTAATTATAGCGAAGTATCTATATTAGATAACAAACTAATCACTATAAACAAAAGTTTAACCTTTTCCATTATACTGTCTCGATGTCGAAAAATGGGATCTGGAAAATGTAGATGGATAGTTAGATTAGACAGGAGCTTAAATCCCGAAGTTAATGTGGTTGCAAGAATGAACAGCCTTAATACCGAACCTGTTGATTATTACATCCTACCTTCGATTGAAAGTTTTGAAAGTGAGTTGTGTCTAAAAGAGAATAATAACCTTCTATTCGAAATGTATAGATTTGATAACATCAGGACATTCTTTGATATGCTTTCGACTGCGGAAATGGAGGTAGCCTAAATGAACGACGATCAAATTCACATGCTTGAAATCTCAAAAATAAAAGTTGTCATCCCTCGTTCTCGGAATAAATTTAAACATGCTGAGATAACAGATAGTATCGATACAAGTGGATTAAGAAAGCCAATAACAGTAAGAAGGATTTCGGATAGAAAATATGAATTTGCCTTAATTTGTGGTCAGGGTAGACTTGAATCACTCACAGCTTTGGGAGAAAAGCTGATACCTGCTTTCATACTGGACATTGATGAAAACAAAGCATACATAATGAGTTTGGTTGAAAATATGGCTCGCGTAATACCAAGAGCGGGCGAGCAGTTCCAACGAATAAAAGAAATGAATGAGCAAGGTTTATCTAACAAAGAAATATCCTACTCTACTGGCTTATCATTGCACTGGATTACCAGCCTGACTATGCTAATTAGCAAAGGAGAAAACAAACTATTATCTGCCGTAGAATCAGGAAGCATTCCAATCTCGCTTGCAGTTGAGATTGCCAGAGTGGACTTCGAAGGTGGGCAAGAATTACTAATTAAAGCTTTTGATGAAGGTTTAATAAAACATAAAGATGTTGGTAAAATAAGAGATATATTGGATTCCCGAGATGAAGGTTTGAAAGGATTTCTGAACAATAGTTTCGGAGTTACAAAGAAAAAGAAAAAAATCACTACTGATGAGCTTAAACAGATATATCAAGATAACATTTCTCAGCATAGAAAAATCAAAAACAAAGCTGAATATATTGAGAGAAACTTACTTATAGCCAGTCAAATATTCAAAGAATTATCTGATAACGAAGAGTTTAGTAAAATCTTAGACGAAGAGAATTTAAATGAAGTAGTAAAAGTTATAATGAAAAATACTTCTTGCTGAGGTCAAAATGATTAAATACTGCTTTAATGAAAAAACAGTCAGCTTTAGATTAAGTGATCTTATTTATACTAAGAAACTTCCTACCAATTACAAAAGCAGCCAAAAATACATACAAATTAAGAGCACGATATCTGCACTTGGATTAGTCGAACCTATACTGATTTACATTGATGGGGCTGATGGCACTGCAAAAATCCTGGATGGTCATCTGAGAATTGAGGCATTAAAAGATATTGGCGAAGAAAGAGTTGCTTGTCTCGTTTCAACTGTTTACGACACTTATACTCCCAACAAAAAAGTTAATAGAATAACAATCATTCAAATTCAGAAAATGTTAAAAGAAGCTGTTCGAGTAGGGGTTCCTGAAGATATGCTCTGTTCAGCCTTGAATATTAGCTCCGATTCATTAAAAAGTAATCTATCAGTTCTTAAAGGCATATGCCCTGAGGTTATAGAATTATTTAATGATAGAGATATACCTAAGAACACATTTATGATCTTAAAAAGAATGATTCCTTTTAGGCAAATTGAATGTGCAAACATAATGATAAAATTTGATAATTATTCAAAGATTTTTGCTCAATCGCTTTATCACAGTTCATCACCTGAGCTTTTAAACGACAAAGGTAAACCTAACATTGACGAGAGATCTGGTAATAGAAAAGCAATTGAAAGACTTGAAAAAGAGATGGCTCAGGTCCATTTCGATACACAAAAGATAAAAGAAAACTACGGTTCCAATAGTTTGAAGCTAACGATTGTTATCTCTCACATAAAAAAAATACTCGAAAACCCTAAGGTTTTCCATTGGCTTCTTAGGAATAAACAAGATTACCTTAGTGAATTAACCAAGATATCTGACATCGAAAAATTAACTTAAAGCTTTTTTTCACAAACAGATTTTAGGATTAGAACTATTCCAGGATGATTTCAAACTCGCTTAAGTTAAGAAAACCCAAGCTATTGATTTAAATGACAGCGATGCAGGAGGAGTTGGAAAAAAAGCAGAGAAAAAGCATTAAACTTAGAAGAGATTGCTTATGTTTTTAAAGCGTTCAGAGAACACTCTGATAACTTCTCTCGTGATAAATATTTGGCATGTGCACTACTATTGCTTCATGCTGTTCGAAAGAGTGAGTTGACAGATGCTCAGTGGTCGGAATCTAATTTAGAAGATAAAAAATGGTCCTTACCAAAAGAAAGAAGCAAGTCTGGTGTAGCCATCGTCATTCCGCTTCCCCCGCTCGCAATTGAGATTTTAAACGAGCTGAAGGTCAGAGCTTTTGGCTCTTCTTATGTCTTCCCAAATCGCCGAGTGAGCAAGTCTCAGCACATGGGAAAAGACACGCTAAACAGAGCGATAGCAAAATTGTTCGGGATTTAACCAGGCAGGAAAAAGCAACCACCTAATGTAATGGGTAGCATTGAATATTTTACGGTCCATGACTTAAGAAGAACGACTCGAAGCTTACTTGCTTCACTGGCAGTTCCTCCACATATAGCAGAATGATGCTTGAACTATAAACTCAAAGGTATTGAGGGGATTTATGATAGGTATGATTACTACAGTGAACGACAGGAAGCGCTATTGAAGTTCGGTAAGTTAGTAAAAAAAGGATTGACAAGGTAATTTTACACATATAAATTCCGTAAGTGTTAAAAGATACTACAAATAATTTAACAACATAGGATAAGCTATGAGTAAAATCAAAAATGGAGGTTTTCCTCCTCCTAATGGTAATGATGACCAGTTCAATTCTAAACCTGAATATGATGTAGTGGGTTTCGATGAAAACGGAACTACAGTCTATTATTTATGCTTCAAAAATACATTTATCAAAAAAAAACCTCCAATAGCATATGCTACCTATGAAGAAGCTGAACGTGATTGCATAGCCTTAAACCTTCGTTATAATAATTAAAGGCCACGAACCATTCTTTGCAAGATGATTTTTATAATATGGTAATAATGCTTTGAATTCGATATGAGATGGTAAAACAGAGATTTTATCTATCATTGCTAGATAGCCAAAACCTAATTTATTGAATTTCTCTTTCGGAATAAAGCCCTGCTTAGGACTGACATTATTTGGCCATTTATCAACAATCTCTATTAGGAAGTTATTTGGATCGAAAACTTTAATTCTTAATAATGAATCTTCAGGAACATCCGAAAGTATAGGTGCCATTATAGTATGTTCGGTAACCATATCACCTTCTATAACAAACAACCTTTTCATCTCAGGTGTAAATAGATCATTGAGATAGTTTATGTGATTAAAACCACCTTTTTCAATTGCTTCAATCGGCCAAGAGTCTACAATTTCAATTTTTAATTTCATTTTAATCTCCCATATATTTATATTATCTATATGATATAAATATATAGCTTTGTCAACATCGCAACCGTAATATTAATTATGAAAAAATCTTTATACTAAATGCCTGGGAAGAATATCATTATAAAAAATTAGAATTAATTGAGTTTACTTACACACTACCCATCCAAATATATCACAGAAATATCATTTAATAAGAAAATTAAAGAAGTAAAATCAGTTATAACAATTATAGCTGTGGTGTAATTGAATAAGGTAAGCCATTTCTTGTCATGTGACCACTTTCTGAAATCATATACAGGTGTTTTTTTGCTCGTGAAGATATAACATACAAAAGTCGTCTTGCGGTATAATCACTATGTTTTCGACTACAACCAATTATGTCATCCCAATGAGGTATTTTCCCATTTAACAAACCAGTGCAAATTACAACTTCATACTCATCGCCCTTGGTCGAGTGGCATGTGGTTATTTTCACTCCACCTCTGAAATTATAAAAAGAAGATAAGTCACTGGCTCTATAAACCATATCGTATTTTTTCATTCTTTTTGTAGTAGCATGAATAAGAGAAAGCATTTCATTATGATAAAAACTACCCTCATGTAAATTTAGCTTAAAAATTCCACAAAATTCAGTTATAACCGCCTCAATCCACAATTCAATACTTGTATCATAATTGGCAAGCATAGCCATGCGGTTTATCTGCGACAAAATAGTTTTTGAAGAATATGGGAAAGTATCAGGTGAATGAAGATTTATCTCAGCGAGAAATTCATTAATGATTTTTTGTCGAATGGTAAAATTTTTAGGCACTCTTTTAACAAAGAACAATTTAATAAAACCCAACCAAAAATTTTCGGTGTTTTTAGGAATTGGAGATATCGTAACCCCATCTATTTCAAATCCATTGCCTAATTTAGAAATGTCCCCTGAGAGCTTAATAACATCAAACCAGCTGGGGCAAAGAACAGCGATCTCGTTAGGAGTTATTCCTTGTTGCAAGTGTGTTTCAATGATTCCGGCAACATAATGCGATAATTGTGATTTTTCTATAGAGCTTTCTTTAAGAATGACTGAAGGAAAGTCTTTAAAATTGGATAAAGAGTTAATGTTAAACTTCCCATCTTTATAGTTACTATAAAAATTAATAATAGATTGACTACTACGGAAGCATCCTGTTAGATTCATATCTACCAGATCATTAATGCCAAAGTATTCTGATAACTCCTCTTTACTTTTAACGATAGCCCCAAGCCCTGTATAAATAGCTTGTTCTTTATCACCTATAAGGGTTAATACATTGTTCTTTTCAGAATACATAGCTTTTAAAATCTCATATTGCAGAGAAGAAATGTCTTGATATTCATCAATTAAAATGTGTTCAAACAATAGTGACAATCGTTTGCAAAGAGACCTATTTTTATTAAGCAACTTGAGGGATATATTAAGAATCAGATCAAAATCAATTAGCCTATTAGCACTTAAATACCTGTGATAATCTCTAACTAAATTAAACTTAACATCACCTTTAGAGTATGAATATTTAAAATCACTTGTCAATTGAGTGGCTATTCTATCATAAAGACCTATTCCATATTTTTCTTTTAATTCATTAATTATGAACTCCCTCTCGTGTTCATCAATAACACTAAAACCTTTCGAAAGCCTTGGAATTCTGTCCATATTAGGTTTGATAATCCAGTTTAGGCAAAAACCATGAATTGTTCCAATCCATAGATTTTTGATATCAACACCGAATGAAATCAACCTTTCATAAATAGTATCGGAAGCTACATTAGTATATGTAAGGGCGATGATTCTCTTTTTACATCCCACTAATGGCTCTTTATTTTCTAACATGTAACAAAGTTTTGATACAAGGGTTTTCGTTTTACCAGAGCCGGGACATGCAGTTAATAACAAATTTCCATTATGCTTAACAGCATCCCATTGTTCTTCAGTAAGATTCCTGTAAGGCATAATTATAACTCCCATAATCTATAAAAACTGTCAGAACAATGGAGACCATACTCTTGAATTTTATTATTTAATCCGTGCTTGGCGGATATTTGTTCTTCCTCTTCCCATCCAGCTTTTTTCATTAAAGACAAATTATAAGAAAGCATTTTTTCATAGATCGGCATTAAATCCCTATCCATAAGCACATATTTAATAGCTTCTAGGATGTAATCAGGTATGCGATTATTAACAGTTACATGTTCGACCATACTTGTAGCTAACCAACCTTTTCCGATTTTATTTGCAAATTTCAAAGCTCTTTTATATCTTACTCTTATATCACTTGAGTTTATATCACCTATATTTTTATTAAGTTCAAACTCTTTACTATAACTTTCCCTCATAACATTGATAAAAAGTTCGCTATTTTCTACATATTTAACCAATTCAGTCTCAAATGTATTCTCGGCATAAAAAGCTGAGACATACTCATTATGCTCAATATCTTCATCCAATTTAGCTTTCCGTTGGGCACCATCAATATCTGCATTCACTAATGATTCCACAAATTTAGAGTCAAAAATATCATCAGCCTTAGTAACATAAGCTGAATCTAAATCTGTTAATATAGCACACCGCCTTTTTAACCTGTCATTATGGAAAAGATTAGCTAAGTGCTTGAATACCGTCCCATCAACTTTTATGAGACTTATACCTAATTCATCTAAACTTATACCTAAAGCCTTCTTTATCATTGTAGGTATAAGAATAAGCTCAGCATCACCTTCTACCAAAATTACACTTTTGGAAAATAGCAAATCACTGCGAATTGCGTCGAGATATCTTTCAATCGAATAGATTTCTTTTATGTTTAAACCATTCGAAGGTCTATAGACTTCGGTGTAACCTTTCTTACGTGCTAAAACATTCATCGAGGATATATTTGATACTGAGCTTATCTGCGTAGAATGGGTAGAAACGAACACCTGTGTATTTTGAAAATTAAAATTATCAAAGAGAGTTTTCTGGATGTGAGTATGTATATGTGCTTCAGGTTCTTCTATCAACAAAAAATGAGTAATATGCTCTTCTGTATCTCTAATCTCTTCATATTCATAAAGTTTTAATGCGAGATAAATAAGATTAGCTCCACCTAAGCTTAAATCGTCTAATCTTCCTGAACCATTATAATCTAAAGAATCTTCAACAACTAATCCGAGCGACTGTATAAGTTCAACGAAATCCTCTGGAAGCTGAGATGACACCATTATTTTTGGAGAATATGTTGAACCAACCGTATTAGTCAAAGAGGCTGAAATCCTTTCGCTTAGCATTTTTATTTCAGGTATAGAAGATATTTTTTCATTCACTCCCTTTACATCATCAACAACATCAGGACTGCTATTAATCTGTTTACTTTTTAATGTAAGAAGTTTATATAAAGGGTTTGTTTTATAATACTTTAAATCAGCAACTACATTCCTTAATGCCTTAACATATGTGCAAGCTACCTCGCTTCCAAGAGAAAAGAAATGCGGTTTTTTACAACCTAACTTCTCAGCATCATCGTTTGGATCTGAAAAACTTAGATTTATGAAATCTCCAACTATATCTTTATAGATTTCATCATTAGTAAAATCTATTTTTGTTCTAACAAATGCTACAGCCTCATAAGTTTCTTTAGAGATAATATGATTGGAAGTGTACTTTGAAAATGCCTCTTCTCTTGCCTCAAAACTATCATTAGCTAAAGACAAATCATAAAGATCTTGTCTAACATTAAATTTAGGGCGGTATACAAAAGTATAATTACCTTCAGTACCTAACTCATCGTTACCATCATTTAAAGAATAATTTGCAATTACTTGTTCTTCTTCAGACTCACTCAGATCATCAAAATATAAGGTAATAATAATCCAGTGCCCAAATGGTTCTTTCAAACCTCGATTGAAATCTTCGCTGGAAAGTATCCGAGAATTTAATGGAAGCGAATCATCCAAGATTAGCCTCATGGCATTGAAAAGGTTTGTCTTACCACAAGCATTTTCTCCGATAATTGTATTGACAGCCCCCTTCAAAAAATGGAAGTTTGACTTGTAAAAATTCCTATAGTTCCTTATTGAAATTTCTTTAATATACATTGAAAACTCCGATTTAAAAAAAGACTAATCTAAATGATTGCAGGGCGGTGATTAATTTAAAATAATATTACTGTATAAATATACTGCACGGAAACTCCCCTTCTATTGTATTTCCATTTGAAATTACAGAAATATACATATGCTGCAACCCTTTATAAGAGGCTTTTTCTTGGTGATAAGCATGAAATATACCATTTTCTTTTTCATGAGCTTTCTTTGTAATTTCAGTTTCATGATTGTCATTGTTATTTTTTTTACTGGCTTCAGCTCCATTGTTCACAACACGAAATTTGAATTTAAGTGATTCATAGTTCTCTCCATAACCTTCATGAAAAAAAGCATGGAACTTGATCCATTTGTTTTTGGGAACAACTGAACCACAGCTTATATAATTCTGTTTGTTAGAAAATCCATATTCGTCGTTGCTATAAGTAATCACTACTTTAATACGACAGGGTTTAACACCGTGCGGAAGGAGTGAAAAGTATTTGGCTTGATTCAGCAAATACTGCCGATACCGTAATCTATTTTTATTTTTAGATGTATAGTCAAGGACATACCTATCCCGCTCACTATTTTTCATTTTATATTCAAGGTAATCATTAGTAGTAAGCCCTAATTTTTTTACTAAACTCTCGCCAAGCATAATGGAATTTTTAGGAGCCTTATGCTGTAGTTTAGATGCTATATCTACATAAAAAGATGTGGCAGTTATTTCATTAACACCAGGTATTCCATAATTACCCCATAGAACATAATCACTTTCACCTATATCAATACCTATTCTGATACCGATATTTTCGTCTGCCACTTCCTTTATTTGCGGCACTACTATTTCATTCATTACTTCAATAAAATATGCTGCACAATTAATGGCATCGATAGCACTATTTTCTAATGTATTGCGTTCTTCGTTTTCATTACTTCGGAAAAAAGCCATGACAGCATCTCCCATGATTCTATGCACATGCCCGTCAAATGCATTAATTGTTTCAATAATTCCAGTTATGATGTTATTTTTAAAGAGAAATACATCTGAAGGACTGTATGAGAGACCAAGTTTTGTAGAGCCTATTATATCTACAAACATTGTGACTACATAACCAAACTTAGTTGTGTTATTTAATTCTAAACCTCTAAATTCAGGATGGGTTCCTATTGCAGGCACTTCCTGTCTCTCAGGCTTACCAAAAGCTTCCCGTAAGCCACGAACACCTTCATAATCATTGATTGGTGTTAAGCCATCTCTTATTACAACACTCTGTGAATTAACACTTTCAAGTATTGATTTGTCAAAACTTTCTAGGGCCACATCTCTCGTATTTTCCGATACCGGCTCTAAATTCTCCATCCCCGCAGAGTCAAAAGCTCTTTTGCTGAAGAAATCATAGCTTTCTGACTTACTTCTTTTAGATATTTTTTCAATGTCTGAGTTTAAATTTTTATACAGATCTTTGATGCTCATTTTTTATTTCTTCCCATCAGTAATAGGTATAATATGAAGGCAACCAAAATAACGATAATTAATAGAAGCAAAAGAACAAGAAGACTTAAAATTATCACTCCGCTCTCTTCATCATTAAATAAACCCAAAGCATACTCTACCCAAGGAAATGATATCGTCATTAAAAAAGACAAAAGTGACAACTTCAAATATAAAACTGCTTCTTTTTGCCCTTTATACTTTTTTATTAACCCTTCTGATAGCGTATAATTCAATACTGACAACTGCCTTCCTAAATCTAAATAATTCTCATTGGCTATTTTATTAAAGTAGTCATCCCCACTTTTGTAGTAATGAGTAATATCAACGAAAGAAAAAATGTTCTCTCTGCTACTTTCCTTAATAAAGGGAGCCATTGAACCTAGCGACTTAATAATTGAAAAGATGTTAAGCAACACTCCTAAAATAAGGAATGTTATAAATAAAACCCATGAAAAATTACTATATCCTTCAATTCCACACGGAAGCACTTTTGACAGGTTAACACCAACTATAGTCAAGATAGCTGATGACAATGTTAATAATATGGTTGACTTAGTATTTGCATAGTTTAGATAACTATCGGTCCTTGTCAGTGATTTGATAATCAGCTCAATTTTATCTTTATCCATCAATTTTGACCAATCATAGAAAATTCCCTTAAGTCTTTATAGAGATCATTTCAGAAAAATAAGAACATTCCTAATAAATTACAGATCTAACAAATGTATGTCAATAAGTTTCAATAAACTCACCAATAAATTTTATCTTTAAATTTCATATAGTTAACAAAAAATCACCGCTTACTACTTAAACCAAATTTTAGTAAATGAATATTAATTAATGTTTTAATATCTTTTAGATATATTAAATGATCAGTTGCATTTGTTTTTTCCATTACTAAATCGTTAAATTTCTTTCTGCTACTTTGAAGCAAGGGCTAACTGAGCGATGCTCAGTTGCCTTGTTTTTCTGCCCTTCGGTTGAAAAAGAAAGATCAAAGCAACCCCAAAATCAAACCCCAACCCATTGACGCGATTGATCTTTATGGTATTTATTATAGATAGCATATGGATTTGCTATTAATCAAAAATATCAAAAGGAGTTGATATGAAAAAAAACAATATTATGTTCGACGATGCGTTTCCTTCTACATTTACCAATGAGCCTGCCGTTAAAAAATTACCCCCTAATCGTCTTCGCAAACACTCAGTAACTGTCAGATTAAACGAAGTCGAGCTGAGCAAAGTAAACCAGTCCAGAGGCCAGCTTAGCAAAAGCTGTTGGCTGAGATCTTCAGCTCTCAAGCAACTTCCCCCTTCTGTTCCCGAAATTAACAAAGAAGCCTGGCAGCAGCTTACTGGTTCCCTACAGAAACTGAATGATCTTACTTCATTCCTGCTTCGCAGAGGCGAAGATGCTCAGCCACTATCGCAGGAAGTAAGCGCTTTAAAATTGAAACTGTCGCATGTAAGAGATGCTCTGCTGACACTTGAAAAGTGATCATCCAAGATGAAGGGTATGAATAAAATAAAAAGGGGTAAAAAATTCCGAGGAGTCGTCTCGTATGCTCTTTCCCCTGCTCCTCATCATATGACTACACCAATGGTGATTGGTGGCAATCTTGTCGGAATTACTGTAGACGAACTGACCGCCGAGTTCTTAAAGACTCAGAAGCTAAGAGAGGATGTTACGAAACCAGTTTGGCATAACTCCCTTCGTCTCCCTGTCGGTGAATCACTCACAAATCAACAATGGAGGAACATTGCTGACGACTACATGAGGCGAATGGGCTTCTGTGACACTCACCTTCGTTGTTATGTCCTCCATGACGATGAAGCTGGACAACACATACATATTATTGCTTCTCGCATAAACGTTATAGCAGATGGCCAGCTTTACCTGGGCAGGAACGAGAACCTTAAGAGCACTCGTGTCATTCAGGAGCTTGAAGAAGATCATCAGCTCACCAGAACGAAAGGTCCTTCTCCTACTAAACCGCCCAAGAAGCAAAGGAAGCTCACTCGTAATGAAAAGATGATGCAGGATAGGACCGGAGAGAAACCTTCTAAAAAAGTGATACAGGAAGCTGTAGATGCGATCCTCACCTTCTTCGATACCATCACTATCGAAGACTTCATATATGAATTACAAAAGCAGAACATATCAGCGAAAGCAAACATCGCATCTACTGGCAAGATGAACGGTTTTTCATTTGAGCATCAGGGAGTCGCTTTTAAGGCATCACAGCTCGGTAAGGCATACAGTTGGTCAAACATGAGTAAGCGAATCACCGTGACTGATCCTACAGAGGCTGTTGCTACTGTATCGATTGCCGACAAAGAAAACTTTTTGAATCCCATTGAAGTTCATCCCACTGCTACACCCCTTACGGCAAATTCCAGAGAACATATCCGGTCTCGCTGGTTGCAGTGGATACCTTATCTTGAGGAGCTTGTTGCCAGTTTAAAAGCTGTTGGCTCAACGATTATCAATCCCCTAAAAAGAAATGTCATCTATACAGCAATAAGAACCGGCAACTCTGAGGCACCAGAGATTTTTGAGGTAAATTTTGAAAATTCAGCGTTAAAAAACGTTTTCAAACGACCTTAAAGAGCTAGTTTTCAGTGAGTTAAAACCACTCACTAAGTCAAACCCTATAACTATTTTCATTCTTTTTCAAATCGATAGGCAAAATCGATCGATCGTTATTACTGATCAATAAAATATTCGTGATAGGTATAAACTATCAAATGAAACCGATCGATCGGTACAAATGATTTGCTAGACCCCATTTCCAAGCCGTAATGTAACTTCAAACGAAACCACATAGCACACTGATTTATCAGCAGAATAAGCTGATGCATACGTGCGCCTTCGATTCTGTGAAACTAACCTTGGAAGAATCTATGACAGCAACAACTGAAGTAAAACAACCCAACTTCCTTATGATGAAACGGGTGTGGATTGCTATTGCACTGCCGATTGTCATTTTCTATTTCTCTGGAATTCAGGGGTTGGTCCAGCTTGCAATCGTATGGGTTTTCGCGAGCATCATGCTCTTGATGTTTGCTTATAAAAAATTCCGTATCAAAAAGTGGAATGCCAGCACCAGAGACCATTTTGGCGAGCAAGACGGTATGTGGAGTCATGAGTTTGGTTCCACTTTTATGAAGCTCGACCAGCAAAGAGGACTTATCCATCTCAAGGAAGAGAACAAACAAAAGACCTATCCGTTCTCAGCAATCAAAGAGTGGCGATACAATTTGTCTACTACGAGAGAACGGGCTGGTATCAACAAAGAACTCGACCGCACTCATGATTTCAGAGAATCGGGCTTTTACATCGCAGTGGACGATGTTCAGTATCCAGAATGGAGAGTAATGTTCTTTCCTCAAAAAGGTGACTTCAACTCACAAGAAGGCATCCGGGATACGGAACTACAACTTAAGCGCTGGATGCATATTTTTGACAACACAATTAATAGATAAACTTTAATATATTATTTATCAGTAACTTAAACAAACCAATCGGTTGATTGGTTTTTTTTTATTTCTCAACTGTAAAGATAAACTTAACCATTCCGATAAGTTCTATGTTTTCATAAAATTTCAATAGGGACTTAGAATGGCTGAAGCGTTAAACGAAGGTAAAATCATGCAGGCTCTGAACTGGGCCTACGATAAGGCTCTGGATGGAAGCATACCAGGAACAGACTCGGCATATGAAATGGCGGAAAGCTATCTAAGGGGTGATGACACTTTAGTTGAAAAAGTAAACTCCCTCATTCGATGGCAAAATACTAAATCAGCCACAACAGGATTTGTCTCCGGCCTTGGGGGAATCATCACCCTCCCTGTAGCAATCCCCGCAAGCATAGCTACTGTCATTTACGTTCAAATCCGCATGATCACGGCTATCGCTCTCATGGGCGGATATGATGTGAAAGATGATCGCGTAAAAACCATTGTCTATAGCTGCCTTGCTGGGAATGCCGCAAAAGATATACTCAAAAGCACGGGTATCATCATTGGTTCCAAAATGTCCACTCAGTTGATCAAAAGTATTTCAAAAGAAACCATTTTTGCCATCAATAAGCAGGTCGGTTTTAGACTGCTGACGAAGTTTGGTGAAAAAGGAGCTATAAACTTGGGCAAGATGATACCTATTGTAGGCGGGATCATAGGGGGCACTTTCGATGGTGTTTCAACCAATATCGTTGGAAATGTTGCTCGTAAAACCTTCATTGAAAATAGCGCATTACAGTCGAATTGATAATAAAAATTCTTATTAAAAGAAACTAATACTGAAAAGTTTTTAGCATTAAAAATAGAATTTTGCGAGCGATTTTAATATATTTTCAAACTTGGCACTAAAATATTAATGAGTTAAGGGGTTAACAATTATCACTCCTTAACTCACTATCTCAAGGA
Source organism: Pantoea eucalypti (assembly GCF_009646115.1). Taxonomy (NCBI): domain Bacteria; kingdom Pseudomonadati; phylum Pseudomonadota; class Gammaproteobacteria; order Enterobacterales; family Erwiniaceae; genus Pantoea; species Pantoea eucalypti. Next base: position 1,224,149 of record NZ_CP045720.1, on the reverse strand, counting down.
ATTACTTATGTCTCTCCGCTTCAGAAAAACATTTACCCTCTTTCCTGGAGTCCGTCTTAACATTTCCAAAAGTGGTATTAGCGCAAGTATAGGAGTGCCTGGAGCAACGGTTAATTTCGGACAAAGAGGGGTAAAAGCAACATTTGGGTTGCCTGGTTCGGGTTTATCATATTCTACATCGACTATACCCTACGAAACCAAACCTTCAATCATTGAAGAGCCAGATATTGCATCCCAAAAGCATTTATTCAATATACCGCAATCATTTGATGACAACATTCCTTCCAATGCAAAAATATATATGCCTCAATTCGGTATGAATGAGATATCAAGTGCATCAGTTGAAGTTTTAACAAGTACCTCACTTTTACCTTTGAGAGATTTAATTGCTAAAGCACGAGAGCAAAGAGAGGAAGTAAAGTCTGATTTGAAAGAAGCTCTTGCAGAAGAATCAATGCAAAAAAAAGAATTAACACGTCGGAAATCAAGTTTTTTCCGATGGTTTTATAAGAAAAGCATTGCTGAACTTGAGATGAAGTTACCTCAAACGCAGACCGAAATATCTCGTTTAAAATTGTGGGAAGAAAACACCAAAATCGCAATAAACTTCGAAAGCAGTGATGCTTCACAGCGAGCATATGCAGCAATGGTTCGTGCATTTGACGCTTTGAAGTCCAGTATGAAAAAATGGGATATAACCGCCGATAAGTCTACTGATCAGTTTGCGGAAAGAACTCTCGCAACGAGAACTGTAAATCGTCATCCCGTAACTTTCGGTTACAGCTCTACTGAGCTTATTCAGTTCGAAGGAAGGGCGATGCGCTTTGAAAATATCAATGGTGACGATATTTTGCTCTATCCAGGTGTTGCTGTGATCCCGCGTGTAGATGGGGCATTTGCTTTAGTAGATATAAGAGAGTTAGACATCAATTGTGAGGCTCATGGATTTCATGAGGAAGAAGATGTTCCTAAGGATACAGAAATAGCTGGCTATACTTGGGCTAAGACGAACAAGAATGGCTCTCCTGATCGTAGATTTAAAGATAATTATCAAATTCCGATTTGCATTTATGGAAATATTACATTCCAGTCTCAAAGTGGTGTAACAGAAGAATACATGGTATCTAACGCTTACGTAGCAAGAAATTTTGTTGATTTTTTTAAAAACTATCAAAAATCACTCACCTAGCCATATTTTATCTAATAATTAGTGTAATATTTCCCATTCAAATCCTGAGAGAAACCAAATATGATAAGTTTTTGTTCTGAAAAAACAGTCGAATTTTCTTTAGTTCCAGAATTTTCAAAGCTAATTAAAAGCTTGGGTGAAAACGCACCAATCCAATACTGGAAGACAAGAGAGGGTAATTTAACTTCAAAACATTTGCATGGCAATGAAAATGTATACTTAGTTGCCTTCTTTTCACGTAGACCCAAAGTAGACACAAAGAAAAACCACATACTTCAAGGGAAGATAAATAACTATATATTTGAATTTAACGCTGCTGCTAAAAATATGCCCATAACTGTTTTTTGCGGTTTCCCACTTGCTAAAAACATATATGAACTCAGTGACTCAAAAAAAATTTGGATTAACATCCCTAAAAATGAATCAGTTAATCAAGAAGTTTTATTTTTGACGGAAGAGAATGGGGGAGAACATTCAATTTATTTTACACAGCCAATTAAAATAATAGAGCAAGAGGATATTTGCAATACCATTAAGAAGGATAGCCACCCTATTACTTGGGAAGATGCAATCGATGTTATGGAGAAACTTAAAAGAAAACCCGGTAGAGGTCATTGGTTTCTTCGTGGTTGGTATTATAAACCTGTTTATTTTGTCATCAAAGCAAATACCTATAGTAAATCATAATTAAGAAGATTATTGATTTTTAAAGAATCCTTCTATTATTATTGATTTTTTAATAAGGGCTTTTAATCATGGACAACTACTGGGACAGGAACAGACAATCAAACTACTTTCTAAGTATGGCAAGTCTTGAGGCTAATCACTTAGTCAATGTTGCCACATCCCTCTCACAGTTCCATCTCAAGGATGCGCTAGTCCGTGTAAGGTTTCAGGATGAAATAAGAGAGTTCACCCGCTTGCAGATCCAGACAATCCGCAATTCTACCTCAGATGATAAGTGTCAGGAGTGTATCCAAAATCTTAAGCAAGAAGCCCAAAACCTAAAGATTCAGGACAGGATGCTCAGAACAGGAGAAGCCGTAGTTTCGTCTTCTGTGAAGTTTTACCATGACCATGAAAAGATCATTGGCTATGTCATCGACGGCATCGGCGTTGTTCTTGGGACTGTTCAGTTGGTGGCTGGGGTAGGCTTGTTTGCTGGATCACTGTTCAGTGGAAATCTTATCGGTGTTGTTGCTGGTTCTGCATTGATTGCTAATGGTGCAGGTTCAATGGCGGAAAGCATAGACAAGTTAAGAGGAGTTTCGAATCCTTCCAATCCGGTGATTGAAGCTTATCAGGATGTAGCTGAATTTTTTGGATTTGATAAACGCCTGGGTCTGCTTGCTTACCAAGTAGTTGATCTCACTACATCTTACTACGGAATTTTCAAACTGACTTTGAAACCCGAGGCTTGGAGAATATTCAAGTATCTCCCTACTGATTACTATCGCCAGGTGCAGATGATGAGCAAACAAGACTTGGCGCTAAAAGGTGCAACAGCAGTCTGGAAAGGTAGCGCTATAGGTGTGAACCTCTATCAGATGAATCACAACCAAAATGGAAACTAACTTTTGCTATTACTAGCAAACCTGTGTGCTTTCCAGGCCAGATTCATTGGTATGACAAAGTAAACGATTATGGCACCGATGATAAGGACGATAGCATAAGAAATCAGGCTTTCTTTATGCCCTTTCGCTATACCATAAATGAAAAGTGATAAAATAATGAGCATGGAAATTATACCAGCCCAAAAGCGCTTGCTCAGCTCTTGAATGAGAGACTGAAGTGTATCTGATTTGTTCTCATCTCGGGTAAGAATTTCATTAAGCTTGCGGATATCCTTCGCCGAGAATCCATTCTGAAGGAGCTTTTGCTCAAAATCGTTCATTTCATCATCCTGAAAAGCCATAAGATAAAAGAAAATATATCATACATTAAAGCTGAGATGCCATATGATCCATTTGCAGAACACTCGCCCTAGGTTAAGTGTAAAGATCATATGGCATAGTTATTGTATCGCCATAATCAATAAAAAGTATATCCTAAACCCTTTTCTTCATTTTGAAACCATCTGATTTAAGCTCTGTTGAAGGCGTAAAGCTCTGTTTTTGAGTAGCAAATATTCTTTCTACTTCATACTCATTCCAGATAATGTATTCGATGATAAACTTGTAGAAATACAGCACTCGTTCAAGGCTGACAGTTGAAGGTATTGTATAGAAGTTTGGACTGAGCAAAGCCGAACTCAAAACTGCAATAATGTTGCTTGGTCCCTTCAGATAAGGATTCTGATAGTCTTGCTGATACTTCAAAAAGTATCCTACACAGAACAGGTAGGCATCTTTTACGATTTTTTCTTTATTGCAGTCTGATTCATCGTATCGAAGAATGAAGCGATTAAGGAGTATCAAAAACTTCTGATCTGGCAAATATCTGTTTAATTTATTCATAGTAGCATCCTTGCTGTTGTGAATGTCATCCTGACATTTAAAGAAATATCATAATATTCAATCATGTCAATAGTTAAAACCTATCAATTTCTATTTAAATATCTTTTTTAGGTAAAGGACGATTAAGCTCTTCGGCTGTAATTTGTTTTAAATGAGAATTATATAGCCATATCTTAAACTGCTCTAAATATTTGTTATTCAATGCTATCAAGGCTTCGTTTTCAGTTTCGAGCCTTTTTATTCTCTGACAAGCAATTTTTAAATTAGCAGGTTTAACCGCACATGTTTCTTTCACACCAGACTTGAGAAGCTTCTTTTTTGAATTAAAACAATCGGCAATTTTAACATGACTACTTAAAGATTGCCTTGAAGGTCTCTTCCCAATGATCTTTATCAACTCGTCGCATAAAGCCTCCCAGGTCAGCTTCTTATCGTCATTCCAGGTATTAATAACTTTCATTATCAATTTTTCATCATATCCAGTAATATGTTTAGCCATTTATTCTCCTTTTATTATTTTAGTTTGAAACGCATACCATTTTTCAGCATTAACATTCCCATCATTCTTATCATGATGAGTTTTTTCAATAATTTTATTATGCATTACCATTAGTCGTTCATCATCCTTTCCAGAGTCTTGTATTGGATAATAATCACATGGGTCAAAAGCATATGAGTGCTTGCAGTAACCGTGCTTGGTGACGAGCACAGCTCCATTCTTCAATGAATCGAAATCAGTTATTTCCATAACAGCTATTTCTTTTTTCCTGTGACTGTTACCGGCTCCGATTGAAGTTTTATCTTTCATGAGATTGATCATTTGTAAGTGTGATCGGTGATCATAGGAAACATTTTGTGAGACAAGCTTCCTTCCAGACCATCTGGCGATGCTAAACTCGTCCATACCATTGATTTGAGAAAACGTATTTAGTAGATGTCTTAACTGATGGGTCCTAAGTGAATATGGGCTGCCATCTTCGTTAATATAACCGTGTCTTTTAAAGAGGTTTGTTGTGCCTTTGAGACTCGCTAAGGCATCAATATCCAGTCTAAAAAACTGAGCAGTGGGTCTGAACAAAGGCTTCAAAAGCTTGCTCGTTTTCTGGCACAATTGCCCCTCAAATAACAGGCATAAAGCATTAGAATATTTGATTTTCTTCTCTTCATCATACCAAGGGAAATGTTGAGGCTTTTTACTGAACAGTTCATGTCTGGATGACTCAGGGACCTTACCTTCCATTGTTCTTGCAACATACCTTGGATGGTTGGACAACTTTCTCAATCGGGCTATGGCCTTTTTAGCTACAGAGACCATTACTGTAGGAATCCATTTAATGTCTCCAGCATACCCCTTCGCTGAAAAAAATCTTAAACCATATCGTTCAATGCCGTTGTCATCATGCTCTGTAATCTCACAATCCGCTGGAAGGCTTAAAATTTCCGAGATTCGTCCTGGTGCACACATCAGCAGTGCAAGAACAGACGTTGTGAAAATGTCTCTCACAGACAGTTGGCTTTCATCTTTTGAGAAAATCTCCGCAATGGCTATGACGGATTTTATATCTGGTAATTTTGAGTGCCCTTCAAGCGAAGGTTCATAACCTTGCCAACTCTGAGTTATTTTATGCCTTAACGGATTTACCCAAAAAAAGTATGATGAACTTGTCATCCTGTTTTCACTCAAAAATAAACATAGTTTCTCAAGTTCCTTACCAATTCCAACTGCTGTTAATTTCGTATATTTAGCCGTTGCTACTCTTATACACTCATCAAAAATGTAATTATTACACTTGACAACATTAGCTTCACAGTATGATTTCAATAACACAAACTCAACGACCTTCAACATTGCCAAAGCATTCTGGTTTAACTTTGACTTGTTAAAAGAATGAATATGAAACATATAAGCTTTAGCAAAATCGATGAAGCTATCATCTAATCTATCTTTGCTATTTCGATTATTGTTGATATCAAATTTATTGAATCTGTAACATCCCTTCCATACATTGCTTTCCCATGAACTGGCTAACTTAGAGTTAAAGATATTACTCTTAGAAAATTCAATAAAACCCTCAACATTTAGTTTTGGATTGTTAGTATTAGTTGGCTCGAATATGAATATATTTGTCATTGAGAACTCCAGGCTATAAAGTTTTTGCATGTAAAACACTCTATGTGTTCGTGCTTACAATCAGTAAATCCAAAAGAATTTAAAACATATTCTGTAAAGAGCTTCTTATTGTGTGTGCTATTGCCACCAAGAAATATCTTCGATAGAGGTGCAAAAAATGAATGAAGTTTCTTATCAATATCGTGAACATTGTCTGAGCTATTTTTTACGTATATCCCTGATGAGTTAATAGATTTATGGTCTAATGCTTTAGCGATCACTTCAACTGAGGCTCCTTCCTTTGCTAAACGAGATCCAAGCGTATACCTGAATCGTCTTGCATTAAGCCGTATAGCCTCGTCATTCCTTGATGATTTAATGTTAAATTTAGTAGTAAAGTTATTTAGTTTGTTTGAAATAAATGAATTCTTCATGTGTAAAAAATCAGTTTCCATGATTTTATCTAAACTTTGACCAGACTGAATGGATACAGATTTTTATGTGTCCATGAATATAGGTAATTTATTTTTTATATGAGCAATACTCTGACTAACATTATCTTCAATGTATTTTTGATTCATATCAATCAAGGTTGTTAATTTCTCATAAAGGCAGTCATCGATACTTACCAAGCTAAACTCACTTCTAAAGTCCTTCCTTTGTTTTACTTTCGGTATGTTTAGAAAGCAACCTTCTCCCGTTCTGATGAGATCTTTTGCTTTTAATGAAGTTAACTGTAATGGCCTCCTTCCCGTGGTTGCTAAAAGAATGACATAGCAATAAAGATACATAGGAATTTTGTCTTCTTTCAACAAATTGCTGATACTCTCAAGAACGATTTCCAGTTCTTCTCCAGTTAGCGGTCCACTATTTGGATCTCTTCGTTTGACCGCTTCACCTGTCAAATTAGTCTTAACCTTTATTTTTTCCAGCATTGTTAAAGCTGAGGTTTCAACTCCTACATAACCGAGCTTTTTCCACTTCGTTAGAAACTTCCTTATAGAGTTTAGTTTGTAGTTTTTCTCAGGACCTAAATTAACATTAAATTGATAAACCGCATTAGCATCTATCGTCTTAATGTCTATCATCCTTAACCATTTACTAAATATCTGGTTGATGTTTTTTGTGTAACCTGCACTGTATTCAGCCGAAAAGTAAGCCAAGGTAGTAAGGTAACCAATACGCATCGACTCTGGCATTTTATCGGCAATCTTATGTGGGAAAATATAATTCTCTTTATCTAATTGCCATTTGATATCAGAAAGCTTGAAGCTATACCCCTGCATATTTGCAAAAACCAGACTCTCTTTTCTTAGTTTACATGTTTCCATTATATTGACCCTCAGTTATCTTTTTCAAAGATTCATAAACTCTTCCAATAACTTCCTTTTCTTTAATTGATATGTGTTTGAAGTTATAATTCTCTGACATCTTTGAATCTTTGGACCAACCCATTAGATAGCATCTCAATCCTGATTTTCGGCTGACATCTAAATTTGAATTATCAATTTCATTTGAATAAAAATAGTTCCAAGAGTGTCTCAATCTATGTCCTGATAAGTTCTTTAATTCTGGGCTTGATTTTTTAATAGTAGAAATTATTTTTTCATATGCTGAAACAGATAAAGGTTCCCCTACTGTTTTACCTGCACTGTGAGTTACAAATAGAACGTCATGTTTTTTCTTTTTAGTGTATTTATCCCTAAAATTATTTATGTAATCGAAGATCTCTATCACTAACTCGTCTGATAATGGGATTATCCTTTCGCCAGTTTTGACTAATGGCTGATTCAGCCTTCGGTCTTCAATGCAGTCATGTCTTCTAACAATACTCAGTGTGTTATTTCTAGGATTTAGATCATTTACCCTAAGATTTAGTAATTCACCTGCCCTCAACCCACAATTCAGTAGTAAGGTAAAAATGAGCCTGTTCCTCACTTGAACCTCCTTCTGAAAGGGGTTTTGGCTCCCTTCGACTTCCAACAGCCTAAACAGAGTTTTTATTTGTTCTTCACTTATCGATTTATCTGTTCTGTGATTGATGCTGAGTGAGCGATTTCGCGGAAAGTGCGCCCTTATGCTTTCAATAAAACTTTCGACTTCATATCTGGCATGGATTCCCTTCAAAGAATGAATCAATCCGCACAACCATTTTAGGTAATTTGAAAAAACGTGTATCCTGTAACTAAAAGTTCTTGTAGCAATCTGCTTTCCTTTGAGTAATCTTACATTCGTAATTTTTTGTTGATCGAATCTTTGCTTTGCATACCGTATCAGGTCATCTACTTCGGCTACATTTAGGAACCGCTTGCTTTCAATCCTATCAATGATGTTTATTTTTCTACTTTTCATAAAATTGCTAAGGATAAGTAGATTCGTTGCGACTATCTCCATCGTTGATGCAGTCGCACTTCTGTTCCTGACATTAGTTGTGAGATAAAGGTTCTGATAGTAAACTGGTAGTAGTGTTTCTTTGTTGAGAATCAAGCAGCCTCGTTCTCCATTACTCATGACAAATTTTTTTATTTTAAACGACATTATAATAACCCTCCGAAAACTTTACATTTAGTTATCACTACGGCTTATCATTATTTTATCGATTTAAATTTTGCAATTTTATTTTGTTATTTTTGTATTTATTTATAATCCATTTAGATACTTAAAAAAATTTCTTTCACGTGAAAGAAACCAGTACGGCTAGTTGAATTATACAAAGATCAACAAAAAAGAAAGCTTGCAGATCATTTTGAAAGAACATCGGCAAATAATTGCAACAATACTCACAATACCATTTCAGAAATAATTGAAGACAGAACATTATCTTTTTCAAAAAAAGATGATTGTATCTTCCATAGTTATTATCAGAATAAAATAGCAAGTGAAGATGTCAAGATTTTTTTATTGGCATTCCAAGATAAAAATAGCACTGCATATAGAAGATTATTATGCTTATATGATTATAAGCACAACGCGGATTAATCAAAGGAAAGTTTAATGTCAAACATGAACCATTCGATGCAATCAAAAAAGACGAATCTAGAAGAAAATCGGCTGCATAGGATAAGAAAAAGGAATATAAAAGCCGTGACTGATTTAAAAATGCCACTGGCATGTACGATAGTTATTGTGTCGTGTTTAGTGATTTTTCGTTATGTGTACCTTTTCGAAATAAAAATAGCGGCAGTTTTCTGGTTTCTAATTTTACCAACGATTGTTGGATTAGCAATCTCTTATTTTGCCATTCCTAAAATGATTGATTTTTTTAAAGCCGTTAATTGATACAATCATTTACGTACCAGCCTCTATTTTAGCCGTATTTTATATATTAACCTCTGTGAAGAATATTAGCGAAAAATTAAAGATCGAAGCCGTTCAGCATTGGTATGTCTATGTTATATTGAGCGTAATCGCAGGAAGTACTATAATAAAATGTTCAATAGTTTTTTCAGAAAGCGTTAGTAAGTATCTTCTTTTGTGTGGAAAATCCGTTTCAAACAATTTAACTCCAAAATTGATTCTGCTTTGGAAGTACAAGACCAGAAGGCTTTATAAGAAAAAACGATAAACCCCAAAACTATTTTTTTGCCATTAAAGGTGATACGCCGATTACATAAGCAGGGAAGATTATAAATGATAAAATAAAAATATAGCTTAACACTTCATTTTGATCCACAAAGTAATATATCATTGATAACAGGAGAATGACAAAAGCTAAAAAACATAAATTAAACTTCATTCTTCTTTTGAAGCTTTTATCTACTCTAATACAGGATAATGTAATTTTCTTCATTTGGTCAGTCCTATTTTATTGATTGTTTATAACTTATCATCATTGAATAACTAGTCAATACACTAATTGTAGAGTTTAACAAGCAAGGGCTAACTCAGCGAAGCTGAGTAGCCTTGCTTTTTATGCCTTGCAGTTTAAAAAGGGTAGACCTGAAAGCTTCAGGCTTAAAAGAGCGGAATTAATTAACAATGTGTATTAGGCATTGAATTTTTTCATAATTATACCGATGCAGAACAATTCAAGAAAGGTCGAGAGGCCACCTTGCGGCAGCCTCTCCAGTTCCCCATATATGGGGCAAATTAATAGTTAACTATATAAATTCAAAAATATCATTGAGTCGATATCGTTGAAATTACAATTATGTTTTACATCATAATAAGAACTTGTCAATACCAAAAAATCAATTTGTTAAAGGGTGGCATAAAATAAAGTTAACTTTGGCATATATATATATTACCACACACCACATTGACACAAATTCTATATCATATATAAATAACCTAAGCATAAGGAAAATGCTTATCTATATATTAGAAAAGGAGCTTCTATGGATACCACCTATCAACCTCCCCTTGCAGAAAATCTACGTATTCATTGCGTCAGCGTCAGACTCAATAACTCAGAGCTAAATATTTTAGAGCAAGAACGTAAGCAACACGCTAAGGGCGAGTGGCTTCGCATGTGCCTTTTAAAAACTCAACCTCCTGTCGTTCCAGAGATCAACAGAGCGGCATGGAAAATATTTGGCGAGATAAATCACAGGCTCAATGAGATTGTTAACCACCTAAACGCAAAGCAGTCATGTAATCCTCTTACCAAGCCTTAACTGTTCGCCGTAAAGCGGCAAATTAGTGAGCTTCGTTCTCGCCTCCTTACCGCTGATCTATGGAGTATCCCCTCTAATGAAGGGCATGCAGAAGATCAAACGAGGTAAGAGCTTCGCAGGTGTTGTCCTATACGCATTGAAACCTGGAACGCACCATAAAACCGATCCGGTTGTTATCGGCGGGAACATGCTGGGCGCTTCAGCGCCTGAACTAATTACTGAGTTCGACGCCTCAGCTTCACTTCGTACAGACATACTGAAACCTGTATGGCACAACTCGCTTCGCCTGCCTATCGGTGAATCACTCACGACAAAACAATGGGTGTCATTTGCTGACGACTACATGAATCGCATGGGGTTCAGTGAGACGCACCTACGCTGCTATGTTATACATGACGACGAGGCCGGCCAGCATATTCATATCATTGCGAGCAGAGTGGATCTTATTGGAGGGAAGCTTTACCTGGGCAGGAATGAAAACCTTGCGAGTACCCGCATAATCCAGGAGCTTGAGCTAGCATATGACCTGACCAGAACCAAAGGCCCCTCTCCTTCACATAGCACTTCCTCTGTCACAGAGCGCAAGAAGCTGTCACGTGGCGAGCAACAGAAGGAGAAGCGTGAAGGTCAGCCAACGCCCAAGACGTTCTTACAGAACACTATCGAGGAGATCCTTAACAGTGCCAATGATATCTCGGGCTTCGTTGAAGCACTTGCTGACAACGGTATAGCGACTATACCCAACATTTCCTCCACGGGCCGCATGAATGGTTTCTCCTTTGAGTATACCGGAATAGCTTTCAAAGCTTCGCAACTGGGGAAGACATACTCGTGGGCCAATCTTCAAGAGAAGCTTCACTACGCACATGAACGCGACAACCCCCTGCTCGTTGCTTTGAAAGCTGCGGCTATGGGAGGTAACGAGACGAGTGATTCAAATATAGAAGCTAGTAAGGTAGCTATTACACCGTCATTACCAGCTGCTTTAGAATCCGAAGATACGCCTCCTCCTATGTATGAACATAGAGATAGAGCGTCAGAGATACCCGAAGCCCAAACTCCCCTCAGCATTACACTTATGGCATGGGAGCAAACCAGCAGTGCTGACTACTTCATGACTAGGGTGTTGAAGTGGCTACTGAGCATTCCTTACCTGGCTGCTTTCACAGACCTGCTCAAAAAGGCAGGTAAGACGTTTCTCCACCAAAAATCCTCATTTTCGACAATTCATACAGTCCTTTCAGCTGAGCCTGAGTTATCTGAGCCACCTCGCAGCAGCGAAATATTGACTGAACGCACAGCAGTCCCCTTTCGTTAACCTCCTGCCTCAACGCAATTTTTCAGCCTAAGTTCTTATTTGCACAAACAATTGATCGTTTTTACAGATCGATAATCTATATATGATAGTCAACACCTATCAAATGGAGATCATCGATCGGTACAAGTGATTTGCTTAACTTTTGAACTCGTTCAAAAATGCGTCGTAAAAGCAGTTACCAATCAGCTAGTTATGAGCGACTTTAAATTAAAGGTGCATAAAATGGATACAGCGGCTTTGAGCGGACAGAAAGTGCGTAAACCATCGTTCTTTCGTTCGATTAGGTTCTGGATTGTTGTGGTAGTGATTTTTTGGATTCTGACTGATTCAAATCCAAAAGACACTGCAGGGTTCCTGTTCATGTGGACACTACCTGCCTTCTTCTTACTCCTAACGGCATATGTGTCATACACGCATAAAAGGGCAAACGCCTCCACTATTTACCTGCTGAACGTTAATGACAACGGATTGTGGAGCCATGAGTTCCAGAACACCAAAATGACCATTGATACGAATCGTGAGTTGCTAACTCTCGAAGCAGGTAAGCGCAAGAAAGCTTACAAGTTTAGTGACGTTAAAGGCTGGCGATATCACCTTGCTAATGGTGGTGAGATCGTAGCTCTCGATATTATTGGTATGTTAGGGAGTAAAGGCCACAACAACCTTACCCGCCTTAAAAACTTCGAGAACTCAGGGTTCTTTATCCAGGTTAGAGACATTGAATGCCCGGAATGGCAGATCAAATTTCACCCACGCAAAGGCCGGTTCCACCATGAACGCGGGAATCGGGATACGGAAATGCAGTTAAAACGGTGTTGTGAAATTTTTGATCAGACACTCAACAAAACCACAGCAACACAATAATTATTAATATCAAATAAGGGATTAAGAAATGAATAAACTTTCAACAATTACAGTCCTGTCTTTAGCAGTTTTGCTTACCGGCTGCGACAGCGAGCCCTCGTCTTCTGAGATTAAAAAGGCTATGCAAGACAACATTGACCACACAAACCAGCAAGCCAGACAACGGTTCGGTGAGAACAGCAAAGACATGCTCACGACTCTGAACAAAGCTGAGAAGGTTTCCTGTAAGGAGTCAGAGGCAAAAGGTACATACCTATGCAAAGTGGATACTGATATTACACTACCACTCATGGGCGAGAAGCAAACCGTAGCTGAATTCAAATTTACTAAGAATGATGGAAACTGGAAAGTATCACCTTAATTGAATCCAATAATTAACAAGCTCAGTTTTCATCGGAATTTCAAAACACATATTTTATGCGCAAATGTTAACACCAGGGAACCATTTCTAAAAAACAGGGGCCTTTCAAAGGCCTGTCAGGTTTGTATGAGGCTTAAGTAATGAGTTACAATCAAACTATCGTAAGACAAATGAATGACGATCGTTATGAACAAAATGCAAATCGAAGAAATGCTTGTAAAAGAAGGGTTTACCCCAAAAGAAGTCTCTGTGATACGTCAGCATGCTGAGAAAGACGGTTATCCTTATCCTTGGCTCCTTTCACAGTTAAAGAAAAGATTCATAGTTGCAATGATATTAATAGCAATCCTTCTCGCAGGACTCATCTATACCATTCGCAGTGGTACACAAGAAAACCTTGTTTCGTATTCAATCACGCTTGTAGCAGGTTTCGTTATTTTATATATATTCGTACCTTTGAAACCTGCATTTAAAGCTTACAGATTCATGAAAAAGCATGGTCACTCTTTGTAAGTATCAGAAATTGATTTAATGGCTGAAGCGTCATTATAGACTTCTATGAATAGCTCTTTTCTGCTCATTTCCTTAATACCGCGAACGTAGTCGGTATTAAGAAAATAGTAGAGCCGCCAGGCCTCAGGTTTTTGTACCAGACGCACGATGCCATAGAGAGACAGTGCCAGGTCCATTGAACTGTATGCTAACTGCCCTACCCTCTGATCGAACCCTAAAAACTCAGCTGTTGCTACATAACCCTGTTTGAGTAATCCCACACTATCAGTTTTGCCATACACCAGGTTCTCAACAGACTCCTGAAACCCGTTGAGTCCATGCAGAACCAACATTCCGCCAAAGGCAGAACCTATGATTGTCCCTGACGCAAGGGAAGCACCGATCACTGATACACCGGCTATTACCTGCATGCCGCTCAGCACTACCCCAACACCATTGATCACATAGCCCCAAAAATCTCCATTCTTGACCAACTGCACCGAAGCATGAACCGCAGCTGTTCCTGCTCTGAGCATTCTGTCCTGAATCGTAAGGTACTCATTTTCCTTTTTGAGATTTTGGATGCACTCCTGACATTGATCATCAGTGGAGCCAGAACGGATGACGTTAAGCTGAGCGTTAACGAAAGCTTTAACGTTATCCTGGAACTGTAACCTATTAAATCCGTCTTTAAGGTAGATGTGAGAAAGGTGATTAGCATTGCTTAGCAGCTGATTTGCCTCAGCATGAGCCATGGTCAGAAAGTAATCCTTGAATCGATCTGGTTTCCAGTAGTCCATGACTGTGCCTTTATGTCATTATACGTATCGTTAAGTTTATTTAATCAGATTACCCTTCTCAGGGAAAGAAAAAGGACCAGCCATGAGTACAGATATCTTCTTAAAAATTGATGGAATTACAGGTGAATCACCGGACAGTAACCATAAGGGCTGGATTGCTATTGAATCTTTCACATGGGGCGCGAACCAGTTAGGGAACATGTCAGTTGGAGGCGGAGGTGGTGCTGGAAAAGTTCAGTACCGCGATCTCTCGGTTCAGGCCCTGATAGACAAAGCAACTCCAGCAATCATGCGCTATGTCTCTAACGGCAAGCATATTGGTAAGGTAGAGCTTTCGGTATGTAAGGCCGGAGGGAGTCAAATCGAGTATTGCCGCATTACTCTTGAAGACGTTCTCATCACAAATGTGATTTTTAATGGCACTACAAGTCGTGACCTGATTGGTATCTCATATCAGTTTCAAGCATCCAAAGTTAAAACACAGTATTGGGAACAATCAGCAAGCGGCGGCAAAGGTGCTGAAACACAGTCAGGCTGGGACATTAAAGGCAACAAAGAATTTTAAAGTCTCAATGATGTCGGCCGTTTAAGCATGACCTAAAATCTATGAATTTTTGTGGAGCCAATTATGACTAGCATATTTGTATCATATTCACATAAAGACGAACAATTCCGAGAAGAACTTGAAGTACATCTTGCTATGTTAAAAAGAGAAGGCTCTATTGACGTATGGCATGATAGACGAATTGTGGCTGGTTCAGAAATCAATTCAACCATAGACGTCGAGCTTGAGCGGTCTGAAGTAATTCTCTTATTAATAAGTCCTGACTTTCTAGCTTCCAGTTATTGCTTTGACATTGAAGTACAGCGAGCAATGCAACTTCGATCTGAAGGAAATTGCGAAGTGATACCTGTCATTTTGCGACCATGTGACTGGCAATCAGCTAATGCTCCATTTAGCAAACTCTTAGCGGTGCCAAGAGACGGTATTCCCGTATCAAAGTGGCCAGACAAGGATGATGCATTTTTAGATATTGTTAAACAATTGCGTAAAGCTTTAGAAGTTTTATCAGTTAAAACTAATTCGAAACCATCAAGGCGTGTTAATTCAACCGACATCTCATTGCCTCCTAACGCTCCCCATATTGACTTACCACGCTCTAGCAATTTAAGGTTAGCGAAAAAATTTACTGATGTTGATAAAGATAAATTTCTTGATGAAGCTATGAAATATTTTCAAAGATTCTTTGAGAAATCATTATTGGAACTAAAAGAGAGGAATGAAGGAATCGATACGCGTTTTATACCAATAAGCAATAATGCCTTTGGTTGCGTTATATATCGCGATGGTAAAAGCGTTGCTAAATGCGGCATTAGGTTAAACACAGGAAAGTATTTTAGTAAAGGCATCTCCTATACGAATGATGAAAGTGCTCCTGAAAACACAATGCAAGAATCGATTTCAGTAAATCATGATGAGCAATCTTTATTCCTAGTTCCTATGGGAATGAGTTATGGCGTTTCACAACGCAGTACTAAACTTAGTTTTAACGGTGCTAGTGAATATTTTTGGGAGATGTTGATTTCTCCGTTACAGCGAGAGCAATGAATTTGGTCTCCATTTTAATTCTCTAATAAACTTTATTCATACAATAGATAACAATAACCAGAATAACCTTGAAAATCAAATAATTAAAAAATTCATTACATCAACTAAGTAAATGAAACTTTTATTTGAAAAGTAGCACAACACCAAACTTAAAAAATTAAAGAGTATTGAATATGATGAAAGGAATATTATGAGCCACTACCGAGACGATTTCTCTGAAAAAGTCAAAAAAATACTACAAGAACGTGTTGCAAACAGGTGCTCTAACCCTAGTTGTCAGTGTCTAACTTCTGGTCCTAATTTTGATGAGGAAAAAGCTACTCGTATTGGAGTTGCAGCACACATAACTGCTGCGGCTTCTAATGGCCCAAGATATGACCCTGCGCTTTCAACTCAACAAAGAAAATCCATTTTTAATGGCATATGGCTATGTCAAAACTGTGCTAAATTAATAGACAGTGATGAGAAAAGCTATTCTGTAACTTTAATCAAAAGCTGGAAAAAAACCACTGAAAGTAAAATAAAGCTAGAGCTGGAAGGGGTTATCAAGGAAGACGACGATTCAGATTATGAAGGTTGGTACTGCGGGCACTGTAACACCTTTGTTTTAGAAGGCCAATTGGTTTGTACTGGTTGTAATGCTGAGGTAGCGTATGAAGCAACTAAGACTGAAGTCACAGCAGCTAGAACACAAGGGGGTGCTATTGGAACTTTTATAGGCGGAATATTAAATTTCGGAATACCTAACTTCTTAAATTCTCATTTTGGGCTTAATTTACCTAACGGCTGGGGGCTGGGTATATACTCCCTCTTAATTATTGCTGTGCTAGCGGCTGTGGGTGCATTTACTTTTGAAATAATTGAGAGGAAAAAGTTTTACAATAAACCTCCGAGATTCTTCCGACATAGGAGTATATAAAAATCTCTCAAATAAACGATTATGGTGTTAAATTAATTATAATCATCACAATCGTTTACCTCTTTTTTTTCTCCTCGAAATTAGCACTTGGTTTAGCAATATCGCTTTCTCATATTTAACTCGCTCCTCATGATAAATGCCCTCGGCCTCTTCTTGATTATCAATAACATAGTAGATTAAAGCCCGAAAGAAAAAAGTAATTTCATGCTCATAACCCAGTTCTACGATGACCCGGAGAGAACTCGATTTTAAAGCATTTGAGAGCATTGATATGATAGTGAAGCGATCTATCAACTCTGTTTTCGATTGAGGAAGATAATATTTTATGTAGTAGCCGACACAGAATAGCCACATATAGCGAATTATCTTGTCCTGTGCAAAACCTGATTTTTTTAATCTTTCAATGAACATCTGCAAAAGCAGAAGTAGCTTTTCTTCCTTTGAAAGAGCGTCTGTATTTTTCATAGATTGCGTCCTTGCAAAATTGATCAACCACCCCTTGGTTGTATATACAAGATAACATATAATTTAAATTGCGCAATATCTGCGCAACTAAATATTTAATCAGCATTGGTTTCCCTGTCTATTTTGGGCAACCCATTATTAAGTTGTTCAACACTCATTCCGTGATTTATAGCATTAAACTGCCATACAACAAACCTCTCTTCCAGACGCCTGAGCTCTTCTGCCAGTGTTTTATTTTTGAGTTCGAGATTACTTATGCGCTGTGAGGCGATTTTTAAATTAGCTGGCCGTTTTTCTAAATCATTACCAGACTTAATATTTTTCTTCTTATTATTTAAAGCTATGACAATATCTTTGTGAAGCCCCAGAGACTGACGGGTTGGTCGCTTACCAATCAGAGGTGACCTGCTCCCCGTTGATAAACACGCCGCGATGTTAGTAATGTCTTCATAAGCCACATGAGGACATCCCCATGAACGCGGGATCCGCGATAAGGAAATGCAGTTAAAGCAGTGGTGTGAAATTTTCGACCAGATCCTCAACAAATCCATAGCAAAATAATGAGCACCAAAATCATATAAGGAATTAAAAATGAATAGATTTTCAACAGTTGCAGCCCTGTCTTTAGCAGTTTTGCTTACCGGCTGCGACAGCAAACCCTCCTCTTCCGAAATCCAGAAAGCTATGCAGGACAACATTGAGCGCACAAACCAGACAGCGATTCGGTGAGAATAGCAAAGACATGCTCACGACTCTAAACCAAGCTGATAAGGTTTCCTGTAAGGAGTCAGAGGAAAAAGGGAAATACCTTTGCAAAGTGGATACTGATATAAAACTACCCATGATGGGCGAGAAGCAAACTGTAGCTGAATTTAAATTCATTAAAAACGATGGTAACTGGAAAGTGTCACCGTAACCTAACGCATCAATCTACAATAGAAATTCTTAGAAAAATCCCGAAGGAAAGCTATTTTATTCAATTGCAGCGCCAGAAAATATATCAAAAAGACAAATCATTCAGACCATTATCAGGATTGCTTGAGGGGTGAATAACATTCACTATTAATTTACACAAATTAATGAGTGAGCTTTTGCAACTCTACTTAACTGTGCGAGAAGGTATAAGAATTATATTTGCCCAAACCCTATCTAAGCATCATCATCATTTAAGTATGAATTAAGATTATCAGCAAAATCAATCAAGGTAGAACCTACCAGAAAATTACCTCTTTTAGGTCGATGTTCTTTGAATATACCAATAGCTTTTAAAGAAACTCCGCCGTCCAATTTATTAATTATCAACTGAGCAATCACGCTTCCACTCATACCTGCAAGCGAAGTAACGGTTTTATTAGTACTGGCATCCTCAAAACAGATGTTTTTTTCTTTTCCGCCAGCAATAAAATGGAAATAAATATCTTCGGTTTTTCTTTCATAAAAAAAGTTGTGAAAATTAATATTAAAAGGCGACAAGCCTTTCTCAGGGTGCATTTTATGTAACTTATTAACTTTTGATGGATATCCCATGATCACAAATGAAGATGTTTTCTCAAAAAAATCGTTGTTAACTTTAGTATCAAAAAGAACGCTATTTGGTATAGCCTTCATGATTTTTTCAGACATAGGAATAATAGCGTAATCTTGTTCATCATTAAAAAATACTTCCAGATGCTCGAACTTAAATTTATTTCCGTCAATCGATATGAACGACAATTCACTTTTTTGCATCTCTTTAATTACATGGGAAGCAGTAACAATACAAGGTATATGGTCACCTAATAGATATATAAAACCGCTTCCGATCAAAAAGGCCTCTTGTTTACGGTGAGGTTGAGTTATAAAAAAAGACACTAGTGAACTCTGCCATTCCAAAGCTAATTCAGTAGTCCTGCTCTCATCAATCCACGTTGGGGAATAGTGTATAATTGAAAAATGCGGATAAATTAATTTTGAGTCCTCTAACACTTTCATTTCCTTTTGAATGACAATATAATTTTTTCTGGTAAATTATTAGCAATGTGAGTTATGATCAATATAAATCTACAATTTGGTGATGATATGAACATTTTTGAAATTGAAGAAAAACTTGCTGAAAACGGTTTCAATGCGAAAGATATTGCGGCTTTAAGAATGCAAGCTGAAAAAAGTGGAACGACTTACCCGGCTTTACTTAAAGAGCTTAGCATACGTTTTATTGCTTCAATGGTCCTTGTAGCCATTCTTGCTATAGTCTGGATATACACGCTTATGTACAAGGATAGCCTCGCTGTTACCTCATACTCAATCACAATGCTAATCATAGCTCCTATTTTTTACATTTTCACACCCATGAAGTTAGGCTACAAATCATTCCGGTACACGAGAAAAAAGTGATTTATTTTTTATTATCGTAAATTGATTTCAGAGCCGAATAGTCATTATATATTTCCACTCCTAATTCAAAGCGGCTCATATCTTTGATACCCCTAACGAAGTCGGAGTTTACGTAGTAAAAAAGTCGAAATGTTTGAGGTTTTCTTATCAGCCTGAACATGCCATAGGCCGAAAGAGCAAGATCCATACTGCTGTAGGCAATTTCACCTGTTTTTTGATCAAAACCCAAGAACCTGGCTGCTCCAATGTAACCATCTTTCAAGAATCCCTGGGCGTCATTTTTTCCTGTAATAACATTCATTACACCTTCCTGAACGCCATTCACGCCATGAAGCGTGAGCATCGCACCAAAACCAACCCCTATTATATTTCCGGTTGCAGCTGAAGCGGCCATAACTCCAAACCCAGCCACCACCTGTAATCCACTCAGTACTACCCCCACACCATCGATAATATATCCCCAGATATCACCTTGCTGAACGAATTTTACTGAAGCATGCAATGCCGCCTGACCAGTACGAAGAAGTTGATCTTGTCTCATGAGATTACGATGTTCTTCTTTCAGGTTTTGAATGCATTGCTGGCATTCATCATCGCTGGCACCTGTTCGAATCGTATCAATCTGAGCATTAACGAAAATCTTCACTTCGTCCTGAAACTGAATCCTGTTGTAACCCTCAGACAGGTGAATCAAAGATAAGTGATTTGACGTACTAAGCAGCTGATTAGCTTCAGCATTAGCCATAGTCAGAAAGTAATCCTTGAATCGGTCTGGTTTCCAGTAGTCCATGACTGTGCCTTTATGTCATTATACGTATCGTTAAGTTTATTTAATCAGATTCCCTTACACAGGGAAAGCAAAAGGACCAGCTATGAGTACAGACATCTTCTTAAAAATCGATGGCATCACAGGCGAATCACTGGATAGTAACCATAAAGGCTGGATTGCTATTGAATCTTTCACCTGGGGTGCAAACCAACCAGGGAATATGTCTGCTGGAGGCGGTGGTGGCGCAGGAAAAGTTCAGTACCGGGACCTGTCGGTTCAGGCACTTATTGACAAAGCTACGCCAGCGATAATGCGCTACGTATCCAACGGCAAACATGTCGCCAAAGTTGAGCTTTCAGTATGTAAAGCCGGAGGCAGCCAGATTGAGTACTGTCGCATTACGCTTGAAGACGTCCTTATCACTAATGTGGTTTTCAATGGCACTACAAATCGTGACCTTATCGGAGTCTCATATCAGTTTCAGGCATCTAAAGTCAGAACACAGTATTGGGAACAGTCTGCGAGTGGCGGCAAAGGCGCTGAAACTCAGTCAGGGTGGGATATTAAAGGTAACAAAGAACTGTAATGTCTCAAGAACATTAGATGGTTTAACACGTTCCGAAGCTTTTTATTTAAGGTGTCCATCAAGATTGGCACCTTCATATTTTATCTGCCCATAAGAATGTTTCTCAAAGTATAACTCTTAATCCGATGAGACACTCTTGACACATTCATGAAGCATTAATGAAAATTAAGACTCATATGTTAAGCCAGAACTCAAAAAAGTTTTAATGCTCTGAAGAATCATTGCCGACTGGCTAAATGGTAATCCAGGACTGGTTATTCAGTGTGGCTTGAAATCAGTATCTATAGCGGCAAGTTTAGAAATTTTGACAACTCCCCCGCCGGCACGCCGAAGGCGTCATGCCATAAACCTGACGAAAACGATGACTGAAGTGTGATGAAGAGTGGAATCCACACTGAAAAGCAATGTCGGTCAGCGTCAGGTCAGGTCGCTCAAGCAACGTCCGTGCGCGCTCCATACGACGGCGCATCACAAACTGGTGTGGCGCTTCGCCCGTGGTGTGACGGAACATACGGGCAAAGTGAAACTCACTTAATGCCGCTTCCTGCGCCAGCACCGCCAGAGTTAAAGGCTGGTCGAGATGGGTTTCAATAAATTCCAGAACACGTCGTAATACCGCCGGCGCCAGTCCGCCACGCACCTGTGGCAGTTGCCACCTGACTTCGCTGTAGTGCTGCAATAGATGGGTCAGAAGCAGTGTGGATGCACTGCTCAGCATCAGCTGGCTTGCGGGCTGTTGCCAGTCACTGCTCAGAAGAAAGTGCCGATAAAGCTGGGTAATGCGGTCATCAGTGGAAAAGATTTTTTCATGCAGATTTAACTGCGCCGGGCTGCGGTCCCAGACCCGTTCGGCCAGCTGCCGCAGCTGGTTTTCGCTGCAATAGAGATGAACAAAGGCGAGATCGGCTCGCAGATCCCAGGTTGATTCCGTGCCTGCCGGCATCAGACAGAAGCGATCCGGTGCGCCACCATTACGCCAGCCGTGTGGGGTTTTATGCCAGGTATCGTAGCCGCCCGCGACATAAAGGCTCAGGGTGTGATGATCGCTGAGGTTGGTGACGCGATCGCCGCTGTTGAACCAGGCTGCCAGCTGAATGCCACTATTAAGATGCACATGGTCACGCAGTTGCGCTTTGTGACGTTGCAGCATTTCAAAGGTCTGGTAGGTACGCATCAAAGTATCAGTTCAGATAAAACAGAAGATCAGTTTACGGATTGTAAGGGACAGAGAACAGGTCACATTGGGACGGAGGATAAAAATGCGCAAGATTTTGCAAATCCGGCGCAATGCCCTGCAAGACCAGAACGCAGTGCAGATGCAGAATCAACGGTTTAGATCGGAGAATCTGGCATGAACCTGTTTTTGTATCTTTCTGTTGTACTTATCTGGGGCACGACCTGGATCGCGATTTACGCGCAACAGTCTGCGGGCGATAACGCCGTGGTCGTCGCGGTGTTCTGGCGGTTTTTGCTGGCTTCACTGGTCATGCTATTGCTGCTTACGCTGATAAAACGGCTGCACAGACTGACACTGCAGGATCATCTCTTTTGTATGCTGCAGGGCTGTTGTGTCTTTGGCTTCAACTTTGTCTGTTTCTATTACGCGTCCGGCTATATCAGCAGCGGACTGGAGTCAGTGATTTTCTCAATGGCTGTCATGTATAACGCCATTAATAGCTGGGTATTCTTCCGTCAGCGCCCCTCTGCACGTCTGATTCCGGCGGTAGTGCTGGGGATGGCAGGCATTGTTGCCCTGTTCTGGCACGATCTGCGCAGCACGCAGGCCTCGGCAGAATTGATATGGGGCATTGGATTGAGTGCACTGGGCACCCTGGGATTTTCATTCGGCAATATGATCAGTCAGCGACATCAGCGTCTGAAACGCGACGTACTGACAACTAACAGTTACGGCATGTTATACGGTGCGGTTGCGATGGCCCTTGTCTCGCTGGCACAGGGGATTTCGCTGCAGCCAGCATGGAATACCCAGTGGGTGGGAGCCTTAACTTATCTGGCTCTGGTAGGGTCAGTGATAGGGTTTGGCGCCTACTTTACGCTGGTCGGTCGCATCGGAGCCAGTCGTGCTGCATATACAACTGTCCTGTTTCCGCTGGTTGCACTGGCACTTTCCACCCGATACGAAGGGTACGAATGGCATGCCAGCGCCATCCCTGGCCTTGTCATGATTTTGCTGGGCAATGTTGTGATGTTTGCCCGCTGGCCGGCAAGCCGTCGCCGGGTCATTATCTGACATGAATGCGGGCTAAGGCCCGCGTCCGGATGGGCGTTACGCCGACTGCTGCTGAAGAAGTTTCTGTGGTTGATTGATCGCTTTACGCGCAATCCAGTAAAGCAGAACACGCTCATCGTCACTATCACGATCGGCCATGGAGAGCAGTTTCAATGCCAGGGTCGATTTAGTCACAGGCTGCTGTTCTGTACTGAGTTCAATCACCGCCTGACCGATGATGCAGCAAACGTCATCCTCACTGCTATTGGATTCATATGTCCGGTCTTTCATATTTCCTCCTGTTAAGTGAGTTGTAAGTCTGGCAAATAATCTGGAAACCCGCTCACAGAAACAGCGAAATGAAACATTATCTTACGGCTAATTACGCTTACACATCATGATGCCGTATTGGTTACTTTTCCCGTTACGCCCCGTCGCTGCACCTGTGACGATGTCGTTCATACCCTCTGAAGAGCATTTCATTCCCTGATCCGTTCTATTCATGCCTTTATTACACACGCACGCGAAGCACGGCTTTATTCTGACCGCAGTTTCCAGATTCCCGGACGGGAGAGAAAAATCATGAACCAGACTCAACAGGCTTCTTACCAGCGTTCCCGCTGGCTTACATTGTTCGGCACGGTAATCACTCAGTTCGCGCTGGGGTCAGTCTACACATGGAGTTTGTTTAATGGCCAGCTGTCACAGAAGCTGGATGCCCCCGTCAGTCAGGTCGCTTTTTCTTTCGGCCTGCTGAGTTTAGGTCTGGCTATCGCCTCTTCGCTGGCCGGTAAATTACAGGAACGTTTTGGTGTACGCCGCGTCACTATCGGTGCAGGTGTACTGATGGCACTGGGTTTCTGGCTCACCGCTCACGCAAATAACCTGATGATGCTCTATTTCAGTGCCGGCTTGCTGGTCGGTCTGGCCGATGGCGCAGGTTACCTGATGACGTTGTCTAACTGCGTGAAGTGGTTCCCTGAGCGCAAAGGAATGATCTCTGCCTGTGCGATTGGGGCATACGGTCTGGGCAGCCTGGGATTTAAATTTATTTGCGGGGCGCTGCTGGCGACGGTGGGTCTGGAACAGACCTTCATGATCTGGGGCGTGCTGGCGATGTCGATGATTATTCTCGGTGCGCTGCTGATGCGTGAAGCACCACTGCAGCAGATCGGAACCTCAACTAAAGGTCAGCAACATACGCGGGATTACACGCTGGCACAGTCGGTACGTCTGCCGCAGTACTGGATGCTGGCGCTGATGTTCCTGACCGCCTGTATGAGCGGCCTCTATGTGATAGGCGTTGCCAAGGATATCGGCGAAGGCATGGTGCATCTTTCCACGCAGACAGCTGCCAGCGCAGTAACAGTGATCGCGATTGCCAACCTGAGCGGTCGTCTGGTACTGGGTGTGCTCTCTGACAAAATGATGCGCATCAGAGTCATTTCACTGGCGCAAATTGTGTCTCTGATCGGAATGAGCGTGCTGCTGTTTACCCGGATGAATGAGATGACCTTCTTCCTGTCACTCGCCTGTGTCGCCTTCAGCTTTGGCGGCACTATCACAGTGTTCCCATCGCTGGTGAGTGACTTCTTCGGGCTCAACAACCTGACTAAAAATTACGGTCTGCTCTATCTCGGCTTTGGTATCGGTAGCGTGCTGGGTTCACTGGTCGCCTCACTGTTTGGTGGTTTCACCGTCACCTTCAGCCTGATTATGACGCTGCTGGTCATCTCGCTGTTCCTGTCACTCACTATCCGCTTACCTCAGAGTTCCGTCACAGCAGAACCGGTGTTGCAACGCCATTAACGCTTACTGACAATGACTACGGGCCGCGATTAAGCGGCCCGTAGTCGTTTAACCGCGGAATCGCGGCTCTGCCATTCCCGCCACCGTCAGGTCTACTGCAAAGATATCGCCGGACTGCGGATAGCGTGCCAGCTCCTCTTCCGTGCGATCTTCACGTGAACTGGTAATGAACAGCGTTTTAAGATCGGCACCGCCAAAGGCCACCATGGTTGGCCACTTCACCGGCAGCAGGATCTCATCGACGATTTCGCTGGTCTGCGGATCGATACGTACCACGCGTCCGCCATCAAACTGTGCAGACCAGTAAAATCCTTCACTGTCCACAGCAGCGCCATCCGGTAGCCCGCCCTTCGCGTCGAAACGGCGGAACAGCGTGCGCTCACCCGGTTCGCCCTGCTCATTCAGCGGATAGCGATAGAGTGCCTCATTCGGCGTGTCGCTGTGATACATCCAGCGTCGGTCAGGAGAAAATGCCAGCCCGTTGGAAATTTTAATGTCGCACGCCTTCACCTCCAGCTTCAGGTCAGGCGTCACACGGCACAGCAGGCCGCCGTTTTTGTCCTGCGGTTCCCACAGGCTGCCGCACCAGAAGTTACCCCAGGGATCAACGCGGCCATCATTAAAGCGACTTTGCGCAGCGATACCGGGATTCTCTGCGACCTTTTTCTCCGGCTTACCCTGCGCATCCAGCAGCCAGACACCGCCGCGCAGTGCCGCTATTATCCCGCCCTGCTCACGCAGCCCAATACATCCCACCTCTTCCGCCTGCGGGAAGGTTTGCAGCTCGCCGCTGACTGGATTAAAACGGTGAATGGCCGGTGCCAGGATATCGACACAGTAGAGCACCTGCTCCTCCACTGACCAGAGCGGGCATTCGCCCAGCTCTGCCTGTAAAGCCAGAATATTTTTAACGTCATGCGGCATGTTTCTCTCCCATTGAACTGACATGCTAATAATGTAGTGGTAAAAACTTTTAAATGAGAATTATTTTCGCTTGATTTTGAGACTATTCTCTTTGATAGTATCTATTATTCAGTTCATTCCGATGTCTTTAATTCCCCTTACCGCACACTTCAGCATTTTGAAATATTCCGTCATATCTTCTTAAATAACTCTACAAAGCCTGCATCTTCACTCCACTTTTCCGGCGTAGTGTCGTAGTCATTGGAAAAGAGGAGAAGCTTCCGATGAAGAGATTAATTAAAGTCGCTTCTGTCGTTGCACTGATGACGTTATTAAGTGGTTGTATCATCAGCCCACGACACGACAATGGCTGGCATCGCGGTGGTGGCGGCGGATATCATGGAGGCTACTATGGAGGTTATCACGAAGGGTATCATGGCGGTTACTATCGCCACTGACGGGCAAAGATGTCACACAGCATAAAATAAAAGCATTACATTTTAAGGGCGGGATATTTATCCCGCCCGTTTTATTTAACTTTTCAATGCGTAATTACACTGGAACCACGCTTTCTTCAGTCCCGGAATATGACTCTCCTCGGCAGGCAGCGCTTCGACCTTATCAAATCCTTTACTGCTGCAGTAATTCGCCAGATCAATAT
Organism: Pantoea eucalypti; assembly: GCF_009646115.1. Classification (NCBI taxonomy): domain Bacteria; kingdom Pseudomonadati; phylum Pseudomonadota; class Gammaproteobacteria; order Enterobacterales; family Erwiniaceae; genus Pantoea; species Pantoea eucalypti. The sequence goes on along the minus strand of NZ_CP045720.1, from coordinate 1,197,619 downwards.
CCATTGCGTCACGATTGACCTTTGCCGGGTCAAAACGGTACTGAACGGTATTTGAATCCGGATCTTCATCAACACGTTCGAATGCCCCGGGTTTGCTGGCAGTACATCCACTCAGCAAAATCAGCGCTACTGCGCCGGTAATTAGTTTTTTCATAGTTGTTGTCCTCACGTTGCCGCGCAGTGTATGACGCAGCATGTCGATCATCCATAGGATTTATGCGCGAAAATTAAAAATTGAGAAGCTTTTGCCGATTAATGTAATACGATTAAACGGCTATCGCTATCGTGCCAGAAATGACAGGATGTACTCAGACAAGACGAAACGAAGACTGCACCACACCAGGAAATGCCAAAAATAAAAAAGCTGTTCCTCTCTCTTCCCTGCCCGCGCTTAGCGGGCTTTTTTTTGCCCGCTATTCCGCGGTCGCTTACTGGCCCGTCATTGCCACCATTCTACGTAACAGGTTAGCGGCGCGTTTGTCAGGTAATGCCAGAATGGCACTGTAGAGATCAATGGACATGCCACACAGCGATGAGCGATCCACTGCCGTGTCAGCTGGCATATTCAGCTGCTGCAGTTTGTCGCCCCATTTCAGAAAGAGGCGTCCGACGATCTTTTGCAGATCATCCTGCGCCTGCGTCTTATCGAGGGGCTTTTCGGGCGGAGGGCTGTTAAGCAGCAACTGCTCCATGGCATCCGCTTCTTTGCGATTCAGCGAAGACGGTAGCGTAGTCTGTAAATTAATTCCTCCACTCACCTGCGGATAGAGAAAACGGAAGCAGAGACCCGGATCGATTTGATTCAGCGCCCGCATCTCTTCTACTGAGACGCCGATATAGTTAACCACCGCTGCATCCGTTGCGCGCATCAGCCGTTGGTTGACCACCTCAATCAGCCAGCCACGCAGTTCACCTGTTGCCTGCAGAGCGGGCTCGCCTGCACGGATTCGACGGGTCAGCTCCTGGGTCAGCAATAACCAGAGCGCGGGTTCCTGCGTTTGCAGCACGCGATAGCCTGGCATCTTTGCCAGTTGATTTACTGCCTGCTCATGCTGGCTTGCCTGCAACTGATGCGGCGCGACCCAGCTGAACCAGAGCAGATTAGCCATGATCAGGGGCAGCAGAAAAATGAGCAGCCCCTGCCACAAACGCAGTCGGGTCGTTTTGATCAGCACAATAACGATCAACGCCAGCAATGAAAACGCAGCCAGCGTAATAAAAAGCAGAGAATTCATGCTGCGGGGTTAATCCTTACGCACATCGATTAGCACAGGACAGTGAGCACGCTCAATCACCGCTGCGCTGACCGAGCCTTTTAATAATCTGTTAAACGAAGAGAGGTGGCGACGTCCCATGATAATCATGCTTGCCTTAAGCTGTTGTGACTGGGCAACAATGGTATCTGCCGCCTCACCCGCCAGGATCACGCCACGCGCATTAATGCCAGCGCGCAGTAACGGTGCCAGTGCATGACGCACCACCATTTCCGCCGTATTTTGCTCATCCTGTGCTGCCACAAAATCGGCCGGGTCTTCACCCGCATCGATTTCCATCGGCTGATTACAGGAGGAGTAGGCAGGATCGACGCAGCACAGCACCACCACATCGGCGCGATGTGCCAGCGCTTCTTCAATCGTCAAGGCAACCACTTTCCCGGCAACCGGAGAGTGGTCTATGGCCATCAGCAGGGTTTTCATCAGATGCTTATCCTTAAATCGCGGCAACTTTGCCGATTTCACGCACCAGCGCCTCTTTACACTTCAGCATCTCGTCACGAAAACGCGCTTCATGTCGCAGAAAACGAGCAGAGGGCACCAGTAAAGAGACAGAAAAGCGACCAAACAGCGTATCCAGCGCAAACGCCATGGTAGAGATCCCTTCCAGGGTTTCACCGCGATCCACGGCGATACCGGTTTCGCGGACTTCCCTGATAAGTTGTAGCAATTGTGGCAATGTTTTCACCGTCTGATCGGTCAGCTCCTGCCAGGCGTCGCCAACAATCGTCCGGACATCTTTTTCACACTCCAGTGCCAGCAACGCCCGTCCCCCGGAGGTACTGTAGAGCGGCAGATTCAGTCCCATATGCGGGACAACCCGAAGTTCACGTGACGCCACGACATGGTGAATAATCGCCAGCTGGCTGCCGCTGGCGCGCGCCAGCGAGACCGTTTCATTAGTATCCGAAGAGAGTTTTTCCAGTAGCGGACTGACCAGATCAACCACGTCGGTATGCACGCTGGAGATCAGTTTTAAAAGGGCAGGTCCCAGACGCAATCCGCCCGCCCCACTGCTGCGCACAAGCTCTGCGCTGTCGAGCGCAGCGACAATGCGCTGCACCGTTGAACGGGGCAGTTCCACCGCCTGAGCGATCTCGCCAAGGCTCATGCCGCCCGGCTGTTCGCCCAGCGCATTAAGAATTTTTGCCGCACGGGCGATGACCTGGATACCGCCCGTTTTTTCATCCTCGCGGCTGGAGGGTTGATGTGCCATAGCGTCGTCCTGTTTGAGCTGCCTTACTGTAACGCGAATGCCGCACTTTTTACAGCCTGTACCACATTGCAATACAGCATACCGGGATGTAATATTACGCCCTGTACCACATTGCAGTACACTGCATCATAATAACGAGATTGCCAGTAATGAACGCTAAGCCCGCCACGCCGCCGGCTCCTCATCCTTTTACACTCCGACTAGCTCTGGGCCTGATCGGCGTGCTTATTGCTGCGCTGACCTCCGGGCTGAACGACCGCGTCAGTGATATCGCGCTGGCTGATATCCGTGCCGCAATCGGCATCGGTTTCGATCAGGGTAGCTGGATTATCTCCGGCTATCAGGCGGCAGAAGTTGCGGCGATGATGATTGCCCCCTGGTTTGCCGTCACCCTGTCGCTGCGGCGTTTTACACTCGGCGTGTCGGCGGGATTTATGCTGACCGGCATTCTGCTGCCGCTGGTGCCGGATCCCACGCTGTTTATCAGCCTGCGCGTGCTGCAGGGGTTGTTTGGCGGCGCACTGCCGCCGATGCTGATGACTGTTGCTCTGCGCTTTCTGCCGCCGCCTTTTAAGCTGTTCGGCCTGGCGGGCTATGCCCTGACCGCGACGTTTGGCCCCAATATGGCAGCGTCGCTGGCCTCAATATGGACCGACCATGTCAGCTGGATCATGGTGTTCTGGCAGGTGGTGCCTGGCATGCTGATTGCGATGGTGCTGATTAGCTGGGGGATACCGCAGGACCCGCTGCGTCCGGAACGTTTTCAGCAGATCGATCTGTTCGGCATGGTGACCGGTTGCATTGCTGTCGCGCTGCTGGTGCTGGTGCTGACCCAGGGGGAACGTCTTAACTGGCTGAACTCGCCACTGATCGCCGGTATGCTGCTCGCCGCGCTGCCGCTGCTGCTGGTTTTCCTGATCAATGAGTGGTTTCACCCGCTGCCGCTGTTTAAATTACAGATGCTCAGACGGCCCAACCTGGCGCACGGCCTGCTGGGGCTGGCCTGCGTGCTCATCCTGGGGCTTTCAGGTTCCGCGCTGCCTTCGGCCTACTTTGCTCAGGTGAGCGGCTTTCGCACCCTTGAGTTTGCCCCGCTGGCACTGACCGTAGGCCTGCCACAATTGCTCATCGCGCCACTGATTGCTGCCCTGCTCAATATCCGCTGGATTGATTGCCGCTGGATGCTGACGGCGGGCGTCGGCCTGCTGGTGACTGCCTGTCTGCTGGGCTCGCAGATCACCAGTGACTGGGCGCGACAGAATTTCTGGCTGCTGCAAATCCTGCAGGCGTTCGGACAACCGATGATCATTTTGCCGATATTGATGAGTGCCACCAGCGTTGTGGCCCCACCTGAAGGCCCTTTTGCCTCCGCGATGTTTAACACGGTACGCGGGTTTTCCAGTATTGCCGCCTCCACGCTGGTTGAGGTTTTCCTTTCTCATCGTGAGCAATTTCATTCCAGTGTCCTGATTAATCAGGCCGCCAGCCGCAGCTGGCTGATGACCGCGCCAACAGCCGATCAAGCCAGCCGCAGTTTGCCGCTATTGCCGGATGGCAGCATCAGCGCCAGCGATAATCTCAGCGGATTCGCCACCCTGGTCCGGCATCAGGCCACGATCCTGAGCCTGAGCGACAGCTGGCTGATGCTGACCGGCTTTGCCGCCTGCCTGTTATTGCTTACCGCCATCCTGCCAAAACGGGTCTGGCCGCCTCAAACTTTGATTCAACACCCCTCCCGGAATAACTGAATATGCGTACTTTTGAAATGAGAAGAACCCTGCTGCTGAGTCTGCTGCTGCTGGTGTTACTGGCCATTGCCTTTGTTGTCTGGACGATGATGACCAGCAACGATCACCGCACCAATGATGCTTACGTCAATGCGGATTACACCCTGGTAGCACCGAAAGTCTCGGGCTACATAAGCCATGTTGAGGTGCAGGATAATCAGCAGGTCAAAGCGGGCCAGTTGCTGGCAACGCTGGATGACCGTGACTATCGGGTGGCGCTGGAGAGTGCTGAAGCTGACCTGCAGGTGAGTCAGGCGAAACTGCTGAGCAGCCAGGCTCAACTGGAACAGCAGCAGTCGATGATTGATCAGCAGAAAGCCAGCGTCGCGGCAAGTCAGGCTTCTGCGCAGTATGCGGGTCAAAGCGCCGATCGCTATAACCGCCTCTATAAAAGCGGCACCGTCGCCGCTGACGATCAGCAAAAGGCCAGCTCAAATCAGCGCTCGGCGCTGGCAGCTGTCCATCAGAGTCAGGCTGCACTGGCATCGGCAATAAAACAGGTGGGCGTATTACAGGCGGCGGTGCGTTCAGCAGAAGCAGATGTTGCCGCAGCCAAAGCCAGCGTCGATCAGGCCAGGCTGAATCTCTCCTACACGCGCATTACGGCTCCTGTTGACGGCATGGTGGGTCAGCGTGCGGTGCGGACAGGCGCATACGTTTCAGCCGGAACCCGTCTGCTGGCCGTGGTCCCCCTGCAGCAAACCTACATTACGGCTAACTACCTTGAGACGCAGTTAAGCGATGTGCGCCCAGGACAGCGGGTCCGAATCCGGGTTGATGCCCTGCCAGGCGAGACCTTTACCGGTCATGTGGACAGCATCGCACCGGCCACTGGTGCAACTTTTTCAGCGATCGCTCCCGATAACGCCACAGGCAACTACACTAAAGTCGTTCAACGTCTGCCGGTGAAAATTGTGCTGGATGGCGACCAACCGCATCTGGTTCAGTTACGTGTCGGCATGTCGGCGATCCCTGAAATCGAGGCGCCCTAATATTGTGAGCAATATCTCAGAACGGGCCTATTTCATTTGGGTGGGATTACGCGTAAATTAGCGCCTGATCCTGTTCTGAGAGTTATTCAGATCGACCCGGAAGAGAGCAGACCATTACTGAAATGGCGATCTCTTTTCCACATCTGTTCGCGTTGCACTGGTTTGGGATCGCCATCATCGTAACCGCTCAGAGGAGTTGCTTTGTGAAATATGCCTTGATGGGAATATCTTTTTTCGCGTTACTTTGGTTCGGAACCTTTGTTCTGCTGCTGAAGTAATGGCGTGACAGTGCCGCCATGGGGCGACCATCGTGTCGCCCCTGCTGGCTGTCAGCTCTCTTCTTCTGTTTTCATGCTGCCCGGCAATACGCCATCGGCACGAAACATCGCCTTAATTCCCCGCACTGCCTGACGAATACGATCGCTGTTTTCAATCAGCGCAAATCGCACGTGCGTGTCGCCATAGTCACCAAAACCGATACCAGGGGAAACACAGACTTTCGCCTCCTGCAGCATATGTTTAGCAAATTCCAGCGAACCCAGATGTGCATAATGGTCGGGAATTTTTGCCCAGACGTACATCGAGGCTTTGGGGTTATCCACCATCCAGCCCGCTTCATGCAAGCCTTTGACCAGCACATCACGGCGGCGTTTATACTGCTCAGCAATGTCACGCACGCACTGCTGATCCCCTTCCAGCGCGGCAATGGCTGCCACCTGTAGCGGCGTAAAGGTGCCGTAGTCATGGTAACTCTTGATACGCGCCAGCGCGGCGACCAGCTCTTTATTACCCACCATGAAACCGATACGCCAGCCTGCCATGTTGTAGCTTTTTGACAGGGTAAAGAATTCAACGGCGACATCACGCGCGCCCGGCACCTCCATAATCGACGGCGCTTTCCAGCCATCGTAAACGATGTCAGCATAAGCCAGATCGTGGATGACCAGCACGTTGTACTGCTTCGCCAGCGCAATCACCCGCTCGAAAAAGTCGAGTTCCACACACTGTGCGGTCGGGTTGGATGGGAATCCAAGGATCATCATTTTTGGCTTGGGGTAGCTTTCACGGATAGCGCGTTCCAGCTCATTGAAGAAGTCGACACCCGCCACCAGCGGCACCGAACGCACCTGCGCTCCGGCAATCACTGCACCGTAGATATGAATCGGATAGCTGGGATTGGGCACCAGTACGGTATCACCATGATCCAGCGTCGCCAGCATCAGATGCGCCAGCCCCTCTTTGGAGCCGATGGTGACAATTGCCTCAGATTCGGGATCGATCTCCACCTGATAGCGCTCAGCGTACCAGCGCGAAATCGCTCTGCGCAGACGCGGTATGCCGCGCGAGGTGGAATAACCGTGGGTATCGTCACGCTGCGCCACCTGGCATAATTTTTCGACAATGTGAGGCGGAGTCGGACCATCCGGGTTGCCCATTGAAAAGTCGATGATATCTTCGCCGCGCCGACGCGCAGCCATCTTCAGTTCAGCGGTGATGTTGAAAACGTAAGGGGGTAAACGTTCAATACGCGAGAAACGACGGGGTGTGCTGTTATCAGCCATGATGTCCTCTGCATTACGTAAGCGCCCGGACCGTCCGAGCGACGTGGGTCACTGCTGTGACCCGTTACGAACATAACGTGGCGAGGATCATTTTGTCGAGGGTGGCGGAAAATTTTTTTATTTTTGCGGATTCAGCCGTCCCAGCAGCCAATCGTTCACCCAGTGGCCATCCAGCAGATAATTATCCCGCAGCGTGCCCTCCAGCTGAAAACCGTTTTTCTCCAGAATACGGCGTGACGCCCAGTTCCCTTCAATCACCATCGCCTTGAGTTTGTGAAAATCGGCTTCAAGCAGAAACTGACACAGCGCCGCCAGCGCTTCGCTGCCATAGCCCTGACCACAGTGGCGATGCAGCAGCATATAGCCCACCTCCGCCTGACGATACGGCTCCCATTCCGGGCTGCAGCCAAACAGGCCAATGGGCTCACCGCTGTCCTGGCGTCTTGCCACCAGACAGAGCATATGAAAACTGCCCGGCTGCCAGGGTGCCAGACGCTGGGTGAAACGCTGGCGGATATCCGCTTCATCCGGGATTTCGCTTACCCATTTCATGGTGTCGGGATCTTCATGGACGGCACGAAACAGTTGCCAGTCTTCGGGTTGTAATTTACTCAGGGTTAATCTGTCGGTGACAAGTTGCATCTGTGGCTCCCGATGGGCACGGTTTTCCAGCGGTTACTGGCGCGCGTCATCGCGCAACATAGCAAAACGGCTTCACAGCGACCAGCGTGAAAAACTGTTCCCCTTTATTCCACTCAACTTTTCCTCTTTTTACTGGATTGCCGTAAAAATTGATCTGAAACATTAACTTGTGGCGGGATTGATCGGGGTGCTAGCGGTTCGCGATCACATTTTTTATCATAGAGGCACTTTCCATCGCTCACGAGTCGCCTGTGTCCTCCCACTTCACGATGTTACTGGCAGTTTTTGACCGCGCCGCCCTGATGTTGATCTGCCTGTTCTTCCTGACGCGCACCCGGCCTTTTCGTCAGCTGCTGCAAAAAGATGAGCACACCCGCGCGGAAAAAGTGGCGGTCACTGCCATCTTTTCCCTGTTTGCGCTGTTCAGTACCTGGTCGGGCGTCAATGTCGACGGTTCGCTGCTGAATGTGCGGGTCATTGCCGTGATGGCGGGGGGGATTCTGTTTGGTCCCTGGGTTGGCATCGCCACCGGTGTGATTGCGGGTCTTCACCGTTTTCTGATCGATATTCATGGCGTCACTTCCGTGCCCTGCCTGATTACCAGCATCATTGCCGGTGTCGTCGCGGGCGGGATTAATCGTCGGGTACTGAAAGAGCATCGCTGGCGCGCCGGTATCGTCGGCGGCATGCTGTGTGAAGCCCTGACGATGTTGCTGATCGTCCTGTGGGCGCGCCCTGCCTCACTCGGGCTGGCGATTGTGTCGGAGATTGCCCTGCCGATGATCCTCGGCGCGTCCAGCATCGGCATCATTGTGTTGCTGGTGCAAAGTGTTGAGGGAGAGAAAGAGGCTATTGCTGCCCGCCAGGCCAAGCTGGCACTGGAGATCGCCAACAAAACGTTGCCGCTATTTCGTCAGGTGAACAGCGACTCGCTGCGCAATATCTGTGACATTATCCGAAGAGAGATCAAAGCCGATGCGGTGGCGATGACGGATAAAAAGCAGATTCTGGCCTACGTCGGCTATGGCGAACATAATTATAAACATGGTGATGATGGCATCAGCCCGACGACGGCGCAGGCGATCAACAGCGGTAAAATTATTATTAAGAACAATGATGAAGCGCACCGTACTAAAGATATACATTCGATGATCGTCATCCCGCTGTGGGAAAAAGGCAAAGTCACCGGCACGCTGAAAATCTATTATCGCCGCGCACACCGTATTACCGGCTCGCTGAAGGAAATGGCGATTGGCCTGTCACAAATTATCTCAACCCAGCTTGAAGTGTCGCGCGCCGAGCAGCTGCGTGAGATGGCCAATAAAGCGGAACTGCGCGCGCTGCAAAGTAAAATAAATCCCCATTTCCTGTTCAATGCGCTGAATGCTATTTCCTCTTCTATCCGGCTCAATCCCGATACTGCCCGCCAGCTGGTCATTAACCTTTCACGCTATCTGCGCTACAACCTGGAACTGAACGATGATGAGCTGATCGACATCCGTAAAGAGCTGTGGCAGGTGAAAGATTATATCGCCATTGAGCAGGCGCGATTCGGCGATAAACTGACGATGATTTATGACGTCGATGAAGATCTGCATTTTCTGCTGCCAAGTCTGCTGATTCAGCCACTGGTAGAAAACGCCATTGTGCATGGTATTCAGCCCTGTAAAGGCAAAGGCGTGGTCACGCTGAGCGTCCGGGATCTGGGCGATCGGGTGCGGATCTCCGTGCGGGATACCGGTCAGGGCATCAGTGACGAAGTCGTGGAACGGGTGGCACGCAACGAGATGCCCGGCAATAAAATCGGTCTGCTCAATGTGCACCATCGCGTCAAACTCCTGTCAGGTCAGGGACTGAACATCGTGCGGCATCAACCGGGCACCGAGATCGCTTTTACGCTGAGTAAAAATGGCCAGCGCCTGGCGGAGAATCTGTTATGAAAGCCATTATTGTGGAGGATGAATTTCTGGCCCAACAGGAGCTGAGCTGGATGATTCAGCATCACAGCAAAATCGAAATTGAAGCCTGTTTTGATGATGGTCTTGATGTACTGAAGTATCTGCAACAGCATCGGGTCGATGTGATTTTCCTCGACATTAATATCCCCTCGCTGGATGGCATGTTGCTGGCACAGAATATCCATCAGTTTGCCCACAAGCCGCTGATCGTCTTTATTACCGCGTGGAAAGAGCATGCGGTAGAAGCATTCGAGCTTGAGGCATTTGACTACATTCTCAAGCCCTATCAGGAGTCGCGGATTGTCACCATGCTGAACAAGCTGGAAGCCACCGCACAGGCGCAGCAGGCTGTGAGTCATCTTAGTGCCACACCTGCGCCGCAGACCGTCAACCTGATTAAAGATGAACGCATTATCGTCACTGACGTGAATGACATTTACTACGTTGAGGCGCATGAAAAGCTGACGTTTGTCTATACCCGGCGCGAGTCCTACGTCATGTCGATGAATATCACCGAGTTCTGTTCACGCCTGCCAGAGCAGCAGTTCTTCCGCTGTCACCGCTCTTACTGCGTCAGCCTGAGCAAGATCCGCGAAATCGAGCCGTGGTTTAACAACACCTATCTGCTTAAGCTGCGCGATCTGGAATTTCAGGTGCCGGTCAGCCGCAGTAAGGTTAAGCAGTTCAGACAGCTGATGCGTCTGTAATGCAGGAGAGTGAGGGAACGATTCAGGCAGGGAAGTGGCTTTCAGGACAACAGCAGGAAAAGGCAGGAGAAGCCAGGCGGTGATTTCCCGGGCCTGAACGGCTGAAGCCTCCAGATCGGGAAAGCGATCGCGCGCACAAAGGCTGTGCGCGCGGAGTAAAGCAGAATCAGATTTCGCGGCCCAGTGTCTGACGCAGATGCGCGCCCGCACCCAGCAGGCCAGGCTGATCGTGCGTAATCATGTAAACCGGGATGCTGGCAACATAGTCGCGGAAGCGTCCTTTATCTTCAAAAGCCGCACGGAAACCGGACGCCTTAAAGAATTCCAGGAAGCGAGGCACAATGCCTCCCGCAATGTAGACGCCACCAAAAGTGCCCAGGTTCAGCGCCAGATTGCCGCCAAAACGGCCCATAATGACGCAGAACATGGAGAGCGCGCGACGGCAGTCGGTACAGCTGTCATCCAGCGCACGTTCACTGACATCTTTCGGCTTCAGATTTTCCGGCACGCGGTTGTCAACTTTCACAATGGCACGGTAGAGATTAACCAGACCGGCACCCGACAACACACGTTCAGCTGAGACATGGCCCAGTTCTTCACGCAGCACTTCCAGGATCTGATCTTCTTCTTCGCTGTTGGCCGCAAAATCGACATGACCACCCTCACCTGGCAGGCTCACCCAGCGCTTGTCCACATGCACCAGATGGCTGACGCCTAAGCCGGTACCGGCACCATAAATGGCGATAGGTTTATCTTTGACCGGCTCTGAGCCGCCAAACTGAATTACGTTTTCGGCGGTCAGCATCGGAATAGCCATGGATACCGCAGTAAAATCGTTAATGATTTCCAGGTGTTCAAAACCGATGTTCTCTTTGAGCTTGCGCGTAGAAAACGCCCAGTCATGGTTGGTCATTTCAACCCAGTCATCGGTAATCGGGCAGGCGATAGCAATACAGCCATCTTTAACGTCCTGCTGTTGTTCATCAAGATAGTGGCGGATGACGGCTTCGAGGCTGTCGTATTCTGATGTTGAGAATGTTTTGGCCTGGGTGATGCTGCCGCTTTCCACCTCACACAGGGCGAGGCGCGCGTTAGTACCGCCGACATCGCCGACCAAGGCATAGGTTGTCATTCTTCTGTTGCTCCGCTTGGGGTCTTAAGAGTTGGAGGACACTATAAAATTCTGCCCATAAAACAACAACGCTCACCGGTGCGATTGGTGAGCGTCTTACTCAGTTGTGCTACAGCCTAACCGCGTTAGTCCAGCCTGCACAGCGGCAACTATCTGAATCTTAGCCGCCGTTGCGTTGATTCAGGCAGGCAGTGACTTTTCTTAGCAGTGGCGGCAAATCTTCTTTCTGCATCACCACCTCAACCAGCGACAGCCATTGAGGCGCGGCCAGTCGCGTCATCACCTCGTCTAACTGCACGGTTTCACTGATGCGCCAGCTCTGCGCCTGGCCCTGAAGGCTAAGGGCGTGTGGCAGAGCCGTCCAGTTCCACGGGGCGATATCATTGTAACGTTGTGTTGCGCCATGAATCGCCCGTTCGACGGTATAGCCGTCATTATTCAGCAAAAAGATTATCAGTCGCTGCCCATCGCGCAACATTGAACTCAGTTCCTGAATGGTCAGTTGCGCCGAACCGTCTCCGATGATCAGGATAACCCGTCGATCAGGGTTAGCGGTCTGCGCGCCAAACGCTGCCGGAAGAGTATAGCCGATTGATCCCCATAATGGCTGAACCACCAGCTGTGCCCGCGAGGGCAGTCGCAATGCGGCGGTACCAAAGGCCGCCGTCCCCTGCTCGGCCAGAATCAGGTCGCCGGGTTGCAGAAATCCCTGCATGGCCTGCCAGAAGGCGTGCTGACTGATCACCGCCGTGGGTTCTGCTGGCTGCGCGGCGGGGATTGCAGCGGCAGGCTGCCACTGCTGACCATAACGTTCAAACAGCGGTTGCAGTTCACTGAGTGCATCCGCCATCGACAACGGCGCAAAACGTTCATTACCCACGCTGGCACTGAAGGGCTGCAGATCGATCAGTCGCTCGGTGGCAAACTGCTGTGTAAAACCTGCCGTAATGGTGTCGGTAAAACGGACACCGACGCAAATTGCTGCATCCACCTGTTCAATCTGTTCACACACCTGCCCTGCACTGGCCGCGCCGGCATAGGTACCGACATAACCTGGCTGCTGCTCATCCAGTACGCCTTTGCCCATCAGCAGACTGGCGCAGGGAATCGCGCTCTGTTCGCGCAGCGCGGCCAGCGCAGATTGCTGCTGCCAGCGCAGCGCCAGAAAATCTGCCAGCAGTGAAACACGCTGTGCCGGTGCCAGTAAACGTTCTGCCGCGGCCCTGAAAGCGCGACGCGCGTCAGCCGATGCGGGCTGATGGGTGTTCAGCGGCTGTGCAGGTGGCTGTACAGCCATGGCTGCCACGTCCACTGCCAGCGACAGATAGCCGGGACGACGGGCCTGCAGCGCACTGATAATCACCCGATCAATCTCAGCCGTGGCATTGTCGGCAGTCAGCAGTGCGGTTGCCACACTGACCTCGGCAGCCATGCGAATAAAATGCTGGAAATCACCATCGCCCAGCGAGTGATGCACGCAGTCACCCTGCAACTGCGCCTGCGTGGCTGGCGCACCCACAATATGAATCACCGGCAGATACTCAGCATAACTGCCCGCAGTGCCATTAATCGCGCTGAGCTCGCCAACACCAAACGTCGTTAACAGTGCCCCCGCGCCGTTGCAGCGCGCATAACCGTCCGCCGCATAGGCTGCGTTGAGTTCATTAGCGCAGCCCACCCAGCTGATTTCAGGATGGGCGATAACGCGGTCCAGGAATTGCAGGTTGTAGTCGCCCGGCACACCAAACAGATGCTTGATACCAATCTCCTGCAGACGGGTCAGCAGGTAATCTCCGACAGTGAATGTGGACATTGCGCGTTCCTTTCAGGGAAGAGTCGGGTTAAGTATCTGACAGAGGATAAAATTAGCGAGGAGAGTAGCTATTTTAACCAGCCGCAATGCCTGGCAAGACGACGTTACGCTGGCGGAATATTCTGTAAAATCGCGAACTGCTGCGCGCTGTCACTAAGTGTAACCGTATACACTGATAGACTTTTGGCACATATTCCCGTTTTTGCTCAGGAGCGCTAAATGTCCTCTTTCCCCCATCCCGATCGCTATCAACAGATGGAATATCGCCGCAGCGGCCGCAGCGGCATCAGACTGCCTGCAGTTTCGCTGGGACTTTGGCACAACTTTGGTGACAGCACGCGGGTCGATAACAGCCGTGAGTTGCTACGTCATGCATTTGACCTCGGCATCACCCACTTCGACTTAGCGAATAACTACGGCCCGCCTCCGGGCTCGGCGGAAGAGAATTTTGGTCGTATTCTGCGGGAAGATTTTCGTGCCCATCGTGATGAGCTGATAATCTCCACCAAAGCGGGCTATACCATGTGGCAGGGGCCTTATGGAGACTGGGGGTCGCGTAAATATCTGATTGCCAGTCTGGATCAAAGCCTTAAACGCATGGGGCTGGAATATGTTGATATTTTCTATCACCACCGTCCCGATCCGGAAACCCCGCTGGAAGAGACGATGCGCGCGCTCGATCATGTGGTGCGCCAGGGCAAAGCGCTTTACGTAGCTCTTTCTAACTATCCGGCTGAACGGGCTGCCCAGGCGATTGCTATCCTGCGCGATCTCGGCACTCCCTGCCTGATTCACCAGCCGCGTTATTCGATGTTTGAACGTACCCCTGAGCAGGGATTGATTCAGACGCTGGGCGATGCGGGCGTTGGCTGTATCGCTTTCTCTCCCCTGGCAGGCGGTGTGCTCACCGATCGCTATCTGCAGGGCATTCCGGAAGATTCGCGTGCGGCCAGCGGCAGCAAATTCCTGAGCGAAAGCCAGCTGACCGAAGAGAAGATGGAAAAAGTCCGCAGACTGAATGTCATCGCACAGCAACGTGAGCAGAAACTGGCGCAGATGGCGCTGGCGTGGGTGTTGCGCGATGATCGTGTCACGTCAGTGCTGATTGGGGCCAGTAAAACGGCGCAGATTGATGACGCGGTGGCCATGCTCGCCCGTCGTCAGTTCAGCGAAACCGAATTAGCGGCCATTGACGCGGCTCTGATGTAAGCATTCACCGCCCGGCGCAGGTCGGGCGTTTTTTTCACCATAATAGTCTCAATCCCCCTTCTCTCCCCAATTTCCTCACAATTTTCCGACACAATGATGCGGTAACAACAGTAATACGCAGGCATAATCACTGCGCCGCAACAGCATAAGCCTGTTGATGAGGAGAATATAATGAAAAGAGCTCTAATTTTTGCTGCACTGCTGGCGCTGTTTTCGCCGCTGGCCTATCACACAGCCGAGGCGTCCAGTGCCTCTATTTCTCTGGCCCCTGGCGTCACCCTGAATCTGGGCGATCGCGATAATCGTGGTAATTACTGGGATGGCGGTCGCTGGCGTGAACCCCGCTGGTGGAATGACCGCTATACCTACAACGAACGCCGCTGGTGGCGACACGAAGAGTGGCGTCGTCAGCAGCAGTGGGAGCGTGAACGCCGCTGGCAGGAGCGCGACCGCGAGCGCCGCTGGGATCATCAGTATCGCCGCGATCGCGACTGGGATCATCATGACCGTCGTGGTCCAGGTCCTGGCCCGCGTGGTTTTGGGCCCCACGGACCCGGTGGACCCGGTCCGCATGGCCACGATCGTCACTAACAAAAAACGCCCGGCATAGCAGGGCGTTTTTTGTTTCCAGAAATCCTTACAGTCCCAGCGCTTCACCTACCAGCAGGTAAAGATTCAGCGCAATCACCAGCAGCACGATCAGTCGCCCGGTGTTCTGCATCAGACGCGAGTTCACCATATCATCGCCCATCAGCTCGCGGTTGCCGGTAAAGGAGAGCAGCGGAATCAGCGCCAGCGCGATACCAAAGCTCAACAGCACCTGACTCATCACCAGCACCTTTGTTGGGTCCCAGCCTGCCCAGATGACAATAAACGAGGGCAGCATGGTGACAGTTCGACGCACCCAAAGTGGAATGTGGAAACGGATGAAGCCCTGCATTACCACCTGCCCCGCCAGCGTACCGACCACTGTTGAGGAGAGTCCCGCGGCCACCAGGCTCAGACCAAATACGGTTGCGGCAGCCTGACCTAACAGCGGTTGCAGCGTCAGATAGGCCTGATCGAGCTCTGCAATTTTGCTGTGACCACTAAAATGAAACGCCGCTGCCGCAGTTGCCATCATCGCCAGGTTTACAAATCCGGCAATGGTCATGGCAATCGCCACATCCAGTTTAGTTGAGGAGTAACGCTGACTTTTGCTGTCCTCACTTTTGCCCTGCGTCAGCGCAGAGTGCAGATAAATTACGTGCGGCATGATGGTCGCCCCAAGCACGCCGGCGGCCAGGAACACGGCATCCGACGTCGGTAACGCGGGCAGCGCCATGCCGACCACCAGCTCTTTAATATTGGGCTGGGAGAAGAAAAGTTCGACAATATAGGCCGCCGCCACAAACAACAGCAGTCCACCAATCACCAGCTCCAGCGGTTTCTGCCCGCGACTCTGTAACATCAGTATCAGGAAGGTGGCGATGCCCGTCAGCACCGCGCCCTGCATCAATGAAATGCCGAGCAGCAGTTTGAACCCCAGTGCGGCACCGATAAACTCCGCCAGATCGGTGGCCATCGCGATAATTTCCGCCTGCACCCAGTAAAACCAGACGGCAGGCCGGGGAAAGCGATCGCGGATGTGTTCGGCAAGATTTTTGCCGGTGGCGATACCCAGCTTGGCAGACATGAGCTGAATCAGCATGGCCATGATATTGGCCCACACCACCACCCACAGCAATTTGTAGCCGTAAGCAGCGCCTGCCTGAATGTTGGTCGCAAAGTTGCCCGGATCGATATAGCCAATAGCGGCAATAAAGGCGGGCCCCAGCAGTGCGAGTTTGACTTTTCTGACTCCGCGAGCAGCGCGCTCGGCGGTACGACTCTCAAGCATATCCGGTACCCTGTCTGAACATTTGCCTGCCCCGGCAGCTTAGGGGTTAGCATGTGCAAGTGAAATTCGTTTATTGTTATCGGTGTAATAGATGCTGCTATAAAGTATAGCCATTGCTATACATTACAGTAAAGGAAGAGAGTGCTAAAAATGTGAGCAACGGTGTCACTTTACGCTCTGTGTAAAATTCAGACAATAATTATGTGGTTATCTGGGTTGAACAATTTTTAAACAGGGCGTGATCTCTGGAACTTTTCTGGAAAATATAGCGATAGCGAATACTTATAATGTGGTTCAGATCTCGTTTTTAAGTAACGCGTTACATAGAATACGCAACAAAATACAACCCTCCTCAAATTTGGAGCAACTATGTCCCATATTTTGCAATTTCTTTTAGCACTGGTGGTGGTCGGGATACTCTCCTTGCTGGTGAGTCACGATCGTAAAAGCATTCGCATTCGCTACATTATACAGCTACTGGTGATTGAAATTGTGCTCGCCTGGTTCTTCCTGAACTCAGAAGCGGGACTGGGTTTCGTCAAAGGCTTCGCCGGCTTCTTTGATCATCTGCTGAAGTATGCGGCCCAGGGCACAAACTTTGTCTTCGGTAGCATGAATGACAAAGGCCTGGCGTTCTTCTTCCTCAACGTATTGTGTCCAATCGTCTTTATCTCTGCGTTGATCGGTATTCTGCAGCATTTCCGTATCCTGCCGTGGGTTATTCGCGGTATCGGTACTGTGCTGTCGAAAGTCAATGGCATGGGAAAACTGGAATCTTTCAACGCCGTGAGTTCTCTGATACTGGGACAGTCAGAAAACTTCATTGCCTATAAAGATATCCTGGGCAAGATGTCACAGCGCCGCATGTACACCATGGCCGCGACGGCGATGTCGACCGTTTCGATGTCTATTGTCGGTGCCTACATGACCATGCTGCAGCCAAAGTATGTGGTCGCCGCACTCGTGCTCAACATGTTCAGCACCTTTATCGTGCTGTCATTGATCAACCCTTACCGCGTTGAGAACGAAGACGATCTGCAGTTGCAGGATCTGCATAAAGGTCAGAGCTTCTTCGAGATGCTGGGCGAATATATCCTGGCCGGTTTTAAGGTCGCGATTATCGTTGCCGCGATGCTGATTGGTTTTATCGCGCTGATTTCAGGTCTGAACGCCCTGTTTGATCTGATCTTCGGCATCAGTTTCCAGGGCGTGCTTGGCTATGTCTTCTATCCGTTTGCCTGGGTGATGGGTGTGCCGTCGGGTGAGGCGTTGCAGGTCGGCAGTATTATGGCGACCAAGCTGGTATCGAATGAATTTGTCGCCATGATGGATCTGCAGAAAATTGCAGGTCAGTTGTCACCCACTTCAGAAGGTATTCTTTCCGTGTTCCTGGTGTCGTTCGCCAACTTCTCTTCCATCGGCATCGTGGCCGGTGCAATTAAAGGTCTTAATGAAGAACAGGGCAACGTGGTTTCCCGCTTTGGCCTGAAGCTGCTGTACGGCTCTACGCTGGTCAGCGTGCTCTCCGCCGCTATCGCCGGTCTGGTTCTGGCGTTCTGAGTGCAGTGCTGAACATTTGAGGGCGAGCCTGTCTCGCCCTTTTCGTTTTTCGCCATCCCTGCTTTTCTTCCCGCTGAATACCTCTTCAGGCGACGTCCGCCCTTATACAATACACTCAGATTCTGCATGTAAAGCGCGCACGAGGCGCAGCACAGCGTTATCCGGGCAGAACGCGGCGGCGCTTGCCGGGTATGTACGCGTTAAGCGTGCGCAGCAGCTGATTTGCAAAGCAATAGCGTTAGATTCGCAGAAAGGCGAATGAAAGATAAATCAGAAAGGATTTTGACAACAATGACATCGACGTTGTCAGAAAATGGTGGAGATAAGCGGGATCGAACCGCTGACCTCTTGCATGCCATGCAAGCGCTCTCCCAGCTGAGCTATACCCCCACATCTGGAATCGTTTTTCAGTGCCAAACTTTTGGGAAAAAGTTTGGTGGAGCTAAGCGGGATCGAACCGCTGACCTCCTGCATGCCATGCAGGCGCTCTCCCAGCTGAGCTATAGCCCCGAACCGAAAAACTGTCGCGTTAAGCGACGGACGGCATAATATGAAACCGCCTCCAGGGTGTCAACGGCAAAATGACATTCTCTGTTTGATCGCTGAAAAAGGCGGCAACCTGCGAAGTTTCAGCAGCATGCTACAGATAAAAATCATGTCTGGTCATGCAGTACCGTTTTTTAACTGTTATACCCGCTGCCATCAGGTTAATTCACGGTTAAATATGTTATAGGAATTTTCTTGTCTTCGTCTTTTTCGCATGCAAAACTTAGCCCGCTAATTTAGTGGCCACCGGGACCCTCTCCCGCGCGCCACGCGTCCACCAGGCGTTATCGTCCCATTAATCATAAAAAAACTATTGAGATACTATGTCGCTGCATACACCTAAAGAAATCGCACAACTGGCGATCCAGTCTGGCGTGGCTAAAAGTCGTGCGCCTGTCAGCATCCTTCTGATTCTTGGCTTTATGGCGGGTGCATTTATTGCGACCGGCTTCCTGTTAGATCTTCACGTCATTAACTCCCTGCCCGCTGAATGGGGCTCTTTCGGTGGCCTGTTAGGTGCCGCGGTCTTCCCTGTGGGTATCATTATGACTGTGCTGGCAGGTGGCGAGCTGCTGACTGGCAATATGATGACGTTACCCGTGGCCTGGTTCGCCCGCCGCATCAGCTTTATGAGCGTAGCGCGTAACTGGTTCTGGGTGACCCTGGCGAACTTTATCGGCAGCGTGGCTGTTGCATGGTTCTTTGGGCATATGCTGGGCATGACCGAAGGTGACTACCTGAAAAAGACCGTGGCTATCGCCTCTGCCAAAGTTCATGCCGATTTCCTGCATTCCTTTATTTCAGGCATTGGCTGTAACTGGCTGGTGTGTCTGGCGGTGTGGCTGGCATTTGCGAGTAAAGATATGGTTGGCAAAATCTTCGGCATGTGGTTCCCGGTGATGGCGTTTGTTGCCATTGGCTTCCAGCACGTTGTCGCTAACATGTTTATTATTCCGGCCGCTATTTTTGCCGGTCAGATGAGCTGGGCAGAGTACTTCCCTAACTTTGTCGCCGTCTTCCTGGGCAATGCCGTAGGAGGAGCCGTCTTCGTTGGTCTGGCCTATTTCCTGGCATTCCGTCCTGCTGCCGAACCTGCCAGTAATCCTCAGTAATTCTGTTTTGCCTTTTGTCATCAGACAAAAGGCAATTTCAGCCTACGTTACTTTTCACCGTTACTTTTTGCTGTAATATGTACCGCTAATGTATTTAACAGGGACAGTGTCGTGAAAAAGGAATGGCTTACCCCCGAAGAGCTGGCTGCAGAAACGGGTTACAGTCGGCAAACGGTGAATAAGTGGATCAAGCGGGAGAACTGGACCACCACGCCAAAGCCCGGAGTTCAGGGCGGCAAGGCACGTCTTATTCATATTGATGAACGCGTAAAAAGTTTTATTCAATCCACCCGCAACCTTAATGAACCCACAGCCACCTATGGCGCAGTAACGAATTCATTACCTGCGTTATTGTTAAGTTCCATCCAGCAAATGAGCCAGGATGAACAGGATCAACTCACTGCATTAATCTTACGTGAAGGGATTAAAGGCGTGCTGGAGCGACTGGGAATTGGTGAAGAGTAAGAAAACCGGAAGCGTAGCGCCTCCGGCTGTGTTCATTACGCCTGCGCTTCGCGCTCACTGATAAAGGCCAGGGCCTGCTCAATACGGGCCACGCTGCGGCTGCGGCCAATCGCCTCCACGGTGACATCCAGACCCGGTGACTGACCGGCACCGGTCACGGCCACACGCAGCGGCATGCCGACTTTACCCATACCCACTTCCAGCTCATCTGCGGTGCTCTGAATCGCCTGATGCACGTTTTCAGCAGTCCATTCAGTGATGGCGGCCAGCTTGTCACGCACCACTTCCAGCGGCTGACGCGCGACCGGACGAAGATGTTTCTTCGCCGCATCGGCATCGAACTCTGCAAAGTCTTCGTAGAAGTAGCGGCAGGATGCAGCCATTTCCTTCAGCGTTTTGCAACGCTCGCCCAGCAGACCCACCAGCTTCGCCAGTTCCGGTCCGGTGCGGGTATCAATTTTCTGCTCTTCAATATGCCACTGAAGATGTGTCGCCACATATTCTGGCGGCAGCGTATTGATATAGTGGTGGTTCAGCCACTGCAGTTTCTCAGTGTTGAACGCACTGGCAGACTTACTGACGGCATCCAGCGTAAACAGCTCAGCCATTTCAGCCACGCTGAAAATTTCCTGATCGCCATGTGACCAGCCCAGACGAACCAGGTAGTTGAGCAGCGCTTCCGGCAGGTAGCCGTCATCACGATACTGCATCACCCCTACTGCGCCATGACGCTTGGAGAGTTTTTTGCCATCATCGCCCAGAATCATGGAGACGTGAGCGTAGACCGGAACCTGCGCGCCAATCGCTTTGAGGATGTTGATCTGACGTGGTGTGTTGTTGATGTGGTCTTCACCACGAATAACATGGGTGATACCCATATCCCAGTCATCAACAACAACGCAGAAGTTATAGGTTGGCGAACCATCGGTGCGGCGGATGATCAGATCATCCAGTTCCTGGTTACTGAACTCGATCGGTCCACGAATCTGATCGTCAAAGATGACCGAACCTTCCTGTGGATTGCGGAAACGCACCACGCATGGCTCATCATCAGCATGATGTTCATGGCTGTCACGGCAGCGGCCGTCATAACGCGGCTTTTCGTTGTTCGCCATCTGTTCTTCGCGCAGCGCTTCCAGGCGTTCTTTAGAGCAGTAGCATTTATAAGCGGTTCCGGCTTCCAGCATGTCATCAATGACCGCGTTATAGCGATCAAAACGTTTAGTCTGGTAGTAAGGGCCTTCATTCCAGTCGAGGCTCAGCCAGTTCATACCATCCATGATGGCTTCGATAGCTTCCGGCGTGGATCGCTCCAGATCGGTATCTTCAATGCGCAGCACGAACTCGCCCTGGTTGTGACGGGCAAAGAGCCAGGAGTAAAGTGCGGTACGTGCGCCACCGACATGCAGATAGCCGGTTGGGCTTGGCGCGAAGCGTGTTTTGATTTTCATTGAGTATTGCCTTAGATGCGCGGGTTCTTTGTCTGGATGACAAAAAACAGGTTAGACGCGAAAAACAGTGGGCATATTCTAGCATCTGACGGTGAATCCTCAATGCATGCCCGCCGGTTGCGTCCCGGGAAAAGGGACTTTTCTGCCAGTAAAACCAGCACATTGGCTAAAAGCGCAACAGGATGTTTAAAAATAAACCGAACGCACATTTATGTTTTAAAAAGCGTTGACTCAAAATCAACTATCCCTATAATGCGACTCCACACAGCGGGGGTGATTAGCTCAGTTGGTAGAGCATCTCCCTTACAAGGAGGGGGTCGGCGGTTCGAACCCGTCATCACCCACCACTCTTAACAGCGTGGCCCGCAGTGAACAGGTATGAAGATATGGGTGATTAGCTCAGTTGGTAGAGCATCTCCCTTACAAGGAGGGGGTCGGCGGTTCGAACCCGTCATCACCCACCATATCTGACCTGTTAAAGCAGCACTGAAGTACGAAGTGGGTGATTAGCTCAGTTGGTAGAGCATCTCCCTTACAAGGAGGGGGTCGGCGGTTCGAACCCGTCATCACCCACCACTTCGGGTCGTTAGCTCAGTTGGTAGAGCAGTTGACTTTTAATCAATTGGTCGCAGGTTCGAATCCTGCACGACCCACCAATTCAGAATAAAGCGCCTTTTGGGCGCTTTTTTCGTTTCCGGGGCACGGACGTGACCGTGCGGGATGAGAACCTGCTGCAGGTTCGACTGAATCGCTGGCGATTCAGGCTGATGCGTCAGCATCACCCGGAGGGCGAGGCCCACGATGGGCCGAGGCTATCCTGCACGACCCACCAATTCAGAATAAAGCGCCTTTTGGGCGCTTTTTTCGTTTCCGGGGCACGGACGTGACCGTGCGGGATGAGAGCCTGCTGCAGGTTCGACTGAATCGCTGGCGATTCAGGCTGATGCGTCAGCATCACCCGGAGGGCGAGGCCCACGATGGGCCGAGGCTATCCTGCACGACCCACCAATTCAGAATAAAGCGCCTTTTGGGCGCTTTTTTCGTTTCTGCTGTTTAGACATTGGCTTGTAGATAAGCTCCCTTCTTTTCCAAACCTTAACAATCTCCGCGCTAAAGTCGTTTCACTGCGTGCCGATAACGTATGTGACGACTTACAGGGAGAAAATGATGTCTTCAATTTCCGGAATTTTAAGCAGTGCGGTCAGTAGCGGTGACAGCGGCGGCAGTGTTGCTTCTCAGGTCGCAGCCCTGAATAAACAGATTCAGAATGTCTTAACCCAGGTCAAAGAGCTGGCCGACAACAAAGAGCTGACTGACGAACAGAAAGCTGAAATGCAGCAGATGTATCAGTCACAGCTCACCATGCTGCAGGCACAGATTGCGCAGCTGGAGCAGAAGCAGGCGGAGCAGGATCAGCCAAAAAGTGACAGCACGCCTGTCAGTGCGAACAAAGCAGACGGCATTAACCGCCCTACCGACACCAATAAAGTGGACGTCTATATCTAAAACGCGGGGCTGGCTTCGCGTTGTTGCGCCAGCAGCGCTGCCTGCTGGCGCACCTCCTGCCAGATCGCTTCGGCAGCAGGCGTCAGCGAGCGGTTTTTACGTTTGATCAGCGTCAGGCTGCGATTAATTTCCGGATAAAGACGACGCACACTAAGGTCACGATCGGCCGGTAACGGTAAGGCCAGCGCGGGCAGAATACTGATGCCGATCCCCACTTCTACCATCGGAAACAGCGTAGCGGGATGGCCAATTTCCTGCACCACTTGCGCCCTGATGTTCTGCTGCTGCATCGCCGCATCAATCAGTACCCGACTGCCGGACGCGTAATCCTGCAGCACCATGGTGCGACCATCCAGCATCGACCATTCAGCCCTTTCCACCTGCGCCAGCGGATCATCATCGCGGCACAACAGCAGGAAAGGCTCATCCAGAATCGCGATGCTATCAAAATCACTGTCGCTGAGCGGCCCAATCACAATCCCGAAGTCGACCTCGGCGTTACGCACACTTTGCAGCACCCACTGCTGGGCGCGATCGTGCAGTATCACTTTGATATCGGGAAAGTGCTGCTGACTTGCAGCCAGACATTGCGGCATCAGATGCGCAGAAATAGTCTGGCTGGCTGCCACTCTGACGGTGCCGCTGCGCTGCTCACCAAAACTGCGGATATCCAGCAGCGTCGTATGAATCTCCTCCAGCAGGCGCTCCATCCGTGACGCCAGCTGCTTGCCTGCCTCGGTCAGCATCACCTCACGCGTGGTGCGATCCAGCAGCCGGACGCCGGTTTCCGCTTCCAGCTCTTTAATACTGTGGCTGACTGCCGACTGACTCAGACCTATCGCCTGCCCCGCCTGACTGAAACCACCGTAGTGTGCCACTGCAATAAAAGTCCGAAGCTGACGCAGGGTATAATTCATCGATTATGCTCATAGATTAATTCAATAAATCAATTTTATTTCTAAAACCAATTCACGCACAATCGCGCTATTGAAAAATTTACCGGATTTTAACAATGGGCTTTTTAAAACTCGATCCGATGATGGTCAAACTCATCATCACCGTGCTGCTGGCGTCGTTCCTGCCAGCGAAAGGGATCTACGTCGATGTCTTCAGCTACCTCGCGACGGCAGCGATAGCACTGTTATTCTTTATGCACGGTGCCAAACTTTCGCGTGAAAAAATCATCGCAGGCAGCAGCCACTGGCAGCTGCATCTGTGGATTATGTTCAGCACCTTTGTGTTGTTTCCCGCGCTGGGTCTGCTGCTGGTCTGGTGGCATCCGGTTGATGTCGGTCCGGAAATTTATACCGGCTTTATCTACCTCTGTATCCTGCCAGCCACCGTTCAGTCCGCTATCGCGTTTACCTCTATGGCAGGCGGTAACGTTGCAGCAGCGGTGTGCAGCGCCTCGGCATCAAGCCTGCTGGGTGTATTTATTTCGCCGTTGCTGGTGAACCTGGTGATGGATATTCACAGCAGCGCGCCCAGCGATGGTCTGGAGCAGATCGGTAAAATTATGCTGCAACTCATGGTGCCATTCATTCTGGGCCACCTCTCTCGTCGCTGGATCGGTGGCTGGGTTGAGAAACATCGCAGCCTGATTGGCAAAACTGACCAGACCTCGATTTTGCTGGTCGTTTATTCCGCCTTCAGTGAAGCCGTGGTGAATGGCATCTGGCATCGCGTTGGCTTGACTACGCTGCTGTGGATTGTGGCAGGTTCAATCATCCTGCTGACCGCCGTGCTGATTATCAACCTGCTGGCCTCGCGCCTGTTCCGCTTTAAACGTGCCGACGAGATTGTGGTGCTGTTTTGTGGCTCGAAGAAGAGTCTGGCGAACGGGGTGCCCATGGCGAATATTCTGTTCCCGGCCAGCACCGTGGGGATTATCGTGCTGCCGCTGATGATTTTCCATCAGGTTCAGCTGATGGTCTGCTCGTTTATTGCCGGCCGTTACAAGAAGACCAATGAGAAACAGCAACAGCAGACGCTGAAGGTTAAAGATTCGGTGATGGAGTCACAGAAGTAGAACAGGTGCCCGCCTGCGCGGGCACAGTTACTTGCGGGTCTGGAGCGGTTTAACTAATCCCTCCAGACCTTCAATTTTTATTGTCAGAGTCAACTGCATCAAATCCCCCAACAGCCCCGACGGGAAGTCGCCACTGCGGGCAAACCACAGCAGATAAGGCTCAGGCAGATCGATCAGCATCCGCCCTTTATATTTCCCAAACGGCATCGGCGTATTGGCTATCGCCACCAGCTGGTGTTCATCCATCTCAGGCCCCCAGCAGGCGAATCATTTCCGCTTCATCAATCACCTCTATGCCCAGTTCCTGTGCTTTCGCCAGTTTGGAACCGGCAGCTTCTCCGGCAATCAGCAGATCGGTTTTCTTCGATACGCTGCCGCTGACTTTTGCGCCGAGCGCGACGAGCTGCGCTTTGGCATCATCACGGTTCATCTGCGACAGCGAGCCGGTCAGCACCACCGTTTTACCCGCGAACGGACTGTCGATCTCTTCGGCTTTCACTACCACCACCTGCGGCCAGTGAATGCCGATCTCTTCGGTCAGCTGACGGATAACTTCACGGTTGCTCTCCTCTTCCATGAAGTTGCGAACGTGTGTGGCAACAACTTTGCCCACATCCGGTACCGCAATGAGCGCCTCAAGATCGGCATCCATCACCTTCTGCAGCTCACCAAAATGGTTAGCCAGATTAGCGGCGGTAGCTTCACCCACTTCACGAATGCCCAGCGCATAGAGGAAGCGTGCCAGCGTGGTCGACTTCGCTTTCTCCAGCGCATCTACAACGTTTTGCGCTGATTTCGGCCCCATGCGATCCAGTCCGGTCAGCTTGCCCGCCGTGAGACGGAACAGATCGGCTGGCGTACTGACGTACTCTTTCTCCACCAGCTGGTCGATAATCTTATCGCCCATGCCATCCACATCCAGCGCCCGACGTGAGACAAAATGCTTCAGTGCCTCTTTGCGCTGTGCGCCGCAGATCAAGCCGCCGGTGCAGCGCGTGACTGATTCGCCTTCAACCCGTTCAACCTCAGAACCGCAGACCGGACAATGGGCAGGAAATACCACCTCACGCGTCTCTTCAGGTCGCTCCGCGATAACCACGTTGACGACCTGCGGAATCACATCGCCGGCGCGGCGAATCACAACTCGATCACCGATGCGTAAACCCAGCCGTTCGATTTCGTCTGCATTATGCAGTGTGGCATTGCTGACGATAACGCCTGCGACCTGCACCGGCTCCAGGCGAGCTACTGGCGTGATAGCGCCTGTGCGGCCAACCTGAAATTCGACGTCGCGCACCCAGGTTAGCTGTTCCTGTGCCGGGAACTTAAAAGCAATCGCCCAGCGCGGCGCTCGCGCCACAAAGCCCAGCTGCTCCTGCAGCGCCTGTGAATCGACTTTTATTACGACACCATCGATATCAAAACCCAGGTTCGGACGTTGTTGCTCAATTTCCCGATAGAACGCCAGGGCTTCCTCCGCATTATGCACCCGCTTAATGCGGTCGCTGACCGGCAGGCCCCAGGCTTTAAACTGTTGCAGGCGCGCCATGTGGCTGTGTGGCATCTCACCGCCTTCCAGCAGGCCAAAACCGTAGCAGAAAAACGTCAGCGGACGTTTGGCGGTAATGCGTGGATCAAGCTGACGCAGGGAACCTGCTGCTGCATTACGCGGGTTAGCAAAAACTTTGCCGTCTGTCCGACGCGCTTCTTCATTAAGCTTCTCGAAGCCGCGCTGCGTCATAAACACCTCGCCGCGCACTTCCAGCCGGGCCGGGATGTTGTCGCCCTTCAGCCGCAGCGGGATAGCGCGAATGGTCCGGACGTTGGCGGTAATGTTCTCACCGGTCGTGCCGTCACCGCGCGTCGCGGCCTGAACCAGCAGGCCATTTTCATACATCAGGCTGACCGCAGCGCCATCGAGCTTGAGTTCACAGCAGTAAGTAATGTCCTCACTGTTTTTCAGCCGATCCTGTACCCGCTTGTTGAAAGCCATAAATGTGGCTTCATCAAACGCGTTGTCCAGCGACAGCATCGGCACTTCATGGCGAACCTGCTCAAATACCGTCAGCGGCGCAGCACCCACACGCTGGGTTGGCGAATCCGGTGTAATGAGATCGGGATGTTCCTCTTCCAGCTGACGCAGTTCACGCATCAGGCGATCGTATTCAGCATCCGGCACTTCCGGCGCATCCATGACGTGGTAGAGATATTCGTGATGGCGCAGCGTGGTGCGCAGTTCGGTGATGTGATCCTGGACGGATTTCATAAAGCCCCATCAGATAAAAAACCCCCGACAGGCGGGGGTTTGTTTTAACAATTCAGATAGCGTTTAGCGCAGGTGTCAGACGCCAACCACATCGCGGATACGCGCTTTGTAAGTTTCCAGCTTCTGTGGCGTCATCATGCGACGCTCATCGTCCAGCACCACGCCGCCAACATCATCAGCGATGCGCTGTGCAGACTGCAGCATCAGCTTGAAGTTCTGATTCGCATCGCCATAAGAGGGCACCATCATAAAGATGGAGATACCAGGCGTGCTGAAATCCGTCATCATGTCAGGATTGAACGAACCTGGCTTAACCATGTTAGCCAGACTGAACAGCACCGGACCACTGCCTGCCGGACTAAGATGACGATGGAAAATATTCATTTCACCAAACTGGAAGCCCGCCTGCAGAATACCCTGCAGCAACGCTTCACCGTTCAGTTCGCCGCCCGAATGGGCAGCAACATGCAGCACCAGTACGGCTTCTTTCGGTTTTTCTGCTGGCGCTTTAGCCGCGGGTTGTTCAGGCGCAGGAGGCGCTGACACCTCAGGCTGCGGTTGTGGCTCAGGTTCAGCCTGGTACTGCGGCGCAGGCTGCACAGACTCCAGCGGATCCAGATCCAGCAACGGGTCGGCCTGAACAGGCGGCGCGACGAAAGTCTGCGCTGGCTGCTGACGCACCGGTTCAGGGCGCGGCTGTGGAGCAGGCTTCGGTGCCGTAGTGAACAGCGGATCGCTGTCAGGTTCGGGTTGCGGTGCGGGTCGTGGCGCAGGCTGACGCACAGGCTCAGCGGGCGCTTGCTTACGCGGCGCTTCTGGCTGTGGTTCGCGGATCTCATCGAAACGCGGTTCCTGATGGACGTTGCGCTCAGAACGAACACGAACCTCGCCGACGCCGTCATCTTCGTCGTCAATCAGGTCCTGCTCATCATGGTCATCACGTTGTTTTAGACGTTTGTGCGGGCGATCACGGAACACTGACGAACGCTCTTTACGGCTGGTCCACAGCCCGTGAAGAAGGAGCGCTATAATGGCGATCGCGCCAACAACGATTAATATCAGACGCAAATCCTGCATCATTGTATTCTCTGTTGTTCCAATACCTTGCCACCGCGGCAAACTTTATCCTCTAACTGTATTTGCCCTGCTACACAAGTGCAAGTCTGTGCAGTATTTTCTGACAAATAAGATAGGCAACCCACGCTTTTTCGCTGTTTTTTTACCCAAACGGCACCTGGCCTGGAGAAAAAGCCAGGTTATAGTGAGCGCGCCTTAACACCTTCAGGAGAATTGGCTTTATGGCCCTTGAGAATTCCGTCTCAAATTTTAACGGCATGCACTACTTTAGCCAGGGCTGGAAACTGGTCCGTCTGCCTGGCATTCGCCGCTTTGTGGTGATGCCACTGCTGATCAACATCATTATGCTGGGCGGCGCATTCGTCTGGCTGATCTATCGCCTCGGCGACTGGATTCCACGCCTGATGGCCCATATTCCCGACTGGCTGCAGTGGCTGAGTTATCTGTTGTGGCCATTGTCGGTGATTGCGATTGTACTGGTGTTCAGCTATTTCTTCTCAACGCTGGCAAACCTGATTGCTGCTCCATTCTGCGGCCTGCTGGCCGAACAGCTCGAAGGCCGCCTGACCGGTAAGCCCCTGCCCGACAGCGGCTGGGCGGGAATGATTAAAGATGTGCCGCGCCTTATGAAGCGCGAGATGCAAAAACTGGGCTATTACCTGCCCCGCGCGCTGGGACTGTTGCTGCTCTACTTTATTCCGGGATTTGGTCAGACGGTGGCACCCGTGCTGTGGTTCCTGTTCAGTGCCTGGATGTTATCCATTCAGTATTGCGATTACCCGTTCGACAACCACAAAGTGCCTTTTCAGCAAATGCGAAACGCCCTGCGCCGGCACAAAACGGCCAACATGCAGTTTGGCGCGCTAACCAGCCTGTTCACCATGATTCCGATTCTTAATCTGGTGATTATGCCGGTTGCCGTTTGTGGTGCCACCGCCATGTGGGTTGACCGTTACCGGCCGCAACTGGCCCGCAGTGAGGTGCGCTAGTCACACCCGCACGCCTTATGCTCTTTTTAGCAGGGCTTATTGCCGGGCGAAATATAGATATACGATTTCTTTCCTTCCGCCCCCAGGCAGAACAGGTATGCTCATAGCGTTCCCAATAATTCATACAGTTAAGGACAGGCTATGAGTAAGATCTATGAAGACAACTCTTTGACAATTGGTCATACGCCATTGGTTCGACTGAACCGCATCGGTAACGGCCGCATCCTTGCGAAAGTTGAATCCCGTAACCCGAGCTTCAGCGTAAAATGCCGTATCGGTGCCAATATGATTTGGGACGCAGAAAAACGCGGTATTCTGAAGCCCGGTGTTGAACTGGTTGAACCGACCAGCGGTAACACCGGTATTGCGCTGGCCTATGTTGCCGCAGCGCGCGGCTACAAATTAACCCTGACGATGCCAGAAACCATGTCAGTGGAACGTCGTAAATTGCTGAAAGCGCTGGGGGCTAAGCTGGTGCTGACCGAAGGTGCTAAAGGCATGAAAGGCGCCATCAGCAAAGCGGAAGAGATTGTCGCCAGCGATCCGGACCGATATGTCCTGCTGCAGCAGTTCAGCAATCCGGCTAACCCGGAAATCCATGAGAAGACCACCGGCCCGGAAATCTGGGAAGACACGGATGGCGAAGTGGATGTCTTTATCGCAGGTGTCGGCACCGGCGGTACGCTGACCGGGGTGAGCCGCTATATCAAAAACACCAAAGGCAAGAAAGACCTGATAACCGTCGCCGTTGAGCCAACGGATTCACCGGTAATTGCTCAGGCGCTGGCGGGTGAAGAGATCAAGCCTGGTCCACACAAAATTCAGGGTATCGGCGCAGGCTTTATTCCGGGCAACCTTGAGCTGAATCTGGTGGACCGCGTAGTGGCGATCACCAATGATGAAGCGATCAGCACAGCGCGTAAGCTTATGGAAGAGGAAGGTATTCTGGCCGGTATCTCATCCGGTGCTGCCGTCGCCGCCGCGCTGAAGCTGCAGGAAGACGAAACCTTCGCGAATAAAAATATTGTGGTCATTCTCCCCTCCTCCGGCGAACGCTATCTGAGTACGGCTTTGTTTGCCGATCTCTTCACAGAAAAAGAGCTGCAGTAGCAGCGGCAGATAGTCTGAAAATGGAGAAAAAAGCACCCGCCTGGGTGCTTTTTTGTGGTGCAGATCTCACTTTCATAACCCGGCAGATTGATTTCAGTGACGCCGATCTGGTATTCAGACTGCCAATTATTTCGATGCCTGAAATTAATCCGCCTTTGAAGTGGATCAAGCTGAATCGATTTACGGATTCAGTGAAACGGCGAATCACGGCATAATTAACCGGTGACGTGTAGAATCGGTTTTGAGAAGCAACGGAATGTAGATTTGACGCCTGCGCGTCTTTGGTCAGCATGATGCTATACCCGCGCACCTACACAGGCTAAAGTGAAGGCTCCAGGCTAGACTTTAGATCCATAACACTCATCCTGATAACGTTGGGGAAATAGAATGTTCCAGCAAGAAGTTACCATTACTGCACCAAACGGTCTGCATACTCGCCCAGCTGCGCAATTCGTAAAAGAAGCCAAAGCTTTCCAGTCAGAAATTACCGTGACCTCTAACGGTAAATCAGCAAGCGCGAAAAGCCTGTTCAAGCTGCAGACATTGGGTTTAACCCAGGGAACGGTTGTGACGCTTTCTGCAGAAGGCGAAGATGAGCAGAAAGCAGTTGAGCATCTGGTCAAACTGATGGCTGAACTGGAGTAATCTCCGCTCAGCTCTCCAGCCAATCGACTCCTCTGCGCCATTGAGTGCAAACATCTTGATCGCGGACAACCTGTCCGCGTTATTGCTTTCGTAGAGTACGTGTCCCGCGACAATGGCACCGCATAGAGTCCCATCAGCCATCGTGATTAAAAGGTAGCGTTATGATTTCAGGCATTTTAGCATCACCAGGTATCGCTTTCGGCAAAGCACTGCTGCTGAAAGAAGACGAGATCGTCATCAACCGCAAGAAAATTTCTGATGATCAGGTTGAGCAGGAAGTACAACGCTTCCTTGATGGCCGTAGCAAAGCGGCATTACAACTGGAAGCGATTCGCGTCAAAGCGGGTGAAACCCTCGGTGAAGAGAAAGCAGCCATCTTCGAAGGCCACATCATGTTGCTGGAAGATGAAGAGCTGGAGCAGGAAATCATCGATCTGATTAAAAAAGATCACGCTTCTGCCGATGCTGCTGCCTACTCTGTTATTGATGGCCAGGCGAAAGCTCTGGAAGAGTTAGATGACGAATACCTGAAAGAGCGTGCGGCTGACGTACGTGACATCGGTAAACGTCTGCTGCAAAACATCCTCGGTCTGCACATTGTTGACCTGAGCGCTATTCCGGACGAATCCATTCTGGTGGCAAAAGATTTAACGCCATCAGAAACCGCACAGCTGAACCTGAAAAAGGTGCTGGGCTTTATCACCGATCTGGGTGGCCGTACCTCACACACTTCAATCATGGCGCGCTCGCTGGAGATCCCAGCCATTGTCGGCACCGGCAATGTGACCGTCACGGTTAAAAACGGCGATTTCCTGATCCTGGATGGCGTTAACAATGCGATTCACGTCAATCCTTCTGAAGCGATTCAGGAAGAGCTGAAAGCCGTACAGAATCAGTATCTGTCGGAAAAACACGAATTAGCCAAGCTGAAAGATCTGCCAGCCGTCACGCTGGATGGTCACCAGGTTGAAGTCTGCGCCAACATCGGTACCGTGCGCGATATCGCCGGTGCTGAGCGCAATGGCGCTGAAGGCGTTGGTCTTTATCGTACCGAATTCCTGTTCATGGACCGTGACTCTCTGCCAAGCGAAGAAGAGCAGTTCCAGGCGTACAAAGCCGTTGCTGAAGCGATGGGTTCACAGGCCGTTATCGTTCGTACCATGGACATCGGCGGTGACAAAGATCTGCCTTACATGAACCTGCCGAAAGAGGAGAACCCGTTCCTCGGCTGGCGTGCTATCCGCATCGCTATGGATCGCAAAGAGATTCTGCATGCGCAGCTGCGTGCTATCCTGCGCGCCTCCTCCTTCGGTAAACTGCGCATCATGTTCCCGATGATCATTTCGGTTGAAGAAGTTCGCAGTCTGAAAGCGGAACTGGAACTGCTGAAAGCGCAGTTGCGCGAAGAAGGTAAAGCCTTTGATGAAAGCATCGAAGTCGGCATCATGGTGGAAACCCCGGCTTCAGCCGTGATTGCGCATCATCTGGCGAAAGAAGTCGACTTCTTCAGTATTGGGACAAACGATCTGACGCAGTATACTCTGGCGGTCGATCGTGGTAATGATTTGATCTCGCACCTGTACAACCCAATGACGCCGTCTGTGCTTAACTTAATCAAGCAAGTCATTGATGCATCTCACGCTGAAGGTAAATGGACCGGCATGTGTGGTGAGCTGGCAGGTGATGAACGTGCTACACTACTTTTACTGGGAATGGGGCTGGACGAGTTCAGCATGAGTGCCATTTCTATCCCTGGCATCAAGAAAATCATTCGTAATACTAATTTTGAAGATGCGAAGGCATTGGCAGAGCAGGCACTGGCTCAACCGACAGCGGAAGACCTGATGAACCTGGTAAACAAGTTTATTAAGGAAAAAACGCTCTGCTAATCTGCATGATGCTGGCCCCAAATTACTGCTTAGGAGAAGATCATGGGTTTGTTTTCTAAACTTTTTGGCGAAAAAACGGATAGCGCTGGGACAATTGACATCGTAGCGCCTCTGTCAGGCGAAATCGTGAATATTGAAGACGTACCAGATGTGGTGTTTGCAGAGAAAATCGTGGGCGACGGTATTGCTATCAAACCCAGCGGCAACAAAATGGTTGCGCCTGTTGATGGCACTATCGGTAAGATTTTTGAAACCAATCACGCTTTTTCGATCGAATCAGACAACGGCATTGAGCTGTTTGTCCACTTCGGTATCGATACGGTAGAACTGAAAGGTGAAGGCTTCAAACGCATCGCTGAAGAAGGCCAGAAGGTCAAAAAAGGCGATGTGGTTATCGAGTTCGATCTGCCGTTGCTGGAAGAGAAAGCGAAATCAACCCTGACACCGGTTGTTATCTCCAACATGGATGAAATCAAGGAATTGATTAAGCTGTCTGGCCAGGTCACCGTCGGCGAAACGCCGGTGATTCGCATCAGAAAGTAAGCATGCGTTGATATCATAACGGCACCTGCGGGTGCCGTTATCGTTTCTGCAATACACCTTTTCAGGGCTGCCAGTGTGGCAGACGCAGCGTCAGTTCAAGTCCACCTTCTGGCCGGTTCCGGGCATCAACCTCACCATGATGCGCCAGTACGACCTTGCGCACGATAGCCAGACCCAGACCATACCCTTTACCCATCAGCGGCGAATTTACCCGCACAAACGGGTCAAAGATGCTGGAGAGTTTATCCTCGTCGACACCCGGCCCCTGATCGCACACCTGAATCGCCAGCCACTGCGCTTCTGCGCGCAAATGCACCTCAATCCGCTGTCCTGGCAGAGAGAAACGCAGCGCGTTACGTAATACGTTCTCTACGCCGCGCCGTATCAGCTCGGCATTGCCACGCACGGTGTAATCAGCCTCGGCATCGACATGCAGCTCAACCTGCACACCGGGAATCTGCGCTTCATAACGGACATCAGTAAGGACTGCCTCTAGTAAACCAGTCAGGTCAAAATATTGCTCATCCGGAATGCTTTCATGCTCGGCCCGCGACAGCGTCAGCAGTTCGCCAATCATCTTGTCCAGCCGACGCGCCTCTTCATCAATGCGATCAAGCGAACTGTTTACGCTCTCTGGCGTCTGTCTGGCCAGTCCGGTAGCCAGCTGAAGTCGTGCCAGCGGTGAACGAAGCTCATGCGAGATATCGTGCAGTAGCTCTTCACGGGCGCGCACCAGGGTGTCCAGCCGCTCGACCATGGCATCAAAGGCTTCTGCAACGTTTGAGATTTCGTCGTGGCGCTTTCGCATGATCGGGAATAGCCGCACACGTAAATCACCCTCGGCGACGCGGGAAAATCCCTCACACAGCTGACGCATAGGCCGCGTCAGATTCCAGGCCAGCAACAGGCTGAACAGCAATCCCACCGAACCGGCAAAGATGAAAATCGGCTCAGGAATATTCAGAAATTTGCGTGGCATCAGATTATGCATGCTGTCTTTGCGCATGCCATCCAGGTCGTAACGCAGCTGATACTCTTTGCCATCAGCACCCTGAACCCAGCGCACCACCTCTTCAGGAAGACGCCCCACATAATCCAGATTGCCGCTGTTTTGTGATTGTGGCGATTTTGCCTGCTGCGTCACATGGAAAAACTGTCGATCGCTGTTATCCCAGTCCGACAGCATCGCATTCAGCGCGTCGGGCCCGCTGCGCGCCAGCACCGACGCGGCAGAAGTCATCTGCAGATCGACAATGCGCCGGATAGCCACAATTTCAGGCGGTTCGTGACGTTTACCGGAGAGCGTAAAACCCAGCCAGATAAGCTGACTCATGATGACAAAAACAATCCAGAAGCCGATAAAAATCTTCCAGAACATGCGTCCACGGTAACTCTGTTTCATCGAATGCGGTAACCGATGCTGCGAACGGTTTCAATGTTGATGCTGTCAGCAGTTAATGCACTGAGCTTCTGACGGATATTGCTGATATGCACATCGACACTGCGGTCATAGGCTTCACGCGGACGACCCAACCCCTTCTCAGAGAGCTCATCTTTCGACACCACCCGATCCGGGGCGCGCAGCAGTAAATCCAGCAGGTTAAATTCCGATGCCGTCAGATCGAAGGCTCGCCCCTGCCATTCACTCATGCGGGTAGCCGGATTCAGCGTCAGCTCGCCCCAGCGCAGCGGCTCTCTGGCATCAGGTTGCGGAACCTGCTCTTCGAAACGACGCAATACGGCGCGCAGGCGGGCCACCAGTTCCCGGGGATAGCAGGGCTTTGGCATATAGTCATCTGCACCCATCTCCAGACCGATCACCCGATCAATGTTATCGCCTTTGGCGGTCAGCATAATCACCGGAATCCGGCTGTTCTGGCGTACCTGCCGCAGTACATCAATACCGCTCATGTCGGGCAGCATAATGTCCAGAATCATGGCGGTGAACTCACCTGATAGCGCGCCCTGAATGCCGGCGCTGCCGGTCAGAACCAGCTGCGCATCGAACCCCTCGGCGATCAGGTACTGGCTTAGCATCGTGCCTAATTCAACGTCATCATCAACAAGCAAAATTTTCATGTTTATCTCTCGACAGAATTGGCGCTATTTTGTCCTGTACCGGGCATTCGTGCAGCCTGATTTACGCGATCCTTACAGATTCAGTCTATCTGGCGCGTGAAATACTGTTTAAAAAAAAGCCTGTGGGCAGCAAACGCTGCGCACAGGCTGAGTTCCCGCATCAGCAAAGATTACTGATGATAGAGTCCGGTAGAGAGATAGCGATCGCCGCGATCGCAGGCGATCGCCACCACCACGCTGCCCGGATTAGCCTGCGCAATGCGCAGCGCGCCCGCAACCGCGCCGCCTGAACTGACGCCACAAAAAATACCTTCACGGCGTGCCAGCGCCCGCATCGTTTCTTCCGCTTCTTTCTGCGCCATATCCATCACATCATCCACCAGATCGGGACGGTAGATGCCCGGCAGATAGGCCAGTGGCCAGCGGCGAATGCCCGGAATGCTGCTGCCTTCACTCGGCTGTAAACCGATCACCTTCACGCCCGTGTTGTTCTCTTTCAGGTAACGCCCTACGCCGGTGATGGTACCGGTCGTGCCCATGCTGGAGACAAAATGGGTCATGCGCTGATTCGACTGCTGCCACAACTCTGGCCCGGTCGTCTGATAATGGCCCAGCGGGTTATCAGGATTATTGAACTGATCCAGCACCCGCCCTTCACCACGCGCGGCCATTGCCTGCGCCAGATCGCGTGCGCCTTCCATGCCCTGCTCTCGCGGCACCAGAATCAGCTCCGCGCCGTAGGCACGCATCGCATCCTGCCGCTCCTGACTCATGTTGTCTGGCATCAGCAGGCGAAGACGATAGCCTTTCATCGCTGCGATCATCGCCAGTGCAATGCCGGTATTGCCGCTGGTGGCTTCAATCAGCTGATCGCCGGGTGAAATGTCACCGCGCAGCTCTGCCTGATTGATCATCGACCAGGCTGCGCGATCTTTTACCGAACCCGCCGGATTATTACCTTCCAGTTTGAGCCAGACCTCACTGCCGTTGGCAGGCGTCAGGCGCTGCAACTTAATCAGCGGGGTATTGCCGATGGTATTTTCAAGAGTCGTCACGGTCTGCTTCCTGGCCTGTTACAAACGAGAGGCGAAAAAAAGGCGGGAGTCACACTCCCGCCCGTTGTTGATGAGAAAATATCAGGCGCTTTGTGCAAAGGCAACCGGGCGCAACGGTGTGTCACCTTTATAGAGGCGCGCCTGCTGCAGGCCTACGAAGAGACGCTCGCCACGAATCGGGGCCGTCTGATCACCTTCAAACACCAGCGAGAACGGCTCGCTCTGCCAGCCAGCAGGCTGCACCACCAGCTGCCAGAAGTGGCCACGCGGGCTCACTTCCAGCACCTGCACCGGCAACGGGGTTTCCAGGCTGCTGCGGCGCGACACGTCGATTTCCCACGGACGCAGGAACAGCTCCACGGCGCCCTGATGTGCCGAGGTATAGCCCAGCGGCCAGTGATGCGCGCCCACGTGGAACTGCGATCCCTGAATTTCGCCATCAAAGCGATTCACTTCACCCAGGAACTCCAGCACAAAGCGGGTTGCCGGATCGCGCCACACATCATCTGGCGTGCCGACCTGTTCGATGTTGCCCTGGCTCATCACCACCACGCGATCGGCGACTTCCATCGCCTCTTCCTGGTCATGGGTCACAAACACACTGGTGAATTTAATCTCTTCATGCAGCTGACGCAGCCAGCGGCGCAGCTCTTTACGTACCTGAGCATCCAGCGCGCCAAAGGGTTCATCCAGCAGCAGAATCTGCGGTTCAACCGCTAATGCACGCGCCAGTGCCACACGCTGTTTCTGGCCGCCCGACAGCTGTGCCGGGAAGCGATTCGCCAGATGGGCCAGTTGCACCATCTCCAGCAAACGCGTAACACGCTGTTTGATTTCTGCCGTTGAAGGACGTTCACGACGCGGCAGGACAGTCAGGCCAAAGGCGATGTTGTCGAACACTGTCATATGACGGAACAGCGCATAGTGCTGAAACACAAAACCGACCTGACGGTCGCGCGCATGCAGGCGGCTGACATCGTTGCCATGAAAACGGATCTGACCGCTGTTCTGATGCTCCAGCCCGGCGATAATACGCAGCAGCGTGGTTTTACCCGAGCCTGATGGGCCAAGCAGCGCCACCATTTCACCCGAGGCAATATCCAGAGAGATATCGTTCAGCACCGAGGTGCGACCAAAGGACTTGTTGATCTTGTTAATCTCAATGCTCATGATTTCCCTCCTGTTGCAGGCGTTTGTGCTGTTGCTCTAAACGCCACTGCACAATGCTTTTCAGAAACAGCGTCACAATTGCCATCAGGGTTAACAGTGCGGCTGCGGTGAACGCGCCAACGGTGTTGTAGTCCTGATGCAATAATTCAACCTGAAGCGGTAACGTATAGGTCTCACCGCGAATCGATCCCGAGACCACCGAGACCGCACCAAATTCACCAATCGCACGGGCGTTGGTCAGCACGATGCCGTACAGCAGCGCCCAGCGTATGTTCGGCAGCGTCACACGACGGAACATCTGCCAGCCAGAGGCGCCTAACAACACCGCCGCTTCATCTTCATGACTGCCCTGACTCAGCATCACCGGAACCAGTTCGCGGACCACAAACGGACAGGTCACAAACACCGTCGCCAGCACCATACCCGGCCAGGCAAACATAATCTGGATGTTATGCGCATCCAGCCAGCCGCCTGCCGGACCATTCACGCCCCAGAACAGCAGGTACATCAGACCGGCGACAACCGGCGACACGGCAAAAGGAATATCGAACAGGGTCAGCAGCAGCTGACGCCCCGGAAAGGTAAAGCGCGTGACCAGCCAGGCAAGCAGCGTGCCGAATACCAGGTTAACCGGAACGGTAATCAGTGCCACCATGACAGTCAGCCAGATAGCGTGCAGCATGTCCGGGTCGGCCAGATTGCTGAGCGCCACGATCAGGCCCTGATTCAGCGCCTCCCAGAAGATGGAGGCCATCGGCACCACCAGCAGCAGAACAGAAATCAGTACGCCAGTACCAATCAGCAGCCACTTGCCCCAGTTCACCGGCTGACGCGCCGCGTGATTAAGCTGTGAAACCTCAGCCATTAGTGACCTCCCAGACGACGGCCAAAGCGGCTCTGTAATGTGTTAATGGCGAATAACAGAATCAGCGAGGCCGTCAGGATCACCGAGGCGATGGCGCTGGCCGCCGGATAGTCGAACTCCTGTAGCCGGACAAAAATCATCAGGGAGGTCACCTCGGTTTTCCAGGCGATGTTACCGGCAATGAAAATCACCGCACCAAACTCACCCAGGCTGCGCGTAAAGGAGAGTGCCGTACCGGCCAGCAGCGCAGGGGCTACCTCTGGCAGCACCACGCGGCGGAAGCTCTGCCACGGTGTGGCACCCAGGGTTTCGGCGGCCTCTTCATACTCCGGGCCTAACTCTTCCAGCACCGGCTGTACGGTTCGTACCACAAACGGAATGCTGGTAAAGGCCATGGCAATGGCGATACCAATCCATGTGTAGGAAATTTTGATGTCGAAATGGGCGAACCACTGTCCGTACCAGCCGTTGACCGAAAAGAGTCCGGCCAGGGTGAGACCCGCTACGGCGGTAGGCAGTGCAAAGGGCAGATCCATCAGACCGTCCAGCAGTGCACGGCCCGGGAAGCGATAACGGGTCAGAATCCACGCCATCAGCATGCCGAACACGGCATTAAACAGTGACGCAACACCGGCAGAGAGCAGCGTCACTTTATAGGCGGCAATCAGCTGCGGGTTAGTCACCACGTCCCAGTACTGCTGCAGCGTCATCTGCGACAGCTGCATGATCACCGCGCTGATCGGCAGCAGCAGAATCAGGCAGGTAAAGAGCAGGCTGGTGCCAAGGCTGAGACCAAAGCCGGGCAAGACGCGTTTATGGCTGGCTGCAAACATTATCCGCGCCCCGCCGCTAACAATTTATCGAGCTCACCACCGCTGGCAAAGTGCGTCTTCATCACTTTGTCCCAGCTACCAAAGGCATCTTCCACCCGGAACAGGCTGGTCTGCGGGAAGCGATCTTTCTGCGCTGCCATCAGCTGTGGATTATTCACGCGATAGTAGTAGTGCGTAATAATATTCTGCGCTTCTGGGGTGTAGAGATAGTTCAGGTATGCGCTGGCCGCATCTGCGGTTTTGTTGGTGGCGACGTTCTTATCCACCCACGCCACCGGAAACTCCGCCAGAATATTGGTTTTCGGCACCACGACTTCATATTCATCTTTGCCGTACTGGTTACGGATGTTATTCACTTCCGACTCAAAGCTAATCAGGACGTCGCCCAGACCGCGCTCAGCAAAAGTCGTCGTCGCGCCACGACCACCGGTATCAAACACTTCCACGTTTTTCAGGAACTGCGTCATAAAGGCCTGCGTTTTGGCCTGATCGCCGCCATCGGCTTTGTCCGCTGCGCCCCAGGCGGCCAGATAGGTGTAGCGGCCATTACCGGACGTTTTCGGATTCGGGAAAATCAGCTTTACATCGCTGCGGGTCAAATCTGACCAGTCGTGAATCTGCTTTGGATTTCCTTTGCGCACCAGAAACGCCATGGTGGAGTAGAAAGGTGAGCTGTTGTTCGGCAGACGGCTTTTCCAGTCTGCGGCAATCAGGTTGCCTTTATCGTGCAGCACCTGAACATCCGTCACCTGATTGTAGGTAACCACATCCGCGCGCAATCCCTGCAGGATAGCCAGCGCCTGTTTTGATGAACCGGCATGTGACATCTTGATAGTGAGCGGATCGCCTGGATGTGTGGCATCCCACTGTTTAACAAACGGAGCATTCAGGGCAACAAACAGCTCCCGCGACACATCGTAAGAGCTATTAAGAAGTTCAGTGGCGTTGGCTGCGCCAGCAAGGCTCAGCGACAACGCGATACCGCTCACGATTTTTTTCATCGCTTGTAATGTCATTTGGCACCCTGAAAAAGTTTGATGCGGATCTCACCCGCTGATGCATCAGTTTATTTATAACTCAGTGAAAACCAGTAACGGTTTTATATATCGTTTAATGATTTCAAAGTCGAAAAAAGCATAAGACGGCGGCAGAGTTTATGCACAAATCAGCAAAAGCCGATGGGGAGAGGGAACCGCGTGCAGCGTGGGCTGGCAGGGGTTCTGAGCTGTTCAGCGGCCGCCAGGGGGCGGCGCGCTGATAAGGCAGGCTTAACGCTGCCAGACAATCTTGCTGATTTTCCAGTTTTTCAGGGTATCGTCAGAAGGCATCAATCCTTCCGGCCCGTGCCAGTCGCCATGATAGACATAAGTCAGATGCTGACTGCCTGGCGCACGGCACGCCACGTCACGCGCGTCGGGGCCGCTGGCTAAGGTGCAGTTGTCGAAGGCTTTGCTGAACTTATTACTGAAGGCATCACCCACTTTGCTGCCGTCGCTGCTGGCGATCGCGCTATCCATGACCTCGATACGATCGACCTGCGACTCTCCATAAATTACCAGCTTAACTTTGCCATCATTCAGCGCCTGCCAGAATGAAATCACCTGACCATTCTCGCTACGCATGCCCTGTCGCAGCGAATAGTCACCGTTCAGTCCGGCACTGATCGCGTCCTCTTTCATGGCGGTCGAGGCGGTTAACCCACCCACGCCCTGTTCAGTCGCGGTCAGCGTGGAACCAAACCAGTTCCATGGCAGCGCAGAAGACCAGTGATACGTCAGCGGATTCCACCAGCTTGCCTGCTGGCTGCTGTCAGCGCCGGAACCCGAACTGGCACAGCCGCTCAGTGCAACGGCGGCGATCAGTAGCGTGGAACGAACAGCTTTCATGAGAACTCCTGTAAATACGATGCCGGAAAGGCGGAAATGATTGGAGTCGCAAAGCGACAAAAAGTTTAGTTGAGATGGTGCTCGGGCAGAAAGCAGTCGCGGCAGCGGCGATTAAACTGCAGCCAGATCAGCGCCAGCAGGTCGAACAGCGTCAGCAACAAGGGCAGCGGTGAGCTGAGCAGATCACCCTGCACAAACTGCCAGCCCTGCCAGAGGAGATTCACCAACAGCGACAGCGCCAGTACGCTGCGCCAGTGCTGCCAGAGTCGCGGCAGGCGCGTGCGATAGCCGGTCAGCAGCAGGCCCGCCAGCGCGGGTAAACCCAGTGCCAGTCCAATCCAGAACGCCTGACGATCCGGATAGAACAGCGCCAGCAGATCGTTGCCCTGTTGCCGGGACGCGCCAGCCATCGCCAGCAGCAGCCAGGTTCGGGCCTGAAGCAACAGGATTAGCCAAAAAAGAAACGGCAGCCGTAGCTGCCCTTTCGCGTCGTATTCGTCCGGCTGATAGCCAGGTAACGGATTAGTATTCACGATCTTCAATCAGACGCTTACCAAACAGCAGCGCATCAACCGGCTCATAATCGAGCTTCTCATAAAACGCCACCACCTGATCGTTCTCTTCACGGATCATCAGATGCAGTTTCGGACAGCCTCGCGCGATCAGCTTTTTCTCCAGACGGTTCATCAGC
Source organism: Pantoea eucalypti (assembly GCF_009646115.1). Classification (NCBI taxonomy): domain Bacteria; kingdom Pseudomonadati; phylum Pseudomonadota; class Gammaproteobacteria; order Enterobacterales; family Erwiniaceae; genus Pantoea; species Pantoea eucalypti. The sequence continues at coordinate 1,155,681 of NZ_CP045720.1, read as the reverse complement.
GCATTCGCGAAGCCGCGTCCCTGATAGTCAGGATGCACCGCCAGGTAATACGCCGCGCCACGGTGACCATCGTAACCGCCCATCAGCGTGCCAACGACGACACCGCCCACTTCAGCGACCAGAAAGAGATCGGGGTCGTGATTCATTTTGCGTTCGATATCCAGCTCCGGATCGTTCCATGGCCGTAACAAATCGCAACGTTCCCATAAGGTGATCACTTCTTCAAAATCTTCCTGGCGGAAGGCGCGGATTTCCATCTTCTTTACCTGCAAATAAGCACAATTTGCTGATTATCACGCATTCTCTGCTGCACGCAACCCTCCATGGCGAGGGACAAATAAAAAAGCGCAAATTTCCTGTTCGCGACCTGCAATACAAAGTAATGCCCTGAAATGTTTCTGTGATCGCAGGCAGCAGAGGCTTAGGCTATAACACCGGCAAGATTCCTGTTACCGGACCCCCACATGCACCTGCTTAAACGTTTGATTCATCGTCGTCAGTTACTGCTTTCCGGGCTGGCGCTAGCCATTTTAACGCCGCGTGCGGTTCAGGCTAAAGAAAAAACCCTCACCGGAGCAAATCCTCATACGCGCCCGGCTCCACCAGCGAAAAACGGCAAACGCATCGTCATGATCGATCCTGGCCACGGTGGCATCGACTCCGGTGCTGTTGGCGAAGAGGGTTCAGAAGAGAAACACATCGTGCTGGAGATCGCTGGCAACGTGCGGCGCCAGCTCCAGAGCCATCCGCGCATTGAAGTGCGTCTGACCCGCGACAGCGACCATTTTATTCCGCTCTATCAGCGCGTCGAGATCGCGCATCAGCACGGCGCCGATCTCTTTATGTCGATTCATGCCGACGGCTTTACCAGCCCCGACGCCAGTGGCGCCTCCGTATTTGCGCTCTCTAATCGTGGGGCCAGCAGCTCCATGGCGCGTTACCTGTCACAGCGGGAGAACGATGCAGACAAACTGGGCGGCGTGAAAGCGCAGCAGCAGGATCACTATCTGCAGCAGATCCTGTTCGACCTGGTGCAGACTGATACCATCAAGAACAGCCTGACACTGGGCAAGCACGTACTGGACCAGATCCGACCGGTGCATCATCTTCATAGCCAGCACACCGAGCAGGCGGCCTTTGCGGTACTCAAGTCACCGTCGATCCCCTCGGTGCTGGTTGAGACTTCCTTTATTACCAATCCGCACGAAGAGCAATTACTCGGCACGACGGCGTTTCGCCAGAAAATTGCCTCTGCAATTGCCAGCGGCATCGTCAATTACTTTGATGAGTTTGACCGCCGCAACGCCTGATGCAGATAGCCGGTTTAGGTCCGGGCACTCGCCGTACTCATGCAAGCGGCGCGGTTTTGCGTATAATCGCGTCAGACTTTGACAAACGATAAGCGAAAAGATGGCTGATATTTCACGCGTAAAAGCATTCCTGCTCGCACTGCAGGATGAGATTTGTAACCAGCTGGCAGCTGAAGATGGCGGCGCACAGTTTGCCGAGGATAGCTGGCAGCGTCCTGGCGGCGGCGGCGGTCAGAGCCGCGTCCTGCGCAATGGCGCGGTGTTTGAGCAGGCAGGCGTCAACTTTTCGCATGTGCATGGCGATCAGATGCCAGCATCAGCGACCGCGCACCGGCCAGAGCTGGCGGGTCGTAGCTTTGAAGCGATGGGGGTCTCTCTGGTGATCCACCCGAACAATCCCTATGTGCCCACCAGTCACGCCAACGTGCGCTTCTTTATCGCCGAGAAACCGGGTGCCGATCCGGTCTGGTGGTTTGGCGGCGGCTTTGACCTGACCCCCTTTTATGGCTTCGAAGAAGATGCGCTGCACTGGCATCAGACTGCAGCAAACATTTGTCAGCCTTTTGGTGAAGATGTTTATCCACGCTACAAAAAATGGTGCGACGACTATTTTTATCTGAAGCATCGTGATGAGCAGCGCGGCATTGGCGGTCTCTTTTTTGACGATCTCAATACGCCCGACTTTGAGCAGAGCTTCAGCTTTATGCAGTCGGTAGGCCGCGGCTTTATCGATGCTTATCGGCCCATTGTGGCGCGCCGTAAAGATCATCCTTGGGGCGATCGTGAGCGCCAGTTCCAGCTCTACCGCCGTGGTCGCTATGTGGAGTTTAATCTGGTGTGGGACCGTGGCACGCTGTTTGGCCTGCAGACCGGTGGCCGCACAGAATCGATCCTGATGTCGATGCCACCGCTGGTGCGCTGGGAATATGATTACCAGCCCGAGGCCGGCTCTCCTGAAGCGGCTCTCTATCGCGATTTCCTGCCGGTGAAAAACTGGCTGAACCTGCCCGTCTGATTTCTTCTGCCGCTGCAGCGCGAGCCTGCCTCCGCGCTGCGCTTACCTCTCTCCTGATCGGTTTATTCTTTTTTACAGGGCACGGATTGCTACAGTGCAGCCTGCGTCATTCCGCGTGACTGCTATGCTTACAGATGGAATATGGCGCATCCCACGGTAAAAACCGCATGACGGCTCCTTCGCACCGCCTCGCAGCGCAACAATCAGAGAAACCGCATTTCCATCAGAAAGTCTCTGTTGCAATGTTATGGGTTCGCGTTACCGGTAGCAGAACATGCCACAGACCGGCTGCGAGGCCTGAGGTGCTCCCTGTTCGCTTTCATTTTTCTTTTCAAGGAGTTTAGAGATGAATCAGTTAGAAGCCCTAAAACAGTTCACCACCGTGGTGGCGGACAGTGGTGATATCGAATCGATTCGTAATTACCATCCGGAAGACGCTACCACCAACCCCTCACTCATTCTGAAAGCGTCCGGTCTCGAAGGGTATAAACACCTGATGGATGACGCGATTGAGTACGCCAAAAAACAGGGTGGCAGCAAAGAGACCCAGATTATTAATGCCAGCGACAAAGTGGCGATCAACCTCGGTATGGAAATCCTGAAGAGCATACCGGGCCGTGTTTCGACCGAAGTGGATGCGCGCCTCTCCTTCGATCGTGGCATGTGTGTCACCAAAGCAGAAAAACTGATTCGGATGTATGAAGAGCACGGTATCGACCGCTCTCGCGTACTGATTAAGCTGGCGTCGACCTGGGAAGGTATCCGTGCAGCAGAAGAGCTGGAGAAAAACGGCATTAAGTGCAACCTGACACTGCTCTTCTCCTTTGCCCAGGCGCGTGCCTGTGCCGAAGCGGGCGTGTTCCTGATCTCCCCGTTTGTTGGCCGCATCTATGACTGGTACAACTCACGCAAGCCGATGGAACCCTATGTGGCGGATGAAGATCCCGGCGTGAAGTCTGTGCGTCGCATTTACGATTACTACAAAAAGCACCGTTACAGCACCATCATCATGGGTGCCAGCTTCCGTAAAGTGGAGCAGATTATCGCGCTGGCGGGCTGCGATCGCCTGACGATCTCCCCTAACCTGCTGGAAGAGATGCAGAACAGTGATGCGCCGCTGGAGCGCAAACTGGAGCCCTCCACAGAAGGCTTCCATCAGCCATCGCCGCTCTCCGAAGCGGAGTTCCGCTGGGAACATAACCAGGACCCGATGGCCGTTGAGAAACTCTCTGACGGCATCCGCCAGTTCGCGGTTGACCAGCAGAAACTGGAAGATGTGCTCGCCGCACGCCTGTAGTCCTCATTTTAATCGGGCGGGACATTCCCGCCCTGATGCATAACAAGGGAGAACTGTATGTCCTCACGCAGAGAGTTGGCAAACGCGATCCGTGCACTGAGCATGGATGCCGTTCAGAAGGCAAATTCAGGCCACCCCGGTGCGCCGATGGGTATGGCCGATATCGCCGAAGTGTTGTGGCGCGACTTCCTCCAGCATAATCCGACCAATCCCGCCTGGCTTGATCGCGACCGCTTTATCCTCTCCAACGGCCACGGCTCCATGCTGCTTTATAGCCTGCTTCACCTCAGCGGCTATGACCTGCCAATTGAAGAGTTGAAAAATTTCCGCCAGCTGCACTCTAAAACGCCAGGTCACCCGGAAATTGGCTATACCCCAGGCGTTGAAACCACCACCGGCCCGCTGGGTCAGGGACTGGCAAATGCCGTGGGTCTGGCGATTGCAGAACGCACGCTGGCTGCGCAGTTTAACCGTCCGGACCATGACATCGTCGATCACCACACCTATGTGTTTATGGGCGATGGCTGTCTGATGGAAGGGATCTCGCACGAAGTCTGTTCACTGGCGGGCACTCTGGGCCTGGGTAAACTGATCGGCTTCTACGACCATAACGGTATTTCAATCGATGGTGAGACCGAAGGCTGGTTTACCGACGACACCCACAAACGCTTTGAGTCCTACAACTGGCATGTGATTGGCGACATCGACGGACATGACGCTGATGCTATTCGTGACGCCATTAAAGAAGCACAGAGCGTTACCGATAAGCCTTCACTGATTATCTGCCGCACCATTATCGGTTTCGGATCACCGAACAAAGCCGGTAAAGAGGAGTCGCACGGCGCAGCGCTGGGTGAGGCTGAAGTTGCCCTGACCCGTAAGCAACTGGGCTGGAACTACCCGGCGTTTGAAATCCCGGCTGAAATCTACCAGCAGTGGGATGCCAAAGCGGCGGGTGCTGAACGTGAAAAAGCCTGGGATGCGAAATTTGCCGCTTACAAAGCAGCCTATCCTGAGCTGGCGAAAGAGTATGAACGCCGCATGAATGGCGAAATGCCGGCCAACTGGGAAACTGAAGCAGCCCGTTTCATTCAGGAACTGCAGACTAATCCGCAGAAAATCGCCAGCCGCAAAGCGTCACAAAATTCGCTGGAAGCCTACGGTAAAATGCTGCCGGAATTCCTTGGCGGCTCGGCCGATTTGGCACCGAGTAACCTCACTATCTGGTCAGGCTCCAAATCGATCAAAGAGGATCCGGCCGGTAACTACATTCACTACGGCGTGCGTGAATTTGGCATGACGGCGATTGGTAACGGTATCGCGCACCATGGCGGTTTCGTTCCTTACACTGCCACCTTCCTGATGTTTGTTGAATATGCGCGAAACGCCGCGCGTATGGCGGCGTTAATGAAGGCGCGTCAGATTCTGGTCTACACCCATGACTCCATCGGTCTGGGCGAAGATGGCCCGACGCACCAGCCGGTTGAGCAGATCGCCAGCCTGCGTCTGACGCCAAACATGAGCGTATGGCGCCCTTGTGACCAGGTGGAAACGGCGGTGGCGTGGAAAGCGGCTATTGAGCGCCATCACGGTCCAACCGCGCTGATCCTCTCCCGTCAGAACCTGCTGCAGCCGGAACGTACGCCGGAGCAGATCGAAAATATCAAACGCGGCGGATACGTGCTGAAGGATTGCGACGGCACGCCTGACGTGATTCTGATCGCCACCGGTTCTGAGATTGAAATCACGCTGGGTGCAGCAGAAAAACTCACCACGGGCGGTCACAAGGTGCGGGTGGTTTCACTGCCTTCAACTGACCTGTTTGATGCGCAGGATGCCGCTTACCGCGAATCGGTTCTGCCGAGCGGCGTGAAAGCGCGTGTGGCAGTCGAAGCAGGTATTGCTGACTACTGGTTCAAGTATGTCGGTCTGGATGGTGCAATTGTCGGGATGACCACCTTTGGTGAGTCCGCCCCTGCCAGCCAGCTGTTCGCAGAGTTTGGCTTCACGGTTGAGAATATCGTCAGCCATGCTGAAGCATTACTCAAGCCCGTTTAAGGCCTGCGCCCTTCCCGGCTCACCGGGAAGGGCCATTTCATCTTAAAAACTGAAACAGAAAAAAACCTCTATTCCCCTCTTCACGCCCCGCGCAAACTGATTACTATAGAGCCGTCCTATTCAATGCTGCCTGTACGCTGGCTGGCCCTCTTTTCCTGCTGTTGTTCCTGCCGGGATAAAAACGGGTCTGACCTGCCGCATTCTGATGAGTGAAGGCAGATTTTCTCCGATATCTATAGCGAAGCCACTTCCGTTGAACATGCGTACACCCTATTTACTGGCCCTGATGGTTTCACTGCTTCCTTTAAAAAGCATGGCGCAGGTCGCGCCCGATCCGCTGCTGGCTTCTCAGATTGTTGATCGCTATGCGGAACATATTTTTTATGGCAGCGGTGCAACCGGCATGGCGCTGGTGGCGATAGATGGCAATCAGCGGGTGTTCGCCAGCTTCGGTGACACCCGTCCCGGCAACAATGTGCGTCCACAGAAAGATTCACTGATTCGCATCGCCTCGCTGAGTAAGCTGATGACCAGTGAAGTGATGGTGAAGATGGCTGAACGCGGACAGATTCGCCTTGACGATCCCCTGAGTAAATATGCGCCTCCAGGTGCACGCGTGCCCACGTATAACGGCCAGCCTATTCGCCTGATTAATCTCTCAACCCACACCAGCGGACTGCCGCGCGAACAGCCGGGCGGCAAAGCGCAGCGTCCGGTGTTTGTCTGGCCGACGAAAAGCGAGCGCTGGACATGGCTGGCGCGCGCCAGCCTTAAAGCGGCACCCGGCAGCAGTGCCGCCTACTCCAACCTGGGCTACGATCTGCTGAGCGATGCGCTGTCACGCGCCGCCGGCACCCCTTATCCGGCGCTGTTTCAGCAACTGATAACCCGCCCGCTCGGCATGAAAGACACCACCTTTACGCCGTCGCCCGAGCAGTGCGGACGCCTGATGGTGGCGGAGAAAGGTGCCAGCCCGTGTAATAACACGCTGGCGGCGATCGGCAGCGGCGGCGTCTATTCCACGCCGGATGATATGGGCCGCTGGATGCAGCAGTTCCTTAACTCTTCCGTAAACCATCGCACGCCGCAGATCGATCGACTGCAAACGCTGATTTACCGTCGCGATCAGCTGCACAAAGTTGAAGGCATGGATGTGCCGGGTAAAGCGGATGCACTGGGTATGGGCTGGGTCTATATGGGGCCAAAAAATGGTCGCCCGGGCATTATTCAGAAAACCGGCGGCGGTGGCGGTTTCATCACCTATATGGCGATGGTGCCGCAGCATAACGTTGGGGTGTTTGTCGTGGTGACGCGCTCGCCGCTGACCCGCTTTACGCCAATGAGCGACGGCGTGAACAATATGCTGGCCGAACTGGTGGGTAATCAACTGGGCTCACCGATGATGGTGCAGGCCATTCCTTAACGCTGCTGTACGCTACCGTCAGACTGGCTGACCCACAGGGTTGGCCAGCCATCACTGCTGTGCCAGGCGTCACAGGTCGACTCTTCCGCATACTCCGCTAACACAAAACGCGTGCCATCAAACTGCCAGCGTGTCGCACTGCCACAATCGCCCAGTCCCCGTCCTTTACCAAAGGTGTAGAGCTTGCCGCTGGCCGCATCATACTCGGCGTTAATCAGCTCAAGCTGTCGATCGCTGGCACCCGGCGGTGTAAACGGCAACGTTAAGGTAATACCCCGTGCCACGTAAGGCTGGCTGCGTGTCACTTCAAACGCCAGATCGATCACGTTATAGGCCCCCATTTCACAACTGACCAGCAGCAGCGCGCGCTGGTCAGTGAGGGGAGCCACGCTGACTTCCCGGCGTAGCGGATCGAGTGAACAGGAATCGGTATTGACCCGCCAGGTGCCGTAATCAATGAGTCCGCTGGTCTCATCGCGCGTCAGTGCTGCGGGCGGCTCGACAGCAGGCCGCAATGGCGGCAGCGCAGGCGGCGGCGGAACGTCCCAGCTGGCACGGTCGCCACGTTTGATCCACGCGCTCAGGCTGTTTACCCGACCCTGGGTGTCATCCATCAGCAACAGTGCAGCTTTCATGCCGCGCAGCGAGATCAGCGCATTGGGATCAAAGGTGAGCTGCAGGGTTTTCGCCTCCATCACCAGATCAAGGAACTCATCTATCGCGATGGTATTGCTGGTGGCGAGATGATGAGGTTCTACCGTCCAGTGTTTGAGGTCGGGCTTAATGCGGCGCTGATCGAGCAGCAGGTTATCCTGAAGCGGACCGCCAGGCAGCGCACCACTGTAGGCGCTGCCATAGTCAATACGCAGCAAGGGGCGATCGTTGACGCCCGCATGACGCGAAATCGTCATCACCAACCCTTTGTCGCCTGGAATATTGCGCGCCACGCAAAAGGCGACATTGTTGCAGGTAATTTGCCAGTCGTTGAATGACTTTTGCAACGGTTCCGCCTGAACACAGGCAACCCACAAAGACGGCAACAGCCACAGCGATTTCATCCAATACGACATTAAGAAAATCGATCCCCGAATAACCAGAATGGAGAGGATAGCGCATCAACGGGCCTGGCAGGGTTCGCATTCTGTGAACCTGTGCAAAAAGCGCAGTTAAGTGCTTAAAAAGCGTACATAAGGTGGATAAAGCTGCATCCTTCCACGTTCAGCGCTGCTGCGCGGCAACAGGTATGACAGATGGGTTTCCTAAGGCCTCAGCCATCCCGCAATCTGCGCATGCTGTAGCAGCATAATGGTTTTACCGTCGCGAATACGGCCATCGGCCACCATCGCCAGCGCATCAGGGAAGCTCAGTTCCAGCACATCAATTGACTCATCCTCAACGCCACCGCCTGGGTTGTCGCGCAGTGATTCGTTGTATTCTGCCGCAAAAAAGTGGAGCAATTCCGTGACGCCGCCCGGCGACATATAGCAGGTAAAAATTTTCTCCACCTCACCGACTGCATATCCGGTCTCTTCAATCGCCTCTTTGCGGATGCAATCTTCCGGGGAGTCGTCGTCCAGCAAGCCCGCGCAGGCTTCAATTAACATGCCGCCGTCGTTGCCGTTGACGTACGTCGCAATGCGGAACTGGCGCGTCAGGACGACGCTGTTCTTTTCGCGGTTATAGAGCAGGATGGTCGCCCCGTTTCCGCGATCGTAGACTTCGCGTTTATGACGGATAACCTCGCCACGGCGATCGGTGATGTCATAGGTGTAGTTGCGCAGCACAAACCAGTTTTCAGACAGGAGCTTATTTTTGATGATGTTGATCTTAAACGACATGGAGACTCCGCTACCGCATAAAGGGAGTTATTCATCATAGGGCCAGGCTTGCCGGAAAACTATCCTAATTCGCATTGCCAGATAGGCGATTAGCGGCCAAAAAAAGCCAGCCCGAAGGCTGGCCCTGATTGATGCAGACCTGATCAGCGTGACGTATCGTCAGCCAGTCGGGTTGACTGAGGCTCATCCTCATGATGATCCTGTTCGGTCTGCGCGATAGCGTTAACACGCTTACGCACACCAAACCATCCCAGCACCAGCAGCACTGCAATCAGCGGAATAGAGGCAATGGTGTACGTCCCGTTCGGGTAGTCAAACGCCATCAGCACCAGCACGCTGAACAGGAACAGCAGCGTCAGCCATGAGGTGAACGGCGCACCTGGTAGCTTGAAACTGACATCATCTGCTTTGCCTTCTTTGATCGCCTGGCGCAGACGCAGCTGGCAGACCACGATAAAGGCCCAGGAGGAGATAATGCCCAGTGAGGCAACGTTCAGGACGATCTCAAATACCTGAGAAGGCACATAGTAGTTAAGCACTACACCAATGACATAAACGGCAATGGTGACGAGAATACCGGCATAAGGGACCTGCTGACCGTTCATCTTTGACATGAATTTCGGTGCAGAGCCACCCATCGACATGGAACGCAGAATACGCCCGGTTGAATAGAGGCCGGAGTTCAGGCTGGAGAGCGCTGCGCTCAGGACCACGATGTTCATGATGCTGCCAACGTAAGGCACGCCAAGTTTCGTGAAGAATGTCACGAATGGACTCTGGCCCGCCTGATAGGCATTCCATGGCAGCAGCAGCACCAGCAACACAACCGAACCGACATAGAACAGACCAATACGCCAGATCACACTATTGATCGCTTTCGGCAGCATGGTTTGCGGGTCTTTACATTCACCGGCCGCCGTACCGACCAGCTCAATTGAGGCAAAGGCGAATACGACGCCCTGAATCAGCACCAGCGCGGGCAGCAGGCCGTGCGGGAACAGGCCGCCGTTATCAGTAATCAGATGGAAACCGGTGCTGTTGCCATCCAGCGGCTTGCCGGTGCCAAGAAACACCACACCCACCACCAGGAAAATCACAATCGCCAGCACTTTCACCAGCGCAAACCAGAACTCCATCTCGGCAAACCACTTAACGCCAATCATGTTCATGGTGCCGACAATCGCCAGCGCGCCCAGTGCAAAGACCCATTGTGGCACATCACCAAACGCGCCCCAGTAGTGCATGTAGAGCGCGACGGCGGTGATATCGACGATACCGGTCATCGCCCAGTTGACGAAGTACATCCAGCCTGCAACGTAGGAGGCTTTCTCACCCAGGAATTCACGGGCATAAGAGACAAAGCTGCCACTGCTCGGGCGGTGTAACACCAGTTCGCCCAGCGCACGCAGAATGAAGAAGGAGAAGATGCCACACACCAGATAGATGAGGGCTAACGCGGGGCCAGCAGCCTGCAAGCGGCCACCTGCACCCAGGAACAAACCGGTGCCGATAGCACCGCCGATCGCAATCATCTGAACGTGACGGTTACCCATCGCTTTCTGGTAGCCAGCATCGTGAGAATTCAGCCAGCGCCGTTTCGCAGCGCGCATCTCACCTGGGGTTTTCTTTTTGGATTTCATAGCATTCCTGTTTGTCCGGACTATCAGTCGTCGTCTCCCCAATGCGGACGTAACGTCCTGCAAAATGGGGGATTTTCCTCTGTGCCTTTGCCCGTGAGTGAGTGCCGGGCAACGCGGGAATTTACGGCGATGAATCCTACCCGTTCTGCAAGAACGAAGCAAAATATACCGGGCAGATGCACAGGCTGATTTGTAAGAATCCATCATGATGCACAAAAACAAAAAAACCGGCCATTTTCAGGCCGGTAAAAGCTACAGGGATGGAAACAGGAGGGTTGGGTTAGCGATAAATCTCTGCGGTGCCGCTCCACAAGCTGGAATCGCCTGGATTATCGACACCGATAACACGGTAATGGCTGGCGCCCATCTCTTCCGCTTTTTGCGACAACTGACGATTTGCATCGTCCAGTGAGCCGCGAACGCCGGAAACAGACACACTGCCGATGCTCTGCATACCCAGCGCCTGTGACCGATCGACTGGCGCGGCGGCGAAGGTGGCAAATGAGGCGGTAGCCAGTAAAGCACCCGCCAGTACAGCACTCAGTTTTTTCATTGGATGCTCCTTGATCTGTGATCGGGATTGCGTTGCTAATGACTGAGTGAATTATTAGCGCTGCAATGAAAAGCAACATCGGCACGATGTAAACCTGTTCCCTTTTTAACCGTAAAATCGTAACGCATCCTGGGAAGTGTCAGTCGAGGTCATTTTATGTGCGACCTGTAATGTCCTGTGCGATAAACAGGGAAGGGATCATTTGCGTTGCGTGACTTCGCTCATATAATTCCCCCACTCAGAAGAGGGCCATTAATGTGATCGTTAAACGTTCAGTTACACAAAGCATCGCTCGGGCCCTCAGCGCCATTGTCCTGCTGTCGCTGCTCACCACCAGTCTGGCCTTAGTCACGCTACTCAGCAGTCAGCGCGACGCCGAGGCGATTAATCTGGCGGGTTCACTGCGCATGCAGAGCTATCGCATGGCCTGGGATGCCAGCCGTCAGCCGCAAAACCTGCCGCAACATTTCGCGCGCTATCAGCAAACGCTGGATGCGCCAGTGCTGCACAATCTTGATCGGCCCTGGGTACCGCGCGAAGTGGGCGTTCGCTACCAGCGACTGCGCGCCGCCTGGCCTCTCCTGCAACAGGCGTTGCAACGGGGTGATAGCGTGGCCTTGCAGCAGCAGGTGCCCATTTACGTCGGGGAAATTGATCGCTTTGTTCTGGGTCTGCAACGCTATACCGAATTAAAAATGCATCTGGTGGCCGCCAGCAGCCTGGTCGGTGTTATTGCGATTGTGGCGCTGGCGCTCATGACGATTCGCTTTACCCGACTGCATGTCGTGCGGCCACTGAATGCGCTGGTCAAGGCCAGCCGCTACGTCGAGAATGGCAACTTTGCTTTTCCGCCGTTGCACGTTGAGCAACAAAATGAGCTGCGGGTTCTGTCGCATGCCTTTAGCGGTATGGCGGCACGCCTGCATTCGCATTACGAGTTGCTGGAGAGTACGGTTCGCGCAAAGACGGAAGACTTAACTCAGGCGAATCGCACGCTGTCGCTACTCTATGACAGCTCACAAATGCTGACCGCCAGCCCACTGCATCCGGCGTTGTTTGAAGCGGTGCTGACCACGGTGCTGACGCGTGAAAAACTGACGGCAATCTGGCTCGAGAGCGACCAGTTTCAGTTCCGCGCCGGTGACGAAAAGGCTGCTGGTGAGTGGCAACGTCAGCCATTACAGCAGGATGAGCAGCAGATTGGCGAATTGCGCTGGCAGACATGTGGCGCTTCCCCACCGGATGAGCTGATGCGCAGTCTTGCGGCGATGCTGGGACGCGCAATCTGGATCTGGCAGGCACAGCAGCAGTATCAACAAATGCTGCTGATTGAAGAGCGAACGACGATTGCCCGGGAATTACATGACTCACTGGCGCAGTCACTCTCCTTTTTACGTATTCAGCTGACTCTGTTACGCCGCACCGTGGACAGGGATGACGGTGCCTCCCATGCGATTATCGCTGACTTCGATCAGGCGCTGGCTGATGCTTACCGGCAGTTGCGCGAACTGCTGACCACCTTCCGCCTGACCATTGAGCAGGCAGATCTGGTGGCGGCGATGCGGGCAATGATCGCCTCGTTGCAGGAAAAGAGCGGCGCAGAGATACATTTCAACTATCAGACCGGCCTGCAGAGTCTGGAGGCACAGCAGCAGGTGCATGTCTTGCAGATCGCCCGGGAGGCGTTGCTGAATGCGATCCATCATGCGAGTGCGCAGGTGATCAACGTGGACTATCAGCACAGCAATCAGGGTGAGCACTTACTTACGATAACGGATGACGGCGTGGGCATCGGCAGTACTGACGAACCTCCAGGCCATTACGGTCTGACGATTATGGCTGAACGTGCCCAGCGCCTTAATGGTAATCTGACCCTTCATGCACAGGATCAAGGGACACGGGTTGAACTGCGCTTTCCACCGCAACCGGCACGGCAGCTAACGTAATTTATCCTTCAAATAATTAAAACACGCTACTGGCTACAGATAGCCGGCTATTAAAGGCTGAACACAGGCATACCGGTGCGCGATACGTGTTGCCCCGCCGCAGTCTGAAACGATAAAACGGAGAAATTATGCAACAGCCCGCATTAACATTGATGATTGTGGATGATCACCCTCTGATGCGCCGCGGCGTTCGTCAGCTGCTGGCACTGGATCCCCGGCTGGACGTGATCGCCGAGGCTAACAATGGCACCGAAGCGCTGGCGGAAGCCCGCCGTCAGGAACCTGACATCATTCTGCTCGACCTCAATATGAAAGGCATGTCCGGGCTGGATACCCTAAAGGCGCTGCGCCACGAAGGTATCAGCTCGCGCATCCTGGTGCTGACCGTCTCCGATGCCCGCAGTGATATTTTTGCCATGGTGGATGCCGGTGCCGACGGCTATCTGCTCAAGGACAGCGAGCCAGAGATTCTGCTGGGACATATTCTGCAGGCATCGCGGGGCGAGAAAGTCTTTAGTGAGGGCGTTGCCAGTTATCTGGATAACCGTCAGCACAGCGCCGACCCTCTGCGTCTTCTCACTGACCGCGAGCGCGACGTGCTCCAGGAGGTGGCGCGTGGCCTGTCAAACAAAGAGATCGCTGCCATTCTGCATATCTCTGAAGAGACAGTGAAAGTGCATATCCGTAACCTTCTGCGTAAGCTGGATGTCCGTTCACGCGTTGCCGCCACGGTGATGTGGCTTGAAAGCCGCAAATAGCCAACGAATTTACATTTTCTCCTCAATTTCTCCACGATTTCCCTCGCTGCCGCACGTAAAGTGAAAGGCGGCGGAGAATCGTGTAAAGACCCTGCGACCTTTCTGCCTGTGCGCCCGTTGCCGGTGGGCCTGACCGATAATAATAAGTCCTGAGGAGTGTCGATTTAATGTCGAATTTCTTTATCGACCGCCCCATTTTTGCCTGGGTGCTGGCGATTCTGCTGTGCCTGTGTGGCACCCTTTCGATTATTTCGCTGCCTGTTGAGCAGTATCCCGATCTGGCTCCACCTAATGTGCGTATCACCGCTAACTATCCCGGCGCATCCGCCGAGACGCTGGAAAACACCGTGACTCAGGTGATCGAGCAGAACATGACCGGCATCGATAATCTGATGTACATGTCCTCGAACAGCAGCAACACCGGTCAGGCGCAAATCACCCTCACCTTTACTGCCGGGACCAATCCCGACGAAGCCCGCCAGCAGGTTCAGAACCAGTTGCAGTCCGCCCTGCGCAAATTGCCGCAGGCGGTGCAGTCGCAGGGCGTGACGGTCAACAAAACCGGTGACAGCAATATTCTGATGGTGGCCTTCGTCTCGACCGACGGCAGTATGGATAAGCAGGATATTTCAGACTATGTCGCCAGTAATATTCAGGACCCGCTGAGCCGTATTGATGGCGTTGGCCAGGTTGATGCTTATGGCTCGCAATATGCGATGCGCATCTGGCTCGATCCCAACAAACTGATCGCTTACGCGCTCACCACCGACGATGTCGTTAATGCAATCCAGTCGCAGAATACCCAGGTGGCTGTGGGTCAGGTCGGTGGCCTGCCGTCGGTGGAGAAACAGGCACTTAACGCCACGGTCAACGCCCAGTCGATGCTGCAGACCCCCGAGCAGTTCCGGGCCATTACCCTGAAGAACAATCCCGACGGTTCTGTGGTGACGCTGGGCGATGTCGCCACCGTGGCGCTGGGCGCAGAGAAGTATGATTATCTGAGCCGCTATAACGGCCAGCCTGCGTCAGGCCTGGGCGTGAAGCTCGCGTCCGGTGCCAATGAGATGAACACCGATAAGCTGGTACGGGCGCGTATAGAGGAACTCTCGCACTATTTCCCTCACGGCCTGGAAGCAAAAATTGCCTATGAAACCTCGCCGTTCGTCAAAGCATCAATTACCGATGTGGTGAAGACGCTGCTTGAAGCAATCGTGCTGGTATTTGGCGTGATGTATCTGTTTATGCAGAACTTCCGCGCCACCTTAATTCCCACCATTGCGGTGCCGGTAGTGCTGTTTGGCACCTTTAGCGTCCTTTATGCCTTTGGATTCAGCATCAATACCCTGACCATGTTTGCCATGGTGCTGGCGATAGGACTACTGGTGGATGATGCCATTGTGGTGGTGGAAAACGTTGAACGCATCATGCATGAAGAGGGACTTTCGCCGCGTGCTGCCACACGAAAATCGATGGGACAGATTCAGGGTGCACTGGTGGGTATCGCGCTGGTGCTCTCTGCGGTGTTTGTGCCAATGGCGTTTTTCGGCGGTACCGTTGGCGCCATTTATCGTCAGTTCTCAATCACCATTGTCTCGGCGATGGTGCTGTCAGTGCTGGTGGCGATGATCCTGACGCCAGCGCTCTGTGCCACACTGCTCAAACCCGCTGCGCAGGGCGAGGTGCACGAGCGTCGCGGCTTCTTCGGCTGGTTCAATCGCCACTTTAATCGTAACGCTGACCGCTATGAACGCGGCGTTGCGGGCATCCTGCGCACATGTGGTCGCTGGCTGCTGGTCTATGTCGCGATTATTGGCCTGATGGCGTTTCTGTTTCTGCGTCTGCCGACGTCGTTTCTGCCGCTGGAAGATCGCGGCGTATTCCTGACTCAGGTTCAGCTTCCGGCAGGTGCGACGCTTGAGCAAACGGCCAGCGTCGTTGCCAAAGTCGAAAATTATTATCTCACCAAGGAGAAGGCCAACGTACTGTCGGTTTTCTCCACTATCGGTGCCGGGCCGGGCGGCAATGGACAGAACGTCGCACGTCTGTTTGTCCGTCTGAAAGACTGGGAAGCGCGGCCCGGCGCCGATCGGACTTCGTTTGCGATTATCGATCGCGCGACCAAAGCGTTTCAGAAGATTAAAGAGGGCCGGGTTATTGCCAGCAGCCCACCCGCTATCACCGGCATGGGCAGCAGCTCTGGTTTTGACATGGAACTGCAGGATCACGCCGGTATCGGCCATACCCAACTGATGGCGATGCGCGACAAACTGCTGGAGATGGCCGGCAACGATAAGTCGCTGTCACGGGTACGGCACAATGGACTGGATGACAGTCCGCAGCTGCAGATCGATGTCGATGCCCGTAAAGCGCAGGCGCTGGGCGTGTCGCTGGATACCATCAACGACACGATGACCACGGCCTGGGGCTCAACCTATGTGAACGACTTTCTTGATCGCGGCCGGGTGAAAAAGGTCTATGTACAGGCCGCCGCCGAATTCCGCATGCTGCCGGACGACGTCAATAAGTGGTATGTGCGCAACAGCAGCGGCAAAATGGTCCCCTTCTCCGCGTTTGCCACCAGCCGCTGGGAGACCGGCTCACCCCGTCTTGAACGCTATAACGGTTATTCTTCACTGGAGATTGTCGGGGAAGCGGCTAATGGCGTCAGCAGCGGCACGGCAATGGACGAGATGGAAAAGCTGGTGAATGCCCTGCCGCTGGGCGTCGGGTTCCAGTGGACAGGTGCTTCTTATCAGGAGCGCCTCTCTGGCTCACAGGCACCGGCGCTGTATGCGATATCGTTGCTGGTTGTATTCCTCTGCCTGGCCGCACTGTATGAAAGCTGGTCAATTCCGTTCTCGGTGATGCTGGTGGTCCCACTGGGTGTCGTCGGCGCGTTGATTGCGACCTGGCTGCGCGGACTGGAGAATGATGTCTACTTCCAGGTGGGCCTGCTGACAGTCGTCGGGTTATCCGCCAAAAACGCCATCCTGATTGTGGAATTTGCTAATGAGATTAACAGTAAAGGACGCGAACTGGTGGAGTCCACGCTGGAGGCATCGCGTCAGCGTCTGCGACCGATTCTGATGACCTCGCTGGCCTTTATCTTTGGCGTGCTGCCGATGGCAATCAGCAGCGGCGCAGGCTCCGGCAGTCAGCACGCGGTAGGAACCGGTGTGATGGGTGGAATGATCTCCGCCACGCTGCTGGCGATCTTTTTTGTGCCGCTGTTCTTTGTGCTGGTTCGCCGTCGCTTCCCGCTGAAAGAGAAGCCACTCGACTGATCATTGAGGCAAATAAAAAGCGGCCACTGATGTCAGTGGCCGCCTTATTTCTGTGTGTGGTAAGAATTCCAGTCAGCAGGTTTACCCCGCCTTTACCTCAGCCTGTTACTTGTTGCGTAACATTGCTTCGATAAATTCTTTCCAGGTTCCCATTTCAGTGTCAATCATGATGCCCTCTCTTATTGTGCTGGCGATGTTACGCTCTTTTTTTAATCAGGTGAATACGGTTACACCTGTTTTATTTATCGGCAAGGCTGATAAAAACATGAATTCTGCCGGTTCTGGAAGCTGACGCACATTTCAGCAACTCCTTAACCCGATTGAAAATAATTTATTTTAAGCCCAGCGGTAGACTATTTTATCTGCATGGCGAAATTCCGAATAAAATAATGCTAAGCAGGGTAATGATTACCTGAGAAATTGATAGCGGTTACCCGAGGATAAACGGTGGCTTTCACGACACGATCGCGGGTCAGATTCCCGCGCCCCGGCAACTGCCGCAACGGATCACACTATGGTAAACTCGCGCTTTGGCTGCTTTTTTCAGCTTTTACTTCTCACAGGACAATAAGGATCGGGCAATGAGCACGCAGTGGGTGATGTTCGGGATTAAAAATTGCGACACCATAAAAAAAGCCCGGCGCTTTTTAACAGACGCAGGCGTTGAGTATCACTTTCACGATTACCGTGCCGATGGCCTGAGCGATGTCCTGCTGCAGGAATTTATCGATGCGCTGGGCTACGAAGCCCTGCTTAATACCCGCGGCACCACCTGGCGTAAACTGCCAGAGACCGACCGTGAAGGGGTTACCGATGCCAGCAGCGCCAAAGCGCTGATGCTGGCGCATCCCGCCATGATTAAGCGCCCGCTGTTACGCACCCCGGATGGCAGTTTGCTCGCCGGTTTCAGCGAAGCCACCTATCAGAATGCTATCCAGGAGAGGTCATAATATGTTTTGCCCGGTCATTGAGCTGACGCAGCAGCTTATTCGTCGCCCTTCCCTCAGCCCCGATGATGCCGGATGTCAGGCTCTGCTGATCGCCCGTCTTGAAGCTATTGGTTTTAAGATTGAAACGATGAACATCGACGACACCCTGAATTTCTGGGCCACCCGTGGCGAAGGTGAAACACTGGCGTTTGCCGGTCACACCGATGTGGTGCCGCCTGGCGATGCCAGTCGCTGGATCAACCCACCTTTTGAGCCCACCATACGCGATGGCATGCTGTATGGTCGTGGTGCGGCCGACATGAAAGGTTCACTGGCCGCCATGGTGGTAGCTGCCGAACGTTTTGTTGCAGCACGTCCCCATCACAGAGGGCGACTCGCCTTTATGATTACCTCTGATGAGGAGGCCAGCGGGACCAACGGCACGGTTAAAGTGGTTGAACGGCTGATGGCGCGCCGGGAACGGCTCGACTATTGCCTGGTCGGTGAGCCGTCCAGTACGGAAGTGGTCGGTGACGTGGTGAAAAATGGCCGTCGTGGATCAATCACTGCCAACCTGACGGTGCATGGTGTGCAGGGCCACGTCGCCTATCCGCACCTTGCGGATAATCCGGTCCACCGGGCAATGCCAGCACTGAATGAGCTGGTCGCCACGGAGTGGGATCAGGGGAATGAGTTCTTCCCGGCAACCAGCATGCAGATTGCCAATGTCCAGGCGGGCACCGGCAGCAACAACGTGATTCCTGGCGAGCTGTTTGTGCAGTTTAACTTCCGCTTCAGCACTGAACTCACTGATGAGCTGATTCGTCAGCGCGTCGAAGCATTGCTGGATCGTCACCAGCTGCGTTACACCATTGAGTGGAAACTTTCGGGTCAACCCTTCCTGACCACGCGCGGTAAGCTGGTTGATGCCGTCGTAAAAGCTGTCGCGCACTATAATGAAATTAAGCCGCAGCTGCTGACTACGGGTGGAACCTCTGATGGCCGGTTTATTGCCCGGATGGGGGCGCAGGTGGTTGAACTGGGACCGGTAAATGCCACCATTCATAAAATCAATGAGTGTGTGAAAGCTTCAGATCTGCAGATGCTGAGCCGGATGTACCAACGCATCATGGAACAACTGATCGCCTGATGGCGATGTTAAGGAGCAGCAAATGGAATTTATTAAAGATTACTGGTGGATCCTGGTGATCCTGCTGATGGTTGGCGTGCTGATGAACGTTTATAAAGATCTGAAACGCATCGATCACAAGAAGTTTATGGATAACAAACCAGACCTGCCGCCGCATCGTGATTTCAACGATAAATGGGATGACGACGATAACTGGCCGAAGAAGAAGTAAACGAAAATGCCCCTGCTCTGCAGGGGCATTTTTACATCAACGCGATAACGTCATCGTCACCGGGTTTTGCGCCGCTTAACGCCTCATCAAAGTAGCGTTTTGGCACCGTATAACGCAGATGATTCAGCGCCAGTTCCATACTGCGATGATCGATGGCATGCGCCAGATCGTCAACGATGTCCAGAGTGACGTCGCCCCCGCGGGCGGTCAGCCGCTGCTCCGCCTCCTGTGCATGGTGCAACGGGATCTGCTCATCATAATCACCGTGGATCAGATGAATCGTGGTGCGGGTACTGGCTTTCTCCGGCAGCGTGATAAACCTGCCATTGAACACCACCGCGCGGCCCGCCAGATCAGGATTCGCTTTGACGCCTTCCAGCACCATACTGCCACCCTGGGAAAAACCGACTAAGGCTGTCGCTTCCGCCCGCACGCCGCTCTTTTTTTGCCAGTGACGCACCGACTCGACAAACTGCGGCATCGCCGCATCAACCCGCTGCTGGATAGTCTGATCGTGCAGGTCAGTTTCGCCAAACCACTGACGAACCGCGCCAGGCGAGCCAACGGACACCACCAGCGCGTCGGGGAAGGTTTTCGCAAACCAGTGACCAATCTCACCCATTGAATCAGGGGTATCGCCAACGCCATGGTAGAGCAGAAACAGCTGTGCTGTGGTAGCAGGCTGTTGAACGATTACATATTTCAGTGTCATGTTGTTGACCTCCTGTGTTCACTCTACGCCGCGTAGCAAAAAATGATATGGGGATAATTTGAACCAGCTGGTCGAATTATTTCAACGGCCGGTGCAGTCAGTCCGCAGTAACGCCCAGGCTCTGGAGCGCTGTTGCTGCCTGCTGACGTAACACCGCGACCAGCGCTTTACGGCCACTCACGCCTGCCTGCCGGGCAAGCTCGCTTAGCGCATCGGGGGCGGCAACGACTGCGGCCAATAACGGGGCGGGCGCGACACTGGCTTCTGCCAGACGCTGCAATACCGGCAGGCTCGCCTCCAGGGGCCGCTGCGCCCAGGCAAAACCGATGGCCAGATGCATATCCTGGGCTGTTAATCCATTATCTGGGATCTGATCAAACTGCAGGTCCAGCGCGATATGTTGTCGCAACAGTGGCCAGTCACGCGCCAGCTGTTCTGCCGCCCGGCGCGCTAATGCCCTGCCCGCAGCAGAACAGGGCAGAATAGCCATTGCCGCATAGCAGCCGCTGCTGGCTTCGCGCTGGCTGCCTATTCGCACCAGAGTAAAACCACAGGCGCGCCAGAACGCCCAGAGTGATTCAGTGTAGCCGAAGCTGACAGAGAGGTAGTCGTGTTCGGCAGCCGCACGGGCCGCGGCGGCCACAAGCTGCTGACCGATTCCGCGGCGACGGCTCTCCGTTGCCACGGCAACACGGCTGATTCGTTGCGAGCGCAGGATTGCCGCTTCGGCAAGACCGGCGTGGGCAGCCAGAGATTGCGCCACCAGATTCCCGCGTGGTCGCCGGGTGCCCGCCCAGACCGCCTGCGCCAGTGCTGGCTCAAGACCGCCCTCCTCCACCAGCCAGAGTGCACCCTGTAATGCAGGTGTCTCGCCCGCCCGCCACAACGTCATACCCGGCGCATCCAGCAGGCGGCGCAGATCAAGTGGCGACGTGCGATAGTGCGCGCTGGTGAGCAGGCGATAGGCGGCTTCCAGCGTGCTGAAATCGTGACGTTCAACAGGATGCGGTGTGGCCGGAGAATCGGGTGCCGTCGCGCTGGCATCGTCAAACAGCAGCGCCTGATTCAGCCACTGCTCCAGCGGATCACAACGCGACCAGCGCAGCGGCTCGTCCAGCGTGTAGTAGTGCACCCCGGTAAGCCCGGCGCAGAACTTAAGGATAAAGCCGCGCCCGCTGCCTTCGTAGCCCTGCACGGTGGTGGTGAGCAACACGCGGGGATAACGGCTGACCAGCGCCTGCAGTAGCGGGGCCGGTATCGCCGCCGCTTCATCCACAATCAGCCAATCCGCCTCGGGCGGCGGCGCCAGCGCCAGCAGCGCATCCGGCGCCATAAAGTGAAAATGCTCAGCGGCAAAGGTGGCCAGCACCTCCGTTGAAGCTTTCGCGGGTGCCGTGACCAGACAATGGCGATTCTGGCGGGCCAGCATCCCCGCCAGCGCCGATTTACCCCGTCCACGGGCGGCGGTCAGCACCGCGATCCCCGATGGCAGTCTCATCAGTTGATCGAGTATCGCCTGCTGCTGTTGCGGGGCCTGACAGTGCCATTCTGGCCAGTCAGGCTGCACCGGAAAACGGCATGGCTGATGCTGCCGCTCCAGCAGTACCTGGTCATCCGCCAGGATCAGCTGTTGCAGATGGTGAACAAAATGGGGTGTTGGGATGGGCTGAGCGACATCGGCCCAGCGCAGGCTGTCGGTGTCAGGCTGCTGCGACCACCCTTCCCAGGGCGGGACCAGCAGTAACAGCCAGCTACCGGCGGTGAGCGTGCCAGCCAGCGCAGCGAAAGCCTCGGCATGAAAGCCCTGGCGGGCATCGAATATCCCATGACGAAATTCTCGGCCAAGCAGCGTGCGAACCGCGTCTGGCTGTTTGTGTATAAGTGACTCACCAGAGGAAGCAGAGAAGAGCGGCTCCGGGCTTAGCACCAGCCAGTCGCCTGGCAACGCTTCATGCCACTCTGCAGCACGCTCCAGGCACCAGTCCGGGTCGCCGCTGATCACGGCCAGGCGACGCACACCGGCCTGCTGCATAGGCTGTGTTGCGATCATCAGTTGCTGGCGAAGGTGTTGCACTGTCCTGGATTGCCACCATCAAATCCGCGCTTAAACCAGGTGTAGCGTTGCTCAGAGGTGCCATGGGTAAAGCTGTCCGGCACTACGCGGCCCTGACCCTTCTGCTGCAGACGGTCATCGCCAATCGCCTCTGCGGCGTTCAGCGCTTCCTGCAAATCCCCTGCTTCAAGGATGTTCTCTTGCTGCATATAGTGTCCCCAGACACCGGCAAAACAGTCTGCCTGCAATTCCATTTTCACAGAGAGCTGATTGACCTGCGTCTGGCTCGCGCCCTGCTGCATTTCACGTACTTTAGGCTCAATACCCAGCAGTTTCTGAACATGGTGGCCCACTTCATGCGCGACAACGTAGCCCTGGGCGAAGTCGCCGTCAGCGCCGAGTTTGTTTTTCATCTCGTCATAGAAAGAGAGATCGATGTAGACAGTCTGATCGGCTGGACAGTAGAAGGGTCCCATCACGGATTGGCCTGTGCCGCAGCCGGTTCGGGTTGCCCCGCGATACATCACCAGCTTTGGTGCAACATACTGTTTGTTCATCTGTTTGAACAGCTTGCCCCAGGTATCTTCCGTGGTCGCAAGAATCACCTTAGTGAATTTTGCAGCCTCGTCATCATTGGTGCTGACGCTGCGCTGTTGCTGCTGGCTGGTTGGTGCAACGTCCCCACCCGTCAGCAGCGCGGTAAGGTCATAACCGTAATAACCTGCAATAGCCACCACCACCAACAGGATGATACCGCCTTTGCCGCGCGGCAGACGAATCTGACGGCCTCCGCCACCTAAACCGGACGATTGATCGCGACGGTCCTCTACATTGTCGCTTTCGCGACGCCCTTGCCAGCGCATGCTCTCTTCCCTCAGTCATTTTTTTCAGATGGCATGATTTTAGTTGCGTGACCGGGCAATCACCAGCTTTAGGCTGAAATGAAAACGGAGAGCCTGGGCTCTCCGTTTTATTCTGCTTACTTACTGCACTGCAGGCTGACTCAGTCGAGTTTTACACCCAGCCGCTGTGCGACTGCTTCATAAGCTTCGACTACGCCACCCAGGCTCTGGCGAAAACGGTCTTTATCCATTTTATCCAGGGTCTCTTTGTCCCACAGGCGTGCACCATCTGGCGAAAACTCATCGCCCAGCGTGACTTCACCGTTAAACAGACCAAACTCAAGTTTGAAATCAACCAGAATCAGACCCGCATCGTCGAACAGCTTGCTCAGCACTTCGTTGGCTTTAAAGGTCAGTTCCTGCATCCGCGCCAGGTTCTGCTTGCTGACCCAGCCAAAAGTTTCGCAGTAGGATTCGTTGACCATCGGGTCATGCTTTTCATCATCTTTGAGGAAAAGATCAAACAGCGGGGGATTGAGCACAATGCCCTCTTCCACGCCCAGACGTTTTACCAGCGAACCTGCGGCGCGGTTACGGACCACGCACTCTACCGGCACCATCTCCAGCTTCTTCACCAGCGCTTCGGTATCAGACAGCAGCGCTTCCATCTGGGTTGGAATACCCGCTTCCTGCAATTTGGTCATGATGAAGTGGTTAAACTTGTTGTTAACCATTCCTTTGCGATCAAATTGCTCAATTCGGGCGCCATCACCTGCTGACGTATCGTTGCGGAATTCGAGTATCAGCAGATCCGGATTATCGGTGCTGTATACGGTTTTCGCTTTACCGCGATACAACTCAGCTCGCTTTTGCATCTTATTCACTCCAGACTTGAAATAACGGGTGTTCAGCGGCCAGTGCCGCTGCGGCGATTGCCTTGACGCAATCGTTTACTTCGCCGCGCGCTATTATGCCAAAAACAAAATAAAAAGGCCGGAGAATCTCCGGCCTGAGGCAACTTTATTTGTTCAGCGCCGCCTGGAACACGGCCACCAGCGCATCGTTCTGCGACTGGGTCAGCACATGCCCTTTCGGGTCGATAAATTGCAGACTGGTGCGGTTGTCCAAATCACCGACCTGCACTTTGTAATCACCGTCAGGTAATTCCGGGTCTTTTGCGCCAATGGAATCCCAGTCGCTGCTGCTCAGTGACTTGTAGGTCACTTTCATGCTACCCGTTGAGCGAGTGGTATCCGTCACCTCCATCCCAACGCGTTTCATCGCTTCAGGCAGACGCTGCCACGCCACATTATATGGCGTGCGCAGGATCAGCATTGGCAGGCCGGTATCATCTGCGCCGCTCTGCACATCAATAGCCCCACTCACCCGACCTGCCGCCGCGTTTTCACTGGCGGTATCAATCTTGTCCAGACCGGTGCTGATTTCATTCAGCATCTGCGCGGTATAGCGCTGAATCTGCACAGGTGAGGTAACGGTTTTGCCCGCCTGCTGCAGCTCCAGCAGACGTACGGTGAGCTGCTGCTGATAGCTCTGCGACTGCACACTGATCTGGTAGCGACCACGATACTGCTGATCTTCATCAGCACGATTCCACTGGACCCAGTCGGTCGTCAGCTGCTGGCCGGCGTCATTACGTGAAGCAATCGCGAAATTGTTTGACTGCACGACGCTCACGACGCGTGGCCAGACTGAACCACGGCTACTATCAATCATCAGTGCGCCCGTGTTGTTGCTGAACTGCGCACGGGTGCCGTTCATCAGCGCCAGCGGCTGGGCAGGTGGACGAATGTCGAGCTGCTTGCCGGTCGGTGCCTGACTGCTGGTGCGCGGTACATCGTAATCACCACGCTGTACCGGCAGGATCATGCCGGCCGGCGCTTTCAGTTCACTTAACTGACTGGCTTCAAGATAAGATTCGTCACCACTGACCTGACGCTTATAACGCTGATCACTTGAACAGGCCGACAACAGCATCAGGGTAGAAAGCCCCACCACTGTGGCTACTGTTGACCGCTTTACTGAGTAATTCATTCAAACTCCCTAAATTATCGCAAACCCGCTTTCACCAGCGCCTGCTCCACTTTCGGCTGGCCAGCTGCAGTCAGTGGCGTCATTGGCAGACGCAGCGTGTCGTTAGCGATTAATCCTAGCTGTTTCGCAGCCCATTTCACCGGGATAGGATTGGGTTCACAGAAAAGCGTCTGGTGCAGGTGCATCAGACGCTGATTCAGGCGGCGTGCCTCGACGAAATTGCCCTGCTGTGCAAGTTGACACAGTTGAACCATTTCGCGTGCAGCGACGTTTGCGGTCACCGAAATGACGCCTTTACCGCCCAGTTGCATAAAGTCCAGCGCAGTCGCGTCATCGCCACTCACCAGAATGAAATCTTCATTTACCAGCTCTTGGATCTGACTAACACGCGATAAGTTCCCGGTTGCCTCTTTGATTCCGATAATATTTTTGATTTCGGCCAGGCGGGCAACGGTTTCCGGCAGCATGTCACAACCGGTGCGCGAGGGAACGTTATACAGCATCTGTGGCAGGCTGGTGCTATTCGCAATCGCTTTGAAGTGCTGGAACAGCCCTTCCTGGGTCGGACGATTGTAATAAGGCGTCACGGTGAGGCAACCCACCACGCCGGAATTTTCAAAACGCTTCGTCAGAGAGATGCCTTCAGCGGTGGCGTTTGCACCGGTTCCGGCTATCACCGGGATACGGCCATCAGCCAGTTCCAGGGTCAGCATCACCACATCACCATGTTCTTCATGGCTCAGGGTTGCAGATTCGCCTGTGGTGCCGACGGAAACGATCGCCGCGGTGCCGCTGGCGACATGATAATCAATCAGTTTTTTCAGACTCGACCGGCAGACATTACCGTTGTCATCCATTGGCGTAACGAGTGCAACAATACTTCCCGTAAACATTGGCGATCCCCTCGACAAACAAGTGCTTCATGGTACGTTTTACACTTAGGGAAAAGCAAGCAAGCCACGCCATTCCCGCGCTTGTCAGCAGTTTTTTTTATGTTTACCTTATGGTTATTAGCGAAAGCAGAGGAAAAGCCATTTTGCCGCAATCTCAGCCCCATCATCTGGTGATCACCGCGCTTGGTGTTGACCGTCCGGGTATCGTCAACACCATTACCCGACACGTCAGCAGCTGCGGTTGTAATATTGAAGATAGCCGTCTTGCCATGCTCGGGGATGAGTTCACGTTTATTATGCTGCTGTCGGGCAGCTGGAACGCAATCACACTGATTGAATCGACATTGCCGCTGAAAGGCGCAGAGCTGGAGCTGCTGATCGTCATGAAGCGAACCAATGCCCGGCTTCGTCCGCCGATGCCGGACACCGCATTCATCCAGGTTGAAGTGGCCGATTCGCCGCATATTATTGAGCGTTTCACCGATCTTATTGATAAGCATCAGATGAACGTGGCCGAACTGGTGTCGCGAATCACACCTGCGCAACACGAATTGCCACCGACACTCTATATTCAAATGACGGCCCACAGTCCAACGCGAACCCGTGGCACGTCGTTTGAGCAGGCTTTTAATACCCTGTGCCAGGAGCTGAATGCCCAGGGAACGCTACGTCTCTACAGTGTCTCAGACGCCGACAGCAGCGAACCTGTCAGCGCGATACGCTAAGCTTTGGTCCTTAAACCGGAGTTATTTCTCCACATTACTGACGCCTGAATGCGCGGCTATGTGGTGAAATACCCCCTGATGGTAATGTTGCTGCTGGCCGTTTCTGGCCGGATGGTGTATTACCCACAGCCTGAATAAGAAAATGGAGAGATGTGATGAATCCACTGAAAGCCGGAGATACTGCACCCGCATTTAGCCTGCCTGACCAGGACGGCGAACACGTGAATCTGACCGACTTCCAGGGACAGCGCGTTCTGGTGTACTTCTACCCGAAAGCGATGACACCAGGCTGCACCGTGCAGGCGTGCGGTCTGCGTGACAACATGGATGAGTTGAAAAAAGCGGGCGTGGAAGTGCTGGGTATCAGCACCGACAAACCGGAAAAACTGTCAAAGTTTGTCGAAAAAGAGCTGCTGAACTTTACGCTGCTGTCAGATGAAAATCATGAAGTCTGCCAGGCGTTTGGCGTCTGGGGTGAAAAAACGTTTATGGGGAAAACCTATGACGGTATTCATCGCATCAGCTTTTTGGTTGATGCCGAGGGCAAGATCGAAAAAGTGTTTGATAACTTTAAGACGTCGAATCACCACGACATGGTGCTGGATTACGTCAAATCAGCCTGATGTTAAGGGGCGCGTTAGTCTGACCGCCGCGCCCCTGCTTCTCTTTTTCCCGCACGTTTACCCTGCCGTAATGAAACATCCGGTTTCACCCGACTAGGGATCGGCAACGATCACACAGTTACGTCCGGCACTCTTCGCCTCATAGAGCGCCGCATCCGCCTGTTTCAGGCTGTTTTCCAGTCCCGCATCCTGCGAACCATTCCAGGCCGCCACGCCAATAGACAAGGTAATGCGCCCCACGTCAGTCAGCCAGGCTTCAGCAATGCCCACCCGTACGCGTTCTGCGATGATCTGCGCCTCATCCAGGGCCGTTCCTGGCAATAGCATCAGAAACTCCTCTCCGCCATTGCGACAGACCACATCAGACTGACGGGCGCTGGCACGCAGCGTACTTGCCACCTGCTGAATGACCCGGTCGCCCACGTCGTGGCCCCAGCTGTCATTAACGTTTTTGAAATGATCGATATCCAGTGCCAGAACCGAAAAAGGCTGGCGCAGGGTCCGATAGTACTCCAGCACCGCATTCAGACCCCGGCGATTGAGTACCTGAGTCAGCGGATCGGTCTGCGCTTCTGAGTTAAGGCGACCAATTTTATCCTGCACCAGCCCAATACCGGTGAGCAGCGCACGCTTTACCTGGGCCGCTTCAAAATACCAGGCGGTGATGCCGCCAATTTCTTTTGATACGCCCTGCGCATCCATCCGGCTGGCTTTGCGCGCCAGCTGGAAGAGTGGCCGGGCAATCAGACGTGCCATGACTAAGGCCACCAGCAGAGTCAGCAGCGCGAACGGCACAGAATTTTTCAGCACTTTCATCAACAGACCGGACAGCGGATCCAGTGTGACGTTAATCGGCTTCAACGCTACCACTGTCCAGCCGGTCGTCGGCACCACGGCAAAGCCCGCCAGCTGTGTGGCATTACCCGGACCGGCAAGCATCAGCGAGCCATTGGTCTGGTCATCACGCGGATTGACGATGGCAGGCAGCGTTTTGCCAATCAGTTGACGATTCTGGTGATACAACACCTCATTGTTGCTATCGAGCACATAAACCGTTGTGCCATCGCGATAGAACTGCTCACCCAGCAGCGCATTGAGTATGCTTTTCTTCTTCAGGTAGATAGTGCCGCCGATGTAGCCCAGGTAGTCACCCTCGGGACTCCAGACAGGCCATGAGACAAAAACCAGCAGATTATTGGCGGCAGAAAGGGAGGGTTTACTGATGATCGGCTGTCGCAGGGTCAGCGCCTCTCGCGAGGCGTCACTGGTGAGGTGCATACCCTGTAACGTCAGTGACTCGGGGGAAATTGCTTTGATCACGCCCTGCGCATCCACGATCGCGACGGAGTTGAAACTGGTGGTCTGCTCACGCAGTCGATTGACTTCATTGTTCAGCAGCCCCTGATTAGTAAAGTCACGGCTGAGCTGATTGGCGCTGTAATGAAGTTGAGACTGCGCCAGCTGGAAGAAAATTTCACTGGTTGAGGCGAGCTTGGCGGCATACGCCCGGTTAGCCTCAAGCGTGGTGTCAATAAGCACCTGGCGCTGAACCCGCCAGGTAGCGTAGAGCGCG
Organism: Pantoea eucalypti; assembly: GCF_009646115.1. Lineage (NCBI taxonomy): Bacteria > Pseudomonadati > Pseudomonadota > Gammaproteobacteria > Enterobacterales > Erwiniaceae > Pantoea > Pantoea eucalypti. The sequence continues at coordinate 1,126,796 of NZ_CP045720.1, read as the reverse complement.
TTCGCGAGTGTGATAACAATGCTGACAATCACCAGCAGGGCGATCAGATTGCGCAAATCGGCCTTGGGCCGGATGTGCTTTAGCATGGCGTCGCCGCGCCGAAGATGAGTGTCATGTCGTGAATGCCTGATTATTTTTTTAAGTGTGCCAGAGGCCCTGATATCCGGGCTTAAGTCTACACTGTGTCGGCATTTTTGAGCAGCACTAAGACAAATTTTACCCCGCTTAATACAGATTTAGCTGGCACTAATCGATTAATCCCTGACTATCGTAAAATGGCCAGGGCCCTGAAAAATGGCCAATCGCGCACTGATGTGTGACCATTCCCTCTCCGGGTTGCCAGCAATGCAGTAAATAGCCGGGCGGCTCCAGGATAAAGTGCGCGGGCCCCTCCGGATGCAGATCCAGCGCGACCTGATGCGATACGCCCGGCGCGACACAGGCGAGCGTGCCAGCAAAGCGGGTCTGCAGGCTGCGATGCAGATGTCCACACAAGACCCGTTCTACCTGCGGATGACGGGCAATGATCGCCTCAAGAGCCTGCGGATGGCGTAACCGTTGCCGATCCATATGCGCAATGCCGCAGGCAAAAGGCGGATGGTGCAGCATGACCAGGGTGGGCTGATCCGCGGACATGCCCAGCGCCTGGTCCAGCCATTCTAACTGTTCCTCATCCACCTCACCCCACGGCTGTTGCGGTACGCTGGAATCCAGGGCAATCAACCTGACGCCGCCCACACTCAGCTGCCAGTTCAGTGTGGGTCCGGATTGCAGATAGCCGTGATCAGGGAAGGCAGCCCGCAGCGCCTCGCGGTCGTCGTGATTGCCCGCCATGAGATAAAACGGCGGTTGCAGGCGCTGCAGGGCTTCCCGCAAAGTCTGATACTCATCCGGCCTGCCAAAATCGACCAGATCGCCGGTAATCACCACTGCATCAGGTCGCGGCTGCAGCGAGTTGAGGGTATCGATAACCTGCAGTAACGCCGCATGGGTATCGACCTGTTTGTATGAGAGGCGGCCATGGGCCTTGATATGCAGATCGCTGATTTGAGCAATCAATGTGGGTTGAAGAGACACAACAGACTCCTTAGCAACTGAATTCCAGCGCGGCGTGGCTGGTCAGCGACCAGCTGATACGCTGCCCCGCCTGCCAGATTTCGCGCGCATGACGATCGACCTGAATGGGATTATCCAGTCCGATATCAATCAGTAAGCGCTGTGAAGCGCCGAGAAACATACTGCCCACCACCACGCCGCGCTGGGCATAGCGCGTATCATCGGCCAGCAGAACATCTTCCGGGCGGCAAAAACGCACAGGATGGCCTTCCGGGTCGTGCGCAACGCAGTTAATCGCACCCACAAAATCGGCCACAAAGCGGGAGGCAGGACGCTGATAAATGCCCTGCGGGGTATCAAGCTGCACCAGACGGCCCTGCTCCATCACCGCGATGCGATCGCCCAGCGCCATCGCCTCCTGCTGATCATGCGTGACGTAAACGGCGGTGATCGCCAGCCGCTTAAGCAGCGCACCGATCTCCAGACGCAGTCGGTCGCGCAGCCTGGCATCAAGCGCCGCCAGCGGCTCATCAAACAGCAGCACTTTAGGCCGGGCGGCCAGCGCACGTGCCAGCGCCACACGCTGTTTCTGCCCGCCGGACAACTTATCAATCGCGCGATGTGCCAGAGGCGTCAGATCAACCAGCGCCAGCATCTCTGCAACCCGCGCCTCTCGCTCGGCACGCGGCACGCCCTGCACCTTCAGGCCATAGGCGACGTTCTGCGCCACGTTAAGTGTCGGGAACAGCGCGTAGTTCTGGAACACCATGCCGACATTGCGTTTCTCAATCGGCAGCGCGGTAACGTTACGTTGATCAAACCAGATCTCGCCCGGCGGATCGCTGCTTTCCAGGCCACTGATAATGCGCAGTAGCGTGGTTTTACCACAGCCCGACGGTCCCAGCAGAACCAGCGTTTCTCCGGCATGCACGCGCAGATCGAGCGGATGCAGCGCGACCTGCTGATTGAAGCGACGCGAGCAGTGGCGCAGCGTCACATTGATGGCCTCATTCATACAGTTTCCTCTCTCTGCTGCCGCGACGTTTGCCGTTCCAGCCAGTGATTACAGGCGTTAAGCAACAGCAGCAGCGGTAAAATCATCATGATAAAGATCAGCGTGTAGGCGGACCCGACTTCCAGCCGCATGGAGGTGTAGCTGTCGGCCAGCCCCACCGGCAGCGTTTTGGTCAGCGGTGTGTGGAGCATCCAGGTAATGTTGAACTCCCCCACCGACAGGGTAATGACCATAAATGCACCCGCCAGAATGCCGTTACGGCAGTTCGGAACGACCACAGTAAAAAAGCGACGCCAGAAACTCGCCCCCAGGCTGGCGGCGGCCTCTTCCAGGCGCGGAAGATCAATCGCCTGCATCACCGACAGCACCGGGCGAATCATGAAGGGCAGTGTAAACAGCACATGGCCGATCAGGATAAAGAGCCAGCTGTCGCGCAACGCACTGAACTGACCGTAAAGCAGAATGATGCCCAGCGCGGTGGCGAGGCCCGGCAACGCCACCGGCAGCATCAGACACTCCTCAATACGCGAGGCCCAGCGTGACGGTGACTTCAGTAAGCCCCAGGCGGCGGGTATGCCAGCAATGACCGTCACCGCCAGACAGCTCAGCGCAATCAGCAGTGACAGCCAGAAGGTGTCGGCATACATCTGCCACACCTGCTCCACCCACTTCAGTGTCAGGCCGCTGCGCAGACCCGCGAAGTAGTTCTGTGTAACGCCCGCCAGCATCGAGAGCATGACCGGCACGATCATAAACAGTGCGGTGAGGCTGGTGATCGCCACCTGCAGCCAGAAGAGACCCCGTCGTTTCATGATTCATGCTCCTTCCGGCGCGTAAGGCCATTAGCCAGCATCAGCGCCAGCCAGGCCACGGCGCCCATCACGACTGAGAGTGCCGCCGCAGTGGCAAAGTTAGCGTAATTGGTGAACTCACCGTAAATGGTCAGCGGCAGCACAGCGAGTTCGGTACCCAGCGTAAATGCGGTGCCAAACGCGCCCATACTGGTGGCGAAACAGAGTGCGCCACAGGAGAGCAGCGCCGGTTTCAGTCCGGGTATGATGACGTCTATGATGATGCGCCACTGGCTGGCACCCAGTGAACGGGCCGCCTCTTCCAGCGATCTATCCAGTTTCTCACTGGCCGCCACCAGCGTTACGATGGCGCGCGGCAGCGAAAAGTAGAGATAGCCAACAAATAAGCCGCTGAGTGAATAGGCGAAGACCCAGCGTTCATGAAACAGACTGAGACTGAGTTGCGCCAGCACACCCTGACGCCCCGCCAGCATAACCATCAGAAATCCCACCACCACGCCAGGAAAAGCCAGCGGAAAGGTCAGCAGCGCCAGCAGCGTTCCTCGCCCGGGAAAGCGCTGCCGTGCCAGAAAGCAGCCCACCACCGCCGCAATCAGCAGCGTAACCAGCGTCACCGCCGCCGAGAGCAGGACGGTATTCAGCAGGCTTTGCAGATATTGCGGCTGACTGATTACCGTCCAGTAGCCACTGTGGTGCGTGGTGCGATCCTCCGTCATGCCGATCTGCAACAGGCGGGCAAACGGCAGCACCCAGAAGGCGGCAAAGAAGAGCAGCGCAGGCAACAGCATCCACGGCCAGTTTGCCCCCAGCGGGCGGAGCCGATGGCGAAGCGGCCCGCCCGTGGTTAAGGAATTAATGTCTGAAAGTGACATCAGCGAATCTCACTCAGATAGCGGGCGGAGAAGCCCTTCTGTGCATCGGCCATCTGCTGATAATCGACCGTGTGGGCGCGCGCATAATCACTGTCAGGCAGAAAATATTTTTTCGCCTCAGGTGACATTGCGCCAGCCCGTACCGGACGCAGCCAGGCATTGGCCCAGATTGCCTGGCCCGCATCGGACAGCACGAAATCGATCACTTTCTTACCGTTGGCCGGATGCGGCGCGTTCTTCACGAGGCTGATAACGTACGGCACCGTCACCGTTCCCTCACTCGGGATCACAAACTCGACATTGGCGTGATCTTTGTAGCGGGCGCGATAGGCGTTGAAGTCATAGTCGATCAGAATCGGGATTTCGCCTGAAATCAGCCGTGCATAGGCGGTCTGCTTAGGCACAATGGGCTGGTTGCGCTGCAGCGCTTTGAACCAGTTGATGGCGGGAGTGAAGTCATGCAGGCTGCCGCCTTTGGCCTGATTCACCGCGACTGCGGCCACATAGCCTACAAAGGCACTGGCCGGATCAAGATAACCCACCATGCCTTTATATTCCGGCTTCAGAAGATCATCCCATGATCGCGGCACCGGCGCGCCACCCAGCGCATCAACATTCACCATAAAGCCCATGGTACCGGAGTGCAGCGCTACCCATTTGCCCGCCGGATCTTTCATACCGGCCGGGATTTCATCCCAGTGAGCCGGCTTATACGCGCTGACCACGTCAGCACTGACAGCCTGAATGCCGAAGCTGACGCCGTAATAGACCACGTCGGCAACCGGATTATTTTTCTCTGCTACCAGCTGCGCCAGCGCCTGACCCGAGTTTTTATTGTCCTGCGGCACATGAATGCCGGTCGCTTTTTCAATCGCCTGAAGCTGCGTGGCCCAGTCGGCCCACTCAGGCGGGCAGTTGTAGCAGATAGCATTTTCCGCCGCCTGGACCCATGAACTGGTCAGCGTGCAGCCAGCCAGCAGCGCCGCGCTGGCGATATATCTGAGATTAAACGTGAGTGACATGATGTTTCCCTGAAGAAGAGCCATAAAATGCCGGGGCGATACTCTCCCCGATCCGTAAATGATGGGGCAGCAGGTGGGTTTCACTGCCCGGATTCAGAAGCAGATCAATGGCGAGCGTTCCCATCAGCGCAATCGGCTGAACCACGCTCGCCAGTGACGGTGAAAGCTGTTCGCCCAGCGCAATGCCGTCGAAACCGATCACTGACAATTGATGCGGCACGCTGACACCTGCACGCGCAGCCGCCCCCAGCAGGCTGATAGCCAGCAGATCGTTACTGCAAATCACTGCAGTCAGCGGCGAAGGTGCATTCATCAGCGGCAGCAGCGGCTTGAAATCGGAGTGGATATGGCTGGGCATCTCAATCATCGCCTGCGGCGTCAGGCCGGCCTGCTGCATGGCCTGGCAGTAGCCAAGAAAGCGAAGACGTGCGCGATCGGATTGCTGCATTGGGCCTGCGGCCATCACGATGTGACGGTGACCCAGAGAGATGAGATGGGTGGTCGCTTCGGCCATCGCTTTGCGGTTGTCGACGTGCAAAGCAGGCCATGCGTGCTGTTGCGGCACGCTGTGGGTCAGTACAAATGGCATCTTCGCTGCCGCCAGTGTGGGCAGCAGCGCACTGCGGTCGGCGTCTGCCACCGTCAGTACAAGACCGGCAACACGCTGGTGCAGCATATGTTCGACAATGGCTGCTTCCCGCTCAGCCTGATAATCACTGGTCGCCACCAGCAACGCATAGCCTGCCTGCTGCGCCTGCTGCTCCATCGCCTGCAATTGCATGGCAAAAACCGGATTGAGCAGAGAAGGCAGCAGTACACCGAGCGTGGTGGAGTGGCGGGTACGGAGCTGACGGGCAATGTGATTCGGCCGAAAACCTATCTGTTCTGAGGCGGCAAGCACCTTTTTCAGGGTACCCGGTTTAAGCAGATGAGGATCAGAGAAGGCGCGCGCAGCGGTTGCGCGGGAAACCCCTGCCAGTCTGGCTACGCTGATTAAATCGGTCATGTCTGCCTCGTTTATCGTCAATGAGATCGATCTCATTGCGGTCTAAACTAGTGGCGTTATATGACAGGCGTATCTCAGGAAGTTGACTGGCAGATGACAGCGGCAGTGACGCCGCTGCTGGAGAGTTAAAGCATCAGGAAGGCGTAACCGCTGTTTTCCAGGGTGGCAACGGTGGTGCCGCTGGAGATGGTATGAGTGACCATCGGGTCAATCCAGTTGCGATCAAGCTGATGAAACGCGACAGACTGATCACAGATAGTGACCTGAACGCCCGCTTTTTTCAGCTCGCTGATCAGCTTCAGGTTCGGGTTATCGACGCCATAAGCTTTGCTGAACTGATCATTATTCAGCGCTGATGACACTGCATCACCGTTAATCGACACCACAAATTTCAGCTGGTCGAGTGGCACACCCGCCGCATAATAGAGGTTGGTGACGCGCGCTACGCGCTCCAGACCCAGATTCGGCTTACGAATATCGCCTTCATTACGGTTAATCTGGAAAACAATTTTATTACTCAGGCCCGCTGTCGTGCCGGGTTTAAATGCGGGCGTGTCGACATAATGTATTTTTCCGTAGCCCTCGATTGCTGGCGTACTCCAGAAATCAGCAGGCTCAGATTTATTATCTGCCATTTTCCCACTGACCTTATCGTATAATTCCGGCAACTGTAAAACATTGCCCCCAATAAATCCGGCAACGGCTGCCATCACCACTAAAGCTGCTGGACGCATTTACGTTTCTCCCAATTATTTAAATATGAATTACATTGCCAGCCACGCGTATCCCTGATTTTGCAGGGTTGATACGGTGGTTGGACTGGAAAGCGCATGTACCACGGATTTATCAATCCAGTTATTGGGATAGTGATGGAATGCCACGGACTGATCGCAGACCGAGACTTTCACTCCCGCCTGATTCAGCTCATTAATCAGCTTCAGGTTTGGATTTTCGATGCCATAAAATTGTTTGAAATGGGCATTGTCCAGCATGGCGGGCGTCGCATCTCCGGTGACTGACACCACAAACTTCAGTTGGTCAGCCGGAATACCCGAGGCGATATAAAGATTGACCACCCTGGCTACGCGTTCCAGCCCCAGATTGGGCGCGGTCATCGCCCCGTCGCTTCGGGTAATCTGGAAAACAATTTTGTTACTCAGGCCCGGCACCGGTTTAAACGCGGCGTCAGGCTCGTAATGAATTTTTCCGTAACCTTCAATCGCCGGCGTGCTCCAGAATCCGGGTGCTTCCTGTGGCTCGGTTGCAAAATGGCGTGTCACTTTGTCGTAAATATCGCCACTCTGTGTGACAGCCGCGCCAACGACGCCGCCAATAATGGCGATTAACGCGTATGAAACAACTGAACGCATAACCCTTTTCTCCGGCATATTATGTCTGGCAGATTCAGAATTGAATCAGGTCGGCTATCTATACCACAGCGCAGGTGTAATGCTTGCCTCTGTAAATTCAGGTCAACGCGGCGCTGATAACTATTGGAATTATTCACAGCCGGAATTAATCGAAAAGTTTCATGATGAGAAATAAAAAGTCTTATCAGGAGTGGACCTGACTATTTCTCCTTTTTCCTTTTCGATGCTATTCATTATATAAAAATAACAACCAGGCTAATCTGGAACACGTGGAATAAGGCGGGAGAGACGATTTGATTTATCAATGGTTGAAAGGCATTTAGCGGCGCAGAGTGCGCTATTTTTTCAGAGTAGACCTGGAAAAACACATGCCATGTTCAGTTTTTTTGAGTGAATTTACATAACTTTATAAAAATAAGCTTACTGGCTTCGGTTGTCTGGCAGCAGATTCTGCTCCGATTTAACGAAGCGCAATGTAAATAAACAACAACGCCATAATATAACCGCTGACGACCCCGGCAATACCCCGCCAGTTTTTTTTCGTTTAACTGCCGTTTAAACTGTCATGATGTTCAATTTTTTTCTTCATAATCGGCGATCTTGCTCAAATCAGGCGGGCGATTTGCCAGAAAACAACATTTCTTTCTTTTGAGGCCCTGGTTAAGATAGTCACGAACCGTCGTTATCTGCGAAAAACGGAACATTCCCGCTGCGCACCTGTCCATTCTCAGGGCCTCTCTACAGGATTCAGGCATGTTGAACTCGTTAAAGAAAACGCTGATCGCCGCGCTCCTTCCGACGCTCATTTTCTCCACTCTGACACCCGCTAACGCCGATGTCAGTGACTCACTTCCCGATATTGGTACTACGGCGGGTTCGACGCTATCAATTAATCAGGAATTGCAGATGGGCGACTTCTATGTGCGCCAGCTGCGCGCCAGTGCGCCGCTAATCAACGATCCGCTGCTCAATCAGTACATTAATCAGCTGGGGCAACGACTCGTTTCTCACGCCGACTCGGTGAAAACGCCGTTCCACTTCTTTCTGATTCAGAACGATGAGCTTAACGCCTTTGCCTTTTTCGGTGGCAACGTGGTGCTGCACTCAGCGCTGTTCCGCTTTACCGACAATGAAAGCCAGCTGGCATCGGTAATGGCACATGAAATCTCGCACGTCACCCAGCGCCATCTGGCGCGTGCCATGGAAGATCAGAAGCGCAACGCGCCGCTGACCTGGGTCGGTGCACTGGGCTCCATTTTGCTGGCGATGGCCAGTCCGCAGGCGGGCATGGCCGCGCTGACGGGTACTCTGGCGGGAACGCAGCAGGGAATTATCAGCTTTACGCAGGGCAATGAGCAGGAAGCAGACCGCATCGGGATTCAGGTGCTGCAGCGCGCTGGCTTCGATCCCCAGGCAATGCCGAACTTTCTGCAAAAACTGGCCGATCAGAGCCGCTTCTCTTCGAAGCCACCTGAAATTCTGCTGACGCATCCCCTGCCCGACAGTCGTCTGGCGGATGCCCGCAACCGTGCTAATCAGATGCGGCCGGTGGTGGTGCAATCCACGGAAGATTTCTATATGGCAAAGGTGCGTTCGCTGGGCATGTACTCTACAGGACGTAATCAGCTTACTGACGAACTGCTGAGTCAGTATGCCAGCGGCAATTCCCGTGAGCAGATGGCGTCACAATATGGCAAAGCCATACAGTTTTTGCAGGCGAAGAGTTACGCCGATGCGAAACGTATTATCACCCCGTTGCTGGCGAAGCAGCCCAATAATGTCTGGTTCCTGGATATCATGTCGGACATTGATATCGGCCTGAATCAGCCACAGCAGGCCATCGCCCTGCTCACCGCCGCAACCGGTGCCAAAAACAGTCCGGTGGTGCAGCTCAATCTGGCCAATGCCTACGTTGAAGCGAAACAGTATGCCAATGCCAGCCGTATTCTGAACCGCTACACCTGGGCCAATAAAGATGATCCCAACGGCTGGGATTTACTGGCGCAGGCCTCGGCGCAGCAGGGACTAAATGATGAAGAGTTATCGGCGCGGGCAGAGAGTCTGGCCCTGAATGGCCAGCTTGATCAGGCGATCACCACCCTGAGCAGTGCCAGCGCACAGGTGCCGCTCGGCAGCCTGAAACAGGCGCGTTACGATGCCCGTATCGATCAGCTGCGCCAGTTACAACAGCGCTTTAAGCAGTATCAGAAAGGCTAAGCACTCACACCGCCAGCACGTCGCGAACAGAGAAGAAAGGAGAGTCAGAGATGGTGACGATTTATCACAACCCGCGCTGCAGCAAGAGCCGTGAGACGCTGGCGCTGCTGACTGCCCGCGGAATTGAGCCGGATGTGGTGCTCTATCTGCAGACGCCGCCCGACCGCGAGACGCTGCAAATCCTGTTACAGAAACTGGGTATGCAGAGCGCACGCGAGTTAATGCGAACTAAAGAGGCGATCTACAGCGAGCTGGCGCTTGACGACAAAGGTGAAAGTGCGCTGCTGGATGCACTGGTAGAGAATCCGGTGCTGATTGAAAGGCCGATAGTGATCAATGGCGATAAGGCGCGGATTGGCCGCCCGCCAGATGCGGTGCTCGACATTCTTTAAAGGCCGAGCGTCTCTTTAACAAAGGGAATGGTGAGTTTGCGCTGGGCGCTGATCGAGGCGCGATCAAGACGATCCAGCGTATCAAACAGCGTGCGCATTTCACGATCGAGTCGCTTCAGCAGGAAGCGACCCACATCTTCCGGCAGCTCAAATCCGCGTAACCCGGCACGCAACTGCAACGCCTGTAATTTATCTTCATCAGAAAGCGGCTGCAGGCGATAGATTTGCCCCCAGTCAAGGCGCGAGGCGAGATCGGGCAGCTGAAGATTAAGCTGGCGTGGCGGACGATCGCCGGTGATAAACAGACGCGTGTTACCGGTTTCCAGAATGCGGTTATAGAGATCGAAGATCGCCATTTCCCATTCCGGCTCGCCTGCAATGCACTCGATGTTATCGATACAGACCAGTGACAGCTGCTCCATCCCTTCAAGAACGTCCGGAACAAACCAGGTGCGTTTATCCAGCGGAACATAGCCCACGGCTTCACTGCGTGCGGACATTTCGGCACACGCGGCGTGCAGCAAATGGCTCCGCCCACCGCCTTCGCGTGACCAGAAGTAGAGATAGCTGCCATGTTGTTGGTTGAGCGCGCCTTTCAGGGCGGCAATCAGCGACGGGTTTTCCCCCGGCCAGAAGCTGGAGAAGGTTTCATCGTCAGGTAAATAGAGTGGCAATGACAATTGTGCCGGCGTGTTCAGAAGCACCTCAGCAAGAGAACAAGCAAAAAATCGGGGGAAGTCTAACACAGTTTTCAGAAAGAGATGAATGGGGCGTCCCTGCCCCGGATCCTGTCAGGCTCGCGGCGATCACTGCTCGCGCGTTTCTTCAGCCTCCAGCACCACTTCTTCAGGTCTGAGCAGCGAGATAACCCGGAAGATCAACGCCAGTCCGACACCGACGATCGTCGCCAGCGCCATGCCTTTCAGCTCCGCTGCGCCGATATGCACTTTCGCCCCGCTGACCCCGATGATCAGGATCACCGAGGTGAGGATCAGGTTCTGCGCTTTGTTGTAATCGACTTTGGATTCGATCAACACCCGGATACCGGAGGCGCCAATGACCCCATACAGCAGCAGCGACACACCGCCCATAACCGGAACCGGGATCGCCTGGATCACCGCCGCCAGTTTGCCAACGCAGGAGAGCAGAATCGCCAGAATCGCCGCGCCGCCAATCACCCATGTGCTGTAGACGCGGGTAATCGCCATCACACCGATGTTTTCACCGTAGGTGGTGTTGGGCGTGGAACCAAAGAAGCCGGAGATGACGGTCGATAAACCGTTAGCGAACATTGAACGATGCAGACCGGGGTCGCGAATCAGATCTTTCTTCACGATATTGGCGGTGACCACCAGATGACCGATATGCTCGGCAATCACTACCAGCGCCGCAGGCAAAATCGTCAGCATCGCTACCCACTCAAAGCGCGGCGTATAAAAGGTCGGCAGTGCAAACCAGGGCGCTTTGACCACGCCGCTCCAGTCAACGATGCCCATAAACGCGGAAAGCAGATAACCCGCCACGACCCCGACCAGAATCGGGATGATCGCCAGGAAGCCACGGAACAGCACGGAACCGAAAACGGTTACCGCCAGCGTGACCAGCGAGATCAGCACAGTTTTACTGTCGGGCGTACTGCCTTCAGCAGGCAGCAGGCCCGCCATATTCGCGGCCACACCCGCCAGCTCCAGACCGATGACGGCGACAATTGCGCCCATCGCCGCCGGAGGGAACATCACATCGAGCCAGCCGGTTCCGGCGCGTTTGACAATCAGCGCCACGATGCAAAACAGCACGCCGCAGAGAATAAACCCGCCCAGTGCGACCTCATAACCCAGCGGCAGCAATAGCAGTACCGGCGAGATAAAAGCAAAGCTCGAACCCAGATAGGCGGGAATTTTGCCTTTACAGATAAAGAGATAAATCAGTGTGCCGACCCCGTTAAACAACAGCACTGTCGCCGGGTTGATGTGAAACAGAATGGGTACCAGTACCGTGGCACCAAACATGGCAAAAAGGTGTTGCAGGCTGAGTGGAATAGTTTGCAGTAACGGCGGTCGTTCACTGACGCCAATGGCGCGACGAGTCATCATTTATCCCCTTATTTTTTCCCCGACGATTCGGGCCTCAGGCACAGCAGCAGGCACGCCGGTGCGCCTTGCGGCAGGCCGAATCCGTGGGGTGTTTTTTGCCAAAAAAAAGCCGACTCTCTGGTCGGCTGTGCGTTTTATTTGGTTCCGAAAATTTTGTCCCCGGCATCGCCGAGCCCGGGAATGATGTAACCCTTTTCATTCAGTCCCTGGTCCACTGACGCGGTATAAAGCTCGACGTCAGGATGCGCTTTCTCCAGCGCGGCAATCCCTTCTGGCGCGGCAACCAGAACCAGCACTTTGATGCTGGTGCAGCCCGCTTTCTTCAGCAGATCGACGGTGGCGATCATGGAACCGCCGGTCGCCAGCATCGGGTCGACCACCAGCGCCAGGCGCTCTTCAATGTTAGAGACCAGCTTCTGGAAGTAGGGAACCGGCTCCAGGGTTTCTTCATCACGGTAAACACCCACCACGCTGATACGGGCGCTGGGGACGTGCTCCAGCACCCCTTCCATCATGCCCAGGCCGGCACGCAGAATCGGGACCACCGTGATTTTTTTGCCTTTGATCTGGTCGATCTCTACCGGGCCATTCCAGCCCTCAATGGTGACGCGCTCTGTTTCCAGATCGGCGGTCGCTTCGTAGGTCAGCAGGCTGCCCACTTCAGAGGCCAGCTCGCGAAAACGCTTTGTGCTGATATCATGCTCACGCATCAGGCCCAGTTTATGTTTGACCAGCGGGTGTCTGACTTCCACGATCTTCATTGGTGTTCTCCCGGAATGAGTTGAGCTAAAAAAAATCGCGGGATTATACCGCCTTTTGCGCTCTGCGCCACCTGCTCTTGCGCAAAGCCGCGGCTTTTACCGGAACAAATAGAGGATTAATGAAAATCGCCCGATGCGCAATCCCGGACTCGCAAACGTTTGCCTGCACTGATAGAATTGCCGCGCTTTATTTTAACCACCAACCGCAATTCGCGTGGGGACCTCGCAGTGACCGACAAAACCTCTCTCAGTTACAAAGACGCCGGTGTTGATATTGATGCTGGTAACGCTCTGGTTGACCGTATTAAAGGCGTAGTGAAAAAGACGCGTCGCCCGGAAGTGATGGGTGGACTGGGCGGTTTTGGTGCGCTTTGCGCGCTGCCGCAAAAATACCGTGAACCGGTGCTGGTCTCCGGCACCGATGGCGTCGGCACCAAGCTGCGCCTGGCGATGGATCTCAAACGCCACGATGCCATTGGTGTTGACCTGGTCGCGATGTGCGTTAACGACCTGGTGGTACAGGGCGCTGAGCCGCTCTTCTTCCTCGACTACTACGCCACCGGCAAACTGGATGTGGAAACCGCCTCTGCGGTGATCACCGGCATCGCCGAAGGGTGTCTGCAGTCGGGTTGTGCGCTGGTAGGCGGTGAAACTGCTGAGATGCCAGGCATGTATCACGGCGAAGATTACGACGTGGCGGGTTTTTGTGTCGGCGTGGTGGAAAAGTCAGAAATCATTGATGGCAGCAAGGTGCAGGATGGTGACGTACTGATCGCCCTCGGATCAAGCGGCCCGCACTCCAATGGCTATTCGCTTGTGCGCAAAATTCTGGAAGTCAGCAACACGGATCCACTGGCTGAACAGCTGGAAGGCAAACCGCTGGCTGATCATCTGCTGGAACCGACCCGCATCTACGTGAAAAATATCCTGAGCCTGATTGAGCAGGTCGATGTACACGCTATTGCGCACCTGACCGGCGGCGGCTTCTGGGAGAATATTCCGCGCGTACTGCCTGACAATACTCAGGCCGTGATCGACGAGAAGAGCTGGGAATGGCCGGCGGTATTCAGCTGGTTACAGCAGGCGGGCAACGTCAGCCGTTTCGAGATGTACCGCACCTTTAACTGCGGCGTCGGCATGATCATTGCCCTGAGCCCGGCAGAGGCGGACAAGGCGATTGCGCTGATGCAGGCCGCAGGCGAGAAAGCCTGGAAGCTCGGCGTGATTAAAGCGTCGGATGCTGAAGAGCGTGTGGTTATTAACGGATGAAAAAGCTGGTTGTACTGATTTCCGGCAACGGAAGTAACCTTCAGTCCATCCTTGACGCCTGTGAAAGCGGGCAGATTCACGGCAGCGTCGCTGCCGTGTTCAGCAACCGTGCCGCCGCTTATGGCCTGACGCGGGCGCAGGAGGCGGGCATTCCCGCCCATGCGCTTGCCGCCAGTGACTTCGCTGACCGCGAAGCCTTTGATCGTCAGCTCATCACTGAAATCGACGCATACCGTCCAGACCTGATTGTGCTGGCCGGTTATATGCGCATTCTCAGCAGCGCTTTTGTGGCGCATTTTCATAATCGCCTGCTGAATATCCACCCTTCTCTGCTGCCGAAATATCCGGGTCTGCATACGCATCGTCAGGCGCTGGAAAATGGCGACAGCGAACATGGCACGTCCGTGCATTTCGTGACGGACGAACTGGATGGCGGACCGGTGATCCTGCAGGCCAAAGTGCCGGTCTTTCCTGGCGACAGTGAAGCGGAGATTACGGAGCGGGTGCAGCACCAGGAACACGCTATCTATCCGCTGGTGATCAGCTGGTTTGTTGAGGGTCGGCTGGAAATGCGAGACGGCAAAGCCTGGCTGGATGGCGAACCGCTGCCGCCGCAGGGCTATGCTAACGACTGATGCATGGGAAGCCAGGGCTTCTTATGAAGTACTGGCAGAGTAAAGATTCAGGGAGCCTATGCCCTCCGTAAAGACGCAAAAAATGCTATCCATGGCAGCTCAGCGCGGACGATTACGCACCTCATCCCTGAGGTGCGCCCCTTGCCAGACCAACGCTTTGCGTTGTTCAAAAACGCCCCCGGCGTTTTTGTCCCTGGTCAGCGATGCTTTACTACAGGCATAAGCTCCCATCGCTTTGAATTCAGGAGTTGTCAGTCAGAATACCCATTTTTCCTCTCCCTCAGCCGTAACGCCCCGTAATATAATCTTCAGTCCGTCGCTGTTTCGGCGCGGTGAAAATCCGGTCGGTCTCATCAAACTCCACTAACGCGCCCTGATGCATAAACGCAGTGTAATCTGACACCCGCGACGCCTGCTGCATGTTGTGCGTCACCAGCACCAGCGTGAAATGCTGCTTCAGTGTGGTCATCAACTCTTCAATCACCAGCGTGGAGATCGGATCCAGCGCGGAGGTCGGCTCATCCAGCAGCAGCACTTCCGGCTCAATCGCAATGGCACGGGCAATCACCAGCCGCTGCTGCTGTCCGGTCGAAAGCGTCAGCGCATTCTGTGACAGCTGATCTTTCACCTCACTCCACAGCGCCGCCGCGCGCAGTGCCCGTTCACAGGCTTCGTTCAATACCCGCCGATCGCGCACACCCTGTAAACGCAGCCCATAGACCACATTTTCATAGATCGACTTTGGAAAAGGATTGGGCCGCTGAAACACCATACCGACCCGACGGCGCAGCGCAGAGAGATCCTGTCCGGGTTGCAGGATCGGCAGTGAATCCAGCAGCACGTCGCCCTCTACCCGGCAGTGATCAATCACGTCGTTCATACGATTAAAGCAGCGCAGCAGCGTCGACTTGCCACAGCCTGAAGGGCCAATCAGCGCAGTAATCCTGTTTTTCGGCACCTGCAGAGAAATATCCTGCAGCGCCTGGCGCTCGCCATACCACAGCGACAGATGGTTAACGGTCAGCGCGATATCCGTGTCGGACGTCATAGTCATAGCCTGTTATTGAGTCATAAGACGATAGCGTTCACGCAGACGGTGGCGCAGGCCCATCGCCAGCAGATTAAGCGACAGAATAATCAGCACCAGCAATAGCGCGGTGGCAAACACCAGCGGCCGGTCAGCTTCAATATTCGGACTCTGAAACGCCAGATCGTAAATCTGGAAGCCCAGATGCATAAACTTGCGATCCAGATGCAGATAAGGAAACACTGCGTCGACCGGCAGTTCCGGTACCATTTTTACTACCCCCACCAGCATCAGCGGTGCGGTTTCACCAGCAGCACGCGCTACCGCCAGAATCAGGCCGGTCAACATGGCCGGCACCGCCATCGGTAACACTACGTTCCACAGCGTTTCCGCCTGGGTCGCGCCCAGCGCCAGCGAACCCTGACGCAGGCTGTTGGGAATACGGGATAAGCCTTCTTCAGTCGCCACAATCACCACCGGCAGCGTCAGCAAGGCGAGCGTCAGTGAGGCCCACAGCAAACCCGGCGTGCCAAAAGTGGGATTCGGCAGCGCGCTGGCGAAGAAGAGCTGGTCAAGGGTGCCGCCCACCAGCCAGACAAAGAAGCCCAGACCAAATACGCCATAAACGATTGAAGGGACGCCCGCCAGATTAACCACTGCGATACGCACCAGCCTGGTCAGCGCATTGCGTCCGGCATATTCGTGCAGCCAGATGGCGGCGATGACGCCCAGCGGCATCACCACCACCGACATCAGCAACACCATCAGCACAGTGCCAAATATCGCCGGAAACGCCCCGGATTCACTTTCACCCTCGGCGGGTGTGTCACTGACGAAACGCCATAGCTGATGCAAAAAATGTCCGGTTTTGCCGGTCAGCGTCATCGCATTAGGTTTCCAGCTGTCGACGATTTCGGTCAGCGGGATCGCATGCTCGGTACCCTGCACATCCCGCAGAACTAACACATCGCGCTGACTCTGCAGTTGCAGAGAAGCCAGTGTCTCACTCAGTTGATTGAAGCGGCGCTGTAAGGCAGCCTGATTGGCCTGATATTCCGATTCGGCCTGCAGATCAAAGTGGCCGGCAGCACGGTTTGTGGCCGCCTGCTCATCAAGCTCCTCACGCTGGCTGTTGATGCGCGCCATCCCGACCCGGCGAATCTGGTTAGCCTGCCGCACCAGCATCTGCACCTGTCCGAGCCGCTGATTCAGCAGCGCATCGGGATCCTGCGCAGTTAACTCTTCATTATCTTCACGCAGGCCAACAAACCAGCCATAAGCCTGGCCGTGACTGCGGCGTTGCAGCACCATGATATCTGCTGGCTGGCTGACCTTCGCTGCCGTGCGACTGTAGACGACGCGGAAATCGGGTGCGTCCCAGTCACGGTTACCGGTTTTGATCAGATAGCGATTCACCTGACCGCCGCTGTTACCCTGCTCATCGGCCGGGGCCGGAAAACGTCGCTGATGTTCCAGCGTTTCGCCCAGCAGACGTGTTTCGCCGCCCTCAGGCTGACTGAACGTATAAAGGTCAACGCGCTGCGGCCAGAAAGCGCGAACGCCCTGCCACGCCAGTAGCCCAATCAGCAGCGTAAAAGCCAGCAGGCAGACGGCGACGGCACCGGCGGTTAACCAGCGCCAGCGGTCATTCTGTCGCATCGCTTTCATGCCTGCTCCTCGTGCTGGCTGTAGCGCTGACGCAGTCGCTGACGGATCAGCTCGGCAACCGTGTTAATCACCAGCGTAAACAGCAACAGCATCAGTGCGCTGAGAAACAGCACGCGATAGTGGGCACTGCCCGCTGCCGCTTCCGGCATCTCAATGGCGATGTTTGCAGAGAGCGCGCGCAGCCCGCTGAACAGGCCACCTTCACTTTGCGGCGTATTGCCGGTCGCCATCAGCAAAATCATGGTTTCTCCTACGGCGCGTCCCAGACCGATCATCAGGGCGGCAAAAATACCGGCAGAGGCACCCGGCAGCACGACGCGGGTCAGTGTCTGCCAGGGCGTCGCCCCCAGTGCCAGCGAGCCCTGCCCCAGTGCAGCAGGCACGCTAAACAGCGCATCTTCCGAGAGGGTGAAAATCAGCGGCACCAGCGCGAAGCCCATCGCCAGCGCAGCCACCAGCAGATTGCGCTGCTCGTAATGCGGGAGCCAGTCACCGGCATCCGGTATAAACAGTGTGGGCAGCCACAGCGTCAGCAGCGTGACCAGCAGCAACAGCGGCAGCAGAACCATGACCTCACGGCCCGGCTGACGCCAGCGTGGTGGTAAACGCGCACTGAATACGCCGCACAGCAGCAGCGCGCCTGCCAGGGTCAGCGGCAGCAGCAGCACACCCACCAGCGCCTGACCAATATGCGGCGCGAGCCAAATCCCGGCAATCAGCCCCACCACCACGCTCGGCAGCGCACCCATCATCTCAATGGCCGGTTTAACCCAGCGCCGCAGGCCTGGCGCCATAAACCATGCGGTGTACATCGCCGCCGCCAGCGCCAGCGGTGTCGCAAACAGCAGTGCTAAACTGGCCGCTTTCAGCGTTCCCGAGACCATCGGCATCAGGCTGAATTTGGCCTGATAGTTATCGCCGGCCGCAGTCGATTGCCAGACCCAGTCGGGTCCAGGGTAGTTTTCATACCAGATTTTTTGCCAGAAATTGCGCCAGGTGACATCCGGCCACGGATTATCAAGCCGCAGTGTCTGCCAGCTGCCCGGCCGCTCAATCAGCAGGCTGTCGCCGTGGGGAGAGAACTGCGCCTGCACAATGCCCGGCGCCAGCTGACGCTGCAGTATCGGGCCACGCTGCTTGCTGGCGAACAGCCGAAGCGTCCCCTGTTTACTGAGGGTCGCAAACACGCGACGTTGAGATTCCGTCACCAGAATCGTCTCGCCGTCGCTGTCGCTGTCGGCAAAGGTCCGGATTTGCTGCAGCCGTGGCCCCTGATCGCTGGCAATCGCAAACCACTGGGTGACGCCGCGGTTATCCTGGATCAGCAGGCTTTTACCCCCCACCAGCAGATGCAAACTTTGTGGAGGCTGCGGCAGCATGTGGGTTTCGCGCAACAGTGCCCGATCATCATCAAGTTGCCAGACCCGCAGCAGATTGCCTTCAGTGGTGTAGAGCAGATCGCCGGATGGCGAGAGTGCCAGCAGATCCAGCTGACGTTGCGGAAGCGGGATAATGGATGCCTGACGATCGGTGCCCAGCGTCAGCACCCGGAGTCCGGCCTCGGTGAGAGCAGCAATGCGCCACTGGCCCGCATGACGTGTCGCCAGCGCCATCTTCGTCACCGCGCCATCAGGCAGATGGAACGGTTTGTCACCCAGTGGAAAACGCCATTGCTGGTCGGCTGTCGGCTGCATCAGTGTTAGCGCGCCCTGCATATTCAGCAACAGTGTTTGCCCATCGGCACTCTGCACGGCGTCATCGGGAGCGGGAGTCAGAGCCAGCGCAGGTTCCGCAGGCTGTCCATCCAGCGGAATAAAACGGGCCGCACCGCGCGCGCTGATTCGCCAGCCGACACTGCCCTGATTGCCCATGGCTAAAGCGGGTGCACGATCCCAGAGCTGCTGGCTGGCCGCAATTTGCAGGCCCGGCGCATTAAACAGCGGTAATACCACGCCAATCAACCAGCAGAATAGCAGCAGCATCAGCAATAGGATCGCTACGCCACAGCAGGTGACCAGTCGCCGCGTCAGACGGTCAACGGCACGACGCTTACGATCGCTGAATTGGACAGGAATGTGGTTTGCGCTCATGCGGTTCCGGTGGCAGCCTGAAATAAGCCGCTATGTTGCCCGTAGCCGATTGATAAGACAACTCCTGGCGTTGGACAACGCTGCCATACTCTCGCCATAATGTTGGTGGATACTGGATCTTCAGTCCTGCAACCGCTAAATGGAGTGAGAATGGGTCAGGTAAAGCTTTATATTGAAAAAGAATTAAGCTGGTTATCCTTTAATGAACGGGTTTTGCAGGAAGCCGCAGACAAAAGCAATCCACTGATTGAGCGGATGCGCTTTCTGGGCATCTACTCCAATAATCTCGACGAATTCTATAAAGTGCGTTTCGCCGACCTCAAACGCCGCATTCTGATTGGTGAAGAGCAGGGTTCCGCCAGTACGCCACGCCATCTGTTTAAGAAAATTCAGCAACGGGTGATGAAGTCCGATCAGGAGTTTGATGCGCTCTATAACGATCTGCTGCTGGAGATGGCACGTAATCAGATCTTCCTGATCAACGAACGTCAGCTCTCATCCAATCAGCAGGCCTGGCTGCGCCATTACTTCAAACATGAACTGCGTCAGCACATCTCGCCGATCCTGATCACCCACGAGACCGACCTGACGGAATTCCTCAAAGACGACTACACCTATCTGGCAGTAGAGATTATCCGTGGTGACCATATTCAGTATGCACTGCTGGAAATTCCGTCTGACAAAGTGCCGCGTTTCATTAATTTACCGGCAGAGCCACCGCGTCGCCGTAAACCGATGATCCTGCTGGATAACATTTTGCGTTACTGCCTGGATGATATTTTCAAAGGCTTCTACGACTACGACGCGCTCAACGCCTATTCAATGAAAATGACGCGTGACGCCGAGTACGACCTGGTTACGGAGATGGAGTCGAGCCTGCTGGAGCTGATGTCCTCCAGCCTGAAGCAGCGCCTGACGGCGGAGCCGGTACGTTTTGTCTACCAGCGCGATATGCCCGACACCATGGTGTCGCTGCTGTGTCATAAGCTTTCCATCTCTAACCTGGATTCCATTTTGCCGGGCGGCCGCTACCACAACTTCAAAGACTTTATCGGCTTCCCGAACGTCGGCAAAAACAACCTGGTTAACCGCCCGCTGCCGCAGATTCGCCACATCGGCTTTGATGGCTTCCGCAACGGCTTTGATGCGATTCGTAATCGCGACGTGCTGCTCTATTATCCATACCATACCTTTGAGCATGTGCTGGAGCTGCTGCGTCAGGCATCGTTTGACCCCAGCGTGCTGGCAATCAAAATCAATATCTACCGCGTCGCCAAACACTCCCGCATTATGGATGCGATGATCCATGCCGCCTATAACGGTAAAAAAGTCACGGTGGTGGTGGAACTGCAGGCGCGCTTTGATGAAGAAGCTAACATTTACTGGGCGAAACGCCTGACTGAAGCGGGTGTGCACGTCATTTTCTCCGCACCAGGCCTGAAGATTCACGCT
Organism: Pantoea eucalypti; assembly: GCF_009646115.1. Classification (NCBI taxonomy): domain Bacteria; kingdom Pseudomonadati; phylum Pseudomonadota; class Gammaproteobacteria; order Enterobacterales; family Erwiniaceae; genus Pantoea; species Pantoea eucalypti. The sequence goes on along the minus strand of NZ_CP045720.1, from coordinate 1,106,039 downwards.
AAGCTGTTCCTGATTTCACGCCGCGAAGGCGAAGAGATTGTGCGCTACGCGCATATCGGTACTGGCAACTTTAACGAGAAAACCGCGCGACTCTATACCGATTACTCATTGCTGACCGCGGATGCGCGCATCACCAATGAAGTGCGTCGGGTGTTCAACTTTATTGAGAATCCCTATCGGCCTGTGACGTTCGATCACCTGATGGTGTCGCCACAAAACTCGCGCCGGATGCTGTATGAACTGATCGACACCGAAATTGCCAATGCTCAGCAAAATAAGCCCTGCGGCATTACTCTGAAAATAAACAATCTGGTGGACAAAGGTCTGGTTGATCGGCTTTATACAGCCTCGAGCGTAGGGGTAAAGGTCAATCTTCTGGTGCGCGGAATGTGCTCATTAATTCCTGACTTGGCTGGGATCAGTGAAAATATTCGTGTCATCAGTATTGTTGATCGTTATCTGGAACATGATCGCGTCTATATTTTTGAAAATGGCGGCGATAAAAAGGTGTTCCTCTCCTCCGCTGACTGGATGACGCGTAACATCGATTACCGCATCGAAGTGGCTGTGGCGATTCTCGATCCCCACATCCGGCAGCGTATACTCGACATTATTGCTATTCAGTTGAGTGATACGGTGAAAGCCCGCATCGTCGATAAAGAGTTGAGTAACCATTACGTCCAGCGCGGCAATCGTCGTAAAGTGCGCTCGCAGCTGGCCATCTATGATTACATCAAGAAACTGGAACAACCTGAATAAATCCTATGCCAATTTCTCATAAAAGTACGCCAAAACCCCAGGAGTTTGCGGCGATTGACCTGGGCTCGAACAGTTTCCATATGGTAATTGCGCGGGTTGTCGATGGTGCGATGCAGGTACTGGGCCGCCTTAAACAGCGCGTCCATCTGGCGGACGGGCTGGATGCTCAACACAACCTCAGCGAAGAGGCGATGGAGCGTGGCTTAGCCTGCCTGGCCCTGTTCGCCGAACGCCTGCAGGGTTTCAGTCCCAGCAACGTGACGATTGTCGGCACCCATACGCTGCGCGAGGCGATCAATGCCGAAACCTTCCTGCAGCGCGCTGCCGAGGTGATCCCCTATCCAATCGAGGTGATTTCAGGCCATGAAGAAGCGCGTCTGATCTTTATGGGTGTGGAGCACACACAGCCGGAAAAAGGCCGCAAGCTGGTAATCGATATCGGCGGCGGCTCCACTGAGCTGGTGATTGGTGAAGATTTCGAACCTCAGCTGGTTGAGAGCCGGCGCATGGGTTGCGTCAGTTTCGCCCAGCTCTATTTCCCGAAAGGGGAAATCAGCCGTGAAAACTTCCGTCGTGCCCGCTTAGCGGCTGCACAAAAGCTGGAAACGCTGGCATGGCAATATCGTCTGCATGGCTGGCAATATGCGCTGGGCGCATCCGGTACCATCAAAGCTGCCTGCGAAGTGCTGCAGGCGATGGATGAAAAAGAGAAGCTGATTACGCCTGAGCGTCTCGAAAAGCTCTATGACGAAGTGATGAAACATAAATCCTTCTCTGCACTGAGCCTGCCGGGGCTTTCAGAAGAGCGCAAAGGTGTGTTTGTCCCCGGACTGGCGATTCTCTGTGGCGTCTTCGATGCGCTGGCGATTCGCGAGCTGCGCCTCTCCGACGGTGCGCTGCGTGAAGGTGTGCTCTATGAGATGGAGGGCCGTTTCCGCCATCAGGATATTCGCAGCCGCACAGCACAAAGTCTGGCTAACCATTACGCCATCGACAGCGATCAGGCTCGACGTGTGCTGGAGACGACCGAGCAGCTTTATCTGCAATGGCGCGATCAGAACCCAAAGCTGGCGAATCCGCAACTGGCTGCACTGCTTAAATGGGCGGCGATGCTGCATGAAGTGGGCCTGACTATCAATCACAGCGGCCTGCAACGCCATTCAGCTTATATTCTGCAAAATACCAACCTGCCTGGGTTCAATCAGGATCAGCAGATGTTGCTGGCGGCACTGGTCAGATTCCATCGTAAAGCGGTGAAGCTTGATGAGTTACCACGCGTAACGCTGTTCAAGAAAAAGCAGTTTGTGCCGCTGATTTTTCTGCTGCGCCTGGGCACCCTGCTGAATAATCAGCGCCAGGCCACCACGCGTCCGGATGCGTTAACCCTGAAATGCGATGATGGCCACTGGACGCTGATTTTCCCGGCGGGCTACTTTGCGCAGAACAATCTGGTTCAGCTCGATCTTGAACGCGAGCAGGCTTACTGGAACGACGTCACCGGATGGAAGCTGATCCTCGAAGAAGATATCTGACAACCCGGGCGCACCGCGCCCGTTTAACTGAATTGATGACTATGACACAACCAACCGCACCGCTTTCAGGCGAAAACTATTTTGCCGACACCTATGGTTTAACGCCGCCCCACTCCGAAGTGGTTGCGGCTCTGCCCCAGCTTAACGTCGGCAAGGCGCTTGATCTTGGCTGTGGCGTGGGACGCAATACGCTGTTTCTGAATCAGCACGGTTTTGACGTCACAGCGTGGGATCACAATCCGCAGAGCCTGGCGCGCCTGCAGGAGATTATTGCGCAGGAAAACCTTCAGGGTATTCACACTGAGCAGCGCGATCTGAACAACACACGCTTTAATGGCGGCTTCAACGTTGTGCTGTCGACCGTGGTAATGATGTTTCTGCAGCCGCAGACCATTCCGCAGCTGATTGCCGACATGCAGGCTTGTACGGTCAGGGATGGTTTCAACCTGATTGTGGCGGCGATGAACACGGACGATATGCCCTGCCCGGCAGATTTCTCTTTTGCGTTTAAATCGGGCGAACTCAGCCACTATTATCGCAACTGGCACATCGTGAAGTACAACGAGCACCCCGGTCAGCTGCATCGTAAAGATGAAAACGGTAACCGCATCACCTGCCGCTTTGCGACGTTACTGGCGCAAAAAGCGAGTTATTGATCTTTATCTGCTGTTTTTTTCAACAGCGATTGATTTCATCTGGCGACTGTGACTAAATATTGCAGTCGCCCTCTGATGGGCTCATTACAGGAACCACCCCGCGTGAACAGCGCTATTTCTCCCCGAAGACGTCAAAAAACCGGCACCATGACCCGCATCGTGCTGCTGATCAGTTTTATCATTCTCTTTAGTCGCCTGATTTTTATCCTGCCTGCTGCCTTCGAGCATCATCAGCAACAGAAAGCTATTCCTGAGCCTGTCACCGTCACATCAAATGATACGCGCTAGCGAATAGTGATATTTCGCCTGAATTGCACTGAAACCTGAACGGAATCCAGATAACTGGACTCTTTTTTGCATCCCTTTTTCAGGCGAAACGCTACACTGCGTGCTGGTGCTTACAGACTAAGGGATCCAATGTGTCTGCCTCTCAATCTCAACGTTTAAGTGAAATACGTCATCGCATTCTGACGCTGCTGCTCAATGAGCACGATCTGGTTGATTCCCTGCTGGAGAAATCCGGCGATCTCAACCCTGAACAGCAACGTGAAAATGCGGCCCAGCGTGATGCGCTGGAACAGGATATTCAGCAGCTTCATGCCGCTGACCTCGCCGACATTCTTGAAGCCCTGCCCGAAGAGGAACGTCAGGCGCTTTGGCGGCTGGTGCCTAATGAGCGGCGTGGTCACGTGCTGGTTGAAGCCTCAGAAACGGTCTGGGCCAGCCTCACCGAAGAGATGAGCGACCGTGATATCCTGCGCGCTATCCAGCCGCTGGACATCGACGATCAGGTCTGGCTGGCACAATATCTGCCGCGTGACCTGACCGGGCGCCTGCTGGCGACCGTGGAGCCAGCCCTGCGCGCCCGCATGCTCGATATGGTGCAGCTCGACCGCGACCGCGTAGGCCGGGTGATGGATTTTAATATCCTGACGGTGCGCGACGATGTCACGCTGGCAACGGTGCAGCGTTTTCTGCGCAAGCGTAAAAGCATGCCAGGCGGTACCGATAAACTCTTTATTACTAACAAAGACAATCAGCTGCTGGGCGAACTGCTGCTGACGGATATCCTGCTTAACAAACCTAAAACTCTGGTCAGCGACGTTATGAACGCGCGCCCGACCACCTTCCAGCTCAACGACAAGGCCGAAGATGCGGCCAGCGCCTTTGAGCGTTATAACCTGATTTCTGCTGCCGTCACCGACGCCAGGGGCAAACTGATTGGCCGTGTGACCATCGAAGACATTGTCGACCTGGTGAATGCCGAAAACGAAAGTAACATTCGTAAAATGGGCGGCATCAGTCAGGAAGAGGATGTGTTTGCCCCGGTGCGTAAATCAGTACGCAAACGCTGGGCCTGGCTGGCCATTAATCTCTGTACCGCCTTTGTTGCTTCGCGGGTTATCGGGCTGTTTGAAGGGACGATTTCGCAAATCGTGGCGCTTGCCACCCTGATGCCAATTGTTGCGGGTATTGGCGGCAACACCGGTAACCAGACCATCACCATGATTGTGCGGGCGCTGGCCTTACATCAGGTTGAACCGGGTAACTTCTCGTTTCTGATTGTGCGTGAACTGGGCGTAGCGCTGATCAACGGCCTGTTCTGGGGCGGCATTATGGGCGGCATTACCTGGCTGATGTATGACAATATGGCGCTGGGCGGCGTCATGATGCTGGCCATGGCGCTGAATCTGCTGCTGGCCGCGCTAATGGGTGTACTGGTTCCGCTGGTAATGACCAAAATGAAGCGCGATCCGGCCGTAGGCTCCAGCGTATTGATCACCGCCCTGACCGATACCGGCGGCTTCTTTATCTTCCTGGGACTGGCGACGATCTTCCTGCTGCCCCACTGATCAGGCGTGCAGGCCGTAACGTTGCAGCGACCCGTTGAGATTGCGCTGGCGCGTCACCTGTGCCAGCTCACGGGTCGCCGCAGGCAACGTGTAATTGCCGCGCTGGCTCAGCCACTCCAGCACGTCCGCTAAGTGCCAGATGGCGGTTTTACCGTCGTGCACCGGCAGTGGAAACGGCGGGCGGTGGCTGAGCATTAACTTACGCATATTCTGACGCGTCATGCCGATGATCTCGGCCACATCCGTCAATCCCACAAAATCAGGTGCCGCTTCTACCAGCGTGGCACCCGGTATAGCACGCAGCACATCCTCTTCTGCCTGTCTCAATACCTCCGTGGCAGAGTCAGACTCCCGGGTAAACTCCAGTGCAATGCGCCCTGGCATACCCAGACCGATCAGTGCATCATCACAGCCTGCTGCTGCCAGTGTTTCCAGCAACTCATCCACCGGCGCATGCCCTTCCGGCAGGCTAAACCGCAGTGTAAAACAATATTCCATATGCCTCTCCTTGTGCTGCTTCAGGACTTCAGATAGTGACAATTATCTACCACGCGCCGCAGCGCCTGGGCATGCTGATGTGCATTTTTCGGTGTGCTCCAGATGCAGGTCAGACAAAACTCCCCACATCGGCACATCAACAGATTTTTCGGGCAGTACATTTTGCCCCAGGCGTGATGACCTCCCGTCACGACCAGCCAGCCATGGGTTTCGGCGTAACGTAACGCCGTTTCAATCTCTTTACTGGGATGTCGCTTCCTTGCCATGTGTGTCCCTATCCTGACGCTGAATGATTGAGTTGTCAACTGACAACCAGGTGAATATTTCTTAATGCGCCTCAGCATGCGCAGACTTTTTCTGGCAGTAAAACGGTCAGGGTATAAACTGGAAAACGTCACGCAAAAAATAAACCGCGCCAGCGAGAATCCGGCCGGACTCATGTTCAACAACGGAGGCAGGAATGTTTAAAGCAGAGGATTTTGTTCAGTCGAAAACCGGCGGACCTAAAATGCAGGTACTGCGCGTCGACGGCGACACCCTGTGGTGTGCGCGCGTTGATGATGCGGCAAAGAAAGAGATCGAAGTGAAGGCAGAGAGCGTCAATCTCTATCATGAAGAGGGTGACTTTGGCGTGTGCTGACGCAAAATGGCCCCTGACGGGGCCAGACTGTCAGGGTTTGTCCTGCTGAAGGTTGTCATTGCCCAGACCACCGATAAACGGCAACCGCAGCCGGAACGGCGTAAAATCGAGTCCCATATTAAGCCCCAGCAGGTTCACTTCAAGTCCCTCTTCCGCGCCCAGCGTCACGCCCGCCACGCCCAGAATCGACACCTGCAAACCGCGCCCGGATGGCGGCAGCCCGATGGGATGCCACAGTGACCGGTAATCTTTGCCCAGCGCATTGGCGGGCAGATCCAGTTTTAAAGCCGGCACTTCACGGCCGATATGCGCCAGGAAGGTATTGCTGTTCGGTCCGGGCCAGGCACGATAAGTTGTCGGCCACGGATAGGATTTAATGGCGGCTTCAATCTGCGGAATCATCGCCTCGGCTTCCGGTCCGCGATGCTCCACCAGCAGCCGGGGTTTTGCGCCATACCAGTAACCATCCGGCAGGTTGGTGTTGCGCCGGATTTTGTCGCCGCTGCCCCAGCTAATCACTTCGTAGCGGGTGAAACGCGTTTCACCTGCGCGCTTAAAGATGATCCAGGGATGCACCGCCACCCGCCCTTTCCAGCCATAGGTCGGCGCCGCATAGACCTGCACGATAGCCAGGTTATATAACGCGCGCGGATCGGGCGCGATTCCGGCCGAATCCCGCCGGGCAGTGGCCCAGCCACCGGGCTGTGCGGTTTCGCCGTGACGCGTCGCCTGCGCAATGCTGGCCCCCAGCGACAGCAGTAGCACGGCAACAAAAAACAGGCTGAACACTTTCAGTGAGAGCATGACAACATTCCTGATGACGTAAGAATCACGAAACGCCTGAGTGGCAGGCGGTTACAGTAAGTGGCGGCTTTGGGATACGGATTATCGAAGCGGCGGATAAAAGCAGGACACAAAGGAAGTTAAGTGCAGGCTTCTACTGCAGGGAGAATAGCGTAATTTCCGGTAAAGTGAACAGAAAACCGCCAGTGATGGGGATAGATGTGCTGAAAGGTTAAAATGGCCCGTCTAAGTGGAGTTCAGGCAATAAAAAGCCCGCTGGAAGCGGGCTTTTAAAGCATCAGGTGCTAATCGGCGGCATGGGCTGGTTATTCCCACTCGAATATCAATCAACCAATAAATATATTATAAATCAAAAAATTAAACATTACTGCAATTGAATAACCATGAAAAATACCATGCATAGTAAAAACGTTAAAGAAAACGGGTTAGCGTCCCTCTTGGCAAAGACCGCCGATAACTAGCTCCCTGATGTGGCCAACTCATCTGTATTACCATCACAAACAATTTGGGCGAGAAACTCCACTGCTTGAAAAATCTCATCCATTACCTGATCTTTTCTGAGTCGCCCTTGGTTCAATAGTCTGATCATACCACTACAACTCTATCCGCCTCGGGCCGGTAATACTTGTCACGCTTTTGCCTCTGCATTCGCACTTCATTATTCGAATCTCAAAATTATAGATGAGGGAGTTTTTTCACCAAACAGCTTCTCTTGGCGCTTTTTCTGGATCTTAATTGCCCTTTTACTGATCTCACGACTTATCGTCGGCATAAACGCCGTGAAGATTGCTGTTGGTGCTATCGAAGCTTCGGGCCATATGTCAAAACGGCCATCGACGATCTTCATAAACAGAACGGATGCTCTCCAAAAATCTTCCTGCCGTTGGGCATTTAGCATTTTTACATACCAAGTCTTTGCCCAAAGATTTCTTGCATACGAATCGCTCGCAGTTAAGTGGGCCTTGCCAATGAAGCCCTCGGTGCCATCAAAGCGGGACAAAACCGCTTCAGCATGAGCACTATTGTCGCAAAAGCCAGCAATCATGAGCGCAAGTGCTGTCTCGTAAGGCCGGTCCGTTGCAAGCAGTTCATCAATGTAGGTCTGTAGAATTGCCACCTTTCCGCAGAGATGGGCCGCGATGACCTCTCGCGCTATGTCACTATCATTTTGCGGTGCTCGTAGGCGCCTTCTGCATATGTCCCCAATAGCCAAGTTAGTAATGTTGTTCCATAGGACAATAGTCTCTACAGGGATTTTTGCTGCACCGGTGACATGACGTATGGTTGGATCCAATGCTAAAATGCGGTTTATTAACCCAAGTGCCAACGGATTGCCGCTAGCACCGAGTGCAACCGCTACCTGTACAGCGAAGTGGTGAAGATGACGGAGCTTTTGATCGGAGGTGGCGACTAATATATGGAGACAGCGCTGATCGCGACCAGCATCCTGTCCGATAATTGATTTGATGCCATCGAATGTGAGGTCGGATAGTATTAGGTCAGCTTCAACAGCCGTAAGCTCATCTGCAAAGAGTTCATAGGCGCTGTTCATGCGGCGTCGGCGCTCGTCGAACTGTTCTTGAGTTTCCGAAAGCCGATTCATCTGAGAAATGAAGTCGTTTTCCGACATAGCCCTTTCTGTTAACGAAACCAGCGCAGGCGCAAGGTCGGACATTGTCGGCGCCACAGTCTCAATCTCCGGCAACTCCTTATCCCACTCAAAGTCCAATGCCTTCATTAGCGCGGCTTCGATACGAGCGGCGATGGCATTATCATGTTCAACAGATAGTATTTCGGCAGCGAACCCGTAATGGGATACGTTAATTCGAGCAAGCGCGGAATCGGTATCTATCAGGCCCACTTCCAACGCTTTCAATATCGCAGTAGATCCATACCACTCCTCGAAACTGCTGCCTCGCTTGTTAGGTTTTTCAGTGCTCCATCCACTATCTATAACTTCCTGTAATAATGTAATGTCGCCGTGCGAACCGGCGAGGGCGAGCGCTACATGGCGTAGATTTTTAAGTGGAGATCGGATGAAGCTTTTGACAATCTCGACAGCGCGTGGAGTAAGCGGCGATTTCGAATAGTGGATTGAGGCGAGAACTGCTGCCTGCGCATATTCATTTCCACACTGCAGAACACACTCCAGCACCTGCTCCACTTTATCCGGTGTAGCGCTGCGCACGCATGAGAGCAGTTCCAGTAGGAGGGTCTCGCTCTGCATTTTTGCGATCGCTTCGAGCTGCTCGTCGGCGGTGAAATGCGGCAATGCGATGATCGCGGAAAACTGAGCCGTAAAGAATTCGTCCCGATCTTCTTGCTTGCCTTTATAAGATGCGTTGCTAGATTCACTGGCCGAAAGAAATCGTTGGGCAAGGTCTTTTGTGAGGGCCGCACTATGCCGCAAAAGCATCAATATCCCCTGAAGCCGCGCTTGCCCGCTACGGCTTAGCACTTCGCTCGCGAATGCACGGTGCGTCTGTATCGCGTCATCAGGGACGAATCGAGCAACGCTGGCCCGAGCGCCGCGGAAATAATGGTCCTCTTGAGACATGCCCCGGCTAATAGCAATTTTTTCTGGGTCAATCTGTCGATAGTTTTGGGCTGTCGCGATAACGTTCTCTGATTCAACTGTGTCTGGATTACACGGATCAGCCGCGCTGTAAGTTTGTTTAATAGACCAGCCTTCAAAGCGTTCTTGGTCACGCGTGAGTTCACTACGGATACGAGCTCCCTCTTTAGCATCGCTGACATCGCCAGTGCCGTACAGGATGCCAACGCGTGTCCACGCCCCCACGCTGGACGAGCTTTCCGCCGGCAGTGCCTCTAATCCCTTTAGGATTTCTGAACGAGTCTCCAGCCAATCGACGCGGTTATAATGAAGAACCTGCTCAAATTCTTCATAGGGCACCAACGTTGATGAATTGAGTGCGGCAGAAAACCGCCAACGGATAAAATAGGTTGCAATCTCTTTTAACGGCATACCAGCCAGAAGATAGAGAGCGAAGCGACTTATATCATCGAACCTTGGGTGTGGAGCGATTATGAGATTCCTGTTCATGAAGGATCGCTCGACTTCAGTAAGAGTAGCCTGACGTTCTTGAATTTTTTCCAGGACTCTATTGTGCTCTTCATCAACTTGGATGGCGGATCCATGGCCCGTCGTCCTGTGCATCCCTCGCTCTGGTTCAAGAGAATAGAATGAAAGCCAACGCTTCGTAGACTCCAAAATATGCTGCCAAATTCCCGGTTCACCTCGCCGGTTGAGTAGCGCGTAAAGCAGCCACTCTTTGCTGGCGATGTGTTCTTGAGACAGATATACATTTTCAGCAGCTTGCAGGAAAGCGAGCGGGGCCGATTTTGCTAGCACGGCGAAGGCGTCGGCTTGGCTGTTTGGAAGATTCTGGAGTGATACGAACTCTTCGATCAGCGCGGAACGTATCTCGGGGCTCGTTTCATCTTCAAGGCAAGCTATCTGCGTTGCGAGCAATATAACCTTGGCCGTTTCATCAAGTGCGCTGATCGGTTCCAGTATTGTCGCTAGCTTTTCTCGCGGGTCGCGTTCATTGCGCAACTCGCGTTCGAGTTGGCTGACGAGGTAGAGCGCGAGTGCCAGGTTGAGGCCATCGCGTTTTATCTCAAACTGGGACGCGCTTCCTTTAACCGGGGAGAAGAACCGGCTTGATGCAACAGCTTCGAGTTGCGCTTCTCTGATGGCATCGAACAGTCTAAGATCATCCGTATTCTGCGCATTCGCTCGAGCCAATACCTTACCTGCGAGGTTTTTCAAAAGGTCGGCGAATGCAGGCGCCGAAACTTTAGCTGCCCCGTGCTGCTCCATTCTGCGCATATGTTCAAAGAGCAACCGCCCGACGCTTAGCTCATCCAAAAGTTCGATGGCCTTGGCTTTTATCAACTCGATAGCGATACCAAGAAGTCGGGGATTCCGAACGGATTCAAGAACTTCAATCCTAGTGTTGGAGAAGTCAATGCCGCAACTGCCCAATATCTGTTTCACATCATTGATGGACCACTCGGCCAGCGTAATAGTCTTTAATTCACAAAATAGCGTTTTTTTGAGATACGCCCAGTGCTGCTTACGGGTGGTGACCACCAAGCAGCCACCCAGTTCCTTCAAGCGTCGCGCGGCGCGATCGAGCCAACGCCCCCAGTTCGACTTGAGCGGTTGGTTGAGCCCGTCTGCTATAAGGGTTACGCGAACGGAGCTCGCCGGAATATTCGTGCGCCAATCTTTGAAACGTCTTCGCCAGCGCGCAATTACTTGCGGCGTAGCACTTCCATCTGTCTGATAGATCAGTTTGCGAATTAGGAAGTCATCGAAGTCATCTGCATCATCTCCGGTCAAATCGTCGGCAGGACACAGGACGAGAAGTGATTTAGGATTGGACAGATTCCAACTCTGGACAGCCAGCCAAGATTTTCCGACGCCTTCTTCACCGACGATTGCATAGATTTCGCTTTCTGGAACTCCAGAGAATGCTTTTGTGAGAAACGCAAGCTCAGGTCGGTCGAGTGTCGAAGGGCCTGACGGATCAAATGGGGCGAGTGGTTGGCCGAACTCGGCACGCGCCTGCACTTTGTCTGTGAACAATCGGCTTAGCCATTCTTGATTGAGCGTCTTGGCGTGGCCCAACCCAGCGTCTGTGGTGAGTGATTGTCTGAGCGCACTCAGCCTTGAGGGGTAATCTCCGTGTTTTTCAAAGTGATCGATTGCCTTCAGAGCGGGTGCAATAAGCCCCGCCTCAAGCTTTCCGGCAAGCCCTTTTTCGATAATTGCTTTGGATTTTGAACCTGCCACAACAGTGGCGACGAGCAGCGCCCCGAGATCGTTATTTGACCAGTCCAATACAGTGAAACCAAAGCCGTTCCTGGCCGAAAATTTCCGCCCGTCTTCGACTGTTTGGGATGCCACCTCGCATGTTGCTCCGAGTATCCACAGATCCACCACGCCAGTGTCGTCATTAGCAACATCGAAGAGCTTTGTCGAAATATCGTTTTTTGAAAGACCTTCTTTGTAGCGTTTTCCCTCGAAATATGTGGCCCCGCCATCGAACGCCGAATCGCCGTCTCGTCCTCGCTGAGTTCCTGACTTTGCGAGACGAAAAGATTGTCCTGTGACTTCACCCAGTACGACGCCGAGTAACCCTTCAAATCCTTCTGGGCCTGAAGGATCGAGGGACAAAAGGGCGTCCTGTAGAGCTTTAGCGTGCTTTTTATCTGCTGTGTTCATGCTGGGATGACCGTTCCATGAGTGTTGCAGCCAATGGGAGATAGGGGGCGTAGCTTTCTCGGGTGAGTGCTTTGCTTCACCTGTTGACTAGGTTCAGAATAATAAAGGTGCCAGTTGCAGAATGACAACTTTCCAGACCTTGCTCTTTTAAAACAACGAAGATCTTCTACTGGTCAATTTCTACCTTCATTATGACTCATAAGCTTATGGCTGAGAGTCCCCTTTCGCAAGCGAATTGCGTTCAGTTTATTTTTGAAGTAGAAGGGTCCAGTTCGCTCCTGAAATGAGTCTACACTTTAAGTAAATTTTGACCTCAATTAGTTATCGTTATCAGAATTAGTAGATAGTTTGAAAAAATTACTAACATCACAATATATAAACCAACGGTGAGCAGGTCATAACAATTTCAACTTATTAGTCAATACTAAGAGAATGATTGACTCCAGAATTAAAAAAAGATGACTATTAATATCAAGAATACAACTTCCAATAATAGAAAATTATTGAGCTATAAATTACGTTTCAATCCAAAAAAAATAATGTCACCTTGAATACTTTACCATCAATCGATAAAACAGCCTGCAAGTAATACATTGCTATATCGAAGGCCCACCTCGAATTACTAAACTCAAGCAATATACATACCACGTAATATGATATTCATACAGAAATAAAAAAATTAGCATATTTATCTCTGTAAGGATCATTATTACCTTATCATTACCAAAAATTGTCAAATACAAAAAAAGCCCGCAGTTACGCGGGCTTAGAGGTGCTTTACTGTTTTTACGTGCAGGCTGTTGCCAGACGCGAAATCATTCCCACTCAATCGTCGCCGGTGGCTTGCCGCTGATGTCGTACACCACGCGGGAGATGCCGTCGACTTCATTGATGATGCGGTTTGAGACGCGTCCCAGGAAATCATACGGCAGGTGCGCCCAGTGTGCGGTCATAAAGTCGATGGTTTCCACCGCACGCAGCGAGACAACCCAGTCATATTTACGGCCATCGCCCATCACGCCGACTGAACGAACCGGCAGGAAGACAGTGAACGCCTGGCTGACTTTGTTGTAGAGATCCGCTTTATGCAGCTCTTCGATGAAGATGGCATCGGCACGGCGCAGCAGGTCGCAATACTCTTTCTTCACTTCGCCCAGCACACGCACGCCCAGACCCGGACCCGGGAATGGATGGCGATACAGCATGTCGTACGGCAGGCCCAGCTCGAGACCAATCTTGCGCACTTCGTCTTTGAACAGCTCTTTCAGCGGCTCAACCAGGCCCATCTTCATCTCTTTCGGCAGTCCACCCACGTTGTGGTGTGACTTGATGACGTGCGCTTTACCGGTAGCTGACGCCGCCGACTCAATCACGTCCGGATAGATGGTGCCCTGTGCCAGCCACTTCACATCCTGCAGCTTCAGCGCTTCTTCGTCGAACACTTCCACAAAGACGCGACCAATGGTCTTACGCTTGGCTTCTGGCTCATCAATACCCGCCAGCGCATCCAGGAAGCGCATCTCAGCCGGCACATGGATGATGTTCAGACCGAAGTGGTCGCCAAACATATCCATTACCTGTTGTGCTTCGTTCAGACGCAGCAGGCCGTTATCCACGAACACACAGGTCAGACGGTCGCCGATGGCACGATGCAGCAGCATTGCCGTCACAGAGGAGTCCACTCCGCCTGACAGACCAAGGATGACCTTGTCGTTGCCAACCTGCTCACGCAGGCGTTCAACGGCATCTTCAATGATTTTGGCCGGTGTCCACAGTGCTTCACATTCACAGATGTCGATGATGAAGCGCTCAAGCATCCGCAGACCCTGACGGGTATGAGTCACTTCCGGGTGGAACTGCACGCCATAGAAACGCTTTTCTTCGTTGGCCATAATGGCAAATGGACAGGTTTCTGTGCTGGCAACAGTCACGAAGTCAGCCGGAATCGCTGTAACTTTGTCGCCGTGGCTCATCCAGACATCCAGCAGCGGTTTACCGGCGGCGCTGATAGCATCTTCGATATCGCGAACCAGCGCGCTTGGCGTGGTGACTTCGACCTGCGCATAACCAAACTCACGCTCGTTTGAGCCAGCCACGGTGCCGCCCAGCTGCATCGCCATGGTCTGCATACCGTAGCAGACGCCCAGCACCGGCACGCCAGCGTTGAAGACATAGTCAGGTGCTCGCGGGCTGTTCAGTTCGGTGGTGCTTTCCGGGCCACCGGAAAGGATGATGCCGCTTGGGTTGAACTGGCGAATCTGCTCTTCGGTGACGTCCCATGCCCAGAGTTCACAGTAAACGCCGAGTTCGCGCACGCGACGTGCAACCAGCTGAGTATATTGTGAGCCGAAATCGAGAATCAGAATGCGATGCTTATGGATATTTTCCGTCGTCATTGAGGGGTTTCCAGAACGGTGACTTGATCAATAAAAGCGCCCGGCTTGAGCCGGGCGGGAAATCGGGATTATGAACCCATGCGGTAATTCGGTGACTCTTTGGTGATGGTCACATCATGCACGTGGCTCTCATTGATGCCTGCGCCGCTGATGCGGACAAATTCCGCTTTGGTGCGCAGGTCGTCAATGGTCGGGCAACCGGTCAGGCCCATGCACGAGCGCAATCCACCCATCTGCTGATGCACGATCTCTTTCAGACGGCCTTTATAGGCCACGCGACCTTCGATACCTTCCGGCACCAGCTTGTCAGCGGCGTTATCAGTCTGGAAGTAACGGTCAGACGAGCCTTTGGACATCGCGCCCAGTGAACCCATACCGCGATAGGATTTGAATGAACGGCCCTGATAGAGTTCGATCTCGCCCGGCGACTCTTCGGTCCCCGCCAGCATTGAACCGACCATCACACAGGACGCACCCGCCGCGATTGCTTTAGCGATATCACCGGAGAAACGGATACCACCGTCAGCAATCACCGGAATACCGGTGCCTTCCAGCGCAGTAACCGCGTCAGAAACAGCAGTGATCTGTGGAACGCCCACGCCGGTTACGATACGGGTAGTACAGATTGAGCCCGGGCCGATACCGACTTTAACGGCGCTGACGCCTGCCGCGACCAGCGCCAGAGCGCCTGCGCCTGTTGCCACGTTACCGCCGACGATTTCCAGATCCGGGTATTTAGCGCGGGTTTCACGGATGCGTGACAGCACACCTTCAGAGTGGCCGTGTGAAGAGTCAATCAGCAGCACGTCAACGCCTGCTGCGACCAGCGCATCAATACGCTCTTCGTTACCGGCACCCGCGCCCACCGCTGCACCGACACGCAGTCGACCCTGCGCATCTTTACAGGCGTTAGGTTTACGTTCGGCTTTCTGAAAGTCTTTAACGGTGATCATGCCCAGCAGATGGAAGCTGTCATCCACGACCAGCGCTTTCTCAACGCGCTTTTCGTGCATCTTGTGCAGGACCACATCACGCGCTTCACCCTCTTTCACCGTCACCAGACGCTCTTTCGGGGTCATGACCGCAGAGACCGGCTGAGAGAGGTCGGTTACAAAGCGCACATCACGACCGGTGATGATACCCACCAGTTCGTTGTCGCGGTTAACTACCGGGTAGCCTGCAAAGCCGTTGCGCTCGGTCAGCACTTTCACATCAGCCAGAGGCGTGGTTGGCAGCACGGTCTGTGGTTCAGTGACCACGCCGCTTTCATGTTTCTTCACCTTGCGCACTTCGTCCGCCTGGCGTTCAATCGACATATTTTTATGGATGAAGCCAAGGCCGCCTTCCTGTGCCAGCGCAATCGCCAGACCCGATTCGGTCACGGTGTCCATGGCAGCGGAGAGCATAGGAATGTTTAAACGGATATTTTTGGTCAGCTGAGTGCTGAGATCGGCCGTATTAGGCAGGACGGTGGAGTGTGCAGGGACGAGCAGAACGTCGTCAAAAGTGAGTGCTTCTTTAGCGATTCTTAACATGGCAATACTCCACCTCGGGTGATTGAGAATAGATAAAATATTGCCGCGGCATTATACAGGCCGTAATCGATTGCCTCCAGCATTATTTAAGAAAAACTCTTGATCCGCGCAGGCAGCAATGTAGTATCGATGAATTAACCTGCTGATTTGGAATTTGATCTTCGTCACATGTCGCTGCCACCCATCGCCAATATTTTTACCGTCAGCCGTCTCAATACGACAGTGCGTCAACTGCTGGAGAAAGAGATGGGTCTGGTCTGGATCAGCGCCGAGATCTCCAACTTCACGCAACCGGCATCCGGTCACTGGTACTTCACGCTGAAAGATGATGGCGCTCAGGTTCGCTGTGCCATGTTCCGTAACAGCAATCGTCGCGTCACCTTCCGTCCGCAGCACGGTCAGCAGGTACTGGTGCGTGCCAACATCACGCTCTATGAGCCCCGCGGTGACTATCAGCTGATTGCCGAGAGTATGCATCCGGCGGGTGAAGGCTTGTTGCAGCAGCAGTTTGAACTGCTGAAAGCAAAACTGGCGACCGAAGGATTGTTCGATCCGCAGCATAAGCAACCACTGCCGGAACCGGCACGCCAGGTCGGGGTTATCACCTCTTCCACCGGTGCGGCACTGCACGATGTGTTACGTGTGCTGCATCGCCGTGATCCTTCGCTGCCCGTGGTGATCTACCCCACCGTAGTTCAGGGTGTTGATGCGCCCGCGGCGATTGTCCGTGCAATTGAAATCGCCAACCTGCGCAATGAGTGCGACGTGTTAATCGTCGGACGCGGCGGCGGTTCACTGGAAGATCTGTGGAGTTTTAATGACGAACGCGTAGCACGCGCCATTTTTGCCAGCCGCATTCCTGTCGTCAGCGCGGTCGGTCACGAAACCGATGTCACCATTGCTGACTTTGTTGCCGATTTACGCGCGCCCACCCCTTCCGCCGCCGCTGAAATTGTCAGCCGTAACCAGCTGGAGCTGCTGCGCCAGTTGCAATCTCAGCAACAGCGGCTGGAGATGGCGATGGATTATTACCTGGCTCGCCAGCAGCGGCTTTATACCCGCCTTGAGCATCGTCTGCAGCAGCAGCACCCGCAGTTGCGTCTGGCTCGTCAGCAGACCGCCCTGTTCCGCCTGCAACAGCGTCTGGGTGAAGCGATGGAAACCCGTCTGCGTCACGCAACACGTCAGCAGGATCGCCTGTCCCAGCGACTCAATGCTCAACAGCCGCAGCAGCGCCTGTTCGAGGCGCAAAAGCAGCTGCAAAGCTGGCACTATCGCCTGCAGCAGAGCATGACCAGCCAGCTGAACAGCAACAAACAGGACTTTGGTCAGTTGGTGGCGCAGCTGGAAGGCGTCAGCCCGCTGGCGACGCTGGCGCGTGGTTTTAGCGTGACCACTGACAACACCGGACAGGTGGTGAAGAAAACCGCACAGCTCCAGAGCGGCGATCTGCTGCGCACCCGCCTTGATGATGGCTGGGTTGAAAGCCAGGTGACACAGCTGTTGCCTGAAAAAAAGCGTCGCCGCAAAACCGCTTCCTGACGCCAACTATGCCCGTTAGCTCACATTTTTCCACTTAACTATGGCCTTAATTACCAGGTCTATCCAGCCTGACGGGTCTATACTTTTTGGCACATCCCTGATGCCAAGGAGTTTCAGATGCCTTATTGCGTTATCCCTCCCTATATCCTTCGCAAGATCATCGCACACGGTTCCGGCCACCAGCAGGAGCAGGCGCGTCGCACCCTGACGCACGTTCAACATCTCATGGCGGAACACTGGCAAAAGCCGACCGGCGTTAAAACGGCGGCGGGCGGTCATGTGGATCGTGAAATTTATGATGCCCAGAGCCAGGAAACCTTGCCGGGCAAGCTGATTCGTCAGGAGGGCCAGCCCGGTAATGATGATGTCGCGGCTGAAGAAGCCTGGGACTACCTTGGGGTGACCTATGACTTCTTCTGGCAGGCTTATCAGCGTAACTCGCTGGATAATCAGGGGCTGAAACTGCTGGGTACCGTGCACTATGGTGAAAAATACCAGAACGCTTTCTGGAACGGTCAGCAGATGGTATTTGGTGATGGTGACGGTGAAATTTTTAATCGCTTCACCATTGCGATTGACGTTGTGGCGCATGAACTGGCGCATGGCGTCACAGAAAATGAAGCCGGGTTAATCTACTTTGAGCAGGCTGGCGCGCTGAATGAGTCGCTGTCGGATGTCTTTGGCTCGCTGGTGAAACAGTTCAGTAAAAAACAGCGCGCCGATGAGGCGGACTGGCTTATCGGTGAAGGCCTGCTGGCGAAAGGCATCAACGGACGTGGTCTGCGATCGATGTCTGAACCTGGCACCGCCTACGATGACCCGATGCTGGGCAAAGATCCGCAACCGGCACACATGGATCACTACGTGAAAACCCGTGAAGATAATGGCGGCGTTCATATCAACTCCGGCATTCCTAACCGGGCCTTTTATCTGGCGGCCAAAGCGCTGGGTGGTTATGCCTGGGAACAGGCGGGATATGCCTGGTACGACACCGTGTGTGACGACGAACTGCCACAGAATGCGGACTTTAAGACCTTTGCCCGCTTCACCGTTGAGCATGGTAAAAAACGCTTCGACGCGTCGGTCAGCAATGCTATTGAACAGGCGTGGAAGGAGGTTGGCGTGCTATGAGTGACCTGCCCGAACTCACCGATGATGCCACCATCATCGTCGCGCGTGAAGGCGGCATGGCCTTTATTCCGGGGCTGCGCGCCGAACGTCGTTTTATGCTGGGTGAGCTGCCGGCACCGGAAAAAGAGCGCGTCTGCCATGCGCTGGAGCAGGCAATGCCGCTGGGCGAACCCGAGGAAAAAGCTGCGCAGGTGGGCAGTGGCGATCAGCGCTATTTCCGCATCCAGATTCAGTATGCCACCCGCCGCGAGGTGGGCACCATTGTGCTGCTGATTCCGGAACAGGTGGCACCACCTGAGTTGCAGGCGCTGTGGCGCGACGGCAAATAAAAAAAGGGCCGACAATGTCGGCCCTTCTCGTTAAGCGTTGTTACTTGCTGTCTGGCAGCGCGTACGCAATCACGTAATCACCACGGTCCGGTGACTGACGTGCGCCACCTGCCGAGATCAGGATGTACTGCTTACCATCTTTCGGTGAGACGTAGCTCATTGGGCCGCCCTGACTGCCCACCGGCAGACGTGCTTTCCACACTTCTTTACCGGTTGATGCATCAAAGGCGCGCAGGTAGTAATCCTGTGTACCGGCGATGAACACCAGGCCACCCTGCGTTGCCAGCGTACCGCCCAGCGTTGGCATACCAATCGGCATTTTCACGCGCATTTTAATACCAAACGGACCGGTATCCTGCACCGTACCGACCGGCACCTGCCAGACGATTTTCTGTGTTTTCAGGTCAATCGCCGACAGCGTACCAAATGGCGGTTTCTGACAAGGGATGCCCAGCGGTGACATAAAGCGGTTCTTATTCACAGCATAAGGCGTGCCTTTCAGCGGAACCGCACCCATACCGGTGTTGATCGCTTCGCCACCGTTACTGCCACGCGCCGTTTTATTGGTATCCGCCGGGATCATCTGAACCCACAGGCCCAGACGCATGTCATTGACGAACAACAGGTGATTGTTCGGATCGATCGACATGCTGCCCCAGTTCATTCCACCCAGTGAACCCGGGAAGCTCAGAGACTTGTCAGTGTCTGGTACGGTGAACAGACCGTCATAGCGCATCGATTTGAAACCAATACGGCAAGCCAGCTGGTCAAACGGCGTGGCACCCCACATGTCAGACTCTTTCAGCGTCTGGTTGCCGATCTGCGGCATACCGGTCGAGTGCGGCTGTGTTTTGGTGTACTGCTCGTTCGGGATATGACCCTGCGGCATCGGCAGTTCTTCGACTTTGGTCAGCGGCTTACCGGTCATACGGTCAAGCACGAAGATCATGCCGGTTTTGCCGCCAATCACCACCGCTGGCGTGGTGCTGCCATCTTTTTGCGGGAAGTCGATCAGGCTTGGCTGCATCGGCAGGTCGAAGTCCCACAGATCGTTATGTACGGTCTGATAGACCCACTTCTCTTTACCGGTGGTGGCATCCAGCGCCAGCACCGATGCGCCATATTTGTGATCCAGCGCGGTACGGTTCGCACCCCAGAGGTCAACTGACGAACTCCCCATTGGGATGAACACGGTGTTCATTGCCGGGTCATAAGACATCGGCGCCCATGAGTTTGGCGTACTGCGGGTATAATCTTTGCCCGGCATCAGTATCGCATTCGGGTCAACATTGCCCGGGTCAAACGCCCAGCGCATTTTGCCAGTAATCACGTCAAAACCACGTAACACACCACCAGGCATATCGGTCTGTACGTTATCTGCGACACGGCCACCCACCACAACCGTGGTACCGGCCAGCGTTGGCGCGGAGGTCAGCTGATATTGTGGGTCCGGTGCCTGACCCAGGCCCGCTTTAAGATCTACGATGCCGTGATTACCAAAATCTTCACAGAACTCACCATTGTCGGCGTTGATCGCAATCAGACGCGCATCAATGGTATTCATCAGAATACGGCGCTGACAGCTGTCACCAGCTGGCAGCACAGCCGCCGTCACCGGTACAGAACCCGGCTTGTCCGGCTGTTGCAGCGGTTTGGTTGCATCAAAGTAAGCCAGACCACGGCAGCGCGGCCAGACTTCAGCCTGGGCGTTGATTTCACGTTTCCAGAGCTGCTTACCCGTGTTGGCTTCAACGGCGATAACGTTGTTATGCGGCGTACAGAGATAAAGGGTATTGCCAATCTGTAATGGCGTCTGCTGATCTTCTGCGCCGTTACCGGTCGGGCTGACTGGGGTATCACCCGTGCGGAAGGTCCACGCGACCTGCAGATCTTTCACGTTGTCGCGGGTGATTTGATCGAGTGCCACAAAGCGGCTGCCCTGAGGCGTGTTGCCGTAGTTATCCCAGTCTTTCTGTTGTTTCGCTTTGTCTACCGGGATCAACGGTAACTCTTCGCCCGTAGCCGCAACGGTAGGATGAGGCTGGAACATCTGCACCAGTGTTGCCACCATGCCTGCCGCCAGCACTGCCGCGAACGCGTAAGAAGGTTTCGCCAGTGAGTGCTTACCTTCGTGCTTACGCAGTGAAGGCCAGATCAGGAAAGCCAGCAGCGTCAGTCCGGCTGGAACCATCAGACGCGAGACCAGTGGCCAGAAATCCAGACCTGCGTCAAACAGCGACCAGATCAGGGTGCCAGCAAAGACCAGCAGGAACAGAACCACTGCCGAAGATTTGCGACGGAAGAACTGGATTGCGGAGAGGACAGTAACAATACCCGCAATTAAAAAGTACCAACTGCCGCCCAGGGCGGCCAGTTTACCGCCGCCAATTGCAAAAAACAGACCGGTGGCAAGCAGCACCAGTCCGAGCAGCATGGATGCGATTCCCAGCCCCTTTCCGGCGCGGGAGGATGTTTCAGCCATAACACTTACTCTCCTGAATAAACAGAGCGCCCGGACAGAGGCCATCCGGACTCCGGCGCGTTAACAGGTGCGCGTGGAGCATCGCTCGGTTTCAAATCGAATATAAACAGACCCGCGTCCGTGAGAATCTGTGGGCCGGAAGAGCACTGATGTGGCTGACCCCTCCCACGACGCGGCAGGATTGTACCACCTGGTACGTTACAGAGTGAACATATCTAACCGGTTTGTTACGGCGCAATAGCATTTTTGCTACAAATAGCCGGGCGTCGCGGTGGATTCTCAGACAGATTACGCGTAGCTGAAAGCGGCGTTAGTGACCTGGCGGCTGGAACAGTACGCGCTTGCGGGAGATCAGACCATGTCCATTGCGGCAAAAGTAGTCCACTGCACCGCAGGCTTTGAGTACGTCAAGCGGCTGGTGACACTCAGGGCAACAGGGTTTCGCGGGATAATGTGCACCACAGGCACTGCAGATAATTTCACCGTTGCTGAGCGACAGCGGTTGCTGACATTTTTCACACATCACCATCATTTTCTTCTCCCTGCCTGATGAGTTCAGAGCAAAAAAAAGAGGGCCAGATGGCCCTCATTTTGTTAACGCTTATTCTTTTTCATATGCGCCATCAGACGCTTACGTTTACGCTGCTGCGTTGGCGTCAGCAGGTTACGTTTGCCTTCATAAGGGTTATCACCCTCTTTGAACTGAATACGAATTGGCGTTCCCATCACGTTCAGTGATTTACGGAAGTAGTTCATCAGATAGCGTTTGTAAGAATCGGGCAGATCCTTCACCTGATTACCGTGGATCACTACGATAGGCGGGTTATAACCACCGGCATGCGCGTATTTCAGCTTAACGCGGCGACCGCGTACCAGCGGCGGCTGGTGATCGTCTGCAGCCATGTTCATGATGCGCGTCAGCAGCGAGGTATTTACGCGTCGGGTCGAGCAGTCATAAGCTTCAGTGATCGACTCGAACAGATTACCCACGCCGCTGCCGTGCAGCGCAGAGATAAAGTGGATACGGGCGAAATCGATAAAGCCCAGACGGAAGTCCAGCGTCTCTTTCACTTCATCACGTACTTCCTGCGACAGGCCATCCCATTTGTTGACCACAATCACCAGCGAGCGACCACTGTTGAGAATGAAGCCAAGCAGTGAGAGATCCTGATCGGAAATGCCGGCATGCGCATCAATCACAAGCATCACCACGTTGGCATCTTCAATCGCCTGCAGCGTCTTGATCACCGAGAATTTCTCTACAGTGTCAGAGATTTTGGCACGCTTACGGACACCGGCGGTGTCGATCAGAACGTATTCACGTCCATCGCGCTCCATCGGAATGTAGATGCTGTCGCGGGTGGTGCCCGGCATATCGTAGACCACCACGCGGTCTTCACCGAGAATGCGGTTGGTAAGCGTTGACTTACCTACGTTTGGACGACCAACGATAGCCAGTTTGATCGGCAGGCCCGTCGGGTCGAAGTTTTCTTCTTCCTCTGCGGCTTCCTGCTCAGCAATCTCGTCAGCTTCTAACGCAGCCCAGTAAGCCTGGTTCTCTTCTTCTTCAGTGAGCTCGACCGCCTCAACTTTTTCCATCCACGGCAGCAGCGCCTCTTCAATCAGGCTGCTCACACCACGACCATGCGACGCCGCAATGGCGTGGATTTCGCCCAGGCCCAGTGAATAGAAGTCGACAATCGCCTGATCCGGATCCATCCCGTCAGTTTTATTTGCCACCAGGAAGGTCGCTTTCTGACGGGAACGGAGATGCTTCGCAATTTGCTGATCGGCGGCCATCATGCCCGCACGCGCATCCACCATAAACAGCACAACATCGGCTTCTTCGATCGCCAGCAGTGACTGTTCAGCCATCCGCGTTTCAACACCCTCTTCGGTGCCGTCGATACCACCGGTATCAATAACAATAAATTCGCGCCCTTCCACTTCGGCGCGACCATATTTGCGATCGCGAGTCAGTCCAGGAAAATCCGCTACCAGCGCATCACGTGTGCGTGTTAAACGGTTGAATAGCGTAGATTTTCCCACATTGGGACGCCCAACCAGCGCGACCACAGGTACCATAACAAAATGCCTCAATAAAAAATTAATCGCCCGAATGGCGAGATTATAACGGCTCTGGCCGTTAAGTTCAGGCTTAAGGCGCAAAGAATACCATGCCTGACTAAAAACGAAACGGCCCCTGATTAAATCAGGAGCCGTCGGAACGGAGGATTTCACCTGCCAGACGTTTACCCGTTAACGGGTAATCGCATAAACCTCACCGTCTTTGGACTGGATCAGCAGCTTGTCGCTGGCAACTACCGGCTCGGTCTGGAAGCCTGAGCTATCCAGTTCCTGCTGCGCGACAAAACGTCCATCTGTGGTGTTCAGCCAGTGCAGATAACCTTCGCTGTCACCGACTATCAGATAACCGTTGTAGAGCACCGGTGAAGTCAGGTTGCGATGCAGCAGATCGCTTTGACGCCAGATGGCAACACCGCCGTCAGTGTTAAGAGCGATCACACGATCGTCCTGATCGACCAGATAGATACGGCCGGCATCAACAATCAGATCCTTCACACCGCCGATTTCGCGTTTCCACAAAATCTGACCTGAACGCAGATCCAGCGCCGACAGATTGCCATTGTAGGCCAGTGCATAAACGACGCCGTTAACGATAACCGGTGTGGTATCGACGTCATTAAGACGGTCAATCTCCGTGGCACCGCTGACCTGAGAAATACGCTGCTGCCAGATCAGCTGTCCCTGGTTCATTGCCACGGCACTGACACGGCCGTTGTCGCCACCGACAATTGCGCCGCCAAAGGCCACAGCCGGCGCAGATTCACCGCGCAGAGACAGCGCTGGCATATCCAGGTTGACGCTCCACTTCACCACACCGCTGCTCTGATCCAGTCCCTGCAACATGCCGTTGCTGGTATGAATCAGCACCAGACCATCGCTGACCACCGGACGTGACAGCGCTTCACCGGCGACTTTCGTCTGCCAGGCCACGCTACCATCGCTGCTGTTCAGGGCAAAAACCTGGCCGCGTTCGCTGCCAACATAAATGCGGTCGCCATCGGCCGTCAGGCCACCTGATAGCAGGGCTGAAATATTTTTCGAGAAGAAGCCGGTTTTCTCAGAGAGATCGACTTTCCACTTTTCTTTACCGTCTGCGGCATCCAGTGCTTTGACGATACCAAAGCGGTCGGCAGCGTAAACCGTATTATCCTGCCAGGCAGGATGCAGATTTGAGTAGAAATCACCCACACCGTCACCGACCGAGGTGCTCCACACTTTCTGTGGCGTGAACTGGTTTTCGACCTTCGGCAACGGGGCCATTTTTACTACATCTTCTTCGCCGCTAAACAGCGAACAACCGCTGAGCAAAGTGACTGAAATCAGTCCCGGCAGCAGGTATTTACGTAATTCCATGCGCTCTCTCTTGACTGGCTTAGCTTAAGTTATTCATCTTCATCTGCATCATTTGCTTCAATGCCGGAGAGGCGTCAGATTCAACCCCTTTACTCCATGCATCGCGCGCGCCCTGCTTGTCGCCTTTGGTCAGCAGCGCTTCGCCGCGAATATCGGCCACAATGGCTGTCCAGCCATCACCCTTCACACCGTCAAGGGTTTTAAGCGCCGCATCTGCTTGATTCTGTTGCAGTTGAATGCGTGCCAGGCGCAGGTTAATCACCGCCTGCAGATTGGCATCTTTGGTATCTTTCAGACCGTTTTGCAGCAGTGATGCCGCTTTATCAAGCTGACCGGCGTCAACGTACTGCTTCGCCAGATCCATCGCGGCCAGAGCACCGTAAGTGTTGCTGTTTTCACTGGCAAAACGGTTTACCGCTTCCAGCGTTTCCGGCTTGCCTGCCTGCATGGCGCTGGTCAGCTGCTGATACTGTGCGGATACCGATTTCGCCGTATCATCCTGATGACTGCTCCAGTAACGCCAGCCACCCAGCGCAGCAATGCCGATCACTACGCCAATGGCTAACGCTTTGCCATTACTGGCAAAAAAGTTGCGCAGCGCGTCGGTCTGCTCGTTTTCATTGCTATACACTTCCACGCAATCCTTCTCCTTTCTATGGTTGGTGCTGTGTCACGCTTACTGTAGCAGCGTACGCAATACAGCAGCAGCCTCTGCCTGATCCAGCGTTTGCTGCTCGCCACGGCGCAGATCTTTAATCACGACCTGACCGGCTTTAACTTCATCCTCGCCTAACACCAGGGCAACGCGCGCGCCCCACTTGTCAGCACGGGCAAATTGCTTCTTGAAGTTGCCGCCGCCAAAGTTGGTCATCAGCCTCAGTTCAGGCGCTTCATCACGCAATTTCTCAGCCAGCTGCATCGCAGCAGACTGCACGCCCTGACCTGAAGCGATAACATAGACATCCACATTGCTCGTCGGTTCAAATTCAGGATTAACTGCCTGAACCAGCAATACCAGACGCTCCATACCCATTGCAAAGCCAACGGCAGGTGTCGCGCGGCCACCGAGCTGCTCAACCAGGCCATCATAGCGACCGCCGCCGCATACCGTGCCCTGTGAACCCAGGCTATCCGTCACCCACTCAATCACGGTGCGGTTGTAGTAATCCAGACCGCGCACCAGACGCTGATTGACGGTGTAGCTGATTCCGGCATCATCCAGCAAGGCACACAGGCCGCTGAAATGTTCACGTGATTCATCATCCAGGTAGTCGCCAAGCTGTGGCGCATCATTCAGCAGTTGCTGAACGTCGGAATTTTTACTGTCGAGAACACGCATCGGATTGCTGTACATGCGGCGTTTGCAATCCTCGTCCAGCACCTCTTTGTGCTGTTCAAGGAAGGCGACGAGCGCATCACGGTAGTGAGCACGCGCTTCCAGCGAACCGATAGAGTTAAGTTCAAGGCGAACGTGCTCAGAGATACCCAGGGCTTTCCACCAGCGGGCATTCAGCATGATCAGTTCAGCATCGATGTCTGGTCCCTGCAGACCAAAAACTTCCACGCCAATCTGATAGAACTGACGATAGCGGCCTTTCTGCGGACGCTCATAGCGGAACATGGGACCCATGTACCACAGACGCTGTTCCTGGTTGTAGAGTAAACCGTGTTCGATACCGGCTCGCACGCAGCCTGCTGTGCCTTCCGGACGCAGCGTCAGGCTTTCGCCGTTGCGATCGTCAAAGGTATACATCTCTTTTTCAACCACGTCGGTGACTTCACCGATGGCGCGCTTAAACAGTGGGGTTTGCTCTACCAGCGGTAAGCGAATTTCGCTGTAACCGTAGCTCGCCAGCGTCTGCTTGAGAACGCCTTCAATCCGTTGCCAGAGGGCAGTATCCGCAGGCAGGTAGTCGTTCATCCCGCGAATCGCCTGAATATTCTTCGCCACGTTAGAATCTCTTAATGCAAAAAAACCTGTCCGGCATCATACCTTATGAGGATGAAACCGCACAGGTTCAGTCAAAAAAGTCACGCACGCAGACCGCGCGCGCCATTATTTTTCCAGATGCTGCACATCAATACGGCGGCTGGCATCCAGCATCGACGCTTTGGCGCGAATGCGCGCTTCCAGCTGATCGATCATGTCATTGTTGTCGAGACGATCGCGCTGACGCACGCCATCTTCGTAGAAACCACTCTTCTTGCTGCCGCCGGTCACGCCCAGCGTAGAGAGGGTCGCTTCACCCGGTCCGTTGACGACACAGCCGATAATGGAGACATCCATCGGGGTGATCAGATCTTCCAGACGCTGCTCCAGCGCGTTGACCGTGCCGATAACGTCAAACTCCTGACGTGAACAGGTTGGACAGGCGATGAAGTTGATCCCGCGAGAGCGAATGCGCAGTGACTTCAGGATATCGAAACCGACTTTGACTTCTTCAACCGGGTCGGCCGCCAGCGAGATACGCAGCGTATCGCCGATCCCTTCTGACAGTAACAGGCCAAGTCCAATCGCAGATTTTACTGCGCCTGCGCGTGCGCCACCCGCTTCGGTGATGCCGAGATGCAGAGGCTGTTCGATCTGTTTCGCCAGCAGGCGATAAGATTCAACGGCAAGGAAGACGTCAGAGGCTTTTACGCTGACTTTGAATTGATCGAAGTTAAGACGGTCAAGATGATCGACATGACGCATGGCTGATTCCAGCAACGCCTGCGGCGTCGGCTCGCCATACTTTTCCTGCAGATCTTTTTCCAGTGAACCGGCGTTCACGCCAATTCGAATCGGAATATTGTTGTCGCGTGCGCAGTCAACCACCATACGGATGCGCTCGTTGTTCCCGATATTACCGGGATTGATGCGCAGGCAGTCGACGCCATACTCGGCGACTTTCAGGGCGATGCGGTAGTCAAAATGAATATCTGCAACCAGCGGTACATTCACCTGCTGTTTGATCAGTCTGAATGCTTCTGCGGCATCCATGGTAGGCACCGAGATACGAACGATGTCGACACCGACTCGCTCAAGGGCTTTGATCTGATTTACCGTCGCTTCCACGTCAGTGGTGCGGGTGTTGGTCATCGACTGAACAGCGATTGGCGCGCCGTCACCGACCGGCACCTTGCCGACGTAAATGCGTTTGGATTTACGGCGGATAATGGGTGCTTCGTTATGCATATTTCTTCTCCACAATTGCCCGGTACGCGATACGCTGTTATTGCGCACCCAACGTCAGGCGAGCAACCTGGTTATTACGGATAAAACGACTTAAATCAACGGGCTGATTCTGATATTGCACCTGAACTGCACGAGGCGCGCCAATTTTCAGACGATACGGAGGCGTTCCTGCGAGGCTGAGTTTACCACCACTACGCTGAATGCCGCTGAACAGTTTTTTGCCGGTCGCGTCACTGACTTCCAGCCAGCAGTCGGCGTTGAAGTTCATGACCACCGCATTAGGGTCAGCTGCCGGCTCATTGACCGCAGCTGCACCGACGGGCATCGGAGGTGCCGCGCTGGTTGTCGGCGTCGTGGCTGCTGGTGCAGCCGCTGAGTTGTCCACTGGCGCCTGGCTCGGCGACACCACAGCATTGCTGGTGTTATCCGGCTGAGTGGTGGTCGCGCTATTGCTGGCGGTGGCGGCCGGAGCCGCACTCGCCGGCGCACTGGCTGCGCCGCTGTTACTGGTCGTGGTGGTGTTGCTCTCGTCAGTTGCGGCAGGTGCCGCGCTATCACCACTGCTTTCACCCAGCGGAATCGACTGACCATTATCACCGCTGCTACTGCTCTGGTCGGTCATCGGCACCAGATCGTCCTGGGACGCTTTATGGTTCTGCCACCACCAGGCGCCCGTCAGCCCCACGACCACAAACACCACCAGCCAGGTAAAAATCATTAACCAGCCGTCGCGTTTCTTGCGGCGTTTGCCCAGTGAAAAACTTTGCATCGGCTCAATCTTTGAAGACCGAATCGGTGTCTGCTTCGCCATCATCGGCAGCAGTTCCTCTTCAGGAATATGCACCAGACGCGCGTAAGAGCGAATGTAGCCGCGCAGGAACGTGGAAGCTAAATCAGCAGGTGATTTGTCCTCCTCGATGTCACGCACGGTAGAAAGTTTCAGGCACAGGCGTTCAGCGACGTTCTGCTGCGTCAGCCCCATCTGCTCACGGGCCAGACGCAGGCGTTCACCTGTTGATTGTAATGCAGAGTTTTCTTGAGTGGCTTCAGTATTCATTAGCTAAATAACGCTGGTACTGTATCGATTGCGGAAAACGTCGCGCTAACCGGTCGCCATAACGTGAAACGTCAGCGGCATTTCCCTGTAGCGCGGCGAAACGTAAGTGTAACGCCAGACTTCGTGCTGTTTCAGGCAGCTGTTGCTGGTAAACACCAAGCAAAACCTGGGCCTTCGACAGATGGTTATCTGCCAGCTGCTTTTCAGCTTCCGACAGCAGCGAGTCAGCTTTACGCCTGTCAGCATCAATGGCCTGACGTAACGCCCTTCGGGCAGCAGCAACATCGCCAGCCTGCAGATAACAAAAGCCTGCCAGTTCAAGCGCGTCATTGCGAGCATCAAACTGCTGTGCTGCGCTTGCCCGACTAAACTGTTGATGCGCTTCGTCATACTGCCTTAAAGCGCAGAGAAACGCACCGTAATTGTTAGCAACAAAACCATTCTCCGGCGCCTGCTGCTGTGCCAGTATAAACCGTGCCTGCGCCGCTGTCTGATTACCCTGCTTCAGTGCCAGCCGTGCCAGCGCAAGCGAGACCCGGTAATCATGTGGCGCAGCGGCCTGTGCCCGTAGAAAGTTTCGCTCAGCCGCAGCAGCGTCGCCACTGGCCAGATAGTGCATCCCTAACTGCAGACGCACCTCTTCTGCGCCAGGTTCACGCGGCTGACTGACACACCCGCTTACAACAAACAGCGCCAGCAACACTGCAGGTAATCCATTACGCATAATCGTTTCCCTCCGTTTGACGTTGACAGGCTGCAGCCTGCCACGGGTCATCACGTCAGGAAACGCGCGATTTCAACCTTCTAGAGCGGCTTCACAGATATGGCTTCACCCGCCATTTTGATGCGCATCGTCCGCTTGGTACGGTCAATGACTTCGCCGGCTAACTGACCGCAGGCGGCATCAATGTCGTCGCCACGGGTTTTACGCACGATGGTGGTAAAACCATAGTCCATTAAAACTTTGGAGAAGCGATCGATACGGCTGTTAGAGCTACGGCCATACGGCGCGCCCGGGAAGGGGTTCCACGGAATCAGGTTGATTTTACACGGTGTTTCTTTCAGTAATGCGGCAAGTTCATGCGCATCATCAGTGCTGTCATTGACGTGATCCAGCAGGACGTACTCAATGGTCACGCGTCCCTGGTTGGCGTTGGATTTCGCGATGTAACGCTTCACCGCGGCCAGGAAGGTTTCGATATTGTACTTTTTGTTGATCGGCACGATGTCATCACGCAGCTTGTCGTTTGGTGCATGCAGCGAGATCGCCAGCGCCACGTCGATCATATCACCCAGTTTATCCAGCGCAGGCACGACGCCTGATGTTGAGAGGGTTACGCGACGCTTCGACAGACCAAAACCGAAGTCATCCAGCATGATCTCCATCGCCGGAACCACGTTATTGAGGTTGAGCAGTGGCTCGCCCATGCCCATCATCACCACGTTGGTGATAGGACGCTGGCCGGTGATTTTGGCTGCGCCAACAATTTTCGCCGCACGCCACACCTGACCAATAATTTCTGACACCCGCAGGTTACGGTTAAAGCCCTGCTGTGCGGTCGAACAGAATTTACACTCCAGCGCACACCCCACCTGTGAAGAGACACACAGCGTGGCGCGATCGCCTTCCGGGATGTAGACCGTTTCCACCAGCTGGTCGCCCACGCGAATGGCCCATTTAATGGTGCCGTCGGTGGAGCGCATCTCTTCCGCCACTTCTGGCGCGCGGATTTCCGTCAGCTCCATCAGCCGGTTACGCAGCTTTTTGTTGATGTCGGTCATCTGCTCGAAGTCATCGCAGCAGTAGTGATAAATCCACTTCATGACCTGATCGGCGCGGAAAGGCTTCTCGCCCAGCGACAGGAAAAATTCCCGCATCTGCTGACGGTTGAGATCCAGCAGGTTTATTTTCTGGCTTTTGGGAGAAACGACAATGGGGGAAGCGGACGCGGACGTCTCAATCTGTTCGGACATAATATTCTCTGGCCTCGTTGTTACACGTTATGGCGCTGTTCAGGGATAGGTGAAAAAATTGCGCCTTCATTAAGCGATGTCAATGAAGGCGCAATATTGTACAACATCTGCGGCCTGATAACAGGCGGGAGTGACCTCCCCTACGCAGATTTTTGTAAAGCCGCTGTAACGTTTATCGCCGGGCGATTAACGGGTACGTGGGCAGATTTCGTTTTCGCCGAAGAAATAAGCGATTTCGCGGGCAGCGGATTCAGCAGAATCTGAACCGTGGGTCGCGTTTTCGGTGAAGCTGTCAGCGTAGTCAGCACGCAGTGTGCCAGCCAGTGCGTTTGCCGGGTTAGTTGCACCCATCAGGTCACGGTGACGCTGAACCGCATTTTCACCTTCCAGCACGGATACAACAACCGGGCCAGAGGTCATGAATTCAACCAGACCATCGAAGAATGGCTTGCCCTGGTGCTCAGCGTAAAAGCCTTCAGCCTGCTCTTTGCTCAGCTGCAGCATTTTTGCGCCAACGATTTTGAAGCCAGCGCTTTCAAAACGGTTATAGATAGCACCAATCACATTTTTAGCGACGGCGTTTGGCTTGATGATAGAAAAAGTACGTTCGATTGCCATGATGACCTCTGTCTTGACGTTCTGAAGAAACCGGTGGCGTCCGCCCCGGTTAAGAAACGGCGCCGATTATAGGGGCTGAGTGCGGCATTGCCTATCAGAGATCCCCAATTTGTTGAAAATTCTTGATCTGAGTTGAGGCAGGCGCGCCATAGTTATGATTTAGCGCAAAAAATCGTCAGCCCCGAGTGAAGGTGACCGAGACAAGTTGTCCCTCTTCATCCATTACCACCAGCTGATACTCGCCGGGATGATCAAGATGCAGCGACAGGCTGTTCGCCGCGTTTTGCGTCATCAATGGCTCACCATTCAGGAACCACCAGCGTTGCGTGCCCTGCCCTCCCTGCACCGCGACCGGGATCGTCAGCGTGCTATTACCCGGCAGCGGTTTAACGATTTGCCGCTCAACAACGCCGGTGACAATCAGTGGTGCGCTACTGCCCTGTTGTAATGGCGGACAATGGGTATCGACAGGCGGTAAGCGCTGCGCCCGCCGCTCCTGAGGCGGCAGCCAGGCCTCCAGCGGCAGCGGCCAGACCAGCCGTTCGTGGCGGGTAGCGCCGGGGCAATCTGCTGCGACGCGCAGTCCCTGCGCATTTTGCCAGTAGCCCGCGCGTAATCCGCTGAGGCTCTCCTGACCGGGCGCCAGCAGTGTTGGCGGCAACGTATCAGAAGCGACCCAGCTTTGCCGACGCTGGCGGCAGTTTTCATCTCCGGCAGGCAACGGCTGACCACCAGGCCAGCATATGGTCGCGACCGTTACCGAGGCCGGACGTGGGTCGACCGGCACGTCACGCCTGCCGAGACGGCTCATCAGCACGCTGTTAATCTGATTCATGACTGGCACGGCAGAGGCGAAACCAAACTGCCCGGCAACCGGAGTCGCATCCGGCCGCCCCACCCAGACGCCAATCAGATAACGGGGATTGATGCCCACCGACCAGGCGTCGCGATAGCCGTAACTGGTGCCGGTTTTCCAGGCCAGCGGCACCACATCAGGTACGCTGCCATTACCGGCCGGTTGCGCTTCACCCGCCAGGATGCGCCGGATGATCCACGCCGATGCGGGTGAAAGCAGCGGTCGCTGCTGCAAGGGTTGCTCGGGCGTCCAGCGCAGTGCAGCGGCATTGCCGTGACGGGCAAAGGCGCTATAAGCCGCCACAATTTCATCCATGCGGGCGCCGGTGCCGCCAAGAATCAACGAAAGATTGGGTTCCGCGCCTGGCGGGAAACGTAAATTCAGACCCACATTGCGCAGACGCGCCGCAACGTTTTTCGGTCCCAGCGCCTCCAGCACCTGTACAGCCGGCAGATTCAGGGAGCGTACCAGCGCATCGCTGGCGCTGACCGGCCCGTGAAAACCGGTGTCGAAATTGCCTGGCCGGTAATCACCAAAGCGACGCGGCACATCCTGCAGCAGCGATTCGGCATGAATCAGCCCCTCATCCAGCGCCATGCCGTAAACAAAGGGTTTTAACACCGAGCCAGGCGAACGCACGCTGGCGATCATGTCCACATGCCCGAACCGACTGTCATCGGTAAAGTCAGCCGAACCGACATAGCCCCGAACCGCCATGGTGGTGTGATCGACCACCAGCATCGCCAGTGAGGTGCGCGGCGGAAGCTGGTTTTTAACGTTCAGCGCCAGGCTTTCCAGCTCGCGCTGCAGTGAAGGATCGAGCGTGGAGACAATCTTGTCGCTGGAACTGATCGACAGTAATCGCCGGGCCAGCAGCGGCGCCATCTGCGGCATCTGCCGTGGCGGCAGCCAGACCGGCTCCTGACGGATTTCCGCCACCTGCTCAGCGGACCAGATGCGGTATTCCGCCAGCCGATCCAGCACTTTATTGCGTGCCGCTTCTGCCCGCTCTGGCCAGCGATCGGGGCGAAGTCGGCTGGGTGCCTGCGGCAAAACCGCCAGCAGCGCTGCCTCGCCCGGTGTCAGCTGTGACGGGGATTTCCCCAGCCAGCTCCAGCTTGCCGCGCCCACCCCTTCCAGCGTGCCGCCAAAAGGCGCACGGTTAAGGTAGAGCGTCAGGATGTCACGTTTGGAAAGGTGCCATTCAAGCTGCAGCGCCCGCCACGCCTGGATTAGCTTGCCCCGCAGCGTACGGGGTTGCGGGTCGATAAGGCGTGCTACCTGCATGGTCAGCGTGCTGCCACCGGAAATAACGCTTTGATGGCGCAAATCCTGCCAGGCCGCACGCACCAGCGCCAGCGGATTGATGCCGGGGTGATACCAGAACCAGCGATCTTCGTAGGTGAGCAGCGCCTGCAGATAAGCCGGAGCGACCTCTTCTGGTGTGACGGGATAGCGCCAGATGCCCTTGCTGTCCGCAAAGCGCCACAGCGGCGTGCCGTCGCTGGCCACAATCACCCGCGCAGGCTGCACCTCTTTAAGCGGCAGCGGGAACAGCCGATCCAGTCCCCATGTCGCCAGCCATAACGCCAGAAAAAAAAACGGCAGCGCGAGCCACCGCTTTTTAATGGCGCTGATGTTAATCACGCCCTGCATCACTTACTGGATATGCAGCTGCGGCGGTGTACTGCCGGTGGCGCGCCACTCCGGCACATACATCGACTCCACCTGCGGCGGTGGCATCAGATAGCGACCCGGCGTGACCGCCCGGGCCAGATAGACCAGCGTGGCGGGACGATAGGTATCCACCGCCAGGGCCGCGACGAATCGATCGTCTCGGAACTCGATGTGTTTGATATCAGCCTGCTGCATGTCACCCATGCTCTCCTTCAGCGCATCCGCACTGTCACCGAGGCTGGCGCTGCTATCTGCCAGATTCTGGTTTTCCAGCTCCAGACCGGCAGGCAGCAGATCCACCACCAGCGCATCGCTGATGCTGCGTTTCGAGGAGACCGTCAGACGAACCACCAGCAATTCACCGCTGCGCAGATTACTGAGATCGGCAGCTTTGCCATCCAGGGTGAAATATTCACGTTTTATCCCGAGCACATTACTCTCCGGCTGAGGCGCAGCCAGCGGATAACCGGTGACGTCCAGACGACCATACAGCGGCGCACTGCCCGGATTACTGATGGCTAGCCCCTGCAGCAGTTGCTCCGCGCCCAGCCCTTTATTCAGCGGTGCATCGCCCTGTAACGGAGCTGGGTTACCGGACAGCTGCGCCTGCCAGCTCCCGCCCTGCGCCTGCTGTAAGGTATGCGCAGCCAGATAAAGCGCGTTATTTTCCTGGGTCGAGAACCAGCGTTTTCCCCTGACCTCTTTGGAGAGCGACAGCAGCAGACTATTCTGCAAATCAGGCTGCAGCTTATTCTCTGCTAACAGGGCAATCATCATCCCCTCATCGCGCACCGTGCTGCCATAGTCGCCGTACCACGCTTTGTCCGAGCGGGTCAGCGTGGCACCCTGCATGATCGCAAGCGATGCGCGCTGCCCGTCACCCATTAGCTTCAGCGCGACACCCAGCTGCATCAGCGCCAGTCCGGAGCGGGCTTTCTCACGCTTTTCATACAATGCACGCAGCGCACCCAATGGCGCGCGCTGCTGACGCGCCAGCACCAATCCGGCGTAAGCCTGCACGCTGAACTGCAGCGCGGTGTTGTCGTCACTGCTGCCGCCGCTGATCTGCGCGGGATCCTGCAAGTAGCGCAGCAGCCGTGCGTTAGCGCGATCAACCACATTATCTGGTAGCGCATAGCCCGCCTCACTGGCGCGCAGCAGGAAGTCCGTTACATAAGGCGTCAGCCAGAACTCCTCTTCACTCTGTTTATCCCACAGCCCGAAACTGCCGTTGGCCCGCTGCATACCCGCCAGACGAGCAATGCCGGTGTCGACGGCGGCCCGTCGCGCTTCATCGCTGCTGGTTTTAATGCCCATAGCAGTTAGCTCGGCATGGCTGGTGTAAAGCGAAGGCCAGAGCCCGCTGGTAGTCTGTTCCAGACAGCCATAGGGATAGGCATAGAGCGCACTGATATAGCTGGCGATATTCAGCGGCGGACGATTGCTCAGCGTCAGTTGTCCACTCAGGGTCTGTGCATCCAGGCCGGTCAGCGCCGCTGCCGCTATCTGCCAGGGCTGATCGGGATTGATAACGGCATCAAAGTTCAGCGTCAGGGCAGGATAAGGCGGCCGGACGCCGATTTTCCACTGCTGTTTGCTGGCCTTAACCTGTTCACCCGGCAGGTTCAGACCGGAAATCTGTACGGCAATCTCGCCATCACCAAAGCCGGTTTTCGCCGTGACCGGAATCTGCAGTGTGGTACGAGCGCCTTTGGCCAGCGTCACGCTCTGGCTGGCCGCACCGGCCAGATCGACTAAGCCACTGCTGGTCACATCCACTTTCAGGGTTTGCGGCAGATCGGTCAGGTTCGTGAGATCGAGCGCCAGTGATGCCGAGTCGCCGCTGGCAAGGAAGCGCGGCGTGGCCAGTTCGCTGATCAGCGGCGCGGCGACCACCAGTTTGCGCTCTGCCGCGCCGAAACTGTCGTTGCTCCAGGCCTGGGTCATCAGCCGCAGTTCGCCATTAAACGCCGGGATCGGTAGCGTAATCGTCCCGTTGCCCTCTTTATCCAGCGTTACCGCCTGCAACTGTTGCGCCACGATATTCACATGCGTTACCGGCTTTTTACCGCCGCGCGTCATCGATTCATCTTCACCATCACCACCAAAACGCAGCGCCGCCAGTCGGCCACCGCCTTCGATCAGCTGACCAAAGACATCGTACTGATCGACGTTGTAGCGTTTACGGCCAAAGAAAGCCTGCCACGGATCGGGCGTTTTAAAATCTGTGACGCTCAGCACGCCACTGTCCACGGCTGACAACAGCACATTCACTTTTTCAGGCAGCGGACCACCGTCACGACTGGCGTGAACCCTGACCGTCAGGAGCTGTTCAGGACGAATTTTATCGGGCGCATCCAGCGTCAGGTTTAAGCGGCGCGCCTCTGTCGCCATCGGCAGGTGTAATAGCCCCACCGCGCGTTTTGGTGTTGCGCCACTGACCTTATCACCGTCACGCACCACGATAGCGCTGAAGTAGAGATCGTGACGCCGCCAGCTCTCAGCAACAGGGACATCCACTGTTGTGCCGCCCTCAGGTACAGTCAGCGGTTGCCACCAGAGCGTGCCGCTGCTCGACTCCACCATCAGGTAACCTTTACCGGCTGCCGGGGAGTCAACCTGCAGATGCACGGTGTCGCCCGGCTGGTAAGCCGCTTTGTCCAGCTTCAGTCTGACCTGATCCGGACGCAGTGCGCCCGTGCCGTTGGTGTTGTCCTGCCAGTCATAACCGGCCTGGAACCGCACGCTGCTGACGATCTTCTCGCCCGCCTGCACTTCCAGCCGGTAGTGGCCCCACTCAACCGGGAAGCTGACTTTGGTGCTGCCGTCAGCCGGGATTGAGATAGCGCGTTCATCTTCCTGCAGGTCTTTGTCGCCATACTGCGACTGCCAGCCTTCGCTGTCCGAGAAGCTCCAGTAGTAGTCACGGCGTTCACGAATCAGGCGCACATCCAGCTTGTCTGCCGCCAGTTTCTTGCCCTGACTGTTGGCATAGACAATATCGAATTCGGCCAGGCTCTCTTCCGGCACGGTAGGCTCATCGTGATAGCTGTCACTGCGGTAGTCATAAACGGCCTTGTTACCGAACAGCGGCCGGATACCCGGCAGAGCTTCTGCAGGCCAGATGGCCTGGGTAGCGCGTCGGGTGACCGGACGGCCGCCGGTCTCCAGCAGGCTGGCCTGCAGGATCAGGTTGAGCGGAGAGTGCAGCTGATCCCACTGACTCTCTACCGAAAGCTGCGCTTTACCGCTGGCGTCGAGTTTGAGATCGACCTCATCCAGCGTGCGCTTTAGCCCCTCTTCGGTAATGTCACCAAACTGGTAGCCCGGCAGTGCAGCCACCGCTTCGCGTGCCGGTCGCAGATAGAGTTGTCCCTGTAACGTGTTACCCGCCGCCGGTGCGCCATAGAGATAACGCCCCTCAATACCAAACTCAACGGGGGCATCAGCAGGCTGCGGCTGAGGGTCATTTTTCAGGGTTAACGCCATACGCTCCGGCAGAAAATCCTCGACGTGGAACGTCCATTCACGCTTGAGGTTATCGCCGGTATTGAGTCGCAGTATCCAGTTGCCGGTCATGGCAGATTCGGGCAGTGCCAGGCGCTGCTGGTAGAGGCCCGCCTCAGGCTGCCAGACAAAGGTTCGCATCACCTGGCCATCGGGCTGCACCAGTTCTGCTTTTATCGGCTGAACGGGCAACGGATGTCCGTCGGCATCACGCAGCAGCGCATTGACGATGACGATTTCGCCTGGGCGATAGATATCGCGCGGCCCAAAGACAAACAGCTGTTTGTCATAACCCTGCGGTCCGGCAACCGGAAACTCCGCGAGATCCAGCGCCGGACGCGACAGGTCAATCATTGAGGTCTGTTCACCCTGCACGGCCAGCAGGATCCTGCCTTTTTCATCCGCCCTGAGGCGCAGATGGCCGGTGTTGTCACTGGTGCCGCTTTGCAGCACCTGCCCTTTGGCATCCAGCAACCTGACGCTGACGCCGGAAAGTGGCTGGCCGTTTGCCAGGCTCTGGGCAAACAGTTCAAATTGAGTCGGGAAGCGATGCAGTGAGAGGCCAATGTCGCTCAGGGTGAAAAGTGTAGCGGGCTGGCTGTAGCGATACGTTCCAGCCTGCTTCATCACCGCCAGATAGACGCCCGGCTGCTGAAGCGCGGTAATGTCACTCATCGGCAACTGCAATTTTTCACGGGTGTTGCGCGCCGGATTAAGCTCGAAGCGACCGGAGTAGACCAGCTGGCTGCTTTTCAGCAGATCCTGTGACTGCCAGCTGGAGAGGTTATTGCCGTAATTCCACTGCGAGAGGAATTCTGCCAGGCCGGCATTCTTAATGCGGAAGAAATCGACATCGACCTGGTTCACATTTAGCGCCAGCACCGGCAGTCCCTGCGTGATACGCAGCGGCAGCAATGAACCGCGACTGGCAAACCCCACCATCGGCTGGATATCACTGGTGGCGATTTTCTGGCTGTAATCGGCGGCAAGCGTTTCACCGCTGGCCGCGCGCAATCCTGCATCCACCGTGACGGTGAAGTGACGTGAGGGTTCAGGATGACGGAAGCGCAACGTTTTGCGGTTAGCGGAAAGCTCCCAGCCGCCATCCACCCGGCCCTGTTTATCGTCAGTCAGCCTGACTTTTTGCGCGATATCCTGTTTATCATCCAGCGGCTGACTGAAGGTTAAGACCAGCGCAGCGGCACCGTCGATCTGCAGTTCTGAGAGATCGATAATGGTCAGCGGTTTGCTGACCTGAGCCGTTGAGGGTGCCTCTGCCGCCTGAAGAGGCAAAACAGGGAATAGAGTTGCTGACAGCAGCGAGCCACCGATCAGCATGCTGAGCAGCAGCCGGGTGTTGCGTTTCTTCATGGTAGTTCCTTCACCGGGACGCAGGGAGTGTCGTTTGATTACGCCGCGCAATTTCATATCAATGCTCGCATTTAATCAACGCTTCTCTTGAGATGGTGCGCACATTCCCTGACACTGGTATGACAGATTGCTGAGATGAGGTTGTTATGACGACGCCACTGTTTGTGTCCGCCGACTGGTTACAAGAGCACTACAACGATGAACGCCTTCAGGTACTGGATGCACGTTTGTTGCCACCCGGAATGGAAGCGGTTCGCGATATCCAGGCTGAGTATCTGGCGGGTCATTTACCTGACGCCCCTTACTTTGATATTGAAGCCCTTTCCGATCACACCAGCCCTTATCCGCATATGCTGCCGCGTGCCGAGACCTTTGCCGTCGCGATGCGCGAGCTGGGCATCAGCAGTGATAAACATCTGGTCGTTTATGACGAAGGCAATCTCTTTTCCGCACCCCGCGCCTGGTGGATGCTGAAGACCTTTGGTGTGGCTCAGGTGTCGATTCTGGCCGGGGGATTGCAGGGCTGGAAAGCGGCCGGTTTTGCGCTGGCAAGCGGCGAAGTGAATCTGCCGGAAGGTGAGTTTGAAGCCCACGCGGATGAAAGCCGGGTGAAACGCCTGACGGATGTGCTGCTGATCAGCCATGAAGGCGGCGCGCAGATTGTTGATGCCCGTGCTGCCAATCGTTTTAACGCTGAAGTGGACGAACCGCGTCCCGGCCTGCATCGCGGCCATATTCCCAACAGCCTGAACGTGCCGTGGAATATGCTGGTTGAGCAGGGAACACTCAAGCCGGAAGCGGAACTGCGCAGAATTTTTGCTGACGCAGGTGTCGATATTTCCCAGCCAGTGGTCGCCAGCTGTGGCTCAGGCGTAACGGCGGTGGTGTTGATTCTGGCGCTGACCGCGCTGGGCGCACGGGATGCCACGCTGTATGACGGATCCTGGGGCGAATGGGGCAGCCGGGACGACCTGCCTATTGCGAAATAAAAAACAGGCGGCTCATGAGCCGCCTGTTTGTATTGAGTGCGTCAGATAATCCGCTCACTGCCCTTGAAGTCACGCAGGAAACTGCCCCAGCGACGTTCATAGAAGGGGGTGATGTGCGCGGTAAAGAAGTGGCTGATGCCGCGATCGTTCGGCATCACTTCACAGATATCCACTGGCGCATCGTCTGGCAGCGTATCCGTTGCCACACTGCCCGCCGCCTGGATGATCGCTTCAATGTTGCTGTCCGCTTCAATGCCAATCAGTAAATTAGGTGCTTCGTCTGCCCGTTCACGAATGCTGGCAATAAATGCCCGACGCACCTGCTTATGCTTCGTAAACAACTGAGTCAGCGAGTCGATCATCTGTGCAGGCGGTTCAGCCACCTCAGAGAGCAGCAGTGACTGCCCGCCTTCCAGCACAGTCTGCTGACTTAGCGCACTGCCCTCTTCCGCCAGCAGATGCGTGATCTCCGCTGCAGTGAACTCTTTGCCGGAAGGCAGTTTAGGATTGAGAAACAGCGTCTCGCCACGCGTCATCTCAAACAACGTCCGTACCGGCAGACGCAGCCATGACTGCTCACCGTTTACCGCTTCACTCATCGCCTCTTCTGACGTGAAAAAAGGAATAATGCTGCTGCCATCCTCTTTTTCCCAGTGCTGGAGATCAACGGGCGTGCTGGCATCAAACTGTTGCGTGGTACTTTCGCCCGGAACAAAGACGTCAGATTCCAGCAGCAACTGGAAAAACTCGGGCCGATGGGCAGGCTCAGTCGCCGCCAGCTTCAGCACCTCTTCAAGACGGTTCATAGTTTCCCTCTGAACGTTTCCCTCTGAACAGCGGCAGCATCAGCCACCGCTGAGATCGGCTTATTTCAGTAACAGATTGGCGAGGGTACGCACGCCCAGACCTGTTGCACCTGCCGCCCACTGATCAACGGCGCCTTTGCGATAGGTCGCAGAGCAGTCGATGTGCAGCCAGCCCTGCTGATAGTTGCTGACGAAGTGTGACAGGAACGCTGCCGCGCTGCTGGCACCGGCCGCATGAGACGGACTGGCAATGTTATTAAGATCGGCAAAGTTAGACGGCAGATGGCTGCGATGGAATTCGGCCAGCGGCAGACGCCAGAAAGGTTCGTTCTCACTCACTGCGCTGCCCATCAGCGACTGCGCCATCACCTCATCAAAGGTGAACAGCGCATGGTAATCGTTGCCCAGCGCCGTTTTAGCCGCGCCGGTCAGCGTTGCGGCGTCAATGATCATCGTCGGGTTCTGCTCGCTGGCGTCGATCAAACCGTCGGCCAGCACCAGGCGGCCTTCCGCGTCGGTGTTCATCACTTCCACCGATTTGCCGTTGCGATAGCGAATAATGTCGCCCAGCTTGAAGGCGTTGCTGCTGACCATATTATCGGCGCAGCAGAGGTAGAGTTTGACGCGCTTGTTAAGACCGCGAGAAATCGCCATCGCCAGCGCGCCAGTCACCGTCGCCGCGCCGCCCATGTCAGACTTCATCGAGTCCATAAAGCTGCTCTGCTTCAGGCTGTAGCCGCCGGTATCAAAGGTAATGCCTTTACCGACCAGGCAGGCGTAAACCGGCGCATTCTCGTCGCCGGTCGGGTTGTAGTCGAGCGCCAGATAGACCGGCGGACGATTTGAACCGCGTCCCACAGTATGCAGGCCCATATAACCCTGCACCCGCAGTTCATCGCCTTTGGTAATACGATAGCTGACGGCGTCACCGCCCACTTCACTGATCAGATCGACGGCATTGTGCGCCAGCTGCTCCGGCCCCAGATCTTCTGCGGGCAGGTTAATGACGTTGCGCACCCAGTCGATGATTTTCAGACGGCGATCAAACTCCGCCTGCTCATGTTCGCCCAGTTCAGGCCAGTCAACCTGACGCTGGCCTTTCGGGCCACGGAAGCCCTGCCAGAATGCCCAGCACTGCTCAAGGTGCCAGCCTTCGCCGGTCAGCGCCACATGGCGGATGCCCTGGCCATCGATTTTATGGGCCGCACGCTGAATGGTATTCAGCGCATCTGCGCCGGTCAGGTGCAGTGTCATGCCGCTGTCGTTGCTGCTGAGAATCGCTTTTTCGCCCCAGCGCGCATCGGCGGGCTGGCTGCTAAGCGTAATGTTCATCGGTTGTGTGGTCATCGAAAAGCTCCGTAATCGTTATCTGTTTCATCCAGCCTGATTGTTATAACGGCTTTAATAAGATGTTAAATGTAATTCACAGAGAGACCTGATAACAGATTCCGCCGGGCGTTGCCAGCGAAGTGCCCATATTGGCGCAGTTTCCGGACTATCGCCGGGTATCAGGATTTCATTAAGGCCCGCAGACGGGTCACTGACTTCTGCACCAGTGCAATGGCGTAGTCGATCTCTTCTTCCGTCGTGAAGCGTCCCAGCGAGAAGCGAAGCGAACTGTGCGCCAGTTCTTCACTCAGGCCCAGCGCGCGCAGGACATAGGAAGGCTCCAGGCTGGCGGAGGTACAGGCCGAACCGGAAGAGAGCGCCAGGTCTTTCAGCGCCATGATCAGTGATTCACCCTCAACATCAGCGAAACTGAGGTTAAGAATATTCGGTGCACTCTGCTGCAGATCGCCATTAAGGGTAACGTCCGGCAGTGCGCTGATGCCCTGCCACAGGCGATCGCGCAGCGCCTGAATCCGCGCCATTTCAGTTTCGCGCTCTTCGGCGGCAATACGATAGGCTTCACCCATGCCGACAATCTGATGCACCGGCAAGGTCCCGGAGCGCATTCCGCGTTCATGTCCGCCGCCGTGGATCTGCGCAGCGATCTGCACGCGCGGTTTACGCCGTACATAGAGCGCGCCGATGCCTTTCGGGCCATAAAGCTTGTGGGCAGAAAACGACATCAAATCGACCGGTAACAGGCTGAGATCGATGGGCAATTTGCCAACGCTCTGGGTGGCATCAACATGGAACAGAATCTCACGCTCACGGCAAATCTCACCAAAGGCGGCAATATCCTGAATCACCCCGGTTTCATTGTTTACATGCATCAGAGTGACCAGAATCGTGTCGTCGCGCAGCGCTGCACGTAACTGGCCAGGTGAGATAATGCCATTGGTTGCTGGCGTCAGATACGTGACATCAAAGCCTTCACGCTCCAG
Source organism: Pantoea eucalypti (assembly GCF_009646115.1). NCBI lineage: Bacteria > Pseudomonadati > Pseudomonadota > Gammaproteobacteria > Enterobacterales > Erwiniaceae > Pantoea > Pantoea eucalypti. The sequence continues at coordinate 1,062,824 of NZ_CP045720.1, read as the reverse complement.
CTGCTGGCAGCTGTCGAGCACCGCTTTATGTTCGGTCTGGCTGGTGATGATATGTTTGCCGCGTGCCTGGTGGGCATGGGCAGCGCCTTTGATCGCGAGGTTATCGGATTCGGTGGCGCCAGAGGTAAAGACGATTTCGCGGGGATCGGCGTTGACCAGTTCGGCGATCTGATTACGGGCAACATCAACCGCTTCTTCAGACTGCCAGCCAAAACGGTGCGATCGCGAGGCCGGATTACCGAACGTGCCATCCAGCGTCAGAAACTGCATCATTTTGCTGGCTACACGCGGATCGGCCGGCGTGGTGGCGGCATAATCCAGGTAAATCGGTAATTTCATTGCGCTACAGCTCCGTATAAAAAATCATACGTCTTTATAGCAGATTCGGCCCTGACCGCGTTAGCAGTTAGGGCCGCAACAGCGGGGATCAGGAGGCGCGTTGGTTAACGTTAATTCCCTGAGAACGCGGGCTCTGGAAGCGACGATTATCAATTGCATTCTGACGATCGGCCACATCCAGAATCTCCTGATTATTCACCAGCTCAGCCAGCGTAATATTGTTCAGGAATTCACTGATGCGCACGCTCAGGTCGCGCCACAGCACGTGAGTCAGGCAGCGCTCACCACCCTGACAACCTTCTTTACCCTGGCATTTGGTCGCATCAACTGACTCATCCACGGCGATAATCACTTCACCGACAGAGATGGTGCTGGATTCTTTACCCAACAGATAACCGCCACCCGGACCACGCACGCTCGAGACCAGACCATTTTTACGCAGTCGGGAGAATAACTGCTCCAGATAGGAGAGCGAGATGCCCTGACGCTCGGAAATATCCGCCAGCGGGACCGGACCTTCATGGGAGTGAAGGGCAACGTCCAGCATTGCAGTAACGGCATAACGTCCTTTGGATGTCAGTCTCATAGCGTGTGACCTCAATAGCGTCCGGTTATCGGAGGATTAGCAACAGATGCGCTGAAGTCTGCCATTCCCGAGTAATTTGGTCAACTATTTAACCTGGTAAATTAGTCAGGTATTTAACCTGGTAATTTACTCAACTATTATCTGCTTCTTTTTTCTCGTTTTTACGCTTTTCAAACGATGAAAGCATGCCACGCAGGATGTTGAGTTCATCACGTTCCGGGCGTGCGCGGGTGTATAAACGACGCAGTTTACTCATCACCTGACCCGGATTAGCTTCACGGATAAAACCGCTGTTCAGCATCATCTGCTCCATATGCTGATAGAAGCGTTCAAGGTCATCCACCAGCGGATAAGGGGATTCTTCATACTTCGGTGCCGGGCTGGCCTGCTCCTGCGACTGCAACCACGCCATGCGCACTTCATAGGCGATAATCTGCACCGCCATCGCCAGGTTCAGCGAACTGTATTCCGGGTTAGCCTGAATCGCGACGTGATAATGGCACTTCTGCAACTCTTCATTGGTCAGGCCAACACGTTCACGGCCAAACACCAGTGCAACAGGTGCCTGCTGGCCCTCTTCCACGCTTTTCACGCCACATTCACGTGCATCCAGCATCGGCCAGGGCAGGGAGCGGGAACGGGCGCTGGTCCCAACAACCAGACTGCATCCGGCGATCGCCTCATCCAGCGAGTCGACAATTTTAGCTTCGCCGATAACGTCACTGGCACCGGCGGCCAGGGAGATAGCCTGTGAATCAGGTTTGACCAGCGGATTAACCAGATAGAGGTTAGTTAAGCCCATGGTTTTCATGGCGCGCGCAACGGAGCCCATGTTACCGGTGTGAGAAGTCTCAACCAGCACGATACGAATATTTTGCAACATGATTAGGGTTACTCAGAAACGGGTCAGTAAAATCAGTAGGGCGAATATTAACATAAAGCAGGACATTTACCGAACACACTGCTATACTCCGCGCCGTTTTCCCCGTTCTTTAACATCCAGCGAGAGATACCGATGCATCCAATGCTCAACATTGCCGTGCGCGCAGCGCGCAAGGCCGGAAATTTAATTGCCAAATATTATGAAACCCCGGACGCCGTCGAAGCCAGCCAGAAAGGCAGCAACGACTTCGTAACGAATGTTGACCGCGAAGCAGAACGCCTGATTATCGAAATTATTCGTAAATCTTACCCGAAACACACCATCATCACTGAAGAAAGCGGTGAGCTGGCGGGCGAAGATCAGGATGTTCAATGGGTTATCGATCCGCTGGATGGCACCTCTAACTTCATCAAACGTTTACCTCACTTTGCTGTTTCGATCGCTGTGCGCATCAAAGGCCGCACTGAAGTCGCCGTTGTTTACGATCCTATGCGCAATGAACTGTTCACCTCTTCACGTGGTCAGGGCGCGCAGCTGAATGGCTACCGTCTGCGTGGCAGCACGGCACGCGATCTGGATGGCACCGTTCTGGCAACCGGCTTCCCGTTCAAAATGAAGCAGCACGCGCCTGCTTACATGAACATCATGACCAAACTCTTTACCCAGTGTGCTGATTTCCGTCGCACCGGTTCTGCTGCGCTGGATCTGGCTTATGTCGCTGCCGGTCGCGTCGATGGCTATTTTGAGATTGGCCTGAAGCCATGGGATTTTGCCGCGGGCGAACTGCTGGTGCGTGAAGCGGGCGGTCTGGTCACTGACTTCACCGGTAACCACGGCTATCTGCTGTCAGGTAACCTGGTCGCGGGTAACCCACGTGTCGTGAAATCGATGCTGTCGAATATGCGTGATGAGCTGAGCGAAGCGTTAAAACGCTAAGGTTCAGTACAGAAAAAGGCGGCTATCAGCCGCCTTTTTTGTTGCCTGTCATTCAGTGATGATTAACGACGTTCGTGTGCCAGCACCTGACGGGGCTGTGTACGACGACCGACCATACCCATCACACCGGCCAGGACGGCTTCGATGATCAGCAGAATCAGTGCATACCAGCTTGCTTTAGCGGTTGCAGCCGCGGCTTTCTCACCGGCTTCACGCGCTTTCTGTTCAGCCTGCTGTTTCAGTTCCTGGTATTTCTGAACGGCCTGCTGATAGTTCTGCTCAGTTTTAGCGACAATCTGATCCACTTCCTGATCGCTTTTACCGGTACGCGCTTTAATAATATTTTTCAGCGCATCACGGTCGGCTGCCTGCAGAGTATCTGAATGGCGATCCATCACACCTTTTACCCAGTTAGTCAGATCAGTATCAGCTGTCTGCGGATGATTCGCGGTGTTGCTAGCCTGGTTTTCTGCATTCTGCGCTTCTTTATTTGCGTCCTGCTTCAAATTCTCGGGTTGTAATTCCGGTTTGCCTGTCTGGCGTAATGTCGTTTCCAGTTCGTTCTGCAGGTTATCTAAATTAATATTATTCTCCTGCAGCTTTTGTTTTGCCATTTGAGTAACCGAAGGCGCTGCCGCGGAAATACCACTACCGAGTGCCTGGAAACCTGAACCCACAATATTCATCGCGCCGCCTAATACACTGGTCGCCAGTGCAATAGCCAGGTAAATAGTGAAAATTGTGCTAAGGCCAAACATCAATAAACCGTGCAGGGCCCCTTCGCGTTGAGCCAGTCGCCCGGCAACATAACTCCCTGCCGCCATCGCAACCAGCATTTCAATGGCTGTCCAGACCAGTGCGCCAGTACCCAGGCCGTCGAGAGGATTCTGTTCTTTCATCGGATCAATGGTGGTGGCACCAATGGCTGTTCCCAGCAATGTCAGAATGATATGAACGATTAAGGCACAAATAACACCGGCAAAAACGGCGCTCCAGGAAATACGCTTTAACGGTAATCCTGCAGGTCCGGTCGCCAGCGTTTCGGTGTAGCCATTATTAATACGGGTATCAGCCATGAAATATACTCCTCGCAATAAACAGAAAGCTGTCTTGATCTTTTATCATGCCGACGGCGGAATGCCGTTTTGGTATTAACAGCGTAGACAGGGAATAGTGATTTCACCACTGAACTACTCAGATAAAAAATTAAAGTGATGAAGCCTCAGATAATTAGCGAGGTAAAGATAACAGCGGAAATTTTATTCCCGCTGCGCTTTTAGTCAGAAAGGTCGAATTCCGCCGCCCAACGTTAACCGGGCAGACTGCCATAATGCAATACCCACTACGATTAATATCAGGCTACCGGTCAAAGCCAGGATGGGAATCAGAAGTCGCATGATGCCAGCACCAGCACCAGGCTGTGCCAGCCGCTGTGCTACCGAGCGCGCCTGTTGCACCAGCAAACCAATAGCGGAAATAGTCAGGGCCGTGCCCAGTGCCATTACCGCAGCAGAGAGAATGCCCCAGCCATAAACACCAATCACTTTGGCGAACAGCAGCATCATAATCGCGCCAGAACAGGGACGTAAGCCCATCGACACCACAACCAGCATCTGAGTTTTCCAGCTGACGTTGCCATTCATCTGCTGCGGCGTCGGCAGATGTGCGTGGCCGCATCCGCAATGCTCGTCATGCTGATGCTGCGGCTGGAAAGCACGAAATACCGGAGCGGGTCGTGGGCGCAACGCCAGCCACAGCGCACGCAGCGCCCGATACCCGATCATCACACCCAGCCCGATCACCAGCAGATAACTGCCCTTTTCAAGCCAGAAACTGCTGAGATGCAGCTGGCGCGACGACGTTTTCAGCAGCACCAGCATCACCGTGACCAGCACAATCGCGACCGATCCCTGCAGCAGTGAGGCAAGCAGCGTCAGCCTGATACTGGTTCTGACGCGGCTCGGATGGGTCGCCAGAAAGGTCGCGATCACCACTTTTCCGTGGCCCGGTCCCAGCGCGTGCAGCACGCCATAGATCAGGCTGAATATCACCAGCGATATGCCTGCCTGGTGTGGCTGCTCCGCGACCTGCTGTAACAGCTGAGTCATCTGCCGGTGCAAATCTTTCTGCCACAATACACTCTGAAGCAGAATCTGCGACCAGTAAAGCCAGACCAGCAGTGCGCCGCCAGAGAAGAGTCCTGCTATCAGCCAGAGTGGCCAGAGTCGGGTGGCCCTGGAAGGCGTGGAGATTATTGACATTTCAGTACCACCGTTTGTGCGAACTGGCGGCCTAAATCCATCTCTTCAGCCGGGGCATCCGCTTTGTCCAGCGACAGCGCATACTGTTTCAGTGAGTCGTTGGGTTTGGGCGTATTGAGGGTAAACCGGCAACGCGTCTGCAGTGCAGGCGGCAGCGTTAAAGCACCGGGATTGTCGTAAAACATATCGACGAAATAGGTGGGATCAAAAGTCAGGATCTCAAAGCGCTGTCCGGTCAGCTTCGGGGGTTCCGCCAGCGGCAGAATAAATTCCAGCACCGCTTTGTGGCCGTTTCGCGAAAGGTTATATTCCGTTGGCAGATTCAAAAACTTTACCCGCTGTTGGTTGTGCCAGATTTCTGAGAAGTAGTGCTGGCCCAGCACGTTTGCCATCACACCCGCTGCCAGCTTTTTCCACACTACAGTGCCAGGTTTCGCGTCGCCCGCGTCATACAGCAGATCAGCGGAGGTAATCTCATCCATGGTCCAGGTCATCTTCAACCCGCTAAAGGTGTCATCCTTCACCACCAGTTCCGTTTTCATATCAATGAAGCTGTGAGGGTGTGCCAGCACAGCCGGACTTAATACCATTAACAGAGCAAAGAGTGCGCGTTTCATAATGTTATAAAGTAACGTTCCCGACGAAAAGAATCTATAAGTAACAAAATTTTGTGACCCGCCTTAAACCTCTGGCAAATAAACCGCGTAAACCGCGCAGGCGCTGAACGGGTTGACTATTCTTAGCTCAAAATAGCCTGCTGGAAATCTGATTGATGAGTTCTGCTACCCCTTTGGCACCACTCTTCTCCCGTTCACAGCGTCAGTGCCATCTTTTATTGCTGCTGTTTCTGCCGACACCTTTGCTTACGCTTGAAAAAGTCTGCCAGCTGAATGGCGTCGATCCTGACGTTGCCCGACAGGATATCGCGGATGTGGGCCATGAGATACAGCGATATCACCAGCTGGAATTGCATCAGATGGTAGATGGCAGCTTTCGTCTTCATGGAACTGAGCTGGATCGGCGCCTCTGTCTGCTGCATAACCTGCGACGCAGTCTGCGTTTATCGCAGGACTTCGTCTGCGAACATTTTGCCGCGCCTCTGCGTCAGCGCCTGAAAGTCATGAAGATTGAGAAAGCGCTGTGGGATGAGACCAATTTACAGGCACTGATTCAGCACTGTAGCCTGCGCCTGAAGCGTGACTTCAGCGAACGTGACCGGCTGTTTCTGCAGATATTCATGAAGTATGGCTTGTGCCAGCGTCAGCCGGTGCTGTTCAGTGAGGCGCAATGTCTCTGGCTGCAGCAGAAGCCTGAGCGGCAGGCCGCTGAGGATGTGATCTACCACTGGCGCAAACGCTGCCATATTGCTCCGCCCGTCAGTGAAGCGGATTTCTGGACGCTGCTGTTCAGCCAGATACATACGCCGGTCGTGGACGCGATTGCGCATCCTGCTGAACAGCAGTTAATGAAAGCGACTCAGCAGCTGATTGATGATTTTGAAGCCTGTGCCGGGATTACCTTTGCTGACCGCAATGAACTGCTGCACCAGCTCTATCCGCATCTGGCGCAGGCGCTGGATCGCACCCATTTCAATATCGGTATCGACAATAGCGTGGCACTGGATGTCAGCCGCCTCTATCCGCGTCTGCTTCGCACCACTCAGCAGGCGCTGCAGGCTTTTGAGCAGCACTACCGCATCGCTTTTACACCGGAAGAGGTGAGTTTAATTACCATTATTTTCGGCGCCTGGCTGATGCAGGAGAGTGCGCTGCAGGAGAAGCAGGTGCTGATCCTGACCGGCGACGACGCCGATCTGGAACAGGATGTAGAACAGCAGATTCGTGAGATCACGCTGCTGCCAATTAATATTACCTATCAGGACGTGAAACTGTTTCAGCGGGAGGGCGCGCCACGTGATGTCGACATCATCATTTCGCCCTACCCGACCTCGTTGCCACTCTACTCTCCGCCGCTGGTGCATGCGGAACTGCCGCTGACGTTACACCATCAGCAGCGTATTCGTTATTTACTGGAGTCGTAGCCGGGCCGCAGAAACAGCGCGGGCAGTGCCACCAGTGCCATCACCCAGAACAGATGCCCCTGCAGATGGGCGAACAGCACGCCGCAGATCATCGTCATTATCGCAATGCCACCGCCCATCGCCAGCGCGGAATAGAGCGACTGCAGTCGGATGACTTCCGCCCCCTGACGCGCGGCGATAAATCGCATCGCTGCAAGATGGCAGACGGTGAAGCTGCCACAGTGGAGAATTTGCGCCACAATCAGCAGCGGCAGCGCCGTTGTCGCCCCCATCAGACCCCAGCGAATTAGCGCGCAGATGCCCGAAAGCAGCAGCAGATCGCGCGCGCTCCAGCGGCGGAACAGCCGGTTGCTCATGGCAAAGACGACAATCTCTGCCACCACGCCCAGCGACCAGAGATAGCCCACCGTCGAGGCGGAATAGCCGCTCTCCTGCCACCAGATAGCACTGAAGCCATAATAGGCGGCGTGTGCGCCCTGCAGCAGTGTCACGCAGAGCATGAATCGCCATACCGCATTCTCGCGCAGTAACGCCCGCCACTCCTGCCATCCACCGCCCGCAGGGCCCTGTCGCTCATGGCCCTGCGGTTGTGTGACGGGTGTCAGCATCATGCCCGCCAGCATAGAAATGACGCCAATGGATAACAGCATCAGAATTGCGTTTGAGGACCAGGCGCTGACCAGCACGCCGGTTAACGCCGAGCTGATGACAAAGGCCAGCGAGCCCCACAGCCTGACCGGCCCGTATGCCAGCCCAATCTGCTGTGTCCAGGTGGCGGCCAGCGCATCGCTGAGGGGAACCAGCGGTGAGAAAAAGAGGTTAAAGCCAATCATCACGGTAAGCAGCCACATCCACTGCTCGCCCACCCAGAAACCGGCGGCGAACAGACAGGTCATCAGCGCCAGCAGGCGCAGCGCCGTAATCAACCGTGATGGATTTTTGACCTGAGAAGCGATAAGCAGACTGCCGACAAAGCGCGCGACCATGCCACATCCGAGCAGCAGGCCAATCTTTTCAGCATCCAGGCCGGTGCCTTTCAGCCACACGCCCCAGAATGGCAGATAGATGCCGTAACAGAAGAAGTAAGTGAAGTAGCCCAATCCGAGCCATCTGGCGGAGCCGATTGCCATATTCCCTCCAGTAAGTTTGCTGCCAGGCAGCATAAACAGGCGTTACTCTGGCAGAGCACTGCGGAGCAGGCAATAAAAAAGGATGGCAATTGCCATCCTTTTTGTGCTGTCTTACAACAGGTTAGCGATTAAGCGTAGACCGGCAGACGGCTGCAGATATCCAGCACTTTCTTTTTGGTGCGCTCAATGGTGGCTTCGTCATTGACGTTATCCAGTACATCAGCGATCCAGCCAGCCAGCTCACGCACGTCTGCTTCGTTGAAGCCACGACGCGTAACGGCAGGTGTACCGATACGGATACCCGACGTCACAAACGGGCTTTTCGGGTCGTTCGGTACGCTGTTCTTGTTAACCGTGATGTTGGCACGGCCCAGCGCGGCATCCGCTTCTTTACCGGTCAGGTTTTTGCTCACCAGATCGATCAGGAACAGATGGTTATAGGTGCCACCGGAAACGATGTCATAGCCACGCTCAATCAGCACTTCAACCATCGCTTTGGCATTTTTTGCCACCTGCTGCTGGTAGGTTTTAAACTCCGGCTCCATCGCCTCTTTGAAGGCAACTGCTTTACCCGCGATAACGTGCATCAGAGGACCGCCCTGGCCGCCCGGGAAGACAGCAGAGTTCAGTTTCTTGTAGAAATCTTCGTCGCCGTTTTTAGCCAGAATGATACCACCGCGCGGACCCGCCAGCGTTTTGTGGGTGGTGGAGGTCACGACGTGCGCATGGGGAATCGGGCTTGGATAAACGTCCGCGGCAATCAGGCCGGCAACGTGGGCCATATCGACAAACAGCCAGGCACCCACGCTATCCGCGATTTCACGCATTTTCGCCCAGTCGCAGACGCCAGAGTAAGCTGAGAAGCCGCCAACGATCATTTTTGGCTTGTGGGTTTTCGCCAGTTCAGCCAGCTCGTCGTAATTGATTTTTCCGGTCTCATCGATACCGTAAGCAACCACGTTATAGAGTTTGCCAGACAGGTTAACCGGTGAGCCGTGAGTCAGGTGTCCACCGTGCGCCAGGTTCATCCCGAGGATAGTATCGCCCGGCTGAAGCAGCGCCGTATAAACAGCGAAGTTAGCCTGTGAACCTGAGTGTGGCTGCACGTTAGCGTAATCAGCACCAAACAGCGCTTTTGCGCGGTCGATCGCCAGCTGCTCAACGATATCAACGTACTCACAGCCGCCGTAGTAACGTTTGCCCGGATAGCCTTCAGCGTATTTATTGGTGAGCTGAGAACCCTGTGCCTGCATAACACGCGGGCTGGTGTAGTTTTCAGAAGCAATCAGTTCAATGTGCTCTTCCTGACGCACTGTCTCCTGCTCCATTGCCTGCCACAACTCGGCATCGTAATCGGCAATGTTCATATCACGCTTTAACATCCGGATCTCCTGACTCAGCTAACTTTCTGACGGTATTTACCCCCCTTCAGGGGCGAAGGCCAACAGTGTAAACCGTTTTAACAGGTGAAGGTAGGGTGAACCGCCTCTTTTTACGCAAACGATTGGCTGGCGACTGGCAGCGCTTTTTTACACCTTTTTAGCCTGTTCAGCCGTCACATTTTTTCTCAACGATGTGACGGCGTCGTCTGTTGATGCACCAAAAAGTTGCCACATGGGGAGCCAGAAAGTTTCCCGGCTTATTTACACCACAGGCAAGGCGGCTATAACATGCATTTAAAATACATGTTTAATAAGAGGCCATTGATATGCTTGATGCACACACCATCGCCACCGTTAAATCGACGCTGCCTGCCATAGCCGCCTGCGGTCCAAAGCTTACCGCACACTTCTATGACCGTATGCTGTCGCACCACCCTGAACTCAAAAACGTCTTCAATATGAATAACCAGCGCAATGGCGATCAGCGCGAAGCGTTGTTCAACGCTATCTGCGCCTATGGCGCGAATCTGGAGAATCTGGCCGTGCTGCTGCCTGCGGTAGAAAAAATCGCGCAGAAACACACCAGCCTGAATATTCAGCCTGCCCAATACGCCATCGTCGGTGAAAATCTGCTGGCGACCATCAAAGAATTGCTGAATCCCGGTGACGAGGCGCTGGCTGCGTGGGGCCAGGCCTATGGCATCCTGGCGGATGTGTTCATCAATCGGGAAGAAGAGATCTATCAGGCCACAGCGCAGCAAACCGGCGGCTGGCGTGGCACCCGCGCGTTTCGCATCAGCGCAGTTGAGCAGCAGAGCGAGGTCATTAAAAGCTTTACCTTCACGCCGGTGGATGGCGGCCCGGTAGCCGCTTTTAAACCGGGTCAGTATCTGACAGTACACCTGCAGCCTGCCAGCTTCGAGCATCACCAGATTCGTCAGTACTCACTGACGCATCTCAGCAACGGTAAAGCGTATCGTATTGCGGTGAAACGCGAAGCGCAGGGCACGGTCTCCGGCTGGCTGCATCAGCATGGCAAAGTGGGTGATGAGCTGATGCTCGCCGCACCGCACGGCGACTTCTTCCTGGAGGTCGATTCTGGCACGCCAGTCGCACTTATCTCTGCGGGCGTGGGTCAGACGCCGATGCTGGCGATGCTGCATTCACTGGCAGCCAGCGAGCATCGCGCACCGGTCAGCTGGCTGCACGCCGCAGAGAACGGCAAACAGCATGCGTTTGGCGAGGAAGTGAGTGCCACTGGCGCGCAGCTCGCCGATTTTATCAGTGAGGTCTGGTATCGCGATCCCGCTGCTGAAGATACCGGTCGCTATGACACGCAGGGGCTGATGGATATCAGCAAAATGGCTGCACGATTAGCGTCATCCGATACCCACTTCTATCTCTGTGGACCGCTACCCTTTATGCAGCATGTGGTGGCGCAACTGCGCGATGCCCGCGTGGCAGATGCACGCATTCATTACGAACTTTTTGGCCCGCACAAAGGGATGTAAATCTGCTACTAAGTTCAGGCAGCAACAGACAGCTTCAAAGCGAAGGGAACTCGGGCAGAAGAGGAAAGCGTCCCGCGACATGGACAAAAACGCCGGGAGCGTTTTTGAACAACGCAAAGCGTTGGCCCGGCAACGGGCGCACCTCAGGGACGAGGTGCGTACTAAAAACGCCGGGAGCGTTTTTGAACAATGCAACGCGTTGGCCCGTTTACGGGCGCACCTCAGGGATGAGGTGCGTAATCGTCCGGGCCGAGCGTGCCATGGATGGCGGGTTTTGCGTCTTTCCGATCTGACCGGGTTCTCTGCGCTGGCTTGATCTCACAGTAGACCTCATCCGATTTCCAGGTATAAAAAAGCCCGCAACGCGGGCCTTTTTATACTGATTAATCGCTGATAAAAAGACGATCAGATCGCCTCTTCATCCTCTTCACCCGTACGGATACGCACCACGCGCGCCACGTCGAAGACAAAGATTTTACCGTCACCGATTTTGCCGGTCTGCGCGGTGCGCATAATGGTCTCGACGCAGGTATCAACGATATCGTCGCCCACCACCATCTCGATTTTCACTTTAGGTAAGAAATCGACCATATACTCTGCGCCGCGATACAGCTCGGTATGCCCTTTCTGGCGACCAAAGCCCTTTACTTCACTCACGGTCATCCCGGTGATGCCGACTTCCGCTAAGGCTTCACGAACATCATCGAGCTTGAATGGTTTGATAATCGCATCAATCTTTTTCATGTCAGACCCTTTTTCACTCCCTCCATGGTCAGAGGGTTTATCAAGTATAAATGTTGCTGGCGCTGTCGGGCGGTAATATCCGGGATTCTTCAGGTTGCCGCAAGCGCTGTCAGATTATGCTGACCGCACCCATTCTGATTCGGGCCTGAGCAGGCAACCTGCCAGTATTACGTCGCAGCCTCCGCTACTCTTTGAAATCACTGGCATCCAGTTCATGGCGAGACAGCAGCTTATAGAACTCCGTGCGGTTGCGTCCAGCCAGACGTGCGGCGTTGGTCACATTGCCTTTGGTCATCTGCAACAGCTTACGCAGATAGTTCAGCTCAAACTGATTACGCGCCTCCGCAAAGGTCGGCAAGGCGCTGTTCTCGCCGCTCAACGCCTGCTCCACCAGCGCATCACTGATCACCGGTGATGAACTCAGCGCCACGCACTGCTCAATGACGTTTACCAGCTGGCGCACGTTGCCTGGCCAGCTTGCGGCCATCAGACGCTTCATCGCATCAACGGAAAAACTGCGAATCTGTGGCTTATGCCGTTCCGCTGCCTGGCGCAGCAGATGATTGGCCAGCAGCGGGATATCTTCTGTGCGCTGATGCAGCGCGGGTATTTTCAGATTCACCACATTCAGACGATAGAAGAGATCCTCACGAAACTCTTTCTTCTCCATCGCCTTCGGCAGATCGCGATGCGTGGCTGAAATGATTCGCACGTCGATCTCACTATCGTGGTCGCTGCCCAGCGGTCTGACCTTACGCTCCTGCAACACCCGCAACAACTTAACCTGCAATGGCTGCGGCATATCGCCAATCTCATCCAGGAACAGCGTACCGCCGCCTGCCGCTTTAAATAACCCCTCACGCGCACTGACCGCACCGGTAAAAGCACCTTTGGCGTGACCAAACAGCTCTGATTCCAGCAGCTGCTCCGGCAAAGCGCCACAGTTAATGGCGACAAAAGGCTTGCCGTTACGCGGGCTGGCGGTGTGAATCGCCTGCGCCAGCATCTCTTTGCCGGTGCCACTCTGACCATTAATCAGAACGCTGACATCCGACTGCGCCACCATATGCGCCTGCTCCAGCAGCTTTAGCATCAGCGGGCTGCGGGTGACGATCGCCTCGCGCCAGCGGTCATCACTGACCGGTGCCTGCTGTGCCAGCGCCTCATCAATCGCTTTGTAGAGTGCGTCCCGATCAACCGGTTTCGTCAGGAAGCTGAATACGCCCTGCTGCGTGGCGGAAACCGCATCCGGAATGGAACCATGCGCCGTCAGGATAATCACCGGCAGACCGGTGTGGCGCTTCTGGATCTCGCCAAAGAGCGCCAGCCCATCCATCTCATCCATCCGCAGATCGCTTATCACCAGCTCAATCTTCTCTTTCTGCAACAGACGCAACGCTTCGGGTCCGCTGCCCGCAGTGGTGATCTGATACCCTTCGCTGCGAAGACGCATGCCCAGCAGCTTCAGCAGACTGGGATCGTCATCCACCAGCAGCAATTTTGCCGCTTGTCTGACCATCATTGCTCCTCATCCTGCGGCAGCGCTGTACCATGACTGCTGTCAGAAACATCCGGGGCTTTACGCGATGAGAGCTGCCGCTCAATGTCAGTCAGCCGCTCCAGCTTATGCTGCGTGTCACTGAGCTGCTGCTGTTGTTTAACCATCTGCTGGCGTATCGCCTCAAGCTGACTATCGCTGCTCTGTTGCAGATGGGCATAACGGGTGCGCGCTTCACTGAGGTCAAGCTGCGCGGTCTGGTTGCTGCGCCACAACTGAATCAGCGGGCGCACAGACTGTGGAAAATCAACGCTGTAACGATCCAGGGTTTCCACATAGCGACGACGCTCAACTGGCGTGACGTTGCCATTAGACATCAGCACGCCCTGTTTAAAGGCGCGCGACCAGTTCTCTGCCGGCCAGCGATGGGCTTCGGCTCTGGCTTCTGCAGAAGAAAGGCGCTCAGCACAATCGATCGCCCGCATCCAGTAAAGGGGATTATTCAGTGCGGCACTCTTCTCTATCGGCCAGAGATCATTGCAGCGGGTCGCCAGATAATCAGCAATGCTGACCTCGGGTTCCGCTACCTGATGGCCTGACGACAGGGATGAGGTGGCCGGGGAGGTCGTACATCCGCTGAGGAGCAGCGTCGTCAGCGTGCTTAACAGCAACGCGGGTAAATATTTCATCAGTCAGACTTTCCCGGCAGTGGTGTTCAGTTCAATTCGAAAACAGACGTCAGCCTGCTCACAGGGGACCAGCGTCAGGTCGCCATGCATCCGGCGCAGGCAATCTTTGGCAATACTCAATCCCAGCCCGCTGCCTTTTACCGGCCCTTTGCGCTGCTGGCTGCCCTGGAAGAACGGTTCGAAAATCATTGCCTGCTCTTCCGGCGGAATCGGCGTGCCGCTATTCGCGACCTCAATCCAGATCCGATCGCCCTGCTGCTGACTGCGCAGCCAGATGGTACCGGATTCGCTGCCGTAGTTCACGGCGTTCGAGTAGAGGTTATCAATGACCCGCATCAGTAACGTCGGTTCAGCAAGACAGTGGCTGACCTCAAGATTAACGACCGTCTGCATGAGTTTGGCGCGCGCTGAGAGCGCATGTGCATTGACGACGCCCTCCACGATCGCTGCCACGCTGACCGGTTCCTGCTGGATCGGGCCATCCGCCAGTTTGCGATTGTAATCGAGCAGTTGTTCAATCAGCCGCTGCAGATGGCGGCTGCTGCTGTCGAGAATAGTGACCACCTCTTTCTGGTCGGCGTTCAGCGATCCGGCGACTTCATCCGCCAGCAACTCAGTGCCTTCACGCAGGCTGGCCAGCGGCGTTTTCAGTTCGTGTGAAAGATGGCGCAGAAACTCATGACGCTGAGATTCCAGCCATGCAAGCCGTTCGCTGAGCCAGACGATGCGCTGTCCCAGCGAGCGTAACTCGCGCGGGCCGCGAAAAATCACGCTGTTACCCAGCTCACGCCCTTCGCCAAGCCGGTTGATCATCCGCTCAATGCGCTTGACCGGCCCGATAATCATGCCGGTAAACAGCGTCATCAGCGCGAGACTGATGATAAACAGAATCAGCGCCTGCCAGCCAAAAAACTGGCCGCGATCGGCGATTTCACGCTGCAGTTGTAAGCCGCGCGAAAAGACCACTTCGCGCGTGTCCTGCACCATCTGCGCGTTAGTAGCAGAAAAGCGATCCAGTGCCTCTGCGGCGGGTGTAATGGGATTGCCATTATCACATTTCAGCGGCGTCAGCAGTGGCAGAGTGGCCTGCAAGGTCTGAAAGGCGGGCAGTTCAGGCAGACTGGCGCTATGCGAACTCAGCATCTGACTGTAGCGGGTGTACTGCGTCTGATAAAGACGCGACAGCGAGGCATCATCCAGCACGCAATATTGACGGTAACTGCGCTCAAGCTCTACTGCCGTTCGTGCCATTGCCTCACTTCTGCGCACATCGGTGAAGGTGTTGCGGTTGGTATCAGCGGCCTGTTCACTTAACGCAGAGAGACTTTCCCACGCCTGCCAGGCCAGTACCAGCAACGGTAGCAGCACCAGAACAAACGCCATCAACACCAGCTGACGCAGAGAACGGGGAAATAAACGCCATTTTTTCACGCAGACGCTTCCTTAAGATTTACTGTCTGGATGCTAGCGGACTCTGACAGCAGAAGAAAGGTGTGGTGGGCAGAAAGAGAAACAAAAGAAAACGGCAGGCTCAATGGCCTGCCGCTGTCACGACGCGTGGTGCATCGCGTAAGAATGGGTGGAGCCTTACTCAACGTTACGTCCGGTGTTTGATAACGCAAGCGATTATCGGTCAGGTGGACGGCAGGCTCCGTTTGGTGCGTCATTCGGACTTTATGAGCTCTTATCCGCTTCGCGGGGCAATCATAAACAGGTGAATGAGCAGCTGCATAAGTATAGCAAGTTTCATGCCAGAAAATAAATCATTATATTTTTCAGCAGATTGAACGAGCTGCTCCAATGACACCTGCGAAAAGTCCGATGCAGACAGCGTCAATGTGTCTCCATAAGGCGACATTAAATCACCCCGGATACCCGCTCATTTAAAATCAATGAGATAGATGTCGCCATAAAGAGACAGTGCAATATCCCCCTTGTCGCCATTTGCCAACAGCGGCGTAAAAAAGAACAGGAGGCACACCGGCCTCCTGTTCATTTCAGCGGATTACATTAACCCAGCTGTCTGCGTGCATTGCGGAAAATGCGCATCCACGGGCTGTCTTCGCCCCACTCTGCCGGATGCCAGGAGTTGCTGACGGTACGGAAAACACGCTCCGGATGCGGCATCATAATGGTGACGCGACCACTTTCATTGGTCACGGCGGTGATGCCGTTAGGTGAGCCATTCGGGTTAGCCGGATAGGTTTCTGTCACCTTGCCGAAGTTATCGACAAAGCGCAGTGCCACCAGCCCTTTCGACTCCAGCGCCGCCAGATGCGTTGCATCACGCACCTCAACAAAACCTTCTCCGTGCGAAACCGCGATAGGCATATGTGAACCGGCCATGCCGTCCAGCAGCAGTGACGGACTGGCAGCCACTTCGACCAGGCTGAAGCGCGCTTCAAAGCGTTCAGACTGGTTACGCACAAAGCGCGGCCAGAGATCGCTGCCCGGAATCAGTTCACGCAGATTGGACATCATCTGACAGCCGTTACAGACGCCCAGCGCCAGGGTCTGCGGACGGTGGAAGAAGGTTTCGAACTCATCGCGAACACGCGGGTTGAACAGAATCGACTTCGCCCAGCCCTCACCGGCACCCAGCACATCACCGTAAGAGAAGCCGCCACAGGCAACCAGCGCCTGGAACGCTTCCAGACCGCGACGCCCGGCCAGCAGATCGCTCATGTGAACGTCAATGGCGGTAAAGCCAGCACGATCAAAGGCAGCGGCCATCTCCACATGGGAGTTCACACCCTGCTCACGCAGCACCGCGACGCGTGGACGTGCGCCCGTCGCGATCATCGGTGCCGCCACATCTTCCTGCGGATTAAAGGTCAGATTGACGTTGAGACCAGGATCGCTGTCGTTTTTCTTCGCTTCATGCTCCTGATCGGCACACGCCGGGTTGTCGCGCAGGCGTTGCATCTGCCAGGTGGTTTCCGCCCACCAGGTACGCAGCGTATTGCGGCTTTCACTGTAGACCGCGCTGTCACCGGAACGGATCACAAAGCGATCACCTGGCTGCGCGCTGCCCAGCAGATGCGTGGAAGCGGCAAGACCGTGATCGGCCAGGATCCGCTCAACGGCATCGCGATCGGCGGCGTTGATCTGAATCACCGCACCCAGCTCTTCGGTGAACAAGGCCGCCAGCGTATCGCTGCCCAGCGAGGCGATATCAACGTCAATGCCGCAGTGACCGGCAAAGGCCATCTCGGCCAGCGTCACCAGCAGACCACCGTCAGAGCGGTCGTGGTAGGCCAGCAGTTTCTGCTCAGCCACCAGCGCCTGAATCGCATTGAAGAAGCCCGCCAGCTGGGTGGCATCACGCACATCGGCAGGTTTGTCACCGAGCTGGCGATAGACCTGCGACAGCGCGGTTGCGCCCAGCGTATTCGCGCCGTTGCCCAGATCGATCAGCAGCAGCAGGTTGTCCTGATCGGCCTGCAGCTGTGGCGTGATGGTGCGACGGACATCTTCGACGCGTGCAAACGCAGTAATCACCAGCGACAGCGGCGAAGTCATCTCGCGCTGTTCAGTGCCTTCCTGCCAGCGGGTTTTCATCGACATCGAATCTTTACCGACCGGGATGGTGATCCCCAGCGCCGGGCAAAGCTCTTCGCCGACGGCTTTCACCGCCGCATATAAACCCGCATCTTCACCCGGATGACCCGCAGCGGACATCCAGTTAGCGGAGAGTTTCACGCGCTTCAGCGAACCAATCTGCGTTGCCGCCAGGTTGGTCAGGGCTTCACCCACCGCCAGACGACCCGATGCTGCGAAGTCCAGCAGCGCAACCGGTGAACGTTCGCCCAGGGCAAAGGCTTCGCCGTGATAGCTGTCGAGGCTGGCAGTGGTCACCGCACAGTTGGCCACCGGGATCTGCCACGGCCCGACCATCTGGTCGCGTGCCACCATGCCGGTCACGCTGCGGTCACCGATGGTGATCAGGAAGGTTTTTTCCGCCACAGCAGGCAGATGCAGTACGCGATTCACCGCATCAACCAGCGTAATGCCGTCACGCTGCAGCTCGGTGCCCTGCGCCTGCTGCGTCACCACATCCCGCGTCATCTTCGGCGTTTTGCCCAGCAGGACATCCAGCGGCATATCGATAGGCTTATTATCGAAATGGCTATCTTCCAGACTCAGGTGCAACTCTTCGGTGGCTTCACCAATTACGGCAAAAGGTGCGCGTTCGCGCTGGCAAATCGCCTCAAACTGCGCCAGCTGATCGGGTGCTACGGCCATCACATAACGTTCCTGTGATTCGTTACACCAGACTTCCAGCGGGCTCATGCCTGGCTCATCACTCAGGATGTCACGCAGGTTAAACCGGCCACCACGACCACCATCGCTGACCAGCTCCGGCATAGCATTGGAAAGGCCGCCCGCGCCCACGTCGTGGATAAACAGAATCGGGTTCTCATCGCCCAGCTGCCAGCAGCGGTCGATCACCTCCTGACAACGGCGCTCCATCTCCGGGTTATCACGCTGTACAGAGGCGAAGTCGAGATCGGCATCAGACTGACCTGAGGCCATGGATGAGGCCGCGCCGCCGCCCAGGCCGATGTTCATGGCCGGACCGCCCAGCACCACCAGCTTCGCGCCTACGGTGATTTCGCCTTTCTGAACGTGATCGGCACGGATGTTACCGATGCCGCCCGCCAGCATAATCGGCTTATGATAGCCGCGCAGCTCAGTGCCGTTGTGGCTGGTGACCTGCTCTTCATAAGTACGGAAGTAGCCATTCAGAGCCGGACGACCAAATTCATTGTTAAAGGCAGCGCCGCCCAGAGGTCCGTCGGTCATGATCTCCAGCGCGCTGACTATGCGGGCTGGTTTACCGAAGTCCTCTTCCCACGGCTGTTCAAAGCCAGGAATACGCAGGTTAGAGACCGAGAAACCGACCAGGCCCGCTTTTGGCTTGGAGCCGCGACCGGTTGCGCCTTCATCACGGATTTCACCACCAGAACCGGTGGCCGCGCCTGGCCACGGCGAAATCGCCGTTGGGTGGTTGTGCGTTTCCACCTTCATCAGAATGTGCGCAGCTTCCTGATGCCAGCGGTACTCGCTCTCTCCGGCGTCAGCAAAGAAGCGGCCAACCTCTGATCCTTCCATCACGGCGGCGTTATCTTTATAGGCAGAGAGCACGAAGTCCGGCGTCTTCTCCATCGTATTTTTGATCATTTTAAACAGCGACTTTGGCTGTTTCTCGCCGTCGATAATCCAGTCGGCGTTGAAAATCTTGTGACGACAGTGCTCAGAGTTCGCCTGCGCAAACATATAGAGTTCAATGTCGTTGGGGTTACGACCCAGTGCGGTAAACGCCGCCACCAGGTAGTCAATTTCATCGTCTGCCAGCGCCAGACCCAGGGAGATATTGGCCTGCACCAGCGCCTGACGGCCCTCACCCAGCAGATCGACACTTTTCACCGGCTGCGGCGTGTGGTGCGCGAACAACTGCTCAGCCTGCGCCAGGTCACTGAAGACCGTTTCCATCATCCGATCGTGCAGCAGTGTGCCCAGCGTTTGCCACTGCGCTTCGGTCAGCTGGGGAGCCTGTACATAGAAAGCCAGACCACGTTCCAGACGACGGACCTGTGGCAGGCCGCAGTTGTGGGCGATATCGGTTGCTTTGGATGACCAGGGCGAAATGGTACCAGGACGCGGTGTCACCAGCAGCAGACGACCCTGTGGAGCATGTTCAGCAAGAGAGGGACCATATTTCAGCAGACGTTGCAGACGGCTCTGTTCGTCAGCGCTTAAAGGCGTACTGACATCAGCAAAATGGATGTACTCAGCGTAAATATCACTCACCGGCAGATGAGCGTCCTGAAAGCGGGTCAGCAGTTTGTTTACACGAAATGCCGACAGGGCGGGCGAACCACGCAGAATTTCCATTAATAAGTCTCTCGTCAGGGCGCCGGGCGACGCAAATTGGGCGCAACAGGGAAAACGGGGCGTATTATAGAGAAAGCGACCTCGCGACGAAACCGTTTGCGCACAATTTTTGGCGACCCGGATTTGCCTGAAATTTGCGCAAAAGCTGCTATAAAAGTTGCTCAGCGTGATTTTGTTGCGCAAAATGCCCCTCGCTCTGGGAGTTCAAAGAAGATAAATACTGCCTTTAAAAGACAGAGGCCTTAGAGCCAGCGAGAGATAACTATTTGAAACGCCTAAAATTTAATTATCTGTTTATCGGTCTGGTTGCCGTGCTGTTAGCGTTAGCGCTATGGCCATCCATTCCCTGGTATGGGGGTGGGCAGGACCAGATTTCACAGATTAAATCGCGGGGAGTGCTGCGTGTCAGTACCATCAACTCCCCATTGACTTACTACACAGTTAACCAATTACCGGCCGGTATGGACTATGAGCTGGCAAAACGTTTCGCCGATTATCTGGGCGTCAAACTTAAGGTGACGGTTCGTCCTAACCTGAGCGATCTGTTTGATGACCTTGACGATGGCAAAGCCGATGTGCTGGCCGCCGGGCTGAACTATAACAATGAACGCCTGACGCGTTATCAGACCGGGCCAGGTTACTACAATGTTTCGCAGCAGCTGGTCTATCGCGTGGATAAGCCGCGCCCTAAAAACCTCGGTGACTTAAAGGGGCGGCTAACGGTTGCGGCGGGATCGGCTTACCTGTCAACGCTGAAGAGCGCGCGTTCTAATCAGTTTCCCGATCTGGACTGGGCGATCTCCACCGATCAGAGCCCTAAAGCCCTGCTGGAAGCGGTAGCTGATGGCAAGCTCGACTATACGATTGGCGACTCCGTCACCATCGCCCTGTTACAGCGCATTTATCCGCAGCTGGCGGTCGCGTTCGACGTCACCGATGAAGAGCCGGTGACCTGGTATGTGCGGCACAGTGATGATGACAGCCTGAATGCGGCGATGCTCGACTTCTTTAACGGGATGGGAGAAGAAGGCGCGATGGCGCGGCTGGAGGAGAAATATCTCGGCCACGTTGGCACCTTTGATTATGTCGATACCCGCACTTTCCTGCGGGCCATCGACAATACGCTGCCCGACATCAAGCCGCTGTTTGAGAAGTACGCCACCAGCATTGACTGGCGACTGCTGGCAGCGATCTCCTATCAGGAGTCGCACTGGAATCCGCAGGCCACCTCCCCTACCGGCGTACGCGGCATGATGATGCTGACGCGTAACACCGCGGAGAGTCTGGATGTGGGTGATCGTACCGATCCCGAACAGAGCATTCGCGGCGGCAGTCAGTATCTGCAGGATATGATGGCGAAGGTGCCACAGAGCATCCCGGAAGATGAACGTATCTGGTTTGCGCTGGCGGCTTACAACATGGGCTATGCCCATATGCTCGACGTCCGCAAGCTGACGGCACGCCAGGGTGGCGATCCGGACAGCTGGGCGGATGTAAAGCTGCGTCTGCCGATGCTGAGTCAGAAGCGTTACTACACCCAGACGACGTATGGCTACGCCCGAGGACATGAAGCTTATAACTACGTGGAGAATATCCGCAAGTATCAGCTAAGTCTGGTGGGTTATCTGCAGGAGCAGGAGAAGCGTCTGAAGCAGCAGGCGGAAGCCCAGGCCGAACTGGCGAAGGGCTATCCGGCGGTTGAACCAAAGATCGCGATGAACTAACCCTGGCGCTGCGCCTGACGCAGCGCTTTTTTCTGCTCGCGACGCATACGGAAAAAATCGCTCAGCATGGCGGCGCACTCTTCAGCCAGCACGCCACTGTGCAATTCAAT
Organism: Pantoea eucalypti; assembly: GCF_009646115.1. Taxonomy (NCBI): domain Bacteria; kingdom Pseudomonadati; phylum Pseudomonadota; class Gammaproteobacteria; order Enterobacterales; family Erwiniaceae; genus Pantoea; species Pantoea eucalypti. The sequence goes on along the minus strand of NZ_CP045720.1, from coordinate 1,041,092 downwards.
CTGATGATTCATGCCAGGGTGGCCCAGCACATCCAGCAGCGATCCCGCCGCGCCACTTTTAACATCGTGCGCACCATAAACCAGACGCGTTATGCGGCTGTGAACCATAGCACCGGCACACATGACGCACGGCTCCAGCGTCACGTAAAGCGTGGTATCCAGCAGACGATAATTTTCCAGCACTTTACCGCCCTGGCGCAGAGCCATGATTTCGGCGTGCGCCGTCGGGTCGTGCTGACCAATGGGCCGGTTCCAGCCTTCGCCAATCACCTGGTCGTTCTGAACCAGCACCGCGCCCACCGGCACTTCGCCCTGCTCCCACGCCCGTCGCGCCAGACCAAGCGCATGGCGCATCCAGTACTCATCTTGTTGTTTCACGCTGACCACTCCGGGCGACTAAAAAGCGGCGCATTATAGCGGTCTCATCGGTCCTTTAAAAACTTATTCCAGCTGTTGCAGTTCACCCGCCGGGGTCACGCGCCAGCGATGCTGACAGAAAAACAGCAGCGGGTTGTCCTGTTTGCTGTCGCTGTAGCCGCTGTAAAGCTGCAGCGGCGTACCGATTTTCTCTTCCAGCTGCGCCACTTTCTCATGGCCAAGACAGCGCATCGCCAGCACCCGCCCACCCCAGCCGCGCTGCATCTGGCTCGCAATCATCTTCACGCGTGGCAGAAACGCGGAGTCGTAATAGACCTGCTCCACCAGCGACTGTGGCGATCCGGTGATCAGCCAGACTTCAGCATCATCACTGCTGAGATAATCCGTCAGACGCTGCTGCACCACCGGGAACGCTTTCACGCGCAGCCGGAACCACTGCGCAAACTCCGCTTCGAGGCGCAGCAATGTCTGCTCAGAGCGTCCAAAGGTAATTGACCAGAGCAGCAGGCTCATGGGCCAGCGAGCCGCACGTCCTTTAAACAGCAGGCCGATACCGACCACCGGCAATACCGGCACCACCAGCAGCAGATTAAGCGGGCGGCGACGCAGCAGATAGCGCATAAACGTGCCGAACATGTCCTGCTGGTGCAAAGTGCCATCCAGGTCAAAAAATACGATGCGACGTTGTGTTCCCCTGGTCAAACAACTCTCCTTTATGGCTGGTTCTGGAATGATAAAGAGTAGTGTAGCCATCATCAGGCGGTACGGCGATGACTGTCATTTTTAATTCCGATGACTACAATGCCCGATGAATAGTTTATTCTTCATTGATTATCCCTGAATGACGAGGATTGGGCATGAGTTCTTTGCTGCGCATTCGCCAGCTTTATCCACGACTGGCGTTGAACGAACGTCGGCTCGCGGATTTTTTACTGTCGCAACCCGATCGGGCGCGTCACCTGAGTTCACAAAAACTGGCGGAAGAGTCCGGCGTCAGTCAGTCGAGCGTAGTGAAGTTTGCTCAGAAGCTGGGCTATAAAGGTTTTCCGGCGCTTAAGCTGGCCCTGAGTGAGTCACTGGCGGACAAGGATGCCATTACCGTGCATAACCATATTCTGAGCGACGACCCGCTTAAAATGGTGGGTGAAAAGCTGCTGACAGAAAAGCTTTCAGCGATCCGCGCCACCCTGGATATTAATAGCGAAGAAAAGCTCAACGACGTGTTACAGCTGCTGAAAAATGCCCGCCGTATTTTACTGGTAGGCATCGGTGCCTCGGGCCTGGTGGCGAAAGATTTCTCCTGGAAGCTGATGAAGATCGGCATTAATGCGGTGGCGGAACAGGATATGCACGCCCTGCTGGCCAGCGTGCAGGCGATGGGGCCTGGCGATGTGCTGCTCGCCATCTCTTACACCGGTGAACGGCGAGAGATCAATCTGGCCGCGCAGGAAGCGGTTCAGGTGGGCGCAGATGTGGTGGCGTTCACGGGTTTTACGCCGAATACACTGCAGCAGAGTGCCGGTTACTGTCTTTATACGGTGGCGGAAGAGCAGAGTACCCGCAGCGCGGCGATCTCCTCAACCACGGCACAGCTTGCTCTGACCGACCTGCTGTTTATGGCGCTGGTGCAAAACGATCCTGAGCGCGCGTCCAGCCATATTCGTCACAGCGAAGCGCTGGTGAAAAAGCTGGTCTGATCAGCGTCAGCACGTATAATACCCGCGCTTTTTCTGTTGGTATCAGGTGGGTAAAATGGCGCTGTTGATTACGTCCAGATGCATTAACTGCGATATGTGTGAACCGGAGTGCCCGAATCAGGCGATTTCACTGGGCGATGCGATCTATGAGATTGATGTCAGCCGCTGCACGGAATGTGTCGGGCACTATGAGCGGCCAACCTGTCAGCAGGTCTGCCCCATCGACAACACGATTATCATTGACCCACAGCACACCGAATCTCGCGATGTGCTATGGGAGAAGTTCGTGCTGCTACACGGCTAGCTTTCAATGATTACTGTGGCGCAGGCGTAGTGACGCTCATCGGCCAGCGTCACGTGAACGTGCTTAACGCCCAGCCTCTCTGCCACGTCAGCGGCATGCTGAAAGAAGCGTAACCCCGGTTTTCCCAGCGCATCGTTGTAAACTTCAAACTGATTAAACGCCAGACCACCGCGAATGCCGGTGCCAAAGGCTTTTGCTGCCGCCTCTTTAACCGCAAAACGTTTGGAGAGAAAGCGCACCGGCTGCTTGTGCGCCTGATACTGGTGCCATTCGGCTTCACTCAGCACCCGACGCGCCAGCCGATCGCCGGAGCGCTCTATCACCCCGGCGATGCGTTCAATCTCAACGATGTCCGTACCTAATCCGAGAATAGCCATTAGCGACGGGCTTCACGCAGCAGTTGCTTCATCTCTTTAACTGCATCCGGCAGGCCACTCATTACTGCACGCCCGATAATCGCATGGCCGATGTTCAGCTCATGCATTTCCGGCAGCGCGGCAATCGGCAGCACATTGTGGTAGGTCAGACCATGACCGGCGTTAACTTTGAGCCCCAGGCTGGCAGCAAAAGTCGCGGCATGGCGAATGCGCGCCAGCTCAGCGTCACGCGCCAGTCCCTCGGGTGCCTCGGCGTAAGCGCCAGTATGGATTTCGATGTAAGGCGCACCCGTGGCAACGGCGGCTTCGATCTGGCGGTGATCGGCATCAATAAACAGCGAAACCAGAATGCCAGCATCCTTCAGCAGTCGCACGGCCGCGTTCATCTTCTCCTGCTGTCCCGCCACATCCAGTCCGCCTTCCGTTGTCACTTCCTGACGCTTTTCCGGCACCAGGCAGCAGAAATGGGGCTGAATGTCACAGGCAATGCCGATCATCTCATCGGTGACCGCCATCTCCAGATTCATGCGCGTCTGAATCGTGTCACGCAGAATTCGCACGTCGCGATCGGTGATGTGACGGCGATCTTCACGCAGGTGCACGGTAATGCCGTCTGCGCCTGCCTGCTCGGCGATAAACGCCGCCTGTACCGGATCGGGATAGTTTGTCCCACGCGCGTTACGCACCGTGGCAATGTGATCGATATTGACGCCTAACAGCAACTCAGCCATGACCATCCTCACTTCTTTTCCATCGTGATGTTGAGTGTACCGCGCAAATATAAACAGGCGGTACGACCAGCGCTATTCTTCTGCCTGTTCGGGCTTTTTCTTCGGGATAAACTGGCGGAACAGCTCCTGACTTTTCAGCGGCTTGCCACCAAGATAAGGCTTCAGGGCGATGCGCGTAAAGCGCTTCGCGGCACGCAGGGTGTCGGCATCCGGAAACTCTCGCTCACACAGGGCGTGCAGCTCCCGTCCGGTAAAGCTGCGATTGTTCACCACCAGGCTGGCGATAAAACCCCGCTCTTCGCGATAGCTGTAGGTCATATCGTCGCTGACCGGCTCGCCGCTGCCGGCGCAGTGCAGGAAGTCGACGCCGTAACCCAGGTGACCGAGCAGCGCCAGTTCAAATCGTCGCAGTGCCGGTTCGGGCTTACCGTGTGTTGAGGCTAACGCCTGAAGACAGTTGAGATAGTCGAAGAAGAGTTCCGGGAAGGGAGATTCCTGCTGCAATACGCGTGAGACCAGCTCATTGACGTAGAGACCGCAGTAAAGCGTGATGCCGCTGAGCGGTAAAGCCAGCGACACCGCTTCGGCATTGCGCAGGGTTTTAACTTCCCCGCGCCCGCTCCAGCGAACCAGCAGCGGGGTAAAAGGCTGTAACGCGCCTTTCAGGTTGGAACGCCGGGAACGCGCGCCCTTGGCCAGTACCCGAACCCGTCCTTCACTTTCGCTGAACAGGTCGAGCAGCAGGCTGGTTTCGCTGAAGGGACGACTATGCAGCACAAAGGCGCGTTGCCAGCCTTCCATTGAATCAGAGATCGTCTGTATAACCCAGGCTGCGCAGTGCACGTTCGTCATCTGCCCAGCCGGATTTCACTTTCACCCACAGTTCGAGATGCACTTTCGCTTCGAACATCTCTTCCATGTCCCTGCGCGCTTCGGTTCCGATGACTTTGATTTTGGCGCCTTTGTTGCCAATCACCATCTTCTTCTGCCCTTCACGCTCAACCAGGATCAGACCATGGATATCGTAACCGCCGCGTTCGTTGGTAACGAAGCGCTCAATCTCAACCGTGACAGAGTAAGGCAGTTCAGCGCCCAGGAAGCGCATCAGTTTTTCACGGATCATCTCTGACGCCATGAAGCGCTGTGAACGGTCAGTGATGTAATCTTCCGGGAAGTGATGATCGGCCTGTGGCAGATGCTTGCGGGTAATCGCCGCAATGGTATCGACGTTTTTGCCGCTCTCAGCAGAGATAGGCACGATATCGAGGAAGTTCATCTGCTGGCTCAGGAACTGGAGATGCGGCAGCAGAATGCTTTTATCCTGGATATTATCGACCTTGTTGATCGCCAGCACGACCGGCACTTTGTTGTCGCGCAGTTTGTTTAAGACCATCTCGTCATCTGGCGTCCAGCGGGTGCCTTCAACCACGAAGATCACCAGCTCTACGTCACCAATCGAACTGCTGGCTGCGCGGTTCATCAGACGGTTAATGGCACGCTTCTCTTCCATGTGCAGACCCGGAGTATCGACGTAGATCGCCTGATATTCGCCCTCGGTGTGAATGCCCATGATGCGGTGGCGCGTGGTTTGTGGCTTACGCGAGGTGATCGACACCTTCTGCCCCAGTAACTGGTTCAGTAAGGTGGATTTACCGACGTTTGGTCGGCCAACAATCGCGACAAAGCCGCAATAAGTAACGTTTTCGCTCATTCGAATCCTGAGTTGTTCAGCGCATGATACGGCGCTGAAAAAGTGCTATTTGAATCGTGTGTCATTCAGCGTCTTCTGACGCCGGGACAGAACTGCCAAAGGATGATTCACTGTGTGCCGCTCCGGCACGGTCACCCCGACAGACCTATTCGAGACCTAATTTTATCAGCGCCTGTTCAGCTGCTGCCTGCTCAGCTTTACGACGGCTGGAGCCGACGCCGACGACCGGCTCGGCCATGCCACTCACCTGACAGTGAATGGTGAATTCCTGATCGTGGGCTTCGCCACGCACCTGCACGACCAGATAACTTGGCAGTGGCAGATGACGTCCCTGCAGATACTCCTGCAGACGCGTTTTCGGATCTTTTTGTTTGTCGCCAGGACTGATTTCGTCCAGGCGGCTCTGATACCAGTCAAGGATCAGCTGTTCTACCCGCTCAATACCGCTGTCGAGGAAAATGCCGCCAATCAGCGCCTCGACCGTATCGGCAAGAATAGATTCACGACGGAAGCCGCCGCTTTTTAGCTCACCCGGTCCCAGACGCAGGCACTCGCCAAGATCAAATTCGCGGGCCATTTCAGCCAGCGTGTTGCCACGCACCAGTGTGGCGCGCATGCGGCTCATGTCACCTTCATCAACCCGCGGGAAGCGGTGATAAAGGGCATTAGCGATCACATAGCTAAGAATTGAATCGCCAAGAAATTCCAGGCGTTCGTTATGCTTACTGCTGGCGCTGCGGTGAGTCAGGGCCTGCTGTAACAGTTCCGAATGAGTAAAAGTGTAGCCCAGTTTGCGCTGAAGCTTGTTAATCAGGATGGGGTTCATGCGATTCCAGTTCTTTGTTGCGTCTGTGACTCTGCATACCAAACGGGGCTGGCAATCCAACACGTTCCGTTTGGTGTGCAGTGGCCTCCCTGAGGAGGCCACCCGAATTGCCTGTTAATCAGACAATGTTGTTAGTGGATACCGCCGATGCGACTGAATCGCACGCCGGTAGGCCACTGGCCTTCTTGTTTCTCAAAGCTCATCCAGATAGCGACCGCTTTACCGACCAGATTACGCTCCGGGACAAAGCCCCAGTAACGGCTGTCGGCGCTGTTATCACGGTTGTCGCCCATCATGAAGTATTGCCCTTTCGGCACGACCCAGCTCGACTGCGGCTGACCCGGCTGCTGATAATACATGCCTGCCTGACTCTGCGCTTCGTTTACCAGCAGAATGTCATGCGTCACGTTACCGATGGTCTCTTTGCGGGTGGCCAGGCGCAGACCTCCGCGCATAGTATCGCCCTGCGGCACCTGATAAAAACCGTTGCCGGTTTCGTTGCCATCAAAACCGCTAAAGGTCTGAATAAAGTTGCTTGGCTCAATATCGGTGTAAGTCACCGCCAGCGCCGTATCACAGGCTTTGTCGTCGCTGCAGGTCGGTTTTACCGTCAGGGTTTTGCTGTAAGGATCATAGATGACTTTGTCGCCCGGCAGGCCGATAACGCGCTTAATATAATCCAGGCTCGGATCTTTCGGGTATTTAAATACCGCGATATCGCCGCGCTTCGGCTGACCGGTTGGGATCAGCGTCGTCTGGGTAATCGGATCTTTGATACCGTAAGCGAATTTCTCCACCAGGATAAAGTCACCAATCAGCAGCGTTGGCATCATCGAGCCAGAGGGAATCTGGAACGGTTCGTAGATAAACGAACGCACGATGAACACCACCGCCAGCACCGGGAACACAGACGCGGTGGTCTCAACCCAGCCTGGCTTGGCAGCAACCTTCGCCAGCGTTTTGCTATCGAGCGCGTTGCCGGTCTGGGCCTGAACCTCAGCCTGTTTAGCGCGACGCGCAGGTGCCCATTTAAAACGATCTATTACCCATACGATGCCAGTAATCAGCGTCGCTATCGCCAGAATCAGGGCGAACATATTAGCCATTGGAAATCCTTATTTGCTGTCCTTACCGACATGCAGAATGGCGAGGAACGCTTCCTGTGGCAGCTCAACGTTACCAACCTGCTTCATACGCTTCTTACCGTCTTTCTGTTTCTGCAGAAGTTTCTTCTTACGGCTCACGTCACCGCCATAACACTTGGCGAGTACGTTTTTACGCAGCTGTTTAACCGTTGAACGCGCGATAATGTGGTTGCCGATGGCAGCCTGAATCGCAATATCAAACTGCTGACGCGGGATGAGATCTTTCATTTTCTCAACCAGATCGCGTCCGCGATAAGGTGCGTTGTCGCGGTGAGTGATCAGCGCCAGCGCATCCACACGTTCAGAGTTAATCAGTACGTCAACGCGCACCATGTCTGAAGGCTGGAAACGTTTAAAGTTGTAATCCAGCGAGGCATAACCGCGCGAGGTTGATTTCAGACGGTCAAAGAAGTCGAGTACCACCTCTGCCATCGGAATTTCGTACGTCAGTGCCACCTGATTGCCGTGGTAAACCATGTTGGTCTGCACGCCACGCTTCTCAATACACAGCGTGATGACGTTGCCCAGATACTCCTGTGGCAGCAGCATGTGACATTCCGCAATCGGTTCACGCAGCTCTTCGATATTGTTCAGCGCAGGCAGCTTAGATGGGCTGTCAACATGAACGATCTCGCCACTGGTAGTCACGACTTCATACACCACCGTCGGCGCGGTGGTGATCAGATCGAGATCGTATTCGCGCTCCAGGCGCTCCTGAATGATCTCCATGTGCAGCAGGCCAAGGAAGCCGCAGCGGAAACCAAAGCCCAGGGCGGTTGAGCTTTCTGGCTCATAGAACAGCGAGGCATCGTTCAGGCTCAGCTTGCCGAGCGCATCACGGAACGCTTCATAGTCGTCAGAGCTGATTGGGAACAGACCGGCATAAACCTGCGGCTTCACTTTTTTGAAGCCTGGCAGCGCTTTGTCTGCCGGGTTACGCGCGGTAGTCAGGGTATCGCCTACCGGCGCGCCAAGGATATCTTTGATAGCGCAGACCAGCCAGCCGACTTCACCGCAGTTCAGTTCATTACGATCCACACGCTTCGGAGTGAAAATTCCCAGACGGTCAGCGTTATAAACCTGGCCGGTGCTCAGGACTTTAATCTTGTCGCCTTTACGCATGGTGCCATTTTTCACACGCACCAGAGAAACAACGCCCAGATAGTTATCAAACCAGGAGTCGATAATCAGTGCCTGCAGCGGACCTTCCGGATCGCCTTCCGGCGGCGGAATATCACGCACTAAGCGCTCCAGCACTTCGGGTACGCCGACGCCGGTCTTGGCTGAGCAGCGCACGGCATCCGTTGCATCGATGCCGACGATATCTTCAATTTCCTGCGCGGCACGATCGGGATCGGCAGCTGGCAGGTCAATCTTGTTCAGAACCGGCACCACTTCCAGATCCATCTCCATCGCGGTATAGCAGTTCGCCAGTGTCTGCGCTTCAACACCCTGACCGGCATCCACCACCAGCAGCGCGCCTTCACAGGCGGCCAGTGAGCGGGAAACTTCATAAGAGAAGTCTACGTGGCCTGGGGTATCGATGAAATTGAGCTGGTAAGTTTGGCCGTCCTTCGCGTGGTAATCGAGTGTCACGCTCTGGGCTTTGATGGTGATCCCACGCTCACGCTCCAGATCCATAGAGTCGAGAACCTGCGCAGCCATTTCACGAGCGGTGAGTCCGCCACAGATCTGAATCAGACGGTCAGAGAGCGTAGATTTACCATGGTCGATATGAGCGATGATGGAGAAATTTCTTATGTGCTTCATTTATTGGGATATCTTCGCTTAAAATTCAGTTGAAAACCTGAGCACAGACACATTCAGGAAGATCGCTCTTTACCCACAATCCTGTCAGCCTCATTAATGACGACGCATATTACACTGTTAACGCCGCGCATAAAAGAATGGAACGTGGTGGAAGCGAAACAGATATCTGCGCAAAGCAGAATGGACAAAGGCCGCGAGATGCGCGGCCTGGACGTACGTTACGCTTCGCTTTCAACACGCAGCGCATCAGGAGGCAAGGCAATGCTCAGAATGACCGGCTGAAAAGCTTCACGGTCGCCAAATTTCATTGAAACACCTTTAGCAACAATAAAACCGCCGATGCCACCCAGCAGCGCACCGCAGGCCGCAGCCAGATCGCTGTTAAACAGCGCCTGAAACAGACCGGCCACCAGGAAAAGACCAGACAGCGGCGTCATATAGACCAGCAGTGCTGAACCAAGCAGGCTGCTCTCTTTGATGCCGAGCTCGATGCGTTGTCCAGGTTGCAGCGGCTTACTGCTGGCGATTTGCATCACATGGGCGTTTTTTGGACCGAGTTTATTCAGCATATGACTGCCACAGCCTTTACGCGCCTGGCAACTGTTGCAGGACGTTTTTGCTTCGGTATGCAGTGTGGCGATGCCATCCTGCCATGCCACTACGGTGGCCCATTCTCTCATCATTTTTGTGACCCCAGGTCAATGCTGTCCGCAATACGTTTTGCGGTGGAGGGCGGCAATTCGCCAATCACTGCAATTTCGTTATTATTGCGCACAACGGTCTGGACCGTACGACGTCCAGTGCGCAATGTCTGCGTCAGACTGGTTTTATCGGCTGGCGTCACGTTGATGGCGAAACTAAACAGCCCATCGCTGTAGAGCTTCGACTCCATATTTTTGTTCAGCCCCGGCAGTGTACGGCGATTCTGCGACACCAGGGACATGCCGGCAGGTATCCAGCCAGGTTGCCAGGTAAGCGTAACCGCATCCCCTTTCGGCACGGATAGCGACGGAGGCAGATTCGCTTTCTCGAGTCCCTGCATCAGATTACGCACCCCTTCATCCACCGCAAAGCTGATCACGCGGAACTGCTCCAGCGTTTCGCCATCACGATCAAGCAGGTCGATTCGCAGCGGCAGTTTGGTGTCCACATCCAGCCAGACCACATAGCTGTAACGGGTGCCGTCACGGGAAACGATACGCATTACATCACACATTTGATCGGCAATGCGGGAGCGCCCTACGGTAATAAAATCGTAGGCTGAGGCAAGTTTGGTGAAGTCAGCAAAAATTACCGAGGGTAAGGCATCGATAATATGATTGCCGGGAAGCGAAAAGGGATCGAGGCCGGGTTCGAAGTAGCTGATATCATTGCCACGCTGGATAACTTCCCGGCGAGGCCCGTCCATCTGTAACAACTGCGCGAATATCCGGTTATCGATCACTGCGTGACGATAACGCAGCGATTCAATGCCGATGCGCGAGACGTTGATATAGGCGAATTCGTAGTTGAGATTCTGACTTGCCTGCTCCATCTGCTGCAATAACGCCCCGGACGCGGTAGTTTGCGCCGGGGCGGCAGATGACCATAACAGACTGCCTGTCAGCAGGCTAACAGCATACCAAAGCGGCTTCATTACTGCTGCTGCTGTCCTAATGATTGGTTTCCGGGAACATCAACCTGCGCCTGTTTTGGCGCATTGGTTTCAATCTGCAGCTGGTCAGCATGCAGGCGACGTTGCAGTTCATAGTCCTGCAGCATCGCATTTACGCGACGACGCTGGTCCTGAACCTGCTGGTTTGAGCTGTTTGTATCAAACGCATCTGACGGCACACCCAGGCTCACCGGCGACGCTTTCCCCATCATCGGCATGGTATTAAATACCGGAGAGTCAGAGGTTTGCGTGGCACTGCCTGCCGGCTGATTGTAGTGCTGAACACCCACGATCACGGCCAGCGAAACGCAGGCAGCCACACCCACCTGAGTCAGTTGCGCAGCCCATGGACGCGCTTTTTTCCAGAACGGCATTTTTTCCCAGCGGGAAGGCTCTGGCTGAGCTTCAGGGATCAGCGTAGTGACCGAACGTTTAGGTTCTTTTTCGATGGCAGCAGCGACGCGCGCAGAGATATCGAAATGCAGGACATCGCCTGTATCACCACGCATTGTATCGCGGATGAGATGATAGCTCGCCCAGCTTTTCTGTAATTCTGCGTCCTTAGACAAGGCGGAAAACAGCTCGTTATCTAAGGTCTCACCATCCATTAAAGCGGAAAGTTTTTCTTTCTGCATGCCTATGTACCCTTCCAGTAGCCGTTATCACTAACGTTGGATAAGCGGTTGAACTTTGTTATCAATGGCCTCTCGCGCACGAAAGATACGTGATCGAACAGTGCCTACCGGGCAATCCATAATGACGGCGATCTCTTCATAACTCAGACCGTCCAGTTCCCTGAGGGTGATTGCCATACGCAAGTCCTCAGGTAGCGCCTCGATGGTACGAAAGACAATTTGTTTCAATTCGTCAGACAACATTAAGTTCTCAGGGTTCGAAATTTCTTTTAATGCACCCGCACTTTCGAAATTTTCTGCGTCAATCGCATCCACATCGCTGGATGGCGGACGTCGCCCCTGAGCAACCAGGTAATTTTTCGCTGTGTTAACCGCAATGCGGTACAGCCAGGTATAAAACGCGCTATCGCCCCGGAATGAGTCCAGTGCGCGATACGCTTTAATAAACGATTCCTGTACTACATCAGGGACGTCGCCCGAGGGAACATAGCGTGAAACCAGACTCGCCACTTTATGCTGGTAACGAATTACCAGTAAGTTGAACGATTTTTGATCTCCCTTCTGTACCCGCTCGACAAGGACCTGATCCGTTAACTGCTCGCTCATCCGAGGTAATGTCTCCCCAAATTTTTCATATGCAAAAGTAACTGCCAGCACATCTCATGTTCTGAGCAAGCATGCGCTTAGAGTTGTGATGTGGTGCGAAGTTCACTTCTCGCCCTGATATTTAACACGCCAATAGCCATTACACAGGTTGTTCGTTTTCGTTCAGTGTCAGGCGCGTAAATCGCAGGCAGAGTAACCTATGACAAGAGCTTTTTCATCATTAAATCCTTTAGGTTTAATAAGTTTGCTATAAAAAACCACCTCGTTAGCAGCCCGTTTTTAACTTACTGATTATAGGTAACTTTGGGAAATTCACTGCCGAATAGCGTGAGCTGGTGTTTAAAATACTTCACAGAAACCCCTATTGCGCTTATGCTCAGACGTATTCTTGTTTAGTAAATTAAACATTATGATGAATGTGACCCCGGATTATGAGTGCGATGTATTAATTGTTGGCAGCGGTGCCGCCGGTCTGTCGCTGGCGTTACGGCTGGCGAAGCATTGTCAGGTGACCGTACTCAGTAAAGCGCAGGTGAATGAGGGTTCAACGCTCTATGCTCAGGGCGGTATTGCTGCGGTGTTTGATGAGACGGATAGCATTGAGTCGCACATCGAAGATACGCTGATTGCTGGCGCAGGTTTATGCGACCGTGATGCGGTCTCGTTTATTGCCAGTAATGCCCGGCATTGCGTACAGTGGCTGATCGACAACGGCGTCGCGTTTGATCTCGACCCGCAGGCAGCGGGCGATATGCGCTATCACCTGACGCGCGAAGGCGGCCACAGTCATCGTCGCATCCTGCACAGCGCTGACGCCACCGGTCACGCGGTTGAAACCACGCTGGTGAGTCAGGCGCTCAGCCACCCCAACATCCGGATTCTCGAACGTACCAATGCGGTCGACCTGATTCTTTCAGATAAAATCGGCCTGCCGGGCACACGCCGGGTGGTCGGTGCGTGGATCTGGAACCGTAATCGCGAGCGGGTCGAAACCTGTCGGGCACGAGCCGTTGTGGTCGCCACCGGCGGTGCCGCCAAAGTCTATCAATACACCACCAACCCCGATATCGCCTCCGGTGATGGCATCGCCATGGCGTGGCGCGCGGGCTGTCGGGTCGCCAATCTGGAATTTAACCAGTTCCACCCAACCTGCCTGTTTCATCCGCAGGCGCAGAATTTCCTGTTAACCGAAGCGTTACGCGGTGAAGGTGCCTGGCTGCTGCGTCCCGATGGCAGTCGTTTCATGCCCGATTTTGATGAGCGTGCCGAACTGGCTCCGCGCGATATCGTCGCACGGGCCATCGATCATGAAATGAAGCGGCTGGGTGTCGACTGTATGTATCTGGATATCAGCCACCAGCCTGAAGAATTTGTTCGCGCGCACTTCCCGATGATCTATGAGAAGTTGCTGACGTTTGGCTTTGACCTGACCAAAGAGCCCATCCCGATTGTGCCTGCCGCCCATTACACCTGTGGCGGTGTCATGGTCGATCAGCATGGTCAGACTGACGTCAATGGGCTCTATGCCATCGGTGAGGTGAGTTACACCGGCCTGCACGGCGCTAATCGCATGGCTTCGAATTCACTGCTGGAGTGTCTGGTTTATGGCTGGTCTGCGGCAGAAGCGCTGATCAAGACGCTGCCCGCCATTGAAGCCGTTACTGCATTGCCTGCATGGGATGAAAGCCAGGTCGATGACGCCGATGAGCGCGTGGTAATACAGCATAACTGGCACGAGCTGAGGCTATTTATGTGGGATTATGTCGGTATTGTCCGCACGACCCGGCGTCTGGAGCGGGCGTTGCGCCGCATTAACCTGCTTCAGCAGGAGATCGACGAATATTATTGCCATTTCCGCCTCTCCAATAATCTGCTGGAGCTGCGTAACCTGGTCCAGGTCGCTGACCTGATGGTGCGCTGCGCGCTGGAGCGGAAAGAGAGCCGTGGCCTGCACTTTATCCGCGACTACCCGGATTTACTGCCAGAGGCGCTGCCGACCATTCTGACACCACCGGGCTACATGAAGAGGTAAAACTCCCGCGTCAGGCTGCACCACTCATCGGAATAGCGGGTGTCCGGCGCGCGGATGGCCAGACGCTCCAGTAACGTTTCACCGGCCTGCGGTGAAAAAGCCAGCACAACGCGATGTGGTGGACGATGGGCATATTCCGCCACGTCCAGCCGGAAACGCAGATGCCAGCCATCCGCCTTAGCCAGATCGATAAACGCCTGGCCGGAAGCCGAGGGCAGCACGACACAGAACATCCCCTCCTCTTCAATCAGTAACGCGGCACTGCGTAAGAGCGTCTGATGGTCGAGCGAAGCCGTCGAGCGTGCGCTGTCCCGCGCCGCGGTAGAGCAGGCCACGCCCGGCGCGAAATACGGGGGATTGCTGACGATAAGCGAGTAACGTTTATCACACTGCTCAGCCCAGCCGGCGATATCCTGCTGATGCACCCGAATACGTTCGGGCCACGGCGACTGCTGCACATTCTCCTGCGCCTGCCCTGCGGCTTCCGGTTCTAACTCAACCGCATCGATTTCAACCGGCGACGGCGTGCGCTGTGCCAGCATCAGCGCGATAAGCCCGCTGCCGCTGCCAATATCCAGAATGCGCCTGACACCGGCAACGGGCGCCCAGGCCCCGAGCAGAATGGCATCGGTGCCCACTTTCATCGCACAGCGATCGTGTGCGACAAAAAATTGTTTAAAGGTAAAACCGTTCTTGTTTAACTGTGGCCGTTCACGCGGCTTATCCTGCATCATTCGTCACTACCATCGTTTTTTCCTGCCGTACGGCAGCGCATGAGTGTAACGTGACAACAGAGGGAATTCACGCGACAGACACCCCCAGGCGCAGCCGAAACGGATTAACAGATGAAGATTCAGTCTGATCTGTCTATAATCAGCGCCCCAAACTGAGGTAGACCATGACAGTAACCACATTTTCCGAACTCGAACTCGACGAAAGCCTGCTACAAGCGTTGCAGGAAAAAGGCTTTACGCGCCCAACAGTGATCCAGGCTGCTGCAATTCCGCCCGCACTGGAGGGTCGTGACGTTCTGGGTTCGGCACCTACAGGGACCGGGAAAACCGCCGCGTATCTGTTACCGGCGTTGCAGCACCTGCTTGATTTTCCGCGCAAGAAATCCGGACCACCCCGCATCCTGATTGTGACCCCAACACGCGAACTGGCGATGCAGGTTGCCGATCATGCGCGTGAACTGGCGAAACATACCCATCTGGATATCGCCACGATCACGGGCGGCGTGGCTTACATGAACCATGCCGAAGTGTTCAGCGAAAACCAGGATATTGTCGTCGCCACCACCGGTCGACTGCTGCAGTACATCAAAGAAGAGAACTTTGACTGTCGCGCCGTAGAAACCCTGGTACTGGATGAAGCGGACCGCATGCTTGATATGGGCTTTGCCCAGGATATCGAAACCATCGCGGCTGAAACGCGCTGGCGTAAGCAGACCATGCTCTTTTCCGCCACGCTGGAAGGCGACAACATTCGCGACTTCGCCGAGCGTCTGCTGAACGATCCGGTAGAGCTGGAAGCGGACCCGAGCCGTCGTGAGCGCAAAAAAATTCAGCAGTGGTACTACCGCGCTGATGATCTGCAGCACAAGACAAAATTACTGATTCACCTGCTGAAACAGCCGGATGTGACGCGCTGCATCGTGTTCGTGCGTAAGCGTGAGCGTCTGCATGAGCTGGTGAGCTGGCTGCACGAAGCGGGGATTCGCAGCAGCTATCTTGAAGGCGAAATGGTGCAGGCGAAACGTAACGAAGCGATTAAGCGCCTGAGCGAAGGACGCGTTAACGTGCTGGTTGCTACCGATATCGCGGCACGTGGCATTGATGTTGAGGATGTCAGTCACGTCTTTAACTATGACATGCCGCGCACCGCAGATACTTACCTGCACCGCATTGGGCGTACCGGTCGTGCGGGCCGTAAAGGCATCGCCATCTCACTGGTTGAAGCGCACGATTTCGTCCTGCTGGGCAAAATCACCCGCTATGTTAACGAGCCTATCAAAGCGCGTGTGATTGATGAGCTGCGTCCGGAAACGCGTGCGCCAAGTGCCAAAACCACGGGAAAACCGTCGAAAAAGGTACTGGCCAAACGTGCAGAGAAGAAAGCCAGCGAAACTGAAAAACCGCGGGTGAAAAACCGTCATCGTGATGCCAAAAATGTCGGCAAACGCCGCAAGGCAAGCGCCAGTACGCCAGCTAACGAGAATGCGGAATAAATCATCGCCGTCATAAAAAAATCGCCTCAATTGAGGCGATTTTTTTTATCTGATAATCAGTAATAACCTTTTCACACTGTTTTTCATGCCAGCGCGTTTTCTTTAAGGCGCGAGCATAACAATGCCGGACGTTAAACTTCTTATCTCGTTAATAATTAAGCTAAAGATTGCTGTGTGCGCTTTGCGCTTATTTTCATCACCTGATTAATCAGACTGCTTAAAGACTTTCAGTAAAGGTACGGGTGATGACGTCGCGCTGCTGCTCTGGTGTCAGTGAGTTAAAACGCACGGCATAGCCGGAAACACGAATGGTCAGCTGCGGATAGTTCTCAGGATGTTTAACCGCATCTTCCAGTGTTTCACGACGCAGAACGTTGACGTTCAGATGCTGTCCACCTTCAACCCGCACCTGAGGTTTAATTTCAACCGGCACTTCACGCCAGGCAAATTCGCCCAGTTCGCTGAGCGCGACAACCTGGTCTTCTTCATAGCCCGCTTTTGCACACAGGCAACGCGCCTGGGCTTTCTCTTCGTCCAGCAGCCAGAATGAGTTCAGTAACTGTGAGTTGTTTGATTGCGTGATCTGGATACCCGTGATCATCATTGCGTCTCCCGAATAAAACGTGAATACATCAAATTTGAGGCCCCGGTATAGCACTCTTTATTCCAGGCCTCTTTGACCTGTATCAATACGAATCAGGCATTCAGGCGGCTTTAACGCTAACCCGTTGATCTCAAACCCGCTGCCATTAAAAAATAATTTGTATTATTCAAATTATTTTTGCCTTCAGGTCGACAGCAGGAACAGCTAAGCTTACGACACTAACGTTAAGGGAGTTGAACATGGCTGAAAAGCTGACCTGGCACGACGTGCTGGCTGAAGAGAAAGAGAAACCCTATTTTATTGAGACGCTGAAGCAGGTCGCCGATCGGCGCGCCGAGGGTGTAACCGTCTATCCGCCGCAGAAAGATGTGTTTAACGCCTTTCGCCTGACAGAACTGGGCGACGTCAACGTTGTGATCCTGGGTCAGGATCCCTATCACGGGCCGAATCAGGCGCATGGACTGGCTTTTTCGGTGCTGCCCGGCGTTCAGGTGCCGCCCTCACTGCAGAATATCTATAAAGAGCTGGCACAGGATATTCCCGGCTTTGAAAAGCCCAACCACGGCTTTCTTGAGAGCTGGGCAAAACAGGGCGTGATGTTACTCAACACAGTGTTAACGGTTGAAGCGGGTAAAGCCCATTCTCATGCCCGATTCGGCTGGGAGACCTTTACGGATAATGTGATTGAGGCGATTAACCAGCACTGTGAAGGGGTGATTTTTTTACTGTGGGGTTCGCATGCCCAGAAGAAAGGCAGCATTATTGATCGCAAGCGCCATCATGTGTTGCAGGCACCGCATCCCTCGCCGCTTTCCGCGCATCGTGGCTTTTTCGGCAGCAAACACTTTTCGACCACCAATGAACTGCTGAGCGCAGCCGGTAAAAAACCGGTGGACTGGACGCCGGTCTTACCGGATTAACGCCAGAAAGCACACGGCCGCGTCAGTGCGCGGCCGTGTGACAGGATTCAGGCGTTGAATCAGCTTTTAGCTTTAGAAACCGCCACCATCGCCGGACGCAGCAGGCGACCATTCAGCGTATAGCCACGCTGCATCACCAGCATGACATGGTTAGGCTCAAACTCTTCAGACTCCATCATCGACATTGCCTGATGCACTTCCGGGTTAAATGGCACGCCCGTTTCGCCTACCACTTCAACACCGAATTTACGCACGGCACCCAACAGGCCTTTCAGGGTCAGCTCAATCCCTTCGATCATGGATGCCAGCTGCGGGTCTTCTTTGTTTGCCACTTCCAGCGCACGTTCCAGGCTGTCGATGACTGGCAGCAGTTCGTTGGCAAACTTCTCCAGCGCAAATTTATGCGCCTTCTCAACGTCCATTTCGGCACGACGACGAATGTTCTCAACTTCAGCCTGCGCACGCAACTGGGCATCGCGCACACCGGTTTGCGACTGCGCTAATTCAGCTTCGAGCTGAGCAATACGCTCATCACGCGGATCCACCTCTGCTGCTGTCTCCGCTTCCTGAGGTTGCTGCTGATCCTGCTGAATTTCGTCTGAGACTTGCTCGTTTGGGGTGTTCTGTTCTTTACTACTCATGAATTTCTCCGCGTTTTGCACATTCATTTCGCTGGTTGGCTTATTATGGGGATTGGTATGACGGATTCAAGGGAACCTATCACATTGCCTTGCCGTTTTGGCTTATAAGGAACACCGACCAGATGAACAAACACTTTAACTGCATTGGGATTGTGGGTCATCCGCGCCATCCTACTGCGTTAACCACGCATGAGATGCTCTGGCGCTGGCTGACGGCCAAAGGTTATCAGGTGATCGTTGAGAAGCAGATTGCCCAGGAGCTGTCGCTTCACGACGTACAGACGGGCACGCTGGCGGAGATTGGTCAGCAGGCTGATTTAGCCGTCGTGGTGGGTGGTGACGGCAATATGCTGGGCGCAGCGCGGGTGCTGGCGCGTTATGACATCAAAGTGATCGGCATTAACCGCGGTAATCTCGGTTTTCTCACTGACCTCGATCCGGATAACGCACAGCAACAGCTGGATGAGGTGCTGCAGGGCAACTATTTCGTCGAGAGCCGCTTTCTGCTGGAAGCGCAGGTGTGCAAATCGGACTGCTCGCCCCGTATCGGCTCTGCCATCAATGAAGTGGTACTGCACCCTGGCAAAGTGGCACACATGATCGAATTTGAAGTTTACATTGATGAAGTGTTCGCCTTTTCCCAACGCTCAGACGGGCTGATTATCTCAACGCCCACCGGCTCTACAGCCTACTCACTCTCGGCGGGCGGCCCTATTCTGACGCCGTCACTGGAGGCGATTGTGCTGGTGCCGATGTTCCCGCATACGCTTTCCGCGCGGCCACTGGTGATCAACAGCAGCAGTACCATCCGTTTACGCTTTTCTTCACGTCGCAGTGACCTGGAGATCAGCTGTGACAGCCAGATTGCGCTGCCCATCCAGGAGGGCGAGGATGTACTGATTCGCCGCAGTGCCGGTCATCTTGATTTGATCCATCCCAAAAACTATAGCTATTTCAATACGCTGAGTTCGAAACTGGGCTGGTCAAAAAAATTGTTCTGAAAACCGGCCTCGCCTCTTTACTGGATAAAAAACCAGTTTATACTGTATGAAAAACCATATGTGTTTATTCATACAGGTGAACCTATGCTGGCCCAACTGACCATCAGTAATTTCGCTATCGTTCGTGAGCTCGACATTGATTTCCAACGCGGCATGACAGCTATCACGGGTGAGACCGGTGCCGGCAAGTCTATCGCCATTGATGCGCTGGGATTGTGTCTGGGCGGTCGTGCTGATGCTGACATGGTGCGTCAGGGTGCCAGCCGGGCTGACCTCTGTGCTCGCTTTCAGCTTAAGTCCTCCCCTTCTGCCCAGCGCTGGCTGGTCGATAATCATCTGGATGAGGGCAACGAGTGCCTGCTGCGCCGGGTGATCAGCGCTGACGGACGCTCCCGTGGCTTTATCAATGGCACAGCAGTGCCGCTCTCTCAGCTGCGCGACATCGGCCAGTTGCTGATCCAGATCCACGGTCAGCATGCCCATCAGCTTCTGCTTAAACCTGATCATCAGAAACATCTGCTGGATGCCTATGCCGGTCACGACGAGCTGCTGCAGCAAATGCGCGCCAGCTATCAGACCTGGAATCAGAGCTGCCGCACCCTGGCGCTGCATCAGCAGCAGGCGCAGGAACGCGAATCACGTCGCGAGCTGTTGCAGTATCAACTGAAAGAGCTGAACGACTTCGCACCGCAGCCGGGTGAATATGAGCAGATCGATGAAGAGTACAAGCGTCTGGCTAACAGCGGACAACTGCTGTCGACCAGCCAGCAGGCACTGCAGCTGTTAGCAGACAGCGATGACACGAATCTCAACAGCCTGCTCTATACGGCGCGTGAGATGATTTCTGAACTGACTTCGCTGGATGAGAAGCTGAACGGCGTGCACAACCTGCTGGAAGAAGCCGCCATTCAGCTGACCGAAGCCAGCGATGAGCTGCGTCACTACTGTGACAGTCTGGATATGGATCCCAACCGCCTGTATGAGCTGGAAAAGCGTATCTCACGTCAGATCGCGCTGGCCCGTAAGCATCACGTCACGCCGGAAGGTCTGCCCGAACTGCATCAGCAATTGCTGGCAGAAGCGGAGCTGCTCTCACAGCATGAAAGCGATCAGGAGAGCCTGCAGTCACTGGTGGGTGAACATTATCAGGCCGCGCTGAAAAGCGCAGAGCAACTGCATCAGCAGCGCAGCCACTTTGCTGACGAACTGCAGCAGCTGATCACCCAGAGTATGCATCTGCTCTCCATGCCGCACGGCCAGTTTAAAATTGCGCTGACCTTTAATCCGGATCAGCTCACGGCAGACGGCGCGAGCCGCGTCGATTTCCAGGTCACCACTAACCCAGGCCAGCCACTGCAGCCTCTGGGCAAAGTGGCTTCGGGTGGTGAACTGTCGCGTATCGCGCTGGCAATTCAGGTGATTACCGCGAAGAAAATGGAAACACCGGCGATGATTTTCGATGAAGTGGATGTCGGCATCAGCGGCCCGACCGCTGCCGTGGTCGGTAAACTGCTGCGTCAGTTGGGTGAATCGACCCAGGTGATGTGTGTGACTCACCTGCCGCAGGTGGCCGGTTGTGGTCATCAGCACTTCTACGTCAGCAAAGAGACCGATGGCGCAATGACTGAAACCCATATGCAGCCACTGGACAAGCGGGCGCGTCTGCAGGAACTGGCGCGACTGCTGGGCGGCAGCGAGGTCACACGCAATACCCTGGCCAACGCAAAAGAACTTTTAGCCGCATAGCAGCGCACTTTTTTAACCCTCCGTGGTCATATGCTTGCTCTGTAGAGGTTTCCAACAGCGAAAAGGTTTATTATCATCGGCACTTATGTCGCCAGAGTAATAAAGCCTGCCGCAGGCAGAGTTCAGATTTTGATGGCAAGAAAGCCGCCTTTAAAAGGCGTTTGGCCCCGGAAAAGGAATGTATAGATGCGCTGTAAAACGCTGACTGCCGCGGCAGTAGTAATGTTGATGATGACCGCCGGATGTTCCACCTTAGAGCGCGTGGTCTATCGTCCTGATATCAACCAGGGGAACTATCTGGTTGCCAACGATGTGGCCAAGATTCATACCGGTATGACACAGCAGCAGGTGGCTTACACGCTCGGTACGCCGATGATGAAAGATCCGTTTGGCAGCAACGTCTGGTATTACGTTTTCCGTCAGGAGCCAGGTCATGAGGGCGTAAAACAGCAGACGCTGACGCTGACCTTTGATGGTAACGGCGTTCTGACTAATATCGACAACAAGCAGAATCTGTCACAGAACAACGACTGATTGCCCGTAAGATTGTCAGAAACAACAGACAGCAAAAAGGCGCACTGAGCGCCTTTTTTTATGCCGGGTATCCGCTGTATCTGATGGGATAAGGGCTTATTTTTTGCTTTCTGCCGCTCGTTCTGCGCGCTGCCGGCGTAACTCTTTAGGATCGGCAATCAGCGGACGATAGACTTCGATACGATCGCCCTCATTCACCACATCATCCAGCTTCACTGGCCGACTGTAGATGCCGACCTTGTTACTGGCGAGGTCAATCTCACGACGCAGTTCAAGTAGTCCTGATTTGAGGATGGCCTGTTCAATCGTGCTGCCCTGCTCCACTTTCACATAGAGCTGATACTGCTTTTCAGGCAAGGCATAGACCACCTCGACGGAGATATCAGGCACGGTAAACCTCTTTAGCGCGCTGTGTGAAAGCCTGCACCATGCTGTTGGCCAGCTCTTTGAAGATCCGCCCAAAGGCCATCTCTACCAGCATATTGGTAAATTCGAACTCCAGGCTTAACTCAACCTTGCAGGCGTCATCGCCCAGCGAGACGAACGTCCAGCCGCCAGTCAGCTTGCGGAACGGACCATCAACCAGTTGCATATGGATGCTCTGGTTATCCGTCAGGGTATTGCGGGTGGTAAACGTTTTGCTGATGCCCGCTTTCGACACATCCACGGACGCCGTCATCTGATTCTCAGACGCATCCAGCACGCGGCTTCCGGTGCAACCCGGCAGGAATTGCGGATAGGCATCCACATCATTTACAAGTTGGTACATCTGCCCGGCACTAAACGGGACCAGCGCCGAACGACTAATCTGAGCCATAATGGTTCCTGTTCATCACAAAACCGCTGAATAATAGCATTTTCAGCGATTAAACAAAAATGTCCCCGAGTGAGGGTGTGCTAGAATATCCCGTTTCCTGCCGCCCCGCTGGACTGGGGATGCGATAACCGACTAAGTGATGTAAAATACGCCGCACTATGACAAAGAAAAAAGCACACAAACCCGGTTCTGCCACTGTTGCCATGAACAAACGCGCCCGCCACGAGTACTTCATTGAAGAGGAGTATGAAGCGGGATTGTCGTTACAAGGATGGGAAGTTAAGTCACTTCGTGCCGGTAAAGCCAACATCAGCGACAGCTATATTCTGCTGCGCGATGGCGAAGCCTTTCTGTTCGGTTCAACCTTTCAACCCTTAGCCGTTGCCTCCAGCCATGTGGTCTGTGACCCGACGCGCAGCCGTAAACTGCTGCTGAAGCAACGTGAACTTGATTCACTGTATGGCCGCGTTAACCGCGAAGGCTACACCATCGTGGCGCTGTCGCTGTACTGGAAAAACGCCTGGTGCAAACTGAAGATTGGTGTTGCACGCGGTAAGAAAGAGCACGACAAGCGCGACGATATCAAAGACCGTGAATGGAAACTAGATAAAGCACGTATCATGAAGAATTCAAAGCGTTAAGCACTGGATTTTGATTTGTTTTGTTGCTAGTATTTGAAGTTCTGGGGCTGATTCTGGACTCGACGGGATTGTGAAGCCTTAGGAGCATGCCGAGGGGCGGTTTGCCTCGTAAAAAGCCGCAAAAAAATAGTCGCAAACGACGAAAACTACGCTTTAGCAGCTTAATAACCTGCTTTTAGCCTTCTCTCCCTAGCTTCCGCTCTTAAGACGGGGATCAAGAGAAGTCAAACCCAAAAGAGATCGCGTGGATGCCTTGCCTGGGGTTGAAGCGTTAAATCCAATCAGGATAGTCTGTTAGTGGCGTGTCTGTTCGCAGCTAACCGGCGAATGTAAAAACTGACTAAGCATGTAGTGCCGACGGTGTAGTAATTTCGGACGCGGGTTCAACTCCCGCCAGCTCCACCAAAATTCTTGGATGATGGTTACCAGAACCATCATCGAAGTCCTGAAAGCCCGCAAGGTGAAAGCTTTGCGGGTTTTTTTGTGTCCATAGCAGTCCACTGAGAGTGGCTAGAATCCACGCCAAATGACACCCTGTTTTCGCCCCAGCCCCATGGGTCCAAAATCTGAGGGGCCGAACATGCCGAAAATCGTCACTAAACTCAATAATAATCAAATCAAAAACACTAAGCCTGCCGAGAAGGAAGTGAACCTCTTTGATGATGACAGCTTGTTTTTGCGCATATCGCCGATCATGAAAGGTGGCATGAAAACTGGTACTTCAGGTATGCGACTCCTGTGACTAAGAAACGAACGAAAATGAGTTTGGGTACTTACCCTTACCTTATATTCGCGCAAGATAGCTCTCTCAGAGATCAGTACCTTGCCCTACTCGCCCAGCAGATTGATCTGCAAACGCATAAGACCGACAAAGCGAATGCATTAAAAGCGTCCACTGAACACACCTTGTAGGTGGTGGCAAGAAAGTGGCTGGAAGAGAAGAAAAGAACGTCAGTGATTTTAGAAGATCATGTAGCTGATATCTGGCGTAGCCTTGAACGTAACGTCTTCCCTGGATTGAACAATGTTCCGATTAAAGAGATTCGGCCCAAACTCTTGAAGCATCAGCTTGATCCAATCGAACAGCGCGGGGGGTCTTGAAACCCTGAGGCGCATTATCTCCCGGCTAAATGAAATTTTTCGTTGAATAGCTACCAAGGAACTGATTGAGTTCAATCCCGTTGATATCTTTGCAGAGCGCCTTCAAAAATCTAAAAAGAAAAATATGCCAGCATTACCTCCTTCAGAATTACCAGGCTTTTTGGCTACATGTAATTTTAAAAGCACATATTTAATGCGGAAATGTTAGCATTAAAGAACTATTGCTAAAAATTAAAAAACCAGAAGCCTTACCAATACCGGTCCGGTTTGTATAGAGCTTGGGTAATGAGTTACAATCTGACTATCGTAAGACAAATAAATAACATTCATTATGAATAAAATGAAAATCGAAGAAATGCTTTTAAAAGAGGGGTTTACACAAAAAGAAGTCTCTGTGATACGCCAGCATGCTGATAAAAACGGTTATCCTTATCCCTGGCTCCTTTCACAGTTAAAGAAAAGATTCATAGCTGCAATGATATTAATAGCTATCCTTCTCGCAGGACTCATTTATACCATTCGCAGCGGTACACAAGAAAACCTTGTATCTTATTCGATAACACTGTTAGCAGGCTTCACAATTCTGTATATTTTTATCCCGTTGAAGCCCGCACACAAAGCATTTAAATTTTTGCGAAAACACTCTCATATTTTATAAAGTCGATAATGAACATTTTCATTTATTTAATCGAAGAATCGCACTGCCTTTTCCCCCTACTGCAATACATTCACCACTAGAGACATCTATATAATATTTAACTGGATTAGGCATACTTTCCATCATCCATGGAAGATCTTCAGAAAATTTTAAATCTGAGGTTGAAATAACCCAAACAGATTT
Source organism: Pantoea eucalypti (assembly GCF_009646115.1). Taxonomy (NCBI): domain Bacteria; kingdom Pseudomonadati; phylum Pseudomonadota; class Gammaproteobacteria; order Enterobacterales; family Erwiniaceae; genus Pantoea; species Pantoea eucalypti. The sequence continues at coordinate 1,016,153 of NZ_CP045720.1, read as the reverse complement.
GCCATCAAAAGACGCTCTCACAGCCTCATGAAAACGTTCGTCCCAACCATGACCTGTTTCCCTTGCATATTCTTTGGCAATTTCAACAGCTTTATTTTGCGATATCATTGCTGAACTCCATACCAAACATTATACATCAACCCTCCAACCACTACTGGACCCAAAAGAATACCTGCGGTTTCATGCCGCAATAATGTATAGGTAATTTCGTAAGTATTTCCAAGAGGGAACTTGAAGCCTTCAATGATATATTCCCTACTCATCCTCTGGCTCTTAATAAGCCAATAGTTTCAGCAAGTGACTCTTCCAGGTATCGTAATATATATGATTTATTATATGCGCTTTGTCTCATGAAAACCCTAAGTTCTCTAAATAAATAGAACTTAGGCGCAATTGCCATGTGTACCTGTTCATGATAAAGAGTTGAAAGCATCTGCAAATATGCGTCATCTTTCGACATTGCGCCAGGATAGTAGTTGCGTCCTACTTCTACGTCCCCCAGGGTTTTGTGCGTCCCTGAACGACGTCACTATGCTTTGTGATTTTTATCTTAGGAGTATAACGCCAGCCTCCATTGCGAGGGAGGTTCATTTTCCTTCCAATATCGCTGCTGTATCTGGGCATTTTTACTCCCCTGAAAGGAGTCTTAAATGTATCACCAGGCTTCTTCTTCAAAAGAAGTGCTAGGACAGTATTAACGCCTATCAGAGTGATCGCGTCTGCTAAATCCTTAGCAGCAACGTCAAGATCTCCTTCGCTACGAGCTGCGTTAGTCTTCGTGGCAAAATCAAACAACTTCTTAGCCGCTTCAAGCGCTACGCCCCCTACTGCTACCCAGCCTACAATGAGAAGCACTAAATCAGCGATTTCACCAATCCCAAAAAAGTGCGCACCAGCCCAAACCACGATGACCCCCGCCATAGTTGCTAATGCTGATGGGGTGACCATAGCAAGAAGCTGTTGACCTACGTCAGAGGGTAAGAGCACTGCCGCTTTAGAAATGGCTAGCTGTAGCCTTGACTGTATATCGCCAGGGATAACTTCCATTCTCTATCCTCAGTTATATGTTAAGCTGCCTGCAGAATAACTCTTGAATACTGCATTATCCAGTAGTTTTGCTTATCATCTTTGTTTGACCTGATCGAAGAAAAGATATCCACTTATCATTTAGCTTTTAAAAAATTCATTAAAAATGACAGAACTAAAATAGTCATTTAAATTAACAATCCAACCTAACCCTCAATAATAAAAACGTTAAAATCCGAAAAAAATATAATGATAGTTGATATTAAATTTGAGAAAGCAAACAAAAGGCAATCACGATAATTCTATATTACTAACTGAAGGTTGTATCTGATACTGGGAGTAGATCAAAACCTACCCAGTCGCTCCCTGGTACATGAATGGTCTACAGTGGGGCTGGCATGATATTCAAGTTATGCAGGCAATGCAGCAAAAGCGGCAAAGTTCTTGAAATCAGGTGGTTACATAGGAATGGGGTTTGCCTTTGCTGGACCACGAATGACGTACTCAATGCCTGCGTTAAAGGACGTGAGAGCGAATGTAAAAGAACCGCATTCAAAGAGTATGGTAAGTTTGGTGCTTCGACCTTAACGGGTGTGGGAGCTGGCGCAGCCGGTTCTTTCGCAGGTGTAGGTGTATGCGCAGCAATAGGGATCGCCACAGCAGGAACCGGCGCGGTAGTCTGCGCTTCTGTTGGCTCAATAGCTGCGGGCTATGATATGCAGGTGCTAAAGCGAGTGATTCTGTAATGGATACTATCTATGAATACATGGGAATTTGAGAAATGAAATCGGTCCTGATGGTCTTGATTATGCTTCCTTTAGTTTGCTTAGTAGTAAGTGTTATTTTGTATCTGATTAACAGGTCTCGCTACAAGGAATTGATCTCAGACTTCCAACAAAAGCATACACTTCCCCCCCCTTACTTGTTGCACTGCAATATGGGATATAGAGGTTCACCTCTAATGGCCTATTTTTTCATGCGATTAAAACAAAACAAAAAAATCTTATTTTTAAACAGGAGCGATAATGCTTATAATTTTGCACATGAAAGTCAAAATATAAAAAAGATAAATACTCTCAAACCGCTTTACTATACTTTTGCATTTGGTTTTTCATGCTGTTTGCTACCTGGACTTATTGTGATTTTTATCCAACTTCATATTATTTAATTTTTCCAGTATGGAGATAGTCATGGAACAAACTCTCTCGGTAAAGCTTATTGAGAAAAGTAAAGCGACTGATTTTCAGCAGGCCGTTTCTGAAGTATTAATCGATAACAAACCGACGGGTATCACTATAAAAGGACAGGTACTCGAAGCCTCCGTTAAAGTCGACAATGATAGGTATATTCTTTTCACAACGGATGATGTGATCTTTGAAGAGTTTCTTACTGTTACTCTCATCAGCCTGAGTCAGGGTATTGTTGAAAGTTTGCAGGTTGGCAATGCATATTCGTCAGGTTCTTTCGAGGCGCTGTCTGTCAATCACGAAATCATTGAGTTCAATTTCATTGGCGGGTCTGTCTGGACAATTAAAGTGAACGACTCACCAAAGCTCCGTATCCCTTTCTTTTCGGATCCGCGTGGCGTAAAACGCTCTTCAGGTCTGAAAGCGTATCTGAAGATAGATGCAAAGCCATCGCCCTCCCCTGCATAAAAAACCATTTAGCAAAAGCAATTGTTATACATTTAGGTGTACCAACAATTTTATAATCAATAATTTTCATTTAAATTCACAAAGATAAAAAATCCATTCAGACTTCGCCAGCCAAATAAATTAAAGGGTTACGTTCCAGTATTCACCACACAGCCAGATCACATAGTGGTTAAAGGATCACCAGCAATTACTCCATAGAGCACATCCTTGAGATATGCTGGTTTTGATAAGAGAAAGTACGCAATAAAAAAGGCCATGATTAGTATCATGGCTTTAGCGTTTAATATCATAACTTACAGATTATGTGACATAATAATCATGCTTCACCTTTTAGCTTATCCATTAGATAAGCGATAAACCAGGCCAGTATGAAAAAACCAAAAAAACCAACAATCTTTAATGGCCAGCCTCCAAATATAAACAACGAGAAAAATGCTGCGAAGGAGCAGATCCCCGTGGAAAAAGCTTCAACCACATTAGTAGTTTGTATACCTATGAACTTACCGAATTTTAGTAGAAATGATTTTGCAGAGTTCATTCTGTATACCTTTACACATTAATGTATGGCTGTTGATGTACATCAGATAGGGTTCAAGTGGCTTCTCAACAAGAAAATAGACCATATCCAAATTCAGTCGGGAAACCTTAGAATAAGTCTTTAGGAATCTGCTTTGCATCCGTCTTGATGCGAGTGAAGCCTCTTCGATTAACCCTTGAATCATGAGAAGGTTCAACGATAGCGACGAACCAACTCTCACAAACCGCTTAAAGGTCTCAGCAGTAACAATACGAGTTAATATTTTTTTAGCTATAAACTGGGCCAGAATAAATTGTGAACCTACCCTTCCCCCTAGCCTGCCAGCACCATAACCCAGTTTACTATCAATAGCTTACTTACTCTCATTATCGAGCTTTGCATAAAAATCGAAAATCACAATAGTAATCAGCTATCGGATTGGTTCATGCCTGCCTGTATTGGCCTTAACCAACCGCATAAATCGTTCTGTTTCCCTTCGATTCCGGTTCTTAAGATCGCTCCCTGCAAGGCCGCTACCCTGCCACGTTCTTTTAACTCCCTGATACATGCCCGAAGGAATCGATGACATACCATCCACAATTCCATAAGCAATTTGCTTTGCGTCCATACTCTTCCTTATAAGTAAATTATGTCCCGGGTTGAGAATATCTAATCTGACGCAGGATTTCCATTGGAACTATATTCCAGCACCACCACTAATTAGACCCCATGTTAAAAATTGATTTATATAGTTATTTAACGATTATAATTATAAACATGTTATCTAAAAGACGATCCATTTAAATATACATAAACAGAATTATTTTAAGCTATAAAAATAAGTTATGTTTTTCTTTAGCTCCTTTTGGAGATCCTATTACTAAAAATTCCTGAAATTCTTTTCACTCTTTTCAATTGTCGAACTTTGGCAGAAACTCAGCAGCGGCTGGCCTGTTGTGCGGTTTCGCGGCGTCCAGGCGATTGTCATGGTGTCGCTGTTCAGCTGCATCTTTGTGACCCGCTGGCCGTGCACCTCCACGCCCGGACGCAGTGACTGGACACAGGTACGGTCAGCAGAAGAAACTATATCGAAAGCGCTTTTCGCTAACCGTGACGAAATAAAATCGGTGTTGAGCGGAGGCAGGCTGACTATTCGCAATGCATCTGGCAAAGCAATCGGCTATGGTTTCCGGCGCGGAGGTAGCCAGCGAATAGTCATGAAAAATGTGAGAGTTGTTATCGAGTTTCAGCAATATAACGGCAAACCCTACTACCTTCTCACAGCATTCCCGGATTTATAGGTAGAAAATGCAAAAATTCCACTTTCTTGACCAACTGATTTTCGGTTATTTCAATCAGGACGCAGACATCATCAATGATGGCGAGGATACGATCAAAGGCATCGTGCGGCTTTTCAAAAAGTCAGTACCAGACTGGATGCTTAATGATCTCGTTGAAGAAGTTGACGATTTTATCTCAGCCTATGGTGGCAATGTCGAAGAGGAATTCAGGAAACGATATGGGTTTGATTTTGCCCCTGAACTTTGGGAAACCACTGCTCATGAATTCCTGATGACTGTTCGTCAGATCTCTTCAGAGAAATAAGGCTTTCAGGAGTACATTTTCCTGGTTGATGATTACCCGATCCATCATCAAACTCCCTAAAGCCCCGAAGATGAAAACCCTACGGGCTATTTGCGTTTCCAGTTTTTTCATACAGCCTGAATCTACCCATTCCATACCCAATCTTTCAGCCACCGGTTAAAGCTCTTTACGACAGCCCCTCTCAGCGCATCATCCTAAAAACCAAAACCACCGGCTACCTTTCTGACCACCAGCGCTTTCCCACGCACCATCTCAGCGCACTAAATCTTTGCACTTCATCACACTAAACCTCTAAGCCATCTTATTACATGTTGATATTAATGGTTATTTTTGTTGGCACATTTTCTGCTTAATTCTCTTCTTACACCTATGTACCGGCATATCGGTCTCAGTAATCTGGCATTAGCAGCAGGCAAAGGTTTGGAACTGCGCAATGCCAGAACAGTGTGTAAACAGAGCAGACTGATTTCAGCTGTGTAGCAGAGCGTAAAGTGGAGACATAATAATGACCTCGATAAGCGAACCGGTGGTAATAGCGAAAAACAGCAAATGGGTGCAGCTTCTGCTTGGACTCATTTGCATGGCGGCTATTTCCAGCCCGCAGTACGTCTGGACGCTGTTAACCAAACCGATGATTGCCAAACTCGGCGTCGGGCTGGCGGAACTGCAGGTCACGTTCTCGCTGCTGATTATTCTGCAGACCTTTTTTTCACCCTTCCAGGGCCGGCTGGTTGAGCGCTTTGGTCCACGTCTGCTGATCTCCATCGGTACGCTGATGGCGGGCTTCAGCTGGGTAATCGCGGCCCGGGTCGATAGCCTGACGGCTCTCTATCTGGTCTATGGCTGCCTGGGCGGACTGGGGACGGGGATTGTGTATATCGGCGTAGTGGGACTGGTGATGAAGTGGTTTCCACAGCAACGCGGTTTTGCCGCCGGAACAGTGGCGGCAGGCTATGGCATGGGTGCGATTTTTACCACCTTCCCGATTTCCATTTCTCTTAATAGCTACGGGCTGGAACAGACGATGACGACATTTGGTCTCATCTTCGCCGCTGTGGGCCTTCTCGCCAGCCAGAACCTGAGGCTGCCTGAAAGCAGCGCGATGATGCCGGTCAGCAACACATCGTCACCCGTACGAGGCCAGCGCCAGTTTAAATCCAGAGAAATGCTGCGCCAGCCGCTGTTCTGGCTGATGTTCATGATGATGACAATGATGTCGACCTCAGGGTTGATGGTCACTTCGCAGATGGCGATTTTTGCCGAAGACTTCGGCATCAGCAAAGCTGTCGTTTTCGGTATGGCCGCCCTGCCCCTGGCGCTGACCATCGACCGTTTCACCAATGGTTTGACGCGCCCGCTGTTTGGTTTTATTTCCGACCGCTACGGCCGCGAAAATACCATGTTTATTGCCTTCGCACTGGAAGGTGTCGCGATGACGTTGTGGCTCGCCTGCCGTGAAGATCCCGTGCTGTTCGTACTGCTTTCAGGCGTCGTGTTCTTCGGGTGGGGTGAAATCTTCTCGCTGTTCCCCTCCACACTCACCGATACTTTTGGCAGTGAAAATGCCTCCACGAATTATGGCTGGCTCTATATGTCTCAGGGAATTGGCTCGATCTTTGGTGGGCCGCTGGCGGCGCTGATGTATCAGCACACCCATAACTGGCACCTGGTCTTTGGCTGCGCGATTACCTTCGACTTTATCACGGCCGGTCTGGCGTTGTGGGTGCTCAAGCCCTGGCGTGCACGCTTTATGCACGCGCAAAATAATCGTGCACATTAATTGTCGGTGAGTGACATCGCTGAATGAGATCAGAACTGAACAGGCATCTTCTGCGTTCTTACAATGCATCGTCAGGACGGACTGATTCTGATGTCAGGCTCTGATGGAACCCGTAGTAACCACTTAAAGCGCAAAAACAGCCGGGACTGCTGATGTCCCGGCCGGCGCTGACGATCAGAAACTGTAATCAACAGCCGCGAAATATCTGCGGCCATCTTCGTTATAGCTGTAGTCGTCGCGGTTGAGATCTTTATCGGTCAGGTTCAGAACGCCAGCACGGATTTTCACCGCTTTGTTCACCTGATATGACCCGCCGGTATTCCAGGTGGTATATCCGCCTGGTGTTGCATTGCCATCGGTCACCGTGCGGCTCTTGCCTTTGTAATTCGCGGAAAGATAGAAGCTCCAGTCCTCCAGCGGTTTCCAGTCAAGCGTCGCATTTGTCGTGTGGAACGGCAGTTCAGACAGCGGTTTGTTGCCGCCGTTACTCAGATCGCGGGCGTCATTGTAGGTGTAATTCAGCCGGAGATTCAGCTTGTCGGCGACCGGCAGACCGAGCTCCGTTTCCAGCCCGCGGATCCGTGCTTTATTCACGTTGTAATAGCGGAAGATCGGATTGCCGCTGGCATCAAATCCGGCAAAGTTTGGATAGGATGGCGCCAGACTGCGGTTGGCGGTGCGGATAACCGTAATCATGTCGTCAATGTCGTTCTGAAACACCGTCGCGCTGGCGGTAACATCTTCAAGCCACCCTCTCTGACCGGCGTAATAGAGTCCGAACTCCATGCTTTCGCTGGTTTCTGCTTTCAGATCCTTATTGCCCACCACATTGCAGCTCCCGCGGCATGAACCACTGAGCCAGTCCGGGCTCAGTTGAAGCAGAGAAGGCGCTTTGAAAGCGGATGCCCAGCCGCCTTTCAACGTGACCGTATCGGTGGCGTTGTAGACCAGATAGGCACGCGGGCTCCAGTTGACGCCGTAGTTCTCGTGGTCATCCATGCGTACGCCGCCAGTCAGCGTCAGGTTTTCGAAGATGTGCCATTCATCTTCCAGGAACAGCGCATACTGATTAGCCTGCACGCTGCCGCCATTTTTCATGTTTACCGCATCTTCCAGCTTATCATTGCGGTATTCACCGCCGAACGTCAGGAATTGAGTGTAATCACCCAGCGGGATCACGACTTTGCCGTCGAGAGAATTGTTTTTCGAGGTAATGGTTTTGGCGTTTTTATTTTCGATTTTTTCACCGTAAAAACGCAGTTCGGTATTCGCCACTCCCCAGCGGCCAGCGTGGCCGAGCGAGTAGTTTTCGCGCTCGATACGGTTTTTATCCAGCGTGTCGGAATCCCGATCCTGACGATCCATCCCGTAACCGAACGTGATGTCCTGATCTTTATCCGGCGTCAGTGAGAATTCCACATTAGCATTACGCGATGTGTAACCTTCAATGCGCGGCTGACCAGTGCTGCCACTGGCGGAACTGGCCTGATCTTTATTGCGTTTACCCAGCGCACCATAAACTTTCACGCCCAGTAAATCGTCAACCAGCGGGCCGCTGGCAAAGAAATTGCCGTTGCCGCTGTCACCGCGATCGCGGTGTTCCTGAACGGTGGTGTCTGCGCTCAGCGTGCCATGCCACTGGGTGCCGACTTTACGGGTGATGATGTTGACCACACCGCCCAGCGCATCGGACCCATATAAAGAGGACATTGGCCCGCGCACCACTTCAATACGTTCGATCGATTCTGCCGGGATCCAGCTCAGATCAAAATCGTTATGGCGGAAGACGGCGTTGCGGGAATTCACGCGTTTGCCGTCGACCAGGATCAGCGTGTAGCTGCTGCCCAGTCCGCGAATGCTGACACCCTGTCGGTTATCGCTTTCATTGGTGAGCTGTACGCCGGGAACGTCTTTCAGCACCTCTTTGAGGTTTTGTACCGGTTTTCTCTGCAGATCTTCGCGAGTGATTACGCTGATACTGGCGGGGGCATCTTTGAGATTTTGTTCGACAGAGGAGGCTGTAACCACCATCTGATCTTCATTTTCTTTTACCTCGCTGGCCTCTTCCGCCATCACCGGCATCGTGGCAGTAATCAGTTGTGCAAACAGCCCCGCTTTAACGGCAGGTGTAAAGTTAGTCTTAACCATTTCTTCTCTCCGAGAGGTAAAACGCCCCGGCAGCCGGGGCAAAGTTCCTTTTACTCTGTCCAGTAAGTGCCGGTCGGTTCGACAGCGAGGAACTGTTTATAAAGTTGTTTTTGTGTTTTCTGCGGATCGAGCCCGGCAAACTTTTGCGGATAAAATGCTTTGGCAAAGTACTGAACGGCCAGCACGTTATAGGGAGAGTTGTAATAGTTATGCCAGATGCCAAAACTGCGCCCCTCTTGCACGGCTTTCAGCGTGCTGATGCCTTTACGCGCCAGCAGCGGCTTCAGGCTGGCGCTCGCCTGTTCTGGTGTGGTCTGCGCGCCCAGCACTAAACTGACCGGCTGCGGATCACCCGCTTTCGGTGGTCTGGCACCTCCACTGACCAGATAGACATCCGGCTGCGCGGCAATGACTTTTTCCAGATTCACCTGACCGAGCGCGCCCGGCAGCAGAGGTTTAGCGATATTCACGCCACCCGCCAGATCGATAAAATCACCCATGTTGCCGTTACCGGCTGAGCGGCAACATTCATCTGCTGTGGAGGCCCGCAGTTCGATAAAGACTTTCGGTTTATCCTGCATCGGGATATCGCGGGTGACATCGGTGACGCGTTTAATATTCTCCTGATAGAAGCGGATGTACTCCTGCGCCTGTTTCTCGCGGTTCAGTACTTTCCCCAGCAGTTCCATACTCGGCAGAGTGTTTTTGAGCGGAGAAGTGCGGAAGTCCACAAACACCACGGGCACACCGGCGTTTTGCAGCTGTTTCACCAGCTCACTTCCTTTGCCGGGACCGTGCCCCGACAGACCGAAAATCGCCAGCTGCGGATTCAGTGTCAGCACTTTTTCCGGGCTGATGGTGTCGGCACTGGTCGTGCCGATCAACGGAATGTTGTCGATTTGCGGGAACTTCGCCCGATAGGTGGCGTAGGTTTGCGGGTCAAGTTTACGGAAATCGCCCTGCCAGCCGACGATTCGGTCAAACGGTTTCTGGCCCTCAAGCAGCGAAAGAGCGAAGAACAAGCGGCCTTCTCCGAGAACCACACGCTGAACATCATCCGGCACGGTAACCGTGCGTCCCGCAACGTCTGTGACGGTGACCGCCTGTGCCGTTACACTAAGCAAACCGAACGTGAGGCCTGCGAATCCGGCAGCTACCTGCTTGCCAGAAAGCACTTTTACTAATTTCTGAGGATAATTCATCTTCTTCCGATTCCTTTGCGTTTCCCTGAAGAAGAACGAACAATAATGTAAACGATAACTATTATCAATTACATTTACATTTGTACGCAGCCCGGTGATTGAGCGCACTAAAGCGCCCATAAACAACGGTCAGAGAGTCACAAAACTGAAAGATGAAAAGCGTGAACGAGGCTGCGCATTCCATTACGGCAGTCTCGTGATCATAAAAGCAGAAACCGCTCAGCGGAAGAACCATTGCCGGAACAGCTTGATTTTCGTCTGAATCACCAGGACTGAGTCTGTTATTTTTTCTCTTTCCATCACCCTCAGGTGACTTAACAGGAACGCTGAGAAAGTCAGGTGTGGATTTAAACGGTCAAACCCACACAAACGGTCATAAACAGTCACGCCATAGCAACAATGTCTATATAGTTTATTAACCCTTTTGGTGATTGCTACCTGCCGTATAAGGCTAATTATGTGAGCAAAATCACTAAATAATGTAATGAGCCGCAATATTTTTCATGAAATATTTCGACTTCATCACCTTATAAACGCCAGCGAAATTTACCCACGTGGACTCCTGCCCAGTCCACATTTTCCCGTGTCTGCTTCCAGTACTTTATATCCATCGGAGGATAAGTATGTTGCCGATTGAAAGACAGCAAAGAATTATTAATGAGATTAATATAAATGGCCGGGTAATTGTCTCAGAACTGGTCACTCTGTGTCAGGTTTCACAGGAAACTATTCGGCGTGATTTAAGCCAGCTTGAAAAGCGCGGTTTATTACAACGCAGCCATGGCGGCGCCGTTCTGATAAAAAAACAGAACACTGGCACACAAGGAAATAGCAGAATCGCTAACCAAAGTGAATTAACTTTTCGGCAGCGAATTAACGAGCACGTTGATGAAAAAATGATTATTGCCAAACGCGCGCTCGACTTTATCAGCCCCGGCGACTGTATTTTACTGGATAGCAGTACCACCTGCTGGTATCTGGCGCGACAGTTGCCAGACATTGAATTAACGGTATTAACCAATTCGCTGCGCATCGTACAGACGCTTGCCGCTCGCGGCAGTATTCGCACTATCTGTCTGGGCGGTGAATATTCCGATCGTGATGAGGCTTTCCATGGGGTGGTGGCTGAGCAACCACTACGGGAATTTCAGATTAATAAAATATTTTTTTCCTGTAGCAGTCTGGGTAACGACGGATATTTACGCGAAGGCAATGAGAATAATGCACACCTGAAACAACAGATGCTGCTGGCCGCCGAAAAAAAACATCTTTTAATGGATGGCAGTAAATTTCTGCGGCCCTCGTTCGCCCGGATATGTCATTACCGCGATGTCGATTTTCTTATTACTGACCAATTAAAAGATAAAGAGCTTGAACAGGAACTGGCGTGGAATGGCGTTAATGTCATCGTCTGTTCACAGCGTTATCAATCCATGCAGCTAATTAAAAATTAACCCGGAGTCTGTATGAAAAAACATCTTATCGCCTGCTCTTTACTTGCTCTGTTTGCCGCCACGGGCGCGCAAGCTGCTGATAAATTGCGTATGGGTATTGTGGTCAAAATTGGCGGTATTCCCTGGTTCAATGCCATGGAAACCGGCATTAAAAGTGAAGCAGCGAAGCGCGGTATTGATGCGTGGATGGTCGGCCCTACTGCCGCTGACCCGGCACTTCAGGTGCGTGCCATTGAAGATTTGATTGCGCAGAAAGTCGATATCATCGGCGTAGTCCCCAACGATCCAAAAGTGCTGGAGCCGGTGCTGAAACGGGCACGCGATGCCGGTATCGAAGTCATTACCCATGAGTCTCCCGGTCAGCAGGGCGCCAACTGGGATTTTGAACTGGTCGATGCGACAACCCATGGCATCAATCATATGAAAGCACTGGCGAAGTGCATGCACGATGAAGGCAAATACGCCATGTATGTGGGCAGCCTGACGGTGCCGCTGCATCAGCAGTGGACTGACGCCGCACTCGCTTATCAGAAAGAGCACTACCCCAAAATGCAGCTGGTCACCGACAAATTTGGCGTTGGTGAATCACTGGATGACTCCATCCGTACCACAAATGAGCTGATGTCTAAATATCCGGATCTGAAAGGCATCCTGGCGTTTGGTTCGCAGGGGCCAATCGGTGCCGGACGTGCGGTCATGAACCGTAAAAAAATCGATCAGGTTTGTGTCCTTGGCTCTTTCAGTCCGGGACAGGGTGCCTCCCTGGTTCAGCGTAACGCCATCAAAGGCGGCTACATCTGGAATCCTGAGACCGCAGGCGAAGTCTTTGTGCGTATTGCCGACATGATGCAGAAGAAAGAGCCGATTACTGACGGCATGACGATTGAGGGGCTGGGCAAGGTAAAAGTGGATGAAAAGACCCACACCATTCTCGGTAACAACACAGAGGGTCTGGATAAAGAAAACCTGCCAAAACTGGTAAAAATGGGGCTTTGATATGCAAGAGGTCACTCCACAGACACTGATTGCGCTCGATAACCTGTCGAAAACATTTGGTGGTAACCGCGCGCTGAGCGATATCTCCCTGACCTTACTGGCAGGCGAAGTGCACTGTCTCGCTGGCACCAACGGCTGTGGCAAGAGCACTCTGATCAAAGTGATTTCCGGGGTGCACGCCCCGGACAGCGGCAGCCGCATCACCCTGGGCGACGGCGCGCCACTGCCGCGCCTCACTACCCGGCAGGCGCGCGACTTCGGTATCCAGGTGATTTATCAGGATCTGTCGCTGTTTCCCAACCTGAGCGTGGCAGAGAACATCGCCTTTGAGCATAACCTCAACGGCCTGCTGCGCTGGCACCACCGCACGCGGCTGCAGGAAAGCGCGCGCAGCATTATTAATGAGTTAAAGTTCGACCTGAATCTGGATGAAAAGGTCGCAGCGCTCTCCATCGCGCAGCGTCAGCAGGTGGCGATCTGCCGTGCCCTGGTCGCCGATGCGCGGCTGGTGATCATGGATGAACCCACCGCCTCCCTGACCCGAACCGAAGTAAATCAGCTGCTGCGAACCGTACGCTATCTGAAAGACAAAAATATCTGCGTGGTGTTTGTCAGCCACCGGCTTGATGAAGTGCTGGAGATTTCTGACCGCGTTACGGTAATCCGTGACGGGCGCAAAATGGGCTGCTGGCCCGCGCGGGAGATGACACCGCACCACCTGACAGAGCTGATGACCGGTCTGAAACTCGACTATCAGCTGAAAGCGCCGACACGCAACGACAATCGCGCCATTCTGCAGATAGAAGATTTAACCCGCGCCGGCCAGTATCACAACGTCAATTTTAAATTGTATGAAGGCGAGGTGCTTGGGCTGTGCGGCCTGCTCGGCTCCGGACGCACTGAACTGGCACTCTCACTATTCGGCATGACACGTCCCGACAGCGGTAAAATCTGGCTCGACAGTAAGCCGGTACGCTTTCGCGGCCATGAAGATGCAATCAAAGCGGGTATCGGCTATGTGTCGGAAGATCGCCTGACGCTGGGCCTGGTGCAGCAGCAGTCGGTGGCAGACAACATGGTGCTGCCGATCCTCGACAAACTCCAGAACCGGTTTCACCTGATTGATGAATACCGCAAGAACAAGCTGATCCTGCAGTGGATTCAGCAGCTTGGCGTGCGCGTGGCCGATCCGAACCTCGCCATTTCTACCCTCTCCGGCGGCAATCAGCAGAAAATTGTGCTGGCGAAATGGGTGCTGACCCAGCCGCGTATTCTGATCCTCGACTCGCCTACCGTTGGGGTAGATGTGGGTGCCAAGGCCAGTATTTACCAGTTGATCCATGAGCTGGCGAAAGAGGGCCTGTCGATCATTCTGATCTCCGATGAAGTGCCAGAGGTCTGGTACAACTGCGACCGCATCCTGCATTTCCGCGATGGCACGATCCATGCCGAATACCAACCTGATAGCGTCGAGCAGCAGCAGCTGGCGGAGGTGATCAATGCCTGACTTTTCCCGTTTTCGTCCGCACTCCAGTCAGGGCTGGCTCGCCTGGGTACTGCTGGCATTCATTCTGTTTTTCTCGGTTGCCAGCGATCAGTTTCTCACCATGCAGAATCTGCTGGATCTGGCTGAGAGCTATGCCGTCACCGGCATCTTTGCACTGGGTCTGTTTGTGGTGCTGGTCACCGGCGGTATCGATATCTCCTTTGCGGCTGTCGCCTCCGTGGTGCAGTACCTGCTTGCGTCACTCTTTGTGCAGTTCCAGTTCGATAATGCGCTGCTCAGCATTGTGCTGGCGGTGATGTGCGGCACGCTGTTCGGCGTAATCAATGCGCTCCTGATTACCACGCTGCGGGTGGTCTCCATCATCATCACCATCAGCATGCAATCGTTGCTGTTCGGACTGCTGATGTGGGTAACCGGTGGCCGCAGCCTCTATTCGCTGCCGGAGTGGTGGATCACGCTGCGCAACGTGCTGCCGTTCAGCTGGCAGGGAGAGAGCTTTCAGGTGGGCCTGCCCCTGGTCACGATGCTGCTGATTGCTGCAGTAACGGCCCTGCTGCTGAACAAAACCAATCTGGGCCGTCAGCTTTACGCCGTCGGAGGGGATGCGGAGTCAGCCCGTCGTATTGGTATTCGCGTTGGACTGATCCACGTTTTCGCCTATGGCTGGCTGGGCGCGATGGCGGCGATTGGCGGGCTGGTACAGGTCTATCGCATGGGCGAAGTGGTGCCGAATGCGCTGGTTGGCGGTGAGCTTGATGTCCTGGCGGCGACAGTGCTGGGCGGCGCCAGCCTGATGGGCGGCAAAGGCACAGTCAGCGGCACACTGATGGGGGTTTTCCTGATCGCCATTCTGAAGAACGGCCTCAATCTGGTGGGAGTATCGAACTACTTCATGAATATCGTGGTTGGCGGCGTCATCATGATTGCGATCGCCGTGACCCATTACAAAAAACGCAAAGAAACTGACGTCAGTTTCGTGTGACAGAGGGCACTGATGATGAAATCACTGACTGCACTGCGCCCGGACGGCACCAACATCGGCCTGATGCTGCTTATCGCGCTGGCGCTGGCCATCTTTACGGTGATGCTGCCGGGTCGCTTCCTGACCGACTCAACCTTTATGAGTATGGCATTTCAGCTGCCGGAGCTGGGCTTACTCACACTGGCGATGTTTATCGCCATCCTCAGCGGCGGCCTGAACCTTGCCATTATCGCGACCGCTAACCTGACTGCGCTGTTTATCGCCTGGACGCTGATGAGCGCCCTGCCCGCCGGAGCCGGCATGGCGCTGCAATTGCTCTGGCTGTTCATCGCCATCATTGGCGCCATGCTGATCGCCGCCGTAATCGGCGTGGTAACGGGTCTGATGGTAACGCGAATCGGCGCGCACCCGATTCTGGTCACACTCGCAACGATGATGACGCTGAACGGTATCGGTATCTGGCTGACCAAAGGGGCTGCCGTCAGCGGCATGCCGCCGGTGGTACAGGCGCTGGGTGCTGATACGCTGCTGGGTATGCCGCTGCCGCTCTGGGTATTCCTGATCGCCGCCGCGCTACTGGCACTGTTTCTCGGTAAAACCCGCGCGGGAAAATGCATTTACATGGGCGGCAGCAATATCAACGCCACCTGGTTCAGCGGCATCAATACCCATCGCATGGTGATGCTGGTCTATGTGATCTCCAGCCTGCTCTGCGTACTGGCAGGCCTGATTATGATGGCGCGCTTTAACTCCGCGCGCATGGGTTACGGCGATGCTTATCTGTTACTGACGGTGCTGGCGATTATTCTTGGCGGCACCGATCCCAACGGCGGATTCGGTCGCGTCACCGGTGTGGTGCTGGCACTGATTGCGCTGCAGGTACTTTCAACCGGTTTCAATCTGATGAACATCAGTCAGCACGTCAGCCTGGCAATGTGGGGCGCGGTATTGATTGTGGTCCTCGCCTTTAAACAATTTAAAACCCGATTCAACGAACACCGTGCAGTAAAGCTCAGCAGGCTGGCCGCGGTGCTTAATCCTCTGTCTGAAAAGAAGGAAGTATGATGCGTACTCAAATCTCCCCGTCACTGATGTGTATGAACCTGATGGAGATCAAGCACCAGCTACAGGTTCTCGACTCGCGCGCTGACTTTCTTCATGTGGATATCATGGATGGTCATTACGTTAAAAATATAACGCTCTCCCCTTTCTTCATTGAGCAGATCCGTCCTTTCACCCGCGTGGCGATCGACGTGCATCTGATGGTGGAAGAGCCGACTAATTTTATCGAGGCGGTTGCAAAAGCGGGGGCTGACTATATCTGTCCGCACGCGGAGACGATCAACCGCGACGCGTTTCGCGTCATTAATCTGATCCGCAGTTATGGTAAAAAAGTGGGCGTGGTGCTCAATCCAGCCACCCCAATCTCATATATTCAGCACTATATCCATTTGCTCGACAAGATCACCGTGATGACGGTGGATCCGGGCTACGCCGGCCAGCCTTTTATCCCGGAAATGGTTGAAAAGGTGCGTGAGCTGAAAGCACTGAAGCAGCAGCACGGATATCACTATCTGATCGAAATCGACGGCTCCTGTAACACCCGCACTTATCACCAGCTTATTGGCGCGGGCGCAGAAGTCCTGATTGTCGGTACCTCGGGCTTATTTAACATTCATGACGATTTAGCCACCGCGTGGAAGATGATGCGCGACAGCATTGATGAAGCCCAGGGGCTGGCGCAGGTGTCTGCATGAAACCGCGCTGGCTCGGTATCGACATTGGCGGCACCGGTACCCGGCTGCAGCTCATGGAAGCGGGAGGCGTCTGGAGCAGCTTTCGCAAGGTGCCCACCGCCAGCTGGGCCCGGCAGCCGGACGCGCTGCAGGCACTGGCTCAGCTTATTAATGATACGCTGGAACAGCAGCCAGTCAGCGGCATTATGCTGGGCCTGCCGGGTATCCTCAGCCGCGACAGAATGCAGGTGATTTCGCTGCCTTTTATCCAGGCGCTGGACCACCAGCCTGTGGCGGCACGCCTGGCAGCGGAGCTCGGTGTGCCCGTGGCGATGGACAAAGATGTGAACCATCTGATGCTGTGGGATCTGCTGCAGCTGGAGCAACTGCCGGATAACGCCGTCGGCCTCTATCCCGGCACCGGAATGGGCAACAGTCTGTGGCTCAATGGGCAGTTTTATCATGGCGAGCATGGCGGTGCTGGCGAACTGGGGCATGTGCCGGTGGCAGGCAATGATCTTCCCTGCCCGTGCGGTAATCGCGGCTGCGCGGAGACCCTGACCTCAGGCCACTGGCTGAGTCACTGGGCCGCGCTGAACGCCGCTGACACGCCTATTTCTGCGCTGTTTACCCATCACGGCGACCAGCCTGAACTTCAGGCGTTTGTGCGACGACTGGCGCAGCTGATTGCAACTGAGATGAATATACTCGACCCGGAATATCTGATCCTCGGCGGCGGCGTGCTGGCGATGGCTGATTTTCCGCTGGCTTTGCTGCGCAACCAGATTCAGCAGCATCTGCGGCCACCGGTCACGCGCGAAAACCTGAAGATCATTTTCAGCCACTCAACCGACTACACGGGCTGTCGCGGTGCCTGTCTCGCCGCCGAACGCCTGTTCAGGAGCGCAGGATGAAAGGAAAAGTATGTGTTTTCGGTTCCTTTAACCTCGATGTTGTTGCCGTGATGCGTCGCTTTCCACTACCAGGGGAGTCGCTGACAGCGCACAACAGCATGATGGGCGCGGGCGGTAAAGGCGCCAATCAGGCCACGGCGGCGCTGCGCGCTGGTGCTCGGGTGCACTACATCGGTAAAGTGGGCAATGACGATTTTGGCCTTTTCGCGCGACGTCATCTGGAGAAAACCGGCTTTGACGCCATTACGCTGTTTACCTGTAAAGAGAAACCCACCGGTAACGCGCTGATTTACGTCGCAGGCGACGACGCTGAAAATATGATTTCTGTCTATCCGGGCGCCAATACCACCGTGACCGCTGCAGAGGTCACGCGCTGCCAGCCTACGGTAGCCGCTGCCGATATTCTGCTGGTACAGCTGGAAAACAACCTGAGTGCCATTCAACGCATGGTTGATAACGCGCGTGCCAGCGGCACCTTTGTGATTCTCAACCCGGCGCCGTGGCAAAAAATCAGCGATGCGCTGCTGGCAAAGGTTGATTTGCTGACGCCTAACAGCACGGAAGCGAGCCAGCTTAGCGGGGTAACCGTTACTGATTTTGCCAGCGCACGTCGCGCCGCAGAGGTACTGCATCGTAAGGGTGCGCGTCAGGTCATTATCACGCTGGGCATTGCTGGCGCCCTGCTCTCTACACCTGCGCAGCAGCAGCGTATTCCGCTTTTTCCGGCACAGCCGCGCGATACCACAGGTGCTGGCGACGCGTTTAATGGCGCGCTTGCCGCCCGGCTCGCGTCCGGCGAGGATCTGCCCCAGGCGGCGCGATTTGCTGCGGCATTTGCCTCACTCTGTGTCGAACGTGCCGGCGCAGCCGACTCGATGCCCTCGTATGCCGAGGCTTTCGCGCGGCTGCAGGCGCATCCGGAATGTATTATCGAGCCGATTGAGAGCGTAATCGCGTGATGCAGACCGGCAAGCTGATCTTCATCAGTTCCACTCTGAACTCGCGCTGAACAGCGCGAGGCTTTTCAGGAGAGTGCTCATCGGGCACCTCCTCCCGTGCCTGGCAGGAAACCGTCGTGCTGCGACGTGTTGATGGCGTTACAGCCCGGCGATCAGTTATCAGGAGGGGAATCGTTTTTTGCTCAGTATAAAATGCTCAACGCCTGAAGATGTGCGCTGAAGCCCTTCCCCCTTTACAGCTCCCGCCCAAACACGAAATAATCTCCTTTTGAGCCATGCCACGAACGACGGTGAGGCCTTAACGTAACTTCAACGCTGCGGACACCCTATGAATAACGAAATTTCTCTCAAATATTATGATGTCGCAGATGAGTATGCGACGGAGTCTGCTAAGCCGGTAAGCGAAGCTGAACGTACCCCGCTGGCCCATTACTTCCAGCTGCTGATCACCCGTTTGATGAACAACGAAGAGATCAGTGAAGCGTCGCAGCAGGATATGGCGCGTGAAGCCGGCATTGATGAGCAGCGTATTGATGATATCGCGGAGTTCCTGAACCGCTGGGGCAACGAGTAACTGTTACTCATCGCCAGACGAGTGAGCGCCATACCGTCGCTCCCTGGCGCAGCTGAAAATTATCATCCAGACTTATATAGTCTGTGCAGGCATTGTGTTTTACACTGCGCGCTGTAAAAAACTGAGTAGATTAAGCAGGCAAAAATGGCGATGAACGGAACGATCACAACGTGGTTTGAAGATAAAGGTTTTGGCTTTATCAAAGATGAAAACGGCGATAACCGCTATTTTCATGTGATTAAGGTCGCCAACCCTGACCTGATCAAAAAAGATGCGGCGGTGACCTTTGAACCCACCACCAACAACAAAGGCTTATCTGCCTATGCGGTGAAAGTCGCGCCGACAAGCAAATACATCTACATCGCAGGCGAGCGGCTGAAGATCACCTCGATCAAATCTTACCTGGTCTACAGCGAAGAAGTCCCGGTCGATGCCGGTGTCGATAAAGAGAACGCGGTGCTGTCAGTCGGCCTGTTGCTGAATAACATCCGGCCGAAATCTGACACGAAAGCGAATGAAATGCGCTCGCTGAAAAAGCTGGCGGTCACCACATTCCAGGGAACCACGCTGACCTTCTCTGAAGATGAGATCGACATCGACAGCACGGTTAACGTGCTTAAAAGCCTGAAATAATCCCGCAGGTGGGCCAGTTTTCTGTGAGCAGGATGCTGGCCTGACAGACCGCTTCGGTCTGCTCTACAGGTTTTTCCCCGGATACATCATCCCTGCCAGCTGTGCGCAGTGGCCAGAAAACGATACTCGTGCAGACAAAACTGCCCTGCTCTTCCAGCTAATCCATTGTTTATGAAAAAACAAAGGTCAAACGCGCTGGTCATCAAGGATCATCCCCATAAAGCTACATTCCAGGGTAGAATCAGATTCTTTGTTCAGTCATTGCCAATATTTCCATCATCGCAAATTGATACGAAAAGTGGGTGAAATAAGGTATAAAGCCGCATGAAAATCCCAAACAGAATCCAGCCACTGGTCGATGACGGCCTGATTGACGATGTCCTGCAGCGGCTGAAAAGCGGCAAAGAAGCAGACGTCTATACCGTGCTTTGCGGCGGCAAGGTGCAGTGCGCCAAAGTCTATAAAGAAGCGACTCAGCGTAGCTTCAAGCAGGCGGTGCAGTATCAGGAAGGACGTAAAACCCGCAACAGCCGTAACGCCCGCGCCATGCAGAAAGGCACGAAATTTGGCCGTAAGCAGCAGGAAGAGTCCTGGCAGACTGCCGAAGTAGACGCATTGTTCCGCCTGGCTAACGCCGGTGTTCGTGTACCTCAGCCTTATCTCTGCATCGACGGTGTGTTACTGATGGAGCTGGTGACTGACGCCAACGGTGCGGTTGCGCCGCGCCTCAGCGATGTCATGCTCTCCGAAGAGCAGGCAATCACCGATTTCAACACCATGATCCGTAACATCGTTCGCATGCTCTGTGCAGGTATCGTGCATGGTGACTTATCCGAGTTCAACGTGCTGCTGGACGATCAGGGACCGGTGATTATTGACCTGCCCCAGGCGGTTGATGCGGCGGCCAATAACCATGCCGAGTCGATGTTCGAACGTGACGTAAACAACATCACTTCATACTATGGTCAGTTCGCTCCGCAGCTGCTTAAGACGCGCTATGCCAAAGAGATCTGGTTGCTGTATGAGGATGGCAAGCTCACACCAGAAACGCCGCTTACCGGAGAGTTTGTGGAAGAGGAGCGCGTGGTTGATATGGATTCGCTGATGGATGAGATCATCACTGCAGAGGATGAATATTACGAACGCCAGCGTGCCAGCCGTGAGCGCGACGAAGAGTAATCGCCCATTAATAAAAAAGGCAGTGAGTCGCCTCGCTGCCTTTTAATGTTCGCAGTTTTACAACGCTATCATCGCACCACGACCGTCAGCGCAATCAGAGTTAAGCCGATAATCATCACGCCAACAAAAACTTTATCGAGCCTGCCTTTTTTCATCTTCTCCTCCCTAGAACCACTGACCAAACCTGCGGATGTAGACATGTTTCATTCCCTGCGCCACCAGGCAGTAGCTGAACAGCGTCAGCACCAGCCACGGGAAGTATTGCCATGGCAGTGGCACCAGACCGACCATCGCGCCCAGCGGTGAGAACGGAATCAGGATGCCCAGCGCCATAATCGTCAGCGTGGTCAGCATCACCGGTAAGGTGGCGCGACTCTGGATAAACGGAATCTTCCGGGTACGCAGCATATGCACTACCAGCGTCTGTGACAGCAATCCCTCGATAAACCAGCCGGACTGGAACAGCGACTGCACGCCCGCATGATTCGCGCCAAAAACGAACCACATCAGCGCAAAGGTCGTGACGTCAAAAATTGACGACGTCGGCCCCATCCACAGCATGAAGCGTTTAATGTTGCCGGCATCCCATTTACGCGGCTTATTCAGAAACTCACGGTCAACCTTGTCCCACGGCAGTGCCAGCTGGGAAATGTCATACATCAGGTTCTGAATCAGCAGATGAATGGAGAGCATCGGCAAAAACGGAATAAAAGCACTGGCCACCAGCAGCGAGAAAACATTGCCGAAGTTGGAACTGGCGGTCATGTTCAGGTACTTGATGATGTTGCCAAAGGTCTCGCGTCCTTTGAGGACACCTTCATTCAGTACCTGTAAATCTTTCTCCAGCAGGATGATGTCCGAGGAGGCTTTCGCCACATCTGCCGCGCTGTCCACGGAAATCCCGGTATCCGCCGCCCGGAGTGCAGGCGCGTCATTAATGCCATCTCCCAGGAAACCGACGGTGTGACCATTCTGCTGCATCAGCCGCACCAGACGTGATTTCTGCAGCGGCGTCAGCTGGGCAAACAGCGTGCAACGTTCCACTTCCTGCGCCAGTTCGTCATCGTTCATCGCCTCAATCTGATCGCCGGTCAGCATCGCCGGATCGGTCAGTCCGACATCGGCGCAGACACGCAGCGTCACCAATGGGTTGTCGCCGGTCAGCACTTTCACCGCCACACCACTGTCGCGCAGGGCTTTAATCGCTTTACCCGCGCTGGCTTTTGGCGGATCGCGGAAGGTCAGCATGCCCTGAATAACCAGATCGCGCTCGTCACTGTCGTTGAGCGGCGCGCGCAGCTCCTCATCACGGGTTGCCACGAGCAGCACACGATAACCCTGCTGATGATAGTGTTCGGTCTGTGTCAGCAGCGCCGCTCGCTGCGCCGCATCCAGTGCAACGACCGCATCGCCCTTGCGCACGGCGATACTTACCGCCAGCATCTCTTTGACTGCGCCTTTGCAGATCAGCTGTGAACGATGCTGAGCCAGATCTTCCACCAGCACTGAAACCCGGCGGCGATCAAAATCAAACGGCAACTCATCCACCAGTTGAAACTGGCTGCGCAGAGACTGCGAAATGATTTTATCGCCCGCGCTGAGTACGGCGCGGTCCATCAGGTTTTTCGCGCCACTCTGGCTGCTGCCGTTCAGCCATGCCAGCAGCAGGACCTGAGCATCTTCATTGCCCTGTGCATCCAGATGATGCGCCAGCAGAATGGTGTCCTGAGTCAGCGTGCCGGTTTTATCCGTGCAGAGCACGTCCATTGCCCCAAGGTTCTGAATGGCATTGAGCTTTTTAACGATGACTTTGCGACGAGACATCGCAATTGCGCCTTTGGCCAGGTTGGCGCTGACAATCATCGGCAGCATTTCCGGGGTCAGCCCGACCGCAACCGCCAGTGCAAATAGCGTGGCATCCATCCAGTCACCTTTGGTGAAGCCATTTATCAGCAGCACCACCGGCACCATCACCAGCATAAAGCGGATCAGCAGTTTGCTGACGCTATTCACCCCGCGATCAAATGCAGTTTGCGGACGGCTTCCGGTCAGCGATGAGGCCAGCGAGCCAAACCAGGTTTCGCCACCGGTCGCGACGACGACGGCGCTGGCTGTACCGCTGGCTACGCTGGTACCCATCAGGCAGATATTCGCTGACGCCAGCAGCTCTTTAGCAGTCTGGCCTGTGCCGTCAATACCCGCATCACTGCTGTGTTTCTCAACCGGCAGCGACTCGCCGGTCAGCACCGCTTCACTGATAAACAGGTTACGTGAACTCAGGAGGCGCACATCGGCTGGCACCTGGTCGCCGGTGCTGAGCAGAATGATATCGCCCGGCACCAGTTCACTCATATCCACATCCTGGCGCTGTGCGGTTTCGCTGTCCGCCTCACGCCGCAGCACGGTAACCTGGCTACGAACCAGTGACTGCAGCGCCTGCGCCGCACGGTTGGTGCGAAACTCCTGCCAGAAGCGCAGCAGCCCGCTCAACATCACCATGGTGCAGATGATGATCACCCCGGAAAGATCGGTCTCCTGACCGGCGCGCAGCGGCAGCCAGTAGTCCGTTACAAAACTCACCAGCGCCAGGACCAGCAATACGTAGATAAACGGGTTATTAAACGCCATCAGCAGCTGAATCAGCGCCGGTGGCGCTTTCTCATGCGCGACTTCATTGCGGCCGTACAGGCTCAGGCGTTTCGCCGCTTCAGCCTGAGTCAGGCCCTGGTGGTGGCTGCGCAGGTTTGCCAGCGTCGTCTCAATGTGCTGGCCTGCCTGCTGTGCCACAGCAAACATTTTTTTACTTTTTTTATCGTTACGGTTGCCGGATGAAGTGATCGCAACCTGCTCCAGTTTCATGTCGCTCATTTCGACATCTCCCTGATTTAAAGCAATAGTTGTCCTGCACGCAAAATAAGGTGCATGGATAAAACCTGGCGAAGCCGGGTTATTTAATGCGGTGACCTTCAGGAATAATCACGTTATTCCGCCTGCACGCAAAATAATGATGCGCACAGGATTAGCCGACGTCGGTTAAACGCAGCATGTTGAAAGTCTGAGATCGTCAATCGGGCGTAGCCTGCGCTACGCCAATCGGGGCGGAGGAAAAAGAGCGAATATAAACAGCAGCATAACGCGCACTCCTGTGAATGACAGGATTTAAAAAAGGAGCGCGATCGTTAATTAAAGCGGGGATCGCTGCTCGCCGGTTGGCAAGCAGCAAAGAAAATTCAGCTTGCCAGAATTAAAGTTAATCGGGTATCACTGTCCAACTGAATTCTCCTGAAATTATCTGCAGCCATTATAAAGAGCGTCTGGCTGCGGTAAAGCAATAATAACCTGAATAATGGTTTCGTTGAGGTTTTGTTTCTGCTCAGCTTACCGCTTCGTTAACAGAGTGGCGATCTTCTTATAACCAGCAGGTAACCCTTATAACCTTTTGGCATATGATTAGCCCATATTCGACTATTCTTCACACCGGCCCTTTCGTAAACTCGCGTAACTTTTTAGAGGCAAGGAAATTTCATGAAAACTATAATTCCATCACTGCTGGCGCTGACGCTGGCTGGCGCCTTCACAGCACAGGCCGCAACACCAAAAGATACGCTGGTAATTGCACAATCTACTGACGACGCCGACAGCTTCGATCCGGCCAAAGGGTTTGAACTGACCAGCGTTCAGGCTTTTACAAACATCTATCAGCGTCTGGTCCAGTCCGATCCGCAGAACCCGGTGGACCTGAAGCCTACTCTGGCGACCTCATGGCAGCCCGGCAGCGACAACCGCAGCCTGACCTTTGAACTGCGCAAAGATGCGAAATTCTCTACCGGCAACCCACTGCGTCCGGAAGATGTGATCTTCTCGCTGGGCCGCGTGGTAAAGCTGAACCTCGATCCCTCTTTCATCCTGACACAGCTTGGCTGGACTAAAGATAACGTCGACGGCTTCCTGAAGAAGGTCGACGACAATCACGTGCAGATTAGCTGGACGGCTAACGTCAGCCCGACCTACGTGCTGAGCCTGCTCTCTGCCCCGGTTTCTTCCATCATTGATGAAAAAACCGCGATGGCGAACGCGAAGAACGGCGATTTTGGTAACGCCTGGCTGGCAACTCACTCTGCGGGCAGCGGTCCGTATCAGATCCGTAAAGTGGTAATGCATCAGGTGGTACTGCTCAGCGCTAACCCGACCTCACCGGCGGGCGCGCCAAAGATGAAAAATATCCTGATCAAAAACGTACCGGAACCGGCTGCGCGTCGTCTGCTGCTGGAACAGGGCGATGCCGATATCGCCCGTAACCTGGGTGCCGATCAGATCGCTGCGCTGAACGGCAAGAAAGGCGTGAAGACGGAAGCGATTCCCATGGCGTCGCTCTACTACATCCAGTTCAACATCGGCGCAAACGAGACGATGAAGAATCCGGCCTTCTGGGAAGCAGCACGCTACCTGTGGGATTACAAAGGTATTGCCAACGAACTGCTGAAAGGCCAGTTTGACGTGCATCAGAGCTTCCTGCCGAAGGGCTTCCTGGGCGCAATCAACGACACGCCATACAGCTACGATCCGGAAAAAGCCAAAGCGATTCTGAAGAAAGCGGGCCTGAGCAACGTGACCTTCAAGCTCTCTACCAGCAACCAGCCGCCTTATCTGGATATCGCACAGGCGCTGCAGGGCAGCTTCGCCAAAGCAGGCGTGAAAGTGGAAGTGGTGCCGGGCCTGAGCTCAGAAGTGTCGACCAATGTGAAAGCGCATAAATATGAAGCGACGCTGAACGCCTGGGGTTCTGACTACTTCGATCCCAATACCAATGCCGCCTCGTTTGCTTACAACCCGGAAGATGGCAGCAAAACCATCGCTTATCGTTCAGACTGGCATATTCCTGAGCTGAACAAGCAGGTGATTGCGGCGACAGCAGAAAGCGATCCGAAAAAACGCGTGGCGCTGTATGAAGCAATGCAGCGTGAAGTAATGAAAAATTCACCTTACGTGATTGGGATGCAGGCGAAGAACCTGATCGCCCTGCGCGACAACCTGAAAGGCTACGTGCAGGGTATCAACCCTGACATGGTGTATTATTCGCAGGTTACTAAGTAATGGCACAGTCTGTCCCTTCAGCCGGGTTCGCCCGGCTTTTTTGGCAGCGTGGCGGACGGCTGATCGGTAGCGTATTGTCGCTGCTGGTCACGTTGCTTGGCCTGCTTGCCTTCACCTTTATGCTATCGCATCTGTCGCCGATTGATCCGGTGCAGCAGATTGCCGGCGATCACGCCAGTGAAGCGACTTACGCGCAGGTGCGTCATGACCTGGGTCTCGACGAGCCGGTGCTGATGCAGTTCTGGCGCTATGTCGAACATCTGGCGCACGGCGATCTGGGTGTCTCCCGTCTGACCAATCAGTCGGTGAGTGGCGATCTGATGTCCACGTTCCCGGCCACCATTGAGCTGGCGACCTGCGCGATGATCTTCGCGGTGGTATTCGGCGTCGCGCTGGCGCTGCTGGCGGCCTGGAAACCGGGCAGCTGGATCGATAACCTCGCCCGCTTTATCTCGCTGCTGGGCTACTCGGTGCCGGTGTTCTGGCTCGGCCTGCTGGGTCTGCTGCTCTTTTATGCGGTGCTGCACTGGTCCGCCGGACCGGGACGACTGGATGATATCTGGGTCTATACCCTTGAGCCGAAAACCGGCTTTGTGCTGATCGACAGCTGGCTCTCAGGTGAACCGGAGATGTTCCGCAACGCGATTGCGCACCTCTGGCTGCCGGTGGTGATTCTCGGTCTGCTGGCGATGGCGGGCATTACCCGCCTGCTGCGTGCGGCGCTGCTGGAAGAGAGCAGTAAAGAGTATGTGGTGCTGGCGCGTGCCAAAGGTGCCGGTCGGGTGCGCATCCTGCTGCGCCATATATTCCCTAACGTGCTGGGCACGCTGGTTACGGTGATCGCCCTCTCCTACGCCACGCTGCTGGAAGGCTCGGTGCTAACCGAAACCGTCTTCGCCTGGCCGGGAGTGGGTCGCTATATGACCAATGCGCTGTTCTCCGGCGATGTGCCGGCGATTCTGGGCTCAACCCTGTTGATTGGCAGCTGCTTTATCCTGATTAACACCCTGGCAGATGTTTTAACCTGGTTAACCGATCCGAGAACCCGATGACGCAACAACTCTCTGAACTCGAAACGCTACGGCCACGCCGTCGCCGTCAACGCGTGACCTCGTTAACCGTTGGCCTGACGCTGGTCGCGATTCTTATCCTGATGGCGCTGCTGGCACCGCTGATTGCACCTTTCGACCCGAATGTGCAGACCATGTCGAGCCGCCTGCTGGCGCCGTCAGCACAGCACTGGTTTGGCACCGATGGCTTTGGCCGCGATCTGCTGTCGCGCGTGATTTACGGCACACGCCCTACGCTGCTGCTGGTATCGCTGATTCTGGTGCTGACTATTCCGGCCGGACTGCTGATCGGCATCACCGCCGGTTACGTTGGCGGCTGGACCGAACGCCTGCTGATGCGCATCACCGATATTTTCCTGTCGCTGCCCAACCTGGTAATCGCGCTGGCGCTGGTGGCGATTCTCGGCCCTGGCCTGATGAACGGCGCGCTGGCACTGGCGCTGACCAGCTGGCCGCCGTTTGCCCGTCAGGCACGCGCTGAAACG
The DNA here is from genome assembly GCF_009646115.1 of Pantoea eucalypti. NCBI lineage: Bacteria > Pseudomonadati > Pseudomonadota > Gammaproteobacteria > Enterobacterales > Erwiniaceae > Pantoea > Pantoea eucalypti. The sequence continues at coordinate 988,637 of NZ_CP045720.1, read as the reverse complement.
CTGGCACTGCGCCGCAGCGATTACCTCGCCGCCGCGCGGATGCAGGGCATTACGGGCTTTCGCCTGATGTTCGGTCATATCCTGCCGCTCTGCATGCCGACGGCGGTGGTCCGCGCTGCGCTAAGCCTGGGCGGGATTATCCTGGCTGCTGCCGGACTCGGTTTCCTCGGTATGGGCGTTCAGCCGCCGACGGCTGAATGGGGCTCAATGGTCGCCGAAGGCAGTAAAGTGATCTTCGATCAGTGGTGGGTTGCGGCTGCACCGGGTGCGGCGATTCTGTTTGCCAGCCTGGCCTTTAACCTGACAGGCGATGGCCTGCGCGACCGACTGGATACCCGTCATGCAAAATAATCTGCTCCTTGCCGAAGGGCTGACCATTCGCAGTGATGAAGCACTGCTGGTCGATAACATCAGCTTTTCCGTGGGCCGCGAACGTGTGGCGCTGGTCGGTGAGTCCGGCTCCGGGAAGTCGCTGACCGCCCGCAGCCTGATGGGACTGCTCTCGCCCGCGCTGCATCTGCAGGCCAGCCAGCTTCAGGTGGCCGGTGAGAATGCGCTGACGCTGAGTGAGCGTCACTGGAACCAGCTGCGCGGTAACCGCGTGGCGATGGTGATGCAGGACCCGAAATATGCCCTTAATCCGACGCGCACCATTGGCTGGCAGGTGGAAGAACCGCTGATGCTGCATCGCCGCCTGAGCCGTGCCGAGCGTAAAGAGAAAGTGTGTGAGATGCTGGATGCGGTCGGCCTGCCCGATCCGCGTCGGCTGATGCAGCAGTATCCGCATCAGCTCTCGGGCGGCATGGGCCAGCGTGTGATGCTGGCAATCGCACTGATCACCGATCCTGACTTCCTGATCGCTGATGAACCCACCTCTGCACTGGATCATGCCATGCGCGATCAGGTGCTGGCGCTGATTCGCGGTCTGGTGGAAGCGCGTAACATGGGTCTGCTGCTGATCAGCCACGATTTGCAGCAGGTTTCGGAACATTGCGAGCGGGTGATGGTGATGTACAAAGGCCGGTTGCTGGATACGCTGCCCGCCGCTGAACTGCCTCACGCGACCCATCCTTACACCCGCACACTGTGGGCCTGCCGTCCGGGTAAAGCGACCCACGGACAGACTTTACCGGTGCTGGATCGCGCTGCGCTGGAGGCGAATTATGATTGAGTTACACAATCTCAGCGTCGCCCACAAACAGGGTTATGACCTTCGCACCGTGGTGCATGAGGTTAATCTTGAGGTTAACGCGGGCGAGTGTTTTGGTCTGGTGGGTCCTTCGGGCTGCGGCAAATCGTCACTGCTGTGGGTGCTGGCAGGTCTGAACCCACACTGGCAGGGCCAGATGCAGCTTGCCGGTCATACTGTTCAGCCGGGCAAAGCCTTTACCGGTGCGCTGCGTCAGGAAGTGCAGATGGTGTTCCAGGACCCTTATGCCTCGCTGCATCCGCGTCACCGGCTGCGTCGCACCCTGTCGGAGCCGCTGAAGCTGCTGAAACGCGAGAATATCAACGATCGTATCGATCAGGGTTTCCGTCACGTCGGACTCGATCCTGCACTGGCAGATCGCTATCCACATCAGCTCTCCGGCGGTCAGCGTCAGCGCGTCGCCATCGTGCGCGCCCTGCTGCTGCAGCCAAAGATCCTGCTGCTGGATGAGCCGACATCTGCACTGGATATGTCAGTGCAGGCGGAGATCCTCAACCTGCTCAACGATCTGAAACAGCAGGATGGTCTGACAATGGTGCTGGTCAGCCACGATCCCGATGTTATCGATCATATGTGCGATCGCGCAGTGCGTATGGCACAGGGCCGCATCATCGAACAGATCTCTGCCTGAAACCCGGCCGGACGGCGTTAATCTGCCGTCCGGCGCTGTTTCACTCGTCGCGCATTTCGTAACTCGCCTCTTAATCGGCATTAACCCCTCTTCTCTCCTGCCGGACGGTGTGTGGTTCTCTCACAGCCATCTTGATTGCCACGCTACGCTATTGTCGGTTGTACGATAAAGCAGCGCCCCTATACGACTGCACAAAACGCAGCGCCAGGCTGATGCGGTATACTCGCGGCAACTATTTCATGAGAGGAAAAGGCGATGACGGTAAAACTGCGTCCACTGGAGCGGGAAGACCTGCACTTTGTCCATCAGCTGGATAACAACGCCAGCGTGATGCGCTACTGGTTTGAGGAGCCCTATGAAGCGTTTGTGGAGCTGTCCGATCTCTACAACAAGCACATTCATGACCAGACGGAACGCCGCTTTGTGGTGGAGCATAGCGGGCAGAAAGCGGGATTAGTGGAACTGGTGGAGATTAACCATGTGCACCGCCGCGCTGAATTTCAGATCATTATCGATCCGGCGCATCAGGGCAAAGGGCTGGCAACCCAGGCGGCAAAGCTGGCGATGGATTACGGCTTTTCGGTTCTCAATCTCTATAAGCTCTACCTGATTGTCGATCAGGAAAACGAGAAAGCGATCCATATCTATACCAAGCTCGGCTTCGAGATCGAAGGCGTGCTTAAACATGAATTTTTCATTAATGGGGAGTACCGCAACACCATCCGCATGTGCATTTTCCAGCATCAGTATCTGGAACGCCATAAAACGCCAGGCGGGATGGTGAAGCCGACCGCGCAGTGATCAGCCGCGCGCGCCAACCGGATTCATGAAGGGACGTGGATGTTCCGGCTTGAGGTCGTACATGCTGCCATAGAAAGGATCGACCAGCAACCAGCCGGGGAATCCACCTAATGGGATATTGCCCAGCAGATACCAGAGGTTAGCGCGAGCCTCGATAGGCACTGTAACCGGCACGTAGCCCGGGCTTTCCAGCATCAGCAGATAGTGCTTTTTGCCGAAGTAGCGGCCGGTGGATTTTGCCAGCTCAACGGTCTGCGGCGTGAAACCCTGCGCAACTGCGTAGCCACGCTCATCCTGCACGGTAAAGCGCGCGCCCTGCGGCAGAGAGTCGATGCGCACCATTTGGGTTTCAGTGCCGACAATGGTGGCACAGCCGCTAAGCAGCAGCGCGGCGGCCAGAGCCAGAATTCGCTGTTTCATGAAGGGGTCCACAGAGTGATCAGTGCTCAAAGTGTAGACCGCCTTCTTTGTCTCAATCGGGCTATCATCGCCCGATTCAGCCAGCTTATTGCGGTTGACAAGCGCGGGCGATAGCCGCGATGTCGTTGGGTGAGGTGCGACAGCAGCCGCCAATCAGCTTCGCGCCCGCCTGCTGCCACTCATCCAGCTTGTCGTGCAGCGTGCAGCCCGACGGCGCGGAATGCCAGGTTTTGCTGCTGGCATCATACTGCTCGCCGGAGTTGGGATAGACCACCAGCGGTTTGTCGGTCAGCCTCTGCAACTGCTGCAGCGCAGGCGTTACGCTCTCCAGCGCTACGCAGTTGATCCCCAGCGCTATCACCTGCGGCTGCTGATTCAGCCAGCTCACCACCTCTGACAGCGGCGTGCCGTCGCTGATATGCCCGGCATCACGCAGCGTAAACGTGAACCACGCACGGCCTTCCGGGAATTCAGCCAGCAGCTTCACCAGTGCCTGCGCTTCCGCAAACGAAGGCAGGGTTTCGCAGGCCAGCAGATCGGCACCCGCCGCCAGCAGCGCCTGCACGCGCGGACGGTGAAACGCCATCATTTCCGCTTCCGGCAGTGCATAGTCACCGCGATATTCCGAACCATCCGCCAGGAAAGCACCATATGGCCCCACCGATCCCGCCACCAGCAGCGTTTTCGCATCGGGCCGGACCGCCAGATAGTCCTGACGTGCGCGGCGCGCCAGCTCGACGCTCTGGGCGATCAACGCCAGTGACTGCGCTTCATCAAGACCACGTGTGGCAAAGCCCTGCGGCGTCGCCTGATAGCTGGCGGTAATGGCACAACGCGCACCGGCGACAAAATAGTCGTAGTGCACCTGATAGATGAGCTCAGGATTTTCCATCAGCACCTTTGCTGACCAGAGCGCATCGGCCAGATGGCAGCCGCGGGCTTCCAGTTCGGTGGCCAGCGCGCCATCCAGAATCAGCAATGGTGACTCTGTTAAAGCCTGCGCGACAGGGTTATGCGACATCTTTGGCCTCCTCAGGCTTCGGGGATGATTTGTGGGTCAGATGGTATGCGGCGTAGCAGAACAGGACAAACGGGATGCCACACCATAGCGCGATACGCTGAGTTGGATCGAATGCCAGACCAACACAGGCCAGCAGGCAGAGCAGAAAGCCCAGAATCGGCGTCAGCGGATAGAGCGGCGCGCGGTAAGCCAGATCGGCCAGCGATTTGCCCTGCTGAAGGTGACGGCGACGGAAAACAAAATGCGAGGCGCAGATGCTGAGCCAGACCGCGACCACCGCAAAGCCAGAGATAGCCGACAGCGCCACAAACACTGTGTCTGGCGCAACCACGCTGGAAACCAGCGCCAGCAAACCGCCCACCATGCTGACAGTAATTGCCAGCATGGGTACGCCGCGCTTGTTCACCCGGGAAAAGGCACGCGGCAGCGTATTTTCGTTGGCCAGCGACCAGAGCATACGGCCCGATGCGTAAAGGCCGGAGTTGGCTGCTGACAGGATTGCAGTCAGGATCACAAAGTTAATGATGTCAGCCGCATACGGGATGCCGATCTTTTCGAACACCAGCACAAACGGACTTTTTACGATGCCAGCCTGATCCATCGGAATCAGCGCCGCCAGCACAAAGACTGTGCCGATGAAGAAGATGATCAGCCTGGCCAAGGTGGTGCGGATCGCCAGCGGCAGCACTTTCTCCGGCTGCTGGGTTTCACCGGCCGCAATCCCGATCAGCTCGGTGCCAGAGAAGGCGAAGTTCACCGCCACCATCGTCATCAGAATCGGCAGTACGCCATTGGGCAGCCAGCCGTGCGCGGTAAGATTGCTCAGACCGGGCGCGGGCGTGCCATCTTTCATCGGGATAAAGCCAAACATCGCTGCGCCGCCCAGCACGATAAAGGCAACGATCGTGACCACCTTAATCAGCGAGAACCAGAACTCCCCTTCGGCGAAGAAGCGGGTTGAGATGACGTTCAGCAGATAGATAGCGCAGCAGAAGACCAGGCACCATATCCATACCGGAATCTGCGGGAACCAGTACTGCATACAGAAGCCCGCTGCCGTCAGGCTGGAGCCCAGGGCCACCGTCCAGGTCAGCCAGTAGAGCCATGCCACGGTATAACCGGTTGCCGGACTGAGATAGCGCGCAGCGTAAACGTGGAACGCGCCGGTTTCCGGCATCGCCACAGAGAGTTCACCCAGACAGACCATCACCAGCCAGACCACCAGCGCGCCAATCAGATAGGCAAGCAGCGTACCCGCCGCTCCGGTAGTAGAAATGATATAGCCGGTGTTAAAAAACAGGCCAGTGCCGATCACGCCGCCCAGCGATAACATCACCAGATGGCGCACTTTCATGGTGCGTTTAAATTGTTCCTGCGAGGGAGTTGGCTGTTCGCTCATCTTTTTTATCCGTATGGACGTCTAAACATCTATAGTGGACAATTTTATACGCGTCACAGCGGGTAATTGCAACGGCAGGAAACAGGGAGGATGGAAAGGCCGTTCAGAGCCCCGTCGCGGCGGGGCCTGATGCGTTAGCCGAAAACGCTTTGAATATAGCGTTCCAGCGCCATGCGGGAACTGAATCCGTGCGGGATGCCGTAATGTTCCTGTGAATCACCCGCCAGGTAGAGAGGGAATTGGGTGTAGTGATCGCAGGTCTTCATTTCTGAAGCGGGTTCAGCGAAAGGCTGGCTCTTCTCTTTCAGTGTCGGGTGAATCACTAAAGCCATGCGCCCCATGCGCGCTTCGCGGTTCACATAAACGTAGTTCTCTCCACGGCGATAGCCATAGGCCCGTGGGGTAATTTCATCGACTTCGAAACCCGCTTTTTCCAGTACGCGCGCTACCTCATCCGGTCGTAAATACATGCTCGATCCTCTCCTCTTTCAAAAGCTTCGCAACCTTACAACAGCATGACAGAGTGGGCATTCGGAATTTTCCCTAAAGAACACTCCCGCGTCTCGTTAATCTCAAGGTCGTCTACACTAGTATTACGTTTTTAAATCAAAGGGAGCTAAAAAATGTTTAATCGCACTGTAAAAAACGATGACATTGATATCAATCAGGACGTTAACGAACTGGCCGATTCACTGGAAGCGCTGTTGAAATCTTACGGCAGTGACGCCAAAGACGAAGTGGACTCAGCCCGCAGTCAGGCAGAGAAGCTGCTGAAACAGACCCGCTCTAAACTGAACGGCGGCAGCAACCGTGTTTCACAGGTTGCGCGTGATGCTTCCGCTCAGGTTGATACCTATGTCCATGACAAACCATGGCACGGTGTAGGTATCGGTGCCGCATTCGGTATCGTTGTCGGTGTGCTGCTGGCTTCACGCCGCTAAGCTAAGCGCTGAGAAATCCCCTGAGCCCTGCCCTGTGCGGGGCTTTTTTTTGCCTTTTTTCCGGCCAGCGACATTTACAAAAGATTTTTCCAGGCTGCAGGGCGCATCCCTGCTGGCTTTTCCTCTGTTGCGCAAATACAAATCATAAAACCCTATATCTGGTGGGCTTGACCACCAAAACCACTACATCTAGTATTTAGCTCATCAGCACGACACCTGCTGTTCGTCACAATGAAGCCCGCAACCTGTCGCGTCTGCTTTGTTTTCGGGCATCAGAACCGCACACAGAGGGAAATACGAATCATGCGCATTATTATTTACACTAAAGATAACTGTGTCCAGTGCACGGCGACCAAAAATGCGATGGACCGTCAGGGTCTCGCCTATCAGTTAATCAATCTCGACAGCGAGCCGGAAGCGATCGACAACCTGAAATCACTGGGTTACCGCCAGGTGCCGGTGGTGATGGCAGATAACGATCACTGGAGCGGCTTCCGCCCGGACAAGATCGCCACTCTGCGATCGCTTTCTGCCGTCGGGGGCTAAGCGCATGTTCCCGCTGGTCTATTTTTCCAGCCAGTCGGAAAACACCCACCGGTTTGTCACGCGCCTCGGCCTGCCCGCCTGGCGCATCCCGCTTGATGCCCGTGATCAGTTGCATATCGACCAGCCCTATATTCTGGTGGTACCCAGCTATGGCGGTGGCAGCAGTCGCGGTGCAGTGCCCGGTCAGGTGATTCAGTTTCTTAATGATGAGGCGAACCGCCGTGGTATTCGTGGCGTGATCGCAGCAGGCAACCGTAACTTCGGTGCCGGTTACTGCCTGGCGGGCAGCATCATTGCAAAAAAATGTCAGGTTCCTTGTCTTTATCGCTTCGAGCTAATGGGAACCCCTGACGATATTGCGAAAGTTAAAGCGGGAGTAACCCAATTTTGGCAACAACAGATACCCTCAACGGCGTGACGCTCGATTATCACGCCCTCAATGCCATGCTGAACCTCTACGATGCTGACGGCCGTATCCAGTTCGACAAGGATCGCGAAGCGACACGTCAGTTTTATCTGCAGCATGTGCAACCTAATACCGTCCCCTTCTCCAGCAACGCCGAGCGTTTACGCTATCTGGTGGCGGAGAGCTATTACGAAGCGGATGTGCTGAATCAGTACGATTTTGATTTTCTGCTTGAGCTGCATGAGGTGGCGGAGAAGTGGGGATTTGAGTTCAAAACTTTTCTGGGCGCCTGGAAGTACTACACCAGCTATACCCTTAAGACCTTTGACGGCAAACGCTATCTGGAAACCTTCGAACAGCGCGCCTGCATGGTGGCACTGACACTGGCTCAGGGCGATGAAACGCTGGCGCGAGCGCTGCTGGAGGAGATCCTCAGCGGCCGTTTCCAGCCCGCGACGCCGACCTTTCTGAACTGCGGCAAACAGCAGCGCGGTGAGCTGGTCTCCTGCTTCCTGCTGCGCATCGAAGACAATATGGAGTCGATTGGCCGCGCAGTGAATTCGGCATTGCAGCTGTCAAAGCGCGGCGGCGGCGTCGCCTTTTTACTGTCGAACCTGCGTGAGTCTGGTGCGCCGATTAAACGTATTGAAAATCAATCGTCGGGCGTTATCCCCGTAATGAAAATGCTGGAAGATGCTTTCTCCTATGCGAATCAGCTTGGTGCGCGTCAGGGCGCCGGCGCAGTCTGGCTTAATGCGCATCATCCCGATATTTTCCGCTTTCTGGATACCAAACGCGAAAATGCCGACGAGAAGATCCGCATCAAAACGCTGTCGCTGGGCGTGGTTATTCCTGATATCACTTTTCAGCTGGCAAAAGAGAACAGACCCATGGCGCTGTTCTCGCCCTATGATGTTGAGCGGATTTACGGTCAGGCCTTTGGCGATATCAGTATCAGCGAGAAGTATGACGAGATGCTGGCGGATGATCGCATCCGTAAAACGTATATTCAGCCACGCGACTTCTTCCAGACGCTGGCCGAGATTCAGTTTGAGTCGGGCTATCCCTATATCATGTATGAGGACAGCGTGAACCGCAGCAACCCGATTGCCGGTCGCATCAATATGAGTAATCTCTGCTCTGAGATTCTGCAGGTGAACAGCGCCAGCGAGTACCATGATGACCTGAGCTATCGCCGCATCGGCAAAGATATCTCCTGTAATCTTGGCTCCCTGAATATTGCGCATGCCATGGATTCGCGCGATCTGGCGCGCACCGTGGATGTGGCGGTTCGCGCCCTGACCTCGGTGTCGATGATGAGCGAGATTGGCTCGGTGCCGTCGGTCGCCGAAGGCAATCGCCGTTCGCACGCCATCGGGCTGGGTCAGATGAACCTGCACGGCTATCTGGCGCGGGAAGGCATCGCCTACGGCTCACCGGAAGCGCTGGATTTCACCAATCTCTACTTCTATTGCATTACCTACTATGCGCTACGCACCTCTAATCAACTGGCGCAGGAGCATCAGAAGACGTTCGACGGCTTTGCGGATTCGCAATACGCCAGCGGCGTTTACTTCGATAAATATCTGCAGCGGGAATGGCTGCCGCGCACTGAACGGGTGACGACGCTGTTTGCCGATGCCGGACTGACACTGCCGACCCAGGCGGACTGGCAGGCGCTGCGTGATGCAGTGATGCAGCACGGGCTGTTTAATCAGAACCTGCAGGCGATCCCGCCGACCGGTTCGATCTCCTACATCAATCATGCCACCTCCAGCATCCATCCGATTGTCTCCCCTATTGAGATCCGCAAAGAGGGTAAAACTGGTCGCGTCTACTATCCCGCGCCGTTTATGACCAATGAGAATCTCCACCTCTATCAGGATGCGTATCAGATTGGGCCGGAAGCGATTATTGATACCTACGCAGAAGCGACTCAGCACGTCGATCAGGGCCTGTCACTGACGCTGTTTTTCCGCGATGACGTCACGACCCGCGACATCAACAAAGCGCAGATTTACGCGTGGAAAAAAGGGATCAAAACGCTTTATTACATTCGACTGCGTCAGATGGCGCTTCAGGGCACGGAGGTTCAGGGCTGCGTCTCATGCTCCCTGTAATGAAAACGATGAAACTTAAACAAATTCAGGCGATTAACTGGAACCGGATTCAGGATGAGAAAGATCTTGAGGTATGGAACCGTCTCACCAGCAACTTCTGGCTGCCAGAGAAGGTGCCGCTCTCTAACGATCTGCCCGCCTGGCAGACGCTGGATAAACAGCAGCAGCAACTGACCATCCGGGTCTTCACCGGCCTGACGCTGCTGGATACCATCCAGAACGTGATCGGCGCGCCGGGACTGATGGACGATGCTATTACGCCACACGAAGAGGCGGTGCTGTCGAACATCAGCTTTATGGAAGCCGTCCATGCGCGCTCTTACAGTTCTATCTTCTCAACTCTGTGTAATACGCAGGATGTGGATGCCGCCTATCAGTGGAGCGAAGAGAATGTGCCGTTGCAGAACAAGGCGCGCATCATCCTTGAACACTACCAGGCGGATGATCCGCTGAAGAAGAAGATCGCCAGCGTTTTTCTGGAGTCGTTCCTGTTCTATTCCGGCTTCTGGCTGCCGATGTACTGGTCGAGCCGGGGCAAGCTGACCAACACTGCCGATCTGATTCGCCTGATTATTCGCGATGAAGCGGTGCACGGTTATTACATCGGCTACAAATATCAGCAGGCGCTGGCCACGGCTGACGATCTGCGTCGCGAAGAGCTGCAGCAGTTCGCCTATGATCTGCTGCTGGCGCTGTATGAAAATGAAGTGGCTTACACCGAGGCGCTCTATGCCGATGTCGGCTGGGTAGAAGAGGTGAAAACCTTCCTGCACTACAACGCCAACAAAGCGCTGATGAATCTGGGCTACGAGGCGCTGTTCCCGGCGGAGCTGACGGCGGTAAATCCGGCCATTCTGTCGGCGCTGTCACCCAATGCTGACGAGAACCACGACTTCTTCTCCGGTTCAGGCTCCTCCTATGTGATGGGTAAAGCGGTCGAAACCGAAGATGAAGACTGGAATTTCTGAGGTTTACCGGGTGCTGTTTTATCAGCATCCGGTTTTCACTGGCAATGGTATAGCAACCGCGCCACCGCGACTCATCATAAGAAAAAAATATTACTGCAATACCGCCTGACTATTTCATTGTTTATTGATATTCATCCGCCCCGTATTTTCTTTTTTTCGGCCAATTATTTCACTGAACATGGTCGTTTCAGGCGTGATTATTTTCCTGCATCGGTCCCCATTATTTCCGTAATATTTCACGTTGGTGACGTCTGTTTTTCTCCCTTTCACGCAGCAAATCGACCTAAATGCCAATAAATCCCTGATTATTTCACAAAAAATTAATCCGCGCTTATCCCTTGTGAGCACTGAAGATAATCTACATCTGAATGCCCCGTGCCCGGCAAACATCCCAACTCAGGGTTGTCAGATAACGTCAGTGTGCTACGGTATGGCCTGCTTAAATTTCAGCGGGAACGACAGGTTAATATCAGATATTTCAACCAGGATTTAATGACTGCATGGCTATTAAGCTCGAAGTAAAAAATCTCTATAAAATATTTGGCGACAATCCGGATCGCGCGTTTAAATATATTGAAAAAGGTGCGACCAAAGATGTCATTCTGGAGAAGACCGGTCTCTCTCTTGGCGTAAAGAACGCCAGTCTGGCTATTGAAGAAGGCGAGATATTCGTCATCATGGGGTTATCTGGTTCAGGAAAATCGACCATGGTTCGCCTTCTCAATCGTCTGATAGAGCCGACGCGCGGCCAGGTGATTATTGATGGTGTCGATATTGCCAAAATATCGGCCAGCGAACTGCGTGACGTGCGCAGAAATAAAATCAGCATGGTATTCCAGTCATTTGCTTTGATGCCGCACATGAATGTATTAAATAACACGGCATTTGGCATGGAATTAGCGGGCGTCGCACTGGCTGAACGCCAGGAAAAAGCCCTGGAAGCGTTACGTCAGGTCGGGCTGGAGAATTATGCGCACGCTTACCCGGATGAACTTTCCGGGGGAATGCGACAGCGCGTCGGATTAGCCCGCGCGCTGGCAATCAATCCCGACATCTTATTAATGGATGAGGCCTTCTCCGCACTGGATCCGTTGATTCGTACTGAGATGCAGGATGAGCTGGTTAATTTACAAGCCAGGCATCAGCGCACCATCGTCTTTATTTCCCACGATCTGGATGAAGCGATGCGTATTGGCGATCGCATTGCCATTATGCAGGGCGGCGAAGTGATACAGGTTGGTACGCCGGATGAGATCCTGAATAACCCAGCCAACGACTATGTCCGCACCTTTTTCCGTGGCGTCGATATCAGTCACGTATTCAGCGCCAAAGATATAGCCCGTCGTAGCGCGGGAGCATTGATCCGCAAAGCGCCTGGTTTCGGTCCGCGCTCCGCCATGAAACTGCTGCAGGATGAAGACCGCGATTACGGCTACGTGCTGGAAAAGCAGAAATTTATCGGCGTGGTTTCCACCGATTCTCTGAAAGCGGCGCTGGCAGCAGGCGAAGGTATCGACAGCGCCCTGCTCGACACCCCGGCGGCGGTTCCCGCCGATACCTCATTGAGCGATTTGCTCTCTCACGTCGCGCAGGCACCCTGTGCGGTGCCCGTGGTCGGCGAAGAAAATCACTATGTCGGTCTCATTTCCAAAAGCACGCTGTTGCGCGCGTTAGATCGTGAAGGAGCCCAGCCATGAGTCAGGACACCACCAATCCGTGGGATAGCGGCACCGCTGCCAGCACTCAGGCTGCGCCCACCAGCAGCGGCGGTGCCGATGCCTGGGGCACGCCCGATGGTAGCGCGACAACCCATGCAGCCAGTAGCAGTGACTGGCTCAACAGCGCCCCTGCACCCGCACCGGAACATTTCAGTATCATGGATCCGTTCCACAAAACCTGGATCCCGCTTGATCACTGGGTGACCACCGGTATCGACTGGGTGGTCAACCATTTCCGCCCGCTGTTTCAGGGTATCCGGGTGCCGGTTGACTATATCCTCAGCGCCTTTCAGCAGCTGTTGCTGGGAATGCCAGCGCCAGTGGCAATTCTGGTGTTTGCGCTGATTGCCTGGCAGATCGCAACCCCCGCCATGGGCATTGCCACGCTGGTATCGCTGATCGCCATAGGGGCCATTGGCGCCTGGTCGCAGGCGATGGTGACGCTGGCGCTGGTGCTTACCGCGCTGATGTTCTGCATTCTCATCGGCCTGCCGCTGGGGATCTGGCTGGCCCGTAGCGAACGGGCAGCGCGTATTGTACGACCTCTGCTGGATGCAATGCAGACCACACCCGCCTTTGTCTACCTGGTGCCGATTGTGATGCTGTTTGGTATCGGCAACGTGCCGGGCGTGGTGGTAACGATTATCTTCGCCCTGCCACCGATTGTGCGTCTGACTATTCTCGGCATTAAGCAGGTACCCGCCGATCTGATCGAAGCGAGCGAATCCTTTGGTGCCAGTCCGAGACAGCTGCTATTCAAAGTGCAGTTGCCGCTGGCGATGCCCACCATTATGGCGGGCGTCAATCAGACCCTGATGCTGGCGCTGTCAATGGTGGTGATCGCCTCGATGATCGCCGTCGGCGGACTCGGTCAGATGGTCCTGCGCGGTATTGGCCGTCTTGATATGGGGCTGGCTACGGTGGGTGGCGTGGGAATTGTGATTCTTGCCATTATCCTTGATCGCCTGACCCAATCGTTTGGTCGCGATAGCCGCAGCCGCGGTAATCGTCACTGGTATCACACCGGTCCGCTGGGCCTGATCTTCTCTCCTTCGCGTAAAAAATAATCTGTCGGGCGGTGCCTGCGCGCCGCCCATCCTGACGCGACATCTTAAATAAGGAATGACTATGCGCAACAGAGCCTCTCTGCTCGCCGCCGTGGTAACCACGCTGGCCGTTTCACACGTCTCCGCTGCCGATCTGCCGGGCAAAGGTATTACGGTGCAACCTATACAGAGTACTATCGCTGAAGAGACTTTTCAGACCCTGATTGTCAGCCGCGCGCTGGAAAAACTCGGCTATCAGGTCAGCAAGCCGAGTGAAGTGGATTACAACGTTGGCTACACCTCTATCGCCGCTGGCGACTCCACCTTTACCGCGGTGAACTGGCAGCCGCTGCATGACGACATGTATAAAGCTGCCGGTGGCGATCAGAAGCTGTATCGACAGGGAACCTACGTTACCGGTGCCGCCCAGGGTTATCTGATTGATAAGAAGACCGCCGAGAAATATCACATAACCAATATCGAACAGCTGAAAGATCCTAAGATCGCCAGACTGTTTGACGCCAACGGCGATGGCAAGGCGGATATGACCGGCTGTACGCCAGGCTGGGGCTGTGAAGCGGTAATTAATCATCAGAACAGCGCCTTTGGTCTCAGTGATACCGTGACCGCCAATATGGGTAACTATTCGGCGATGGTGGCGGATACGCTGGCACGCTACAAACAGGGTAAGCCGATCCTTTATTATACCTGGACGCCCTACTGGCTGAGCGATGTGCTGAAGCCGGGCCGCGATGTAGTCTGGCTGCAGGTGCCGTTCTCGTCGCTGCCTGGCGAACAGAAGGATGTCGATACTAAGCTGCCAAACGGCGCGAACTACGGTTTCCCGGTTAATACCATGCACATCGTCGCCAACAAAGCCTGGGCGGCGAAAAATCCGGCGGCGGCCCGTCTGTTTGCGGTCATGAAGCTGCCTATTACCGATATCAATGCTGAAAACTCAGCGATGCATGCCGGACAAAACTCAGAAGAGGCGATTAACCGTCATGTTGATGGCTGGATTAAAGCGCATCAGGCTGAGTTCGATAAATGGATCAGCGAGGCTCAGGCCGCCGCGCAATAACATGAAAACATGTCCACCCCAGGGTGGTTGATAAAAGTGCTGGCTCAGAGAGCATACGCCTTAAGTCGGACAGTGATTAAGGGCGGAAACATTTCTGCCCTTTTTTTATGCCTGCTATCCCGACTGGTATGGCCTGTTAATAAACATGCGTGTGAAATAGTTTTTTGAGTTATTATTAACCTTAAATGATTATTAGCGACCGATGCTGTTTATGAATGCGACTCGCCAGGGTCTGACGCCTGCTTTAGTGGTTCTGATGTCGGTAGCAACCGGCCTCTGCGTAGCCAGTAACTACTACGTTCAGCCACTGCTTAATACCATCGCTCAACAGTTTGATCTCTCTGTTAGCCTCGCCGGGTTTATTGTCACCACGGCGCAACTCGGCTATGCCTGCGGATTGCTGTTGCTGGTGCCGTTAGGCGATCGCTTTGACCGACGCAGCCTGATTGTAACGATGATCCTGCTGGCTGCGGCGGGCATGGTCATCATCGCCCTTTCGCACTCATTTCCCTTTTTACTGCTGGGCACAGTCATGACTGGCCTGTTTTCGGTCGCTGCGCAAATCCTGGTGCCGCTGGCTGCCACACTGGCCGAGCCGGAGCGGCGCGGCAAAATCGTTGGTACCGTCATGAGCGGTTTGCTGCTGGGGATTCTGCTGGCGCGCACCGTGGCAGGCGGTCTCGCACAGCTTGGCGGCTGGCGTACGGTCTACTGGACAGCCAGTTTGCTGATAGTCGTGATGGCGCTGGCGCTGTGGCGAGCGCTGCCACGTGTTAAGCAGTCCGTGCCAATGAGCTATCCACAACTGCTGGCCTCTATCTTTCGCCTGTATGCAGGTAATCGCGTGATCCGCACCCGCGCGTGGACCGGCTGTCTCGCGTTTGCCAATTTCAGCCTGCTGTGGACCTCAATGGCGTTTCTGCTTTCTGGCGCGCCTTATCACTTCTCAGAAGGTGAGATCGGCCTGCTGGGGCTGGTCGGTGCCGCAGGGGCGCTGGCTGCTCGTCAGGCGGGCTCACTGGCTGACAGGGGTAAAGCGAAGCTGACGACCCGACTTGGCCTGCTGCTCATGTTGCTCTCCTGGGCCGCTATTGCATGGGGCGCAGCGCAGCTGGTGCCGCTTATTATTGGCATTCTGCTGCTGGATCTGGCGGTGCAGGCTGTCCATATCACCAATCAAAGCGTGATCTATGCGCAGATGCCGGAGGCTCGTAACCGTCTGAATGCAGGTTACATGACCAGCTACTTTACAGGTGGTGCGGCGGGTTCGCTGCTCTCCGCCACCGCTTATCATCTGTGGGGCTGGCATGGCGTCTGTGGCGCTGGCGCCCTGCTTACGCTGACTAATCTGCTGATCTGGGCAAAGGGATCGCGCTTTGAGCCGGAAATAATCAACTGAATCCTGGCCCGACAGTGCAAGGGTCTGGTCACAAATGGTTAGGTTTGTTATGGTTAGTAACAAAGCTATTCACTTCGGTTATTTTTCCTCGCGATATTATTAAATTTGCCCTCTTTTGAAAACGTCCCGGCTCAGCGCTGCCGCCGGGTGTACGGGTTTTTGACCCAGGGCCAGGGAGTGGCCTGGAATACCTTTGATGGTACAGAGTGCGGGTCTGAGAGCGATCACCTGCCAAAAAGTGACTACGCTTACCCTGTCACCATAGTTATTATACAAGTTGCAATTAGTGAGGTTTTTTTTAATGGAAAGTTCGTTTACTCCCATTGAGCAGATGCTAAACATCCGTGCCAATCGCCATAAGGATTTTCCGTTACAGGAAATTATTCTGACGCGTCTCTGTATGCATATGCAGGGTAAACTGCTGGACAACCGTAATAAGATGCTGAAAGCACAGGGGATTAATGAAACCCTGTTCATGGCGTTGATTACGCTGGATGCGCAGGAAAACCACAGCATTCAGCCTTCTGAACTCAGTTCAGCCCTTGGCTCTTCACGCACCAATGCGACGCGCATTGCCGATGAGCTGGAGAAGCGCGGCTGGATTGAGCGTCGCGAAAGCGATCACGACCGTCGCTGCCTGCACCTGCATCTGACCGATAAAGGCATGGAGTTCCTGCGTCAGTTGCTGCCCCCTCAGCATCAGAGCCTGCAGTATCTCTGGTCGTCGCTGTCAGTCGATGAGAAATCCCAGCTGGAAGGTATTACCCGTAAGCTGCTTAATCGTCTTGATAAAATGGATGAAGATCAGCTGATCGCCTCGCTGTCCCGCTAATAGCAATAAGTGCGACACAATCACCCGTCGAAATCGTTATTTTAACTTCCTTTTTTATCTGGCCAGCGCCTAGTCGCTGGCTTTTTCGACTCGGGCGCTGGCAGAAATGGATTTCTGCTGCCCGTCTAAATGGAAAACGTGGAGAAAGTCATGAGTGCAACGGCAGAAGCACAAAGTCCGCAACCGTCAGCCAGTAAAAAGAAGAAGCGCAAAAGTGTGCTCATTGTGCTGGCGCTGATCTTTGTGCTGATTGGTATTGCCTGGGGGGTTTACTGGTTCCTGGTCCTGCGCCATTTTCAGGAGACCGATGACGCCTACGTTGCAGGTAATCAGGTGCAGGTGATGGCACAGGTTTCCGGTAGCGTTAACAAAGTCTGGTTTGAAGATACCGATTTCGTTAAAAAGGGCGATGTGCTGGTTTCACTCGATAAGACGGATGCTGAACAGGCGTTTGAAAAAGCGCAGACAGCACTGGCCACCAGCGTGCGTCAGACGCATCAGCTGATGATCAATGGCAAACAGTACCAGGCCAGCATTACGTTGCAGCAAACTGCGCTGGCGCAGGCACAGGCCGACCTGAAACGTCGTGAGCCATTGGGTGTAGCTAACCTGATTGGCCGTGAAGAGTTGCAGCACGCCCGGGACGCTGTCGCGACGGCTAAAGCGCAGCTGGATGTCGCGATTCAGCAATATAATGCTAATCAGGCGATGATCCTTAATACCTCGCTGGAGAATCAGCCAGCTGTGCAACAGAGCGCAGCTGAGTTGCGTGATGCCTGGCTGGCACTGCAGCGCACCGAGATCCGCAGCCCGATGGATGGTTTTGTTTCACGTCGCAGCGTGCAGGTCGGTTCACAAATCTCCACCAGCACCCCGCTGCTGGCTGTCGTGCCTGCAACGAATCTGTGGGTCGATGCCAATTTCAAAGAGACCCAGCTGGCTGGCGTACGCATTGGTCAGCCTGCCACCGTGGTTGCCGACATTTACGGTGACGACGTCGTTTATCATGGCAAAGTCGCAGGACTGGATATGGGCACCGGCAGCGCCTTCTCTCTGCTGCCTGCACAGAATGCTACCGGTAACTGGATCAAAGTGGTTCAGCGCCTGCCGGTTCGTATCGAACTGAATCAGGAAGATATCGCCAGACATCCACTGCGCATCGGCCTCTCCACGCTGGTCAAAATCGATACCACCAGCAACGAAGGCAGTGTGCTGGCTACCAGCGTCCGCCAGCAGGCCGCTTACAGCAGCAATGCCCTGGCGATTGACCTTGCGCCGGTCAATCAGCTGATCACCGATATTGTCCGCGCCAACGCCGGATGATGACGCGGAGGCTGTAATGGCACAAAAACCGCTTGAAGGGATGCCGCTGGTCCTGATGACCGTTGCGCTGTCGCTGGCGACGTTCATGCAGGTGCTGGACTCGACCATCGCCAACGTGGCCATCCCTACGATTGCCGGGAACCTGGGCGCGTCGAACTCTCAGGGTACATGGGTAATCACCTCGTTTGGTGTCGCGAATGCGATCTCGATCCCGCTGACCGGCTGGCTGGCAAAGCGCATTGGTGAAGTGAAGTTGTTCACCTGGTCGACCATTCTGTTTGCCATCGCCTCCTGGGCGTGTGGTATGTCAGATAGCCTGGAGATGCTGATCTTTTTCCGTGTCATTCAGGGGATTGTTGCAGGTCCATTGATCCCGCTGTCGCAAAGTCTGCTGCTCAACAACTATCCGCCCGCTAAGCGCAGTCTGGCACTGTCGCTGTGGGCGATGACGGTGATCGTCGCGCCGATCTGTGGCCCGATACTGGGCGGCTGGATCAGCGATAACTATCACTGGGGCTGGATCTTCTTTATCAACGTCCCGATTGGTGTGGCCGTGGTCATACTGACGCTGCAAACGCTGCGTGGCCGGGAAACTAAAACCGAAATCCGGCGGATCGACATGGTCGGGCTGGTGCTGCTGGTCGTGGGGATCGGCTGTTTACAGGTCATGCTGGATCGCGGAAAGGAGCTCGACTGGTTTAACTCGGTCGAGATTATCGTGTTAGGGGTCGTGGCATTGATCGCGCTCACAGTCCTGCTGGTCTGGGAGCTGACGGACGATCACCCGATCATCGACCTCTCCCTGTTTAAGTCGCGCAATTTTACCATTGGCTGTCTGTCGATCAGTCTGGCGTACATGCTCTACTTCGGCTCGATAGTCCTGTTACCGCAGCTGCTGCAGGAGGTTTACGGTTATACCGCAACCTGGGCAGGCCTGGCGTCGGCACCGGTAGGCATCATACCGGTGATCCTGTCGCCGATTATTGGTCGCTTTGCGCATAAGCTCGACATGCGACGGCTGGTCACATTCAGCTTCATTATGTATGCCATCTGCTTCTACTGGCGCGCGTATACATTTGAACCGGGGATGGACTTTGGTGCCTCAGCCTGGCCGCAGTTTATCCAGGGCTTTGCCGTGGCCTGCTTCTTTATGCCACTGACGACCATTACGCTGTCGGGACTGCCGCCGGAGCGCATGGCCGCAGCATCCAGCCTGTCGAACTTTATGCGTACGTTTGCTGGTTCGGTAGGCACGTCGATTACAACCACGATGTGGACGAATCGCGAGTCGATGCATCATAGCTATATGACCGAGTCAATTACCCCGTACAACGTTAATTCACAGCAGATGTATAGCCAGCTGGAGAGCCTGGGAATGACGCAGCAGCAGGCCTCGGCGTATATCGCGCAGCAGATTACCAATCAGGGACTGATCATTTCAGCGAATGAAATTTTCTGGGCATCGGCGGGGGTATTCCTGATCCTGCTGGTGCTGATCTGGTTTGCCCGTCCGCCGTTTGGTGCAGGCGGTGGCGGCGGTGGCGCACACTGACGTGACAAAGCAAAACGGGCCTTTCGGCCCGTTTTTTTATGCGTTCTGACGCCACCATTCGGCGAGCAGTACGCCGGTTGCGACCGAAACGTTGAGACTTTCTACGTTGCCGGTGCCGCCAATCGACAGGCTCATGTCACCCTGTTTGAACGCGGTGTCAGAAAGACCTTCACGTTCCTGACCTAACACCAGCACCATTTTCTCCGGCAGCTTAGCCTGCGCCAGCGGCGTGCCCTGATGGCTGGAGGTGGTCACGATGGTGTAACCCGCTTTACGGAACGCTTCCAGACCTTCGCTGAAAGTTGCGCCGCTGATGGCCTGAACATGCTCGGCACCGCCTTCTGCGGTGCGCACTGCTGCACCCGACTCCAGCAGTGAGGCATCGTTTACCAGCAAACCTTTTACGCCAAAGTGCGCGCAGCTGCGCATAATCGCGCCCAGGTTATGCGGGTTACTGACATCTTCCAGTGCCAGTACGCAATCTTTGGTTGTTGCCTGGCTCAGCCATTCCGAAACCGCCATACCCATACGCTTTTTGATCAGGAAGCAGACGCCACCGTGATGCTCAGTGCCTGATGCTTTGGTGATCTCTGCATCTTCTACCACGTGATAGGCTTTGCGGTTCGCCGCCAGCCAGCGCAGCGATTCACGGAAACGCGGAGTCACTTCCTGAATGAACCAGGCGCGAACAATCGCTTCCGGACGACTCTGGAACAGTGCCTGACAGGCGTTCTCACCATAAACGCGGGTTTCTTCGTTACGCTGACGACGGATCTGCTCAGGATCAACAAAGCTCTTGCCGCTGATGCCGCCATGATCGGGCTTATCACTCTCGGGCGATGCAGCACGGTCTGCTGATGGCGCGCGTGATACGGTGCGCCATGGGGAGTCGCTGCTGCCATAGGCGCCACGGCTATCATCGCCACGATCGTTGCGGCGACCTGCACCCTCGTCTGAACGGCGTGGCGCGCCACGTCCGCCTTCGTCACGGCGCGGTGAACTGCTGCGACCAGTGTCGTCGCTGCGACGCCCCGCGGAGCGACCACCTTCCTGACTGCGTTCTGTACGGGGGCCAGATGAACGACGATTATCATCCTGGCGGGCAGCAGCGTGACCACCTTTGCCTGTACGAGGATTCGGCGCACGCGCACTTTTATCGTCCTCGCCACGCACGTACATCACCTTAACCTTGCCGCTCTTGCCTTTAAATTCGTCGTTCATATCTTCCTCCTGCATTGAGAGCGCGCAGATTACCTGATGTGCTGGCGCTTAGCTATCAACTATTGAACCTATAGAGCAATCCAGATTGAGCAGGAATCCGCCCTCTTTCATAATGGACAACAATTACCAGACTGACACTTTTAAACCTCAGAGGTTCCTATGAATACGGTATGCGCTTCCTGCCAGGCAACCAATCGCGTTCCTGAAGAACGCCTTGCCGATGCGGCGAAATGCGGCCGCTGCGGAAATGCGTTGTTTGATGGCGAGGTGGTCAATGCCACCAGCGCTAACTTTGACAAATATCTGCAGGACGATCTGCCGGTGGTGATCGATTTCTGGGCGCCCTGGTGCGGTCCCTGCGTCAATTTTGCGCCCGTGTTTAAAGATGTCGCCAGCGAGCGCAGCGGGAAAGTCCGCTTTATTAAAGTGAACACCGAAGCGGAACCGGCCCTGAGCGCCCGTTTCAACATTCGCAGTATTCCTACCATCATGCTGTTTAAGAACGGCGAGCGGGTGGACATGCTGAATGGTGCCATGCCCAAGGCACCGTTTAACGAATGGCTGGATGAATCACTGTAATATTCAGAGGCCAGCCAGTCTGGCCTTTTCCTTTTCGCCTGCGCTTCGATTACACTGACGTTTTTTCCTGCCCTGAAACCTCATGTCTGATAATGCTGTTTTGCGCTTGCGCACCCAACGCCTGGCGCGTGCCACCCGTCCTTTTCTTGCGCGTGGAAATCGTGTCATTCGCTGCCAGGGTTGTCTGCTGCCAGAAGCCAACTGTCTTTGCAGTCAGATCGTTCCTGCGTCTGCCCGTAGCCGCTTCTGCCTGGTGATGTTTGATACCGAGCCGATGAAACCGAGCAATACCGGGCGTCTGATTGCCGATATTCTGCCGGATACCCAGGCGTTTGGCTGGTCACGCACCGAGCCGGATCCGCTGCTGCTGGCGGCCGTGCGCAATCCTGATTATCAGCCGCTTGTCGTCTTTCCGGCCGCCTATGCGGATCCTGGTCGCGAGGTGCTGACAACGCCACCCACCAGCGGCAAGCCGCCGCTGTTTATTATGCTGGATGGCACCTGGACCGAAGCACGCAAGATGTTCCGCAAAAGCCCCTGGCTCGACGCCCTGCCGGTGATGTCGCTGGATGTGAGCACTCCTTCGCGCTATACGCTGCGGGAGGCGCACGGCGAAGGTCAGCACTGTACCGCTGAAGTGGCCGCGGCGCTGCTGGCGCAGGCGGGCGATCGGCTGGCGGCAGAAGCACTATCTCACCATTTTGATCAGTTCCGTGCGGCCTACCTGGCAGGGAAACCGCATCACGCCGGACAGGCTTAGCCGCATCCCTCTTCTTCCGGCAGGCGAGCGCCTGGGCTGACCGATCCGAAGATCCGGATCTTCAGCCTGCGATCTGCCCGGAAGCACTGCCAGCAAAAAGCGTTTACAATCACGCAAATCCCGATCTCTGGAGGGCGAGATGAGCCAACGCGGACTGGAAGCGCTGTTACGACCTAAATCAATTGCGGTGATTGGTGCCTCGGTCACGCCCGGGCGTGCCGGATACTTTATGATGCGTAACCTGCTGGCGGGCGGTTTTAGCGGGCCGGTTTTGCCGGTGACGCCAAAATATAAAGCAGTCAGCGGCGTGCTGGCCTGGCCCACCATCGACAGCCTACCTTTCGCGCCCGACCTGGCGGTGATCTGTACCCACTCGAAACGTAACCTCGAGTTGCTGCAACAGCTCGGCGAAAAAGGCTGCAAGGCCTGCATTATCCTCTCCGCGCCCGCCAGCCAGTCGGCCGAGCTCAAAGCCTGCGCAGGTAAATGGCAGATACGTCTGCTGGGACCAAACAGTCTGGGCCTGCTGGCGCCCTGGCAGGGATTGAATGCCAGCTTCTCGCCGGTGCCAATTGAGAAAGGCCGCATCGCGTTTATCTCTCAGTCCGCCGCCGTCTCTAATACCATTCTCGACTGGGCGCAGCAGCGTAATCTCGGTTTCTCCTGGTTTATTGCGCTGGGTGACAGTCTGGATACCGATGTCGATGACCTGCTCGACTTCCTGGCGCGTGACGGCAAGACCAGCGCCATCCTGCTCTATCTTGAGCACCTCAGCGATGCGCGTCGTTTTGTTTCCGCTTCCCGCAGTGCCTCGCGGAATAAACCGATATTGATCATCAAGAGTGGTCGCAGCCGCGAAGCCCAGGCGCTGCTTGGCACCCACAGCGGCCTTGACGCCGCCTGGGATGCGGCCATTCAGCGCGCCGGGTTGCTGCGGGTCCAGGATACCCATGAGCTGTTCTCCGCCGTTGAGTCGCTAAGCCATATGCGCCCGCTGCGAGGCGACAGACTGATGATCATCAGCAATGGAGCCGCACCTGCCGCGCTGGCGCTGGATGAACTCTATGCCCGTAACGGAAAACTGGCGCAGCTCAGCGATGAGACACGTCAGCAACTGGAGGCGCTGCTACCCGCGGGTGCAGGTCGCGGTAATCCGCTGGATTTAAAAGATGACGCCACAGCGGAACGTTATACCGCCTGTGTGGAGATTCTGCTCAACAGCCATGAACTTGATGCATTAATGATTATTCATGCGCCAAGCGCGGTCGCGCCCGCAACTGAAACGGCCGCACATCTGATCGACACCATAGCCCGTCACCCGCGCGGTAAGCTGGTGACGCTGCTGACCAACTGGAGCGGCGAGTTCTCTTCCCAGGCTGCACGTCGTGCCTTTACGCAGGCGGGCATCCCGACCTGGCGCACGCCGGAAGGCACCGTCACCGCCTTTATGCATCAGGTTGAGTATCGCCGTAACCAGAAGCAGCTGCGTGAAACCCCTGCCCTGCCCACAACACTGAAGCAGGATAGCGCTCAGGCTCACCAGTTGCTGTCACAGGCGCTGTCGCGCGGCGTTACCGCGCTGGATACGCACGAAGTGCAGCCAGTATTGCAGGCATACGGACTGGCGACACTGCCGACCTGGATCGCCAGCGACAGCACATCGGCTGTGGCGATTGCCGATCAGATTGGCTATCCGGTGGCGCTGAAACTGCGTTCACCCGATATCGCCCATAAGTCGGAGGTTCAGGGTGTAATGCTCTATCTGCGCAATGCCAGCGAAGTAGAGCATGCCGCTGAGGCCATTTTTGATCGGGTCAGACAGACGCTGCCGCAGGCGCGTATTGAAGGGCTGCTGGTTCAGAGCATGGCCAGCCGTGCGGGCGCGCAGGAGTTGCGGGTCGTGGTCGAACAGGATGCCCTGTTTGGTCCAATCATTATGCTGGGCGAAGGCGGCGTTGAATGGCAGGCCGATAAACAGGCTGCGGTTGCCTTGCCTCCGCTGAATATGACACTGGCACGCTATCTGGTGATTCAGGCAATCAAGAGCGGAAAAATCCGCAGCCGTAGCGCCCTGAATCCGCTGGATATCCCCGGTTTGAGCCAGTTGCTGGTGCAGGTCTCTAACCTGGTGGTGGATTGCCCGGAGATCCAGCGACTGGATATTCATCCGCTACTGGCAGCGGGTAATGATTTTACCCTGCTGGATGTCACCCTGACGCTGGCTCCGTTCGATGGCGATAACGAAGCGCGGCTGGCAATTCGTCCTTATCCTCAGCATCTTGAGGAGCAGGTGGAATTAAAGAATGGGCAATTCTGCCTGTTCCGGCCGATCCTGCCAGAAGATGAACCTTTGCTGCGCGACTTCATTAGCCAGGTGACCAAAGAAGACCTTTACTACCGCTACTTCAGTGAAATCAATGAATTCACCCATGATGATCTCGCCAATATGACCCAGATCGATTATGACCGTGAGATGGCGATCGTAGCGGTGCGTCAGCATCAGGGACGACCTGAGATCATCGGTGTAACCCGCGCTATCTCTGATGCGGATAACATTGATGCGGAGTTTTCGGTGCTGGTCCGTTCTGACCTGAAAGGGTTAGGGATGGGCCGCCGTCTGCTGGAAAAGATGATCCGCTACACCCGACATCACGGCTTGCAACAATTGAACGGTATCACCATGCCCCATAATCGCGGCATGATTACGCTGGCCCGTAAACTTAACTTTCATGTTGATATTCAACTGGATGACGGTATTGTCAGCCTGAAATTGTCCTTACAGAATGAGATCAACCCACCTTGTAGAGAAAGGTAAAAAACGTTCGAATTGACGGAGTTGATGTTATTATTTGTGGTTATAACCCTGATTTGATGGCAAAAGGCCATGCAATGAACAGAGAAGAAGTGCACTGTGATGTTGTCTAAATTCAAACGTAACAAACACCAACAACACCTCGCACAGCTGCCTAAACTGTCACAATCCGTTGCGGATGTGTCGACACTTTATTCGCCTGCTGAGTTTCGCCAGACGTTGCTGGAGAAAATAGCGACCGCACAGACACGCATCTGTATTGTTGCGCTTTATCTGGAAAATGATGACGCCGGACGTGCCGTTATGGATGCGCTCTATAGCGCGAAGCAGGCGCGGCCAACGCTGGATATTTCGATTCTGGTCGACTGGCACCGCGCGCAACGTGGCCGAATTGGCGCAGCACGAGGCGTAACCAATGCTGACTGGTATTGCGAAATGGCCACACGCTATCCGGATATTGCCATCCCGGTTTATGGCATCCCGGTTAATACGCGTGAAGCGCTGGGCGTGCTTCATCTAAAAGGCTTCATTATTGATGATATGCTGCTCT
Organism: Pantoea eucalypti; assembly: GCF_009646115.1. Lineage (NCBI taxonomy): Bacteria > Pseudomonadati > Pseudomonadota > Gammaproteobacteria > Enterobacterales > Erwiniaceae > Pantoea > Pantoea eucalypti. The sequence goes on along the minus strand of NZ_CP045720.1, from coordinate 963,301 downwards.
ATAGCGGTGCCAGCATCAATGATGTCTACCTGCATCAGCATGATAAGTATCGGTATGATCGCTATCAGGTTATCCGGAATCCCCAACTGACCGATACCATGTATGAGTGGATCACACTGAATCTTAAACCTGCAGAAGCCGTCAACCGGCTCGATTTTGCAGAACGCCCCTCAAGTCCTGAAATCAAAAATGAGACACGCCAGTTCCGTCAGGATCTCCGGGGTTTCAATTACCAGTTTGAAGGCAATGCCGGCAATGATGAACTGACGGTCACGCCACTGGTCGGTCTGGGCAAGCATAGCCTGCTCAATAAAACCATTTTCCATCTGATGCCCTGTGCGGAACAGAAGCTGATCATCTGTACCCCTTACTTCAACATGCCAGCCCTGCTGGTGCGTAATATCATTCATCTGCTGCGCCAGGGGAAAAAAGTCGAGATCATCGTCGGTGATAAAACCGCCAATGATTTCTACATTGCGCCTGATGAGCCATTCAAAATTATCGGCGCGCTGCCTTACCTGTATGAAATCAATCTGCGTCGTTTCATGAGCCGTCTGCACTACTATGTTACGACCGATCAGCTGGTCGTGAGACTCTGGAAGGATGGTGAAAACAGTTATCACCTTAAAGGGATGTGGGTTGATGACGAATGGCAGCTGATTACCGGTAATAACCTCAACCCGCGTGCATGGCGGCTTGATCTGGAAAATGCGGTGCTGATTCACGATCCTCATCAGGAGTTAGCGGCTCAGCGTGAGAAAGAGCTTACGTTAATCCGTCAGAACACGACGATAGTGACGCATTTCCGTGAGCTTGAAAGTATTGCCGATTACCCGGCTAAAGTGCGGAAACTGATTCGCCGTCTGCGCCGGATACGTATCGATCGCCTGATCAGCCGTATTCTTTAATCGCTGCGGCCATAGAGGCATTCATTACGCGAAGTATCCTGTTGCTGTGCTGTTGTGCAGTGGATGCGTCGATATGGCGGAAGATCAGCGAGCATGACGGGATAAAGCGGAACATGTTTTCGCTTCTGCCGCGCTGGCTGCTGCAGGCAATGAATATGGGCAGCGCCAGCCTCTTTCTGGCCGTCAAAACCAGACTATCGGCATCCTGTTTTCATTAAGTATTGGGGCGGGAAAAGAGTGATATGACAGCCGCCCGAATGGCAGCGGCTGGCGCTGGAAAGCGTTCGTGTGGGATGCCGCGGATGCAACCCGCGGCATTGCCCTGTGAAATCTGAGTCAGTCGCCTTGTTAAAGCGTAATCCCTTTGCCGCGTCTGTGCAGCAACAGCGACACCAGAAATGCTACCGCACCCATGGCTGAAACATACCAGAAGAAGGTGGTCTCAATCCCCTGCTGCTTCATCAGCAACGCCACATACTCCGCCGACCCACCGAACAGCGCATTCGCGACTGCGTATGATAGCCCGACACCCAGAGCACGCACCTGCGGCGGAAACATTTCGGCTTTAAGAATGCCGCTGATGGCGGTGTAGAAGCTGGTAATCAACAAGGCCAGCATGATTAACAGGAAAGCTACGCCAGGACTTTGCACGTTTTGCAGCAGGGTCAGAATGGGTACTGTACAGATTGCCGCCCCCGCACCAAAGATCATCATCGAAGTGCGACGACCGATTTTATCTGACAGCGCACCGATTATTGGCTGAATCAGCATGAAGACCAGCAGTGCCCCGGTCATCAGCCCGCTGGCCGTTTTTGGATCCATGCCTGATGTGTTAACCAGATACTTTTGCATGTAGGTGGTGAAGGTGTAAAAACTCAGGGAGCCGCCGGCGGTGAAACCCAGCACCATCAGGAAGGGACGGGTATGATTGCGCAGTAACCCGATGACGCTACCCGCATCACGATGTTCACGGCTGGCTTTATCTGAGGTTTCTTCCAGAGAGCGTCGTAACCACAATGCGACAACGGCGAGCAGTGCGCCGAGGAAGAACGGAATGCGCCAGCCCCAGCTGCGCAGCTCTGCATCAGTGAGCACAAATTGCAGGACCACCACGGTCAGCACCGCCGCTAACTGACCGCCAATCAGCGTGACGTACTGGAAAGAGGCATAGAATCCCTTGCGTCCTTCCAGGGCGACTTCACTCATGTAGGTTGCGCTGGTCCCATACTCCCCACCCACCGATAACCCCTGAAACATACGCGCCAGCAGCAGAATGACGGGAGCGGCTACGCCAATCGTTGCATAACCGGGCAGGCAGGCGATCACCAGTGAACCAAAACACATCATACAGACTGAAACCAGCATCGAATTTTTTCGGCCGTGCTTGTCGCCAATATAGCCAAATAACCAGCCGCCAATCGGACGCATTAAAAATCCTGCTGCAAAAACACCCGCTGTCTGCAATAACTGCGTTGTGGTGTCACCCTTTGGGAAGAAGATGTGCGCAAAGTAGAGCGAGAAGAATGAATAGACATAGAAGTCGAACCATTCAACCAGGTTGCCCGATGACGCGCCGACGATTGCCCAGATACGTTTCTTTGTATCATCCGGCTGAGTTTTATTATTGGTGGGTGTCATGCCTTACCTCTGTTCCTTGCTGATCAACAGCGTTTAAAGGAGTGAGTAAAGCATTTAAGTCTACCGAAGGTAAAGGCGGGGTAATCCGAGATTATATTTGTGAGCCATGTCGCTAATTATCGAAAAATCAGCGAGTTGCTGGCAATTATGAGGGAAAGCCGGCCGGTGATAGCGCTGCAGGAAGCGGGAAAATCATTAACAATTTTGCTAAATACAGCGTAATTCAGACGTAAAAAAGCCCCGCACTTTCGTGCGGGGCTTCTTCACTTATATAATGCCTGGCAGTTCCCTACTCTCGCATGGGGAGACCCCACACTACCATCGGCGCTACGGCGTTTCACTTCTGAGTTCGGCATGGGGTCAGGTGGGACCACCGCGCTAAAGCCGCCAGGCAAATTCTGTTCTCCGCGCCGCCCCTTAAGGCCGCGCAGATATATCCGGTACAGGCTGAAAATCGTGTCTCTCAAAAACGCCTCTGGCGTTGTAAGGTTAAGCCTCACGGGTCATTAGTACCGGTTAGCTCAACGCATCGCTGCGCTTACACACCCGGCCTATCAACGTCGTAGTCTTCAACGTCCCTTCAGGACTCTCAAGGAGTCAGGAGAACTCATCTCGGGGCAAGTTTCGTGCTTAGATGCTTTCAGCACTTATCTTTTCCGCACTTAGCTACCGGGCAATGCCATTGGCATGACAACCCGAACACCAGTGGTGCGTTCACTCCGGTCCTCTCGTACTAGGAGCAACCCCCTCAATTCTCCAGCGCCCACGGCGAGATAGGGACCGAACTGTCTCACGACGTTCTAAACCCAGCTCGCGTACCACTTTAAACGGCGAACAGCCGTACCCTTTGGGACCTACTTCAGCCCCGTGGATGTGATGAGCCGACATCGAGGTGCCAAACACCGCCGTCGATATGAACTCTTGGGCGGTATCAGCCTGTTATCCCCGGAGTACCTTTTTATCCGTTGAGCGATGGCCCTTCCATTCAGAACCACCGGATCACTATGACCTGCTTTTCGCACCTGCTCGAGCCGTCACTCCGCAGTCAAGCCAGCTTATGCCATTGCACTAACCTCACGATGTCCGACCGTGATTAGCTGACCTTCGTGCTCCTCCGTTACTCTTTAGGAGGAGACCGCCCCAGTCAAACTACCCACCAGACACTGTCCGCAGCCCGGATTACGGGCCTACGTTAGAACATCAAACATTAAAGGGTGGTATTTCAGGTTGGCTCCACGCGAACTGGCGTCCGCGCTTCAAAGCCTCCCACCTATCCTACACATCAAGGCTCAATGTTCAGTGTCAAGCTGTAGTAAAGGTTCACGGGGTCTTTCCGTCTTGCCGCGGGTACACTGCATCTTCACAGCGAGTTCAATTTCACTGAGTCTCGGTGGAGACAGCCCGCCATCATTACGCCATTCGTGCAGGTCGGAACTTACCCGACAAGGAATTTCGCTACCTTAGGACCGTTATAGTTACGGCCGCCGTTTACCGGGGCTTCGATCAAGAGCTTCTCCTTGCGGATAACCCCATCAATTAACCTTCCGGCACCGGGCAGGCGTCACACCGTATACGTCCACTTTCGTGTTTGCACAGTGCTGTGTTTTTAATAAACAGTTGCAGCCAGCTGGTATCTTCGACTGGCTTCGGCTCGGGGAGTAAATCCCTCCACCTACGCGCCAGCGTGCCTTCTCCCGAAGTTACGGCACCATTTTGCCTAGTTCCTTCACCCGAGTTCTCTCAAGCGCCTTGGTATTCTCTACCTGACCACCTGTGTCGGTTTGGGGTACGATTCTGTGTTACCTGATGCTTAGAGGCTTTTCCTGGAAGCTGGGCATTTATCACTTCAGCACCGTAGTGCCTCGTCGTCACGCCTCAGCGTTAATAAGGGACCGGATTTACCTGGACCCTCCGCCTACACGCTTAAACCGGGACAACCGTCGCCCGGCTGATATAGCCTTCTCCGTCCCCCCTTCGCAGTAACACCGAGTACAGGAATATTAACCTGTTTCCCATCGACTACGCCTTTCGGCCTCGCCTTAGGGGTCGACTCACCCTGCTCCGATTAACGTTGAACAGGAACCCTTGGTCTTCCGGCGAGCGGGCTTTTCACCCGCTTTATCGTTACTTATGTCAGCATTCGCACTTCTGATACCTCCAGCATGCCTCACAGCACACCTTCGACGGCTTACAGAACGCTCCCCTACCCAACAACACATAGTGTCGCTGCCGCAGCTTCGGTGCATGGTTTAGCCCCGTTACATCTTCCGCGCAGGCCGACTCGACCAGTGAGCTATTACGCTTTCTTTAAATGATGGCTGCTTCTAAGCCAACATCCTGGCTGTCTGTGCCTTCCCACATCGTTTCCCACTTAACCATGACTTTGGGACCTTAGCTGGCGGTCTGGGTTGTTTCCCTCTTCACGACGGACGTTAGCACCCGCCGTGTGTCTCCCGTGATAACATTCCTCGGTATTCGCAGTTTGCATCGGGTTGGTAAGCCGGGATGGCCCCCTAGCCGAAACAGTGCTCTACCCCCGAGGATGAGTTCACGAGGCGCTACCTAAATAGCTTTCGGGGAGAACCAGCTATCTCCCGGTTTTGATTGGCCTTTCACCCCCAGCCACAGGTCATCCGCTAATTTTTTTCAACATTAGTCGGTTCGGTCCTCCAGTTAGTGTTACCCAACCTTCAACCTGCCCATGGCTAGATCACCGGGTTTCGGGTCTATACCCTGCAACTTAACGCCCAGTTAAGACTCGGTTTCCCTGCGGCTCCCCTATACGGTTAACCTTGCTACAGAATATAAGTCGCTGACCCATTATACAAAAAGGTACGCAGTCACCCCCATAAAGAAGGCTCCCACTGCTTGTACGTACACGGTTTCAGGTTCTGTTTCACTCCCCTCGCCGGGGTTCTTTTTCGCCTTTCCCTCACGGTACTGGTTCACTATCGGTCAGTCAGGAGTATTTAGCCTTGGAGGATGGTCCCCCATATTCAGACAGGATACCACGTGTCCCGCCTTACTCATCGAGCTCACAGCACATGCGCTTTTTGTGTACGGGAGTATCACCCTGTACCCTGCGACTTTCCAGACGCTTCCACTAACACACATGCTGATTCAGGCTCTGGGCTGCTCCCCGTTCGCTCGCCGCTACTGGGGGAATCTCGGTTGATTTCTTTTCCTCAGGGGTACTTAGATGTTTCAGTTCCCCCGGTTCGCCTTGCAGCACTATGTATTCATGCTGCAATGATGCACAGAGTGCACCGGGTTTCCCCATTCGGACATCGACGGCTGTAGCGGTTCATATCACCTTACCGTCGCTTTACGCAGATTAGCACGTCCTTCATCGCCTCTGACTGCCTGGGCATCCACCGTGTACGCTTAGTCGCTTAACCTCACAACCCACAGGCGTTTTACAACGCTGCGAGCTGCAAGCATTTGAGAGACTTGAACGTGTCGCATTTTTCATTCTTATTACGGAGAATGAAAACGACACGTCGTTTCAATTTTCAGCTTGTTCCGGATTGTTAAAGAGCATAATACTTCGCAGCACACCGTTGCCGGTACGCTCTGAAGTATTCAGAAAAAACAGTTAAAACGGTATGGTGGAGCTAAGCGGGATCGAACCGCTGACCTCCTGCGTGCAAGGCAGGCGCTCTCCCAGCTGAGCTATAGCCCCATACAGTTACTGCAGAGACCACTACTACCACTCAACCGAGTTACATTCTTCTGACGAAGGATGTAATTTCTTTTCAGGCAAGGCATGCGGAAGGGACGTTTACCGGGGTAAACGACCGCGCGCATAACGCAGCATGAGAAGAAATTTGGTAGGCCTGAGTGGACTTGAACCACCGACCTCACCCTTATCAGGGGTGCGCTCTAACCACCTGAGCTACAAGCCTGTAGAGGTTTTTTCTGCTCGTTACTTTTTATCAGACAATCTGTTGTGGACACTGCGCGGGAAGGTATCTTCAGGTAAGGAGGTGATCCAACCGCAGGTTCCCCTACGGTTACCTTGTTACGACTTCACCCCAGTCATGAATCACAAAGTGGTAAGCGCCCTCCCGAAGGTTAAGCTACCTACTTCTTTTGCAACCCACTCCCATGGTGTGACGGGCGGTGTGTACAAGGCCCGGGAACGTATTCACCGTGGCATTCTGATCCACGATTACTAGCGATTCCGACTTCACGGAGTCGAGTTGCAGACTCCGATCCGGACTACGACGCACTTTGTGAGGTCCGCTTGCTCTCGCGAGGTCGCTTCTCTTTGTATGCGCCATTGTAGCACGTGTGTAGCCCTACTCGTAAGGGCCATGATGACTTGACGTCATCCCCACCTTCCTCCGGTTTATCACCGGCAGTCTCCTTTGAGTTCCCGCCATCACGCGCTGGCAACAAAGGATAAGGGTTGCGCTCGTTGCGGGACTTAACCCAACATTTCACAACACGAGCTGACGACAGCCATGCAGCACCTGTCTCAGAGTTCCCGAAGGCACCAATCCATCTCTGGAAAGTTCTCTGGATGTCAAGAGTAGGTAAGGTTCTTCGCGTTGCATCGAATTAAACCACATGCTCCACCGCTTGTGCGGGCCCCCGTCAATTCATTTGAGTTTTAACCTTGCGGCCGTACTCCCCAGGCGGTCGACTTAACGCGTTAGCTCCGGAAGCCACTCCTCAAGGGAACAACCTCCAAGTCGACATCGTTTACGGCGTGGACTACCAGGGTATCTAATCCTGTTTGCTCCCCACGCTTTCGCACCTGAGCGTCAGTCTTTGTCCAGGGGGCCGCCTTCGCCACCGGTATTCCTCCAGATCTCTACGCATTTCACCGCTACACCTGGAATTCTACCCCCTCTACAAGACTCAAGCCTGCCAGTTTCAAATGCAGTTCCCGAGTTAAGCCCGGGGATTTCACATCTGACTTAACAGACCGCCTGCGTGCGCTTTACGCCCAGTAATTCCGATTAACGCTTGCACCCTCCGTATTACCGCGGCTGCTGGCACGGAGTTAGCCGGTGCTTCTTCTGCGGGTAACGTCAATCGACGCGGTTATTAACCACATCGCCTTCCTCCCCGCTGAAAGTACTTTACAACCCGAAGGCCTTCTTCATACACGCGGCATGGCTGCATCAGGCTTGCGCCCATTGTGCAATATTCCCCACTGCTGCCTCCCGTAGGAGTCTGGACCGTGTCTCAGTTCCAGTGTGGCTGGTCATCCTCTCAGACCAGCTAGGGATCGTCGCCTAGGTGGGCCATTACCCCGCCTACTAGCTAATCCCATCTGGGTTCATCCGATAGTGAGAGGCCCGAAGGTCCCCCTCTTTGGTCTTGCGACGTTATGCGGTATTAGCCACCGTTTCCAGTGGTTATCCCCCTCTATCGGGCAGATCCCCAGACATTACTCACCCGTCCGCCACTCGTCACCCAAGGAGCAAGCTCCTCTGTGCTACCGTCCGACTTGCATGTGTTAGGCCTGCCGCCAGCGTTCAATCTGAGCCATGATCAAACTCTTCAATTTAAGTTTGATTTGCTTAAACAAGTTAAGCGGTGCTCATCTGTAAAACGTCATAATGAATTTCATTATGTGTTCACTCGTGAGGCTTTGATATTTTTTTACGTCCGGAGACGCTGATATCAATCCTGCGAGTGCCCACACAGATTGTCTGATAAATTGTTAAAGAGCAGTGCGAACAGTGCGTTAGCGTCCTGTCGCGAGGTGGAGTATATTACGCTTTCCTCCTGCAGAGTCAACCTCTATTTCAGAGGTTTTTCTCCGGCGGCGCAGTCTCCTGTGCCTGCTGACCCGTTTTCCGTTTCCGGTTTGCCGTGTCAGTGGAGGCGCATTATAGGGAACGGCTGAGATAGCGCAAGTGCAAATTAAGACTTTTTTTCTGACCGTTCACTTTGCAGCCAAAAAGAACAGTAAGTAAGCAAAAACCCCTTTAAAGGGTAAAAAAAACGGGCCAGAGGCCCGTTTTTCGATTCGCGCTATTACTGATGTGCCGTTATGACGTCGTTAACGACATCCATTTCGATGGTTTTACCCGGCACCAGCGAACCTGCAAGGATCTGCTGAGCCAGCGGGTTCTCGATCTGCTGCTGTATCGCACGTTTCAGCGGACGCGCACCATAGACCGGGTCATACCCATTTTCCGCCAGCAGTTTGATCGCATCATCGGAGATGTGCAGCTGATAGCCACGTTCATCCAGACGTTTGTACAACCGCTGCAGCTGAATCTGCGCAATGGAGGCAATGTGTTTCTCCGCCAGCGGATGAAACACCACTACCTCATCAATACGGTTGACGAATTCAGGACGGAAATGCTGTCCGACCACACCCATCACAATATCTTTCATTTCCGGATAGCTGAGATTACCGAACCGCTCCTGGATTAAATCTGACCCCAGGTTAGAGGTCATGATCACCACGCTGTTACGGAAATCGACCGTACGGCCCTGTCCATCCGTCAGACGCCCATCATCCAGCACCTGCAGCAGAATGTTGAAGACATCAGGATGCGCCTTTTCAACTTCATCCAGCAGAATGACGGAATAAGGACGACGGCGCACCGCTTCGGTCAGATAACCGCCCTCTTCATAGCCGACGTAGCCCGGAGGTGCACCCACCAGCCGTGAGACCGAATGTTTTTCCATAAACTCGGACATGTCGATACGCACCATCGCATCGTCACTGTCGAACAGGAAATTAGCCAGCGACTTACACAGTTCGGTTTTACCTACCCCGGTTGGACCCAGGAACAGGAAAGAGCCGATAGGCCGGTTAGGATCAGAGAGACCTGCACGACTACGGCGGATGGCATTCGATACCGCTTCTACCGCTTCATCCTGTCCAATGACCCGGCCATGCAGATCCTGCTCCATGCGCAGCAACTTATCACGCTCACCTTCCATCATGCGTGCCACCGGAATACCGGTCCAGCGAGCCAGCACATCGGCAATCTCCACATCAGTTACGCGGTTGCGCAGTAACTTCATGGTTTTACCTTCAGCCTGAGTCGCTGCGGCTAACTGTTTTTCCAGTGCCGGAATTTTACCGTACTGCAGCTCTGACATCTGAGCGAGATCGCCCTGGCGACGGGCCTGCTCTAAATTCAGACGCGCCTGCTCCAGTTCAGCTTTGATGTTCTGCGTGCCGGAGAGTGAGGCTTTCTCTGTCTTCCATTCATCTTCCAGCTCAGCGTATTCACGCTCTTTCTGATTCAGCTCGGTTTCCAGCATCTCAAGACGCTTGATACTGGCATCGTCCGCCTCTTTCTTCAGCGCCTGCTGCTCCAGCTTCAACTGAATGATACGGCGCTCCAGGCGATCGAGTGACTCCGGCTTGGAGTCCATCTGCATACGAATACTGGATGCCGCCTCATCAATCAGGTCAATGGCTTTGTCCGGCAGCTGGCGGTCAGCAATGTAACGATGAGACAGCGTTGCTGCCGCGACAATGGCCGGGTCAGTGATCTGCACATGATGATGCAGTTCGTAACGCTCTTTCAGGCCACGCAGAATCGCGATGGTGTCTTCCACACCTGGCTCAGCCACGAAGACTTTCTGGAAACGACGCTCCAGCGCGGCATCTTTCTCAATATACTGACGATACTCATCCAGTGTGGTGGCACCCACGCAGTGCAGTTCACCACGCGCCAGCGCAGGCTTAAGCATATTGCCCGCGTCCATCGCACCGTCCGCTTTACCCGCACCGACCATAGTGTGCAGTTCGTCGATAAACAGAATGACGTTGCCTTCCTGTTTCGACAGATCGCTCAGCACCCCTTTCAGACGCTCTTCGAACTCACCGCGATATTTCGCCCCGGCGACCAGTGCACCCATATCCAGCGCCAGCACCCGACGACCTTTCAGGCCCTCAGGCACTTCACCGTTAATGATGCGCTGCGCCAGCCCTTCGACAATCGCGGTTTTACCCACGCCAGGCTCACCAATCAGCACCGGGTTATTTTTGGTACGGCGCTGCAGAACCTGAATGGTGCGGCGAATCTCTTCATCACGCCCAATCACCGGATCGAGTTTGCCCTTTTCTGCACGCTCGGTCAGGTCGATAGTGTATTTCTTTAATGCCTGGCGCTGATCTTCAGCCCCCTGATCGTTCACGTTGTCTCCTCCCCGCATCTGTTCAATCGCACTGGTGATTTTTTCGCGCGTTGCGCCCGCTGCTTTAAGCAGATCGGCCAGTGAACCACGGGATTCCAGGGCAGCCAGAACAAATAATTCGGATGAAATAAAGTTGTCATTGCGCTTCTGCGCCAGCTTGTCGCACAGGTTTAATACCCGGACAAGGTCAGATGAGGGTTGTACATCCCCTTCGCTGCCTTCAACTTGTGGCAGGCGATCAATAGCCTGCTCGAGCTGAGCGCGAAAAGGTGTGACGTCGACACCCGCCGAAGTCAGTAAAGGTGAAACCGATCCGCCTTCCCTGTTTGAGCAACGCGCTCATCAGGTGCAGAGGTTCAATGAATTGGTTGTCGTGTCCCAGAGCCAGGGACTGCGCGTCGGCGAGAGCCAGCTGAAATTTGTTAGTAAGACGATCCAGACGCATAATTCCCCCATTACAGGTCAAAATGCTACTGGAGATTAAATGAGGTCATCCCTCAAAATTTCAAGGTTAATGACCTGAGATTTGAGTAAAAAATACGCTAACTGGACCGTCTTATGGCGTAAGGTTATAACAGCCAGATCAAAGTTGCCATACGCCCGGTGATCCCATCACGACGAAAGGAGAAGAAATCGTCGCGTTGCGTAAAGGTACAGCGGCTATCGGCGCTGATTGAATTGACGCCCGCTGCCTGCAGCCGCATACGCGCCAGCAGCCAGATGTCCGCGTAAAACCGGTCGCCTGATGGACGGAAAGCCTGCACAGCGCGGGGATCCTGCGCCATAAAAGCCTCACGCACTTCTGCGCCAACCTCAAACGCATCCGGTCCGATGGCCGGCCCCAGCCAGACATGAATCTGCTCAGGCGGAGAACGAAACTGCGCCAGCGTATTTTCCAGTACACCGGCACAGAGCCCGCGCCAGCCTGCATGTGCTGCCGCCACTTCCGTCCCATCCTGCGAACAGAACAGTACCGGCAGACAGTCAGCGGTCATGATGGCGCAGACGACGTCGGGCTGATCGGTAATGCAGGCATCAGCACGTAATGGCATGTTTCCTCCTGCAGTCAGACGCACGACCTCCGTGCCATGAACCTGCTCCAGCCACTGCGGCATAGCGGGCAAATCCGCCTTATCCACCAGCAACTGACGGTTAAGCGCCACCGCATCCGGATTATCTCCCACGTGCCCGCCGAGATTCAGCGCATCCCAGGGCGACGTGCTTACGCCACCCTGTCGCTGCGTCGAGCAGGCCCGAACGCGTGACGAGGCGGGCCATTGCGGCGTAATCAGACTCATCACCAATTCATCTGGTCTTTAAATTCTTCAGTGTCTGCTTTTAACGCCGCGATTAAATCAACCATGTCCTGTGGAAGCGCAGCATGGAATTCCATCTCAATACCACTGATTGGATGATAGAGGCGCAACATCGTGGCGTGCAGTGCCTGACGATCGAAACCGCGCAGCGTAGTAATAAATGCCTCTGATGCCCCTTTTGGCGGACGCGGGCGGCCACCGTAAAGTGGATCGCCCACCAGCGGATGGCTGATGTGAGACATATGCACACGGATCTGGTGAGTACGACCCGTCTCCAGACGCAGACGCAGACGGGTATGAGCCCGGAAATGCTCCATGATGCGATAATGCGTCACCGCCGGTTTGCCCATTGGATGAACCGCCATATGGGTACGTTTGGTGGAGTGACGGCTGATAGGCTGCTCAACCGTGCCGCCCGCCGTCATATTGCCAATCGCGACCGCTTCATATTCACGGGTGATTTCGCGACGCTGCAGCGAGTCCACCAGATGCGTCTGAGCCGGAACGGTTTTCGCGACCACCATTAAACCGGTGGTGTCTTTATCCAGGCGGTGTACGATGCCGGCGCGTGGCACATCCATAATCGCAGGGTAGTGATGAAGTAAGGCGTTTAACACCGTGCCATCCGGATTACCGGCGCCAGGGTGAACCACAAAGTCACGTGGTTTGTTGATGACAATAATGTCTTCATCTTCATAAACGATGTCGAGTGGCAGATCCTGAGGTTCCCAGCGCTGTGCCTCTTCGATCTCAGCGTCAATCGCGACCAGCTCGCCGCCCAGCACTTTTTCTTTGGGGGTATCGACCATAACGCCGTTTACAGTAACGCGACGATCGAGGATCCACTCTTTTATGCGGGAACGTGAATAATCAGGGAACAATTCCGCCAAAGTCTGATCTAAACGTTGTCCGAGTTGTGATTCGGATACCGTTGCGGTGAGTTGAACTTGTTGTGCCATATACAGCTTCTTCGTTAACGTTGGGTTTTCACGGCGATGCCGTTTAATATAATGTGCTATCGTACCTGGTCATTACCGGGAGCTATACGGACAGCTTCCGCCATAACATTTGAGGATAATCACTTCGTCATGACGCGTATGAAACATCTGGTGGCTGCTGCCACACTGAGCCTGGCACTTGTTGGTTGTTCCGGCTCAAATGACGCGGTACCGGACAACCCGCCTTCTGAAATCTATGCTACAGCGCAGCAAAAGCTGCAGGACGGTAACTTTAAAGCCGCGATTAAGCAACTGGAAGCGCTGGATAATCGTTATCCGTTCGGTCCTTATTCGCAGCAGGTGCAGCTGGATTTAATCTACGCGTACTATAAAAATGCCGATCTGCCCCTGGCGCAGGCTGCCATTGCTCGCTTTATGCGTCTGAACCCCACGCATCCGAACATTGACTATGTCATCTATATGAAAGGTCTGACGGACATGGCGCTGGATGACTCCGCGCTGCAGGGCTTCTTTGGTATTGATCGTTCTGACCGCGATCCGACGCACGCTCGTGATGCTTTCCGCGACTTCTCCCAGCTGCTGCGTAATTACCCGAACAGCCAGTATGCGGCTGATGCTCAGAAACGCCTGGTCTATCTGAAAGACCGTCTGGCTAAATATGAGCTGTCAGTGGCGCAATTCTATACTAAGCGTGAGGCTTATGTCGCGGTTGTTAACCGTGTAGAGGGTATGATGCGCGATTATCCGGATACGCAGGCGACACACGATGCCCTGCCACTGATGGAAAATGCTTACCGTAATCTGCAGCTGAACGCTGAAGCTGACAAAGTGGCGAAAATCATTGCAGTCAACAAAAGCTGATAGCCTGACAGATTTCAGCCACAAAAAAAGCAGCCTGCGATGGCTGCTTTTTTTTGCCCGAAGAACAGTCAGATTTGGATCTGATTCCAGCGAGCTAACTCATCCAGCATGCCGTGTTAATCGTTTCGCTTCAAGCCATTTCAGCGAGTTTCTCTGCCTTTCTCACAGAATGTTGTAACTGACAAAAAGTGACATTTTTTCGTGATCAAAATCTCACATTTAACGTTTTTTCGCGCTATGCTGAGAAGACCAAGACGGAAATGACAGAGAGGTAAGAATAATGATTCTGAACATTACCAGTAAACAAATGGACATCACCCCGGCAATCCGAAGCCATGTTGAAGACCGTCTCGCCAAGCTCGAAAAATGGCAAACCGACCTGATTAATCCGCATATTGTCCTGTCCAAAGAGCCCAAAGAATTCGTGGCTGATGCCACTATTAACACACCGAACGGGACTCTGGTGGCCAGCGCCAAGCACGACGATATGTATACCGCCATCAACGATTTGATTGCGAAACTCGAACGTCAGCTGAATAAAGTTCAGCATAAGTCTGAAGCCCGCCGCGCCAGTGCCAGCGTAAAAGACATTATCCCCGCCGACGAAGAGTCCTGATTTCCTTAACGCGCCTCCGGGCGCGTTTTTTATTGACAGCTTTTAAGCAGTACGGTTACTCTCAGGTCACTCACATTTCGGACATTACGATGAAACCCACTCTGTTTTTCTTCGCTTTCTTTTTTACCTTCCCCTGAACGGGAGGCTATTCGTCGTGTGAAAATGAAAGCGAAGACGAACAACGAAGCCTCCCAACCGGGAGGCTTTTTTATTGGATAGCATACAGGTGAGCCCTATGAATCCCGACAATCCCTTGCTGGCGTTACGCGATAAGATCAGCGCAGTGGATAAAAAACTTCTGACGCTGCTGGCCGAGCGTCGTCTGCTGGCAGTGGAAGTCGCACATGCAAAACTTGCCACGCATCGCCCGATTCGGGATGTGGAACGCGAACGTGCGCTGCTGGAGAATCTGATTGTACTGGGTAAAGCGCATAAACTGGATGCGCACTACATCACCCGGCTGTTCCAGCTGGTTATTGAAGATTCAGTGCTGACTCAGCAAGCACTGCTGCAGAAAAATCTCAACCATCCTCATGCGCATGCCGCCCGTATCGCATTCCTCGGCCCGAAAGGCTCTTACTCGCACCTTGCCGCACGCAACTACGCGTCACGTCATTTCGACAGCATGGTGGAGTGTGGCTGCCTGAAATTTCACGACATCATCAAGCAGGTCGAAAATGGCCTGGCTGATTACGCCGTGATGCCGATTGAGAACACCAGTTCGGGCTCGATCAATGATGTCTACGATCTGCTGCAACAGACCAGCCTCTCTATCGTGGGCGAACTGACCTTACCTATCGACCACTGCGTGCTGGTGAATGGCCCCACCGATCTGCAGCAGATTGAGACGGTGTACAGCCATCCTCAGCCCTTCCAGCAGTGCAGCCAGTTTATTAACCGTTTCCCGCACTGGAAAATCGAATATACCGAGAGTACCGCAGCAGCAATGGAGAGAGTGGCTGCGCTCAACTCACCTAAGGTGGCAGCATTAGGCAGTGAAGCCGGTGGTGAGCTCTATCAGTTGCAGGTGCTGGAACGTAATCTGGCAAACCAGCAGCAGAACCATACCCGCTTTATCGTGCTCGCCCGAAAAGCCATCGAGGTTTCAGATCAGGTGCCAGCGAAAACGACACTGATTATGGCAACCGGCCAGCAGGCGGGTGCACTGGTTGATGCACTATTGGTGCTGCGTCAGCACAACCTGATTATGAGCAAGCTGGAGTCACGCCCGATTAATGGCAATCCGTGGGAAGAGATGTTTTACATTGATGTGCAGGGTAACCTGCAATCAGAGCGGATGCAGCAGGCTCTGCAGGAGTTACAGACCATGACCCGCTCTCTGAAGGTGCTGGGCTGCTATCCCAGCGAGAATGTGATACCCGCTGAACCCGGCGATGAAACCGTTGAATAGCAAAAAGGCATCCGCAGGGATGCCTTTTTCGTTTATGGCCGACTGTCATTGGCCGAGCGTAACAGACTCCGGCTTTCCACCAGGAAGCGTTTCGCGTGATCGCCAAACCACTGCTCGACCCGGTTAAAGCTGGCAATGAATGCCTGTTTATCGCCCTGCTCCAGCAGCGCAATCGCTTCACCAAAGCGCTGGTAATAACGTTTGATCAGCGCCAGATTACTCTCTGACGACATGATGATATCCGCGTAAAGCTGCGGATCCTGAGCAAACAACCGCCCTACCATTGCCAGCTCCAGTCGATAGATAGGCGATGAGAGTGCCAGCAGCTGATCAAGATTCACGTTTTCTTCAGCTAAATGCAGACCGTAGGCAAAGGTGGCAAAGTGACGCAGTGCCTGAATAAACGCCATGTTCTGGTCATGCTCTACAGCGCTGATACGATGCAGACGCGCACCCCAGACCTGAATCTGCTCCAGGAACCACTGATACGCTTCCGGCTGTCGGCCATCACACCAGACCACCACCTGTTTTGCCAGGCTGCCGCTGTCCGGGCCAAACATCGGGTGCAGACCCAGCACCGGACCATTATGAGTGGCCAGCATCGCCTGCAGAGGCCGGTTTTTCACAGAAGCCAGGTCCACCAGAATACAATCTTCCGGCAGTGGCGGCAGCTGTGCAATAACCTGCTCGGTCAGGTGAATCGGCACACTGATGATGACCATACCGGCATCGCTGAGCAGCGTTTCAGCCTGAGGCCAGTCTTCTTTATCCAGCGTTTTAACTGTGTAGCCTGACAGGCCGAGCATTTTTTCAAACAACCGGCCCATCTGGCCTTTGCCGCCGACAATCACCACCGGGCGCAGTTCAGGACAGAGGGTTTTAAAGCCTTTGTCATTTTCGCTGGTATAGGACTCGCGCATCACACGACGCAGCACATCTTCAATCAGATCCGGGGGGACGCCGAGCGCCTCTGCCTCTTTGCGACGCGAAGCCAGCATTGACGCTTCACGCTCAGGGACATAGATAGGCAGACCGTAACGGCTCTTCACCTCCCCCACCTCAGCCACCAGCTCCAGCCGTTTAGCCAGCAGATCCAGCAGCGCCTTATCAACACTGTCAATTTGATCGCGTAACGCGGTCAGTTCAGCCACCATTGCTCTTACACCTCTTGTGACAGACGCGCCGACAGCACTCCCTGCAGATCCTGATGCATCTCACGCAGCAACGTTTCGGTCACTTCCCAGTTGATGCACGCATCGGTTACGGAAACGCCATACTTCATTTCGCTGCGCGGCTGCTCAGAAGACTGGTTACCTTCATTGATATGGCTTTCCAGCATCAAACCAATGATTGAACGGTTTCCGTCTTTGATCTGCGCAATAGCGGATTCCGCTACGCCAGGCTGACGGCTGTAGTCTTTATTCGAATTGCCATGGCTGCAATCTATCATTAAGGCTGGACGCAGTCCCGCCTTCAGCATCTCTTTTTCACACTGCGCGACATCTTCGGGACCGTAGTTCGGCGCTTTGCCACCACGAAGAATTACGTGACCATCCGGATTGCCCTGAGTCTGCAGCAGGCAGACCTGACCGGCCTGATTAATCCCGACAAAACGGTGCGGCATTGCAGCAGCACGCATCGCGTTGATTGCTGTGCCCAGACTGCCATCGGTGCCATTTTTAAAGCCAACTGGCATCGACAGGCCCGAGGCCATCTCACGGTGCGTCTGAGATTCTGTCGTCCGTGCGCCAATCGCCGACCAGCTGAACAGGTCGCCCAGGTATTGCGGGCTATTCGGATCCAGCGCTTCTGTGGCCAGCGGCAAGCCCATTTCAACCAGGTTCACCAGCAGCTGGCGCGCAATATGCAGACCCGCTTCCATATCAAACGAGTTATCCATGTAAGGATCATTGATCAGCCCTTTCCAGCCAACGGTAGTACGGGGTTTTTCAAAATAGACGCGCATCACAATATAGAGCTGATCTTTCAGCTGTTCAGAAAGCGTTTGCAGACGACGAGCATAGTCCAGTGCCACTTCGGTATCGTGAATCGAGCAGGGTCCGCACACCACCAGCAGACGCGGATCGCGGCCGGCAATAATGTCAGAGATAGTCTGGCGGGACGCCGCGACCTGATCCTGCTGTTCAGTTGTCAGTGGAAACTTCGCTTTCAGTTCTTCAGGCGTGATCAATACCTGTTCACCGGCGATATGCACATTGTTCAGCGCGTCTTTTTGCATGATGGCGATCCTTTGGCTCGATATAGCGGATAAGGGCTCCTCATTGAGGATTGCAAATACTGTATCACAGACAATACATAGCGCAAGATTACATGTACACATTTATTACCACAGGTCTGAATAAACCAACCTAACGACAAATAAGATCATATATATCATTTATTTAAATTTGATAACGGGATTAATTACAGCCTCCTTAATGTAAAATAAAGTTTACATACACTCTTATTGCGTTTCTGTCTGTTGCAGGCAAAATGAGAATATTGTTTATTTTCAGGCTGAGTCCATTATGCACGCCTCCCCACTGAACATCTCCCTCCGACCTTTTCTGCTAAGCGACGTCTCCGCGTTTACCGCTGCGGTCAATGCTTCTCTGGACAGCCTGATCCCGTGGATGGTCTGGGCGCATCACGATTACCAGCCTCATGATGCCGAAAGCTGGATCCGCTTTACCCACTGGCAACGGATGAAGGAGGAAGCGGAAGAGTTTGCGATTGTTGATCAGCATGACCAGCTGCTGGGGGGCGCAGGAATACGCTTTGCCCGCCATCCGGGTGACACCAGCGCAATAGGTTACTGGGTTCGCAGTGACGTTCAGCGCCAGGGAATTGCCAGCCGCGCGGTGGCAAAGCTACTCCCTCTGGGGTTTTCACGACCGGAGACCCGGTTGATTGAAATTCTGGCGGCGGAGGACAATCTGGCCAGTCGGAGAGTCGCTGAAAAGTGCGGCGGTCAGTTTATTGGCTGTCGCTATGGCCTGATCGTATTAGAGGCGGGACCGGTTAATACGGCGATTTATCATTTTCACCGGCCGGACGCCGGTTGACTGCAGGCTGCAAGGATGGCACTGACATAAAAAAGGGGCTGGCAGATGCCAACCCCTTGTTTGCTATTAACTTTTAGATGTCGCGTTAGCGATACCTTAGTTAAGACGCTCTTTAATACGAGCAGACTTACCAGTACGCTCACGCAGGTAGTACAGTTTGGCTTTACGCACAGCGCCACGACGTTTAACAGCGATGCTGTCAATTACAGGTGAATGAGTCTGGAATACACGCTCAACGCCTTCGCCGTTAGAAATTTTGCGAACAGTGAATGCAGAGTGCAGACCGCGGTTACGAATAGCGATAACCACGCCCTCGAATGCCTGCAGACGTTTTTTAGAACCTTCAACGACCCATACTTTCACTTCCACGGAATCACCCGGGCGGAAGGAAGGTACGTCCTGTTTCATCTGCTCTTGTTCAATTTGCTTGATAATGTTGCTCATAATTAAATCTCATATCCTGGGTAAACTGATAGTCGGGGAAGAGCTTACTCTTCCACATCATCGTTTTGTTGCTGCTGAGATTCCCGCTGGAACTCATTCAACAACCTTGCTTGCTCTTCAGTCAGAGCCAGGTTTTCCAGAAGTTCAGGTCTTCTCAGCCAGGTACGGCCTAGCGACTGCTTCAGACGCCAGCGGCGAATATCAGCATGGTTACCTGACAGTAATACTGCCGGGACTTCCACGCCGTCTAACACTTCAGGTCGGGTATAGTGCGGACAATCCAGCAAACCTTCAGAGAACGAATCCTCATCGGCTGACGCCTGCTTGCCGAGTACGCCGGGAATAAACCGGGCGACTGCGTCAATCATCGTCATCGCTGGCAGTTCCCCGCCACTGAGAACGTAATCACCGATTGACCATTCTTCATCAATTTCGGTCTGGATTACGCGCTCATCAATCCCTTCATAACGGCCACAGACCAGAATTAACTTGTCCCGTGCCGCCAGTTCGCAAACGCCCTGTTGGTCCAGTTTGCGACCCTGAGGTGAAAGATATATCACCCTGGCCCCTTCACCTGCCGCTGCTTTCGCTGCGGAGATGGCATCCCGTAAGGGTTGTACCATCATCAGCATTCCCGGTCCGCCGCCGTAAGGACGATCATCCACGGTACGGTGCCGGTCGTGAGTGAAATCACGAGGACTCCAGCTCTGAATGCTGAGCAGACCGTTTTTTACAGCCCGGCCAGTTACCCCGTAATCGGTAATAGCGCGAAACATTTCTGGAAACAGGCTAATAACACCAATCCACATTGTATTCGCCGTTACGTTACCGTTCGATTCGGAGATCAAAAACCAGGATCCCAATCTACCTCAATGACGCCAGTAGAGAGATCGACTTTCCTGATAACCTGTTCATCAAGAAACGGAATTAACCGCTCCTGAGCACCGAACGCATCCTTCAGGTTTGCCTTAACGACGAGAACGTCGTTCGAGCCGGTTTCCATCATATCGATGACTTTACCCATCTCGTAGCCTTCAAGGTTAACGACCTGGCAGCCCATAAGGTCTTTCCAGTAGTAGTCGCCCTCTTCCAGCGATGGCAACTGCGTCGAGTCAACCTGAATTTCGCAATTGGTTAACTGAGCCGCCGCATCCCGATCTTCAATGCCTTTGACTTTGATGATCAGGTCCTGATTGTGGTGCTTCCAACCTTCCAGTTCGACCTGCTGCCATTTACCGGCACGCTGGATGAACCAGGGTTGGTAGTTGAAGATGCTTTCAGCGTCTTCAGTGGAGGAAAACACTTTGAGCCAGCCGCGAATACCGTAGGCGGCTCCCATCTTACCCAACACAATTGGGTTAACAGGAGGCTGTGCGGCAAGTTGTCTGCTCATGCTCACCACCGTGACAGATTAAGCTGCTTTCTTAGCTTCTTTGACCAGCGCGTTAACGCGGTCAGAAAGCGTTGCGCCCTGGCCAACCCAGTGCTCGATACGATCCAGATCAAGACGCAGACCTTCAGCCTGACCAGATGCGATCGGGTTGAAGAAACCAACGCGCTCAATGAAACGACCGTTGCGTGCATTGCGGCTGTCAGTGACGACGACCTGATAGAACGGACGCTTTTTAGCGCCGTGACGTGCCAAACGAATTGTTACCATAACATCCTCTTCAGTTAATAAAACACCCGGCCCCCATCGAGGAACGGGGTCCGGGTGCTGTATAAAAAGCCCGAAAATTTTACTCATTTTGGCGAAAAAAGCAACCCAAACCGTGCCTTTTCGGGCTTTTTTGTGGAACGCTTTAGCGGCCAGGGAAACCTGGCGGCATCATACCCTTCATGCCGCGCATCATTTTCGCCATACCGCCCTTCTTCATTTTCTTCATCATACGCTGCATGTCGTCGAACTGCTTTAATAAGCGGTTAACGTCCTGCACCTGCATACCGGAACCGGTAGCAATACGGCGCTTGCGCGAGCCTTTGATGATTTCTGGTTTCTCACGCTCTTTGCGCGTCATCGAGTTGATGATGGCTTCCATGCGCACCAGCACTTTGTCATCCATCTGCGACTTTACGTTATCTGGCAGCTGTCCCATACCCGGCAGTTTACCCATCAGGCTGGCCATACCGCCCATGTTGCGCATCTGCTTTAGCTGCTCAAGGAAGTCATTGAGATCAAAACCGTCGCCGGTTTTCAGCTTTTTAGCCAGTTTCTCCGCCTGATCGCGGTCAACTTTGCTTTCGATATCTTCAATCAGGGAGAGTACGTCACCCATGCCCAGGATACGCGAAGCAATACGCTCCGGGTAGAATGGCTCAAGCGCTTCGGTCTTTTCACCGACGCCCATGAATTTGATCGGTTTGCCGGTGATATGGCGAATTGACAGCGCCGCACCACCGCGTGCATCACCGTCAACCTTGGTCAGAATAACACCGGTCAGCGGCAGCGCTTCATTAAAGGCTTTTGCCGTGTTTGCGGCATCCTGACCGGTCATGGCATCGACCACAAACAGGGTTTCTACCGGCTTGATCGCCGCATGAACCTGTTTGATTTCGTCCATCATTGCTTCGTCAACGTGCAGACGGCCGGCGGTATCCACCAGCAGCACATCGTAGAACTTCAGACGAGCTTCACGCAGCGCATTGTTGACGATATCGACCGGCTTCTGGCTGAGATCGGACGGACAGAAATCCACGCCAACCTGCTGTGCCAGCGTTTCCAGCTGTTTAATTGCCGCCGGACGATAGACGTCGGCAGAAACCACTAAAACTTTCTTCTTGTGCTTCTCGCGCAGGAATTTACCCAGCTTAGCAACACTGGTGGTTTTACCGGCACCCTGCAGGCCCGCCATCAGCACCACGGCTGGTGGCTGTGCTGCCAGGTCGAGTGCGTTGTTCTCTGCACCCATCGCCGCAACGAGTTCGTTACGTACGATTTTGATAAACTCCTGACCTGGCGTCAGACTTTTATTCACATCATGACCGACCGCGCTCTCTTTCACACGGTTGATGAAGTCACGCACCACCGGCAACGCAACGTCAGCCTCAAGCAGTGCCATGCGCACTTCACGCAGGGTCTCTTTGATGTTCTCTTCAGTCAGCCTTCCGCGGCCGCTGATATTTCGCAGGGTTTGCGACAAACGATCGGTTAAATTATCAAACATGGTCTCTCACTAAAAAAAAGATCGCGAGGCGCCTGATCGGCAGAATGCGGCGGATTATAACACGAAGCCTCGGCGATCTCTGCAATTGCCCCTCAGATCGTTTGGAGCCTGCTTCGGCTGGCGCTATACTGCCTTTTTCCTTATCTGACTGAACCTGAAAGGATCTATGTTCGTTTTCGCGATAGTGGCGCTATTCGCCTACTCCTTAAGTCTTGCCCTGATCATTCCCAGCCTGTTGAAACGTAACGGCGGCTGGCGGCGAATGGCGATGCTCTCTGCCTGTGTGGCGCTGGTGACACACGCGGTGGCCTTGCAGCAACGCATATTTGCTATTGATAGCGGACAGAACTTAAGCCTGCTTAACATTGGTTCACTGGTCAGCCTGTTGATTTGCGCCATCATGACCATTGTGGCGTCACGCAACCGTGGCTGGCTACTGCTGCCGATTGTTTATAGCTTCGCGCTGATCAATCTGGCCTTTGCCACCTTTGTCCCCAATGCGTTCATCACGCATCTGGAAACTACGCCAGGCATGATGATCCACATCGGCCTGTCGCTGTTCGCCTATGCAACGCTGATCATCGCCGCGCTTTATGCGCTGCAGCTGGCGTGGATCGATTATCAGTTAAAAAACAAGCGACTGGCGTTCACCCAGGATATGCCGCCGCTGCTGACCATCGAACGTAAGATGTTTCACATCACCCAGGTTGGCGTCGTGCTGTTAACGCTGGTGCTCTGCACCGGTCTGTTTTATATGCAGGATCTCTTCAGCGCAGAAAACGTCGATAAAGCCGTGCTCTCGATCATCGCGTGGTTTGTTTATATCGTTTTGCTCTGGGGGCACTATCATGAAGGCTGGCGTGGTCGCCGCGTCGTCTGGTTTAACTGCAGCGGTGCGGTGCTGTTGACCATGGCTTACTTCGGCAGCCGCATCCTGCAGCATCTGCTTGTCCCTGGTTCTCGTTAAAAAGGAAGTTTTGCGTTGGAGAATGTTTCAACTACCACGCTGATTATTATTCTCTGCATCATGGTACTGGTTTCAGCTTATTTCTCAGGCTCTGAAACCGGCATGATGACACTGAATCGCTATAAACTGCGCCATCAGGCTAAAAATGGTGATCGCGCAGCTCGACGTGTCGAAAAACTGCTGCGCCGCCCGGATCGTCTGATCAGTCTGGTGCTGATTGGTAATAACCTGGTTAACATCCTTGCTTCCGCGTTAGGCACTATTGTCGGAATGCGTCTGTATGGTGATGCGGGTGTCGCCATTGCAACCGGCGTGCTGACCTTCGTGGTGCTGGTCTTCGCTGAAGTGTTACCCAAAACCGTGGCGGCCCTTTATCCGGAAAAAGTGGCCTATCCGAGCAGCTTTTTACTTACTCCGCTGCAATACATCATGCTACCGCTGGTCTGGCTGCTGAACACCATTACCCGGCTGCTGATGCGCCTGGCAGGTATTCGCTCTGACGGCTCTGTTAACTCAGCGCTGAGCAAAGAGGAGTTACGCACCATTGTCTATGAGTCGCGTAGCCTGATGTCACGCCGTAACCAGGACATGCTGCTCTCCGTGCTCGACCTGGAGAAAGTCAGCGTTGACGACATTATGGTGCCGCGTAATGAGATTGTTGGTATCAACATCAACGATGACTGGAAGTCAGTCGTGCGCCAGCTAAGCCATTCACCTCATGGCCGCATTGTGCTGTTCAGAGATTCACTGGATGACTGCGTCGGCATGCTTCGTGTGCGTGAAGCCTGGCGCATGATGACGGAGAAAAAAGAGTTCACTAAAGAGACGCTGCTGCGCGCTGCCGATGAAATCTACTACATCCCCGAAGGAACGCCGCTGAACACCCAGTTGGTGAAGTTCCAGCGCAATAAAGAGAAAGCGGGCGTGGTGGTGGATGAATATGGCGACATCAAAGGGCTGGTGACGATAGAGGACATTCTGGAAGAGATTGTCGGTGACTTCACTACCTCCATGTCACCGTCGCTGGCGGAAGAAGTGATGCCGCAGAATGATGGCTCCGTGCTGATTGAAGGCAGTGCCAGCGTGCGTGAAATCAATAAGGCATTTAACTGGGATCTGCCAGAGCAGGAAGCGCGTACCATCAACGGCATGTTGCTGGAAGCGCTGGAGGAGATCCCTTCTATTGCCACACGTGTTCAGATTGGTAACTACAACGTCGATATTCTGGACGTGCAGGATAATATGATTAAACAGGTGCGCATCACGCCGAAGACGCCGCTGAAAAAATCGGTCGGTTCCTGAAGCCATAAAAAAACGCCGCAATCGAGATGATGCGGCGTTTTTTTTAGCAGAGAAGCCCTGACTAGATGTGCAGTTCTTTCAGCTTTTCAGCAGGCAGTTTCAGATCGTCATTACGGTTTACGCCGATCTCATGCGCCAGCACATTGCGGGCAATCTGCTGCGCTTCATCCAGTGAGTGCAGCTTGTAGCTGCCACACTGATATTCATTCAGCTCAGGGATCTGGTTCTGATCTTTCACTTTCAGAACATCTTCCATCGCCCCTTTCCACGCTTTCGCAACGCGCTGCTCGTCTGGCGTACCAATCAGGCTCATGTAGAAGCCGGTACGGCAGCCCATTGGCGAGATATCGACGATTTCCACACCGTCACCATTCAGGTGATCACGCATGAAGCCGGCAAAGAGATGCTCCAGCGTATGAATGCCACGCTCAGTGAGGATATCAATGTTCGGACGGCAAAAACGCAGGTCAAAAACGGTAATCGTATCGCCATGCGGAGTCTTCATGGTTTTCGCAACGCGGACTGCCGGTGCGCCCATGATGGTGTGATCAACGGTAAAACTGTCCAGTAGTGGCATACGTCACCTCCTGTTCTGAGAATTTTTTTTAAAACGATGAAACTTTTCTGTTCGCCCAACGTCTGAATATATGAAAGACGCGCATTTGTTATCATCATCATCCCTGACAACAGAGATGTTAATTTGGCCACATTGATGTGGCCTTTTTCTTTTCTACCCTTCCCGGCTCGCCAGATACGCTTCAAAATCCAGCTTATCATTTGCTTCCAGCTGCTGCTGTGCAGCAACAGATTCCTGCGCCTGACGCGTGAAATCTTCTTCTGTCAGCACTTCCAGCGGTTCTTCACAGAGCATATGGCGATACTGTTCAGCCAGTGCCACGCCGGTGCCGGTTACACCATTATCCTTCATTGCCTGAAGGATGCGCGCCGAGTAGGTTAGCTCAGGATCATCGAAGGATGCTACCAGTTGATCACAAACCTGCTGATATTCTGTGCTGTCCTGATTGTGACTGTCTAAGACTTCAGCAACCCGGCGCAGGTCGGCAAACAGGGTTTTGCCCACTTCAACCAGCGAATGTTCCGCTTCTCCACAACCCACCGCAATTTTCTGATCCGGTTTACGCCCTTCGAGCACCACCCGATTCCAGTTTTTGCGGGTGCATTGCAACTCATCTGCACTCATTTCCGGTGCATCCGCCAGGGTACACCAGATCAGGAACAGATCGAGGAAGCGAACCTGATTCTCATCGACGCCGATGGCAGAGAACGGGTTGATATCCAGTGAACGCACTTCAATATATTCGATACCACCGCGCAGCAGCGCATCAGAAGGCGCTTCACCCGAGCGTGTAACACGCTTAGGCCGGATGGGCGCATAGAGCTCGTTCTCAATCTGCAGCACGTTAGTGTTGAGCTGCAGCCAGTTACCGTCAGCATCTTTGGCGCCCATCGCTGCATACTCATCTGACGGCGTCTTGATCGCTTTTTTCAGCGCAGTGACATAGCCTTCCAGCGAGTTAAACGTGATGCCCAGAGCGCTCTGCGATTTATTGGTGTAGCCTAAATCGCTCAGACGCAGCGAGGTGGCATACGGCAGCCACATCGTATCTTTGTCATTGGTTTCAAATGGCAGCGCGCTCTCACGACCCTGCAGGAAACTGGAGCTGATAGCCGGTGATGCGCCAAACAGATAAGGTATCACCCAGCCGAAGCGATAGTAGTTACGAATCAACCGCAGATAACCTGCGGAGATAGTCTCTTTTCCGCTTTCCTGATCTTTCACGTCAGCCCACTCCTGCCAGAAAGAAAGTGGCAGCGAGAAGTTATAGTGAATGCCAGAGATCGTCTGCATTAACGCGCCGTAGCGGTTTTTCAGACCTTCGCGGTAAAGGGTCTTCATCTTACCGATATTGGATGTGCCATATTGCGCCAGCTCAATATTGTCAGCATCGTCAATGACGCACGGCATACTGAATGGCCACATGCGTTCATCACCGAGTTCACGGGCAACGTGACGGTGGATATCGCGCAGGAACGCCAGCATATGATCAATGCTGTGATCCACTGGCGTGATGAATTCCAGTAACGTTTCGGCAAAATCAGTGGTGATCCAGTCATGTTTCAGCGCCGAGCCCAGAGATTCCGGGTGGCCGCTTTTTGCCAGATCGCCATTTTCCTGTACACGCAGCGTTTCACGCTCGATGCCACGACCAATCCCTTTAAGGGCATTGGGATGCGCTTCCAGCCAGGATAGCGCTTTAGATACGTCCGGGATCACATTACCCCCCCGCTGTGATAATAATTTATTTTTGTTCAGCATAATGTTAACCGTAGCCCCGAATCTGTGCGAATCAATGCCACCATTGCATACCCTGTAATGTGGCAGTCGCGATAACGATATAACGCAGTGTTTTGCCGACAGCGAGAAACAGTATCGCTGGCAGCCAGGCGAAACGTAACCAGCCCGCGAGAACGCAGAGCAGATCACCTATCACCGGTAGCCAGCTGAATAAAAGTGCTGCTGGTCCCAGTCGGTGCAACCACGTCATTGCTGTGTCATGCCATCGCCCCTGACGTTTTAACGGCAGCAGGCGACCAATAAGAATGTTGGTTAAACCGCCCAAGGTGTTTCCCAGTGATGCGGCTACAAGCAACCCGTAAACTGATGTCTTTTTTGCTATCAATAGTGCTATCAGTAATGCTTCAGAACTTCCCGGCAGGAGCGTCGCACTCAGAAAACTGCTGCCAAACATCGAGGCATAGGTAAGTACGTCACTCACAGTAAACGAACATCCACCACTGCCATGCCTGCCGCTTTAGCGGCCTGAATACCAAAGTCTGCATCTTCGAACACCACACAACGTGCCGGCGCCACACCCATCAACTCAGCGCAGCGCAAGAAGGTCTCAGGCTCAGGTTTATGATGCTGTACGTCGTCAGCGCCGACGACTGCCGTAAAGAGCTCACGCACGCCAAGCTGCGTCAGTAACGCCTCTGCCATGCTATGTTCACTTCCGGTCCCCACAGCCATAGGACGACGCCCGTGATACGCCTTCGCCACCTCCAGTAAAGGCAGCGGCTTAACGTTTTCCAGCAGCATCGCTTTCACAGCAGCGGTTTTTTCTGCAGCAAGAAGATGAGGGTCGTGTGACGACTGATTGGATTCAATGATGAATTGCGCAAGCCGCCAGGCGGGTGCGCCATTAAAGTCGATAATACGTGCTTCATCCAGCGTTAATCCGTAACGCTGGAGCACCTGACGCCACGCTTTTCGATGTGTCGGCTCAGTATCAAGAATCGTGCCGTCCATATCAAAAATCAGGCCGTCATATTGATCGTACATTGTCACTCCGGACATTCACCAAATGAGACATTACTTTAGCCTAATGTGGACAGGTTGTCGCCAGGGGGGATGAACAGCAAATGCTTTGAAAGCATTAGCAATTTTTGTTTTCAGATAAAGGTGATCGTGCGCGGCCAGCGATAACCGTACGAATTTTCAGCGATTTTTTAACATTACTCTGGCAGGCAAGCGGTGGCGGACGGGCGTGGGCAGTAAAATGGCGATCTCTGAGGCGGAGAAAATGTGTTACGTGTCGCTTAAGTCAGGATGATGAATCAATGGGGCAGATCAGGCAGGAAAACAGTGTGGGTAAAGCCAGAGGGTAACTGCAGGGGAGCAGTTCAGGATGCTCGTTCAGCGCTTGCTGTACAGGGTATAAAAAAGTATGTCTCTTTTGAGGTCTTAGCGATGATTACGCCAAATTCATTGAGGGAACTTAAAACTGAAGAAGATGGTGCATCCAGGAGGATTCGAACCTCCGACCGCTCGGTTCGTAGCCGAGTACTCTATCCAGCTGAGCTATGGATGCATTGGGGTCTATCTTTTGGGGTACAACTTTTTATGGACTAACAGAAACCAACCTGAGGATGTTACAAAGAATGGTGCATCCAGGAGGATTCGAACCTCCGACCGCTCGGTTCGTAGCCGAGTACTCTATCCAGCTGAGCTATGGATGCATAAATCTAATTCTTGTACAACGCAGGGTGCTAACTACTCACCATGAAAGGAATTGCTAATTCGCTTTATTTCTTTATTTTCGATGGTGCATCCAGGAGGATTCGAACCTCCGACCGCTCGGTTCGTAGCCGAGTACTCTATCCAGCTGAGCTATGGATGCATCGAAAATGGCGGTGAGGGAGGGATTCGAACCCTCGATACAGCTTTTGACCGTATACTCCCTTAGCAGGGGAGCGCCTTCAGCCTCTCGGCCACCTCACCTTACGCTTTCTTTCGAACCGTGCGTCTGAACTTGTTTCTGCTCATCGGCACTGCGTGGCGCACATATTACTTTCCCGGACTTTTAAGTCAAACAATTTTTCCGAAACTTTGTTTGATTGAGCAAATCACACACAATTGGGGCAAAATGAAGACAAAAAGAGTGAATTATCAACAATGAGAGAGGATGACGTTAACTAAACAGGGAGAAAGCGGGAGAGAAGAAAAGAGAGGATTTTTAGACAAAGCGGTAGCGCCTCGCACAGGTGCGAGACGCTGAATCCGTTAAACGCTGGTTTGTTGCGTTTTTTCAGCCTGGATGCGTTGATAGATCTCTTCGCGATGCACAGACACTTCTTTCGGTGCGTTAACCCCAATACGTACCTGGTTACCTTTAACACCCAGCACCGTTACAGTTACCTCATCACCGATCATGAGGGTTTCACCAACTCGACGAGTTAGAATAAGCATTCTTTGCTCCTTGAAAGATTAAAAGAGTCGGGCTTGTACAGGCTCCCGGCATTATCCATCATTTAACGCTGCACATTGACTATGAGAGATACACCAATGCACATCGATGCGCCAATACATTCTGCTGATAGTTAGTTTAGCCGAAATACACTACATCAGCCTGACTTTGTCATTTGCTGCTTTAGCATCGTATTAAAAAGCGCCGGAACCAGAGTTCTGACGCTTTTTACAATGCCTTGTTCTAAGTCATTAAAGGCGGCTGTTAACCCAGCTCTCAACGCCTGCCAGAGCGCCTTTCAGCCCTTTAGCATCCGTACCACCCGCTTGTGCCATATCAGGACGGCCACCGCCCTTCCCGCCTACCTGCTGTGCCAGACCGGCGATCAACTCGCCCGCTTTAACACGGTCAGTCAGATCTTTGGTCACACCGGCAATCAGCGACACCTTACCTTCGGCAACCGTCGCCAGCACGATAATCGCAGACCCGAGTTGATTCTTGAGGTCATCAACCATGGTACGCAACATCTTAGGCTCGACATTGTTGAGCTCGCTGACCAGCAGTTTCACGCCCTTAACATCGATGGCATTGCTACTCAGTGAAGCGCTCTCCTGGGCAGCTTGCTGGTCGCGCAGTTGCTGCAACTCTTTCTCCAGAGCCCGCACATGGTCAACGAGACCACGCACTTTCTCGTTCAGGTTGCTGCTGTTCGCTTTAACCAGTTGCGCAAGATCCTGCAGCTGACTGCTTTGCGCATTAACCTGTGCCAGCGCGCCTTCACCCGTAATAGCTTCGATACGACGGATACCTGCTGCCGTACCTGACTCAGCCTGAATACGGAACAGGCCGATATCACCGGTGCGTGCAGCGTGAGTACCACCACACAATTCGACTGAGAAATCACCCATGGTCAGAACGCGCACGCGCTGATCATATTTCTCGCCAAACAGTGCCATTGCACCTTTAGACTTCGCCGCATCCAGATCCATCACTTCCGTTTCAACCGGCAGGTTGCGACGAATCTGCGCATTGACGATATCTTCGACCTGACGAATCTCCTGAGGTTTCATCGCTTCGAAATGCGAGAAGTCAAAACGCAGGTATTTGTCGTTAACCAGCGAGCCTTTTTGCGCCACATGCTCACCTAAAACCTGACGCAATGCGGCATGCAATAAGTGGGTAGCAGAGTGGTTCAGACGGATGCGCGCACGACGTGCCGCATCAACCTGCGCCTCAAGACGATCACCGATACGCAACTGCCCTGCGGTCAGCTTACCGACATGACCGATTGCCTGACCATATTTTTGTGTATCCTGGACGCTAAATTCAGCATTCTTCCCTTTCAGCAGACCGGTATCGCCTACCTGACCACCTGATTCGCCATAGAATGGCGTTTCATCCAGCACGACCACGGCATCCTGACCTGCGGTCACTTCATCTACCGCTTCGCCCGCAACATAGAGCGCTTTTACCGTGGCGGCTAAATCGAGCTGGTCATAACCTTTGAATGATGAGGCGGCATCAATGCGAATAACATTGCTGTAGTCAGCACCGAAGCCACTCGCTTCACGTGCGCGCTGACGCTGCTGCTCCATCGCCTGCTCAAAGCCCGCTTCGTCGATTTTCAGATTGCGTTCGCGGCAGACGTCAGCCGTTAAGTCAGCCGGGAAGCCAAAGGTATCGTAAAGACGGAAGACGATTTCGCCATCCAGCGTGTCGCCCTGCAGTTTTTCCAGCTCTTCATCCAGCAGCGCCAGTCCGCGCTCCAGCGTTCTGGCAAACTGGTCTTCTTCGCTTTTCAGCACCTGCTCAACCTGAGCCTGCTGACGCTGCAACTCTTCGCCTGCCGCGCCCATGACCTCAATCAGTGGTGCAACCAGCTTATAGAAGAAGGCTTCTTTGGCGCCCAGCATGTTGCCATGACGCACGGCACGACGAATGATACGACGCAGCACATAGCCACGGTTCTCATTCGACGGGATCACACCATCGGCAATCAGGAAAGCACAGGAACGGATGTGGTCGGCAATAACGCGCAGCGATTTGTTGCTGAGGTCAGTTGCACCGGTAACCTGTGCAACGGCCTGAATCAGTTTCTGGAACAGGTCGATTTCATAGTTGGAGTTAACATGTTGCAGAACGGCGGAAATGCGCTCAAGGCCCATTCCGGTATCAACCGACGGTTTTGGCAGCGGCAGCATGGTGCCATCCGCCTGACGGTTGAACTGCATAAAGACGATGTTCCAGATTTCAATGTAACGATCGCCATCTTCTTCCGGGCTGCCTGGTGGGCCACCCCAGATGTGATCGCCGTGATCGTAGAAAATCTCGCTGCATGGACCACAAGGACCGGTATCGCCCATCTGCCAGAAGTTATCAGACGCGTATGCGCTGCCCTTGTTGTCACCGATGCGAATAATGCGCTCGCGCGGCACACCGATTTCATTCGCCCAGATATCAAAGGCTTCATCGTCGGTTTCATAGACCGTCACCCACAGACGCTCTTTTGGCAGGCTGAACCACTGCTCGCTCGTCAGCAGTTCCCAGGCAAAACCAATCGCCTCTCTCTTGAAGTAGTCACCAAAGCTGAAGTTACCCAGCATTTCAAAGAAGGTGTGATGACGTGCGGTGTAACCGACATTTTCAAGATCGTTGTGTTTACCGCCTGCGCGTACGCAGCGCTGTGACGTGGTCGCACGTGTGTAATCACGTTTGTCCTGCCCGAGGAACACATCTTTAAACTGGTTCATCCCGGCGTTGGTAAACAACAAGGTTGGATCGTTATTCGGTACGAGGGAGCTGCTGGTTACAACCTCATGTCCCTTGCTATGAAAAAAGTCGAGAAACGCTTGACGGATCTCAGCAGTGCTCTTGCTCATATATGTCCTGGAATCACGCTAACGAACGTTCCCTCTGATCGGCGCGACCACACTTTCGTGGTGCCTGATTAGTGGAACAAAAAGTGGGAATAAGATAAATTTTCTTCAGTGGGAAGTAAAATTACATCGGCTTTTAGTCATCAAAATTTCTGAAAACGGATTGGATATCTTCGGTCATAAAGCCCTTTGACTGCAGATAGCGTAGTACTTTCGCTTTCTCTTTCCACTCTGTGGGCAATGGGTGTCCGAATTTTCGTTCCGCCAGCTGAGCCGCGCACACCGCCCAGTCGACTTCCGTCTCTTCCATCGCAAGATCAATGGATTCACGGTCAATGCCTTTCTGGGCCAGTTCGAGGCGCACACGTTGCGACCCAAAACCTTTGCGGCTTCGACTCTGAATAAAACGCTCGGTAAAACGTTCGTCATTGAGCCAGCCGCTCTCCTGGCACCAATTCAGTACCTGTTCAAGCAGCGCTTCAGTGACAATTTCAGGCTCTTTTTTCTGTGCCCATGCGGCACGCTGCGCTGATTGTTGCAGCTTACGGGCTAATTCTGCACGGCTGTGATCGCGCTGGCCAAGAATACGCATCGCACGGTCCAGCAGACGGGAATAGGAGACGACATCAGGTTGGGGCTGAGAGGGTTCAGTCATACTGCGCACCTTGTACAAACAGGAGTGAGATTATGGCGACAGAACAGGACAGAGGGAAGGCAAGAAGAGTAATGGCGGGGGGAAACAACGATGGGAGAGGCTTTCGCCCCTCCCGCATCAGTGATTAGAAGTCTTCGTTCGCTTCACTTGCTGCGTTTTCTTTCTCGGCAGCCTTGTCAGCTGCTGCGAGTTTTTCATCCGCGCCGTTGAGCAACATCTCACGCAACTTCAGATCAATTTCGTTTGCCACAGCAGCATTCTCTTTCAGGAAGTTGCCGGCATTCGATTTGCCCTGACCAATCTTGTCGCCGTTATAGCTGTACCACGCACCCGCTTTTTCAATCAGCTTGTGCTTCACGCCCAGGTCGACCAGCTCACCAAAGGTATTGATACCTTCGCCATACATGATCTGGAACTCAGCCTGTTTGAATGGCGCGGCGATTTTGTTTTTCACCACTTTAACGCGGGTCTCACTGCCGACCACGTTATCGCCCTCTTTGATTGCGCCGATACGACGGATATCAAGGCGGACAGAAGCGTAGAACTTCAGCGCGTTACCACCGGTGGTGGTTTCCGGGTTACCAAACATCACACCAATTTTCATACGGATCTGGTTGATGAAGATCAGCAGGGTATTAGACTGCTTCAGGTTACCGGCCAGCTTACGCATGGCCTGGCTCATCATACGTGCCGCGAGGCCCATGTGAGAGTCACCGATTTCACCTTCAATTTCTGCTTTAGGCGTCAGAGCGGCAACGGAGTCGACGATGATGACATCAACCGCACCAGAGCGCGCCAGCGCATCACAGATTTCCAGCGCCTGCTCACCCGTATCGGGCTGAGAACAGAGCAGGTTCTCAATGTCTACGCCCAGTTTCTTGGCGTAAACCGGATCGAGCGCATGCTCAGCATCGATAAAGGCACAGGTTTTGCCTTTACGCTGCGCAGACGCGATAACCTGCAGGGTCAGCGTGGTTTTACCAGAAGACTCCGGTCCGTAGATCTCAACGATACGACCCATTGGCAGACCGCCTGCGCCTAACGCGATATCCAGCGACAGCGAACCAGTAGAGATGGTTTCCACATCCATTGAGCGGTCTTCACCCAAGCGCATGATGGAGCCTTTACCAAATTGTTTCTCAATCTGGCCAAGCGCGGCAGCTAAAGCCTTCTGTTTGTTTTCATCAATCGCCATTTCAACTCCTAATCAAGCCGGGTAAACACGCACTCAGGGTGCCTGTACTCTTTCTGTTGCCAGTAATTATACTGTATAGTCATACAGTATCAAGTTTAATTTGTCAGAAATTCGCCATACAGCGTCTGTAAGGCCCATGCCACCGACTGGCGGCGAACGGCCTCACGATCGCCGTTAAAATGTTGCTTCAACGCCAACACGTTGTCCTGTGGACCGGCAAAGCCGAACCACACCGTACCCACCGGTTTTTCTTCATTGCCGCCATCCGGGCCCGCAATACCGCTGACAGAGATCGCGTAGTCAGCATGGGCCGCCTTGCGGGCACCCTGCGCCATCTCGCGCACCACCGCTTCACTGACCGCGCCATACTGCGCCAGCGAGTCAGCCTGCACATCCACCATCTGTTGTTTTGCTTCATTGCTGTAGGTCACAAAACCGCGTTCGAACCAGGCGGAACTGCCGCTGATATCGGTAAAGACTTTAGCAATCCATCCACCCGTGCAGGATTCCGCACAGGTTACGGTGGCATTGCGTTGCTTCAGCTTCTCACCTATCTGCGCACTAAGCGCCTGCAACTGCTGATCATCCATTACCATTTCTCCCTGGGTTGTGGATTGAAGGTGGTGCAGAAAGTCTGCTTTTTCAAGGACGCTTATCCCGATTGCACTGTTTTTGCGACCGGCTTTCCATCGTACTTACTCTTTTTTCATCGCAACCATGAAAAGACGCGGGAAAGCGAGCAGAACCTGACCATCGGCCTGAGCCGGATAGGCGGTAAGCAGACGCTGATGATAATCAGACAGAAAAGCCGTCTGTTCAGACGCATCCAGCGTCGCCAGGAAAGGTCGTAAGCCCGTCGCCTGCAGCCAGCTGATAATCGCCTGCGCATCGGCCATTACGTGATAGTAGGTGGTACGCCAGATATCCACCTCACAACCGGCCTGCACCAGCAGATTGTAGTACTCGCCTGTTGAAAGCAGCTCTGTACGTTCAACTGCACTGGCATTGATGCGTGAATGCCAGCGCTCTGTTGCCGCCACCTCGCGCATCAGTTGATGCGAGGGCTCATTAAGGTTATCAGGCATCTGGATAGCCAGCACGCCTCCGATTGCCAGCTGGCTGACAAGATGAGGAAACAGCAGGGTGTGGTTGTCGAGCCATTGCAGAGAAGCGTTGGCATAAATAACCTGCTGCGGCACCTCTGCCTGCCAGCTGCGAATATCTGCCTGAACAAAACGGCAGTGCGGCAGGCGTTCGCTGGCCTGAGATAACATCGCCGCTGAACTGTCGAGTCCGGTGACCTGCGCCAGCGGCCAGGTATCGGCGAGCAGCTCGGTACTGTTGCCGGGCCCGCATCCCAGATCGGTTACCTGCTCAACCTGTTCAAGGCTAATGCGCGCCAGCAATTCGCGGGCTGGACGGGTTCGTTCCGCTTCAAATTTACGATACAGCACAGGATCCCACTCTTTCATCATGACCTCTCGCTCAGTTATCAGATGCATCCGCTTACTGAGACGGATGAAAGACGAAAAAGTGCGACACGTTGCTCACTTTTGAATCATGTGCTGGCAGAGACGGACTGGAATAATTAAGTTAAAACACTGTTTCATTTTTTAACGCCCCATCCAGGAGTTCGCTATGAGTGAAAAATCGGCTTTTGCCGGCGTCTGGTGCCCTAGCGTCACCCCGTTCAATGCGCAGGGTGAACTCGATATCGACGCGCTCGGACGACATTTTGCCCGCCTCAATGATTCCGGTCTGGATACCTTGTTGGTGATGGGCAGCATTGGTGAATTCGCCTCACTGACACAGCAGGAGCGTTTACAGCTGATCAGGGAAGCCAGGCCGTTGTCACCTCTAAAAATGGTGGCAAATGTCTCGGCGACCTGTATCCCTGACATGCTGGAACTGACTGAAGCCGCCTGGAAAAATAACTTTGACGCAGTGATGGTGCTGCCGCCCTACTATTACGGCCAGACGCAACAGCAACTGATGCACTACTTCGAGGCACTTGACGCGCAGCTTGGGGGAAAATGGTTTGCCTATAATTTTCCGGCACGCACCGGCTGCGATTTGACGCCAGCGCTGATTGCTGCGCTGGCAGCAAAGTTACCTAACTTTGTGGGTATCAAAGATACGGTGGATTGCCTGTCGCATAACCGGGCGATGATTGAGGAGACCAGCAAAGTGCGCAGTGATTTCGCCGTGCTGTCAGGCTATGACGAATACCTGCTTCCCAATCTTCTGGCGGGCGGCGCCGGGGTGATTTCAGGTCTGAATAATCTTGTACCAGAGTACTTTGCGCAGATGATGGCCGCGTGGCGAAATGGCAATCTGTCTGAGCTGACGCGTCTGCAGCAGCAGATCGGCAGGCTGATGGCAATTTACAGTATTGGCGATGATTTTGTGACGACGATTAAGACGGCCGTGGCACGTCGTTATGACTCAATGAACAGCGCCTCACGTAACTACGGTGGTGCGCTGAATGCGGAACAGTGC
The DNA here is from genome assembly GCF_009646115.1 of Pantoea eucalypti. Lineage (NCBI taxonomy): Bacteria > Pseudomonadati > Pseudomonadota > Gammaproteobacteria > Enterobacterales > Erwiniaceae > Pantoea > Pantoea eucalypti. The sequence continues at coordinate 926,535 of NZ_CP045720.1, read as the reverse complement.
GCCGCGATCGATCGGCTTTTCAGCTAACTGAATAACGGGCGCATCCCTGCGCCCCGGATCTCAGTTCTTTTTCACGAACTCAGATTTCAATTTCATCTGACCAAAACCGTCAATTTTACAATCGATGTTGTGATCCCCTTCCACCAGACGGATGCTTTTCACTTTGGTACCAATCTTCAGCGATGAGGAGCTGCCCTTCACCTTGAGATCTTTAATCACCGTGACGCTGTCGCCATCTGCCAGCAGATTGCCATTGGCATCACGCACTTCCAGCGATCCGTTGCTGCTGTCACCCTCTCCTTCGGTCCAGATATGACCGCAGGAGGGGCAGTTGAGGTTATCGCCATCTTGCCAGGTGTAATCGGCGTGACAAGCTGGGCAGGCAGGTAAAGACATAACGACTCCAGAGATATCAGTGGCTGTGTGGCCTGAAAAAGGGCGTCATCATATAACCTTACAGTTAACAAGGATAGCCTTTATAACAGGCCACCCTGCCGTGCCTTGCTCACCGCCTCACCCAGCTGCCACACCGCCATCGCATAATGGGTGCTGTGGTTGTAGCGGGTAATGACATAGAAATTCGGTAAGCCGTACCAGTACTGGTAGCTGGTGCCTAAGTCGAGGCGCAGCAGACTGACCTGATCGTTTCCGTCCAGCGAGCCCTGTGGTGACAGGCCTGACGCCGCCAGCATGCTCACGCTGTAACGGGTTTTGAAGCCATCTTCCAGCATCGGTGCCTGACCGCTGGCCGGAACCGCCACATTTTCGCCGCTGCGCCAGCCGTGCTTCTGGAAGTAGTGCGCCACGCTGCCGATAGCATCCTCCGGATCCCACAGGTTTGCGTGACCGTCGCCGTTGAAGTCAACCGCATAATCATTGTAAGACGACGGCATAAACTGGCCATAGCCCATCGCCCCGGCGAAAGACCCTTTCAGCGCCAGCGGGTCATCCTGCTCTTTACGCGACATCAGAAGGAAGGTTTCCAGCTCGCTGCTGAAGTACTCGGCGCGGCGCGGATAGTTAAACGATAAGGTTGCAAGCGCATCCAGGATTCGCGTTTTCCCCATCACGCGACCCCAGCGGGTTTCCACGCCAATGATGCCGACAATAATTTCTGGCGGCACACCATAGACCTGCTGCGCACGTTGCAGCGCATCCTGATACTGGTTCCAGAACGCCACACCGTTTTGTACGTTATCGGGCGTAATAAACTTGTTGCGATAGCGGATCCAGGCACCGTTAGGCCCCGGCGCAGGCGTGTAGCTCGGCGCCTGGCGATCCATCAGCCGCAGCACATAATCCAGTCGCTTAGCCTGACCGATGATGTTGTGCAACTGCTCACGATCAAAGTCATGCTTCTCCACCATCTTATCGATAAATTGCTCTGCTGCCGGATTACCGGCGAAGTCGCCGAACATCGCCTGTCCGCTGTGGGACGGCTGCAGTAAAAAACCGCCCTGTGGTGCAGCCAGCATCTTCTGCTGGGACGGAACTTCAGGTTTGCTGCTGCAGGAGGCCAGAAGCGGGATGAACGCAAGGAGGGCTAACTTAAGACGCATCGGTTATCCATAAACGAGGGGTAAATTCAGATGCGGTAATAGTAGTCGTTGAGCGCAGTGACATACAGTCCGGAATGTTAAAAAAACGTCAACGCCGCAGTGGATCAAACAGGGCTGCGGGGCGGTGTCTCCCCCGCAGCCATCGGGCGTTTAGCGGCGGTTTCTCACCAGCTGATAACGACGGGTCAGATACTCAACCGGCGCGCTCCAGATATGCACCAGTCGGCAGAACGGGAACAGCAGGAACAGCGTCATGCCCAGCACCATGTGCACGCGGTAGATAAACGCCACGCCTTCCAGATGCTGCGACGCGCCACCGTGGAAGGTCACCACTGCCTGAGCCCAGCCCACCAGCTTCATCATCTCACTGCCGTCCATATGCTGAGCGGAGAACGGAATGGTCAGCAGGCCCAGCGTGGCCTGAGCCACCAGCAGTGTCAGGATCAGAATGTCGCCGACGCTACTGGTGGCCCGCACCCGAGGATTGGTCAGACGGCGCTTCAGCAGCAGCGCGCCACCCGCCAGCGTCAATGCACCAAACAGGCCTCCGGCTATCATCGCCAGCTTCTGCTTCACGTCGATTGGCAGGAACGATTCATACATCCAGTGCGGCGTCAGCATCCCGACGATATGGCCGAAGAAGATACCGATGATGCCGATATGGAACAGGTTAGAGGCAAGACGCATTCCTTTTTTGTCCAGCATCTGACTGGAGCCGGCCCGCCAGCTGTACTGCCCATAGTCATAGCGCAGCCAGCTTCCCACCAGGAAGACCGTTCCGGCAAGATAGGGGTAAATATCGAAGAAAAAAGTGTTAATAAAATTCATGCTGATTCTCCCGTGCTGCGCGCCGTCGCCGCGGCAATATCCAGATACTGCGGCGCAACCGCATCGGCGAAGCGACGCTGATGCATCGCCTGCTGCGCCGAGGCGCAACCCTGTTCGCCGAGAAATTTAATCTGCTCCTCTTCCCAGACCGCATCCAGTGCTGTCGGGGTATCGTCCCGCGCTTCCTGCGCCACCTGGGGCTTGAGGGCCGCAGGATCGACCGCGCTACCGGATAGCGTCAGTAACACCCTGAAAAGGTCAGCATAAGGACTCTGACGCGCTTCCAGCCGCGCAGCCAGCAAAGCCAGGATCGGCACGATGTCATCCAGCCCCTGACGCGCGGCTTCATCGCTTTTACAGGCGAGATATTCCAGGTAAAGCGGCAGATAATCGGGCAACTCTTTGCTGTCCAGCTCCAGACCGTCGGCCCGGTACTGTTCAAGCAGATCGACCATCGCCTGACCGCGATCGCGGGATTCCCCGTGTACATGTTCAAACAGCAGCAGCGAGGTGGCGCGGCCGCGATCAAACAGCTCGCAGTAATCAGCCTGCACATCCAGTATTGGCCGGGCGCAGAGCTCATGGATAAAGCGCACCAGCCGTGCGCTCTGCTGCAGGTTAAGTTCACTGGCCTCTTCCAGTGCCGCAATCAGGTCGGGATAGTGCGTAAACAACGCCTCGTCCGGGTAGTCCAGCAGGCGTGACAGAACACGCAGCGTCATCATGAGGCCTCCTCGGGACGGCTGGTTTTTTTGCTGACATCGATGGCATCAATACGCCGGCTGTTGAACAGATTGAATTTGGTGTCACTGCCGTGGCAGCCATCGCCAAAGCTAAAACCGCAGCCTTTGCTTTCCGGGAAGGCTTCACGCGCCAGTTCGCGGTGGCTGGAGGGCACCACAAAGCGATCTTCATAGTTTGCGATCGCCAGATAGCGGTACATCTCCTGCGCCTGCGCTTCGGTCAGACCGACCTGCTCCAGCGCCCGGATATCATGCTCACCGTCCACACTTTCTGCGCGCTTGTAATGGCGCATCGCCAGCATGCGTTTCAGCGCCAGCAACACCGGTGCGGTGTCACCTGCGGTCAGCAGGTTCGCCAGGTACTCAACCGGAATGCGCAGGCTTTCCACATCCGGCAGCACGCCGGTGTGCGCCAGCGCCCCACCATCCACCACCGACTGAATCGGTGACAACGGCGGCACATACCAGACCATCGGCAACGTGCGGTATTCAGGGTGAAGCGGCAGCGCCAGCTTCCACTCCATCGCCATTTTATAAACCGGGGATCGCTGTGCTGCGTCGATCACGCTCTGCGCGACGCCATCTTTCAGCGCCTGCGCAATCACCACGGGATCATTAGGATCAAGGAAAATATCCAGCTGGCTCTGATAGAGATCTTTCTCGTTTTCTGCGGCGGCAGCCTCTTCAATGCGGTCAGCGTCATAGAGCAGCACGCCGAGATAGCGAATACGGCCAACACAGGTTTCTGAGCAGACGGTGGGCTGACCCGCTTCGATACGCGGATAACAGAAAATACATTTTTCTGACTTGCCGCTTTTCCAGTTGAAGTAGATCTTCTTGTACGGACAGCCGGTCAGGCACATGCGCCAGCCGCGACATTTATCCTGGTCGATCAGCACGATGCCATCTTCGCCGCGCTTGTAGATCGCGCCGCCAGGACAGGTCGCCACACATGCCGGATTAAGGCAGTGCTCACACAGGCGTGGCAGGTACATCATGAAGGTGTGTTCAAACTGGCCGTAAATCTCCTTCTGGATGTTATCGAAGTTTTTATCCTGCGCGCGTTTGGCAAACTCGCCGCCGAGGATCTCTTCCCAGTTCGGGCCGTTTTCGATCTTTTTCATCCGCTGACCGGTGATCAGCGAACGCGGGCGTGCGATCGGCTGATGTTTACCGGCCGGCGCAGTGTGCAGATGCTGATAATCGAAATCGAACGGCTCGTAATAATCATCCAGCGCCGGCACATCCGGGTTGGCGAAGATCTTCGACAGCAGGCCGACGCGACTGCCCATGCGCGGTTCCAGCTTGCCGTTGATCTTACGGATCCAGCCGCCCTTCCACTTCTGCTGATCTTCCCAAGCGTGCGGATAGCCGACGCCAGGTTTGCTTTCGACGTTGTTGAACCAGGCGTATTCCATGCCCTCGCGGCTGGTCCAGACATTTTTACAGGTCACCGAGCAGGTGTGGCAGCCGATACATTTGTCGAGGTTCAGCACCATGCCGACCTGTGAACGAATTTTCATGGTTTTACCTCCTGCTGGCTGCCCTGGCAGGCATCGTTGCCTTCCCCATCTAACCAGTTAACGTTGTTCATTTTTCTCACCACCACGAATTCATCGCGGTTGGAGCCGACAGTGCCGTAGTAGTTAAAGCCCCAGGAGAGCTGCGCATAGCCGCCGATCATATGGGTCGGTTTCGGGCAGGTTCGCGTCACCGAGTTATGAATACCGCCACGCTGGCTGGTGATTTCCGAGCCGGGGATATTCACGATGCGCTCCTGGGCGTGGTACATCATGGTCATACCGGCCGGGATGCGCTGGCTCACGACCGCACGCGAAGTCAGCGCGCCGTTGGCGTTGAACGCCTCGATCCAGTCGTTATCCACAATGCCCAGCTCGCGGGCGTCATCTTCACTCATCCAGACGATGGGTCCGCCACGTGACAGCGTCAGCATCAGCAGGTTGTCGCTGTAGGTTGAGTGAATGCCCCACTTCTGGTGTGGCGTCAGGAAGTTCAGCGCCTTCTCCGGATTACCGTTGGGCTTGCTGTTCAGCAACGGCTTCGCCGCGCGGGTATCAATGGGCGGACGATAGACCATCAGGCTTTCCCCGAAGGCGCGCATCCACTCATGATCCTGATAAAGCTGCTGACGGCCGCTCAGGGTGCGCCACGGGATCAGCTCATGAACGTTGGTGTAGCAGGCGTTGTAAGAAACGTGTTCATCTTCAAGACCTGACCAGGTCGGGCTGGAGATAATTTTGCGCGGCTGCGCCTGGATATCGCGGAAGCGGATTTTCTCGTCTTCTTTGTTGAGTGCCAGATGCGTGTGGTCACGACCCGTAATAGCGCCCAGCGCCTGCCAGGCTTTCACCGCCACCTGACCATTGGTTTCCGGTGCCAGCGCCAGGATCACTTCTGCTGCATCGATCGCCGTATCAATATTCGGCCGTCCTGCCGCCGGGCCATCCGCTTTGACGTAGTTCAGCTGTTTGAGGAAATCGACTTCTTTGCTGGTGTTCCAGCTGATGCCTTTGCCACCGTTACCCAGGCTATCCAGCAACGGTCCCAGCGAGGTAAAACGCGCCCAGGTCGCCGGATAGTCGCGTTCCACCACCATAATGTGTGGCGCGGTTTTGCCTGGAATCAGGTCGCACTCCCCTTTTTTCCAGTCTTTAGTCTCAAATGGCTGCGCCAGTTCGGCTGGCGAATCATGCAACACCGGCAGCGTAACCACGTCAGTTTCAACGCCTAAATGGCCAGGACAGAGATCGGAGAAAGCTTTGGCAATGCCTTTGTAGATCTCCCAGTCGCTTTTTGAATCCCAGGCAGGATCGACAGCGGCCGAAAGCGGATGAATAAACGGATGCATATCCGAGGTATTCATATCGTCTTTTTCATACCAGGTGGCGGTAGGCAACACCACGTCGGAATAGAGACAGGTGCTCGACATGCGGAAGTCGAGTGTGACCACCAGATCCAGTTTGCCTTCGGCGCCCTGGTCCAGCCATTCAACTTCTTCGGGCTTCACGCAGCCCTGCTGGCCCAAATCTTTGCCCTGAATACCGTTTTCGGTACCCAGCAGGTATTTCAGCATGTACTCATGCCCTTTACCGGAAGAGCCAAGCAGATTGGACCGCCAGACAAACAGGTTGCGCGGGAAGTTCTGCGGGTCGTCCGGCTGTTCAGCGGCGAACCGCATGGTGCCCTGCTTCAGGCTCTCCACGGTATAATCCAGCGGTGACTGACCGGCGGCTTTCGCCTGTGCCGCGATGTGCAGCGGGTTGACGTTAAGCTGAGGCGCAGACGGCAGCCAGCCCATACGTTCGGACCGTACGTTAAGGTCGATCAGGCTGCCGCTGTAGCGGCTTTTGTCCGCCAGCGGTGACAGCAGTTCGCTGGTGGCCAGGGTTTCATAACGCCACTGACTGGAGTGGTTATAGAAGAAGGAGGTGCTGTTCATCTGACGTGGCGGACGCTGCCAGTCGAGTCCAAAGGCCAGCGGGGCCCAGCCGGTCTGCGGACGGAGTTTTTCCTGGCCGACATAGTGCGCCCAGCCACCTCCGCTCTGACCCACACAACCGCAGAAAATCAGCATGTTCATCAGGCCACGGTAGTTCATGTCCATGTGATACCAGTGGTTCATACCGGCACCGACGATGATCATTGAACGGCCACGGGTTTTCTCGGCGTTTTCGGCAAACTCGCGGGCAATGCGGATGATGTTCTGACGGGAAACGCCCGTAATCTGTTCCGCCCAGGCCGGGCTATAGGCCTTGATCTCATCATAGTTTTGCGCGCAGTTGGCATCGTCCAGACCGCGATCCAGACCATAGTTTGCCAGGGTCAGGTCGTAAACGCTGGTGACCAGCGCTTCGCTGCCATCGGCCAGCTGCAGGCGTTTCACCGGCAGTTTGTGCAGCAGGATCTCATCCAGCGCGACGCTGTTGAAATGCTCACTGGTGATGCCGCCAAAGTAAGGGAAACCGACCTCAACCACCTCATCGTGGCTGCCGAGCAGGCTAAGCTGCAGTTCCACTTCTTTTTGTGACAGACCGTCGCGCTGCTCCAGGTTCCATTTGCCTTTTTCGCCCCAGCGGAAGCCGATAGATCCCTGCGGCGCGGTAAGCTCGCGGGTCGCCTCGTTGATTGCGACGGTTTTCCATTCCGGGTTATTTTCCTGACCCAGACCATCCACCAGATCGCTGGCGCGCAGCTGACGGCCTGCCGCGAAGTAGCCGCCCTCGCGCGGTTCCAGCATGACCAGCATCGGCATATCGGTATAACGTCGCACGTAGTCGCGGAAATAGCCAACCTCGCGATCAAGATGAAACTCTTTCAGCATCACATGGCCCATTGCCAGCGCCATCGCGCTGTCGGTGCCCTGCTTCGGACTCAGCCACTGATCGCACAGCTTCGCGACTTCAGCGTAGTCTGGGGTGATCGCCACGGTTTTCGTTCCCTTATAACGGACTTCGGTAAAGAAGTGGGCGTCCGGGGTGCGGGTCTGCGGCACGTTAGAGCCCCAGGCGATGATGTAAGAGGAGTTGTACCAGTCAGCCGATTCCGGCACGTCGGTCTGCTCGCCCCAGGTCATCGGTGACGCTGGCGGCAGGTCACAATACCAGTCGTAAAAGCTCAGGCAGGTGCCACCAATCAGCGACAGGTAACGTGCGCCTGCCGCATAAGAGACCATCGACATTGCCGGAATCGGCGAGAATCCGACAATGCGGTCAGGGCCGTAAGTTTTCGCGGTGCAGATGTTCCCAGCGGCGATCATCTCATTGACTTCCTGCCAGCTGGAACGAACAAAGCCCCCGCGGCCACGCGCCTGCTTATAACTTTTTGCTTTTTCCGGATTGCTGATGATGGATGCCCAGGCCTCCACCGGATCGCTGTGCTGCGCTTTCGCGTCGCGCCACAACTGAATCAGCTTCTTGCGCATCAGCGGATATTTCAGGCGATTAGCGCTGTAGAGATACCAGGAGTAGCTTGCACCGCGTGGACAACCGCGCGGCTCATGGTTGGGCAGATCGGGACGGGTACGTGGATAGTCGGTCTGCTGGGTCTCCCAGGTGACCAGACCGTTTTTCACATAGATTTTCCAGCTGCATGAGCCGGTACAGTTAACACCGTGGGTGGAGCGCACGATTTTATCGTGCTGCCAGCGGCTGCGATAGCCATCTTCCCAGTCGCGGTTGCTGTTTAAGGTCTGGCCATGCTGGCCGGAAAACGGCTCGGCCAGCTGTTTAAAATAACGAAATCGATCAAGAAACTTGCTCATCCGGAATACTCCTGAAGGCGTTGTATGACATTGCTGACTCTGCATCTGTCGTGACACAGAAAGGAAAATTTTGCCGGTGTGCCACACCGGCTTTATCGTTATCAGGCGCGGGCTTTTCGTCCGTAAACCAGCCAGGTCACTGCGATACAGCAGAGGTAAAAGACCAGGAAGATTTTCATCGCGCCAGCGGGTAAACCGGTCATCGCGAGCGACAGGCCAAAGGTCTGCGGAATAAAGAAGCCGCCCAGCGCGCCAATGGCGGAGATAAAGCCGAGCGCAGCCGAGGTTTCCGTTCCAGCTTCACGCTGCGCATGCGCATCGTCGCCGCCTTCAGCTTTGATACGTTCCAGCGTCAGCTTGCGGAAGAGCACCGCAATCATCTGGTAGGTAGAGCCGCTGCCCAGACCGGAGGTCAGGAACAGGCCCATAAATACGGCGAAGAAGGCGATAAATGAGCCGTCATGTCCGTCACCCGGCAGGGTGAGGAACAGCAGCGCGGTAAACAGCGCCATCAGGATGTAGTTGACCAGCGTGACGCGGGTGCCGCCGAGACGGTCAGAGATGATGCCACCTGCTGAACGGGCCAGCGCGCCAATCAGCGGGCCGAAAAAGGCGTAATGCATGATCACAACATCAGGGAATTGAGTCTTCGCCAGCATGGCAAAACCGGCCGAGAACCCAATAAATGAACCGAAGGTCGCCAGATAGAGCAATGCCATAACCCACAGGTGTGGGCGTTTCAGCACCGGCAACTGTTCACGCAGCGAGGATTTCGCCGCTGCCAGGTCGTTCATGCCGAACCAGGCCGCCAGCGTGCCGAGTGCCAGAAACGGCACCCATATCCAGGCCGCATTTTCCAGCCAGATGCTGTCGCCGGTGACAGTGGTATGGCCTGTATCCGCAAAACCAAAAATGGCGCAGGAGATGGCCAGCGGTGCAACAAACTGCATCACGCTGACGCCAAGATTACCCAGACCGCCGTTGATGCCCAGCGCGCCGCCCTGACGGGCTTTGGGGAAGAAGAAGCTGATGTTGCCCATGCTTGAAGCGAAGTTAGCACCGCCAAAACCGCACAGCAGAGCAATCACCATAAAAGTGGTGAATGAAGTCTGGCTGTCCTGTACAGCAAAACCAAGCCACAGACAGGGAATGATCAGGATGCCAGTGCTGAAGGCTGTCCAGCGGCGTCCGCCAAAGATGGGAATAACAAAAGAGTAAGGAACACGCAGCAAGGCGCCAGAAACCGACGGCAGTGCGGTCAGTAAAAAGAGCTGTTCGGTGCTGAAGTTAAAGCCCACTTTATTGAGGTTAACCGCGACGGTGCTGAACAACATCCAGACACAGAAACCCTGCAACAGGCAGAAAACAGAAATCCACAGGTTACGGCTGGCGATACGCTTACCGCGCGCCTGCCAGAACGCCTCGTTTTCCGGCTGCCAGTCCTGAATTAATGCGCCGCGCATCGGAGTTTGCAAAGGAGCGGATTGGGTCATAAATTTCTCATCAGCAGAATAATAATTGTGCATATCCTGCGTATCCGGCCTGGCGGCTTGCTTGATACAAATCAACGGCAAGGCAGGTTACAAAGGCGCGGCAATCCCTGACCATCCCGGTTAAGTAGTTAGCTGGCTGCTTATAACCCTTATAAATCATGCGGTTTAATGGCAGCCGCAAGCGCCGTCAGCAAAGGGATGTCTGAATGGAAATAAAGGAGTAGTCCACAAGGGGTATATAGCGACCGGACTTACCCGTTAAGATAGGCATTGTCGCCCGCCGGGGCTGACGCAGATGACAGGAACAGGAGCCATAGTGACGGACGGGAAATTTACGCTTTTACTGATCGATGACCATCCCATGCTGCGTAGTGGACTTAAGCAGCTGATTGCGCTGGATGAGCGACTGCAGGTCGTTGCCGAAGCAGGTAATGGCATTGATGGCCTGACGCTGGCACAGCTGCACGATCCCGATCTGATCCTGCTTGATCTCAATATGCCAGGCCTGAACGGACTGGATACGCTAACCCAGCTGCGTGAAATCGCCCTCTCTGGCCGGGTGGTGGTATTCAGCGTTTCAGATAATGAAGAGGATGTGATCAGCGCGCTGAAACGCGGTGCTGATGGTTATCTGCTGAAAGATATGGAACCGGAAGACCTGCTGAAAGCGCTGCATCAGGCGGCTGCCGGACAGATCGTGCTGAGCGAAGCGTTGACACCGATTCTGGTTGCCCGATTACGCGAAGCGCAGCCTGGTCAGACGCGCGACATTAATCAGCTGACCCGCCGTGAACGCGAGATCCTGCAACTGATCAGCGACGGCATGACCAACAAAGCCATCGCCCGCAAACTGGACATCAGTGAAAGTACGGTCAAGGTCCACGTCAAATATCTGCTGAAGAAAATGAACCTTAAGTCGCGACTTGAAGCCGCCGTCTGGGCGCTGCAAAACGGGCTGCACTGATCTGCAACACGCCCTGATGCGGCGTGTTGCCGCCCTGCCTGCCGAAAGCTGTCGCAGAAACCGCGAGCTGTCTCGCAGCCCCACATCAGAATCAGGAAACCAGGTACTTTTCTGTCGCCAACCGCCGCCACATTTGTCAGGATGCCAGCCAGGTTATACCCGGTCAGGATCGGGGTGATTATCAGGCTGGCATATGCACTGCCCTATTCGTTATCATCTGATCATCCAGCGCGCCTGGAATCCTTTCGGTTTCATGGGCGTTGATCGCCAGAAATTTACCGCATTAAAGATGAGCTAAAACCTTATGCAAGAGCCAACCGAAAAGGACTTTCCTTCTCACACACCCATGATGCAGCAGTACCTGCGCCTCAAGGCAGAGCATCCTGACATTCTGCTGTTTTACCGTATGGGTGACTTCTACGAGCTGTTTTATGACGACGCAAAGCGCGCCTCTCAGCTGCTGGAGATTTCACTCACCAAACGCGGTGCGTCAGCGGGTGAACCGATCCCGATGGCTGGCGTGCCCTATCATGCGGTTGAAGGTTATCTGGCAAAACTGGTGCAGTTGGGCGAGTCCGTGGCCATCTGTGAGCAGATAGGCGATCCGGCACTAAGCAAAGGCCCGGTTGAGCGCAAAGTGGTGCGAATCGTCACGCCAGGCACCATCAGTGACGAGGCGCTGCTGCAGGAGCGGCACGACAACCTGCTGGCTGCAATCGTGCAAAGTCCGCGCGGTTTTGGCTACGCCACGCTGGATATCAGTTCAGGCCGTTTCCGCCTGAGCGAGCCTGCCGATGCAGAAACCATGGCGGCAGAGCTGCAACGCACCAATCCCGCTGAACTGCTCTACCCCGAAGATTTTCAGGCGATGTCGCTGATTGATCAGCGACGTGGCCTGCGCCGCCGTCCGCTGTGGGAGTTTGAAATCGACACCGCGCGTCAGCAGCTGAACCTGCAATTTGGCACCCGCGATCTCAATGGCTTCGGCGTGGAGAATGCGCACCTCGGACTGAGTGCGGCGGGCTGCCTGCTGCAATATGTCAAAGATACCCAGCGCACTACGCTGCCCCATATCCGCTCGCTGAGCATGGAGCGGCAGCAGGACAGCATCATCATGGATGCCGCCACCCGCCGTAATCTGGAGATCACCCAGAACCTGGCCGGCGGCACCGACAACACCTTAGCGGCCGTGCTGGATAAAACCGTCACACCGATGGGCAGCCGGATGCTGAAGCGCTGGCTGCATATGCCGCTGCGCGATGCGCGCATCATCAACCAGCGTCAGGAGTCGATTGCTGAGCTGCAAAATCTCAGCGACGTATTGCAGCCAGTGCTGCGTCAGGTCGGCGATCTTGAGCGAATCCTGGCCCGCCTGGCGCTGCGTACAGCCCGTCCGCGCGATCTGGCCCGCATGCGTCATGCGTTTCAGCAACTGCCAGAACTGAACCAGCTGCTGGCCGATGTTGAAGCACCGCAGCTGCAGAAACTGCGCGTGCAGATGGGCGAGTTCACCGCGTTACGTGAGCTGCTGGAGCAGGCGGTGATTGAGTCACCGCCTGTGCTGATCCGTGACGGCGGAGTAATTGCGCCTGGTTATAACGCAGAGCTGGATGAGTGGCGCGCGCTGGCCGATGGCGCAACCGACTATCTTGACCGGCTGGAGATTCGCGAACGCGAAAAGCTGGGACTGGATACCCTTAAAGTCGGCTTTAACGGTGTGCATGGCTACTACATCCAGGTCAGCCGAGGACAGAGTCATCAGGTTCCGATGCACTATGTCCGTCGTCAGACGCTGAAAAACGCTGAACGCTACATCATTCCTGAACTGAAAGAGTACGAAGACAAGGTCCTCACCTCGAAGGGCAAAGCGCTGTCGCTGGAGAAAAGCCTGTATGAGGCACTGTTCGACCAGTTGCTGCCGCACCTTGAAGCACTGCAGCTGAGTGCTGCCGCGCTGGCAGAGCTGGATGTGTTGAGCAACCTGGCGGAACGCGCCTGGTCACTGAACTATTGCCGTCCGGTCTTGCAGGAAAAAGCCGGGATTAAAATCAGCGGGGGTCGCCATCCGGTGGTTGAACAGGTTCTGAAAGAGCCGTTTATTGCCAACCCGCTGTCGCTGGCACCCCAGCGCAGGATGTTAATCATTACCGGGCCAAACATGGGCGGTAAGAGTACCTATATGCGGCAGGCAGCACTGATTGCACTGATGGCATGGATCGGCAGTTTTGTTCCCGCCGATGAGACGCTGATTGGTCCGCTGGATCGCATCTTTACCCGTGTCGGTGCCGCAGACGATCTCGCCTCCGGGCGCTCGACCTTTATGGTTGAAATGACCGAAACCGCCAACATCCTGCACAACGCCACCGAAAACAGCCTGGTGCTGATGGATGAGATTGGACGCGGAACCTCCACCTACGACGGTTTATCGCTGGCCTGGGCCTGCGCCGAAAACCTGGCGAATCGCATCAAGGCAATGACGCTGTTTGCTACCCATTACTTTGAGCTGACCACCCTGCCGGAAAAAATGGAAGGCGTGGTCAACGTCCATCTGGATGCGGTTGAGCACGGTGACACTATCGCCTTTATGCACAGCGTGCAGGAAGGGGCCGCGAGTAAGAGTTACGGTCTGGCGGTCGCAGCGCTGGCGGGCGTGCCTAAAGAGGTGATTAAGCGGGCGCGCAATAAGCTCAAAGAACTTGAGAACGTTTCAAACCATTCGGCTTCATCGACGATCGATGGTTCTCAGCTACCGCTGCTGGTTGAAGAGACCTCGCCTGCCGTGGAAGCACTTGAGGCGCTGGATCCGGATACGCTGACACCGCGCCAGGCGCTCGACTGGATTTATCGTCTTAAATCGCTGGTCTGACAGTGTGGCGCACCGCGTTATTGCGCAGTGCGCCGTTAATCAACAGCAAAAATTTTCTGCAGACATAAAAAAAGCGATGGTTTTCACCATCGCTTTTTGCATTCTTACTCAGACCATCTTAAATACGATTATTCACGAAACAGTGCTTCAATGCTGAGGCCCTGCGCCTGCAGGATTTCGCGCAGACGGCGCAAACCTTCAACCTGAATCTGGCGTACACGCTCGCGGGTTAAGCCGATTTCACGACCTACATCCTCAAGTGTTGCCGCTTCATAGCCCAACAGGCCGAAACGACGCGCCAGCACTTCACGCTGCTTGGCGTTCAGTTCGAACAGCCATTTGACGATGCTTTGTTTCATATCATCGTCCTGCGTGGTGTCTTCCGGGCCGTTGTCTTTTTCATCGGCCAGAATGTCCAGCAGCGCTTTTTCAGAATCACCGCCTAATGGCGTATCAACCGAGGTAATGCGTTCGTTAAGACGTAACATGCGGCTTACGTCATCAACCGGCTTATCCAGCTGTTCGGCGATCTCTTCCGCACTTGGCTCATGGTCGAGCTTGTGGGAAAGTTCACGCGCTGTACGCAGATAAACATTCAGTTCTTTTACAATGTGAATCGGCAGACGGATGGTACGGGTTTGATTCATGATCGCCCGTTCAATTGTCTGACGAATCCACCAGGTGGCGTACGTTGAGAAACGGAACCCGCGCTCCGGGTCAAATTTCTCTACGGCGCGAATCAGGCCGAGGTTACCTTCTTCAATCAGGTCCAGCAGAGCTAAACCACGATTGCTGTAACGACGGGCGATTTTCACCACCAAACGTAAGTTACTTTCGATCATACGGCGACGGGAAGGGATATCACCCCGCAATGCACGGCGAGCGAAGAAAACTTCTTCCTCTGCCGTTAACAACGGAGAATAGCCAATCTCCCCGAGATAGAGCTGCGTCGCATCTAATACACGCTGCGTCGCACCCTGTGAAAGCAACTCTTCTTCCGCTACGTCGCTATCACTGGCTTCGTTTTCAACGAGTGCCTTCTCGTCAAAAATTTCAGCTCCGTTCTCATCGAATTCCGCGTTCTCATGTAACTCGTTTACTTTCAGCGTATTCTGGCTCATAAGCGGCTCCTACCCGTGATTCCAGGGCAGAACATACATCTGTTTTGTTCTGCCGGATTATCGCTGCGGCAAATAACGCAACGGGTTTACGGATTTCCCCTTGTAACGAATTTCAAAGTGTAATCTGACTGAACTGGTTCCGGTGCTACCCATGGTAGCGATTTTTTGCCCCACCTTAACTTCCTGTTGTTCCCGAACCAGCATTGTATCGTTGTGGGCGTAGGCGCTCAGGTAATCATCATTGTGTTTGATGATGATTAAATTACCGTAACCCCGGAGTGCGTTACCTGCGTAAACCACTCGTCCTGAAGCAGTGGCGACAACAGATTGTCCGCGCGTCCCGGCGATATCGATACCTTTATTGCCACCTTCGGCGGCAGAGAAGTTATCGATAATCTTCCCGTCAGTCGGCCAGCGCCAGCTTCCGACCGGCGTTGAACTGTTGGTTGTACTGCTAACCGTTGGGGGTGCGGTAACTACTGGAGCTGTTGTCGTTGCAACATTTGCTCCTTTCGAAGGCAACAATTTGCTGCCACCCGAATTACCCGAATCATCAGAATACGTAATAACAGGTTGCTGTGCAACAACAGGCGATTTAATTTGTGGTGCCACAGGGACCCCGCCCTGTGTTGCATCAGCAACGGTAATGGGATTGCCACCGGTAATCGGCTGACCCGACCCATTTCCAATCTGTAAAGTCTGGCCGACATTCAGGCTATAAGGCGCGGGAACGTTGTTGCGCTGGGCTAAGTCACGGAAATCATTGCCGGTAATCCAGGCAATATAAAACAACGTGTCGCCACGCTTAACGGTATATGTTTCACCGGAATAGCTACCCTTAGGAATATTCTGGTAACTGCGGTTGTACACTATCCGGCCATTCTGCGTCTCAACATTACTGCTGGTACTAATCATTCCACCATTGCTGGGGGTAGATGATGAATTTCTGCTTAACATTTGTCCCTGAGACGGCGCGGCTGGAATGCCACCAGAAACCTGGCCTCCTCCCGCCTGACTGTTCATCATGCCGCCCTCATCGCCAACGCGACTGATAGGTGCCTGAGAATTGTCGCTGGAGCTGCAGCCTGCCAGCCAAAAACCTACCAGTGAAAGCGCCGCCAGACGGCGTAACTGAAAAAGTGTGCTTCCCGTGCTCATTAATCCCCCGTGATGGCAACTCTGATCTATCTGCTTCACTGTACCTGTCAGCAGAATGCTCTGCGTGGCGCGATAATTTCTGCATTTTTGTTGAATAAACTGGATAGTAACAACATCAGGTACGTGGTGCCATGAAACAGTTGTGAAGAAATACGAAGAGCATCAGGCCAGATCGCCCTGCACCAGCGGAACAAAACGCACCGGCTCAATGATCTCCTCGATGACCTCTTCGCCCTGACGACGCAGCCGCTTGAGTACCTGCTGCTCTTCGCCAACCGGCAGCACCATAATGCCGCCTTCTGCCAGTTGTGCTATCAGCGCAATCGGAATTTCCGGAGGTGCGGCAGTGACAATAATGGCGTCGAACGGCCCCCGTGAAGGCCAGCCCTCCCAGCCATCGCCATGACGGGTAGAGACCTTGTGCAGATCCAGCTGCTTCAGGCGGCGTTTAGCCTGCCATTGCAGGCCTTTGATGCGTTCCACTGAATAAACATGGTCCACCAGATGGGCAAGAATCGCCGTCTGGTAACCAGAACCTGTGCCAATCTCCAGCACACGCGAATGCGGATTAAGCCCGAGCAGCGCGGTCATCCGCGCGACCATGTAAGGCTGTGATATCGTCTGACCGGAGCCGATAGGTAAGGCAACATTGTCCCAGGCTTTATGCTCAAACGCCTCGTCGATAAAGCGTTCACGCGGCACCTCGCTAATGGCTTTCAGCAGGTTTTCATCATCAATGCCCTGCTGACGCAGTTGTGACAGCAATGTCTCAATACGCCGATTCACCATGCCAGGTTCACCTCAGCTTTTGCCAGCCAGTCGCTGAGCACGTTCTGCGCGCTGTGCGCCGTTAAATCAACATGCAGCGCGGTGACAGAAACGTAGCCCTGATCAACGGCAGCGAAATCTGTATCCGGGCCTGCATCGAGTTTTTCGCCCGGTGGACCTATCCAGTAGAGGGTATTGCCGCGTGGATCCTGTTGCGCGATCACCTGATCAGCCGGATGGCGACTGCCACAGCGCGTCACGCGGATACCTTTCAGCTCGGAGAGTGGCAGATCGGGGACATTGATATTGAGAATGCGGCCAGTGCGCAGGGGTTCATGCGTCAGCGCCCGGAGAAGCGCGCAGGTCACTGCCGCTGCGGTCGCGTAGTGCTGATGGCCATTGAGCGACACAGCGATTGCAGGCAGGCCAAGATGCCGCCCTTCCATCGCTGCTGCCACCGTACCGGAATAGATCACATCATCGCCCAGATTGGGACCGGCATTAATGCCTGACACCACAATGTCAGGGCGTGGCTGCATCAGCGCATTCACCCCCAGATATACGCAATCGGTCGGCGTTCCCATCTGAACCGCGATATCGCCGTTTTCATGGGTAAAGGTACGCAGAGGTGTTTCCAGCGTTAATGAGTTAGAGGCACCGCTTCGGTTACGATCGGGGGCAACAACCTGCACGTCAGCAATCTGCCGCAGGGCTTTCGCCAGAGTCTGAATACCCGGTGCATGAATGCCGTCATCGTTGCTGAGCAATATCCGCATTTCGTTCTGACCTTTTTTTATTCGACTGGTCGCCGTGACTGAACCTGTTTTAACGGCATGGCAACAGGTGAGGAATGGACAGCGATTTTTGCATTCTAACGAGGCGCGCAAGGAAGTGGTAGGCGTAAATCACACAGCGGTGGGGGTTTGCCGCAACATTACCCACACTGCGGGTAATGTTGCAGCGAAGATTACTCATCAATCTGATCGAGCGAGTCTGCGGAGGTCAGCAGCTCCCGGACCACGCTGGTCGCAAAGCTCCCCGCGGGCAGCCAGAATGTCAGTTCCAGCGTGACGTCATCCCACCAGCGCCACTGCATATCCCGTGGCACCACCAGCATGGCGCGGCGGGCTGCATCGACCTTCTCACGTTCAATGAGGCTCAGCAGCGGCGTATCATTAGCCAGCGTCTGCTGTTCAAACGCCAGCGCATCAGCCTGCGTGCCAGCGTCCCCGCGTCCCGTCAGCGGCGCGGTAATCCGCAGCTCATGGTGATCAACCCGCCGTTGTGAGTCGGCCAGTTCTTCAGGCTGTGCCACAAACCAGCTGCCTCGACCGGTCAGCTGCAATGCATCGCCGTTGAGCACCTGAGTCAGACTGCCCTGCTGCTGCAGACGTGCACTGGTCACCTGATTAAACAGCGCACTGCGCGCGGCAGAGAGCATCAGGCTGCGCTTGTTGCGGTCACGGACAATGATCTCATTGCGCGCCCACTTTTCTGCCATCACCAGGTTATTGCCGCCGCGACCAAAACGCTGCTCACCAAAATAGTTGGGCGCGCCCGCATCGCGGATCTGCGTCAGACGCGTTTCAACCGCATCACAATCGCTGATCTGACGGATGACCAGCCGGAACGCATTCCCCGCCAGTGCGCCGATGCGCAGCTTACGCTTGTGGCGTACCGCCTGCAAAATCTCAACCCCTTCCAGCGTAAAACCGCGCAGGTCGGGCATCGCATTACCCGGCAGGCGAAAACAGAGGGTCTGTTCCGTCACCGCATGGCGATCTTTCATTCCGGCATAACTCATGTCGCGCGGATGAATACCCAGGTACTTAGCCAGCGCTTCTGCCACAAAACGGGTATTCGCACCTGTTTTACGGATCCGCACCAACAGATGCTCACCTTCACCATCCGCGCCATAGCCGAGATCTTCAACTACCACGAAATCTTCGGGACTGGCTTTGATCACGCCAGAGGCCACAGGTGTGCCGTGCAGGTAATTCAGACTCATTGGCTGTCAGCTTTCAGGACTAACGCGACCGCTTCACAGGCAATGCCTTCACCGCGCCCGGTAAAGCCGAGTTTCTCAGTGGTGGTCGCTTTGACGTTGACCGCATCCATATGGCAGCCCAGATCTTCTGCGATGTTGATGCGCATCTGTGGCACATGCGGCAGCATTTTCGGTGCCTGAGCAATAATTGTGACGTCGACATTACCGATGCGATAGCCTTTGGCTTCGATACGACGCCAGGCCTCACGCAGCAGGCCGCGGCTGTCCGCCCCTTTAAAGGCCGGATCGGTGTCGGGGAATAACTTGCCGATATCGCCCATCGCCACAGCGCCCAGCAGCGCATCAGTCAGCGCATGCAGCGCCACATCGCCATCCGAATGGGCGATAAAACCGTGTTCAAATGGGATCCGCACACCGCCAATCACTAACGGACCCTCTCCGCCAAAGGCGTGAACGTCAAAACCGTGACCGATACGCATCATGCGCTCTCCTTTAATTGAATCTGACTCAGATAAAAAGCCGCCAGCGCCAGATCTTCTGGCCGGGTGACTTTGATGTTATCACTGCGTCCGCTGACCAGCAGCGGATGATAGCCGCAATACTCCAGCGCCGATGCTTCATCGGTGATGGTTGCGCCTTCTGTCAGCGCCCGCGTCAGGCAGGCAGTGAGCAGCGCATGCGGGAAAAATTGCGGCGTTAAGGCGTGCCAGAGATCGTCGCGTTCCACGGTATGGGCCACTGCGGCTTTGCCCGGCTCGCCCCGTTTCATGGTGTCGCGCACTGGCGCAGCCAGAATTCCGCCCACGTGGCTCTGTTCACGCACGTTAAGCAGTTTCTGAAGATCGTCGGGATGCAGACAGGGACGCGCAGCATCATGGACCAGCACCCAGGCCGAACCCTGTGCGGCCTGTAATCCGGCCAGCACCGATTCAGCGCGGGTCTCGCCGCCTGTGACCCTGAGCACACGCGGATCGCGTGCCAGCGGCAATGAAGCGAAGTGCTGGTCATCGGGACTGAGGGCGACAATCACCTGTCTGATGGCGGGATGGGAAAACAGACGTGCAATGCTGTGTTCCAGAAGGGTGTGCTGACCAATCGTCAGATACTGCTTCGGACAGGTTGCCTGCATGCGGCTGCCGATTCCGGCAGCGGGCACCACGGCAATCACATCCGCAAGGGAGGCCAGAGTGTTCATGTTTTATCGTTGTAGGTTTTGCGCTGATTGTTGCGCGTTACGTTTGTTCTGGTCAGGCACCAGACGATAGAAGGTCTCACCGGGCTTAATCATGCCCAGTTCATTGCGTGCACGCTCCTCGATCGCTTCCGAGCCGCCATTGAGATCGTCAATTTCGGCAAACAGCTGATCGTTTCGCGATTTAAGTTTGGCATTGTTTGCCTGTTGTACCGCGACATCATCATTGACGCGCGTATAGTCATGGATGCCATTTTTCCCCAGCCACAATGAATATTGCAGCCAGCCAAGCAGCACCAATAACAGTAACGTCAGTTTTCCCATCCCGCCCCCTAAAAACGGCCCAATCATCCCATAACTTTGCACAGGACTCCACACCAGCAGCGAAAATGGCGCGCTTTGCTGCGCCTCTGCGCAATCAGTACCGATTCTGACGGGAAAAGTTTTGTAACCTGCCGATGCGTTTGCACATCAGCACGGACGCCGTTAAGGCTTACCAGCCGGAGAGAAAGGAGAACATTAACCAGAAGAGAGTCACCACCATAATGACTGTGGCGAGGGCAGCCCAAATCCAGTGTCCGCTCAGCAGCGTATTCAGTGCGATGCCCGTGACCACGGCAACCGGCAGCAGCGCCAGAAAGAATGGCCAGGTATAGAGAAAGAAGAACAGCGTGTTAGAGCCGAACAGCAGGAAAGGAAGCGCCAGCGCACACCAGTAAGCGAGTAAGCCGATAACACCGCCCGGCAGCAATGAGCGTGGCTCATCCTGGGAGGAGTCATCTTTACGAGCGAGCATGGGTGTGACGTTCTGCATAGGCATCCTGTTGTTGCGAGGGCGGCAAACCCGAAGCGATTTGCCGCTGTCTCTTCAGGATCTGATGATATCGCGGTCGCGTAGCACGTCTAACAATTGGGCGGCCAGTTTTGTAACCAATTGTTCGCCATCCAGCTGGATTTCCGGGCTGTCGGGCGCTTCATAGACGCTGTCGATACCGGTGAAATTACGCAGTTCACCGGCACGTGCTTTGCGGTATAACCCTTTTGGATCGCGTGCTTCACACACCGCCAGCGGCGTATCGACAAACACTTCGATAAACTGACCCGGCTCCAGCAGGTCGCGCACCATCTGGCGCTCGGCGCGATGCGGTGAAATAAAGGCAGTAAGCACCACGAGCCCGGCATCCACCATCAGTTTCGCCACCTCGCCGACCCGACGGATATTCTCCTTGCGGTCATCGTCGCTGAAGCCGAGGTCACGACAGAGACCGTGACGCACATTGTCACCATCCAGCAGATAGGTGCTGACGCCAATACGGTGCAGCGCCTGCTCCAGCGCGCCTGCGACCGTGGATTTCCCCGAGCCCGAAAGCCCGGTGAACCACAGCACCACGCCCTGATGGCCATGCTGCTGTTCGCGTGAAGCACGAGTTACCGGATGGTCATGCCACACCACGTTATCATCGTGCTGAGCCATTATTGACCGCCCAGCAGGTCGCGCGCGTTCCAGTGTGGGAAGTGACGGCGCACCAGTGCATTCAGTTCCAGCTCAAACGCGCTGAACTCGCCGGTATTAACCGGAGCGTCATGGTTTGGCTGATGGATCATGCCGGCACCCACGGTCACGTTGGTCAGTCGATCGATAAAGATCATGCCGCCGGTCACCGGATTCTGCTGATAGCTGTCGAGCACCATCGGTTCGTCAAAGGTTAATTCAATGCGACCAATACCGTTTAGCGGCAGCGCATCGACCTGACGTGTCTCCAGCGAGTTAATCTCCACCTGATGCAGGACTTTCTCTACCCGTCCACGGGTTTTCTTACCGGCGATTTTCAGATCATAGCTATGACCGGCCTGCAGAGGCTGTTCTGCCATCCAGACCACGTCAACGCTGGCAGACTGAACCGCAGCCAGCGTTTCGCTGGCATCAACCAGCAGATCGCCACGACTGATATCAATCTCATCCTGCAGCACCAGGGTGATCGCTTCACCTGCGCCCGCTTCCTGCAGATCGCCATCAAAGGTCACTATGCGGGCAATAGTCGACTCTACGCCAGACGGCAGCACTTTAACGCGCTGGCCCACCTGCACGCTGCCTGACGCCAGGGTACCGGCATAGCCACGGAAATCCAGGTTAGGACGGTTAACATACTGCACCGGGAAACGCATCGGCTGGTGATCCACCACGCGGTTCAGTTCCACTGTTTCCAGGACATCCAGCAGCGTCGGGCCGCTGTACCATGGCATGGTCTGACTGGCGGATGCTACGTTATCCCCTTCCAGCGCCGACATCGGCACAAAGCGGATATCGAGGTCATCCGGTAACTGGCCTGCAAAGTCCAGGTAATCCTGTTTGATCTGCTCGTAGCGCGCCTGATCGTACTCAACCAGATCCATCTTATTAATCGCCACTACCAGATGTTTGATCCCCAGCAGCGTCGAAATAAAGCTGTGACGGCGGGTCTGATCCAGCACGCCTTTACGGGCATCGATCAGCAGAATCGCCAGGTCACAGGTTGATGCACCGGTCGCCATATTGCGGGTGTACTGCTCATGGCCCGGCGTATCGGCGATGATAAATTTACGCTTTTCAGTCGAGAAATAGCGGTAGGCCACATCAATGGTAATGCCCTGCTCACGCTCAGCCTGCAGACCATCCACCAGCAGCGCCAGATCGAGTTTCTCGCCCTGGGTGCCATGACGTTTGCTGTCGTTATGCAGCGATGAAAGCTGATCTTCATAGATCTGACGGGTGTCATGTAGCAGACGCCCAATCAGGGTACTTTTTCCGTCGTCAACGCTGCCGCAGGTCAGAAAACGCAGCAGGCTCTTATGCTGTTGCGCGGTCAGCCAGGCTTCAACGCCGCCCTGGTCGGCAATCTGTTGTGCAATTACGGTATTCATCTGGCGTCTCCTTAGAAATAACCCTGACGTTTTTTCAGTTCCATCGAACCGGACTGATCGCGATCAATCATGCGGCCCTGACGCTCGCTGGTGGTAGAAACCAGCATCTCTTCGATGATCTCCGGCAGCGTCCGCGCTTCGGACTCTACCGCGCCGGTCAGCGGCCAGCAGCCGAGCGTACGGAAACGGACCATCCGCTGGGTGATCTCTTCACCCGGCTGCAGGTTGATGCGATCGTCATCGATCATCATCAGCATGCCATCACGCTCCAGCACCGGACGTGGCGCGGCGAGATAGAGCGGCACGATCTCGATGTTTTCCAGGAAGATGTACTGCCAGATATCCAGTTCGGTCCAGTTCGACAGCGGGAAGACGCGGATGCTCTCGCCCTTGTTGATCTGGCCGTTGTAGTTGTGCCACAGCTCAGGACGCTGGTTTTTCGGGTCCCAGCGATGGAAGCGGTCGCGGAAAGAGTAGATACGCTCTTTGGCGCGAGACTTCTCTTCATCACGACGTGCGCCGCCAAAGGCCGCATCAAAACCATATTTATTCAGCGCCTGCTTCAGCCCTTCGGTTTTCATGATGTCAGTGTGTTTGGCACTGCCGTGGACAAACGGGTTAATCCCCATCGCCACGCCTTCCGGGTTGCGGTGAACCAGCAACTCTGCGCCCATCGCTTTCACGGTGCGGTCGCGAAACTCGTACATTTCACGGAATTTCCAGCCGGTATCCACATGCAGCAACGGGAACGGCAGCGTGCCAGGATAAAAGGCTTTACGCGCCAGATGCAGCATTACCGAGGAGTCTTTACCGATGGAGTACATCATCACCGGATTGCTGAACTCGGCCGCGACTTCGCGAATGATGTGGATACTCTCCGCCTCCAGCTGACGCAGATGAGTGAGTCGTTTTTGGTCCATGATTTTCCCTCAAGCCAGATTGACAACGGCGGACTCGCGAGCCCCCTGCTGTGCCGAATGTTTAAACCAGGCGAGTTGCCCGTGCAGATTAACCACCTCTCCGATCACCAGTAGCGCCGGAGTAGGTGCCGAGGCGGCCAGCGCCTCAAGTTGTTCTAAGGTGCCGGTCAGCACCTGTTGATCCTGACGGGTGCCGCAACTGATCACCGCCACCGGCGTTGATGGCGCGCGACCGTGCTGAATCAGCGCCGCGCTGATGGCAGCCGCTTTAACCGTTCCCATGTAGATCGCCAGCGTCTGACGCGCACGCGCCAGTGATGGCCAGTCAATGTCATCCCCATCGGGACGGCAGTGACCGGTAATAAACATTACGCTCTGCGCGTAATCGCGGTGGGTCAGCGGAATACCGGCATAGGCCGTCGCACCGGCAGCCGCGGTGACGCCCGGCACCACCTGGAACGGAATGCCCGCCTGCTGAGCCGCCTGCAGCTCTTCGCCGCCACGGCCAAAGATAAAGGGATCGCCGCCCTTGAGGCGGACGACGCGCTTACCTTTCAGCGCCAGTGAAACCAGCAACTGATTAATCTCTTCCTGCGGTAACGTATGCGCGCTGGCTCGTTTGCCGACGCAGATGCGGTCGGCGTCGCGTCGCACCAGATCCAGCACCTCTTCACTGACCAGATGGTCGTAGAGCACCACATCCGCTAACTGCATCACCTGCAGGCCACGTAGCGTCAGCAGGCCGCTGTCGCCCGGTCCGGCACCCACCAGGAAAATCTCGCCCTGACGGGTTGGCTCTTCCTGCAGCTCACGGTCCAGCGTACGTTTCGCCTCTTCGACGTTACCGGCTGACATCTCACTGGCGAACCGGCCATCAAAAGCGCGTTCCCAGAAGCGCCGGCGATCAGACATGCGGCTGAAGCGCGCTTTAACTTTATCGCGCCAGAGCCCGGCTACCTCAGCCATCTGGCCGAGACTGGCAGGCAACAGCGTTTCGATTTTTTCGCGCAGCATACGTGCCAGCACCGGTGCGGTGCCGCTGGAGGAGATCGCCACCACCAGAGGTGAGCGGTCAACAATCGAGGGGAAGATAAAGGTGCATTTTGGCTGGTCATCAACCACGTTAACCAGCTTCTGCCGCGCGTTAGCAGCTTCAAAGACCTGGGTGTTGAGATGGTTGTCGTCGGTCGCGGCGATCACCAGGAAAACCCCATCCAGCTGGGCCGGGTCAAATTCAGTCGCCAGCCACTCCAGCTCCTGCTTTTCCAGCAGTGCCTGCAGTTCAGGGCAGAGTTCACGCGAGGCGATCAGAACGCGCGCACGCGCACGGCGCAGTAGTTCAATTTTTCGCGCCGCAATATCTCCACCGCCGACAACCAGAACCGGGCGGCCAGAAAGATCGGCAAAAAGAGGCAAATAGTCCACGTTAACCCTGATGTTTTAACTTTGTATTAACGCGACTATACGTCGCCGGGTTTATGCAGTTGAAATTACGAATTGGAATGAGTAGTTACCGAATGGAATAAAGACTTCGCAAAGCACAGAACAATTTGGTCTTAGCAGATGAAATATAATGGCTTTTTCGTGAACAGGTTCACAGATTCGCCTCTGTGCCTGTAACTGTAAAAGCAGATAAGTGCCAGCAATAAACACGCGTTACCCCATTATGTTAAGGCAGCAACTTATTCCGTTAACCAGGTCGCAGAACAAAGAGGGTATAATACGCGCGGCATGACTGACTCAGGTCCGCATGTTGAATGCCTATCGAATAATGAAAAAAGGACGCATTATGTTTTGTTCCCTCCGCCTGAGGGTAGCGACAGTTTTGTTTAGCGCACTCATTTCCCCGCTGGTTTTAGCCACGCCGACAGGTCAGTTTGCCGAACAGCAGGTCCGGCACATCGCCACTTATTTTCCTGGCCGCATGAGCGGCAGTCCGGCTGAATTGATGGCCACGGACTATCTGCAGCAACAATTTACCGCGCTGGGTTATAAAACCGATACCCGCCAGTTCAACACGGGCTACAAATGGCAGGAAGATGACGGCACGCAGCGCTGGCATAAACTGACGGCAACCTCCGTCATTGCTGCGCGCGCAGGCAGCGTGCCACAGGAGATTCTGATCGTGGCGCACCTGGATACCTGGACGCCGCAAAACAGCAACCAGGTCCATCACAATCTGGGCGGCTTACGCCTGCAGGGTGTTGATGACAATGCGTCAGGTCTTGGCGTGATGCTGGAACTGGCGCAGCAACTGAGTCGCAAACCGCTTCACTATGGCATTCGCTTTGTGGCGCTGAGCGCCGGAGAAGCGGATCTGCACGGCCTGGATGATTATGTTGAGCGAATGAGCACCCGTGAGAAGAAGAACACGCTGCTGGTCATCAATCTGAATAGCCTGATAACCGGCGATCATCTCTATTTCAACAGTGGCATGAACACGCCCCGGGCGGTGCGCAAACAGACCAGCGATCGCGCCCTGCTACTGGCACGTCAGCAAGGCATTCCCGCTGCCAGTCATCAGCTGAATCGCAAGGACTTCAATGGCCTCAATGCCTTTGACAAGGCAGGCTTTCCGCTGCTGAATGTTACTGCCAGTAACTGGTCGCTGGGTAACAAAGATGGCGCACTACAGCGTCATCGTAGCCCGCACTTTCCTGATGGCGTGACCCGTCATCAGACTGACCTGGATAATCTGAACTATCTCGACCGCTGGCTGCCGGGCCAGATAGCCCTGCGCACCCGCGACAGTGTCCGCGTGCTGCTGCCGCTGATCAGCGAACTGACCAATCCTAAAGTGTGAGGATCTGACATGTACGTGGTCTTTCTGAATTACGTTCGTCCGATAGAAGAGGTTGAGGCGCTGCTGGCAGGCCATATTGAATGGCTTGACCGCTATTTTGAGGCAGGCAGTTTTATTGCCGCAGGACGTAAAGATCCACGCACAGGTGGCATGCTGCTGGTCAGGGAGATGGCGCGTGAAGCGCTGGATGCGATCTTAGCGGAAGATCCGTTTGTGGCGGTGGCAGAGTATGAGGTGACGAAAGTGAATGTGACCCGTGCAGCGGAGGCGTTTGCCGGATTAAAAGGCGTTTAACTTTCCGCCTGACCGTCAAGAAGCACTTCTCTCCCTGATTTCAGGGAGAGAAGCTCGGTATTACCCTTCGTGCAGACCACACTCGCGCTTGAGACCGAAGAAGCGTGTCTCTTCTTCTGCCATACCCGGCTCCCACTTGCGGGTGGTGTGGGTATCGCCCACCGAAAGATAGCCTTCATCCCACAGCGGATGGTACTTAAGCTTGTGCTGCTCCAGGTACTGATGAATCTGGCGGTTATCCCAGTCGATAATCGGCAGCAGCTTAAAGACGCCACGCTGTACACCCAGCACCGGCAGATTCGCCCGGCTGCCTGACTGGTCGCGGCGGAGGCCAGCAAACCAGGTCTGCGCGCCCAGGGTTTCGATGGCGCGGTTCATCGGCTCGACTTTGTTAATCTCGTTATATTTCTCAATCCCCTCGACGCCCTGCTCCCACAGTTTGCCGTAACGCGCTTCCTGCCAGGCCGGTGAGGTCTCGGCGCGAAACACTTTGAGGTTGAGATTGAGCTGGTCCGCCAGCTCATCAATAAAACGATAGGTCTCCGGGAACAGATAGCCGGTGTCGGTCAGGATCACCGGAATATCGGGCTGCTGGCGCGTCACCAGGTGCAGCGACACCGCGGCCTGAATACCGAAACTGGAGGAGAGCACATAAGCACCCGGCAGATTCTCCAGCGCCCAGCTGACCCGCTCTTCCGCTGAAGACTTCTCCAGCTGCGCATTGATCGCGGCCAGCGCCATAGCACGCTGGACTTTGGACATCTCATTCAGTGCTGCGAGGTCGGGCTGACTCATTTTGCTTCCTCCCAAAAATCGCGTGCCGGGTCCAGCACCGGCGCAACAATGCCCGCGCGGATGGTGAAGTCACCAAAGCCTTCTGCGGCCTGGCGCTCGGTGGCCCAGCGTCCCACCAGCTCATCAATCGTGGCGAGAATTTCGCTTTCGTTAATGTTTTCACGGTACATACGGGGAATACGCGTTCCGCTGCGGTTTCCGCCCAGATGCAGGTTGTAGCGGCCTGGCGCTTTACCCACCAGACCCAGCTCAGCCAGCATGGCACGGCCGCAACCGTTCGGACAACCGGTAACGCGTAACACTATGTGCTCATCGCCGACGCCATGCGCGTGCATGATGCCTTCAACTTTGGTCACAAACGCTGGCAGGAAACGTTCGGCTTCTGCCATCGCCAGCGGACAGGTCGGGAACGCGACGCAGGCCATCGAGTTTTCGCGCTGAGGCGTAACCTGATCCATCAGACCATGCTCACGGGCGATCGCTTCGATCTGCGCTTTCTCACTTTCCGGCACGCCTGCCACAATCAGATTCTGGTTAGCGGTCAGACGGAAATCACCCTGATGAATTTTCGCAATTTCAGCGATGCCGCTTTTCAGCGGTCGGCCCGGATAATCGAGCAGACGGCCATTTTCAATAAACAGCGTCAGGTGCCATTTGTTGTCGATGCCTTTGATCCAGCCAATACGATCGCCACGGGTGGTGAACTCATACGGACGAATCGGCTCAAACGTCACACCAGCACGTTTTTCAACTTCCGCTTTAAACGTCTCGACGCCAACGCGTTCCAGGGTGTATTTGGTTTTGGCGTTTTTACGATCGGTACGGTTGCCCCAGTCGCGCTGAGTCGTCACAACCGCCTCGGCCACATCAAGGATTTTCTCTACCGGGAAGTACCCAAACTCGCTGGCGGTGCGCGCGTAAGTCGCTTTGTTACCGTGCTCGATCGACAGGCCGCCGCCCACCAGCAGGTTGAAGCCCACCAGCTTGCCATTCTCAGCGACCGCAACAAAGTTCAGATCGTTGGCGTGCAGATCCACATCGTTGTGCGGCGGAATCACGACTGTGGTTTTGAATTTACGCGGCAGATAGGTTTCACCGAGAATCGGCTCTTCATCAGTGGTCGCGACTTTTTCTTTATCCCACCAGATCTCTGCATAGGCACGGGTGCGCGGCAGCAGATGCTCAGAGAGCTTCTTCGCCCACTCATAGGCTTCCTGATGCAGCTCAGACTCTACAGGGTTCGAGGTACAGAGCACGTTACGGTTTACGTCGTTGGCGGTCGCCAGCGCATCCAGTCCCACTTCATGCAGCATCTGATGCGTCGGCTTGACGTTCTTCTTCAGAATGCCGTGAAACTGGAAGGTCTGACGGTTGGTCAGACGGATGCTGCCGTAAATGGTTTTATCGGTAGCAAATTTGTCGATAGCCAGCCACTGGGTCGGCGTAATGATGCCGCCCGGCAGTCGGCAGCGCAGCATCATTGCGTGACGCGGCTCCAGCTTCTGCTCGGCACGTTCGGCGCGAATGTCGCGGTCATCCTGCTGGTACATGCCGTGAAAGCGGATCAGCAGGAAGTTGTCGCCGGTGAAACCGCCGGTCAGACCTTCTTCCAGATCTTCTTTGATGGTGCCGCGCAGATAGTTGCTCTGCTTCTTCAGACGCTCAGCGTCTGTTAATTTGCCTTCGACAACCAGCGGTCCAGGGTGTTTATCGCTCATTAGTAAACGTCTCGCTGATAACGGCGCTCAATGCGCAGCTCACTTAAAAATTCGTCGGCCGTTTCACGATCCATTCCGCCGTGTTCGACCACCACATCCAGCAGTGCCTGCTCGACGTCTTTTGCCATACGGTTCGCATCGCCACAGACATAAAGATGCGCGCCCTCTTCAATCCAGCGCCAGACTTCGGCCCCTTTCGCACGGATCTTATCCTGTACGTAAATCTTCTCTGCCTGATCGCGTGACCAGGCGAGGTCGATATTCGTCAGCAGGCCATCCTTCACATATTTCTGCCACTCCACCTGGTAGAGGAAATCGTCGGTGAAGTGCGGATTACCAAAGAATAGCCAGTTTTTACCGCTGGCACCGTCGTTGTCGCGCTGCTGCATAAAGGCGCGGAACGGCGCGATGCCGGTGCCCGGACCAATCATGATCACAGGCGCGTCCGGATTAGCCGGCAGGCGGAAATTGTCGTTGTGTTCGATGAAGACCCGGACCTCGCCCTCTTCTTCGATGCGATCGGCCAGCCAGGTCGAAGCGCCGCCGCCGCGCTGGCGACCTTCAATATCAAAGCGCACTGCACCTACGGTAATGTGAACTTCGGACTCGGTTTCGGCCTGTGAGGAGGCAATAGAGTAGAGTCGCGGCGTCAGCGGTCGCAGCAGGCCGGTCAGCTGTTCTGCGGTGAGCTCAGCCGGGGCCAGACGCACCATATCCACAATCGGATAGTGCTGCGCATACTGCTGCAGCCTGGCTTTATCATCCACCAGTGACAGCAGCTCGGCGTTGCGGGACAGCTGGGCGTACTGCGCCACGATCTGCGCAGTATTCACCGTCAGCTCGAAATGCTTCTGCAGCGCCTCAGCCAGCGGCAGGGTTTTGCCCTGAACCTCTACTGACTCATCGCCTTTCAGCCAGACCAGCTCCAGCAGCTCGCTGACCAGCGCCGCGTCATTTTCATACCAGACGCCCAGCGCATCGCCAGGCTGGTAGCGGAGACCTGAGTCGCCCAGATCGATTTCGATATGGCGCACATCTTTGTCTGAGTCACGTCCGGTGATTTTCTGATTTACCGCCAGACTGGCGCTGAGCGGAGACTCTTTGCTGTAGGGACTGGTGGTGACTTCGTTGACGCTGCCTGCCGCTGTCGCCGCAGCCTGCGCCGGGGATTCGGTCGGCACGCGCTTTTTCAGAATTTCCGTCAGCGCACTGCGCCAGGCGGAAGCCTGCTCAGCATACTCAACATCCGCATCGACGCGATCCAGCAGACGCTCGCCACCCAGCTCTGCCAGACGGTTGTCAAAATCTTTGCCCGCCTGACTGAAAAATTCGTACGAGGTGTCGCCCAGGCCAAACACCGCAAAGGCTGCACCGGCCATTTTCGGTGCCTTTTTCGACATCAGGAATTTATGCAGTGCCACCGCCTCTTCCGGCGGCTCACCTTCGCCCTGGGTGGAGGTCACCACGACCAGCATTTTTTCCTGGCCAATCTGTTTGAACTTGTAATCACCGGCGTTCACCAGGTTTACGTTGAGCTTCGCGGCCAGCAGGTCATCACGCAACTGCTCAGCCAGACGACGGGCATTGCCAGTCTGGGAGGCAGAAAGCAGCGTAATGGCGGGCACGTCTACCGGAGCGGGTGTACTGCCTGCGACGGCGCTACCTGGCGTCTGTTCTACCCGACCCCAGAAATAGCCGGACAGCCACGCCAGTTGAGTCGGGGAATAATCTGTCGTCGCCGCCTGTAAGCGGGCGAGTTGTTCCGGTGAGAGCGGAAGCATAGAACCAGGTGCCTGAGTCGTCATCGCGTTAAAAATTCCAGTATCAGAAGTCCGGACCGTAAATGGCGGAAGAGTGCGTAGGTTACCGGTCTGTATATTAACGATTAAATACACCTTCGACATATCAAATAACCAAAATGACTAAAGGGTTTTCCAGGTAGGCATAATCGTTAAAAGTGGTAAGCAAAGCGGTGATATATCAGTTGATTAGCTGGTTACCGGGAATTAACGCCGCGGGAAACGTATCGGTTTGTGCGGTGCGGGTGCGAAAAAAGCGGTAATCAGGTAGAATTCAGCGGTTTTTTAATGTCTGAGAACCACTATGTCTACCACCTTGTTTAAAGAGTTCCAGTTCGAAGCCGCGCACCATCTACCGAATGTGCCGGCCGGACACAAATGTGGCCGTCTGCACGGTCATTCGTTCCTGGTTCGTCTGGAGATTACCGGCGAAGTGGATGCGCATACCGGCTGGGTTATGGATTTTGCTGAACTGAAGGCGGCGTTTAAGCCCCTCTATAATCGGCTGGATCACTACTATCTGAATGATATTCCTGGCCTGGAAAATCCCACCAGCGAAGTGCTGGCAAAATGGATCTGGGATCAGATGAAGCCAGAACTGCCGCTGTTAAGCGCGGTGATGATCAAAGAAACCTGCACTGCAGGCTGCGTTTACCGCGGCTAAGCCTGTCGGATCGAACCCTTCGATCCGACGCTATTTCCTCTCCGTCCCGCCCTTCACGCTCGCTTCCCCGCGATTAACCACCCAATACGCTTAATCAGGCAATATTCAGGTACTTATGGGTCTGCATCGACAGACGCCAGTTACGTGCAATGCAGGTCTCGATGCAGAGTCGGGTGGCATCATCTTTGCGGCTGATCGGCTGTAACGCGATGATCCGGGCTTTAGTGTCGTCTATCCCTGCCAGCAGCAGATCCAGCGCGTCCACATCACGCTCGCGCGCCACCGGATGCTTGATTTCATCGGCCCGACTCAGCGCCTGAGGCAGCACATCATAACCGCCGCGCATGTTGACTTTCGGGGAGACGGTCACCCAGGTCTGTTCGGAACAGTGAATCTCGTGCGTTCCGCTGGTCTCAATCTGGCACTGGAAACCGTGCTGTTCCAGCGCAGTCGTTAACGGACGCAGATCGTAAATCGCCGGTTCGCCGCCGGTAATCACCACGTGCCGGGCCGTCCAGCCCTGCTGTGCAATGGCATTCACCAGTGTCGCCGCGTCGGCATCACCCCACGCATCGCTTTCCACTGTCTTGATCAAAATATCGCCCAGCGACGTTTCCCGATCTGTCCGCTTTTCCCAGGTGTGTTTGGTATCGCACCAGCTACAGCCCACCGGGCATCCCTGTAAGCGAATGAAAATGGCAGGCACGCCGGTGTAATAACCTTCGCCCTGCAGTGTCTGGAACATTTCGTTAATCGGGTAAAACATTTTTTACTCGCCTGGAGAAATCGGGGCGCTGATTATGCCAGCGTGTGCCGCACAACAACAGCTGCGCGACACGAAAAAGCAAAAGCCCCGCACAAGGCGGGGCTTTCAGAATATGCGATGCCGCTTAACGCGACATCAGCACAGGGTCATTACTGACCTTTAACTTCTTTCAGACCGTTGAATGGCGCTTTAGAACCCAGCGCTTCTTCGATACGGATCAGCTGGTTGTACTTAGCAACACGGTCAGAACGGCTCATTGAACCGGTTTTGATCTGGCCCGCTGCAGTACCTACCGCCAGGTCAGCGATGGTGGCATCTTCGGTTTCGCCTGAACGGTGAGAGATCACGGCAGTGTAGCCTGCGTCTTTCGCCATTTTGATCGCAGCCAGGGTTTCGGTCAGAGAACCGATCTGGTTGAATTTGATCAGAATGGAGTTAGCGATACCTTTATCGATACCTTCTTTCAGGATTTTGGTGTTGGTGACGAACAGATCATCGCCCACCAGCTGGATTTTGTCGCCCAGCACTTTAGTCTGGTAAGCGAAGCCGTCCCAGTCAGATTCGTCCAGGCCATCTTCGATAGAAACGATCGGATACTGTTTAGTCAGATCTTCCAGGAAGTGGGTGAACTCTTCAGAGGTAAACGCTTTACCGCCTTCACCGGCCAGAACATATTTGCCATCTTTGTAGAACTCAGATGCTGCACAGTCCATTGCCAGGGTGATGTCTTTACCCAGCTCGTAGCCTGCTGCTTTTACCGCTTCAGCGATAACGGCCAGGGCTTCTGCGTTAGAACCCAGGTTAGGCGCGTAGCCACCTTCGTCACCCACTGCAGTGCTCATGCCTTTGCTTTTCAGCACTTTTGCCAGGTTGTGGAAAACTTCAGAACCCATACGGATGGCTTCTTTCAGGTTTGCTGCACCAACCGGCTGAATCATGAATTCCTGGATGTCGACGTTGTTGTCGGCATGCTCGCCGCCGTTGATGATGTTCATCATTGGCAGTGGCATAGAGTATTTGCCTGGGGTGCCGTTCAGTTCAGCGATGTGCTCATACAGCGGCTGACCTTTAGAGGCTGCAGCAGCTTTAGCCGCTGCCAGTGAAACGGCCAGAATGGCGTTAGCACCGAAGTTAGATTTGTTCTCAGTACCGTCCAGGTCGATCATGATCTTATCGATGTTCGCCTGATCTTTCGCGTCTTTGCCTTTTACCGCTTCAGCAATCGGACCGTTTACTGCAGCAACGGCTTTGGTTACGCCTTTGCCCAGGAAACGTGATTTGTCACCGTCACGCAGTTCCAGCGCTTCGCGTGAACCGGTAGAGGCACCTGATGGCGCAGCGGCCAGGCCAACGAAACCGCCTTCCAGATGCACTTCAGCTTCAACAGTCGGGTTACCACGTGAGTCGATAATTTCGCGACCGATGACTTTTACGATTTTGGACATTACGATTTTCCTCAGTACAAGTTAGTCAATCCTAAGACAGGCAACGCGCGAAAAGTTCGCGCGCTGCCTGTGAAACTTACTTCGCTAAACGCTTCTGATGCTCATGCGCGGCTTTAACAAAGCCGGCAAACAACGGATGGCCGTCGCGTGGGGTCGAGGTAAACTCAGGGTGGAACTGGCAAGCCACAAACCACGGATGGTTCGGGAGTTCGATAATCTCAACCAGTTGATCATCACCCGAGCGACCTGCTACGCGCAGACCGGCTGCTTCAATCTGCTTTAACAGCATATTGTTCACTTCATAGCGGTGGCGATGGCGCTCAACGATGGTGTCAGAGCCGTAGAGCTGGCGAACCTGACTGCCCGGCGTTAACTGACACTGCTGGCTGCCCAGACGCATAGTGCCGCCCAGATCGCTCTGCTCGCTGCGGACTTCGACGTTGCCATCTTCGTCACGCCATTCGGTGATTAATGCCACCACCGGATATTTACAGTCTGGCACAAATTCAGTGGAGTTGGCGCCAGGCATGCCAGCGACATTGCGGGCAAACTCCATCAGCGCGACCTGCATACCCAGGCAGATGCCGAGGTAAGGCACGTTGTTTTCACGTGCGTATTGCGCGGTCATCAGCTTGCCTTCCACGCCACGGTAACCGAAGCCACCTGGAATCAGAATCGCATCCAAATCTTTCAGTAATTCGACACCACGTGACTCAACATCCTGCGAATCGATCAGTTTGATGTTCACAGTGACGCGATTTTTCAGGCCGCCATGTTTCAGCGCTTCGATGACTGACTTGTAGGCATCCGGCAGCTCAACATACTTGCCCACCATACCGATGGTGACTTCACCACCCGGATTGGCTTCTTCGTAAATCACCTGCTCCCACTCAGCCAGGTTGGCTTCCGGTGCATTCAGGTTGAAGCGCTTACAGATATAGTCATCCAGGCCCTGCGACTTCAGCATGCCAGGAATCTTGTAGATGGAATCAACGTCTTTCAGCGAAATAACCGCTTTTTCAGGGACGTTACAGAACAGGGCGATTTTGGCACGTTCATTGGCCGGTACGGCACGGTCAGAACGGCAAATCAGCACATCTGGCTGGATACCAATCGACAGCAGCTCTTTTACAGAGTGCTGAGTCGGTTTCGTTTTCACTTCACCCGCCGCCGCCATATAAGGCACCAGCGTCAGGTGCATATACATCGTGTGTTCGCGGCCCACATCCACGGCCATCTGGCGAATCGCTTCCAGGAACGGCAGTGATTCGATATCTCCTACCGTGCCGCCGATTTCAACCAGCACCACATCATGACCTTCACCGCCTTCAATGATGCGTTCTTTGATGGCGTTGGTGATGTGCGGGATAACCTGAATAGTTGCGCCCAGATAGTCGCCACGGCGTTCTTTGCGCAGGACTTCTGAGTAGATACGGCCAGTGGTGAAGTTGTTACGACGCGACATTTTGGTGCGGATGAAGCGCTCGTAGTGACCCAAATCCAGATCGGTTTCAGCGCCGTCATCAGTGACGAAAACTTCACCGTGCTGTGTCGGGCTCATGGTGCCTGGATCCACGTTGATATACGGGTCCAGCTTCATGATGGTCACGTTCAGACCACGCGCTTCGAGAATGGCTGCGAGGGAGGCTGCGGCAATGCCTTTACCCAGAGAGGAAACGACCCCGCCGGTCACAAAAATATAATTCGTTGTCATGCTGAACCTGAGAGTTTAGGTTTAAAGACGGTGGAATAACCAGGACGGGAAAACAGTATACTGGAAACCGCTATCAGCCACAATTGATGAATCACAGCCATCCTCCAACGCATTGCTGCGTCTTAACATAGCGGATAGCTGCCGATGAAATGTTGATGTGCGTCACAAAGTTGCCGCCGCGCTGAATCGAGTAAGCGTAAACGGCGACTTTATGCACAGCGGTGGAATAATCAGCGCTTCTCGCCCTGTTTCACCTGCTGCCAGGCGGCCTCCATTTGCTCCAGTGTGGCGCCCGGCATGCTGAGACCTTGTGCATTGATAATTGCTTCCACTTCACGGAACCGGCGCTCAAACTTGTCATTCGCCTTTTGCAGTGCGGTTTCCGCTTTGCTGCCAAGATGACGCGAGAGGTTAACCGTGGCAAACAGCAGGTCGCCAATCTCCTCTTCCAGCTTCTCACCATCCACCACGCTCTGCTGCGCCTCGTGCATCACTTCATCAATCTCTTCATGCACTTTTGCCACCACCGGTCCCAGCGTGGTCCAGTCGAAGCCGACGTTGTGACAGCGCTTCTGAATCTTGTGGGCGCGCATCAATGCGGGCAGCGCTTTGGGGATATCATCCAGCGCGGAATGCTGGGCTTTGTCCGCACGCTCGGCAGTTTTAATCGCTTCCCAGTTTTTCAGCACGTCGCTGCTGGTTTCTGCTGTGGCATCGCCAAAAATATGCGGATGACGTCGCTCCAGCTTGTCGCTGATAGCAACACAGATATCCTCGAAATTGAAGCGTTCCTGTTCGCTGGCCATCTGCGCATAGAACACTACCTGAAACAGCAGATCGCCCAGTTCGCCGCGCAGGTCGTCAAAATCTTCGCGCTGAATGGCGTCCAGCACTTCGTAAGTCTCTTCCAGGGTATAGGGCGCAATAGTGGCAAAGGTCTGTTCACGATCCCATGGGCAACCATGCTGTGGATCGCGCAGCGTTTTCATTATGCCAAGCAGGCGCTCAATAGCGTTCATTCAGGCGGTTCCTTGATGAATCAGGTGATGGGCAACGATCAGAGAAGCAAGGCGTGTAACCCGGCCGGATGTGGTGAACAGCATCCGGCCGGGTTTCAGGGTGCAGAAAACGCCCGCGCAACCTCCTGTTGCCGGTTGCTTCAGAGCCTGACTGAATATCAGTGCAGGCGGCGGGCATCAATGATATCAGAGACCTGGTTCAGTCGCGCCAGGACACGTCCCAGAACCTGGTGGTTGTAGATCTCAATATCCATATCGATAGTCGCCAGCTGCTTTTTGGTGTCGCTGCGGCTTGAGACGCCCAGTACATTCACTTTCTCGTTGGCGAGAATCGTGGTGATGTCGCGCAGTAAGCCGCTGCGATCGTTGGCGGTGACACGCACCACCAGCGAGTAACCGCTGGAGTAGCTTTCGCCCCATACCGCATCGACGATACGTTCCGGCGCGTGCGACGTGAGTTCAGCCAGCTGGTCACAGTCCGCGCGGTGAATCGAGATGCCGCGCCCCTGGGTGATGAAGCCGACAATGTCATCCCCCGGAATCGGCTGGCAGCAGCGGGCGATGTGGTGCATCAGATTGCCTACGCCCTCCACGACCACGCGACCACTCTCTTTGCGCGCAGGCTGAGAGTAGGCTTTCTGAGTCAGCTGGCGCAGCGCTTCGCGATCTTCCTCTTCAGCACTCGGCTTGTTCAGCTTCGCCTGCAGGAAGTTAACCATCTGATTCAGACGAATATCGCCGCCGCCAATCGCCGCCAGCAACTCTTCAAGCGAGGTCACGTTATAGCGCGGCAGCAGCAGTTTTTCCGCTTCGCGCAGGCTGATATCAAGCTGATTCAGTTCGTTATCCAGAATCTGCCGTCCGGCGATAATATTCTTGTCGCGATCCTGCTTGCGGAACCAGTTGTGGATCTTCGAGCGTCCACGGCTGGTGGTAATGTAGCCCAGGTTCGGGTTGAGCCAGTCACGGCTCGGGTTCGGCTGTTTCTGGGTAATCACTTCAACCTGGTCGCCCATCTGCAGCTGGTAGGTGAACGGCACGATGCGGCCACCAATTTTTGCGCCGATGCAGCGGTGACCGATGTCACTGTGAATGTGGTAGGCGAAGTCGAGCGGTGTCGAACCTGCGGGCAGATCCACGACGTCGCCTTTTGGCGTAAAGACGTAGACCCGGTCATCAAACACCTGGCTACGGACTTCTTCCAGCAACTCGCCGGAGTCAGCCATCTCTTCCTGCCAGCTGATCAGCTTACGCAGCCAGGCAATGCGCTCTTCGTGACCTGCTGCGCCACGCGCGCTGCTGGAGGTGGGGCCCTCTTTGTACTTCCAGTGTGCCGCAACGCCCAGTTCGGCATCTTCGTGCATCTGTCGGGTACGGATCTGGATCTCCACCGTTTTGCCCTGCGGCCCAAGCACGACGGTATGAATCGACTGGTAGCCGTTGGGCTTGGGGTTGGCCACGTAGTCATCGAACTCGCTGGGCAGATGGCGATAAAGCGTATGTACCGTACCCAGTGCGCCGTAGCAATCCTGCAGGCGATCGGCGACGATACGCACCGCACGCACATCAAACAGCTCATCAAAGGCCAGCGACTTTTTCTGCATCTTGCGCCAGATGCTGTAGATATGTTTCGGACGACCATAAACTTCGGCGCGCACGCCCTCTTTCGCCATCTCTTTGCGCAGGTTGCTGACA
Source organism: Pantoea eucalypti (assembly GCF_009646115.1). Taxonomy (NCBI): domain Bacteria; kingdom Pseudomonadati; phylum Pseudomonadota; class Gammaproteobacteria; order Enterobacterales; family Erwiniaceae; genus Pantoea; species Pantoea eucalypti. The sequence goes on along the minus strand of NZ_CP045720.1, from coordinate 888,021 downwards.
AAATTGTCGATGTACTGCTCACGATCAATTCGCCGCTCATGCAGTAGTTTGGCAATGCGCTTGTATTCGTCGGGATGGAGATAGCGGAAGCAATAATCTTCCAGCTCCCATTTGAGCTGACCGATGCCCAGACGGTTGGCCAGAGGTGCATAAATGTTGGTGCTCTCTTTGGCCGCCAGCACCCGCTCATCTTCCGGCGCATCTTTCATTTCGCGCAGGTTCATGATGCGTTCGGCCAGCTTCAGCACTACGCAGCGGAAATCTTCCACCATTGCCAGCAGCATGCGGCGGACATTATCCACCTGTTCAGAGGCCATGGAGTCGTTGTGAATCGCTTTCAGCTGGCGAATGGCGTCCATGTCACGCACGCCGTGCACCAGCGAGACAATGCCTTTACCGACGGCGGTTTCCAGCTCTTCTTCACTGACCACTTCATCGTTAGCCAGCGGGAAAATCAGTGCTGCACACAGGCTTTCAATATCCATGCTGAGCATTGAGAGGATTTCCACCATCTCGATACCGCGCCACAGAAGCAGCGACTGATCGGGATGGCCCTGCGTCTGCGCTTCGCAGTAGCGCCAGGTCTCGGCAACGCGTTGACATGATTGCGGGTTGGCAATACCGAGACTGGCGATCCACTGGTCGAGGGCGAAATCTCCCTCGGTATTTAAATGCGCACTTCTGACCGCAACCATAACCTCTCCTGCACAACGACATTCATCGCTTATGTTTTTCTGAACAGCACCATGGATTCGAGATGACGGGTATGAGGAAACATATCCAGCATCGCGACCCTTTCCAATTGGTAGCCTGCTGACAGCAATATCTGGCTGTCGCGGGCGAGTGTTGTGGGATTACACGAAACATAGACCACACGTTCTGGTGCAAGTTTAACCACATGCGCCATTACGCCCGCAGCCCCGGCGCGTGCCGGATCGAGTAATACCTTGTTAAACCCCTGTGTCGCCCACGGCTGGCGCGACACCTCTTCTTCCAGATTATGCTGAAAGAAACTTACATTTTTAAGATTATTCAAATCAGCATTATACGCTGCCTGCCGCACTAATGCTGCAATCCCCTCCACACCAACCACATTTTGTACGAAGATTCCTACAGGAAGTGTGAAGTTTCCCATGCCACAAAACAGATCCAGCACGCGGTCTTCCGGCTGCAAATCCAGCCAGGCGATCGCCTTCGCGACCATCTGCTGATTCACCCCATCATTAACCTGGATAAAATCCTGTGGATTGAAGGTTAGCTTAAGTTGATGAGAGTGATAAAAGGGCATCGATTCACTTAACGCCGTCAGATTTTCATCGCCCGCATCCAGGAACAGCATCAGCTGATGTTTATGCGAAAACTGTTCCAGTTTTTCACGGTCATCTGTATGCAGCGCATCAAGATGGCGCAGAATCATCAGCGGGCCATTGTCCGCCAGCACCAGTTCCACATGCCCGAGACGCCTGACAGCTCGCAGGTCGCTGAGACACTGGTGCAGCGGAACCAGCAATGCCTCAAGTTCGGGCACTAAAACGGGGCAGTGCTGTATATCGACCAGATCGTTGCTGGCTTCCTGCCGGAATCCCATCTGCAATCGCTGCGCTTTATTTTGCCATTGCAGACCCAGACGCGCACGACGGCGGTAACCCCAGGGCTGACCGGCGATCACCTCATCCACCGCGACACTCTGTGAGGCGGCCTGGCTCAGCATCCGGCTCAGGGCCTGCGCTTTGCTCTGCTGTTGCAGTGCCACATCGGCATGCTGCTGCTGGCAACCGCCGCAGCGATCATAGTGCGGGCAGCGCGGTGTCACCCGAGCCGGACTGCGGCTAATCAGCCGTGTCACTTTCGCCCGGGCAAATTGACGTTTATCCTCTGTCAGCACAATCTCAGCCTGTTCACCCGGCAGGGCACCCGCGACAAACAGGGTTTTGCCCTTGTGGCGTGCCACACCTTGTCCAAACGGGTCAAGCTCCTCAATGGTGACGGTGAGGCGTTGTTGCGTCGTCACGCGCTGTTTTGCAACGTAGAATTGCGCCATAGTGTTATTTATTCTCTTTATCGAAAAACGACCTGCATAGCTTTATCAACAGCATGCACAGGGACGTTAATGCCGGAGTAGCCAGGCGACTATTATGACCAAATACAGCCTTCGGGCGCGAATGATGATTTTAATTCTGGCACCCACGCTGATGGTTGGCCTGCTGCTCAGCTCATTTTTTGTGGTGCACCGCTACAATGAGCTACAGCGACAGGTAATCGATGCCGGGGCCAACATCATCGAACCCCTGGCGATTTCCAGCGAATACAGCATGACCTGGCACAATCGTGATGCCATGCGTGAACTGGTCAGCCTGCTGCATCGTCGCCACTCCGCCATTGTTCGGGCGATCTCGGTGTTTGATAACCACAATCAGCTCTATGTCACCTCCAATCACAAGCAAAACCTCAGCCTGTTGCAACAGGATGATATCCGCGGTCTGCCCGACGATGTTTCTATGGAACGTCACGGCAGCATACTGATTCTGCGCACGCCGATTACCACCGAACGTTACGATGTGGATGAATTACCGGATGAAGATGCCAAGCCATCGGGCAATCCGCTGGGCTATGTGGCAATAGAGCTGGATCTGCAGTCAGTGCGTTTACAGCAGTATAAAGAGGTGTTTGTCGCCACGCTGATGCTGCTCTTCTGCCTCTGCCTTGCCATGCTGTTTGCTTACCGTCTGATGCGCGATGTCACCGGCCCGATCCGCAATATGGTCACCACCGTTGACCGCATCCGTCGCGGCCAGCTTGATAGCCGCGTTGAGGGTTACATGCTGGGTGAACTCAGCATTCTGAAAAACGGGATTAACGCGATGGCCATGTCGCTGACCGCCTATCACGAAGAGATGCAGCACAATATCGATCAGGCGACCTACGATCTGCGGGAAACACTGGAACAGCTGGAGATTCAGAACGTTGAGCTGGATCTGGCGAAGAAACGCGCCCAGGAAGCGGCGCGCATCAAATCTGAGTTTCTGGCCAATATGTCCCATGAGCTGCGAACGCCGCTGAATGGCGTGCTGGGCTTTACCCGCCAGATGCTGAAAACCCAGCTGCGCACGACGCAGCGTGACTATATGCAGACCATTGAACGTTCGGCTAATAACCTGCTCAGCATCATCAATGACGTGCTCGATTTCTCGAAGCTGGAAGCGGGCAAGCTGATGCTGGAGGCCATCCCCTTCCCGCTACGCGCCACGCTGGATGAAACCCTGGTGCTGCTGGCGCCGTCAGCACATGACAAAGGGCTGGAGCTGACGGTGGTGTGTGACAGCAGCGTGCCGGACAACGTGATTGGCGATGCGCTGCGCCTGCAACAGATCCTGATCAACCTGATCGGAAACGCCATCAAGTTTACCGAGAAGGGATACATCGGCCTGCGCGTCGGACAGCGGGTGATTACGCAGTCGCGCGTCGAGCTGGAGATTCAGGTTGAGGACAGCGGCATCGGCATCTCTGAGCAGCAACAGACCCAGATGTTTCAGGCGTTTCGTCAGGCTGACGCCAGTATTTCGCGCCGTCATGGCGGTACCGGGCTGGGGCTGGTCATCACCCAGAAACTGGTACGGGAGATGGGCGGCGAAATAACCTTTAGCAGCCAGCCGGATCAAGGCTCTGTGTTTGTCATTCGCGTACAGCTGGATCTTAATCCTAATGCACCCGGCATGCCGCGCGTGCTGGATGCGCTGTCACATGCGCGCATTGCCTACGTGGAACCGGATGCTTATGTTGCCAGCGCAGCGCTGGAGATGCTGAGCGCGACACCGTTGCAGATTGACTACAGCGAAACGCTGGAGGGATTAAAAGCACCTCACTATCCGCTGCTGCTGATGGCGATGCCCGTCGATATCAGCCAGCCCGAACTGCTCAACGAGCGCAGGATTAATGGGCTGCTGGATCGGGCTGACAATGTGCTGATGGCGCTTCCCAGCCCGATGATGTTGCTGGCTGATGAGCTGAAGGCGCGGGGCATTGACGGCTGCATTGCGAAACCAATCTCTCTGACGCGACTCCTGCCGATGTTACTGGATCTCCATACCCGTCAGATGAGTGAACTGCCGCCATCTCCCCGCCTGCCGCTGACGGTGATGGCGGTGGATGATAATCCTGCCAATCTTAAACTGATTGGCGCGCTGCTCGAGGAGCAGGTGCAGAATATCCTGCTGTGCAGCAGCGCTGAACACGCTATTCGCGAGGCTCGTCAGCAGCCGCTGGATGTGATTCTGATGGATATTCAGATGCCTGAGATTGATGGCATTCGCGCCAGCGAAATTATCCGTAGCCTGCCTCAACACGCCAGTACGCCGATTGTAGCAGTGACCGCCCATGCCATTGATGGCGAGCGCGAGCAGTTGATCAAGGCAGGCATGAATGACTACCTTGCGAAGCCAATTGATGAGAGCAAGTTAAGACAGCTGCTGGCGCGCTATACGCCGCCGCCGGTGGTCCCTGTGCCTGAACTGCTGCCAATATTACCCACGCTAGACTGGCAACTGGCGCTGCGACAGGCGGCGAATAAACCCGATCTGGCACGTGATCTGCTGCGGATGCTGCTGGAATTTTTACCGGAAGTGCATGCGAAGATGGCGCAGTTTATGGCGACCAATGAGGTCAACGCCCTGCGTGAGATTATTCACAAGCTGCACGGCAGCGCCAGCTACAGCGGCGTACCGCGCATGAAACAACTCTGCCATCAGCTGGAGCGAGGACTGCTGGAGGCCAGCGACATCGCGGCACTGGAACCGGAGCTGCTGGAGTTGCAGGATGAGATGGAAAACGTCGCCAGAGAAGCCCGTCAGCTGTTAGGAATTGGATAAGGCTGGCGGCAGCTGTCGCCGAACCTGCCACTGTCTCAAATGCTAACCGGCTTGCAGGGCTAACTTACAGCGCGCTGGCCAGAAAAGAGCGTGGTGCTTAAACAGACATTCTGAATATCAACGCCCTTTTCAGTCTGCTCAATGTCCGCTCAATCCGGCTGGGCTTAATAATCAGGTGCGCCTGCCGGTTACCTGAATCCGGCCAGTTTCAGCGTGGCAGCCACGTTACGTGCCGTCATCTCAACATTTTTTCCGGCACTGGCCAGTGCTTCATCCAGCGAACAGATGGTGTAAAGCACGCTGAATACCGCATCGATTCCATGTTGATGCACCACGCCAACATCCGCCGTCAGGCTGCCGGCAATACCAATCACTGGCTTGTTAAAACGTTTTGCCACGCTGGCGACACCAATTGGCACCTTGCCATTAATACTCTGGCTGTCGATACGCCCTTCACCGGTAATCACCAGATCAGCATCTTTCACCTGGTCAGCCAGCCCCAGCGCCTCTGTGACAATTTCAATGCCGCGTCGCAGTTCCGCCCGACAAAAGGCGTGCAGTGCCGCCCCCATCCCGCCCGCTGCACCACCGCCAGGAATGTGCAGGACATCAATATCCAGATCGCGATGAATAATGGCGGCGTAATGCACCAATGCCTGATCGAGCTGCTGCACCAGCGCCGGTGTCGCGCCTTTCTGCGGACCGAAGATGGCCGATGCGCCTTCTTTTCCGGTGAGCGGATTAGAAACATCACACGCCACTTCGATGCGGCACTGATGAATGCGGGCATCCAGTGCATCAATATCAATGCTGGCAAGCGCAGAGAGTGCGCCGCCTCCGTGACCAATCTCGCCGCCCTGGGCGTCCAGCAGTCGGGCGCCGAGCGCCTGCATCATCCCGGCACCGCCATCATTGGTGGCGCTGCCGCCGATACCAATGATGATATGGCCGACGCCCTTATCCAGCGCATGCCTGATCAACTCGCCGGTGCCGAATGAGGTCGTTATCAGCGGGTCACGCTGTGCTGCCGGAACCTGTTCCAGTCCGCTGGCCGCGGCCATTTCGATATAGGCCGTGGACTCATCGCCGGACAGGCCATAAAAGGCATCAACCTGCGTGCCCAACGGTCCGGTCACCTTCAGCCTGACGATTTTTCCCTTCGTCGCCGCCACCATCGCTTCTACCGTGCCTTCGCCACCGTCGGCGACCGGTATTTTCACGTAATGTGCATCGGGGAAGATGTCACGGAAACCCGCTTCAATCGCCGATGCCACATCCAGGGCGGATAAACTCTCTTTATATGAATCCGGTGCGATTACGATTTTCATAGGCAATCCGAGCGCAGTTGAGTGATTGAAACGGCTCTGAACCAGTCCGGTGTTGGGGAGACCGGCATCGGGTTTTAGCGGGCGATTTCAACCTTCGCTAACTTCTCATAATAGCAGGCCAGTGCACTGTGGTCGGCGTTACCCTGCCCGTCATTGCGCAGCGCCTGCATCATCTCCATCACTGCTGCCGTCAGCGGCAGATGCGCGCCGATGCTGTGCGAGGTATCCAGCGCGTTCGCCAGATCTTTGATATGCAGGTCAATCCGGAAGCCGGGCTTGAAGTTACGATCCATCACCATCGGCGCTTTGGCATCCAGTACCGTGCTGCCCGCCAGGCCGCCACGAATCGCCTGATAAACCAGATCCGGATTCACACCCGCTTTGGTCGCCAGCGATAACGCTTCAGACATCGCCGCAATGTTCAGTGCCACAATCACCTGGTTAGCCAGCTTAGTCACGTTGCCCGCACCGATGTCGCCGGTATGCACCACCGAGCCCGCCATCGCTTTCATGATGTCGTAGCAGGAATCGAACACGGCTTTGTCACCGCCGACCATCACCGAAAGCGTTCCTTCAATCGCTTTGGGTTCGCCGCCACTGACCGGCGCATCAAGCATTTTGATCTGCTTTTCTGCCAGCGCATCGTGTACCTCACGGCTCGCCAGCGGCGCAATGGAACTCATGTCGATGACCACCAGACCTGGCTTCGCTCCTTCGATAATGCCGTTTTTCCCCAGGCAGACGTCAATAACCTGTGGTGAGTTGGGCACCATGGTAATCACCACATCGCACTGCTCAGCCACCTCTTTTGGCGTTTTCGCCACGGTTGCGCCCAGTTTAGCCAGTTCCGCTTCGTTTTCGGTGTTGTTGTCGCGCACTACCAGCGAATACCCGGCTTTCACCAGATTTTTACTCATGGGTTTGCCCATAATGCCCAGGCCGATAAATCCAATTTTCATGACGTTTCCCCTTAATCGATTAGCGCTTAAATTTGTCGCATAACGCCTGCGAGGCGTTGCGGAACATCCCGACATCGCTGCCGACAGCCACAAAGGTGGCGCCCCACTCCAGATAGCGACGCGCGTCCGCTTCTACCGGTGCCAGAATGCCGCTCGGCTTACCGGCGGCTTTGGCTCGTTCAAAAATGTGCTTAATCACTTTCAGTACTTCAGGATGTGCGGGCTGACCGAGATAGCCCAGCGCAGCGGAGAGATCGCCCGGCCCGACAAAAATGCCGTCGACACCGTCCACCGCTGCGATGGCATCAATGTTGTCAACCGCCTGCTGAGTTTCGATCTGCACCAGCACCGTGATGTTGTCATTGATGGTGCTGTTGTAATCCGGCAGCGTGCCGTACATGTTGCTGCGATGCGACACCGAAACACCACGAATCCCGGCTGGCGGATAGCGGGTTGAGGCAACAGCCCGCAGGGCTTCCTCTTCGGTTTCGACAAACGGCACCAGAAGATTGTTAAACCCGATATCCAGCAGACGCTTAATGATCACCGGCTCGTTGCAGGGCGGACGCACCACGGGCGCACTGTGGCTGCCTTTCAGCGCCATCAGCTGCGGTACAAAGGTGGTGATGTCGTTGGGCGCGTGCTCTCCATCCAGGACCAGCCAGTCGAAACCGGCCAGCCCCAGAATTTCAGTCGAGATCGGACTGGCCAGCGCGCACCAGCTGCCAATCAGGGTATCGCCCGCTAAAAGGCGACGACGAAATCCATTGGGCCAGGCTGCATTACTCATGGTTGAACTCCTGTGACGATGGCTCCGCTTGGGGAGCCGAAAAGGTTAACGAACCAGGCATGGGCGCTTATTGTCGAACGTCCATCCCGGCACTAAAAACTGCATCGCTTCAGCATCGTCACGTGCACCCAGTCCCTGCTTCTGATAGAGCGCATTGGCCTGCATCACCTGATCCATATCCAGCTCTACGCCGAGACCCGGTTTCTGCGGCACCTGCACCATACCGCCTTTAATCTGGAACGGCTCTTTGGTCAGACGCTGATTGCCCTCCTGCCAGATCCAGTGGGTATCAATGGCGGTAATCGCACCCGGCGCGGCAGCGGCAACGTGAGTAAACATCGCCAGCGAAATGTCGAAGTGGTTATTGGAGTGCGAGCCCCAGGTCAGACCGAAGTCGTGACACATCTGCGCCACGCGCACCGAACCCTGCATGGTCCAGAAATGTGGGTCAGCCAGCGGAATGTCGACTGACTGCAGCGACAGGGTATGGCCCATCTGCCGCCAGTCGGTGGCGATCATATTGGTGGCCGTTGGCATGCCGGTGGCGCGGCGGAACTCAGCCATCACTTCGCGACCGGAGTAGCCCTGTTCGGCTCCACAAGGATCTTCTGCGTAGGCCAGCACATCTTTAAGCTGTTTGCCGAGCATGATCGCCTCGTTGAGCGACCAGGCTCCATTGGGATCGAGGGTGATACGGGCTTCAGGAAAACGTTTTGCCAGCGCGGTAACGGCTTCAGCCTCTTCGCCGCCGCGCAGCACGCCGCCTTTGAGTTTGAAATCGTTAAAGCCATATTTCTCATAAGCCGCTTCCGCCAGACGCACGACCGCATCCGGCGTGAGCGCCTCTTCATGGCGCAGGCGATACCAGTCGCACGGATCGTTCTGCTGGTTCTGATAAGAGAGCGAGGTTTTATTGCGGTCGCCGATGTAGAACAGGTAGCCGAGCATCTCCACGCGGTCGCGCTGCTGACCGTCACCCAGCAGCGAGGCGACGTTGACGCCCAGGTGCTGACCCAGCAAATCAAGCAGCGCCGCTTCGATACCGGTCACCACATGGATCGTGGTGCGCAGATCAAAGGTCTGGTTACCGCGCCCGTTCGCATCGCGGTCAGCAAAGGTGCTGCGCACCAGGCTGAGGGTATTTTTGTACTCACCCAGCGTTTTGCCGATCACCAGCGAGGCCGCATCTTCCAGCGTCTGGCGAATCTTCTCGCCGCCCGGAATTTCGCCAACACCAGTGTGTCCGGCGTTATCTTTGATAATCACAATGTTGCGGGTAAAGAATGGTGAGTGAGCGCCGCTGAGGTTTAGCAGCATGCTGTCATAGCCTGCGACCGGAATAACCTGCATGGCGGTCACTTTCGGTGTTGAACTCATCTCTTGCTCCTTATGCTGTTGCACGGCCAAATGCCGGACGCTTGCGATCAAAAGTCCAGCCAGGGACCAGATACTGCATCGCCGTGGCGTCGTTACGCGCACCGGCGGGCAGTGACTGATAAAGCTGATGGGCTTTGTTTACCTGCTCCCAGTCGAGCTCAATGCCCAGGCCAGGCGCATCCGGTACGGCAATTTTGCCGTTGCGGATTTGCAGCGGATTTTTCGTCAGGCGCTGATCGCCCTCCTGCCAGATCCAGTGGGTATCAATCGCGGTCGGGTTGCCTGGCGCTGCTGCACCCACATGGGTAAACATCGCCAGCGAAATATCAAAGTGGTTATTGGAGTGACAGCCCCAGGTGAGGCCCCATTCATCGCACAGCTGCGCGACCCGAACAGCACCGCTCAGCGTCCAGAAATGCGGATCGGCCAGCGGAATATCGACCGCATTGACCATCACCGCGTGGTTCATCTCGCGCCAGTTGGTGGCGATCATATTTGTGGCGACGGGCAGGCCGGTTGCGCGCCGGAACTCAGCCATCACTTCCCGGCCCGAATAGCCCTGCTCCGCGCCACAGGGGTCTTCGGCGTAGCTCAGCACATCCTGCATTCCTTTACACAGCGCGATGGCTTCATCCAGCAGCCAGGCTCCATTGGGATCGACGGTGATACGGGCATCGGGAAAACGCTGCTTGAGCGCCGCCGCCGTGGCGATCTCCTGCTCACCCGGCAGCACGCCACCTTTGAGCTTGAAATCTTTAAAGCCATATTTATCCTGTGCCGCTTCAGCCAGGCGCACGACAGCATCGCTGGTCAGTGCTTCCTGATGACGCAGGTGATACCAGTCGTGGCTGGCCTGATCACCGCTCAGGTAGGGAAGATCGGTTTTACGGCGGTCGCCAAGATAGAACAGGTAGCCCAGCACCGTGACTTCATCACGCTGTTTGCCCGGCCCCAGCAGTTCAGCCACCGGTACGCCCAGACACTGTCCCAGCAGATCGAGCAGCGCGGCTTCAAGTGCGGCCACCGCATTGACCCGCAATTCAAAGGTCCATGCACCGTTACCGAAAGTGGTGAAGTCGGCGGACTGATTGCCTTTGTGCACCTGCTGCACCAGACGATTCATTCGGGCAATCTGCTGGCCTTTCACCTGCGGAATCGCCTCCACCAGCGTCTGATAGATGGTGTCGCCGCCCGGCGCCTCACCGACGCCGGTGTGACCGGCACTATCAGTGAGCACCACAATGTTGCGGGTAAAACAGGCGTTGTGTGCACCGCCAATATTGAGCAGCATACTGTCGTAACCGGCGACCGGGATAACCCGCATGTCAGTAATCACCGGCGAACTTTGCGTATTCATGATGCATCCTTACCAGGCCAGGTTTTCAGTTCGACACGTTTGATATCGCCGGCAATGACCAGGAAGCTTAATGCCGCGACAAAGGCGTGAATCCCCACATAAACCAGCGCGCCTTCAAATGAACCGCTGGTGGCAATGATGTAACCGATGGCGATAGGCGTGACGATGCCGGAGAAGTTACCGAACATGTTGAACAAACCACCGCTCAGGCCGCTGATCTCTTTCGGCGCGGTATCTGCCATCACCGCCCAGCCCAGCGCGCCGATGCCTTTACCAAAGAAGGCCAGTGCCATAAAGAACACCACCATCCATTCGGTATTGGTGTAGTTACACATCACCATTGAGATAGAGAGCAGCATGCCGAGAACGATTGGCGTTTTACGTGCGATATTCAGCGAGCCGGTTTTACGCATCAGCCAGTCAGAGATCACCCCGCCCAGTACGCCGCCGAGGAAGCCGCACACCGCCGGAATCGACGCAACAAAGCCCGCTTTAAGAATCGACATGCCGCGCGCCTGTACCAGATAGACCGGGAACCAGGTGATAAAGAAGTAGGTTAAGGCGTTAACACAGTATTGACCGAGATAGATGCCCAGCATCATGCGTGACGTCAGCAGCTGTTTGATCTGGAACCACTTCTCGCCCCAGCTCACTTTTCGGGTGTTCTTTTTGACATCCATGTTGATGAGCGCGCCGCCCTGTTCCATGTACTCCAGTTCAGCTTTATTCACGCCAGGATGATCGGTGGGATCGTGTATCACTTTGAGCCAGATGAAACTGAGGATGATGCCCAGGCCGCCCATGAACCAGAACACGTGCGCCCAGCCCACGGAAGAGACCAGCCAGCCCATAATCGGTGCGAAGATCACGGTGGCAAAGTATTGGGCCGAGTTGAAGATCGCCACCGCCGTGCCGCGTTCCTGCGCCGGGAACCAGGCTGCGACTATGCGGCTGTTGCCCGGGAAAGAAGGTGCTTCAGCCAGGCCGACCAGGAAACGCAGAATAAACAGCGACATGATGATGCCAAAGCCGCTGAACAGATCGACGAACCCTTGCAGAAAGGTAAACAGCGACCAGGTGAAGATGCTCCAGAAGTAGACGCGTTTTGAGCCGAAGCGATCGAGCAGCCAGCCGCCCGGAATCTGACCAATGACATACGCCCATGAGAACGCTGAGAAGATATAGCCAAGTCCGACCGAATCGAGGCCGATATCTTTGGACATCGCCGAACCGGCAATTGAAATGGTTGCGCGGTCACCGTAGTTGAATGAGGTGACGATAAATAACATCACCACAATCCAGTAACGGGCATTGGTGCGCTTCTGCACCGTTTCCGCGGTCTGGCTGAAACTATTCATGATGCACTCCTGAAATATAGCGTGAGCTACATCCGCTCTGACTGCATACACATCGCGTTGGGTATCAGAGAGAAATTGGGTTAAACACGGCGATCTTTTTGTTTTGGCAAACTTTTATTTATTCATCCGGCTGCTGACAGCTGCGGTCATTAACGCGCCTTTGCCCCTGCATCAGATGAGGAATACGTCGTGACAGATAACCTGACTTTGGCTAACGAAACTCAGTATAAGAACAGCCCGTAGCGATCACATTGGCGTATCGCCCTGGAATAAACTTATTAATGAAGTGATTATCTTGCGGATGCACAAAAGGCTGCGGTGTGGCTCACGAAAGTGGCAAATACCATGGCGAAATTAGCCGCTGACAACGCTTTACCCCGCTGTTTGTGAGGCTCTTCACTTGCTTTTGGATAAGCGACCCAAAACAACGCGGTGAAATACCTCAATGGTGGTCATTTGCACAATGCGCCACGTGCGACGCCTCCCTATACTGAAGCTGGCAAACACGCGTGTGACAGATCAGAACATTACAACGTGCCGCACAAGTACGGCACGACAGACAGGAAGGTGAGCGATGAAACCCAATACAGATGAACAACCGCTCTATATCAAAGTCCATGAGCATGACAATGTCGCGATTGTGGTCAACAGCATGGGTCTGCCAGCCGGCACGCAGTTTGCGGATGGCCTGACGCTTACTGAACATGTGCCGCAGGGCCATAAAGTGGCGCTAAGCGCCATTAACCAGGGTGCAGAGATTGTGCGATATGGTGAAGTTATCGGCTATGCGCTGCGGGATATTGCCCAGGGCAGCTGGATTGATGAATCTCTTGTTGCGCTGCCAGAAGCCCCTCCGCTGGAGAGCCTGCCGTTAGCCACGCAGGTTCCGCCTGATTTGCCGCCGTTAGAAGGTTACACCTTTGAAGGTTACCGGAATGCGGATGGCAGCGTGGGTACGCGTAATCTCCTCGGCATCACCACCAGTGTCCACTGCGTGGCCGGTGTGGTGGATCATGTCGTGCAGATCATTGAACGGGATCTGCTGCCACGCTTTCCGAATGTGGATGGCGTCGTCGCCCTGAACCATCTTTATGGCTGTGGTGTGGCGATCAACGCGCCTGCTGCGGTGGTGCCGATTCGCACCATTCATAATCTGGCACTGAATGCCAATTTCGGCGGCGAAGTGATGATCGTCAGTCTGGGTTGCGAAAAGTTGCAGCCTGAGCGCCTGCTGACCGGCACGCCTGACGTGCAGGCCATTTCACTGGACGACCATGACATCGTGCGTTTGCAGGATGAAAAGCTGGTGGGTTTCGGTGCGATGGTGAATGAGATTCTGCAGGTCGCAGAACGTCATCTTCAGCGGCTCAATGCGCGCCAGCGCGAAACCTGCTCCGCTGCAGAATTGATTGTGGGTATGCAGTGTGGAGGCAGCGATGCGTTCTCAGGCGTAACGGCGAATCCGGCGGTGGGCTTCGCCTCTGATCTGCTGGTGCGCTGCGGGGCGACCGTGATGTTCTCTGAAGTCACTGAAGTGCGTGATGCCATTCACCTGCTGACGCCACGGGTGATCAATCAGGAAGTTGGTAAGCGCTTACTTGAGGAGATGGCCTGGTATGACAATTACCTCGACCAGGGCCAGACTGATCGCAGCGCTAACCCGTCTCCCGGCAACAAAAAAGGCGGCCTGGCCAACGTAGTGGAAAAAGCACTGGGATCGATCGCCAAATCGGGACGCAGCGCCATTGTCGAAGTGCTCTCGCCGGGTCAACGGCCTACGCGGCGTGGATTAATTTATGCGGCGACGCCCGCCAGCGATTTTGTCTGCGGCACGCAGCAACTGGCATCCGGTATCACGTTACAGGTGTTCACGACCGGGCGCGGAACGCCTTACGGTCTGGCCGCGATTCCGGTGATCAAGATGGCGACGCGCAATGCGCTGGCAGAGCGCTGGCACGATCTGATGGACATCAATGCCGGAACGATTGCGACGGGTGAAGAGAGTATTGAGCAGGTGGGCTGGCGACTGTTTGAGTTGATTCTGGACATTGCCAGCGGCAGGAAGCAGACCTGGTCCGATCGCTGGGCTATCCGTAATCAGCTGGCTGTGTTTAACCCGGCGCCTGTCACCTGATATCGTCGCCAGTGCAGGCCAGGCTTATCATTACGCTGCGAAGGCAGAGATAAGCCTGGCACCACAATCAGAGCTGTGCGCCCCAGGCTTCAACCCATGGAGAGGTGACCGCTTCCGGCTCAGGGTTTTCAGTGGCATCAACCAGTAATACTTCGCCAACCCGCTGAGCGCCCTGCTCCTGCAGCAGCGCATCAAACGCTTTGCCCGCGCCACAGAAATGGTCATAACTGCTGTCACCCAGCGCAATCACGCCGTAGCGCAGCGCAGGCTGATGACCCAGCTTATCTTTGATCGCATGGAACAGACCGGAAATCGAATCGGGCAAATCGCCCTGGCCGGTGGTTGAGGTGACGATTAACGCCACATCGCCGGCACCGTTCTGCCAGTCTGCCAGCGTCGGATCATCAAATACGGTGACGCTGTGCCCCTGCTGTTGCAGTAACGGCTCCGCTTCTTCCGCCACCAGCAATGCATTGCCGTATACCGTACCTACAAAAATGCCAATCTTTGCCATCTGCTTTCTCCCTTATTCTGAAACGCTATCCTGTCCTGGCGCTGCGTTAAACTCAACCCGCGGCACCTCAGGAATCTGATCCTGCCAGCCAAACTGATTCATCAGATTCTGCCAGACGCCATCCAGTCCGGCGCGTATCAGCAATGGTTCACCGGTCACCGGATGGGTCAATGCCAGGCTGCTCGCGTGCAGCATCAGTCGGTTAGCGCCGAAATGTTCGGCGGCACCCCGGTTCTGACGCAGGTCACCGTGCGCAGAATCACCAATAATCGGATGACGCAGGTGTGACATATGGCGACGCAGCTGATGCTTGCGACCGGTTTTAGGGGCCATCTCTACAAGGCTGTAGCGCGACGTGGGATAACGACCAATGCCGACCGGCATCTCAACGGTGGCCAGTGACTGATAATCGGTGACGGCGGGCTGTGCGGTGCGCGCTTCAGTGGCGTGTTTATCGGCAATTTTATCCAGCTCTTCCACCAGCGGATAATCGATCGTTCCACTGCTCTCCAGCCAGCCACGCACCACGGCGTGGTAGGTTTTCTGCATCTGGTGCTGTTCAAACTGCAGGGAAAGCAGACGTCCGACTTCACTCGAAAGCCCCATCAGCAGCACGCCTGACGTGGGTTTATCCAGTCGATGCGCGGTAAAGACATGCTGTCCGATCTGATCACGAACAGTCTGCATCACAAACACCGTTTCATGGCGATCCAGCCAGCTGCGATGAACCAGCCAGCCGCTGGGCTTGTTAACGGCAACCAGCCACTCATCCTGATAGAGTATCTCCAGCATCAGTGGGCAGCATCCTTCATCAAGGCATCCAGCTGACGCAGGGTCAGCAGCAGCGGCGCAATGCCGGGCTGGTCAGGTACCAGCGCCACTTCATAATAGGGGGCAACGGCAAAGTTTTGCGGCAGCGGATGTCCCGCGGCAATCAGGGCATGCATCCGCGGGACTAAGACCCACTGGAGCCACTGCAGCGGTTCCAGTGTATCCACGCAAAAAGGTTCCTGGCTCTTAAGCGCACCCTCGGCCGGAGGAGTACTTTGCCAGAGATGGTGCTCACGCATCACCGCTTCCAGTTGCTCCAGCCGTTGCGTAATTAATTGTTCAGGCGCCATGCGCCACCTCCAGCGAGCAGTCAAAAATGGGCGGCAAGCATATCACTTGTTGGCACAGGCACAAAAAAAGGGAGCACTGTATAAACAGTGCTCCCGGTTCGTTTGCAGCTATCCTGCTACGTTTATGCTCCCTGCTCTTCCATGACAACTTGTCCAGTGCGAACTCCTGTCGCGCATCGTCCTGATGTATCCTTAGCCTCCTGGCCCACCGCCTCTTCTGAGGGGTTCTCGTTCTCCATCCTGGAGGTGTCCCTTACTCAATCCTGAGCGATCCTGTTTCGTCCTGAAACCTTCACTGTGCCGTAAGCTCCGTTACGTTCCTGCCTCATGGCTTACCATCATCCTGACGATATCTGTTTCCTGAGCATCCTGCAGTGAGAAACATTTTGACAGAAACCGTTACGCAAACAAGGTACTCAGAAGGGAACTTTACGAAATGTGCTGCAGATATTCAGATAAACGCCATTAAGTTTATGATTCACAATATTTTTACATTTCAGTTTTCCGAATATCTTATCTGTTATATGGCGATCTCTCACAGAAGATGTAAGAGATATCTCACAAGGTCAGCAGCCGATCACTGCAAATCAGTTGATAACCGGTTGTAATGACTTAAGAAATATCTCAAGACTTTCGGCTAATACCGCACGCTGTTTGCGGCCAGGCTGCTCCAGAATCACTTCACCACTGAGATTAGAAAGCGAGATGATCTCCTCTTCTGAATCGGTTGTGGCAATAAACAGCGTAGGCGACTGCCTGAGGCGGCGCTGCATCACCAGATGGCCAATCAGGTTCTCCTGTAACCGCAGGAAATCCTCTTCACTCCACACCTGCAACAGTGTCAGCTGATTCTCGCCAAAAGTGGCCTGCATATCCCCGGCAAACTGCGCGGTATAGAAATCTGTGACTGACGGCTGAAGCTGGATATCGATCGCCCGTTCAACGGCATCCAGCGTCGGTGGCAGACTAAAAGGCTGCGGCTGCCAGAGCACACGCTGATCGCGATCCTCAAGTGCGCAGGGCGAGGGAACGCCATAAAGATCGCTGCTGGCCGGCGCATGTCCCGCCTGCTGAAGCCAGTGCTGGCAGTATCGGGTAGTAAAGTCGCGCAACGCGGCGGCAGTTTGCTGCATCATTCATATTCTCACTTCTGATGGGTTACACTTAGCCACTTTGATTAATTTTGGTGGTAACCGCAATGACTACTCACGAACAGGATCAGGCACTCAGTAACCTGACGCTGGGCAAACCCACAGCCTATCACGATCAGTATGACAACAGCTTACTGCAGTCGGTGCCACGCAGTCTGAACCGTGAACCGCTGGGCCTGTTTCCCGACAGCCTGCCCTTTACCGGCAGCGATATCTGGACCCTGTATGAACTCTCGTGGCTCAACAGTAAAGGGCTACCCCAGGTTGCCGTCGGCGAAGTGGTGCTGGATGCACAGAGCCGCAATCTGATCGAGTCGAAAAGCTTTAAGCTTTACCTTAACAGTTTTAACCAGACCCGCTTTGCGGACTGGGGCGAGGTCCGTCAGACGCTGGAGCGGGATCTGAGCGCCTGTGCAGAAGGTGAAGTGCAGGTTGCGCTGTTCCGTCTTAGTGAAATTGAAGGTCAGCCTGTCGGTCATTTTGACGGTTGCTGTATTGATGAGCAGGATATTGCTATCGACGATTATCGCTTCAATGCCGACTATCTGGCGGATGCCGCAGGCAGCGAAATCGTTGAGGAGACGCTGGTCAGCCATCTGCTCAAGTCAAACTGCCTGATCACCAATCAGCCTGACTGGGGCTCGGTGATGATCCGCTACACAGGCCCGCGTATCGACCATGAAGCGCTGCTGCGCTATCTGGTCTCATTCCGCCAGCATAACGAATTTCACGAGCAGTGCGTCGAGCGCATCTTTAATGATGTGATGCGTTTCTGTCATCCTGAAGCGCTGACCGTTTATGCACGCTACACCCGCCGTGGCGGACTGGATATCAACCCGTGGCGCACCAATGTGCCCTTCTCACCCGGTTTTTCACGGCTGGTTCGTCAGTAGTTTGCGAGACTTCTCGCAGGCTGCGTGCTGTATGCGCAGTTCCGCTTGAGCTGTGCAGGCCGACAAGGCTACTCTGATGAAGGCGGCAATCTGCGGATTGCCGACCAGGGATTTTCGTCACTGCGGTTGCAGTGCCAACAGGCACCCAGGCGGGTGTAAAGGAGTTCATTTGATTACCCATATCAGTCCACTTGGCTCAATGGATCTGCTCTCGCAACTGGAAGTCGATATGCTTAAGCGCACAGCCAGCAGCGACCTCTACCAGCTGTTTCGCAATTGCTCTCTGGCAGTACTCAACTCCGGCAGCCAGACTGACAGCAGCCACGAACTGCTCTCCCGCTTTGAGAATTTTGACATCAACGTGCTGCGCCGTGAGCGCGGCGTCAAACTGGAACTGATCAATCCACCGGAAGAGGCGTTCGTTGATGGCCGCATCATCCGTTCCCTGCAGGCAAATCTGTTTGCGGTGCTGCGTGACATCCTGTTTGTCAGCGGCCAGCTCAACATGCCGGGCCGTTTCACGGCAGCCGAAGAGAACGATTCCGCCACGATCACCAACACCGTGTTTTCCATTTTGCGTAATGCACGGGCACTGCACATTGGCGAGTATCCCAACACCGTAGTGTGCTGGGGTGGACACTCAATCAACGCCGTTGAGTACCAGTATTGCCGCAATGTTGGTACGCAGTTGGGTCTGCGCGAGCTGAATATCTGTACCGGCTGCGGGCCGGGCGTGATGGAAGCACCAATGAAAGGGGCCGCCGTTGGCCACGCCCAGCAGCGCTATCGTGACAGCCGCTTTATCGGCCTGACAGAACCCTCGATCATTGCGGCTGAACCGCCGAATCCGCTGGTGAATGAGCTGATCATCATGCCAGACATCGAAAAACGTCTGGAAGCGTTTGTGCGTATCGCCCATGGCATCATTATTTTCCCGGGCGGGGTCGGCACGGCAGAAGAGCTGCTCTATCTGCTGGGCATTCTGATGAATCCGCAGAACAACGACCAGGTACTGCCGCTGATCCTGACCGGACCAGAAGAGAGCGCCGATTATTTCCGTGTGCTGGATGATTTCATCGTCAACACGCTGGGTGAACAGGCGCGTAAGCATTATCAGATTATTATCGATGATGCGGCAGAAGTGGCGCGTCTGATGAAGAAAGCGATGCCGCAGGTTAAAGAGAATCGTCGCGAAACCGGCGATGCTTACAGCTTTAACTGGTCGATTCGCATTGAACCCGATCTGCAGGTGCCGTTCCTGCCCACCCATGAAAATATGGCTAACCTCAATCTCTACACGAATCAGCCTCCTGAGAAGCTGGCCGCCGACCTGCGCCGCGCCTTCTCAGGCATCGTCGCGGGTAACGTTAAAGAGATGGGCATCCGCGAAATCCGTGAGAAGGGACGCTTTAAACTGCATGGCGACCCCGACATCATGCACCGCATGGATGAACTGCTGCAGGGATTCGTTGCCCAGCAGCGCATGAAGCTGCCAGGCACTGCTTACATCCCCTGCTACGAAATTATCAAATAAACCAGGAGGCAGCCCCCAGGCTGCCCATACTCTCATGGCTTTTCATCTTGTTATTGTTGACGCATTGAATCTGATTCGCCGTCTGCATGCGGTACAAGGCTCCCCCTGTGTCGACGGCTGTGTGGCTGCGCTGCGCCAGGTACTGGGTCACGCCCGTCCGACCCATGCCGTGGCGGTATTTGATGGCGAAGCGCGTCATCAGGGCTGGCGGCATCAGCTGCTTCCCGACTACAAAAGCGGTCGTCCGCCGATGCCAGACGATTTGCAGGCAGAGATGCCGGCGTTACAGGAGGCTTTTCGCGCAGCAGGCGTAAGCTGCTGGATTGCGGGCGAGGATGAAGCGGATGATTTAGCGGCGACGCTGGCGGTTAAAATGGCCCAGGCCGGACATCAGGCCACCATTGTTTCCACTGACAAAGGCTACTGCCAGCTGCTGGCACCCGAGATCCGCATCCGCGACTACTTCCAGAAACGGTGGCTCGACCTGCCTTTTATCGAGGCAGAGTTTGGCGTGGCGCCCCAGCGGTTACCTGACTACTGGGGATTATGCGGCATCAGCAGCAGTAAAATTCCGGGCATCACCGGCATCGGCCCTAAAAGCGCAAAGCAGCTGCTAACAACGTTTCAGACGCTTGAGGGGGTCTACCAGCAACTGGACCAGGTGCCCGCCAAATGGCGGGAAAAACTCGCTGAAGGGCAGCATATGGCAGAGATTAGTCGTCAGGTGGCCACACTGAAGCAGGATCTGGTGTTGCAGGGAAATCTGAACACGCTGCGTTACACCGGCTGAGTGCAACGGCACTCAGCCAGTCGATTAACGCTCGTCGCGACGGCCACCGGTCGCAGCCCACATACGACGCACATGAACCGTTACCTCTTCGCGGTCATGATAGAGCTGACGGGCGCGAATCTGCACGTTGATGCCATTCTCATCAAACCGCTCCTGCATCATGGCCAGATTCTGCGTGACCTCTTCATAGCGCTTTTTCATCGGCAACTTAAGGTTGAAGATCGCTTCGCGGCACCAGCCGTTGACCAGCCAGTCGGTCATCAGGTTAGCCACGCGAACCGGCTTCTCTACCATGTCACACACCAGCCAGCTGATGTTGGTGCGAGGCGGACGGAATTTAAATCCATCCGCTTTCTCATGCATCACCTGGCCGGTATCCATCAGGCTCGGTGCCATCGGTCCGTTGTCTACCGCATAAACCATCATGCTGCGCTGGACCAGTTGATAGGTCCAGCCGCCCGGACAGGCTCCCAGGTCCACCGCGTACATGCCGCTGGCTAAACGCTCATCCCACTCATCCGCAGGGATGAATACGTGGAATGCCTCTTCCAGCTTAAGCGTGGAACGGCTTGGCGCATCAGAAGGAAACTTAAGGCGTGGAATACCCATATAAAACGGCGAGCTGTTTTCCCGAATGGAGTAACCGACGTAACAGGTGCCAGGTGCGATGAAAAACACATGCACAACCGGGCGTTTCGGGCTTTCATAGTTCAGCAGGATTTTGCTTTCACGCAGTGCTGAACGCAGCGGCACGGTGAACTTGCGGCAGAATTTGGTCAGCTCTTTGGCTTCGTTGGTGTCAGGCACTTCAACACGCAGTTCGCCCCCCTTCTCCACCACGCCGGTCAGCATGCCGACAATCGGGGTGATACGATCTTCCTGTGGCAGGTCACGCAGCATTTCGCCGACGACCAGCATCTGACGGGCAAAGATCAGCTCGTCAAATGGCAGCTCACGCGCCAGGCGATCAGCATCTTCGAACTGATAGCACTCAAACAACACGTAGCCGGAGTCATCTTTAACGCGGGGAAAGCCGTAGATTTCGCGTTCCGCCGCTTTAGCGCTGATTTCTGCCGCGCACTCTTTTTCAAAACCGGGGCGACAATAGAGTAAAACTTTATTCATGGCGTTCTGCCTTTCGTTTAAGACGCAAAGCGCCAATCAACATCAATACCCAACCGGCGAGGAAACAGACTCCACCCACAGGTGTGATAAAAACCCAAAATTTAAGATGTGACAGCGCCAGACAATAGAGGCTGCCACTGAACAGCACGGTGCCGAGCGCCATTAACGCACTGCTCCAGTAAAACCAGATATTGGCGCGACGTAACATCGCAGCGCCCAGCCCCATCACCGCTAAGGTGTGATAAGCCTGATACTCCAGCCCGGTATGAATCCAGGCCATTTCAGCCGCACCAAGCGACTGACTCAACACGTGGGCACCAAATGCGCCAAAAGCCACCAGCAGAAATCCGCTGATAGCCGCAAAAACAAACATGGCACGACTGGACATGAACTGACCCTCAGGGTGCTTTTGCATCTGAATGCAAATAAATCAATACGTTATTGTTGATAGCGAAAGCGGAATTTTTCTTGTTCGGTTGCAGCTTTTTCCAGAATCCACTGTCGGAAGGCGGCTATTTTACCCAGTTCTGCCTGACTGTCATGACAAACCAGATAAAAAGCGTTTTTACTGACTAATACATCATTAAATGGGCAGATTAATCGTCCGGCTTCTATTTCACTCTGCGCCATAACATTGTTGGCCAGCGCCACGCCCTGACCATGAATCGCCGCCTGCAGAACCATCGCGCTGTGGCTGAAAATTGGCCCCTGCTGCACATTAATATGCTGCAGGCCCAGCTGCCGGATATAGGATTGCCAGTCGCGGCGGGAGGCATCATGCAGCAGGGTAAAACGCGACAGATCCATCGGCGTTTTCAGCGGATTATCCCCGGTCATCAGTGACGGCGAGCAGACCGGCAACAGATATTCGGCATAGAGTTTTTCCACCCGCAGTCCGGGCCAGTTGCCCCGCCCGTAAAAAATCGCCACATCGACATCGTCTGCCAGTTTCTCTTCGTCACGGTCAACCGCCTGGATGCGCACGTCAATTCCCGGATAAGCCATATTAAAGCTGGAGAGGCGGGGAACCAGCCACTGAATGGCAAAGCTTGGCAGTAAACTGACCGTCAGCGCCCCCTTGGCACTGCGGGCCTGCAATTTGCGCGTCGCTTCGTTTATCGCCGAGAAAATCTCTTTGATGTCGAGATAGTAGCTTTGTCCTTCCTCGGTCAGTAACAGCGAACGATTCCTCCGGCGAAACAGCTTTAACCCCAGAAAATCTTCCAGAGATTTTATCTGATGGCTTACAGCAGCCTGGGTGACAAACAGCTCTTCAGCCGCTTTGGTAAAGCTTAAATGGCGTGCAGCTGCATCAAAAACACGCAGTGCGTTAAGAGGAGGAAGGCGTTTCGACATGGTTTTCCGTATCCGGATCGGCGAAAAATACGCAGGCTAATACAAAGCGTTTACGTATTAGAATTTTTAATCCGAGGCATTATAATTTGTCCGTTGAGGAACCTCCAGCAAATACCTATAGTTGCCACACTTCCTGAGCCGGAACGAAAAGTTTTTAGATTTGTGAGTGAGTTCGCAGATTTTCTGAAAGCTTTTGGCTTGTGGTCGTGATGTTGTGTTTGCAAATTTTTGATCCGACGATTGCGGATCGAGCGCTTAATTCCTGTAGATTTACCCTGTCTGTCCATAGTGATTTTTAAATAGCACCGCAAATTGCGGTGCTTTTTTTTTGCTGCTTACTTTGACTCAACCATTTCTTTGACGTCTGAGCGGTTAATCTGCTGCTCGTTGCCATTCGCATCTTTATAGCTGATCATGCCGGTATCATTATCAACTTTAGGCTTGCCGGCAGCCACGATAGTGCGGCCATCGTTGGTATGCATCACGTAATTACTTGAACAGGCACTCAGTGTAAAAGCAAGAGTACACACGGCCAGAACTGCGGTAAGTTTTTTCATCTGCTATCTCCTTGTAGATTGATTGCATCAAACCACCCGCGCTACGCTAACCAGAGGCAGCCGATAAGTGAGATCGACTATTAAACGTCCACTCGTTATGCGGGTTTGGTTCAAACCTTGCAATATTCAGCATAACGCGCTTTTCCAGCTTTGCCAGACGCAGACCATTCTTTCAGTGTGGTCCTAATTTTTCTTATCATGGACCCGGCATGATCCCATTTAACCCTAGCGACTTTCGCCAGCAGTTTCCCGCGCTCGCCGACGCCGGCGTTTATCTCGATAGCGCCGCGACCACGCTGAAGCCGCAGGCCGTCATTGACAGTACACAGCAGTTTTACAGCCTCAGCGCAGGGACGGTTCATCGCAGCCAGTTTGCCGCTGCGCAGGCCTTAACCCATCGCTATGAACAGGCGCGTCATCAGGTTGGCTGCTGGCTGAATGCCGCAGACGATCGTGAGATTATCTGGACGCGCGGCACCACCGAAGCGATAAACCTGGTGGCGAACAGCTGGCTGCGCCCGCGCCTGCAACCCGGTGATGAGATTGTGGTGAGTGAGGCTGAGCACCACGCCAACCTGGTCCCCTGGCTGATGGCTGCACAGGCATGCGGTGCCCACGTCATAAAATGGCCGTTAGGGCCAGATCGCCTGCCCGATATCAGCCTGTTACCCAACCTGCTCAACAACCGCACCCGCCTGCTGGCTATAGGCCAGATGTCGAACGTCACCGGAGGATGTCCCGATCTCGCCAGAGCGATTCCGCTGGCACACGCCGTGGGTGCGAAAGTGATGGTCGATGGCGCGCAGGGGGTGGTGCATTGCCCGCCTGACGTACAGGCGCTGGATATCGACTTTTACGCTTTTTCCGGCCATAAGATTTACGGCCCGATGGGCATTGGCGCGTTATATGGCAAAGCGGACCTGCTGGAAGCGATGTCACCTTGGCAGGGTGGCGGAAAAATGATAACGGATGTCGATTTCAGTGGCTTCACACCACAGCCAGTGCCCTGGCGTTTTGAGGCAGGTACTCCGAATGTGGCGGGCGTAGTGGGCCTGAGTGCAGCACTGAGCTGGCTGGCGCAGTACGATCTGGCCGAAGCGGAGCGCTGGAGTCAGCATCTGGCGACACTGGCGGAGGAGCAGCTGGCAGAATTGCCTGGCTTCCGCAGCTTCCGCAGTGGCAACGCCAGCCTGCTGGCCTTTGAATTTGCTGGCCTGCATCACAGCGATCTGGTGACGCTGCTGGCTGAGCAGGGAATCGCCCTGCGCGCTGGCCAGCATTGTGCGCAGCCGTTGCTGGCAGCGCTGGGCGTCAGCGGCACGCTGCGGGCTTCTTTTGCACCCTATAATAGTTTGCAGGATGTTGATGCGCTGGTGCGCGCCATGAAAGGTGCCATCTCGCTGTTATCGGAGTTTTGATTATGTGTTCATCGCTGTTAGCGCCACACCCGTTTGGCGAACAGATTACTGTTGCCAGCCTGAAAGAGAGCTTTGGCCGCTTTCATCAATGGGAGGATCGTTATCGTCAGCTGATTCAGCTGAGCCGACAGTTACCTGGGTTGCCGGAGGAACTGAAAACCGCAGAAATTGAACTCAGCGGGTGTGAAAATCGGGTCTGGCTGGGCAGCCAGTTATGCGAGGATGGCACGCTGCATTTCTATGGTGACAGTGAAGGACGGATTGTGCGCGGCCTGCTGGCCGTGCTGCTGACTGCGGTTGAGGGCCAGACGCCACAACAGTTACTGGCCAGCGATCCCTTAACGCTGTTTGACGAACTGGGCCTGCGCGCCCAGCTCAGCGCTTCCCGCAGCAGCGGCCTGCAGGCGCTGGCTACCGCCGTGGAGCACGCCGCGCGTCAGGCGCTGACGGCATCCTGACGAACAGCGCGCGCCAGAAACTTCTTCAGCGCATGTGAAACGGCAACAAAGCCGAACGTAGCGGTAACCATGGTTGCCGCGCCAAAGCCGGATGTGCAATCCATCCGCTTCGGACCTTCCGCCGTGCTGCGTGAAGCACAGACGCTGCCATCTGCCTGCGGATAAACCAGCGCTTCAGTTGAAAAAACACAGTCGATGCCGAGTTTACCTTTGCTGTTTTTCACCACGCCCAGGCTTTTCAATCGTTCGCGCAGCTTCGCCGCCAGGGGATCCTGAATGGTTTTCGCCAGATCGGCGACCTGAATTTGCGTCGGATCAATCTGCCCACCCGCACCACCGGTGGTGATTAACGGGATCTTATTCCGGCGACACCAGGCGATCAGCGCCGCTTTAGGCCGCACGCTGTCGATAGCGTCGATCACGTAGTCAAAACCGGCAGCCATCAGTTCAGCAGTGTTCTCCGGCGTAATAAAGTCATCTATGCAGATCACTTCGCAGTCAGGATTGATCGCACGCAGCCGCTCTGCCATCACGTCCGTTTTGGCTTTGCCCACGTTGCCCTGAAGCGCATGAAGCTGCCGGTTGGTGTTGGTGATACAGACATCATCCATATCAATCAGGGTAATTTTACCAATCCCGGTGCGCACCAGTGCTTCCGCCGCCCAGGAACCGACGCCGCCAATACCGATGACGCAGAAGTGTGCGTCAGCAAAACGTTGCAGCGCATTCTGACCATAGAGACGCGCCGTGCCGCCAAAGCGCTGATGCCAGGCGTCGTTTAACACTTTCATAGTTGAACCTGTTACGTCGTGCGGGCCCGAAGGCCCGCAGAGAAGAAATTAGTTAGCGCCGAGAAGCAGTGAACCATTATTACCGTTTTGCGTGCCGGAGAACAGCGGCTGTCCGGCACCCGGTGCAGCTTTGAGTACCCAGACGCGGCCATAGTGATTATAGAAGCCGGCGAGATGCGCGGCGTCCGGGCCGATACCCTGATAGATATCAAAGTGCTGGCCTTTAATCGCGCCACCCACGTCGAGTGCGACCATCAGGCGCATCTCATATTTGCCGTTGAATTTGCCCTTCTCATTTAACTGCGGCACTTCAGCCAGCAGTACGGTGCCCGCCGGAATAATTGAGCGGTCAGAGGCAACCGAGGCTTTTGCTACCAGCGGAACGGCGCTGGCTCCACGCACCGGCGTAAACGGTTCAGCTTTAAAGAAGACAAACGATGGGTTGGTTTCCAGCAGTGCGCGAACTTCCTGCGGTGAGTGCTCCTGCGCCCACTGGCGAATGGCCTGCATCGACATATCTTCGCGTTTCACTTCGCCGCGATCGATCAGCTCTTTACCAATACTGTGGTAGCCCCAGCCATTTTTACCGGCGTAACCGAAGAAGGTCATCGGGCGGCCATCGCCAAAGTCGACATAACCACTGCCCTGCACATCCATCATGAAGTTATCAATCAGCGAGTTGCTGTAGGCAATGACATAGCGGTCATCGAGTCCGCCACTATAGATAGAAGCGCGGCTCGGTAATTTTTCTCCGCGTTTGCGCGGCGGCATGCGGTAGATCGGATACTGGAACTCACCCTGACGGGTGTAGCGCGCTTCCACGACCGGCGTGTAGTAACCCGTGAACTGCACGTTACCGTAGTTGTCCGTGCCCTCCATCTGCCAGGCGTTCAGGCCATACTGACGAAGCTGTCGGGTATCGGCTCCCGCCATCAGCCAGCTTTCAATTGCACTATAGGTGCCGTTCTGACGACTATAAAGGGCAGATGAGGCGGACTGAATCTGGCGCACCTGATCGCCAAAGTCTTTACCATTAACTGGCGCACCTTTGGCATTGGGCTGATTTACCAGCGCCAGCGGCTGTTCCAGTTTGCCATCTTTATATTGCTGACCGCGATCGGTCGGTTTAGAGCTACAGGCCGCCAGCAGCGTAATTAACGCGCCAGTGAGTGCATACTTCACCCAATGTGATTTCATTATCTTCTCTTTTTATAACTGTTCGCCCCGCGACGATAGCAAAGCCCCCGACAGAATGAAATGCATCCGCTTTGACCTGGTGCATATCAGTTCAATAATTAATCAGATGGTTGAATCCTTCAGCAACTGGCTGTTAATTTGGCTTTTATCTTCAAAAAGGGGTTGCATGAATTAGCGCGGAGAGTATAGTGCGCTTCCACGGACGCGGGGTGGAGCAGCCTGGTAGCTCGTCGGGCTCATAACCCGAAGGTCGTCGGTTCAAATCCGGCCCCCGCAACCAATACTTCTGCAGCAGTTTTACAGAAGTCACAGTGTGAGAAGTAAAAGTAATAGAAGCAATACGGACGCGGGGTGGAGCAGCCTGGTAGCTCGTCGGGCTCATAACCCGAAGGTCGTCGGTTCAAATCCGGCCCCCGCAACCAATACTTCTGCAGTTGTTTTACAGAAGTCACAATGTGAAAAAAGTATGATACGGACGCGGGGTGGAGCAGCCTGGTAGCTCGTCGGGCTCATAACCCGAAGGTCGTCGGTTCAAATCCGGCCCCCGCAACCAATCATTTAAACACCTGAAAGGGTGTTTTTTTGTTTCTGACGTTCCTGAAACCTCGTTAGTCTCTCTCCTGCCCTGAAAAGTGCACGGATAGCCGTAACTACCCGCAAACCGTTACCGATGGGCCAGCGCCGCCCCACTCTTCACATAAGCCTTAATGCCGTCCAGAATCGCCTCCGCAACCTGATGCTGATAGCGGGTGGTTCGCAACTTACGCTCCTCTTCCACATTACTGATAAACGCGGTCTCGACCAGAATAGACGGGATATCCGGGGCTTTCAGCACCGCAAATCCAGCCTGATCCACGGTACGTTTGTGCAGATGATTGATGCGCCCCATGCGATGCAGCACCTCTTTGCCAAACTTCAGGCTGTCATGAATCGTCTGGCGCTGCACCATATCGAACATGGTGTGATCAAGATAGCGGTCGCCGCTTTTGCTG
Source organism: Pantoea eucalypti (assembly GCF_009646115.1). Classification (NCBI taxonomy): domain Bacteria; kingdom Pseudomonadati; phylum Pseudomonadota; class Gammaproteobacteria; order Enterobacterales; family Erwiniaceae; genus Pantoea; species Pantoea eucalypti. The sequence continues at coordinate 859,956 of NZ_CP045720.1, read as the reverse complement.
ACGCCACCAATCAGATCGGATTCATTCTGGGTCTGCGCCAGGAAACGGGCTGCCGCCGAGGTCGCACCGCTGGTTGATAAGGCAAACACTGACGAGCCGCGAGCTGCACGGCTGGTAAAGGCATCCGCATGGATCGAGACAAAAAGATCAGCGCGCTGTTTTCGGGCTTTCGCAACCCTGACGCGCAGCGGAATAAAGACATCTTCATTACGCGTCATATAGGCTTTCATATTGGACTCTTTGTCGATCAGCGCTTTGAGCCGCCGTCCAATCTTCAGCACAATATCCTTCTCGCGGGTCTTATATTTGCCGTGCGCACCCGGATCTTCCCCGCCGTGACCGGGATCGATCATGATAATGATCGGACGATCGCGCCCCGCTTTACCTGGCAAGGGTGCCTGCACGCCTTCATCTTTCTCCAGATCGCCCTGGTTATAGTCTTTCAGCAGGGCCAGAAGAGGATCATCTTCTATCGGGTTCTGACTCGGATAGAGGTCGACCACCAGCCGGTGATTGATCCCGGCGACCGGCGAAAGGTTAAAAATCTTTGGCGCAACGTTGCGCTTTAACTCCAGAACGACGCGCACTGTATTGCTGTCGAACTGGCCGACCCGGGCATTTTTAATAAAAGGATCGTCGACCCGTACCTGCTTATCCACCCCTTTCAGGGCCGAATTGAGATGCAGGCCCTGAATATCTATTACGAGCCGTTCGGGATTGCTCAGCGCAAACTGCTTGTATTTCAGCGCGACGTTTGACTCCAGCGTCATCCGCGAGTAAGTGGATGAGGGCCAGATACGCACCGCCACAATGTGGTTTTTTGCCGCCAGTCCTGTGCGGCTGACGCTTAACAGCAGTAAGGCGCCCGTCCCCTGTAAAAATCGTCTGCGTGAAAAATGGGAATTAACGTCTGACATGCCGCTCCAGCTGCTGTGTTATGTCTAAAAAAGCGCCAGTTAATAAAATGGCGGCGAAAACTTTATCCAATCCGTAGCATGATGTCACCCCGGAAACCCTAAATAATGCAGGCTGTTAGCGGCTTTGACACCCATAAAAACGTAAATTTTCGTCAGGATTAAGACTTGCAAAACCGGGCGTAAAAGCATAAAAATACAAAAAATACGAATAAACATTCACTGAGGGTTGGCCGTGAAGGAACGTAGTACCGAACTGGTTCAGGGTTTTCGCCATACCGTTCCCTATATCAATGCCCACCGGGGTAAAACCTTTGTCATCATGCTGGGTGGCGAAGCGATTGAGCATGAGAACTTCTCTGGCATCGTTAATGACATCGGCCTGCTGCACAGCCTGGGCATCCGCCTGGTGGTGGTTTATGGTGCCCGACCGCAGATTGATGCCAGCCTGGCGCAGCAGCAGCTGGAGCCGGTTTATCATAAATTTACCCGGGTGACCGACGCGCAATCGCTGGAGCTGGTCAAACAGGCCGCCGGCCGGCTGCAGCTGGATATCACTGCCCGCCTCTCTATGAGTCTCAACAACACCCCGCTGCAGGGCGCACATATCAATGTGGTCAGCGGCAACTTCATTATTTCACAGCCGCTGGGCGTGGATGATGGCGTGGATTACTGCCATAGCGGGCGTATCCGTCGTATCGATGAAGAGGCGATTCATCGCCAGCTGGATAACGATGCCATTGTGCTGATGGGCCCGGTGGCGGTGTCTGTTACGGGCGAGAGCTTCAACCTCACCTCGGAAGAAGTGGCCACGCAGCTGGCGATTAAGCTGAAAGCGGAAAAAATGATCGGCTTCTGCTCTGAGCAAGGCGTCCTGAATAGCGAAGGTGAAATTATCTCTGAGCTGTTCCCGAATGACGCGCAGGCCCGTATCGACGAGATTGAAAAGGAAGGCGATTATCTTTCCGGCACGGTTCGCTTTCTGCGTGGCGCGGTGAAAGCCTGCCGAAGTGGTGTGCGCCGCAGCCATTTAATCAGCTATCAGGAAGATGGCGCACTGTTGCAGGAACTCTTCTCACGCGACGGTATCGGCACGCAGATCGTTATGGAGTCGGCAGAGCAGATCCGCCGCGCCAATATCAACGATATCGGCGGCATTCTCGAACTGATCCGGCCGCTGGAGCAGCAGGGCATTCTGGTGCGTCGCTCTCGCGAGCAACTGGAAATGGAGATCGATAAGTTCACGATTATTCAGCGCGACAATCTGACCATCGCCTGTGCCGCACTCTATCCGTTTATGGATGAGAAGATTGGCGAGATGGCCTGTGTGGCGGTTCATCCTGATTATCGCAGCTCCTCACGCGGAGAGATGCTGTTGCAGCGCGTGGCGTTGCAGGCAAAGCAGATGGGACTGGAAAAGCTGTTTGTGTTGACCACGCGCAGTATCCACTGGTTCCAGGAGCGCGGCTTTACGCCGGTTGATATTGAGTCACTGCCCGAAAGTAAAAAAGAGATGTATAACTATCAGCGCCGTTCAAAAGTGCTGATGGCCGACCTCACCTGATTCACCGCAGAAGGGACAATCACCCACATCGTGATCTGTCCCTCTCTTCTCAGCGCGTTTCCGCCAGTCGCTCTACCAGACCGCTGCGCCGCTGCGTTTGCTGCTGCACGGCACGCTGAAACACGCCAGGTTCACTGTAAATAGTCAGTTGTTTACGCGCACGGGTAATCGCGGTATAGACCAGTTCACGGGTCAGAACCGGCAGAAACTGCGTGGGCATCACCAGCGCGGTGTGATCAAACTCCGACCCCTGCGATTTATGCACCGTCATCACCCAGGCGGTTTCATGCGAAGGCAACCGGCTCGGCTGAATTGCCTTGATCGACCCATCGGGTAGCGGGAAAAAGACTTTCAGGTTGCCCTCTTCATCCCGCAGCGTAATGCCGATATCGCCATTAAACAGGCCGAGTGCGCTGTCGTTTCGGGTAATCATCACCGGACGACCTTCATACCAGCGGCTACCCATGCCAGGACGCCGGATGCGCTGCAGTTGCATCAGTCGCTGCTCAATACGCTGGTTCAGACCCTGAACGCCAAAGGGTCCGTCACGTAACGCGCACAAAAGCTGATAACGACCAAAAGCGGTTATGATCTCAGCGGGTGGTGCGTGCTGCCTGATGAGCTGCAGGAAGGGCTGGTAGCCCTGTGCGACTTCGTCCAGCATTCCCTGATAGGCTTCTGCGCTGTTCAGCGGCTGGTAACTGACATCTTTATGGGCCGCTGCAAACACCGCTCTGACCTGGTCGGCATCACCCTGATTAATCGCTTTTGCCAGCTGGCCGATGCCGGATGCGGCGTCAAACCGATAACTCTTTTGCAGCAGGCAGATGCTGTCGCGCACTGCTGGTGCCTGCGCATCGTCACTGCCCTGCAACGTGCAGCCGGTCAGCTGGGCGAGCTGTTCTGCCCGCGCCAGGCTGTAGCCGCTTTCCGTGCAGCGGCAGATATCTCCCAGCACCGCACCGGCTTCAACAGAGGCCAGCTGATCGCGATCGCCCAGAAACACTACGCGGGCATGGGCAGGCAGCGCGGCGATCAGTTTTGCCATCATTGAGAGATCGACCATCGACGCTTCATCGACAACCAGCACATCCAGATGCAGCGGATTACCGGCATGGTAGCGTAGCCGCTGGGTATCCGGCTGAGCGCCCAGCAGGCGATGCAGCGTAGTGGCTTCCGCAGGAAAACGCTGCCGTTCTTCGTCGCTGACGGCCAGATCCTGCAGTGCCCTGCCCAGTGACTCGGTCAGCCGCGCGGCAGCTTTGCCCGTCGGTGCCGCCAGCTGGATGCGCAGCGCGCCCGGATTCAGTCGAATCAGGGCGGCGAGCAGTTTCGCTACGGTGGTGGTTTTGCCGGTGCCTGGCCCGCCGGAAATGACCGCTGTTTTGCGGGTCAGCGCCACTGCTGCAGCAATTTTCTGCCAGTTCTCTGGCTGGTCGTCAAACAGGCTGTTAAGGACATCTCCTGCGGCACGGATATCAAACGCGGTTTTCACTTCATGGGCAGCAAAAAAATCGACAACGCGGCCTTCGCTTTGCCAAAGCCGATGCAGATATAGACGCTGGTTGCTGAGCACCAGTGGTGTCACCCGGCTGCCATCACTCACCGCCGGCCAGTCAGCGAAGTGTGATAACCAGTCATCCGGCGCGCCAGCAGCCTGCCAGATCGCCTGGGCCAGCGCAGGCTGACGTCCGGCAAACAGGTGCGCCTCACAGAGATTGCTCAGCGGAAAACAGACGTGCCCTTCACCGGCCTCAGCGCTGACGCAGGCGGCAGCGAGCAGCCGCGCAGGCTGTGATTCCGGCACCACGAGTTGTGCAAACTGAATATCAAGCGGACGCAGGAGACGCTTCTCTACTGCCTGCTGCAGCAGACTCAGCATGTCACTCATGGCATCTCCCCGGTTTCACCAAACAGTGCATCGATCGCTTCCACAAAGGCTTCGCCAGGTCGGGTGGCAAAAATGCCGTTGTCCGGCGAGCTGCCGTCCATCCCGCGTAAAAACAGATAAAAGACGCCGCCAAAATGTTGCTCATAGTGGTAGTCCGGCAGGCGATGTTGCAGATAGCGATGCAGCGCCAGCGTATAGAGCTGGTATTGCAGATCATAACGGTGGCCGATCATGGCCTGCGCCATCGCCTCGGGTGTGTAAGCGGCATGGCTATCGCCCAGCCAGTTCGATTTGTAATCGAGCAGATAATATTTTCCCTGCCAGCGGAATACCAGATCGATAAACCCCTTGAGCATGCCGCGCACCTGACGAAAATCCAGCGGGGCGGCCTGCAGAGAGAGGCTGTCGTGCTGGCGCAGCAGATCGTCAAGATCGGCCGCCGTCAGCAGATTGTTGATCGGCAGATAGAACTCCATTTCGATCAGTCGTTCGCTGCTTTTAATTGCCGATAGCGTCAGCCCTTCCGCGTTAAGCGGCGTATGCAATACCCGCTCAATCCACTGTTCCAGGACCGGTAACCAGTCTGACGGATAGCCATTATGCTGCAGCTGATCCTCCAGCCAGACGCGATCCGGCGGTTCGGTAAAGTCGATCGACTCAAACAAACCGTGCAGGAAGGTGCCCGGCGCCGCACCGCGCGGAAAATGGTGCGGTGTCAATGCAGCCTCTTCACCACTCTCGTCCTCGCCCGCCGCATCAATATCGAAGTTTGGCAATGCATCAAGAAGTGACGAGCTGTGATGCTGTTGCAGGCCGGAATAGCTGGTGACCCGCCAGGCATCCGCCAGTGCGCGGGTCACGTCGCGACTGCTCAATACCTCATTGCCGTGCTCAGCGTCCTGCCACCTTTCTCCCGGCATCAGATCGGTTTCAACCAGCGCAATCCCCTCACCGGTCAGCGCATTCAGTTTCTGGCTGAGCTGCTGCGCATCCGCCGCCTCACCCTGCTGCACCAGATACCCGAGCGCGCTTTTGTGCAGATCGCTTTCGCCCTCTTTTTTTCGCGTGCCTTTAATCAGCGGTGCAATGCCGACGCTGCAGTGATAGATCGAGCGGGTCAGCGCCACATAGAGCAGACGCAAATCTTCCGCCAGACGCTCCTCTTCGGCTAACGCCAGACTCTGTGCATCGCCCTGCACATCAAGCAGCGCCATGAAGTTGTCACGATCGTGATAAAGCGCGCTGGCCGCCTCGCGGAATCCGGCAGCAAACGGCAGCCATACCAGGGGATACTGCAGCCCTTTCGATTTGTGGATGGTGACGATTTGCACCAGATGGCGGTCGCTTTCCAGACGCAGCTGCTGGCTGGCGGCCTGGCTGTTTGGTCGGGCAATCTGCTGCGCCAGAAAACGCACCAGGGCGTGAGGACTCTCCAGCTGTACTGAAGCTTCCTGCAGCAGTTCACCCAGATGCATCAGGTCCGTCAGGCGACGTTCCCCGTTCTCCGAGGCCAGCATATTTTCCGCCAGCTGCCGCTTGATCATGACATCACGCAGCATCGGTAACACGCCGCGCTGGTGCCACAACTGCTGCCAGACGGCAAACTGCTCCACCAGCGCATCCCACTCGCGTTCATTCTGTGTCAGCGCATCCAGCGTCGCGGCATCAATAGCAAAAATAGAGGTGGCCAGTGCGCTACGCAGCAGCCGTTCCTGTTCAGGAGCCTGAATCGCCTGAAGTAACCAGAGTAATTCGCGCGCTTCCGGCGTGGTGTAAACGCTGTCCCGGCTGGAGAGATAGACCGAGGGAATTGACAACGCATTCAGCGCGTCGCGAATCAAACCGGCCTCATTGCGACTGCGCACCAGCACGGTAATATCAGAAGCCCGCACTGGCTGTAGCGCGTCGCCTTTGCCCAGGCAGGCACGTCCCTGCTGTCCGGCCACCAGCCAGCGGCTGATATCCGCCGCACACTGTTGCGCCATAAACTGCTGGTAATCGCTGTTACCGACGCCCTCACCGGGCTGCAGCCAGAACCGCAACGCCGGTTGCTGCTGCTCGTCAAAAATCAGCTTCAATGACTGGTTGGGCGCAGCGGGAATTACCGGCTGAAAGGGGATCGCCGAAAACAGAAAAGGCGAATCGATCTGAGAAAAGAGGCGATTGACGCTCTCGACCATCTCAGGTGAAGAACGCCAGTTAGTATCAAGTGTGTAGTGAGCACTGACTTCGTTTCTGGCCCGCAAGTAGGTAAAAATATCCGCACCGCGAAACGCATAGATGGCCTGCTTGGGGTCACCGATCAGAAACAGCGCCTGTTCTGGCTGATTAATGTAGAGCGTACGGAAGATGCGATACTGCTGTGGATCGGTATCCTGAAATTCATCAATCAGTGCCACCGGGAAACGCGCCCGGATAGTTTCAGCCAGCAACACGCCGCCCGGCTGCTGCAACGCTTCATCCAGCTTACTGAGCAGGTCATCGAAACCTAACAGCGCACGTAACCGTTTCTCGCGCTGAACTGTGGCTCGTACATCGGTCAGCGCCTGCGCAATGATCACATCCCGCAGCGACAGCGGTTCTGCCAGAAACTGATCAACAGCCTCAAACAGCGAATGGCGCGGTGCTTCACCCTTTTTCGTTTTCTCATCAAGCACCTGCTGTCCAAAACGCTCCAGCTCTTTAGGCAACTGATAATCACGCGTTTCGCTGCTGGCCCACTGCGTGACGCGGGCGACCCAGTTGGGCAGGTGTTTACTGCTATAGCTACGCTTATCAACGCCAGATGCGCTGATCATCCCTTCAACATCGGCGCTCAGCGCCTGCCACTGCTGCTTCATGGCGTTGATGCGCGCCAGATTGCGGGCGTGACGTGACGCCAGATCCTCATCGGCAGCGGGCGGCCGTTTGAGCACTGGTGACTCACCCTGTAGCCAGGGGCGCAGTGTCGTCAGCAGGCTGTCGGGTCCGCTCCACTCTGCGGCGATAATCCGTGCCACATCCAGACTGAGTGGATAGCACTGACGCCGCCAGAAATCGGCAGTGGACTGCTTGAGCAGTGCCTGTTCATCTTCTATCAACTCCTGCTCGAATAGCATGCCCGATTCAAACGCGTTGAGATTCAGCATTCGCTGACAGAAGCCGTGAATGGTGAAGATGGCGGCTTCATCCATCTGGCGTTCAGCCGCCAGCAGCTGCGCAGCGGCCTGACTCAGATCGGGCATCTGCGCCAGCAGCAACTGGTGCATCGGATTGCGGCTTTCGCCGCGAATACAGGCCAGCCGCAGCTGATGAATATTCTCGCGGATGCGGCCGCGTAACTCCGCCGTCGCGGCCTCGGTGAAGGTCACCACTAAAATTTCTTCTACCGAGAGTGGCCGGCTATACGCGTTTTCGCCGCCGAGTCCCAGCAGCAGGCGCAGATAGAGCAGACCAATGGTAAAGGTTTTTCCGGTGCCTGCTGATGCCTCAATCAGCCGCTCGCCTCTGAGCGGCAGCGTTAAGGGATTCAGCGATACGGGCGGTAACTGCGTCATTGGGTCTCACTCTTAACCGGCAGCGACTGCTGCAGTTTCGCCAGTTCTTTCCAGGTTTTCCAGCCAGGCTGGTGGGCAAATTCAACCTTGCCGTTGCCGGTGCCGGCAATCTGCGACGTCATCACCATGCCCTTGTGTTCGATCACCGCCTGCCGGAAAAAGTCAGCCAGGCTGGCCGGGGTTAAGCGCGCCACCTGCTCGGCCATTTTTTGCCGGGTGTTAAACAGATCATTCTGTCGATCAAAGTCGCGGCTATAACGGTCCGCTTCCTCAAAGAGCGTCTGAGGACGCTGCTGCAAATCATTGATCATCGCCTGCTGATACTGAACAAAGTCTGCCTGACTCATGCTGCGAAGACGCTTTTCTGCCTGCGGATAGAAGGCCTGATAGCGCTGCAATAGCCAGCCCGGTTGCTTGCTATTACTCTGCAGCAGGAAACCGATGCCCCACTGACGGCCCACTGGCATCTGGAAGGCAAAGACGGCATAGCCGAGCTGCTCTTTGGTGCGCAACTGATTGTAGAACCAGGGCTGCACAATCTGACTCAGCATAGAACTGTGCGCCATGCTCTGATATTCGCTGTATCCCAGTGGAACATAGAGCGCGGCAAGGGCGGAGTCAGTGCTGCTGCCCTGCTGTTGCAGGTTGGCTTTCATCGGTTTTTTAATGGCCACATACTGGCTGTGCCAGTCGCGGGTCGCATTACTCTGCACCTGCTGTTTAAGCTCATGTCCCAGTTGCTTCACACTCTCCGCACTGAGATTACCCACCACCAGCATCTCCGGGGTCGCGTCGCGGAACAGCGAGTCGCGATAGGTCGTTACATCCTTCAGTGTGAGCGTGCTCACCAGCTTGCGACGGGTTTCGCGCTGGGTATAAGGCAACTGTGAGAGCAACTGCATCGGCTGAATCGCCTGTTCAAACGCCTTGCCTTTCTCCGCCGCGTCCAGCCGCTCCAGATACCAGGATTTAGCCTGCGCCAGCTGCTGTTCTGTCGGCTGGAAGGTGGCATAACCTTCTACCAGTTTCTTCAGCAGCGTGGGCAGGCGCTGAGTAAAGCCACTGGCGCTGAACACCAGCCCGTCATCCTCACCAGTTGAGAAGCTGATGCCGCCCACCGAGGCCTGTGAGTTTAACGTGTCCAGTGCCAGACTTGAGAGGTAGTCATTGAGGCCAAACAGCACCTGCTGACGGGCATCGCTGATAGCATGCCGGTTACGTAACGCGAGGGTTATGGCCGCTTTGGGCTCGCTGGCATAATAGCGGCTGGGCATCCAGTAAATGCGCATACCATCTTCGTTATCCAGCTTCACCGGATGCTGATACGTTTTACCGTCTGATGGCAACAGGGTGAAGTCATCCGGGATATAGGGGTTCAGCACCGGCATCGCCAGCGAAATCTGACTGGCGCGCTGCTGCCAGTCGGCAAACGTTTGTGGCGTGATCTTCTCAACCTGATAAGGCGCTTCCACAAAATAGGCGGTTTTATTGTGCGGCTCCTGCGGACTGATGTACCAGATTCGCGCATGCTGCGGGGTCATCTCTTCAAGCCGGGATTTGATCGCCGCGGCATCGTACTGATCCGCCAGATAAGGTGCATCCAGCGTATCTTCCACCGGTACGCGCAGCATGGTATCAACCAGCCATTCAATATAATCCATATCGCGGGTAATAGAGGGGTAGCGGAAGTCGAGTGCCAGCACGTGTGAAACTTCGTCGAAATAACGCTTATCATCGCCCTGCTGACGCAGCAGATGGATGTAGCTGAAGATCGCCGCCACCACGTCATCACGCTGTGCCAGGCCTTTATCCGTGAGTGAGACGGTAATAGCAAACACGCCGCTATTACGCTCGGTCATTGGGTCCGCGCCTGCATTCACTCCATCGGCCAGTCCCTGTTTTTGCAGCCAGTCGGTGAGCGTGTTTTTACTGCGATTACTGATTAAGTAGCTAATCAGCGTGTCGGTTTTACTGCGGAAGCGATCACTGTTGTTGGCAATGCGGAACTCAATTTTAAGCTGCTTGCGCGGCTGTGCAGGAACGTAATGAATAATGACGCCCTGCTGGGCATCGGTCACCACCGGCACCGTAATGTCTGGCACGCTGGCATTATGATTTTGTACCCGCCCAAAGGTTTTAGCTGCAATTGACGCCATTTCCGGCAGCGGTTTATTGCTGTAGATCACCGCCTTCATCAGGTTGGCGGAGTAATGAGTATGGTAAAAATCGAGCAGCGCCTGGTGCAGTTTGCTGCCGGGTTTATCTTTCAGGGTTTCAAGATTGCCGCCCGAGAAACGTGATGCCGGATGTGCCGGGTTCAGGGTTTCAGCACCGACCTGTGCCATACGCAGGCCATCACGCGAGCGGGCCATGGTCAGCTCCGCATTCACAGCATGGCGCTCACGGTCGGCATTAACCGGATCCAGCAGCGGCTCGGCCACGGCATCCGCCAGGCGATCCACCGCAGGCTCCAGCGAATCGTTTTCCACTTCCAGATAAAAAGCGGTGCGGTAAGAGGCCGTGCTGGCGTTGTGGCTGCCGCCATGCTTTTTCAGGAATTCAGCCAGATTGTCGGGTTGCGGATAATGTTTTGAGCCCATCAGCACCATATGCTCAAGGTAGTGCGCCAGCCCCGCCTGCTGATCGGGATCGTCCAGCGATCCTATCGGCAGCGTCAGCGCCGCCAGCGATTTCGGCGCCACAGGATCGGAAACCAGTAACACCGTCATCCCGTTGTCCAGCCGTATAGCCTGATAATGACGAGGATCCTGTTCACTTTTGTGAATGGTGTCGTTAACTGGCTGCCAGCCTGAAGATGTCTGCGCCTGTGCCGTGCAAGCCACCAGGCTTAACATTAGCGCCGCTATCCAGCGTGCGTGTACCCGCATCTAAACCCCTTTCATTTCCCGATAAGCCGCCAATATCGGACGCGGCGGCTCAAAGCAGAGCAAAATTGCTGTGTAATGAATCAGTTAGCAAAACGCTTTCTGATGGCTATTCATCATCCTGATGTGCAGCCAGCACCGGTAAATACCAGCGCTGTGCCGCCTCAGTTATCTGTTGTAATTGTGGCACATCCAGTACCCGGCAAAGACGTTGCAGATAGGGATCGCTGCCTTCACCCTCAACCTGATAGTTGCCAGACCAGGCCGTCAGCAGGCGATTGCGCGCCTTGAGCTGAGTCGCCTCATCAGTCAGCAACTGCTGACTTTTTTTGTCATAGCTGGCGGTGAGCCATGCGCCGCCGCTCCTGTTGAGCAGCATCAGCGGCTGACGCATACCGGCAAGATAGCCAGCGACATACTCATTCAGGGCAGCGATCGCCTCTTGTTGCGGTACGGCAAGGAAACACCAGCGGCTTTGCTGCCGGCCAAACATCCGGCTGCTGCCGGTGCCTCCCAGCGCGCAGTAGACCAGATGCTCCAGCCAGAGCAGCAGTCCGTCGTTCATATTGAGCACGCCAGGTCGCCAGCGCAGTAATCCATCACCCTGCACCTGTGTCAGCCAGCCGGTTAAGCTGACCTGCTCAAGTTGCAGATTCACTTCCCAGCTCTCGCCGTCGCTGCGTTGCGTCACGACTTCTGCCGCCACTTCCTGCATCTCATCACGCTGCGCCTGCCAGAACAGCTCACCGAAGGCGCCATAAGGCAGATTGCCGGCCGCACGATGGTATGTATAGAGCCGCTGCGTATCCTCGCCTTCGACCAGAGCATTCAGCAATTGTGCGTTGATCTGATAACGTTCCAGGTTGTCGAGCGCAAACGGCTCGCTGTCAGGCAGTTCGTCCTCCTCCAGCCAGAAGCTCACGCCAAGCCGCTGATGAAACCAGGCACGCACCGGATGCCGCCAGAAGCGCAGAAGCGCCTCCAGTGTCAGCGCATCCGTTACCGGCGCCTCAAGTGGCTGAACAAAATCGGGCTGGGGCTGCCCCGTCCCCTGCGCGGCAGGCAGCCATTCACGCGCGAAACTCTGCATTCTGGCCGCCGGCTTAAAGTTCTCCGCAGCAAAGGGCATCCGGCTGTGCAGGTGCTGCAAATGCATCCGCACCCGTTCAGCACTCTCATCCAGCTCAAGGTGCCCATCACCGTCCAGATAAAAACTTTGTCCGATGTACTCCAGTAATTCTGTGACCAGCACCGAAGGGTAGCGTTCCGTATTATCCTGAATCGCCCGGCCGATATAGCTGATATAGAGCTGCCGCTGTGCCGAAATCATCGCTTCCAGGAAGAGGTAGCGGTCATCATCGCGGCGACTGCGATCGCCTTTGCGGGACTGTTGCTGCATCAGATCAAAGCCTAATGGCGCCAGGGTGCGCGGATAGACGCCGTCATTCATGCCCAGCAAACAGACCAGCTGAAAAGGGATGGAGCGCATCGGCATCAGGGTACAGAAGTTAATCTGTCCTGCCAGGAATCGCTGGCTGATGCGTTGCTGATCAAGCCGGCTACGCAGATCATCGCGCAACAGCGCCACCGGAATCGCCTCTTCAAACCGTGCATCCATGCCATATTCAATCAATTGCTGCCACTGCTCTTCCACCAGCAGCAAGGCGGCCTCGGTTTCTGCATCGGGGCTGAAAAAGGCGTTCAGCAGTTCCCGGCACAGGGTCAGCCAGGCCGCCAGTGGCCGCGGTTCAGCTAGCCGCTGTCGCCAGTGATTAAGCCGTGAGAGCAGCTCTGCCAGATGGCCCGCCAGTTCGCCTGCCAGACCACCCGACTCGTCATAAGGCAGAATCCCCTCCCAGTCTCCATTGTGGCTCTCCATCGCATAGCCCAGCAGCATACGCTGCAGGCCAAAACGCCAGGTGTGCTGCCCGGTGACAGGAAGTGAAAGGGCTTCAACACTGGCATCATCCAGCCCCCAGCGCACACCCGATTCGCTGACCCAGCGCCGCAGTAAGCGCAGGCCGCTTTCATCAATGGCGAAGTGGGAGGCCAGCGCCGGAACATCCAGCAGCGCCAGTACATCCTCTGAGACAAAACGGCTGTCCGGCAGTGCTAACAGATGAAGAAACGCGACAATGGCCGGATGCGCCTGACTGGCACGGCGATCTGAAATGGCAAACGGCAGATAGCGATCGGCAGGTGCGTTGGCGAACACAGCCTGAATAAACGGGGCGTAGGCGTCGATATCCGCCACCATGACGATGATGTCACGCGCTTTCAGCGTCGGATCGGCCTCCATCATCGCCAGCAGATGATCCTGCAATACTTCAACTTCACGCTGCGCACTGTGACAGACCTGCACCGCAATTGAGCGATCCGCCGGATCCAGGCAGCGCTTCTGATCGCTGTGCGCCAGTTCCGCCGCATTCAAGCCGATAACGGCGTTATCCTGCAGATTGAGAAGATCGTGCTGCATGCAGTGCAGCAGGTTGTCTGGCTCGACATCCACAAACGCATCGATATCGTCGTTAGAGTCCATCTGACTGAGCAGAAACAGGTTATCGCGCCCCAGCTTGCCCCATGAGGCGAGCAACGGATTGGTCAGCTGCTGTTCGCCCGCGTCGTTAAACAGCGCGGGTGCCTGCTCTGCATCCCGGAAGAGTCCGCGAGATTCATCAGCACCATGACGTCGGCGCTGACGGCTTTGCAGTTTTGCCAGAAACGCATAGTCCTGAATGTCACCCCAGTAATCGCGGCAGGGATTGGTGAACAGCAGATGGATGTCGATGTGCCGTCCCAGCGCCTGCAACGCCTGCAGGTAAACCGGCGGCAGCGCAGAGATGCCACAGATGAAGATGCGTTTGGGCAGATTTTCCGGCGTGCTTTTCGCCTGCCCGAGCGTCTGGATGAATCGTGAATAGAGGTTGGCACGGTGCCATTCAGGCTGCCCCAGCGCCTGGGTATAACTCACCAGATCGCGCCACAGTGCGGCCTGCCAGCGCTGCGCCTCGCCCAGCCCCTCAATGGTTTCGCCACGCTCCCAGCTATTGAGCCAGTCGGCGCGATAGACCAGATACTGGTCGAACAGATCGGCTACGCGGGCGCTGAGCTGAAACAGCTTTCGCTTATCCCCGTCGTCATGGAGATAGTGGCGTAAAGAGGTGAACTCTTCCTGCTCCAGCATCACCGGCAGCCGGTGCATCAGCTTCCAGCCCATGCTGGCCTTACTGAAGGCACTTTCAACCGGAATATCAGGCAGAACGCGGACGAACATCTCCCAGATAAAACTGGCAGGCAGCGGGAATTCGATATTGGCCGCAATACCAAAGGTTTGCGCCAGCTCCATTTGCAGCCACTGCGCCATCCCCGGGCTCTGCACCAGCACCATTTCTGAGGCGAAAGGATCATCAAGAGGATCATGTTTAATCACCGCAGCCGCCAGAATTTTCAGAACATCAAGCTGATTTGAGTGATAAACGTGAAACATGAAAACTCCTGTGATAACTCAGAACATGACTGCGGTATTGCGGCACTCTCACTTTACCGCGTATCGCCGTTGAAACCCATCAAAAGGGCGACCCGCGACGTTTAACAACGCAGGCGTGTCAGGCTGGCACTACGCTGATAAGGCCCCGTTACGTCAGCCCGCTCCAGAGTGCAGCCTGAGGGACTGCTCTGCTCTTGCAGCGTGGATTTCCAGCCTGCCACTTCATGCCCTGCCAGACGTTGCTCAGCAACCCGCCATGCCTCACGCTGATACCATTGCTGGCTGAATCCCACTGCCAGTGCGCGATGATAGTGCAACAGGGTGTTGCTGCTTAATGCCATTAACAGCAGAGCAAACAACACTTCCGGCAGGCTGAATCCATCGCGCTTACAAACAGGCTGCCAGAGGCGTGAGCGGGCAATAGTCGATCCAGCCATGCGGCAACGCGGTAATCTGATTGCCCTGTAGCCGGACCCAATGCCAGACCGCCATGCCACTGCCGCTTGCCTCACCTTTAAGCAGACCTTCATCCTTTTCTCCTCGTTGTAAACAGCTGCGCCAGCCCTGGCGATCATCCTGCTGACAGCGGGCCGCCTCACTGGCTGGCCAGTTCAGGGATAAACCCCATTGCAGCGCCGACTGCGCCCGCCAGAAATCCTGCACAAACTGCTGCTCATCGGCCAGCAGTCGCATTCCCTGCTCTGACATCTTTCGGCTGGCGTGCAGCGTAAAACTCCCGATGACCATAATCATTAACACCATGCCCATGGCGCTGCTGCCTCGCTGCTTCACAGGTTCTCTCCCTCAATCCAGCTCTCCACGGTTTCAAGCCAGCGACCAGCCCGACCCTGCAACACTATCCTGACCTGCCTGCCCTGCTGGCTCACGCTGAACTGCTCCAGCGTCATAAACGCGGGATCGGAGAGCCGCTCCCAGCCTGCTGACTGACACTGCTCAACACCACGCTGCATCTCAAGCTGCTGTTGTCGCAGGCGATAACCGTAATAGTCACTCTCTGCATGGCTTACCCCTTCCCATTGACCGTTGCTGTTTTCATCCCAGCGCAGCAGCAGGCAATTTTCACTGATTTTCAGTGCCTCCTTGCCACACTCACCGTGACAATAACCCGCACGCCGCACCGACTTTTCCAGCGTTGCCATCATCTGCTGTAACTCCTGACGCAGCTGTGCCCGTTGCAGCACACCCGCGTTCTCTGCCAGCAGCAATGGCAGAAAACGGCCAACACTGAGCATGATGACGGCGCTGATTGCCATGGCGATCAGCATCTCCAGCAGGCTGAATCCTGCGATTTTCAACGGCATGTTTCCTCATCGATCATGCAGAGGCGAATACGGGCTCTGGCTGAGATAATCAGACGTATGCGTCCGGCGCGATTTCCCAGTTCAATGCTGCCCGCTCTGGCGACATTGCGGCGGCCATAGAAACCCGGTTCACCCCGGATGCCATAGAGCACAACATCCGGGTGCGGCGCGATGAAATGCAGCCGTTTCCCGTGACCGCAACCCGTCACAGGGCGGCTTCCGGCACCGATACACCAGGGCTCGCCAGGCTGTGACCATAGCACCAGGTCGCTATTCTGCCGGTTGGCCTGGGCGCGCAGCCGTAGCAGGAATCCCTGCAGTTGCTGAGCGCTGTCAAGTAGCGCCTGCCGCTGTTGCCAGCGCTGCCAGCCATTCATCGCGGCAAGACTCAGCATGCCAGCAATGACCATCACCAGCAGCAGTTCCGGCAGAGTAAAACCACGTAAGTATGCTGTTTTCATCACCGCAGAGTGCGGGGTACGAGAAGGTGAAACAAGGCGTGTTGTAGCAGACTGGAAAGCGCATTGCAGAGAATATGCCCCATCAGCAGACAGTGGCAAAAAAGAACGAGCGGTGCCGCAGATTTGCCGGTTTGCAGGCAAAAAAAAGCCCCGGCGAGGTTGCCAGGGCGTTATTTTCTATCTATCGCAAATCAGACAGCGACAGGGGCTTTGATCGCAGGATGGGGATCGTAGCCTTCAATCTCGAAATCGTCGAACTGATAATCAAACAGTGATGCCGGTTTGCGTTTGATAACAAGTTTTGGCAGCGGACGTGGCTCACGAGTCAGCTGCAGACGCGCCTGTTCCAGATGGTTGCTGTAGAGGTGCGTATCACCGCCGGTCCAGACGAAATCGCCCACCTGCAGATCGCACTGCTGCGCCACCATATGCACCAGCAGCGCATAGCTGGCAATGTTAAACGGCAGGCCCAGGAAGATATCGCACGAGCGCTGATAAAGCTGGCAGGAGAGCTTGCCGTCCGCCACGTAGAACTGGAAGAACGCGTGGCAGGGAGCCAGCGCCATCTCACTGAGTTCACCGACGTTCCAGGCTGACACGATAATCCGGCGAGAGTCAGGATCGCGCTTTAGCTGCTCCATCACCTGACTTAACTGGTCAATTTCCTGACCGCTGGCTGTTCCCCAGCTACGCCACTGCTTACCATAGACCGGGCCGAGATCGCCGTTCTCATCCGCCCACTCATCCCAGATTGAGACCTTGTTTTCCCTGAGATAAGCGATGTTGGTGTCACCTCTCAGAAACCACAGCAGCTCATGAATAATGGAGCGGATATGGCATTTTTTGGTGGTGACCAGCGGAAAACCATCCTGCAGATTGAAACGCATCTGGTGGCCAAAAATTGAAAGCGTACCGGTGCCGGTACGGTCAGCTTTTGGTGTGCCTTCGTGCAGCACATGTTGCATTAAATCCAGATACTGTTTCATTTTTCCTCGCGAAATTGTGGCTGCGGGCGACGACGATACGCCCAGATCATCATAATAATACCGGCAACAATCATTGGCACAGAGAGGATCTGTCCCATACTGATTCCGCCTTCAAACAGGCCAAGCTGGGCATCCGGCTGGCGGAAGAACTCAACGATAATACGGAAAGCGCCGTAACCAATCAGGAACAGGCCAGAGACGCTACCCATCGGGCGTGGCTTACGGATAAACAGGTTCAGGATGATGAACAGCACCACGCCTTCCAGCGCCAGTTCATAGAGCTGGGAAGGATGACGCGGCAGTACGCCATAAGTGTTGAGCAGCGCCTGATATTGTGGATTGGTGGCGGCCAGCGCGACATCTTCGCTGCGGGAGCCCGGGAACAGCATAGCGTAACGGAAGCCCGGATCGACACGGCCCCAGAGCTCGCCGTTAATGAAGTTACCGAGACGACCAGCACCCAGACCAAACGGGATCAGCGGCGCAATGAAATCAGCAACCTGGAAGAAATGTCGTTTGGTACGGCGGGCAAAGACCAGCATCACCACAATCACCCCGATCAGGCCACCGTGGAACGACATGCCGCCATCCCAGACTTTAAACAGATAGAGTGGATTTTCCAGGAACAGCGGTAAGTTGTAGAAAAGCACATAGCCGATACGTCCGCCCAGGAAGACCCCCAGGAAACCTGCATAAAGCAGATTCTCAACTTCCTCTTTTTTCCAGCCGCTGCCAGGCTGATTGGCACGACGTACAGCCAGCCACATGGCGAAAACAAAGCCCACCAGATACATCAGACCGTACCAGTGAAGCGAAACCGGTCCGAGCGAGAAGATCACTGGATCGAACTGCGGAAATGCAATATAGCCGTTATTCATCATTCACCGTCTATTTTTCAACCCTGAAAAGGGGCATTGTCAGGCACATAAATTAAGGCTGCGCATAATAGCACAGCCGGTTTTCTGAATTGTCTTGCAAATGTAAACGCGGATAACGCGCAAAGCCTGAGCCGGTGTGGTACTAACGACCACCGCGAATCAGCCCGCCTAATCCACGCCGCTCCATAAAGGCCGAGACCAGATGGCGCACTTCCGTGGCGGTGTCGGCCTTCATCCCCTGCTCGCTGAGCTTCTGCGCTTCTTCGTGATCCAGATGGCGCAGCAGGTATTTAACGCGCGGTACGTTTTTACCGTTCATGCTGAGATGGTGATACCCCAGGCCAACCAGCAGTGCGACACACATCGGATCGCCCGCCATTTCACCACACAGGCACAATTCCAGATTGGCCAGGCGGGCTTCCTGTGCAATCGCATTCAGCGCGCGCAGCATCGCCGGATGCAGCGAGTCATAAAGGTTTGCAACACGGGTGTTATTGCGGTCCACCGCCAGCAGATACTGCGTCAGGTCGTTGGTGCCGACCGAGACAAAATCGACGCGTGACGCCAGATGCGGGATCATAAACAGCATCGACGGCACTTCGATCATGATCCCGATACGCGGTCTGGGAATCGGGAAGCCCAGCATCTCTTCCACTTCGCGACCGGCGCGATCGATCAGCTCTTTTGCATCATCGATTTCGTCGATATGACTGATCATCGGCAGCAGAATACTGAGGTTGCCAGAGGCGGCGTTGGCGCGCAGCATTGCGCGTACCTGCACCAGGAAGATTTCCGGCTGATCCAGCGTCAGGCGAATGCCGCGCCAGCCCAGGCAGGGATTCTCTTCACTGATCGGCATGTAAGGCAGCTGTTTATCGGCACCCACATCCAGCGTTCGCAGCGTCACTGGCTTGTTGCGAAACAGCTGCAACATACCCTGATACTGAGCCACCTGCTCCTCTTCCGACGGGAAGCCATTCTGCAGCATAAACGGGATTTCGGTGCGGTAGAGACCGATGCCATCCACCCAGTCGCCCACCGTCTGCTCATGTTCCGGGCTTAAGCCAGCGTTGAGCATCACCTGCACGCGCTCGCCACTTTTCAGCTCACCCGGCTGATCGACCACGCCTTCCGCCATTTTGCTCAGCGCGTTCTCTTCGCTGATCAGCCGCTGATACTCCTGGACCAGCACCGGCTCAGGATCGATCAGCAGCTCACCGCGATAACCGTCGACGATCAGCAGGCGTTTGTTGAGCTGATGAGGCTGGATGTCAGCGCCCATGACTGTCGGGATCCCCATCGCGCGGGTCAGGATCGCCGCATGGGAGTTGGCTGCACCGTCACGCACCACTACGCCCGCCAGCCGCTCCTGCGGCAGCTCAGCTAAGGTCGTGGCGGTCAGCTCATCGGCCACCAGCACAAAGCGTTCCGGCCAGGCATTGGTGCCGACCAGGGTGTCATCGAGGTGGAACAGCAGGCGCTGGCCCAGCACCCGCAGATCGCCTGCGCGTTCACGCAGGTAGTTGTCAGTCAGGCTGGCGAACTGTTCAGCAAACTTCTCGATCACCTGTTTCACCGCCCATTCCGCGACCGATCCACGCTCGATCTCATCGAACAGATCTTTCTTCAGACGGGCATCGGTTAACAGGTGAGAGTAGAGATCGAAAATGGCCGCGCTCTCTTTTTGTGCGCTGGCGCTGAAACGTTTGCTGAAACGGCGAAATTCATTGGTTGCTTCGCTCATGGCGAGCGACAGACGCTCACGTTCACGATGAACATCCAGCGTTGAGGCAGCGGAGACCTGATCGAGCAGAGGCTGCGTCTCATCGACCCAGCCCGGTGCCACCGCCACGCCAGGCGCTGCCGCAATCGCACGCACCCGGGTCTGTCGGAACTGACCAAACAGCTGGCCCATTTGAGATTGCGACAGCAAAGCCGCCATCTGCGTAGCCAGCGTGACCAGAAACGACTCTTCGCTTTCATCAAACTGACGGTGTTCGCGCTGCTGCACCACCAGCACGCCAAGGAGCTGGCGGCGGCTGATAACAGGCACGCCGAGGAAGGAGCGATAGCGCTCCTCTTTCACTGCGGGGATATATTTGAAGCTGGGATGGCTTTGGGCGTCAGCAAGGTTAATTGGTTCGGCCAGACGGCCCACTAAACCGACGATACCCTCGTCAAAAGCCAGCGTTACGGTGCGGCCACGCGGTTTTTTGAGTCCGCGCGTCGCCATAAGGTAATAGCAGCGACGGTCCTGGTCGGCGAGGTAAACGGAACAGACTTCCGTATCCATCGCCAGACAGATCTCATTGACCAGGATGTCGAGTGCTTCATTGAGACGCGGCGCACTCGCCACTTTTTCTACAATTTCACGCAACTGAGTGAGCATAAAGGGCGTGGCCTATCCTCTCTTACGACGATGGGCAGGATTATTTCGCTGCCCCGCACTCTCCTGCATAGACATCACCACGCCAGCGAATTCCTTCATCACCCGACGATAAACATCGCGCTTGAAGGAGACAACCTGACGCACCGGATACCAGAAGCTGACCCAGCGCCAGCCATCAAATTCAGGCGTGCTGCTGCGCTGCACATTGATATCCGCGTCATTACACATTAACTGCAGAAGAAACCACTTTTGTTTCTGGCCGATACATACCGGCTTTGTGTCCCAACGCACCAAACGTTTTGGCAACTTGTAACGTAACCAGTTGCGGGTAGAGGCAAGTATTCGAACATCTTTCCGATGCAATCCGACTTCTTCGAACAGTTCGCGATACATCGCCTGTTCTGCGGTTTCACCGGGATTGATGCCTCCCTGAGGAAATTGCCAGGAGTGCTGTCCAAAGCGCCTGGCCCATAACACTTGTCCCTGCCGGTTACAGATTACGATACCAACATTCGGGCGGTAGCCATCATCATCGATCACCGGACTACCTCAAAGCAAAATTTGAATGGGCTGATTGTTTCACACTCCTTACAGGCGGTAAACCACTGGATTCATGGGGTATCAGACCATCAAATGCGGGATAACTCACAGAAAACGGCAAAGTTATAAACAAACAGCGTGAAAAAGATCGATCTTATTCACTTTTTCTGTGGATAGCTTTGTGCAGAACGCGGGAGTTAACTGAATAACATTTTCACTGCTCGCAGAATGACTCAAAAGATCCAACAACGCATCCTTATGATACTTAATGAAAATAAATCATTCTGGCTCTCCCTGAGACTTTCATAAACTGCCAATATTCTCGCGACAACTGACAATTGATTAAAAGATAACCACACCCTTTTTTATCCACAGATAATCGCTCAGGGTTAGGTCAGAGCGGCGAAATTATGCTCAGACAAAGAAAAGTCAAGGCTGTAAATGGAACCAGTACCGCACCAATACGGGGGTTATCCCATTTTTCTGTGGATAACCGGGATGGAGATCCTGTTCATTGTTGCGCGTAAGCTGGGATAACAATGCCTGCCTGATGATGGCGCAAGGGTTATCCGTTAAAAAAAGTGCGATCTATCATGTTATTATCGATCCCTGATGCGGTGAATTTTAGTGAAAGGATTTCCTCACCCTCAACTGTATAAATTTTAATCATTGCGAGTTATCAACATGAGTTACCTGCCAGGACCACCTGAAGATGAAGCCAGCCTGCTGGCGCGTGCGCAGGATTTAGCCGGCTTAACACTGGAAACGCTGGCCGCTCGCGCCGGGCTGCCCATGCCTGCGGATCTTAAACGTGATAAAGGCTGGGTCGGCATGCTGCTGGAGTTACATCTTGGTGCCAGCGCGGGCAGCAAAGCGGAACAGGACTTTGCCCATCTGGGTATCGAACTGAAAACCATCCCGATTGATGCGCAGGGAAAACCGCTGGAAACCACCTTTGTCTGCGTCGCCCCGCTGACCGGCAACAGCGGCGTCACCTGGCTCACCAGTCATGTGCGCCATAAACTGGCGCGGGTATTGTGGATTCCGGTTGAAGGCGGGCGTGAGATTCCGCTGCGGGAACGTCGTGTGGGCGCGCCGCTGTTATGGAGCCCGGATGCAGAAGAAGATGAGATGCTGCGTCAGGACTGGGAAGAGTTGATGGATATGATTGTACTGGGACGCGTTGAGCAGATTACCGCACGGCATGGTGCCTGGTTGCAAATCCGCCCGAAAGCCGCCAACAGTAAGGCGCTGACAGAAGGTATTGGCGATCAGGGCCAGCCAATTATGACCTTGCCGCGCGGCTTCTACCTTAAAAAAAGCTTCACCGGGCCACTGCTGGCGCGGCATTTTCTCCTGTGAATCGCGCCACTCGCGCTGAGCAATCGCAATTTTGTGGGAGATCGGTGAATTGAATGCGTATAATCGCCGTTTACTTTTCGTTTAGGATTGAATGTCGGTATGTTTGAGTGGATTGCTGATCCCAACGCCTGGCTGGCGCTGGGCACCCTGACCATCCTTGAGGTGGTGCTGGGTATTGATAACATCATTTTCCTGTCGCTGGTGGTCGCTAAACTGCCAAAGCACCAGCAAGCCAGCGCACGTCGCATTGGTCTGATGGGCGCGATGCTGATGCGTCTTGGCCTGCTGGCCTCTATCGCGTGGGTTGCCCGTCTGACTAATCCGCTGTTTACGCTGATGGATCATGCGTTTTCAGCGCGCGATCTGATTCTGCTGTTTGGTGGACTGTTCCTGCTGTGGAAATCGAGCATGGAGATCCATGAAACGATCGAAGGCAGTGAAGGCGAACATAATACCCGCGTTCATTCGTTCCTCGGCGCGATTGTACAGATTATGATGCTCGACATTATTTTCAGTCTCGACTCTGTTATCACCGCTATCGGCCTCTCCGATCATCTGTTCATTATGATGGCAGCCGTCGTCATTGCGGTGCTGATGATGATGTTCGCCGCGCGCGCCATTGGTGAGTTTGTTGAACGCCATCCGTCGGTGAAAATGCTGGCCCTCTCCTTCCTGATTCTGGTCGGTTTTACCCTGATTCTGGAGAGTTTTGCGGTCCATGTACCAAAAGGTTACATTTATTTCGCGATGTTCTTCTCGATGGCGGTTGAGTGTCTTAACCTGATGCGCAGTAAGAAAAAGCACGCCTGATAAAGTCAAGGGCGAGCCTGCTCGCCCGGTTACTTTCAGATTTCTGCGATTAACCCTGCCGGCAAAAACATTTATTACTACACTGTTTGCACGTGACCATTTGTGAGGATAAGGCGTGATGAAAGGGTTGGCAGGAGTAGCACTGGTGATGGTAACCGCAGCATTCTTAAGTGGATGCAGTTCTGATTATGTCATGGCGACTAAAGATGGTCGTATGATTATGACCGAAGGTAAGCCAAGCATTGATAAAGAGACCGGTCTGGTTGAGTACACAGATCAGACGGGTCACATGGTGCAGATTAACAGCGATGAGGTTTCAACAATCATTGAACGTTAAGTGCCCTGTTTAATCGCCTGCCATCAATTCCCCGCTGGCAGGCGATTTCCCCGACTTTTCCCCCTTCCTTCCCCGCCATTGCTCGCGCTATAGTCCCTGAGAACACAACATTCCATTCCATAAAGAAAAGGAAGCTGGCAATGCACTATCATCGTATTCCTCACAGCACGCTGGAAGTGAGTCAGCTGGGATTGGGTACCATGACGTTTGGCGAACAGAACAGCGAAGCCGACGCCCATGCTCAACTGGATTTAGCACTCCGTTCCGGCATCAACTTTATTGATACTGCCGAGATGTATCCGGTGCCACCGCGCCCGGAAACCCAGGGTCTGACCGAACAATATATTGGCAGCTGGCTCAAACAGCGCGGCAGCCGCGACAAAATCATTCTGGCCAGTAAAGTCGCCGGACCGTCGCGCGGCAATGATGCGTCCATTCGCCCGGATATGGCGCTGGACCGTAAAAATATCCGCGCCGCGCTTGATGCCAGTCTTAAGCGCCTGAATACCGACTACCTTGATCTTTACCAGCTGCACTGGCCTCAGCGTCAGACCAACTTTTTTGGCAAGCTTGGCTATCAATACAGCGAAACTACCGCACAGGTCACACTGCTGGAGACGCTGGAAGCGCTGGCCGAACAGGTGCGCGCCGGTAAGATTCGTTATATTGGCGTGTCGAATGAAACGGCATGGGGCGTGATGCGTTATCTGCAACTGGCAGAGAAGCATGAGCTGCCGCGCATTGTCAGCATTCAGAACCCCTACAGCCTGCTGAACCGCAGCTTTGAAGTGGGTCTGGCCGAAATCAGCCAGCATGAAGGCGTGGAGCTGCTGGCCTATTCCAGCCTGGCGTTTGGTACGCTAAGTGGCAAATACCTGAATGGCGCGCAGCCTGCGGGCGCACGTAACACGTTGTTCAGCCGCTTTACCCGCTACAGCGGCGAGCAGTCACAGCAGGCCGTTGCAGAATATGTGGCGTTAGCGCAACAGCATCAGATTGACCCATCGCAGATGGCTTTAGCCTATGTGCGTCAGCAGCCGTTTGTGGCCAGCACACTGCTGGGTGCCACCACGCTTGAACAGCTGCAGATTAATATCGACAGTTTCAATCTGACCTTAAATGCCGAGATTCTGGAAGGCATTGAGGCGATTCATCGTCGCTATACCTATCCGGCGCCATAAGTGCGTCTTTGCCAGCTGCCGCCCTGGCGGCTGGCCTCTTTTACAGGTCGCGATAATAGAGTTTTACTGGTTTATCCGGATACTCCAGCGCCTCTCCCTGGGGCAGCCAGCCAGACCGTTCGTAGTAGCCCTCAAACGTTGACCAGAGCCACAACCGTGGATAGCCACGCGCCTGTGCATAAGTCATCACATGCTGCTGCAGCGCCTCGCTGACACCTTTGCCGCGCGACGACTCATCAACATAGAGCGCCGCCAGCCACGGGAAAAGATCCTGACGGCTGATCAGGTCGCAGCGCCAGAATCCTACAGTGCCGACCGCCCTGCCCGCCTCCAGAGCGACAAAGGTTACGGGGAAGTCAGCACCGTTCAGGCTGCTGTTCACCACACTGGCAAAGAACGCGTGGCTACTGGCTTCACCAAATGCGCGCCACTGCCAGTCAATAATCTGATCGGCAAACTGTGGGGCATCACTGAGCGAGACAATCTCAATCACATCAGTTTCCCCTGAAAGATCGGGACTGAATCAAACAGGTAGCCATCAAAATCAGGCGCATCGGCGTCGGAAAGCTCCAGCAGCGTATTTTTGACATTCTCAAGGTGCTGCCAGGTCGACTGCCAGGCCCCCATCACATCGCGCCGACGCAGAGCAGCCAGGATAGTCTGGTGATCGCCGAGCCACTTCAGGCGATAGGCGCGGGTTTCAAACTGCGGGCGCAGCTGCTGCCAGAGCGGGCTGCTGTCGTGATGCCGCCAGATACTGGTAACGGTATCGAGCAGCATCTGATTCTGACTCGCACCCGCCAGCAGCAGATGAAACAATTTGTCGTTGTCCTGACTGCTGTCGTTGGCGGCGATGGCACGTTGCTCCTGTTCCAGCGTACGTCGCAGATTTTCAATGTCCGCTTTAGTCGCCATTTTTGCGGCAAAGGCGGCAATATTGCTCTCCAGCAACTGACGCGCCTGTAGCATTTCAAACGGGCCTACGTCGCTGCGGAAAAAGGCCTCTTCTTCATCATCACTGGCGGAAGGAATACGCATTACATAGACGCCGGAGCTCTGACGGATATCCACCGTACCTTCCAGCTCAAGCATCAATAATGCCTCGCGCACGATGGTCCGGCTGACGCCCCAGGTTTCAGCCAGCTGACGTTCAGGCGGCAGGCGCGATCCCACCGGATAGTGTCCGTCACTGATCTGCTGACGCAGGTGCTGACCAATTTCCTGGTACTGCTTTTTTTCTTGCGGCGCTTCGGCTTTGTCCACACTTTTACCCTTTGCAATCAACGCGCTAACGGCATTGTCGCCGTTCCCTGCGCGACAATGCCCGCGAACCGGAGAGGCTGGCTCGCAAACTGGGGCTCAGTGTATCAAAGCCAGCGCCTGATCGAGTACCTTTGCACCATTCAGCGTGCCGTAAGCAACCGTATCGATTACCGCGATAGGCAACTGATAGCTGTCAGTGAGTTTTCTGTTCTCCTCCAGTTTGAAGCGCACCTGAGGCCCGAGCAGCACCACCGCCACCTCGCTGCCGTAGTTTTGCAGCTCTTCACGCAGGTTTTGCTCCGGAATAGCGTAGATCTGAAATGCCAGTCCGCGAGCGGCGACCTCTTTTTCCATCCGCGTGACCACCATTGAGGTCGACATGCCCGCAGCACAGGCCAGAACAATTCGTTTCATGCTCGTTTCCTCGCGTTATTTCGGCTCATCATCAAGCCACAGGGTAAATTGCTGCGTGTCACGCAGCGTACGGAACCAATGGGCAGATTTCTTCATACGGCGCTGACGGTGCTTATCTAAGTCGATTTCGATCAGACCATAGCGGTTTTTAAAGGCATTCATTGGTGAGACGTTGTCGGTAAACGCCCACAGCATGTAGCCCTGACAGTTAATGCCCGCCTGGCTGGCGCGTATCGCCTGATGCAGGTGTTCGCTGATAAACGCGATACGGTAATCGTCCTGAATTTCCCCACCGGCATCTTTGAATTGGGTTTCGTTCTCAATGCCCATACCGCTTTCCGCCACAAACCACGGGATATTGCCGTACTCATCGCGTATTCGTTGTGCCATATCCCAGATAATTTCAGGCTGAATTTCCCAGCCGCGCGAACGATTCATCCGCCGCCCAGGCAGTTCAAAGTGTTCGTAATACCAGGCAGGATGAAAAGGTGTCTCGGGATGCCAGGCGCGGGACGGCGCCTTAACGCGATGGGGATAGTAGAGATTAAGGCCGACCTCATCGACGGTATTGGCAGCAATAATCGCCAGCTCTTCCGGCGTGGTTTCCCACTCAATCTGATGCTTATCAAGCAGCGCCAGCAGCTCCGCCGGATACGCGCCTTTAATCGCGGGGTCGAGAAACACCCGGTTGTAGAACAGGTCATAAATATGCGCCGCCTTCTGGTCGTGCGGGGCGGATGATCGCGGATAGGTGACCTCCGGGTTAAGAATGGTACCAATGCGACCGGCATAGCCACGCTTGCGGAAAAGCTGCACTGCCCGGGCAGTCGCGAGATTTTTATGGTGGTTCCACTGCATCCATTTATGCGTGTTCTGCTCATAAGGCCAGCGCAGCGCGTCGAGATAGACGCGGGTCTGCACCACAATGGGCTCATTAAACACAAACCAGCGTGTGACCCGACCGGCATAACGTTTAAAAACCTGTTCGACATAACGAATAAACAGTTCAACCACATGCTTTGACTGCCAGCCTCCATATTGCTCAAGCAGCAAGGCTGGCAGCTCGTAATGCTCCAGACAGAGCATCAGTTCAATGCCCTGACGCTGCATTTCATCAATCAGCCGGTCATAGTAAGCGGCATATTCCTCATCGACCGTGGCGGTTTCATAATCGATCAGGAAACGCGACCAGTTAATGGAAGTCCGGTAGTGGGTCAGCCCGCTGGCCTTCATTAGCGCCACATCTTCACTAAAGCGATTGATAAAGTCAGTGGCAACCGCCGGGCCATAGCCGTTGTGCCAGACGTGACGATCCTGCTGATACCAGGCGTCAGGCCAGGAGTCCTGGCCCGGCTTTTTTCCGCTCCAGCCTTCCGTCTGCCAGGCGGAGGCAGCAGCCCCCAGAATGAAATTCTCAGGTATGTGGACAGTCTGACGACTCATAACACCTCCGTTCGGTTGGGGTTCAGCTCAGGTTGCAGGCTCTTTGCTTCCGCTGCATCCGCGCGGCGGGCTGCGACTTTCACAAAGGGCAGATAGATGAGTACTGACACCAGAATGCAGACGATCTGCGTCACCACTGCGCCCATCGATCCAGCCGTTGAAAGCCAGGCATTGATAATCGGAGGCGTGGTCCAGGGCACCATCACCACGGCTTTCCCGGCAAAGCCCATCACCGTCGCGAAGTAGCCAATAGAACCTGTCACCAGCGGTGTGATGATGAAAGGGATAGCCAGAATCGGGTTAAGCATAATCGGCATACCAAATATAACCGGTTCGTTGATATTGAAAATGCCTGGGCCGAACGACAGTTTGGCAATTTCACGCATCTCTTTGCGTCGCGTCGCCAGCATTACGGCAGTGAGTAGCCCGATGGTCAGGCCGGAGCCGCCGATGCTCATATAGACATCCCAGAACGGCATGGTGATGATGTTCGGTGCCTCTTTTCCCTGCTCAAAAGCGGTCATGTTGACCAGAATTGCGCCCAGCAACAGTGGCTCACGAATCGGTTTCACCATCTGGTTGCCGTGAATACCAATCACCCAGAACAGCTGGGCAACGAACATCAGAATCAGAATGCCCCACAGACTCTGCACCACCGACTCCAGCGGCTGCTGCACCACCTGGTATACCGCGTCGTAGAGGTACATGCCGGTAACGCGATGGAAGATAAAGCCAAAGGTCGCTACCAGCGTCACAGTAATAATTGAGGGGATAAGCGCAGAGAATGAGGCGGCCACATTGGGCGGCACAGTGTCGGGCATTTTGATTTTCAGCCGCTCAACCTGTTCAAGGCGGCAGTAGATCTCTACCGACAGAATGGCGATAAACATGCCGAGAAACAGGCTCTTGGTATCGGAGAATTGTTTGGCCAGCACATCGGTGACCAGATGCATCTGCCCATCGACCATCATCTGTAAGGTGGTCGGCGTCACCGATATGAAGCAGATGATTGCCAGCAGACCGGGAAACAGCGTTTTTATACCGTTGATGCGCCCAAGCTCAATACCAATCAGGAACACCGCACCAATGTTAAGAAAGCTGAGCGTGGCGTAATTGATACTGCTGGTGATGGGCTTGAGGTCAGCTAAGAAAGCCAGAGCGGCAAAGCTGGCAAGGCCATTTTTGCTGTCCAGCACCATGTTAGAAATCAATACCGAGAAGGCGCCAACAATGATTACCGGCATCAGGGTAATGAACGAGGCTTTAATCGCCATGATGTAGCGATAACTGTTAAAGCGGGTGGCGAAGCTGCCCAGGGAATCGATAAGGCGGTCCTGTAAAGACATGATCAATCCTCAGAGATGTAAGATCGGTAGTCCTGTAATCATCATGATCTTCCTTGTTAGTGGCATACCAAAATGACGAATACCCGCGTTTTTTTCTGTGATGAATCTCCCGGAAATGTTTTTTGGCATTCCAGTATGATTAAAAAGGCCAATTTGGCATACCAATAACGGAGGCGTTATGGATTACGAACAGACTATGATGGAATTACTGATCAATGCGGGAGAAGCACGCTCGTCGGCGATGATGGCGATTCAGTGCGCGCGCAAACGCGACTGGGCCGGGGCTGATGCCGGGCTGGCAGCCTCTGATACTGCGGCAAAAGCGGCACATAAAATCCAGACCGCGTTGATTGGCGCAGACGAAGGAAGCGGAAAATTACCGGTCACGCTGATTCTGGTGCATGCGCAGGATCATCTGATGAATGCAATGCTGTGCCGCGAGCTGGCAGAGGAATTGATCATGCTGCGCAAAGAGATCTATGGCTGACAGGCGGCGGCCTCGCCGCCCGAGTGAGGTGATTAGCTGATTTCCAGCGCCAGTAATGACTCAATCGTCTGCGCGCGGCGGATTTCGCGCGGCTGGCCCTGCTCAAACAGCACTTCCGGGATCAGCGGACGGCTGTTGTAGTTAGAAGACATGGATGCGCCGTATGCGCCGGTGTCGTGGAACACCAGATAATCGCCCACTTTCGCCGCCGGGATGGCGCGCGGTTCGACCATGCCGCCCTCCAGCTGAGTAAAGACATCACCCGATTCGCACAGCGGACCGGCAACCACTGTGTCGATCGTCTGCTGCTCATCAATGGCCCGCTCATCGCCCGCCATCAGCGAGATATGGTGATAGCTGCCATACATGGATGGGCGCATCAGATCACTGAAACCGGCATCAACCAGCACGAAGTGACGGCTGCCCATCGACTTCACTGCCCGGACCTGCGACACCAGTACGCCCGCTTCGGCCACCAGGAAGCGGCCTGGTTCGATCTCCAGTTTGACCGCGTGCCCCAGATGCTGAGCAATGCGCTGCCGCGCTGCGTCCCACAGGCCGAAATAGTGCCCGGTATCGATCGCCTCTTCGCCGTAGCGATAAGGAATAGAAAGGCCACCGCCCGCAGAGATTGCTGTCAGATCCTGATCTGACGCCATCACCAGTTCCACCATCGCATCACAGACCTGTTGCAGATGCGCATAATCGACGCCTGAGCCGATATGCATGTGAATGCCCACCAGGTTCAGGCCGTGCTTTTTAATGGCCGCCAGCGCCTCGGCTAAGTCGCCATGCCAGATCCCATGCTTACTGTTTTCGCCGCCGGTGTTGGTTTTCTGACTGTGGCCGTGACCAAAACCAGGGTTGACGCGTAGCCATACCGCGTGTCCCGGTGACACCGCACCGAGTTGATGCAGCATATCGATCGAACCGGCATTCACCGGCACCTTTAACGCAGTCACCCGCTCAAGTGTCGGTTGATCGAACAGATCAGCGGTAAAGACGATCTCATCACCACCAGGCTGATAACCGGCGGCCAGCGCACGTTCGATCTCACCCAGCGATACCGAGTCCACTTTCACGCCCGCCGCGCGCATCAGGCGCAGGATATGCGTATTCGAGCAGGCTTTCTGCGCAAAGCGCACCACATCAAAGGCCTGCAGCTGAGCAATACGCGCCTGAATAATCTGCGCATCATAGGCCCAGAACGGTCCACTATAACGACGTGCCAGTGGCAGCAGGTTAGTGGCGTTGAGTGCGGTTTCGGTATTCTGTAAGGAACGTGGCATAACAATTCTCCTGTGGCGTTAACCGCATTAAGCCAGATTCGTGTCATAGCGAAAAATATCTGTTTTAATAGCATCTATGCAGAATTGATATGGATAAACGGCGTGGCAAACATTAACTGGCGGCATATCGAAATTTTTCATGCGGTGATGACCAGCGGCAATCTGACGCAGGCCGCCACGCTGCTGCACACCTCACAGCCTACCGTGAGCCGGGAGCTGGCACGTCTGGAGCAGCAACTGGGATTAGAGCTGTTCGGGCGGGTACGCGGTCGCCTGCAGCCGACGGTGCAAGGGTTGCGTCTGTTTGAAGAGGTTCAGCGCTCCTGGTATGGCCTGGACCGCATCATGGAAGCGGCAGAAGGCCTGCGCCAGTTTCGTCAGGGCGAGCTGTCGATCGCCTGTCTGCCCGTTTTTTCGCAGTCGCTGCTGCCGCCGCTGTGTCAGCCCTTTTTACAGCGTTACCCGGATGTGAGTCTGAATGTGATTCCGCAGGAGTCGCCGCTGCTGGAGGAGTGGCTGTCGGCGCAGCGCTACGATATCGGCTTAACCGAAACCCAGCACGCGCCGGCCGGAACTGACCGCCTCGCCCTGCTGACCTGTGATGAAGTGTGCGTGTTGCCGCAGAATCACCCCTTGAGTCAGCGTGAGGTGCTGACGCCGCACGACTTTGCGGGTGAAAAGTATGTGAGCCTGTCGCGCAGCGACAGCTATCGTCAGCTGCTGGATGCGCTGTTTCAGGAGCAGGGAGTGGAACGGCGGCTGGTGATGGAGACACACAGCGCCGCTTCGGTATGCGCAATGGTCAGGGCGGGCGTGGGGATTTCGATTGTGAATCCGCTGACGGCGCTGGATTACGCCGACAGCGGTGTGGTGATGCGTAAGTTCAGCGTGGCAGTTCCGTTTACCGTCAGCCTGGTGAGACCGCAGCACCGCCCTGCGTCGGCGCTGGTGGATGCCTTTGTCAGCCATCTGCAGCAGCAGGTGGCTGACTTTCCGGCGCGAATCGCCGCCCGTCTGGCTTAAGCGCGAACCCTGGCGGTCGTATGGCCCGACTTACGAAAGGTAATCAGACAGACCAGCAGACCGATGGCGGCCAGCGCAGCCGCAGCAACCGGCACCGCCGTCAGGCCGAATCCCCGGCCAATCACTGCGCCACCGACCCAGGCACCTAACGCATTACCCACGTTGAATGCTGAAATGTTAAGGGTTGAGACCAGGTTCGGTGCTTCTTTGCCGTGACGCACTACGTTAATCTGCAGACCCGGCACCGTGGCAAAGATTGCCATCGCCCAGAGGAACAGGGTGATCTCTGCCAGCCACAGCGCATGGCTGGTCCAGCTGAACAGCAGCGAGAAGATGGCAATCAGTGAGAAGCTGAGGATCAGGCTGAAGGAGACTTTCCAGTCAGCCAGTTTTCCACCAAGGATGTTACCGACCGTCAGGCCCGCACCTATCAGGAACAGCGTCCAGCTGACGCCGCGGTCGCTGATGCCCGTCACCTCTAACAATAGCGGCGCAATGTAGCTGAACAGTGCAAACATCGCCGCCGCAAAGCACACCGTCATCAGCAGCGACAGCCACAGTTTGCCGTTGGCCAGTGCGCCAATTTCACTCGCCAGATGAACCGGTTTTTCCTGTTTGTTGTTGGGCAGACTGACGATCAGGGCGATAAATGCCAGCACGCCGATCACCGCCACGCCCCAGAATGTCGCTCGCCAGCCAAACATCTGTCCGAAACTGGTTCCCAGCGGCACGCCCAGCACGTTAGCTAAGGTCAGCCCTGTAAACATCAGTGCCACAGCCGAAGCCTGACGCCCGGCAGGCACCAGACTGGCGGCGACAACCGCGCCAATCCCGAAGAAGGCACCATGACAGAGTGCGGTAACGATTCTGGCCAGCATCAGCAGGTTGTAGTTGTAAGCCAGCGCACACAGCAGGTTGCCGACAATAAAGATCACCATCAGCAGAATCAGCGTTTTTTTACGCGGTAGTCTGGCGGTCAGCAACGCCATTATCGGCGCACCAATTGCTACCCCCAGCGCATAGCCGCTGATTAGCCAGCCCGCCGACGGAATCGACACCTGAAGGTCACGCGCCACCTCCGGCAGCAATCCCATAATGACAAACTCGGTGGTTCCGATGGCAAACGCACTTAACGCCAGTGCCATTAATGCTACAGGCATAACACTCTCCCGGTTTCATTTGCAGGTGAACCGCGCGGACACGCAGCCCCTCGACGCTTATTAATTTTGATCTGCGTCACAGTGAGTATTACAGCATAGCGCTGGTGCACGACATAGCCTGTATGCAGCAAAGGATTATTGCTGAGGCCGCAATAATCGTGTCGCTGTGCCTGTCGCAACTTTCTTTCTCTGCCTGCGGACCCTACCTGAAAGACCCTCGCGAACCCGGGTCAGGTTGTCATTCTCCGTGAACCGATTACGCTTTTTAGTGCGTATTTAATTAATAAATCCTTAACGTTGCCGATATATCCCTAATGAATTGCCAGGTGATGTAATCAACTGCTGACGCAGGGAGAGAGAATGCAACGACTCATAGCCTTAATGGTTTTAGGCTTAACCGGCTGCTCGGTGGGGCATTATGAGTACAGTAAAGAAGCGGAAAAACGCGTTGATATGACCGTGACCGGCATTCCTACCGTGCTGGGGTTAGGCACGCTGGGTACTACCATCCCGCTGACGCCGGAGTACAGCCTGACCGCTGCGCACGTGGCGAAGTTCTCTCTTTACCGGGTTAAAGCCTGGCATCCGCAATGCGATCTGGCCGTGGTCTACCATAAAAACAGCGAAATGAATCTGCCACCCAGCTTTCGCAACAGCCATATTGGCGACCAGGTGAATCTCTATGGCTACAGTTTTATTTCGGCCATGCCGGTCAGCTCCAGCGGACAGAACCTGATTAATACCACGCTGGCGAACAGCTGGAATAAGCCGGACTGTGTTGTAGTCGCGGCGAATGCGGGTGTGGTGAAAGGGATGTCAGGCGGTGCGGTTTATAACGCCTCTGATGATACGCTGGCGGGTGTGATTATTGGCTACAGCAATAACATCAATGACAATGTCAGCGGTAAGACACTCTATAAAAACGTTGCGCTCTATGTGCCCTATTCCCGCTTTCAGAGCTGGTTGAATCAGGCGATTAAGTCCTGATGTTTGCTGAATGGACAGTGGTAAAAAAGGCCGGAACTTCCGGCCTTTTTCGTGCTGACAACGCCGAATCAGAGTGCATCTGACAGCAACGGATAAAGTAAGCGCGCAGGGAAGACGGTCAGATCGGAAAGACGCAAAAGCCGTCATCCATGACCGCTCGGCCCGCGCCATCCCTGGCGCGGGACGCTTTCCTTTTCTGACCGTATTCCCTGAGCAGGCTCGATCTCATAGCGAACCGGGCCATACTCTTTCAGCAGACATAAAAAAGGCCGGTATACCCGGCCTTTTCTGAGAACAGTCAGACTTACTTGCTACCTGGACGCAGTGCCGGGAACAGAATCACATCGCGGATCGTGTGGCTGTTAGTAAACAGCATCACCATACGGTCAATCCCGATACCCAGACCGGCGGTTGGCGGCAGGCCATGTTCCAGCGCGGTAACATAGTCTTCGTCGTAGAACATCGCTTCGTCGTCACCGGCATCTTTGGCATTCACCTGCTGCAGGAAACGCTCAGCCTGATCTTCCGCATCATTAAGCTCGGAGAAGCCGTTACCGATTTCACGACCGCCAATGAAGAACTCAAAGCGATCGGTGATTTCCGGGTTCTCGTCGTTACGACGGGCGAGTGGCGAGACTTCAGCCGGATATTCAGTGATGAAGGTTGGCTGAATCAGATGCGCTTCAGCCGTCTCTTCGAAGATCTCGGTCACGACGCGGCCCAGACCCCAGCTCTTCTCCACTTTGATATGCAGGGATTGTGCAATCGCCACCGCTTTATCAAAGTCTTCCAGATCGGCCAGATCCGTTTCCGGACGGTATTTCTTGATCGCTTCACGCATGGTCAGTTTTTCAAACGGCTTGCCGAAATCAAACTCCTGCTCGCCGTAAGGCACGACCGTGCTGCCTAACACATCCTGCGCCAGAGTACGGAACAGGCTTTCGGTCAGTTCGATCAGATCTTTGTAATCCGCATAGGCCATATAGAGTTCCATCATGGTGAACTCTGGGTTATGACGTGGCGAAATACCTTCGTTACGGAAGTTACGGTTGATCTCGAACACGCGGTCGAAGCCACCCACCACCAGACGCTTCAGGTAAAGCTCTGGTGCAATGCGCAGATACATGTCGATATCCAGCGCATTGTGATGGGTGATGAACGGACGCGCGGACGCGCCGCCCGGGATCACCTGCATCATCGGGGTTTCCACTTCCATAAAGTCGCGGCCTACCATGAACTGGCGAATGCCGGCCATGATCTGCGAACGAATTTTGAAGGTGTTGCGTGACTCTTCGTTGGCGATCAGATCAAGGTAACGCTGACGGTAACGGGTTTCCTGATCGGCCAGGCCGTGGAATTTGTCCGGCAGCGGGCGCAGGGCTTTGGTCAGCAGGCGCAGTTCTGAACAGTGAATCGACAGTTCGCCGGTCTTGGTTCTGAACAGTTTGCCACGCGCACCCAGGATATCGCCGAGGTCCCATTTCTTGAACTGCTCGTTGTAGATGCCTTCAGCCAGATCGTCACGAGAGACGTAAAGCTGAATCCGGCCGCCCACATCCTGCAGAGTAACGAAAGAGGCTTTACCCATGATACGGCGGGTCATCATGCGTCCGGCGACGCTGACTTCGATATCCAGCGCTTCCAGCTCTTCATTGCTCTTCTCGCCATAGCTTTCCAGCAGCTGGTTTGAAAGGCTGTCACGACGGAAGTCGTTGGGAAACGCCAGACCGTTGGCACGCAGCGCACTCAGCTTTTCGCGGCGCGTTTTCAGTTCGTTATTTAACTCAACGGCGGCATCAGCGCTCTGCGGTTGTTGTTCAGACATGTCTATAACCCTGCTTTTAAACTTGCTTCAATGAATCGATCCAGATCGCCGTCCAGCACCGCCTGGGTGTTACGCGTCTCTACGCCGGTGCGCAGATCTTTGATGCGTGCATCATCGAGAACGTAAGAACGGATCTGACTTCCCCAGCCAATGTCGGACTTGTTGTCCTCCAGCGCCTGTTTCTCAGCATTTTTCTTCTGCATCTCAAGCTCATACAGCTTCGCTTTCATCTGCTTCATCGCCTGATCTTTGTTCTTATGCTGAGAACGGTCATTCTGACACTGGGTGACAGTACCGGTTGGAATATGGGTAATACGGACCGCAGATTCCGTCCGGTTAACGTGCTGGCCGCCCGCACCGGACGCACGATAAACGTCAATGCGCAGATCGGCTGGGTTGATGTCGATATCAATATCGTCATCCACTTCCGGGTAGATAAAGGCAGAGCTGAATGAGGTGTGACGACGACCGCCGGAGTCAAACGGGCTCTTACGCACCAGGCGATGCACGCCGGTTTCGGTGCGTAACCAGCCAAAAGCGTAGTCGCCTGACACGCGAATAGTGACAGACTTGATGCCTGCAACTTCACCTTCAGACTCTTCGATAATTTCAGTTTTGAAGCCTTTCGCTTCGGCCCAACGCAGATACATACGCATCAGCATGCTGGCCCAGTCCTGCGCTTCGGTGCCGCCGGAACCCGCCTGCAGATCGATATAGCAGTCGGCGCTGTCATACTCGCCAGAGAACATGCGGCGGAATTCCAGTTCGCCCAGCTTGCCCTCAAGGACATCCAGCTCGGCAACCGCTTCGTCGAAAGTCTCTTCGTCTTCCGCTTCTACAGCCAGTTCAAGCAGACCCTGCACATCTTCCAGGCCCTGCGACATCTGATCCAGCGTCTGCACGATCGCTTCCAGCGAGGAGCGCTCTTTGCCCAGCGCCTGAGCGCGCTCAGGTTCGTTCCAGACATCGGGCTGTTCCAGCTCGGCGTTTACTTCTTCGAGGCGTTCTTTCTTGGCATCGTAGTCAAAGATACCCCCGAAGAACGTCGCTGCGCTCACTGAGGTCCTGAATACGGTTTTTGACCGGGTTAATTTCAAACATGGCTTTGGCGTCTTTCTTATGTTCGATGGGACAGGAAAATTAACGCACAAGTTTACCCGAAACTGGCGGCAGATTGTAGCGCTGAGACAGCGGGCTGATGCCGGGGTTGCGTGACGTGTCGCATTTGCTTATCGGATCGCGGTGACATCCTCACGCGCAGCAGAATAACGCAGAAAACAATCGGGCGGTCGCGCATCTGCCGTAACCGGAGACGCGCGCACCCTGTTTAACTCAGTTCAGCGGCCAGATATGGTCGATGATCAGCTGCACCGAGCGGTTACCGCGATACTCATTGATATCCAGCTTATAGGCCAGCTCAACCTGACGAATGCTGCTGTCGGGCCACAGCGTGGTATCGACATTAAAGGCGATACCGTCGATCAGCGGACCGCCGTCCAGCGGCTCGACCATGACTTTAAGATGTCGCTCGCCCACCAGCCGCTGTTGCAGCAGCTTAAATTTGCCGTCAAAAGCGGGTTCCGGGAACGCCTGGCCCCAGGGCCCGGCTTCGCGCAACATCTCGGCGGTCTGCAGGGAAAACTCCTGCGGCTGCAGGGCGCCATCTGACCAGATGATGCCCTGCAGCGATTCGCCATCCAGCCACTCACCGACCAGGTCAGCAAAGCGCTGACGAAACTCCTCGTAGCGTGCGGTCTCCAGCGATAAGCCGGCTGCCATGGCGTGACCGCCAAACTTTAGCATCATACCAGGATTCAGGGTATCCAGACGCTCCAGCGCATCGCGCAGATGCAGTCCGGCAATCGAGCGGCCCGACCCCTTCAGCGTGCCGTCGCCTGCTGGCGCAAAGGCAATCACGGGACGATGGAAGCGCTCTTTAAGACGTGACGCCAGAATCCCCACCACGCCCTGATGCCATTCGGGATGATAGAAGGCCAGCCCCAGCGGCAGATCGCGCTGCTCGCGCTCCAGCGCCTGACACAGCGCCAGCGCTTCGCTCTGCATGCCCTGCTCGATCTCTTTACGCGTCTGATTCAGCGCGTCCAGCTCGCTGGCCAGCATGCGTGCCTGGCTGAGATCGTCGGTCATTAACAGCGCAACGCCCACCGACATATCGTCGAGCCGGCCTGCAGCGTTGAGTCGTGGTCCCAGCGCAAAGCCGAGATCGCTGGCCGCCAGCTGACGGGCATCGCGATTAGCAATCTCCAGCAGCGCGCGGATGCCTGGCCGGCATTTTCCGGCACGGATGCGGCTGAGCCCCTGCCACACCAGAATGCGGTTATTGACGTCGAGCGGCACCACATCGGCTACCGTGCCAAGCGCGACCAGATCCAGCATCTCCGCCAGATTCGGTTCCGTGCGGGTGGTGCCAAACCATCCCTTAGTGCGCAGATGGGCACGCAGCGCCAGCATCAGATAGAACGCGACGCCCACGCCCGCCAGCGCGCGCGAGGGAAAGTTGCAGTCCGGCAGATTGGGATTCACGATCGCCTCAGCGGCGGGTAAGGTCTCGCCGGGCAGATGGTGGTCGGTAATCAGCACCGGAATCCCGTGCTGATGAGCAAAATCAACGCCAGCGTGGGAGGAGATGCCGTTATCGACGGTCAGGATCATCGCCGCGCCGCGCGCACGCGCCTGCTCAACCACTTCCGGGCTAAGGCCATAACCATCTTCAAAGCGGTTAGGGACCAGATACTGCACGTTGCCGCCGCCCATGCTGCGCAGCGCCATGACAGTCAGCGCGGTACTGGTCGCGCCATCGGCATCAAAGTCGCCCACCACCATAATGCGACGCCCATCCAGCAGCGCCTGATGCAGCAGTTCCACTGCACTCTCAATTCCGCTTAAAGACTGGTAAGGCAGCAGGTTTTTCGCACCGCGCTCCAGCTCTGCGGCGTCACGCACGCCGCGTTGCAGATAGAGCCGCTTCAGCAACGGCGGCAGCGTGGCCGGTAGCGCATCGTCAACCGTCACCTCACGGCGACGCAGTTCCACTTCCTGTTTTACCACCGATTAACCACCACGCTTCTGATTGTCCAGCACCTGCTTCAGCTCCTGCGGCGACTGATAACCCGGGATCATCATGCCGGTGTCAGTCAGCATCGCAGGGGTGCCCTGAATGCCAAACAGCACGCCCAGTTTGTAATGCTGAGAAATATCGATTTTGCAGCTGTCTGGTGCGGCCATCTTCGGCGCATTGCCTTTCATCGCCTCATCAAACGCTTTATTGCGGTCAGCGCTGCACCAGATCGCCTTCATTGCCGGTTCGATCTGACCATTCAGTCCCTCTCGCGGAAACGCCAGGTAGCGCACGGTAATGCCCAGCGCATTGTAGTCCGCCATCTGCTCGTGCAGCTTGTGGCAGTAACCACAGGTGATGTCGGTGAAGACGGTGATCACATGCTGCTCTTTCGGGGCTTTGTAGACGATCATCTCCGGCACCAGCGCCTCGACTTTTTTGTCCAGCAGCTGGTTGGTGACGTTGACCGGCTGTTTGCCGCTGACGTCATAGAGCGGGCCCTGGATCATATGTTTGCCGTCATCGGTAACATAGAGCACGCCGCTTTCCGACAGCACGGTTTTAAAGCCAGGCAGCGGGGATGGACTGATCTCCGTCTGGTTCAGACCGAGCTTTTTAAGGGATTGCTGAATGGCGCTGTCATCGGCCTGTGCGAGACCGGAAAAGGCGCTGGCTAACAGGGCCAGCATGGCAAAATGCTTGTTCATTTTTATCCTTATGGCCGCGAATCAGGCTCGCGGATGGTGTTGTTGATGCAACTGACGCAGGCGCTCAGTGGCGACGTGCGTATAAATTTGGGTGGTGGAGAGATCGCTATGTCCCAGCAGCATCTGTACGACACGTAGATCCGCACCGTGGTTCAGCAGATGGGTCGCAAAGGCATGACGCATTACATGCGGCGATAACTTTTCGCTGTCGATCCCCGCCAGCGTGGCGTAATGCTTGATGCGATGCCAGAAGGTCTGGCGCGTCATCTGCTGCGCCCGATTGCTGGGAAACATCACGTCCAGCGTCTGCCCATTGAG
Source organism: Pantoea eucalypti (assembly GCF_009646115.1). NCBI lineage: Bacteria > Pseudomonadati > Pseudomonadota > Gammaproteobacteria > Enterobacterales > Erwiniaceae > Pantoea > Pantoea eucalypti. The sequence goes on along the minus strand of NZ_CP045720.1, from coordinate 820,072 downwards.
CAGCCACGGACGACCATGTTCCATATATTGCTCCAGCCAGTAAACCGCTTCTTCACCTAAAGGCACCAGCCGCTCTTTATCGCCTTTACCGATAACCCGGACAACGCCCTGCCGCAGGCTGATGTCGCTGAGCGTCAGGCCAATCAGTTCGGAGACACGCAGGCCGGTCGCGTAGAGCAGCTCCAGCATTGCTTTGTCGCGCAGCTCCAGCGGAATATCGATATTCGGCGCCTGCAACAGTCGTTCGACCTGCGCTTCACTGAGATCTTTCGGCAAACGCTGCGGCAGTTTTGGCGCGGACAGCAGTGCGCTCGGATCGTCCGGTCGCAGCTTTTCGCGATAAAGATACTGGAACAGGCGACGCATGGCGCTGAGCAACCGCGCTGAGCTTGTCGCTTTGTAACCGCCCTCCAGCCTTTCGGCCAGGAACTGCTGCAGATCCAGTGGCGTCACGCTGAGCAGCGTTAGCTGATGATGCGCCAGCCAGCCGGTCAGCGTCTGAAGATCCTGACGATAAGAGGAGAGAGTATTCTGCGCCAGATTGCGTTCAATCCAGAGCGCATCAAGAAACTGTTCTGTCAGATCGCTGTCCTGCACGTTGTCTCCGCCGTCTGGTGTAAAATCATGCTCATTATGCCTGATTCAGCAGCGCTTCTGGTACAATTGCGCCAAAGCCAGTATTTACAGAGTGTTATCTGCATGAAAATCGGTCTTTTTTACGGTTCAAGTACCTGTTACACCGAAATTGTAGCGGAGAAAATTCGCGATTTTATTGGCGAAGAGTTAGTGACGCTTCATAACGTGAAAGATGACGACCCACGCCTGATGGAACAGTACGATTTGCTGATCATGGGCATCCCGACCTGGGATTTCGGTGAGTTGCAGGAGGACTGGGAGGCGATCTGGACGCAACTGCCCGCGCTGAATCTGCAAAACAAGATTGTTGCGCTGTATGGCATGGGCGATCAGATTGGCTATGGCGAGTGGTTTTTAGATGCGCTCGGCATGCTCCACGATTTGCTGCAGCCCATGGGCGTGCGGTTTGTCGGCTACTGGCCGCTTGAGGGCTATGAGTTCACCAGTCCTAAATCGCTGAGTGCCGATGGCTCGCAATTTGTGGGTCTGGCGCTGGATGATGTGAATCAGTTCGAGGTCACCGATGAGCGCGTTGAGCAGTGGTGCGAGCAGGTATTAACCGAAACCGCTGCACTGCTCTGAACGATTCCGTGCTCTGGATTGCCGCTCTAGACACGAGCGCCTGCAGATGCCGGCAGATAATAGTCTGCCCTGTTGCCATTAATGTCGCGCTTTGCTGAAACAGCAGGCGCGTAATGCTCGCCATTCGCCGGGCTGCATATTGTCCCGCATCAGCCACCATCGTAGCGTAGCGCCCTTTTCACTCCTGGCCACCAGCAAGACGCCAATCGGTAACCAGCGCAGCGGCTGGGTCGGTCGCCAGCGTTTTCCCTGCCAGATCCAGCAATGACCGCCTTCCCGCTGTAACTCACCGCGCCGCTGACGCAATCGTCGGAAGCTGCACCAGCCTTCAGCCAGCAACAACAGAATAACCGGCACTTTAATCAGCCAGCCGCCCACCGGCAGCGGCATCAACACGACGCCAGTCACGGCTGCCACCAGCCAGGCGCACAGACATCCGCACGCCAGGCGGGAGGGCTGCAGCTTACATTGCCACGGGGCCGCGATCATGGTTACGCTGCTGGATCAAATTCACCATCCGCTTAAGCTCTGGATCTTTTGGCTCACCGTGATTCATCAGCCAGTTAAACAGGTCGGGATCGTCACTCTTCAGCAGGTTAACAAAGACCTGCTTATCAGTGTCATTAAGCGTGTCATACTCAAATTTGAAGAACGGCATAATAGCCACATCCAGTTCCAGCATGCCGCGACGGCAAGCCCACTGAATACGTGATTTATCATTAATATCCATGCATCAATTTCCACAATTCACAACGTGGCCGCTAGTGTAACCTGGTTTAATGCAGCTCGCAGGCGCAGCGTCGCAGGCTGTGCAACCTGCCACATTTCAGATTGTAGCTTTTCAGGGTTATCACGCCTTTTGTGCGCCGTTTTCCGTAAACAGGTTGCATTGCCAGTCGGCTCTTTTAACATTGAAGACAATGTTCCGGATGAACCTTCTAATACAGGATATCTCCATGCCCACTTTTACTTTACCGCCGCGCCAGCCTGCCGCGTCGTCTCGCCTGCCATTAACCCTGATGTCACTGGATAGCTGGGCGCTGGTTTCCATTACCGGTGCTGACAGTACCGCTTACCTGCAGGGTCAGCTAACGCTAGATGTCGCGGCGCTGGATGCAGACCACCATTCGCCCGCCGCACACTGCGATGCCAAAGGCAAAATGTGGAGTAATATGCGCCTGTTCCATCGCGGCGAAGGCTATGCCTATGTGATCCGTCGTGAACTGCGCGACACCCAGCTGACTGAGTTAAAAAAATACGCGGTGTTTTCGAAAGTGACGATGGCAGCTGACGATGAGTGCGTGTTGCTGGGCCTGGCCGGTTTTCAGGCCCGCGCCGCGCTGGCAAATCTGTTTGATAACCTGCCCGACAGCGAAAAACCAGTGGTGCAGCAGGGAGAAACCACGCTGCTGTGGTTTGCCCAACCCGCCGAACGTTTTCTGATTGTTACCTCGCTGTCACAGGCAGAAGCGCTGAAACAGAAGCTTAATGACGATGCTCAGTTTAATGACAGTCAGCAGTGGCTGGCGCTGGACATTGAAGCGGGCATTCCGGTAATCGATCCGGCCACCAGTGTGCAGTTTATTCCTCAGGCCACCAACCTGCAGGCACTGGATGCTATCAGCTTCAAAAAGGGCTGCTATGCCGGTCAGGAGATGGTCGCCAGAGCGAAATATCGCGGTGCCAATAAACGCGCGCTCTACTGGCTGGCGGGTCAGGCAAGTCATCTGCCCGAAGCCAATGCTCCGCTGGAGTTACAGATGGGTGAGCGCTGGCGTCGTACCGGAAGCGTGCTGGCTGCGGTGCAGTTAGATGATGGAATCAGCTGGATTCAGGTGGTGCTGAATAACGATCTGGAGCCGGACAGCGTGCTGCGGGTTGAAGGTGACGAAGGCGGGCATCTGACCATTCAGCCGCTGCCCTACTCGCTGGCTGAAGAGTGATGTAACCGCATGGCCCTTTCATTAACGGAAGGGCCATGCCGCAATCTACTCAGCGCACATAAAAATAGATGGCGCAGAAGTGGCAGAGACTGCCGCCCAGCACAAACAAATGCCAGATGGCGTGGTTAAAGGGAATGCGGCGTGCCACATAGAAAATCACCCCAAGCGAATAGATAATTCCGCCTGCGGCCAGCAGCCAGATGCAGCCCGGCGGCAGGATCATCGCCAGCTGATAAACCACAATCAGCGACAGCCACCCCATGCAGAGATAGGTCACCAGCGACAGCGCTTTAAAGCGATGTGCAATCGTGAGCTTGAACACAATACCCGCCAGCGCCAGCCCCCAGATCACCGCCATTAAGCCATACGCCAGGGGCGTCCTCAGTCCGACCAGCAGAAACGGCGTATAGGTCCCCGCAATCAGCAGATAGATGGCACAGTGATCGAGCTTTTTCAGCCAGGGTCTGGCGGGCCCATCCGGGATTGCGTGATAGAGCGTTGAGGCCAGAAACAGCAAAATCATGCTGCCGCCATAGAGGCTGTAGCTGATAAAGGTGATGGTGTCAGCCTGCCTCTCAGTGGCCTGATGGAGCATCAGCACCAGCCCGACGATGCCAGAGAGGCAGCCAAGACCGTGACTGATACTGTTGGCAATCTCCTCGGTAATGGAATAGCCCGCAGAGGGTCGATGTTTTTGAGAGAGTGTGGTGGTCATATTAGTTTCCTGAACAGCGCCATAGCAGTAGTCACTGTTACCCAGCCTACCCAATAATTTTTTCAGTGTACACGTGTACGCTAAAAATGCTCACAGAAATTCACTATCCCTTAAACCACGTACTGAATCTGGTAAACTGACCTTCGGTCAACTGTTCAATGAGTCATTCATGTTTTCGCATCGCGATCTCGCCCGCCTTAACGATCTGGAAATGCAGGTCTATCAATTCATCATTAAGCACCGCGAGGGCGTCAGCTATATGACGATTCGCGAGCTGGCTGAGCAGGCTGCCGTCTCCACCACCACCGTGCTGCGCTTCTGCCGCAAGATGGATTGTGAAGGCTGGTCAGAGTTCCGCATCCGCCTGCGCTTAAGCGAACAACAGCGTGCACCGCTGCTCAACACGGCGGGCGTCAGTGAAATGCTGAGTTTTTTCAAGAGTATTAATAACCCGGAGTTTGAACAGCTCATCACGCAGGCTGCGCAGAAAATTAATCAGGCGGATCGGGTTTTCTTTATTGGCGTCGGCACCTCCGGCAGTCTGGCAAAATATGGCGCGCGGTTTTTCTCTAACCTCGGTAAATTCAGTCACGCCATTGACGACCCCTACTATCCGGTCAGCACTGACCTGTATGAAAATGCCGTCGCCATTATTTTATCGGTCTCCGGCGAAACGGAAGAGATCCTGCGCATTGCCAGTCAGTTCAGCCTGAAGAAGTGCAAAATCATTGCGATAACGAATACGGAAAGCTGCTCTCTGGCGAAGATTGGTGATTTTAACCTCTGCTATCACGTGCCGATTATTCGCATGGCCGACAATTCTGACATTACCACTCAGGTGCCGGTGACCTATATTATTGAAGCAATAGGCCGCCAGCTGGGGAAATAAAACAGCGTGTTTTTTGGATGTAACAAACGTAATTCCAGGCGCGCTGTTATATCGTGACTTTCAATATTGCCTTGCTACACTCAGCTCAATTTCAATATCCGTAATGGAGTAAAGCATGAGTGCAGAATTGCAGTTACCAAAAGGCTTTCTTTGGGGCGGTGCGGTCGCGGCGCATCAGGTTGAAGGTGGCTGGGATCAGGGCGGCAAAGGCGTCAGCATTGCTGACGTGCTGACCGGCGGTTCACACGGCGTTGACCGCGTGATCACCGACGGCGTACAGCCTGGTCATTTCTACCCGAACCACAAAGGCGTGGAGTTTTATTCTCATTATAAACAGGATATCGCGCTGTTTGCCGAGATGGGCTTTAAATGCTTCCGCACCTCCATTGCCTGGACCCGCATCTTCCCCAATGGAGATGAGCAGCAGCCTAATGAAGCGGGCCTGCAATTCTATGACGATCTGTTTGATGAACTGCTGAAGTATGGCATTGAACCGGTCATCACGCTTTCGCACTTCGAAATGCCTTATCACCTGGTCAAAGAGTATGGCGGCTGGCACAACCGCAAAGTGGTCGACTTCTTTGTGCGCTTCAGCGAAGTGGTGCTGAACCGCTATAAGAACAAAGTGAAATACTGGATGACCTTTAACGAGATCAACAACCAGCGCAACTGGCAGTATCCGCTGTTTGGTTACTGCTGTTCAGGTGTGATCTTTACCGAGCATGAGAAACCTGAACAGGCAATGTATCAGGTCATGCACCACCAGTTTGTTGCCAGCGCTAAAGTGGTGAAGCTCGGTCACGACATCAATCCTGACTTCCAGATTGGCTGCATGATCGCCATGGTCCCTGTCTACCCGTTCTCCTGCCACCCGGACGATGTGGTGCTGGCGCAGGAGTCGATGCATCAGCGCTATGTGTTCAGTGACGTGCAGATGCGTGGCTACTATCCGGCCTACACGCTCAGGGAGTGGGCACGTAAAGGTTATGACATTCAGATGGAAGCGGACGATGCTGAGACGCTGCGCCAGGGCTGTGCAGACTATGTCGGTTTCAGCTACTACATGAGCAACGCCGTGAAGAGCGATGCCAGCGGCGTTGACGATCCGATCACCGGCTTTGAAGGTGTGGTGAAAAACCCGCATGTGAAAGCGTCAGACTGGGGCTGGCAGATCGATCCGGTCGGCCTGCGTTATGCCATGAACGAGATGTATGAGCGTTACCAGAAGCCGCTGTTTATTGTCGAAAACGGCTTTGGTGCGATCGATAAGCCCGGCGCTGACGGCCTGATTGAAGATGATTACCGCATCGACTACCTGCGTGCGCACATCGAAGAGATGAAGAAAGCCGTAGCGTATGATGGTGTGGATTTAATGGGCTACACACCATGGGGTTGCCTGGATTGTGTCTCTTTTACCACCGGCCAGTACGATAAGCGCTACGGCTTTATTCATGTGAATAAAAACGATGATGGCAGCGGCGACTTTTCTCGTGCGAAGAAGAAAAGCTTCAGCTGGTATCAGCAGGTTATCGCCAGCAACGGCGAAAACCTCTGATTCCTGAAGCCGCATAAGCTACGAAGTGAGTTAACGACCACCGGCAGCGTCAATGATGCTGCCGGTGACGTATGAGGCCGCATCGCTGGCCAGCCAGACAATCGCTTCCGCTACCTCTTCTGCCTCACCGCCGCGCCCCATCGGAATCGCGCTGGCAAGTCTGTCTACCCTGCCCGGCTCTCCACCATCGGCATGCATCTCTGTATAGATAAATCCCGGACGTACGCCATTGACCCGAATCCCCTGCTGCGCCACTTCCAGCGACAATCCTTTGGTCAGCGTATCCATCGCCCCTTTTGAGGCGGCGTAATCTACATATTCGCCAGGCGCACCGGTACGCGATGCGGCCGACGAGACGTTTACAATCGCGCCGCCCTGACCGCCGTGATGCGTGCCCATCCGCTTAACCGCCTCACGACAGCAGAGAAAGGATCCGATGACGTTGGTCGCAAAGACCTTTTGCAGTCGCGCCGCCTCAAGCTGTTCGGTGCGGCATTGCTGAAACAGAATCCCGGCGTTGTTCACCAGCAACGCCAGCGGCATAGAGTGCTTGTCGAGCTGCGCAAACATCGCCATCACCTGCGCTTCATCACTGATATCCGCCTGAACCGCAAAGGCTTCACCGCCCTGCTGCTGGATCTGTGCCACCAGCTGTTGCGCTTCGGCCTCGCGCTGACGATAGTTCACTGCAACCCGATAACCCCGGGCTGCCAGTAACAGTGACGTGGCCCGCCCGATACCGCGGCTGCCACCCGTAACCAGTGCCAGTTTCATGCTGATTCTCCATAACAAAGGGCCGACGAATCGGCCCCTGATGATTAACGCTTGCCCGTAGGGAGATTACTGATAATCGCTCATCGGCACGCAGGAGCAGAACAGATTGCGGTCGCCAAACACATCATCCAGACGTTTTACGGTCGGCCAGTATTTGTTATGGCTGCCTGCCGGGAAGACCGCCAGTTCACGGCTGTAAGGATGTGACCACTCACTGACGATTTCCAGCTGGGTATGCGGCGCATTAACCAGTGGGTTATCGTCCAGCGGCCATTCCCCTGCCGCCACCCGGTCAATTTCCATACGGATCGCCAGCATTGCGTCAATAAAGCGATCCAGTTCGATTTTACTCTCTGACTCGGTCGGCTCCACCATCAGCGTGCCCGCCACGGGGAAGGACATGGTCGGCGCGTGGAATCCATAATCGATCAGGCGCTTAGCAATATCCAGCTCACTGATGCCGGTCTGCTCTTTCAGCGGACGGATGTCGAGAATACATTCGTGCGCCACACGGCCATCGCGGCCGGTATAGAGCACCGGATAAGCAGACTGCAGGCGGCTGGCAATATAGTTAGCATTCAGAATCGCGACCGAACTGGCCTGTTTCAGCCCTTCGGCTCCCATCATGCGAATGTACATCCAGCTGATCGGCAGAATAGAGGCGCTACCAAACGGCGCTGCGGAGACCGCGCCCTGCTGCGTCAGCACACCGTCGATCTGCACCACGCTGTGTCCCGGAACAAACGGAGCCAGGTGCGCTTTCACGCCAATCGGTCCCATACCCGGACCGCCGCCGCCGTGCGGAATGCAGAAGGTTTTGTGCAGATTGAGGTGCGAGACATCTGCGCCGATGTAGCCTGGCGTGGTGATGCCGACCTGCGCATTCATGTTCGCGCCATCCAGATACACCTGACCGCCATACTGATGCACGATCTGGCACACTTCACGGATGGTCTCTTCATAGACACCGTGTGTGGAGGGATAAGTCACCATGATGCAGGAAAGTTTGTCGCCCGCCTGCGCCGCCTTTTCACGCAGGTCGCCAAGGTCGATGTTGCCCTGTTTGTCGCACGCGACCACGACCACATCCATACCCGCCATCTGGGCTGAGGCCGGGTTCGTACCGTGTGCCGAACTCGGGATCAGACAGAGATGACGATCGCCCTCGCCGCGACTTTCGTGATAGCGGCGGATCGCCAGCAGCCCGGCATATTCCCCCTGCGCGCCAGAGTTAGGCTGCATGCAGAGTGCATCATAGCCGGTGAGCTGCACCAGCCACTGCGACAACTGGCCGATCATCTGCAGATAGCCGGTAGCCTGTTCAGCCGGGCAGAATGGATGCAGCTCAGCAAACTCCGGCCAGGTGATCGGGATCATCTCAGCGGCAGCGTTGAGCTTCATGGTGCAGGATCCGAGCGGGATCATCGCCTGATTCAGCGCCAGATCCTTTTTCTCCAGGCTGTGCATATAGCGCATCATCTCGGTTTCGCTGTGATGACGGTTGAACACCGGATGGGTCAGGATCTCGCTGTGACGCTGCAGGCCCGCAGGAATCGCGTGGCTTTCACTGGCGACTTCGCTGTCGAGTTTTTCCAGATCCTGGCCATGTTCATCACCCAGCAGAATAGCAAACAGCGCCAGAATATCTTCGCGGCAGGTGGTTTCATCCAGCGTGATGCCAACGGCATTATGGATGTCGCTGCGCAGGTTAACGCCAAAGCTCAAAGCGCGGTTCAGCACAGCGGCTTTATCCGCCACTTCCACCGTCAGCGTATCGAACCAGTGCTGATGGCGCAGTTTCAGGCCGCCCTGCTGCAGTCCGGCTGCCAGGATGCTGGTGAAGCGGTGAATGCGTGAGGCAATACGTTTCAGACCAGCCGGGCCGTGGAAAACTGCATAGAGACCCGCAATGTTTGCCAGCAGTACCTGCGACGTACAGATGTTGGAATTAGCCTTTTCACGACGGATATGTTGTTCACGGGTCTGCATCGCCATGCGCAGTGCTGTGTTACCTGCGGCATCACGTGACACACCGATGATGCGGCCTGGCATAGAGCGTTTATGCTCGTCGCGGCTGGCGAAGAAGGCAGCGTGCGGACCGCCGTAACCCATCGGCACGCCGAAGCGCTGAGCGGAACCAAAGACAATATCTGCGCCCTGCCTGCCTGGCGCTTCCAGTAACACCAGCGACATAAAGTCTGCCGCCACGCTTACCACGACTTTGCGTGCTTTCAGCCCGGCAATCAGCGCGCTGTAATCGTGCGCGTTGCCCGTCGTTCCCACCTGTTGCAGCAGCACACCAAACAGGTCGTCGTGATCCGCTGCCTTGTCGGCGCTGTCGATGATCAGTTCAAAACCGAACGTCTCTGCACGAGTCCGGACCACATCCAGCGTCTGCGGATGAATATCGTCGGCAATGAAGAATTTATTGGCGTTTTTGAGCTTGCTGACGCGTTTTGCCATCGCCATCGCTTCGGCTGCAGCCGTGGCTTCATCCAGCAAAGAGGCGGACGCAATATCCATGCCGGTAAGATCCAGCGTCAGCTGCTGGAAGTTCAGCAGTGCTTCCAGGCGGCCCTGCGAGACTTCAGGCTGATACGGGGTATAGGCAGTGTACCAGCCCGGATTTTCCAGCATATTACGCAGGATAACCGGCGGAGTGATGACCGCGCTGTATCCCATACCAATCCAGGATTTGTAACGCAGATTCTGACTGGCAATGGCTTTCAGTTCGGCCAGCGCCTGCTGTTCAGTCGCGGCTTCGCCAACGGCGGGTGGACCCGGCAGCTGAATGTCTGCCGGCACAATCGTGCTGATTAACGCGTCCAGCGAACGGGCACCAATCGCGTCAAGCATCTGCGCCTGCTGCTCAGGTGAAGGACCGATATGGCGCTCAATGAATGCACCGTTGTGTTCAAGCTGGCTGAGAGTCTGAGTCATTAGCAGTAAATCCTGAATCGGGCTGGGGGAACCGGAGAGCAAACAGAAATCTGCGGCCTCTGTCTGAGGCCGCCTGACGATTACTCGTCGATGGAGGCTTTATAAGCATCCGCATCCAGCAGCGTGTCGATTTCAGACGCGTCACTGGCTTTGATTTTAAATAACCAGCCGCCGTCATAAGGCTCGCTGTTGACCTGCTCCGGTGAGTCAGTCAGGGCATCGTTGACCGCCACAATCTCACCGCTAATTGGCGCATAGATATCTGACGCCGCTTTAACGGACTCTGCCACCGCGCACTCTTCACCGGCGGCAAACGTCGCGCCCACTTCAGGCAGATCGACAAATACCATGTCGCCCAGTAACTCCTGCGCATGTTCAGTAATACCCACGGTGTAGCTGCCATCGGCTTCTTTGCGCACCCATTCATGGCTGTCGCGGTACTTCAACGTATTCGGCACATTGCTCATTGGCCATTTCTCCTGAATAAAATTTACTGAGCGACCGGTTTACCGGCGCGGACAAAAACGGGACGGGTAACCTGGACGGGCATCTGGCGGTTACGGATCTCAACGATGGCGGTGCTGCCGACCGAGGCCGGTACGCGCGCCAGGGCGATGCTGCAACCCAGCGTCGGTGAGAAAGAACCACTGGTGATGATCCCCTCCTGTGGCTGCCCCTGGTCATCGGTGAAACGCACCGGCTGGCCGTTACGCAGCACCCCTTTTTCTGTGAGGATCAGCCCCACCAGCTTTTCTGTGCCGCGTTCACGCTGCAGTTCCAGCGCTTCCCGGCCTATGAAATCGCGGTCAGAAGGTTCCCAGCACACCGTCCAGCCCATGTTGGCGGCCAGCGGTGAAACGCCTTCGTCCATCTCCTGACCATAAAGATTCATTCCGGCTTCCAGGCGCAGTGTGTCGCGTGCGCCCAGTCCGGCAGGTTTTACGCCAGCTGCCAGCAGGCGCTGCCAGAAATCGGCTGCCTCACCGGCGGGCATCGCAATTTCATATCCTGCTTCGCCGGTGTAACCAGTGGTCGCGATAAACAGGTCACCTGACTGCACACCAAAAAACGGCTTCATGCCAGCCACAGCCTGACGCTGCTCCTCGCTGAACAGCGTCTGCGCTTTCTGCTGCGCCTGCGGACCCTGCACAGCAATCAGCGCCAGGTCATCGCGTTCCGTCAGCGTAATGCCATAACCCTGCGCATGTTGTGTGATCCAGGCGAGATCGTTTTCACGGGTTGCGGAGTTCACCACCAGCCGGAAGAACGATTCGCTCATAAAGTAAACAATCAAATCGTCAATGACGCCACCCGACGCATTCAGCATCCCGGTGTAAAGCGCTTTGCCTGGCTGCGTCAGTTTTGCCACATCATTCGCCAGCAGATAGCGCAGGAATTCGCGGGTACGCGGTCCTGTCAGGTCGACGATGGTCATGTGAGAGACATCAAACATCCCGGCGTCAGTGCGCACCACATGATGTTCATCCATCTGGGAGCCATAGTGCAATGGCATCATCCAGCCATGAAAATCCACCATGCGGGCACCGCAGGCCTGATGCTGTTCAAACAGAGGTGTTTGCTGAGTCATAACCATCCTGTGCAGAAGCGAGTGAGGGCAAAATTGCGCCGGAATTGAGTGCCGACGCAAACGTTCTCTTACGACTGACGTTACCACCGAATCTGACGATTAACCATAAGCAAACCGGGGTCGAACGCAGATGCACAGCCTAACCAGAAACAGCCTGTGACAGGATAAAAAACTGCAATTTTGTGATTAATCGCGCAATAAATGCAGGGACTTTAAATATACACAGCAAATTTATGCGGCAAGGCGTTCAGGATGTTAAAAAAATCCCGCTGACCGCGAAGAGATGAATGAGAAAAAGTAATGCGAAATTGCTAGCAAAATTAGAATAAATCAAACGAAGACCCGGACTGGTGCAGCATTGCCTTTTGGTGGTGCAGAGGGATTCAGACATAAAAAAAGCCAGCAGACGCTGGCTTATCAAAAGGCGAGAATTTAGCGTAACCAGGCGGGTAAATCATTCAGGCCCATCGCCTGCTTCAGCATCATAGGTTTTACCCCTGGCAGGCGATCAGCCAGCTTCAGACCGACGTCACGCAGCAGTTTTTTCGCCGGATTATTGCCGGCGAACATCTCCCGGAAGCCCTGCATGCCTGCCAGCATCATTGCGGCGCTGTGTTTACGGCTGCGCTCGTAGCGACGCAGATAGAGGTGCTGACCAATATCTTTGCCCTGCTGATGCAGACGGCGAATCTCGCCAATCAACTCGGCGGCATCCATAAAGCCAAGGTTTACGCCCTGCCCCGCCAGCGGATGAATGGTGTGAGCCGCATCGCCCACCAGCGCCAGACGGTGTGCCGCAAAGTTGCGGGCATAGCGCGCTACCAGCGGGAACGATTTGCGCTCGCTTTCCAGCTGACACAGGCCGAGGCGCATATCAAACGCCACTGAGAGCTGCTGATTGAACAGCGCTTCCGGCATGGTTTCCAGACGGCTCGCTTCCTGTGGCGAGAGCGACCAGACGATGGAGCTCAGATGCGGATCCTGCATCGGCAGGAAAGCCAGAATACCGTCGCCGTGGAACACCTGGCGGGCCACCGCGTCGTGCGGCTTCTCAGTGCGGACGTTAGCCACTAACGCACGGTGATCGTAATCCCAGAAAGTCAGCGGAATATCGGCTTTGTTGCGCAGCCAGGAGTTAGCACCGTCAGCGGCAATCAGTAATCGCGCGCTTAACATACTGCCATCCTGCAGCGTAACAAAGGCTTCGTTGTCACCAAATGCCACCTGCTGTAACTGCGAAGGTGCCATTATCGTCACGTCGCTGCAGGCGCTGGCACGTTGCCAGAGCGCAGTATGAATCACCGGGTTTTCGACGATATGGCCCAGATGTGACAAGCCCTGCTGCTCATCATCAAAAGCGATGGAGCCGAAGCTGTCCTTATCCCACACTTCCATGCCGTGATATGCGCGGCAGCGCAGCGAAAGAATGGTCGACCAGACATCCAGCTTCTGCAGCAGCCGTTCGCTGGCGGCGTTTATCGCCGACACGCGAATCGACGGTGACGCACTCAGCGCCAGCGGTGGCTCCGGCGATTTTTCCAGCACGGCGATGCGCAGTCCGCTGCCCTGCAAGCCGCAGGCCACCGCCAGCCCCACCATACCGCCACCGGCGATCACCACATCAAAAGTTTGCATCTGAGCCTCTTTATTAACGCTTAACCCAGCCAAGCGTACGCTCAGCCAGTTGATTTCGTAGCCACGGCAGATGATCCATTGCCAGCAGGCCCAGGTTACGTCCTGCCACCAGTGGACCATACTGGTTTGCAAAAACGCGCACCAGTCCGTCGGTGATGCCGATAGTGGCGGCGCGATCGGGCTGACGACGCTGCTGATAATGATGCAGCACGGCATAGCTGCCGGCATCCTGCTGATGACGATGGGCGGCTGCCAGCGTTTCAGCCAGCGACATCACATCGCGCAGGCCAAGATTGAAACCCTGCCCGGCAATGGGATGCAGCGTCTGTGCAGCATTACCCACCACCGCCACACGGTGCGTCACCGGCGACATCGCCCGGTGCAGCGCCAGCGGGTAGTATTCTCGCTGACCCGTGTGAGTAAATTTGCCCAGTCGCCAGCCAAAGGCACGCTGCAGCTGACTCAGGAATTCAGCCTCGCTCCACTGCTCAATGCGTTCGCGCTGCGAAAGCGGATGACACCAGACCAGCGAGAGACGGTTGCCAGACATCGGCAGCAGCGCCAGCGGGCCATGCTCGGTGAAACGCTCGAAAGCCCGGCCCTGATGGGGCAGCGCAGTGGAGACATTGGCAATTACCGCGAGCTGCTGATAGTCGTCTCTTTGCCACTGAATGCCGCACGAGGCGGCCAGTGCAGAGCGCGTGCCATCGGCGGCCACCAGCAGCTTGCCGCTGAGTTGTTCGCCACTGTCCAGTGTCACCTCAACCTGCTGTTCGCTTCGGTGAGCCTGGGTAACGCGTGCAGGACAGCGCAGCGTCACGCCTGGCGCTTTTTTCAGTTCCGCAAACAGCCGCTGACCGACATCAAACAGCTCGACAACCTGCCCCAGCGCCGGAATGTCATAATCAGCCGCCGTCAGTGACACAAAGCCCGCGTGACCGCGATCGGAGACATGGATATGGGTAATCGGCGTGGCGCAACGGGCAATGCGCTGCCACAGGTTGATATCCGCCAGTTGCTGGCAGGTTCCGGCCGCGAGGGCAATCGCGCGGCCGTCGAAACCGGGATGCGCCCGGCTGCCTGGCTCGCTGCTTTCAATCAGCGTTACCGGCAGTGTGCCCTGGGTGAGATGGGAGATCGCCAGCGCCAGCGTCGCCCCGGTCATGCCGCCTCCGGCAATCAGAATTGTCATGCCTGTTTTGCCGCCGCCATCAGTGCTTCAATCTCATCGGCTTCTTTCACGACGCTGTCGGTGAGATTCTCAATGCCCTCTTCCGTGATCACAATGTCATCTTCGATTCGGATGCCAATGCCGCGATATTGCGCGGGTACATCCGCATCCGGCCCGATATAGAGACCCGGCTCAACGGTTAACACCATGCCCGGCTCCAGAATCCGATCGCGACTCGGGGTGCCGTAGTGACCTACGTCGTGAACGTCCAGCCCCAGCCAGTGGCCCAGGCCATGCATATAGAACTGGCGATGTGCGTCTTCGGCGATCAGGGTATCGATGTCACCCTCCAGGATACCCAGCTCCACCAGACCGGTGATCATAATGCGCACCACTTCGTCATTCACTTCGCGAATGCTGACGCCAGGCCGGAACATCTCAAGCGATCGCTTCAGCGAAGCCAGAACGATGTCATAAATCGCGCGCTGCGCCGGGCTGAATCGGCCGTTAACCGGGAAGGTACGGGTGATATCACCGGCATAGCCGTGGAATTCACAGCCTGCATCGATCAGTACCAGATCGCCGTCGCGCATCTCACTTTCGTTTTCGGTGTAGTGCAGAATGCAGCCGTTCTCGCCGGCCCCCACAATGGTGTTATAGGAGGGATAACGCGCGCCGTGACGGGTAAATTCGTGATGGATCTCCCCTTCCAGCTGATACTCAAACATGCCCGGCTGACAGGTTTGCATCGCGCGAGTATGCGCCAGTGCACTGATTTTCCCGGCGCGGCGTAACAACTCAATTTCATCCGCATCTTTAAACAGGCGCATCTCATGCACCCATGGACGCCAGTCAGTGACGGTGGCTGGCGCGCTAAGATTCTGGCGGAAACCGCGACGCAGTTTATCCAGTGCGCTGAACACCAGAGTGTCTGCGTGAGCATATTCGCCCTGCGCATGGTAAATCACATCCAGGCCATTCAGCAGCAGGTGCAGCTGTTCACCAATAGCGGTCCAGGGTAAGGCACGATCCACGCCGAGTTTATCGGGCGCGGCCTCCTGACCCAATCGACGACCAGACCAGACTTCCGCTGCGGGGTCACGCACGCGGTTAAACAGCACGCTGTGGTTGTGATTTTCATCGCTTTTGATCAGCACCAGCAATGCCTGCGGCTCATTAAAGCCGGTGAAATAACTGAAGTCGCTGCTCTGGCGGAAGGGATATTCGGTGTCGTTACTGCGCGTCACTTCAGGCGCAGCAAAAATCAGCGCTGCGCTGCCAGGCACCATCTTCGCCAGCAGCGCCTGACGACGCTGCAGGTATCGTTCCAGTGAAATCATCTCTGCACTCCCTGTAAACTGACCGGTTAAACGCGTTGACCTGAAATTAGTGTAGCGTCGGTTTTTGCACTTCTGGCGCGGTTGGCTGCGGACGAGTGAAGGTATCGTGGCACAGCAGTGCAGCGACACGCACATATTCAATCACCTCTTCCAGCGACTGCTCCAGTTCTTCCTGGTCTTCATCCTCTTCGTAACCGAGTTGGGCAATCGTACGCAAATCATCGATTGCTTCGCCGGTTTCGCCGGTGACTTTATCCAGTTTAGGCTGTGTTACGCCCAGACCGAGCAGAAAATGGTTAACCCAGCCTGCCAGCGCATCGGCACGGTCAAATACGGTGATGTCGTCGTCCGCAGGCAGCATGAGCTGAAACAGGAAACCCTCATCTTCCAGCGTAGTGGCCGTGTGCTCGTGCAGCGCCGCCAGCGGGACCGCAAGCGTGTGTGAAAACGCCATGCCTTCGTTAGCCAGATCGTGTACCAGCGTCTTCCAGCTGGTGTCCTGGTTACCGCCGCAGAGGATGCCGCTTAGCAGGCCATGCATTTCTGCAGGCGTCATACCAACACCCTGCTGTGAGAGCACTGCCGCGAGCGCGTTGTAATCGGGGGTTGCGTTCTGTAAGGACATAAGTTTTCATCGTCGTTGGCAGAATAAGTTCGTGTTATGCTACCACTAGCTGCCTCAAGGTTTCCAGAAAAGGGGTTGTATCTTATTTCGTGGGTCTATATAGTTGCCCGCCTCCCAAGCCATTGACAGCTAAGGGAGTTGCGAGCGAAGTAATCAGTCAGGAAGGTGGCATGTCTGCACAACCGGTAGATTTACAAATTTTTGGTCGTTCGTTGAGAGTGAATTGTCCGCCAGAGCAGCAAGATGCGCTCAATAGCGCGGCTGAAGATCTCAATCAACGGTTGCAAGATCTAAAAGTTCGCACTAGAGTCACCAATACAGAACAACTGGTGTTCATCGCCGCGTTAAACGTCTGCCACGAGCTGGCGCAAGAGAAAGTGAAAACGCGCGATTATGCTGCTAATATGGAACAGCGTATCCGTATGTTGCAGCAGACGATTGAACAGGCATTAGTTGAGCAAGGTCGCATCTCTGAGCGTGAGGGTGCGAAGTTCGAATAAAACTTCATGGTTGCTATACTAAAGTAACGGTGAGGTAAATTTTCTCTGAGATGTTTGCATGTGGGCCAGTCCCCTGAGCCGATATTTCGAAAAAACAGAATGTGACGCTCGTAACCTGTGTGCATGCTCGGTTCGTCCGAGAAGCCTGATGGTTATGACGGCATGTTCACCTTGAACCAAGGGTTCAAGGGTTACAGCCTACGGCGGCATCTCGGAGATCTCTC
Organism: Pantoea eucalypti; assembly: GCF_009646115.1. NCBI lineage: Bacteria > Pseudomonadati > Pseudomonadota > Gammaproteobacteria > Enterobacterales > Erwiniaceae > Pantoea > Pantoea eucalypti. The sequence goes on along the minus strand of NZ_CP045720.1, from coordinate 802,955 downwards.
TTCCTGCAGTCCTGCTTTCATCCCCATACCGACATGTTATAGTCGCTGTTCAGCGACTTATCCGGCGGGGAAATCATGTCTGAATCTTCCATGTCATCACCTTCAATGATACAGCGTCAGGTTATCCGTCAGCAGGTACGCCATTTGCGCCGTGCAATGACTGAAGATCAGCAGGCCCAGGCGGCCGAACAGCTCGCTGAACTTGCCCTTAACTATGCGCCGATTACTCACGCGCGCAACATTGCCCTGTTCCTGTCAGTTGATGGTGAGCTGAATACCCGTCCGCTGATTGCCAGGCTCTGGCATCTGAAGAAAGCGGTCTATCTGCCCGTTTTGCATCCCTTCTCGCCCGGTCATTTACTGTTTCTGCGCTACACGCCCGATACCCCATTGCATATCAATAAACTACGTATTCCTGAACCGCCGCTGGATATCCGGCAGTTGATCACGCTTGATCAGCTGGATCTGATGATGGTGCCATTGGTTGCGTTTGATCAGCATGGGCAGCGTCTGGGCATGGGCGGCGGCTTCTACGATCGCACCCTGCAGAACTGGCGACAGCACGGCTTTTTGCCGGTTGGTCTGGCCCACGATTGTCAGCAGGTCGATAGCCTGCCGGTGGCAGAATGGGATGTACCTTTGCCGGCGGTAATGACGCCGTCAAAGCTCTGGCAGTGGGAGTAGAAGAGCCGCTGTTATGGGCTTTTTCAGACGGATCAGCACCCCGAATCAGGGCGAATTTTGCAACAATGAAATAGCACCACGCGAAGGGGACACGGTAAGAAGAGGAAAGCGGCCCCCGCGCGGGCCAGGCAGTCAGGAATGACGTGTTTGCGACTTTCCGATCTGACCGTTTTTCCTGAGCAGGCTCAGCCTCACAGCAGATCGTACCTGATAGCACGAAGTGGCGCTATTTAGCGCCACTTCGTGTCTGCATCGCTTAGTAAAGCAGACGGGCGCGGATAGTACCCGGAATCGCCTTCATCAGCTGCAGCGCGTTCTCGGCCACTTCTGGCTCGGCATCAATGTCGATAACCACATAGCCCATAAACGGCGAGGTTTGCAGATACTGGGCGGCGATGTTGATGCCCTGCTCTGCGAAGATCTGGTTGATGGCTGTCAGCACGCCTGGACGGTTCTCATGGATGTGCAGCAGACGACTGGCGCTGATACCGTGAATCGGCAGTGAGACTTCCGGGAAGTTAACAGCTGACAGCGTCGAGCCGTTATCGGAATATTTCGCCAGCTTGCCCGCCACTTCAATCCCGATGTTCTCCTGCGCTTCTTCCGTCGAACCGCCAATGTGCGGCGTCAGGATCACGTTGTCGAATTCGCTCAGTGGAGAGATAAACGGCTCGCTGTTGGTGGCGGGTTCTGTCGGGAAGACGTCGATGGCCGCGCCACCAACATGTTTACTGGCCAGCGCATCACACAGCGCCGGGATATCGACTACGGTACCGCGTGAGGCGTTAATCAGCAGCGCACCGGGCTTCATCTGCGCCAGCTGTTCTGCACCGATCATATCCTGTGTTGAGGCAGTTTCCGGCACGTGCAGGCTGACAACGTCGCTCATGTTGAGCAGATCGGCCAGATGGCGTACCTGGGTAGCATTCCCCAGCGGCAACTTGTTTTCAATGTCGTAGAAGAAAACATGCATGCCCAGGCTTTCTGCCAGCACGCCCAGCTGCATCCCGATATGACCATAACCGATGATACCCAGCTTTTTGCCACGTGCTTCAAATGAGCCTTTGGCAATCTTGTTCCAGATGCCACGGTGCGCTTTCGCGTTCGCTTCCGGGATGCCACGCAGCATCAGCAGCATCTCACCAATCACCAGCTCCGCAACCGAGCGGGTATTGGAGAACGGCGCGTTGAACACCGGAATACCCCGGCTGGCAGCAGCCTGCAGATCAACCTGGTTGGTGCCGATACAGAAACAGCCAACGGCGACGAGCTTTTCAGCCGCCGCAAAAATCTCTTCAGTGAGCTGGGAGCGGGAACGGATACCAATGAAGTGTGCATCGCGAATCGATGCTTTTAACGCGTCGGAGTCCAGCGCGCCCTTGTGGAATTCGATGTTGGTATAGCCTGCAGCCCGCAGGTTATCCAGCGCGCTCTGATGGACACCTTCCACCAGCAGGAACTTAATCTTATCTTTTTCCAGTGATACCTTTGCCATTTCCCAATCCTATTCAGCATTCAATGAGGACTACCATAAGCCAGCCTTCTGTCAAAATATCAAAAAAATCGCGTCCGGCAATACAAACGATTGCCCGGCAGCCAGCACGGCAGCGGCTGCCAGCAGTACATTGCCGGACAAAATCATGAGAGAGGCAAAGAAGAGAGAACGAACCCGCTGCCGATGACGCTTATGTGACATAAGTCACCAAATTTCACCAGTGTGAGAAAAGATGATTTTCAGGCAGAAATAACTGACGCCTTTACGGCGCCAGACAGATCATTTTTTGATAGTTTTGACCCCATCAGGTCCGCCAATCAGTGCAATATCGGCACCGCGCGCGGCAAAAAGGCCGACAGTGACGACGCCAGGCAACGCATTGATGGTTTTTTCCAGCTCAATCGGATCCAGGATACGCAGATTATGCACGTCGAGAATAATGTTACCGTTATCCGTTACCACGTTCTGACGATACTCCGGTAAGCCGCCCATTTTCACCAGCTGACGCGCCACATAACTGCGTGCCATCGGAATCACTTCAACCGGCAGCGGGAAGCGGCCCAGTACATCCACCTCTTTCGAGGCGTCAGCGATACAGATAAAGGTTTCAGCCACTGCAGCCACAATCTTTTCACGCGTCAGCGCCGCGCCGCCGCCTTTAATCATCTGCATCTGCGGGTTGATCTCATCCGCGCCATCGACGTAAACCGACAGCACATCAATCTCATTCAGGTCAAAAACCTGAATGCCCAGGCTTTTCAGCTTCTGGGTGGAGGCATCTGAGCTGGAGACGGCACCGTCGATCTGATGCCTGACCGTGGCAAGCGCATCGATAAAGTGGGCAGCGGTGGAGCCGGTGCCTACGCCGACAATGGTGCCCGGCTGCACGTAATCAAGTGCAGCCCAGCCAACGGCTTTTTTCAGTTCATCCTGGGTCATGGTATGTTTAAAACCTGTGCGACAACGAAGTGCGCGTAGTATAAAACAAGGCTTGCTGAAAATGCTCGGCTGACCGACGTGGATTTATCGCTTTGCAAGCCAGTCCACAAAAACAAGAGAACCATCACAGATAACAGTTTTGTGGCATAGTGACGTCCATCCTGAAGGAGAATGAATATTAATGAAACGCCCGGATTATCGAACGCTTCAGGCGCTGGATTCAGTGATCCGCGAACGCGGATTTGAGCGTGCCGCACAAAAATTGTGTATCACTCAGTCTGCAGTTTCACAGCGAATCAAGCAGCTGGAGAACCTGTTTGGTCAGCCGCTGCTGGTGCGCACTGTGCCGCCGCGCCCGACCGAACAGGGCCAAAAACTACTGGCGTTACTGCATCAGGTGGAATTGCTGGAAGAGGAGTGGCTGGGCGATGAGAACAGTGGCACCACGCCGCTGCTGCTGTCGCTGGCGGTCAACGCCGACAGTCTGGCGACCTGGTTGCTGCCTGCGCTAAAAGATGTGCTGGCTGACTCCCCCGTTCGCCTGAATCTGCAGGTTGAAGATGAAACACGCACTCAGGAGCGTCTGCGTCGGGGTGAAGTGGTGGGTGCGGTGAGTATTCAGCCGCAGCCGCTGCCGAGTTGCCTGGTGGATCAGCTGGGTGCGCTCGACTACCTGTTTGTGGCGTCACGCGACTTTGCTGAACGCTTCTTTCCAAACGGCGTTACCCGCTCTGCCCTGCTGAAAGCGCCTGCCGTGGCTTTTGATCATCTTGATGATATGCACCAGGCTTTCCTGCAGCAGAACTTTGACCTTTCACCTGGCAGTGTGCCCTGCCACATTGTGAACTCGTCTGAAGCCTTTGTGCAGATGGCCCGACAGGGATCGACCTGCTGTATGATTCCACATCTTCAGATTGAACGTGAGCTGGCGAGCGGTGAGTTAATCGATTTGACGCCGGGATTGTATCAGCGCCGGATGCTCTACTGGCATCGGTTTGCGCCTGAAAGCCGGTTAATGCGTCGGGTGACCGATGCGCTGATTGCGCATGGACATCGGGTGCTGCGTCAGAATGACGTCGCGGCCTGAAAACAAAAACGGGGCAAAAGCCCCGTTTTTTTATTGTGCCGCGTTGGGCTTAATCTCAAACACTACATCAACCTGATCGTCAAAGTTGATGCTCTGCTGGTCATAAGTCTCCTGCGCCGAGGTATCTGCCGCTGCCGCCGCTTTGTACATGCGGTTCATCGGCATTGGCTGATAGTTGGCGACCTGATAACGGATGCTGTAGATCGATCCCAGCTTCGCGTTAAAGCCTTCAGCCAGTTGCGATGCCTGCTGAGTGGCGTTTTTAATCGCCGCTTTACGCGCCTGCTCTTTATAGCTTTCCGGGTTTGCCACGCCTAACTCGACGCTACGCACCTCATTCAGACCGGATTTCAGTGCTCCGTCCAGCAGATCATTCAGCTTGTCCAGCTGACGCAGGGTGACCTGTACCTGACGCACAGCACGATAGCCTTTCAGTACGGATTTACCCTCTTTGGTGTAGTCATACTCTGGCTGCGTGCTCAGGTTAGCCGCATCGATATCTTTTTTCTCGATGCCATTCTTCTGCAGAAAATCGAAATATTGCGCAACCCGGCTATCTGCCTGTTTTTTCGCATCTGCGGCATCTTTCGATGACACGTTCACAACGATAGAGAGGGTCGCGATATCGGGACGAGCATCGACCGTTGCCTTGCCTGAGGTCACCACGTGCGGTCCGTTCGGTAACTCATCAGCGTGTACGCCAGGCAATGCCCCGGCGCTCATGATTGCGGCCAGAGCCAATGCTTTCAGTTTCATGAAAGTCCTCCTTGAAAAGGTCACTATGACGGCTTCCAACCGGCGAAGCCCAACAGCGCATCGGTATGCGCCATGCTTTGAGTGGTCATTATGCCAAAAGTTCGTCCGCAGCGCGGCAATTACCGCCCGGGATCGAGGCTAAGATCAAAAACCGGCAATACCCTGACGCGCCAGTTGCAGGGCGATAAACCACATTACCGCGCCGACCAGCAGGTTAATCACACGCTGTGCTTTCGCGGTGCGCAGGCGCGGTGACAGCCACGCGGCCAGCAGCGCCAGGCCGAAAAACCACAGGATCGACGCGCTGACGGTGCCCAGCGCGAACCACTGACGCGCCGTGGTGCTGGGCAACTGGCCGCCAAGACTGCCCAGCACCACAAAAGTGTCGAGATAGACGTGCGGATTGAGCCAGGTTACCGCCAGCAATGTTGCGATAATGCGTCCCCTGCTCTGCTTCAGTGGCTCGCCATCCGCCAGATCGGCGTTGCCACGAAAAGCGCTTCGCAGCGCACCCCAGCCATACCAGAGCAGAAAGGCTACGCCTGCCCAGGTGATGACCATCAGCAGCAGCGGAGACTGGCTTAGCAGGGCGCTGCCGCCAAAGATGCCGCCGCATATCAGCAGAATATCGCTCAGTGAGCAGAGTGCCGCCGTCATCAGATGATACTGACGTTTCACGCCCTGATTCATCACAAATGCGTTTTGTGGCCCCAATGGCAGGATCAGCGCAGCGCCCAGGGCAAGCCCCTGAAAGTAGAGAGATATCACAGAATTACGTCCTCACATGGTCAGATGTGGGGAAGTATAAAGAGAGGAGATGATTAGCGGAAATTGAAAGAATTAATCCACGATTAGCAAAATTAATGGGCGACAGACGCCGCCCATTGAACAAATTACTGCGGCTGTGTCTCTGGTGCAGGTGTATCTGACGGTCTGACGCGGTGCAGATGCACATCCATCTGCGGATAAGGAATACCAATTCCTTTGCCATCCAGCGTACGCTTGAAGTTCTTCATCAGATCCCAGTAGACGTTTTGCAGGTCTCCACTGTTGCTCCAGCAGCGCACGACAAAATTCATTGAGGATGCGGCTAACTCATTAAGCCCAATCTGGATACCCATATCTTTTAGTACACGTTCATCTGCTTCAACGACTTCCCGCAGCAGCGTCAGAACCTGATCCACATCGGCATCGTAGGAGACGCCGATAATAAATTCATTGCGGCGTACCGGCTCACGGGAAAAGTTAACGATGTTTCCGGCAAGGATTTTACCGTTCGGCACCACCACGCGCTTGCCATCCGCTGACTTGAGCGTCGTAGAGAAGATCTGCACGTTCATGACTGTGCCCATGATGCCACCCAGATCCACAAACTCACCGGTGCGGAAGTGGCGGAAGATCACCAGCAGTACGCCGGCAGCCAGGTTTGACAGTGAATCTTTTAAGGCCAGACCCACAGCCAGACCGGCCGCACCGAGGATGGCAATAACCGAGGTGGTCTGTACGCCAATGCGACCCAGCGCCGCGATAAGTGTGAAGGCGATAATGCCGTAGCGCACCAGCGCCGACAAAAAGTCAGCAACGGTCGTATCAATATGACGTGCGCACAGCAGACGATTAACGGTGTTGGAGATGATGCGTGCAACAATCATACCCACAAAGATAATCGCAATAGCTGCGACAATGTTCACCGCATAGCTTATCAGCAGCTCCTGATTGCGTACTATCCAGTTACCTGCGTTGTTAAGCTCATCAAACATACCCGTATCCTGCATGGAACCATCCTGTAATTAAATTCCCAAGGGAAGTAACAACAGATTGTCAGAACAGCTCTGACAATCCCTGACAAAAGGGTAAACAATAAATGCCGGTGTGCCAAACCTGCATGACCTTTGACGCAAATCCGGCGAAAAAAGATCAAAAAAAAGGCCCTTTCGGGCCTTTTTTATACAGAAGACAGTTTATACCGTAACTCAATATCAGTTACAGAACGTCGACAGCGTTGAGCTCTTTGAAAGCCTGCTCCAGACGCACGACCATTGAGGCCTGGGCTGAACGCAGCCAGACGCGTGGGTCGTAGTATTTTTTGTTTGGCTTGTCGTCGCCTTCCGGGTTACCCAGCTGCGACTGCAGATAGCCTTCATTCTTTTTGTAGTACTGCAGGATGCCGTCCCAGGTTGCCCATTGGGTATCGGTATCGATGTTCATCTTGATCACGCCGTAGCTGATAGACTCTTCGATTTCTGCAGCTGAAGAACCTGAACCGCCGTGGAAAACGAAGTCCAGCGCGTTGTGCGGCAGGCCATGTTTTTCACACACGAATTTCTGCGAATCACGCAGAATGGTTGGGGTCAGTTTCACGTTACCTGGCTTGTAAACGCCGTGTACGTTGCCGAATGAAGCCGCAATGGTGAAGCGCGGGCTGATAGCATTCAGTTTTTCGTATGCGTAGTTCACATCTTCTGGCTGGGTGTAGAGAGCAGATGCGTCCATATGGCTGTTATCCACGCCATCTTCTTCACCACCGGTGCAGCCCAGTTCGATTTCCAGCGTCATGTCGAGTTTCGCCATGCGCGCCAGATACTTGCTGCTGATTTCGATGTTCTCTTCCAGTGACTCTTCTGACAGGTCGATCATGTGAGAAGAGAACAGTGGCTTACCGTTTTTCTGGAAGTACTCTTCGCCCGCGTCCAGCAGACCATCGATCCACGGCAGCAGTTTCTTCGCGCAGTGGTCAGTGTGCAGGACAACCGGCACGCCATACTGCTCTGCCATCAGGTGAACATGGTGTGCACCGGCGATAGCACCGAAGATTGCCGCGCCCTGTGGTTTGTCAGTCTTGAAGCCTTTACCGGCGATAAATGCAGCACCACCGTTAGAGAACTGGATGATGATTGGCGCTTTCACTTTCGCCGCCGCTTCCAGTGCCGCATTGATGGAGTCGGTGCCGACGCAGTTCACGGCTGGCAGTGCGAATTTGTTCTCTTTCGCAACTTTGAAGATCTTCTGTACGTCATCACCAGTGACAACGCCGGGTTTTACGAAATCAAAAATTTTAGACATGATTGTGTCCTGTTTCGTGACCGTTGTTCCCTTAAAGGAACGTCGATTTAAACGCCCAGATGGGCAAGACTTCAGACGATGCCGCGAGGCATCGCCCCCAAAGGATTACTGCTTCGCACGCTCTTCCAGCATGGCAACTGCTGGCAGTTTTTTGCCTTCCACGAACTCCAGGAACGCACCACCGCCGGTAGAGATGTAGGAAATTTTGTCTTCAATGCCGAACAGGTCGATAGCCGCTAAGGTATCGCCGCCGCCTGCAACAGAGAAGGCATCACTGTCTGCAATCGCGTTAGCCACGATCTCGGTGCCTTTACGGAAGTTAGGGAACTCAAACACGCCCACCGGGCCATTCCACAGGATGGTTTTAGCCTCTTTCAGTATGGCAGCCATGGCCTGAGCGGTTTCATCACCGAAGTCCATAATCTCTTCGTTATCTGCTACTTCCGAAACCTTTTTCACGGTCGCTGGCGCAGTTTCAGAGAATTCTGTGCCGACGCGAGAGTCAGTTGGAACCGGGATACCGTGCTGATCGCGCAGGCCTTTAGCCGCTTCAACGAAGTCGGGTTCATACAGTGACTTGCCGACATTGTTGTCGATAGCCACGAAGGTGTTCGCAATGCCGCCGCCGACAATCACGGTGTCCGCGATTTTGACCAGAGACTGCAGCACATCAAATTTGGTAGAGACTTTAGAACCACCAACAACAGCCACCAGCGGACGCTCAGGGTTGCTCATGACCTTACCCAGCGCTTCCAGTTCTGCAGAAAGCAGCGGACCGGCACAGGCGATAGGGGCAAATTTGCCAACGCCGTGGGTAGAAGCCTGCGCGCGGTGCGCAGTACCAAACGCGTCCATCACAAATACGTCGCACAGGGCGGCATATTTTTTAGACAGCGCTTCGTCATCTTTCTTTTCGCCTTTGTTAAAGCGAACGTTTTCCAGCACAACCAGTTCGCCAGCGCCCACTTCAACGCCATCGAGGTAATCTTTTGCCAGGGTCACAGTGGTGCCGCTCAGCTTCTCTTTCAGGTAGTTAACTACCGGCAGCAGCGAGAACTCTTCGTTGTATTCACCTTCGGTCGGACGACCCAGGTGAGAGGTAACCATTACTTTCGCGCCCTGTTTCAACGCCGCTTCAATGGTTGGCAGAGAAGCACGGATACGTGCATCAGACGTCACTTTACCTTCTTTAACTGGTACGTTCAGATCGGCACGGATCAGAACGCGTTTACCAGCCAGATCCAGATCGGTCATCTTAATTACAGACATGGTGAATCCTCTCGTTGATTCTCATAAGTTTTGCCAGACGCAAACCGCGTCTTACCTGAAACCGCTTGTGGCCATCGCTAACGTCGTGTCGAGCATTCGGTTAGCAAAGCCCCATTCATTGTCACACCAGACCAGTGTCTTGATAAGGTGTTGACCGCTGACCCGCGTTTGTGTTCCGTCCACAATGGCACTGTGCGGATCATGGTTAAAATCTACTGAGACTAACGGTAATTCCGTGTAGTCAACTATACCACGAAATGCCCCTTCTGCCGCGCTTCGCAACAAGGTGTTAACGTCACATGCCGTTACCGCGTTATGCACAGAAACACTGAGATCAATGGCCGTCACGTTAATCGTCGGGACGCGAACGGCTATCGCCTCAAAGCGATCGTTGAATTTCGGAAAAATACGGGTGATGCCTGCCGCCAGACGCGTATCCACTGGAATGATGGACTGACTGGCCGCGCGGGTCCGGCGCAGATCGCTGTGATAGGCGTCGATCACCTGCTGATCGTGCATCGCCGAGTGGATCGTCGTGACGGTGCCGGATTCGATACCAAACGCATCATCCAGCAGTTTAATGACCGGAATAATGCAGTTTGTGGTGCAGGACGCATTGGAGACGATGCGATCGCTGGCGGTGAGATCCTGCTGGTTAACACCGAACACGACAGTCGCGTCGAGATCGTTTCCGCCAGGATGAGAGAACAGCACTTTTTTGGCACCCGCCTGCAGATGGGCTTCGCCATCAGCCCGTGAGCCATAGACGCCGGTACAGTCCAGCACCACATCCACATCGAGTTCACGCCACGGCAAATCGGCTATGTCTGCACGGTGCAAAATGCGCAGGGTATCGCCACCCACCCACATAACATCGCGCTCCTGACGAACGTCGAAAGCAAAACGGCCATGGCTGGTATCGTATTTCAGCAGGTGCGCCATACCGGTGGCTTCAGCCAGCTCATTAATCGCGACCACGGTAATCTCTGCACGTCGGCCCGTTTCATAGAGCGCGCGCAGGACATTGCGTCCAATCCGGCCAAAACCATTTATCGCTATCCGTACCGTCATTTCTCTCCTGCCACGTCAGACTGAAAAAACGTGCCGTTAGCCTGAGCGCTTCACTGCATTTTGTACAGGAGATTCTTGCCCGGCATTGTCCGAAATCAGGGCGGCTGGCCCGACGACTGAAACGGTTCAGCCAGAATAATAGAAGGAAGGAATAACAGGAATGATTGCGATCAATCTGACTGCATAAATTTGGATCTGCGTCACAAATTTAAGCCAGAAAGTGTTATTACTGCAGGAATAAAAGAGCAAAAGGGACGAAAGGATCGCCCCTTTAATTTCACAACCAGGCGGGAGCAGACCCGCCTGGCCAGTTATTACGCCAGCAGCGCTTTCGCTTTCGCGACGACGTTGTCAACGGTAAAGCCAAACAGCTCGAACAGCTGATCTGCAGGTGCAGATTCACCGAAGCTGGTCATACCCACGATAGCGCCATTCAGGCCCGTGTATTTGAACCAGTAATCAGCGATGCCCGCTTCAATAGCAACGCGAGCGCTGACGGCTTTCGGCAGCACAGATTCACGGTATTCATCGCTCTGCTTGTCGAAAGCATCGGTTGACGGCATCGAGACCACGCGCACTTTGCGGCCTTCGCTGGTGAGTTTGTCCCAGGCACCGACAGCCAGTTCAACTTCTGAACCGGTTGCGATCAGGATCAGCTCAGGGGTGCCGTCGCAATCTTTCAGCACGTAACCACCGCGCGCCACGTTAGCCAGCTGTGCAGCATCACGTTCCTGCTGCGCCAGGTTCTGACGGGAGAAGATCAGTGCCGTTGGGCCATCCTGACGTTCGATAGCATATTTCCACGCCACCGCAGATTCTACCTGGTCACATGGACGCCACAGGCTCATGTTTGGTGTGGTGCGCAGGCTCGCCATCTGCTCAACCGGCTGATGCGTCGGGCCATCTTGACCCAGACCGATTGAGTCGTGAGTGTAGACCATGATCTGACGGATCTTCATCAGTGCCGCCATACGCGCTGCGTTACGCGCATACTCAACGAACATCAGGAAGGTAGCGGTGTATGGCAGGAAGCCGCCATGCAGTGCCAGACCATTAGCGATAGCGGTCATACCGAATTCACGCACGCCGTAATGGATGTAGTTACCCGCAGCATCTTCGTTGATTGGCTTAGAACCAGACCAGATAGTCAGGTTGCTCGGCGCCAGGTCAGCTGAGCCGCCCAGGTATTCCGGCAGAATTTTACCAAAGGCTTCGATAGCATTCTGTGACGCTTTACGGCTGGCGATCTTCGCCGGGTTCGCCTGCAGCTGTTCAACGAACTTCTGAGACTCTTCCTGCCAGTTAGCTGGCAGTTCGTTGCTCACGCGACGTTTAAATTCAGCAGCCAGCTCAGGATGGGCCTGCGCATACGCAGCGAATTTCTCATCCCATGCCGCTTCTTTCGCCTGGCCCGCTTCTTTTGCGTCCCACTCAGCGTAGATGTCTGAAGGAATAACGAACGGTGCGTGGTTCCAGCCCAGCTGTTTGCGGGTCAGTGCCACTTCGTCATCACCCAGCGGCGCGCCGTGTGAATCATGGGTGCCCGCTTTGTTCGGTGAACCGAAGCCGATAACGGTTTTGCACATCAGCAGTGAAGGCTTGTCGCTGACGCTCTTCGCTTCGTCGATCGCTTTAGCAATCGCATCTGCATCATGGCCGTCTACGCCGCGCACGACATGCCAGCCGTACGCTTCAAAGCGCTTAGCGGTGTCATCAGTGAACCAGCCATCAATGTGACCATCGATGGAAATACCGTTGTCATCATAGAAGGCAACCAGTTTGCCCAGCTTCAGCGTACCCGCCAGTGAGCAGACTTCGTGAGAAATACCTTCCATCATGCAACCATCACCCATGAAGACATAGGTGTTGTGGTCTACGATGTCATGACCCGGACGGTTAAACTGCGCGGCCAGTGTGCGTTCAGCAATGGCGAAGCCGACGGCGTTGGCGATACCCTGCCCCAGCGGACCGGTGGTGGTTTCAACGCCCACGGTGTAGCCATATTCAGGGTGACCTGGAGTTTTTGAGTGCAGCTGGCGGAAGTTTTCCAGTTCGCTCAGTGGCAGATCGTAGCCGGTCAGGTGCAGCAGGCTGTAGATCAGCATTGAGCCGTGACCGTTAGAGAGGACGAAACGGTCGCGGTCGGCCCACAGCGGGTTGGTCGGGTTGTGGTTCAGGTAGCCGCGCCAGAGTACTTCAGCGATGTCCGCCATGCCCATTGGGGCACCCGGATGTCCCGATTTCGCTTTCTGTACTGCATCCATACTTAACGCACGAATGGCGTTGGCAAGCTCTTTACGAGAGGGCATTTTCTACTCCAGGTCGGATTAATGCTTCGCACCTTAACTGATTGTTATTAATGAGTTACCGGGCAAAACAAGGAAAAAGTTGCCCATCAATGTACATGAAAGTCAGGTCAAAAGTACATGTTGTAAAACGCTAAATGTCACCGCTTCGTATGGCTTTTTCGGCCAGGTCTGCTAGCAAAGTGCAGACTGGCACGCTATAACCAAATCGTTTATTCATCTGAGTGAGTTTCAGGTGTTTGTTTTTCTTACCTTGTTATGGATGGGATACAGCATGAAAACCAAAAAAATGGTGTTAGCACTTGGCCTGACAGCGATGCTCAGCGGCTGTCAGGGTTTAGACAATAATGCACTGATGCAATCTGGCGCGCAGGCCTATCAGGCTTATAGCCTGAGCGACGATCAGGTAAAGCAACTGAGCGATAAATCCTGTGAGCAGATGGACAAGGATAATCAGCTGGCGCCCGCTAACAGTGAGTATCAGCAGCGCCTGAATAAGATTGCAGCCGCGCTGGGCGATAATATCAATGGCGTTCCGGCGAACTATAAGGTTTATCAGACCAAAGATGTCAACGCCTGGGCGATGGCAAACGGCTGTATCCGCGTTTACAGCGGCCTGATGGATATGATGACTGACAATGAGGTGGAAGGCGTGCTGGGCCATGAGATGGGCCACGTTGCATTGGGTCATACGCGTAAAGCGATGCAGCTGGCGTATGCCACAACCGCCGCCCGCACGGCAGCCGCATCAGTTGGCGGCGTGATCGGTTCACTGTCTCAGTCGCAACTGGGTGAGATGGGTGAAAAACTGGTTAACGCACAGTTCTCCCAGACTCAGGAATCGCAGGCAGATGATTACTCCTACGATCTGATGAAGAAGCGCAACATTAATCCGGAAGGTCTGGTGACCAGCTTTGAGAAACTGGCGAAGCTGGAACAGGGACGTCAGAGCTCGATGTTTGACTCGCACCCCGCTTCTGAAGCGCGTGCCGAGCACATCCGTGAACGTATTGCGGCAGACGCGAAGAAGTAATGCCTGATACAGGCGCATGCACACAGCATGCGCCTGCAGTACGGATCAGGTCAGAATCACTGGCCTAACGTTTGAATATCTGATCCACCATCGAACCTAAATCGAGTTTATTCTCGTGCAGCGACGCCTCATCCATATGCCCCTGAGGTGACATTTTGTCGATCAGCTGCGGCAGAATAACCGCCAGCGTGCCCGCGGCGCCCTTAACGTCGGTTCCCAGCTTATCCGCCAGTGACTGTAGCTCAGCCTGACCAAATGCAGAGTGGATATCGCTGTGTTCTACCGGCTGATTCGCCCCGGTGCCGATCCACGAACCAAACACCTCGCCCAGCCCGCCCTGCTGGAATTTTTGTAGCAGCACTTCAATACCGCCCTGCTCCTGCACCCAGTGCCAGACCGCCTGAAGTTGTCCGGGCAAATGCCCATCACTCTGCGCGCCCTGTAGCGATCCCGCCAGTTCATCAAGAAAGCCCATGATTGTCTCCACGTTGAGAATTGATATCAATGAGTTTAGCTGCTGATGCGCGGTTACGCCTGAGCAGCGGGCGTTGTGATAAAGGGAAACAATCCTGAGGAGGAAAAGCGGATGGCGGTCGTTACTGGCACTGTGCCGCATTAGCCGGCGGCGCAAAACCTGCCAGGTTAACCCGGCAGGCTCATGACAGGATTAACCTTTGTTTGCAGCCTGAACATGCAGCATATCCAGCGCCAGCGTCGCCGCCGCCAGTGCTGTCAGATCAGCATGATCGTATCCCGGTGCCACTTCCACCAGATCCATGCCGACAATGTTCATGCCCTGCAGGCCACGGATCAGCTTGGTCGCTTTATCCGTGGTCAGGCCGCCAATCACTGGCGTGCCGGTGCCAGGCGCATGCGCCGGATCCAGACAGTCGATGTCGAAGGTCAGATAGATCGGCAGATCACCAACGGTGCGTTTCACTTCCGCGAGGATATCGTCAACGCTGCGGTCGTTGACCTGCGCCGCATCCAGCACGTTGAAGCCAAGGCTCCTGTCGAATTCGGTGCGGATACCGATCTGCACAGAATGCTGTGGATCGATCAGACCTTCTTTCGGCGCGGTAAAGAACATAGTGCCGTGGTCGAAGGTCGGGCCGTTGGAGTAAGTGTCGGTATGCGCATCGAAATGCACCAGCGCCATCTTACCGAAGTGTTTTGCATGGGCGCGCAGCAGTGGCAGCGTAACGTAGTGATCGCCGCCAAAAGTCATCATGCGCTTGCCACTGGCCAGCAGTTTTTCCGCGTGAGCCTGCAACTTGTCGGAAAGATCCTGCGAATCACCGAAGGCGTAAACCAGATCGCCACAGTCGACCACGTTCAGACGCTGACGCAGGTCGAAATCCCACGGCCAGCGGCAGCCTTCCCAGGCCAGATTGGTGGAGATCTGACGAATCGCGCCCGGACCCAGGCGGCTGCCCGGACGGCCCGATGTTGCAGCATCAAATGGCACGCCAGTGATAACCCACTCGGCGTCGCTGTCGTAAGGCTGGAAATTCAGCGGAAAACGCATGAAACCAAAGGCGTTAGAAACCAGGGAGTTGTCATACTGATTGCCAAGGGTGTTATACATAATTGCTCTCTCTATGTGCGTTAGTCAGGCCAGGCCCGCAAGCCATTAAGGTTGAGATGAAAAAAATCCCCTCCGCGTCGTTAGGCCCGACGAGGAAGGGATTGAGTGGGTCAGATTATCGGCATAGTTAACGGCAACTGCAATATGCGATTGCAGGCTGCCAGCGCCGATTATTCATCTTCTAAATAGGTGTAACCGTAGAGGCCGCTCTCAAACTCTTCCAGGAACTGCGCGCGCAGCTCTTCGTCGACATCGGATGCCTGCACCTGATTACGGAACAGCGCCATCAGCTCGTTGGGATCAAGCTGCACGTAACGCAGCATGTCCGCCACGGTATCGCCTTCATCAGAGAGCTGGACTTCCACATCGCCATTTTCGCGTGCGTAGACATCTACCGCCTCGGTGTCACCGAACAGGTTGTGCATGTTGCCCAGAATTTCCTGATAAGCACCGACCATGAAGAAGCCCAGCATTGGCGGATTATCCACGTCATATTGCGGCATCGGCATGGTCGTCGCGATACCGTCGCCATCCACGTAGTGATCGATGGTGCCATCGGAGTCACAGGTGATGTCGAGCAGCACGGCGCGACGCTCCGGCTTCTTGTTCAGCCCTTCCAGCGGCAGTACCGGGAACAGCTGGTCGATACCCCACGCATCCGGCATGGACTGGAACAGCGAGAAGTTCACGTAGATCTTATCTGCCATGCGCTCCTGCAGTTCGTCGATGATCGGACGGTGCGCACGGTTGCTGGGATCAAGATGCTGCTGAATATAGTGGCAGATGCTCAGATAGAGCTGCTCAGCCCATGAACGCTGCTTCAGATCGTATGTACCGGAGGCGTAGCCGGTATGGATATCAGACAAATCCATCTGGCTGTCGTGCAGCCATTCACGCAGCGAACGACGGGTGCTTGGCTCATGCATCTCCTGCCAGGTTTCCCACATGCTGAGAATCGGGCGCGGCGCATCCGCATCCGGCGTTTCAGGTTCGCTGAACTCGTTACGCTCGACACCAATGATATTGGAGACCAGTACCGTGTGGTGCGCGGTCACAGCACGACCCGACTCGGTAATGACGGTCGGATGCTCGAGACCGTGCTCATCACAGGCCGCACCAATCGCCCAGATCACGTTGTTGGCATACTCATTCAGGCCATAGTTGACCGAGCAGTCAGACTGCGAGCGCGTGCCTTCGTAATCGACGCCCAGACCGCCACCGACATCGAAACATTTGATGTTAACGCCCAGCTTCGCCAGTTCGACGTAGAAACGCGCCGACTCACGCACGCCGGTGGCGATGTCGCGAATGTTGGACATCTGCGAACCCAGATGGAAATGCAGCAGCTGCAGGCTGTCGATGCGACCCGCTTCGCGCATGATCTCAACCAGTTTCAGCACCTGCGTGGCGGACAGACCAAACTTCGATTTTTCGCCGCCGCTCGACTGCCATTTACCGGAGCCTTGCGAAGCCAGACGCGCACGGATGCCAAGACGCGGCACGACATTCAGACGCTCCGCTTCTTCCAGCACCAGCCGCACTTCCGTCATCTTCTCCAGCACCAGATAGACTTTGTGGCCCATCTTCTCGCCAATCAGTGCCAGACGAATATATTCGCGATCTTTGTAGCCGTTACAGACGATCACTGAGCGGGTCTGACCGGCATGCGCCAGCACGGCCATCAGCTCGGCTTTCGAGCCTGCTTCCAGTCCCAGCGGTTCGCCAGAGTGAATCAGCGACTCAATAACGCGTTTGTGCTGGTTAACTTTGATCGGGTAAACCAGGAAGTAGTCGCCTTTGTAGCCGTAAGATTCGCGCGCACGTTTAAACGCGGCGTTAATCGAGCGCAGACGGTGTTGCAGAATCTGTGGGAAGCAGAACAAGGCGGGGAGACGCTGGCCCTGTGCTTCGCGCTCTTTAACCAGGCGGGCTAAGTCGACGCGCACATCCGGACGATCCGGATCGGGGCAGACACTGATGTGGCCCAGTTCGTTAACGTCATAATAGTTGTTGCCCCACCAGGCGATGTTGTACGTACGCAACATTTTGCTCGCATCCTGATCGTTCATTGCCACCTCCTGCATGGAGCGGAGTGCACCCTGTTCGCCAGCTGACGAACCTTTGATATTCTTCATGTCGTCAGACATCGCGAACCTCAATTTTCCGTTGAAAGATAGAACTGCTAACCGGCTTTATGGCCGCTAATCTGAAAACCTGTTGCCACATTAAAGACAATGTCCTGTTCACCTGACGTTGCCGTCAGCGCGATTCACGCATGAGAGTTAAGTGTAAAACACCCTGGCCATCTCCGTTTAAACAGAGAACATTTAGTTATGTATTGACCATGGATAACCTGCGTCGTTCCGCTACGCGGGCGCAGAGAAGAGACCAAACCAGCAGAACAGAGATAAAGATTAGCCGGCGCCTGTGTCGGTAAAATTACCGCATCGGACATAGTGTCGGCAGGACAAAGAAACAGATGGGAGGCAGGAGAGAGCCAGTGCAGCGCCGCAGCGCAAGGAACCGGAAGAAGAAAAAGCGTGGTTCATTACTTGTATCACCTCCGCACATGCCAGGGGCACATGGAAAACAACCTGGGTGAAAGCCAGACCAGAGTCTGACAGGCGCGACGCAAACAGTGGCGTCATCCTTGCTGCTGCTATCGAAGCAGCGGCGTTTTATACAGTTTACAGCGCTAAAATGCAAAAAGATTATCCGGGAATTGCGTGCAGTGTCAGCAAATTATGCCGATAACGGTTACAGGTTAAGCGCTTAAACAGAAAAAGGGCTGGTAATTGGTTTATCCTCTATCCTAAAATAGCCGTCCAGATGGTTTTCCATCTAAACAGGTTACTATCCAGGCGGTGTCAGCCTGCTGTGCTGATACTACCTCACTGCTCGCGGCTTTGCCTGAAGGGGCGTCAGGTCAGACAACCTCACTGGCGCTATGCAGTCGTACTCAAACCATATTTAAGGTAAAGAACAGAATGGCTAAACACCTTTTTACGTCCGAGTCCGTATCAGAAGGACATCCCGATAAAATCGCCGACCAGATCTCCGATGCTGTGCTGGATGCGATCCTCGAACAGGATCCTAAAGCGCGCGTGGCCTGCGAAACTTACGTTAAAACCGGAATGGTTCTGGTTGGCGGTGAAATCACCACCAGCGCCTGGGTCGATATTGAAGAGATCACCCGTCAGACCGTACGTGACATCGGCTATGTTCATTCCGATATGGGCTTTGATGCCAACTCCTGCGCGGTATTAAGCGCCATTGGCAAACAGTCTCAGGATATTAATCAGGGCGTTGACCGCACCGATCCGCTGGAACAGGGCGCGGGTGATCAGGGTCTGATGTTCGGCTATGCCACCAACGAAACTGACGTGCTGATGCCTGCGCCGGTGACCTACGCGCACCGTCTGGTTCAGCGTCAGGCTGAAGTACGTAAAAACGGGACCCTGCCGTGGCTGCGTCCGGATGCCAAAAGCCAGGTCACTTTCCAGTATGACGATGGCAAAATCGTTGGCATTGATGCAGTCGTTCTGTCTACCCAGCACGCTGAATCCATCAGTCAGAAAGATCTGCAGGAAGCGGTGATGGAAGAGATCATCAAACCGGTTCTGCCAACAGAATGGCTGAGTGCCTCGACCAAATATCACATTAACCCAACCGGTCGCTTTGTGATTGGTGGTCCGATGGGCGATTGCGGTCTGACCGGCCGTAAAATCATCGTCGACACCTATGGCGGTATGGCACGTCACGGTGGCGGTGCGTTCTCTGGTAAAGATCCTTCTAAAGTTGACCGCTCTGCCGCCTATGCAGCGCGTTACGTGGCAAAAAACATCGTGGCGGCGGGTCTGGCTGACCGTTGTGAAATTCAGGTCTCCTACGCTATTGGCGTGGCTGAACCGACCTCTATCATGGTGGAAACCTTCGGCACCGAGAAAATCTCAACTGAACAGTTGACGCTGCTGGTACGCGAGTTCTTCGACCTGCGTCCATACGGTCTGATTCAGATGCTGGACCTGCTGCACCCAATCTATAAAGAGACCGCAGCTTACGGTCACTTTGGTCGCGAACATTTCCCATGGGAAAAAACCGACAAAGCTGCCCTGCTGCGTGAAGCAGCTGGCCTGTAAGGTTAGCGGCTGCTGATAAAAACCCTGCCCCGGTGGCGGGGTTTTTTATCGCCCGATCAGCCCCATTGCTCACCTGAGAATGTCTGCCTCCGCCCGGCACCGGAATACGATAACCCTGCTGTTTATTCCAGACATCTGAAGACGAAAAAAACGAACCTGAATGACATCCTCTTTACTCTGCAGCAAATTTTCAGTTCTCAGCTACACTTCCTTTCGCTTTTTCTGACGACAAAATGTTAACGATTACAAATCGAAATGCTTTGTATATCTGACATTTAAGAATTAACGCACGTAGTTATTATGCTGAAAATGCGTTATTTTCAGCGTCGTCTGATAGCCACTAAATAGAGCATTGTCAGAAACTTAATGAGTGCTATACCTCACTGGTTAATTAATCTTTCCGGGAAAAATATGCTGAATTTCAGGGTTTCAGCGTGTGTAAGCGATTACACTGATGTGATCAGGCTCACTTTTTTCCCGCAAATGGTTTTTTAACATTGATAAAAACAATGATGGATAAACCTGGAGGCTACAATGCCTGGCAATACACACAAAAGCAGAACTTCAAATAAGGCGATGACCTTATTTGTCTGCTTTCTGGCGGCCCTTGCGGGACTGCTGTTCGGTCTGGATATCGGCGTTATCGCCGGTGCTCTGCCGTTTATCGCAAAGGACTTTAACGTCACCCCTCATCAGCAGGAGTGGATCGTCAGTTCCATGATGTTTGGTGCGGCGGTCGGTGCTATCGGCAGCGGCTGGATGTCATCCCGCCTGGGCCGTAAGAAAAGCCTGATGGCCGGTGCGATTCTTTTCGTGATCGGTTCACTCTGGTCAGCAATGTCGCCAAACCCGGAAATGCTGATCAGCGCCCGCGTTCTGCTGGGTCTGGCTGTCGGTATCGCCTCTTATACCGCCCCGCTTTATCTTTCTGAGATCGCACCGGAAAAAATTCGCGGCAGTATGATTTCGCTTTACCAGCTGATGATTACTATCGGTATTCTGGGTGCTTACCTGACCGATACCGCATTCAGCTTTACCGGCAACTGGCGCTGGATGCTGGGTATCATCACGATTCCGGCACTGCTGCTGCTGGTCGGTGTTTTCTTCCTGCCAAACAGCCCGCGCTGGCTGGCGGCGCGAGGCAACTTCCGCGATGCACAACGTGTACTGGATCGTCTGCGTGACACCAGCGAGCAGGCAAAACGTGAGCTGGAAGAGATTCGTGAGAGCCTGAAGGTCAAGCAGTCTGGCTGGGGTCTGTTCACCAGCAGCAGCCACTTCCGTCGCGCGGTCTATCTCGGCATCCTGTTGCAGGTGATGCAGCAGTTTACCGGCATGAACGTCATCATGTACTACGCGCCAAAAATCTTCGAAATCGCAGGCTTCACTAACACCACCCAGCAGATGTGGGGCACGGTGATTGTGGGTCTGGTCAACGTTCTGGCCACCTTTATTGCTATTGGTCTGGTGGATCGCTGGGGTCGTAAACCTACGCTGATTCTGGGCTTTATGGTGATGGCAGCCGGTATGGGCGTGCTGGGTACAATGCTGCACTTCGGTATTCACTCTGCAGGCGCACAGTACTTTGCGATCGGTATGCTGCTGATGTTTATCGTTGGCTTTGCCATGTCAGCCGGTCCGTTGATCTGGGTACTCTGTTCCGAAATTCAGCCGCTGAAAGGCCGCGACTTCGGTATCACTGTCTCTACGACCACCAACTGGATCGCAAACATGATCGTGGGTGCAACCTTCCTGACCATGCTGAATACGCTGGGCAATGCGAACACCTTCTGGGTCTACGCGGCGCTTAACCTGTTCTTCATTCTGCTGACGCTGATGCTGATTCCTGAGACCAAAAACGTCTCGCTGGAGCACATTGAACGTAATCTGATGGCAGGTAAGAAACTGCGCGACATCGGTTCTCGCGACTAACGTTACGTCGTAAAAATCGCGGTAATAAAAAGGCGGGGTTTCCAGAGAAACCCCGCCTTTTTTATAGGTTCAGACAGAGACTATGCAGCGGTGACCGGCAGCGGCCGCCGTATACAGCAGAGCGCCAGAGCCATAATAAAAATGGTGGCGGTCTGATTATAAGGCAGTACCGAATCGGTCAGTCCGCAGATAAACAATCCCAGCATCGGCAGCGCAACACCGCGCAGATCGCACTTCTTCAGCACGCCTGCCAGCACGGTCAGATAGAGCAGCGCCAGCGACAGCGCACCCAGCCAGCCCTGCAGTGTCGTCACTTCCAGAAACTCGTTGTGCATGTTGTATTTAACGTTGGTATAGCCCTCAGTATTGTGAGGATAGTGCGCCGTGATGAACTGTCGGGCCTCGGTGGTGCGCGCATCCGGCGTCGCAAAACCGCCATGATGCTCAATAAAATTCATCGCCCCGCCCCAGATAGCCACACGTGCGCCCAGGGAGGTTGAGCTGTTTGAGCCATAGTTCTCGATATCCTGCACACCCTCCACCCAGCGGTTACTGGTCATCAGGATCAGCACCGCCAGCACGCCCACCAGCAAAGCACTAATCCGCCAGTTGGTCAGCAACGACAGCCGATAAGTCTGCACCAGGAACAGCAATCCTGCGGCAATCAGCGCAATCAGAGTCACCCGGGTGCCACATAGGTAGAGCAAGGCAAAGGTCACCGCCAGCGCAACGACATCAGCCACCTTCCAGTACGAGTGCGTCTCAAAGCGGCTCAGCCATAGCCAGGCACAGTAGATAAAAAGAATCATGTAGGAGGACATCGAGGCCGCTTCGGTGGTGAGTTTGATGCGGATATTTTCGGTATAAAGATGCTCGTGAATACCAAAGCCCAGCGTAATCAACAGTCCCACCAGAATTAACACTTTTCCGATGCGCAGCGTGGTAGCAGAGACCCGATGACCATAAATCGCCAGACTGAGCAGCACAAAGGCGCCCAGTAACAGTCGCTTCGCCCCCAGCAGATAGTTGCCGATATTGGTGATGGCATCTTTTGAGGGCGCGGTTTCGATCCCTTTAGCGTGTATCGCCCAGAAGAGACGGATCAGGGCAAAAATAATCAGTACAGCAAACAGGGCGATATAAAAACCGTTCTCTTTAAAGTCCTCTCGCCTGCGCACCAGGCCATACAACACGGAGGCAACGGAGAGATAAGAGACCAGATAGAATATTTTTTGCGGCAGGCCGGTAACAAACATATTCAGTGACAGCGCCAGACAGAGCGCAATAACTGAAAAATTAACCATTAACGTTAATCCATCGCGACTGGTTCTATTCGTCATGCTTAACCTCAGTTAGGCGGTTAAACACACTCATCAGGTGCTTCATATAATTTTCCTCATAAAAACCGGTAATGCTCGCTTTAATAACCTGATGATCAGGAAAGTGAAAATCCCCGCTCATGGTGTTGAGAATAGCGGCCAGTGCCATGCTGTCATTAGTGGGATAGAGCTGACCATTGAGACCATTCTGAATAATTTCTGACGGGCCGCTGATGCAGTCGGAGGAGACGCAGTAGACGCCACGCGATATCGCCTCCAGCAGAATCAGCGGGAAGCCTTCGAAGTTAGAGGTCATCACGAGGCAGGTGACCTGTTTAATATGGCGGCTGACATACGCCCAGGCGTTCTCCTGCCAGCCATGCCAGGTAATGCGATCCTGAATCCCGAGTTCCGCCACGTAGTGCTGACAGCGCGTCAGATCTTCGCCGTCCCCCACGATCTCCAGCGTCCAGGGCGTATCGAGTTTCTGCAAGGCATCAAACAGGTCTTTGAGCTGTTTCTGTCGCTGAAAATGGACGCGACCAATATAGAGAAACTTCAGCGCCTGCGGTCTGCCGATAACCTCATCATTGCGCCTGATGGGGTTATAGATGACATCAACGTCAGAGGCATGGGCACCTAACTCAACCAGTTGCGCTTTGATCTCATGACTGATAGCAAAATGGTGATCGGCCCGCAGCAGATAATGTGGGCGATATCGTTCGCGCGGTGGCAGGTGCATCCAGCTCGAAAGCACGATTTTGCGGCCTGAAAGCGTAATAGCCCGACGCGTCATCAGACAGGGAATGGTGTTGAGGGTCAGAACATGATCGGGTTGATAGCGACGAAAGAAAGCAGCCATTCTCAGCGTGTGAATAAGATTTTTAATTTTCTTATTCCGCAGCGTGCAGACGCTCTCTGCCAGTACGGCATTGGCGGTCCAGGCGCGGGAGTGGCTCTCCTCTCCGCTGTTAATAATAAACAGCCCCGCTTCCGTTCCGGCTTCCGCATTCAGGGCGGTGATCAACTGACAGGTCACATTTTCCATACCACCGCGACCGGCCATCAAATCCGTCACCAGCACAATCCGTTGTTTCCTGACGTTATCATTATTTTTCATTGCTTTATCCATGCTCTGTGCCGTTCGCTTTTCATCCATTCACTCGCCAGTGAATGTCTGCAATAGAATATTCTAAAAAAGGCCATAACTATATTTAATCCAGCAATTTCAGCCGATGGGCTTCGCCATTCCCCACCATCGACAGGACGGCGTATTGCTTATCCGGAGACAGCTGGCGAAGTATAGACTCTGCGCCGCCCTGTTTGCGGCTAACGTTGAGTTCCTGCGCGGCGGCGATTATTCTGAGCACCATGAAAACACCTCGTCTCCCCATTGCCCTGCAGCAGGCCGTTATGCGCTCACTGCGTCAGTCGCTTGAGCGCGCAAATCAGGTACTGAAAACCGCTTATCCGGAACCGAAACTGCTCTATCAGCAACGCGGAACGGCGGCGGGCACCGCATGGCTGACTGCCTGGGAAATCCGCATCAATCCGGTGCTGCTGCTGGAAAATCAGCAGGCATTTATCGATGAAGTGGTGCCGCACGAGCTGGCGCATCTGCTGGTCTGGAAGCAGTTTGGTCGCGTCGCACCGCACGGCAAAGAGTGGAAGTGGATGATGGAGAATGTGCTGGGCGTTCCGGCACGACGCACCCATCAGTTTGAGATCGCCTCCGTGCGCAGCAACACTTTCGCTTACCGCTGTCAGTGTCAGCAACATCAGCTGACGGTGCGCCGCCACAATCGGGTGCTGCGCAAAGAGAGTGAATATCGCTGTGTGCACTGTGGCAGCCTGCTGGTCGCAGGCGAGTTTATCGCCTCCTGAGAACACTCCCCATTCCGCCCTATTCCACATTCTGTTAACCTGCCGCCCTTTTTCGTATTAGGTAGAAGCTGGAATATGTCTCGCATTTTAAGTCTGGCGGTTGCACTGCTGTTTGTCCCCGCCGCTGACGCCCTCAACCTGAATAACTATCATCAGAATAACTTTCAGCAGGCCAAAACCTTTGCGGCGGCGATCAATGCCGATGCGCCAGGTTCGTTTTATTGCGGCTGTAAAATTCAGTGGCAGGGAAAAAAAGGCACGCCCGATCTCAGCAGCTGTGGTTACCAGGTGCGCAAAAATGCGAACCGCGCTGCACGTATTGAGTGGGAACATGTGATGCCGGCATGGGAATTCGGTCATCAGCGCCAGTGCTGGCAGGAGGGAGGCCGCAAAAACTGCAGTAAAGATCCTGACTATCGCCGCATTGAAACTGACCTGCACAATCTGGAACCTGCGGTGGGTGAAGTGAATGGCGACCGTGGCAACTTCGCCTACAGTCAATGGAACGGCAGCGAGAAGCAGTACGGCCAGTGTGAGATGAAGATCGATTTTAAACTCAAACAGGCAGAGCCACCCGCTCGTGCGCGTGGCGCCATTGCCCGCACCTATTTCTACATGCGCGACCAGTATCATCTGCGCATTTCGCGCCAGCAGACGCAGCTGTTTACCGCCTGGGACAGGCTCTATCCCGTCACCCAATGGGAGTGCGAACGCGACCAGCGCATTGCAAAGGTTCAGGGCAATCACAATCCTTATGTGCAGCAGGCTTGCCAGCGCTAAAATCCCTGCCCTACACTAGCTCTTTTTCCCATGACGCCGCTGCAGCGCGGCGTCCGGTCTCAGGAATCTTATGCGCATACCTCGCATCTATCACGCCGAACCCCTGGACATCGGCAGTGAAATTACCCTGGATGAAGATGCATCCAATCATGTAGGCCGCGTGCTCCGGATGACGGCAGGTCAGCGTCTGGAACTCTTTGATGGCACTAATCTGACTTTTGCAGCAGAGATCACGCATGTTGATAAAAAGCGTGTAAAAGTATCCGTCACAGAGAGCCAGCCGGACGATCGCGAGTCGCCTTTACATCTGCATTTAGGTCAGGTGATGTCGCGCGGTGAAAAAATGGAATTCACTATCCAGAAATCGATCGAACTGGGCGTGAATATCATTACACCCTTGTTTTCCGAGCGCTGTGGCGTAAAGCTTGATGCTGAGCGTCTGGCGAAAAAAATCCAGCAGTGGCAGAAAATTGCGATTGCCGCCTGCGAGCAGTGCGGACGTAATCGCGTGCCGGAGATTCGTGAAGCGATGACACTGGAAGCCTGGTGTGCGGAAGCTGACAGCGGTTTAAAGCTCAACCTGCATCCCCGCGCCAGTCACAGCATCAACACGCTGCCACAGCCTGTTGAGCGGGTACGACTGCTGATTGGTCCTGAAGGCGGTTTGTCTGCGGACGAAATTGCGATGACGGCGCAGCACGATTTTACTGACATTTTGCTTGGCCCACGGGTATTACGCACCGAAACTACCGCGCTGACGGCCATTACGGCACTTCAGGTGAGGTTTGGCGACCTGGGTTAAGCGATACTTTCAGCGGTCCTGACTCATCGGCCCACTGCAGACCGAACCAGACGAGGCGGTCAATGCCGCCTCACCGAGGAGATAATAATGATTAAACTTGGCATCGTGATGGACCCTATTTCGTCCATCAATATTAAAAAAGACTCCAGCTTCGCCATGCTGCTGGAAGCACAGCGCCGTGGTTACGAAATTCACTACATGGAGATGCACGATCTCTCCATGCGTGGTGGCGTGGCGTCTGCCCGCACCCGCCTGCTGACCGTTGAGCAGAACCCTGAGAACTGGTTCCAGTTCGGCAGCGAGCAGGTGATCCCGCTGGCTGATCTGAACGTGGTGCTGATGCGTAAAGATCCGCCATTCGATACCGAGTTCATCTATGCGACCTACATTCTGGAGCGTGCTGAAGAGCTGGGTACGCTGATCGTGAATAAGCCGCAGAGCCTGCGCGACTGTAACGAAAAGCTCTACACCGCCTGGTTCGCCGAGTTTACGCCGGACACCCTGGTCACCCGCAGCAAAGCGCAGCTGCGTGATTTCTGGCAGGAGCATGGTGATATCATCATGAAGCCGCTGGATGGTATGGGCGGTGCGTCTATTTTCCGCGTGAAGAAAGACGATCCTAACTTTGGCGTGATTACCGAAACCCTGACCGAGCATGAGAGTCGTTTCTGCATGGCGCAGAACTACATTGCGGCAATCAAAGAGGGTGACAAACGCGTGCTGGTGGTGGATGGCGAGCCGGTGCCTTACTGCCTGGCACGTATTCCGCAGGGCGGTGAAACGCGTGGCAACCTCGCGGCTGGTGGGCGTGGTGAAGCACGTGCGTTAAGCGAAAGCGACTGGGAAATTGCACGTCGTGTTGGCCCGACGCTGAAAGCAAAAGGACTGATTTTTGTCGGTCTGGACATCATCGGTGATAAACTGACAGAAGTTAACGTGACCAGCCCAACCTGCATACGTGAAATTGAGGCTGCGTTCCCGATCTCCATCACCGGCATGTTGATGGATGCCATTGAGAAACGCCTGGGCTGAGCAAAACGCCGGGGCGAGGCTCCGTGATCAACCCAATACCGGTGCGGTCGTCGCGTGCCGGTTATTTTTTTGGTACATCGTGTGACAATGAATTTACAACATCACTTTTTGATTGCCATGCCTTCATTGCAGGATCCTTTCTTCAAACGTTCCGTAGTCTATGTCTGTGAACATAACGAAGAGGGTGCAATGGGACTGATCATTAATAAACCCATGGAAAACCTGACGGTTGAAGGCATTCTGAAGAAGCTGAAAATCTCTGCTGAAGATCGCGATCCGTCGATCAAGCTGGATAAACCGGTGTTTACCGGCGGGCCGCTGGCAGAAGATCGTGGCTTTATCCTGCACTCAGCCCAACGCACGTTTACCTCCAGCATTCGTGTGTCCGATAACACGATCATCACCACGTCCCGTGACGTGCTGGAGTCCATCGGCACGGCGTCTCAGCCCACCAATGTGCTGGTCGCGCTGGGTTACTGTGCCTGGGAAAAAGATCAGCTGGAGAATGAGCTGATGGAAAATGCCTGGCTGACGACGCCAGCTAACAGCAACATCCTGTTCCAGACGCCGATTTCAGAGCGCTGGCGCGAAGCGGCGCGCAGTATTGGCGTCGATATTCACAACATGGCCAGCGACGCCGGACACGCCTGATGTCAACTCAAACTCTGTTAGGTTTCGATTTCGGCACCAAAAGTATTGGTGTCGCCGTAGGGCAGCAACTCACTGGCAGCGCCCGACCGCTGACCGCCCTGAAAGCGCAGGATGGCATTCCGGACTGGCTGGTGATCGAAAAGCTGCTGAAAGAGTGGCAGCCCGATTTCGTGGTCGTCGGCTTACCGCTCAATATGGATGGCACTGAGCAGCCGTTAACTGACCGCGCGCGTAAATTTGCTAACCGTCTGCACGGTCGCTTTGGCATTCGTGTAGAGCTTCAGGATGAACGACTCAGCACGGTAGAAGCGCGTGCTGGCCTGTTTGAACGTGGTGGTTATCGCGCGCTCAATAAAGGGTCGGTTGATTCACAGTCTGCTGCCATCATTTTGCAGGACTGGTTCGAAAACCATTACTGACCTTCCGGCTTAATCAGCCCGTCAGCCTGACGCGCCAGCCTGCTCTGCTCAAACGTCTGCATACCGGCCTGTGCGCCGGTCTGTAGCATTGCCGGGATCTGGTGCATCTTGCCTTCCCTGATCAGATTCGTGATGCCAGGCGTGGCAATCAGTAGCTCAAACAGTCCAATGCGCGACCCGGCAGCAGACGGCACCAGTTTCTGTGCAATCACCGCTTTCAGGCTGCCTGCCAGTTGAGTGCGCACCAGATGCTTCTCCTCCGCCGGGAAGACATCCACCAGCCGATCTACCGCCTGTGCTGCGCCACGTGTGTGCAGCGTTGCCAGCACCAGATGGCCGGTCTCTGCCGCCGTTAGCGCCTGTCTGATTGTGTCGCTGTCGCGCAGTTCGCCCAGCAGAATGACGTCAGGATCTTCACGCAGTGCCGCCTTTATCCCCTGGGCGAACGAACTGCAGTGCAGGCCGATTTCGCGCTGCTGAATCAGCGACTGCTGGCTGTGGTGAATAAATTCAATCGGGTCTTCCAGCGTAATGATATGGCGCGCCTGCTGGCCGTTCAGCGCATCGACCAGCGCCGCCAGCGTGGTAGATTTACCGCTGCCCGTGGCACCGGTCACCAGAATCAGCCCATCCTGCTGCGTCAGTAACGTCGGCACAATAGCAGGCAGTTGCAGGCTCTCCAGCGTCGGGCACACAGAGGCAATAATGCGCAGCGCCAGTGACAGGCCGTTACGCTGCTTAAACAGGTTTGCGCGCAGACGCTGGCCGCAGGCCAGGCTCAGGGCGAAATCGAGCTGCCCTGTGCTCGCCAGTTCCTGACACTGCGGGTCACTGAGCCAGCGGGCCATAAACTGCGCCATCCAGTCAGCAGAGAGCACGGCCTGCTGTGGAATCGCCTCCAGCCGTCCCTGCCGTCGCCAGTAGGGCAAATGTCCGCTGCAAAGGTGCAGATCGACGGCATTATGCTTTACACTAAGCTCCACCATTTCATCCAGATTCATAATTTCTCCTGACTATGACCTCAATCCAGCAGAACCTACAGCAAGTGCGGCAGCGAATCGCCGCCGCTGCCGCGCAGTGCGGCCGCGCACCAGAAGAAATTACCCTACTTGCAGTCAGTAAAACCAAACCTGCGAGCGCGGTCGAAGAAGCCTTTGCCGCAGGCCAGATTGGCTTTGGTGAAAATTACGTTCAGGAAGGGGTTGAAAAGGTCCAGGCACTGGCCGCACATCCTGAGCTGGAGTGGCACTTCATCGGCCCGCTGCAGTCCAACAAAAGCCGTCTGGTGGCAGAAAATTTCGCCTGGTGTCACACCATTGACCGCCAGCGTATTGCGCAGCGGCTCAGCGATCAGCGGCCCGCCTCGCTGCCACCGCTGAATGTGTTAATTCAGGTAAATATCAGTGACGAGAACAGCAAATCTGGCATCATGCTGGAGGCCGTTTCCGGGCTGGCGGAGCAGATTGCTGCGCTGCCGCAACTGCGGCTGCGGGGATTGATGGCGATTCCGGCTGCGGAGAGCGATTATCAGCGTCAGCTGGCAGTGTGTCAGCAGATGGCGGAAGCCTTCCGGCAGTTGCAACAGCAGTATTCGGATATTGATACGCTTTCACTGGGAATGAGCGATGACATGGAGGCGGCAATCGCCGCAGGCAGTACGATGGTGCGTATCGGCACCGCCATTTTTGGCGCACGAGATTATGCGCACAACTCACAACAATAATAGAGGAACTTCATGTTAACACTGACGTTTTTAGTAAAAACGCTGATCGATCTCTACGTCATGGTGCTGCTGTTACGCATCTGGATGCAGTGGTCCCGCTGCGATTTTTACAATCCAGTGGCACAGTTTGTCGTTAAAGTGACACAGCCGGTTGTTAAGCCACTGCGCCGCATACTGCCGGCTCTGGGGCCGATTGATACTGCTTCACTGCTGCTGGCCTTTGTGCTGACCACGCTGAAATACCCGATTTTATTGCTAATCCAGGTGGGTGTGTTCTCGGTCGATCCGACTAATCTGCTGGTCGGCCTGCTGTCGCTGGTTAAATCCGCCGGCTATCTGGTCTTCTGGGTCATCATCGTACGCTCTCTGATGAGCTGGATTAGCCAGGGTCGGGGTCCTGTCGATTATCTGCTGGTGCAGTTAACCGAGCCGATGATGGCACCGATTCGCCGTATTCTGCCTGCGATGGGCGGCATCGATTTCTCAGCGATGATCGTCATCCTGGTGCTGTATGCCCTGAACTTTCTCGGCATGGACCTGTTCCCGGGTCTCTGGTATCTGCTGTAAATGAATCAAACTGGAACTGTTATGCAAAAAGTTGTCCTCGCAACCGGCAATCCCGGCAAAGTGCGTGAGCTGGCGGAGTTACTCTCCGCCTTTGGTCTGGATATCGTCGCGCAGACTGACCTTGGGGTTGAATCGGCGGATGAGACCGGCCTGACCTTTATTGAGAACGCGATTCTCAAGGCGCGTCACGCGGCACAGATCACCGGATTACCGGCCATTGCCGATGACTCCGGCCTGGCCGTGGATGCGCTGGGCGGCGCGCCTGGCATCTACTCTGCGCGCTACGCCGGTGAAGAGGCCAGCGATCAGCAGAACCTGGAGAAGCTGCTGCAGGCGCTGGAAAATGTGCCTGACGGTCAGCGCCAGGCGCAGTTTCACTGCGTGCTGGTCTATCTGCGTCATGCGGAAGACCCGACCCCGCTGGTGTTCCACGGCAGCTGGCAGGGTGAGATTACCCGCTCCGCCTCTGGCACCGGTGGCTTTGGTTACGACCCGATTTTCTTTGTCCCGGCGCTGGGTAAAACAGCGGCCGAGCTGAGTAAAGCGGAAAAAGGTGCAGCTTCTCACCGGGGTAAAGCATTGACGCTGTTGCTGGAAGCCATGCGTAATGCCTAATCTGCCGCCGTTAAGTCTCTATATCCACATTCCGTGGTGCGTACAGAAATGTCCCTACTGTGATTTTAACTCCCATGCGCTAAAAGATGAGGTGCCGCACGTTGAATACGTACAGCACCTGCTGCGCGATCTGGAGATCGACCTGCCGCTGATCGGTGACCGTGAAGTGCGCACGATCTTCATCGGTGGCGGCACGCCCAGCCTGCTGAGCAGCAGCGCGATGCAGATGCTGATGGATGGTGTGCGGGCGCGTCTGACGCTCTCCCCTGATGCCGAAGTGACCATGGAAGCCAATCCGGGCACCGTGGAAGCGGACCGGTTCAGTGCCTATCAGCGCGCCGGTATTAACCGTATTTCGATTGGCGTGCAAAGTTTCAGCCCGCAAAAGCTGCAGCGTCTTGGCCGCATTCATGGCCCGGAAGAGGCCGTCCGCGCCGCTGAACTGGCGGAGTCTCTGTCGCTGCGCAGCTTTAACCTCGACCTGATGCATGGCCTGCCCGATCAGTCGCTGGAAGAGGCGCTTGATGATTTACGTCAGGCGATTGCGCTGAATCCGCCGCATCTCTCCTGGTATCAGCTCACTATCGAACCCAACACCCTGTTTGGCTCACGCCCGCCGGTGCTGCCGGATGATGATGCGCTGTGGGATATTTTCGAACAGGGCGATCAGTTGCTGCAGGCGGCCGGTTATCAGCAGTATGAGACCTCCGCCTACGCGAAGCCGGGTTATCGCTGTGAACACAACCTCAACTACTGGCGCTTCGGCGACTATCTGGGAATTGGATGTGGCGCGCACGGCAAGCTGACGCAGCCAGATGGCCGCATTGTTCGCACGGTGAAAACCCGTCATCCGCGTGGGTTTATGCAGGGCAACTATCGCGAAAAGCAGTACGACGTTGCCGATAGCGACAAGCCGTTTGAATATTTTATGAACCGCTTTCGCCTGCTGGAGGCCGCGCCGCGTGACGAATTCTGCCGCTACACCGGCTTGTCAGAGCAGGTGATTCGTCCACAGATGGATGCCGCGATTGCCGCCGGTTACGTGATAGAAACCGCTGAGCAGTGGCAGATTACGGAGAAAGGAAAACTCTTCCTGAACTCGCTGCTGGAGCTGTTTTTAGCGGAAGAATAGGCGAGGAAGGGTTAAAAAAAACGCCTCAGCCCGGCAGGCTGAGGCGTTTTTTATTTTTTCAGTGCGCCCGTAAGCTGTTTACGCTGATCTTCCAGCGAAATAACGCGATTACACACCTCGTGGCCGAAGTTCTGGAAATCCTGCTCCTGTTTGCTCCACTCAGCCTGAATCGACTGCTGCAAACCGCCAAGATTCCCCATAATCGCCTGCAGGGGATTACTTCCACCGCTGCCCTGCTTACTGCCCATCTCATTCAGACTATCCTGCATCACGCCGCCCAGCGTCGACTGCACCAGCCTTTCACCTTCGGCGCGCACCTGATCAATCGCCTGATGGTGGAACGTCAGCCCGTCTTCACGGTGTTCAATAATGCGATTCATCTGCTGTTTCAGCTGGCCATTCAGTGTGGTCAGGCGATTGCGCACGTTGCTGTCGGTGCCCAGTTTCTCAACGATGACCCGATCCAGTGCCGCCCGCCCTTTCTCCAGACGTGACGTCGCCCCGCTGTCGATCCACGGCAGATCGCGACGCAGCGCGTTCTGATAGTCGATCGCTTTCTGGCGCTCAGCATTATCCAGCGTGACCTTCTGTCCATTGAACTGCACGTCGCCCTGCGGCGAGATTTCCATATTGCCGTTGGCACCGACCACCTGCACACTCTGTGGTCTGATGACCACATCGTCCTGAGGCTTAACGCTGCATTCATAGGCTGCCTGAGCCTGAGTTGCTGCTACCAGCAGCACAGCAAGAAGCGTTTTACGCATCATATCTACTCCCTAAGATCGGGTCTGAAACCCTTTGATCGGGCCTCAGCCCGACACGGTGTGACGACTTAGTCCCACCAGACGTCAAAGAGTTCAGTCATCTGCACGTCCTGCAGCTTGCGGTCTTCAAGCCATTTGCGAACCAGCGCACGATGTTCATCAGTACATTTGCCGGTTTTCTGCAGGCAAACCAGACCTTCCCACACCAGGTAACCGCTGCCATCGAAAGCCAGACCGTTAGGATCGATCGCTTCGTTGATGAACTGGTTCAGCGTCTCATCAATTTCGCTTTCGCTGGTGCCTTCCGGGAAACGCCAGGCAACCGAGAAGCCCAGTTCCTGAAACTCATCGATGTGCAGTTTTTTACGTAAACGGCGGCTGCGTTGTGTGGCCATTATTTCACCCTCTCAAACATTAAATCCCATACGCCGTGGCCTAAACGCTGCCCGCGCTGCTCAAACTTGGTCAGTGGACGCGTCTCAGGACGCGGCACGTAATTGTGTTGTTCTGACTGGTTGCGGTAGCCAGAAATGCTGTTCATCACTTCCAGCATATGTTCCGCGTAGGCTTCCCAGTCGGTCGCCATGTGGAAAACGCCGCCCAGCTTCAGTTTACGCATCACCAGCTCGGCGAAAGGCACCTGAACGATACGGCGTTTATTGTGGCGCGCTTTATGCCATGGATCGGGGAAGAAAAGCTGAACCATACGCAGTGAGTTATCCGGAATCATCTTCTCCAGCACTTCCACCGCGTCATGACACATTACCCGCAGGTTCTGCACATCGGCTTCTTTCGCGGAAGCCAGACAGGCACCTACGCCTGGCGCATGCACTTCAATACCCAGGAAGTTCTGATGCGGCGTGTTCTGCGCCATAGTGACCAGCGAGGCACCCATGCCAAAGCCAATCTCCAGCGTCACCGGGGCTTCGCGGCCAAACAACGCGGGCAGATCGACAGGCTCCGGCTGATATTCCACCCCCATGATCGGCCACAGGGTGTCCAGCGCCTGCTGCTGGCCTTTTGTTAAGCGACCCTGGCGGCGCACAAAGCTACGGATCCGGCGCAATGGCCGCCCGTTCTCATCAAATTCTGGGGTGATGACGTCATTAATCATGTAAAAGCCTGCTGGTTAGCCTGTTCCGGGAAACGGGCATTATGCAAAGTTCATAAGCAGAAGCAAGCCTTTGCAATCTTCCGGTTTACACCCAGGTGCGCATGTGCTGGAATTCCTGCCTGAGTGTAGAGTAAACACGGAAAATTTCCTTCTTATGATGCAAGCGCCGCAGTTCGCGCAACAGGTGCTGGACTGGTATCAGCGCTTTGGTCGCAAAACCCTGCCGTGGCAGCTGGAGAAAACGCCTTATAAGGTGTGGCTCTCCGAAGTGATGCTACAGCAAACCCAGGTTGCCACGGTAATCCCCTATTTTGAACGCTTTATGGCGCGCTTCCCCACGGTTACCGATCTGGCTGCGGCACCGCTCGATGAGGTGCTGCATCTCTGGACCGGGCTGGGCTACTACGCCCGTGCGCGTAATCTGCATAAAGCCGCAAAGCAGATTGTTGAAGTGCATCAGGGCGAGTTCCCGCGTAATTTTGATGATGTCTCTGCCCTGCCCGGCGTTGGCCGCTCCACGGCCGGCGCGATTCTGTCGCTGTCGCTGGGCCAGCACTTCCCGATTCTGGATGGCAACGTCAAGCGTGTGCTGGCTCGCTGCTATGCCATTGGCGGCTGGCCGGGTAAAAAAGAGGTCGAAAAGCGTCTCTGGCAGATCAGTGAAGAGGTCACCCCTGCCGAGGGCGTCAGCCAGTTTAATCAGGCAATGATGGATCTGGGTGCTCTCGTCTGTACCCGATCGAAGCCGAAGTGTGAAATCTGTCCGCTGAACAGCGGCTGTGAAGCTTACGCCAGCAGCAGCTGGGCGAGCTATCCCGGCAAGAAACCTAAGCAGGTGCTGCCGGAACGCAGCGGCTGGTTCCTGATGATGCAGGATGGCGATGATGTCTGGCTGGAGCAGCGTCCGCCTGTGGGCCTGTGGGGCGGTCTGTTCTGCTTCCCGCAGTTCACCACCGAAACGGCGCTCACCGACTGGCTGACGGCGCGTGGCATCCATGCAAAACCGCAGCAGCTAACCGCGTTTCGTCACACCTTCAGCCATTTCCATCTTGATATCGTGCCAATGTGGCTGTCATGGCCTTCTGCCGGGGCGGCGATGGATGAAGCAGGCGGTCTCTGGTATAACTTAGCGCTGCCACCATCTGTGGGATTAGCTGCACCCGTTGAGCGCCTGTTACACGAGCTGCGCCATCCCCGACAACTGGCTTTGGACAGTTGTGAGATTAATGAGGAAGAGTAATGAGCCGCACCATTTTTTGTACTTTTTTACAGCGCGACGCGGAAGGTCAGGATTTTCAGCTCTATCCGGGCGACCTGGGTAAGCGTATTTACAACGACATCTCCAAAGAAGCCTGGCAGAAGTGGATGGCGAAACAGACCATGTTGATCAACGAGAAAAAGCTCAACATGATGAATCCCGAAGATCGTAAAGTGCTGGAGAAGGAGATGATCAATTTCCTGTTCGAAGGTAAAGACGTTCATATCGAAGGCTATACACCGCCAGAAGCGTAAACATTCCGGGCCTCATCACTGAGGCCGGTTATCCAGGTCAGGCTTGCATTCCCAATGAATAAAAAATTAATCGCCCTGCTGGTGATAGCACCACTTCTGGTTTCCTGCTCCGGGTCAAAGAAGCAGCAGACCCACGAGGAGTGGGTAAAAGACACCAACGCCTTTGATATTCTGATGGGGCAGTTTGCTCATAATATTGAGAATATCTGGGGTATCAATGAGGTCCTGATCGCCGGACCAAAAGATTACGTCAAATACAGCGACAACTATTACACCCGCAGCCACATCAACTTTGAAAGCGGTAAGCTGACCATCGAGACGATTTCTGGCACCGATCCGATGGCCAGTCTGCGTCAGGCGATCGTGACCACGCTGTTGATTGGTGAAGATCCGGGTAATGTCGATCTCTATTCTGACGCCAACGACATCGAGATCAGTAAAGAGCCGCTGCTCTATGGTCAGGTGCTGGATAACACCGGTCAGCCGATTCGCTGGCAGGGCCGCGCGGAAGCTTTTGCTGACTATCTGATCCAGAATAAGTTGATGCGTCGCACTTCGGGTCTGCATGTGATTTACAGCATTTCGATTCCGATGGTGCCGAACCACCTGGACAAACGTGCGCACAAATACCTGCCGATGGTGCGTAAAGCTTCCGAACAGTATGGTGTCGATGCCTCATTGATCCTGGCGATTATGCAGACCGAGTCGAGCTTTAACCCCTACGCCGTAAGCCACTCTGATGCGCTGGGTCTGATGCAGGTGGTGCAGCACACCGCCGGTGTTGACGTCTTCCGCATGAAGGGTAAATGGGGCAAGCCGAGTCGCAGTTATCTGCTGGATCCAGAGAACAATATTGATGCCGGTACGGCTTATCTGTCGCTGTTGCAGCGCAGCTATCTGGGCGGCATTCAGGATCCGGTATCACGCCGCTATGCGGTGATCACCGCCTATAACGGCGGCGCAGGCAGCGTGTTGCGCGTCTTCTCCAGCGATAAAGATCGGGCGTTTTCGATGATCAACGGTATGTCATCCAGCAAGGTTTACTCGACCCTGGCGAACCAGCACCCGTCGGCGGAGTCGCGTCGTTATCTGTATAAGGTGAGTACTGCGCAGAAGAGTTATCGGGGATTCTGATCGGCCCGCTGAAGCGGGGTTGTTGTTCGCTGCGCGAACTGGGCTTGAGTACGGAGCTGAAGCTGGTGTTTGTTCGCTGCGCGAACGGGCGCTGAGAAGGTTTCGTTCGCCTGGCAGCGAGCTGGCACTGAGCGGGTTCCGACCGCCTGGCCGATGGTTCGCTGCGCGAACAGGCGCTGAGAAGGTTTCGTTCGCCTGACATGCTGGGCAGTTTCAGTCACGCCTCTGCAGGCGACCAACAAGGGGGCGCCAGTCGCCGCGCCCCCTTGACCCCGGGCTCCGGCCTGCTTCACCGCCGCTTCGCGGTCCCTTCGCTTCTTCAGGATTTCTCACGGACCGTCGGGACGCGCCATCCCTGGCGCGAACCCGCCTCTTCGCGACATCCCTGTCGCTCGTCCTGAAATCCCTCATCCGCTCAGCGGTTCTGACGGCCTCCCTTTCCCCGCTTTTATCTCTTCTTTTGATGTTGATTCATTGTCGCTGAAAGTTTTCAAAATTAGCTTTGCTTTCGGTCCACCAGACAGCGCCGCACCACAGAAAACAAAAAGAAATCGCAGGCAGGGGTTTTACCAGAGGCGTCCGAAGCGCTGAGGAACAACCGGAGGCCAGGATGAGCCGACAGGACGTCGGCGAAAGGACGGAACGAGCCAGGGATGGCGAGTCCGGACGGTCCGTCGACCGCAGGGCGTGACGAAGGCACCCCGCAAAGCGGGGCGCGCAGGCAGCCGGACGCCGGGATTGTTAAGGGGCGGGCGTACGCCCCTTAACACGTCCGCCAGCTCAGGCGAACTGAAACTCCCCCACGCCTGGCGGGCGGAACCCGCTCAGCGTCAGTATGCTGGCAGGCGAGCGAAAACTTCTCAGCGCCCGTTCGCGCAGCGAACCATAGGCCCGGCGGGCCGCTACCCGCCTCAGCCCCCGCTCAGATCAGCGCTCCACTATCATATTCGCCACCAGATACTTCTGTCCCTGGTCATCCTCTTCGGTGTAAACACCCTGCAGCTCCGGCGAGAAGCCCGGCAGCAGGTTAAGCCCCTCTTCCAGCGCCAGGAAATAACGCTGCACCGCGCCACCCCAGACTTCACCTGGCACAACGCACAGCACGCCAGGAGGATAAGGCAGCGCGCCTTCAGCAGCGACACGCCCGGCTGCATCGGCAATGGGGACCAGCTCCACTTCGCCGCGAATATAAGCCTGATGCGCATCCTGCGGATTGACCCTCACTGGCGGGAACTCCGCAGCGCGGAACATCAGACGCTGCAGATCCTTAACGTTGTGACTGACGTAGAGATCGTGCATCTCCTGACAGAGGCGACGCAGAGTATAGCCGGCATAGCGTTGCGCATTCTTGCGATAAATCGTCGGCAGCACTTCGGCCAGCGGCGCATCCTCTTTTACATGCTGCTCAAACTGCGCCAGCATCGCCACCAGATTCGCTATCTTCTCCGGACTCTCAGCCGGGGTCAGCAGGAACAGGATCGAGTTGAGATCGCACTTCTCCGGCACAATGCCGTTCTCACGCAGGTAGTTCGCCAGTATGGTCGCGGGGATCCCAAAATCACTGTATTCGCCGCTGGCAGCATCGATGCCCGGCGTGGTTAGCAATAGCTTGCAGGGATCGACCCGATATTGATCGCGGGCGTAACCCGCAAAGCCGTGCCACTTCGACTGGGGTTCAAAGCTGAAATAGCGCAGATCGCGGGCGATCGTTTCAGTGGGCGCATCCTGCCAGCGCTGACCCCCTACCGTCT
Organism: Pantoea eucalypti; assembly: GCF_009646115.1. Classification (NCBI taxonomy): domain Bacteria; kingdom Pseudomonadati; phylum Pseudomonadota; class Gammaproteobacteria; order Enterobacterales; family Erwiniaceae; genus Pantoea; species Pantoea eucalypti. Next base: position 764,394 of record NZ_CP045720.1, on the reverse strand, counting down.
CCGGCACAAACGGCAGGATCATTTCACAGCGGTCCAGGATCGCTTTACGTGCATCAATGCCCACCATGACGCACTCATCCCACATGCGACGCCCCGCTTCGCCCTGATGCATTCTGGCGTTGATATCCAGCGCGGCGAACAGTGGATAAAACGGGCTGGTTGATGCATGCAGCATAAAAGCGTTATTCAGTCGCTTGTGCGGACAGAAACGCCGCTGTCCGCGAATGTGATTATCTTTTTTGTGAATCTGCGAGGTTTGAGAAAAACCTGCCAGCTGCTTATGCACAGACTGCGTAACAAAGATGCCGGGATCGTTCTCATTCAGCTCTAGCGTCAGCGGCGAACAGCCTTCCATCAGGGGAATGAACTGCTCATAGCCGAGCCATGCGGAGTCAAACAGAATGTAATCACACAGATGACCAATACGATCGACGACCTGACGCGCGTTGTAGACTGTGCCGTCGTAGGTGCCCAGCTGAATGATCGCCAGACGGAAAGGCCGCGCCTCTGTCGCGCGCTCTGGTGCCACTGTCGCTATCTGCTCGCGCAGATAGGCTTCATCGAAACAGTGCGCGTCAATGCCGCCGATAAAACCGAAGGGGTTACGTGCCGCTTCAAGATAAACCGGAGTCGCACCCGCCTGAATCAATGCGCCATGATGATTAGACTTGTGATTGTTGCGGTCAAACAGCACCAGATCGCCGCGGGTCAGCAGCGCATTGGTCACTACTTTATTAGCGCTGGAGGTGCCGTTAAGCACAAAGTAAGTTTTGTCGGCGTTAAACACCTTTGCTGCATACTTCTGCGCATCTTTGGCTGAGCCTTCGTGGATCAGCAGATCGCCCAGTTTGACGTCGGCGTTGCACATATCAGAACGGAAAACATTCTCGCCATAAAAGTCATAAAACTGTTTACCCGCCGGATGCTTTTTAAAGAACGCGCCGCCCTGATGGCCGGGACAGGCAAAGGTGCTGTTCTGCATGTCGACATAGCGGGTCAGCGTCTCGAAAAAGGGTGGCAATAGCTCAGCTTCATACGCCTGCGCAGCCGCTTCCAGCGCTATCCACTCCTGCGGCTCGCCATTCAGTTCACCGCTGACGCCGGGCAGGTGCATCACCTCTTCTTCAAACGCATTTGCGACAAACACCGGCAGATTAAAGCCGGTATGCCGCAGTAGCGCCAGCACACCGCTGCGGGTATCTGCCAGCGAAACGACAACCGCTGCCACATCAGTAAAGTCAGTGTTATCCAGCGTCACTACGTCACGCGCGGTGTTCAGGGTCAGACTGGGCGCGACAGCGGCGCTGGCAGCAATTTTCAGTGGAGTCATAACAGAATCCCTAACGTCAGGGAGGAAGTGCCTGAGGCACAATCATGGGGACAGCGCCCCGGCGAATTATTAACAGAAAGGCATTACGCAGCCCATGGAGAAAAGCCCCACAACCGCGGCCTGGCTGGCCTCACCGCATGAGAAATAACGAAGCGTTCGGCAATGTGGAAAACACGATGTGCGCCGGAAAAAGCGAACGGTAATCCGGGCGAGTGCGCGGTGAACCGGACATGGCGACGTCCTCTGTGATGAAGAAGCAGGGTCAAAAAGTGGCGGTCATAATGTCATCTTTTTTATACGTGGACAACCCGACCCGGACAATTATTCAGTCACCCTGCAAAAATGTAACAACATGATTTTTATAGCCTATTTATCATAAAAAATTCATAATTCGACTAATTATCTGAATTATATGCAAATTCATGCATCAGCCTCTACACTCCTGTCAGCACGCTTTTCCGCGCCAGCCACCCGTTTCACCTGGCGAGGCGGCCATTGCCCTACCGCATTACTGCTGTCAGGCGTAAACTGATCCCTCTTTCCCACTCTGCCGGAGGCTGCATGTTCAAGGCACTGGTCATTGAAAATGACGAACAAGGTTACCGTTCCCTGCTGAAAGATCTCCCCGAATCTCAACTGCCCGACCACGATGTCACACTCGACGTCAGCTACTCATCCCTGAACTACAAAGATGCCCTGGCTATCTGCAACAAAGGCCCGATAGTGCGCCAGTTCCCGATGGTGCCAGGTATCGACTTTGTGGGGCGTGTGACCGCCAGCCGCCATCCCGACTGGAAAGAGGATGATGTGGCGCTGCTGACGGGCTGGGGCGTGGGCGAAAAACAGTGGGGTGGCCTGGCGCAGAAAGCCAGCGTCAGCGGCGACTGGCTGGTCCGTGTGCCCGCAGCGCTGAGTCCGCTGCAAACCATGGCCATCGGTACAGCGGGGCTGACCGCGATGCTCTGTGTGATGGCGCTCGAAAAACAGGGCATCACACCGGAACGCGGACCGGTGCTGGTGACCGGGGCCAGTGGCGGCGTCGGCAGCTACAGCGTCAGCCTGCTGGCGCGTCTGGGCTATGAAGTAGTTGCGTCGAGCGGACGCACCAGCGACCCTGCATATCTGATCGAGACGCTGGGCGCGGCATCGGTCATTGACCGTGAAGCGCTTTCCCAGCCTGGCAAACCGCTGGCAAAAGAGCGCTGGGCCGCCGCGATAGACAGCGTCGGCAGTCATACTCTGGCCAATGTGCTGGCCGCTACGCAGCGTGACGGCGCGGTTGCCGCCTGCGGCATGGCACAGGGACTCGATCTGCCAGCCAGCGTTGCACCCTTTATTCTTCGTGGCGTTACGCTGGCCGGGGTCGATAGCGTGATGTGTCCGAAGCCACTTCGTGAGCAGGCGTGGCAGCGACTCGGCGAGCTGATGGATAGTGAACGGCTCAATAAGCTGAGCCGGGTCATTCCGCTGAGTGAAGCCAGAGAAGGTGCGCAGGCATTGCTGGAGGGCAATGTGCAGGGCCGCCTTATTGTCGACTGCCGCTAACGCTTTTAAAGGCGCGTGAATCGCGCCTTTATCGATCGGCTCGCTGCAGCCGTTTGATCAGCCCTTCCAGCGCGAACTGCGTGCCCTGCTCCATCACCGATTTTGGATCGCCGCTGAACTGGTGGCACTCCGCCTCATCCCTTCCGTCGGGCAAGACCCAGCCAAACCAGATAGTGCCTGCCGGTGTGCCATCCTCGCCGCCGTCCGGTCCGGCATAGCCGGTGATTGAAAGTCCTACCGGTTCACCAGAGCGGGCGCAGGCTCCCTGCACCATCTCCCTCGCTGTTTTCTCGCTCACCGCCGTGTGCTGTTTCAGCGTGTCTGGATGTACCCCCAGCAGACGCGTTTTGGCATTTTCACTGTAGGTTACGAAGCCGCTGGTATAGAAGTCACCGCTGTTTTCCACGGCGGCCAGCGTCATGCTGATCAGTCCGGCGGTACAGGATTCGGCGGTCGCCAGATGAAGTCCGGAGGAGAGTAAAATATCACCCAGTTGCTCAGCGGTTTGATCTAATGATTTTGCCATTATGGTCTCCTTAAGGCTGCCCGGAACTCCAGGTATAGCGCAAAATCAGCGATTCAAAGCGCGCAACACAATGTTTTTAAAGCGAAACGGTCTAGATACGCAGCTGGATATGCGGCTGTCCACTTTCGGCATGTGCCACTACCTGAAGATCGGCCTGGTACCAGCGCGTCAGCGTCGCTTCCGTCATTACCGCCTGCGGCGAGCCTTGTGCCACCAGTTGGCCTGCGTGCAGCAGCAGTATGCGATCGGCCCACAATGAAGCCTGATTAAGGTCATGTAACACGGTACAGACGGTGAGATCTCCGGCGCGCGTCAGCTGGCGTAGTAAACGCAAGGTTTGCTGCTGCCAGAAGAGATCCAGCGCCGAGGTCGGCTCATCCAGAAACAGCCAGCCGCGTGGTCTTCCCTCCAGCCAGAGCTGTGCCAGCACCCGCGCCAGCTGCACCCGTTGTTGTTCACCGCCGGAGAGCTGGCGGTAATCGCGCTGCGCCAGCCCTTCACAACCGGTCAGCCGCATGACCTCAGCCACAATTTGCGTCGTCTGCGCTTCCGGCCAGGGCGCACGGCCCATCGCCACGACCGACTGCGCTGACTGTGCAAAGGTCAGGTTGTTCTGCTGGCGCATCACTGCCCGACGTCGTGCCAGCTGCTCACGCGGCCATGTCGTCAGCCGTCGGTCGCCCAGCCAGCACTCGCCCCGATCGGGCGACAGAAATCCCGTCAGCATCCGCAGTAGCGTCGATTTACCTGCGCCGTTGGGACCAATCAGCGCCACCAGCTCTCCACCTGACAGCGTGACGTCGAGATTATCGATAACGGTTTTGTCGCCGTGCGCGAGACACAATCCCCTGGCCTGTAAAATTTCCATCACTCCAGCCCTCGCTGTTGACGCAGAATCAGCCAGAGAAACCACGGACCGCCAATCAGGCTGGTCAGTAGCCCGACTGGCATCTCGGCCGGAACCACCAGAGTGCGCGCCAGCGTATCGGCCAGCAGCAGCAGAATAGCCCCCGCCAGTGCTGAGCCGGGCAGCAGCCAGCGATGATCGCCGCCAAGGCAAAAACGCATCACGTGTGGCACCACCAGTCCGACGAAGCCGATCACGCCGCTGACCGAGACCGCTGTACCGACAAGCAGCGCGCTGAGGATCAGCAGCTGATGCTGAGTACGCTTCACATCAATCCCCATGTAGTGCGCATCCTCTTCGCCCGCCTGCAGCAGGTTAAGGTGGCGGGCGCGAGTCTGTAGCAGCAGCAAGGCTGGCAGAATCAGCAGCAGGCAAATCAGCAGTGCGGGCCACTGTGTCTGGCTAAGGCTTCCCATGCCCCACAGCGACAGCTGGCGCAGCTGCTGATCGTTGCTCAGCCATGACAGCACGCCTACCGCCGCACCGCACAACGCATTAATCGCAATACCGACCAGCAACAACCGCGAAAGATTGCCGCGCGCCAGCCGACTGAAACTGAAGAGCAGCAGTGTCACCAGCAGACTGCCGATAAACGCAGCGATCATCGGTAGCCACAATGCCAGTGGTGCCGGCAACGCCAACGGAATAATGATTGCCAGCGCCACCGCCAGTCCCGCCCCGCTGCTGATCCCCAGCAGACCGGGATCGGCCAGTGGGTTACGAAAAACACCCTGCATCACCGCGCCAGAGACTGCCAGCGCCATGCCCATCACCACCGCCAGTAGCACGCGCGGCAGGCGGATATCCAGCCAGATCTGCCAGATAAGATCGCTAAGCGGTGCCTGCCATAGCGCCCGCACTGAAAGCGACATCGCCCCCAGATTTGCCGCCAGCACCATCGCCACCAGCAGGAAGATCAGCATCAGCAACAGGCCACGCAGCGCATTATCCTTAATCATGGTTCAGCGATTCCGCCGCCTGACGCAATTTCACGATTGCCCGCGGTGTATCAAGGCCAAACCCCAGCAGTGCCATGGTGTCGATCACCAGCAGACGGTGCTGCTGCCCGGCAGGTGTCAGCGTCAGACCCGGTAACTGCCACAGCTGCGCTTCGCCGCCCAGCGTTTTCAAGCCATCCTCGCCGATTACCACCAGATCCGGCGCGGCGGCGATCACCCCTTCCTGCGACAGTGCCTGATAGTGCGGCACCGAGCCCATAGCATTCTCCAGCCCGGCGCTGCGAATGGCGCCATCGGCCGCAGTCTGATTTCCAGCCGCCATCGATTTCATGCCGCTGTTCGCCATGATGTAGAGCACTTTTACCGGCAGCGGTTGCTGCGGCAACTGGCGAATCTGCTGCGTCATTTGCCGTGCCAGAGCCTGAGCTTCGCTTTCACGCTGCAGCGCCTGACCCACAGTGATAATTTTCTGCGGGATCGCCTGCAGGCTGCTGTCGCCGCTGACCGTGACCACCCTGACGCCCGCGCGGGCAATCTGTTGCAGCACCAGCGACGGCTGCGCCTGCTCGCTGGCGATCACCAGCGTTGGTTTCAGTGCCAGAATGCCTTCGGCGTTGAGCTGGCGCATATAACCCACGTCCGGCAGTCGGGTGGCCTGCGCCGGGCGCAGACTGGTGCTGTCGCGCGCCACTAGCTGTGACTGGGCATCCAGCGCATAGATAATCTGGGTGACGTCACCGCCAATCGACACCACCCGCTCCGCCGCCAGTGATGGCAGCGTCATGAGCAGCCATAACAACATCACTCTTTTCATGCCGCCGCTCCCGGCGTGTGGAGTGCGCCAATCTGCTCGCGCCAGCTTGACTGCTCTGGCGTACCCTCCGTGCGCTGACCGTAGAGCTGGGCGATCTGTGTGCCGTCGGCGGCGAACAGTTCCAGGCTGGTAACAAAGCCATCGCCCGTTGGCTTGCGTGTTACCCAGCTTTCGCTGATCTGATCAGCCATCAGATGCAGTGTGAACTGCGGATTGAAGATGTTGAGCCAGTTTTCCACTGGCTGCAGCTTCTCTACCCTGCCGGTGAAAATCTGAGTACAGCCACGGTTGCCGACAAAAATCATAATTTCATTGCCCGCCTGCTGTGCCATCTGTAGCAGGCGCTCAAGCGCATCGTTACCGGTCTGCCTGGCGAGATCGTCACCCACCGCGCGAAACGCCTGCGGTCGTGACACCTGATGGCGCTTAAGCAACGCGAAAAATTGATGAACATCGGTCATGGCGCGCCATTCACGGTCGATGGCGGTGGCATCAATCGCCTCAGTCAGGGGAGCTGCGGCAGCCGGCTCAACCACAAGCGGCGTCGCCGCAGCGTCGGTAAAGTCGGCAATCAGCGTCTGCCACGCTGCCATGTTGGTCTGCTCCGTGACGTAAACTTTCAGCACCGCATCGCCATGACGATCAAAGATCTGAATACTGTGACGAACGCCCTGCCCGGTTGGCTCCTGCAGAGCAAAGGCGCTGCACCACTGACCGACGAACAGGCGCAGATCGAGTGCACGGGGATTAAGCACCAGGCCACCATGTGCGCCAATCTGCACATTGTGGTATTCACCCAGATGTTCATGTACCGCATAAGCGTTACGCGTAATGTTTTTGGTTTCGCCGACTGCGCCAAGTGCCTTCAGCAACGCCGGAAAATCGCGTTTCAGCGCCACGGCATCAACGCCGATGCGCGCTTCACACAATTCCGCTTCGCTGATGCCGATCAGCGCAGCCAGGTCGCGGGCATATTTCTTCGGTTGTTCACCTTTAAGGGCAAGATAGTGCTGATAAATCGGGTTCATGACTCAGGCTCTCTTAGTAATGCCCTGCATCAGCGCAGGGCGACGGCTATCAAAAATCGACGTTAACACCTAACTGGAAAGTACGGCCCGGCATCACGGCCAGTGCCTGATCGTTGCGCTCCTGCTGAGTGGCGCTGGTCAGTTCACGACTGCTGAGGTAATCCCAGTATTTGCGATCGGTTATGTTGTAAAGCCCGCCACTCAGCCTGACGTTATGTGCGACGCGCCAGTAAGCGGTCATATCCACCATGCCATAACCTGGTACCCGCATGTAATCGGTGCTGGAGTCGGCCAGGCTGCTGCCGTTGTTAGCGAAGCTTTCGCGGTTAGTCGCGCTGGCTTGCTTACCTTTGACAAAGGTAGCGGTAACGGCGGCCCCGTAGCCACGCGCCTCATCATCCCAGGCGAGTCCGACAATCGCTTTCATCGGAGCAACACTCTCCAGATCGATGTAGCGGTCACCAAGGTAGCGTGACTTTGCCGCGCCCTGCGTGTAACCCAACGCCAGATTGGCGCTCAGACCCTCGACCTCATTGAACCAGCTACCGAAGTTCACTTTACTGCTGATTTCAGCCCCGTAGATGTAGGCTTTATCGCGGTTCTCCGCCTGATAGGTAGTGTAAATGTTGGCGGGCACATTAACGAACTGACCCGGATTAGCCGCCCGGCTGTAACGGGTAAAGGCAATAAAGTTTTTATAGTCGTTATAAAAAGCGGCAGCGTTAAGCGTGACGCCTTTTGCCACCTCTCCTTTTACACCCCACTCGTAGTTGTTGCTGGTTTCGGTTTTCAGGTCTGCATTACCAATCAGCGCATACTGTGCGGTGCCGGCATAGCTGGAGCCAAGGTTCCATGAGCCATAGAGCTGGGTATCGTTGGGGAACTGCGCGCCACGGGTATATTGCAGATAAGTCATCAGCTTCGGTGTCAGATCGAACTGGAAGGCGATCGACGGCAATATCTGGGTGTCGCTGTTTGGCGATCCGTAGAGCGCTGAAACTTCGCTGGCGTCAAGCACGCTACTGTTCGTGGTCAGCGTCGCCACATCACGTGGTCGGGTGTTCTGATAGGCCACGCGCGCGCCCGGCACGATAGCCGCCCGATGTCCGTCAGCATCGAAGCTGATAGTATCCTGCAGATAACCGCCCACGCTGTAGCTGCGGCTGTTAGCCTGCGGCTGCATAATCGCAGTAAAAGCACTGGCTGGCGGTGACTGACGGAAAGGTCGCTCAGTATCCACCAGACGCGCATTCAGCCCGGCACTCAGTTCATGTCGCCCGACGCTTTTAAGCGCTCGGGTGTCAAAACCGTAGCTGTCGCTGTTGTAATCGGAATAGACGGTTTGCCTGGCGGTGGCACTCGACGGCATTAGGGTGTTGTCATGCGCCTGGGTCTGCTGCCAGTAAACGCGGGTCGTCAGGCTGTCGATCAGGTCATTGTAAGGGGTGTACTCATCCGCCAGGCTGATGCCCCAGCGGCGGGTATCACTCTGCTGCTGTGCCGTTCCCCAGACGGTATTGCCGGAAGTGCTCCAGCTGTCGTAATGGCTGTGGTGAGTTTTGTGATAGTAATCGACCGTCGCGCTGAGCTTGTGAGCATCATTGGGCTGCCAGATGCCGGAAGTCATAAAGGCATCGGAGTGCCAGTTGGCCGGATAAGCATCGAGCGTATCGCTGTTGTTACGGGTCTGCTGTCCGTCACGACGGCTGTAAACAAAAATGCCACTCAGCGTGTCATCGCCTGCTGCTGCAGTCATGCCGTTATGCCAGCTGCGGCTGGCGGAGTCGTAGTCACTTTGATAGCCGAAAAAGGTCGGCTTGCCGGAGTACAGATAGTCGTCCGGGGATTTGTTACGGAACGAGACGTTGCCGCCAATTGAGGTGTTCGACTGATCCACTGCTGTGGCGCCCTTCTCAATCTCAATACGCCCAAACATATAAGGATCGATGTAATCGCGGCCAATGCCAAAGCTGTCGAGACCAGCGCGTCCTACATAGCTGCGGCCAGTGGCCTGCGGCAACGGAATGCCGTCCACATCCAGACCGACGCGGTTGCTCTCGAGGCCTCGAATGTTGTAGCCGGTATAACCAGCCCGATCAAAACCGCTCTTACCGGCTGATGAACCGCCACTAGTACCGGTGGCACTGATCAGCGGTTCATAGCGCATAATCGATCCAAAGTCAGTGGCACCACGCTGTTGCAGATCGCTGGCAGAGAGCGAGGTTTTACTGCCTGCCGTTTTCTTAATTTCCGGCGCCGTCACCGTCATTACCTGTTCGGTATTGCTGTCAGAGCGGTCAGAAAGGGCTAGCGTGGCAGATTCACTGCCCGCAGCATAAGTGCAGGTGGTATTGATGAAGGTGGCGAGCAACGCCAGTTGAGTCAGACGCGGTTGCGTCAATCTCCGAAAACGTGGTGACATAGGCGCGAATTACCTGATTAATTGTTAGTATTCGCTCACTTGTTTGCTGGCAACAGTAAAACGGCTCCGCATAAAAGCCGTGAAAAGTCAGAACATCATGCTGGTGTAGTAATTATCGACTGATAATTTAATGCAACTGATAATCATTATCAATCTTATTTACATTTGGATATAAACCACAGCGCACAAATTGTTCACCCGAATGCACTGGCATTTATCAACACGTAAAGGAATAGAGTTATGGCACAAAAACCTGTGGTTGTTATTCACTACTGTATGCAATGCAACTGGCTGATGCGGTCAGCGTGGATGGCACAGGAACTTCTGCATACTTTCGCTGAGGATCTGGCGGAAGTAACCCTGAAACCAGGTACCGGTGGTATCTTTGAAATTACGCTGGATGAGCACCTGCTGTGGGAACGCAAGCGTGATGGTGGCTTCCCGGATGCGACCACGCTAAAACAGCGCGTACGCGACATCTGTTTCCCGGATCGTACCCTGGGCCACATCGACAAAAACAAAGCCGAAATCAGCTGATTAACTGTGAGTGATTTTTTCAGCCGCGTCGTGCAGCGCCTTAATCAGCGTCTGCAGCGCGGTTTCTGAGATATCTTCCTGCGCCAGCCGCTGGTTCAGCGCGACCTTCAGCCCATAAATCGCCTGCTCTACAGCAGGAATGCTGCGGTTATTGACCAGAATCGCCAGCGTAGAGAGCCGCGTGATCAGGCTGGAGACCGTTTCCAGGTTCTCTGCCAGTTGCGCCTCTCCCGTTGCGGTCAGACGATAGGCTTTGCGCGCTGTCTGCGCATCCACCACCTCAATCGCCTCCATCTCTTCAAGCAGCGTCAGATTGGGGTAAATGATCCCCGGACTAGGCGAATACTCTCCCTTCGACAGCACCTCAACCGACTTGATCAGTTCATAGCCGTGCGCCGCATTCTGCGCCAGGAAATGGAGCATCAGCAGGCGGATCTCACTTGCTTCCAGCATCTTTTCGCGTCGTTTGCGTCGTCCGCCGCAGCCGCCTGCGCGCGTACTCTGATCGTCAGATGAGGTGGAATTCGGATGCTGTTTCATGGCCTGCCCTGCGGGAAAAAGTCGGATTGATGGTAGTCCGCCGTCTGGCAAAACTCAATTGGCAGAGCCGCTTACTTCTGGTGCCAGTAGGCCACCGCCCGCACAAAATCACTGCTGAGGCCGCGCTGCACCGTGAAGTAGTCAGCCAGCGCTTTCACAAACTCACCTTCGCCAGTCAGCCAGATAAAGTAATCTTCCGCCGGGAGTGTGAGCTGATCCAGCCGGGCAATCAGCTGGCTGAGCTGTGCTTTCTGCATCTGACCGCTGCCCAACCAGTTTGTCGTTACGCCAGTCGTATCCGATAAATAGCCGTGGCCCGTCGCGTCATCGGTAAAGGCATAGAGATGCAAAGACTGGGCACTTGCGTCACGCTGACGACGCGCAAACGCTGGCAGCCCGGTTTCATCACAGACGTAAAGCTGAAATGCATAATCGGTCGGCACCACCAGCGAACCGCGTGGCCCACCGATAATTAATTTATCGCCCACCTGTGCCTGCGTTGCCCAGTCACTCGCCACGCCCTGCTGGTGAATATAGAAATCCAGGGTCAGAGAAGAGGCACCATCGAATTCAAGCGGCGTGTAGTCGCGCGCCTGCGGACGCAAACCTTCGGGCCAGACAATGCCCGCGTCGGTCATCTGCGGCAGAGCCAGTGTTTCACCTTCAGCGGAAGGGAAAAATACCTTGATGTGGTCATCAAAGCCTGGCGATGTAAAGCCCGCCAGATCGCTGCCGCTGAACCGGATGCGCCAGAATTTACCGGCAATGTTAGTTTTACTGGCGACCTGAATATGACGGAAACGCAGTTCATTACGGACGCGCTGGGGTAAACGCTGATTAGCTGATGCAGTCAAAATATCTCTCCTCAAGCTATGCCCGTGATTCAGGGGCATGCGCACTGTCATGAAAATCTCATGGAATAACAATCATTCTCATCTCAAGCCGGGAGATTAGCTATGATATATCTTAAGCACAAGAACGAAAAATGCGATCGGACTTGTTAAGATATATTTTACAGAGATGCAGGTGTGCGTATCGCAGGCGTGAAGCGACCCTGACAAGCGTTCAGAGAGAGGTATTTGCGGGTTTTTTAAGGCAGGCAGAGAAGGTTAAAGCTGGCCGGCTCCTGACGAGCCGGTCATGTTGCGCCGCCGGGTCTGGCAGCGTATCAGCATTTACAGCGTGTCGTTAAATCCGGAGAGGGAAGCGTTACTGCTGGTGTGTTCCGGCAGCTCACCGTCACCCAGAATTTCATGCTGGGAGGCCTGAGAGTGCGGATGCAGTCCGGCAGGCGGTGAGAAAGGCTCAGCCTGCTGCGCCATTGCCATAACAGGCAATGCCAGAATCAGTGAAATCATTAAGCGTCGCATAATTATCTTCGTTTTTCGTTTTGGCCAGAAAAGGCCTGAAATGCAGATGAATGTTCCAGCCCCGCCACAGATACACGATGATTCAGGTATGACAGGGTTTCGGGGGAAGATTTTACGCCAGAACGGCGAGTTAGTTTATAGAATCGTGCGGTTTGTCACAGTTTACCGCACAAAATATGCATTAACGGGGCCGGGAATCACTCGCCCTGCCCTGCTGGCTACGCCTGCATCACCGGAATTGAAAATACGCCGCTCAGCCAGTCGGGCTTACACTGTGCAAAGTCGAGACGCAGCAGGTCTTTGCCAGGACGGCGCGCTACACCCAGCGCTGGCAGATGTTGATAGTAAATATCCTCAATAAAACGCGTCAGTTGTTCAGGTTTGCCGCTCCAGCGAATTGACGCATAAAGCCCCCGCACTTCACGCCAGTTATCGGTATTGTCACCCAGCAGCCTGGCATGTTGCGGCTCCAGCGCCTGAAACAGGCTGATATTCTGCTGGTCAGCAGAGCTATGCCCGGGACCATACTGAAAGCCTAACCAGCCCTGCGCAACATGGCTGCCAGCAAGCGCGACCAGTTGCCGCGCCTGATCAGCCACCCGGTGATCGCGATCGGCAATGTAATCACCGAACTTACACTCCCACTCCTGCGTCTCTCCTCGCAGATGCAGCTCTTCCTCGCGTTCCACCAGCGTTGCGCGCTCTGCCAGCGACCGCACCAGAATGCGGCCATGGAAATTTTTCACCGGCAAATGGGGAATACGCCGAAACGCGCCCGGCGTCAGCGCAAAGTGGCCTTTGAATACCCGGGTAAAGTTTTGCTGGTTATCAAAACCAAAACGCACGGCGATATCGATCAGTGTCATGCGCGTCAGTCGCAGTGCCATAGCCGCCATCGTCAGACGCCGTTTGCGGGTATACGCCGCCAGCGTCTGTCCGGTCATCTCCTTGAACATGCGCTGCATGTGCCACTTTGAATATCCTGATTTCAGGGTAATTTGATCGATATTGAGATCGTCAGTGAGATGGGCTTCAATCCACTCGACCAGATCGTTGATGTGCTTTTTTTTAATGGCCTGACTGAGCATGATGGCGATTTACGACGCGGGTTAAGACTGAGGTTTTAATGAAAAAAGGATAACAAATATGGCGAATCAGTGTAAGGAAAGGGTAAGCCGTGCACGTCCGTTCGGGGCAATTCCGCATTAATTGCTTAGGTTACTAACTAAAAAAGGCTGACTGCCGTCAGCCTTTTGATTCCTGATAAAAACTGCGCCTGATAACGGTGAGGCGGAGTCTGCGACAATTAATGACTACGCATACCCGCTGCCGTCATCATCATGCGGAACAGCGAGGCGACCACGCCCAGCGCCAGTACGCTGGCGGCATAGATAAACACCAGCCACATTACCCGTTTCCACCACGGCGCTTTCGTCTCTTCACTGTGATTGTGGTCTTTCATGCTGCTGAGGCTTTTCATATCAATGATATCCTTCATCTGCTTTGATTTTTCCACGGAACACGTAGTAGCTCCAGAAGGTGTAACCCAGAATCATCGGGATAATCAGCAGGCTACCCACCAGCATAAAGGCCTGGCTCTGCGGTGGCGATGCGGCATCCCAGATGGTTACGGATGGCGGAATAATGTTGGGCCATACACTGATGCCCAGACCGGAGAAGCCCAGGAAGACCAGCGCCAGCGTCAGCAGGAACGGTGAATAGTGCGCCTCACGCTTAATGGCGCGCACAATGCCCCATGAACAGAGCAGCACCAGCACCGGAACCGGCAGGAACAGGAACAGGTTTGGCTTGCTGAACCAGCGATGTGCGATGTCCTGATGCGTAAACGGCGTCCACAGGCTGACAATACCAATAATCACTAACAGCGCGATGACCAGTGGCGTCGCCAGCGCGGACATCTTACGGTGCAGCTCATTCTCGGTCTTCATAATAAGCCAGGTGCAGCCCAGCAGCGCATAGGCCACCACCAGACCCACGCCGCAGAACAGCGGGAACGGTGCCAGCCAGTCCAGTGCGGAACCGGCGAAACGGCGTCCCTCAACCGGAATGCCATCCAGAAACGCGCCGACTGCGACGCCCTGACTGAAGGTCGCTAAAACAGACCCGGCAATAAAGGATTTGTCCCAGAATGCCCGATGACCTTCAACCGCCTTGAAGCGGAATTCAAAGGCGACACCCCGAAAAATCAGGCCAATCAGCATGGCGGTCAGCGGAATCGACAGCGCATCGGTAATCACCGCGTAAGCCAGCGGGAATGCCCCGAACAGGCCTGCGCCTCCCAGAACCAGCCAGGTTTCATTACCATCCCAGACGGGTGCGACGGTGTTAACCATCATGTCGCGCTCGCCGGCATCTTTATTGAACGGGAACAGCAGACCAATACCCAGGTCAAAACCATCCATCACGATATACATCAGGGTTGCGAAGACGATAATCACAAACCAGATAACGGAATAATCGATCATCTTAGTGGTCTCCATCCTTAAAGGTGGCAGCGGAAAGCGGACGCGCTGGCGTTTTCTTCTGACCCGGTCCACCTTCTTCGGTGATATGACCTTCGCCGACAACCGGTCCCTGCTTAATCAGGCGCATCATGTAGTGGTATCCCACACCGAACACCGAGCTGTAGACCAGAATAAAGGCCAGCAGGCTGATGCTCATATGCATATCGCCATGTGCCGAGACCGCATCAATGGTGCGCTGCACGCCATACACCACCCACGGCTGACGACCGATTTCAGTGGTAAACCAGCCCGCCAGAATCGCAATCAGACCCGATGGCCCCATTAACAGAGCAAACCACAGGAAAGGACGCGACTCGTAAAGACGGCCTTTGAAACGCAGCCACAGGCTGACCACGCCCAGCGTAATCATCAGCAGCCCCAGCGCCACCATCACGCGGAATGACCAGAAGATCACCGTAGAATTAGGGCGGTCCTCTTTCGGGAACGACTTCAGCGCCGGAACCTGTTTATCCAGACTGTGCGTCAGAATCAGGCTGCCAAGGTAAGGCACTTCCAGCGCATATTTGGTACGCTCCTGTTCCATATCGGGAATACCAAACAGGATCAGCGGCGTGGCCTCACCCGGTGGGTTTTCCCAGTGTCCTTCAATCGCCGCGATTTTGGCTGGCTGATGCTCAAGGGTGTTCAGACCGTGTGCATCCCCAATCATCGCCTGAATCGGCGCAACGATCAGCGCCATCCACAACGCCATGGAGAACATCTTACGGATAGCAGGATTGTTATTCCCTTTCAGCAAATGCCAGGCCGCTGACGATCCCACAAAAAAGGCACTCGCCAGGAACGCCGCCACTGACATATGGAAAAGGCGATAAGGGAAAGAGGGATTGAAGACGATTTTCAACCAGTCCTGCGGCACCACAATGCCATTCTCGATGATGAAGCCCTGAGGCGTCTGCATCCAGCTGTTGGAGGCAAGAATCCAGAAGGTCGAAATCAGTGTTCCCAGAGCAACCATGCAGGTGGCGAAGAAGTGCAGACCCGGCCCCACGCGATTCCAGCCAAACAGCATCACGCCCAGGAAGCCTGCTTCCAGGAAGAACGCCGTCAGCACTTCATAAGTCAGCAGCGGGCCGGTGATACTCCCGGCAAACGCAGAGAAGCCGCTCCAGTTCGTCCCGAACTGGTAAGCCATGACCAGCCCTGATACCACACCCATACCGAAGTTAACGGCAAAGATTTTCGACCAGAAGTGGTAGAGATCGCGATAGGTTTGATCGCGTGTTTTAAGCCACATACCTTCAAGTACTGCCAGGAAGCTGGCGAGACCGATGGTGATGGCGGGAAAGATAATATGGAAGGATACAGTAAATGCGAACTGAATCCTGGCCAGATGAAAGGCATCTAATCCGAACATTGCTTACCTCTTTGCCACATAGAACACCATGTATTTACTTATAATTAACAACTTAAGCCTGATGCGCTGACTTCTCTGCGCTTATTGAAATTCCCGCCGCAAATTTAGAGCTATTTGCGACGAGGAAAAAGAAACAGTGGGGTTAATGAAAACTATAACAGTCTTTATTGATTTTGGTCATTGTTTTTGGCGGGAAATTTTTATTTAAAAATAAGGCCGAAAGGTTAATCAGAGGGTGCTTATGTGTCGTTAATGTTACGTATTTTCTCACTTTAAAAGTCGAACGCGCGAAAGCAATGCCTGCACGTAAACTATCGTCAACGGCCTGTTTTCAGGCACTTTTTTGCTATAAAAATCGGAGTTATTTAAGGTTATAAGTGAGAAGCAAAGATCTAAATACCATTATATTTTAAGAGGTTAAACCCTTAAACCCACATCTCTGCCGGTTTGTTTTCTTTTTTGTTTAATGCTTACTAATCCTGAGGTGAGGATGGATAAAATAAAGTAGAAAACACGAAGTTAAACACACATTAAGATGTTAAATAAATGAGTCAAAAAACGCCTCACTATTAACAGCGCTCAACACACTCTCCTATATTGCGACCCGAAGATTGATAAAACGACTTAATAATCAGCAACAGGACGAAAAGCCTGAAGGATCTATTTCCATTGCTATCGCATGGCTGCGGCATCAGAGAGGCAGTAAACAAAAGTGGGCTCAGAAATTTTCAGGTAAAAATATCGATGCCGTCACATTCTGACGGCTGAGACGGGGTAGCTTTACTCTGCTGCAGATTTTTCGCGCTGCGCCAGAATCCGGCCCAGGTTTAGTTCCAGCCAGTCTGCCAGGCCCACAACCTGCTCACCGACTTCACGTCCAAGCGGGGTCAGGCGATATTCCACGTGCGGAGGCACCACATCGTAAGCAATTCGCTGCACGAAGCCATCTTCTTCCAGGTAACGCAGATTCTGAGCCAGCATTCGCTCACTGACGCCCCCGACCGTGCGGCGCAATTCACTGAAGCGCAGCGTTTGATCCTGAAGGGCCAGCAGAATCAATACACTCCAGCGACTGGTCACGCGTTTCAGCACATCACGCGACGGACAATTAACGTTAAGTAATTCACCGCGACTAAATTTTTCACTCAATTTATCAGACATTTAATCAGCACACCTTAACTAACATTTCTGTAAGTACTTACTAAAAATTAGTTTATATCTTAGTCTGGATTTCAACAACAGCCACAGGAGTCATAGCATGATTGCAATAACAGGTGCCACCGGCCAGCTGGGCCGTTTCGTTATCGAAGCTTTACTGAAAAAAGTGCCGGCAGAAGAGATCGTCGCTGCTGTCCGTACACCCGCCAAAGCGGCCGATCTTGCGGCGCAGGGCATCACGGTCCGACAGGCCGACTACAGTCAGCCAGAAACGCTCAGGGCCGCTTTTGCAGGCGTCGATAAACTGCTACTCATCTCCGGCAGTGAGGTGGGTCAGCGTGAAGCGCAGCATAAAGCCGTTATTGAAGCGGCACAGGCGGCGGGCGTAGGCTTCATCGCCTATACCAGCCTGCTGCATGCGGACACCTCACCACTGGGCTTAGGCGTTGAACATCGCGCCACAGAAGCGCTGCTGAAAGCCTCCGGCATCCCCTTCGCCCTGCTGCGTAATGGCTGGTACACCGAAAACTATGCCGCCAGCATTCCACCTGCGCTGGCACATCATGCATTTATCGGCGCGGCGGGTGAAGGTCGCATCGCGTCTGCAGCCCGTCAGGATTACGCTGAAGCGGCGGCTGAAGTCATGTCCCGTGAGGATCAGGCGGGCAAAGTATATGAACTGGCAGGCGACGACAGCTACACGCTGGCGCAGTTTGCTGCAGAGATTGCCGCGCAGAGTGGTGAGAAGGTTGATTACGTCAATCTGTCTCAGGCTGATTTTGCCGCCGCGCTTAAGGGTGCTGGCCTGCCAGAGGGTCTGGCGGAGATGCTGGCAGACTCGGATGCCGGTGCAGAGAAAGGCGGTTTGTACAATGACTCCCGCCAGCTGAGCAAACTGATTGGTCGCCCGACCACGCCCTGGCAGACAGTCGTTCGCGCGGCGCTGGCGAACACCTGATTCTGCTGTCAACGAGCGGGCAACCAGGCCCGCTTAGTTCCCTGCTCCTTTCTGCGCGGCGTTCCGTTACGTATGCCATTTTCTGCACCCTTTTCGGCCCGGCTATCTTTTACAAAATGTGAATAAACGCCAGTTTTCTTCAGTTTGAATTTTTTTATCCATTCCGTTAAGAGATTCATCTGAAATGTATTTTTTGTGAACACTGCTATATTTGGTTGAATTGTCTGGGATTTATCAAAAAACCTCGATTAATAGACAATTTTTATTACGTTCATAGATATTCTGCATTGTTGTTCCGCTGAATGAGAGGTCTATAATTTGTCTTTTGTGCAACCACGACCGCTCAGGAGGCCGTTATTAATACCCATCGCCAGCAACAAAATGCACTTGAAGAGGTTCGTGCCGGGGCGGAAGTTGAGTATCAATACGATCCCCATGAACTGAAACTGGAACGCATGCAGGATTCTGAGCCCGAGCCGGAGTTGATTGAAGGCTTACCGGCTCCGGATGCACTCACCCCTGCCGATCGTTATCTGGAACTGTTTGAACATGTCCAGATGTCGCGGATTTTCGAGGATAGCAAAACCTTCCCCGACTGTTCGCCTAAGTACGATCCGCTGGATGTGCTGATGCGCTATCGTCGACAGAAACGCAGCAGTGATTTCGACCTGTCGCGTTTTGTCGCCGATCATTTTTATCTGCCTGGCGTAAACGAAAGCTTTTATGTCTCTAACCCGGATAAAACCCTCAACGAGCATATTGATGACCTGTGGCCGGTTCTGACCAAAATGCCGCAACAGCATATGCCGCACTCATCACTGCTGCCGTTGCCGAAACCTTATGTCGTGCCAGGGGGACGCTTTGGCGAAACCTATTACTGGGACTCCTACTTCACCATGCTCGGCCTGGCAGAATCAGGCCGCGATGATCTGCTCCGTCACATGGCGGACAACTTTGCCTGGCTGATCGATAACTACGGTCATGTGCCAAACGGCAATCGTACCTACTATCTCAGCCGTTCTCAGCCGCCCGTGTTTGCACTGATGGTAGAGCTGTTCGAAGAAGATGGCGTGCGCGGTGCGAAACGCTATCAGGAACAGCTGATGAAGGAGTATCAGTTCTGGATGGATGGCGCGGGTTCACTGATGCCGAACCAGGCTTATCGTCACGTAGTGCGGATGCCAAACGGCTCCCTGCTGAACCGCTACTGGGATGATCGCGATACGCCGCGTGATGAGTCGTGGATGGAAGATGTTGAAACCGCCCGCGAATCTAAACGTCCGGCCAGCGAAGTCTATCGTGATCTGCGTGCTGGCGCGGAGTCAGGGTGGGATTACTCATCTCGCTGGCTGCGAAATCCGAAACGCCTGTCGAGCATCCGAACGACTCAGTTTATCCCCATCGATCTGAACGCATTCCTGTACAAGCTGGAGCTGATGATCGCGACCCTGTCGCACGCCAAAGGTGAAGAGCTGACGGCGCTGGCGTGGCAGAAAAAGGCGGAAGCGCGTAAACGTGCGATTACCCGTTATCTGTGGGACAGCACCGCCGGTGTGTTCCGCGACTATGACTGGCGTCGTGAGCGTTTCGGTGCCTTTACCGTAGCTTCAGTGGTTCCGCTGTTTGTGGGCCTGGCGACGCCGCATCAGGCGCATCTGCAGGCGATCTCGTTGCGTCATCTGCTGCTGAGCAACGGCGGTCTGCTGACCTCAATGGTCGAAAGCGGGGAGCAGTGGGATCGGCCTAACGGCTGGGCACCCATGCAGTGGATGGCAATTGTTGGCCTGAATAACTATGGCGAAGAGACGCTGGCAACAGAAGTGGCTGTGAACTGGCTGAATACGGTCAATAACTTCTATCAGTTGCATCACAAGCTGGTAGAGAAATATGACATCAGCGGTGAGCGTGCGCGTCCTGGCGGCGGCGGTGAATATCCGTTACAGGATGGCTTTGGCTGGACTAACGGCGTGACGCGTAAGCTGATGACGATGTATGGACATTTAATGGCTGACTGAATATCACCAGCCTGAAAAGCACTAACGCAAAAAGCCGGGAATCCCCGGCTTTTTCATGCGCGCTATTCAGCACTACTTCTTCGCTTCCACGCCCGGCTGTGACGCACGCTGCAGAAACTGCTGAGTGATCTCTGGCAGGTTCTGCAGCAGCCACTCAGCCATCGCCACTTCCTGGTCACGGATCTCGTTAAGTATGCGTACGCCCTGCGTATCACCTACCTGCTCTGCCGCGGCAATCAGGCTGGTGTAGCTGGCGATCTCAGCATTCTCGAAGACATAACCACTGATAGCGCCCTTCACGACTTCATCCGAATTGAACATACCGCCAACAGCCTGACCGGCCGCCGCCATTTTGCCCATCGCATCTTTCATCACAGAGTGATCGATACCGTGAGTGTCGAGCAGCTGCTCCAGCAGTGTCAGCTGATGTTTAGTCTCTTCCAGATGCTGCGCCAGACGCTGTTCCAGCGCCGGATAGTGCTCAAGACGGCCAGCCATCTTGCTCAGCATACTTTCAGCCTGCTTTTCCATGGCATGCGCATCGCGCAGCCAGTCATGATAATGTTCTATCGCAGTCATGTATTACTCCTTAAGAGACGGTAATAGACTCGGCTACCTGGGTGAGTTTCTCATCCGTTTGCTTCTCTTCGTTCAGAGTAGCTTCCAGTAGCTCTGCCGCTTTGGTGTAACCCAGCTTCAGTGCCAGCGCATGCAGAGTGCCGTAGGTCGCGATCTCATAGTGCTCAACTTTCTGTGCAGCACCAATCAGCCCCTGATCGCGAATCTCACCTTTTTCAACCGAGTCGATAATTTCCTGTGCTTCTTCAACCAGACCTTCAAGCGCATGACATTTCATTCTTTTAATTTTGACTTCAGGTGTCACTTCCACCAGCTCGTCGAGTCGTTCAATCTGCGCACGGGTCTCTTCCAGATGCTGATTAAACGCAGCGATAAGATTTTCGTCACTGGCTGCACGCGCCATTTTAGGTAATGCACGGGTTATCTGTTTCTCAGCGCTGTAAACATCGGATAGGTCATGGATGAACAGGTCGTTTAACGTTTTCACTGTCATAAGATAGCCTCATTGTTTAAAACGCTGCGTCGGTAATAACGCAACGCCAGTCATATCGTTGACACCTGAAAAGTCTAGTGGAGATTTTTAATATCGCACGCTGCGTCAGTATGAATTTAAGACAAAAGTGGCATGTAAAATGCATTTTCCTTTTTACAGCAGACATTTAGCCGGGGAATGTTTTTATGTTTGCGGCTTCGCTAGCTGCATCGTAATTTGTACAAAGTAATAAAACACTGTATACATTTTTTCAGATTAACTGCATAAAAAAAGAACCAGTCAAAACTTAGTTGTACACGGTTTTATTAAATCGTATAGCTTTAACCTATCGGAAATAAAAAACCGGAAGAGTAAACTCTTCCGGTTCAATTAACAGCTCCCGCTATTGCCAATGATGGAGCAATGACATAATTCAGGGAGTAATTATCTTCGCGAGGAACTAAACAGATTCAAAATGCCCGGCTAACAGAGTAACCCTGCCGTCACAGCAGTGTTAA
This sequence comes from Pantoea eucalypti, assembly GCF_009646115.1. Classification (NCBI taxonomy): domain Bacteria; kingdom Pseudomonadati; phylum Pseudomonadota; class Gammaproteobacteria; order Enterobacterales; family Erwiniaceae; genus Pantoea; species Pantoea eucalypti. The sequence goes on along the minus strand of NZ_CP045720.1, from coordinate 742,816 downwards.
AGACTTTCAGCTCCGGCGGCTAACCTTACCTCCTTTGCGCCCCGCTTCAATGGCACGTTCAGGATCGTTCTTAAAGTTACCGCCGCTTTTCTGGCCTCCTTTACGTCCTGCTTCAGCAGCACGCTCTTTGTCGGCCGCAAAATTCCCGGCCCCACCGCGATATTGAGTCATATGCGTCCTCTTTGAATATTAAAAATTGGAATTTGCACAGTTAACACTTCATCAGGCCGATTCAGCAACATAAATGTAGTCAGAAAAACGGACCAATCAAGTGAGATAAATAAAAAACCCGTCACAGTTCTGGTTTATTGCTCGTACTACCCTCAACCGGATTGATAGCGGATTTCAACCAATGCTCCTTTCTATTGATAAAAGAGCCGCGGCATGAAAAAGCTTTATAACTAAAATCGCCGCGCCCTATTAATCGATCATTTTCAAAAAATGTCCAATTGAAAAAAATATAAGCGAAGCGGTAAGTGGATAGTTTAATCAATATCAGGTAGTGAATATGATCAACAAACGATCAATTTCACTAAGCGAAGCGATAAATAGGATTTTAACTTCCCCTTCTTATCGTTGGAAATAAGCGAAGCGTAAACCTTGATCACGATAGCTGAAAACAGCCGAAATTGATCATTAAATGATCAATTATCCTGATTTGAATAAATTTTTTAATTTGAAAGAGACTCGGATTTAAGGCGGATATTGCACTTTAACCGAAGCGGTAAGACTTACATATTCTGGCAGTGAAAATTGAATTTTCAGAATAGTACTAAAAGTGATTTTTGCAGCGATACGCGGAAATTGCACACGCAGGCGCAAAACAAAGTACAAAATGTTGTGGGTGAGAGTAGGCAGTAACTGAAGATAAAGTCTTTCAACAGGAGCTGGCAAAGCCTATGCCGGGTTAATCGGAGTCAGAGTGGATCCGGGAAAGCGTGATCAAACGCCACGCCGCGCTTGCCGTTTTTCTTAATGCGGTACATCGCTTCATCTGCGCGCGCAAGGGCAGTATCAAAATCATCTCTTCCCTGTACCTGTGACACCCCGACAGAAGCCCCAATCAGGGCGTGACCATTTGCCATATCAAATGGGGCAAGCACCGCGTCCAGGCAGGCATGGGCCAGTTGTCTGACCTGCGGATGGTCAATCGCAAACGGCAATAACAGCACGAACTCATCACCGCCGAGCCGGCCAATCATCACTTCTGTCGGCGCGAGTTCGGTAAACCGATGGCTTAGCTGGATCAGCACTTCATCACCGCTGCGATGACCCAGGGTGTCGTTGACGTGTTTGAAGTTATCCAGATCGATAAAGACAACGCAGAGTGGCCCCTGCGCTTTCAGCTCACAGAAATAGTTCTGCAAAGCATGGCGATTGTTAAGCATCGTCAGGGGATCGTGAAGCGCCAGCAGGGCAAGCTGCTCTTCATATTGCTTCTCTTTGGTCATGTCGATATGCGTGCCAATGACTTTGACAGGCTCGCCATGGGCATTCCACTCGCTGACCCGCCCCCGATCCAGCACCCACGTAATACTGCCGTTTTTGGCAATCATGCGGTGAAGTGCTTCGTAGTAAGGTGCTTTCCCGGCGATGTGATCGTTAAAAGCCTGCAAAACCTCATCGGCATCCTCGGGATGCAGACTCTCCTTCCAGGATTCGAAATTGGCGTCGGTCTCTTTCGGCTGGAACCCGAGCATCGCTCCCCAGCGCCGGTTGAAGATCACCAGCTTGCCACTGGGAATATCAAGCTGCCACAGGAACAGTCCGGTACCATCGAGCGCCGCGTTAAGTTTTGTACGGGCGTCATGCGCTATACGCTTCAGACGCGCATTATGCTTTTTCAGGTTCTGTATCTGCAGACGCAGCGCTTCTTCTGACATGACCGTGACGGAGCTGGAAAAAGGGCTATTGTGCCTGTCAGGTTGATTCTGTAAAGAGTGCCTTATAAAACACGATTAGCCCCGGTCAATTGCAGGCTGGACAGGATTTCAGGCGGCAACGCTCTTGCAATGCAGCACAGAGCCGGGACGGCAAAGTGATTTCGACGTGAAATCTATTTGTGTTGCTACTGAATTAAGAACTGGAATGAGCGACTATAGACGAAATTCGGATTGTTCGGGAAGGTATGGAGTCAGGTGGACCGGATTAGCGCTACAAACGCAAAAACCCGCCAGAGGCGGGTTCTTTGAATTTTGGTGCCCGAACCCGGACAAAAATGCCGGGAGCATTTTTGCATCGCGTGCCAGCGCGACCCGGAGGGCGAGCCACAGGAACGTGGCGAGTGAATCGAACCTTCGATAACGCGGTTCGCTCTATAAACGCAAAAACCCGCCAGAGGCGGGTTCTTTAAAGATGGTGCCCGAACCCGGAATCGAACCAGGGACACGGGGATTTTCAATCCCCTGCTCTACCGACTGAGCTATTCGGGCAACGGGCCGCATTAAACCAAAGCGGCCCGGCAGCGTCAAACGCTTTTCACCGAAACTCACTCGATTGACCGCTTTTCCATCAACTCAATGACTGGTTTTGAGCCGCCGCAAAAACCTCACGGCAAGCCGTATAAATTTCACTCAGCGGAGCGAGTTAAGGCTGCATTGTGCCGCGATTTTGCCGATATAGGATGCGAGACCAACACTAATAATAAGGATCGCTATGTTTTCCACCATTACATCAGGCATCGCTTCGCGCCATAGCTGGCAGAAGCGCTCACACTCAGTTGCCACGCTGAGCTCTCTCAACGGCTCCATCGCCATGATTGAGTTCTCTCCCGATGGCACCATTCTCAGCGCCAACGCGCTGTTTCTGGCGCGCATGGGCTACACGCTGGCTGAGATTGAAGGCCAGCACCACAGCCTGTTTTGCACTCCGGAACAGCTGCAGTCGCGGGAGTATCAGGATTTCTGGCTGCGACTGAACCGGGGCGAAAGCTTCAGCAATAAGTTTCTGCGTATGGCAAAAAACAGCCGCCCAATCTGGCTGGAAGCCAATTATGTGCCGGTACAGAACCGTCATGGCCGGGTGATCAAAATCGTCAAACTGGCGACCGACATCACCGGTCATATTAACGATGCGCATGAGCAGCGCGCCATCACCACCGCCATTGAACGGTCAATGGCAGTCATCGCCTTTAACCTTAAAGGTGAAGTGCTGAAAGCCAATGACAACTTCCTGAAAACCATGGGATACCGTCGTGAAGAGGTGGAAGGCATTCATCACAGTCGCTTCTGTTCGCAGGCCCTGCGTGAGAGCCGCGAATACAGTGAATTATGGCAGCAGCTGAACCGGGGAGAATTTGTCTCGGGTCAGTTTCCCCGCGTGAATAAACGCGGTGAAACGGTCTGGTTGCGCGCCACCTACAATCCGGTATTTGACGAACAGGGCAGGCTCTACAAGATCGTGAAATTCGCCACCGATGTCACCGCGCAGGTGGAAAAAAACCAGCAGGAGCATGACGCGGCACAGCGGGCTTATCACACTGCGCTGCAAACCGATCAGAGCACAAAGCTGGGGGCGGATGTTATCGCCAGCAGTGTGCAGACCATGAACGCCCTGGCCGGTGAACTGCAGGGGATCTCGGGTGATATCACTGGCCTGAGTGAATCCTCCGATCGTATCGGCGCGATTGTGGAAGGTATCCGCCGGATAGCCGATCAGACTAACCTGCTGGCGCTGAATGCCGCAATCGAAGCCGCGCGTGCCGGAGCTCATGGCCGCAGCTTTGCGGTGGTCGCTAACGAAGTCCGCACGCTGGCGGCGAACATCAATCGCGCCACCAGCGACATTGAAAATCGGGTACAGCAAAACCACCTGCTGGCGAACCGGGCGCTGAAAGGGATTGAATCGAACCTGAAACGCGCCGATCAAGGCGTGCAGCTGGCCCAGGAGGCGGGCGGCGTGATTGCGGAAATCCGTGAAGGCGCAACCGACGTCGTGCGCGCCATCAGTCAGGTGACTAAAACACTTAAAGCCTGACACGTTGAGGGGGCAATCGCCCCCTTTTTACGGTGCAGGCTGAGCAGGTGCTTCGGGTGCTGAAGGAATAAAGATGTGATCCAGAATCGCCCGCATTACGGGTGCCGCAACAATCCCTTCATTACCGCCATTCTCCAGAATCAACGCCACCGCCACTTTCGGGTCATTAAACGGCGCAAAAGCGGTGTAGAAGATATGGTCACGCAGCCGCACCGGGATCATCTTCGCGTTATAAGTCTGGTTCTGGCGCAGGCTGAACACCTGCGATGTCCCACTCTTTGCAGCGATGCCATAAGGTGCCGTATGGAAATATTTATAACCTGTGCCATTTGGCGCGTTAGCCATGCCAAACATCGCGTGTCGAACCAGCGACCAGTAGGGTGAATGCGGATCGCCAATCTGCGCCTCGCGCTGCGCGGGATGGTAGTTCTCAACCAGCGTGCCGCGCTGGGTTTTTTCCAGCAGATGCGGTGCAATGACCCGACCATTATTAATCAGCGCCACCATCGCCTTCACCATCTGAATCGGCGTCGCAACCCAGTAGCCCTGCCCGATACCCACAGACACCGTATCGCCCTGATACCAGGTCTTTTTATGGACCTTCTGCTTCCATTCACGGCTCGGCAGTAAGCCGCTGTACTCTTCATTGAGGTCGATGCCGGTCGACTTGCCATAGCCAAACTGGCTCAGCATGGTGTGAATCCGGTCGATGCCCATCATGAATGCCACCTGATAGAAGAAGGTATCGGCAGACTCTTCAATCGCCCGGGTAACATCCAGCATGCCGTGCCCGCTCTTTTTCCAGTCGCGATAGTGCCGGTCGGTGCCTGGCAGCGTCCAGGTCGGCGCGCCAAAGAACTGCGTTTGTGGCGTAATAACATGGGTCAGCAGCGCCGACATCGCCATATAGGGTTTCACCGTGGAGGCAGGCGGATAAAGGCCCTGCGTGACGCGGTTAATCAGCGGCAGGTCTTTATCCTGCAGCAGCTTTTTGTAGGCCTGATAGCTGATGCCTTTTACAAAGGGGTTGGGGTCGTAACTGGGGCTGGAAACCATCGCCAGCACTGAGCCGTCGTGCGGATCTTCAACCAGCAGCGCCGCACGCTGTCCCGCCAGCAGACTCTCTATATATTGTTGCAGATGCAGGTCCAGCGTCAGCGTCAGGTTTTTACCCGCCACTGGCGGCACCTCTTTCAGCACCCGCACAATGCGGCCGTGGTTATCCACCTCCACTTCCTGATAACCCGGCTTGCCGTGCAGCAGCGATTCGTAATAGCCCTCAATCCCCTGCTTACCAATATTGTGGTCAGCGGCATAGTTTTCGGCGATGCCTTCTGCGTTCAGCCGTTTGTAGTCGCTGTCGTTGATTTTCGACACATAACCGAGCACGTGTGCCAGATCGGCGCCATAGGGATACTGGCGATCCTGATAGGTTTCCAGACTGGCACCGGTAAAGCGAAACTGATTAACTGCAAAGCGCGCGACCTGCTCTTCATTCAGCTCCTCTTTCAGCACCACCGGCTTGTAACGACTGGTCTGTTTCAGGGCACGGCGGAACGTATCAATCTCATCGGGCGTCAGATTAATTAAAGGTGTCAGCGCCCGCAGTGTGGCGTCCATATCGGTGATTTTGTATGGGGTCAGCGTAATGGCGTACCAGCTGACGTTGCGCACCAGCGGAATACCGTTGCGGTCATAAATCAGCCCACGTGTCGGGGCGATGGGGATCATCTTGATGTCGTTCTGGTTGGATCGCGTCTGGTAGTAGCTATGATCGCGCACCTGCAGGCGATAAAGGTTTACGCCAAGAATGGTGAAACAGATACAGACCAGAGCAAAGGCTATTGCGGCACGACGGGCAAACAGCTTCTCTTCAGCATCAAAGTTACGAAAGTTCATCAGGAGGCATATCAGGCGATTAATTTTTATCTGTTATTGCGCACTATGATAAGGCCCGGATGCAGAGGTGCCAGCGCGAAGATGCACAAGCCTCAGCAAAAGTGTGTCATTTGATGTGAATGTTACCGGGACGGCGAGGCGGGAAAATCAGATCCTCCCGCAAAGGAGGATCTGAACAGGGGATCGGATAGCGGGCGGGAACGATTACCCGCCGCGCGGATTAATCACCCAGCAGGACAGACTCCAGCGCAATCTTAATCATGTCGTTGAAGGTGGTCTGACGCTCAGCAGCAGTGGTCTGCTCGCCGGAACGGATGTGGTCGGATACAGTACAGATGGTCAGCGCTTTTGCACCGAACTCAGCGGCCACACCATAGATACCTGCAGCTTCCATCTCTACGCCGAGGATGCCATATTTTTCCATCACGTCGAACATCTGCGGATCCGGGGTGTAGAAGAGATCGGCAGAGAAGATGTTACCCACGCGCGCTTCAACGCCCAGGTTTTTCGCCGCATCAACCGCGTTACGCACCATGTCGAAGTCAGCAATCGCAGCGAAGTCGTGATCTTTAAAACGCATACGGTTTACTTTGGAATCGGTGCAGGCACCCATACCAATCACGATATCACGCAGTTTTACGTCGGCACGTACGGCACCACAGGAGCCCACACGGATGATCTTTTTAACGCCGAAGTCCGTGATCAGCTCTTTGGTGTAGATGGAACAGGAAGGGATACCCATTCCGTGACCCATTACAGAGACTTTGCGGCCTTTGTAGGTGCCGGTGTAGCCCAGCATGCCGCGCACGTTGTTCACTTCAACCGCGTTTTCCAGGAAGGTCTCTGCGATGTGTTTTGCACGCAGCGGATCGCCAGGCATCAGTACGACGTCAGCGAAATCGCCCATTTCAGCATTAATATGTGGGGTTGCCATTGTTTAATCCTTATTAAAGTGCTGATTTACAGCATGTTCTTGCCATAGTCCATCTCGGACAGGCCAAAGTAGTGTGCAATTGTCTGACCAATATCGGCGAACGTTTCACGGTATCCCAGTGAACCCGGCTCCACTTTCGGTCCGTAGATCAGAATCGGAATGTGCTCACGCGTGTGTTCGGTGCCGTGCCAGGTCGGGTCACAGCCATGGTCAGCCGTCAGGATCAGAATGTCATCTTCGCCAACCAGCGCCATCAGCTCAGGCAGACGGCGGTCAAACAGCTCCAGACCACCTGCATAACCGGCTACATCGCGACGATGTCCCCAGGTTGAGTCGAAATCAACGAAGTTGGTGAAGACTATCGACTGATCCGGCGCGATTTTCATCTCCTGAATCGTCGCATCAAACAGCGCATCCAGACCGGTCGCTTTGACCTTTTTGGTGATGCCCTGCTCGGCATAGATATCCGCGATTTTACCCACGGAGATCACATGGCCGCCCTTCTCGTCCACCAGCTTTTTCAGCATAGTGGCAGATGGCGGCTCGACGGCCAGGTCGTGACGGTTGCCGGTACGCTCGAACTGACCCGCTTTGTCACCCACAAACGGACGGGCGATAACGCGGCCAATGTTGTAGCCACCTTCAGTCAGCTCTTCACGGGCAATTTCGCACAGCGCATAGAGACGATCCAGACCAAAGGTCTCTTCGTGACAGGCGATCTGGAACACCGAGTCGGCAGAAGTATAGAAAATCGGCTTGCCGGTTTTCATGTGCTCTTCGCCCAGCTGGTCGAGAATCACTGTACCGGAAGAGTGGCAGTTACCGAGATAGCCCGGCAGGTCTGCACGCTCAACCAGCTTATCCAGCAGGTCCTGCGGGAAGCTGTTCTCTTTGTCGCTGAAGTAGCCCCAGTCAAATAGCACGGGCACGCCAGCGATCTCCCAGTGGCCTGACGGTGTATCTTTACCTGACGAAAGCTCGCTGGCGTACGCGTACGCGCCAGTGATCTTCGCTTCAGGATCCAGGCCTGGCGGGAAGCGGCCGGTAGACAGCTCTGCGGCTTTGCCCAGACCCAGCGCGGTGAGATTAGGCAGATGCAATGGACCTTTACGCCCCTTGTCTGCTTCACCGTTAAAACAGGCTTCGGCGATATGACCTAAGGTATCTGAACCCACGTCACCGAATTTATCGGCATCTTTACTGGAGCCAATTCCAAAGGAATCGAGCACCATAATAAAAGCACGTTTCATGCAAGTCTCCTGCGCTATGGCGCGTGACAAGTCAAAAAAAAGCGATCAGATCAGTATACCCGAATGCATCACGGCTGGCACCGGTTACTGGTCAGTTAGCTGATATCGCTCACACGGCGATAGACAACCGGCGTCTCAGCTGGCGCGGAATCCCCGAGTACCAGTGCGGCTTTAACCGCAGCGGCAGCCTGCTGCCATTTGTCTTCGCTGCTGGCGTGAATCATCGCCAGCGGACGCTGCGCATCGGCACGCTCGCCCAGGGTGATCATCTCACTGAAGCCAACGCTGTAATCGATGCTGTCGCTGGCACGCTGACGTCCGCCGCCCATCGCCACAACCGCCAGGCCCAGCGCACGAGTATCCATGCTGCTGACGATGCCTGGCTGGTCGGCGTAGACCGGTTTACTCAGCATCGCCTGGGGCAGATAAGTGTCATAGCGTTCAATGAAATCAGTCGGTCCCTGCTGGGCAGCCACCATGCGCCCAAACACCTCGGCGGCTTTGCCGTTATCCAGCACCGTCATCAGCTTCTGACGTGCTTCGGCATCGCTGGCAGCCAGTTTGCCGGAGATCAGCATTTCACTGCAGAGCGCCAGCGTCACTTCCAGCAGGCGCGGATTGCGCTGCTCGCCGGTGAGGAAACGAACCGCTTCACGCACTTCAAGTGCGTTACCGGCTGAGGAGGCAAGAACCTGATTCATGTCTGTCAGCAGCGCGGTGGTCTGGCAGCCGGCACCATTGGCGACGCCCACAATCGACTGCGCCAGACTCTCTGATGCTTCATAGGTGGGCATAAACGCGCCGGAACCCACTTTGACATCCATCACCAGCGCATCCAGCCCTTCTGCCAGCTTCTTCGCCAGAATCGAAGCGGTGATCAGCGGAATGGAATCGACGGTAGCGGTGATGTCACGCGTGGCGTAGAAGCGCTTGTCCGCCGGTGCCAGCGAGCTGGTCTGGCCGATAATCGCCACACCGACCTGCTTAATGATTTCGCGGAAGCGGTCATCGCTGGGGAAGATATCGAAGCCCGGAATCGCTTCCAGTTTATCCAGCGTGCCGCCGGTATGGCCGAGGCCGCGACCGGAGATCATCGGCACATATCCGCCGCAGGCGGCAACCATCGGACCTAACATCAGCGACGTTACATCGCCGACACCGCCGGTCGAGTGCTTATCCACCACTGGCCCGTTAAGGTTGAGTGATTTCCAGTTAAGCACCGTACCGGAATCACGCATTGCCATGGTCAGCGCAACCCGTTCTGGCAGCGTCATATCGTGGAAGTAGATTGTCATCGCCAGCGCGGCGATCTGACCTTCCGAGACGGTGTTATCACGCACGCCATTAATGAAGAAGCGAATCTCCTCTTCAGTCAGCGCATGGCCGTCACGTTTTTTGCGAATAATTTCTTGTGGCAGGAACAAGGTAGCCCCCTGGTCAGGGAAAACAGGATGGGGAACAGGCGGTCACCGACCGCCTGAGGGATCAGTAACCCGCTTTGCTGGTGTCGCTGTCGTGACCCAGCGTGTTAAGCAGGCTCGCCAGCAGGCTTGATGCACCAAAGCGGAAATGGCGCGCATCGGCCCAGTCGGCACCCAGCGTATCTTCTGCCATTTGCAGATAGATCGCGGCATCTTCAGCGGTACGTACGCCGCCCGCAGGTTTAAAGCCAACCTGCTTACTGACGCCTTTGTCACGGATCACATTCATCATGATCTGCGCCACTTCTGGCGTAGCGTTAACCGGCACTTTACCGGTGGAGGTTTTGATGAAATCAGCGCCGGCATCAATGGCAATTTCGGAGGCCTGACGGATCAGCGATTCCTGTTTCAGCTCACCGGTTTCGATGATCACTTTCAGCAGCACGTCCGCTTCAGCACAAGCGGTTTTACAGGCTTTCACCAGATCGAAACCGACCTGACTGTTACCGGCGATCAGTGCGCGGTACGGGAACACCACGTCCACTTCATCGGCACCGTAAGCGATAGCGGCGCGGGTTTCGGCCAGTGCAATGTCGATGTCGTCATTGCCGTGTGGGAAGTTGGTCACCGTGGCGATGCGGATCTCCGGGGTGCCCTGCTCGCGCAGCGTTTTACGCGCGATCGGAATAAAGCGCGGATAGATACAGATTGCCGCAGTGTTGCCTGCCGGGGATTTAGCCTGATGACACAGGGCGATCACTTTTGCATCGGTGTCGTCGTCATTCAGGGTGGTCAAATCCATCAGTTTCAGGGCGCGCAGGGCAAGGTGTTTGATATCGGTCATGAGGCTCTCCAAAGGATTGGGGTGCAACCCACCGGCTTGCCGGCGGAATGTTATAATAATAACACTCTGAAGCGGCCTGATATGTGCCAGCAGTCACATTGGAATAAGAAAATGGTGCAATCCTGCCACATGAAACGTGACTGAAATCGCAAATTACACTACCTGAGGACGATTATACGCCAGCAGGTGCAATGTTACTATTATCACATTTTAGCGCAAGGGGTCGCGTTCAGGCGAAAGGCGGACAGTCAGTTACGCAGCGCCGGGAAAGCGGGATCGAGCTGAAACAGCTGCTGGCTGTTGTGCCACAGCGCATCGGCAATCTCTTCAGGTGACTCATTCCGCAGGCTGCAGAGCACTTGCCACACCTGACGCGCCCGTTCCGGACGGTTTGGCTGGCCCTGGAAACCCTGCAGCGGCATATCGGGTGCATCGGTTTCCAGCAAAAGCGAAGAGAGCGGCAGTTGCGCCACGGTCTGACGGGTCTTGCTGGCGCGTTCATAGGTAATGGTTCCGCCAACGCCAATCGCATAACCCAGCTTAATAAAGGCCTGTGCCTGTTGCAGGCTGCCAGCGAAACCGTGCACCACACCACGGCGCGGCAGATCGTGACGACGCAGAATCTGTGCCAGCTTGTCATGGGTCCGGCGCGAATGCAGGATCACCGGCAACGCATAACGCTTTGCCAGCTTAAGCTGTGATTCAAGAAAGCGCTGCTGCTTATCAAACTGCGGATCGTCGCGATAGAGATCCAGCCCGATCTCACCGATCGCCACCAGTTTACGCGGCCGCTGTTGCAGTAAGGTTTCCAGCTGATCGAGATGGGCGTCCTGATGATGTTCGATGACAATCGGATGCAGGCCCAGCGCCGCGTACAGCGGCGGATGTGCTGCGGCCAGCGCACAGACCCGTTCAAAACGGCTGGCATCAATCGCCGGGATGATGATCTTCTCCACGCCCGCCTCAGCGGCGCGCGCCAGACTGGCGGCGATATCCCCTTCGAACGGTGGAAAGTCGAAGTGACAGTGCGTGTCGATAAACCTCATGCCAGCGATCCTTTGTCGTAATCCGCATCATTGTCCGCCAGCGGAGGTGTGATGATCAACCGGGTATCGGGCGCATTGGCGACCGGCGCAGGCGGCGTAACGACCCGCGCTGAGACCATCGGTTCTGCATCACTCAGCCACTGGCCCAGCGTAGCGAGGAAATAGCGACCACAGCGCCGTCCCAGATGGTAATCCTGATTCAGTGCCGCGATGCTGCTGCCCAGCGCACTGCTGGCCAGTACGTGGGGCGGGAAAATTTCAATGATGCGTAAATCATCGGGGGGATTCTCAATAAACTGCTGAATTTCCCCATAGCTCTGCTCATGCTTATTCAGGACGTTAATCATCGGCTGCAGCGCGCCGGTGCTGAGCCAGCGCTCCATGCGCTTAAACCATTTCGGGGTATAGAACATCTGCGACGGCACGGTGCGGATCACCACAATCGTATCGGCCCCGCGTCGGGCGGCTTCACGCACCGGAATGGCATCGCTGATGCCGCCATCGTGATAACTGATCCCTTCCAGATTGACGCCCAGCCGGTAAAAACCGGGAATGGCACTGGAGGCTTTAATCAGATCCAGCCAGTTATCCGCCGTGGGATTAAAATAACCGGGCGTATAGTCATCGCTGCGGCAGGCGCACATATAGAACTCACGGCCGCTGGAGAACAACGGTTCCGCACTGCTCATCGCCAGCGGGAATTCACTGCGGGTGATATCGATCAGCCAGTCGAGATCGATCAGATTGCCCCCACGCACAAAGCGCAGCGGATCAAAAAAGAGTTTACTGGTTGTGTATCGGGTAATGACACGACGGGCATAGCCATGCTGGCCACAGACAAACGCTGAGAGATTTTGCGCACCGGCAGAGGTACCGAGCATCAGATGAAAGGGATTAAATCGGGCGCGCTGGAATTCGTCTAAAACGCCTGCGGTGAAAATGCCGCGCTGACCGCCGCCTTCACACACCAACGCAATTTTCTGAGATTTAAAGGGTGTCAGGGCCAGAGGTTCAATGGCGCCGAGTGTAACAGGAATGCGTATACCCACTGTGCGAACCTCAAAAAGGGTTCCGGGTATGCTGGAGGATCGATCCGTTTATGACGGCAGCATGCCGGAGAACCAGTCAACTATTCCTTTAACCGGCAGGCCAGCGGTGCTGGCTTACCTTGCAGCGATGTGAAAGTGTCCCTCTCTTCACGTCAGTCGCTACAGATGACTGGTCTCCGCTCTATGCTTTGCGTTGCATTAGACTGCAGAACTCATCGGCTAAAGCTTTTTACGGCCGGTAAACAGGCTGATGAGGAACAGGATAATACCAACGACGAAGACAACTTTAGCTGCCCATGCTGCTGTGCCCGCTAAACCGCCAAAACCTAATGCTGCAGCGATCAGTGCGATCACCAGAAAAATAATGCCCCAACGAAACATAAGCCTCTCCTTACCCTATTTAAAAATCGAACTGCTTAGTTTATCCCCGGATGGGTATCTTTTATTCGTGTGGCCACCTGAGCGGCCACACGTTAGCTATTAAGATTTAACCGTCAGGTCATTCTTAACGCTTTTCACGCCTTCAATGGCTTTAGCGATGCTTTCTGCACGATCTGACTGTGCCTGATTAGCAACATGCCCTGAAAGCTGAACAACACCGTCGGTAGTTTCAACTTTTACGTTGCGCGACGGAACAATGTCATCTGCTAATAGCTTAGCTTTAATTTCGCTGGTCGTTGCGGCATCACCGGCATAACCTTTCACTGAAGATGATTTGCTGTCTCTGACGTGTAGTTTGTCGCTGACGGATTTAACACCTTCGATTTTCTGCACCACAGCGACCGCTTTTTCAGCCTGGTCCTGTGAGGTGACGAAACCGCTTAAGGTCACGACGCCGCTATGCGTTTTTACCGAGATATCCGTGCTTTTAATTGCGTCGTCATCTACCAGCGCTGCTTTAGCTTTGGCAGTGATGCCGCTGTCATCCATATAACCATCGACTTTTTTCATAGAACTATCGATTTTCGAACCCGCGCTGTCGGCTGTCTGTGACGCTTTCTGCGACATTGATTCGTCAGCCAGTGCGCTGCCGCTGATCAGTGCTGAGCCAATCATGGCGGCCATCAGGGTTTTAGCAATCTTAGTCTTGTTCATCGATATCTTCCTTCTATCAGTTAACTCACCCAAAACTGTGGGCGAAACAGAGGCAACAAAGGCCGCTGCGTAACAGGACGTAAGGACAAGAGAAGTCTCTTCCGCCGTCCGATAGAGTAATCATAGACGGCATTTTGCAATTTGCCTGGCTAACTGGTTGATCACACGTCAAAACAGAAGAAAAACAGGGTTTTTAGGAGGAGTCTGGAAGGGGGAAAACAGGGCCATTCCCAGCTGGAATGGCCCGGAAACAGGCGATTAGTGCTCGCGCGTTTTGCGGAAACGGACGTCAGGATAACGTTCCTGAGTAATATTAAGATTAACCATGGTTGGTGCGATATAAGTCAAATTATCACCGCCATCAAGCGCCAGGTTAACTTCATTCTTACGCTGGAAGTCATCAAACTTTTTAGCATCGTCGCATTCAACCCAGCGCGCCGTTGAGACGTTAATCGCTTCGTAAATGGCTTCAACGTTATATTCGCTTTTCAGACGTGCCACTACCACATCGAACTGCAGTACCCCGACCGCGCCAACAATCAGATCGTTGTTATGCACCGGACGGAACACCTGCACGGCACCCTCTTCCGACAGCTGAACCAGCCCTTTCAGCAGCTGTTTCTGCTTCAGTGGATCGCGCAGACGAATACGACGGAACAGTTCTGGCGCGAAGTTCGGAATACCGGTGAACTTCATGTTCTCACCCTGCGTGAAGGTGTCGCCAATCTGAATCGTGCCGTGGTTGTGCAGACCAATGATATCGCCGGGATAGGCTTCCTCAACGTGTGAACGGTCGCCCGCCATAAAGGTCAGGGCGTCTGAGATCACCACATCTTTGCCGGTACGCACCTGACGCAGCTTCATCCCTTTTTCATATTTACCGGAGACCACACGCATAAAGGCCACACGGTCGCGGTGTTTCGGGTCCATATTGGCCTGGATCTTAAACACGAAGCCGCTGAACTTCTCTTCTTTCGCTTCTACCGTGCGGGTGTCGGTGTCACGCGGCATAGGACGTGGCGCCCACTCAACCAGTCCGTCCAGCATATGGTCAACGCCAAAGTTACCCAGCGCGGTGCCGAAGAAGACAGGTGAGAGTTTGCCGCTCAGGAAAGCTTCCTGCTCAAATTCGTGCGAGGCGCCCTGCACCAGCTCCAGCTCTTCACGCAGCTGTGCGGCCAGCTCTTCACCGACGGCAGTGTCGAGATCCGGATTATCCAGCCCCTTCACGATGCGGACATCCTGAATGGTGTGGCCTTTACCGGTCTGGTAGAGATAGGTCTCATCTTTGTAGAGGTGATAAACCCCTTTGAACAGCTTGCCGCAGCCGATAGGCCAGGTGATCGGTGCGCAGGCAATTTTCAGCTCGCTTTCCACCTCATCCAGCACTTCCATTGGATCGCGGATATCACGGTCAAGTTTGTTCATAAAGGTCAGGATCGGCGTATCGCGCAGACGGGTGACTTCCATCAGCTTACGGGTACGATCCTCGACGCCTTTCGCGGCATCAATCACCATCAGACAGCAGTCAACGGCGGTCAGCGTACGATAGGTATCTTCCGAGAAGTCTTCGTGACCTGGGGTATCCAGCAGGTTTACCAGGCTATCACGGTAAGGGAACTGCATCACCGAGGTGGTAATGGAGATACCACGCTGTTTCTCCATCTCCATCCAGTCCGACTTGGCGTGCTGGTTAGAGCCACGGCCTTTTACGGTACCGGCGGTCTGGATAGCCTGTCCGAACAGCAACACTTTTTCGGTAATGGTGGTTTTACCGGCATCCGGGTGCGAAATGATCGCGAAGGTGCGGCGGCGTGCCACCTCTTCTAAAAAGGGATTAGACATGGAATTCTTCTCAATAGGCAGCGCAACGTACTGGCGCTGCTGATAAATCACGGTGGCCGGCAGAACCTTACCGGCGGGTAAACGGTGCCAAAAACGATCTTTTATCGTTGGCGGGTCAGCGCGACGTTACATTGGCGTGAAGTCCGGTTACCTGGTCAGCTTTAAGGCGGCATAGCATACAATATTTTGCGCGCGGCGGCGAACAGCGGCGGAGGAAATTGTTGCCTGCCTGCGCGCAAAGGTCAAAACAGATGACAACCCGGCACACACTGTGCAGGATAAGGTTTTTCATTTTCAGGGAATCCCCCATGAGCGCCAAACCGGTCCCCCTCGAGGGCCGTATTCGACAATACTGGGATGAGCTTTCCCTTCACGAACAACGGCTGGCGGAGGTGCTGCTCGCAGCTCCCGGCCAGCTGGCGATGAATACTGCCACAGAACTGGCGCAGAGCGCAGGCGTCTCCAAAGCCACCGCTACCCGTTTTTTTCGTCATCTCGGCTATGAAAGCTACGAGGCGGCGCGTCGTCAGGCGCGCGAGATGCAGAACAGCGGATCGCCGCTTTATCTGCACTCCGGCGTCAGCGCTTCCCCACTCGACAGCCTGATGCAGCAGCATCTTGAAAAAGAGATTGCCAATCTGGTCAATACCTTCCGCTCGCTGGATGGGGAAACACTACAGGCGTGCGTTGAGGCGATAGCGCAGGCGCGCCGCGTCGTGGTGCTGGGCTGGCGTCACAGTCAGACTATTGCTGCCCTGATTTATCGCAATCTGCTGCACGTTCATCCCAGCGTTACGCTACTACCACGCGCGGGCGATTCTCTGGCCGAACAGCTTGCGACGCTCGGCCCGCAGGATATGGCAATCTGCGTCGGTCTCCGCCGCCGTATGCCCGCGCTGGATACGGCAATGGCAGCACTCAGCGTGCAGCAGGTTCCCATGCTCTATCTCTCCGATGCGCTGGCGGGAAAACCTGCACGCCACGCGCGCTGGACACTGCGTTGCCATACCGATAGCACTCTGATTTTCGACAGCACGGTGGCGCTCTCCGGCGTCTGTAATCTGCTTTGCTCGCTGGTAGCACGCCATTCAGGTAAGGCCGGCAGCGAACGCCTTGCCGCAATTGAGGTGTTGCACCAGCAACTCGACGAGCTGGAATAGTGCGCTACGCTGACGCATTTTTGTTCATCTGACGCCCTGTAAAGGTGCGCCGCTGTCCGGCGTGCCTGACCTCTTAACCTCCTCACAGAAACAAAAGAAAAATAAATATCATTATATGAAACTCACGTTTCTCACTGATTCTGTTTACAAAAGCAGGTAGCGCATCAGCCATCTGCTTCATCACTGTTACAACGTGGCACAAAAACTGCTCAGGTACAGGTGACCTTCACCCATACCAGGGACCACCATAATGAAAAAAATTGCACTGCTCATCGCCGCACTGCTTGCCGTCAGTGCGGCGCAGGCTGATACGCTAACGGACATTAAAAGTGCCGGCAAAATCACGGTCGGCATCGACCCGACCTTCCCGCCCTATGAATACACCAGTGATAATGGCGAGGTCACCGGTTACAGCGTGGCCATCATGCGATCGTTTGCCGACGATCTCGGCGTGAAACTGGTGTTTCAGAAAACCGCCTTCAGCGGCATTCTTCCCGGTCTGATCTCAGGATCTTTTAACGCGGAAGGATCATCACTCAACGTCACCGCAGAGCGCGCGAAGAAAGTGCTGTTTACCGTGCCCTACAGCAAAACCGTTAACGGTGTCCTGATGCGTAAAAGCGACGCCGAAAAGATCAGCAAATCCGGACTCTCTCCTGAGCGCCTGTCAGGACTGCGTGGCGCAGTGAAGAGCGCCAGCGTGCCGGAGCAGTTGCTGAAAAGCTTCAATGAGGCGCTGAAGAAAGCAGGTAAACCGCCCATTACCATCATCAGTGTCGATACGCTGGATCAAACCGTCAGTACGCTGATGACAAAACGCGCTGACTTTGTGCTGGATGATATTGCGGTGCTGGCACCGATCGTGAAGAAGTATCCCGACAAATTAGTACAGGCCGGAGAAGTGGGCCCTTCGCAGTGGATGGCCTGGGCCACGCGTAAAGAGGATCTCAGCCTGAACAAGGCAATCAGTGATCATATTCTGGCCATGCAGCAGAGCGGTAAACTTGCTGCACTGCAGAAGCACTATCTCGGCACCACTTTTACCGTGCCCGCCACCAACTTCATTCCCGCGGAGTAAGCGATGAGCCCTCTCTCTTTCACCATACCCGCCGGGCACGGCCGCACTTTTCTGGTTCGTAAAGGCCAGCTGATTATCATCATCGACAGCGAGGGCCAGCAGGCTGCCGATTTCGTTGCGGTGAATGCAGCGAATCATGATGAGAAACTCTCGCCGGTGCATACCCGCCAGCATCTTCGCTCGCTTTTCTTCAGACCGGGGGATTCACTCTGGTCCAGCGAAAACCGGCCGCTGCTGCGCATCGTCTCCGACACCATTGGTATTCATGATGCCAACGTCCCGGCCTGCGATCGCACCCGTTTTAGTGTCGATTTCGGTGTGGAAGGCCATCGCAACTGCGTCGATAACCTGCTGGAAGGGATGAAGGCGCACGGCATCACCTATTACGCATTGCCGGAACCCTTCAACCTGTTTCAGAACGGCCCGGTGACGGCCGATGGCCGCATGGAAGTTACCGATCCCCACAGTCAGGCCGGTGACAGGATCGTCTTCGAGGCGCTGTGCGATCTCATTTGCGCCGTCTCATCCTGTCCTCAGGACATCATTCCCGGTAATGGCCTGCAGGTCACGCCGATCGCCATTGAGATCCATGACAGCGAACCTGCGGAGGTCACCCATGCTGCTTATGCGTGAAGGTTTTACAGAAGATGGACCGCGTTCGGTTGCCGCCCCGCTCACCGTCGCGGCGGGCAGTGTGGGTTCGATTCAGGTTCTGCGGGGCCAGCTGCTGCGCATCAGCGCGCTGGCACCGGGTGCTGTGGCATCGCTGTTCGGGTTCAGCCTTGTGGATCCGGCGGTATGGCTCTCTGTTCATCACACCCGCGTATTCAGCAACAGTTATCTGCTCGGCTCCGGCATGCGCCTGGTAAACAATCGCCGCCGCCCGATGATGGTGCTGGGCAAAGATAGCGTAAAGCGCCATGACCTGCTGCTGCCCGCCTCAACGCGCGACTTCCTGGCCTCGCGGGGGTATCAGGATGAGGGGTGTGTGGAGGCAGTCAGTCGCGAGCTGTCGCGTCTCGGCATCCGGGCACCGAAGCTGCCAGACCCCATCAATCTCTTCATGCACGTCAGACTAACGCAGGCGGGAGAGATACTGCCCGAACCCAACCTGACCCGGGCTGGCGACGCGATTACCTGCCGCGTCACCATGGATATGCAGTTTGTCGTTTCTGCCTGCAATACCGGTATTGAGGGTAATGACCAGCCTGCGCCGCTTCGCCTTGCCGTTGCGGAAAATCTTTTCGATTTTAACGAGGATTAGTGGGTGATGGGGCTGAATGAACAGGTGGTCAGCGCTCTGCCCGAACTGGGACATGGTCTGCTGATGACGCTCTCACTCACGCTGCTGGCGGCGCTGCTTAGCCTTGTGATGGGCCAGCTTGGCTGTTTTCTTCAGCTGCGCCGCTTCTGGTTGTGGCGCTGCGCAGGCCGCCTCTATATCAGCCTGATGCGCGGCACTCCCGCCATCGTGCAGCTGTTTGTGGTCTTTTTCACCCTGCCACGTCTTGGTCTTGGTGGACATCCCATGCTGGCGGCGGTGATCGCCATTGGATTCAATAGTGGCGCTTACGTGGCTGAGATTCTGCGCGTGAATCAGAGCCTGGTGACGCGCGGTCAGCGCGAAGCGGCACGCACACTGGGACTGAGCCGGTGGCTGACCTGGTGGTATGTAATCAACCCGCAGGTCGTGCGATCGAGCCTGCCGATGCTGGTGAGCGAATTTACTATTCTGCTCAAGACCACGCCACTGGCGTCGGTGGTGGCGCTTACCGAACTGACCTACGCCGGACAGATTGTGATCGCACGTACCTATGAGGCAACCCAGGTATTACTGCTGGTCGCGGCGGGCTATCTGTTAATCGCGCTGCCGCTGATGCGCATTGCCCGCCGGCTGGAACTCAGAGGGAAACGCCTATGATGGACTGGCAGGCGATTCTTACAGCACTGCCCTCACTTGGCGAGGGGATGGCGGTGACGCTGCAACTCTGCGCCGTCGCTGCATTATGCTCGTTATTGTGGGGCATCATTATGGCGATCGGTATGCTGCGCGCTCCCCATTTCTGGCGAAAGCTGTTGCGTTTATACAGTGCGCTAACCCAGGCGCTGCCGTTGCTGGTGGTGATCTATCTGCTCTATTTCGTGTTGCCAGACTATAACATCACCCTCAGCTCGCCGCAGGCAGGCGTGCTGGCGCTGACGCTCTACTACGCCCCTTACGTTGCCCAGGTTATACGCAGTGCGATTGAGACGCTGCCGCGCGGTCAGTGGGAGGCGTGTCGCGTGCTCGGGCTGAGCCGGATGGAGCAGTTGCGTGATGTGGCACTTCCGCAGACGCTGCCACAGATGCTCTCCCCGCTGGTCGGGTTGCTCATCGGTCTGATCAAGGATTCCGCGCTGCTCTCCATCGTCTCAGTACAGGAGTTTATGTACGCAGCTAAGGAAGCGATCTCCGAGACCTATGCTCCGCTGGAGATCTACCTCACCGTAGCGCTCAGCTACTGGACACTCAATAGCCTGCTCGACGGGCTGATCCGCCGCATTGAATTTCGCATGACGCGCTACCGGCGCACCTTGCCACATTAGTCAGGAGAATCTTATGTCAGCTGAATATCCGCAGCGCGATACGCTGCTTATTCCCGCGCGTTACGGTAAAGCCGTTTTACTGCGCAAAGGCGAAGCGGTGCAGGTCATTAATCTGCACGGCACACAGGTCGTGGATTGCTGGGCGTATAACGCAAACGACCTGACTGAATATATGTCGATGGAGGCGACACGCGTCTGGAACCAACGCCTCAATCCTCACGTTGGTGACAGTTTTATCACCAGCCAGCGCCATCCTATCCTGACGCTGGTTGCGGATACCTCGCCGGGCGTACACGACACCTTTATGGCAGCATGCGATGCACGCCGTTATGAGCTTCTGGGGTGTACCGAACCGCACCGAAACTGCCATGACAATCTGTTTGAGAGTATGGCGGCGCTGGGCGTAAAGCTGCCGCACGGCAATCTGGCGTCGTTTAATATCTTTATGAATATTCAGGTGCAGCCAGACGGCATGACGCTAAAAACGCTGCCGGTTGTGACGCGTCCGGGAGACTACATCATCCTTCGCGCCGAGATGGATTGCTATGTCGCCTTTTCCGCCTGCCCGCAGGATATCGTCAGCATTCAGGGGGCGGGCGACAATACCCCACGTGATGCGGAACTGCGTATTCTCACAGGAGGATTTCCGCAACCCCAACTGGCCGGACCGTGGGTGCCAGCCTGACAGAATGATGTTGCCCGCCGCAAGGAGACGGGCAACGTTAATCTCTATCCCAGCACCTTTCTGACACAGGCTTTAAAGATCTGCACGCCAATTTCCAGTGAGCTGAGATCAAAACGCATATCAGGATGATGCAGTCCTGGCGTCAGGTTGGTACCCAGCCCCCAGAAGCCCGCTTTCACACCCGGACGCTTCACCGGATAGTAGAAAAAGTCCTCGCTGCCCGGCGTGGTGCGGGTCGACAATGCGCCCTCTTCGCCCAGCACCTCGACGATGGCGGCGCGGATCACCGCCGTCGCCTCATCATCAATCTCGGCGGCGGGCATCTCTTTCAGCACGCGGACCTCCGCGGTGGCACCCAGTGCCGCCACGCTGTGAGTGATGGCACGCGTAACCTGCTCTTTCAGCAGCGTCATCGGCCCGTTCTCCTGCGAACGCAGATCCCAGACTACGCGCGCTTCATCCGGCACCGAGTTGGTGACACCCGCATCGCACAGGAAGCGAGTCGCTTTGACGCTCCAGGTCAGGCCGGGCGAAAGATGGATAGCGTTAACCGCCTGCACTGCCTGTACGGCCGCATCCAGCGCATTCACACCCAGATGCGGACGCGCCGCATGGGCGGGCTGGCCTTTGATGGTGGCTTCGAGCGTGCTGCAGGCGGAGTACAGTACCGCAGGCACCGCCTGGCCGACGACACACTCCTCCAGCGGACGCAGGTGGAAGCCAAGAATCATCTCCACATCATCCAGAGCGCCACCTTCGATCATTGCCAGCGCCCCGGCACCCAGCTCCTCGGCGGGCTGGAACAGGATCTTCAGCCGGCCACGTTTCACCGTGCCCTCCTGCAGCAGCGCCGTCGCCGCCGTCAGCACAACCGATGAGTGGCCGTCGTGACCGCAGGTGTGGCGCGCGCACGGCACGCCATCAATGATGTGGCCCAGTGCATCCATATCTGCGCGCAGTGCCAGCACCGGCCCCGGAACACCACTGTCGATCTCCGCCACAATACCGGTGGTGTTATTGATGTTACGCGTTACCTTCAGGCCCGCTTTCTCCAGCTGGTCCGCGATATAAGCCGAGGTTTTCACCTCCTGAAAACCCAGCTCCGGAATTTCATGCAAATAGTGGTAATGCTCTAAAACCTCAGACACAGCGTTACTCCTGAATAAACAGACGCATAACAGACATTGCGATCAGCGCGTTAATGATGCTCACCAGCATCAGCAGCGGCCAGTATTTTTTGGGCACATCAGCCACGCCCAGCAGCCGCCCCATATATTGCAGCTGCGATCCCATCAGGAAAATCGCCGGGGCCAGAATCGTAATATCCGCACCGGTCAGCAGTCCTTTGGTCAGCAGGCTGACCGCGACACCCGTGCCTGCCGACGATGAGAGCCACGCGGTGAGCAGCACAGTAATCGCCTCACCCGGCAGACCAAACAGCCCCATCACCGGCGCAAAAACATGCCCGAGAAACTGCATGATGCCGAGCAGATTCAGCACCTCAGCCAGCACATATGCCATCACCACATTCGGCATGAGATTATGAATGGCGATGTGAAAGCCTTTACGCGCGCCGGTTACAAACACATCAAAGGGATTACTGCTGGTTGCGATTTTATTTTCCATCAGCGAAATCCTTTTTATAAACACTGTTTAACACAGCGCGCGTTATCGCCGCACCGACAAATTTAAGAACAAACATTAATAACAGCGGAATAATAATCGGCAGTGTCATGGAGGCGAACAGCGCTGAACCGATGGCGAAGTAATTATTGATTAACCCGGCACCGGAATATTGCCAGGCACTCATGACGACCACCTCTTTTTTGCTGATCTGCTTTTGATCAGCCATCTCTTTGGTTAATGCCGCGCCCGCATCTGTGCTTTGCAGGTCGGTGATTAACGCCAGACCGCAATGGCCAGGTAATCCCATCAGCGGTTTAAGCAAAGGTGTCAGCAACCGGTGCGCTGCGCGAATCGCGCCATAGTGGGTGAAGATTTCCAGCACGCCCAGCGCCAGCATCACCGTGGGCGTCAGCGACAGCGCAAACAGGAAACCCGCTTTGGCGCTGAGTCCGCCAGCGCCCAGAAAGGTGTTACTGGCGGGATCTTTCATGGTACCAAAGCTGCCGCCCAGGGTGGTGAAGTCGAACGCACCCAACCATGAAAGGCCCTCGACGTGATAAAACAGCCCTGAAAAAAACAGAATGGCAAAAATTAACGACACATAACTGCCTTTGGTCGCCGTCATTTTCACCGGATTAACCACACTCTCGTCTGACATTTCTTTCTCCTGATAACTGCCTTGCCGAAAATTCCCTGGCATTGCAAATTTCAACGTTGGGAAGTGAGTTTCAAGCAGGATTTATGCCAGAGCAGTTGTGAATATGATTATTAGTGTCTCGTCTGTCGCGATGGGACGTTTTATTCATGCCGGCTATATACTTTTATTCAGAATAACGTTGTTATACCGCAACGTTATATTTTCGGGTCGTCATCAGAATGCGGTTATTTGACCTGTTGCTGCAGCGCCTGCACCAGCATGAACACCCCCGGTCGCACTATCATGGTGCTGATTACCCTGAATTAATTGGCCAGCAAAGTATGATGCAGGATGAGAATTGGTCGCATTCAATTTCCGAAATAATTCTATTTAAATCAATCAGATAAAATAGCTTATTTTGCCGAAAAGGCTTCACATTACGCACATGTTTGATGCATAATTCACCGACTTTACATCTGTATTTAACATCTTCTTAAAAGGACTCGGCCATGCTGACTGCTGAAATGACTGGGCGTTTAAACGACCAGCTGAACCTGGAATTTTTCTCTGCCAATCTTTATCTGCAAATGAGCGCCTGGTGCAGCGACAAAGGCTTTGAGGGTGCCGCTTCCTTCCTGAAGATGCATTCACGCGAAGAGATGCAGCACATGCAGCGTCTGTTTGACTACCTGAGCGATACCGGCGGCATGCCGGTGCTGGGCACCATTGCCGCACCACCCGTCGCCTTTACCTCGCTGAATGAAATTCTGCAGCAGGCGCTGGAGCATGAGCAGCTGATCACCAGCAAAATCAATGAGCTGGCCCACGCTGCTATGACTTCACAGGACTACTCTACTTTCAATTTCCTGCAGTGGTATGTGGCTGAGCAGCACGAAGAAGAGAAGCTGTTCAAAACTGTGCTGGATAAACTGGCGCTGGTCAGCAACAGCGGCAACGGTCTGTTCCTGGTCGATAAAGATCTGGGCCGCATGAGCACCGAGAATCACGCAGAATAATGTTTATCGGCCCCTTTTCGGGGCCGATCTTATTTCCGTCTTGCTGACACTACTGCACCGCTATTCCAGCCG
Source organism: Pantoea eucalypti (assembly GCF_009646115.1). Taxonomy (NCBI): domain Bacteria; kingdom Pseudomonadati; phylum Pseudomonadota; class Gammaproteobacteria; order Enterobacterales; family Erwiniaceae; genus Pantoea; species Pantoea eucalypti. Next base: position 718,598 of record NZ_CP045720.1, on the reverse strand, counting down.
GTAACTTGCCGCTTTCTCGCCATTCACCCACAGCTCACGACGTTCACCTTCAGGCAATAACAGCGCGATCTCGCGCCAGGCGGGCTGGTAATCGCCGCGTTTTTCCACCGTCAGGTCGATTCGGCTAGCGCTGCTGCACAATGTCCAGCTTAGCCACAGTGCATTGCCCTGCTGCCAGCCGTGGCTCTCACCATCGTCATCAAACATTTCGCCCTGAGTCGTTATGCCTTCTGGCGCTGGCCACAGTTGCCACTGCCGTACCGTGTCGCGGCGGGCATCCGTCGTGGTTTCACATTCGCCCAGTGGGATGATCGCACCAGCCCGCACCAGCAATGGCAGCCGATCCAGCGGTGCATCCAGCGTGATGGTTTCGCCGCCCGCAAACGCTTTACCGCTGTGCCAGTCATACCAGCCCCCACGGTTACGCGGCAAATAGACATCGCGGCTGCGCGCGCCCTGCTCTACGACGCTGGCAACCAGCAGATCGCGACCCAGCATAAAGTCATCACACTCCTGATAAGTCTGCGGGTCCTGTTCATGATCGAGGAAGGTCGGACGCAGCATTGGCTCATCTTCTTCGCTCGCCTGCCACGCCAGGTTGTAAAGGTAAGGCATCAGGCGATAACGCAGGCGGATCGCCTCGCGGATCATCGGTGTCACTTCCGGATACATCCACGGCTCGTTCACCGTGTGATCGTCATTCCATGAATGGATGGTAAAACGCGGATGCATCACGCCATTCTGAACCCAGCGCACAAACAGCTCGGCATCAGGCTTATCGCCAGAGAAGCCGCCGACATCGTGTCCGACGTTAAACAGCCCGGACAGGCTCATGCCCAGCCCCATGCGGATGTTGTAGCGCAAAGTCTGCCAGCTGGTGCGATTATCGCCGCTCCAGGTCTGCACATAGCGTTGCATTCCCGCACAGCCGGAACGGGAGATCAGATAAGGGCGTTTGTCTGGCGCAAACTGCTGCTGGGCTTCCATCGAGGCGCGCATCATCAGCAGCGGCATTACCGGACGGATATGCTTGATAGCAATCGGCTGACCGAAACCGTGACAACGCGCTTCGCCATCCCACACCTCATATTCGTTGTTGTCGTTCCAGGTGGAATCGATGCCCTTTTCCAGCAGCTGTTGAGTCACATTCTCCTGCCACCAGCGCACCGCCTGCGGATGGGTGAAATCAAGGTGCGATCCCTCATCATCCCAGAACACCGATCGCTCCGGGCGATCCTGCTCAGAGTCACGAATAAACAATCCCTGTGCCGCCACTTCCTGATAACGCGGATGATCCTGCAGCAGACAGGGTTTGATGTTGGCCGCCAGCTTCATGCCGGCACGGTGAAACGCGTCGCTCAGCGCATTGGGATTCGGGACTTTGTCGTAGTTCCAGTTGAAGACGTAACGCTTGTTATTAATCGAGGTGTAACCGGATGAGAGCTGGAACGAGTCGCAGGGAATCTCATGCTCGCGACACAGACGGATAAAGGATTGCAGCTGCTGCTGTGCGTCCGGCGCGTCGGTGTAATGCATGGTTGAACCGCTGTAACCCAGGCTCCACTTCGGCTGAAACAGCGTGCGTCCGGTCAGGCGTACAAAAGCTTTGGTCACGTCGAGCAGCGTCGGGCCGAGCATCATGTAGTAATCGAGATCGCCCGCCTCGGCGCGGTAACGGCGATAAGGCAGATGGTAGTTATCCAGCTCATTCCCCAGATCGAGCCAGCTGCTGCTGAGGTTGTCGTAAAACAGGCCGAAGCTGACGCCATCGCGCTGCGTCAGGGTAAACGGAATATGTTTGTAGAGCGGATCGGTACTGGCGGCGTTGTAGCCCATGGCGTCGAGATTACGCATCTCAAAGCGACGGTTAACGCGGTTCAGGTCGCCACTCTTCTCACCCAGACCATACACCCGATCCTGCGGCTGACGACGCTGATAGTGCTCGACCCCGTCGCCGTGTGCATTCAGCAGATAAGCGCCGGTGTGCCGATCGGCTGTCAGGGGCTGCCAGCTCTCGCCGTCAAACTGCTCCCAGCTCAGGCAGAGCGGCTGATGCACGGTGACGCGCAACTGTTGCGTGCTGAGACGCAGTTGCTGCGCATCGTGCTCCACCTGAAACGTCGGTAATGTAAAACCATCCAGCGCCTCGCGGTCACGTCCTTCCCAGGGCACATCCTGACCGGGCGCAATACTCCAGGTGCGGTTCAGCGCCAGCTCACCGTCGCGTTTCAGCAGCACACGCATCAGCTTCTCTTCCAGCACATAAAGCCGCAGGAAATGACGATCGTCGACCTTGAGCTCAACAAAATGATCGGCCTGCTGATGCAGCGTCCAGTTCTTCAGGGTTTTCATCGCGATATCCTTATGGGTTAGCAGGGCGCTGGCGGCGTTCGGCGATCAGCATCACCAGGAAAACGGCACCAATCAGGTCAAAGAAGCCCATCGCCACAAACAGCGGATTAAAGCCGATGGTATCGGCGGTGACGCCAATAATCAGCGAGAAGATAAAACTGGCGATCCAGGCGCAGGAGCCGCGCATGCCATTGACAGTGGCCATCTGGCGGCGATCAAAACGCTCGACCACCAGCGCACTCAGCATGCAGGAGATCACCTGATGACCAAAGCCACCAACGGAAATCAGGGCAATCGCCAGCCAGGGATCTTTCACCAGCGTCATCAGCGCCAGAGAAACCATCAGCAGGGCGCCGGTCACCGAACTGGCGACGATCGAGTTGACGCGGGTCATGCCAAACCAGCGCACATAGATTTTGGTCAGATAACCGCTGGCGACGCTGCCGAGGTCGGCAGCCAGGAATGGCAGCCAGGCGAACATCACGATCTGCTTGAGATCCATGCCGCGCTCATTGGCCAGATAGAGTGGCACCCAGAAGCTCAGCACCGCCCAGGCCGGTTCGGCCAGAAACGCAGGAATCGCAATGCCGTAGAATTTCTTCTCTTTACCAATCACTTTCAGCGCGGTGAAGAACGGCAGTTTTTCACCGATGGCTTCATTATCCTGATTAATGAAGGCACGTTCCTCATCTGAAAGACGAGGATGGCTCTCCGGCGAGTGATAGCCCCACCACCAGAGTCCCACCCACAGCAGGCCCAGGCCGCCGGTCAGCAGAAATGCGCCCTGCCAGCCAAAAGTAATATGGGCGACATAGATAATCGGGGGAGCCAGCATGGCACCAATCGAAAAGCCGACGCCCGCCCAGCCCGCCGCAACCGGACGCTCCTTTTTGGGAAACCAGTCACCAATCGCTTTGGCATTAGCCGGTGTGGCCGCCGCTTCCGACGCACCCATGACGAAACGCAGCAGCGCCAGATGCAGCCAGCTTCCCGCACCGGCGTGCAGCAGACAGGTCACCGACCAGATAAGCGCACAAATCAGGAACCCCATCTTCAGTCCGATCACATCGATCAGCCAGCCGCAAACAGGCTGAAACAGGGTGTAAGCCAGCTGAAACGCAGCGACCACCCAGGAGTACTGCTCGGTACTCATATGCAGACTGTTTTTCAGTTCCGGTGCCAGAATGCCGAGCGAGTTGCGGGTGATGTAGTTGACGGTCACACCCAGCAGGAACATTCCCAGCATCCACCAGCGTAAATTTTTAATCACGCGCACCGTGCGTGACGCACTGATGGGTTTCGTTGTTGATTCGAGGCTCATTGTGCCACTCCTGATTACCATTGATGACGCACACCGCCAGCTGGCGTACCGCGTGTCCTTTTCACGAACTTAGAAAAGTGCGAAACGTGGGTACAGCCACTTTTTTGCAACGATTTTCATGGCAGGCTTTAACACGACAGAAATGGGCACTGAAACGCTTATCTGACGCGATTCAGCAGCCTATGAAAAATTTTTCATTAGCAGATTTGAAGGCGATCACAGAATGAAACAAAGGCTGAAAGTGGGTGAAATTGCGGCACTGAGCGGCGTCTCGATCAGTACGGTGTCGCGCGTACTGGCGGGTAAAGCCAATACCCGGCCCGCCACCCGCGATAAAGTGCTCGCCGTGGCGCAGCAGCAGGGCGTGCTGACTAACCTGCATAGCGGTCGCCTGCTGCTGAATAACCTGATGGTCTTTGCCCCGCCCCGCGCCTTCGATGTGCGAAGTGATATTTTTTATTACAAGGTCATTCAGGGGATCAGTCAGGCGGTGGAGCCGCATGAAGTGCGGCTGCGCTACTGCCCCCTGGAAGAGGTGGAAAGTGATGCGGCATTGTTTATCGATAAGATGCAGCAGACCGAAGCGGCGCTGCTGATTGGCATTGATGATGAGCATATTCATCAGCTGGCGGCAGAGATGAACAAACCCTGCGTGCTGATTAACGCCCGCGATCGTCGTATGCGCCTGCCCTCGGTCTCGCCGCATCATCAGCTGATCGGAGAGTTTTCAGCGCGTTATCTGTTTGAGCAGGGACACCGGCAAATTCTCTCGCTGCACTGCCTGCGCCGCTACACCATGGAGCAGCGACTTCAGGGTGTCCGGGACGCCTGGCACGCCATGAACCTGCGCTTTGACAGTCGTCAGCATCTGCTGACCCTCAACAGTTTCAGCAGCAATGAGGCAGCGGAACGGCTGGGTGAATATCTGCGCCATTGTCCTGATGCGCTCCGCCCTACGGCGATTCTCGCCAGCGGCGATTACATTGCAGCAGGTGCCGTCACGGCCCTGGAGCAGGCTGGTTTACGGGTACCGCAGGATATTTCGGTGATGAGCATGGATGGGTTTAACCTGGCCGCTATCCACGATATTCCGCTGACCTCGGTGCAGGTGCCGCGTGATGAGCTGGGTGCGGCGGCAGTGAGAATGCTGCAGGAGATGCGGCTGAATCCCGGTACGCCGACCGGCAGTCTGCTACTGAATGGCAGGCTGGTGGTGCGTGAGTCGGTGCGACGCATCCGCGATAATCTCAGCCATGCGCCGGTCCAGCAGCATGGCCTTTATGATTGATCCAGCATTGATTATCCCAGCGTCGACTCATTCCGCGCGGGTTAACCCAGCGTTTTCAGCCGCAGTTCCGATGGCTGAGGCCGTCCAAACAGGAAGCCCTGGAACAGCGTACAGCCTTCGTCGCGCAGCTTAGCAAACTGCTCATCGCTCTCTACCCCTTCAGCGGTGATCTGGATATCCAGACTGCGGCTCATGCCGGTGATGGCGCGGATAATCGCCAGCGCCTCGCGACTGTCGCCCATATCGTTGATGAACGATTTGTCGATTTTAATTTTGTCGAACGGGAAAGAGCGCAGATAACTCAGCGACGAATAGCCGGTGCCGAAATCATCCAGCGCAATCTGTACGCCCAGCGCCTTGAGATTTTGCAGCGTCCGGATGTTTCCCAGTGAGTCATCCAGCAGCACCGATTCGGTAATCTCGACTTCCAGTCGCGCCGGATCGAGCCCCGACTCCTTCAGCGCACCTTCCACCACCGGCACCAGCGAGCTGTTTTTGAATTGCAGCGGAGAGAGGTTGACCGAAACCGACTGCTCCCCTTCCCAGCTCGCCGCTTCACGACAGGCTTCATAGAGTGCAAACGCCCCCAGCATATGAATCAGGCCGGTCTCTTCTGCAATCGGGATGAAGTCATTAGGCATGATCAAGCCACGAATCGGATGATGCCAGCGCATCAGCGCCTCGTAGCCAATAATGGTGTGATGATCGCCGTTGGTGATGGGCTGATAGTAGAGTCGAAGGTGCCCGCCGCTGATCGCATCACGCAGATCGTTTTCAATCAGGCGCCGACTGCGCGCCACATCATCCATCTCCAGCGTAAAGTGTTCATAACGATTGCGGCCATTGCGCTTGGCTTCATACAGCGCCATGTCAGCACAGCGCAGCAGCTGCTCCGGCGTGTTAGTGATGGTGGTGCTAAGCGCAATGCCCACGCTTAGCCCCACAGACAGATTATGGCCTTCAATGTTAACCGGTGGACGAATCGCCTCGATCAGGCGCTGAGCTACTGCGCTCGCCTCATCATTACCGGCGACGTGAGGCAGCACGATGGCGAACTCATCGCCACCAATACGCGCCAGCGTATCCTGATCACGCAGCGCGTTGCGCAGACGCTTAGCCACGCTGCGCAACAGCTCATCGCCAATCTGGTGACCCAGCGCATCGTTCACATTTTTAAAGTTATCAAGGTCAAGGCAGAGCGCAGCAGTCTGGCGTTGCATCTGTCCAGCGGTGCGTAAGGCTTCGCTCAGACGCTGGCGGAACAAAATGCGGTTAGGCAGGCTGGTCAGATTGTCATGATGCGCCATATGGTGAATTCGGGCATCGGCTGCGCGCTGGTCGGTGACATCTTCTACTAGCAGCATTAAGTAGTTACGACGTGCATCCTGACCATTAATCGCGGTCGCGCGGGTATGCAGGATACGCTCGCCGCTGGCGGTCATCAGCAGTTGCTCACGCTCATGCATGCCCTCACTGCGCAGCGCAACATCGGCCAGATTATTGAAGTAGTCACTGAGTTCAGGGGACATGCATTCGTGCGGACGCTTGTTGACGATCAGTGATTTCGACAGGCCAAACAGCTGCTGAGTGCGGTCGTTAACCAGCAGAATTTCACGTGTGATCGCATCTTCCACAATCACGCAGGAGGGGATGTTGGCGATGATGTTATCAAGGAATTTGGACAGCGCGGTTTTCTGAGTGCTCTGAGCTTCAGCCAGATCGCGGGCGCGCAGGATCTGCTGCTCCTGCTCACGGCGTTCGGTGCGATCACGCGTGATTTTGGCGAAACCGACCAGCTTACCGTCATCATCGTGGATGGCGTCGATCACCACATGCGCCCAGAAAGCGCTGCCATCTTTGCGGTAACGCCAGCCCTCATCTTCAAAGCGGCCAGTTTTGAGCGCGATACCGAGGTTGGCTTCCGGCGTCCGGTTCAGCCGCTCATGGGAACTGTAGAACAGTGAGAAGTGCTGACCGACCACTTCTTCTGCCTTATATCCTTTGGCGCGCTCGGCACCGGCATTCCAGTTCACCACCACGCCGTCGACGTCGAGCATATAGATGGCGTAATCAGTGACGCCCTCTACCAGCAGACGGAAACGCTGCTCCTGCTCCCGCTGCTCACTGCGAATGCGCTGCTGTTCGGTGCAGTCACGGGTGATTTTGGCGTAGCCCAGCAATTGGCCCTGATCGTCGCGGATCGTGTCGATCACGACATGCGCCCAGAAGGCGCTGCCATCTTTGCGATAACGCCAGCCCTCATCTTCAAAACGGCCGGTGCGATACGCGGTTTGCAGGTTCTGCTCCGGGACATGGTCCAGCCGATCCTGCGCGCTGTAAAAGCGGGAGAAATGCTGACCGACGATCTCTTCTGCCACATAGCCTTTGGCCCGCTGTGCACCCGCGTTCCAGTTCACCACGTTGCCGTCATGATCGAGCATGTAGATGGCGTAATCGGTGACGCCTTCCACCAGCAGACGGAAGCGCGACTCCTGCTCCCGCTCTTTGTGTTGCTGCTCCTGCTGCCGGGTACAGTCACGGCAGATAGCGGCGAATCCGACCAGCCGGGCTACTTCATTGCGGATCGGATAGATCACCACATGCGCCCAGAAGGTGCTGCCATCTTTACGACAGCGCCAGCCTTCGGTTTCAAACCGTCCGGCGTTCGCCGCAATATCGAGTTCACGCTGCAGCTGACCGCGACGACGATCCTCTTCGTTGTAAAACAGGGTGGCGTGCTGACCAATAATTTCGTCTGGCCTGTAACCCAGGACGTGCAGGCCTCCGCCGTTCCAGCTGGCGACGGTTCCGTCCGGTTTAAGCATGGTGATCGCATAATCGATCACGCTTTGTACCAGCATGCGATAGATGACATCAGAGTTATTATCCATTGTTATTTGCCTGCTGCTCGATAGCCGGGTAGTGGCTTAGGAATGTTCTTAATAAACTGGCCGAGACTAAAGCGGAAAAGGTCTGCAAACACAAGCGCATTAAGAAGAATAACTAATATTAGCAGGTGATATATCGGCAGCGGCGGACAAATATTCAATGGAATGACAACAGGATTAGGCCCATGTCATTAACGTTTAAAAGAGATTTCAGGCCAGAAAAGCAAAGCGCGAGCCGTGCTCGCGCTTAACCATTTCACGACGGACGCAGGTCTCTACAGGTCCATCTGTTGCTGTAAATGCATGGCGGCAATCGGCTGCCAGATCTCCGTCAATGCGCCCTCTTTACCGGTGAAAGGGTCCTGCGTCGGCAGTGGCACTTTTTTTACCTGTTCCTGGGCCATTTTCAGCTTAGCCGGTTCATCACGCAGCGTCTCCGGCGACATGCCGTGCGGATAGGCACCAATCACCATGAAGTCGTCGCTGGCGCTGACCTGACGATGGCCGACGCCTGCCGGAATCAGCACCGCATCACCGGCGCGCAGCGTCACCATCCGGCCACTGTCGCCGCCAAACAGTACTTCTGCCCAGCCCTCCGCCACGCCCAGCAATTCATGGGTGTTGGGATGAAAGTGGGTGTAGGGAAAAATCGGATAGCGCCAGGCGGGTGGCCAGCCGTTCTCTTCAAAAGTTTTCTCAAACCACGTCGCGATTTCCTCATCTTCCGGCACCACGCGCGGCCAGATAATCAGAGGTAACGGGTTATTCGGGACGCCACCCGACGGGATGCCAAGCATAAGATGCTGAGGATTATCAGAAGCCCCTGCCGAGAAAGTGCCTGCGGCAAAGGACATCATTAACATCAGGCTGGAGGATGAGGCACACATACAGGTTCTCCGGTTTTTTATTAAGTGTGGCAAACCCGCGGCACAATGCAATGTGCGCCAGACAACACATTTTGGATAATTGACTGATATTGCTGCCTAAAGCCAAATGTGTCGTTAACAATAGGGCAAGAGTGTGCATGGGTGGCAGAGGGTAGCGGTTTTTACTGCGGCAAAGTGTTGCAAAATGTCAGGTGGGAGGATGGCCAACAACTGTTTTATCAACTGTTATATAAAAAATGCACGAATCTGTTTCTGATATGCTTGACTGTTATCTGTTGTAATAGCTAACAGATGACAGTGAGGTAACAAATGGACGCTATTAAACAAATCCTGATTGACGAGATCGCTACGCTTAATCGCGAAGAACGTCGCGACAATTTGCCGCGCTTTAGCCTCTCGTTTCTGAAAAAACACCCCGGCCTCTGGGCAGTCATGTATCTCTGCTACGGCCTGTGCGTGGCGCTGATTTTCTCTACCGAGATGCTCGGCTGGCCCGCATTCTGGTTTGCCACCGCATTTGTGCTGGTCATGAGTGTTCTGATGCTGCTGGATATCAATCCGAAATATCGCTTTGAAGATATTGATGCACTCGATCTGCGCGTCTGCTACAACGGCGAGTGGTATTACATTCAGCCCGTGCGCGAGCAGGCTATCTCTCGCATTCTGTCGCTGCCTGAAGCACCGGAACGGGTGAAGACAGGCATCCAGCGTCTGCTGACGCAAAAAGGGGAAGTGGACTTCTATGATGTCTACTACCTGACCTGGGGTCACCAGGAAGCGGCGCAGGTTTAATCTGCCAGCGGCTTCGCCATCAATTGACCCAGCGTTTCTATTGCCGCCTCGGCCCGGCTATCCCACGGCCAGGCGGTATTCAGCCGAAAACAGTGGCTGAACTGCTCTCCTGCCGAAAATAACTGCCCCGGTGCAATGCTGATCCCCTTCGCCAGCGCCTGCTGATAGAGCCGGGTCGTATTAATATGGTCCGGCAGTGTCACCCAAAGAAAATAGCCCCCGCGCCCTTCACTGACCGTTGACTGCGGTGGCAGTACTTTCAGTAATGCCTGGCGCACCATTTGCTGTCGTTTCGCCAGAATCTGTCGCAGCCGCTTAAGATGGGTGTCGTAACGCCGCGTAGCGAGGAAATCGGCCAGCGCCAGCTGCATTGGCGCGCTGGTAGAAAGCGTGCTCATCAGCTGAAGCCGCTGAATGCGCTGCGCATGTTGCCCTGCCGCAACCCAGCCAACGCGAAATCCTGCCACCAGCGACTTTGAAAACGAGCCGCAATGCAGCACGTTCCCCTGACGATCCCAGGCTTTAGCCGGCAGCGGCGCAACATCACCCGCCCAGAGTTCGGCATAGACATCATCTTCAATCATCGGCACCTGATAACGCGCCAGCAGCTCGACCAGCTCTTGTTTACGCTCCGGGGTTAAGGTCACGCTGAGCGGATTTTGTAGCGTCGTCATCAGCCAGCAGGCTTTCACCGGCCAGCGCTGCAGGGCCTCCTCCAGTTGGGCAAGGTCGATGCCCTGCTTTGCATCGACCGGAATCGCCAGCGCCTTGAGTTTGAGCCGTTCAATCGCCTGCAGCGCACCATAAAAACCCGGATGCTCAATTATCACGTAATCGCCCGGCTCGGTCAGGGACTGCAGGCTGAGATTGAGTGCCTCCAGTGCCCCGCTGGTGATGACAATTTCATCCGGCGACAGCGTAATGCCCTGGCGCGCATAGCGCTGGGCCAGCAGCTGTCGCAGCGTGGCGTTGCCAGGCGGCAGATTGTGCAGCGCATCCGTTGGGGTGAGATGATGAGAGACGTTTGCCAGCGAGCGCATGAGCTGGCGCTGCGGAAACAGAGCGGGATCAGGGAAAGCAGAACCAAACGGCACGATGGCGGGATCGCGCGTGGCCTGCAATACATCAAACACAAAGTCGTTGATATCAACCTGTTCGCTGATCGCCACGCTCAGCGGTGCGGGCGCCAGGGCACGCGGTGCCACGTAGTAACCTGACTGAGGACGAGAAACGATCCAGCCCTGGCTTTCCAGCAACTCATAGGCATGCAACACGGTCATCAGGCTGACACCCTGCTGCGCAACCTGCTGACGCAACGAAGGTAAACGGGTGCCTGGCAGCCAGATGCCGGCCTCTATTTGCTGCTGAATCTCATCCATCAATCGCTGGTATTTCGCCACGGGTCGCCTCTCCCTGTTTTACCGTGAATAATCTGGCCGCGAGACTTTACCACGGCAGGCGATCAATGACAGGCGGTGCGAATCGCTTATCGTCTCAATTCACGCAGATGCTACGCTGTGTCAGGTGTGTCAGATCGCAGCAACCTGCGGTGTCAGCAGCGGTTCAGCTTCACTCATCTGGCGGATATCCGTAACGACCTCTTCGTCTTCTGCTACCACAAAGTTAGCCAGCTCCGGCACCTGTTCCGCGGGAACCGGCCTGCCCAGCAGGAAGCCCTGCAGCGTATTGCAACCCAGGCCGGTCAGAAAGGCCTGCTGTTCAGCGGTTTCAACGCCCTCGGCCACCACTTTCAGTTGCAGTGACTGCGCCAGTGCCACAATCGCCGACACGATGGTGGCATCTTCCGGCTGATGCTGGAGTTCATTCACAAAGGCCCGATCGATCTTAAGTTCGCTGGCCGGTAGCCTTTTCAGGTAGAGCAGGCTGGAGTAGCCGGTGCCAAAGTCATCAATCGAGGCTTTCACCCCAAGCTGAGTCAGCTCGGTGAGAATACGCACACTCTCATCGGGATCGCGCATCGCGGTGGTTTCCGTCACCTCCAGCGTCAACAGTTCGGCCGGAATCTGATGTTTTGCCAGCGCATCTACCACTGTCTCTACCAGATTCGATTGCTCAAACTGCAGCGCCGACAGGTTCACCGCCACTGACCAGTCCGTATGGCCCTGCAAATGCCACTGGCGCAACTGGCGACACGCTTCATTAATCACCCAATTGCCGATGTTGACAATCATCCCGGTTTTTTCCGCCATTGGCAGAAATTTGTCAGGCGATAACAGACCCCGCTTTGGATGTTCCCAGCGCAGCAGCGCTTCGAAACCAAGAAGCGGGCCGCGTGGCGCGCAATATTTTGGCTGATAGAACAGGCGCAGCTCATTGTTATCCAGCGCCTGCCAGAGATCATTGTTCAGCTGAAGCTGGCTCTGCGCCTGAATGTTCATTGAGGGCTGAAAAAAGGTGTAACCATTGCGGCCATTATTTTTGGTGTGATACATCGCCGCATCGGCGTTGAACATCAGTTCACGCTCATCCTCGCCATCGCCAGGATAGACGGCGATGCCGAGGCTCAGCGAGACCACCAGCTCATAGCGTGAGATATCAAACGGACGGTCCACCGCTTTCACCAGTTTATCGGCAATGGCCGCTGCATCGTTGGGATCGTCGATCTCCACCAGCAGCACAAACTCATCACCGCCGAGTCGCGCCAGCGTGTAATAGCCAGCCATCTGCTGGCTCATACGCTCGGTCACACCCACCAGCAGACGGTCGCCAATGTGATGCCCGAACGCGTCGTTAACCGCCTTAAATCCGTCCAGATCCATAAACATCAGGGCAAACAGCGTCTGCTCACGATTGGCTTTGTTGATCGCCTGTTCCAGTCGATCTTCCAGCAGAATGCGGTTTGGCAGGCGAGTCAGATTGTCGTGCAGCGCCAGCTGTGCCAGCTCGCGGTTCGCTTCAGCCAGTGAGCTGGCGAGAATGGAGGTGCGCGCCTGCATCCGCGCATCCAGCATCGAGACCAGCAGAGTAATCCCCAGGATTGAGATAGTGACTACCGTGACCAGAATCGCCAGCCAGTTACTGTTAACGCCCTGCCCCATCGAATGGCTGTGAGCGGGAAACTCTGCCGCCATCATGCCGGTGTAGTGCATGCCCGCAATCGCACAGCCCATCACTACGGATGCGCCAATACGCAGCAGGGTCACCCGGCCAGTCTGACCTTCACGCAGGTTAAATGCCAGCCACAGCGCTGCGCCAGAAGCGGCGAGCGCGATCACCACCGAAAGGCCTATCCAGCCCCACCGCCAGACAATACCCGGCGAGAACATCAGGGCTGCCATCCCGGTATAGTGCATCGCCACGACGCCGCTGCCGAGAATCAGTGCGCCGCCCGCCAGGCGCGGCAGGGGCAAATCGCCACTGCAGACCAGCCACAGGGCAAATATCGATGCGCAGACCGCGATGGCAGCGGAGAAGGCGGTCAGCCCGGCGTTGTAGCTCATCACCATCTCCATGTTCATCGACAACATGCCAATGAAGTGCATCGCCCAGATGCCGATGCCCATGGAGAAACCGCCGCCAAACAGCCAGACCAGCGCGACTTTGCCCGTGGAGTGCACCACCCGTCCCGCCATATCTAAGGCGGTAAACGAAGCCAGCATCGCGACAAGAACGGAGACGATGACGATAAAAGAGTCGTATGAGGTTGCTAACATAGTGCGTTCCCGCGAAAAGCCGTGCTTGTGTTTAGGTAAGGGATTTTTAAAACTTCTTTTCTTAATTATCGGCACTGCCCGGCGGTTAATGAGCCGCGAACCCTGCATCTTTCCACTCACTCTGAGTGCTGAAATCTATCGTCAGCTTCAGCGTCAGACGGATGCTGATGCCAGAGGCGGTCGCAGTCCGGGAAAACGAAACGCCTCTATGCGATCCGCTGGCGTCGGCTTGCCCAGCAGATATCCCTGCAGCGCATCAAAGCCCAGGCTGGTGAGCAGGTGCTGCTGCTCTTCTGTCTCAACCCCTTCCGCCACCATGCGCAGGTTAAGACTCTGCGCCAGGGTCAGCATGGCGCTGACCACGGTCGCATCTTCACTGCCGGGTCGCAGGCAGTTAATAAAGCTGCGATCGATTTTGAGTTCGCTGGCATCCAGATCTTTCAGATGCAGCAGGTTGGCATAGCCGATGCCAAAATTATCAATGGCCACACTGACGCCCGCCTGCTGCAGTTCACGAATACGTTGCTGGCTGAAGAGGGGATCACGCATGGCAATCGCTTCCGTGATTTCCAGCATCAGTGCGCTGCCTGACAACTGGTAACGCGCCAGCGTCTGCATCAGCGTGTGGAGTAAATCACGCTGGTGAAACTGCAACGCGGAGAGATTGACCGAGACCGTCCAGTCGCTGTTGCCCTGGTTATGCCAGATTTTCAGCTGACGGCAGGCCTCATCAATCACCCAGTTGCCCAGTGCAACGATCTGGCCGGTTTTTTCGGCGCGCGGCAGAAACAGCTCAGGCGTCAGCAACCCGCGTTGCGGATGCTGCCAGCGCAGCAGTGCTTCAAATCCCATTAGCCGTGTGCCGCCGGAACGGAATTTGGGCTGATAAAAGAGTCGCATCTGTTGCCGATCGATCGCCTCCCACAGATCGTTTGCCAGCGCCAGCTGATGCTGCGTTGCATCACTCATCGCCGGCTCAAACAGGCACCAGCCGTTACGTCCGCTGTGTTTAGTGTGGTACATCGCCGAGTCGGCATTGAATAACAGCTCCTGCCGGTTACGACCGTGCAGCGGGAATATCGCAATGCCCGCACTGAGGGAAACGTGTAACACATAGCGATCCAGTTCAAACGGCGTACTGATCACTTTGACCAGTTTTTGCGCCAGCTGACGGGCTGGAGTGACATCGCATGCCTCCGCCATCAGTACAAATTCATCGCCTCCCAGACGCACCAGCAGCATCGTGTTGCTGAGCTGGCTACGCAGCCGTTCCGACACAGCCACCAGCAACCGATCACCGACGTGGTGTCCCCAGGTGTCATTGACCGCTTTGAACCCATCAAGATCCATGTAGATCACGGCAAAGCGATTTTCGTTGAGCATAGCCTGTTTAATCGCCAGATCGAGCTGCTGCTCCAGCATGGCCCGATTGGGTAGCGCGGTCAGATTGTCATGCATCGCCAGCTGACGCAGTTCCTGGTTAGCGTGTCTGAGTCGGGTCGCCAGTCGCGCGGCACGCAGTTGGGCATCCAGCATGGAACTCAGCAGCGTAATGCCCAGAATAATCAGCGTAATGAGCGTTACCCAAACCGCCAGTCCTGGATTGCTCACACCACCCGGCTGCATCATACTGCTCTCGCTGAATCGGGCTGCCGACATGCCGACATAATGCATACCAGCAATGGCCATCCCCATCACCAGTGAGGCCAGTCCCCGCATCAGCAGCAGATGATGGTCGCCCTGGCGCAGATGAAACGCCAGCCACAGCGCCACGCCCGAAGCAACAAACGCAATGATCACGGAGAGCGCCACCCGCAGCACATTCCACTCAGGTCGCGGCTCAATCAGCAGCGCATACATGCCGAGGTAGTGCATCACGACAATCCCTGAACTCAGGATCAGTGTGCCGCGCAGTAACCGATAACGGGTGAGATGCAGGCCGCCTACTGTCTGGCCAAAAGCAAACATTGACGCCATGATCGCCACAAGCAGCGAGAGTATCGTCAGCCGCGTGTCATAGCGCATCGTCATCGGCATCATCATCGCCAGCATACCAATGAAATGCATTGCCCAGACGCCAATCCCCATCGCAGTTCCGCCTGCCAGCAACCAGAATCGGGCGCTCCAGCCACGGGATACCGCCACCCTTCCGGCAGTATCCAGCGCTGTAAATGAGGCAATAAACGCGACGATCAGCGAAACGCAGATCAAAACGCTATCCCAGGTGACAAGCAACATGTGCAGCTCCTCACCACCCGCTGAGAAACGGGTGCTGTGTAAAGTCAGAAAGTGATTCAAAAAACACCCGTTGGGTGAAAGTCATTAAATTTCGGTTTTTTGTTATCCCGGAGGCCCGGTAAAGCGCGCCCCCAGACGCAGGGCATTTTAAACCTGCATCTTATTTCCCGCCTGCTGAGACAGCCGGTAAATCGTTATTATGTCTGATTGGTAAAGGAACATATCACCGAAGCGGAAAGCATGCCAGAGACCGAAAAAACAAAGAGTTTTCTTTTTCTTTCTTGCTTTTATGCCTTGCTGTTACTGGGTTATCGGCCACTTAGGCCATTTGATTAATGAAAAATAACTGGCAGGGCTTCGCGTAACGCTTTAACTGATCTATAGTAAGTAAAACTAATATAAATCATCATTCTTAAGTCTAAGATTTCCCTCAGGACAGTGGCACTAACCGCCTTGTAATTTTTATTTCATCATTTTGAGTTGAATCGTTAATAAACACCGGGTGAAAAAGCACTGACTCTCGATAATCCGTAAGGAAATATTATGAAACTCAAGCTTTTTCTGTGTGCCGCTGCAGGATTAACTGTCGCAATGACACCCTTAACCCAGGCGGCAACGACCTCGGGAACCATCAATGCCACGTTAACGCTGACCACGGGTTGCCTGGTAAACGGTCAGTCAGCTACGGCGGGCGTTAACTTCGGTACCCTGAATTTTGGTAGCAGTGCAGCGACCTTCGACACCCTGAACGCCACGCTGGTCGGTGCGGCGGGTAACGGTATTTTTGTCCGCTGTACCACGGGTCAGGACTATAACGTGGTGGTGACCAGCAGCAATACTGCGCCAGCGACCATTTATGGCACCGCCTCTGCATCACCACGTTATCTGGTTCTGGGATCGGATAATGCACAGGGCATCGCCTATACCCTCTACAGTGACGCCTCTTTTACCACGGCTATCGCCAACAATACGCCAATCGCCGCCAGTGGAACCACGGACCCAACACTGGGCACCAACTACGCCATTTATGGCCGGGTTGTTGGCGGCGGTTTTAATCCCCTGATTCCTGCCGGAACTTATACCGATACGATTAACGTTGCCGTGAACTATTAACGACTGTCGCAGGTAGATAAGGGTGGTTCTCTGGCGATCCAGCCTGATGATCGCATGCGGTCTGCCTCTGCTGATAAGGTGTTTCAGCGCCTGGGGTCTGCCCACCAGCACCTTTCAGGTCACGGCTTCTGTCGTGGCAGGCTGCGTAATATCCGGAACCAATACCGGTGTTTTCGGCACACTTAACTTTGGCACACAGTCTGGCGTGGCGGCCACTCCCGCCAGCGCCAGCTTTGTGCAGAGTACCTCGATAAATCTTGCCTGCACGCCGGGCACCACGCTGAGCATGAGCATTAATCAGGGCGCCAATTTCACGACCACCCGCAACCTGAAACTGCCCAACTTCAGCAATACCGTTCCCTATACGCTCTTTAGTAATGCCAGCCGCACCACGGTGATCCCGGTCAATCAGGCGGTGCCGCTGAGCTATAGCAATGCCAATAACATTACGCTGCCGATCTATGGCCAGCTGCAACTGCCCGGCACTGCGCGCGCCGGCGTTTATACCGATACGCTGACCGTCACCCTGAGCTGGTGAGGTGATAGAAAACAAGGATACGATCATGAAGCCACTGCGCGCCCTGCTGTTGCTGTTAAGTTCTCCCCTATTCCATGCAGCCTTTGCTGCTAACTCTGTGATGATATGGCCTATCGATCCCGCCATTAATCCTGAAGAGAAAGCCAGCGAACTCTGGCTGGAGAATCGCGGTAACACGACCACGATGATGCAGATCCGTGTTTTCAGCTGGCAGCAAATCAATGGACAGGAACAGTACCAGACCCAGCAGCGGGTGGTCGCCAGCCCGCCAATGGTGCGAATGGAGCCAGGACAAAAACAGCTGGTCAGACTGATTAAACAGACGCCGCCTGCGGCCGGTAAAGAGCAGGCTTATCGGGTGGTGCTGGATGAGATTCCCACGCCGCGCAATCCTGGCGAGAATCAGGCCGGACTGACCTTTCAGATGCGCTACTCAGTGCCGTTGTTCGTGTATGGCACCGGGCTCTCCACCGACAGTGCCCGTCCGGCTCTGCGCTGGCAACAGATTAGCGAGGGAGGCAAGCGCTGGCTGCAGCTGACCAACAGCGGCAATGGCCATGCCCGACTGAGCAATGTGACTATCGGCGGTCGCAAACTGGGCGACGGTTTATATGGCTATGTGCTCGCGGACAGCACATATCGCTGGCCACTCACCACGCCGGTCAGCGGCGAACTCACTGCAGAGGTCAACAAGAGCCCGTGGCGCAGCGCTGCCCAGAAATAAGCGCTGAATGAGACCTTTTTCCCTGCATCCCTGCGCGCTGGCGGTAGCCAGCGTCATTTACGCCTTAACGCCGGATCCTGTGCTGGCGGAGACCTATTCATCCCTGCCTCCACCGCACAGCCTGCAGACCAGCAGCAGCGGTCAGCAATATATGCTGGAGCTGGTGATTAACCAGCAGGAAAACGGCAACATTGTGCCAGTCGAGCAGCGCAACGACCATTTCTGGCTGCGTAGCGGCGATCTGCAGCGTGCCGGTCTGCCACTGGATAAGCTGGGTGAGCAGGCGCAGATCGATGTCAGCAGCCTGCAATCCGTCAGTGTGGAATATGACGCCGCCCGTCAGCGGCTGCTGCTCACCGTACCACCGGAATGGCTTCCCGGTCAGGTGATTGGCGAGGCGAAGAACGGACCGCGCTATCCGGGGCGCACCAGCGCCGGCGCGCTGATTAACTACGATCTCTACGCCAGCCGTACCGATACCACCGGCACCCGGCTTTCTGCCTGGAACGAACTGCGCCTGTTCGGTGATGCCGGACACGTCTCTACCAACGGCGTCTGGCAGCAGCAGCTGGAAGGCAGCCCCGGTTATCAGGACAACGGTTATATCCGTTACGACAGCTGGTGGAGCAATGAAGATGAGAACGCGGTGATGAGCTGGCGGGTCGGGGATCTGGTGACTGACTCGCTTGCCTGGAGCAGCAGCATCCGACTCGGCGGCATCAGTGTGGGTCGCGACTTCAGCGTCCGTCCTGACCTGGTGACCTATCCGCTACCCGCCTTCTCTGGCCAGGCTGCAGTCCCCTCCACCGTCGATCTCTTTATCAATGGCTATCGCTCCGGTCAGGCAAATGTGCAGCCTGGCCCCTGGTCATTAACCAATGTGCCATTCGTCAATGGTGCGGGTGACGCGGTGATCACCACCACAGATGCGGTCGGCCGACGCGTCACCACCACCATGCCGTTTTATGTCTCCAGCAATCTGCTGAAATCGGGGCTGGCTGACTACGCTATCTCCGCCGGGGCGATTCGCGAAAATTACGGCATTAAAAACTTCGATTACGGTGCGGCTGCCGCCAGTGGCTCATATCGCTACGGCATGACCGACTGGCTGACGCTGGAGAGTCACGCCGAGGGCAGCGAAAATCTGGCGATGGGCGGGCTGGGAGGTCAGCTTCGGGTTGGCAGCTGGGGCGTGGTTAACGGCGCGGTGGCACAAAGTCATCTTGATGGCGACAGCGGCAGGCAATATAGCTGGGGCTATCAGTACAACAATCGCTGGTTCAACATCGGCACGCAGCAGACCCAGCGCAGCAGCGACTTTGGCAATCTGGCCTTGGTCGGCAGCCGTGCCGGTAGTCAGGCGGATAGCCGTTACACGCTATCGCGCCGCACTGCCCAATACAGCGCCAGCATCTCACTGAACCGCTTTGGCAGCGTCGGCGCCGCCTTCATCGATATCACCGACGGCCAGGGCGATCGCACCCGCCTGTGGAACCTCTCATGGAGTAAGAATCTGTGGGGAAACAGCAGCCTCTATGTCTCCGCCAGCCGCGATCAGGAGGAGAAGAGCTGGACCGGTGCGCTCTCGCTGGTGATCCCGTTTGGCGAGCAGGGCAGCGCGGCGATCAGCACCGAGCGCGATCAACGCGGTCGCGATAGCCAGCGTCTCTATGCCTCCAGTGCCATGCCCAGCGACGGTGGATTCGCCTGGGATGCCTCATGGGCGAATCAGAGTGGCGACAGTGGCGACTACCGGCAGGGCAGTCTGCGCTACCGCAATAACCATATCGACACCTCGGGGGGCTTCTACGGTGATGATGACAATCTGACTCAATGGGCCGATGTCGCCGGTGCACTGGTATTAATGGACAACGGCGTCTTTGCCGCCAACGCCATCAACGACGCTTTTGTGCTGGTGAAAACGGGCTATCCCGACGTTAATGTCCGCTATGAAAATCAGTCGATGGGACGCACTAACCAACAGGGCTATCTGCTGGTCCCCGCCATCAGCAGCTACTACCCGGCCAAATATGATATCGACACCCTCGACCTGCCCGCCGATATGACCACGCCCCATGTTGAGCAGCGTTTTGCGGTGAAACGTCAGAGCGGCTACCTGCTTAACTTCCCGGTGGAAAAACTGCGCTCCGCCAGCGTGATTCTGGTTGATGCACAGGGCCAGCCGCTGCCGGTCTCAAGCCTGGTACAGCGTGCGGATCATGCCACTGAGTATGTCGGCTGGGATGGCATCGTCTGGATGGAAAATCTCACTGCCAGAAACCCGATGGAGGTGGTGACGCCCGATGGCCGCCGCTGTGAAACCGAACTGCGCATCGCCAGCGGTCAGCCGCAGGCGCTGAAAACCTATGGCCCTCTGACCTGCGCGCTGCCCGCGCCCGCCGCAGGCAGCGCAGCCTCTCCCGCTGAATCTTTCACGTCCGGAACCCAACCATGATCAAATCTCTGTTACTGGCTGCCCTGCTGCTGACACTGCCGTCGGTGAGCTACGCCGCCTGCGGTCTGCCCGCGTCGACCGCCAGCTTCGGCTCGGTCACGACGTTTGTGGCGAATACCACCGTCAGCTCGGTGACCACTAACGCCAACGTCAACTGTGGCGCAGGCTCGGCGTTGTCACTGCTTGGCAATAACCAGATAACGTTTCAGCTGACCGGCGCGACCAATATCAGCGGCACACGGGGCGTCCTGAAACGCAGTGGTGACACCGGCAGCGATAATGTGCCAGTACGGCTCTGCACCGACAGCGCCTGCGCCAGCGAACTGACGATTGGCAGCACGCCGTTTGTTTACAGCTCACAAACCCTGATAAATCTGGCAGGTTTGCTGGGCAGTCTTAACTTTGCCCTTCCCGTCTATCTGCGCACTGTTCCCGGTCAGGTGGTTGCAGCGGGAACCTATTCCGTTACGCTAAATATGGCTGTGACTTACCGCATCTGCACCAGCATTGGCGTGGGTAATCTCTGTTTAAGCGAGCAGCAAGGCAGCGGCGTGATTCCGATTAACGTTACCGCTGTCCTCACCAACGATTGCACGACGATCACCGCACCCAACATCAGCTTTGGCAGTGCGCCGCTGGTGAGTAGCTTCTCCGCTGTATCCCAGACCATTAACGTGCTGTGCAGTAAAGGCAGTACCTATACCGTCGGGCTGAACAATGGCAGTTATCCGGCGGGCAGCGTCAGGAACATGGCGAGCGGAGCGAACCGTCTGAGTTATGAGATTTATAAAAGTGCCACCAGCAATCGCTGGGGAGCGGCAGGCACTGAACGCTGGAGCAGTACCACCTCGACAGCGGTATCAGCGGATGGACTGACGCGCGGCTTTAACTACACCGCGCGCATCCTGACCACTCAGAACACGCCGCCTGCGGGAAATTACAGCGACAGCGTGGTCGTCGATTTATCGTTTTAAAGTGACGCGCTGACCGTCGTTGTGGCGCTGTGACGCCGCTGATACTGCTTCACCATCCGGCCAATCAACAGCGTACCGATCAGCCCGCAGACCGCCGCAAAGGTGAGCCAGACGCCAGGCATCGCTTTGTCACCGGTGGCGTGAATCAGATAGCTGGAGATGGCAGGTGTAAAGCCGCCAAATAGCGCCGTTGCCAGACTGTAAGCCATGGAGAAACCGGCAGCGCGCACTTCAGCAGGCATAATTTCTGCCAGATAAACCACCATCGCACCGTTATAACTGGCATAGAGAAACGACAGCCACAGCTCAGCTTCCAGCAGGTGAGCGAAGCTGGCCGATCCCACCATCCAGTGAAGCACCGGCCAGGTGGTGGCAATCATCAGCAGGGTAAAAATAATCAGCAGCGGACGTCGTCCCACGCGGTCCGACAGCGTACCCATCAGCGGCAGCCAGAAGAGGTTGGAAACACCCACACAGAGCGTCACCAGAAACGCCTGCTTGTCGCTCATCATCAATACAGTTTTGCCAAAGGTCGGCGTAAAAGCGGTGATCATGTAGAACATCACCGTGGTGGTGACCACCATCAGCATGCCCGCCAGCACCAGCGCCCAGTTGCTGGCGACCGACCGCATGATTTCCGTCATGCTCGGGTGATGTTTACGTTTACTGAACGCTTCAGTCTCTTCCAGCATCCGGCGGATATAGAACAGGAACGGCACAATCAGACAGCCAACCACAAACGGGATACGCCAGCCCCACTCCGTTACCGCTTCTTTCGCCAGCAGATGATTCAGCATCAGGCCCAGCAGGGCAGCAAAGATCACCGCAATCTGCTGACTGCCCGACTGCCAGCTCACGAAGAAGCCTTTACGTCCTTTGGGTGCAACTTCGGCCAGATAGACCGATACGCCACCCAGCTCAACCCCCGCCGAGAAGCCCTGCAACAGACGCCCCAGCAGAATCAGAATCGGTGCTGCCACGCCTAAGGTAGCGTAACCCGGTACCACCGCAATGGTCAGGGTACCAATCGCCATTAAGCCCAGCGTCAGCAACAGGCCTTTACGGCGCCCATGATGGTCGATGTAGGCACCTAAAATGATCGCCCCCAGCGGGCGCATCAGGAAGCCGGCACCAAAGGTCATCAGGGTCAGCATCAGGGAAGCAAACGGGTCATCACCCGGGAAGAAGGTTTTTGAAATGGCGGTCGCGTAGTAGCCAAACACCATGAAGTCGTACATCTCCAGGAAGTTACCACTGGTGACGTTGAAGATAGTTCGGGCAGCACTTTTCGGCGGCTTTTGTAAAGACGGGGTGTGACTCATAACGGCTTCCTATTGTTTTTTAGCCGTTTTAGCCTGACTGAAGCGGGATTAATGTGACGTGAGTCACCATTGCAATTTACAAATCTATGTACATAAGTAACAACAAATTAACAATCCGAATCAGGCAGCATAAGTGATCGGCTTGAGCACTGCTTGACCCGATTTTATGTGGTCAGAGAGCCAGCATAAAAAAAGGCGACCTCAATAGTCGCCTTCTAAGGATGCCCGATAATTCGCTATTTCTTCACGGTTTCCATGCCCATCAGCCCGATTTTCAGATAGCCCGCCGTGCGCAGTTTATCCATGACGCTCATCAGGGTTTCATAATCCACCGACTTGTCCGCCTGGAAGAAAATCGTCGTCTCTTTGTTGCCCTGCGTCTGGCTGGTCAGCACGTTCACCAGCGAGTCAGGCGTAACCTGATCGTTACCGACGTAGAGCTGCTTATCCGCTTTAATAGACAAATAAACTGGCTTCTCCGGGCGCGGCTGCGGCGCGCTGGTTGAGGCGGGCAGATTGACGCGCACGTCGACCGTCGCCAGTGGCGCGGCGACCATAAAGATGATCAGCAGAACCAGCATGACGTCGATAAACGGCGTCACGTTAATCTCATGCATTTCACCGTCGGTTTGCAGATCGTCGTTTAATCGCATGGCCATAACAGCTTACCCTAAGCGCAGTTTCTGGGCGGTCGCGGGACGTGGAACCTCTTTGGCCACAGTGCCCAGGTCGATGTCACGACTCTGCAACAGCATCACCTGAGCGGCAACATCACCCAGCGAGGCTTTGTAGTTAGCGATCATGCGGGCAAAGACGTTGTAAATCACCACCGCCGGAATCGCAGCGACCAGACCCACCGCCGTTGCCAGCAGCGCTTCGGCGATACCCGGTGCCACCACCGCAAGGTTCGTCGTCTGGGTTTTCGCAATACCGATAAAGCTGTTCATGATGCCCCAGACAGTGCCGAACAGACCAATAAACGGGGCGACAGAGCCGATGGTTGCCAGGAAGCCATTGCCCCGGCCTGCATGGCGGCTGAAAGCAGCCACGCGGCGCTCAAGGCGGAAACTGGTGCGATCTTTAATGCCGTTGGTATCTTCCACACCTGCCGACAATTCGAGTTCATTCTGCGCATCGTTCAGCAGCACGACGCTGTGGCTGTGACCGGTAAACGACTGAGCAATGCGGGCGGCGTCATTAAGACTACGGGCTTCGCCCAGCGCCAGTTGCTCACGCTTCAGGCGGCGCTTAGCAGCGCTGAGTTCAGCATATTTGCCGAAAAAGATTGCCCATGTCACGACCGATGCCAACAACAGGCCAATCATGACGACCTTTACCACGATATCGGCATGTTGATACATGCCCCAAACGGAGAGGTCCGTTTGCATCAAATCACTGGCTACCACGCTGCTTCTCCAACTTCTGATTCAGGGATGCGAAACAAGCGCGAATAATAGCAAAATGGCGGCGAATTGATAGTAGTTCTCATTAGTATTTACAAACCCAACCCTGGTCACAGACCTCGCTTTGACCAGCTTTGCACACTTTCCGTCAGGGACGTTTCGAAAATGTGAAGCTGCATGAAAATTTATTAAAACAACGTTTCAAAATGTGACGCCATTCATTCAATCAACATTACTGCATTTTACTCAGACGCATTTTCACTATGCTGGCTCCACACGGCACTCTGCGGTTAGCCCAGACTCCAGGCCGTCCTACCTCTGCGGGAGACAAAATAATGAGACTGACAAAAACATGCCTGGCCAGTGCCCTGGCGGCAATCATGATAAGTTCCACCGCCACGGCACAGGTGATTAAAGTCGCTGAAGTGCAGCCAGCCGGCTATCCCACTGTGGTTGCCCTGCAACACATGGGCGACAAACTCAAACAGGCCACTGATGGACGGCTGGAGATGAAGATCTACGCCGGTGGCGTGCTGGGTGATGAAGACCAGACGCTGCAACAGGTGCAACTGGGCGCCATCGATATGATCCGCGTCTCACTGGCTCCGGTCACGTCTATCGCCCCGGAAACCAGCGTGCTGACCCTGCCCTACGTTTTTCGCGACATCGACCACATGCATAAAGTGCTGGATGGTGAGATAGGCAGCGAGATTGCCAGCAAGTTTGATAAGGATCCCAACGCCCGCATGGTCTTCCTGGGCTGGACGGATGCCGGTGAGCGCAACATGATCACCAAGAAGCCGCTGGCAAAACCCGACGATCTTAAAGGTATGAAGATCCGGGTGCAGAACAGCGCCATTTCACTGGCGACGCTGAAAGCGATGGGCGCAAATCCGGTGGCAATGGGCGTCAGCGAAGTCTTTAGTGCGATGCAGACCGGCGTGGTCGATGGCACCGAGAACAACCCACCTACCTTTGTCGCCCACAACTACATGCCGGTCGCGAAGTACTACACCCTCACCGGCCACTTTATTCAGCCAGAGATGATTCTGTTTTCGAAACGTGCCTGGGATCGCCTGAAACCCGACGATCAGACACTGCTGAAAAAGCTCGGTAAAGAGGCACAGGATGAAGAGCGTCAGCTCTGGGCGACCTACACCGAACAGTCGATCGCCAAAATGAAGGCCGGCGGCGTGACCTTCCAGCAGACCGACCGCGACTACTTCGTTAAGGCTACCCAGCCGGTGCGCGATCAATTCGGCGGCAAATATCAGGATCTGATGACCCGAATCGCCGACGTGAAATAACCCTTCCCGCGCCACACTGCCGTGTGGCGTGCTTAATCAGGTATTAATTATGTCTGCTTATACGCGTCTGATGGATGGGCTTTATCTGCTGTGCATGCTGGTGGCCGCCGTGGCGCTGTTGATCATGGTGACGGTCATTCCTGTTGGCATCTTCGCCCGTTACGTGATGAACGGCGCACTCTCCTGGCCAGAACCGGTCGCCATTATCTGCATGATCATATTCACTTTTATCGGCGCGCCGGTCGGCTTTCGTGCCGGAACACATATCTGCGTGTCAATGGTCACTGATCGTCTGTCACCTGCCCGCCAGCGCCTGATGCTGCGGGTCTGCGATCTGCTGATGATCCTCACCTGTCTGGTGATCTTCCAGGCCAGTTACAGCCTGTGTGAAGCGATGTGGGTGCAGACGCTCGCCTCACTGCCGGCGGTGACCTACGGCGAAATGTATCTGCCGATCCCGATTGGCGCGATCTTCACCCTGCTGTTTGTTGTTGAGCGATTGCTGACCGGCGATCAAAGTCAGCGACCCATTGTCACACTGGGCGGCACCCACTAATCCGGAGCAGAAGATGGATGCATTAATCTTGATAGGCAGTTTGCTGGTGTTGCTGTTGGTGGGGTTTCCGGTCGCGTTTGCGGTCGGCCTGAGCGCTTTTATCGGCGCCTGGTGGATCGATCTGCCCCTGGAAGCGGTGGTGATTCAGATAACTAATGGCATTAACAAATTTTCGCTGCTGACCATCCCGTTCTTTATTCTTGCGGGTGCGATCATGGCGGAGGGTGGGATTGCGCGGCGGCTGGTCAATTTCGCCTATATCTTTGTCGGCTTTATTCGCGGTGGCCTCTCACTGGTTAACATCGTCGCGTCGACCTTCTTTGGTGCCATCTCCGGATCGTCAGTCGCGGACACCGCTTCGATTGGTTCGGTGATGATCCCGCAGATGGAGGAGAAAGGCTATCCGCGTGATTTTGCCGCTGCGGTAACGGCCAGCGGCTCCGTTCAGGCCGTGCTGACGCCACCCAGTCACAACTCGGTGATTTACTCGCTGGCAACCGGCGGCATGGTCACCATCTCTTCGCTGTTTGTCGCAGGTATCCTGCCGGGACTGATGCTGGGAGGCTGCCTGATGGTGATGTGCCTGGGGTTCGCACGCAAACGCGGCTATCCCAAAGGCGAGCGCATTCCGTTTCGTCAGGCGCTGAAGATTTTCTTTGACGCGTTCTGGGGCCTGTTTACCGTGGTCATCATCATGGGTGGGATTCTCTCCGGTATTTTCACCGCCTCAGAGTCCGCGGCGATCGCCTGTATCTGGGCCTTTTTCGTCACCATGTTTATCTATCGCGACTTTAAATGGAATCAGCTGCATATCCTGCTGTTTCGTACCATTAAAACCGTCACCATCGTGATGGTGCTGATCGCTTTCGCCGCCGGGTTTGGTGCGGTGATGACGTTCATGCAACTGCCGACGATGATCACCGAAGCCTTTACCAGCCTCTCTGATAATAAATATGTGATTCTGATGTGCATCAACATCCTGCTGCTGGTGGTGGGCACGCTGATGGATATGGCGCCGCTGATTCTGATTCTCACGCCCGTATTGCTGCCGGTGGCGACCTCACTGGGCATTGATCCGGTGCACTTCGGCATGATCATGCTGACCAATCTCGGCATCGGACTGATTACGCCGCCGGTCGGCACAGTACTGTTTGTCGCCAGCGCGGTAAGTAAACAGAAGATTGAGCAGGTGGTCGGGGCGATGCTACCGTTCTACGGCATGCTGTTTATCGTTCTGATGCTGATTACCTATATTCCCGCCATTTCGCTCTGGTTACCGCGCCTGATGGGCGTGATGTAACGCAAAGAAAAACGGCCCGTGAGCGGGCCGTTTTTTTCCTGCGATGCACTCTGATAATCACCATTGAGTCTCAACCCTGCTGGCTGTTTCGTGGTAACGTGAAAGCTTAGTCCGAAGCGGTAAAGGCGACTCATGACCACCAGAAAAATTGATACCACGCTCGTCAATGCAGGACGCAGCAAGCGTTATACCCAGGGCTCGGTGAACAGCGTGATTCAACGGGCCTCCTCACTGGTTTTTGATACCGTCGCGGAGAAAAAACGCGCCACCGCCGGTCGGGCAAAAGGTGAACTCTTTTATGGCCGTCGTGGCACCCTGACGCACTTTGCGCTGCAGGATGCGATGACCGAGCTGGAAGGCGGTGCAGGCTGCGTGCTCTACCCTTGCGGCGCGGCTGCCGTGGCCAATGCGATTCTGGCATTTGTTGAAGCGGGTGACCACGTGCTGATGAGTGGCGCGGTCTATGAACCGACGCAGGACTTCTGTACGAAAATTCTGGCTAAGCTGCAGGTTTCTACAGGCTGGTTCGATCACTGTATCGGCAGCGAAATCGGTGAGCTGGTTCAGTCGAATACCCGGATTGTTTTCCTGGAATCTCCCGCGTCTATCACCATGGAAGTTCAGGATATCCCAGCGATTGTGGCGGATGTACGCGCCAAAGCGCCCGAGGCGATCATCATGATCGACAACACCTGGGCGGCCGGTATTCTGTTTAATGCGCTGGCGCACGGTATCGATATTTCCATTCAGGCCGGCACCAAATATCTGATTGGTCACAGCGATGCGATGATTGGCACCGCAGTCGCTAATGCGCGCTGCATCGATCAGCTGCGCGAGAACTCCTATCTCATGGGCCAGATGGCCGATGCCGATACCGCTTACATGGCAAGCCGGGGTCTGCGCACGCTGGGTACCCGTCTGCGCCAGCATGAAGAGAGCGCAATTCAGGTGGCAGAGTGGCTGGCGGCGCGTCCCGAAGTGGCGCGGGTGAATCACCCGGCGCTGGCGCAAAGCAAAGGTCATGAATTCTGGAAGCGCGATTTTAACGGTAGCAGCGGCCTGTTCTCATTTATCCTGCAGGAAAAATTAGACGCACCCCAGCTGGCGGAATATCTCGATCACTTCCATCATTTCAGCATGGCTTACTCCTGGGGCGGCTATGAATCGCTGATCTTGGCGAATCAGCCGGAAGAGCTGGCAGAGATTCGTCCGGCGGGCGGTGTGGATTTCACCGGCACGCTGGTGCGGTTGCATATTGGCCTGGAGCATGTTGATGACCTGCTGGCTGACCTGGAAGCCGGTTTTTCGCGCCTGACGCGCTGAGTCGCTCAACAGAAAGTAAACAGAAGATAAACCGGGTCGCGGTGGCCCGCAGTGTTTGCCGGGCAGCGGCTCATTTGTTGTTAAAATTTATCCCGCATCGTTCAGATTGTTGGTGAGTTCACTGTACTGTCTGAACGCAGACGGATTGTTCCTTGTGACGTGATGGAATCGCTAATGGGTGTTTTACACGAGATTGTCCAGGCGCTCTGGCATCAGGATTTTGCCGCACTGGCAAATCCGGATGTGGTATGGGTAGTGTATGGCGTGATGTTTCTGACGCTGTTTCTGGAAAATGGTCTGTTACCCGCCTCTTTCCTGCCGGGAGACAGTCTGCTGTTGCTGGCAGGCGCGATGGTGGCTAAAGGGGTGATGGATTTTGTACCGACCATGGTGATCCTGACGACAGCTGCCAGCCTCGGCTGCTGGCTGAGCTATTTGCAGGGTCGCTGGCTGGGCAATACCCGACTGGTTAAGAGCTGGCTGATGCATCTGCCCGCGCAGTATCACCAGCGCGCCTGGAATATGTTTAACCGTCACGGTCTGATGGCGCTGCTGGTCGGCCGCTTCCTCGCGTTTATCCGCACCATCCTGCCTACCATGGCGGGCATTGCGGGCTTACAGAACAGTCGTTTTCAGCTGTTTAACTGGCTCAGCGGTCTGCTGTGGGTCGGCATTGTGGTGACCTTTGGCTATGGCATCAGCCAGGTGCCGTTCATCAAGCGTCATGAAGATCAGGTGATGGCGATTCTGATGATACTGCCGATGGTGTTGCTGGTGCTCGGTCTGTTCGGCAGCATTCTGGTGATCTGGAAACAGCGTCGCCAGAAACGCGCCTGACGTGCCCACAGCCTCGGGATCCGCCGCCTCCGGGCGGCCGGATCGGCGACCTACAAAGAGGAATCCGTCACCGTCTGCCTGACACGATTAACCTCTTCCCCCGGCGTCACGCCAAAATAACGTTTAAATTCCCGCGAGAACTGCGAAGGACTTTCATAGCCAACCCGCACCGCCGCCGCACTCGCTTTCAGTCCATCGTGCAGCATCAGCAATCGCGCCTGATGCAGGCGATAGCGCTTGAGATACTGTAGTGGCGAGGTTTGCGTTACCGCTTTGAAGTTATGGTGAAAGGCTGAAACGCTCATGTTCACTTCTGCCGCCAGCGCATCGACGCTGAGGTTTTCCGCATAGTGATTTTCAATCCGCCGGAGGGCGCGCGCGATCAGGCTGAACTGCGTCTGTCGGCTCACCAGTGAGAGCAGTGCGCCGCCAATCGGGCCGGTCAGCACATAGTAGATAATTTCCCGCACGATGTGCGGCCCCAGCACCCGCGCATCGCGCGGCTGGGTCATCACATCCAGCAGTCGCTCAGCGGCACACAGCATCGGCTCCGTCAGCCAGGCCGAGTGAATGCCCGAGGTCTGTGGCTGCGGCTGAAACTGATCGTCATCACCAATTTCAATCAGCAGATCCTGCAGACTGGCGGTATCGACGTTGAGGCACAGCCCGGCAATGGGTATCTCCGGCGAAGCCCAGGTTTCGCACTCCACCGGCAGCGGCACGGTGAGCATCAGATACTTGCTGGCGTCATACTGAAACACGGTGCTGCCGAGATAACCGGTTTTGCTGCCCTGAAACAGGATCACAATGCCGGGCTGATACATCATCGGCGTACGCGGACGATATTGATTCGCATAAATCAGCGACACATTTTCGACCGGACAGAGACGGTCGTGACCGTGGGTCATTAACGTGACGACCTGCTGTGCCAGCCGGTGACACAGTGCATCGTGCGCCATAGCGACTCCTTTTTCGGACAAAAAGCCAGTTTGCCGTGCGAATGCCTGAATCGCCAGCAGCCAGGAGAATCAGGCAATAAATTTACCGAATCGGGCATAAGACCAGGCGTGCTGTTATCGACTGAGCTAAGCAGGCTGAGAATTGTTGGCTAGACTTAAGCACAGTGAAATCTCACGGATTAACCGCAACGGAAAGGAGCAACTATGGCAGACCAACCCATTATCAAACTGCGCGATGGCAATATGATGCCGCAACTGGGACTCGGCGTATGGCAGGCCAGCATTGAAGATGCACGTCATGCGGTGCTGAAAGCGCTTGAGGTCGGCTATCGTTCCATCGATACTGCCGCCGCCTATAAAAATGAAGAGGCGATTGGCCAGGCGCTCCAGGAAACCGACGTGCCGCGCGAAGAGATTTTCGTGACCACCAAACTGTGGAACGACGATCAGCAGAACGTTCAGCAGGCGATGGAAACCAGCCTGGAGAAACTGAAACTGGATCAGGTCGATCTCTATCTGATGCACTGGCCGTGCCCGGAAAAAGACAACTACGTTGATGCCTGGAAGAAGATGATCGAACTGCAGCAGCAGGGACTGACCAAAAGCATCGGCGTCTGTAACTTCCATGAAGCGCACCTGAAGCGCCTGCTGGATGAAACCGGTGTGACGCCAGTCGTAAACCAGATTGAGCTGCACCCGATGCTTCAGCAGCGTACGCTGCATGCGTGGAACGCGCTGCATCAGATCCAGACCGAATCCTGGAGTCCGCTGGCTCAGGGCGGCAAAGGGGTTTTCGATCAGGAGATCATTAAGTCGCTGGCGAAGAAATACAGCAAGACACCTGCGCAGATCGTGATCCGCTGGCATCTGGATAGCGGCCTGGTGGTGATTCCGAAGTCGGTGACGCCAGCGCGTATCGAAGAGAACTTTAAGGTGTTCGACTTCCGTCTGGATAAGCATGAAGTGAGTGATATTGCGAAACTGGACAGCGGCAATCGTCTGGGTCCGGATCCGGAGACGTTTAACTAAGGGGATGCGTCGCCCGGTGATGCGTACACGCTGCCCTGGAAATGCAGAGTAGCGTGTAATTAACGCGGTCAGGCCGGTCTTTCCAGCCTGACCGCGCTGTTATGAAGTGGGCTGCACCTCAAGCTGCCCCGCCGTACCCCGATCGGCCAGTTCCAGCGTCTGGCTGTAATAGACGAACGGGAAATGATCGGATGAGCTTTGCGGGAAGGTGACCATCAGCTCCACGCTGCCATCCACCCAGACCGTATCTTTCCAGCCACGATCTTCGCCCATCGGCTGCGCCCCATTCACACTTTTAATCAGGAACATCACGCCCTGAATATGCAGTGACTGTGGCCGGTCAGCGTGCAGGATCCAGCGCTCAAAAGTGCCCTGCTGCGCGGTCGTGTCAATGCGGTTCATATCCCAGAGCGCGCCATTAATGCCCGGCATGCTGTCGCCAATGCGGAATTCGCGTGTGCGAACCGCCACACCATCCAGAATCTGATCGGCTAAAAGCCGCATCGGCAGATTATCTGTCACCAGCGGCAGTAAGCCGGTGGGTCGCAGCGTCAGGATCAGGGTAGAGGTAAGAATAGAGGATGGCTCAAAGAAACCGCGCAACCTGTCCATGATGCCCGCCGCCGTACCCGCCGTTATCGACACTTCATCACCCTGCGACATATCTATCAGCACTTCGCGGCGTTCGCCCGGTGCCAGTGACAGACGCTGCACCGCCACCGGTGCAGGCAGATAGCCCTGATCGCTGGCGATGACCATAAACGGACGGTTGTCGCTTAGCACCATCTCATAACGTCGCGCATTTGAGGCGTTC
Source organism: Pantoea eucalypti (assembly GCF_009646115.1). NCBI lineage: Bacteria > Pseudomonadati > Pseudomonadota > Gammaproteobacteria > Enterobacterales > Erwiniaceae > Pantoea > Pantoea eucalypti. The sequence goes on along the minus strand of NZ_CP045720.1, from coordinate 686,504 downwards.
AGCAAGCGCAGACGCACCCAGCCGCGTGACACCTCGACAAAGGGATTGCGTACGCCATTCACCAGCAGAGTGTCACCCAGGAAGCCGCCATCCTGTGGCGGGTCATAGACTGGCGTGGCGAAGTTATCGAGCCGTTTGTCCTGAATGATAATCGGGAAGTCATCGACACCGTAATGCTTCGGCAGCGGCAGCTGTTTGCCGATATCATCTTCTACCAGCCACATGCCCGCCAGACCATTATAAATGTGCGGAGCCATGCGGTTTGGGGTATTAGCGTGATACCAGCAGGTTGCAGCCGCCTGACGAATCGGCAGCACTGGCGACCAGTCCACACCGGCCGACATCATACGTGGCGCACCGCCCATTAACGCCCCTGGCAGCTGCAAACCGCTGACCGTCATGGAGACTGACTCATTCAGCCGATTGCTGTAGATCAGCTTAACGTCATCGCCACTGTAAACCCGAACGGTCGGCCCCAGATAGAGGCCATTAATGCCCCATACCGGCACTTTGTTATTGTCACCATTAAAGGACCAGTGGCTACGCTGCATCGTCAGAAACAGCGGCTGGCCACGACGGGATTCCAGTAACGGCGGAATGGGCAGTGGCGTATCGCCATTAGCTGGAGAAGCGGCGCGCGCCGCATGAGGTAGTACACTGGCGCTAAGCGCCGCTCCGGCAGAAAGCTGGATGAACTGACGTCTGCTGAAAGACATAAAACTTCTGACCCTTTACGCGTGGCGCTGAGCGCCGACCCTGTTTTTATTGATCTGTTTTGCTGTGCTGCGTTCACGACGAGCCGATAAAGGCTCGCCGGGTTGCATCCCTGCAGATGAGTTCGGCGAGTGATTCGCCGGTCAGATTTTTCCGTTTTTTTCGCGTTCGGCGACTTCGGCGTTCAACTCTTCCAGCTTTGCCGCCATCTGTTCGCGACAGTGGGTTGCCAGCTTACGTACCGACGACGACTCGAAAGCTTTAACATCAACCGGTGGCAGCATTTCAACGATGACCAGTCCATTGTTCCAGCGGTTAAGATTGATCTTGCCGTGTGTGTTCGAGACCACAATCGGGATGATCGGCACACCGGCCGCCACGGCAGCGTGGAAGGCACCCGTTTTAAACGGCAGCAAGCCACGACCACGACTGCGCGTCCCTTCCGGGAACATCCAGATCGAGATGCGCTTGCTGTTGAACTGATCCACCAGCTCACCGATGGTGCCGCGCGCTTTAGCCCGGTCATCGCGATCAATCAGCAGATTACCGGTCAGCCAGTAGAGCAGGCCAAAAAACGGCACCCACAGCAGGCTCTTCTTGCCCACGGTGACCGTATAGGGCTGCACCATTTTAGCCGCAGTGACCATGTCGTAGTTGTTCTGGTGGTTGGCGATGTAGATCGCATTACCATAATTCTCTGCGCCTTCCGGTCTGCGCAACTCTACTTTCAGGCCAAACACCGTCGACAATTTGCCGAACAGACGACCAAACGTCGCGACGTGGCGCGGATCGCGGGGTGAAAAAAGACACCAGATACAGCCAAAGATACAGATTAAAATCGAATAAATGATGACGATAATGGCACGCAGAATCAGTAACATAGTTCCCTCATTGAGCCACGGCTGACGCAGGGTCAGCCGGGTAGTTTACGCTTCGCTATCCGGGCTCGCCGGACGCGCAGGCGCATCCAGTTCAACACGATCAATTTTTTGCAGGCCGCGCGGTAACAGCGTGCCGCGACGTCCGCGATCGGCGCGGAATTTCTGGAGTTCTTCACTGCGCAGCAGCATTTTACGCTTGCCCACATGCAGCGTGATAGCGCTGCCCGGCGGCAGAATCATCAGCCAGGCCAGTTTATCCTGACCGGCAGCCGCTTCCGCTGACGGAATCGAGATGATTTTATTGCCCTTGCCTTTCGACATTTGCGGCAGTTCGCCAACCGGGAACATCAGCATCCGTCCCGCCTGTGTAATCGCCAGTAGCATGTCATCTTCATGATGGACGGCCATCGGCGTCATCACGCGGGCATTTTCCGGCAGCGTCAGCAGCGCTTTACCGGCGCGGTTACGTGATATCAGATCGCTGAAAGTACAGATAAAGCCGTAGCCTGCATCAGAAGCCATCAGCAGACGCTGGTCATCCGGCTCCATCAGCACCTGTTCAACGACGGCACCCGGCGGTGGCGTCAGCTTGCCGGTCAGCGGCTCGCCCTGACCGCGCGCGGAAGGCAGTGATGTCGGATCCAGCGTGTAGCTGCGGCCGGTGGAGTCGATAAAGGCCACCGGCTGATTGCTCTTGCCGCGTGCCGCAGCCAGATAGCTGTCGCCCGCTTTGTAGCTCAGTCCGGCCGGATCGATATCGTGACCTTTGGCGCTGCGCACCCAGCCCATCTGCGACAGCACAATGGTGACCGGTTCAGACGGCACCAGCTCGGTTTCGCTCAGCGCTTTGGCTTCTTCACGCTCACGCAGTGGTGAACGGCGATCGTCGCCGTAACTGGCGCTATCAGCCTGTAACTCTTTTTTCAGCAGGGTGTTCATCTTGCGTTCAGAGGCCAGCGTGGCCTGCAGCTGATCGCGCTCTTTTTCCAGATCCGCCTGCTCGGCACGGATCTTCACCTCTTCGAGCTTCGCCAGGTGACGCAACTTCAGTTCGAGGATCGATTCGGCCTGGGTTTCGCTGATGCCAAAACGTGACATCAGAACCGGCTTCGGCTCATCCTCAGTACGGATGATGTCGATGACTTCATCAATGTTCAGGAACGCAACCAGCAATCCTTCCAGGATATGCAGGCGGCGCAGCACGCGATCCAGTCGGTAATTAAGACGACGCTTGACCGTGTCGCGGCGGAACACCAGCCACTCGGTCAGGATCTCATGCAGGTTTTTCACCGCCGGGCGGTTATCCAGCCCGATCATGTTGAGGTTAACGCGGTAGCTTTTCTCAAGATCGGTGGTGGCGAACAGATGGTTCATTATCTGATCGAGATCGACACGATTGGAGCGTGGCACGATCACCAGACGGGTCGGGTTCTCATGGTCAGACTCATCACGCAGATCCTCAACCATTGGCAGCTTTTTATTGCGCATCTGGTTAGCAATCTGTTCCAGCACGCGTGCGCCGGAGACCTGATGCGGCAGCGCGGTAATGACCGCCTCACCCTCTTCCTTTTTCCATACCGCACGCTGGCGAATAGAGCCGCGACCGGTCTGATACATTTTACGGATCTCGTCACGCGGCGTAATGATCTCCGCCTCGGTCGGGTAATCCGGTCCCTGAACGATATCCAGCAGCGCTTCCAGCGTCGTTTTTGGTGCGTCAATCAGCGCAATGGCGGCCTGAGCGACTTCGCGCAGATTATGCGGCGGAATATCGGTCGCCATACCGACGGCAATGCCGGTAGTGCCATTGAGCAGGATATTAGGCAGACGCGCCGGCAGAATTTTTGGCTCCTGCAGCGTGCCGTCAAAGTTCGGCTGAAATTCCACCGTTCCCTGGCCTAGCTCACCTAACAGCAGCTCGGCATATTTTGACAGGCGTGATTCGGTGTAACGCATGGCTGCAAACGACTTGGGATCATCCGGTGCACCCCAGTTACCCTGTCCATCGACCAGCGTATAACGGTAAGAGAACGGCTGCGCCATTAATACCATCGCTTCATAACAGGCGCTGTCGCCATGCGGATGGTATTTACCCAGCACATCACCCACGGTGCGCGCGGATTTTTTAAATTTGGCGCTGGCATTGAGACCCAGTTCCGACATGGCGTAGATAATGCGTCGCTGTACAGGCTTCAGCCCGTCACCGATATAAGGCAACGCGCGGTCCATGATGACGTACATCGAATATTTTAAATACGCATCCTCGGTAAAGGTATGCAGGGCAAGACGCTCTGCACCATCCTGCGTCAGTTCACTCATGAATTTCTCATCCTCACATCGTGGCCCACAACGGCGGGACACCCGGCGGTGGTTTGGCGAGGATAGTACCTTATTCGCCAGTGTTAGTCACAGGGGAAGCGCGGGACAGCAGGCGTCACTCAGCGCGATTTCAGTCGCCGGAAGTACCTGATTCTCGCGCCAGGTGCATGGACTCTCAGCGCGAGTGCGTCAGGGCTTTGCGCCCATCCACTGGCGGGCAATATCACGATATTCGCCGGTGGCGGTGCTGAGATGCACCCACTGGTCGACATAGAGCTTCCAGCTGATATCGTCACGCGGAATCATATAAGCCTTCTCGCCATACTGTAGCGGTTTGTCGGGATTGATCGCACAGAGCGTCGGGTAATGCTGCTGCTGAAAACGCGCTTCAGAGGCATCGGTAATCATCACATCCGCCTTTTTATCCACCAGTTGCTGGAAGATGGTGACGTTATCGTGGAACAGCGTCAGTGAGGCTTTCGGCAGGTGGCTGTGTACAAAGGCTTCGTTGGTGCCGCCCGCCGGTTCAATCAGCCGCACCTCAGGCCGGTTGAGCTGTTCAAGGGTCTGGAAGCGATCTTTATCTGTGCAGCGCACCAGCGGGATTTTGCCATCCACATCCAGCGGCCGGGCGAACCAGGCGGTCTGCTGACGTTTCAGCGTGACGGAGACGCCGCCGACGGCGATATCACACTGTTTTGCCAGAAAGTCAGGCATCAGGGTTTTCCAGGTGGTCGGTACCCACTCCACTTTCGCGCCGAGCGACATCGCCAGTGCGTTCGCCATGCTGATATCCAGCCCTTCATACTGACCATCCGGGCGAAGAAAGCTGTAAGGCTTGTAATCCCCGGTGGTGCAGACCCTGAGCGTTTTAGAACTGAGAATGGTGTCGAGATGAGATTGTGCCTGGACCGCACTGCTGGCCAGCAGTAAAGAGAAAACGATTTTTTTCATTTTGATGTTTTCTTGACTGTTTTCATAGTGAGTTTGCCCAACGATGGTGCCATAAACCGGCGTATTGTTGCTGCCACAGCAAAAGTGTTGTGATCTACCTCCCATTTTTCCGGGAATGGCGCACGTGTAAGCTAGGCGACATATTCAGAAAACGAGGCAACCTGTGCATGAGCAAGATTTTAATTATTGATGGCGGCAAAACGTTTGCCCACTCTAAAGGTGAACTGAACCACACCCTGACCGATGTTGCAGCCAGTCAGCTGCGTGATATGGGCCATGAAGTGTCAGTGACCGTGGCCGACAGCAACTACGTGATTGCCGATGAAGTGCAGAAATATGTCGACAGCGATGTCGTGATTTATCAGATGCCGGGCTGGTGGATGGGCGAACCCTGGACCGTGAAGCGTTACATTGATGAGGTCTTTACCGAAGGTCACGGCTCGCTCTACGCCAGCGATGGCCGAACCCGTTCTGATGCGGCGAAGAAGTACGGTTCCGGCGGTCTGCTGCAGGGCAAAAAATATATGCTGTCACTGACGTGGAATGCGCCGCTACAGGCTTTTACTGACCCGGAGCAGTTCTTTGAAGGTGTTGGCGTCGATGGTCTCTATCTGCACTTCCACAAAGCCAACCAGTTCCTGGGAATGGAAGCGCTGCCGACCTTTATCTGCAATGACGTGATTAAAGCACCGGACGTGCCGCGTGATATTGCCGCTTATCGGACCCATCTTAGCCGCGTTTTTGCGTAAGATGATGAGGGGCTACCCCTATTTTCCCACGAAAGAGGAATTCACGAATGTTAACCGTCGTTGCTGAAATTTGTGTTAAACCCGGTCGCCGTCAGGCCGTGCTGGATGCGGTGAAAAAGCTGATCCCGCTGGTGTTAGAAGAAGATGGCTGCCATCAGTATGACGCGTTGCTGGACCATCAGGCGCAGGTGCCGTGGAAGCAGAACTCGCCGGACTCCATTTTCATGTTAGAGCAGTGGGAAAGCCTGCGCCATCTTGAGCAGCATCAGCAGATGCCGCACATGGATGCGCATCGCAGCATCATTAAAGATGATGTGGTGGATGTGAAGATTCTGGTGCTGGAACCCAGCGCCTGATTAGTGCTGAAGGCTTTACTGCGGTTGTGTAGCTGGGGTTAAGGCTGGGGATAAATTCCGGCCACCGTCGCTGTGAGATCGAGCTGGCACAGGGATCAGGGTCAGATCGGAAAAACGCAAAAGCCGTCATCCATGACATGCCCGGCCCGCGCGATTACGCACCTCATCCCTGAGGTGCGCCCGTTACCGGGCCAACGCGTTGCGTTGTTCAAAAACGCTCCCGGCGTTTTTGTCCCAGGCCGCGGGACGTTTTCCTCCTCTGACCCTGGCCCCTGCGCGCTGAGCGAATGCATTGCGGTCAGATGTGCCCGAATGCGTAATTGTCATCTATCTGAACCTCTGTCCTGCGACAGAGGTTTTTTTGTTTCTGGCAGACCGGCTTACAGCAGTTGCCGCCGATCAATCTCACTGCGAAGAAAATCCAGAAAGCAGCCGATGCGCGAAGAGAGCGTGGTGTTTCGGTAATAAACCGCATGCACCGGCAGGCGCAGATCGCGGGTTTCCGCGGAGAGTACAGGCACCAACCGGCCAGTGGCGCAATCTTCCCGGCTGAAAAAGTCGGAGATACGCGCAATGCCCTGTCCCGCCAGCGCCAGCTGCCGGATGGTTTCGCCACTGGAAGCTGAGATAGTCGGCTTAATACGCATGAAATCACCATCAGGCTGCAGGACCGGCCAGACGTTGAGGGATTCAGGATGACTAAAGCCGATTTTTTGATGCTGTGCGAGATCGGCCACGCTTTGTGGCGTGCCCGCTTTTGCCAGATAGGCCGGACTGGCCATCAGCTGAATCGCACTGCTGCCGAGCAGCCGTGCATGTAATGTAGAGTCACGCAGTTCACCGATACGAATAGCAATGTCCGTCTGCTGCTCAAGCAAATCGATCATAATATCGTCGGTATTCAGCTCAAGCTGGATCAGCGGATAACGGGCGCGGAAATCGTCTACCAGCGGCACAATCACATGCAGCATGAAGGGTGTTGCAGCGTTCACCCGAAGCCGTCCTGACGGCATCTCGCGCCGCAGGGCAATCTGCTCTTCGGCCTGCTCAACGGAGGCCAGGATCTGGCGCGCATGCTCCAGAAAAACCTGACCCTCTTCGGTCAGCGCCAGCCGTCGGGTAGTGCGATGCAACAGCGTGGTATGCAGCTTGCTCTCCAGCCGGGAGAGTGCCCGGCTGATGCCTGAACTGGTCTGCGCCAGCTGGGATGCCGCCGCAGTAATGGAACCACTGTCTACCACCGCTACCCAGGCACGTAGCTCTTCCAGGGTAATTTTCACAAGATTGCTGTCTCTGCTCTCTAAATCAGCCAGGTTCGATGAAGGTGTACAGGTGCAAGCATAAACAAAACAGGACGCTTTCGCGTCCTGTCTTTTACACGTCGATATCGGCCGTGTCGCCTTTTTCCTGCAACCAGTTGCGCCGGTCTTCGGAACGTTTTTTCGCCAGCAGCATATCCATCATGCGTATCGTCTGATCGACATCCTCTTCGCTGATAGTCAGCTGTACCAGGCGGCGGGTATTCGGATCCAGCGTGGTTTCACGCAACTGCAGTGGGTTCATCTCACCCAACCCTTTAAAGCGCTGAACGTTAGGTTTACCCTTTTTGCGTTTCAGCTGCTCCAGCACGCCCTCTTTCTCATCTTCATCCAGCGCATAGTAGACCTCTTTACCGAGATCAATACGGTAAAGCGGCGGCATGGCCACATAGACGTGACCATTGCTGACCAGTGAGCGGAAATGTTTGACGAACAGCGCACAGAGTAGCGTGGCAATATGCAGACCATCTGAGTCCGCATCCGCCAGAATGCAGATTTTGCCGTAACGCAGCTGCGAAAGATCTTCGCTGTCAGGATCAATGCCGATCGCCACAGAAATATCATGGACTTCCTGCGATGCCAGCACCTCATCGGACGAGACTTCCCAGGTATTCAGGATCTTGCCCTTGAGCGGCATGATCGCCTGATATTCACGATCGCGCGCCTGCTTGGCCGATCCGCCTGCCGAATCCCCTTCGACAAGGAACAATTCCGTTTTATTCAGATCCTGCGCGGTGCAGTCCGCCAGTTTGCCCGGCAGCGCCGGACCGCTGGTGAGCTTTTTACGCACCACTTTTTTGGCTGCCCGCATACGCCGCTGGGCGCTGGAGATCGCCAGCTCAGCCAGCTGTTCTGCCGTCTGAATGTTCTGGTTCAGCCACAGGCTGAAGGCATCTTTGACGACGCCAGAGACAAAGGCTGCGCACTGACGTGAAGAGAGACGCTCTTTGGTCTGCCCGGCAAACTGAGGATCCTGCATTTTGACCGACAGCACATAGGCACAGCGATCCCAGATATCTTCCGCTGAGAGTTTGACGCCACGCGGCAGGATATTGCGGTATTCGCAGAACTCGCGCATCGCATCCAGCAGTCCCTGACGCAGACCGTTAACGTGTGTCCCGCCCTGCATCGTCGGGATGAGGTTAACGTAGCTTTCGGTTAACAGTTCACCGCCTTCCGGCAGCCATAACAGCGCCCAGTCCACCGCCTCCACATCGCCGGCAAAACTGCCGACAAAGGGTTTTTCCGGCAGCGTCGGTAAGCCATTCACCGCTTCGCACAGGTAGTCCGTCAGGCCATCTTCGTAGCACCAGGTCTGTTCGGTATTGTTCAGTTTGTCTTTAAAGACAATCTCAACGCCAGGACAGAGCACCGCTTTGGCTTTCAGCAGATGGGATAAGCGTGATACCGAGAAGCGTGGGCTGTCGAAGAAGCTTTCATCAGGCCAGAAATGGACGCGCGTACCAGTGTTGCGTTTCGCCACCGTGCCGGTAACCGTGAGATCCTGAACTTTGTCACCATTTTCAAACGCCATGTCATAGATTTCGCCATTACGGCGCACCGTGACTTCGACGCGTTTTGACAGGGCGTTAACCACAGAAATGCCGACGCCGTGCAGACCGCCCGAGAACTGATAGTTTTTATTGGAGAACTTGCCGCCCGCATGCAGACGACACAGGATCAGCTCGACAGCAGGTACGCCCTCTTCCGGGTGAATATCCACCGGCATGCCGCGCCCATCATCAATAACTTCCAGCGACTGGTCAGCGTGCAGAATCACTTCAACCCGCTTCGCGTGGCCGCCCAGCGCCTCATCGACGCTGTTATCAATCACTTCCTGACCCAAATGGTTGGGCCGCGTCGTATCGGTATACATGCCCGGACGACGGCGAACAGGCTCAAGGCCAGTCAGGACCTCAATGGCATCCGCGTTATAGTTTGATTGACTCATCGTAAATGTCTGATTAGAAGGGTGAAATTGGTGCGATTTCCGCATTACTCAGGGATGATTCAGACCAAGAAAGTCCAGAATCTGCGGGAAATGGCGCTCGAATCCAGTAAATGCATGATTTCCGCCCTCTTCTACCGTGTGACGGCACGCGCTGTAATAGTCGAGTGCCTGTCGGTAATCGAGAACTTCATCGCCGGTCTGTTGCAGCAGCCAGAGTAAATCGGGCGCTTCCAGCGGTTCAATCTGCATTACTTTGAGATCGTAAATGTGGCGTGACTCTAACACATATTGCTGGCCCGTGTAGGGATTCTGATTTTCGCCAAGGAAATCCACCAGCAGTTCAAAAGGGCGTACTGCGGGATTGACGACAACAGCCGGCAGCATAAAACATTGGGACAGCCAGGTAGCGTAATAACCGCCCAGCGACGATCCTACCACGCCCAGGGTTTCGCCACTGCGGCTCAGCACCAGGTCTTCCAGCACTGCCGCCGCATCAGCGGGAAAGGTCGGCAGCTGTGGCACGATCATGTCGATCTCCGGGTGCTGCATCGCTAACCATTGCCGGAACTGAGTCGCCTTCGCGGACTGCGGCGAACTGTTAAAACCGTGCAGATAGAGCAGTGCTGCCACGCGTCAGTATCCTTCGGAGTCTAAATCGGGACGAAAAGCGTCGGTGTCAAGCCGGTTCACTTCGGTCTCAAGGCCGCCATCCGGATGCAGTGTAAACCAGCGCCAGCCGGGAGCCACGGTGTCAATCGCAAAACTGGTACAGTGCGGTTTGAACTGGACACAGGTAGAGGGCGTCGCCAGCACCCGACGGCCATGCCATTCCATATCCAGCTCCTGGTGAATATGGCCACAGACCAGCGTCCGGGCTAACGGATAGCGCTGTAACACGGCATCAAGCTGATGCGAATTGCGCAGGCTGTGCTGATCGAGCCAGGTGCAGCCAGAGGCCAGCGGATGGTGATGCAGCATAACCAGCGTATGCCGTTGCGGAAAGCGGGCCAGCGCGTTGTCGAGCCACTCCAGCTGATAGTCGCTCAGCATTCCATGCGGAACACCGTAGACCTGGCTGTCGAGCAACACAATCTGCCACTGCTCACCCACCAGCACCTGCTTATGGGCATTGATGTGCGCTGCCGCCAGTGTATCCACCATTGCGGGCTGAAAATCGTGATTACCGGGTAGCCAGACGCAGGGCCGCGGCAAGCGAGAGATGCCCTCAGCAAAATGCTGATAGGCTTCGATAGAGTGATCCTGGGCGAGATCGCCCGTGGCGATGATCAGGTCATAGTCGCGATGTTGCGCAATAATCGCATCCAGCACGGCGTCGTAGCTCGACCAGGTGTTCACCCCAAGCAGCGATTCATGTTTTCCCGCGAACAGGTGGGTATCCGTGATTTGCAAAATCCTGATTTCGGAACCGTTCGCTGCAGGAAGAGTTAGCAGGCTATCCAAAGCGTTTCCTTCGTCTCCACGCCATTTACTGCATTATACGCATCAGCAGACCGGAACCGCCATCGCGCCATGTGCCAGGCAGTAACGCAGCCAGTCTGCGAGAAACTGGTTTATCTGATGTTTTTCATCGCGCTGATGCAATTTTTTATTAGGATAATCATAGCGCGCTTTGAACCGATAGATCTGTTGAGTTGAACACACTTCGGCGACCATCGCATCGTGATAGAGCCTGACCGACATCGAGGGCAGACTCCAGTAACTCACGGCAGGTGCGACCTGGCGGATCTCCACCAGCGTGGTGTAGCGTGTCGACTCCTGAATCGTCAGTTGATAACGGGCGCCACTCACCTGATAGATCACCGATTCTCCCGCCTCATCGTTACGCGGCAGCAGGCGGCGTAACTGGGCGAAATTGGTTTCGCAGAGCCGCATCATTTCGGGAAAGTCAGGGGTATAGCGCTGTTTCATTTTTGTATCCACTCTTCGCGTAGTTTTTCATGGTGCAACGCCAGCCATTGCAAGGCGATGACAGACGCCGCATTATCAATTATCCCCTCTTCCACCCAGCGGTACGCCTGTTCGCGGCTCACCACATGGACAAGAATATCCTCATTCTCTTCCTCCAGACCATGGCATCCCTCTGCCTGGCTGGCATCCACTTCCCCAATCAGCACCGATAAACGTTCGCTGGTGCCGCCAGGGCTGGCCAGATAGCTAAGCATGGGCTTAACCCGACCGACGTCCAATCCTGCTTCTTCAACGGCTTCACGGCGCACAACCTGCTCGACCGATTCACCGGGCTCGATAATACCGGCGACCATCTCCAGCAGCCAGGGTGAAGCACTGCTGTCATAAGCCGGGATGCGGATCTGTTCAATCAGCACCACTTCATCGCGTAAGGGATCATAAGGTAGCAGCACGGCAGCATGTCCGCGCTCAAAAACTTCGCGTTGCACTTCTCCACTCATTTCGCCATTAAACTGGCGGTGGCGGAAGCGGTATCGCTCAACGGAAAAAAAACCTTTGTAGAGTGTTTCTCGTGCAATAATTTCTACATCGTTTTTTGTGAAAGTCACAGGGGATTTTTTTTCTTCCGGCATCATCAGGTTCCTTGTGCAGATTGGGGTGGAGCGAAAAAAGCCTGTAACCGTGCTCCATGTAAGTAGTTCTTTCTGAAATATTTACGTAGATTAGAGATAGAAGGCACTTTCAGCCAACTTATCTCACAGTTGCCCTCTGCTAGAATCGGCGATAATTTTTTGGCTTACCCGGCAGCGCACCCACTGCAATTTGCTGCAACAAAAGGAATGCAAATGAAAAAACTGCTCCCATTTTTTATTGGGCTTAGCCTGGGCGGTTTCAGCTTCGCCAGCCAGGCCGAAGACCTGCTTCAGGTTTACCAGCAAGCACGTCTGAGCAACCCGGATCTGCGCAGCGCCGCTGCCGATCGTGATTCTGCTTTTGAGAAAATCAACGAAGCGCGTAGCCCATTATTACCTCAGCTCGGACTGGGTGCAGACTACGCCTATAATAACGGTTATCGCGACAGTAGTGGTCTTCATTCCAACACGACCAGCGGCTCTCTGAATTTAACCCAGACTATTTTCGACATGTCGAAATGGCGCGCGCTGACTCTGCAGGAAAAGACCGCCGGTATTCAGGATGTGACCTATCAGGTGGCGCAGCAGGATCTGATTCTGAACACCGCAACGGCCTACTTCAACGTGCTGAAAGCGATTGATACCCTTTCTTACACTGAAGCGCAGAAACAGTCTATCTACCGCGAGCTGGATCAGACCACCCAGCGTTTTAACGTTGGCCTGGTTGCCATCACTGATGTTCAGAACGCCCGTGCGCAGTATGACAGCGTGCTGGCCAATGAAGTGACCGCGCGTAACAATCTTGATAACAACGTAGAAACGCTGCGTCAGATTACCGGCATGGACTATATGTCGCTGGCTTCGCTGAGCATTGATCGTTTCAGAACCGATAAGCCCGAAGCGGTGAGTGCGCTGCTTAAGCAGGCTGAAAGCCGTAACCTGTCACTGCTCTCTGCGCGTCTGAATCAGGATCTGGCGCGTGAGCAGATTCGCTCAGCGGAAACCGGCCATATGCCGACGCTGGATCTGACTGCCTCCACCGGCATGTCAAACAGCAAATATGGCGGCAGCCGTGCAAACCAGAGCCAGGGTTCTACCGATTCAATTACCGGTTCAAACCAGGTTGGCCTGAGTTTCTCACTGCCACTGTATAGCGGCGGCAGCGTTACCTCTCAGGTGAAACAGGCGCAATACAATTTTGTCAGCGCCAGCGAACAGCTGGAAAGCGCTCACCGCACAGCAGTACAGACGGTACGCTCCTCGTTTAACAACGTGAATGCGTCTATCAGCAGCATCAACGCCTACAAACAGGCAGTCGTCTCTGCGCAAAGCTCACTGGATGCGTCCGAAGCGGGCTATCAGGTGGGTACACGTACCATCGTCGATGTGCTGGATGCAACGACCGTGCTCTATAACGCTAAGCAGCAGCTCTCTGATGCGCGTTATAGCTACCTGATTAACCAGCTGAATATCAGCTATGCACTGGGTACGCTCAACGAGCAGAGCCTGCAGAAACTGAACAGCCAGCTGGGTAAAGAGATCCCGACTTCCCCGGAAACGGTGGCGCCGGAAAATGCCCAGCAGACCGCTCGTGTGGATAGCGGTCCGGTGGCAACTGGCTCGTCTGAGGCAGCGCGTCCTGCGGCTCGCCACAGCAGCGGTAATCCTTTCGGTCAATAATCAGTGGACGGGCTGCTTTGCGGCCCGTCTCTCTGTTGAACGTATAACTAAGTAAAGATCCCTGTTGTATCAGGCCTCCAGCTTCAATTTTACCCCCCCTTCCCCTATTCTATGCGCTACCTTTGGGCACAGGATAATCATAATGAAACGCACAAAATCTATTCGCTATGCCGCTTTTCGTAAAAGCTGGCAGGCACGCCACTTGACGCCCGTTGCTATCGCCGTTTCAGCCGTATTTATGCTGGCTGGCTGCGAACAGAACGATGAAACGGTTTCGATGTACCAGAATGCGGATGACTGTTCGAAAGCCAATCCGGGCCAGAGTGCGCAGTGTACTACCGCATTCAATGAGGCTAAAAAAGAGGCTGAACGTACTGCGCCAAAATATGCCACGCGTGAAGATTGTGTCGCTGAATTTGGTGAAAATCAGTGTCAGCAGACACCGGCTCAGGCGGGCGTTGGCACCACCAATGCTGAATCGCAGCAGAGTGGCGGCAGCTTCTGGATGCCACTAATGGCCGGTTACATGATGGGCCGCATGATGGGCGGTGGTTCGGGCTTTGCGCAGCAACCGCTATTCTCACCGAAAAATGCCCGCAGCCCGGCAAACGGCCAGTTTGTTGATGCCTCCGGCCGTAACTATGGTGCTGCCACTTCCGGCAAAACCATGACCGTGCCTAAAACGGCGCTGGCACCAAAACCGGCAACGACCTCCACCATTACCCGTGGTGGCTTTGGTGAAACCGTCGCGAAACAGAACAGCATGCAGCGAAGCAGCGCCAGCGGTACATCCAGCCGCTCAATGGGAGGCTAACGCCCCGATGGAACGCATTGCCATTTCAGAACGCCCAGGCTGGCGTGAAAAAGCCACCGAGTTCGGTTTTCGTTTTCATACCATGCATGGCGAACCCTACTGGTGTGAAGGTGCTTATTACCAGTTCACGCTGGCGCAAATCGAGCATCTGGAAGATGTCACTGCAGAACTGCATCAGATGTGCCTGCAGGTCGTGGATAAGGTCGTAAACAGCGAAGCGCTGCTGACCAAATTCCGCATTCCAAAACACACCTGGGACTTCGTGCGCGATTCATGGCATCAGCGTCAGCCGTCGCTTTACTCACGCCTTGATCTTGCCTGGGATGGCAAAGGCGATGTGAAGCTGCTGGAGAACAATGCCGATACGCCGACCTCACTGTATGAAGCGGCATTTTTCCAGTGGCTGTGGCTGGAAGACCAGCTCAACGCAGGTCAGCTCCCGGCAGGCAGTGACCAGTTTAATAGCCTGCAGGAAAAGCTGATTGAACGTTTTGCCGCATTACATCAGCAGCACGGCTTTAACTGGCTGCACTTCGCCTGCTGCCGCGACACCGACGAAGATCGTGGCACCGTGCAATATCTTCAGGACTGCGCTACTGAAGCGGGGCTGCCGAGTGAATTTCTCTATATAGATGAAATTGGCCTGGGCGAAAAAGGGGAATTTACTGACGCTCAGGATCAGGTGATCAGTAACCTGTTCAAGCTCTATCCGTGGGAGTTTATGCTGCGTGAGA
Organism: Pantoea eucalypti; assembly: GCF_009646115.1. Lineage (NCBI taxonomy): Bacteria > Pseudomonadati > Pseudomonadota > Gammaproteobacteria > Enterobacterales > Erwiniaceae > Pantoea > Pantoea eucalypti. Next base: position 671,472 of record NZ_CP045720.1, on the reverse strand, counting down.
TGTTCTCAACCAAGCTGGGTGATGCTGGCGTACGCTGGCTTGAACCGGCATGGAAAAGCATCGTCTCGAACAAAGCCCTGCTGCCGTTGCTGTGGGAAATGTTCCCGAATCACCCTAACCTGCTGCCCGCCTGGTTCGCCGAAGATGACGTTCCGCACATGGACAAATATGTGGTGAAGCCGCTGTTTTCACGTGAAGGTGCCAATATCCGGATCGTAGAAAATGGTCAGGAGATTGCCCGCGTTGATGGGCCATACGGTGAAGAGGGAATGATCGTTCAGCAGTTCCATCCTCTGCCTAAATTTGGCGACAGCTATACGCTGATCGGCAGCTGGCTGATTGACGATCAACCGGCGGGTATTGGCCTGCGTGAAGATCGCGATTTGATCACTCAGGATCTCTCCCGTTTCTACCCGCACGCATTTATCGGCTAACGCGCCGCGAGAATACAGGTCAGCTTCTGGCCTGTATTCTCTTAGCTTTGCCCTAACCTACCTGAACCGACAACATGCTGATTGCACCCATCTCCATGCCATCAATCGGAATGCTGATGGTTTCATCCGGCTGACGTGCGCCCAGCACATACAGCAGCGGCAGATAGTGTTCGGGTGTTGGATTAGACAGCGCCGCACCCGGATGGTCCATAAAGTTGACCAGCGGATGAGAAGCCGCATCGCTCTGCACCGCCAGGTTATCGCGGACAAACTGCTCAAAACTGCTGGCCCACGGATAGACTTCGCTATTGCCGTCCCAGCGCACTTTACGCAGGTTATGCACCACGTTGCCGCTGGCAACAATCATCACACCCTGATCGCGCAGCGCAGCCAGTTTCTGGCCCATCTCAAAGTGCCACGCCGCTGGTTTAGTGCCATCAATGCTTAGCTGCACGACCGGAATGTCGGCATCGGGATACATCCTGATGAGGACGCCCCATGATCCATGATCCAGTCCCCATTCCTGATCAAGCTTTACGTCGACAGGCGCTAAAAGCTCTGCCAGTTGCTGGGCCAGTTCAGGCGATCCCGGCGCCGGATAGCGTGTGTCAAACAGCGCCTGCGGGAAGCCACCAAAATCATGAATCGTCTTAGGATGAGCCATTGCTGTCACGGCGGTGCCGCGCGTATACCAGTGCGCTGAAACCGCAATAATCGCACGTGGACGTGGCAGAGTGTCACCCGCATGACGCCATGCGGCGGTATAGCGGTTCTCTTCAAGGGCATTCATTGGGCTGCCATGACCCAAAAACAGCGCTGGCATACGTAACTGGCTCATTCGTGATCCCCGGGATCGTCTGTTTGATAGCCACTACGATACGCGCATTCGCCGCTTTATCACGCTGATAAGCATGATGGAGATCATCAGGAAATTTGAATGAAATTTAACGTAGCAGGAATTTCAGATATTTATCGGATAAAAGAGAAGGAATGCGAAGAATTAAACCGGGCCATCCTGAGGACGGCACAAAGGAAACAGGCCCGAAAGGGGCCCGTTAAATGCAGCAGAACGATTAGCTGGCGTGGCGCGTTTCGTGCGTGCGACGCCATGCAATCAGGTCTTCGATAGTCACTACTGGCATGTTGTGCTGGCGAGCGAAAGTAATCGCTTCGGGTGCATGAGCCATGCTGCCGTCATCGTTGGTCAGTTCGCACAAGACACCGGCAGGCTTGAAGCCGGCCAGCGTCACTAAATCGATGGTCGCTTCCGTATGTCCGCCACGTGTTAATACACCGCCTTCGCTGGCGCGCAACGGGAAGACATGGCCCGGGCGATGCAGGTCAGAAGGTTTGGCATTGTCGGCGATAGCTGTACGGATAGTGGTGATACGATCCTGAGCGGAGACACCCGTGGTGACGCCTTCTGCGGCTTCAATGGTCACAGTGAATCCGGTGCCAAAGGAGCTGGTGTTGTTCTCCACCATCATAGGCAGATCGAGCTGCTGGCGACGCGCTTCGGTCAGGCAGAGGCAGACGATGCCACTGCCGTGACGAATGGTCAGCGCCATCTGTTCAACCGTCATGGTTTCTGCGGCGAAGATCATGTCGCCTTCGTTTTCACGATTTTCATCGTCGAGTACCATCACACCGCGTCCCTCACGCAGGGCGGCGATAGCACGTTCTACACGCTGTTCAGGCGTGCCAAATTCAGAAAGTAGCGTCTGATTCATGGTAATAAAAACCTTAAAATGTATGGGTTACCAGAATCAGGGCGTGCTTAGGAGTGACGTCAAAAAGACGTGGCAATAACGTGAAGCAGACACAATTGTCCGACAGAAGTCGTTACCCTCTCCCATCCGGACTGTAACCGTCGGCCCCGGAATTACACCGGATCTGCTGACCTTTATCTCTCTTTTCATCAAGATAAAGCGCTCGCGGGCTTTCAGCCGAAGCTGATTTACCGCCGGTGGGGAATTGCGCCCCGCCCTGAGAATAAGCCTTTAAACTATAACGCCGATCGTTTGAAGCGGCAATCATCAATAGCGCAATTGCTTTTGCATTTCCTGCGTTACCGATTTGAGGTTTATCCTTTTCATTTCTGGCATTACACTTAACACTTATTACGTTGGTAAACACGCTGACACAGCTCCCGTAACCAGGAAATCATCATGATCGACACGAAAAAAATTGAACAACTTGCCCGTCAGGTTCACGAAGCGATGCCTAAAGGTGTTCGTGAGTTTGGTGATGATGTCGAGAAGAAAATTCGTCAGGTTCTTCAGGCGCAGCTGACCCGTATGGATCTGGTCAACCGTGAAGAGTTTGATGTGCAGACGCAGGTATTGCTGCGTACGCGTGAGAAACTGGCGGCGCTGGAACAACGTCTGGCCCAGCTGGAAAGTCAGGGTTCGTCAGCCGGTACGCCACCGACCGCAACGGCACCTGTCACCACTTCTGCAGCAGTCACCCCTTCTGCCTCCGTAGCGAGTTCGCCAGCGGCGTCACCGGCACCGGCTGCCGACGTGGCGAAGCCTGCTGCGGATAATAAGCCAGAATAAGCGGTTTAGCGGGAGCCCGGCTCCCGCTTACTGCTCTGCTTCAGCTACCGCGAATGGTTTTAATAATGTTGGTGGTAGAGATACCGTCTTCGAAGTTCAGCACCTGCACGTCGCCGCCATTTGCCCAGACCTCTTTACTGCCCGCGATATCTTCCGGCTTGTAATCGCCACCTTTGACCAGCAGGTCCGGCAGAATGCCGGCAATCAGACGCTGCGGCGTATCCTCTTCAAATACCACCACCCAGTCGACCGCTTCCAGTGCGCCCAGCACGATCATCCGGTTTTCCTGTGGATTCACCGGGCGGCTTTCGCCTTTCAGACGTTTAGTTGACGCATCACTGTTCACCGCAACAATCAGTCGATCGCCGAGCTTGCGGGCATTTGCCAGATAGGAGACATGGCCGGCATGCAAAATGTCGAATACGCCGTTGGTCATCACCACTTTTTCGCCACGACGGCGGGCCATCTCAACGGCGGCTTTTAACTGCGCTTCCGTCATGATGCCAAAACCCTGTTCAGGGCGGGCGTGAATCGCATTTTCCAGCTCGACGGTGCTGACAGTCGATGTACCCAGTTTACCCACCACCACACCCGCCGCGGCATTGGCCAGGAAACAGGCTTCTTCCAGCGAGTCACCCGCAGCCAGCGCCGCAGCCAGCACGCCGATCACCGTGTCGCCGGCACCGGTCACGTCATAAACTTCCTGTGCCTGAGTCGGCAGATGCAGCGGTGCTTTGCCCGGCTGCAGCAGCGTCATGCCATTTTCTGAACGGGTCACCAGCAGCGCAGCGAGATCAAAATCTGCAATTAACTGCGCGCCACGCGCGACGATCTCTTCTTCGTTTTTGCATTTGCCGACCACGGCTTCAAATTCAGAGAGGTTCGGCGTCAGCAGCGTCGCGCCCCGGTAACGCGCAAAATCGGTGCCTTTCGGATCGATTAATACCGGCACGCCCGCTTCGCGCGCCAGCGTAATCATGGTCTGCACGCTGGAGAGCGCGCCTTTGGCGTAGTCGGACAGAACCAGTGCACCTGCTGCTGCCAGTGACTCACGCATTTTCTGATGAATCGGCGCCGGATCAACCTGATCAAATCCCTCTTCAAAATCGAGACGGATCAGCTGCTGATTGCGGGAAAGCACGCGCAGTTTGGTAATCGTCGGATGGCTTTTGATCGCCACAAAGTCACAATGAACGTTGACGTCTTTCAGCGTGTTACTCAACACGCGCGCCGCATCATCTTCACCGGTCAGGCCAATCAGGCGCGACGCGGCACCGAGTGCTGCAATGTTCATCGCTACGTTTGCCGCGCCGCCAGGGCGCTCTTCAACCGTGTCCACTTTCACCACCGGCACCGGCGCTTCAGGGGAGATACGGCTGGTTGGGCCATACCAGTAACGATCCAACATTACATCGCCAACAACCAGCACTGAGGCTTGGCCGAACGCGGGCAGAGTCACTTTCATTCCAGACACTCCAGACTGCATTAAAAATAGTGCGCGGATGATAGCACAGTTGCGATTTGTGCTATCAGCATCACGCCAGGATAGACGCAGGGGTTACCAGCCAGCGCTGCCAGCTGTTCATCACCGTCTGCCGTTCCGCTGCATACGCCTCAGGTTCAACATGACCAGGCAACTCCTGCAGGGCGCGATGGTGCAGTGCGTCGCGTAGCGTCACATAGGACTGCGTCAGCGCCTGCGCTTCATCTGCGGGCATTTTATGGTACTTCGCCATCAGCTCAAAAATGCGCACATTGTCAGACCAGCGCGTCAGTTCAGGCTGCTCAGCGGCGTAGCGTAAGACAAGATATTGGGCGATGAATTCAATATCGGTAATGCCACCCGCGTCGGCTTTGATATCCCAGCGCCCTTTATGTTTGTTACTGAGATGAGTACGCATCTTTTCACGCATCTCGCGTACTTCGGTTTGCAGCGCATCCGCGGCGCGTGGCAGTGAGAGAATCGCCTGACGGATTACGTTAAAACGTTCACCCAGTGTCGCCTCGCCAAATACTACGCGCGCCCGGACCAGCGCCTGATGCTCCCAGGTCCAGGCCTCACTGCGCTGATACTCCTCAAAGGCCTCAAAGGTACTGACCAGCATGCCCGCCGCACCCGAAGGACGCAGCCGCGCATCGACTTCATAAAGAATGCCGGACGAAGTGCGGGTACTGAAGAGATGCATGATGCGCTGGGCCAGGCGCAGATAGAACTGACGGCCATCAATGCTGCGCTCCCCTTCTGTTACCGCGTCAGCCGGACAGTCATGCAGGAAGACGAGATCCAGGTCGGAACTGTAACCCAGCTCCCAGCCACCCAGCTTGCCGTAGCCCAGCACCGCAAAGCCGCGCTCATGTTCATTACTCAGATGCGAAGGACGCCCGTAGCGCTGTACCATCATATTCCACGCCTGGCGGACCACCGACTCGATAATCGCCTCTGCCAGCCAGGTAAGATGGTCGCTGACTTTCATCACGGGCAGCGTGCCCGCAATGTCAGCCGCAGCAATGCGCAAGTGTTGCGCCTGCTTAAACTGCCGCACAGCTTCCAGCTGCTGCTCTTCATCCTCAGTGGGGATGCGCAGCAGGTACTGACGCAGCTCATCGCGATAGGCGTCGGTGGCCGTCGGCTGATAGAGCGTGGCGGGATCGAGTAATTCATCCAGCAACAAGGGGTGACGCGCCAGCTGGCTGGCCACCATCGGTGAGGCGGCGCACAGGCGAATCAGGTGACGCAGCGCACCGTGATATTCGGTCAGCAGCTCCAGATAGGTACTGCGGGTCAGCACGCCGATCAGCAGCGGTGTCAGGCGACTCAGCGTGACAGCCGCATCGTCACGCGGGCAGACTTCGCTCAGCAGTCGCGGCATCAATTGATCCAGCGCCTGACGACCACGCGGACCGATAGTGCGTCGATTGATATCCTGACGAAACGCCTCCAGTGTCTGATGCAGCGTTAATCGCTGCTCGTCGCTGAGCTGCGGGACCAGCGGCGCCAGCTCGCTATCCTCCAGCTGGTCCTGCCACAGCACCTGAAACTCCGCCAGCTCACGCTGATCGCCAATGTCTGGAGTATCTTCACCAATCAGCTCGTCAAAGATGGCGCGTACCGCCGCCATCTGACCGTCGAGCCGCGTCATCAGAGCATCCCAGTCGACACAATCCATCGCCCATGCCAGACGGGCACGATGCAGTTCATCCTCTGGCAACGTTTGGGTCTGCTCGTCGCCCAGGCTTTGCAGCAGATTCTCCAGCCGCCGCAGGAAGAGATAAGCGTCGCGAAGTGTATCGACCTGCTCAGCAGGAAGCAGGGCCAGATTTTTGATCGCCTCCAGCGTCGGCAACAGCGATCGCAGCTGAAGCGAGCGCTCTCGTCCGCCACGAATCAGCTGGAACACCTGCACGATAAACTCCGTTTCACGGATGCCGCCCGCGCCCAGTTTGATATTGTTTTTCAGCCCACGTCGACGAACTTCGCGGCTGATCATCCCTTTCATGTTACGCAGAGACTGGATCACGCTGAAGTCGATGTAGCGCCGGTAAACAAAGGGCCGCAGCATCTGCTGGAGCTCCAGACTCCAGCGATCGTGGTCATCGCCCATCAGCCGCGCTTTGACCATGGCATAACGCTCCCAGTCGCGCCCCTGCTCCTGGTAATAATCTTCCAGCGCGGCAAAACTCATCACCAGCGGGCCGCTGTCGCCAAACGGACGGAGCCGCATATCCACCCGATAGACAAAGCCATCCATGGTGGGTTGATCCAGCACTTTGATCAGCCGCTGTCCCATGCGGGTAAAGAACTGGGCGTTGTCGAGCTCACGCCGTCCGCCGCGTGTGGTGCCGTTTTCCGGCCAGGCAAAAATCAGGTCGATATCAGAGGAGAAGTTGAGTTCGCCGCCGCCCAGCTTGCCCATGCCCAGAATCAGCAACGGCTGAGCATCACCCTCCGCATTACAGGGTGTACCAAAATCGCGACAGCAATCCTGATAGACCCAGTCACGTGCCCGGCTGATTAGCACTTCAGCTAATACGCTGAGCTGCTGCAGGCTCTGTTCGGTCGTCGCGTGTTGCAGAGCCTGCATCCAGGCGACACGTACCAGCATACGGCGTCGAAACAGCCGCAGTTCGCGCATCAGGCTCGCTTCGCTGTCGACTGCATTCAGCGCCTGATTCAGCCATGCAGAATAGTGTTGCCACTCTTCAGGCTGAGGCGGCTGGTCGAGCATCGTCTGCCACCAGTCGGGATGTTGTTGCAGGTTTTCCAGCACAAAATCGCTGAAAGCCAGTCCGGTTGCCTGCTCCGGGCTGAGCGAATCCAGCGGAATCTTCAGCTGTCGGGCGGCCGCTTCGGCCTGGTCGCGTAGCAACGCGGGCAGTGCTGACAACATAACTCCCTCCTTGATGGCGTGACGGAATGTCCCTTAGCGGGCAGCGCCGCTGGTGAGCCAGAACGGCTGCTGTTTCAGGGCCTGCGACGTCAGCCAGGCTAATCCGGACGTCTGTTTTTCGTGAATCGCTGACTGCAGTTGCTGCCAGGGATCAAGCCAGGCCATCACCGTTTCCACAGGATAAGAACCCGCCAGCAGGTGCACCGTCAGCAGCTGACGCGCCAGACGGGTGGCTTTGTCCTGATACTCATTAGGCTGTTTTACCGTAATGAAGGTTTCTCTCAGATCGGCATTAACACGGCTCAGCATGATATCGCTGAAGCGTTTAAACGATCCCTGAAGCTTGGCTTCTCCTTTAGCGTCGATCCACTGACGCCATTGCGATTCCGCCAGCCAGTGGGTCAGCGCAAGTTGCGTCTCAACAGAGAGGGAAGTTAAGCAGAACGTGGTGGCTTCCTGCTCTTCATTCACCAGCGTCTCTTCCAGCGTGGTCAGTTGCTGACGCAGAGCGCTACTGGCTTTACGCGGCACCAGCGCACCAAACAGACTGAACGCCTGACGCAGCAGATCCAGCGCTTCGCGCACTGCGTCCTGCGCCGCCGCGTTACCACGCAGCCAGACTTCTTCATGATATTGCCAGTGACGAAGCCCCGCCGACATTGAGGCGACCATACCCTGCTCCACAGTCGCTTTCGCACCGGCTTTCAGCAGCGGGAACGCCTCAACCTGACGCGGTGGATTACCCTGGGCCAGCTGATAGCCTCGGGCGGCTTTGCTCAGGCTGCCCATACGCAGACCGCCCAGCGCCACCAGCTGCTGCGCAAAGGCCAGCAGATCCTGGCGTTCACCCCGTTTCAGCTCTAATTCGATCTCGCACAACGGTTCGCTGAGCTCACCCGCCGTGACTTCGCCCTGATCAAATGCCACTTCAATTTCACTGTTGCCTGCGGTGATCAGCCAGACTTCACGCTGGAAATGGGTAGTGAACAGCGGCTGTAAGCGCGGCTGCAGCGCAGTGACATCGGTGCCCTGCGGCCAGATCTCTGCGGGCAGGCGCGCAATGTCGAGCACTGGCTCACTGAGTTCTACATTGTATTCCGGACGCTGATGCAGTCCACCAAGCGTCTGCCCTGCGGCTTTCAGCGTCATTTCATAGCGCTGATCAACGCCACGGATACGCAATCCCATGTCCCAGCGTCGCAGCTGGTTATCGTCGGTTTCGAAGTAGATGTTGGTCAGCTCGCGAGCAGCCTGATGCTGATGCGGCAGAGTGGAGAGCAGTTCAGCCAGTTCCCCGGCTGCCTGTGGAGTTGCAATGAACTTTAGTTCGATTTCGATGGTCATAATTTTTTATTCACTACGCCGCTGGCACTTAAGAGGGTTTTTCCTGCATATTTCAGGCGATTATCAGCAGGTTACTCATGCTGTCGCCTGGAGGGCAAGGGGTTATCAGGCGAAGATTAATGCACAGAAGCCGCGCTGTCTCTGCTTTCTTTGCTCTTTCGCAGACCTTTTCGCACTCTCATGAGACCAGGATAGTTCTCATTCAGATTTATGCGAGGCCTCTCCAGACTGTGCCGGTAAATTTTAAGTCAGACTAAGCCAAACGAAATCGAATGAAAAAAATTACACTCGCTGGACTCACTTTGCTGGCCCTTAGCAGCCTTGCACCTGCCCATGCCGACGAAAAACGTTATGTGTCTGATGAGCTTTCGACCTGGGTTCGTAGCGGGCCGGGCGATCAGTTCCGCCTGCTCGGTAAGCTGAATGCCGGGGAAGAAGTTCAGCTGTTACAGACCAACAACGATACTCATTATGGCCAGATCCGCGATTCCGAAGGCCGCACCACCTGGATTCCTCTGTCGCAGCTCAGCGCAAATCCGAGCCTGCGCACCCGGGTGCCGCAGCTTGAGCAGCAGGTGAAGGATCTGACGGCCAAGCTGGATAATATCGACAACAGCTGGAACCAGCGTACCGCTGAGATGCAGAACAAAGTCGCCAGCAGCGACGGCGTGATTAATGGGCTGAAAGGCGAAAATCAGAAGCTCAAAAATGAGCTGATTGTCGCGCAGAAGAAAGTCAGCGCCGCCAACGTTCAGCTGGATGACAAACAGCGCACCATCATTATGCAGTGGTTTATGTATGGTGGTGGCGTGCTGGGTGTCGGCCTGCTGCTGGGACTGCTACTGCCGCATATGTTGCCGCGCCGTAAGAAAAGCGATCGCTGGATGAACTGACCCCATTCTGTCGGGTTTTCGCGGGGGATCGCAGGATCCCCCTTTTGGCATGTCTGCAATCCGGGGAATCTGTGCAACAATAAAATGAGATGCACTGCTGATTTCAGGCGCGGGACGTGCACGGCATGCAGATCATTTCTTTTTCTCTGGAGTTTTGCGTGAAGACGTTTCTTGTTGGCGGTGCGGTGCGTGATGCGCTGCTGAATCTGCCGGTTACAGATAAAGATTGGGTTGTCACTGGTTCCACACCCGAAGCCATGCTTGAGCAGGGTTATCAACAGGTCGGTCGTGATTTTCCCGTTTTCCTGCATCCCGTCAGTCGCGAAGAGTATGCACTGGCACGGACCGAGCGGAAAAACGGGAAAGGCTACACTGGATTTGTCACCTGGTCCGCGCCCGACGTGACGCTGGAGCAGGATTTACAGCGCCGCGATCTCACCATCAATGCTATCGCGCAGGATGAAAACGGCGAACTGGTCGATCCCTATAATGGCCAGCGTGACATTGCCCTGCGCCTGCTGCGTCATGTCTCTGAAGCCTTCAGTGAAGATCCGCTGCGGGTATTGCGCGTCGCGCGCTTTGCTGCGCGTTTTGCTCATCTCAACTTTCGTATTGCCCCCGAAACCCAGCAACTGATGCAGCAGATGGCCGACAGCGGCGAGCTGTCGAATCTCACTGCCGAACGCGTGTGGAAAGAGACGGAAAAGGCGCTGAGTGCCCGTAATCCTCAGATCTATTTTCAGGTTCTGCGTGACTGCGGTGCGTTGCAGGTGCTGTTTCCTGAGCTGGATAATCTGTTTGGTATTCCTGCGCCGATTAAATGGCACCCGGAAATCGACACAGGTGTTCATACGCTGATGACACTGGCGATGGCAGCAGCCCTCTCCAGCGAGATCGATGTGCGCTTCGCCACATTGTTCCATGACGTCGGCAAGGCGCTGACGCCGCCTGAGCTGTGGCCGAGCCACCACGGTCATGGACTGGCGGGCGTTCCACTGGTCGAGGCGCTGTGTCAGCGACTGCGGGTACCTAACGCGATTCGCGATCTGGCGTTAATCGTGACCGAATTCCACGACATTGTGCACACCATCGAACGGCAATCCCCGGCATCACTGGTGGCGCTGTTTGATCGGATCGATGCCTGGCGTAAGCCGCAGCGTATTGAGCAGATGGCGCTGACCAGCGAAGCGGATGCTCGTGGGCGGGCCGGACTGGAGAGCATGCCTTATCCGCAGGGCGACTATCTGCGTCGTGCTTTTGCGCTGGCGCAGGCGGTGCCGACTAAAGCGGTCGTCGAAGCAGGGTTTAAAGGTGCAGAGGTGCGGGAAGAGATGACGCGGAGACGAATTGACGCCGTCGCGCAGGGTCTGGCGATCAGGCAGCCTGACTAGCAGGCTGCCCAGGGTTTACATGAAGACCATGTAAACCGCTGCCGCCACGATAAAGCGATAAATCGCGAACGAGACGAAAGAGATACGCTTAATCAGCTCAAGGAAGGCTTTGATCGCAATCAGCGCCACGATAAACGCCGTGACAAAGCCGACGGCGAACATCGGGAAATCCGCCATTGTCAGGAAACCGATGCTCTTGTACATGTCCAGCACGGTCGCACCCATCATCATTGGCACCGCCAGAATGAAGGAGAACTCTGACGCGGCATAACGGCTCACGCCCATCAGCATGCCACCCGAGATGGTTGCACCAGAACGTGAGAAGCCCGGCCACAGTGCTAAGCACTGGAAACAGCCAATCATAAACGCCTGACGATAGGTAATATCATCAACGCCGACGGCTTTCGGCTGTTTTGGTTTGAGGTACTCAGCAGCCAGCAGCAGAACGCCCCCCACCACCAGCGCGTACATCACGTTGATCGGGTTAAACAGCGTTTTAATCTGATCGTGCAGCACCAGACCCACGACCACCGCCGGAACCATACCCAGCAGGATGTGGATCAACGACAGACGGCCGGTGCCGACACCTTCATGTTTAACTTCGCCAAAGTGGATGCCGATCAGGCCAAACAGACGGCGCCAGAACATCACTACCACAGCCAGAATTGATCCTAACTGAATCACAACTTCAAAGGTCTCGGCTTTTTCACCTTCAAAGCCCAGCAGGTGACCCACTATAATCATGTGCCCTGTGGAAGAGACCGGTAAAAACTCGGTCAGCCCTTCCACAACGCCCAGGATTGCAGCTACCCAAAGCTGATGAATATCTGCCATCAAATGTTCCCTCTATCCGTTTCAAACCATTAAAAAGGCGGTAGCGCACTGCTATCGCCTGAAATTATGCCGCTATAAGCCTGAATTAAACCTTAAGGTCTACACCGTTTCGCCTGCTGTAACGAAACGGCACACGCTATGACAGACAGTAATTTGGTTTGGTTTCATTGTGATGGCAATCACATCGTATTTATTTAGGAATAGTCCCGCGCTCAATTCGCACGCCAACCTGCGCCGCCTGGGCTACAGCCCCCGGTTTGCTTACCTTTATTCGCACGCCAGGCGAACTGAAACGGTTCATCAACAGATCCGCGATTTCTTCAGCAACCCGCTCAACCAGGGCAAAACGCCCCCCGTTCAGATGCGTCAGGATCGCCGATGAGACATCCGCATAGCTCAGGCAATCTTTCACATCGTCGCTGCTGGCCGCCAGACGGTTATCCCAGGCCATTTCGACATCGAGCACCAGCTTCTGCTGTATGCCCTGTTCCCAGTCGTAAACGCCAATGGTGGTGAACACCGTGAGTTGTTCTATAAATACGATATCCATGATGAGGGTCTCTGTTTTTGGCTAAGCCGGATACCACTTCCGGCGGATTATGCGTATTATCCACGGTTGATGAGATCAAAACGACCCTAAAGGGAACGGTACGGTGTTATGAGTGCTTTCGCGCTTGGTATGATTATTTTCGCGTATCTTTGCGGCTCGATTTCCAGTGCGATTCTGGTTTGCAAACTCGCTGGCCTGCCCGATCCGCGCACACACGGTTCCGGCAATCCCGGTGCGACCAATGTACTGCGTCTGGGCGGTAAAGCCGCCGCAGCAACCGTATTAGTGTTTGATGTGCTGAAAGGGATGGTGCCGGTCTGGCTGGCCTATCTGATGCACGTCACGCCGCTTTATCTCGGCCTGACCGCCATTGCGGCCTGTCTGGGTCATATCTACCCGGTGTTCTTTCACTTTCGCGGCGGCAAAGGCGTGGCGACTGCATTCGGCGCGATAGCGCCAATTGGCTGGGACTTAACCGGTCTGGTTACCGGGACCTGGCTGTTAACGGTCTTACTCAGCGGCTATTCCTCGCTGGGTGCCATCGTCAGCGCGCTGATCGCGCCCTTTTATGTCTGGTGGTTCAAACCGCAGTTCACGTTCCCGGTCTCCATGCTCTCGTGTCTTATCCTGCTGCGTCATCACGACAATATTCAGCGGCTGTGGCGGGGTCAGGAAGGCAAGATCTGGAAGCGCAAAAAGAAATCTCAACCATAAAAAAAGCCGGCAAGCCGGCTTTTTTCACATCAGATGGCGGGCAGTTCCGCCAGCGGCCAGCGCGGTCGCACGCTGACGCTCAACTCGCCTCGGGTGCCGCCTTTTAACCGCACCATGCCCGCATACGCGATCATCGCACCGTTATCGGTACAGAACTCAGGACGGGCGTAGAACACCTCTCCGCCGCGCTTTTGCATCATGATCGCCATCTGCTCGCGCAGTGTGCGGTTAGCGCTGACACCGCCCGCAATCACCAGACGCTTAAAGCCTGTCTCATCCAGTGCACGCTTGCATTTGATCGACAGCGTATCGACGACTGCATCTTCAAACGCACGGGCGATATCAGCACGGGTCTGATCATCGTCAGGATTGGCGCGAATGGTATTCGCAGCAAAGGTTTTGAGGCCGGAGAAGCTGAAATCCAGGCCCGGACGGTCAGTCATCGGACGCGGGAAGGTAAAGCGTCCCGCTGTGCCCTGCTGCGCCATTTTCGACAGCATTGGCCCACCCGGATAATCCAGACCGAGCAGCTTCGCCGTCTTATCAAAGGCTTCACCCGCGGCATCATCGATCGATTCACCGAGCAGCACATATTCACCGACGCCGGTAACGCTAATCAGCTGAGTATGTCCGCCCGAGACCAGAAGGGCGACAAACGGAAATTCCGGTGGATTCTCTTCCAGCATCGGCGCCAGCAGATGGCCTTCCATATGATGGACCGGCACCGCAGGCACTTTCCACGCAAATGCCAGGGCGCGACCAATGGTGGCACCGACCAGCAGCGCACCAACCAGTCCGGGACCCGCTGTGTAGGCTACGGCATCAATCTGCTGCGGCGCCAGACCGGCCTCTTTCAGTGCGGCCTGAATCAGCGGCACGGTTTTACGCACGTGATCACGTGAGGCCAGTTCCGGTACCACACCGCCATAATCGGCGTGCAGTTTTACCTGGCTGTAGAGCTGGTTAGCCAGTAATCCAGTCTCGTCATCATAAATAGCGATGCCAGTTTCATCGCACGACGTTTCAATACCCAGAATTCGCATTGCATCACCTCATTCTTGCGGCGCGCAGTTTATCACAGCAATAGGATGTGCAGCGCGGACATCCGGCGTAAAAAGTCATTTTCTGTCGGCTAAAGAGTGCGCTATACTCCCGCCCCTGGAAAAACCGGCAGCCGCACAGGCAAACGCTCCTGTTGGTTTCAAATTATCCTTGGTGCTTTACAAACCAACGCGAGTTGGAGTAAAATGCTGCACCATTTTGAAATGTGCTGGCGCCGCAGTCAGCAGCAAAAACCGAATTTTATCGAGGTGAGAGTTACATGCCGGTAATTAAAGTACGTGAAAACGAGCCATTTGACGTAGCACTGCGTCGCTTCAAGCGTTCATGCGAGAAAGCAGGCGTTCTGGCTGAAGTCCGTCGTCGTGAGTTCTATGAAAAACCGACTACCGAACGTAAGCGCGCTAAAGCGTCAGCAGTTAAGCGTCACGCCAAGAAACTGGCTCGCGAAAACGCACGCCGCACTCGTCTGTACTAAGTCGTTCCGGAGGTTCGCCTCCACCGCGTGATTCACGCAGACAGAGTCAAGTAAAAGGCCGTGCTTTCCGAAAGGAAGCGCGGCTTGTTGCCGTTTATGAGCTGAAAATCTGGGGCGTATGGCTGGACGAATTCCACGCGTATTTATCAACGATTTACTTGCCCGCACGGATATCGTGGATCTTATCGATGCCCGCGTTAAGCTGAAAAAGCAGGGTAAGAATTTCCATGCGTGCTGTCCTTTCCATAATGAAAAAACGCCCTCTTTCACCGTAAACGGCGAAAAACAGTTCTATCACTGTTTCGGCTGTGGTGCACACGGCAATGCTATCGACTTTTTAATGAACTTTGATCGTCTGGAGTTCGTTGAAAGTATTGAAGAGCTGGCCACTTCCCACGGTTTAGACGTGCCTTACGAAGCAGGCAGCGGGCCCAGCCAGATGGAACGCCATCAGCGCCAGAGCCTGTATCAGCTGATGGAGAACCTGAACGGTTTTTATCAGCAGGGCCTGCAGCAATCCAGTGCGCAGCCAGCACGCGACTATCTTGAGCGTCGTGGTCTGAGCGCCGACATCATCAATCATTTCGCTATAGGTTATGCGCCAGCCGGCTGGGACAACGTTCTCAAACGTTTTGGCAAGCAATCGGAAGACCGCGAGTCATTGATGGAAGCGGGCATGCTGGTCAGCAATGACAAAGGCCGTACCTATGACCGGTTTCGCGACCGCGTCATGTTTCCGATCCGCGATAAACGTGGACGCGTCATTGGTTTTGGCGGACGCGTGCTGGGTAACGATACGCCGAAGTATCTCAACTCACCGGAAACACCCATTTTTCATAAAGGCCGTCAGCTCTATGGCCTGTATGAAGCCGTTAAGAACCATCCTGAACCCGCCCGCCTGTTAGTGGTCGAGGGATACATGGACGTGGTTGCGCTGGCGCAGTACGGCATCGATTATGCCGTTGCGTCATTAGGCACCTCAACCACTGCTGAACATATTCAGTTGCTGTTTCGCAGTACCGACACCGTGATCTGCTGTTACGACGGCGACAGAGCGGGTCGTGAAGCGGCCTGGCGTGCGCTCGAGACCGCATTGCCTTACATGAATGATGGTCGTCAGCTACGCTTTATGTTTTTACCCGATGGTGAAGATCCGGATACGCTGGTACGTAAAGAGGGTAAAGCCGCCTTCGAAGCGAGGATGGAGCAGGCGATGCCGCTCTCTTCGTTTTTATTTGATAGCCTGCTGCCGCAGGTGGATCTGAGCTCACGCGATGGAAAAGCGCGCCTGAGCACATTGGCTTTACCGCTGATAACGCAGATTCCCGGTGAGACCTTACGCATTTATATGCGTCAGGAGCTGGGGAATAAACTGGGTATTCTTGACGATAATCAGCTTGAAAAGCTGATGCCGAAGCAGGCCGCAAGCGGAACCGCGCCGGTTGCGCCTCCGTTGAAGCGTACCACTATGCGTGTACTGATTGCGTTACTGATTCAGAACCCGCAACTGGCCACGATGGTGCCTTCTCTGGATGGGCTGTCTGAGTCAAAAATGCCGGGTTTACCGCTATTTATTGAATTAGTGGGTCGTTGTAATGAGAATCCTGGATTGACCACCGGTCAGCTACTAGAGTTATATCGCGGAACAAATTTTAGTCAGACGCTTGAAACACTGGCGATCTGGAACCACATGATAGTAGATGAAGAAGCCGAAGCGGTGTTTCAGGACTCGCTGGCCAGCATCTATGATGCAGCTCTTGAAGAGCGCCTGGAGTTTTTGATTGCGCGTGAGCGCACTCAGGGACTCAGCGCCGATGAGCGCCGTGAATTCTGGACACTCAGTCAGGCGTTTGCCAGGAAATAACCGTTTTCAGCATGCTGTCCATTCCGAATCATGAAAGGGCAGCCGCACGAATTTTAAGGGTCGGCGTCGATGCCAGTCTGGTTACCGCCAGCGCACAGCTCCCGGAGCGTACTGATGTACGTGAGGAGAGCGAGCACTGCCGGGGAACAGAATGGCGAGTAAGCCAGGCCCTTAGCACAGAGTTAACAAGCGGCTTAAGTGCCGATTACTGATGGGCAAAGCCCACGCCGCGACGAAGGCAGCGGCAAGAACTAAACGCCTTCACTGCTTATTGTTGGCGCGCTGCCGACCGACACCAATCTAATTTAACAGAAGTGTGGATACCGTCTTATGGAGCAAAACCCGCAGTCACAGCTCAAGCTTCTTGTCACCCGTGGTAAGGAGCAAGGCTATCTGACCTATGCTGAGGTCAATGACCATCTGCCGGAAGATATCGTCGACTCAGATCAGATCGAAGACATCATCCAGATGATTAACGACATGGGTATTCAGGTGGTTGAAGAAGCCCCGGATGCCGACGATCTGATGCTGAACGAAAACAGCTCCGATACTGATGAAGATGCCGCAGAAGCTGCCGCTCAGGTGTTATCCAGCGTTGAATCTGAAATCGGGCGTACTACCGACCCGGTTCGCATGTATATGCGTGAAATGGGTACCGTTGAACTGCTGACGCGCGAAGGCGAAATCGACATCGCTAAGCGTATTGAAGACGGTATCAACCAGGTTCAGTGTTCAGTCGCCGAATATCCTGAAGCCATTACTTATCTTCTGGATCAGTATGACAAAGTTGAAGCAGGCGAATCACGGCTCTCCGACCTGATCACCGGTTTCGTCGATCCTAACGCAGAAGAAGATATTGCCCCAACGGCAACGCACGTAGGCTCTGAACTTTCTGAAGCCGATCGCAACGACGATGAAGAAGAAGATGAAGAGGATGACGACAGCTCCGACGACGATAACTCAATCGACCCGGAACTGGCGCGCGAGAAGTTTTCTGACCTGCGTAAGCAGTATGAAGCGACCCGCAGCGTGATTAAGAGCAAAGGTCGCAGTCATGCTGCTGCCGTTGCCGAAATCCAGAACCTCTCTGACGTCTTCAAACAGTTCCGCCTGGTACCGAAGCAGTTCGACTACCTGGTAGGCAGCATGCGCACTATGATGGAACGTGTCCGTACTCAGGAACGTCTGATCATGAAGCTCTGTATTGAGCTGTGCAAAATGCCGAAGAAGAACTTCATCACGCTGTTTACCGGCAACGAAACCAACGAAAGCTGGTTCAAAGCCGCTCTGGCGATGAACAAGCCGTGGTCTGAAAAGCTGCTGGAAGTGCAGGATGACGTGATGCGTTCCCTGCAGAAACTGGCACAGGTGGAAGAAGAGACCGGCCTGACCATTGAACAGGTCAAAGATATTAACCGTCGCATGTCGATCGGTGAAGCCAAAGCGCGTCGCGCTAAGAAAGAGATGGTGGAAGCTAACCTGCGTCTGGTTATTTCGATTGCGAAGAAATATACCAACCGTGGTCTGCAGTTCCTCGACCTGATTCAGGAAGGTAATATCGGCCTGATGAAAGCGGTAGATAAGTTTGAATATCGCCGTGGTTACAAGTTCTCGACTTATGCGACCTGGTGGATCCGTCAGGCCATCACCCGCTCTATCGCCGACCAGGCGCGTACCATCCGTATTCCGGTGCATATGATTGAGACAATCAACAAGCTCAACCGTATTTCGCGCCAGATGCTGCAGGAGATGGGCCGCGAACCAACGCCGGAAGAGCTGGCTGAGCGTATGCTGATGCCAGAAGATAAAATACGCAAAGTACTGAAAATCGCTAAAGAGCCGATCTCTATGGAGACGCCGATTGGTGATGATGAAGATTCACATCTGGGCGATTTTATCGAAGACACCACGCTGGAGCTGCCGCTGGATTCTGCTACGTCAGAGAGCCTGCGTTCTGCCACCCATGACGTGCTGGCTGGCCTGACCGCGCGCGAAGCGAAAGTGCTGCGCATGCGTTTCGGTATTGATATGAACACGGACCATACGCTGGAAGAAGTGGGCAAACAGTTCGACGTTACGCGTGAGCGTATTCGTCAGATTGAAGCGAAAGCCCTGCGTAAACTGCGCCATCCGAGCCGTTCGGAAGTGCTGCGTAGCTTCCTCGACGATTAAGTCCGACAAAAACCCCGGTTCGCCGGGGTTATTTATGCCTCCCTGTTCGCGCCACTCCCCTGCCCTGCCGGACGTCAGTGACTCTCCGGATGCAGTTCCAGCCAGAGCTGACGATACGCCCCGACCATCTCGTCCAGTGATGCACGATTCAGTCCGCTGGGATTCGGCAACACCCACACCTGGGTTTTCCCCATACATATCGGCTGTTTGCCCCATTCGACTTTGCTCTGTTTAAAAGCACGACGGAATGCATCCTTACCCAGAATGGCCAGCGCGGCGGGTTGATAATCCAGTACCTTCTCCATCAGGCGTTTACCGCCATCCCGCAGCTCATCAGGCGCCAGCTCATTTGCCTGCACAGTTGGCCGCTCAACCAGCATGGTGATACCGCAGCCAGTTTCCGTCAGGCGCTGCTCCTCTTCCGGCTTCAGCTGCTGCCGGGTGAATCCCGCCAGATGAATAACCTTCCAGAACCGGTTTCCGGGATGCGCAAAGTGAAATCCCTGATGGGCCGTTGACTGACCTGGGTTGATGCCGCAGAACAGCACATCAAGATCGGAGCTGATAATGTCGCGGATAGCATGCTCACTCATGCCGCCACCTCCAGCGTACGCTGCTTAAGCGCGTCGCGACTGCGTTGCAGCATCTGACTGGCCCGCTCAGCATCCGGACAGGCCCGTGCCAGCGCCAGTGCGCCCACCATCTCTGCCAGCATGCTGGAGGCCAGCGCTTCCACATCCGGCAATCTCAGCTCACGCAGTATCTGCACCAGACCGGCATGCATCGTATTGAAGCCCTGGGCGAAGATCTGCCGTGTCGGCTGTGGAAGATGGGCCACTTCGCTCACCAGTGCCGCCAGCGGACAGCCCTGAGCCGGTGCATTGCGATGCGCCTCGGAAAGGTAGCTATCAATAAAATCAGCCAGCTGCGTTGCTGGTTGGGTCACGGATTTAGCAGGCCTGAAGGTATCAGATTCAGCAAACATATGTTTCAGCACCTCCTCAACCAGCTCCTCGCGTGACGCAAAATGTGCATAGAAGCCGCCATGTGTCAGGCCAACCCGCTTCATCAGCGCCGCCACCCCAATCCCTTCAGTGCCGGTTTCACGCATCACACGCGCCGCCTCATCAAGGATACGCTGGCGGGTCTGCATCTTGCTGCTCTGCTTCTCCATCTCATCTCCTGCGGTTTTAACTGCATGGCTTCTGGCTATTATAGTAATTATTACACTCATCATATTCCAGCTTGACGAATCATATGATGGTCGTCATATTTATAACCATTATGACGACCATCATACGAGGAAGCAAACATGTCAAAATCAGGCACAGCATTAATCACAGGCGCATCCAGCGATATCGGTGCAACGTACGCAAAACGACTGGCAGCACGCGGTTATGACCTCATCCTGGTCGCACGGGATCAGGCACGACTCACCACACTGGCTGATGCGCTGACACAACAGCACGATATTCGGGTAACCGTGATGAAGGCTGACTTAACGCATGAGCGGGACCTGCAGCGTGTGGAGTCAGAGCTCGCAAACAACGCACAGATTACGCTGCTGCTGAACAACGCAGGCATGGGTGTCGAAAGCGAGTTTCTGGAGGCGGACATCACACGCATCAACAGCATGCTGGCGTTAAATATTCTGGCACCGACGCGTCTGGCACAGGCGGCTGGCCGGGCATTTAAAGCACGCGGTCACGGCATTATTATCAATATCGCCTCGGTGCTGTCGCTGGTGCATGAGATGTTCAATGGCGCCTATAACGCCACTAAGTCTTATGTGCTGACCCTGACGCGCGCCATGCAGCGTGAACTTGCGGAGAGCGGTGTGCAGGTACAGGCGGTGTTACCCGGCGCAACCCGTACAGAGATTTTTGATCGCGCAGGCCAGTCTATTAATGAAATCCCGGCTGAAATGCTGATGGACGTTGATGAGATGGTGGACGCCGCGCTGGCCGGACTCGACAGCAAGGAGACGGTAACTATTCCGGCGCTGGAAGATCTGCAGATGTGGCACGACTACGATCAGGCACGTGGCGCGATGGTTCCCCATCTTTCAAGGAATCGATCAGCATCCCGCTACCGTCAGGGCTGAGTCAGCATTAACCCATAGCGGCTGAAGTGTTGTTGAGTTAACGGCATGGATAAGCATTTTCCATGCCGTTTTGCGACTTCGACTTCATGACAAGAGACATTTGTTATAGAAATCAGCAGGTAAATCACTGCTGCTTATTTCAGCAACCAGTGGCTGAGTGCTGGATCGCCCTGAAGAGATACTTTATAATCCCCGCTCCGCTGGCCCCTTAGCTCAGTGGTTAGAGCAGGCGACTCATAATCGCTTGGTCGCTGGTTCAAACCCAGCAGGGGCCACCAAATAAAACAAGGAGTTAGATGAGAAATCGTCTGACTCCTTTTTCTTTGGGCGCGAATCAGGTGATGTAGTGGGTGACGTAAGTGAATGGCTGGGTGACGTAAGTAGTATGGGTTTAAATGTCTGGCTGGCCGGTTGCCAGAAACCTGATTTCCTTTTTCGAAAAGCCTGACAGCCATCCACATTCAATCATTAAGACAGCCTTATCTGCCCCCCAGGATTGCAGGACAAAAACAAGCCATGAGTTTCGACGATTCCATTCAGCAATTGCGTAATGAGCAACTCGCGCGCCGGTCCGATACAGAACGCTTCATCAGTGTTAAAACTCTTTTTGAACAGCTCAAACAGCGTTATCCAGATCAGAGCTACAACGCCCTGTGTCTTTTAGCGTTGAAAAAGTATCGACGTTCAGAGCATCAGCCTTCGCTTTATTGGTTCAGATATGAAAGCTGGTATGACACTCCACCCATTGCCCCATACCAGCTCCTGGATAAACATGGCGCGCCAAACATAGGTGCTCCTGACTATTATCCTAATGCCGAGGCGGCACTGCGGGCGGTAAGTGATGATGTCATGAATACTGATAAGCTGGCTGATTGTGGTTTTCTGCGCAGTGAAATTACTTCAGTTCTGGAAATTGACCTTAACACTATCTCGCCAAATGAATTGATAGAACCCGATACTGTCAAAGAGTTACAGGCAGAAAATGACGAGTTGAAAAAACAAATAGCCTATCTCAATCAAAGGTTAGCGGTTCCAGTAGAGGGTGGTGAATTATATGCGCAGAAGCGTGAAGAATTTTTTATAGCCGTGATAGCAAGCTTATATGACAAAGGCCGAATAATTTCTTCGAAAGGCGCGCTGCCTATTGCTACCGAATTATTGGAACTCGTTGTGCAGAGAGCGAAGCTATTTTGGTCTTATGAGCAAAAATTGCCCATAAGTGATGATAAATGCCTAAAGATGTTGCGTGAAGCAATGGGCTGGCTAACTCGCACAGAAACCGACATTCATGACGTCAAAAAAAACCAAAGAGCAGCCCGAAATAAAAAATAAATAAATTTCAGAAAGTTAGTAAGGGTATCCAGGGTATCTTTCCAGGGTAACCACGACACAAGCACTCTCGGTTTTTAAGATACGTTTCATATTGATTCGCTACCGAGAGATTAAACATGAAACACATCAATTCTTTATCAACGACTATCAGCCACCTTCCAGGCCCTCAACGTCTGATCCGTATATGTGAGATGCTTGACCTCCTGAATTGCAGCCGAACCACCCTTTATCGCTGGGTAATCAGCGGTGAATTTCCTGCGCCAAAAAAACGTGCAGGCAGAACTATGGGCTGGACAGTCACACAGTATGAACAGTGGCTCGATAACTGCTGCTAAAACTCTAAGCAGGGCTGGGATTTCCAGCCTTTCTTTTTATCTGCTGATGCAACCATTTGAAACAACCAGCGCATCAAATCGTTATCAATCCGTGATTCTGATACAGCCGTAACCCTATGATAAACATCAAAACTGGCAGTCTGGATTCAGCCTACCAGGAACCGGTAATTAATAATATTACGCGCGGTACGGTTTATCCGGATATCCGGGCTAAAGGCGAGTTTCTGTATGACGATGTTCTCTGGCCAGTCATGCCTGAAGAATGTCAGCAGGATGTGAAGATCATGAATTCTTTGTTCAAGGCAGTTGATAGAACCTATGTCAGTTGCTCTCGCTTTCTGGCAATCCGTTATGATTTTCATCTGCCTCAGTACACTGCTGACAACCGCGTTATTACCCGCTTTCATCAGCTATTGATTCCTGCTCTAAGGAAGGAGTATCCCAAAAGCTTTGCTCGGGTGTTTTGGGTCAGAGAACAGAATCAGGCACCAGCACAGCATTATCATTACTTACTGATGGTGGATGGTAACTGCGTGCGTCATCCTCTTAAAATTAACAAGCTGGTGGAGAGCTGCTGGAAAATAGCAACGGGCGGAACGGTCTGGTTTCCAAAGCATGGTTACTACTTAATTCGAAAGAACGACACTGAGGCTATGACCGCATTGTTACTGCGGGTTAGTTACTTTGCTAAGCGGCACTCTAAGGAAAGAATTGCTAAAGACATCACGCGTTCCGGAACCCGGCATTACCCGTTTTTAAAAAAAGCCAAACACACTAAAACTGCGCAATTACGTACTCAGATTGCCCATTTTGATCGGGCACAAGCGCATTGCCCTCTTCCCGGAAAGCTGGATTCGTTTTTCACTTCCGCACAGCCTTCTGCTGGTAAGCCTGCGACACTGCCCCTGAAAGATAGCCAACGATTGGATGAGGCTGCCTCACTGCCAATGAAGGCGCTTAGACGAGCGCTGCAGCGTTTTAGTAAAATCAGGGGCCGCCTGCGTGACGGTAATAGCATTGTGGCAAGCGCTCAACTCAGCCCTCACTGGCACCGTCATTTTGAGCGCTACTACCGATATTACTGGCCATGCAATATCAGCGTTTCACAGTATTGCCGCTGGTATTACCTAAATCCGTCTACTGCAAGCCGCTATTTGTGTAACTACCCGGCTAATTTAATTAATCCGTGGCTTTTAGCACGCTGGCTATAAGCACCTATTAAGACTGGTAAAAATGGAAAAGATAAAAGAGGAGTACAATGCAAAAATTGCGATGCCCTACTCTCTTAATCGTAAGATGAAGACTTATGCAGGCGGAATTGACTGGCTAACCGGTTATGAAATTGTGCCGCTGACTGATGAACAGCGGCTGCAAAGAAAGCAGCATCTGCATGCTCTGCCTGCAACGCTGGATGAGTTGTTTGAGCGTTTCCTGCTGCCTGCCATGGAGTGCGACGTGCATTACAAGGACTACAACTTCTGGAGCGATACGTGGCGCATCCAGTGGGCTTACCACAAACAAAATTATCGTCGTGAAGCAATTATGAATGGCATAACGCAGCAGCAATATGCACAAGCGCGTAAGCTCCCTAAACGTGTAATGTACAACAATCTGCATAAATGTGGAGGTGCAGCAATCCGTGTGCTGTTTTGGGTTTATCATCGTCGGCAGTTCCACCAGCAGCAGCGACACACGGTTCAGGAATACATTTCTGAGCATCAGCTTCCCCAACGTACAGCGCATCGTCAGTTGTCGCGACAGCCAATGAGTGATATCTGGGATCAGCATTTTGATAACTATTACAGTGATGCATGGCTGAGGCATTGTAACGTCAGAGAGTATGCAGATTTCTACGGTTTGAACGTTACTACGGCCCGCCAGTATCTGTTTAACTTTCCCATCGGGCTTTTTGACCCAATGTTGATTAAACCTTGGATGTGATTGTTCAAGGCAATCGCTGAAGGATACGATCATGAATTCTGATCACTGGATAATGATCAAAATCGTCAAACGGTAAACAACGCAATGATCAGAATTTGAAAACCCTTCCATCAGCCTTTTTATATAAAACAAGCATGTCTTGACTGGTGTGAAAAAGACACACATCTTGTGTTTTAACTTAGTGAACAGCACTGGAAGTCAGCGGCAGTTAGCACTGCAGGCGCTTGATGATGAAATGCCCGGCTTTGCACGTGACTGTGCGTCTGCATAAGGCAGTAAGCTGCTGGTATTTGAAAAATCCGAGACGAAGATCACTGGGCAGCTTCACGTTGATTAAAACTTTATGATGCCAGTGATTCCTTGCAAATCTCCACTATGCGCTCTCAGAAGGTGTACCCCGTTGCAAGTCCGCTATGTGCCAGAAGCGGATGCAAGCGATTGCACTTTGCATCAAAGACACCGCGGGGCGGTTTTCCTATGCTGTTCACCCGGAATCGGTAAAACGCCTAGTTTACCCATTCCGCCCTAGTCAGACTTAACGATGCTGGTATAATAAATACGCTAAAGCCGTATAGGACAGTCATCTTTTTTCCTGCAGCCGATATGATCAAAACTTTATCAGTAAAATTCACACCCTCTGATTGAGGAAGCGGAAAGGCTCAGGTCTCAAGGCAGGCACTTGCGTGCTGTTTTTTTGGAAAAATAGTTAATAATTAAAAAGGATAATATTTTATGACTTCAACCAATCAGCCTTTAAACACAAATTTCGGCGTGTTAGACCTTGGCGTTAAACAAGAAGGTGTGTTTAACAATATTGAAATGGGTGTTTTAGAAAATGGAATTCCATACCTTACTCAAAATGGACTATCTAGAGTATGTGGCGTAAGTCCAACAAACATAGCTGATATAGCTAGTGAATATGCTCAATGTTTCCATAGTGGCATCTTTTCACGTGGTCGAATGGAGTTTATTAGCTCTTATTTACAGCAAGCCGGCTATACAGACCAAGTCCTTTTTATCTCAGTCATGCGAGCGGGAACAATCCATTACGCCTTCCCCGATATAGTATGCATGGCTCTACTTGAATTTTATGCTTTTGAATCACACGTTGCATCGAATGTAACGGCACAGCAATACTATCGAGAACTAGCCAGGGTAGGACTTCGCGACTATATTTACGGCGCACTTCGATACCAGCCGGAAGATCCTTGGGGCCCCTACCATCAACGAGTTTCAATTATTCAAAGCACTGGCACAGTGCCTGATGGTCATTTCATTATATTTAATGAAATTGCAGGTTTAATGGTAGATCTTATTACCGCTGGCCTTGTTGTGAATATGTATACCGTACCCGATATTAGTGTAGGCTCTTGTTGGGGACGCCATTGGACTAGCTCTGGTCTATCACGCCGCTTTGGCGAACGTGTACAGTGCGCACATCATTACCCTGATGATTTCAATCAATCAGCGTCTAACCCACAGATGATTAATGCATATCCAAATGAAGCATTATCCGAATTCCGTCGCTGGTTCCGACATGAGTATCTCCCAACAAAATTCCCTAAATATATACTTTCAAAAGCAGGAATGCTGCCTGGAGGAAGTACCGAGGCATTACGTATTGCTGATAATTTCCGACCCAATCAGATTGGAAGTTAATTTGTTGTGAGGATACCGCTCTGACCGCCGCCAGGCGGTTTTTTTATGCCCTTCTCCTTGCATTTTTTAATACGCCAATATCACCGAGCCACAGCACCACGCCGCCGCAGACACAATATGTGGTGATTTTCTCAGCTGATGCCGATATTATTTATTGAGAACGCTGGGGGGCATTACGGCCAACACTAGGGCAGAACGCGCTGGTTTCAATGCTGCGTCATTCGGTAAAACTCCAGTGGAGGCGAACTTAACCGAATACGATTTACCGCCAGCGTGTTTTTTATTCTTGCTTTTAACCGGGTTCATAATGGCGAAGTTCAATCACAAAATTTTTTTCTGACATTAAGCCAATGTTCGCTTCTTGATCATAGCGGACCAGAGATTAATTAGTGCGTCTTATTCGAGCCAGAAGCTGTCATTATTGCTAGCATAATACTCTGGTGCCCTGTGAAACGAATCTGTCTACACTACAACTGGAAAGAAATTTCATGCTTACATTCCACATGGTCCCCTCAGTTAGTCTCGAGAGAGTTGTGTTCATGACGAGAACGCAACGAATTTTGTACATTCCGGCATCATGGTCAAATAGCTCAAAAAAGTTTCCCTGCGAAGGTCTTCTTCAGTAATGGGCAATTCTTTAAATTCAATGATATCGATTTCGTCATTGGTACAAGCTAGATAGTTAGCTTTCATAAGTTGTAATAGCTGCTTTGGGGTAAGAAGAGGCGGAAGGTTTATTTCTCTTGAAATATGAGCCGGTGTAGGCTGGGAGCACCATTGCGCATTATCACCCATAATGGTCTGAAAGTAGATATAGTGTGTTTCTTGGTCTCTATATGTTGGAACTTGGTGAGTAACCTCAACGAGGTTAAGGTCGCTGAGAACTCTTTTTGAAACGGGAGGGATTCCCGTTGACTTCAAAAATTTCGGAGAACAGTAAAAGACGTCAGCACCTTTGATTTTTGCCAAACGGCATAATGCATCATGCTGACTAAAGGGCCGGCGCTTTGTTCCATTGGCGTATAGCTTCCTTTTAGTGTAAAGCTCTACTCTGAATGCGGGTGCGCTCACTTTATAACCTTTTTGAATAAGCCCATATTTTGTAGACTTGTTTCGTGTTAATGATAGTCGCGTTACAAAATCAAGAATTTTATACTGATAAAAGTATGCCATCAGGAAAGCGCTGTCAGCTGATGATGTTCTGCTTATCCTATTTTTCATCCATTCAAAAAATTGATCATCTTTGAATTTAAATTTACTAAGTGGCCGGGCGAATCCCAAGTCATATCCAACATGAACTTCCTCTGAATCAGGAATGTAAATCTCAAATTTTTTTTGTTGTATTTTTTCGCATAATATTGCTCCCACAATACATGATAGGAATTGGCAATCAATGTTTCGCTATATCGAGCACTCATACTTACCCCTTACTTCCAAGAACCTGAGCATAACCTTTTCAAGATTGCCGAGAACCTGGAGATCAATAATGTTAGCTAAATTGATAATGATATCACCAAAGGTCTTCTCGAGCTTGGCATGTCTTAACTGGAATGAAGTTAAGAATGAACCAGTAGTGATCAATCATCCAGTTAATCCGATTTTTATGAAACACCAAGCTAGGCGACAGGGCTTCAAAGTCTTCCATCTTTTTTAAAATTATAGCCCTGATTGTTCCAATCCTTCCTTGAAGTGACGTGGTCTTCTCTAACGCCCCACACAACCTCATCAAGCCCGATCTCATCAAATCCGAATCGTATCGCCCTTCTGGAAAGCTCTGTTGCATAACCTTTACCCCCAGCATCAGGTTCGAATTCATCTCCAATATTGTTTGTTTTCCTTTCATCGAACTGGCTGAAAAATACGCCATCAAATCCTATAACTCGATCCGTATTATATTTCTCAAAAAAGTTCCAATCACCAAAACTATATTTCTCATATATTCTTAATATTTTTACATCACATCTTTCAAAGATTCAATATTTACATGAGGGCCACGTGAGTTGAATTAATGCGTTTTAGGTTTTCCATAGATCCTGAAAAACTGTTCATATCTTCACGTGTGATATAACGCAATAATAAACGTTTAAACTCCCATACCATAAAGTAATTCCCCTATAGATCTGCAGGCTAGGACAGTTAGTAAAAAGCTAATCCAAAAAAATTGAGTGCAATAGGCGATAGTAGCTTGCAGCTTCACATTGAAAGATTGGGGGACAATATCTCGCCCCGGTACAGCAATCTCAGCATTTGCTACAACAATGTGCAACTTCCGCTGTTTGCTCATAGCGGACATCTGTCAGACGTTCGTCCGCTTTGTGCCAAAAGCGGCCGTTCCCAATGTCATGGAGTGCATTTACCCCCAAATGGACAGGCCACATTAGTTAATCATTACTTCAAGTATTAAAGTTAATTATACTAAGCGGGCCTGAGTCTCCTTCATCTAACATAATCAATGTACTCACTAAAACATTAGCTCTGGCACGGGGACCAAGACGCTCTTCCCTATCCCAACCATCAACCTCTAACACATCAATAATGCGAGATACATCTATGAAGTTTTTAATTTTATATGTCATTTCATTTTTACCGTATGCTTCAAGCAATTCGTTAAATCTAGCTACTGCTAAGTTGTAGCTCCTTGGGGGGGGTAAATCTGCAAACGCGAAAAGATATTTAACTTCAGAAAAAGGTATGTTACGGATCAGTTCAGATATTGGCATGTCAGGCCCCCATTTTATAAGTCCGATGCTTATTAACTCTTCAATAATGTATGTATCATAAAAATCTTCACTCAATACTGAACGCCCCGTCCAATGAGTGAGATACCAATGAGCAGCCTCCTGAGATACCTGATTCATTACATCAGCAAGTTCATCGCGGCGGGTTAATGAACCTCTGAGACCGAACGTTTCATCTACAAATTCCCTTGGAAGCCATGGCGCGTCTGCTTCTTTAAGATATTCGTCCAAAAGTGGCCAACGTATACCGTATCGAATTACTTCAAGTATAGCTGGCCAACGGGAAGAATGGCTTTGGTCGTTGAATGCGCAAATATTGGCTTGAAAAAATGTTATCCCTTCCTGATAACGAGCAAAAAGTTCGATTTCTTGCCCTGCCAATTTTATATGGAAAGGTGTTAGTGAGGGCTGTGGTGGAACTGGTAAAATTATATTCTTCATAAAAGAAAACGCTTCATGAACAATCGCTTCACGAGGCAGGTATTTTTTCTGGGGAGGCCAGTAACTAGGCCATGGATCGCGAACTAAAATTTTCGGCCAAGATTTCAACATTCCTTTAATTTCAAGAGAAGACGCTCGCTCTTTAGCTGAGAGAATTTTTTTCTTTAACTGTTCTAGGTCTTTTAAAGCAGCAGCATACTTAACAAGGCGACCATCAATTTCGCCGTTATAGCGCTTTAATTTTTCACACTCTCTTTGCATCCTAGTCTGGACCGGATACGAATTTATATCAAAACCTGAATATTGTTCAGCCGCTATAGCGGCTGTTTCATTGAGCCATCGCTGAACTAAAAATTCCTGTGGAGGTATGCTTGTTAACCTGTGTTCAACAGCTTCACGTGCTGTCAGTGCTCGATCATATGCGAGGCTTAAAGCAATGGCCAATGGATCAGTTGATTTTGGCATAACATTTCCTATTTCTGCATCAGACTGGAAAACTTCCTGCGGCTGAATATTCTTTTATTTTAGTTATAGCTTATTATTCTATTTGCTACTCTATAAGTCGTTAAACCACACTCTCATTGAAAACAGCTAACGAAACCATTTTAGATAGATGGTTACTATCAGCGTTAATGTCTGCTTTTCACTCATAGCGGACATTGACCTGCACAACGTCCGCTTTGTGCCAGAAGCGAACATCGTGGGCGTTATGGTACGTTAGGCCAAATATCTAAAAGCGCATGAACTACATGGGTTAAGGTTCTACAGCATAACTTCTGGCTTGAGCTTTTGCCGTTCCAGCGATCTAGAAATCGAAAGCGTCGTTTTCTCTTAACCCAAGCCATCCTTGTAGATGCCAAAGCAGCGTTCGCAGAGATTCTTCGTGCTCCGGGAACTGTGCAGGATTAATTGCATCACATTTAGCTTTCGCCACGTCAATGCCAATAAATTCGTTAATTGTCTCTTTGTTAAAACTGTTATGCTGTGTGGAGACCCAATCCCCGTATGTGTGGCTAGTGCCACGACTCATCAAGCGTGTAACTATCGTTGCGAAGCCCTGATCCGTTTGAATCGCTTTCATCATCCACTCACGTGGTTCATCCATTGAATCGGTATATTTTTTCCAGCGATAGAGCAAGGATATGAGATCCGGTTCAGCAATCAGCGCATCACCATTTGCTGCGCGTATCCTTATCAGCCGCAGCCATTCAGTCTTCATTGCCACAACGGTATTGTAATCTAATGCCGGATCGAAGACTCCCGTCTCGCCCTCATTCCGATCAGTGGGGTCACTGAGATGGATCAGGAGCGAGGCAACGGATAGAGCTTCAGTTTTACGGAGTGCCTCTAAAGCCAAACTGCCTCGCACATCCTCAGGAATGCGCTTCAGGTACCAACTTGTGGCTCGCCATGCTGCCATATATGACGAATCGAAAGTGCCGCTATTCGTCCCTGCGAGTTTTTCAGCGAGTAGGTACATACCTGGAAGCAGAACAGCAGCGTGCTCGAAGGGTAATCGATCGACGGATTCGTCGAGTCTCGCAACGAGCGAACCTAGCAGCCCATCAGCTTCGAGGTCAGTGATTGCAGCTAAGAGCTCATCCTCTGTCGCTGTTGCAACGAGAAAATCAACGAAACGGCGTTCAGACATTTCTCCAACACTAGTCTGGAGTTCAAAATAACGTGGGAAGTAGCGCGATGTGCATACTCGTTTTTCAGTCAACCACTGGCGATTGAAGCCGTCCGCATATCTTGTTCCTCCATATGCCCATTCAATAGGTGGAAATAAGTCTTTGAGGACATTACTAATGATATTGCGGCGTTGCTCTGAGACTGTCTCAAGAAGCTCCTTAGCCGCAGCCTGGTCTACCTCTCGTCGTCCATCACTGGAAAAGCGCATTTCTTGAAGAACCAACTCTCGCTCACGAAACAGTGCATCGTGGAGATCTGGTTCGAAGACCCGGAGAGTCTCAAGAAGCAGGAAATCTACAATATTTACCTCGAATACGTTGTCGACCACATGCAATGTTATGTGTACAGCAATTGACGAGATGAGACGGCGTGCATCGCGCATGTTGCGAAGCAGGGGCTGGATACAGCCGATGCAAGCATTACCCCAGCGTCTCTGAGAGAACCCGTTGGCCTCAGTCGCGTAGGAGCCCGCTATTTCAGAGAGTTCCTCCTTGAACATACGATGCACGAACGATGCTGGGACGGCCGGTAAATCAAAGCTAACCTGCACGATCTTTTCAAGGAAGGCTCGCCCGTCGTCGGCAGCGACCGGATCGAGTGCCCTTTCTACGATACTGGGCTGAAATAGGAGCACAAAAACAATGTTAGGGAGGTTAGCATTTGCCTTTACCTGCCGAAGTAACATCCTAATCTGTTCTGGCTCAAGCCTGTCAATATCATCGACAAAGACAACCAGCGGTCGGT
This sequence comes from Pantoea eucalypti, assembly GCF_009646115.1. Lineage (NCBI taxonomy): Bacteria > Pseudomonadati > Pseudomonadota > Gammaproteobacteria > Enterobacterales > Erwiniaceae > Pantoea > Pantoea eucalypti. The sequence goes on along the minus strand of NZ_CP045720.1, from coordinate 639,807 downwards.
CAAGTTCGCGAAGGCGAGCTTCAAGCGAACTGCGTATCTTGTCGAGAGACTCGCCGGTATGGTCTCGCCCGAGATACGAAAGCACGCGTCCAACAAAAGGTATTCCGACTGAGAGAAAGGCAAGAACAGCCGCAACCTTTGTGACCGTAGGAAGGCCATATCCAATGGCCGAAGCGATTGCTAAAACTGAGGCATTTGTTAGTACCATCGAGATTAGATGGCCTGAGCCTCCAGCCTCTTTAAGAGGCTTACCGACTCCGGTTAGGATCGCGCCGTAGCGTCGTAGTGCTTCGGCACGGTCATGTGCAGCCTTCGAATGCTCGCCTCCCAAGCTATTTGCTATCTGGCCAAATAGCGCGCTGGCAATTGCATCGCCGTCCCCCCATTGCCAGGGGTTGAAATCGAGCCAGTCCGCTCCGCTGCTCTTATCATCGAGCTGTTCGGTAATGAGGTTTTTAAGAGATGATTTCCCGAAGCCCCACCCTCCGCGAATAGCAAATACACGGCCTTCGCGCAAACTAAGCTCCGAAAGCACGTCGGCTATACGAGCCGCAAATTCAGCCCTTCTGAGACGATCTTCGGATGCTTTTCGAATAGGAGCCTCTGCCCCGATCCCTTCGTCCGGCTGCCCGTTCCTTACCACTTCAGTATTAGGCTTCGCGCGACGATGAGCGCGCCATGTTGCCAGACGGAACAACCGTTTACTCATCGCACACTTTCTCCCAAGAATACATGTACCAAGCGTCCTATCGTTAGAAGCGTTACTGATTGAACTTTTCCTAAGCCAGCTAGTAGAAGAGAACTCTCTACTTCAATTACAAGCCAGTATAGCGGTGACCCTGAGCATTGATGAACACAAGAGGATAATCAATAAGGAAGGTTTAACAAAAAGCACCAAGCTGCATATTTGACTTAGCAAGGTTAAAGATCTCACCGTGCTGATTCTGTTGGCTAAAGACATTAACGAAGCACTTTATTTGTGCAAGAATTGGTCCATATTCCTTCACTTTAATCTGACCGGAAATGCTATGGCTGGCGTGAACAAAGCTCAACTGACTGAAACCGACATCGTAACTAAATTTATTCTGCCTGCAGTCAAGAAGGCCGGATGGGATGACATGACGCAAATTCGCCAGGAGGTGAAGCTACGTGATGGCAAGGTAGTTGTGCGGGGTAAACTGGCATCCCGTCAGAAAGTCAAATCAGCAGATATAGTGCTCTACCATAAGCCTGGTTTACCGCTGGCAGTCATTGAAGCGAAAGCAAACAAGCATGAAATCGGCAAAGGGATGCAGCAGGGACTGGGTTATGCCGCCTTGTTAGAGGTTCCTTTCGTCTTTGCCTCCAATGGTGATGGCTTCGTATTTCACGACAAAACGAACCCCGATCAGCTGGAACGAGAAATTACACTCGAAGAGTTCCCAACGCCTGCTGAGTTATGGGGGAAGTTCTGTCTCTGGAAAGGTTATACCGCCGCACAACTGCCTGTTATTACGCAGGACTACTATGAAGACGGCTCCGGTAAATCGCCGCGTTATTATCAGCTTCAGGCAATCAATAAAACGCTTGAGGCTATCTCAGCAGGCCAGAACCGTATCTTATTAGTGATGGCAACCGGTACCGGCAAAACCTACACCGCCTTCCAGATTATCTGGCGGTTATGGAAAGGCAGGCACAAGAAACGCATTCTGTTCCTTGCCGATCGCAACATTCTTGTTGATCAAACCCGCACCAACGATTTCCAGCCTTTTGGGCAGGCAATGACCAAAATCACTGGCCGCACTGTCGATCCCGCTTACGAAATCCACTTGGCGCTGTATCAGGCGATGACAGGAACCGAAGAGCATGAAAAAGCATATAAGCAGGTTGCGCGTGACTTCTTCGACCTGATCATCATTGACGAATGCCATCGCGGCAGCGCCGCTGAAGACAGTGCCTGGCGCGAGATTCTGGAATATTTTAGTAGTGCGACTCAGGTCGGTTTAACAGCGACGCCGAAAGAGACCCATGAGGTTTCAAATACAGACTATTTCGGTGAGCCGGTCTATACCTATTCGCTTAAACAGGGCATTGAGGATGGCTTCCTGGCACCTTACAAAGTCGTACGCGTTGATATCAATGTTGACCTGCAAGGATGGCGTCCAGCGAAAGGAGAAGTCGATAAAAATGGTGAGCTGATCGAAGATCGCATCTACAACCAAAAAGATTTTGATCGCAACTTAGTCATTGATGAACGCACTCAGCTGGTGGCGGAAACCATTACGGATTACCTTAAACGCACCAACCCCATGGATAAAACCATCGTCTTCTGCAATGACATCCCTCATGCAGAGCGCATGCGGCGCGCCCTGGTGAATCTCAACGCAGCGCAAATGAAAGAAAATGATAAATACATTATGCGTATTACAGGCGATGAGACTGAGGGAAAAAACCAGCTCGATAACTTCATCAATCCGAAGAAGCCCTACCCAGTTATCACCGTAACATCAGAACTGATGACAACGGGTGTAGATGCCAAAACCTGTAAGCTGGTTGTGCTTGAACAAAATATCCAGTCGATGACCAAATTTAAGCAGATCATCGGACGCGGCACACGTATTGATGAACGCTACAACAAGCTGTGGTTCACCATTCTGGATTTCCGAAAAGCCACCGAACTGTTTGCAGATGAACGCTTTGATGGCTTGCCGGTAAAAGTCATGACGACGACAAAAGATGAGGTCGCCGATCCAGAGTCAGATTTTGATGAACAGCTGGAAGATGAAGTATCAGATGGATCGAGTCAAACAGGCCATGCAGAAGAGGCATCGCCAGACTATCCCTCTGGTCCCTCAACAGATACCGAACCTGACAGCGAACTGCCCGAAACAGACGAAGAACGACGCAGGAAGTTTTACGTTAAAGGCGTTGCTGTTAACGTGTTATCTAAACGCGTTCAGTATTACGACGCTGACGGTAAGCTGGTCACCGAATCTTTTCAGGATTACACCCGTCGTACGCTGATGAAAGAGTATGCATCCTTAAACGATTTTGTTCAGCGCTGGCAGAGTGCTGAACGTAAACAGGCCATTATCGAAGAGCTGGAACAGCAGGGCATTATCTGGGATGTGCTGACGGAAGAGGTCGGCAAAGAGCTGGATCCGTTCGATATGCTCTGTCATGTCGTGTACGGTCAGCCGCCGCTCACCCGCCGTGAACGCGCCGATAATGTGCGTAAGCGTAACTACTTTACCAAATACTCTGAGTCGGCTCAGGCCGTGTTGAGCAACCTGCTCGATAAATACGCCGATGCGGGCGTAAAGGAAATCGAAGATATTCAGGTACTGAAGCTTCGACCTTTTGATACCATGGGCCGCCCTTTGGAGATCATCAAAAAGAACTTTGGTGACAAGGAAAGCTACATGAGTGCCGTGAGTGAACTGGAAAACGAAATCTACGAACTCCCTCCTCGCTCGGCCTGATTCCCTTTCAGTGTCTGTCACCGTAGCGACCGCTCGGTGGCAGACTTTTTTATTACGGAAATTGCAACAAACATGTCTATCAGTTCAGTTATCAAATCCTTACAGGACATTATGCGTAAAGATGCCGGTGTGGACGGCGATGCGCAACGTCTGGGTCAGCTTTCATGGCTGTTGTTTTTGAAAATTTTCGACACTCAGGAAGAAGAGCTGGAAGCCATAATGGATGCTGAAGAGTATCGCCTGCCGGTTCCCGCACGCTATCTGTGGCGCAACTGGGCGGCCGATGCAGAAGGTATAACGGGCGACGCGCTGCTTGAGTTCGTCAATGACGATCTCTTCCCTGCCCTGAAAAACCTGCCTGCACCTCGTGATAAAAATCCACGTGGATTTGTGGTACGGGAAGCTTTCAGCGACGCCTATAACTATATGAAAAACGGCACGCTGCTGCGTCAGGTCATCAACAAACTGAATGAGATCAATTTCGGCGACAGCAACGAGCGCCATCTGTTTGGCGATATCTACGAACAGATTCTTCGCGATCTGCAAAGCGCCGGTAACGCTGGTGAGTTTTATACACCACGCGCCGTTACCCGCTTTATGGTTAACCGTATCGACCCCAGACTGGGCGAGCGTATAATTGATCCCGCCTGCGGCACTGGCGGATTTTTGGCTTGCACGGTTGATCATATCAAAGCCAACTACGTTCACAGCACCGATGATCACCAAACGCTGCAGAAGCAGATTCACGGCGTAGAGAAAAAGCAGCTACCGCACCTGCTTTGTACCACCAATATGCTGCTGCACGGTATTGAAGTCCCGGTGCAGATTCGTCATGACAATACGTTAAGCAAGCCACTCTCTTCATGGGATGAGCAGTTCGATGTGATTGTCACCAACCCGCCATTTGGCGGTACCGAAGAAGATGGCATTGAGAAAAACTTCCCCTCTGAAACGCAAACGCGCGAAACCGCCGACCTCTTCCTGCAGCTGATAGTGGAAGTGCTGGCGGATAAAGGACGCGCCGCTGTCGTTCTTCCGGATGGAACGCTATTTGGTGAAGGTGTTAAAACCAAAATCAAAAAGCTGCTGACAGAAGAGTGCAACCTGCACACCATCGTGCGCCTGCCGAATGGCGTGTTTAATCCCTATACCGGCATCAAAACTAACCTGTTGTTTTTCACCAAAGGCCAGCCGACACACGACATCTGGTTCTATGAACATCCCTATCCTGAAGGTGTGAAAAACTACAGCAAAACCCGCCCAATGAAGGTTGAAGAGTTTCAGCCGGAGATCGATTGGTGGGGCAATGAGGCCGACGGCTTTGCCAGTCGTGTTGAAAACGAACACGCCTGGAAAGTCAGCATTGATGAAGTCATTGCACGTAACTTCAACCTTGATATTAAGAATCCGCATCAGGCAGAAGCAATCAGCCATGATCCTGATGATCTGCTGGCGCAATATCAACAACAGCAAGCGGAGATTAGCCAGCTGCGCCACCAGCTACGAGATATCCTTGGTGCCGCGCTTGCGGGTAAGGAGGTCAACTGATGTCTGCTGAGCAACTGATCACCCAGCATATCAATACCTGGACATCTGCCTTACAGACACGTTCAACGGCTGGACGCGGTAACAACGGCAAGATTGATCTTTATGGCATTAAAAAACTGCGCGAACTGATTCTGGAACTGGCCGTACGTGGCAAGCTGGTGCCTCAGGACCCAAATGATGAACCGGCTTCTACATTATTAAAATGTAATGAACAAAGAAAACAGGAGTTAGCAAAAAGCGGCAATATGAAAACTGCTGCAAACGTCAATATCAACGTAGGAGATTGTTATCTCGACCTGCCTAAAAATTGGTCATGGATAAGGTTAGGAAATTTAGCAAAATTTATAGATTATCGTGGTAAAACCCCAAAAAAAACAGAATATGGCATTCGACTTATAACAGCAAAAAACATAAAAAAAGGCTATATCGATCTTAACCCAGAAGAATTCATTACTGAAAAAGATTACCAGTTATGGATGACAAGAGGCTTTCCTAAAAAGGGTGATTTACTATTCACTACAGAAGCTCCTTTAGGAAATGCTGCAATTATTGAATTGAATGAGAAATTTGCTCTTGCTCAACGTTCTATTTGTTTTCAGTGGCATATTCCAGAAATAAGTCCCTTTATGCTGATTCAACTTTTAGCAAGACCTTTTCAGTCACAGCTGAAAGACAAATCTACGGGTATGACAGCAACAGGAATTAAAGCAGCAAAACTCAAAGAAATTCCAGTAATATTACCGCCAGTTTATGAACAACATAAAATAGTATTAAGAGTCAAAGAACTCATGTCCCTTTGTGACCAACTGGAGCAGCAATCTCTGACCAGTATGGAAGCACATTCCCAGCTGGTTAAAACGTTGCTGGCAACACTCACCGACAGCAAAAATGCTGAAGAGCTAGCCGAAAACTGGGCGCGAATCAGCCAGCATTTCGACACACTGTTTACCACAGAAGCGAGTATCGATGCACTTAAGCAAACCATTCTGCAACTGGCTGTGATGGGCAAACTGGTGCCTCAGGACCCGAATGATGAACCCGCTTCTGAACTGCTTAAACGTATTGAGCAGGAAAAAGCGCAACTGATGAAAGAAGGTAAAATAAAAAAACAGAAACCTTTACCACCAGTTAGTGATGAGGAAAAGCCTTTTGGGTTGCCGGAGGGGTGGGAGTTTATTAGGCTGGGTGACCTAACCGGCAAGATGGGCTCGGGTAGCACTCCTCGAGGAGGGCAAAGTGCATATGTAACTGAAGGCATTCCATTTCTTCGCTCTCAAAACGTGTGGAATGAGGGCCTCCGTTTAGACGATGTAGTGTATATTGATAAAAATACACATTCTAAAATGGATGGAACGAAAGTTTTTCCAGGTGATATTCTTCTAAATATCACCGGAGCTTCATTAGGCCGCACTTTAATATTTCCTGATCACATCATAGAGGCAAACGTTAGCCAGCATGTCACAATCATTCGTTTGTTATTGGGCGAGCTTGCACCATTTGTTCACTTGGCCATTAAATCTCCCCTTATTCAAAATTTGGTATGGAGAAGACAAGTCGGCATGGCAATTGAAGGACTTAGTAAAAAAACATTGGAATTATTTGAATTCCCAGTACCACCTTTATTAGAGCAACATCGAATTGTTACTAAAATTGATGAACTATTCATTATCTGCGAACAAATTAAATCCCGCCTGCGATCCGCCCAGCAAACCCAACTCCACCTGGCTGATGCACTCACAGACGCAGCGCTAAGCTAAGGAACAAATGATGCCGGTTTACCATGCTATCTGGCGTGTAGGTGATAACCCTCAGCCACTGACTATCAGCAAACTGGCCAGTGAGTGTTTGCTGGAAAGAATGATCTTAAACGACCCAACCATTCTTTCAGACCAGTGGATGATTATCGGTCATCAGGAAAATACGCTCGATAAGGGACGTATTGATCTGCTGGCGATAGCGCCCGATGCCTCGCTAATTCTAATAGAGCTAAAACGCGACCGCACGCCGCGCGAAGTAGTCGCTCAGGCGCTGGATTACGCTTCGTGGGTAGACGATTTAACCGCAGACCGCCTGTCACAAATTTATGAAAAATTCTCTGGCGGCGGCAATTTGGGCGATGCCTTTAAGCAACGTTTTAATGCTGAGTTAGAAGAAGAGTCTATTAACCAGTCGCATCAAATCATTATCGTAGCGGCGGAACTGGATCCGTCTACCGAACGCATTGTCGACTACCTGAGCAAAAATGGCATCTCAATTAACGTTCTGTTCTTTAAGGTTTTTCAGCACGGGGACGAACAGTTTTTAAGTCGCGCCTGGCTTATTCATCCCAGCGAAACGCAAACTAACGCTGCTCAAGCCACCGCAGGTACGAGTGCTCAATCAAAAGAACCCTGGAACGGAGAGTTCTATGTCTCGTTCGGTGACTCAAATAGTCGTAACTGGGAAGAGGCGCGCCGTTACGGCTTTATCAGTGCCGGTGGCGGAAGCTGGTACAGCCAGACCTTAAAACAGCTTCAGCCCGGTCAATGCGTCTGGGTTAACATCCCAAAAACAGGTTATGTTGGCGTCGGTATTGTGCAAAGTGCCGTTGAGCCAGCCAGCAGCTTTATAATCAATACTGAGGCTGGTGAAAAACTCGCAATGGACGTGCTTAAGCATGGAAACCTTTATCGCGATAACTCAGGTGATCCCGATAAATCTGAGTATTTTGTTTCAGTGAAGTGGCTTGAAACCCGTAGTGAACAAGCTGCAGTAAATGAACTTGGATTCTTCGGTAATCAAAATACCGTTTGCAAACCGACAACGCCAAAGTGGCGACACACTGTTGAAAGATTGAAAAACCACTTCAGAAACTGGAATACTAACGAGTAGAATTTTCCGGCAGTCAGGCGAATGGATTTTAATAAGGATCATAACAATGCGTAAAATCCTCCACTCCGAATACCCGTTCCGGCGGTCACACGAAGGTGTGGCTGCCCTGACGGTATATTCGGGGATTACCCATGCATACAAGAAATCGAGCGTTTCGTCGCCATCATATGAAAAGGCTCAAAACTAAACGCGGTCGTTATAATAATGCGGCTTACAGCTGGTCTGAAGGCGCGACTATCGTCAATATCGGTAAGGCTTATCATACGCCATGCCTCTGTTCATGCTGGATGTGTGGACATCAGCGTTTTCATCACGGAATGAACATGCAGGAACTGAGAGCAAGAGCCAGGTATCAGGATTAAGCAACTAAGCCCACCTCAATGGTGGGCTACCTCCCGGCAAACATCCTCTGATAAACCATCTTGTAAGCTTATCTACCACCCACTACAAACCCGATAAGCACAATGAGGACCTCACAATGCAAAGTCGAGCCACTAGCGCCAAAATCACCAGGCAAAAAATTTACCGCTCCGTTGCTAGCTCAACGGCTATTGAAACGGGTGAAGCTGTGCAGAAAATTGAGCAAAATCTTAAGCAGTATCAAGCTAAAGCAAAAGCTATCGGTTTAGCTCGCTAATTCGGCCAAATATCGTCAACAAGCTGTATCATCGGCATATAGTTGTCAGTGATTTCGGCCTGAATAGCCTTTAAAACGATTTATGCTCGTCAAAAAGACTGTAACCCAGCATCTGCCTGAACTGATAACACATCAAATTCTGCTTCATTGATAATGCCCAGTCTCTTCAGCAATACGCTGTCCGATGAACCAGACTGGCGTATACTCTTCAAAGAATTGAGACTAATATTTAGCCAATTCTCATCCTCTCTGGAATAAATTCACCACATTGCTGGTGGCCTGCTCAACATGATTAACCCTGTTTTCCCACTGTTCTAATGCCCTTCTTTTCTCTACGAGATAATCATAACGGTCATAATGCTTCGAGCTGACATCCTGTAATGCATGGTTTTGAATGCGGTCGCGCAACTCTTTCGAAACACCGATTTCGCCCATCAGCGTTTTGCAGGTCCGCCGTAAATCCCTCGCAACAAATACCGGATGATCAGGAAAGTGCTCGCGATAATAGATAATTGCCTGCGCAAAGCTGTCAGTTCGTAGATGCTTGCCCGCATCCAGTCGCTGCGGGAAGATAAACGGACTATCGTTAACGTTTTCCACCTTCAGCCTTTCCAGCATTTCGACCGCTGAATCCGTTAACGGCACCAGATGGTCACGCTTGTTCTTTGAAACGTCAGCAACTATCAACAGCGTTTTCTCTTCCCAGTTCACGGCATCCCACCGACTGGAAGCCAGTTCATGTGGGCGCTGACCACCAGCGTAAACACATAAATTAAGAAGCAAACTCACCGTGCTGCCGACGCTTGGCGTTTTAGGAAAGTCACCCATCAGCTGTTGCAGTTCATTCAACTTCAGCCAGTTCGTCCCCGCTTTTTCTGCAGCCGACTGTTTGGGGATGACGCTCACCGGGTTCATCTCAAGCCCAAACATCACGTTCTGCTGGTGGTTGGCCGGATCGTTATCCGCTTTAAGCCCGTAGTTGAAAGCTGCCATCAGATAAGAACGCACACGGTTTGCTTCAACGCTCGCACCGCGCTGAATGATAGCGGACAGAATCTGTTTGATATGTAGCGGTGTGACTTCGTTAGCTTTCGTATCTTTGGCAATAAAGGAATAGGTTTCCTTTTCCAGACGGTATAGCACCTGCTGCCATGTCCGCTTTCCATCTTCCCGCATTTTGTTGGTATAGCCCTGAATAAGCTGCTCGATGCTGCCCTTTAACTGTTCGGCACGCTTTTGCTTTTCCAGCGCGATTTCCTGTTCAGCCTTTTCGACCTTAGGGTTCTTCCCTTCCTTCAGCGTACCGGCATAACCTTTAGCAAGCTGACGAGCCTGAGCTAACGACATTTCAGGGTAACGACCCAACTGAATAAAGTGGCGCTTAGCATCCCAGTAGTAGCGATAGTAGAAAACCCGCTGCCCGGATGGCTCAACTTTAACGCCCAGACGCCCTGCTCCACGCTCACCACTCTTGTCCCATACCTGATAAGCCGAATCGCGAGCTTTAAGGCCGCGTACCATTGAGTCCGTTAAATTGTCTGCCAAAAGAGAGTCCTTACGAGAATTTTATCGTCGTTTTCTGGGTGATGTAGCAGGTGACGTAAGGATGATACTGAAAGGAAAAACCCGGAACAACATGAAACCAAGAGATAACCATAAACAACTGATTTATATTCATAAATGCGTAAATATAGTTAAAGATGAAAAACGATGAAACAAGCTATTCATATGACTCATAATCGCTTGGTCGCTGGTTCAAACCCAGCAGGGGCCACCAAATTATTCTATAAAAATCATTAACTTAACTTCGGCTTTAGGCTGGATTTTAATTTAAAAGATCTTCTAGTGCCCCCTTTTTGTCCCCCCAAAAATTTCTTTGAGCCTTTCAACATTACTTTTACCGCTCTGTTCCGCAGATTAAGCAGACAACTGCCGATTCAAAATCAAAACGAACTATGCGATATTGGAATGAAAGTACATGCTGGGACGAAGTATGTTCGATGAAAAAACAGGTTTAACCATTATGGTGCCAACCTTGAATGGCACGGAAAGTGACTTTTGCAGATTGTTCATGATTTTTGAGCAAGCTATGGCTTCAGGAACAGCGCAAGTTCGTTTTGTTTTTACTTATTGTAACTTTCTGAGACCGAACGCAGTTGCTTTCTTAGGAGGAACGGTTCGTTCGCTTCAACTTCAAGGCAAAACAGTCTTTTTTTTCTGGGAATCGTTGTCGCCTAAAGTGAAAGCGTCATTAGTTCAGAATGGATTTTGCAATGCGCTTGGCCATGGCGACCGAGGTTATACAGGCCATGCAATACCTTATCGTGAAGATCGATATGAAGATTTCAATTCTATTTTAGATTATTTGACCCAGAATTGGATTGGTAAAGGCTGGGTGCGAGTCAGTGAACCTTTGCGCGATGCTATCGCTGGCAAAGTTTGGGAGATATATACAAATTCTTTCGAGCATGCTAATTCGCCCGTTGGCGTCTATTCTTGTGGACAACATTTTCATCAAAGAAATGAATTGGTTCTATGCGTTGTTGATTTTGGTGTCGGAATACCGAATAAAGTCAGAGCTTATCTCTCCGCGGACACCAGGGCAGAATCAATTACTGCTGAGTCATGCTTAAGATGGGCATGTGTTAGTGGAAACACAACTGCTGCAGTAAATGGGGTTCCAAGAGGCTTAGGTCTTAATTTGCTTAAAGATTTGGTTAGTGTAAATAATGGGAAGCTAGAGTTATATAGTCATAATGCTTATGTAAAAATGGATGCAAATGGCGAAGAATATAAAACATTACCATTTTACTTCAAAGGAACTATACTTAGCATTACTTTAGCATGTGATGAAAAGTATTATCGACTCACATCAGAACTAGGGAGTTAATATGAATATTTCTATCAAAGAATTTATCGGTCCTCGATGCATTTTAAAAGATGACGGGCAAAAATTATTTGATATGGTTGCACCACATATTAACGACAGAGAGCAAGTAACGCTAGACTTCTCGAATGTTAAGATGTTTGCTTCACCTTTTTTTAATTTTAGCATCGGTCAGTTGCTCAATGCATTTCCGCAAAGCGATTTGTCAGGGTTATTGCACCTCGAAAACCTAGACCCTGTTGGGCATTCAATTGTTGATCGAGTGGTAGAGAATGTAAGCCGTTTCAATTCAAATGTGGACTACAAGCGAATTGTAGATGAAATACTTGAGCAGCAAGCCAAGGAGGCAGACTAATGGCTTTCAATGGTAAGATTTTATCGAATGTTTACAATATCAATAAATATACACCAAAAGATTCGGACAGTTTTTTTGTAGATACTAATGTATGGTTTTGGCTCACTTATTCCAAAGGCATACCTTCAAATAGACAATATCTCCAATGCTATAACCAGTTTATCAATTCAGCCTTGGGAAAAAATGCCACTCTTTTTCACTCAGGACTTTCATTGGCTGAGCTTGCACATATTATTGAAAAGTCGGAAAGAGAAATACACGAAAAAGTTGTCAATAAAAAGATCGGCACTAAAGACTTCCGCCATATTTATAGTAATGAAAGAAATGCAGCTATAAATGAAATCAAAACATCTTGGTTGCAAGTTGAGTCTTTGGCCACACAGATAGAAATTAGTGTTTGTGAGGAATTGACCAATGAATGTGTTAATCTAATGCCTAATAACACTTTAGATGGCTATGACTTGATGATTCATGAAAGCATGAAGTCTTCTGGAGTTCTAAATATCATTACTGATGATGGTGACTATACTACCGTTGATGGTATTAATGTTTACACTTCTAATGCAAATGTTTTAGCAGCAGCAGCGAGTCAAAATAAACTAGCTAACTAGTATCATGGGCATTTTATTATCCATACTGTTTGGGATTGTAGATGCCCCTTCATTCCTTGTCCCACAAGCACATTGTTCTCAATAAAATAATTGTATTGTCATATTTTTCATTCTCCTCTAAAGCACCAAACACCGCTCAAACCCCGCCACAGCTGGATATCATCGTTTTAAAGCATCATCACCAGAGATCCACTTGTAATCTGCCAGCTAACGTAAAACAAATCATTCCTTTATATTTCATAAAGATAAAACCTCATCGAGATCCAATTGAGATCCATGAAACTGAAAAAGATTGAAATTCTTTTCACTCTTTTCATTTGGAGGACTGTGTCAGAAAGCCAGCAGCCATGCGCTCTGTCGATACTGTTTGTAAAAAAATGAAACTGAAATATTTTTATGATGCAAAACCAGCAGGCGGGTGCGGTGTAGCGCCGATTTTGTCTGCGCAGCGATTATTTTGCCGGGGCTGACGCGCAGCCAGTGCCACGCTGTGCGGATGATCTATCTATGGTTACTGTGCGAGATGGCTGCGCATGTGCGTGGTGCATAGTGCGGCTGAGGCGTTCTGGTGACGGGTAATAAAAAACCCGCTGTGATAGCGGGTCGGTGTGATGGCTTAGCCAATGACGGGGGAATACTTCTTACTAAGCGCAGCAGCCTGCTGGCCACTCTGCCCGATAGCGCTGCTGTTCGTGGGCTGTCCTGTTGACGGGTGCGTATGATTTGCCAGTTGTTCAGCCAATTGCTGTACCAGCGCCACTGTATCGAGCATCAACTGGGCCACGTTAATCTTCTCTGAACCAATCCACACCACCGGCGCGATGATTTCCTGACGTGTACCGGCAATGCTCTGGCGCAGCTGGCCAATTTTCTCAGTCAGTGCCTGCCCGACTTTTATCGCCGCGCTGCCGGTGACGTCCGTTTCCGCATTGCCGCCCACTGTAATCAGTTGATTCTGCTGTGCGACCACGCTGTAACTGCCGGTTGTTACGTGCTGGATGGCTCCGGCCATCAGTGACGCCGTGCCGATCACAGTAGTTCTGTCCGTGGCTTTGACCGTCGTTTCCCTGCTGACCAGCTCACGCTTTTCCATATCCGCTTTAACTTCCCGGCTCATTGATGTTTCACGAATGGCCTGATCGGTCTGGCGCTCCCAGTCTCCCGCCTGCGTTACCCGTTGTGAAACTTCCGCGCGCTGCTGCTGCAGCTGTTCGCCCGGCTTCACGTCCGGCAGGCTGGTCCCTCCCGGCATCGTCTGCCGCACAAACGGCTTGTCCGGGCGTCCGCCGGTAAAACCCACCTCAACCAGCGTACCCTCCGGTGGGAACTGGAACATGCCGGAATCATTACCGGCCATCGGTACGGGCAGCGGCACGGCAGGATAAACCGGCGTACTGCCGTCCGGATTGCCGTCAGCGTCCAGCAGCTGCAGATTGACGGCATAGCGCGGCCTGAAGGGGTCAGCATGAAGGGGTCAGCAAAGTTTCCACTTTTGACCGCCTCAGTCGGGGCAACAACGCGCGCCATTTTAGGCAGGTGCAGGCCGCTGGCCAGCTCCGGATAATGGCTTTCCACCTGACGCTGCACCGGTGTTTTCTGCAGCGGCTGGCCTGTTGTGCGGTTTCGCGGCGTCCAGGTGATAATTCTGTGTCATATAGCGATTCTTCTGTGAAGGAGTTCCGTTATGGTCAGGCCTTAGGGAAGGTAGATCATATTATTGTAATTGTGTGGCAGCTGACAAAACGGGGAACTTTATCACCTGCTGTGAGCAATCAGAAAAGCCAGCGCCCTGCACGGGCTGACTCAATAAACATTCTTATGGTCAGTGGCTCTTTATCCTGTTTTACATTTTTGCGTGAGAACAGCGAGGAGGTTTTCCAGGGGAAATAAGCGACAAGATTGAAGCCTGCTGGCTGCACATCAAAGTCATTAAAAAACTTTTTCGCCATTTCAGCGATATCATCCGCCTCGAACTGTTCCTGCAGAATGTCATCGTCGCCGACTTCAATTTTCTTCAACAGAAACGTCGTCACCAGCGGCAGCTCACGCAGAATAAATTCGCGCACTGCATCAGGGGTTGCTGTCATATTATTCACCAGATTTTATCCTCCGGTCGCACAATCAGGTTATAGCGATGGACAGTGTGGAAACTAATTTGTGCAACATCGTTTGCCAGAATCAACCATCCGACAACAGGCACGGCTCTGCCTACAAATGCCCCCAGATTATTTACCCAAAAAATCTTCAGCCCACGCAGGCTGAAAGATTTGGCGGTCAGCGTTGGCAGAATGCGGCGCCGGAATTTGTAAGAAAGGTGTTTGCGGAAAAAGAGCGACGCAACGGAAGTACCGGGGGTTGCCGTGTTAGGTTTCCCTGGTACGTCGATATTATTGTTGCCCAGAATTAATCCCGCAACGGCCAAAATATCCTGAACGCCTAGTTGCTTTTGTGTCTCATCAATAAGTATCCAGAACAGCAACTCCTGCGGCGTCAGATTAGGCAATTGGTTGAAATAATACGTACCATCCAGTTGCTCTGTTGTATCCATACCTGCTGATCCCTTTCGTTAAATGGTTAGCGAATTTTACTTTACCATCTGTGTGCCAGGTTGTTAATCCATTGCCAGTTCGCCCGTCAGGCGGGCTTTTCGGGCCAACTGATATGCGGCGTGGCTAACACATTGGTGATCTGCACTGCCCATACGTACTTCATCCAGGCGGTGAGCGCGGCCATAATATCAAGTTTTTGGGCAAGTCGTTGCCCGCTCAGAGAAAGGCATAGCATGGCGATAGGTAAATTACCCACTGGGGAATGGCAGACTCAGGTTTTCCCGAACGGCCGAGACGATAAGAGAATACGCCGCCAGTTCGCCACTAAAGGCGAAGCGCAATCTTTTAAGAAGTTCGTAAAAGATCAGCGTCAGGACAAGCCTTGGCTGGGTGAGAAAACAGATAAGCGCCGGATAATTGAGCTGGTTGAATTGTGGTTCAACACGCATGGCATCACCTTGGCGGATGGTGAGAAGCGGCGAACTACGATGGCGTTCGCCTGCGAAGCGATGGGAAATCCACTCGCTACCGAGTTCAACGCGAAGATTTTTGCGTCTTATCGCGAGCAGCGGTTAAGCGGGAAGATCACCCGCTCCAGCCGAGTGAAGACAGTTACGCCGCGCACAGTTAATTTAGAGCTGGCGTATTTCAGGGCGATGTTCAACGAGCTGCGTCGATTGGATGAATGGACCGCAGCTAATCCACTTGAGAACGTACGCGAATTTAAGATCAGTGAATCCGAGATGGCGTATCTCACCATTGAGGAAATCAGAACCCTCCTCGCCGAATGTGAGAACAGCCGATCTAAAGATCTGACGACCATTGTGAAAATCTGCCTGGCAACAGGTGCACGATGGAGTGAAGCCGAAGGCTTGAAGGGCAACCAAATCCGCACCGGTCAGATCATCTACGTGAAAACTAAAGGCAAGAAAAACCGCGCGGTGCCGATAACTGAAAAATTACAGGCTGATCTGCCATCCAGCAGGAAAGCGCAGGAGCTCTTTAAACCTTGTTACTCAGCCTTTAGAAAGGCTATGCAACGCGCTGGTATCGAGACACCTGCAGGGCAGCTTACGCATGTTTTGCGCCACACCTTCGCGTCTCACTTCATGATGAATGGTGGCAACATCCTTGTGCTTCAGCGAATATTGGGACATACAGATATTAAGGTGACTATGCGGTACGCACATTTTGCACCGGATCATTTGTCGGAAGCAATGTTGCTTAACCCATTAAACTTCGTGGAGCTATAATTATTATGAAATGTGAGCTTATTCATAATACTCAACCTCCAAATCACACTGAATCTATTTTTCAATTAAAATCATCATATAGATAACGAACTAAATAACAAATCCCTTTAAGCACTAAAGATTCAATAATATGATTAATACGTCGCGCCATAGAAAATAGAAACTTAGCAAATAGCGAAACCTTGATTCATCAGAGTATATGGGCATCAAAATTATTAAGGAGAAAAATGTTAAACTCTAAAGACATTATAAATTCCTCAAAAGATTATTTTATTTTAGTAGGAAAAAATGGAAGCGGCAAAAGTAGGCTGCTGCACAATTTAGCTGAAGAGTTTCACGATTCAGGATACACTACAATTGCAGTTTCAAATACTCTTTTTGATAAATTTCGAACTCATCAAAAAAGCCTAAACTACAACTATATCGGCAATAAACTTGGTAGGAATTTTCCTGCTCAAGCGATCAAAAAAACTCTTTCCACTAAAAGCAAGAATAAAGTCAATAGCATATTTTCAGTTTTAGACCATATAGGATATGAACAGACAATTGGAATTTCAGTGAAATTCAAGAAAAAATTCAAAGATGCAATAAGATATAATAAAAACTCAGCAGGCGATTACTATCCAATTTTCTTTGATAGCAGCGATGAAGAAATACCTGATGAGCTTAAAATGGCCATAGATAAAGCTATTCATCAGATAAACTACGGTTACAGCGCTTTAGTTTGGCTAAATAATCAAAGCAATGTATTTTATGAAGGTAATTTCGACGCCTATTTGCTTTTACTAAAGTTCGAAAAAATTTTGAAAAAGGCAAAAATAATATCAGGAATAGAAGTTTTTTTGAGAAAAGGAAAAACGTCATTTCCACTGAGTTTTGCAAGTTCAGGAGAACTATCTTTTATAGCATTACTCGTACATATTGCTTTTTGTGCAAATGACCGCTCATTTATTTTTATCGATGAACCTGAGAATAGTCTTCACCCTCAATGGCAAAGGGAGTATTTCGACCTTCTGAAGGGAGCTATTGGATACAATCGATGTAAAGTTATTGTAGCAACACATTCACCTCTTATTATATCTTCTGTTTCAGAAAAGAATGAAGTGGCAATTTTCAAGAGAGAAAATGACTTTTTTTCCAGAGTTGTATCTTTTAGTGATAATGCTGAAGAGTTATATATTGATTATTTTGACACGCTGACACCTAAGAACAGAGCCTTATCAAACCGATGTGTAGATATCATTGATAAATTTACAAGCGGTGAAATATCATTAAAAACTGCAAGAGAACGTCTTGCGGAATTTCAAGACATGGCAAATGACATTGCTCAAGAAAAATTCCTTATTGGTGTTGGTGAGTTAATTTCAAAAGTTGCCATTAAGAAAGGGATTGAATAATGAATAACATTTCATTTCTAGAAGAGGAAAGAGTCTTAATGGCAAACGCTATCGAGCAAGGCCATACATTCTGGAGTGATGAGTCTCTTGGTGATCTTAAAAGAAAAATAAAAAATCACCTTAGACAAAATCAGCAGGAATGTTGTTGTTATTGTTCTCGTAACATTGACGATGAATTTAACATGGTACTTGACATTGAGCATATTATTCCAAAATCAAAAATCAAGTCAGAAATGTTTGAGATGATGAATTTGGCAGTATCTTGTAAAAGATGCAACATGAGAATTAAAGGTGAGGATGTTTCTTTTATTGAGGGAGATTTTGAAGATTTCAAAGCTTCTGAAAATTATTATCAAACCGAATGTTATAAGTTTATTCATCCCAACATTGATAATTGGGATGAAAACTTAACATATTTAGTGGCTCAAGTTAATAGAAGAAAAATTGTTTATTATAATGTAATGCCCGGAAGTGCAAAAGGGGAATTTACCAAAAAATATTTTGAGCTCGATAAAATTCAAGCTAATACATTTGATGAGGCACAGGAAGCTACAGGTAGAAAAGAACCCTTTGACCCGAAAATTGCTGAACAGTTTTCAAATCTCGTCAATTCAATGTTAGGTTAAAGTAAATTAAAGCTAAGAAAATTCAACAGCTATTAATCTATAACTATTATTAAGGCGAATTTTACAAACCCTTTAAAATAAAAAATCATTGAGAGTTACATCAAAAAACTGTTCAAAATGGAGTTCTTAAATTAGAGATAAAATATGTATAACTTAAATCCTGTTCTAAAATTGTACTTATCATTTAAGTGAAATCTTCTATTGATGATTGGCAGCAAAGTGGCAGCAGAGCGCAACGCTATATGCCACTTTTCATCACTATTCGGCCTAGCGGAAACTTAGAAATCAGTAAGTTACTGATTTCACTCACTTCAAATTGGGACTCATAATCCCCTGGTCGCTGGTTCAAACCCAGCAGGGGCCACCAAATTTAGTGATAAAAAAAACATATACTTAAGCCGCTCGTTGAAGCGGCTTTTTTGTTACTGGCTTTTCGAGTGGCGGCAAAGTGGCGATGCATTTTCACTGCCATGGGAAATCCTCAACTGATTATCCTGAGCAGCCCGAATCAAGACCGTGAATTGCAGAGCCTTCTGCGAGTCTTTATCATCAATGGCACGGCTGGCGCCACACAGCAGAATCAGTAGACGGTTTCAAAGAGTCCACCACGCATCAATAATGGCTGAAGCCGGAAACAGCGACCCGGTTTCTCACCTGTAACTAACCCTCAACGCCTCTCATAAATCCGGCCCATTAAATATTAGCTTCATGTTAAAGTCATTGGCATTGCCTGACTCGAACAAGTGAGCAACAGCTATGCATCAGATTTTCGAAATACTCTCAGAGTTATTTAGCGCGTGGCCTGTCATGTCGGGAAAGCGAAAGGAGAAGAAGCCCGCCAAGGACACCAGGAAGATCTCAGGTCTTGCCTACGAACCTTTATGCAAGATAACGCCCGACCAAAAAAGAAATGATGTGCCGCACAAAGATGAGAGCAACTGAGAAAACGTACTCATCCTCATATTTGCTGGTGTGAACACAAGCGAGACTGGCAGAAGCTATCTTCCACGCTGACCGTTTTACCTCAGCTCACAGTTTTCATCCTCTCAAGCGGCACCGCGAATCGTCAGCGATAGTCCTGAATGTGGCGTCATCGCCACATCGCAGATCATTATCCCGAAAGCGCCCGCAACACCATACTGGGTAAGGTACGACAACGGGTTGTGATATTCTCCAGCCAAACCTGGCGATATCCCGCATTGCCCTCTGCCTGATCGTCAGATTTAGTCATCTCTCATCCTTTCTGATCTGCAACCGCTCTTCATCCGAAGTTATCCCTGCGACCTGTCGATAACGTATGGAGAAAAGGTAGCTGCGATTAAAACAGCCTGACGAGGCAATTACTGTCGCCAGCATTTAGATTTCAGGTAATTTAACCCGCGCAAACCCCATGCTATCTTGTGGTTTTGATTTTTTCAGTGGGCAAAACAGATGACAAAGTTGCGGGTAGGGATCGTGTTTGGCGGGAAGTCGGCCGAGCATGAGGTGTCGTTGCAGTCGGCCAAAAATATCCTTGAGGCGATCGACAAAACCAGGTTTGACGTGGTGTTGCTGGGCATCGACAAACAGGGACACTGGCGTCTGAATGATGCGTCCAACTTCTTACTTAACGCTGAAAATCCGGCGCTGATCGCACTGAATCACGCCGCTGAAGATGTGGCGCTGGTGCCGGGCAAGACGCAGCAGCAGATCATCACCCGTCACAACGCCCATCCACTGTCGCAAATCGACGTTATCTTCCCGATTGTTCACGGTACGCTGGGTGAAGATGGTTCTCTGCAGGGTCTGCTACGTATGGCCTCTTTACCGTTCGTCGGGTCCGATGTGCTGGGTTCTGCGGTGAGCATGGACAAAGATTTCACCAAACGCCTGCTACGCGATGCCGGCCTCAACGTCGCGCCGTGGCTGAGCGTCACTCAGGCACAACGCGCCCATCTGGATCCAGAGGCCGTGATTGCCCGCTTTGGTCTGCCGCTGTTTATCAAACCCGCCAACCAGGGTTCTTCAGTGGGCGTGAGCAAAGTAGATAGCATTGAAGAGTTTGATGCCGCGCTGGCACTGGCTTTCTCCTTTGACCGCAAAGTACTGATTGAACAGGGGATAAAAGGTCGGGAGATTGAGTGCGCGGTGCTGGGCAACGATGCGCCCGAAGCCAGCCCCTGTGGCGAAGTGGTGGTGCATGACGCCTTCTACTCGTATGACACCAAATATATCTCTGAGAGCGGTGCGCAGACGGTGGTCCCGGCGGCTATCGCAGCGGAAACCAGCGATGCGATTCGTGACGTCGCCATCAAGGCCTTTACCGCGCTGGAGTGCTTTGGCATGGCGCGCGTCGATGTGTTCCTGACTGACGACGGCGAAATTATCGTCAATGAAGTGAATACCCTGCCCGGCTTTACCAATATCAGCATGTACCCGAAACTCTGGCAGGCAGCCGGGCTCAGCTATCAGGATCTAATCAGCCGTCTGATCGACCTGGCGATTGAACGCCACCAGCAGGCCAGCACGCTGAAAAGCAGCGTCAGTTGACCCGCCCCGGCGGCGTGGCGTTATGCCACGTCGCTGGAGATGCCGCAATAGTTGACGGGTGAGGTCTGGTTACGGCCATTGCGCTTCGAGAGATAGAGGTTTTTATCCGCTGCCGAAATGAGCCGGTTAATCACGCGGTGCCACTCCGTCGCTTCTCCGGCACTGCTATGCGCCAGCCCCAGGCTGACGGTCACGGTAGCCGTACTGCCCTGTAGCCAGAATTTCTCTTTCGCCATCTTCTGCCGGATGCTCTCGGCGAGAAAATAAAGCTTTGCGGGATTCTGGTCGAACAGCACCACCACAAATTCCTCTCCGCCAAACCGGCAGACACGTCCCTCTTTACCGATAACCTGCTGCATCCGGCGAGCGATCTCTTCCAGCACGCTGTCACCCGCGTCATGACCAAAATTATCATTAATCGCTTTGAAGTAGTCGACATCCAGCAGAATCACACCCACCTTACGATCCGGGAAAATAGGCTCCGCACCCAGGCTTTCATATAAGCCGGAACGCGACAGCAGCCGGGTCAGGAAATCGTAATTCGCGCGCAGCGCGAGCCGTTGATTCAGCTGGCGAATGGCATCCATGCTCGCGGCCACGATCAGCGGGCTAATTGCGATAGTCGCCACACCCAGCCGCGCCGAGGTCAGGTGGCTGACGGGCAGGAGGGTATCATCGCCCTGAATGTTCATTACGCCGTGCGAAACCAGAATGATTTCGACAATACCGCTCAGCAGAATCACCAGGCTGGTCAGCGGCATCGGCAACACGATGGCACACCACACCAGCGCCGGAACCGGTAACGTCAGGCTACCTG
Source organism: Pantoea eucalypti (assembly GCF_009646115.1). Lineage (NCBI taxonomy): Bacteria > Pseudomonadati > Pseudomonadota > Gammaproteobacteria > Enterobacterales > Erwiniaceae > Pantoea > Pantoea eucalypti. Next base: position 618,266 of record NZ_CP045720.1, on the reverse strand, counting down.
CGCCACCCATTATTGCCCCAATCATCATCGAAAAGATCAGAGCGATAACGGGTGCCAGCTTGCGCAGCTGCAAAAACTGGCGGGGCGACAGCGACGACCAGTCACGCGTCAGCAAAAACGGCAGCACCATGAGCCCGGTAGAGAACTGCTCACTAAACCACTCACCCCAGGCCATCGCCAGACCGACAGTGAAATCAGCCTGCTGTGCCAGTGCCCCCCAGCTGGCACAGGCTAACGCGGCCAGCAGGCAGGCGGGGAAAATACGTAGCACATTGATAATGCGCTCCCTTCCGGAATCATTCTGACGATGCTTTATCAGCAGCGTAACCGCTATCAGCACAAACAGAAGATTCGCCAGGTTTAGCGTGAAGGCAGAAAGCGCCCAGCCTGAAAAAACAGTGTCGTTAAACACCATGCCAGCAAACGTAGCCAGGTAATAGCGGGTCTGATGCAGATAAGGATTTCGGACGATAACGCCAGTGACGATCGCGTTGACTGGCCAGAACAGTGACAGCTCCTGTGGGATGCGCAGGTGTCCGCCGATAAAGCAAAATAACAACGTCACTAAAAACAGCGAAAATGCGTTCTTCTTAGCGTTGTGCTCTTCAAACAGCTGCATGCGCATACATCCGGACCTTGTCGCAGAGAGGCTGGCTGTCCACGTCAGCCTGCACAGGCGCGTGGTGTCAGAATGATTAAATCCTGGATACTCTCACTGTCATCCGGCGGTCAACCGCCCTTCCTGGGCTGACTCCGCAAAGTGACCCTGAAGAGTCTAACCCCATCAGATGACAGTAAAAATTGGGGACTTATTATGCCTCGCAAATAAAAAAATCGGATATCCGAGATATCCGATTTTTGCCTCTCAAACGACTTTACCGTTGCGTTTATCGCTATTTTACCGCAACCGGCCACTGACTCAGGCGAATGCCGCGTTTGTCTGCGTTATCGCCAAAATCTTTCAGCACCGCTTTGACGTCGGGATCGATATATTCCGCATTGTCGTTATCAACGATGACCACGCTGTTCTCCGGGATCTCATCCAGCAATCCCTGGAGCCTGGGATTATGCATAAAGGTCAGGTTCTGCTGAAAGCGCAGCACATAGTGGTCATCATAGCGGGTGAGCTGCAGTGCGTTGCGATGACTCTTGTAGATGCTATAGAGGATCTGCGTGGCGATACCGATACCAATACCGACCAGCATGCCCAGCGTGATAATCCCGATGATGGTGGCCAGAAACGGCACGTACTGCTGCGCGCCCATCCGGAACTGCTCAACGAACAGTCGCGGTGTCGCCAGTTTATAACCGGTATAGAGCAGTACGGCAGCGAGGCTGGCCAGCGGAATGGCATTAAGCATCTCGCTGAACCACATGCCGCAAATCAGCAGCAGTACACCGTGAATGAAAATCGACAATTTGGTCTGCGCACCCGCACTGACGTTCACTGAACTGCGCACAATCACCGCCGTGATCGGCATCGCCCCAAGGAAACCGGCCGCCAGGTTACCGATACCCTGCGCGAACATCTCTTTGTTGGGCGACGGCGCGGGCGTCTGAGGACGCAGTTTTTTCAGCGCCTCCTGGCTCAGCAGAGTTTCCAGACTGGCGACCAGGGCTAAGGTCACCGCAACCACCCAGACCTGCGGATTCTGCCAGGCCATCCAGTCAGGCGTTTCCAGCTCCGCCACCAGCGCAGAGACGCTGTCAAAAGCGGGCAGCGAAATGCGAGCCAGACCCTGCGTCATCTCAGGAAACAGCCTCCCACCCATCACGGTAGCCAGGCAGCCGATGAGCACGGCTATCAGCGGGCCGGGGATCCAGGCCAGCGCTTTGATCCGTTTAACCGGTGCGGTGGTCCAGAGACATAAAATGGCCAGACCGACACCCGCTACCAGGATGGCGGGCAGCGAGAAGGTCATCTCGCCGGTCACCAGCGACACCAGCTCCGCATCGCCAGCGGCACCCAGTGCCACCGGGATCTGCTGCATGATGAGCAGCAAACCAATCGCCGCCAGCATCCCTTTGATGACGCTGCCCGGCACCAGCGAAATAAACCGTCCGGCACGCAGCAGACCAAACAGGCATTGCAGTGCCCCGGCAATAATCAGTGCAGTGAGAAACGCGGAGAAACTGCCTAGCGACGCCATTGAGGCGACCACGATAGTGACCAGGCCCGCTGCCGGGCCGCTGACGGCAAATCGGGATGGACTCAGCGACGTCACGACCAGACCGCCAATCACACCCGTCAGCAGACCGGCAAACGGCGGTAATCCGCTGGCCTGTGCGATGCCAAGACAGAGCGGTAAGGCGACCAGAAACACCACCAGACCCGCCGGAATATCGCGACGCAGGGTATCGAGGTTCATAATGAAGGTTCCTCTGCAGATTGATGAATCAGTTCTTTGAGATGACCGGAGCGCAGGTCATAAACACAACCAAACACCTCCAGTTCCTGGCCCGATTGCCAGATTTGCCGGACCGGTTCAGATTTCACCAGTCTGGCGAATTGCGCCTTCACGTTGGCCTCAACCAGCCGATCAAGCTGTTCACCCGGCGCCACGTCTGAGGCCGGGCTTTCTGCCAGCCCCTGCTGAATATCATTTCGCAGCGTCTGAATACGTCTCGCCAGCGCGCTTTCCTGTCCGTCCAGCACGCTGCCCGGCAGGTTTTGCGCGGCTTCTACGCCGCCACAGCCATAGTGGCCGCTAAGGACAATGCGTTTCACACCGAGAAAGAAGAGCGCGTATTGCAGTACGCTCAGCAAATTGTCGTCGTCCTCAATCACCATGTTGGCGATATTACGATGTACAAAGAGTTCGCCAGGATGGGAGCCGGTTAATACCTCAGCCGGAACGCGACTATCAGAGCAACCTATCCAGAGTGAGTGCGGCTTTTGCTGATGAAGGAATTTTTTAAAATAATCCGGATTACGCTGGCGGCGCTGCAAGGCCCAACTGCGATTTTTCGCTAATAAGGGTTTAAGTGTCGTCACAATCATCTTCTCTCTACTACCGGGATGTCGCATCCTGGCTAACCACAACATGTGTCGGCACACAAATAAAGCATGAGCCGCCAGGGAAATAAGAACTGAATCACAGAAAAAGGTTATAGACGCTAACCATTCCCAATGCACGGGCAATATTTCACAACGCTTTGTTCTCACGGGTTTTGTCAATTTGCCGTCAGTAAGAGTCAGGGTTACGTAAATTTAATTAAGCAGCAAAGACGAAAGGGAAAAGCCAGAATTCATTTTTAATGAATCAAAAACATGTAGTTAGAAAATTAACTAAAGTTAATGCTGACAAATAAATACAAGCATTAACAAAGGGGTTTTTCAGCACCATACCAGCCAGCGCTCATTTCACCAGGAATCCTCTTAATTAAAAAATTAACCATTAGCACAATCAACCGGCTTAATGGGTATAAGCCAGTCAGATATACCTGTATTGAGTTAAGAAGGGAGCAAGAGATGATTAATTTAATTTGCAGGAAAATAGTGACGACAGTAAGTAAATAAGGACCAATAATAAACAGAGCCTGAACGAGCAGGCTCTTTTTCTTGACGAATTATTTACCGTTCCAGCTCTGCAGACGTGATTCACGCACCGACAACTGCTGTTCCGGGGTCAGCTTATTGTAGTTTTCCGCCATTCCGCTCTCCCAGTCGCCGTAGAGTGGATTAGGTAACACGATAAACTGCGTCCCGAACTGCTGATGATTAAGATTCACGAAATCGCGACGCGTCTGATTCCCTTTATGCCAGGTCGCCCCACCAAAATCGTTGAGGTTATCGCCGACGTAAAGCACCACGTTATAGCCCGCATTTTTGATGGCATCGAAACGTGCCTGCTTATTGGAGCTGTCGGTATTCAGACGTACCGTTTTATCGCTGACGTCAGGGAAGCCGAGCTGCTGCATATTGGCGACCGTGGCAGCGTAATCTTTCTGATCGCGGTTCGACACATAAAACAGCGTGCCGCCATTCTCTGTCACATGACGCGCGAACTCAACCGCGCCCGGCACCGCTTTCGCCTGACGCGCCTGCGTCCAGGCTGACCAGGTTTTGCTGCTGAACGGCTGGCCGTTTTTCGCCTGCCACGCGCTGTAGGCGCTGTTATCCAGCATGGTTTCATCCAGATCGACAATCACCGCTTTGGGTTTGCCGGTCAGCGACGGTGCCTGATCAAATGCCATGCGCGCGGTGTTAAACGCCTGCCAGGTCAGCGCCTGATATTCGCCAGACTGCTGGAACCAGTTTACAGCCAGCACCGATTGCTGACCGAGTTGCTGTTGCGCGGTCTGATGTGTCGACGAGGCGCAGCCGGTCAGGAGCAGCGCGACCAGTCCGGATGCTGCGAGTTTTGCGGAGGTTTTCATCATTTCATCCTTAAGGTGAGAAAGGTCTGAGGAGAAGCTTCAAAAATGTAGCAGTTAACGTAAGCTGTTGGCAGCCCAACGCACGCTGTTATAACAGGAGATTCTTATGGCCGTGATCCCGCGCTCGCCGTTGCTCGATTCGCTGGAGTGGCTCGATTATGCGTTTCAGCCAGCCGGTGAGCCGCCTCCCGCCGATGCCGCCTATGGACATCAGCGCCACAGCGCAACCGTGGTCACCGATAGTGAGAACATTCCGCCCAAAAGCTGTGAGTCCGATGGCGTGATCGGCAGCGGAACGCGACCGGTGGCGGTCTACACCGCCGATTGTCTGCCGGTGCTGTTCGCCGACCGCCAACAGCGGATCGTGGCGGCGGTGCATGCCGGACTTAAGGGTACGCTGGCGGGTGTGCTGACCCGCGCGGTAGAAAAACTGGGCGAGCAGGGCTGCAACCCACAGGATCTGGTGGTGGCGATTGGCCCGGCGATGGGCCCCTGCTGCTATGAGCTGGCCGAACCGCAGCTGGCGGAGATTGCGCAGAACCCAGCGTTTACCAGCGGGTTACGCTGGCACCGGAATCAACCGGTAAACCCACAAGCACAACGTCCACAGGCCGCAGCCCATCAGCAGGGTGTCTGGTTCGATCTGCCCGCACTGGCGACGCAGCTGCTGGTCAACGCGGGTGTGCCGGCCGCGCAGATCGACAACGTTAATGTCTGCACCTATTGCATGGCCGAGAGCGGTTCCAGCTACCGCTTCAATACCCACCATAGCAGCGGCTATCGTTCGCGCTATTCGTGGATCCGGCGGCGTTAACGGTTTCAGAGCCAGAAACATTAAAAGCCACGCACGCCACGGATGGCCGTGTTGCTTAAGGCCCGGGTTCCCTGCGCACGCTCGCCCTGCTCACCTGCCGATGTTTATGATTTCACTCACACCCTGACATTCTTTCACTTTTTTTTAATGCAGAAGTGGCTAGAGTAAACTCATCCGACCACTTTGCTGTGAGTGACTACCATGTCCGTCAATCCTGATTATCCTGCGCTGTTTACGCCGCTGGATCTTGGCTTTACCCGCCTGAGAAACCGCTTTCTGATGGGGTCGATGCATACCGGCCTGGAAGAGCATCCGGATGGCGCAGCCCGGCTGGCGGCGTTCTACGGCGAGCGGGCACGGGAAGGCGTAGCGCTGATTGTCACCGGCGGCATCGCCCCCAATGCGCAGGGTGTTACCACCGCGCATGGCGCGATGCTCACCGACGAAGCACAATGCAGCTGGCATCGACAAATCACAGAAGCGGTGCATCAGCATCAGGGAAAAATTGCACTGCAGATCCTGCATACCGGTCGTTACAGCTATCAGCCCGATCTGGTCGCGCCCTCCGCCCGTCAGGCACCCATCAACCCGTTTACGCCACAGGCGATGAGCGAGACGGCGATTGAACAGACCATTGAGGACTTCGCCCGCTGCGCGCGGCTGGCCCAGCAGGCAGGTTACGATGGTGTGGAGATCATGGGGTCCGAAGGCTACCTGATTAATCAGTTTCTGGTGAAACACACCAATCAGCGCACCGACCGCTGGGGCGGCGACTTCCGCCAGCGGATGCAGTTCGCACTGGCGATTACCCGCGCGGTTCGCGCAGCTACCGGCGACGCCTTTATCATTATCTTCCGGCTGTCGATGCTCGACCTGATCGAAGAAGGCAGTTCGCTGGAGGAGACCCTGTTGCTGGCGGGCGAGCTGGAACAGTGCGGCGTCACGCTGTTCAATACCGGCATCGGCTGGCACGAAGCGCGCATCCCGACCATCGCCACCTGCGTGCCGCGCGCGGCCTTTGCATGGGTGACGCAGCGCCTGCGTGCCCACGTTTCGGTGCCGGTGATCGCCACCAACCGTATTAACCATCCCGCTGTCGCTGAGGCCCTGTTGCAGTCGGGCTGTGCCGATATGGTGTCGATGGCACGCCCTTTCCTCGCCGACCCCGCCTTTGTCAGCAAAGCGCAGCGCGGCGAACCGGACAGCATCAACACCTGCATCGCCTGTAATCAGGCCTGCCTTGACCAGGTGTTCGCCGGTAAAATCACCTCCTGCCTGGTCAATCCGCGCGCCTGCCATGAGTCGCTGATGCCGGTCATCGCCAGCACCGCACCGCGCAGACTGGCAGTGGTGGGTGCCGGCCCGGCCGGGATGGCGTTTGCCCTGCAGGCGGCGCAGCGCGGACATCAGGTGACGCTCTATGAGGCCGCGCCCGAGATTGGCGGTCAGTTCAATATTGCCCGGCAGATCCCCGGCAAATCTGAGTTCAGTGAAACACTGCGTTATTTCCGCTATCAGCTGGCAGCAGCAGGCGTGACAGTTCAGACCGGCCGGCGGGTCACGGCAGATACCCTGAGTGATGCAGATGAAGTGGTGCTCGCAACCGGCATTAAGCCGCGTACACCGGCTATTCCGGGCATCCATCACCCCAGTGTGCTGAGTTATCTGGAGGTGCTGCGCGATAAGCGCCCGGTGGGTAAACGGGTGGCGATTATTGGCGCGGGTGGGATTGGCTTTGATGTGGCGGAGTATCTGTCTCAGCCGTCGCATGACGAGGACCTGGCGGCGTTTTACGCCGAATGGGGCATCGACCACAGCCTGACACAGCGCGGCGGCCTGGTTGCCCCACAGCCGCCTGCCGCATCACGGCAAATCTGGCTATTGCAGCGCCGATCAGGGAAACCGGGTGCCGGGCTGGCAAAAACGACCGGCTGGATTCATCGCACCAGCCTTCAGGCGCGCGGCGTGGAGATGTGGGGCGGCATTGAATATCTGGCCATTGATGACAGCGGCCTGCACGTGCGGCGTAACGGTGAAACGCTGCTGCTGGAGGTGGATAACGTGATTATCTGTGCCGGCCAGGAGCCGCAGCGCGAACTGGAAGCCGCGCTGCGTGCAAAAGGACAGGTGGTAACCGTAATAGGCGGCGCAGATGTCGCGGAGGAACTGGATGCGCGCCGCGCGATTGCGCAGGCAACGCAACTCGCTTTGACGATCTGACTAGCGCATTTTCACCGCGCGCAGCACCACAAACTTCTGGTTTGAGGCGATCAGCGTACAGTTGCCGAACAACTTTTTCAGCTTGTGGTGATAATCGAGGTGGCGGTTGCCGACAATGCGCAACTCGCCGCCATACTGAAGGCAGCGTTTCGCATCGCGGAACATCTGCCATGCCAGATGATCGGTAACAGCGTGCTGCTGATGGAATGGCGGGTTGCACAGCACCGCGTGCAGCCGATCTGATGGATAGCCGCTCAGCACGTTATTCACCAGGAACTGACAGCGCGACAGGTCATCAGGACGGTTTACTTCCACGTTAAGCTTGCTGGAGGCGACCGCCATATAAGACTCATCAAGGAAATGCACCTCGGCCTGCGGGTTCTGCTCCAGCGCCACCAGCCCTACCACACCGTTGCCACAGCCCAGATCGACAATCTCACCTTCAATGTTTTCAGGCAGATGCTGCACAAACAGCCGTGCGCCGATATCCAGCGAAGAACGCGAGAAGACGTTAGCGTAGTTGTGGATCTGATAAGGGGTGCCATCCAGCGGCCAGACCAGCGTCGGCGTGGCCTCACGCAGTTCAGGCTGACTGAACTGGCTGTAGATCAGGCGCGCTTTTTTCCAGGCCAGTGAGGTTTTGGTTTCACCGATGATCTGTTCGAACAGCTGCAGAGTCGAGTTGTGGATCTCTTTGGCGCGCGCCGCCGCCACAATCACCGTATCAGGCGTGACGACTTCACGAATGGCACGCAACTGATGCTCCAGCAACGCCAGCGTTTTAGGCACTTTAATCAGCACCGCCGCCGGAGCCGCGGGCAGCTCAGCCAGGCTATCAACAAAGTGTACGTTGCTGTCATCCATCTCATTGAAGCTCAGATTTTGGCGGGCGGCCTGCTGGCTCAGCCAGGAGTCGCTGACGTGCCAGACAGTGCGCGGATTCAGGGCGCAGGTTAACGCCCCGAAGCTGTCGTTGAAGATCAGCACGGGTCCTTCTGGCAGCGCCTGCTGTAACAGGTATTCATCAGCCGCATCCCAGGCTTGTAATGGACTTTCGTCACGCATCTGCGGGAAGCGATGCAGGATCAGTGTGCGATCGTTCAGTTCAAGTTGGCTCATGAATTCTCCGGCGTGGTACACTCTGATTGATTTTCGCCCCAAAATCGGGGGCGCAGTATACTGTCTTTCGCCAGGAATCCCTAATGTCCTCACTGATCTACCTTCAGGGTTATCCTGCCCCTCTTCTTGAGCAGGTCCAGACGCTAATCGCCCACCAGCGCTTAGGTGCATTTCTGCAGGAACGCTATCCTGACACCCACGACGTGATGAGTGATAAGGCGCTGTATGACTACACGCAGGCGCTGAAAAACCGCTATATGCGCAACGCGCCGCCAATCAGCAAAGTGATGTGGGATAACAAGATCAAGGTGATGAAGCATGCACTTGGACTGCACACGGCTATCTCGCGGATTCAGGGCGGCAAACTCAAGGCGAAAGCGGAAATCCGTATCTCAACCTTTTTCCGCCTCGCCCCTGAGCCATTTCTGCGGATGATCGTGGTGCATGAGCTGGCCCACCTGAAAGAGAAAGACCACGATAAAGCGTTTTACCAGCTCTGCTGCCATATGGAGCCGGATTACCACCAGCTCGAATTTGACGCACGCCTGTGGATGACTGACCAGGCGATGCGCGGCAATGCGGCTTAAAGAAACTCCTGCGCTTTCTGAATCAGGCTGGTTTTAGTCAGCGCCCCCAGAAAGCGTCGCTCCTGGGGATTATTCAGCACCGGCAGTCGTTCCAGCGTCACCGCCGCAAACGCCTCCCACCCCTCACGCATACTCTGATTCTGATAGACCACCGGGAAATCCTGATCCATGACACACTGTACCGGTGAGTCGAGAGTAATTTCCTGCGCCAGCACCCGGCGCGAAATCTCATGGATCGAGACCACACCGAGGAAAGCACCTGCGGCGTTGATCACATAGACGTAGCGCTCACGCTTCAGCGAACTGACCGCCAGCGCCTGCCCCACTGACTCCTCCGGCTGCAATGCCGCACCGGGAATAATCAGCTCAGCTATACGCATGTTATCGAAATCATACTTCGCCTCTGAACGGCTGAAGTGATGACTTACGACCGGATAGGTACTGGCGGATTGCAGGCGATAGACCACCATCGACGCCAGCACGGTGGCAATCATCAGCGGAAACAGCAGGCTGCTATTCAGCGTCATCTCCAGCACCATCAGCATCGCCATCAATGGCGCCTGACTGACCGCCGCCAGCACCGCTGCCATGCCAATCGCGGCATAAAGCAGCACATTGCCCAGCGGCAAATGCAGCGCCGCCCCGATCATCGCGATAATCACCCCAAGCAGCGCGCCTATCAGCAGCGAAGGCGTAAAGAGTCCGCCGACAGCGTTCGACCCCACAGACAGGCTGGTGGCGAGGGTTTTCAGCACCAGCAACAACAGTAATCCCGGCAGCAGATAGTCGCCTGCCATGACTTTGACGATGACTTCGTAGCCGTTGCCGAGAATATCAGTAGAGATCAGCGCCAGTAAGCCGACGGCGAATCCACCCGCGCCCAGGCGCAAGGGCAGAGAAGCGATGCCGCTGAACAGTACTTTGCTGCGGGCGATGCATTTAATCAGAAGCCAGCCCGCCAGACCGGCGCTCAAACCAATGACCACCGTCATCAACAGGCTGCTGAGATCCATGGCGAAGTTTGCGTCTGCCAGCGGATAGAGCGCGCTGCGGAAGCCCAGCGTCCACATGGTCATCACCGCTGTCGCCGACGCGATAATCAGAGGGATCAGCCGCTGCAGCGCAGAAATACCAAACGCAATCTCCGCCACAAAAATCGCTGAGGCCAGTGGCGCATGATAGACCGACGCCAGGCCCGCCGCAGCCGCCATCGCCACCACGTCACTGTTTTTCAGGTTCAGTGAGGCCGGTAACAGGCGGCCAATCGCACTGCCGCACAGCGCCGAAAGCTGTACCATCGGCCCCTCTTTACCGATCGACGCACCGCTGCCGATACTGGCAATCGACGATAAGGCACGGAACAGCGAGGTTCGTGTCGGTACCGCATCGAGTCGGGCGTTGATCACTTCAAGATAATCCGTTTTCACCGTCTGCTGTTGCTCAATGGCGACCGCATAACGCAAAAAATAGCCCGCCAGCACCCCGCCCGCCCCCACCAGCAGCGGCCAGAAGATCCACGGCCAGAGATGCAGGGATTCGGTAATTTCGCCACTGCGGGCAAAGAGCAGATGGTTGATCAGTTCTATCACGCCGCGAAAAGCCAGCGTCACCAGCGACGCCGCACACCCGACCGGAATGGCGATCAGTAGTGTGGTCCAGTTTAATGCGTGCTTACTTGCTTTCACCTTCGCTCCCTGGTTGATGCCTGAATATCATGGCTTCAGCATATTATTGGAATGCGGATCGCAGGATCAATCCTTGCGTACCCGGCCCCCTTGCACCGCCTCGGGGAGATGTTACTCTGCCGCTTTAACGCTGCCGGAGAGATGACGTGATTCGTTTTGCCATTGTGGGAACAAACTGGATTACACGCCAGTTTATTGATGCCGCCCATGAAACCGGAGCGATGAAGCTCTGTGCGGTCTACTCACGCAGTCAGCAGCAGGCCGACGCCTTTATTGCTGATTATCCCTGCAAACAGACCTTTACCTCACTGGATGCCCTGGCCGCCTGCCCGGAGATCGACGCGGTCTATCTTGCCAGCCCCAATGCCCTGCACTGCCAGCAGGCGCTGCTGTTTATGTCGCACGGCAAGCATGTGATTTGCGAAAAACCGCTGGCCTCTAACCTGGCGGAAGTGGAGCAGATGATCGCCTGCGCCCGTGAGCATCAGGTGGTGCTGTTCGAGGCGTTTAAAACCGCCAGCCTGCCAAACTTCCAGCGGCTGAAGCAGGCGCTGCCAGACGTGGGTACACTGCGAAAAGCCCTGCTGAATTACTGCCAGTACTCCTCACGTTATCCGCGTTATCTCAACGGCGAGAACCCTAATACCTTTGATCCCCGCTGGTCGAATGGCTCAGTCATGGATATCGGTTATTACTGCCTGGCATCGGCAGTAGCACTATGGGGCGAGCCAGACCGTGTGCAGGCCACCGCGACGTTGCTGGCGAGCGGCGTGGATGCCCATGGCGTGGTGGTGCTGAGCTACGGCGATTTCGACGTGACGATTCTGCATTCCAAGGTGAGTGACTCTTCACTGCCCAGCGAAATTCAGGGTGAAGCGGGTACGCTGGTCATTGAGAAGCTTTCGGAGTGCCAGAAGCTGAACTTTATTCCTCGTGGTGCTGAAAAGCAGGCGCTGAGTGAGCCGCAGCATATCAACACCATGCTATATGAAGCGGCTGCGTTTGCACGGCTGGTTGAGCAGCGTCAGGTGGACCATCCCGGACTGGAGGTTTCGCGGATTACCGCCGCGCTTCTGACCGAAATCCGCCGCCAGACCGGTGTCATCTTCCCGGCCGATCAGGCTGCTGTGTAAATATTTCTAAATATGTCTGAGATAGGTTGCTTCCTGTGCGGCTAAACCGTAACTTACTCTCCTGCAAAGGGGAGTAACTTGTAAGCTGATTGATCGTCACTACGTTGCGAAAGCATCCGGTCATCAGGCAACCCGGAATCGATTTCTGTGTTGTAAGTGAGACCTTGCCGGAAGGCGAGGTTTGCTTACACAAAAATAAGCGGCTGACGTCTTCTGACTTCAGCCGTTTTTTTTCTTTTTAAGACAGGATACGAATATGCAAACTGTGGGTACGCCTTTACTCTGGGGCAGCTTTGCGGTTGTGGTGCTTATCATGCTGGCTATCGACCTGCTGTTGCAGGGACGCCGCGGCGCGCAGACCATGTCTTTCAAACAGGCGGCTGTCTGGTCGCTGATCTGGGTTTCCGTCTCACTGCTGTTTAGCGCCGCTTTCTGGTGGTATCTGGAGGGCAGCGTGGGACGTGAAGTCGCTAACACCCAGACGCTCGCCTTCCTGACCGGCTACGTTCTGGAAAAAGCGCTGGCGGTAGATAACGTCTTCGTCTGGCTGATGCTGTTCAGCTACTTCTCTATTCCGGCTAACCTGCAGCGCCGTGTACTGATCTACGGTGTGTTAGGCGCTATCGTGCTGCGTACTATCATGATCTTTGCCGGTAGCTGGCTGGTCACCCAGTTCAGCTGGATCCTCTATGTGTTCGGTGCCTTCCTGCTGTTTACCGGTGTGAAGATGGCGCTGGCAAAAGAGGATGACGGTGCAGTGGGTGACAAACCGGTGGTGCGCTGGTTGCGTAAGCATTTACGCATGACCGATGATCTCGACGGCGAGAAGTTCTTTACCCGCAAAAACGGCGTGCTGTTTGCGACCCCGCTGCTGCTGGTGCTAATCATGGTGGAACTCAGCGATGTGATCTTTGCCGTCGACAGTATCCCGGCCATTTTCGCCGTAACCACCGACCCGTTCATCGTGCTGACCTCAAACCTCTTCGCTATCCTGGGCTTGCGTGCCATGTACTTCCTGCTGGCAAACGTGGCAGAACGCTTCTCGATGCTGAAGTATGGTCTGGCGATTGTGCTGGTGTTTATCGGCTTTAAGATGCTGATTGTGGACCTGTACCATATCCCGGTTGGTATCTCACTGGGTGTGGTCGGCGCCATTCTGGCCTCAACCCTGCTGATTAATGCCTGGGTTAACCGCAAAAGAGATCAGAAAAAGATCGCACCATAATTACCTGCAGGGGCAGCGTATGCCCCTGTTTTATTTTGCGACAGACTGTCGTGCCATTTCATCCCTCTGTCACACTTCCACTATTCAGCATAATTAAAATCTGACCTGCGCCACACTGACAGAACTTTCTCTTTTCTCATCTGATGTTTTCCTTATACTCCGCCGGGCAAACCGTTTTAGCCGATGTAAAACATCGCGTCTGAAACTACATCCGCGACAAAATACAGAAAATATTATGCAGAAAACTTTCTCCGCACGACTGGGCACGCTGCTCGCCGGAAGCCTGGTGAAGCAAATCTTGATTGGGCTGATCGCTGGTGTGGCGCTCGCCTGGATTTCACACGATGCCGCGCTGGCAGTCGGTCTGCTGGGTGAACTGTTTGTCAGTGCGCTGAAAGCGGTCGCGCCATTGCTGGTACTGATGCTGGTGATCGCCTCGATTGCCAACCACCAGCAGGGCCAGAAAAGTAATATCCGGCCAATTATCATGCTCTATCTGCTGAGCACCTTTTTCGCTGCGGTGGTCGCGGTGGTCTTCAGCCATCTGGTTCCGCAGACACTTACACTGGCGGCAGGCACCACGGAAATCGTTCCTCCTTCCGGCATCACCGAAGTGCTCCATGGGCTGCTGATGAGCATGGTCGCCAACCCAATCACCGCGCTGATGCAGGCTAACTATATTGGCATTCTGGTGTGGGCCATTGGCCTGGGGCTGGCGTTCCGTCACAGCAGTGACAGCACCCGCGCCTTGCTGAATGATGCGTCTCATGCCGTAACCTGGCTGGTACGCTGCGTCATCCGCTGCGCGCCAGTCGGTATTTTCGGTCTGGTGGCATCGATTCTGGCTTCAACCGGCTTTGGGGCACTGTGGCAATATGCGCATCTGCTGGCGCTGTTGATCGGCTGTATGCTGCTGATGGCACTGGTGGTGAACCCGATGTTAGTGTTCTCTAAAATCCGCCGTAACCCTTATCCACTGGTCTTCACCTGCCTGCGTGAAAGTGGCGTCACCGCCTTCTTTACCCGCAGTTCTGCTGCCAACATTCCGGTGAATATGGCGCTGGCGAAACGTCTGGATCTGGATGAGGATACCTATTCGGTGTCGATTCCGCTGGGCGCAACCATCAGTATGGCGGGTGCGTCGATCACGATTACCGTGCTGACGCTGGCGGCGGTGCATACGCTGGGGATCAGCATTGATGTGCCGACGGCGATTCTGCTGAGTCTGGTGGCGTCACTCTGCGCTTGTGGTGCATCGGGCGTGGCGGGCGGTTCGCTGCTGCTGATTCCGGTAGCCTGCAATATGTTCGGTATTCCGAATGACCTGGCGATGCAGGTGGTGGCGGTCGGCTTTATTATCGGCGTACTGCAGGATTCGGCGGAAACCGCGCTGAATTCCTCGACTGACATTCTGTTTACTGCCGCCGTCTGTCAGGCAGAAGCAGAGCGCGAAACCAGCCGGGCTTAATCTTTCAGATAGCTCAAAAGCTCAAAGAGCGGGTGGCAGAGTCCGAAGAGCAAAGCGTCCCGCGCCAGGGAAGGCGCGGGCCGAGCGAGCAGGGATGCTTTAAGCGACTTTGCGATCGGACTCTGCCATCCGCGAAGGGCACAGGATTAACCGACGGTAATGACGACCTCAAGGCCGCCATTTCGTCCGGCAGACTATAACGTCACACCACTTTTGAAAATCGCCAGCTCGCGGAAGTCGTTCTTCTCGTTGTTGGTCGGCTGACCGCTGGCAATCGCCACAATGCTGTCGACAAAATCTTCCAGCAGCGCATCCATGCTCATGCCCTCGATCAACCGTCCGGCATTAAAGTCGATCCAGTGCGGTTTCTTCTCCGCCAGCGGCGTGTTGGTCGCCAGCTTCACTGTTGGCACAAAACCGCCATATGGCGTGCCGCGTCCGGTACTGAACAGCACCATGTGGCAACCGGCTCCTGCCAGCGCACTGGTAGCGACCGCATCATTGCCCGGCGCACTCAGCAGATTGAGACCAGGCGTTTTTAACCGCTCGCCATACTTCAGCACATCGACGACCTGGCTCTGCCCCGCTTTCTGAGTACAGCCCAGTGACTTCTCTTCCAGCGTGGTGATGCCGCCTGCTTTATTGCCCGGCGACGGATTCTCGTAGATGGGCTGCTGGTGATCGATAAAGTACTGCTTGAAGTCATTGATCATGGCGACTGTTTTGCCGAAGGTCTCTTCGTCGCGACAGCGACTCATCAGAATCCGCTCTGCGCCAAACATTTCTGGCACTTCGGTCAGCACAGTCGTGCCGCCATTGGCGATCATCTGGTCCGAGAAACGCCCCAGTAACGGGTTGGCCGTGATGCCAGACAAACCGTCCGAACCGCCGCACTCCAGACCAAACTTCAGCTCGCTGAGTTTGCCTGGTTCACGCCGGTCATGCCGCATTTTTTCATACAAGGCATGCAGGCGCTCCAGCCCGGCTTCAACCTCATCATCATGCTGCTGGCACACCATAAATTCGACCCGGTCGCTTTCAAACGCGCCGAGGGTCTCACGGAAAACATCGACCTGATTGTTTTCACAACCGAGACCAATCACCAGCACCGCACCCGCATTAGGGTGGCGCACCATATTCTGCAGCATGGTGCGGGTATTTTCGTGGTCCTGCCCCAGTTGCGAACAGCCGAAGGTGTGGCTGAACAGGAATGCGCCATCGATTCCTTCGGCCTCCTGTGTCTCTTTCAGGAAACGCTGCAGGATCTGACGCGCAATGCCGTTTACACAGCCGACGGTCGGCAGGATCCACAGCTCATTGCGGATGCCGACTTCGCCGTTAGCACGACGATAGATCTGTACCTCACGATCACCCGGCTGCGGCGGTAAGGTCACGAACTCAGGCTGATACGCATACTCATCCAGATCGCTGAGATTGGTGCGGGCGTTCTGCGAATGGATTAACTCACCGGCGGCCACAGGCTGGGTGGCATGGGCAATCGGCAACCCATACTTGATCACCAGCTCATCCTGGGCGATAGGCTGCAGGGCAAATTTATGCCCGCGCCCGACCGCCTGTTGCACCGACACACTCAGTGGTGGCAGCTCTATGGTGGCGCCCGCCTCTAAGTCACGTAACGCCACGGCGACATTGTCGCGGGGATCAATTTTAATTGCGTCTTGCATAGCGTTATCTCAGTTGGCTCAGCGCCTCACGCATTCCGTGGGCGATGATATTTTGCAGGTGTTGGGTGACAACCGTAGCCAGTCCGGGCTGACGGGTTAAATCTTCGCCCCAGTGTTGCGCGTCGCTAAGCACGCCGTGCACCAGCTGTTGCGGTGACAGCTGATCCGCATCAAGTGCTTTCCAGGCGTCGGCGTAGTGCTGTAACCACTGCGGCTCATCCTGTAATGGCCAGCTTTTACCGGCTGACTCGCCGCGATAAAAGGCGATCAGCGCCGCCAGCGCAAAAGTGATGTGTGTCGGCCAGTTGCCCGTTTGCTGATGCGCGGCAAGCAGTGGCGTCAACAGACGGGTGCGGAACTTGGTCATGCCATTAAGCGCAATCGACAGCAGCGCATGGCGAATGAACGGATTGCGGAAGCGGCGTTGTACCGCATCAGCAAAGGCGTGCAGTTCATCGGCTGGCAGATCCAGCGTCGGGATCACTTCATGACGCAGCAGGTTATCCACAAATCCGGCAATCGCCGGATCGGCCATCGCCTCCCCGACACTTTCAACACCGGCCAGAAACGCCACCGGCACCATCGCGGTATGTGCGCCATTGAGGATCGCCACTTTCTGCGCTTTATAGGGCGCAATGTCATCCACATGACGCACCTGTGGCGACAGCGCCGCCAGTTTCAGTTCACTGAACAGCGCCGACGGCCCCTGAATCACAAACTGGTAGTAGACTTCGCCCGCCACCAGATAGCGATCTTCATAACCCAGTTCACGTTGCAACTGCTCGCTTTCCGCCGGAAAGCCGGTAACGATGCGGTCAACCAGGGTGTTATAGAAAGCACAGTGCTCATGAACCCAGGTTTTAAATTCGGATGGCAGATGCCAGTGATCGGCGTAACGCAGCACCAGATCGCGCAACGCGTCGCCGTTATGGTCAATCAGCTCACACGGCACCACCAGCCAGCCACGATCGCTGGCGCCATTGAAATGGGAATAGCGCGCCCACAGCAGCTGCGTCAGTTTGCCGGGGAAGCTGCTGGCGGGCTGATCGGTGAGCTGATCCGTGCCAACAAAGGCGATGCCCGCCTCAGTGGTGTTGGAGAAAACCATGCGCAGGTCGGGATTCCGGGCCAGCGCCATAAATTCAACAAACTGCTGCCAGGGCTGGATCTCACGGTTGAGGCTGCGGATCAGCCGGGTTTCACTGACCTGCTCGCCCTGATCGTTGAGTCCGCGGATCAGCGTGGTGTAGAGGCCATCCTGCTGATTCAGGCTGTCGCTGACTTCACGGTTGCGCGGCCGCACCACCACAATTCCGGCATCGGTGCCCTGATGTTCATTCAGCCAGTCAATCTGCCAGTCAATAAAGACGCGCAGGAAGTTACCTTCGCCGAACTGAATCACCCGGTCGCGATAGCGTGCGCCCGGGAAGTCGTGGCGGTTTAGCCTTTTCATCATCAGGCTCCCAGCTCGATGCCGAAGTAATCGCGGGCATTGTTGAAGCAGATGTTCTGAACCATCTGGCCTAACAGCGCTTCATCGGCTGGCGCTTCACCCTGCTCTACCCAGCGGCCAATCATCTGGCACAGCAACCGGCGGAAATATTCGTGGCGGGTGTAAGAGAGGAAGCTGCGGCTGTCGGTCAGCATCCCGACGAAGCGGCTCAGCAGGCCAATCTGCGCCAGCTGGGTCATCTGACGCTGCATACCGTCCAGCTGGTCATTGAACCACCAGGCGGAACCAAACTGCATTTTCCCCGCCTGACCTTCACCCTGGAAGTTGCCTGCCATCGTCGCCAGTACTTCGTTATCGCGCGGATTCAGGCAATAGAGGATGGTTTTCGGCAGCGCATTATTAAGGTTCTGTGCGCCCAGCAGGCGGGCCAGCGGTTCAGCCAGCGGCTGGTCGTTAATGGAGTCAAAGCCCACATCCGGCCCCAGCAACTGGTACTGGCGTGGGTTGGTATTGCGCAGTGCGCCAATGTGATACTGCTGTACCCAGCCACGGCGGGCATATTCGCTGCCCAGCCAGACCAGTACCGCCGTTTTGAACTGCGCCGTTTCGTGCGGATTCGGTGCTGTACCGCTGCGACGGCGCGCCAGAATCGCATCCAGCGTGGCGTCGTCCGCCTCGGCATAACAGACCACATCCAGCGCGTGATCGGAGACTTTGCAGCCATGCGCCGCAAAGTGATCCAGCCGCTGATACAGTGCGCTGCGCAGATCGTCAAAACGCTGCACGCTGATGTCGGTCAGTTGTTCCAGCGTCTCAATCCACGGCAGGAAGGTGTCGGCTTCGATATTAAAGGCTTTGTCCGGACGCCAGCTCGGCAGCACTTTAACGCTGAAACTGGTGTCGTCTGCCAGCGCGCGGTGATGGCGCAGGTCATCCAGCGGATCGTCTGTGGTGCCGACCATCTTCACCTTCATCTGCTGCATGATGCCTCGCGTGGTAAAGCTATCCTGCGCCAGCAGTTCATTGCAGCGATGCCAGATATTGTCGGCGGTTTTCTCAGAAAGCAGCGTGTCGGTAATGCCGAAAGGCCGGCGTAATTCCAGGTGGGTCCAGTGATAGAGCGGGTTGCCGATGGTGTGCGGCACGGTACGCGCCCAGGCGTCAAACTTTTCACGATCGCTGGCGTTGCCGGTACAGAACGCCTCAGCCACACCGTTGGCGCGCATTGCCCGCCACTTGTAGTGATCGCCCTTCAGCCAGATGTCATAAAGATTGGCAAAGCGATAATTTTCGGCAATCTGCTGCGGCGGTAAGTGGCAGTGATAGTCGAAAATCGGCTGATCCTTCGCGTAGTCGTGATAGAGACGGCGGGCGAATTCACTATCCAGCAAAAAATCCTCGGTCATGAAACGTGACATACATGCTTCCTCATCTACTGAACCACTGATGGCCCAAAGTTATCATACCAATTTTAGTCCGTTACGGATTTATTTGCGATCCTGCTCACATAAACGGCGATGTCTGGCTACCGTTATGGACATTTTTGTCGCCCGTAGCGCGCTAAATGGCTGTCATTACGCAGGTTTCCAGTATCCCACAGTGCAGAAAGGGTTTTTGTGATGGCTCTCAACTTTTAAAGTTGTATAACAAGTTAGGCTCTCGTCCTATCGTGAGGTCGTTAGCGGCCCACAAATGGCAAGGTAAGAACAGGGTTGCTCAGACAGAACCTGCGGGCGTGAGCAGAGCTGCATCACGGGCTGTCCCGCTCCAGATAACAACAGCGGCAAGACCGCATACAGAACTGGAAGAGGTAGAGGATGCGTAAGATCAAAGGGTTACGCTGGTACATGATTGGACTGGTGACGATCGGTACGGTATTAGGGTATCTGACCCGTAATACCATCGCCGTGGCGGCCCCGACATTGATGACAGAGCTGCATATCACTACGCAGCAGTATTCATACATCATTGCGGCCTATTCAGCCTGCTATACGCTGATGCAACCGGTGGCGGGTTATGTGCTGGATCTGCTGGGCACCAAAGTCGGCTACGCCGTGTTTGCTGTGCTGTGGGCAATCTTCTGTGCCGCCACGGCGATGGCAGGCAGTTGGGGCGGCCTTGCTCTGGCGCGTGGTGCCGTCGGTGCGGCTGAAGCGGCGATGATCCCGGCGGGTCTCAAAGCGAGTAGTGAGTGGTTCCCGGCCAAAGAGCGTTCGGTCGCGGTAGGCTACTTCAACGTCGGTTCATCTATCGGTGCGATGCTGGCTCCGCCGCTGGTGGTCTGGGCAATCGTGGCACACAGCTGGCAGATGGCCTTTATCATGACCGGTGTGCTGAGCATGGTCTGGGCACTCTGCTGGCTGGTGTTTTACAAACATCCGAAACAGCAGAAGAAGCTGAGTGATGAAGAGCGCGACTACATTATCTCCGGTCAGGAAGCACAGCATCAGACCGGCAACACCCGCAAAATGTCGGCGCTGCAGATTATCCGTAACCGCCAGTTCTGGGGCATTGCTCTGCCGCGTTTTCTGGCAGAACCGGCGTGGGGAACCTTCAACGCCTGGATTCCGCTGTTTATGTTTAAGGTGTACGGCTTCAATCTGAAAGAGATTGCGATGTTCGCCTGGATGCCGATGCTGTTCGCGGACTTCGGCTGCATCCTGGGCGGCTATCTGCCGCCGCTGTTTCAGCGCTGGTTCGGCGTTAACCTGATCGTTTCCCGTAAAATGGTGGTGACGATGGGTGCGCTGTTAATGATTGCGCCGGGCACCATTGGCCTGTTCACCAGCCCTTACGTTGCCATTGGTCTGCTGTGCGTCGGCGGCTTTGCGCATCAGGCCCTTTCAGGTGCGCTCATTACCCTGTCGTCAGACGTTTTCGGCCGTAATGAAGTCGCGACGGCTAACGGCCTGACCGGCATGGCAGCCTGGACCGCCAGCACGATGTTTGCGCTGGTCGTGGGTGCCCTGGCCGATACGCTGGGCTTCAGCCCGCTGTTTGCTGCCCTGGCGGTGTTCGATCTGCTGGGTGCCGCAGTGATCTGGACAGTCCTGAAAAATAAACCGATTTCAGAGCTGGAAGCGGAAACGGTGATTCCACCAGCCAGCGCCGTTCACAATTGATTTGCCGGGCTGGCGCGAGCCAGCCCATTTCCTCGCACCGCCTGAAGTGGTATAACAACTTATCTGTCTGCTACCAGGATTGTGCTATGGACCTCACTGAATCCCGTCGACTCTACCAACAGCTTGCCAGCGAGCTCAAAAGCCGCATTGAAACCGGAATCTATCCGGTGGGCGACAAACTGCCTGCTGAACGCCTGATTGCCGAAGAGATGGAAGTGAGCCGCACCGTTGTCCGTGAAGCGATCATCATGCTGGAAGTAGAAGGCTATGTTGAGGTCCGTAAAGGATCGGGTATTCACGTCATTGCCAGCCAGCAGCAGAATCGCATCGCCCCCACCAGCAGCCAGCTGGAATTTGCCACCTTTGGCCCGTTTGAGCTACTGCAGGCGCGCCAGCTCATTGAAAGTAACGTGGCCGAGTTCGCAGCCACCCAGGTCACGCGTCAGGACATTATCGACCTGATGGCGATTCAGGAAAAAGCCCGCCAGGAGGATCACTTCCGTGATTCCGAGTGGGACATGCAGTTTCATGTGCGCATCGCGCAATCCACCCAGAACAGTGCTTTAGCCGCCATCGTTGAAAAAATGTGGCTGCACCGCCTGCACAATCCCTACTGGCTCAAACTTCATGAACATATCGACCAGCGCAGCATTCTCAGCTGGTGCGACGACCACGATCAGATTCTCAAAGCGCTGATGCGTAAAGATCCCGCCGCCAGCAAACTGGCGATGTGGCAACATCTGGAAAATACTAAACAGATGCTGTTTAACGCGACGGCGGATGATTTTGAATTTAACGTGGATCGTTACATGTTCGGTGAGAATCCGGTCATCCTGCCTGATGGGTCCAATAACGCCCGTTAAAAGCGCCTGAAAACAGCCTGAGATGGTCAGTTAATCTGCAATAGTGTCAGGTCATGTAAAGCTCCTTTTTACAGGGCGTTTCACAAGGTAAAACTCCTGTTCGCAAGAGAGTTTTACTGTCTCAGACAGGCGATTTTTGTTACAGTTATCGCCCTTTTATTACCCTTTGCGACAAGGGTTTATAAAGTTGCTGATTTAACAATCGATTCTGGAAGGATCCGGAAAATCCCGCCCAGGCTGCGCGCCTAAAATTTATAACGAAATGCCGGTCTGCGTTTAAGTCCCTGTGGGACATGTTTAACAATGATGTTCAGGAATGATTGATGGATATTTTGCAAGCGTTGCTGCATGCCCTGTGGCAACAGGACTATGAAACTCTCTCCGATCCCACGCTGGTATGGGCCATTTACGGCGTGTTGTTCATGATTTTATTCTTAGAAAATGGCCTTCTTCCTGCCGCATTTCTGCCGGGTGACAGTCTGCTGATTCTGGTCGGTGTACTGATTGCCAAAGGCACCATGAGTTTCCCTTTAACGATTCTGGTTCTGACGACCGGCGCCAGTCTTGGCTGCTGGGTGAGTTACATACAGGGCCGCTGGCTGGGTAATACACCCACGGTTCAGAAATGGCTCTCTCATCTGCCTGCCCAGTACCATCTGCGCGCGCACAGCATGTTTCACCGTCACGGCTTATCTGCCCTGCTGATTGGTCGCTTTATCGCCTTTGTCCGAACGCTGCTGCCCACCATTGCCGGGCTGTCAGGCCTCAGCAATGCCCGTTTTCAGTTCTTTAACTGGGTCAGTGCATTCCTGTGGGTGGTAATTTTGACCGTTATCGGCTTCGCGCTGGGAAAAACCCCGATTTTCCGTCGTTACGAAGATGAGATGATGTTTTTCCTGATGATGCTGCCACTGGCGCTGCTGGTATTTGGCCTGGTGGGATCGCTGGTGGTGTTATGGCGTAAACGACAGGCGAATCAAAACGGGAAAGCCGAGTAATGAAACTGCTGCAGGCTATTCCTAAACGGTGGTTACCGTGGTTGATTGCTGGCGCGTTTGCGCTGGTCGCGCTCTGTGCGATCCCACCTTTGATGAAGCACGAGACAGTGGTGCAGATTCGGGTTTCTCATGCAGGTGCAACGCTGCCAGATGGTTTTTATCTCTATCAGCAATTAAGCGCACAAGGTATTCGTATCAAAAGCATAACGCCCGCGGGTGATGCGCTGATCATTCATTTTGACAGCGAAGAACAGAGTCTGGCAGCACAGAAGGTGTTGCGCCGCCTGTTGCCACAAGGCTTTATTGTGGCGCAGCACGATCACTCTCAGCACCTTTCGCTGGCGTAATCCCCCTCTCCCTCTTTTTCAGACCGTTGCCGCATGCCGCGACGGTCTGAAAGCCGCTCTATCTCCCGGTCTTCTTTGAACTTTTTACTATCGGTGTCTATGCTTAAGCGAGAGTCGATTCTGAGCACCCGCAGGCACAAGATCGCGCAGGTGATGAGGAGTCAGGTCGCAATGGAAGGTTCAGGACCGATGAAATATCAAGTATTGATGGGCATTGCTCTGTTTTCGCTATCGGGTTCGCTGCTGGCAGCAGAATCGCTGTGTGAGCAGAAAGAGCAGGATATTCAGCGTGAAATTGGGATGGCGCAAAAGCATAACAACCAGCGCCGGGTTAATGGTCTGGAGCGCGCGCTGACCGAAGTCCGGGCAGATTGCAGCGATAAAAAGCTTGAAGCCGCCCATCTGGAAAGAATTAACGCCCAAAAGCAGAAAGTTGCAGAGCGTGAGCACGCACTCAGGGAAGAGCGTGAAGAGGGCCATGACAGGGAAAAGATTGCTAAGCGACAACAAAAACTGGATGAAGCGCGCCGGGAACTGAAAAAGTTACAGGCGGAGCCCTATTAATTGGAATTAACCAACTGATGTTAAAGGAGTATTTTATGTCTAAAGACACATCATCGGAACATTTGCGTGCTGAACTGAAAAACCTCGCCGATACCCTGGAAGAAGTACTGAGCAGCAGTACTGAAAAATCCAAAGGTGAGCTGGATAAACTTCGCAGCAAAGCGCGTGATGCGCTGGACAGCTCACGTGAACGTCTGGGCGAATCAAGCGAGCGCATTGCTGCGACTACGCGTGAAGCGGCACAGAGAGCTGAAGGCTATGTGCGTGAAAATCCATGGCATGGTGTGGGCATCGGTGCAGCGATTGGCGTCGCACTGGGCATGCTCATTTCGCGTCGTTAACTATGGCTGACTCACAGCACAACCACGGCCCGGCTAAAGGGGTCATTAACATCGGCCAGCGTATTGTGACCACGCTGGTTGGCATGGTCGAGACGCGTGTTCGTCTGGCAGTGGTGGAACTGGAGCATGAGAAAGCTAACCTGATTCAGCTGCTGTTGATGGTTGGCCTGACAATGCTGTTCACTGCATTTGGTCTGATGAGCCTGATGGTTCTGATTATCTGGGCAGTAGATGCACAGTACCGTCTGATGGCCATTGGCATCACAACCGGCACACTGTTCCTGCTGGCGGTCATTCTGGGACTCTGGACACTTCACAAGTCGCGTCAGTCAACGCTGTTACGCCATACGCGTAAAGAGCTGGAAACTGATCGTAATTTGCTTGAGGAACAACGCTGATGAGCCGCCGCGAGCGTGAAGAACGCATCCATGAACTGCTTAAGCATGTGCAGCAGCAGCGGCTGGATTTAAGCGCTGCGCGGCGTGACTGGCTGGAAGGGACCGCCCATTACGATCGTGGCTGGTTTACTTTCCTCAGCTTACGTCGCTATCTGGCGATTGGCAGCAGCGCGCTGGCCGTCTACTCCATTCGTAGTCCCAGTAAGCTCTTACGCTGGGCCAAACGGGGATTCGGTGCCTGGAGTACCTGGCGCATGATTAAATCGGCTCTGCCACCGCGTTAATTTTGTTAATAGCCGGTCCTGAAAAGGCCGGCTTTTCTTCATCAGATTTTCTGAAAAACACAGACAGTATATCTCGCTTACAACCTTTCCACTCCGCGATTATCATCTCCAGCCATCAACCCAATGAACGCAGTAGTGCTTTCAGCGGGCATAAACCCTGCGGGCAGTTTGCCCTGCATTCCTGATAGCGCTGGAGTAGATGATGAAAAAATTCGAAGATGTCGGTTTATTAGTGGCTCGCATCCTGATGCCAATCCTGTTCATTACGGCCGGCTGGGGCAAGATCACCGGTTATGCAGGTACTCAGCAATATATGGAAGCGATGGGCGTCCCTGGCTTTATGCTGCCGCTGGTTATTCTGCTGGAGTTTGGCGGCGGTCTGGCCATTCTGTTTGGTTTCCTGACCCGTTTCACTGCCCTGTTCACTGCAGGCTTCACCATCCTGACCGCGTTTCTGTTTCACAGTAACTTTGCCGAAGGTGTGAATCAGTTGATGTTCATGAAAAACCTCTCTATCGCGGGTGGTTTCCTGGTGTTAGGTCTGGTGGGTCCAGGCGCATACAGCATTGATCGCCTGATCAGCAAAAGAAAACCACAGACGATTGCGCGCTAATCTCACATAAAGCGTAATGCCACATATACTTAGCAGGGCGGGGAAATTACCCCGCCCTGTTTGCATTGGAGCCACTATGGGACAGTTAATTGACGGTGTCTGGCATGACACCTGGTACGACACCAAATCCACTGGCGGACGTTTCAAACGTTCAGAGTCGGCTTTTCGCAACTGGGTCACGGCGGACGGTAGCGCCGGTCCGGTGGGCAAAGCGGGATTTGCTGCTGAGCGCGATCGCTATCATCTTTATGTCTCGCTGGCCTGCCCCTGGGCGCACCGTACGCTACTGATGCGTCAGCTGAAGGGTCTGGATAGCATGATCGACGTCTCCGTGGTGCATCCGTTGATGCTGGAGAACGGCTGGACCTTCGATGACACCTTTCAGGATGCGACGGGCGATAAGCTCTATCAGAACGAGTTCCTTTATCAGCTCTATTTGCATGCTGACCCGCAGTACAGTGGCCGTGTAACCGTGCCGGTATTATGGGACAAGCAGCAGAACACCATCGTCAGCAATGAATCGGCTGATATCATCCGCATGTTCAACAGTGCGTTTGATGCGGTCGGTGCCCGTGCCGGTGACTACTATCCGGTAGCGCTGCGCGAGAAGATTGATGAGCTGAATGGCTGGATCTACGATACGGTTAATAACGGCGTGTATAAATCGGGTTTTGCGACGTCGCAGTCCGCGTACGATGAGGCAGTGACTGCGCTGTTCCATTCGCTGTCGCGACTGGAGCAGCTCCTGGGCCAGCATCGCTATCTTACCGGTGATCAGCTGACCGAAGCGGATCTGCGTTTGTGGACCACGCTGGTGCGCTTTGATCCCGTCTATGTGACTCACTTTAAGTGCGATCGCCACCGGATCAGTGATTACAGAAACCTGAGCGGTTTCCTGCGTGATATCTATCAGATGCCGGGCATTGCAGAGACAGTCAATCTGCCGCATATCCGTCACCACTACTATTGCAGTCACAAGACCATTAACCCGAACGGCGTGATTTCGCTTGGGCCAGCGTTTGACTGGGATGAACCGCACGGCCGCGGTTAAGCTGCATTCGTATAGCGCCACAAAGCAAAAACCCCGCCGAAGCGGGGTTTTTGGTAAAAAATCGACGCTGACCGGTAAGCCACGTTCTTTTCATAGAGAGCGTCGTGGACAGTCATTCATCGCTGCCTGCACATAGCCCGCAAAAGCAAAAACCCCGCCGGAGCGGGGTTTCTGGTAAAAAGTCGAAGCTGACCGTTAAGCCGCGTTCTTTTCATAGAGAGCGTCGTGGACAGTCATTCATCGCTGCCTGCACATAGCCCGCAAAAGCAAAAACCCCGCCGGAGCGGGGTTTCTGGTAAAACGTCGACGCTGACCGTTAAGCCGCGTTCTTTTCATAGAGAGCGTCGTGGACAGTCATTCATCGCTGCCTGCACATAGCCCGCAAAAGCAAAAACCCCGCCGGAGCGGGGTTTCTGGTAAAAAGTCGACGCTGACCGTTAAGCCGCGTTCTTTTCATAGAGAGCGTCGTGGACAGTCATTCATCGCTGCCTGCACATAGCCCGCAAAAGCAAAAACCCCGCCGGAGCGGGGTTTCTGGTAAAAAGTCGACGCTGACCGTTAAGCCGCGTTCTTTTCATAGAGAGCGTCGTGGACAGTCATTCATCGCTGCCTGCACATAGCCCGCAAAAGCAAAAACCCCGCCGGAGCGGGGTTTCTGGTAAAAAGTCGAAGCTGACCGTTAAGCCGGGTTCTGTCGTGGACAGTCATTCATCTAGGCCAGCAATCGCTCACTGGCTCAAGCAGCCTACCCGGGTTCAGTACGGGCCGTACCTTGTGAACCCCTATTTGGCCTTGCTCCGGGTGGAGTTTACCGTGCCACGAACTGTTGCCAGTCGCGCGGTGCGCTCTTACCGCACCCTTTCACCCTTACCTGATCCCATTTCTGGGCCATCGGCGGTTTGCTCTCTGTTGCACTGGTCGTAGGCTTGCGCCTCCCAGGCGTTACCTGGCACCCTGCCCTATGGAGCCCGGACTTTCCTCCCCTCTGCCCGTCTCCCCACAAGTGAGGACGACGACAAAGCGGCGACTGTCTGGTCAGCTTCGGCGCGGGATAATAGGACATCCGAAGGCATTTGTCACGCCTCTTGCTGCTCCAGCGCATACTTATAAAGGGCATTCTTCTTTACGCTGTGGATCTCAGCGGTCAGCGCAGCCGCGCGCTTCAACGGCAGCTCTTTCTGCAACAGCGCCAGCGTACGCAGCGCATCGGCCGGTAACGCATCGTCATCGTCAACCTTGTGCCCTTCAACAATCAACACCATCTCGCCTTTGCGACGATTTTCATCTTCTTTGACCCAGGCCAGCAGCTCGCCGACCGGCGCACCATAAATCGACTCCCAGGTTTTGGTCAGCTCACGAGCCAGCACAACGTAGCGCTCAGGCCCCAGCTCACTCACCATATCCTGCAGGCTGTCGATTAAACGATGGGTTGATTCATAGAAAATCAGCGTGCGTGGCTCCTGCACCAGTGCTCGCAGGGTATCGCAACGGCCTTTGGTTTTTGCGGGCAGAAACCCTTCGTAACAGAAACGATCGGATGGCAGTCCTGCGGCGCTCAATGCGGCAATGGCGGCACAGGCGCCCGGTAGCGGCACTACACGAATGCCCGCTTCACGGCAGCGGCGCACCAGATGGTAGCCCGGATCGTTAATCAGCGGCGTGCCAGCATCGGAAACTAAGGCTATGCTTTGACCCTCTTGCAGCTTCGTCAGCAGCAGCTCAGCCTTATGCTGCTCGTTGTGGTCATGAAGTGAGAAGAGTCGCGCATTGATGGCGAAATGTTGTAGCAACAGCCCGGTATGACGTGTATCTTCCGCAGCGACCAGATCGACGCTCGAAAGCACCGTCAGCGCCCGCTGGGTGATATCACCCAAATTACCAATCGGGGTTGGAACGATGTAGAGCGTGCTGGCAGAAATCTCTGCCCGATCGAGTTGTTTCATTGTTTCATCCGAATTGCCGATTTAATATTGAGCATCTTGAAAAAAACATCACTGGATACAGTATGCTTCCTTCAAAAGTCGTTCGTCATAAAGCAGGACGCTTTCTGCCTGTCATTCTTGCAGGGCTGATTTTAGCCGCATGTAGCGGTCAGGCGCCGCAAACCTCAACCGTCAATATTCAGGGGCCAGCCACCGCCAGCTCCGCTTACTATCTGCAGCAAGCGCAGCAAAGCAGCGATGATAGCAAGACCGACTGGCAATTACTCGCAATCCGCGCCCTGTTGAAGGAAGGAAAGTATCCCGAGGCCACTCAGCAACTGAGTCAGTTGCCGCAGCAGCTCTCTGAGACGCAGCAACAGGAATCTCTGCTGCTGAAAGCGCAGTTGTTGATTGCCCAGCAGAAATCCAAAGACGCTGAACCGCTGTTAGCAGCGGTAAAGACCAGCGCACTGTCGCAGGATCAGCTGGCGCGTTACTACAGCCTGCAAATTGCCAGCGCGCAGGGCCGCCCTTCACTCTCACTGCTGCGCAACTATATTGCTCAGGAACCGCTGCTGAAAGACGCCGATCATCAGAGCAATATTGACGCTACCTGGCAGACCCTGACGCAGATGTCGCCACAGGAAGCCAGCAACCTGGTGATCAATGCCGACGAAAATGTGCTGCAGGGCTGGCTGGATCTGCTCGCGGTCTGGCGTGCTAATGCCCAGGATGCAGAAATGCTGAAGTCCGGCATCAAAGACTGGCAGACTCGCTATCCGCAGAACCCGGCGGCCAAAACGTTACCGACGCAGCTGAGCCAGATGCAGAACTACACCAAAGCCTCTACCAGCATCATCGCGCTGCTGCTGCCGCTGAATGGCCAGGCACAGGTGTTCGCGAATGCCATCCAGAAAGGCTTTAACGACGCGAAGAACGGCGTATCCGCGCCGGTCGCACAGCCTGCGGCAGCAACTGCCCAGCCCGCCGCTGCGGATGCAACAGCCAGCGCGCAACCTGCCGCCGCTGCGGGATCGTCTGCCGATCCGATCAGCGCACCGCAGCAGTCTGCTACCACCACACCACAGCAACAGCCTCAGTCACAGTCACAGCCTCAATCTCAGCCTGCCGCCGCCGCACCGGCCAGCAGCGCTCAGATCAAGGTCTATGACACCAGCAGCCAGCCGATTGAGCAGGTGATGCAGCAGGCACAGCAGGATGGCGCCACTATCGTGGTTGGCCCACTGCTGAAGAGCAACGTTGAGAAGGTCGCCAACAGCCAGACACCCTTAAACGTGCTGGCGCTCAACGAGCCGGAAAAGATCCAGAACCATCCGAATATCTGCTACTTTGCGCTTTCTCCTGAAGACGAAGCACGCGATGCCGCGCACCATATCTGGGACCAGGGCAAACGTCAGCCGCTGCTGCTGGTTCCGCGCAGCGGCCTTGGCGATCGCGTGACAAACGCTTTTGCACAGGAGTGGCAGACGCTGGGTGGCAGCACCGTCATGCAGCAGCGCTTTGGCTCGACCGCTGAGCTGAAACAGGGCATTAACAGCGGCGCGGGCATCAGCCTGTCAGGTACGCCGGTCAATGCGGCACCTGCTGAGCCGCAGGGCGTTTCCATTGCGGGCCTGACCATTCCGGCACCGCAACAGAGCACGCCTGATGTGGTCAGCACCAGCAGCGGCGGTGGCATCGATGCGGTCTACATCGTCTCGACCCAGGATGAACTGCAGCTGATCAAACCGATGATCACCATGCGCACCGGCAGTCGCAGCAACATCTCGCTCTACGCCAGTTCGCGCAGCGCGCAGGCTGGTGCCGGCCCGGACTTCCGGCTTGAAATGGATGGCCTGCAGTTCAGCGATATTCCGCTGCTCTCCGGCAGCAATCCTGGCCTGATGCAGCAGACATCGAAGTCATTCAATAATGACTACTCGCTGGTGCGCCTCTATGCCATGGGTATGGATGCCTGGACGCTGGCGAACCACTTTAACCAGATGCGCCAGTCACCTGGCTTCACGCTGGATGGCAATACCGGCAAGCTCAGCGCCGACACGGATTGTGTGATCAACAGGAAGTTGACATGGAATCAGTATCGCCGGGGCGAAATCGCACCGGCCAACTAAATCGCCGTCAGATTGGCGCCGGACATGAAGAAGATGCCCGGCGCTATCTGGAGCAGGCTGGCCTGATATGGGTCGCCAGTAATGTTCACTTTCGCAATGGTGAACTTGACCTGATTATGCGTGACGGGCACTGTTGGGTGTTTGTTGAAGTCCGCTACCGACGCGATGCGCGTTATGGTGGCGCGCTCGCCAGCGTAACCCGGAATAAACAACAAAAGCTGCTGCGCGCTGCCGCTCTCTGGCTGGCGCAACGCGGCGGCAGTTTTGAAACAGTGAATTGCCGTTTCGACATCATCGCCATTACCGGCACGGCGCTCGAGTGGCTGCCGAATGCCTTTAATGCAGACGTTTAGAACCAGGTGGTCGTGTGCAGGAAAGAATTAAAGCGTGTTTTACCGAAAGTATTCAGACTCAGATTGCCGCAGCCGAGGCGTTGCCCGATGCCATCTCCCGCGCGGCCATGACGCTGGTGCAGTCGTTATTGAATGGCAATAAAATCCTGAGCTGTGGCAACGGTGCCTCATCCGCCAATGCCCAGCACTTCGCCGCCAGCATGATCAATCGTTTCGAGACCGAACGCCCCAGCTTACCGGCGCTGGCGTTAAGTGCCGACAACGTGATGCTGACCGCGATTGGGAATGATCGTCTGCACGATGAGATCTATGCCAAGCAGGTACGCGCGCTGGGACACGCAGGTGATGTGTTACTGGCCATCTCGACCCGTGGCAACACCCGTGACATCGTTAAGGCCGTAGAAGCAGCGGTGACACGCGATATGACTATCGTTGCGCTTACCGGGTATGATGGCGGAGAGCTCGCCGGACTGCTGGGTCCGCAGGATGTGGAAATCCGCATTCCGTCGCACCGCAGCGCCCGTATTCAGGAGATGCATATGCTCACCGTGAATTGCTTATGCGATCTGATCGATAACACTCTCTTTCCCCATCAGGAATGACTGAAGGAGCACGAATGAAAGCATTGAATGCTATAGCTATTCTGTTAACCGCCATGCTACTGCAGGGCTGCGTGGCGGTCGTCGCTGGCGGCGCAGCTGTTGCCACCAAAACGGCCACGGATCCCCGCTCGGTGGGTACACAGGTTGATGACGGCACGCTGGAGCTACGCGTCACGAACGCGCTGGCAAAAGATCAGCAGATTAAAACCGATGCCCGCGTTGTCGCCACCGCCTATCAGGGCAAAGTGCTGCTGACCGGTCAGGCGCCTTCGCAGGAGATCGCCAATCGTGCCAAACAGATCACCATGGGCGTTGATGGCGCAACCGAGGTCTATAACGAGATCCGCATCGGCCAGAAAGTGACGCTGGGCACCACGTCGTCAGACACCTGGATTACCACCAAAATCCGCTCGCAGCTGTTGGGCAGCGATCAGGTGAAATCCTCCAACGTGAAGGTGACGACGGAGAATGGCGAAGTGTTCCTGCTGGGTCTGGTGACACAACAGGAAGCGCAGGCCGCGGCTGATGTCGCCAGCCGCGTCAGTGGCGTGAAACACGTCACCACCGCCTTTACCATGCTGAAGTAACACGCTAAAACGCAAAAAGGCGGCTATGGCCGCCTTTTTTATTGCCCGATTTTCAGACCGGAATATCGATGACCAGCGCGCGGGTCGCGGTTTTCGCCTTCAGCTGCAACAGCTTCTCTTCCTGCAAAAACGCACCATCGCCACAGCCCAGCTTTTCCTGATGATCCGTGCCGGACATCGCCTCCAGCGAACCATGAATTGACTGCAGATAGGCGCGTGGCCCCTGTATCCGCAGCGAGTGCTGTTCGCCCGGCGCCAGCTCAACCTGATGAATCCACACCTGCTGACGCAACTGCAGACTGTCATCTATCCCATCCGGCGAGGCGATCAGCTGAGACAACCGGCCTTCCGTCAGGGCAATCTTTTGCATCCGCGGATTTTCGCGCTCAGGACAGGCTGACAGCCATAGCTGCATACGTGTCAGTGGACGATCTTTGCTCAGGTTAATTTCGGTGTAACTTACCCCCTGCTGGGCAGAGAGCAGCAGCGCCTCTCCTTCCCGCACGCTGATGGTGTTGCCTTCGCTGTCGCGGTATTCAGCTTCACCCTGCAGCACGATGTTCAGCACATCGACCTGAGGATAGGTACGCGGCTGAAAAGCCGCACCCGGTGCCAGCACTTCCTGGTTCAGAACACGCAGCGATGCGTAACCCATCAGTTTAGGATCAAAATAGTGGCCAAAAGAGAAACTGTAACGCCCCTGCAACCAGCCGAAATCGGCCTGACCACATGCGGACGCACTGCGTGTCGTTATCATTATTTACCTCCGGCATCCGGTGACGAGGATCGGCCACGGACTTTATGCACCCATGGTAAAAGTCTGGACGCCGGATTGTTAGCCAGTTAATCTGCCCGGCATGTTCAAATTTCCTGACAGAGAACCGGGATGGCCAAAGAGCGTGCATTAACCCTTGAATCTTTACGCGTTATGGATGCGATTGATCGACGTGGCAGTTTTGCAGCAGCAGCAGATGAACTGGGGCGTGTCCCTTCAGCCCTCAGCTACACCATGCAAAAGCTGGAAGAGGAGCTGGATGTGGTGCTGTTTGACCGCTCCGGTCACCGCACTAAATTTACCAACGTGGGACGCATGCTGCTGGAGCGTGGCCGGGTACTGCTGGAAGCGGCCGATAAGCTCACCACCGATGCGGAAGCGCTGGCGCGTGGCTGGGAAACCCATCTGACCATCGTTACTGAAGCGCTGGTGCCCATTGATGCACTGTTTCCGCTGGTGACAAAGCTGGCTGACAAAGCCAATACACAATTTTCGCTGGTTACCGAAGTATTGGCAGGCGCGTGGGAGCGGCTGGAACAGGGCCGTGCCGATATCGTGATCGCCCCCGATATGCACTTCCGTGCCTCCACCGAGATCAATACCCGTAAGCTCTACACCATGATGAGTGTTTACGTCGCCAGTGCTGACCATCCAATCCATAACGAGCCTGAACCTCAGTCTGAAGTGACGCGGGTGAAATACCGGGGCATTGCAGTGGCAGATACCGCGCGTGAGCGCCCGGTGCTGACCGTGCAGTTACTGGATAAACAGCAGCGCCTGACCGTAAGCAGCATGGATGATAAGCGCCGTGCCCTGCTGGCGGGGCTGGGTGTCGCAACCATGCCCTATTCACTGGTGGAGCAGGATATCGCGGAAGGCCGTCTGCGCGTGGTGAGTCCGGAATACACTCGCGAGGTTGATATTATTATGGCGTGGCGGCGCGACAGCATGGGCGAAGCCAAATCCTGGTGTCTGCGCGAGATCCCCCGCCTGCTGGCGAAGAAAAACTAAAAGCCTATGGCCGACTCAGGCAATCCATCGCCACCGCCCTGAAGCAGGTGAAATCGGTGCAGTCCCGCAGCCGGGTCATCGCCCTTTCACGCAGGAACGTCACAAACAGATCGTATATCGCCATCGCCTCTTCATATTCACTTTTGCTGATCGCCAGCAGGAAGATGACATAGGCGGTATCGTCTCCCCAGGGAATACCGTGTGGGGCCAGCACGGTATAGACCACGGTTTTCTTTGCCAGGAGTCCCAGCGAGTGCGGCAGCGCAATGCCTTCGCCCAGCATCGTGCTGACAATCGCTTCACGCTCTTCGACCGACGGATAGAACGCCTCATCCACAAACCCCTCCTCCTGTAGCTGATCGCTTAGCTGGCGGAACAGCTCAGACCGGGTCGTCGGCTGGTCGACAATATGAAAGTGCTGGGCATCAAAAAATTTCGCCAACATATAGGGCCGCGTACGATCGACCAGCACCAGCTTGCCAATCTGCTCCAGCTGAAAACCGGTGGGAAACGGTGACATCACCACCACGGGTTTCTCTTTTTCGCTGAGCCGGATGGTTGAGATGACAAAATCTTCGTCAATGCGACTGCGCGCCTCATACTCGCGCTGTGACAGTCGGGCCGTGACCTGCAACTGCGGATATTTCCGCAGCAACATCGCTTCAATCATGCGCAGCGTGGAGTTACCGCTGTCGCACACCAGCAGCACCTGTGGATGACGCTGATAGCCCACGTCATAGTGGCGCTCCAGTCCGACACCAATATGCAGCACCAGAAAGCCAATCTCATTCTCGGTAATGACGTAAGGCGTATATTTCCCCCAGCTGGTCACCGCCGCCAGGGTGACATCATAGGCCATCGGATAGTGCTGCTTGATGTTGCTGAGCAGCGGGTTAGGGATGTGAATCTGATAGCGCACCCGGGTAATCATGGTTTTGATGTGGGTAAGCAGATCGGCTCGCAGCTGTTGATCGTTTTGCAGATTGAAGTTGTAGTGCGTGTTGATAAAGCTGAGCAGGTAATCCACCAGCGCGTCGGCATCATCGGCATTGATGGCGCTGGGAGCGATCGCCTGAATGCGCCGCGCGGCAATGTTAACCCGCAGCCAGTTTTCTTCAGCGGGTGAAATTGGTTTGCTGACCAGTGGACGCATCAGATTAATCAGCTGATGTGCCGCTTCACGCACCTCATCGCCAATCTCCTCAGCACCGGGATCGTTAAGCGGATAACCTTCGCTGATGCGACGCACAGCAACGGCGCAATAGAGCCGCAGATAGCGCTCGCCCTCATCACTGAGGCGAATGTTGTGCTGCGCAAAACAGCTTTGCAGCAGCGGACGCAGCGTCTCCAGCATGCCGCTGTTCAGCGCTTCAATAGTCAGCAGCGGACTCTCTGGCATCGCCTGATCGATTTGCCATAACAGGTCGGTGAGACAGGTCCGAATCGCCACTTCGCTGCCAAATAGCTTCATGCCGTAGTGCGGTTTACTCTCAATGGTGAGGTGATAGCGACCCAGCCACTCGCGCACCTCTGCCATATCGTTCTGCAGGGTCGCGCGGCTGACAAACCACTCTTCCGCCAGCTCTTCAAGTTTCAGTGAATAGGCAGCGGTAAGAAAACGGGTCAGGAGGTAGCGAACCCGGTCCTGCGAGGTACGCGGCACCCGCAGCGGTGAGGCAGTATGCTGCTGCAGATGCTGAAAGCGCTGAGCATCCTCGATCTTCAGCTGATAACCCGCGCCACGGCTCAGGATAAACTGCGCACCATGATCTGCCAGCAGCGCATTCAGCGCCGTAATATCGGTACGCACGGTGCGTGTCGAGACAGCAAAACGCCGCGCCAGCTCATCCTGAGGCAGCGTTTCGTTTTGCAGGGCATCGAACAGTTGCGCAAGGCGCTGATTGGGAAATCTCACAAGCGTTACCTGTTTGCTGGCAGAGAGTGAAAACTTCAGCCTACGGCGTTCGTCACGCAACGTCCATGCTGCACGATCTGCCTGTCAAAGGCAGATCGTGTCGATCACCGGGCCAGTACTGTTTTACAGATGGCCAGCAGCTGCTTCACATCGTCAATGCGGGTCTCTCCGCTGGCTTTGTCAATGATCGAACTGTAGACGTGCGGGATCACTTTGCTGACGCCCGCGTCCAGCGCAATGCGCACGATCTCGCCGACGTTTTCCAGATCGATGCCGCCGGTGGGCTCCAGCCAGAAATCCTGTTTTGCACAGGCTACCGCCACAGCGCGGTACTCATCCACCGCCTGCAGACCCCCCATCGGGAAATATTTCACCGAGCTGCCGCCCATATCCTGCAGCATCGCAATCGCCGTTTCGATGGACACAATCCCATCCTGCCGTTTTGCGCTGCGCGGTCCGGTAGAAATTTTTACCTGACCTGGCGTGCCGGTTGGCGAGACCAGACCGTTCACAATAGTCTGTGACTGACCCAACAGCGCACGACTGGTGGCGACACCGGTAAAGACCTGATTCACATGCTGCGGTTGCAGCACCGCCGAAATCTCACTGACCATCTGTGACTGATTTGGATCGCCCGCGCCCAGGCCCACCGAGAGTGCATTATCGATCAGCGCAGCATATTCACGCATATCAGCGATAGCGGCGTCATTGCTGGTGTAGTTTTTTGACAGCACGCCGACCAGCACGTGCCCTTCTGCTGCCTGCCAGATAGCGCGCGCATTCTCTTTTGATCCCGCAAGGACGTTAAGGCAGAGACGATCCTGATAAAAATTAGGTGTCAGCGTCATGCGTGTTTCTCCCCGTTTAACAGTGCCTGAATGCGGGTAAAAATAGTGTGCAGTTGATCGGCGCTGACGCTGCGCACATCCGCTTCAATGATTCCTTCGTTGGCTTTATAGCCGCGGAAATAGATCGCTATATCGCCCTTTTTCAGCGCCTGCACCAGATCGCCGGTGCGTTGCTGGATCGCGGCTTCATCGAACTTAATTTCAGCGCGGGCGATATCGCGTCCGGCACTGTCCCACACGACGCGGGCTGTCACGCCGTTCAGGCTGTTAAGCTGTTCAATAAACGGCGTCATTTTTTCCACCATCTGCGCGCCGCTGATTTTTGGCTGTGACAGATAATTTTCAATCGCCTGGGTCAGCCCCAGAATCCCCTCTTTGCCCACTTTCATTGCGCGGCCAATGCCGTTGGTCTGGCGTTTGACCCACTCAACGTAGTGGTGTCTGCCAATCACCAGCCCGCTGGTCGGCCCTTCAATCGCTTTTGCGCCGCTGTAGATCACCAGATCGGCGCCCGCCTGGTAGTAGCATTGCAAATCCTCTTCTGCTGCCGCATCGACGATAAGCGGGAGGCCATGCTCACGCGCAACCGTCGCGGCCTGCGCCACATCAAGATGGCTCTTCTGTACGCAGTGGTGCGATTTCACATAGAGGATCGCCGCCGTCTGTGGCGTGATCGCCGCCGCCAGCTGGGCAGGTGAGCATTCGTTGCTGTAACCCGCTTCCACCAGTTGCCCGCCACCCAGCGCCACCATGCTGCCGACCGGCGCGCCATAGTTCACGTTGTGCCCTTTCGGCACCACAATCTGGTGCGGAACGGTCAGCGGCGCGGCGTGCAGGTTATCCACCAGCCAGTCGTTGTCTTTTACAATCACCGCCGCCACGCACTGGGCGATTCCGGCCGAGGCGCAGGAGACCACCAGCGCGTTCTCCACTTTCAGCAGACCGGCGATATACGCACCGGTCTTATCCACCAGATCTTTCATTTCGAAGTAGTGATCGAGGCCATACTTCACCGTATCGACCACGTCACTCGATGGGGTCGATACGCCGAGGATCGTCATACGGCCAGAGGCGTTAATCACCGGCTTCAGGCCATACTTTTCATAAACCGAGGTCATGCGCTATTCCTTCTTCAGTGGCGATCCACGTACCAGCGACCACCGCCGCCAGCGGAACCAGTTGCTTCTCACCGGCGACCTCTTCACCTTCGGAATCGATAAAGGGCCGGGTTTCCTCTTTGATGCTAAAAACAGTCAGATCGGCGTCGTAGCCGACTTTCAGCTGGCCTTTACGCAGCAGGCGCAATCCGGCGGCCGCGTTTATCGTCACGCAGTCGATGACCTGCGGCAACGTCATGCCGACGCTGAAAAATTTCGACATCACATGCGCCAGGCTGTGAACCGGCCCGGCCAGACGATTGCGGCAGTAAATGTCAGAGCTGATGGTGTCGGGCAGAATGCCCTGCGCAATCGCCACCCGGGCGACCTCAAAGCTGAAGCTGGCGCTGCCGTGGCCGACATCAAGTTTTACGCCGCGCGCAATGGCATGTTTAACCGCTGCTTTGAGTTCACCCTGCGGCGTCAGAATGCGGTTGGGTTTGCCATTAAAGCAGTGCGTGATGATGTCGCCCGTGGTGAGCAGATCGGCAATCTGGTCAAGATTGGGCGGATTATTGCCAATATGAACCATCAGTGGCAGACCGCCGCTCGCCTGTTGAATAGCCTTCGCTTTTATCAGTGGCTGGACGCCGTTCTGACCGACCACGCTGCTGCTGATGCGCGCCTTAAGGCCGACGATAAAATCCGGCAGTCGCGCTACAGCCTGCTTCACCGCCTCCCCGTCGATCTGCGTCATGTCGGCCAGCTCATTCTGAGTGACGATGCCGGTGCGGGCGATATTAATCAGCGCATACACCTGGGTCTGTGCTGCGCGCGTCAGCTGGTAGAAATCATCGATGTGCTCTGCGCCGGTGCTGCCTGCATCGACCACCGTGGTGACACCGTGCGCTACGCCAATCGCGTCCGCTTCATCATGATAAAGGGGAGATTTGGGATAGCAGTGAACGTGGGAGTCGATCCAGCCCGCACTGAGGTAGAAGCGAGCCGCCAGATCGCGCTCGCGCCGTGCCGTGCCCTGCACGTTGCCCACGGCGGCGATGCGGCCATCCTGCAGCGCAATGTCGACCACCTGCTCATCGCTAAGGCGCGCATTGCGGATAATCAAGTCGTACATGGTTTCTCCTTAACGGCAGCCCGCTGCCGGGCTGCCGGTGAGATCAGAGAGCAATCGGGAACAGCGCACCCAGGATCATCGCGCCGAGAATCGCACCGCCGGTGATCGGCTTGTTCCAGAGATAGAACAGCAGCGCACCCAGCAGCGAACCCAGACCAATCGGAATCGAGGCCGCCATGGCGGACAGGATAATCAGCGGACCCAGAAAGCGCCCTGAGGCATTACCGGCTCCCATCATCACGTCTGCGCCGTAGGTGGAGTCGCTCTGATTGATGGTGAATTTACGCGCCAGAATAATCAGGTAGCCAATCGCCACACCAATCACCAGGCCCGTCACCAGCGAGGCCGCAAAATTCGCTACCGGAAAGACGATGCCCGCGCCCAGCAGCAGTGCCGGCACGCCCAGGCCGACGCCGGTCTGAATCGCCCCGCCGATATCCAGAATGCCCACCAGTGAACCTTCAATAATGCGGGCAAACAGGAAACTGGCACCAAAAGCGGCGACTGCGCCGTAGACGCCGGTCTCCATGCCTGCGCGCAGCATCGACACAAATGCCACCTCGTTGAACGCGCCGATGCCGTAGAGGTAATACATGTGCGTCCCGGCAAAGACGCCCGAGGAGAGCAGGCCAACAAAGATCGGGAAAGACCAGTCGGCATACCAGAAGCCTTTATTTTCGTTCATCGCATCGCCTCTTATTTGCCGCTGACTGAGTTGTGGATCATGTCGAGCCAGCCGGGAATGCCGAGCTGGAAGGACTGCAACAGCTTCATATCGAAACCACGGAAGAAGCCGCTCAGCACAAACAGCAGCACGATAGCGGTCATCATCACTTTGGTAACCCGATTCCAGCCGCTCTCTTCCACCCCTTTGCCGATCAGGATACCCAGCACCAGCCCAGGCACGGCATTGCCCATGATTAGCTGTGCCAGACCGCCAAAAATGGTGGCCCAGAAGCCTGACTTTTTACCTGCGTCGATTGCTGCCAGCCAGAAGATTACCGGCATCACCGTGTTCACCAGCAGGTTAGCGGCGGGCACCAGCACTTTGACTGCGGTAACCTGCAGCGCTGCGGGAACAGCTGACGCGGTAGAGTTGAGAAAGGCAACGACGATCATGCCGATAATGCCGCAGGCGATGGCCATTTTTTTCGGGTCGTGCAGCGTCTCTGCCACATTACGATTCTTCACCATCAGCGCGGCCGCGCCCCAGTTTGGGATGATGCGGTGATCGACATCCTGCGTGAATGAACCGGCTGCAACCGACGATGCCCAGGCATTGAAAAAGAAGCCAAGACCAAAGGAGAAATGAGAGGCCGGATCGCCTTCGCACGAGTTCAGCTCGCCCAGCGTACGAAAGGCGCCCATGCCCTGGGTGGTGGGCGCGTGGAACATGCGTGCAGCACCCGCCCCCACACCCACACCGACCAGTCCGCCAATGATCAACGACTTAAACAAAATGATTAAAAACATGTTGTTGTACCTTGTTGTCGTTTTTACCCATCCTGCCTCAGCGCCCGCGTCGCTCCGGTCTTAGCGTCGCGCTATCGCGACAGCTGAGATTCGGTTCAGTAGCGGGCTGATGTAAACAGGGTCTGTTTTACGATGCCGCCGTAAACGTCACCCGTTCGGTGTCGAAAACGGTGACGCTGACAGTGATCTCCAGGGTGACGCTGAAGCTTCGCCGCTGACGTGCCAGAAAGAAGAA
Organism: Pantoea eucalypti; assembly: GCF_009646115.1. Taxonomy (NCBI): domain Bacteria; kingdom Pseudomonadati; phylum Pseudomonadota; class Gammaproteobacteria; order Enterobacterales; family Erwiniaceae; genus Pantoea; species Pantoea eucalypti. The sequence goes on along the minus strand of NZ_CP045720.1, from coordinate 577,831 downwards.
GAGAAACTTCTCGGTTTTTACGCTCTCCTGCGCGCACAGCACCCGGACATCCTGCGGTTCGATGCGCAGCAGAATTTTTTGCGTCGCGCGCAGAACCTGGTTTTGCACCCGACTCAGCGCGTCTGCAAAGGCTTTCGCTTTGGTATCGCCTTTGCCTTCGACCGTCACCTGAGTAACGTATTGTTCTTTCATAATCAGCTGCCGTGCTTCTTGTTCCAGGCCTGCACCAGCCGCTCGCCTAACTCTTCTTTATCCATGAAACCAAAACCCAGTACCGTGGCACCTTCATTAATGGCGGTGACGCCCTCATCGATAGAGCGCATACCATGCTTTGCTTTGTAGCCATATTTGTTCTGGGCGGTAATGGCGCCAGCGCCGCCGCTGCCGCAGAAGGAGATACCGAAATCGGCATTTTCTGCCTTCATCACGTCACCCAGTTTCATATCAGCCGCCACACCGGGTACCACAACAGCACGGCCACCCGCTTTTTCGATGCCAATAGCCACTTTCTGGCCTTTACCTAAACGATCGCCAATCACTACTGTTACCATGTTGTCTTCCTCTCTAGTTGTTGGATCGCGCGACTTCAATATGCACTGACAGCAGCCAGGCCTCTTCCCGGGGCAGATTGCCAAACAGATCGACCACCTGCTGCGCCAGTGCCACGGTTTCCGGTGGAATATCTTCAAACAGCTCCGCTTCCACGTCCGGCAGCGGCTCTCCGCTCAGCGAGCGTGACGCCATGGCGCCGACATGGGATTGCAGCATCTGCTGCTGGACCGCGTTGGGCTGAATGCCATGCTGCTGATAGAGCGCCGCAATCTGCGTCATTACGCTGTCAGCCAGTTGCTGCACTTTCTCCGGTGACGCTTCATACACCGGGACGCCCTTATTGCTCACCTTGCTACTCCTGTTAAATCGGATAATTCGCGTTAAAAATAAATTAACGGTCATCACCCCGACTGTGGAGAGGCAACATTTCCAGCAGTAAGTGGAAATTGACGTGAAGGTTGTGCGTCAGATCGCAGCCTGCACGCTTAGTGCGACAGGCGTCGCATAATGCGCAAAATGCGGGTTTTAACAGGTAAAGACGACGATGTTGTGCGGCGACAGGCGCGTTGCAAGAGGCTTTACGGCGCGGTAATAAGCAGAAGTGATGGTAAAAATCGCCGGTCAGGGTGACCGGCGATCTGATTAACGGAATTTCTTATGGTTGGTATTGCGGATGTCATCAAATTTAGCAGCTTCGCGCTTAGCGCCATCCACGTTGTTGGCTTTCGCCAGTGCACTGACCACGTCGATCTGCGCAATCAGCGAATCGAGGCCCGCCTGATAATCTTTGACCTGCGCGCTGTCAGCAGGCTGACCTTCCAGCTTATCCGGCGTTGATTTTTTGGCATCCTGCGCCGCGGCACGCATTTTGGTTAACGCCTGCTGCATCTCCTGAGCATTGTCACTTTTCTTGACGATTTTCAGGTTCGCATTCAGCGTGTCCATATCCTTTTCCAGATCCGCCGCATAGAGGCTGACGCTGGAGAACAACAGAGAAGCCGACAACATTGCAATCACATGCTTACGCATCATTATTTCCTTTTTATTGTGATGAAAAAAAAGCAGCCTGCAGGCTGCTTCAGAAATCCATCTTATTGTCCCGCTATTTTCATCTCAGGCAGTAACACGGAACCGCACTGGATATTACTGCGGGTTTCAATATCGTCACCAATGGTCACCATGTTGCGCCACATCTCTTTGAGATTTCCGGCGATAGTGACTTCGCTGACCGGGTACTGAATAACGCCATTCTCGACCCAGAAACCGGCTGCACCGCGTGAGTAGTCCCCAGTAATGGCGCTGACGCCCTGGCCCATCAGTTCAGTCACCACTAATCCGGTGCCCATCTGCTTCAGCAGTTCGTCAAAGCTGTGGCCCTGGCCCGCAATGCGCCAGTTATGGATGCCACCAGCATGACCGGTGCTGGTCAGGCCCAGTTTACGGGCTGAATAGCTGGTCAACAGCCAGGTCTGCAGCACACCATCTTTGATGATGTCGCGCGCCTGAGTCCGCACCCCTTCGCTGTCGAATGGCGTGGAGGCGAGCCCTTTCAGCAGATGCGGCTGCTCATTAATAGTGAGCCACTCCGGCAGGATCTGCTGCCCCATGGAATCCAGCAGGAAGGTCGATTTACGGTACACGCTGCCACCGCTGATCGCGCCCACCAGATGACCAAACAAGCCGGTCGCCACTTCAGAAGCAAAAATCACCGGGGCTTTCATGGTCGGCAGTTTACGCGGAGCCAGACGGGAGAGCGTACGGCGTGCGCACTCTGCACCCACCCACTCCGGGCTTTTCAGATCCTCAAACGCACGGCCAATGGTATAAGCGTAATCACGCTCCATATTGCCATCCTGCTCGGCAATGACGCTGCTGGAGAGCGAGTGGCGGCTTGAGCAGTAGCTCTGCAACATACCGTGGCTGTTGCCAAAGACTTTGATGCCGACGTGGCTATTGAAACTGCCCCCTTCGGTGTTCGTAATACGCTTGTCTGCACGCAGCGACGCCTGCTCCGCCTGTGCCGCCAGTTCAATGGCGCGGTCGGCGTCAATCTCCCACGGATGGTAGAGATCCAGGTCCGGCGCATCATACGCGAGTAACTCCGCGTCAGCCGGGCCGGCAAACGGATCGGGCGAGGTGTAGCGCGCAATATCAATCGCCGCCTGCACGGTGCGTTTGATGGCGTCCGGACTGAGGTCGGTCGATGAGGCGCTGCCTTTACGATTCTGATGATAGACGGTGATGCCCAGCGCACCATCGCTGTTGAATTCGACGTTTTCCACTTCGCCATAGCGGGTGCTGACCCCGATGCCGGTAGTTTTACTTACTGCCACTTCCGCGCTGTCAGTGCTTGCTTTAGCCAGTTCAAGTGCCTGCGCAATGGCCTGCTCCAGGACTTTTCGCTGTTCTGCAACCTGAGTAGATACGTTCATCGACCTGCCCATAATCTTATGTGTGAATGATTTGAGTCTATCAGAGTCAGAGAACAATTTCGCAGTCACCCGATAAACTGGTACGATTAGCCTCTTTTTTTTGGGAGCCCGGAAATGACCAAACAGCCCGATGAGTGGCTCGACGATGTGCCAGATAATGACGAAGAAGAAGATGAAGAGATTATCTGGGTCAGTAAGAGTGAAATTAAACGCGATGCAGAAGAGTTAAAGCGCCTGGGTGCCGAACTGGTTGATCTGGGTAAAAACTCGCTGGATAAAATCCCGCTGGATGAGCGCCTGCGTAACGAAGTTGAACTGGCGCAGCGCATTAAGAAAGAGGGTCGCCGCCGTCAGCTGCAGCTGATCGGTAAACTGCTGCGCAGTATAGATGTGGAGCCGATTCGTGTTGCGCTGGACAAGCTCAATAATCGCCACAATCAGCAGGTTGCACTGTTCCATAAACTGGAAATGTTGCGCGATCGTCTGATTGAGCAGGGCGATGAGGCGATGGGCGATGTGATTGCGCTCTATCCCGAAGCCGATCGTCAGCAGTTACGCAGCATGATTCGTAACGCGCAGAAAGAGAAAGCGGGCAATAAGCCGCCGAAGTCTGCACGTCAGATTTTCCAGTATCTGCGCGAGCTGGCCGAAGCGAAGTAATGCCATGGCAGACGTGCTCAGACAGAGCACGGCCAGGGCAGGAAGTCTGAGCGGATTTGTAACGGCAAGAGATGAAAGGATTTACCAGGATTTTCCTGCAAAATAAGCGCCCTGTCGGGCGCCTGTCATATCAGGCCAGCCTGTCCAGCAGCTTCTGATGAATACCGCCGAACCCGCCGTTGCTCATGACCAGAATCGTGTCGCCTGGCTGAGCGGCTTTGACCACCATTTCGACCAGGGTATCGATATCCGCACTCCAGTGCGCAGGCGGTATACACGCTTCTGCCACGTCTGAAACCTGCCACGGAATATGGTGAGGCTGGAACAGGAAGACCTCATCAGCCCGCGCCAGAGACGGGGCCAGATCGTTTTTGCTGACGCCCATCTTCATCGTGTTGGAGCGTGGCTCCAGTACCGCCAGGATACGTGCTCTGCCGCCCACTTTACTGCGCAGCGCAGCCAGTGTTGCCAGAATCGCGGTCGGATGATGCGCGAAGTCATCATAGACTTTGATGCTGTTCACTTCACCGCGCAGCTCCAGCCGGCGACGTGCATTGATAAAGGTGTTCAGCGCCTGGCCTGCATCTTCCGGCTTCACACCGACATGCCGCGCGGCCGCAATCGCCATCAGGCCATTGTGCATGTTGTGTTCGCCAACCAGGCCCCAGTTCACTTCCCCGACTTTTTCGCCGTCGAGCCAGATTTCCCAGTGAGAGGCATCGTTGGTCAGCTTCTTCGCCTGCCAGCGCCCGTGCTCGCCAACGCTCTCCTGCTCACTCCAGCAGCCCATCGCCATTACCTGTTTGAGGTTAGGATCATGTTCCGGCAACAGGATCTTGCCCTGACCCGGCACGATCCGCACCAGATGGTGGAACTGCTTCTGGATCGCCCGCAGATCATCAAAGATGTCAGCATGATCAAACTCAAGGTTGTTGAGGATCAGGGTACGCGGACAGTAATGGACGAACTTGGAACGCTTGTCGAAAAACGCGCAGTCATACTCATCCGCTTCAATGACGAAGAATGGACTTTTTCCTAATTTTGCTGAGACATCGAAGTTTCCTGGTACACCACCAATAATGAAGCCGGGTTCAAGGCCGCATGCCTCGAGAATCCACGCTGCCATGCCTGCTGTGGTGGTTTTACCGTGGGTTCCGGCCACTGCCAGTACCCAGCGATCGCGCAGCACAAAATCGTGCAGCCACTGTGGGCCAGAGAGGTAGGGAATGTTGCGTTCCAGTACGGCTTCCACGCAAGGATTACCCCGCGTCATCGCATTGCCGATGATGACTAAGTCAGGCATCGGATCCAGCTGGCTGGCGTCATAACCTTCCGTTAATTCAATGCCTTGCTGTTCGAGCAGGGTACTCATTGGCGGATAAACGTTGGCGTCTGAACCGGTCACCTGATGACCAAGTGAACGTGCCAGCATCGCCAGACCGCCCATAAAAGTGCCACAAATCCCGAGGATGTGAATGCGCATAACATGATCCATTACTCAAAAGTTCGGCGCACAGTGTAACGCTGGTCGCGGACGGAAGAAACGGATTAGGACTATGGTTTTTGAAGTTCATTCGGCTAAACTGCGTACGCATCCGTTGGCAGACTGTTACGCGTGCTGCCACTCCATCGAAGATTCAGGGAATGTGTTATGAAAACGTTGGGCGAATTTATCGTCGAGAAGCAGCACGACTTTCCGCACGCCACAGGTGAACTGACGGCGCTGATTTCAGCTATCAAGCTGGGTGCCAAAATTATCCACCGCGACATCAATAAAGCCGGTTTAGTGGATATCCTTGGTGCCAGCGGCGTCGAGAATATTCAGGGTGAGCAGCAGATGAAACTGGATCTGTTTGCTAACGAAAAACTGAAGGCGGCACTGAAAGCACGTGGCATCGTCGCCGGTATCGCTTCTGAGGAAGAAGACGAGTTCGTTATCTTTGAAGGTGAGGAAAACGGTAAGTACGTGGTGTTAATGGATCCACTGGATGGTTCTTCTAACATCGACGTTAACGTTTCCGTCGGCACCATTTTCTCTATTTATCATCGCGTCAGTGAACCTGGCACGCCAGTGGTTGAAGCGGACTTCATGCAGCCGGGCAACAAGCAGGTTGCAGCAGGTTACGTGGTCTACGGCTCGTCCACCATGATGGTTTACACCACCGGTGCAGGCGTGCATGCGTTTACTTACGATCCGTCACTGGGTGTGTTCTGCCTCAGTCACGAACGTATGACCTATCCACCAACGGGTTACACCTACTCCATTAACGAAGGTAACTACATTCGTTTCCCGCAGGGTGTGAAGAAATATCTGAAGTTCTGTCAGGAAGAGGATCTGCCAACGCATCGTCCTTATACCTCACGTTACATCGGCTCGCTGGTTGCGGATTTCCATCGTAACCTGCTGAAAGGCGGTATCTACCTCTACCCAAGCACCGCCAGCCATCCTCAGGGTAAGCTGCGTCTATTGTATGAGTGCAACCCGATGGCGTTCCTGGCCGAGCAGGCGGGCGGTAAAGCCACCGACGGACAGAGACGTATTCTGGATATTCCACCGGTCACGCTGCATCAGCGTTGCCCGTTCTACTGCGGTAATGAGGCGATGGTGAACGACGTTGAGCGTTTCCTGGCTGAGTTCCCGGATTGCCGTCAGGGTTAATCAAACTCTGACCTGATAATCTTCATAAAAGCCTGCTCAATGCAGGCTTTTTTATTATTCCGCTAATTTCGCGTGTCAATCGCATCGCGATGCTGGTAATAATGGGCTATCTCTTTTTCAGCACGTTTGCGCATACCTGAATTAGCGGGAAAATGAACTAATCCTGCAAAATATGAAAGCAGCCCCAGGAAACTGATGAGTAAGCCAAAAAAGGATCCAGCAGAAATTATGAATATTCCCAGTGCCAGTGCTGCCAGACCTGTAACTAAGAGCATAGAAGCAGTGAAAATTCGGGATATTATCTTTGATTTGTTAAAATATAACTTACCATCATTGTCGACGCTCAAAACATATTGATGGACAGCAAAATATTTAAAATCTGTTATTTCACTCGAACAGTTAATTACGCCGATAACTTCCCGCTGAATAATCCTGTTTTTTATACCGTAAACCCTCTGGTTTAGCAGCGTCGCATAACGTTTTTTTAGATGCTCCGCTTCTTCCTCTTCAATAAATTCGTTATTAATTTCATTTTTCAGAAGTTTAATTTTATTGCTAAGTGTATGCTGAAAAACATGTTCAATCTTAATGTTTTTAGCAATCCGGCGAATCACATAAAATATAGTAAGTAATATCACAGCCATCACGACATCCAGAGGCGAACGTTCCAGCAGGGAAGTTAGCCTTTCAATGCTTTCAACGAATAAGGTATCCATATTCTCACTCCTGAAAATTTATAATAATCATTAAAGATCCATGGTAACTAAAAAGCATATGAGATAAACATATTTAGACTTGAAAAAAATTTAATATGTCGACTTCAGCAAAAATGAGAAAAAGAATGAGCGCATCATAAATGCGCTCACCATTTTTACGCCGTCTGCAATCTGAACTGTGCCATAGTTGCCTGAAGCTGATCGGACTGCGCTTCCAGCGACTGGGTCGCGGCGGTTGCCTGCTCAACCAGCGCGGCGTTCTGCTGCGCCGCCGCATCCATCTGAGTGACGGCCAGATTGACCTGCTCAATGCCACGGCTCTGCTCGTCGGAGGCCATCGAGATCTCTTTCATCAGTGCGGTTACGCGCATCACTTCACCAGAAATCTCATCCATGGTTTCCCCGGCGCGCGTCGCCATCTCGCTGCCCTCTTTGACCCGCGACTGTGAATCACTGATCAGCGTACGGATCTCTTTAGCCGCGTTAGCACTGCGCTGTGCCAGCGTGCGCACTTCATTTGCCACAACCGCAAAGCCCCGGCCCTGCTCGCCTGCCCGCGCCGCTTCCACGGCGGCGTTGAGCGCCAGAATGTTGGTCTGGAAGGCAATGCCGTCAATCACGCTAAGAATGTCGCCGATGCGATTGGCGCTGTCGGTAATCTCATTCATTTTTTCCATCACGTAGCTGACCACCTCAGCGCCGCGATCGGCGGTCTCGGAGACCGCGCTAGCCAGCTGATTCGCTTGCTGAGCATTCGTGGCGTTAAGGCGCACCGTGGCCGTGAGCTGCTCCATGCTGGCCGCCGTCTGCTCCAGCGAGGCGGCGGACTCTTCGGTGCGCTGCGACAGATTGACGTTACCGGCCGCCAGTTCACGGCTGCCGATGTCGATCTGCATACTCGCTTCACGCACCTGACTCACTGAGGTCCGCAATGAGTCCTGCATCCCGCTCAGTGCATGGTTAAGCCGGCCCAGCTCATTGTTGCTGGACGGTGGCAGCGCCTGCGACAGATCACCCGCCGCGATCTGCTCAAGATGGACAATCGCCTGGTTCAGCGGCTGCAGCAGCATCCGGCGCAGCAGTTGCCAGGCAAGCACCAGCAGCAGCAACGTTAATATCCCTGCCACACCGATCAGGATTTTCATTTTGGTTTCGTTTTGGGCCGCCTGCACCAGCTGAGCCTGCGTGACCTGGTCAGCAAACTGGCTGAAGTCAGTGACCGCCTTATCGTAACTGGCCGCCAGTGTTGCCAGGTTGCCTTCCAGCAGCTGGTAATATTCGTCGGTATATTGCTTATCCAGCGCGTCCATCATCGGTTTGATGCCCTGGTCGAGATAGGCTTTGTAACTGGCTGAAACCGCATCCGCCAGCATCTTACCGTGCGCCGTCACCGTTCCTGCGTCCACAAAGCGCTTCAGGTTGAGTTGTGATGACACCACATCCGCCTGTGAGAGTTTTGTAACTGCCGCGCCCTCTTCCAGCATACCAATTTCAATTTTACGCACTGCCAGCGCCGCGTTAGCGCGGGCACGCATCAGATCTGAATTGCTCTTATAAAGACTGTTCAGCTCGATCCCCTGAATGCGGTTAACCACATCCAGCGAGCGGTTTCCTTTGTTAATTGCCACGATACCCATAGAACTCACCGCCAACAGCAGCAGTGTCATAAATGCCAGCAAAGCCAGCAACCCCGTGCGAAGTGATAACTGTTTCATCCTGATAGTTTCCGTGTATGTGAAAAGGCGAATTTCAAGCGGCCTCAAAGCGGAGGAATTATCGGCAGTAACGGTCCGAAACTTTAACGCTGATTAGTGTTAACAACTTGATCATCACAGAAACATCCATCAAGCTGATTGCCGCCCATCCGTTATCCGGAGAAAAGAATGAAACCAGGTTTGTTTCTGATGCTGATCTGCCTCAGCACATCGGCGCTGGCAGAGGATATGCCGTCAGACGCTTCGCCTGATCGCTGCCTCAATAATGCCTCAACGACTCTTGCAATGAATCAGTGCTACGCGGCAGCAAGCAAGGTCTGGGATCAGGCGATGAATAAGCAGTACAACAAGCTGATGAAAACGCTCTCCGGCGAACCGAAGAACAAACTGCGTGCCGCTCAGCGTGCCTGGCTGAGCTACCGCGACAGCTGGCTGGAGGCGAGTCGCAGTCAGCTCAGTTCTCAGGGAACACTGGGTAGCGTGGCCCTGAGCGCGCAGCATCTGAGCCTGGTACGTAATCAGGCGCTGATGTTGCAATCACTTTCTAAAGGCAGTTGTGCGAATCCCGATGACTGCTGATCGATAACTGGCTTTTGCACTGGCGGAAGTCAGTGCGTTCCATAACCTTCAGGGAGAAACCATGGCTGCTTACGCCTCGACCATCATTCTGATTTGCCTCGCCGTGCTGAGTTATTTCGTACACAACAATGCGGTCACAATTTCGATTCTGGTGCTGCTGGCGATTAAAATTACCCCGCTGGCGCAGTTATTCCCCTACGTCGAAAAACAGGGCATTACCTTAGGCATCATTATTCTTACTGTGGCAGTCATGGCGCCGCTGGCCAGCGGCTCATTGCCCGCCTCCACCTTAATCAAATCCTTTGCCAACTGGAAGTCGATTGTGGCGATTCTGGTGGGGATTTTTGTCGCCTGGCTGGGCGGTCGTGGCGTGAATTTTATGAGCGTACAACCCTCTGTAATCGGAGGTCTGCTGATTGGTACGGTGATAGGCGTCGCGTTCTTTCGTGGCGTGCCAGTAGGGCCACTGATTGCCGCAGGCATTGTTTCACTGTTTGTGGCAGCTAAGTAGCGTTTGGGCGCATTCCGAAACGCCAAAAAGGGGGCATACATTCAGAGTCAGTTGGCTATAATAGCCGACACTCAACATACGACTACTGAAGGAATACCAGATGAGTTTGAACCAGGTGCCAGCAGGTAAAGACCTGCCAGAAGATATCTACGTTGTCATTGAGATCCCAGCGAACGCTGATCCGATCAAATATGAAGTTGATAAAGAGTCTGGTGCCCTGTTTGTAGACCGTTTCATGTCTACCGCCATGTTCTATCCGTGCAACTACGGTTACATCAACCATACCCTTTCTCTGGATGGTGATCCGGTTGACGTACTGGTTCCAACCCCGTATCCACTGGTCCCAGGCTCCGTGATCCGCTGCCGTCCGGTTGGCGTGCTGAAAATGACCGACGAGTCTGGTGAAGATGCCAAACTGGTTGCAGTTCCGCACACCAAGCTTTCTAAAGAGTACGATCACATCAAAGATGTGAACGACCTGCCAGAACTGCTGCGTGCACAGATCACCCACTTCTTTGAACACTACAAAGATCTGGAAAAAGGCAAATGGGTGAAAGTGGATGGCTGGGATAACGCCGAAGCCGCTAAAGCTGAAATCATCTCCTCTTATGAGCGCGCACAGAAGAAGTAATTCTGCTGCCGGTTTGTAAGTCGAAAAAAAAACACCGTCCAAATGGACGGTGTTTTTGTTCAGGCCTCTGGCTCCTCATCACGCTTTAGCCAGTCACCACTCATAATGCGCTGGCGTCCTGCCACTGAGCGTTGATAGACATAAAGCCATGCACTGCCAAACGGCGTCTGAGTCAGAAATCGTTTGTACTCTCCCCCTTTGGTGCGAAGCGCATCCAGCTCCGCAAGGGTTGAGGCATCAATGCGGTACACCTCACAATGTACCGCTCCATTGCCCTCTATTACGCCGGGATAATGGCCCAGACTATACAGCTCAAAGCCTTCAATCTGGTGATCACCCAGCCACTGCGCATTGGTCATCCAGTGACTGTTTCCCTGTTTGCGCCGTAAACTGCCGTAGACAATTATTCGCATTGCTAAAACTCAAACTGATAGAGCAAATCGAGAGCCTGATCCACACCGGACACGGCTTCCAGATAGAGCTTAGGCATCAGGCGGTAACGCAAGGTTAACGTCGCCAGTGAATCAAATATGCCAACACCGTATTTTACCTGCAGACCCGGTAGCACGTAGCCGCTGACCTGCACCTGCTGGCTATCGCCAACACCGGCAGTATCAACGGCGAGATTGCTGACACCGAAGGTCTCTCCGATTTTACCCACAACCTGACCACTTTGTGCAACCCCTAAGCCAACAAGTGCCGACGTTAGAGCGTTACTGTCGCCGTCGCTGCCTAATCCCTGACCACGCAGCAGGTAGGAAAGCGCTTCCTGTTGCGACATCGCCGGATCGGAGAAGACTTCCGCTTTAGGTTCATCGGCAAGGCCGGTCACGCGCAGACCGGCAGTGACGCCATCTTCCGTCGCATCCGGGTTACGAATGGCTTCCAGGTTAACGTAAGGCTGATCAGGCGGCCCGGCAAACTGCAGCTCACCTTTACGCACAATCAGATCCTGACCATAGGCGTGGAAGCGACCGGATGGAATGTTGATCTGGCCGTTTAAGCCCAGTCCTGACTTATCCTGCACCATTTTCAGATCGCCATTCAGCTTCGCTTTAAGACCAAATGCAGACAGACGCACATCGTTGCCGACGTGGATCACCAGGTTACTGTTAATCGGAATCGCAGCGGTTTGCGGTGCAATTGGCTTCAGCTGTTTATCCAGCATCACCTCATCTGACGAGACGCCCGTCGCGCTTTCCGGCACTTCCTGCACCGTAATGCGCGCCCACGGAATATCGACGCTGCCATCAAGGTTAAAGGCGGCTGGCGTCGCTTCAAATACCAGATCCGGCGAGACATCCATGCGCACCATCGGCGGCACGGTGACGCGAACCCGACTGCCCTGCGCCGCAATGCGCGCACGCCAGTTATCGAGCTGGCTCCAGTCGGCGTTACCGCTGAGATTGATGTTGCCCTGTGCAGTCTGGACCAGTCCGTTCAGGGTCGAGCTCATACCGTTGAACACCAGATTCAGGTTAGCGGCGGTCAGATCGACCGGCATAAAGTTGCCATCCACATCCACACCCGTCAGACCCAACTGCCCAAACACCTGCGGCTGCTGCACACTTCCCCCCAGGCGAAGGCTGCTGTTCAGGCTGCCTTTGATCTTCTCGCCCTGCATCAGCGCAGGATTGATCATCGCCAGCGAGATATTGCGGATGTTCACGTTACCGCCCAGCGTGCGGCGATTTTGCGGATCGTCGATCTGCACGTTGCCATCCAGCTGCCCGTTTTTGGCAATGCGGATCAGCCAGTCGAGCTGTGCGCGACCGTTTCGCAGTGCGGCATTCAGGTTAAGCGTGTCAAAGGCGATCGGCAGGCTGTTGCCCTGAACATCCTGCACCACTTTTACGCCGTTACCCTTCAGCGCCACAGTACCGGTTGGCAGGCTGCCATCCGCCGTCCAGTTAACGCGTACATCGCCACTGAACAGGCCGCTGAGCTGGGTTGCCTCCGGCATAAATGGCTTGACCATCGCAAGGTCAAAACGGTTCAGCACCACATGCGCCTTACCTGCCGGGCCCGCTTCAATCGGCTCCGGTACACAAATTTGTGCATTCGGGTTCTGCCAGCAATGCGGCCCGATGGTCGCCGTCTGACGGCTGTTCAGATAGTCAATGGCCATGGCGCGGGTCAGACGCCACTCGCCCACGGGCGTGTCAAAGCGGGTATCGTTTAGCGAGCCTTTCCAGCGCTCGGCCTGGCGATCAAAGCTGCCGTTGAGCGCCAGCTGACCCGAGACCGGTTTGCCCTGCACAGTCAGCTTCATCTGATGCTGACGCTCATTCCCCTCTGCATTCAGCGTCAGCAGGCCGATGTTCAGCGCATCCTGCTTCAGTTGCTCAACGCGAAGTTGCAGTTTACCGGCCACCTGTTCGCCGGAGCGGACATCGCCATTCAGGGTGACGCGATTAATCTGCATCTGCTGCCAGCGCAGACCACGGGCATTGAGATCGGCCAGCAGCTGCGGTGCCTTCAGAGTGCCACGCGCTTTAATCGTGCCGTTGACCACGCCGCCCAGACCCGGCAGCGCATTATCGAGCTGTGGCGCATCAATACTGGCATCAAGATCCAGACTGTCGCCCAGCGCCCCTTTGACATCCAGATGGTTGCGTCCCAGCGCCAGCTTAATACCCGGGACCGTCCACTGGTTGTAGCTGTTACCGGTCAGTGAGCCGTCAGCGGTTACGGCATTCTTTTTCACGTTACCTTTTAGCTGAAGCTGCGGCACGCTCAGCTGCCAGGTGCCGCCATACAGACTGCCGCGCGTGGTGATTTTGCCATCCAGTCGCGCGGGCCAGTCGGGATACTGTTTAGCGGTATTGATTCCCGCCAGCGTCAGTTCACTGCGCCAGCTGATCGCCTTGCTCCAGTCCACCAGCGCGGTGAGATCGATATTGCCCTGCAGCGCAGCCACGCGCAGACGATCGAGGCTGAACTGCTCAACGTTGCCTTTACCCGTCAGCGAGACATTGGCCGGTGGCACAGATTCGCCCTTCACGGCGGTTTGCAGCGACATTACATAGTCGGTGGCTTTGCCTTTGAACTGATAGTTCAGGTTATCGGCCTGATACTGTATCGGCCCCGTTAGCGGCCAGCGCAGTTGCGGACTGGTCAGTTGCAATGACAGCGGCAGTCCCGCGACCGCCAGTTGGGTCGTCGCATCCAGCTGCGCATTCACCGGACCTGAGAGGTTCAGGCCCAGCTTCAACTCGTCGCGCATCGCGCCGTTAAGTTTCAGCGCCAGCTTTTCGCCTTTAATCGGATCGGTATTGACCGTGCCGTTCAGGGAGAAATCGAGCGGCCAGTTATCCGCCAGCGTCGCCTGTCCGCTACCCTTCAGGTTGCCAAGATTCGAGTCCACTTCCAGCGTTGTCAGTTGCATCTGTCGATCGGCGGTTCTCGCTTTCAGCAACAACCGGCTGACGGAGACATCGGTGTCGCCGGTAATGCGCAGCTGTTCACCCAGAATCTGCTGCACGTCAATATCCAGCGGCAGACGGAAATCGGGCAGCGCAGGCAGCAGCGGTTGAGCAAACATTGCCTGCAGCGTTTCGCCCAGCGGTTTCTCAGCGGGATGCGGCTGCTGAACTTTCGGATCGACCACCTCTTCCTTCACCACTTTTGCCGCTTTTGGCAGCGCAATCAGCAGGCTTTGGATATGGGTCGGATTCAGCGTCAGCGCACGATCCTGCCACTGCAGGCCCGTGGTGAAATCAAGCAGCGAGATCGCGGTGTCATCAACCTTCACATTGATGTTGTGCAGGCCAAGATGACGCAGCGTGATGGGGTATGGTGTGCTGAGGTTAGTGTTGCTACTCTCCTCTTCCGGTGCGGCGGCGGCAGGTGCCATTTTCTTGCTGTCGACGACCACGCTGATATCGCGCAGGGAGACATCGTTGACGCACACGGAGGAGTGCAGCAGGCAGTTGAGATCCACCGCCAGGTGAATCTGCCCGGCATCAACACTGACGCCGGGCATCTCAAAGCGCAGACCGTTAAGGGTCAGGTTACGCCAGCCGCCATCGACCTGTTTGATCGACAGGCCAGGCACCCAGCGCGATGCACCCTTGAGCACTAAATGCAGTCCCGGCGTGGTCCCGATTAAAAATGCCACGCCACCCAACAGCACAACCAGAAAGATCAGAATACCGATCAGGACCTTTTTCCACAGCTTCATAGTTCAGGCCCCAGTCCTACGTAAAATTGCAATCCATGCTCCTCGTCATCCCCGATAGGTCTGGCAATATCAAATTTGATGGGGCCAACCGGTGAAGACCAGCGCACACCGACACCTGCACCGGTTTTGATATTGCTCTGTTTAATGTCGTTAACCGCTTCGCCTGAGTCGACAAACACCGCGCCCCACCATTTACCGGTGACGTTATACTGATATTCCAGCGATCCGGTGGCGAGTTTTGATGCCCCGGTGAGTTTGCCGTCGTCGTCACGCGGTGAAATATTTTTGTATTTGTAACCGCGAATACTGCGGTCACCACCCGCGAAGAAGCGCAGATCCGGTGGCACCTTGTCGAAGTCGTTGGTTTCAATCCAGCCAAGATTGCCGCGCGCCACAAAGCGATGACTGTCACCGAGAGTGCGAATCCAGACGTTTTGCGCCTGCAGAATCAGGAAGTCGACGTCGGAGCCCCATGTCGTATCGGAAACGTCGACGGAGTAGCGCTGTGAGTCGCCCCAGGTCGGCATCAGACCGCCGCGCGAGCGTGTGCGGTTTACGCTGACGCCGGGATAGAGCAGCATGGTGGTATTGGTCACACTGCCCTGCGTAAAGTGATCCAGGCTCCAGCGCAGGTTGACCGCCTTCTGCCAGCCGCTGCTGCTGTCCCAGTTGCGCGACATCGCAAGCGTGGTGGTGTCGGCTTTGGTGTCGTTAAGGTCGGTACGCTTGAGGCCTCCGGAGAAGGTGTAGTACTGCTCCAGTGGGCTCTTCAGTAACGGGACTTTATAGCTGAGGTCGACCTGCTGTTCCGGCGCAGACACGTAGGCGCTGGCTGTCAGGCTGTGGCCGCTGTCGTTGATCCACGGTTTTTTCCACGTTCCTTTCAGCCGCGGACCGACGTCAGTTGAGTAGCCGACGCCGGTTTCAATGGTGTTTTCGGTGCGGGGTGACATCACGGCACTCAGCGGCAGCACTTTAGTCTGTCGTCCCTTGCTGAATTCCGGCGCGACCACCACCGAATTAAACCAGCCGGTGGCGGAGAGGCGGCGATTCAGTTCGGCCAGATCGCGTGAGCTGTAGTAATCCCCTTCTTTAAAGGGCACCAGATTTTGCAGATACTCTTCACGAATCTGCGATCCCTGAAAAGTGACGTCACCAAAGCGATAGCGCTCGCCGCTGTCGTAGTCGATATCCCAGAACGCTTCATGGCGCTCAACCGAGACGCCGAGCTGGCTTTTTTTAAAGGTGCCGTCGAAGTAGCCGTTACGCAGCGCAAGATTAGAGAAGCCGCTTTTAAATTTGTCATACTGCCCGTGGTTAAGCTGCGTGCCCACTTTGGGCCGTCCCTGCTTCACCCAGGCTTTGTAATCAGGATCATTGCGCGCATCACCTTCCACCACAATGGTGCTGCCGCCAATTTTGACAGCCTCGCCCGGCGTCACATGTGCGATTAATACCGGCCGTCCTCCCTTCGCAGGCGCGGGGCGGGATTCGAAGTCGATGGTCGGCTCGTAATAACCAAGGGCGCGCAGCCCCTCTTTTATTGCAACAGAGACACGTGCACGAAAACGGCCATCATTCGAGACCTCGTCGCTGCCGATGGTGGAAAGGCGCGCTCTGACATTCTTTTGCAGATCCCCGGTTAAGCCATCTACCTGTAATCGCACGGTCGCCGCCTCAAGGGCGGGCGCGGCAAGCAGCAGGCCAGCTATGCAATAAACATAAAATCGTGGCACCTGTACTCCTGTTAATCATGCCGGCCCCTTTTCCGCGGGGCACTTATTAATCATCTTTGCCCGCACTACCGCAACGGCAACATCCTCATCATAGCCGCACTTTATGGCAAACGGCGGCGCAAAATCGACTTCTAACTCAAATAACGCGGCTATTGTCGGTAAATGGGGGGATTGATACAACTCCTGCAGGCGGGAATGAGCGGTCCAAAATGATTCACTCAGATAAATCTGAGTCGATAACGTACCGTTCTGCCTGCTAATCCTGAGGGAAGCGGCAGATTGCCCTCTGGCGGCCCGATGAGCGCTCCTGCTATAATCTGCCACCACAGGCATTCCGCCTGTTTTCATTTCTGCCCCGACATGTACGTTGTCGAACTGGCGCAGACATTTTTGGCACGGATAGCTCTGTTTCACGGATAAACCAACTCTGTTTGCGCTTACCCACGCTGCCCAGGCCAAAAATGACAAGTGGATAACCCTTTGGATCTCATATGTTAGATAGCTTGCTTGTCATTTTATTGCTGATTGTAATCAGTGCCTTTTTCTCCCTGTCGGAGATCTCGCTGGCGGCCGCCCGTAAGATCAAACTGAAACTTCTGGCCGACGAAGGCAACGTCAATGCCCAGCGTGTGCTGAAAATGCAGGAAACGCCGGGCATGTTCTTCACCGTGGTGCAGATTGGCCTTAACGCTGTCGCCATCCTGGGCGGTATTGTCGGCGACGCGGCATTTTCACCGGTTTTCAGCGGCCTGTTTAACCGCTTTGTTTCGCCGGAACTGGCGGAACAGCTCAGCTTTATCTGTTCATTCACCATCGTGACCAGCCTGTTTATCCTGTTTGCCGACTTAACACCAAAGCGGGTTGGCATGGTCGCACCGGAAACCATCGCGCTGCGCATCATCAATCCGATGCGTTTCTGCCTGTTAGTGATGCGTCCGCTGGTATTTCTGTTTAATGGCCTGGCCAACGTCTTCTTCCGTATTTTCAAGCTGCCGATGGTGCGTAAAGATGACATCACCTCCGACGATATCTACGCGGTGGTGGAAGCCGGTGCGCTGGCGGGCGTTCTGCGCAAGCAGGAGCATGAGCTGATTGAAAACGTGTTTGAGCTGGAGTCACGTACCGTTCCCTCTTCAATGACCTCACGCGAGAATATTGTCTGGTTTGATCTGCACGAAGATGAGACCAGCCTCAAGACCAAAATCGCCCAGCATCCTCATTCGAAGTTTCTGGTCTGCAGCGGCGACATCGATCATATCGTTGGCTATGTCGACTCAAAAGAGCTGCTGCTGCGCGTACTCGGCAATCAGAGCATGGCGCTGAACAGCGGCCTGCAGATTCGCTCTGCGCTAATCGTGCCGGACACGCTGACGCTCTCAGAAGCGCTGGAAAGTTTTAAAACCGCTGGTGAAGATTTCGCGGTGATCATGAACGAATATGCGCTGGTCGTGGGCATCATTACGCTGAATGACGTCATGACCACACTGATGGGCGATCTGGTCGGTCAGGGCATGGAAGAGCAGATCGTGGCGCGCGATGAGAATTCATGGCTGGTTGAAGGCGGCACACCGATTGATGACGTAATGCGCGTGCTGGACATCGATGATTTCCCGCAGTCAGGCAACTACGAAACCATCGGCGGCTTTATGATGTATATGCTGCGTAAGATTCCAAAGCGTACCGATTTTGTGAAGTTTGCTGGCTATAAGTTCGAAGTGGTAGATATCGATAGCTACCGTATCGATCAGCTGCTGGTCACCCGCATTGATGAACGACCACCCGTGCTGAACCTGACCAAAACCGAAGAAGAGTAAATGACTCAGAGCGTGTCCCGGCGGCTATTATTGTCCCAGGCAGTCCTGGATACAGAGCGCGCGGAACAACCGGAACGTTTACGTAGCAGTTGGAGATTGTGGGCACCGTCCGTGTTCGGACAGGCAAAGGGAATAGCCTGATAGGTCATACACTAAGGGCGCCATCGGCGCCCTTGTTATTAGTTGAACTCAAGTTTGAGACGAACGACCTGGCGGTTAATTTCTGACATCACGCTCAGGTGCTGTTTGTCTTTGACGCGAGGGATTAATACTTTCCCTTTATCGAACTCGAACGCGCCCACGTCCTTGATATACAACCTTCCTTTGAAAAGCGTTTTTACATATTTCGCTATTTGTAGCGGATTATAGCGCTGGAAGATCTTCATGCTGTTTAACTCCTGTACATTTTTAAGCACGCTTCGCCGTTTCCAAATTTGGTTCCAGCCCATGAAGCGCGAATTCGCGATAACTATAGAACACTAAAACTGACTGATGTTCCTAAAAGTGAATTTTTTTACTGAATTGACACATCATTACAGAACACTCTGTTATCAGGCTCACACAACACAGTATAAACCTTCATTGATTAAGGAATTGTGGCGGCCATAACAAACCTGACACCTTTCCAGGACAGGCGCATCATCCCTGCTTACTATTGCAGTAAAATGACTGACTGGTCTGATCACCTAAGGAAATAACAATGCGTATAACCCTGGCAGCTGTGGCGTTGTCTCTGTTGATACCGGCAGGCGCGATGGCTCAAAACCTCAGACTGGATATGCGGGTACCGGCTGTAGGCGTGAATGACAAAGGCGAGCTGTTATTGCAACAGGAGAAGTTTAGCTACAAAAACTGGAATAGCGCGCAGCTCAGCGGAAAAGTTCGCGTCATCCAGCATATTGCGGGTCGCTCATCTGCGAAAGAGATGAACGCGGCACTGGTAGAAGCGATCAAAGCCGCGAAGCTGCCGCATGATCGCTATCAGACCACCACCATCGTCAATACCGATGACGCGATTCCGGGCACGGGCATGTTTGTGCGCAGCAGCGTCGAGACCAACAAGCAGCAATATCCCTGGTCTCAGTTTGTCATAGACAGCAAAGGCAACGTGCAGCACAGCTGGCAGTTACAGCCTGGTGGTTCCGCCATCGTCGTGCTGGATAAGCAGGGCAAAGTGAAGTTTGTGAAGGATGGTTCGCTGACGCAGGATGAAGTGACAAAAGTTATCGCGCTGGTCAACTCACTGCTGAAAGAGTAATGCTGAACACCCGGGAGCGAGAGAATCGCTCGCCGGGCATTTATGCCAATATCGTCTTAAAAGAGCGAAACGCGGAAGCCGGGATTCAGGAAGGATTCGCGCGGCGCATAGTCCAGGGTTTTGCCCTGCCAGTCATGTACATGCGCACCCGCAGCCATCGCCACGGCATGACCCGCGCCGGTATCCCAGATATTGGTTGGCCCGAAACGGGGATAGAGCTGAGCTTTACCTTCTGCCACCAGACAGAATTTCAGTGAGGAGCCGGTCGCAACGGTCTGATGCTCACCTAACTGCTTCAGGTACTCTTTCATCTCGTCGTCGTCACCATGTGAGCGGCTGACCACGACCAGCGGAGGACGTGCGTCACGGACATGAATCTGTTCGCGATGACCGCCCTCTTCTTTCCACGCTTTACCCTCTGCCGCGGAATACATTACGCCCAGCACTGGCGCATAGACGACGCCCATCACCGGCTTGCCCGCTTCAATCAGCGCAATATTGACGGTAAATTCACCGTTACGCTTGATGAACTCTTTGGTGCCATCCAGCGGATCAACCAGCCAGTAGCGTTGCCAGTGCTGACGGACATCCCAGGCTGGCGGATCTTCTTCTGAAAGTACCGGTATGTCAGGCGATAGCTGTTTCAGCCCCTCCATGATGACTTCATGCGCCGCGATATCCGCAGCGGTCACCGGCGAATCGTCCGATTTGTGAGAAACGTCAAGCGGCGCGGCACCGTTATAGACCTGCATAATCGCGTCGCCAGCTTCGCGTGCCAGTTGGCAGATTTGCTCTAACATTTTTCACCTCGTTTTTGTCTGTCTGCTGCAGGATCAGCCCATCTTCAGATAGTGACATTTTAGCAGTTCCGCCTGACCAGCCTGTTTACTGGTCCGGCGGCAATTCAATTTATAGATATATCAATATCATAGTTACGTGCTTATCGCCATGCTGCCGCCAGTGAGCCTTTATCGTATAAGAATGAGTCGCAGGCTGATGCGTCAAAACGTTATATCCATCACGATTTAAAATGACTATCTGTCATGCTTTTACATTATTTTGAGAGCCTGATTTTAATTTGCAGCAGGAGCAAGCATGTTTAAGCCCGGAATGATGTTACTGGCCCTGAGCGTTTCCGTCGCCGCCCAGGCCGCGACGGTGGATTTACGCGTACTGGAAACCACCGATCTGCACAGCAATATGATGGATTTCGACTACTACAAAGATACGCCAACCGAGAAATTTGGTCTGGTGCGCACCGCCACGCTGATTCACGCCGCCCGGCAGGAGGTGAAGAACAGCCTGCTGGTTGATAACGGCGACATCATTCAGGGCAGCCCATTGGGCGACTACATGGCGGCTAAAGGGCTGCGTGAGGGTGAAATCCATCCGGTCTACAAGGCGCTTAATACGCTGGATTACGCTGTCGGCAACCTCGGTAACCATGAATTCAATTATGGCCTGCCCTACCTGAAAAAAGCGCTGGCGGGTGCGCGCTTCCCTTATGTGAACGCCAACGTGATTGATGTGAAGAGCGGCAAACCGCTGTTTACCCCTTACCTCATCAAATCCACTACGGTGGTTGATCGCGAGGGCAAATCGCAGACCCTGAAGATTGGCTATATCGGCTTTGTGCCGCCGCAGATCATGGTGTGGGATAAAGCCAATCTGCAGGGCAAGGTACGGGTGGATGACATCACCGAAACAGCTCGCCGCTATGTGCCTGAGATGCGCGCGCAGGGTGCCGATCTGATTATTGCTATCCCTCACTCCGGCCTGAGCAGCGAGCCGTATCACGCAATGGCAGAAAACTCGGTTTACTACCTCAGCCAGGTGGAAGATATTAACGCCATCCTGTTTGGTCATGCGCATGCCGTCTTCCCCAGCAAGGAGTTTGCTGGCATCAAAGGCGCAGACATTGCTAACGGCACGCTGAACGGGGTTCCGGCGGTGATGCCAGGCATGTGGGGCGATCATCTTGGCGTGGTCGATCTGGTGCTGAACAATGAGGGCGGACGCTGGCAGGTGAGCAGCGGCAAAGCAGAGGCGCGACCGATCTACGATACTGCCGCGAAGAAATCGCTGGCGGCGGAAGATCCGGCGCTGGTGAAAGTGCTGGCTGACGATCACCGCGCCACGCGGGAGTTTGTGGCGAAGCCCATCGGCAAGTCGGCTGACGTAATGTACAGCTATCTGTCGCTGGTTCAGGACGATCCAACGGTGCAGATCGTCAATAATGCGCAGCGCGCTTATGTGGAGCATTTCATTCAGGGCGATCCGGATCTGGGCCGTTTGCCGGTGCTCTCTGCTGCCGCGCCGTTTAAAGCGGGCGGACGTAAAAACGATCCTGCCAGCTATGTCGAAGTGGAGAAAGGTGCCCTGACTTTCCGTAATGCGGCCGATCTCTATCTCTATCCCAATACACTGGTCGTGATGAAAGTCACGGGTGCGCAGGTGAAAGAGTGGCTGGAATGCTCAGCAGGCCAGTTTAACCAGATCGATCCGCACAGCAGCAAAACGCAGTCGCTGATTAACTGGGATTTCCGCACCTATAACTTCGATGTGATTGATGGAGTCAATTATCAGATTGATGTGACCCAGCCCGCGCGTTATGACGCAGAGTGTCAGTTGATCCATCCTGACGCCTCACGCATCCGTCAGCTTACCTGGCAGGGTAAACCCATCGATCCGCAGGCTCTCTTCCTGGTGGCGACCAATAACTATCGCGCATATGGCGGCAAGTTTGCCGGCACCGGAGATAAGTACATCGCCTTTGCCTCGCCAGATGAGAACCGTTCGGTGGTAGCAGCCTACATCAGCGCGGAAACCAAAGCGCATGGCGCAGTTCAGCCGAAGGCGGACAATAACTGGCGTCTGGCACCGATTACCTCATCCACTCCGCTCGATATTCAGTTTGAAACGGCACCGGGCGATAAGGCGACCGGATTTATTAAGCAGCATGCGCAATATCCGCTTCAGCCCAAAGGAACAGATGCGATTGGCTTTGCACTGTGGCAGGTAAATTTACAGCAGAAATAAGGCGGGAGAAAACGCTGCAACCGGGGTGGTTGCAGCGTCTTATCTTACAGGATTTCCAGCAGCTCAACTTCGAAGAGCAGCGTGCTGAATGGTGGGATAGAGGCACCCGCACCGCGCTCGCCATACGCCAGGTTCTGTGGGATCACCAGTTCCCATTTTGAGCCAACCGGCATCAGCGTCAGCGCTTCAATCCAGCCAGGGATAACGCCGCTTACCGGGAATTCTGCCGGTTCGCCACGGGCAACTGAGCTGTCGAACACGGTGCCGTCGATCAGTTTGCCGGTGTAGTGAACGCGTACGCGATCCTGACGTGATGGGATTGGACCTTCACCCTGAGTAATCACGCTGAACTGCAGGCCTGATTCGGTGCTGCTCACGCCTTCACGCTGCGCATGTTCCTGCAGGAATGCCTGACCTTCTGCGGCCATAGCTTCGGTACGCTCACGACGCACGCCTTCCGCGCGTTCGTGCACTTCACGCAGTGCGCGATGAACCACATCAACCGGTACGGCCGGCGAGTTCCCTTCCAGCGCGTCGCGCAGACCCGCGAGCAGTGCTTCTGGTTGCAGACCCTGCAGACCAGATTCCAGCAACTGCTGGCCAACCTGTAAACCAATACCGTAACTTGCTTGTGCTTCGACGCTGTCGAAAGAAGGGGTAGTCATCTTCGTTCCTTTCACTCTCGGATAAATTCGAACCGGCAGCATAGCAGCGCAGGCCGCTGGCGTAAAATGCCCTGCGTCGCAGATGACTTTTGCTGATGAAAGAGAAACAATAGCCACGTCAAATTTATCAATGCTGGCAGGCACTTCGCGCCGGTATTGCCCATACTATAACTATCGATGGGGATCACCTCATCTGTAGCACCTGAATAAGAGAGCAAACATGGGCCAGATTGCCCCACGCCGCCGCAGGATGCGTGCAAAACAAATGGTATCCCGGCTGCAGACCTGGCTGGCCGCACGCAGGCTACAGCAAACTGCCGGAGAGGAGGAAACCCGAATGGCTTCAGACACGTCATCCCGCCTGCCGACATGGCTTCAGCGTATCTGGCATTTTACCGACCATATTCGCTGGATGGATCCGCTGCCTGCGCCGCACCGTCGTGGCATTGTGGCGGCACTGCTGGTGATGCTGGTGGCGTTTCTCTGGCCCACCAGTACCCTGCGTTATCCGGTCGAGCAGTCTTCGCCTTCTGCGGAGAAAGAGGTGCCGATGCAGGCGGATATTTATGATAACAACCGTGCCCGTCAGCCTTCATCCTCAGCGTCTCAGCAGACGCCAAAAGCTGATTCTCAGGGCGAATGGCGCAATATGACCATTGCGTCGGGTCAGACGCTGGCGCAGCTGTTTCGTGACAACAGTCTGCCGGTCAATGATGTGTTTGCGATGGCGCGGGTGGAAGGCAGTGACCAGCCGCTCAGCTCACTGAAAAGTGGTCAGCAGGTGAAAATCCGTCAGGATGCGCAGGGTGTGGTAACCGGTCTGACCGTTGATGGCGCAAATGGCCCGGTGCTGTTTACGCGTCAGCCAGATGGCAGCTTTATTCGCGCGCAGTAAGGCCAACAGCAGTTTATTGAAAGGCATAAAAACAAAAACGCCGGCACAAGGCCGGCGTTGATGTCGTGCTCAGTTAATAAAATTAACCAGCAACAACTTTCACGTTCAGTTTAGCGAAGACTTCGCTGTGAACCTGGAAGCTTACTTCATGCTCACCGGTAGTGCGCAGAACGCCGTTCGGCAGACGAACTTCGCTCTTAGCGACTTCAACGCCAGCTGCAGTAACTGCATCAGCGATGTCGCGGGTACCGATTGAACCGAACAGTTTACCTTCATCGCCCGCTTTAGACGTGATGGTTACAGTGCCCAGTGCATTGATTTTCTCAGCGCGTGCAGTTGCTGCAGACTGAACGTCAGCCAGTTTGGCTTCCAGTTCAGCACGGCGTGCTTCGAAGAACTCAACGTTTTTCTTGGTAGCAGGAACAGCTTTGCCCTGTGGTACCAGGAAGTTACGAGCATAGCCCGCTTTAACGTTAACCTGATCACCCAGGGTGCCAAGGTTTGCTACTTTATCAAGCAGAATAACTTGCATTACCTTATCCTCTTAAAGTCGTTAATGGACAGTTGCCGATTACTGATGACGATCAGTGTACGGCAGCAGAGACAGGTAACGCGCACGCTTGATGCAGCGAGCCAACTGACGCTGGTATTTTGCACGAGTACCGGTGATACGGCTCGGGACAATTTTACCGCTTTCGGTAATGTAGTTTTTCAACGTTGCGATGTCTTTGTAATCGATCTCAACAACGCCTTCCGCGGTGAAACGGCAGAACTTGCGACGACGGAAATAACGTGCCATTAGGCTAGTCTCCAGAATCTATCAATTCAATCTGCTCGGCATGGAACACCACTTTGCTCTGGCCATTTCGTGCCTGATGGCAACTAATGAAACCGTCGAGTGTGAGTTGCGTGCCGACCGTTATATGTTGAGTAATCACCTGATGGGCGCTGCCGCTAATAATAACAGGCATACGACACCAGGCTTGCCGGTGAAACCCGGCCTCCTCCTGCACTGAGCGGTGCTCAAGCACAAACTGACAGTGAGGAATTCCTGACGGGCTAACTCTTCGAACCGGTGTCTTGCACACAGTGCCAGACAGGCGAAGTCGATTGACCGTCACGATGGATTACTCTTCAGAATCCCCAGCATCTGACTCATCAGCGGATTCGTTAGCAAAATCTTCGCGACGATCACGACGCTCATCTTTCGCTTTAACCATCGGTGATGCTTCAGTTACCGCGTTTTTAACGCGCATAACCATGCTACGGATAACGGCGTCGTTGAAGCGGAAGTTCGTTTCCAGCTCATCGATCGCTTCCTGCGGCGCTTCAACGTTCATCAGAACGTAATGCGCTTTGTGCAGTTTATTGATCGGGTAAGCCAGCTGACGGCGGCCCCAGTCTTCCAGACGGTGAATCGTGCCTTCAGCACCAGTGATAGCACCAGTGTAACGCTCGATCATGCCAGGAACCTGTTCGCTCTGGTCAGGATGAACCATAAATACGATTTCGTAATGACGCATCGAAATTGCTCCTTACGGATTATTCAGCCTCCTGTCGGGGTCAACCGCGGCCCATGGAAGCAAGGAACGTTATAGGCTGTGTCCCACAAAGGTTCGCAGTGACGAGCGTTTGTGGGACACAGCCTGAGAATGCGGCTGAAAAATTGACGCGTAATCATACCGGCGAAGGTGCCTGAACTCAAGCGCACATTTAAACAAATCGCAGGCGTCGTGCCAGATATCGGGGCTTTTTGTGCTAATGACGTAAATACAGCAGGTTGGGCGGCGAAGGTTCAAAAATGCTGACAAAGAGGTTCAGGTGGATGATCTGGCGATAATTTACTCAGTCGCTAAACTGATTAGAGACGTCACGGTTCGCTTAGTGGCGTCACGCAGAGTGTGTTCCCTGAAGTGAGGAGTCGGGCATGAAAACGTTCGTCATCGCCACTTTACTGGGTCTCTTCCTGTCTCCACCCGCTCTTGCCAGCCATGCTGACTGTGCGCAGCAGATGAGAAGTCACAGCAGCGAAGCGGCATCGGGTTATGTTTACGTTAACCGGCTGGATACGCCGGAAAGAAACCCGGTTAATGCGCCTGCCAGCGCAGCAGAAAAAGCGTCTGCGTTCTGGTAAGTGCTGGTAATTTTACGGGCGGCAGAGTCCTTCTCCGCCCGTTCATTATTTATAACTGCTGTCTAAAAAAGCTGACCAGCGCCGTTAATGCAGAGGGCGTGATCTTATGCCCGATCTGTTTTTCCGACAGTGAGGTCAGATGCTGCGCCAGTCCATTGTCACGCAGCGCCCTCTCCAGCCGGACACTCTCCGCCCAGGGCACAACCTCATCCGCTTCGCCATGCCACAGCAGTAGCGGACGGTTAGCCAGTGCCTCCAGATGGTTGCAGGGATCATAGTCCGTCAGGGGAGCCATGCGGGCCGCAAACTGCGCTTTCTGCTCCGGCGTATCCGCCACCAGCGGTGGAAACAGCGATTCGCTCAGTTGCATAAAATAGCCCGATCCCATCATACAGGCGACGCTCTGGATCTGCGGATAACGCGCCATCGCGCCCAGTGCTGTCATGCCACCCATCGACGCACCCGCCACTGCGAAACGCCTGTCAGCGATCAGATTGTCTCTACGCAGCGCAGCCTCCAGCCATGGCAGCTCATCAATGTTCTGTTTCAGAATCTCCCAGAAGCGGCCCAGGCGTGCATTGGCATCACCGTAATAACGCGCGCCGTGCAGCTCCGCATCCGGCATCACCGCCCGAAACCCCGCCTGTGCCAGCGCCACGGCGAAATAGGCGTAGACCTCTTTTGATGAGGTAAAGCCGTGATAAAACAGCACGGTTGGCAGTGGCTGATGCCGTTGTCCGGCAGGCGTGGCGTGCAGGCATTCGATACCGGCCAGTGTTTCTGTAGTGAGTTCAATCATGGTCTCTCCTGAGAGGCAGCAAGGCATGCCGATCAAGTCTGTGTTCTGCGGGTTGATTTGCGAAATCACCCGCTCCGCTTAGCTGTCTAACTTCTCCCTAAACTTTTCCCCTGCTCTGCCGTTGATCGTGTATTCCCCTAACTTGATCAAAGGTAATTTATGAAGCGTCTATCTCTCAGCGGACTGAGTCTCGGAGTTAAGCTGTCTGTACTGACGTCTCTCAGCGTTGCACTGCTGTTGCTGGTACTGACACTGACTCAAAGCCACAACGCCTCGCGCCAGCTGGAAAATCTCGCCATCGATGACATGCACAACCAGGTGCAGGGCATCAGTGAAATGGCCACTATGTTTAATGCCACCCTCACCGAAGAGGTGGCTCACTATACCGATCTGTTTACCAGCTTCCTGCCTAAGCGCTTTAGCCTGGATGAAAGCTCGCGGGTGCAGGTCGGTGCCTTTTCGACGCCAGTGCTGCGTGCCGGGTTGAAAACACTGAATCTCGATCAAACTGCCGTAGACGATTTCACCGAGCGCACCGCCGCCGTGGCGACCATTTTCGTGCGCGATGGCGATGACTTTGTCCGTGTTTCAACCTCGCTGAAAAAAGAGGATGGCAGTCGCGCAATCGGTACGCAGCTTGACCGCACCGGGGCGGCCTGGAAACGTGTTCACCAGGGCGAAGTCTACCGCGGGCTGGCGACGCTGTTCGGCCATCGCTATATCACACAGTATCAGCCGATAAAAGATGAGAGCGGTAAAGTCGTTGCCATTCTGTTCGTCGGTGTGGGTATTGATAAACAGTATGCGCTGATGCGAGAAAAAATCCTGGCGCGTAAGCTGGGTGATAGCGGTCATTTCTTCGTGCTCAACGGCACGCCCGGTAAAACGCAGGGAGCGTATCTGTTCGATCAGCACGACGAAGGAAAACGCCCCGACTGGGATGATGCAACGCTGAAACCGCTGCTGACGGAGCCGAAAGGTATGCAGCAGGTGGAGATCAATGGTGAGATGCAGATTCTGGCCTGGGAGCAATTGCCGGACTGGAACTGGGTGATTACCGGCGAAGTTAACCGCGACAACCTGCTTGCGCCCATTACGCATAGCCGTAACCTGTTCCTGATTACCGGACTGGTTCTGGTAATCGTCTTTGCGCTGGGCTTTGTCTGGTACAGCCGTCGGGCGATTACCCGTCCGCTGCAGCAGGTGATTCATCTGGCGGAGCAGTATGCCGCCGGCAACCTGCAGGTCCATATGGATACGCTTCGTCGCGACGAAGTTGGCCAGCTGATCATTGCAATTAACGGCATTGGCGATGGCCTGGAGAAAATTGTCGGCCAGGTGCGCGGTGCGGCGCAGGAGATCAGCGACGGCACGGACACCATCGCGGCCAGCAGCCATAACATCAGCGAGCAGATCGGGCGTCAGGCCAGCAGCGTCGAGCAGACCTCTGCCAGCATGGAGCAGTTTGGTGCCACGGTTGAACACACCGCCGAAAGCCTGCGTCAGGCGATGTCACTGGTGGCCGAAGCCAGCAATATCGTCAGTCACGGCAGCAAAACCGTGGTGCGCTCTGTCAATACCATGTCAGCCATTAAGGTTTCATCGCAAAGCATTGCGGATATCACGCATGTGATTGAGTCGATCGCCTTCCAGACCAATATCCTGGCGCTGAATGCTGCGGTTGAAGCGGCGCGTGCTGGCGAACAGGGCCGGGGTTTTGCCGTGGTAGCCGCCGAGGTGCGCGCGCTGGCTCAGCGTTCCGCGCAAGCCGCTAAAGAGATCGACGGACTGATTGCGACCTCTATCAGCAACGTGGCAGAGGGCCATCAGCTCTCTGAGCAGACGCGCGATGCAATGACCAACATTGTGACGCACATCGAGCAGGTGCAGGCACTGATGGGCGAGATCAACGTGGCGGCGCAGGAGCAGGCGGCAGGTATCGGTCAGGTTAATATTGCGATGAACCAGATCAGTCAGGCGACGCACCAGAACAGCGAACTGGTGGCACAGGCGGAAAACAGCGCGCAGAACCTGAGTGATAAAGGGCACCACCTGACCCAGCTGGTCAGCGTATTCAGCCTGAAATCCTGACGTCTTTCAGGGCGATGACGTACACTCATTGTCTCGTCCTGAAAAAGGGTTTTGCTATGCGTTCTGCTTATTTACTGGTGTTCAGCCTGCTGCTGGCAGGCTGTTCGGCGTTTGACACCACGCCAAAAGCCCCGCCTGCGCCGACTCAACAGGCACAGGAGATTTCACGGGCGCAGAGTGGCGGTTTGCCGAAGCTGGGCAATATTACCGTTAACGTACACGGCTCACCGGATGATGCCCAGCGTGCCGTTGCCGCCCAGGCCAATCAGGCCGGAGCCGCTTACTATCAGATCGTGATGGTGAGCGAAACGGTCATGCCGGGCTTCTGGTACGCCAGTGCGATTCTGTACGGCGCATCACCTGCCGCAGGCACGGTCCAGTAAACGATCGGTAATCGCGGCCTCAAGCGGGCGCGAGCCACGCTGGTCGAGCCACTGCTGGCACCATGCATCCGCCAGCGGAGGTTCGGCATATTTCAGTAGCTGTGCACCCATTGCCAGCAGCAGCAGCGTGCGGGTAACCTCACGCGCCTGCTCTTCAGGAACGTGGTTAAGCCTCAGACGCAGCTGACGCCAGCGCGTATCAAAATGGCGGTTACTCCCCTTCACTGCTTCAAATTCCTGACTTAGCATCGCGGTAACCTCTGCCTGACGGGCAAGCACGCGCAGCACATCAAGGCACATCACGTTGCCCGATCCTTCCCAGATGCTATTGACGGGCATGTCACGATAGAGGCGCGGGAGCTCACTGGCCTCGCAATAGCCGATCCCTCCCAGCACCTCCATCGACTCCGCAACGAACGGCGCACCCGCTTTGCAGATCTCATATTTTGCCGCGGGCGTAAACAGGCGGGCAAAGGTGACTTCATGCGGTTTTGCCGGCTGTGACCAGGCGCGCGCCAGCCGCATCAGCAGTGCAGTTTGCCCCTCCAGCTGCAATGCCTGCTGAGCCAGAACCTGACGCATCAGCGGCTGCTCCACCAGATTTTTCCCCATTACCTGACGCTGATGGGCATGCGAGACGGCTACCGAGAAAGCGCGGCGCATCTGACCGTGACTGCCAAGGGCGCAGTCGAAACGCGTCATGCCGCCCATCTTCAGGATCAGCCGCACGCCTTCGCCCTCCTCACCCAGCAGCCAGCCAGTCGCGTCGCGAAACTCCACTTCACAGCTGGCATTGGAACGATTGCCCAGCTTATCTTTTAGCCGCTCCAGCTGGATGGCATTGCGTGACCCATCGGGTAACAGCCGCGGCAGGAAGAAACAGCTTAATCCGGCAGGCGTCTGAGCCAGCACCAGATGCGCATCACTCTGTGGCACGGAGAAAAACCATTTATGGCCCGTCAGGCGGTAGGCTTCACCTGCGCCACGCGCGCCCAGCGGTTCAGCGTGGGTGGTGCTGGTGAGCAGATCGCTGCCGCCCTGCTTTTCCGTCATACCCATTCCGATTAGCAGACCCCGCTTCTGGTCGCCGGGCTGTGCATGGGTGTCGTAGCGATCGCTGAGCAGCGGATCGAGCCAGCCTTCAAAGGCGGCCGGCAGATAAGTCTGTAGCAGGGGAATGGCCGCGTGTGTCATGGTCACCGGGCAGAGCGTGCCCGCCTCAACCTGCGCATGCAGAATAAAGCGCGCAGCGCGCGCCACGCTGGCCTGTTCACGAACCGTGGGCTGCCAGCTCAGGTTGTGCAGGCGACTGGCGCAGACACCCTGCATCAGCAGATGCCAGGCGGGATGGAAACGAACTTCATCCATGCGTTCGCCACGGGCGTCGTAGCGCAGCAGTTCAGGCGGCTCAGCATTGGCGAGTCGGCCCAGCTCCAGAGACTCGGCGCTGCCCAGCTGACGACCTACCGATGCCAGCCATTCCCGATCCCATCCGGCACCTTCGCGTGACAGTGCCTCGCCAAGCGGCGTATCAGACAGAAACAGATTGCTGTTGCTCAGAGGATGAGGCTGATTAAAAACAGTGTGTGTTGTCCAGGTCATAACGGCTCCTCGCGGATGTCACTCAGTAAGTATACCCGTCGTCTTTCAGGCTGCATGTTTGTTGGCTGCGTTCACTCACCCGAATCACTTACTCATGTAAGCTCATCGGGATTCGTTCTCTTGCCGCCTCAATGCAACCCGAAATTCTTTGGGTATATACGAATGACGTGCAGTTATGCCTGGTACAGAAACTAATTTGTGGCGAGGATCACATCGGGGATCAGGCGTTGCGCTGACGCACCGCTTCAAACAGGCAGACGCCGGTGGCGACCGAGACATTCAACGAAGAAACGCTGCCCGCCATCGGAATGCTGATCAGCTCATCGCAATGCTCACGGGTCAGACGACGCATGCCTTCCCCTTCTGCGCCCATCACAAGCGCCATCGGGCCGGTCATTTTGCTCTGGAAGACGGTATGGTCCGCTTCACCTGCGGTGCCAACGACCCAGATGTTATATTCCTGCAGCAGACGCAGAGTACGCGCCAGGTTGGTCACGCGGATCAACGGCACATTCTCTGCCGCGCCACTGGCCACTTTTTTGGCGGTGGCGTTCAGGGGAGCGGAACGATCTTTTGGCACGATGATGGCGTGAACACCGGCAGCATCAGCGCTGCGCAGGCAGGCACCCAGGTTATGGGGATCGGTGACACCGTCCAGCACCAGCAGGAACGGTTTGTCCAGGCTCTGCAGCAGATCCGGCAGATCGCCTTCCTGATACTGACGGCCCGGTTTCACCCGGGCTACGATACCCTGATGCACACCGCCTTCAACCTGGCTGTCGAGCCACTTGCGCTCGGCCAGCTGAATAACAATCCCCTGAGCTTCCAGCGCGGCGACCACGGGTTGCAGGCGACGATCGTCGCGGCCTTTGAGGATAAAGACTTCCTGGAAACGTTGTGGGTCACGTTCCAGCAACGCCTGCACGGCATGGATACCAAAAATAATTTCGCTCATCGATCTGCTCAGTGTTTGGAAATGAATAAATGACCGCCCTTTCTCAGGAGAAAGGGCGGGTGCGCGCATCAGTCAGGCTGCGCCTTTTTTCTGGCGCGCTTCGCCCGGGTGGCGGCGGCGATTTTACGGGTTTTTTCCGAGACATTTTTACTTTTATTCGCGGAATCCGCAGCGGCGGGCTTGCCTTTATCACCCCGGAACGCAGAATCCGGCTCGAAGTTAGACTTCTTGCTCGCATTGCGACGGCGTTTCGTTGGGGCGTTATCGTCACGTTTTGCCCGGTCACGCGCGGTTTTACCTTCACCACGGACCTGACGCTGGCTGGAGATCAGAGCAAAGTCGATTTTACGCTCGTCCATGTGGACCGCTTCAACACGCACTTCAACCGTGTCACCCAGACGATAGGTGCGACCGCCCGATTCACCAATCAGACGCTGACCAACCGGATCAAAACGGTAGTAATCGTTGTCGAGCGTTGAAACGTGCACCAGACCGTCGATGAACAAATCGCTTAAGCGGACAAAGAAGCCAAATCCGGTGACGCTGGAGATGACGCCGTTGAAGACATTGCCAACCTGATCCTGCATAAAGTCACACTTGAGCCAGTCCGCGACGTCGCGGGTCGCTTCATCCGCACGGCGCTCGGTCAGGGAGCAGTGCAGACCCAGCTGCAGCATCTCCGGCATCTCGTAGTGATAGCCGCCGGTTGCCGTAGTGAGATCTTTGGCATTTTTATCTTTAGGCATCAGGTACTTGATGGCACGTTGAACCAGTCCCTTGCCTTCACCCTGCTCTTTCGCCAGCAGATACTTGATAGCGCGGTGCAGCGTCAGATCCGGGTAGCGGCGAATCGGCGAAGTAAAGTGCGCATAGGACGAGAGTGCCAGACCAAAGTGACCGCGGTTTTCCGGATCGTAAACGGCCTGCTTCATCGAACGCAGCAGCATGGTTTGCAGCATTTCCGCATCAGGACGATCGGCAACCTGCTTCAGCAGCGCTGCATAATCAACCGGCTGCGGTTTATTGCCGCCAGGCAGCGTCAGTCCCAGCTCATTAAGCACGGTACGGAAGCTCTTGATGCTCTCGTCGGTCGGGCGATCGTGATCGCGGAACAGTGCCGGTTCCTGATTTTTCTCAACGAAGCGTGCCGAGGCGATGTTCGCCAGGATCATGCACTCTTCAATCAGTTTGTGGGCGTCATTACGTGATGCACGCTCAACACGTTCAATACGGCGCTCGGCGTTGAAGATGAACTTCGCCTCTTCCGTTTCAAACGAGATGCCGCCACGCTCTTCACGGGCAGCTTCCAGCGCATGATAGAGGTTATTCAGCTCTTCGAGGTCTTTGACCAGCGGTGCATACTGCTGACGCAGCTCTTTGTCGCCCTGCAGGATGTTCCAGACTTTGTTATAGGTCAGACGCGCATGGGAATTCATTACCGCTTCGTAGTGCTTAAAGCCTGTCAGCTTGCCCTTGGTCGAAATGGTCATCTCGCACACCATACAGAGACGATCGACCTGCGGGTTAAGCGAACATAAGCCATTCGACAGCACTTCCGGCAGCATCGGAACAACCTGCGACGGGAAGTAAACTGAGGTGCCGCGCTGATGCGCTTCGTCATCCAGTGGCGTGCCAGGACGGACGTAGTAACTCACGTCGGCAATCGCCACCCACAGACGCCATCCGCCACCGCGCTTCTTCTCACAGTAGACAGCATCATCAAAGTCACGGGCATCTTCACCATCGATGGTGACCAGCGGCAGTTTACGCAGATCGACGCGGCCTTTTTTGGCCTCTTCCGGCACTTCTTCTTTCAGCTTACTGATCTGCGCTTCCACTTCTGGCGGCCAGGTGTGCGGAATTTCATGGGTACGCAGCGCCATATCTACGGCCAGGCTGGTGCCCATATCATCGCCCAGAATCTCTGCAATTTTACCGATCGCCTTGCTGCGACGGTTCGGACGCTGGACCAGCTCAACCACCACCACGGAACCCATACGGGCATTCATCGTCTCTTCAGGCGGGATGAGAATATCAAAACTCAGGCGACTGTCGTCCGGTACCACAAAACCTGCGCCAGCGTCGGTAAAGTAACGGCCAACGATCTGATTGTTGCGGGGTTCCTGCACGCGAACCACACGCGCTTCGCGGCGGCCTTTGCGATCGGCACCCAGCGGCTGCGCCAGGATCACGTCACCGTGCATACAGAATTTCATCTGTTCTGCGGAGAGGTAAAGGTCATCTTTCTGGCCTTCTGCCCGCAGGAAGCCGTAGCCATCACGATGGCCAATGACTTTACCGCGCAGGAGATCAAGGCGTTCTGGCAGGGCATAACACTGACGGCGGGTGAACACCAGCTGACCATCACGCTCCATAGCGCGAAGGCGGCGACGCAGCGCCTCAAGGTGCTCTTCTTCCTGCAGATTCATCTCTTCAGCCAGCTCTTCACGGCTGGCCGGTTTTTCACGTTTTTCTAGCAGAGCCAGAATAAATTCACGGCTCGGAATAGGGTTTTCGTATTTTTCAGCTTCTCTATCCTGAAATGGATCTTTTGACATAGCGGTTCCTCCGATGTCATTTAATATTTATTGCCACTGGCGATCTGGACAAGATGATCTCATAAAGTGGTGTATTGCCTTCGACCAGGTCTGCCAGGGTATAGTTATCCAGCTCCTGCAAAAATCGCTGCACTGCATCATGTAATGCCTGCTTCAGACGACAGGCTGGCGTGATGGAACAGGAGGCGCAGTCAACCAGTTGTAGTGGCTCCATCTTACGTACCACGTCGCCAATGACAATCTGGCGCGCTGGCATACCCAAACGAATGCCGCCGTTTTTACCACGCGTGGCGGCGACATAGCCCGCCCGGCTCAGCTGATTGATGATTTTGACCATATGATTGCGGGACAAACCATAGGTGTTTGTCACTTCCGTAATATTGGTCTGCTGACCTTCTGGCAACGATGCCAGATAAATCAGGGCGCGTAAGCCATAATCAGTAAAACTCGTGAGCTGCACAGTAACCTCGGTGAACCTTCAGGCGTGGCATTAGGTTATTCGCCTTACGATTGATGTCAGGATTGAATCGGATCGCCATTCGATTAACTACGATGATAAACCAGAGTCTGATCAGCCGTGCGTTTTTTTAAGCCAGCACAAGGTTTGACAAGCGAAGGGAGATTAAGTGGCATCTGAGAGTGGAAAAACAAGGGCCGGACAGTGTCCGGCCTGAATGATTATGCGTCAAACGGGTCGCGCAGAATCATCGTTTCACTACGATCGGGACCGGTTGAGATGATATCAATCGGCACACCTGTTACCTCTTCAACACGCTTGATGTAATCACGCGCGGCCTGAGGCAAACCTTCCAGCGTCTTCACGCCAAACGTTGTCTCGCTCCAGCCTGGCAGGGTCTCGTAAACCGGCTCAATGCCTTCCCAGTTCTCTGCCGCCAGTGGCGTGGTGGTCACTTCGCGACCATCAGGCATACGGTAAGCCACACAGATTTTCACCTCTTTCAGGCCATCCAGCACGTCCAGCTTGGTCATGCAGAAACCTGACAGGGAGTTGATCTGAACCGCGCGGCGAACCGCTACTGCATCCAGCCAGCCGGTACGGCGGCGGCGGCCGGTGGTCGCACCAAACTCATTACCCTGCGCACAGAGGAATTCGCCGGTTTCGTCGAACAGTTCGGTCGGGAACGGGCCTGCACCAACGCGGGTTGAGTAAGCTTTCACAATACCCAGAACGTAGTCGACATAACGCGGACCAATGCCTGAACCGGTTGCAACACCACCTGCGGTCGTGTTGGATGAGGTCACGTACGGATAAGTCCCGTGATCGATATCCAGCAGCGTACCCTGCGCACCTTCAAACATAATCAGATCGCCACGCTTACGCGCGACATCCAGCAGTTCAGAGACGTCAACCACCATGCCAGTCAGGATGTCAGCGACTTCCATCACATCGCTCAGCACTTTATCGAAGTCGACTGCCGGCTCTTTGTAATACTCCACCAGCTGGAAGTTGTAGAAATCGACGACTTCTTTCAGTTTGGCGGCAAATGTTTCTTTATTAAACAGGTCGCTGACGCGCAGTGCACGACGGGCAACTTTATCTTCATAAGCAGGACCGATGCCACGGCCAGTCGTACCAATCGCTTTGGCACCACGGGCACGTTCACGCGCCATATCCATCGCAACATGATATTGCAGGATCAGCGGACAGGCTTCAGAAATCAGCAGACGCTCGCGTACCGGAATTCCGCGCGCTTCCAGGCCTTTCATCTCTTTCATTAAGGCTTCAGGAGAGAGCACTACGCCGTTACCAATGATGCTGGTCACGTTATCGCGCAGAATGCCAGAAGGGATCAGGTGGAGGACGGTTTTTTCACCGTTGATGACAAGCGTGTGGCCCGCATTGTGGCCGCCTTGATAACGCACAACGTAATTCGCGCGCTCAGTCAGAAGGTCTACAATCTTACCTTTACCTTCGTCACCCCATTGGGTGCCCAGTACGACGACGTTCTTACCCATTTCTCAAAATCACCGATTGCTTAAAAAAGGATTCTACCATCTGATCCTATGCTTTTCAGCACTTTTAGCATACGATTGCGCGCTTTTTTGCCTGCGTTTTGATCACTACAACATATTGGGGATAACGGCGCAAAGAGGCACAATTTAGCCGATCTTCTCCCGGTTTACAGGTTGCCGTGCAGACTCAGCATGCAATAGATCACCATGCCAGCCACCACCAGTCCACCACCAAATCGGTGCAGCAGGCGATCGGGTAAACGGCTCATCGTCAGGATCATGCGTCGCCAGGCGCGTGGCATAAACATCGGTCCCAACCCTTCCAGCACTAATACCAGCGCCAGTGCCATCCAGATGCTCGTTTTCATTCTGATACCCAAAAAAAAGGCCGACAACATTGTCGGCCTACAGGTTATATCAGTTCTTAACGTGTCGCGTTAGAGGGCGCCTTCATATATCGGAAGAAGTCGCTATCCGGACTTAACACCATCACATCCTGATTTTCACTGAAGCTGTTTTCATAGGCGCGCAGGCTACGAATGAAAGCGTAGAAGTCAGGATCTTTGCTGAACGCATCGGCAAACAACCGCGCCGTTTCCGCATCACCATCACCACGTGTAATCAGCGCTTCACGCTGGGCTTCAGCCAGAGTACGTGTCACCTGATAATCGGCCTGAGCACGCAGTTTTTCAGCCTCTTCCTGACCCTGCGAACGCTGGCTACGCGCTACCGCTTCACGCTCGGCACGCATACGGTTGAAGATCGCATCGGAAACCTCAGTCGGCAGGTTGATCTGCTTGATGCGCACATCCATCACCTGAATACCTAATGCCGCCATACTGTTCGGATTGGGCGCCGGCTCGCTGCTGTTGGTTTCACGCTCTACACGAGCCGCTGCACTGGCAATAGCGTCATCGGCCGCAGGCGTTGCGATTTCATCATCGCTGCCAGCAGAACCGGTGTTCAGCGCGTCACGCACATCCGTCGTCAGGCGACCACGAGAGTCCGTTACGATATCTTTCACATCCAGACGGCCCATTTCAGAACGCAAGCGGTCACTGAACTTACGTTTCAGCAGCACTTCCGCCTGAGAGACATCGCCGCCGCCGGTAGCCAGGTAGTAGCGACTGAAGTCGCTAATACGCCACTTGATGTAAGAGTCGACGATCAGATCTTTCTTCTCTTTAGTGACGAAGCGATCGGCCTGGTTATCCATGGTCTGAATGCGCGCATCCAGCGTTTTAACCGTTTCCAGGAATGGGATCTTGAAATGCAGGCCCGGCGCAAACACCTGCGGTTTGTTTTCACCATCGCGCAGGACTTTGCCGAAGCGCAGAACAATGCCTCGCTCCCCTTCCTGCACCACAAACAGCGACGCATAGAGCGCCACCAGCACGACAATGATCAAAAATACTATTGGCTTACGCATCGATTACTCTCTCCCTTCGCGCTGGCTGTCGCTGCGCTGAGCATTGGCCCGACGCTGATCCATGATGTTGTCCGGACTGTATGACGACGTGTCATTGCGGCTGGCGCCGCGATCGGAGATAGCCGGCAGCGAAGAACTGTTACTGCCCTTCTGACCGCTCTGGCCCGGTGCAGCCTGGGTGCCACGCATCAGTTGATCCAGCGGCAGCACCATCAGGTTATTACCCCGATCGTTAACCAGGACTTTGCGGGTATGGCTCAGCACACGTTCCATCGTCTCGATATAAAGACGCTCTTTGGTGATTTCAGGCGCGGCTTTATATTCCGGCAGAATTTTGGCGAATCGCGCCACTTCACCCTGGGCTTCCAGAACGGTACGCTCTTTGTATGCACGCGCCTCTTCCAGAATACGTTGCGCACGGCCGTTAGCTCGAGGCTGAACTTCGTTGGCGTAAGCTTCTGCTTCACGGACGTACTGCTCACGGTTTTCGCGTGCCGCAATCGCGTCATCAAAGGCAGACTTCACTTCTTCCGGCGGACGGGCAGCCTGGAAGTTAACGTCCACAACCGCGACGCCCATGTTGTAAGGGCGAATCGTCTCATCGATTTCACGCTGGGTTTCGCTACGCACCACGGTACGGCCTTCAGTCAGAATGCGGTCCATGGTGGAACGACCAATCACGCCGCGCAGCGCGCTGTCAGTTGCCTGACGCAGGCTGTCGTCCGCGCTGGTGACTGCATAAAGATAACGTTCCGGATCGGTCACGCGGTACTGCACGTTCATTTCGACACGCACAACGTTCTCGTCCGAAGTCAGCATGACACCTGAAGCCGCCAGTTCACGTACTGATTCAACGTTAACCGCACGAACCTGATCAATGAATGTAGGTTTCCAGTTCAGGCCGGGTTCGACCAGGTGACTGAACTTACCGAAACGCGTCACTACGCCACGCTCCGCTTCTTTGATGGTGTAGAAACCGCTTGCAGCCCAGATGACTACAGCAGCAACAGCCACGATGCCAACAATTTTGCCACCGCTGCCGGAGCCGCGTTGACCGTTGTCGCTCTGTTTGCCACCGCCCAGTCCACCAAGCTTCTTGCTCAGCTTACGGAAGATATCATCCAGATCAGGAGGCCCGGATTCCCGTCCTCCCTTATTTCCCCCAGAGTTGCCGCCTTGATTATTGCTGCTTCCCCACGGGTCGCGGTCCTGTCCGTTATTTCCGGGCTGATTCCACGCCATGTCTCTACTCCATTTATTGTAATTACGGTTTTTACCCTTCATCTTTCGGATTGCAGCGATGTTGGCTGCCTTCGCTCACCCCGGTCACTTACAGCAGTAAGCACCCAGGGATTCACTCAGTTGCCGCCTTGCTGAAATCCGAAATACCCGGGTAAATCCTGCGTATCTGGCCTGCAACGAAAATGCGACAATCTTCAATTTTGAGGTAAGTGCGTCGGGCAATATCAAACGATGTAACTGGTCAGCGACGGTTCCTGCTTACATAAACGCATCCATTCAATGATGGGCATACGTATCTGCAATCCTACACTGCCGTCTTCTTCATTCCACTCTTTCTCAATCGCCTGCAACTGATAGAAACGGCTACGAAGTCGCCCCGCTTCCGGTGGCAGACGTAACGCATGCTGGGCAATTTCACCCGCCAGACGTTCAGAGAGCGCCTGCCATAGCAGCGGAATACCCACACCGGTCTGAGCGGAGAGCCAGACGCGAATGGGCAGATTCTCTTCGTTACGATCGATACGCGGTTCAAAACCGTCAAGCATATCGATTTTATTCATTACCAGTAACGTCGGGATTTCATCCGCTTCAATCTCTTCCAGTACGGCATCAACAGCGGCGATATTTTCTGTCACGCGCAGGTCCGCGCCATCAATCACGTGCATTAACAGCGTCGCCTGACGCGTCTCCTGCAGTGTGGCTTTAAAAGCGGCAACCAGATCGTGAGGAAGATGGCGAATAAAGCCGACCGTGTCTGCCAGCACCACATCTCCGACATCGGCAACATTCAGGCGGCGCAGTGTGGGATCAAGGGTCGCAAACAGCTGGTCTGCGGCAAAGACGTTGGCAGAAGTCATGGCGTTAAAGAGGGTCGACTTGCCGGCGTTGGTATAACCCACCAGCGAAACCGTTGGCACATCCGCTTTGGCACGAGACTGACGTCCCTGCTCACGCTGTTTTTCAACCCGCTCAAGACGAGACAAAATCTGACTGATTCGTCCGCGCAGCAGTCGTCGGTCTGTTTCTAACTGTGTTTCACCCGGACCACGCAAACCGATCCCGCCTTTCTGGCGTTCAAGGTGAGTCCAGCCACGTACCAGACGTGTCGCAAGATGGCGTAACTGTGCCAGCTCAACCTGCAATTTACCTTCGTGGGTACGTGCACGCTGGGCGAAGATATCCAGAATTAAACCAGTGCGATCTATGACGCGGCATTCGCACAGGCGCTCGAGGTTTCTTTCCTGAGCGGGCGTGAGGGCATGATCGAATAACACGACCGATGCTCCAGTTGTTTTTACCGCATCGGCAATTTCAACGGCCTTTCCTTCACCGACAAAATACTTGGGGTGCGGCGCTTTACGGCTGCCAGTAACCACTTGCAGCGCCTCAACGCCAGCAGAAGAAACCAGGGTTTCAAACTCCTGTAAATCTTCTACTTCTTTGTCTTGGGAGAACCAGATGTGTACCAGTACGGCCTGCTCACCGGCTTCATAACGGTCAAACAAGCTATAACCTCGCTAAATAAAGACCAGGACGGAAAACGTTTGTCTTCCGTGCCTGGCTGTACGATGACGCGTTATTCTGCGCTATCACCGTCTTGTTGTGGCTGTGGCTGCGCAGTTGTGTTGCTGCCGCCCTGATGATAATTGTTGCTGCCGCCGCCGCCGGTATTATTGCTATGGTGAGAAACCGGGCGCGAAGGAACAACGGTAGAAATGGCATGCTTATAAACCATCTGACTTACCGTGTTTTTCAACAAAATGACGAACTGATCAAATGACTCAATCTGACCCTGCAGCTTAATACCGTTAACCAGATAAATCGAAACCGGAACACGTTCACGACGCAGTGCGTTCAAAAACGGGTCTTGTAATGATTGCCCCTTAGCCATTCTATCTTTTCCTTATATGCTTGTTGTTTGTTGCTAGTAGAACCTATGGTTCGAAAAATACTGCGTAAAAATTTGCGCACGATAACCCATCAATTGTACACAATCACCCATGCTTCGCACTAAGAACCTGTAACACTGTATCAAGCGCCAGCCGGGGCTCGTCACTGTCAAGCCAGTGAACATTTTCCCAACCGCGTAACCAGGTTATCTGTCGCTTAGCAAGTTGCCGGGTCGCGCAAATTCCCCGATAAACCATTTCGCTGTGATCGATTTCGCCCGATAAATAAGACCACATCTGACGATAGCCAACACAACGAATGGAAGGCATGTCCGTATGCAAATCACCTCGTGCAAACAGGGCCCGAGCCTCCGCTTCAAATCCTGACGCTAACATCTGCTCAAAACGCAACGCGATACGCTGGTGCAGCAGTTCGCGGCTCGCGGGGGCGATGGCAAACTGTTGCACGTCGTAGGGTAACGCTTCACCGGATGTTTTTGTCAGTTCCGTTAAAGTTTTACCCGAAATAAAAAAAACTTCCAGTGCTCGCGAAAGTCTCTGCGGATCATTCGGATGAATACGACTGCCGGCAACCGGGTCGATTTCACAAAGCTGGCGGTGTAAAGCATCCCAGCCTTTTTCACGCGCCGTTTGCTCTATCCGCTGACGAACATCAGGATCGGCCGAGGGCAACGGCGACAATCCTTCAAGTAACGCCTTGAAGTAGAGCATGGTTCCACCAACAAGCAACGGTATTCGTCCGGCTGCAACGATTTCCGCCATTTCTGCTAAAGCATCCCGCCGGAACTCCGCTGCCGAATAGGCTTCTGCGGGATCGCGGATGTCGAGCAGACGATGGGGCGCCACTGCTAACTCTTCAGCCGACGGTTTCGCCGTACCAATATCCATCTGACGATAAATAAGGGCAGAATCAACGCTGATAAGTTCCACGGGTAAGTGCTTACGCAACTCAATCGCTAAAGCGGTCTTACCCGAAGCTGTAGGTCCCATCAAAAAAATAGCCTTTGGCCGGCCAGCCTGGTTTAATTCACTCATGCTTCAACGCGTTGACCGCGCTCTCAATCTCTATGGGCTGTAATAAGCCTGAAGGCGGCGATTTCAGCAGCTGTGGGCAAAGCCGTTCAAGCTCTGCCAGCAGGTTGATCGCCTGTGAGTGATTCCAGTCGGAGTACGCTGTTTCCTGACGCTGCGCCAGCCACTGGGCCAGTTGCGTCGCAGTGTTCTCCTGCTGCCGGGCGAGATAGCCTAACAGCTCAGGAATCAAGATTTGTAAATTTTGTGTTCGTAACGGTAAAGGCACCGCGCGCAGCGTCACGTGGTCACCATCGAGCTGAAGATCGATACCCATCTGATTGAGCAGACTACTGTTTTCTTTTGCTGCCTGTCGTTCATTCAGCGCAATTTTCAGCCTGACCGGAATCAGTAGCGGCTGCGGCTTAAGCCCGTCTTCACCCGGTTCCAGCTGAGCCAGTTTCAGCCAGCGTGCCGCAACCGGCAGCGACATCAGCATTAATGTCTGGTCCTGCTCCAGCAGCGCAAAGTGATTGTGCAAAATCGTCAGCACCCGGCCAAAACTCTGGGCATGGGGGGCCAGCGGCGAGGGTTTCGCGGCCGGACGCGGTGCTGGCTCGCGGGCGCTCAGCGGCGGTGTGGTGCCGGACGAGGGGGGGCCAGAAGGGGTTTTCAGCAGTTGCTGATAAACCGCACCTTCACGCTGACGATAAACATTCTCTTTGTTTTGCCAGGCAGGCGGTGTTTCACGCGCGGACGAGGGTTTTGTCTCACTGGCAGACGCTGCAGGCTGCGCAAAATGATTTCCCCCGGCCGCCTGACGATTTTCAGGCTGCCAGCGTGGCGCGGGTTCTTCGGCCTGCAGCGCGGGTAAGGTGGGTGCCGCCATCGCCTGAAGCGCGCTGACCACGCCCTGATAAATAAAGTCATGTACCAGACGTGACTGGTGAAATCGTACTTCATGCTTGGCCGGGTGAACGTTGACATCCACCTGATGCGGATCGATCTCCAGATAAAGCACGTAAGCGGGCTGCTGGTCATCCTGAAGCTGTGTCTGGAATGCCTGACGGATAGCATGATTGATCAGCTTGTCGCGCATCATCCGGCCATTGACGTAGCAATACTGCAGATCGGTGACCTGTCGCGACCCTGCGGGATCGGCGACCCAGCCACGCAGCGAGAGGTCATCATGTTGCCAGTCAATTCGCAGCGCATGCTGCATAAAGGTGGTGCCGCAGATTGCCGCCAGTCGCCGTTCACGCTGACTCTCCTCACTGACAGCACGGTACTGACGCATCATTTTACCGTTGTGACTTAATGATATCGCCACGTCAAAACGTGCCAGCGCAATACGACGAATCACTTCGTCGATATGGCCGAATTCGGTTTTCTCCGTGCGCATAAACTTGCGGCGTGCCGGGGTGTTATAAAAAAGATCCAGCACTTCCAGCGTGGTGCCGCAGGGATGCGCTGCCGGTTTAACTGTCACCGTCATGTCACGCCCTTCCG
Organism: Pantoea eucalypti; assembly: GCF_009646115.1. Lineage (NCBI taxonomy): Bacteria > Pseudomonadati > Pseudomonadota > Gammaproteobacteria > Enterobacterales > Erwiniaceae > Pantoea > Pantoea eucalypti. Next base: position 534,189 of record NZ_CP045720.1, on the reverse strand, counting down.
CATAGGCCTGCCAGGCTTCAGTTTGATCGGCGGTACGTGAGGTTAAGGTCAGGCGGGAGACCGAACTAATGCTGGCCAGCGCTTCACCGCGAAAGCCCAGACTCATAATCGCTTCCAGGTCATCCAGTGAGGCTATTTTGCTGGTAGCGTGCCGGGCCAGCGCCATCGACAGCTCAGCTTTAACGATGCCGCAGCCGTTGTCACGGATCCGGATAAGCTTTGCGCCACCCTTTTCAATATCAACTTCAATGCGCGTAGCGCCAGCATCCAGACTGTTCTCCACCAGCTCTTTGACCACCGATGCAGGACGCTCAACGACTTCACCCGCCGCAATCTGGTTAGCCAGTTGTGGCGGTAAAATTTGAATCGGCATGGTTTTCCTTTTAACTGGTAGCCCGGCGCAGCGGCCGGGCAAGCAATCAGGATGCAGGAATTTTCAGGTTCTGCCCCAACATGACGTTGGTCGACTTGAGATTATTAGTCTGCATTATCGCTTTCGGGCTGACGCCGTAATGTGCGGCAATGCCAGTCAGCGAATCACCGACCACCACTTTATGGCGTACTACACCGCGTGGTGCCGCGCGCGCAGTTCGACTGGCCACTGCACTGGCCGGGACTTTTAACCGTTGTCCGACCCACACCACATCACGCTTCAGCGCGTTCATCCCACGCAGCGTGTCCATGCTGACACCATACTTTGCGGCAATGCCGGAAAGTGTCTCACCGCGCGTCACCGTATGACGCTGTGTCACACCGGTGTATTGCGGTACACCGGTCGCCGGATTACTGGCTACGCTGACCGCTGGCGACGAGCCCAGCGGCCGGTTTTCCTCCTTTGGGATGGATTGTAGCGGGTGCGCCAGGAAATAAGTGCGCAGACCTCTGTAGATCGACTGCGCAATCTTATCCTGGTGTGCGCTACTGCCAAGCAGTCGCTCCTCCGAGGAATTACTGATAAAGCCGGTTTCCACCAGCAAAGAAGGGATATCTGGCGAACGCAGCACGCCCAGGCTGGCATGCTCAGGCAGACGTTTATGCAGCGACGTTACGCTGCGTAGCTGCTGTAACACTTTCTGGGCGATGTCATAACCCACGCGCTGCGAGTGACCAAACTGCAGGTCCAGTACCGCCTGGCTGAGGTAAGGATCGGCCTGACTGTTGGCCAGCAGGTCACCTGCGCCGCCCAGCAGCTCAGACTGTTTCTCTTTCTGCTCCAGCCAGTTAGCCATCTCGTTATTTGCGCGACGGTTGGATAATACCCAGACCGATGCGCCAGTCGCCGCATGGCTCGGCGCGGCGTCAGCGTGAATTGACACCAGCACGTTGGCATTGGCTTTACGCGCGACATCAGAGCGGCCCATGACCGAGATAAAATAGTCGCCATCACGCGTCAGCACGCCTTTGAACATCGGATCATTGTTTAGCAACACTCGCAGTTTGCGGGCAATGGCGATTGTGACGTTCTTCTCTTTCAACCCGCGCTGCCCGATAGCACCCGGATCCTGACCGCCATGTCCGGCATCAATCGCCACAATCACGGTGTCATTCTGGCTGACCGCACGACCTGGACGTACGGTGCTGGCCGTGCTGGTCACTGAGGTCACTGGATTGGAATTAAATGGGTTAACCGCGTCGGCACTCTGTGTCGGCACAGGTCTCGGGGCCGTGACCGGCGCAGGCGCACTGCGCGTAATAGCAGGCGCCTTACCGGTAATTGTGAAGACCACGCTATAGCTATTGCCATTGCGCTGGGTGACCGCTCGGGTTTTACCCGCCTGCGTCAGTTCAAACACCAGCCGCACACTCTGTTTATCTTTAGGGGTGCTGGTACGAATCCGCTTTACGATATTTTCGCCGCTGAAATTGAGTGGCAGTCCCTGAACCACGCCGCTTTGGTTAACATCAAGCACCACACGATTCGGGTTGTGCAGTGAGAAAAAGGCATAGGCAGGCTGTCCTGCAAAGTTCAGGGTGATGGTGGCCTGACTGTCGCCATTGGCCACTTTGATATCTGACAGAGTAGCGGCAAAAAGAGGCGTACAGACCAGCAGCAGCAGTGTTACCAGCGCTATTTTCATCCGTGACATCATGTCTTATCCCTGCTCTGATCAAACAGTTCCAGCCATTTCTGGCCCGATGCCGACTGTGCCGTCAGCTCTGCCTCACGCGCTTCGCCCACGTAGCGCAGCGTTAACGTAAGGTCGGGCGAGGGCAGAAAACCGGCACCCTGCTGCGGCCATTCCACCAGACAGATGGCCTCGCCACTGAAGTAGTCACGGATGCCCATGAACTCAAGCTCTTCAGGATCGGCAAGTCGATAAAGGTCGAAATGATAGAGCGTATGGTTGTTAAGCGAGTAAGGCTCAACCAACGTATAAGTGGGGCTTTTGACGTTGCCCTGATGGCCCAGCGCCTGCAGAAAGCCGCGGCTGAAGGTGGTTTTACCCGCCCCCAGATCGCCATAGAGATAAATGACTGCCGCGCTGCCACAGGCGCGCGCCAGTTGAGCGCCCAAATCGAGCGTAGCCGCCTCATCGGGCAAAGAAATAACACAGGTCTTCATGCTTCTTTATTCATCTCAGGATTAACAAATTGCCACAGCAGATCCAGTAAATCAGTTGCCAGCATACCGCGTGTTCCGCGTTCTGCAGCCACCGCATCGGCCGCTGCACCATGTGCCACGCAGCCAGCGCAGGCTGCATCAAACAGCGTGAGTTTCTGACCCACCAGCGAGGCGATAATTCCACTCAGGAGATCGCCCATACCACCAGAAGCCATGCCGGCGTTGCCCACATCCGCAAAGGCCAGTTCGCCCTGCTCACTGGCAATGATCGTGCCGGCACCTTTCAGAACCACTACGCCACCATAATGCTGCGCCAATGTCTGCGCTGCATGTAAGCGGTCACTCTCAATTTCACTGGTCTCGATATTCAGTAAACGCGCCGCTTCTCCAGGATGCGGCGTAATAATGCGATTCTGACGTTTCTCCGCACTGATTGCCAGCAGGTTAAGCGCATCCGCGTCCCAAAGCATCGGCTTTTCACTAAGCGCGACCTGCTCCAGCGCCCGCTTGCCCCATTCACGCTGACCCAGACCAGGCCCAATCGCAATAACATCGGCCCACTCCAGCGCCTCAGTCAGCCGTTCATCGGTCAGCTCATCGACCATAACTTCGGGCCGGGCGGTAAGAATCGGAATGATATTATCTTTGTGAGTAAGTACTCGCACTAATCCGCTGCCGCTGCGTAGCGCGGCTTCTGCGGTCATTCGTACCGCGCCCGCGGTACCGGCATCGCCCCCGACGACCAGCAGCCGCCCATGACTGCCCTTGTGGGAGGTCGGCTTACGCGGTTTTAGCCAGCGGGTTAATGCACTGGCGTCATAACGCGCGATGGGCGCCGCTTCGCCCGCCAGAAAGGTGGCCAGGCCGAGATCGGCATAGCAGAGCTGTCCGATGTAGTCTCGCGCCTTGCCGGTGATCTGACCCGGTTTCAGTGCGACCATACTCAGCGTATGGCTGGCATTAATCACCTCACCAGGTGCAGTGCCGTTGCGGGCGGATAAGCCGGAAGGCATATCAATGGCGAGTATGGGTGCAGCGTGGGCGTTGGCCCGCTGGATAAGTGAGACATAGGGTTTCCCGGGCGCACGATTACAGCCGGTTCCCAGCAGCGCATCAACAATCACATCCACCCGCTCTGGCCAGGCGGCATCGGCCGCATGAATTTCACCGCCCGCATCCAGCCATGCCTCCCGCGCGCGCTGCGCCTCTTCCGGCAACGCTTTTTCACTTTCGCACGCCAGCAGCGTAACGGTTTTCCCAGCCGCCTGCCCCAGCCGCGCCACAACATAACCGTCACCACCGTTGTTGCCGTGACCGCACAGAATCAGCCAGTGGCTGGAATCAGGCCAGTTCGCATTCAGATGGTCATAAGCAGACTGCCCGGCTCGCAGCATGAGCTCATACAGGGTAATTCCGAGTACATCGGCGCCCTGTTGCTCAAGCGTTGGCACAGCCTGCGCAGGCCAGACAGAATATGGTAAACTACGGCTGTTTTTCTTCGAATCCTGGTCACTCATGTCATACCCTCTCGATCTTCATCAACTCGCACAACAGATTAAACAATGGGGATTGGATCTCGGCTTTCAGCAGGTCGGCATCACCGACACCGATCTCAGCGCAGAAGAGCCGCGCCTGCAGGCGTGGCTGGACAAACAATATCAAGGCGAGATGGCGTGGATGGCGCGACACGGCATGATGCGGGCGCGTCCTCATGAACTGCTACCCGGCACGCTGCGTGTCATCAGCGTTCGCATGAACTACCTTCCGGCCAAAGCCGCCTTTGCCAGCACGCTGAAAAATCCTCAATTGGGCTATGTCAGCCGTTATGCACTCGGTCGTGATTACCACAAAGTATTGCGCAATCGACTGAAAAAGCTCGGAGAAATGATCCAGCAGCATTGTGGCGAGCTGAATTTTCGACCGTTCGTGGATTCGGCGCCGCTGCTTGAGCGCCCACTGGCGGCTAAAGCAGGACTGGGGTGGACGGGCAAACATTCGCTGATTCTTAATCGGGAAGCGGGCTCGTGGTTTTTCCTCGGCGAATTGCTCATCGATATTCCGCTACCGTTAGATGCCCCGCAGGAGGAGCAGTGTGGTCGCTGTGTCGCCTGCATGACCATCTGCCCCACCAGCGCTATCGTTGAGCCTTACGTCGTCGATGCCCGTCGCTGTATCTCCTATCTCACCATTGAGCTGGAAGGGGCTATCCCGGAAGAGTTTCGTCCGCTGATGGGCAACCGGATTTATGGCTGCGACGACTGCCAGCTGATCTGTCCGTGGAATCGCTATGGACAACTCAGTGACGAAAGCGATTTTTCACCGCGAGCGGCGTTACATGCACCGGAACTGATCGATCTGTTTCAGTGGGATGAGGCGAAGTTTTTACGCATAACAGAAGGCTCAGCGATTCGTCGCATTGGTCATTTACGCTGGCTGCGTAACATCTCTGTCGCGCTGGGCAATGCGCCCTGGTCACCCGAAATTATTCAGATTCTGGAGCAACGACTGGGTGAGAGTGAACTCCTGGATGAACACATTCTGTGGGCAATCGCACAGCAGCAGCAGAAACGCGAGCAAATCGTGGTTGAAGTGCAGCCTGCCCAGCAGAAGCGGCTGGTTCGTGCAGTAGAGAAGGGATTACCGCGTGATGCGTGATTGTACAGCCCGATCGTGAATTATCGTTTTCCACATGCTGTGAATAAAAATAAAAAGCTGTTGTCATTCAAATGCAATAACACTGATTTCGCTGCGAAATAACACATTGAAATATCTTCATTTATCTAAATATCAATAACTTATGTAAAAGTTGTGTTTATTTGATAATGAGGCTATCGCTTCGGTTAAAGCACAAAGCTGTGGATAACTCTGTTCAAAAACAATTTACAGATCGCCGTAAAGGGCGCAGATGATGGGATGCAGTGTTGTGGATAACCTTCAGGAAACAATCAAAACCCCGCGGCGCAAAACAGCCGGAAAACGGACTGAAACAGGGTGATGTAAATCTGGAGCGGGAAACGAGACTCGAACTCGCGACCCCGACCTTGGCAAGGTCGTGCTCTACCAACTGAGCTATTCCCGCATAGAAGGGCACTGCTTAATCAAAACTGGAGCGGGAAACGAGACTCGAACTCGCGACCCCGACCTTGGCAAGGTCGTGCTCTACCAACTGAGCTATTCCCGCAAAGAGGTTACTGCTTACATTTTAAAACTGGAGCGGGAAACGAGACTCGAACTCGCGACCCCGACCTTGGCAAGGTCGTGCTCTACCAACTGAGCTATTCCCGCGCCTTGTACCGTTAATAAATTCTTCACCGGTACGGGGTGCGCATTATACGAGAAATCGTTGCTGCTGCAAGCGTCTGAAAGCAAATATTTTCGCTTTCAGCGCGTTTGATGATTAAAACAGCAAACTGGTGATTTCATGCGCACCCTCAGTGGATTAAAGCTGCAAAAAGTGTTCGCGGTAGTAAGCCAGCTCCGCGACAGACTCACGGATATCATCCAGCGCCTGGTGCGTACCACCTTTTTTGAAGCCAGGCAGGATCTCCGGTTTCCAGCGACGTGCCAGCTCTTTCAACGTACTGACATCCAGATAGCGATAATGGAAATACGCTTCCAGTTCAGGCATGTACTTAAACAGGAAGCGACGATCCTGCCCGATACTGTTACCACAGATAGGCGACGTGTTCGCCGGAACCCACTGTTTCAGAAACTCAATGGTCGCCAGCTCTGCTGCGCGATCGTCAATCTGACTCTCCTTCACCCGCGCAACCAGACCGCTGTTGGTATGGGTGCGGACATTCCACTCATCCATCAGCGCCAGCTGCGCATCGGACTGATGGACCGCCATGACCGGACCTTCTGCCAGAATGTTCAGGTTGGCGTCAGTCACCAGGGTTGCAATCTCAATAATGCGATCGTGCGTCGGATCCAGTCCGGTCATCTCAAGATCAATCCAGATCAGATTCTGTTCATTTCCAGTAGCCATGCTTTTTCCTGCGGTTGCTGTAGTCGTCATTCACGATGAATAAGGTGTATCATAGACGTTTTGCCCAGCCGGGCGAAATCTGGCTAACGCTGTGAGGGTGAGTGAGTAAAAATAAACTGTCGAAGGGCCAACAACGTCGCGTAAGCGCTAACCACGATCGCCGTCTCAACCAACGCAGAGAGCGTCCGGAAGCGGATGACAACATGTTTGGTGAAGCTGCAGATGGGGTCGTTGTCAGTCGTTTTGGCATGCATGCTGATGTTGAGGATAGCGCAGGCGTCACCCACCGCTGCAATATCCGCCGCACGATCCGTTCTCTGGTAACGGGCGACCGGGTGATGTGGCGTCCGGCCACCAGCGGCGGCAAAGGCATTGTTGAAGCGGTGCATGAGCGCACCAGCGTATTAACCCGCCCCGATTTCTACGACGGCGTGAAGCCCATGGCGGCGAATATCGATCAGATCATTATCGTCTCTGCGATCCTGCCGGAACTGTCGCTTAACATCATCGATCGCTATCTGGTCGCCAGCGAAACGCTGGACATCGAACCGTTACTGGTCCTGAACAAAACCGATCTGCTGGATGACAAGGCGCGCGCCTTTGTCGATCAACAGATGGATATCTATCGCAACATTGGCTACCGCGTAGTGATGGTCTCCAGCCGGGCAAAAAACGGCCTGGACGATCTGAAAGCGGCCCTGACCGACCGCGTGAGTATTTTTGCTGGTCAGTCCGGTGTGGGTAAATCGAGTCTGTTGAATGCCCTGCTCGGCTTCGACAAAGAAGAGCAGGTCGCGATTCTGACCAACGAAGTGTCGGATGGCTCTGGCTTAGGCCAGCACACCACGACCGCATCGCGGCTGTATCACTTCCCGCACGGCGGCGACGTGATCGATTCTCCTGGCGTCCGTGAGTTTGGTTTGTGGCATCTGGAGCCGGAACAGGTAACACGCGGCTTTGTCGAATTCCGCCCCTTCCTGGGCTATTGCAAATTCCGCGATTGTAAACATGACAGCGATCCGGGCTGTGCCATTCGTGAAGCGGTCGAACAGGGAAAAATCAACCGGTCCCGTTTCGCTAACTACCACCGCATCCTGGAGAGCATGGCGCAGGTAAAAACGCGTAAAAATTTCCCTGATAGCGAAAATTAATCGGTATAACCGCGTCTGAACGGATAAGCCGGCGCTTTTTGCGAAGTGCGTTCCAGTGGTGCGTTCAGGCCGTGCAGCGTGCCGGAAATCGCGTATAGTCGCCATCTGAACGGGGCGCTGCTACAATCCGTCCCCTTTTTTACAACGTCCTGAAATAGCCAGGAGGCTAAGGTGTTTGATCGTTTAAAACTCGGCTTGAATCATATTCTCCCGAAGAAATGGCTGACTGAACTTGCCGGTTGGGGCGCCAGTCGCCGCGGTGGTTGGTTGACCAAACTGGTCATTGACATCTTTGTCTGGTTTTACAAAGTCGATATGGCGGAAGCGCGTAAGCCTGATACCGCAAGCTATCGCACGTTTAATGACTTTTTCGTTCGTCCGCTCAAAGACGATGCGCGTCCGCTGGATGCTGACGCCAGCCTCATTGCCCTGCCTGCGGATGGTGCGATCAGTCAGCTCGGCCATATTCATGGCGATCAGATTTTCCAGGCTAAAGGTCATCACTACACCATTGATGCCCTGCTGGCCGGCGATGAGCGGATGGCCGCTCAATTTGTGGAGGGTGAGTTCGTCACTACCTATCTGGCTCCACGCGATTATCACCGCGTCCACATGCCGTGTAACGGTATCCTGCGTGAGATGATTTACGTGCCCGGAGACCTCTACTCTGTAAATCCGCTGACCGCGCGTAACATTCCTAACCTGTTTGCCCGTAACGAGCGCGTTATCTGCTACTTCGAAACCGATATCGGCCCGATGGTGCAGATCCTGGTGGGTGCCACCATTGTCGGCAGTATTGAGACCGTCTGGGCTGGCACGATAACGCCGCCTCGTGAAGGCGTAATTAAGCGCTGGCATTATCCGGCTGCGGACGACGAAGGCGCCGTGGTTTTGCTGAAAGGTCAGGAAATGGGCCGCTTTAAACTCGGCTCTACCGTCATCAACCTGTTCGCGCCCGGTCGCGTCAAGCTGGCGGAAAGCCTGGAAGCAGAAAGCAAAACCCGTCTGGGTCAACCGCTGGCGATTGCGCTGCCGGTCGCCACAGACATTTCCGACGTCATTGTCGATTAAATTGAGTGTCCTCTGTGCGTTCGATTCTCCTCCTGCTGCTGAGCCTGTGGCTCAGCAGCCCGGCCTTCGCGGCCAGCCTTCCTGATGCCAGCCAGCTCAAACAGCAGCTGGAAGAGATAAAATCGGCCAAGAGCTCTCCGGCTCAGGCCGAACAGATCCAGACGATTGAAGCCGCCTTAAACTTCCTCTCAGAACGTGATGATTCCCTGGAGCGCGCGGCGCAATATCAGCAGGTGATTGATGACTTCCCGCGTCTGGCGCGCGAATTGCGTCAGCAGATTGCTGCGCTGAGTGACAACGGAAAAACGGTGCGAAGCAACATGAGCAGCGCCGAGCTGGATCAGGAGATCCTGCAGGTTAGCAGCCAGTTGCTGGAAGAGGGCCGTCAGGCGCGCCAGGAGCAGGATCGAGCGCGGGAAATCAGTGATTCACTATCGCAGCTTCCACAGCAGCAGACGGAAGCGCGTCGGGCGATGACGGAGAGTGAACGCCGGCTGCAGGGCGTCAGCAGCAGTTCACCGCAGGGCCAGTTGCAGCTGGCAGCACGTCAGGCAGAAAGTGCCGCGAATAAAGCACTCGTCGATGAACTTGAGCTGGCACAGCTCTCTGCCAATAATCGTCAGGAACTGGCGCGGATGCGGGCTGAAGCCCACCAGCGCAAAGCCACTCAGCTCGACAACTATCTGCAGGCGCTGCGTAACCAGCTCAACGATCAGCGGCAACGCGAAGCGGAAGTAGCACTTGCCCGCACCGAGCAACTGGCGGAAAACAGTGGCGATCTGCCCCCAGAGATTAGCGATCAGTTTCGGGTTAACCGTGAACTCTCGGTTGCCCTGAATCAACAGGCGCAGCGCATGGATCTGGTGGCATCGCAGCAGCGGCTGGCGACTAATCAGATTATTCAGGTCCGTCAGGCGCTCTCTACACTGCGCGAGCAGTCCCAGTGGCTGGGGGCTTCTAATCTGCTGGGCGAAGCGCTTCGGGCACAGGTTGCGCGCCTGCCGGAGATGCCTAAGTCGCAGCAGATTGACAATGAGATGGCACAGCTTCGCGTACAGCGTCTCTATTATGAAGATCTGCTGGAGCGCCAGGAGACGCTGCGCAAGGGACGACAGGCCGATGGTCAACCCTTTACTGCTGAACAGAAGCGTATTCTTGATGCACAGCTACGCACCCAGCGGGAACTGCTTAATTCGCTGATATCTGGCTGTGACACGCTGATTCTGGAGATTACCAAGCTCAAAGTCGGCAACACCCAGTTGCAGGATGCGCTGACGGAAGTCAAAGACGCGACCCACCGCTATCTTTTCTGGACCGCCGATGTCAGTCCGATCGGTTTAAGTTATCCGCTGGATCTGGCCAAAGATCTTTCCCGTCTGCTGTCGCTGGATACGCTGGGTCAGCTTGGCAAAGCGATGGCGATGATGTTTACCAGCCGCAATTCGGTGATCCCCATTATGGGTGCCTTGCTGCTGGTCGGCTTCAGCATCAGTTCTCGTCGTCACTTCAATGCTTTCCTTGATCGCTCCGCCAGCAAAGTCGGCAAGGTCACCCAGGATCGTTTCCGCCTGACCATCCGCACCGTGTTCTGGTCGATCCTGGTGGCGCTACCGCTACCGGTATTGTGGGGGGCATTGGGTTATGGTCTGCAGAACGCCTGGCCCTACCCTATCGCCGTGGCAATTGGTGATGGTATTACCGCCACGCTGCCGCTGCTGTGGGCGTTTATGATCAGCGCCGCCTTTGCCCGTCCCAACGGACTCTTCATTGTGCATTTCCGCTGGCCGCAAAATCGGGTGGCGCGCGCCATGCGCTACTACTCGCTGAGTATCGGCCTGATTGTGCCGCTTATTATGCTGCTGATCGCCTTTGGCAATCTGGAGGATCGACAGTTCTCCTCGTCACTGGGCCGTCTCTGTTTCATCCTGATTTGCGGGGCAATCAGCATTGTTACCGTCAGCCTGAAACGTTCCGGCATTCCGCTTTATCTCGATAAAGAAGGAAATGGCGAGAACATGGTGAACCGGATGCTGTGGAACCTGATGATCGCCATGCCACTGATGGCTGCCCTCGCCTCTGCTGTGGGTTATCTGGCTACTGCGCAGGCGCTGCTGGCGCGACTGGAGACCTCCGTCGCCATCTGGTTTCTGCTTCTGGTTATCTATCACATTATCCGCCGCTGGATGCTGATTCAGCGCCGTCGTCTTGGCTTTGATCGCGCCCGTCAGCGTCGTGCCGATATGCTGGCTAACCGTGCGCGCAATGAAGAAGAGAAGGAGCAAGGCTCTCTGAATACCGACGCGATTGAGATCGAAGAGCCTGTGATCGATCTGGATGCGATCAGTGCACAGTCACTGCGGCTGGTGCGCTCGATCCTGACGCTGATCGCTCTGGTCTCTGTGATTGTGCTGTGGTCAGAGATCCACTCGGCCTTCGGCTTCCTGGAAAATATTCAGCTGTGGGATGTCAGTACGTCCGTACAGGGCGTCGAGTCGATTCAACCCATCACGCTGGGGTCAGTCCTGATCGCTATTCTGGTGTTTATTATCACCACGCAGCTTGTGCGTAACATGCCCGCACTGCTTGAACTGGCGTTATTACAGCATCTCAATCTGACGCCTGGCACAGGTTATGCCATCACCACACTGACCAAATATCTGCTGCTATTGATTGGCGGGCTGATTGGTTTCTCAATGATCGGCATTGAGTGGTCAAAACTGCAGTGGCTGGTTGCAGCACTGGGTGTGGGACTGGGGTTTGGTCTGCAGGAGATTTTTGCCAACTTTATCTCTGGCCTGATTATCCTGTTCGAAAAGCCCATTCGTATCGGCGATACCGTGACGATCCGTGATCTGACCGGTAGTATCACGCGGATTAATACCCGTGCGACCACCATTACCGACTGGGACCGCAAAGAGATCATCGTGCCCAACAAGGCCTTTATCACCGAGCAGTTTATTAACTGGTCGCTGTCAGATTCCGTCACGCGCGTGGTACTGACTATTCCGGCACCGGCGAAAGTGAGTAGTGAGCAGGTCACAACCATTCTGATTCAGGCGGCTGAGCGCTGCAGCTATGTGCTGGACACGCCGCAACCAGAAGCCTTCCTGGTCGATCTGCAGCAGGGAATTCAGTTGTTTGAACTCCGTGTGCATGCTGCGGAGATGGGACACCGAATGCCGCTGCGCCACGAGCTGCATCAGTTGATTCTGAGCGGATTTGACCAGCACGGTATTGAGATGCCGTTCCCGCCATTCCAGATGCGTATGGAGACCCTGGGCAAGAAGCTGCCTGCCAGCAACGGGGCGCCTGCAGCCCGCGCCTATAAATCTGGCGGCCTGTAATGCAAAACGCCCGGCAAAGCCGGGCGTTATTACAACTCTGAGCCGTCAGTTACTGCTTAACGAACTCTTCGCCCTGAGCGATATCTTTCTTCAGCGTGTCCAGCATGCCTGACAGCGCCTGCTGTTCGAACGCGCTGAGAGTACCAATTGGCATGCGTTCAGCAATGCCGTTTTTACCTAACAGCAATGGCTGAGAGAAGAAGCGGGCATGTTCACCCTCACCTTCCACGTAAGCACACTCCACCACATTCGCCTCACCCTTCAGTGCACGAACCAGTGATAAACCGAAACGTGCAGCTGCCTGGCCCATCGACAGCGTGGCCGAACCGCCACCCGCTTTGGCTTCCACCACTTCGGTACCGGCGTTCTGAATGCGTTTGGTCAGATCAGCCACTTCCTGATCGCTGAAGCTGACACCTTTGACCTGCGACAGGAGCGGCAGAATGGTTACACCAGAGTGACCGCCAATGACCGGTACTTCAATCTGATCTGGCTGTTTGCCTTTCAGCGCTGCCACGAAGGTATTGGCACGGATGATGTCCAGTGTGGTGACACCGAACAGGCGATTTTTGTCGTAAACGCCATGCTTTTTCAGCACTTCTGCCGCAATCGCAACGGTGGTGTTAACCGGATTGGTAATAACACCAATCAATGCTTCAGGCGCCGTGGTAGCGACCTGTTCGATCAGGTTCCGAACAATACCAGCGTTAACGTTAAACAGGTCTGCGCGATCCATACCAGGTTTACGTGCGACACCCGCGGAAATCAGTACCACATCTGCACCTTGTAAGGCGGGGGTGGCATCTTCTCCACTGAACCCCTGGATAGACACTGCAGTAGGAATATGGCTGAGATCGACGGCAACGCCCGGTGTAACCGGCGCGATGTCATACAGTGAGAGTTCTGAACCTGCAGGAAGCTGGGTTTTGAGCAGAAGTGCGAGCGCCTGGCCTATGCCGCCAGCGGCACCGAGAACGGCAACTTTCATTCTTAACTCCTTATTAAGGTGGGGCAGAGATGGGCCGAAATTCTATCTGTGTCAGACCTTAATCAACTGCTCAGGCGATGATAAATATCCGCTGTTAATTCTACGTGTTTTCACACTTAATCGCCGGATTCAAAAGTTACTTATCATTGCGCCTGAATGACCGACAACTTTGCCGTCGTCAGACAGAGAACGGCTGTGAGCGTTTTCTGTTGCTATTTCTGTTACTACACCACCAATAATATAACAACTTTGCAACCTTCGCCTTCCGGGGCTGTGACGGGGGTTTTGGTCTGAGCGTATTTATTTGCTATTATCGCCGCCCGCTAGCCGCCCGAACCCTGCTCATCAATCGACCGATTGCATAAAAATGCATTAAAATGCATAATCACCACTCTGCCGCAGGCGGCTGCGCGGTTATTCTCTCTATTTATTGGTAACCTATGCGAAACCCATCGAAACAAGACGATCTGATCAAGGCTTTTAAAGCCTTATTAAAAGAAGAAAAATTCAGTTCCCAGGGCGAAATTGTTCAGGCGCTTCAGGATCAGGGCTTTGAAAATATCAATCAGTCCAAAGTCTCGCGCATGCTAACCAAGTTTGGCGCTGTGCGCACCCGCAATGCCAAGATGGAGATGGTCTATTGCCTGCCTGCTGAGCTGGGTGTGCCGACCACGACAAGTCCGTTAAAAAACCTGGTACTGGATATCGACTACAACGATGCGCTGGTGGTAATTCATACCAGCCCGGGCGCAGCACAGCTGATTGCACGCCTGCTGGATTCACTGGGTAAGTCGGAAGGGATTCTTGGCACCATTGCTGGCGATGACACGATCTTTATCACCCGTGCGCGTGACTTCACGGTTAAGCAACTGCACAGCGCAATCCTGAACCTGTTTGAACAGGAACTGTGATTACTGACTGACGGCCTGCACTCCCGTGCCAGGTCGTCAGTTTTTTTTCTCTTCTCATCGTGTTACATCTCACTGTTCCGCTGCTTAATGTGTCATAAGCCCGTTTTCATGCGCCTGACAGTCAGACATATCGCTAACTCTGCTTCACTATTTGCGCTATTTTACACTGCTTTACATCACCGATCCGGTAACATTGCCCGGATCCAGATCAAACTCCAGTCCAATCCCCGCCAACTTTCGCACTAAACGTTAAAGTGATCTATCTCACTGTTTTTGTGATTAAAAAACCCTCAAAGGCTACTTTTTAACCCCTTTTTATAACGTTAAGTTATTAAAAGTAGCCATAAGGATAAAGAATCACAAAAAAACATTATTAGCGGAGTATTAATTTCTGTCGTTATTAGTTCTATACTTCTTTTCGTGATGCAAATCACACTAACTAAAAAGATAAAAATAGACGACGAGGAAATATCTATGAACGTAAAAACTACCATCGCTGCCCTGAGCATTCTCTCTGCCCTTTCATTTGGTGCAGTTGCCGCAGAATCTATCGATGCCTCTCAGGCACAGGATCTGCATGCAGTCGGCACCATCAGTGTCAGCGGCGTTGCCGGTTCACCGATGGATATCAAGCAGCAACTCAGTGACAAAGCCGATCAGCAGGGCGCAAAAGCCTATCGCGTGATTGAGGCCTACAACAACGGCAATTATCACGCTACCGCCGCACTCTATAACTAAGGCGTAGCCCGATAATGCCAGTGGTTCTCCGTCTGACGCGCCCTTTGCGCTCCGGAGAGCTGAAGCAAATAATTCAGGAGATTTGACCATGAAAACGAAATTAGCGATTGCCGCACTGAGTCTCGCTTCACTGTTCTCAGTAGGTGCCAGTGCTGCAAGCCTGGTGTCCAATGAGCAGGCACAGGGCCTGCAATCAATGAATCAGACCATCAGTATTGGTGGACGTAACGGTGACCAGACGCATGTCCGTCAGGTCCTGTCTGAGAAAGCGGACGCACAGGGTGCAAGCCACTATCGCATCATCGAAAACAACCAGGATAACACCTGGCATGTCACCGCTGAGCTTTATAAATAATTAACCGTGATGGCGCCTGAAGGCGCATGAAAATATCGACGACCCGCCTTTATGAGTAACCGCAGGTTGTTGATTGTATTGAGGAGATAATCATGAATATCAAAACAACCATCGCTACAGTCAGTCTGCTTTCCGTTATGGCGTTCGGCGCATCTGCTGCGCAGCTGGTAACCGGCGATCAGACGCAGAACCTGCAGCCTGCGGGCACCGTAAGCATCAGTGGAACCGCGGGTGCACCAATGGATTACCGTGCAGCGCTTTCACAGAAAGCGGATGAACAAGGTGCCAGCGCCTATAAAGTCATTGAAGCGCGCACGGGTGATAACTACCACATCACCGCACAGCTTTATAAGTAATTCCTCGTCAGATTTATGACGAACCCTTTGGCCCCGCTCGCCGGGGCCTTTTTTTATCTGACGTGTTATCTGACGTTAAAGTGCAGCCTGCCTTCCAGCTCCTCTTCCGCTTCATCAAATAACAGAATCAGCGCACCATAGCGACGCCGCTGTCCCCTGCCGAGATTTATAAATTCAATCTCCAGTGGCATGGGTAACAGATCGCTCGTCACGACATCCCATAATCCATCCAGGTCGCAGATGCGGCGTTCCTCCAGCGTAAAACGCTCGCTGAACTGGCGGAAAAAATGGGCCTGATCGACAATTTCATTAAAATCAAAACGCTCGATTTTCATGCTGACGGCTCCCATGCTCCGTCTGCGGGCGGCCTTTGCCGCCCCCGTTCATGTCCGCTAGTTCAAACCGCCCAGATGCAGCGCTTTGACCTCCAGATACTCCTCCATGCCAAGTACCGAGCCTTCTCGGCCCAGACCCGACTCTTTAACACCACCAAAGGGTGCCAGCTCGGTTGAAACAGCACATTCATTAATACCGATC
Source organism: Pantoea eucalypti (assembly GCF_009646115.1). Lineage (NCBI taxonomy): Bacteria > Pseudomonadati > Pseudomonadota > Gammaproteobacteria > Enterobacterales > Erwiniaceae > Pantoea > Pantoea eucalypti. The sequence goes on along the minus strand of NZ_CP045720.1, from coordinate 518,187 downwards.
ATGCCACTTTCCAGCGCCGCTGAAACACGGAACACCCGTTGCAGATTTTGAGTGTAAAAGTAAGCGGCAAGACCAAACGGCGTATCGTTGGCCCGGCGGATGACATCCTCTTCGTCATCAAAGCGGAAACAGGCGGCCACCGGACCAAACGTCTCTTCCTGGGCGAGTTGCATACCTTCATGTGCCTCGGTAATGACGGTCGGCTGCCAGAAGTTGCCGCCCAGTGCATGACGTTCGCCGCCCGCCAGTAATTTGCCACCTTTCGCTACCGCGTCTTTAACGTGCTGCTCAACCTTCTCCACTGCTGAAGCTTCAATTAAGGGGCCGACAATGACGCCCTCTTCCATCCCGTTGCCCACCTTCAGCGCGTTCACTTCGGCAGCCAGTTGTTGTGTGAAGCGGTCATAGACGGCATTGTGAATGTAAAAGCGATTAACGCTGACACACACCTGGCCCGCATTACGAAATTTGTTGGCAATCGCACCCTGAACGGCAGCCTCAATGTCGGCATCGTCGAACACGATATAAGGGGCATTCCCGCCAAGCTCCATCGATACTTTTTTCATGGTTTCGGCGGCATTGCGCATCAGCAGCTTGCCCACCTGGGTAGAGCCGGTGAACGAGATTTTGCGCACCACTTTGCTGGCCATGATTGCATCGCTGATAGCATGAGTATCACCCGCGACCGCGTTCAGTACGCCATCTGGCACGCCTGCCTGCTTCGCCAGTGCCAGCAAGGCAAAGGCGGAAAGTGGCGTGTTGTTGGCGGGTTTGATAATGCCGGTACAGCCTGCTGCCAGAGCCGGGCCCAGTTTGCGGGTCAGCATTGCCATCGGGAAATTCCACGGCGTGATGGCAGCCACTACGCCAATCGGCTCGCGGGTGGCCAGAATACGGGAGCCTGGTTTTGCGGGTGGAATGATCTCTCCGTTAGCTCGTTTCGCCTGCTCGGCAAACCACTGGATAAAACTGGCGGCATACTCGACTTCCCCTTCCGCCTCTTTCAGGGGCTTGCCTTGTTCGGTCGTCATTAGCTGTCCAAGCCAGCGCTTATTCTCAATGATCAACTGATACCAGCGAGTAAGAATGTCAGCGCGCTCTTTCGCCGTCTTCGCCCGCCAGGCAGGAAAGGCTCGTTCTGCGGCGGCGATCGCCTGTTCCGTTTCAGCTTTCCCTGCTTTTGCCACCTGTGCAATCACCTCACCGGTTGCCGGGTTAGTGACGTCAAAAGTGGAGGCAGCCTGATGCCACTGACCGTCCGCTAAATAGCCGGTCCGGAACAGTTCGCTCTCTTGCAGTGATTTCATTGATTCGCTCCTGTCAGTTTTACGCTTCCGTCTGAAGAGTATAGTTGGCAAAAGCGACAGATTTTGTGTCAGGCGGGGATTGCGCTGGCCGCTGCAGGTGACAGCGGCCAGTTTCAGATTTGGATGAGCGTGTTCTGATACTTATCCAGCATCATCGCCAGTCGTTTTACGGGTTCTGTTACGCTGACGGGTGCATCGTAATGGACCAGTTTCTCCTGATAGACATCCAGCTCCTTCAGCAGACGCTCAAAGTAGTAACGGCGCTTGTCGTCGCTGCTGGCGGAGATCACCCGATCTGCGGTGTAACGCAGTTGTCGGTGATACGCAGAGAGGTCTGCGTTAACCGGCACGTCTGCATCACGTAAGCGCTGATGGCCAATAATCAGTGTCAGCGCGATGCGATATTTATTGATATCGCCCGGAAACAGATTCAGCAGCAAAAACAGTTGCTGATAGAGCGCTGGCAAATGGTTTTCACGCCGCCGCGCCTGATTGGTGGTCATGGCGGAGACGGCCGCATACATAAAGCGATTCAGCAGTTTGCGTCCGGTGCGCGCCTTTGATTTATCACGAATTAACAGGATCACCATCATTGCCACAAAGCAGCCGATAACCTGTCCGAGCACGTTGTCCAGAAAGACATTGGTGTGAAATTGCATCGGATTATCAAGAACCACGACGTTGAGGGTACCAATTAACGCGCCCAGCGTGCCGATCTGACGCCGCTGGATAAAGATGCCAGCGATAAAGCCCAGCACGCCAATTGCGATACAGAGCAGCAATGCGCTCTGCTGAGTAGCAGGGAGAACATACATAAAGTAGAGCCCGCCCAGCGGAACCGCGACTGTCATGCCATAGAGAAAATCTTTGGCCATCATCAGTGGATTAGGCATACGCATTGCCAGTGCGGTGATTACTGCCAGCATTACCATACAGCCACTGCCTGAGGTCCAGCCGGTATAAAGCCAGAACAGTGAACCCAGCGCGGTGGCAACAAAGGTACGAATACCATTGATCATGGCATGATGTGTTTCAGCGGAACGCGCCTGAATCACCACTTCCCGCTGTAAAATCTCCTCTTCCAGCGAGGTGATTCGGCTGTTGCTTTTAATACCATTGAGCAGCAGGAGATATTCGGTGGCAGTGCTAACCCAACTGGCCAGCGTGACCGGCGTCGATTTGCCACTGGCACCGATCACCCGCCGCATCACTTTCATCCGCTTGTGCACCTCTTCAACCGTCGACGCGGGCTTTTCAACCATCAAACGATATTGAGGCGGAATGTAGTCAGGGCGAGAATTCTGAATGAGGAAGGTTTCAGCAGCCTGCGTAATCAGCGTCAGCGACAACGTGTTCAGCATCTGCAAACGGCGGTGACTGTTCTTCCAGCGTGAAGACTCCATCATCAGCTGGCTGCGCATGCTGTTCAGGGCTGAAGTGCGACGCACCAGGGCTCCCCATGCTTTGTCGACCTCTTCTTTATCACCATGTGCGACGCAGAGTTGCAGCAGGTGATAATGCGCCACCAGCAGCGAATCCACTTCGGCGTCGATCACTTTTTTGATTGAACGTGGCGAGAAGATCATGTCGGCCAGAATGGCACACAAAATACCGAGAACGATTTCACTGCAACGCTCAACGGCGTATTGCGGTACCAGTGTCAGACCGCCGCTGGCGTTGGCCGTGACCACAATAATGAGCGCCGTGTAGCCCGCCAGTCCCAGTGCGTAAGAGTTTTCAACTTTGATCAGCGACGAGAGCCAGACGCAGAGCCCTGCCCAGATGCAGCACAGCAGCAGCATCACGACCGGCGCACGAACGGTGGCAATCATGATGGTCAGCGCGGCAATACACCCAATGAATGTCCCGATAATACGCAAAACACCGCGATAACGCAGCGCCCCGGAATAGGGATCGCCACCGGCCGCAAACGCGGTGCCGCCCGCCACGATCCCGGCGGTCATTACTGCCCAGCGTGGCGTTTCAAGGTTCAGGTGGAACCCCACCATCAGCGCTAATACCAGCGCAAAGGTGAGTTTTACCGGGAAACGCAGAAACTGGATCATATCGCCCTCTTAACCAAACTCACGCAGGCGATTAAACAGTCGGATCATCGGTGACACCTGTTCAGGCTGACGATCGACCTGACCCGTTATCACCACCGTTGCCGTGGTTCCTGCCGGGAAGCGATTACCTGGCTGATCATCCAGCCGAATTCGCACAGGCACACGCTGCGCCAAACGGACCCACTCCAGGTTGGAGTCCACTGTTGCCATGCCTTTACTGTCGACCGAACTGCTGCTATTGGTCACGCCAGCCGCCACACTATCGACCGTGCCACGCAATACAATGTTGCTGCCAAGCGGCGTAACTTCCGCGCGGTAACCCTTCTCAACACCGTGCAGTTTGGTCTCTTCCAGGTAAGCCAGTACATAGAAGGAGTGCTTCTGAACCAGCGCTACTGCCACAGAACCGCGGGTAATAAACTCACCCTGGTAGACATTAAGGTTAGTGACCCAGCCGTCAGATGGCGCTTTTACAGTGGTGCGTTCAAGGTCAATCGCCGCCAGATCGCGTGTTGCCACCGATTTCGCCAGCTGATGCTCACTGGTTTGCAGATCGTTATTGGATTGCTCGATAGCCTCGCGCGACATCGCGGAGGTACCAAGCTGATTTCGGCGTCCGGCTTCGCGACGTTTCTCACTCACCAGTGCCTGATAGTACTCAACATCCGCCTGTGCCTGATCAAGCGCTTTCTGATAGCGCGGCCGATCAACCACAAACAGCGTATCGCCCTTTTTAACCAGCTGATTGTCGTGTACCGGAACATCGGTAATGAGGCCGGTGACGTCAGGCGAAATCGCCACCACGTCTGCCGCGAAACGTGCATCCCGGGTCCAGGGCGATTCGGTGTAGAACACCCAGGCGCGGAAAATGATTACCACAGCGATGATGACCAGCAGAATAGTGATCGCGTAGCGCGCGATTTTTCTTATGAGTGCTTTCACTTCAACCTCAGACTAATAAACGGGAGACAAGGTAAAACACACAGCAGTAAAGCGCTGTATTAAAAAGTGCCGGATGCCAGACAAGATCGTAGATACCGCTCGGCGTGAGCACACGTTTCACTAACCAGAACAGCATCAGTGAAATAATAAGTTCGATGAAAACGGGCGGAAAAGAGAGCCCAAACATGACAAATACCGGAAGCACACTCATCAAAAATCCTTAGTTCGACCTTGCCGGGATACTCCTTTGCCTTTTCAGATTTCGCGGGAAAACCATCTGGCAGCGCTATCCGAACCGCAGCTGGCTTAATAATAGCGTATCATCGAAGGGTATCAGGCAATGAAGAATCACCGGGAAATACCCCGGCGCGCATATAGTAACGCGCCTGACTATACGTTTTCTACAGAATGTGATCTAAATCACTTTTAAGCCAGAGTAAATAATGGAACGACTGAAAGGCATGTCTGTCTTCGCCAGAGTGGTCGAACTGGGTTCGTTTACCGCCGCGGCACGCCAGCTTCATCTTAGCGTCTCATCAATTAGCCAGATTGTCGCGAAACTGGAAGATGCATTGCAGGTTAAGCTGCTGAATCGCAGCACCCGCAGTATCGGGCTGACCGAAGCGGGTAAAATCTATTATCAGGGTTGTCGCCGTATGCTGGCCGAAGCGACGCAGGTGCATGAGCAGCTCTATGCGTTTAACAACACGCCCATTGGCGAGCTGCGAATCGGCAGCTCCTCAACCATGGCGCAGAATGTGTTAGCCGGCATGACCAGCGACATGCTGCGGGAGTACCCGGGACTGAGTGTGAATCTGGTTACCGGTGTACCGGCGCCGGATTTGATTGCGGATGGTCTGGATCTGGTGATTCGGGTGGGCGCACTAAAAGACTCCAGCCTCTTTTCACGTCGTCTTGGTGCCATGCCAATGGTGGTGTGCGCTGCAAAAAGCTATCTGACGCAGCATGGCACGCCCGAGAAACCAGCTGACATTGATAATTTTTCCTGGCTGGAATATAGCGTACGGCCCGACAACAATTTCGAGCTGATTGCGCCGGAAGGCCTGGTGACCCGCCTGTCACCGCAGGGACGTTTCGTGACGAATGATTCTCTGACGCTGATCCGCTGGCTGAAGTCGGGCAATGGCATCGCCTATGTGCCAATGATGTGGGTGATTAATGAGATCAACGCGGGTGAGATCGATATTCTTTTTCCGCAGTATCAGTCCGATCCGCGGCCGGTCTACGCACTCTATACCGAGAAAGATAAGTTGCCGCTTAAGGTGCAGGTCTGTATCGATTACCTGACCGGCTATTTTGAACAGGTGGCTGAACAGTATCAGCAGCACCGTAAAAGCTAACAACCCGCCAGGTGGCGGGTTGTTGAGGTCACATCAGGCGGTGCCGCCGATGGTCAGTTTATCCAGCTTCAGCGTAGGCTGACCGACACCGACCGGCAGGCTCTGGCCCTCTTTACCGCAGACGCCCACGCCTTTATCCAGCGCCAGGTCGTTACCCACCATCGAGATCTGCTGCATCGCTTCAATGCCGGAGCCAATCAGCGTGGCACCTTTGACCGGTTTGGTGATTTTGCCGTTCTCAATCAGATAAGCCTCTGAGGTTGAGAAGACAAATTTGCCGGAGGTGATATCCACCTGACCGCCCCCAAAGTTTGGCGCATAGATGCCGTACTCAACGCTTTCAATAATATCCTGCGGTGATGATTTGCCTGCCAGCATGTAGGTGTTGGTCATGCGCGGCATCGGCAGATGGGCGTAGGATTCGCGGCGTCCGTTACCGGTCGGGCTGACGCCCATCAGTCGCGCATTGAGCTTGTCCTGCATGTAGCCTTTCAGCACACCATTCTCAATCAGCATGTTGTACTGGCCGGGAACGCCTTCATCATCCACCGCCAGTGAACCGCGCAGCCCTTCGAGGGTGCCGTCATCCACCACGGTACAGAGTTCAGACGCAACCTGCTGACCGATTTTACCGCTGAACACTGAGGTGCCACGGCGGTTAAAGTCGCCTTCCAGACCGTGACCAACTGCTTCATGCAACAGGACGCCAGGCCAGCCCGCACCCAGCACCACCGGCAATGCGCCGGCAGGTGCCGCTACAGCAGAGAGATTAACCAACGCCATGCGCACCGCTTCACGCGCCCAGGCATCAGCGCGCACTTCGCCATTTTCATCTTCAAGGAAGAACGTATAACCGGTACGCGCACCGCCGCCGCTTGCGCCGCGTTCACGCTTGCCCTGATCTTCAACCTGAACGCTGATAGAGAGGCGAACCAGCGGACGAACGTCAGCCGCCAGTGTGCCGTCAGTCGCGGCCACCAGCACCTGTTCGTAAACACCGGTCAGGCTGGCATTGACTTCCTGCACGCGCGGATCAGCCGCACGGGCCACTTTATCAACGCGATGCAGCAGGGCAATTTTATCTTCACGTGTCAGGCTGCTCAGCGGATCGACCGCAGAATAGAGCGGACGGTTCATTACGGCAGAGAGCGTGTGTGCCTTGCCATTTCCCTGTTCACGTACGATGCTACGTGCCGCTTCAGAGGAGAGACGCAGTGCATTCAGTGTGATCTGGTCTGCATAGGCGAAGCCGGTTTTCTCCCCGCTGACCGCGCGAACGCCCACACCCTGATCGATATGGTATGAGCCATCTTTAATAATTTTATCTTCCAGCACCCAGGATTCGTGAAAGCTGGATTGAAAATAGAGATCGGCATAATCCAGACGACGTTCTGAAAGCTGCCCTAACAGGGAAAATAGGTCCTGCTGATTAATGCCGTTAGCAGTCAGTAACTGCTCACTTACCAGGTTCAGAGTCATCGTTTCTCACTCATTATGTGCTCAGATAATCATAGCCTGCGGTAATTCCGGTACGGCGTCAAATTCACTTGTTGTCAGTTTCACGCGGTTTACGCAGTACTTCATTGATTTCCGGCTTATCCAGTGGGCCACTGATGTGATAACGCAGCAGCGATATCTTGTTCCAAAGGGGTCCCAGAACTTTACTGGCGGCAAACACCGCGGCACCAATCACCGGATTGATGGCAAAGGCGGTTGCCACGCCGACTGAAGCGGATATTTCCGGCGCCACCACCGCTTCCATGTCAATCTGACGTTTTACCAGGTCGAGATTGCCCTGCATGGCGATATCGGCTTCCAGCCCATCCACCAGCAGGTTATCGGTGCGCATCCTGCCGTTTTCGATCCAGGCGGTGCCGTTAATCGAATCGAAATAGAACGAGTTGGTAAAGGTGTCGCTGAAGTCGAAGCGCAGCTTGCGCAGCAGCGCATCAAAGCTCACCAGTCGCAGGATTTTTCCCGCTGTGCCTGTGTTGACATCCGCAATCTGGCCTTTGCCAAAGTGGGTCTTCAGGGTACCGCTCAGCGTCTCTGCGGAGGGCTGCCAGGGGGCAGAGCGCCAGTGCAGATCGTAAGAAATATCAAATGGCGCATCGCGCAGCGGCGTGTTGACACCAAACCAGTTGGTCGCGTTATTGACATTCGGGCCTTTGAGCGTCCCCTTCAGCGAGGTGCGCTGGTCATCGGGACGGTTGATCCACTCACCGTTAATTTTAAGCTGCGAACTGCCGGTATCCACTTTACCATTAGTAAGCGCTAACTTATCTCCTTCAGGTTGCAGCGCCGCAGATATCTGACCATATTTCTGGCCGAGCACCCAGCATTCTTTACAGCGTAATTGCAGAGCGGGCCACTGGCTGAAATTAATGTTTTTGGCTTGCTGAGGAGACGCTTTGCCGCCTTTATCGGCATCACCTGCATCATTACCCCACTGCGGATTGTAGTAGAGGTAATCCAGGTTCACTTGCCACGGCGCTTTAGGTGCCATTAGCAGCGCACCACGCAACTCTTTCGCATTGACGCTGACCTGGCTATTGCCGCCTGAACCCTGCGCCAGCGTCGCCTCAACATCATGCCATTGCTGCCCGGCCAGCGTGACTGCCGGACTGCGCAGCGTGATGTTACCCGGCAGCGTGACGCCACCCGTCTGGAAATCGCTACCGCCGCCTGATGCACGTGTCCCGGAAGAACCTCCGGCAGCCATCATCGCCACCCAGGCCTCGCCATCCAGCGCAGGCAGGTTCAGCACCATGCCAGCATGATCGGGCAGAGCCGGCGTTTTCCGGGCATCATTCAGCCAGATGCCGCGGTCAACACGCAACGTCGGCTCCAGCAACCAGCGGCTGTTAAAACGGTGGTCTTCATCAATGCTGCCACTGAGATCGAAATGGTTCAGGTCACCGCTGGCCTGAATGGCAATCGGCATTGCCTCACCGGCATTTTTATCGAGCGGTGCAGGTAAGTGACTACTTACTTCTTTGGCATTACCGTTCAGTACCACGTCATAACGCGCCCCGCCATGATGGGGCAGCGTGATATTCACGTCGCCCTGCCAGGGGAGATGCCCGCCCAGTTGCTTACTGACAGCTGCCGGGACCTCGCTGATTTTAGCGGGTTGCCAGTCGCCCTGAAGTTTGACGTTCACGCCAAAGTCGTCCGGGTTCTCTTTGGTGCTGAAACGGACGCCCATCGGCTGACCAAACCAGTTTGCCCGCAGATCCTCACTCTCCAGATTGCCATTATCGTAACGGAAGCGGCCTGAAAGGTTGTTGATCGTGGTTTTTAACGGCTTGATAAACAGTGAATTATTGTTCAGATCGACATTGCCGCGGGCGTGCACCTGCTCTCCATCCAGTGGAATATCCAGATTCAGATGGCCACCGACGCGGCCTTTGATTTCCAGCTCCGACAGCGCGGCACCCAATGAAGGTTTCAGCGGCGTCTGATCGAAATAGTCAGCGATCTGCGGACCTTCGCCGCTGATATCCCCGTCGATGATCAGTTTTTCTTTAAGATAGTCCGGGATCACCGCCGTGACATTATGCGCGTCCACCTCGCCCAGTCGGGCAATGGGTGCTTTCATCCACAGACCGTCGTTCAGGAAGTTAAGGTCAATATCGAGATTGCTCAACGCCGGCCATTTGGGCTGAAACGCATAGGTCGCCTGGCGAAGCGGCACCCAGACCTGGAACATGCCATCATTGTGCTTGAACGGGAACAGCGCCGGGTTACCTGCAAACAGCAGCGTGGCATTGTCCACCTTGCCACCCTTCACTGCCCCACTCAGATAGTGCGTCAGGCTATTACCCATCAGCGGTACCGGGAAGTAGCGCCAGGCATCGCCCGCATCGGTAAGCCGGATACCGGCCAGAATATCCAGACGGGGTTCACCACCGCTATTCTGCTGATAGCTGAAATCCCCACGCGCCCAGAGCGAGCGAGCCTGCAGGTCAAGGTTTTCACCCGCCAGCGTGAGGCCATGTTCATCACGCAGCCACCGCACCGCACCGGTCACGCGCTTAATCTCTAAAGGGGCCTGGAACATATCGCCATAGGGAACGGTTGCCGCCCCCATATCTACACTGACCTGACCATTGCTCAGGCTGCCGCGCGCTTCACCGCTTAAATGGCTGATGCCCGGCAACAATTTCCAGTGCTGCCAGCTGAAATCACGCCACTTTACCTGGACGCGGGTTTTTTCAGGCTGCTGTAAGGGAATATCCAGCGCCAGGCCATCGACGGTGCCTTGTGGCTGCAGCGTCTGCCAGTTTTCAAACAGCGCCGGAGAGAGCGGCGCAAACAGCGGAACGATAGGTGCAATATGGCTCAATACCAGTTGTGTCGCGCGAACACGTACTTCCGGCTGACCTTCCGGCCCCAGCAGCTGTTTATCCTCAGGACGCCATAACAGAGAGAAGTGGCCGGCGGGCCATGACTGGCCGTCAGTGCTGAGCCGCGTGTGCGGCACATTGACGACCCAGCCATTCTGGAAGCGTGACAAATGCGCGGTCAGCCCATCGACGTCTATGCGGTGTCGGCCGGTCTCGCCCTGCCAGTTGGCGCCCCCCTTGCGCAGCAGCAGATCACCGGCATAAATGTCGCCATCACGCAGGTTGACCCAGGCTGCCAGGCTGAAGCGGGCGCTGTCCAGGCGGGTGTTATCGCGCACCCAGCGGCCCAGCCATGGACGCATGTCGACGTCGTCGGCCTGCATCCAGATGCGACCATCATTGAGTACGCCGTTGCTGTCATTGAGATCGAGCCGCACCTGAACTACGCCGTGCTGGCCGGTAAAGCTCGACAGACTGACTTCACCCTCGGCCCGGTGGCGGTTGTCTTCGTTGACCCAGGAGAGTCGCGGAATCGCCAGTTCAGCATGCTGGCCGGAAGGGGTGCGGAAACGGATGGTGCTATCCCGCAGGTCGAAGTGGTCAAACTGACGCAGAAAGAGTTCATTAATCTGCGCCGGACGGAAGCTGTTTTTCTCTTTGTCGTTGTCGAGTAAAGGACGATTAGTCTCGAGGTGCAGCTGCCAGAAGGTCAGATCGCGAAACTGCCAGCGCCAGTGCAGCAGGGATTGCCAGACGTCGAGCGCCAGGTTGATGCGATTGATCGAGAGTTTACCGTTCTCATTAAGATCAACGTTGAGATCGCGTACCTGCAGAGTCGGGCCAAAGTTCTCCCACTTGCCCTCTAACTGGCTGGCGTTAACCGGCACACCTGTGCGGTCAGAGATGAATTGCAGAAGGTTGCTGCGATAGCTGTCGAGATGCGGCATCACCAGACGCAATCCGCTGACCAGCAGCGCGACAATCACGATGATTGCCGCGACCAGCAGTAACAAAATCCTCGGCAACTGCCTCACGCACGCCTCTCCTTGTGTTCCGTAAACGACGGATAGTTGGTTCTTAATACCCGACCGTCTTCAGATGAAAGCGTTAAAAGCGCGCATTTTATCTCAAACAAGGGCGATTTTTCAGCCCGATTTCCGAAGAAACCGGTATTCGGACTGGTGTTACATCATCACCACGTCGAACTGCTCCTGAGTGTAGAGCGCTTCGACATGGACTTTGACCTGCTTGCCGACAAAGATTTCAACTTCAGCCAGTGCATGAGACTCGTCGGTTTTTAACGCTTCACCGACCGTCGGTGAAACATAGACCAGGAAACGGTCAGAATCATAGGCGTGGTGAACCCGGACAATTTCACGCATGATCTCATAGCAAACCGTTTCAACGGTTTTCAGCGTGCCGCGCCCTTTGCAGACCGGGCAATCCTGACATAGAACGTGCTCAATGCTTTCACGGGTACGCTTACGCGTCATTTCCACCAGACCCAACGTCGAGAACCCATTGATACCGGTTTTAACCCGATCTTTACTGAGTGCGCTTTCCAGCGAATGCAGTACCCGGCGCCGGTGGTCTTCATTGCTCATGTCAATGAAGTCGATAATGATAATGCCTCCCAGATTACGCAGTCGCAGCTGACGCGCGATCGCCTGAGTGGCCTCAACATTGGTATTAAAGATCGTCTCATCCAGATTGCGATGGCCGACAAACGCACCGGTGTTGATATCGATAGTCGTCATCGCTTCGGTCTGATCGATGATCAGATATCCGCCTGACTTTAGTTCAACTTTGCGATCCAGCGAACGCTGAATCTCATTTTCGACATCAAACAGGTCGAAAATAGGCTGTTTACCGTTGTAAAGCTCCAGCTTGCCGGCCATTTCCGGGATATATTCACCGGTAAATTCCACCAGCATGTCGCAGGTCAGACGGGAGTCGACCCGGATGCGATCCAGCGCAGCGCCGGCAAAATCACGCAGAATACGCTGGGCCAGCGCCAGCTCGCCGTAAAGCAGGCAGCGGGTCTGGTTGCGCTTTTTACGTTCGCTGACTTTGGTCCAGAGACGTTTGAGAAAAGCCGCGTCCTGCGCCAGCTCCTCTTCTCCAATTCCCTCTGCGGCGGTGCGGATGATAAAGCCACCGAGGTCGTCGCAGTAGTCAGCCACCACCGCTTTAAGCCGATCGCGCTCTTTCTCACTCTCAATGCGCTGAGAGACACCAACATGCGATGCGCCCGGCATAAAGACCAGGTAACGCGAAGGCAGGGTAATGTCCGTCGTCAGCCGGGCACCTTTAGTACCCAGTGGATCCTTGACGACCTGAACCACCAGATCCTGTCCCTGACGCACCAGCTCAGCGATATCACGCACGATGAAGTTTTTCTTTTCGTCGCCCGCCACACATTCAGTATGCGGCATGATGTCAGAGGCGTGCAGAAAGGCCGCTTTTTCCAGACCGATATCGACAAAGGCGGCCTGCATGCCGGGCAGAACACGACTGACACGTCCTTTGTAAATATTGCCAACAATGCCGCGCCGCGCTTCACGCTCAATATGTATTTCCTGAAGGATGCCGCCGTCAATATAGGCAACACGCGTTTCAGAAGGCGTGACGTTAACCAGTAATTCAGCCGTCATGTTGACCTCTTACAGCACGCAGTGACTGGAAATGGCTGATCAGCTCCGCTGTCTCAACCAGAGGTAATCCGACCACTGCATGGTAGCTTCCATTAATTTTTCGGACAAAGTTTCCTCCCCTGCCCTGAATACCGTATGCACCCGCTTTATCCATCGGTTCGCCGGTAGCGATATAGTCGTCGATGTCGGTCTCCGTTAAGGTGCGGAATGTCACATCAGTGGTCACAACGCAATCCAGCGCCTGCTGGCTGTCGGCCAGCGCTACCGCCGTCATCACCTGATGTGTATGGCCCGAGAGTTTGCGCAGCATCGCGTGGGCATGGGCGGCATCGCGTGGTTTTTCCAGCACGTCGCCATTCAGCACCACGATGGTATCCGCGCCCAGCACCGGCAGATCCTGCGCGGCCAGTCTGACACCTGCCTGCGCTTTGTCGTTTGCCAGACGGCGGACATAAATTTCCGCCGCTTCATTTGGCTGACGTTGCTCTTCAACGTCAGTCACGATGCGCTCAAATGTCAGGCCAAGTTGAGTTAACAGCTCACGACGACGCGGTGAACCGGAAGCAAGATAAAGGGTTACCATAAATTTCCTTATTGAACAGCGAACTGACGACGAATTTTTCTCATTAATAAGAATAGCCAGGGCCAGAGAATACCGTCGACGACACTGCTCCAGAAAATTTCAGGTCGGAATGAAACGTTGATTACCAGGAACTCTGCCCAGAAGACAATCACATCCATCGCCAGTGACAGCACCATAACCATTAACGCTTGCTGCCACAACGCTAAGTTGCGGAATAACTGGAACTTAAAGGCAATCAGGTAGGCGATGATACTGAGCGCCAGCGCACGCACGCCAAGCGTCGATCCGGCAACCAGATCCATGATGGCACCCAGCACAAATCCAGTACCGACATTGACCCGATGTGGCAGTGCGAGAACCCAATAGATGAGGATCAGTAGCAGCCATGAGGGCCGGAACATATAAATCTCTTCCGGCCACGGCATGATTTGCAGGACTAACGCAACCAGGAAAGAGAGCCAGATGACCCAGCGTCCCTGGCTACGATATCGACTCAAGGCTGGCCCCCGCGTGAACGCGAGGAGTTGCTCTGTCCGCTGCTGCTGGCAGACGGAGCAGGCGGTCCCATCTGAGCGGCTGGCGCTGGCGGGCCCATTTCACCGGCAGGCGGTAAAACCTGCGGCATCATCTGCATCAGACGCTCGTTCGCAACGCGGTGCACTTCATCCTGCGGCAGTGGCATATCGCCATTGCGGTCAGCGCCCCACAGCAACAGCAGGTAACGCAGACGCTGCAGACCGGCGGTCGGATGGGCCTGAATCACCGTGTAAGCGCGCTGGGTGTCCACTTTCACAGAGGAAACTACACCCACCGGATAACCTTCAGGGAAACGACCACCAATGCCAGACGTCACCAGCACATCGCCGACACGAATGTCAGTATTACCCGGCAGATGCTCAAGCTGAAGATCTTCATTACAGCCGTTGCCGGCGGCAATCACACGAATGTCATTACGCAGCACCTGAATCGGCAGGGCATGAGATGCATCACAGATCAGCAGAACACGGCTGGTGAGTTGTCCGACCGCGATGACCTGACCCACCACACCTTTGTCGCTGATGACCGGCTGACCTTCATAGACACCGTTAACGCTGCCTTTGTCGATCACAACCTGGTCGGTGTAAGGATCGGTGCCGGTGGAGATCACCTGCGTCACCATCTTTTGCTCATCCTGACGCAGCGGTGAACCCAGCAGTTCACGCAGACGTGCGTTTTCCTGCTTATATTGCCCCAGCATTAGCAGGTTACTGTTTTTCAGGAAGAGTTCACGACGTAACGCTTTGTTTTCCTGCTCCAGTTGCTGACGCGATGCCAGCGACTCGGACACGCCATCCAACAGCTGACGTGGTCCATTGGCCAGGAAGTAAAACGGACTGACCGACGTATCCAGATAGTTGCGTATTTGGGTAAAAGAACCCACACGGCTGTCGGCAATAATAATGGCAATCGCCACAATTACCGCCAGAAAAAGACGCAACTGCAGGGAAGGCCCCCTGCTAAAAATCGGCTTCATATAATCTGCGTGATCCTCGACAACAGGAGAGGAAGCGACGGCAAAAAACCGTGCTTCCCTGGGCTGAACGCACTGTACCGGCACAGATATCGCCGGTTCACATGCCACTCCCTCGCATGATCATTGCGTTCTCAGCCGGTTGAGGCAATTATTCTTCGCTGAACAAATCGCCGCCATGCATGTCGATCATTTCCAGCGCCTTGCCGCCACCGCGAGCCACACAGGTCAGCGGATCTTCAGCAACCACCACCGGAATGCCCGTCTCTTCCATCAGCAGGCGATCCAGGTTACGCAGTAATGCACCACCACCGGTCAGCACCATGCCACGTTCCGAGATATCTGAAGCCAGCTCAGGCGGACACTGCTCAAGGGCAACCATCACCGCGCTAACGATGCCGGTTAATGGCTCCTGCAGCGCTTCCAGAATTTCGTTGGAGTTCAGCGTAAAGCCGCGCGGTACACCCTCTGCCAGGTTACGACCACGGACTTCAATTTCGCGGACTTCATCGCCCGGGTACGCTGAACCGATCTCATGCTTGATGCGTTCTGCGGTCGCTTCGCCAATCAGTGAACCGTAGTTACGACGCACATAATTAATAATAGCTTCATCGAAGCGATCACCACCAATACGGACTGATGAGGAGTAGACCACACCGTTCAGGGAGATCACGGCCACTTCTGTTGTACCACCACCAATGTCGACGACCATTGAACCGGTTGCTTCAGAAACGGGCAGACCTGCACCAATCGCCGCAGCCATCGGTTCTTCAATCAGAAAGACTTCACGCGCGCCTGCGCCCTGAGCCGATTCACGAATCGCACGGCGTTCTACCTGGGTTGCGCCAACGGGCACGCAGACCAGCACACGTGGGCTGGGACGCATAAAGCTGTTGCTGTGAACCTGCTTGATGAAGTGTTGCAGCATTTTTTCGGTCACGAAGAAGTCAGCGATAACGCCATCTTTCATCGGACGGATAGCTGCGATATTGCCTGGCGTACGGCCGAGCATCTGTTTGGCGTCATGACCCACGGCCGCGACACTTTTCGGCGAACCGGCACGGTCCTGTCGAATAGCGACCACGGAAGGCTCGTTCAGCACGATGCCCTGTCCTTTTACGTAAATCAGGGTATTCGCGGTACCCAGGTCAATGGACAAGTCGTTGGAAAACATGCCACGAAATTTTTTAAACATACTAAGGGATAATCCTGCAAGCTGGGGGCGGAAAATAAAATCCGCTTACTTTACCAACCACACGAAGCTGCCACAAGGCGCAAAAACGTTCTGCTTCGGTGAAAAAAGACGCCTGATTGCGTTTAAGTCATCTGAACCGACGATCTGCAACAGCAGAATGCCGACCAGACGCCATCAGCACTGCTTTTCCCGCGTTTTCCCTGCGCCATGCCCGACATAAAATCTAACATTTCCGGCAGCAAGGTCAGGGATTCAGATGCGGCTAAACATTAAAAAAACCGCAAATTGTCGTTGTTACGACGGCAATTCATTAAATACGGTAACGTTGAGAATATTTCTTCACGTTACTGTTTACCGGAAGCGAAGAGGCAAAAAAGTCTCCCTGTCCGCCTGCGACACCCAGCGCCACTAATGTCTGCCACTCCGCCTTTGTACGAACACCCGTTGCAAACACCTGAATGCCAGTACATTTACAGACTTCAAGCAGGCTCTGCACAAACAGCTGGTTTTCTGTTCGCCGCTCAATATTACGGACCAGACCCGCATCAAGCTTGATCAGTTCCAGCGGCAGCTGTCGTATATAGGCGCTGCTGACCACAGTCAGACCCGCCTGATTGACGGCAACCCGGCAGCCAAAGGCTTTAAGTGCGCGGAATACTGGCGCTAAACGGTTGATGTGTTGACATACATCTGCCTCGGCAAGTTCAAATAAAAATCGTTTTCTTTGTGCTTTCGGACACTGCAACAGCATATTCTGTAGCCAGACGACAAATGGACGCTGCAGGAGCGAGGTTATTGTCACCGGGATGACCAGCGTCTCTTCCGGCCAGAGTTCTGAGAGTGCGGCAATGCGGGTCATCAGTTGGCGATCCCAGGCATCAGCCATCCCCAGTTGCTGAACCAGCGGCATATATTCTGCGGCCAGCACCTCTTTATCGCCATCGAAGATGCGGGTCAGCATCACCCGATGCTGAACTTTACCTTCAATATTAACGGTGGGTTTGTGGTAAAGCCTTGGGCCACCCCGGCTGAGTGTGTTCTCCAGCAAGGTTCGCCAGCGCACACTTCCACGTCCGGCATCCTGAGGATTTCCAGCACCGTTAGTCCAGTTGTTACCGCCCAGCAGTGCCGCTCGTCGGGTGGCCATTTCAGCATTTTCAATTACCTGCGGCACGGTCTGTCCGCTGTGCCAGGCACTGATACCGATGTGAATCAGATCATCACGATTCACCATGCGCATCGGCGGCAGAGAATCGACAGCATTAATAAGTTGATCAGCAATACTGTTAGCCTCTTTGAGGCTGCGATGCGGCAGTAATACGGCAAAATCACTGCGGAAATAGCGTGCCAGTAAAGCGCCAGGGTAGCGCAGCACAAAAGTAGAGAGCATGTTGACGAAATTAAACAGGTACTCCTCGACCAGCCCCTGCTCCAGTCTGTCTTTCAGTGTGTCCAGATCGGGCAGACGCACCATCATCACAACACCGTGAGTGCCGACATTTTCCTGATCCTCCAGCAAAGTCGCGAGCTGGTTGTCAAAGAAAAGTCGGTTATTAAGACCGGTACGCCCATCCTGTGCGGCAAAGGTGCGGATTAGCGTGTCGATGCGCAGGCGCTGTTCGCCCGCTTCCTGCAGATCCGCCAGCAAGAGATCCATGGCACGGCTCGCCCTGGGAGGCCACTCATCCGCACCACGGTCTGGCACGATTCCACGCTCACCGTTGATAATCGCCTCTGCCCGTGCTTCAAAATTTTCCATGCCGCGCCACTGCCGACTAAGCCAGCGATGCATCATCAGCAACAACAGACTCATCACCAGCACAACGGTAAACAGAATGCCCAGCGTGTAAGTTCCGGTGATAGAACGTAGCCAGGTTTTAGCAGGATCAAGGGTAACGACCCGCAGCTGTAAGCCGGTTTGATGCATTAAAGGCACATCGACCTGAAAAAAACGATTGGGCTCGTCTTCCAGCATCTGATTTTCGTGTCGGGAGAGAGTGAGAAAAGTCTGTTTGCCGTCGTGAAGAGAAATCTGCTCAGCATTCATTATCGGCATCATACGCGTAAGCCAGCCGTGCAACGCTGCAGGCGACTCAGTGAACATCGCCTGATCGACCTCCGTCGCCAGCACCTGCGCCCGATGCTCAACCCGCTGATGGCTGAACCAGAAAACACTTAATGCGCAGCCAGCCAGCATCAACGACATTGCCAGCAAACTTAAAAAGGTAATAAACGCAGATAATTTTGTGGTTAATCGCATCCCTGTGCCTGTATTACTGCGGTGATAACCGGATCATCCGACCTTGTACCCTTAGCCTGACGAAAACGCGAGCAAAATAGCATAATTTGCCCCTGCCGACAGCGCCTGGACGCATGAAGCCGAAGTATATCCCCGGGATATCATCGCGAGTGTTAATCCCGGCAACTTTCAGTGCATTCTCATCGCCGTGCTCAGCCAGGAAATTTCACATTTTCACAGCGAAACTGGCTGATATCAGCGATAGTCATCATGCTGGATGATGACATCCTGTCTGGAGAAGCCAAATGAAACGCATATCCCACCTGACCGAAGCCGACGTAACGCCGGAAAGCATTTTTAACCTGAAGCGCCGCCAGGTGCTGAAAACGCTGGGACTGAGCGCGGCGGCAATGGGTATGCCGGGCGTGGCGAATGCCGATATTCTCAGTTGGTTTAAAGGTAATGACCGTCCACCAGCGCCCGCTGGCCGGGCGCTGGACTTTACTAAACCGGCGAAATATCAGGCCGATCTGACCTTAACACCTGAGGATAAAGTCTCTGGCTACAACAACTTCTATGAGTTCGGGCTGGATAAGGCCGATCCGGCTGCCAATGCAGGTACGCTAAAAACTGCCCCCTGGAAGCTGACCATTGATGGCGAAGTGGCTAAGCCTGTGACGCTGGACATGGATGACATCTTTAAGCGGTTTGCTATGGAACAGCGAATCTATCGCATGCGCTGCGTAGAGGCCTGGTCGATGGTCGTGCCCTGGATAGGCTTCGAGCTGAATAAGCTTCTTTCGCTGGCGGAACCCACCAGCAAAGCGCGCTTTGTCGCCTTCCAGACGTTGTACGACCCGGAGCAGATGCCCGGCCAGAAAGATCGCTTTATTGGCGGCGGACTCAACTATCCCTATGTAGAAGGTTTACGCATTGATGAAGCGATGCACCCGCTGACGATACTGACCACCGGTGTCTATGGCAAAGCGTTGCCGCCGCAAAATGGCGCACCGATTCGTCTGACGGTACCGTGGAAATATGGTTTTAAAGGCATCAAGTCGATTGTGAAAATCACGCTGACCGACAAACAGCCGCCAACGACCTGGAATCAGATTGCTGCCGACGAGTATGGCTTTTATGCCAATGTGAATCCCCATGTTAATCACCCTCGCTGGTCGCAGGCGACAGAGCGATTCATTGGCCCTGGCGGCAGTCTGAAGGTCGAACGCCAGCCAACGCTGTTGTTTAACGGTTATGCCGAACAGGTAGCGTCACTCTACCGAGGCATGGATTTACGGGAGAATTACTAGGTGGTCCGCCTGTCGCTAAAACAGATCACATGGCTCAAGGTGATCCTGCATCTGGCGGCCCTGTTGCCGCTGGTTTATCTGATTCTGGCCGCAATGCAGGGTGGACTGAGTGCGGATCCGGCAAAAGATATTCAGCATTTTACCGGCCGCATGGCGCTGAAACTGCTGCTGGGGACGCTACTGGTTTCACCGCTGGCACGTTACGGCAGGCAGCCGCTTCTTATCCGCACGCGTCGTCTGCTCGGCGTATGGACCTTTGTCTGGGCGTCCCTTCATCTGCTGAGCTATTACCTGCTGGAGCTGGGCGTGGACAATCTGCGTCTGCTGGGCAGCGAACTGATCTCCCGTCCCTACCTGACGCTGGGTATTATCAGCTGGCTGATATTACTGGCCCTGGCGGTAACCTCTTTCCAGCGCGCTCAGCGCAGACTCGGTAAGCGCTGGCAAACCCTGCACAACGCGGTCTATCTTGTCGCGATCCTTGTGCCGATTCACTATATCTGGTCGGTGAAAATCCTGTCACCCCAGCCACTTATCTATGCCCTTCTTGCTGCGATACTGTTAGCGTGGCGTTACAAAAAATTTCTCAAATGGTGGTCCCGCTAGCGCTTCACCCGTTGTTTTCCTCTGCCGTTTTCTGATAAAAGATGTGGCCCGCAGGCTACATCCGATCATCTTCGCAGATAAGACCAGTATTTTGCTGCGAAATGACACGAAACGGATATAATGCCCGGCTTTATTGCTCGTCGGGTCTTCTTTTTAGCCCCGAAAGGTGACAAATGAAGATTCGCAAGGTATTTTACGCGATGCCTCAATGATTGCGGGAGATGGCAGCACGATGGCGCATAAATTACATATTCTGCTTTTGAACGGGCCCAACCTTAATCTGTTGGGAACACGTGAGCCTGAGAAGTATGGTCATACCACGCTTAGTCAGATCGTGGACGATTTGACGCGTCAGGCAGACCAGCTGAATGTGGAGTTGAGCCACCTGCAGACCAATGCTGAATTTCAGCTGATTGATCGCATTCATGAGGCCAAAGGCAATGTGGATTACATCATCATTAATCCTGCCGCGTTTACCCATACCAGTGTCGCATTACGTGATGCCCTGCTGGCGGTAGAAATACCGTTTATCGAGGTTCATCTCTCTAATGTGCATGCCCGCGAGCCCTTCCGCCATCACTCCTATCTTTCTGATGTTTCTGCTGGCGTGATCTGTGGGCTTGGCGCTGACGGCTACACATGGGCTTTACAAACGGCAGTAAAACGCCTGTCTCAATCTCATTAATCAAACTGAGTACGGAACCCCACTCATGGATATTCGTAAAATTAAAAAACTGATCGAACTGGTTGAAGAGTCTGGCATTTCTGAGCTGGAAATCTCTGAAGGTGAAGAGTCCGTTCGCATCAGTCGTGCCCCTGTCAATACGGGTTACCCGATGATGCAGCAGGCTTACGCTGCGCCGGTTCAACAGCCTGCTCTGGCAACCGCTGTAGCCCCTGTTGCAGCGGCTGCCGAAGCGGCACCGGCTGAAATCAGTGGTCACATCGTGCGTTCACCGATGGTAGGGACCTTCTACCGTACGCCGAGCCCGGATGCGAAAGCCTTTGTGGAAGTTGGCCAGAAAGTGAATGCTGGCGATACCTTGTGCATCGTCGAAGCCATGAAAATGATGAACCAGATCGAAGCTGATAAGTCAGGCGTAGTGAAAGCTATCCTGGTTGAAAGCGGTCAGCCGGTCGAATTTGACGAGCCACTGGTTATCATCGAGTAACGGGGCAGATCATGCTGGATAAAATTGTTATTGCTAACCGTGGTGAGATCGCACTGCGCATTCTGCGTGCCTGTAAAGAGCTGGGCATTAAGACTGTCGCGGTTCACTCAAGCGCGGATCGTGACCTGAAGCACGTGCTGCTGGCAGACGAAACTGTCTGCATCGGCCCGGCGCAGTCAGTTAAAAGTTACCTCAATATCCCGGCGCTGATCTCTGCTGCAGAGATTACCGGCGCGGTGGCGATTCACCCAGGCTACGGCTTCCTCTCTGAGAATGCCGATTTTGCCGAGCAGGTTGAGCGCTCCGGCTTTATCTTTATCGGTCCGAAAGCAGACACTATTCGCCTGATGGGCGACAAAGTCTCTGCGATCAATGCGATGAAGAAAGCAGGCGTCCCAACCGTACCGGGTTCTGACGGTTCACTGACCGATGATATGGACAAGAACCGTGCCTTTGCTAAGCGCATCGGTTATCCGGTCATCATCAAAGCCTCGGGCGGCGGTGGCGGTCGTGGTATGCGCGTCGTGCGCAGCGACAAAGATCTGGAACAATCCATCAACATGACGAAAGCGGAAGCCAAAGCGGCATTCAGCAACGACATGGTTTACATGGAGAAGTATCTGGAGAATCCACGCCACATCGAGATTCAGGTACTGGCTGATGGTCAGGGCAACGCGATCTATCTGGGCGAACGTGACTGCTCAATGCAGCGTCGTCACCAGAAAGTGGTTGAAGAAGCGCCAGGCCCAGGTATTACTGAGGAACAGCGTCGCTTTATCGGCAATCGCTGTGCTAAAGCCTGTATTGAGATTGGCTATCGTGGCGCAGGTACGTTTGAGTTCCTGTATGAAAACGGTGAGTTCTACTTCATTGAGATGAACACCCGTATTCAGGTGGAACATCCGGTGACCGAGATGATCACCGGTGTTGATCTGATCAAAGAGCAGCTGCGTATCGCCGCAGGCCAGCCGTTGTCGATCAAACAGGAAGATGTGATCATTCGCGGACATGCGGTCGAGTGCCGTATCAACGCCGAAGATCCCGTGACCTTCCTGCCAAGCCCGGGTAAAATTACTCGCTTCCACGCGCCAGGCGGTTTTGGCGTGCGCTGGGAGTCGCATATTTATTCAGGCTATACCGTGCCGCCTTATTACGACTCCATGATCGGTAAGCTGATCACTTACGGCGAATCACGCGACGTGGCCATCGCCCGCATGAAAAATGCACTGGCGGAACTGATCATCGACGGTATCAAAACCAACGTTGAACTGCAGATGAAAATCATGTCCGACGAAAACTTCCAGCACGGTGGAACCAATATCCACTATCTGGAGAAAAAACTCGGCCTGCACGAGAAGTAATCGCAACGCTGAGTAGTCAGAGGCCGGTTAATCCGGCCTTTTTCTTTTTCCGCTGGCGTTAAGGTTGAATCATGGACGCTCGTTTTGTACAGGCTCATAAAGAGGCGCGCTGGTCGCTCTGGCTCACGCTGCTCTGGCTCGCGGCCTGGGGGCTCTCTGCCTGGCTGGGTGGCAGTGAAATCGGTGTCACCGGTCTGCCGCGCTGGTTCGAACTCTCCTGCCTGTTTGCTCCCCTGTTGTTCATTTTCCTGTGCTGGATGATGGTGCGGGTCATTTTCCGCGACATGCCGCTGGAGGATAAAAGTGAACAGTGAAATTATCCTGCCATTGCTGATTTATCTTGTCGTCATTGCCGCGCTGTCGGTATTTGCCGTTCGTAAAAGACGTGAAGGCAGTTTCCTGACGGAATACTTCCTTGGCAGCCGCTCCATGGGCGGGTTTGTGCTGGCAATGACGCTTACTACCACCTATATCAGCGCCAGCTCGTTTATTGGTGGCCCCGGTGCTGCCTATAAATATGGGCTGGGATGGGTATTGCTGGCGATGGTACAGGTGCCCGCCGTCTGGCTGTCGTTAGGTGTGCTGGGGAAGAAGTTTGCCATTCTGGCGCGTAAGCATAATGCGGTGACGCTGAATGACATGCTCTACGCCCGCTATCAGAGCCCGCTGCTGATCTGGCTGGCGAGCCTGAGCCTGCTGATCGCCTTTATCGGTGCCATGACAGTGCAGTTTATTGGCGGGGCGCGGCTGCTTGAAACCGCCGCAGGTATCCCCTATGACACCGGTCTGCTGATTTTTGGCGGCACTATCGCGCTTTACACTGCGTTCGGCGGATTCCGTGCCAGCGTGCTGAATGACGCGATGCAAGGCATTGTGATGCTGATTGGCACCTTTCTGCTGCTGTTCGCGGTGATTCATCAGGCTGGCGGCCTGAGCACGGCCGTGCAGAAACTGCATGACATCGATCCTGCTCTGCTGTCGCCGCAGGGGCCAGGCGAAATCATTACACCCACCTTCCTCAGCTCGTTTGTCGTGCTGGTCTGCTTTGGCGTGATTGGCCTGCCGCATACTGCGGTGCGCTGCATCTCATATAAAGACAGCAAAGCCGTACATCGGGCCATTATTCTCGGCACTATTGTGGTGGTGATTCTGATGCTGGGAATGCATCTGGCCGGTGCGCTGGGCCGGGCAATTCTGCCTAACCTGACTGTGCCGGATAGTGTTATTCCTGTCCTGATGATTACCGTACTGCCTCCGTTAGCCGCCGGATTGTTTCTGGCAGCACCGATGGCCGCGATCATGTCGACCATTAATGCCCAGCTGTTACAGGCTTCGGCCACGCTGATTAAAGATCTCTATCTGCGTGTCGCACCGCAACAGCTGGAAAATGAGACGCGGCTGCGACTGTTATCTGGCACCATTACCTTCGTACTGGGTCTCCTGCTGCTGATGGCGGCATGGAATCCACCCGATATGATTATCTGGCTCAACCTGCTGGCATTTGGCGGCCTTGAGGCGGTTTTCCTGTGGCCGCTGGTTCTGGGCCTCTACTGGGAGCGCGCTAATGCCGCTGGGGCCATCACCGGCATGGTGGTGGGGGGAGGCTGCTACGCTTTTCTGGCGAGCCTTAACCTGCAGATACTGGGTTTTCACCCCATCGTGCCCTCACTGCTTTTGAGCCTGCTGGCATTTTTAGTGGGCAACCTGTTTGGACGCGCGCCGCAAGCGGTCGACGCGCCGCAACACTGACGGAAAGAGAGACGTTATGCCGTGGATTCAAATCAAAATTAACAGCTCAGGTGAACATGCGGAAACGCTGAGCGATGCGCTGATGGACATCGGTGCGGTTTCAGTGACTTTTCAGGATACCCATGACACGCCGGTGTATGAGCCACTGCCAGGCGAAACGCGTCTGTGGGGTGATACTGATGTGATCGGCCTGTTCGATGCTGAAACTGACATGGCTGTCATTACTGCCGAACTGGAGCAGCATCCGCTGCTGGGCGCCGGTTTTCGCCACCGGATCGAGCAGATCGAAGACAAAGACTGGGAGCGCGAATGGATGGAAAACTTCCACCCAATGCGCTTCGGCGAACGTCTCTGGATCTGCCCAAGCTGGCGTGACGTGCCGGATCCCGATGCCGTCAACGTGATGCTTGACCCGGGTCTGGCGTTTGGAACGGGTACCCACCCCACTACCTCACTTTGCCTCACCTGGCTTGACGGTCTGGATCTGGACGGCAAAACAGTGATCGATTTTGGCTGTGGATCGGGGATCCTGGCGATCGCCGCATTGAAGCTGGGTGCAGCTCAGGCAATTGGCATTGATATTGATCCGCAGGCCATTCAGGCCAGCCGGGATAATGCAGAGCGCAACGGCGTCTCTGACCGCCTGTCACTTTATCTGCCCCACCAGCAACCCGACAACCTGCAGGCTGACGTGGTGGTCGCGAATATTCTGGCCGGTCCGCTACGTGAGCTGGCACCGCTGATCAGTGTACTGCCCAAGTCTGGTGGACACCTGGGCCTTTCGGGCGTTCTGGAGAGCCAGGCTGAGAGCGTATGTGAAGCATATGCCGGCGAGTTCACACTCGACCCGGTTGCCGTTAAAGAGGAGTGGTGCCGAATTACCGGGATTAAATCCTGAATCTGGCGCCTGTCTACCCCTTCTGATATCGCACTGGCCGGCCCGCAGTGCCTTAACAGAACATTCAACCAGCCCGCAGCGTAAGCTGCGGGATTTTGCGATTTGAAATGGATGCTTGTATCGTTAATCACGTTATGTGACGTTTTTTATCTGGTGAATTGACGTACTTTTCTGGAAAAACTTTTGTTCACAATTTCAGCATAAAAAATTAACTGACTGATATTTAAGGTGAATAATCATAATCCCCGATCATCATCCGGATTTCATTGATCTTTCTTGCTGATTGTTCAAAGTTTGGCCTTTCATCTTCCTGCAAAAATGCGTAATATACGCCGCCTTGCAGACACAGTATGGCCATTCTGACTTCATGCGTATTGGAAACCTCCAGCTGAGAAATCGACTGATTGCAGCACCGATGGCCGGTATTACCGACAGGCCGTTCAGGGCGCTGTGTCACGAAATGGGTGCAGGTATGGCAGTTTCTGAGATGTTGTCTTCTAACCCGGAAGTGTGGGCTAGCGACAAATCCCGATTACGCATGGTTCACAGTGATGAGCCAGGCATTCGCGCCGTGCAAATTGCCGGTTGCGATCCCAGTGAAATGGCGCAAGCTGCACGCATTAATGTTGAGGCTGGTGCACAGGTCATCGACATTAATATGGGATGCCCTGCCAAGAAGGTTAACCGCAAAATGGCGGGTTCAGCCTTGCTGCAATATCCCACCGTGGTGGAGTCTATCCTCTCCGCAGTGGTTAATGCAGTGAATGTGCCGGTTACGCTGAAAATTCGTACTGGCTGGGATCCTGAAAACAGGAACTGTGTCGCGATTGCCCAATTGGCTGAACGCTGCGGTATACAGGCTCTGACGATACATGGTCGCACTCGTGCCTGCCTGTTCAACGGAGAAGCTGAATATGACAGCATTCGGACAGTTAAGCAGAGTGTCTCCATTCCGATTATCGCGAATGGAGACATAACTGACCCGCATAAAGCCAGAGCGGTGCTCGACTATACAGGGGCCGATGCTCTGATGATAGGACGCGCTGCTCAGGGAAGACCGTGGATCTTCCGGGAAATCCAGCATTATCTGGACACTGGGGAGTTGCTTGCCCCGCTGCCAATGGCAGAGGTCAAGCGCTTGCTTGTTTCGCATATACGTGAGCTGCACGACTTTTACGGTTCAGGCAAGGGATACCGTATAGCGCGAAAGCACGTCTCCTGGTACCTGCAGGAGCACGCCCCGAATGACCAGTTTCGGCGCACATTCAACGCCATTGAGGATGCCAGCGAACAGCTGGAGGCGTTGGAGGCATACTTCGAAAATCTTGCGTAACGAAATAAAGAGCTGAAAGAACTATGTTCGAACAACGCGTAAATTCTGACGTACTGACCGTTTCTACCGTTAACTCACAGGATCAGGTAACTCAAAAACCTTTGCGTGATTCGGTTAAACAGGCACTGAAGAACTATTTTGCTCAACTGAATGGTCAGGATGTGAGCGACCTGTATGAGCTGGTTTTGGCTGAAGTCGAGCAGCCTCTGTTGGACATGGTGATGCAGTATACCCGTGGCAACCAGACCCGTGCTGCCCTGATGATGGGTATCAACCGCGGTACGCTGCGTAAGAAATTGAAAAAATACGGCATGAACTGATTTTTAGTTCTGTCTGTTAATCACGCCAGCCTTCGGGCTGGCGTTTTTATTTATGCCTGTTCACACAAATTCATCGCCAGACCAGTGAAACATTTGCGGGTAATATGGTAACTATAGTTGCAATTGCTGGCGTGATATTTCACCTTCTCGCTTTTGCTTGTGCTGATTTGACTTAATCTCTCTTCTGAAAATCACCCAGCCCAAACCCCCTGCCAGTGCTGGGGATGTGACTTTCTAAGCATTAAAAAGCAATACCATCCCTTCGTACATATATGCATGAGCGATTGCTCACACTGCTCCCATATAGTGAAACTATTTGCACTAATTGTGATCGAGTCGACTCGCATTGCTTCCTTTTGGTGCGCCATATTAGCGAAACTTTCTAAGTACTTCCGAATATTAACCGTTCTTTCATATGAATTCAGGATTCTGCAAAACTGGCATCAGCTTTGCAGAGTCGTGGATGGCTGACCGCCATAGACAGGAAAAAAACGCACATTAAAGTGCGCAAACATAACAACATGATCCCGCCACACAGGATGCTTTATGAAAAAGATGATGCTCTCTACGCTGATCGCCGCCGCCTCACTGGTTGGCCTTGCTCAGCAAGCACACGCAGGCACCACTCTGGATGCGATAAAGAAAAAAGGTTTTGTTCAATGTGGTATCAGTGACGGCCTGCCGGGCTTCTCCTACGCAGATGCGGGTGGCAAGTTTACCGGTATCGATGTAGATGTGTGTCGTGCGACGGCTGCCGCTGTGTTTGGCGATGCGACCAAAGTGAAATATACCCCGCTGACTGCGAAAGAGCGCTTCACCGCGCTGCAGTCAGGCGAAGTGGATGTGCTCTCACGCAATACCACCTGGACTTCATCGCGCGATGGCGGCATGGGCTTTCTGTTTGCGGGCGTGAACTATTATGACGGTATCGGCTTCCTGACTCACAAGAAAGCCGGCCTGAAAAGTGCGAAAGAGCTGGATGGCGCGACGGTCTGTATTCAGTCAGGTACCGATACCGAGCTGAACGTGGCGGACTATTTTAAAGCCAACAAAATGCAATATACGCCAGTGACCTTTGACCGCTCTGATGAATCTGCGAAAGCACTGGATAGTGGACGCTGCGATACGCTGGCATCTGACCAGTCTCAGCTTTACGCCTTACGCATTAAGCTCGGCAAGCCTGACGACTTTATTGTTCTGCCAGAAGTGATCTCCAAAGAGCCGCTGGGGCCATTGGTACGTCGTGGTGATGATGACTGGTTCACCATCGTCAAATGGTCGCTCTATGCCATGCTGAATGCGGAAGAGATGGGTATTAACTCGAAAAACGTCGACCAGATGACAGCCAAACCAACGACACCAGACATGGCACACTTCCTGGGCGCCGAAGGTGATTTTGGTAAAGATCTGAAGCTGGATAATAAGTGGGCCTACAACATCGTTAAGCAGGTAGGTAACTACCAGGAAAGCTTCGATCGTAACGTCGGTAAAGATAGCGCACTGAAGATCGCACGTGGCCAGAATGCGTTGTGGAATCAGGGCGGTATCCAGTACGCACCACCGGTACGTTAACAGACCTCACCAATCGGGCACCGTATTCTGCGGTGCCCTGCCCCAGCTCTCGTATTGAGGTTTCAACATGTCACAACGCCCAACCGTGAAAAGGGATTTTTCATTTGGTAATCCCACGGTTCGCGCCTGGATTTATCAGCTCATCGCCGTCGTCGCGGTGCTTGGTGTGGTGGGTTATCTGGTGCATAACACCATTATTAACCTGGACAATCGCGGCATTACATCGGGGTTTGGATTTCTTGAACGCACTGCCGGTTTCGGCATCGTTCAGCATCTTATTGAGTACACGGAGGGAGATACCTACGCGCGCGTGTTTCTGGTTGGATTAACCAACACGCTGCTGGTCTCTGCGCTCTGTATTGTTTTTGCGTCGATTCTCGGATTCGCGGTCGGTCTTGCCCGCCTGTCTGACAACTGGCTGCTGCGGAAGCTCTCAAATATCTATATTGAAACTTTCCGTAATATCCCGCCTTTGCTTCAGATTTTCTTCTGGTACTTCGCGGTTTTACGCAATCTGCCAGGCCCACGCCAGGCGCTGAATGCGTTTGATCTGGCGTATGTCAGTAATCGCGGACTTTATGTGCCGTGGCCGACCTATGCACCTGGCAGCTGGCCGTTTGTTATCGCACTGCTTCTGGCGGTAGCGGTGAGCTATGCTCTGTACCGCTTTAACCGCCAGCACCAGTTAAAAACCGGTGAGTTACGTCGCACCTGGCCCGCAGCCGTTGGAATGCTGATTCTCTTTCCTTTGCTTGCGCATCTTGGGTTTGGCGCAGCGATGCACTGGGATGTGCCGCAACTGCGTGGATTCAATTTCCGCGGCGGCTCGGTGATGATACCGGAGCTGGCGGCACTGACGCTGGCACTGTCGATCTATACCTCGTCGTTTATCGCTGAAGTGATCCGCTCAGGAATTCAGTCTGTGCCGCATGGGCAGCATGAAGCCGCCCGGTCGCTGGGTCTGCCGAGTCCGGTAACGCTGCGCCAGGTCATCATCCCTCAGGCCATGCGCGTCATTATTCCGCCGCTGACCAGCCAGTATCTGAACATCGTAAAGAACTCCTCACTCGCCGCCGCTATCGGTTATCCCGATATGGTGTCGCTGTTTGCCGGATCGGTGCTCAATCAGACTGGTCAGGCCATTGAGACGATCGCTATCACGATGGGCGTTTACCTGATTATCAGTCTGCTGATATCGATGCTTATGAACTTCTATAACCGCAAAATTGCGCTGGTTGAGCGTTAAGAGAACGGGATAACTATGTCTGTGACTACGCATGAAACGCCCCCCGTCCCGACGACGCCTGTCAGTCGCGCCTGGCTTTGGGCTCGTAAAAATCTATTTTCCAGCTGGTTTAACACGTTACTGACGCTGTTCTGCATCTGGGTAATCTGGCACGTTATTCCGCCCGCGCTGAACTGGCTGGTCTTTCAGGCAAACTGGATTGGTACCACGCGCGCCGATTGCACCAAAGAGGGAGCCTGCTGGGTGTTTATCCATGCGCGTTTCGGCCAGTTCATGTATGGGCTTTATCCGCATGAGTTGCGCTGGCGTATTAATCTGGCGCTGGTGATCGGCCTGGTGTCGATTGTGCCGATGTTCCTGAAGAGCCTGCCGTATCGTGGACGCTACATTGCGGCATGGGCCGTGATCTATCCGGTGATTGTCTGGTTCCTGCTGTATGGCGGGTATCTGGGGCTGGAGCGTGTCGAAACACGTCAGTGGGGAGGATTAACGCTGACGTTGATTATCGCGTCGGTCGGTATTGCCGGTGCGCTGCCGCTGGGTATTTTGCTGGCGCTTAGCCGTCGTTCACGTATGCCGGTGGTCCGCACGCTGTCGATTATCTTTATTGAGTTCTGGCGTGGCGTGCCGCTGATTACGGTGCTGTTTATGTCATCAGTGATGCTGCCGCTGTTTATGTCTGAAGGTACTAACATCGACAAGCTGGTGCGCGCACTGGTGGGCGTCATTCTGTTCCAGTCCGCCTATGTGGCCGAGGTGGTTCGCGGTGGTCTTCAGGCACTGCCTAAAGGCCAGTATGAAGCAGCCGAGTCTCTGGCGCTGGGGTACTGGAAGACGCAGATGCTGGTGATTCTGCCGCAGGCGCTGAAACTCACCATTCCCGGTCTGGTTAACACCATTATTGCACTGTTTAAAGATACCAGCCTGGTCATCATCATTGGTCTTTTCGATCTGTTCAGCAGCGTCCAGCAGGCAACGGTCGATCCGACCTGGCTGGGGATGTCGACTGAAGGTTATGTCTTTGCTGCACTGGTCTATTGGATTTTCTGTTTTAGCATGTCGCGCTACAGCCAGTATCTGGAAAAGCGCTTTCACACCGGGCGTACATCGCACTGAGGTTTTACATGACTGACTCTATGACACACACTTCCGACGCGTTGATGATTTCGCTTGAGAACGTGAATAAATGGTACGGGCAGTTTCACGTACTGAAAGACATCAACCTGCAGGTCAAACCCCGTGAACGCATCGTGCTGTGCGGGCCTTCCGGCTCCGGCAAATCGACGACGATCCGCTGTATTAATCATCTGGAAGAGCATCAGCAGGGTCGCATTGTTGTTGACGGTATCCACCTCAACGATGATGTGCGTAACATTGAGCGCGTGCGCACCGAAGTAGGCATGGTATTTCAGCACTTTAACCTCTTCCCGCACCTGACCGTATTGCAGAACTGTACGCTGGCACCTTCGTGGGTGAGAAAGATCCCTAAGAAGGAAGCAGATGAACTGGCCATGCATTATCTGGAACGCGTGCGCATTGCCGAGCATGCGCATAAATTTCCAGGCCAGCTCTCTGGTGGACAGCAGCAACGTGTCGCCATCGCCCGCTCACTCTGTATGAAGCCTAAAATTATGCTGTTTGATGAGCCAACGTCAGCACTGGATCCTGAGATGGTTAAAGAGGTGCTGGATACGATGATTGGTCTGGCTGAAGACGGGATGACCATGCTGTGCGTCACCCATGAGATGGGCTTTGCCCGCACCGTGGCTGACCGGGTGATCTTTATGGATCGGGGTGAGATCGTCGAAGTTGCGCCACCGCAGGAGTTCTTTGCGAACCCTAAATCGGAGCGCACACGGGCGTTTTTATCGCAGGTTATTCACTGATTACTGGCTCAGTGATCTTACAACCCGGCCTGGTGCCGGGTTTTTTATGGCCTGAAAACTGTCTGAATGCGCTCATTGCGTGGATGCACTGATGCACTGATGCACTGATGCACTGATGATAAACGCGAAGAGTGATGGACTGCTATGACGGTGTTTTATTGCGGACTTCCACAATGAAAGTGGATTGCCACAACGAAAAAAGCCCTTCGCATACGCGAAGGGCTCTCTTATTTGATGCCTGGCAGTTCCCTACTCTCGCATGGGGAGACCCCACACTACCATCGGCGCTACGGCGTTTCACTTCTGAGTTCGGCATGGGGTCAGGTGGGACCACCGCGCTACAGCCGCCAGGCAAATTCTTTTATTTACCGAACTCGTGTCTTAACTGGTGCTGATACCCAGAGTCGAACTGGGGACCTCACCCTTACCAAGGGTGCGCTCTACCAACTGAGCCATATCAGCACACTAAATTTGATGCCTGGCAGTTCCCTACTCTCGCATGGGGGGCGTTTCACTGAGTTCGGCATGGGGTCAGGTGGGACCACCGCGCTAAAGCCGCCGAGCAAATTCTTTGTGCACGAAACGAATCTTTTACGTCATGACCGCGTTGCCATCGCTCAGCCACACCGGTCACATACTTCAGTATGCTCCCGCTGATGTCTTCGCTCTGCGCCTCGTCACGCCGCAAAATCTTTCGTTTCCGCAAATTATTATCCGGTAACAGGCTGAAAATCATGTCTCTCAAAAACGCCTCTGGCGTTGTAAGGTTAAGCCTCACGGGTCATTAGTACCGGTTAGCTCAACGCATCGCTGCGCTTACACACCCGGCCTATCAACGTCGTAGTCTTCAACGTCCCTTCAGGACTCTCAAGGAGTCAGGGAGAACTCATCTCGGGGCAAGTTTCGTGCTTAGATGCTTTCAGCACTTATCTTTTCCGCACTTAGCTACCGGGCAATGCCATTGGCATGACAACCCGAACACCAGTGGTGCGTTCACTCCGGTCCTCTCGTACTAGGAGCAACCCCCCTCAATTCTCCAGCGCCCACGGCAGATAGGGACCGAACTGTCTCACGACGTTCTAAACCCAGCTCGCGTACCACTTTAAACGGCGAACAGCCGTACCCTTGGGACCTACTTCAGCCCCAGGATGTGATGAGCCGACATCGAGGTGCCAAACACCGCCGTCGATATGAACTCTTGGGCGGTATCAGCCTGTTATCCCCGGAGTACCTTTTATCCGTTGAGCGATGGCCCTTCCATTCAGAACCACCGGATCACTATGACCTGCTTTCGCACCTGCTCGAGCCGTCACTCTCGCAGTCAAGCCAGCTTATGCCATTGCACTAACCTCACGATGTCCGACCGTGATTAGCTGACCTTCGTGCTCCTCCGTTACTCTTTAGGAGGAGACCGCCCCAGTCAAACTACCCACCAGACACTGTCCGCAGCCCGGATCACGGGCCTACGTTAGAACATCAAACATTAAAGGGTGGTATTTCAAGGTTGGCTCCACGCGAACTGGCGTCCGCGCTTCAAAGCCTCCCACCTATCCTACACATCAAGGCTCAATGTTCAGTGTCAAGCTGTAGTAAAGGTTCACGGGGTCTTTCCGTCTTGCCGCGGGTACACTGCATCTTCACAGCGAGTTCAATTTCACTGAGTCTCGGGTGGAGACAGCCTCGCCATCATTACGCCATTCGTGCAGGTCGGAACTTACCCGACAAGGAATTTCGCTACCTTAGGACCGTTATAGTTACGGCCGCCGTTTACCGGGGCTTCGATCAAGAGCTTCTCCTTGCGGATAACCCCATCAATTAACCTTCCGGCACCGGGCAGGCGTCACACCGTATACGTCCACTTTCGTGTTTGCACAGTGCTGTGTTTTTAATAAACAGTTGCAGCCAGCTGGTATCTTCGACTGGCTTCGGCTCGGGGAGCAAGTCCCTCCACCTACGCGCCAGCGTGCCTTCTCCCGAAGTTACGGCACCATTTTGCCTAGTTCCTTCACCCGAGTTCTCTCAAGCGCCTTGGTATTCTCTACCTGACCACCTGTGTCGGTTTGGGGTACGATTCTGTGTTACCTGATGCTTAGAGGCTTTTTCCCCGAAGCTGGGCATTTATCACTTCAGCACCGTAGTGCCTCGTCGTCACGCCTCAGCGTTAATAAGGGACCGGATTTACTCGACCCTCCGCCTACACGCTTAAAACCGGGACAACCGTCGCCCGGCTGATATAGCCTTCTCCGTCCCCCTTCGCAGTAACACCGAGTACAGGAATATTAACCTGTTTCCCATCGACTACGCCTTTCGGCCTCGCCTTAGGGGTCGACTCACCCTGCTCCGATTAACGTTGAACAGGAACCCTTGGTCTTCCGGCGAGCGGGCTTTTTCACCCGCTTTATCGTTACTTATGTCAGCATTCGCACTTCTGATACCTCCAGCATGCCTCACAGCACACCTTCGACGGCTTACAGAACGCTCCCCTACCCAACAACACATAGTGTCGCTGCCGCAGCTTCGGTGCATGGTTTAGCCCCGTTACATCTTCCGCGCAGGCCGACTCGACCAGTGAGCTATTACGCTTTCTTTAAATGATGGCTGCTTCTAAGCCAACATCCTGGCTGTCTGTGCCTTCCCACATCGTTTCCCACTTAACCATGACTTTGGGACCTTAGCTGGCGGTCTGGGTTGTTCCCTCTTCACGACGGACGTTAGCACCCGCCGTGTGTCTCCCGTGATAACATTCCTCGGTATTCGCAGTTTGCATCGGGTTGGTAAGCCGGGATGGCCCCCTAGCCGAAACAGTGCTCTACCCCCGAGGATGAGTTCACGAGGCGCTACCTAAATAGCTTTCGGGGAGAACCAGCTATCTCCCGGTTTGATTGGCCTTTCACCCCCAGCCACAGGTCATCCGCTAATTTTTCAACATTAGTCGGTTCGGTCCTCCAGTTAGTGTTACCCAACCTTCAACCTGCCCATGGCTAGATCACCGGGTTTCGGGTCTATACCCTGCAACTTAACGCCCAGTTAAGACTCGGTTTCCCTGCGGCTCCCCTATACGGTTAACCTTGCTACAGAATATAAGTCGCTGACCCATTATACAAAAGGTACGCAGTCACCCCCATAAAGAAGGCTCCCACTGCTTGTACGTACACGGTTTCAGGTTCTGTTTCACTCCCCTCGCCGGGGTTCTTTTCGCCTTTCCCTCACGGTACTGGTTCACTATCGGTCAGTCAGGAGTATTTAGCCTTGGAGGATGGTCCCCCCATATTCAGACAGGATACCACGTGTCCCGCCTTACTCATCGAGCTCACAGCACGTGTGCTTTTGTGTACGGGAGTATCACCCTGTACCCTGCGACTTTCCAGACGCTTCCACTAACACACATGCTGATTCAGGCTCTGGGCTGCTCCCCGTTCGCTCGCCGCTACTGGGGGAATCTCGGTTGATTTCTTTTCCTCGGGGTACTTAGATGTTTCAGTTCCCCCGGTTCGCCTTGCAGCACTATGTATTCATGCTGCAATGATGCACAGAGTGCACCGGGTTTCCCCATTCGGACATCGACGGCTGTAGCGGTTCATATCACCTTACCGTCGCTTTACGCAGATTAGCACGTCCTTCATCGCCTCTGACTGCCTGGGCATCCACCGTGTACGCTTAGTCGCTTAACCTCACAACCCACAGGCGTTTTACAACGCTGCGAGCTGCAAGCATTTGAGAGACTCGAACGTGTCGCATTTTTCATTCTTATTACGGAGAATGAAAACGACACGTCGTTTCAATTTTCAGCTTGTTCCGGATTGTTAAAGAGCAAATATCTCAAACGCGCCACGGCTGCTTACGCAACCAGAACGGTTTTGAGATACTGTATGGAGACACCTTTCACCTGTCACCAAGCAGGTGGCGTCCCCTAGGGGATTCGAACCCCTGTTGCCGCCGTGAAAGGGCGGAGTCCTAACCGCTAGACGAAGGGGACACGATAGTGTCACGACTTCGCAGCCGTCCTGCTCATTACTTTTTATCAGACAATCTGTGTGGACACTGCGCGGGAAGGTATCTTCAGGTAAGGAGGTGATCCAACCGCAGGTTCCCCTACGGTTACCTTGTTACGACTTCACCCCAGTCATGAATCACAAAGTGGTAAGCGCCCTCCCGAAGGTTAAGCTACCTACTTCTTTTGCAACCCACTCCCATGGTGTGACGGGCGGTGTGTACAAGGCCCGGGAACGTATTCACCGTGGCATTCTGATCCACGATTACTAGCGATTCCGACTTCACGGAGTCGAGTTGCAGACTCCGATCCGGACTACGACGCACTTTGTGAGGTCCGCTTGCTCTCGCGAGGTCGCTTCTCTTTGTATGCGCCATTGTAGCACGTGTGTAGCCCTACTCGTAAGGGCCATGATGACTTGACGTCATCCCCACCTTCCTCCGGTTTATCACCGGCAGTCTCCTTTGAGTTCCCGACATTACTCGCTGGCAACAAAGGATAAGGGTTGCGCTCGTTGCGGGACTTAACCCAACATTTCACAACACGAGCTGACGACAGCCATGCAGCACCTGTCTCACGGTTCCCGAAGGCACTAAGGCATCTCTGCCGAATTCCGTGGATGTCAAGAGTAGGTAAGGTTCTTCGCGTTGCATCGAATTAAACCACATGCTCCACCGCTTGTGCGGGCCCCCGTCAATTCATTTGAGTTTTTAACCTTGCGGCCGTACTCCCCAGGCGGTCGACTTAACGCGTTAGCTCCGGAAGCCACTCCTCAAGGGAACAACCTCCAAGTCGACATCGTTTACGGCGTGGACTACCAGGGTATCTAATCCTGTTTGCTCCCCACGCTTTCGCACCTGAGCGTCAGTCTTTGTCCAGGGGGCCGCCTTCGCCACCGGTATTCCTCCAGATCTCTACGCATTTCACCGCTACACCTGGAATTCTACCCCCCTCTACAAGACTCAAGCCTGCCAGTTTCAAATGCAGTTCCCAGGTTAAGCCCGGGGATTTCACATCTGACTTAACAGACCGCCTGCGTGCGCTTTACGCCCAGTAATTCCGATTAACGCTTGCACCCTCCGTATTACCGCGGCTGCTGGCACGGAGTTAGCCGGTGCTTCTTCTGCGGGTAACGTCAATCGGTAAGGTTATTAACCTCACCGCCTTCCTCCCCGCTGAAAGTACTTTACAACCCGAAGGCCTTCTTCATACACGCGGCATGGCTGCATCAGGCTTGCGCCCATTGTGCAATATTCCCCACTGCTGCCTCCCGTAGGAGTCTGGACCGTGTCTCAGTTCCAGTGTGGCTGGTCATCCTCTCAGACCAGCTAGGGATCGTCGCCTAGGTGGGCCATTACCCCGCCTACTAGCTAATCCCATCTGGGTTCATCCGATAGTGAGAGGCCCGAAGGTCCCCCTCTTTGGTCTTGCGACGTTATGCGGTATTAGCCACCGTTTCCAGTGGTTATCCCCCTCTATCGGGCAGATCCCCAGACATTACTCACCCGTCCGCCACTCGTCACCCAAGAGCAAGCTCTCTGTGCTACCGTCCGACTTGCATGTGTTAGGCCTGCCGCCAGCGTTCAATCTGAGCCATGATCAAACTCTTCAATTTAAGTTTGATTTGCTTAAACAAGTTAAGCGGTGCTCATCTGTAAAACGTCATAATGAATTTCATTATGTGTTCACTCGTGAGGCTTTGATATTTTTTTACGTCCGGAGACGCTGATATCAATCCTGCGAGTGCCCACACAGATTGTCTGATAAATTGTTAAAGAGCAGTGCGAACAGTGCGTTAGCGTCCTGTCGCGAGGTGGCGTATATTACGCTTTCCTCCTGCAGAGTCAACCTCTATTTCAGAAGTTTTTCTCCGGCGGCGCAGTCTCCTGTGCCTGCTGACCCGTTTTCCGTTGCCGGTTTGCCGTGTCGATGGAGGCGCATTATAGGGATCCCGTTTCAGAGCACAACCCTTTTTTTGGATCTTTTATCTGAACGGTTATAAATGATCCAGATTGATGAGATCACCAGCGATCCGGGTCAGAATTGGCTTGTCAGCTGTGTAAAATCGCATCAGGCTGCAGTGAAAACAGAACAAAGGAGAACATGATGACTTCCGCCCTACGCCCCTATAAAGATCTTTTCCCGCAAACTGGCCAGCGCGTTATGGTCGATTCAAGCAGTGTTGTCGTTGGTGATGTGATTATGGAGGATGACGTCAGCATCTGGCCGCTTGTTGCGATCAGGGGTGACGTGAATCAGGTCCGGATCGGTGCCCGAACCAATGTGCAGGACGGCAGTGTTCTGCACGTTACGCATAAATCTGCCGCCAATCCGCAAGGCTTCCCTCTTATTATTGGCGAGGAGGTCACGGTCGGCCATAAAGCGATGCTGCACGGCTGTACCATTGGCGATCGCGTGCTGGTCGGAATGGGATCGATTTTGCTTGATGGCGTAATAGTAGAAGATGAGGTGATGATTGGTGCCGGCAGTCTGGTGCCGCCAGGTAAAAGACTGGAGAGTGGCTATCTCTATCTGGGGAGTCCGGTGAAGCAAATCAGGCCGCTTAATGACAGCGAAAAAGAAGGGTTACGCTATTCCGCTAACAACTATGTGGGCTGGAAAGATGATTACCTGGCTGACGCTAACCAGACCCAGCCCTGAGCATCAACGTTATCCTGACGGATAGCCTCTTCCGCCTCATCCTCCAGATCCCAGCGATGGTGCTGAAACAGCGCCATCGCCTCTCCTTCACCAAAACGTGATATCAACGACTCACAGCTGATTGCACAGTTCAGCCGCATGCCGTTGACCAGTACCGGGAAACAAACCGCCTTGAGTTCAGCATCATAGGCTTCATCATCAGGGAACTGTATCGCCTGATTCACGACTGCATGGCCTGCTTAAGCTGAGCAATGACCGGAGCAATGTCTGGCATTACTCCGTGCCATATATAGAAGGCATGAGCAGCCTGCCCCACCAGCATACCCAAACCATCTGCCAGATGATTCGTGCCATGCCCCTGACACCAGCGCAGGAAAGGCGTCAGCCCGCTTTGGTAAAACATGTCATAGCACTGCACGCCGGAATGGATCACGTCAGAAGGTAAAGGAGGCGTTTCTCCATTCACACCGCTTGAAGTGGCATTAACGATCAGATCGAAGTGCTGACCCGTCAGCTGTTCAAAACGACATGCCCGGATAGGCCCATTCTCTCCAAACAGCGTCGCCAGCTCTTCAGCGCGTGCAGCTGTACGATTGACGACGGTCAGTGTCACGCCCGCTGAAAGCAATGGCAGAATGACGCCGCGAGCAGCCCCGCCCGCGCCCACCAGCAATACATTGTCGCCAGCGTTGATCATCTTAAGCCGCTCAAGGTCACTTAACAGGCCAATGCCATCCGTGTTGTCCCCCAGGATCTGACCATCACTGAGTTTTTTCACCGTGTTTACCGCGCCGGACAGGGCTGCACGTTCACTCAGCTGATCGGCAAACTCCCATGCCTGCTGTTTAAAAGGCAACGTCACATTGGCACCACGACCTCCCTGTTCAAAAAAGGCAGAGAGCGCCTGGGGAAAACCATCAATCGGGGCGCAGATGCGACCATAGCGATGTTCAATACCCGTCTGCTCAGCGAAAGCCTGATGGATCAGCGGTGATTTACTGTGGCTGATGGGATTACCGAAAACGGCGAATTGATCCATGAATTAACCCTGACGTATAAGTTCGCCGCTAATCACATCGCGGATTTCAGAGGGATTAAGGCGGCCACCGGTTTTTCCCGACAGAACCGGGAAGTGCTCACCAAACTGTTGCTTCACTTCTTCCGCCGTGCGGCAGGGAGGCAGACCCGACAGATTTGCGCTGGTTGAAACCAGCGGTTTACCAAATGCGCGGCAAAGCGCCTGCACATCGGGATGGTCACTGACGCGAATGGCCAGCGAATCAAACTGCCCGGTCAGCCAGCGAGGGGTTTGTGGTGGAACGGGGACGACAAAGGTCACAGGACCGGGCCAGCATGCAAACATCCGCTCACGCTGCATCACCGAAAGTTCGCGTGCGGAGATATAAGGTTCAAGCTGGGTGTAATCAGCGGCAATCAGGATAAGTCCCTTTTCTACCGGACGCTGTTTCAGCGCCAGCAAGGCCATGACGGCAGATTCACTGTCAGGGTCACAGCCCAGACCAAATACAGCTTCAGTTGGATAGGCGATGACCGCCTGACGATTCAGATGCGCTAAGCAATTTTCAAATGAATCGGCGAGGTGTTGATTTTCCATGATCTATGAATTCTCTTCAGCGATGGCTTTGCCACAACTCTTACTGGCACAGAATCGTTTAATGCCCTGCGCCGTCTTTTTTTCAACTAACAGTGGATACTCACAATAAGGACAGATTCCGGCAACGGGTGTCAGATTCACAACAAACTGGCAGGCGGGATAGCGATCGCAGGAGTGAAACGTTTTGCCGTAACGGGAACGCCGCTGAACTAACCGGCCTTCATGGCACTGAGGACAGGCCAGCGAGGTTTCATCCGGTTTATCGATGGTTTCGGTGTATCCGCATTCCGGATAGCAGCTGCAGCCGATAAACATGCCAAAACGTCCCTGCCGCAGCACTTTATCCGCACCACATTCTGGACAGGCGTGGCCTTCCAGCACTTTGACCACGTGGCCATCGGCCTGACCTTTTAAAGGTCGAATGTAGTCGCAAGCCGGGTAGTTCGCGCAGCCCAGAAAAGGACCATGTTTACCGGAGCGAATAACCAGTTCTGCCCCGCAAGCGGGGCAGGGATCCTGTTTACGCACGGTGAAGAGTGCAGCTTTACTCATAGCGATCAATGCATGAAAGGAAATTTAATGCAGCATACCTTCATTGACGTCGAATAGCAGTTCTTCCATCTGCTGATAGGCATTTTCACATCCCGGGATGTTGAACAACACCATCAGCACCACCCATTTGAGATCCTCCAGGTCAAACTCAGAGGTATCCAGCGCCATGATACGTTCGATGACCATTTCACGGGTTTCCAGGTTCAGCACCTGAATCTGCTCCAGGAACAGCAGAAAACCACGGCTATCAGCATCTAAACGCTTGCTCTCTTCGTCGGTATAAATACGCATGGAGAGCGGATCACTTGTCAGTAAAACTGGCTCAACCAGCCCTTCCTGATAATCAGCCAGTCTTTCCAGCCAGTTCAGCGCACTGTAAACATCTTCACGATGGAACCCGGCATCCGTCAGGTCGTCTGTCAATCTGTCCTGATCAACACCCATTTCTGCTTCGTTGTGGATATATGTCTCAAACAAATACATCAGTACGTCGAACATGGCATGCCCTCCTCAATCGGACATAGCCGCCGGGTACAGCTGCGATCCATCCTGCTAACTCCAGTTCCAGCAACTGAGCTGAGATAACTGGCACAGATTGGCCGGCACGTTCAGCGACAACGTCAACAGGTGTAACATCATCACCTACGTTAGCCAACACATCAGCAAATGGCAATGGAGCATCGTCACTCACCTCAGAATAAATTTCGTCGGCCTGTGTCGCTGGCAGCCAGTTCAGCGCACCAGCCAGATCTTCCACAATGTTATTGGGGTGGGCCACCAGCAGCGCACCCTGCTGAATCAGCCAGTTAACGCCTTCACTTAATGGATTGCCGATCGCGCCAGGTAAGGCATAGACATTGCGATTCTGCTCCAGCGCATAACGTGCCGTCACCAGTGAGCCACTCTTCAGCGAGGCTTCTACCACCAGCACCCCATGACTCAGACCGCTGATGATACGATTACGGCGTGGAAAATTCGCCGGATGCGGCAGGGTCGCCAGCGGAAATTCAGAAATCACAGCACCACCCTGCTCAACAATCTCTGCGGCAAGGTCGGCATGATTTTTGGGATAGAGATTTTGTAACCCACTGCCCAGTACAGCCACCGTTTTGCCCTTCACGTTGAGTGCTGCCTTATGTGCAACACCATCAATACCCCGGGCCAGTCCGCTGGTAATGGTCAGACCGCTGAGGCTTAAGTGCTGAGTAAACCAGTCGCACCAGTAACGGCCATTATGTGAACAGTTTCGACTCCCCACCACCGCTAACTGAGGAGTACTTATCACAGCAGGATCGCCATGAATATAGAGCAGTGGCGGAAAGCGGCTCGTTTCTTTGAGACGGGCTGGATAGGCCTCGTCCAACGCAGTAATCAGATGATGAGCCGGACTCTGTGCCAGCCAGTCATACAATTCTGGAAGTTTTTTTGCACTGAAATCATAATATTGCTGGCGCTGACTGGCATCTAACCCTAATCGGATAAGCTGCTCCTTATCTGCTACCTGGCCACCTGTCTGCTGTGCGACGTCAATCCAGCGTTTCCCTGTCATTCCAGTGACGGCTGCCAGCCGCACGTACTGCGCTATTTTGTCCATCTCAGACTCCCTGATCGCCCTTGCTTCCTGCTGCACAATGCTGTCAATCAGGCCTCGAAAAGTCTACAATATGAGGTAGTAATCTTTTCTTAACCGAATACAGATCTGGATATTTATGTCAGTTTTGCAGGTATTACATTTCCCTGACGAGCGTCTTCGCAAAGTCGCTGCGCCCGTTAAAGAAGTTAACGCAGACATTCAGCGTATCGTTGATGATATGTTCGAGACGATGTATGCCGAAGAAGGTATCGGTCTTGCCGCTACGCAGGTCGATATTCATCAGCGCATTATCGTGATTGATGTCTCTGAAAGTCGTGAAGAACGTTTAGTTCTGATTAACCCTGAGCTGCTGGAAAAAAGCGGCGAAACCGGTATTGAAGAGGGTTGCCTCTCAATTCCGGAACAGCGCGCATTTGTTCCACGTGCAGAGCGGGTTAAAGTCCGTGCACTTGATCGTGACGGTAACAGTTTCGAGCTGGAAGCCAGCGAGTTACTGGCCATCTGTATCCAGCATGAGATCGATCATCTGGAAGGCAAACTGTTTATCGATTATCTGTCGCCTCTGAAGCGGCAACGAATCAAAACTAAGTTAGAGAAACTGGCGCGTCAGAACGCCCAGGCTTCCTGAGAACTTAAAAAGGGATACACGTGTCTGCCCCGCTAAAAATCATCTTTGCCGGCACACCTGACTTTGCAGCGCGTCATCTTGACGCGCTGCTTGCTTCTGAACATCAGGTTATCGGTGTATTCACCCAACCCGACCGCCCGGCGGGTCGCGGTAACAAATTAACCCCAGGCCCGGTCAAAACGCTGGCGATGGCACATGACATTCCTGTGTATCAGCCTAAGTCACTGCGACCGGAAGAGAATCAGCAGCTGGTTGCTGACCTTAAGGCTGATGTGATGGTTGTTGTGGCCTACGGATTAATTCTGCCAAAGGCCGTGCTTGATATGCCACGTCTGGGCTGCATCAACGTTCATGGTTCACTGCT
Source organism: Pantoea eucalypti (assembly GCF_009646115.1). Taxonomy (NCBI): domain Bacteria; kingdom Pseudomonadati; phylum Pseudomonadota; class Gammaproteobacteria; order Enterobacterales; family Erwiniaceae; genus Pantoea; species Pantoea eucalypti. Next base: position 475,123 of record NZ_CP045720.1, on the reverse strand, counting down.
GCCACGCTGGCGTGGAGCCGCACCGATTCAACGTGCGCTCTGGGCTGGCGACAGCGAAACCGGCGTGACCATCATGCAGATGGATGTGGGGCTGGACACCGGCGATATGCTGCACAAGCTTGCCTGTCCGATTACTGCCCAGGATACCAGTGCAACGCTATACGATAAGCTGGCTGAACTTGGACCACAGGGACTGCTGGATACGCTGACCTTACTGAGCACTCAGCAGGCTACACCTGAAAAACAGGATGAAGCGCTGGCCAACTATGCTGAGAAGCTCAGTAAAGAGGAGGCACGTCTTGACTGGACACTCTCAGCAGAACAGCTTGAACGTTGTATTCGCGCGTTTAACCCGTGGCCGATGAGCTTTTTCACCATTGATGATCAACCGGTGAAAGTCTGGCAGGCAAGCGTTCTGCCTCACAGCGATCGTTCGCCGGGTGAAATTATTCATGCGGATAAACGTGGCATCCAGGTGGCGACCGCTCAGGGTGTACTGAATCTACTGCAGTTGCAGCCCGCCGGTAAAAAACCGATGTCGGCTCAGGATCTTCTCAACTCGCGCCGGGAATGGTTTGAACCTGGAACCCTTCTGGACTGACTCTCAGGCCCGGTCACTCACCGGGCCTTTTGTTTGATGACAAAACCCTATGACTAAATCAATCAACCTGCGTAGCCTCTCCGCCCAACTTATTGAGCGCGTTGTCGACAAGGGCGAATCCCTGAACACGGCACTGCCTGCCGCTCAGAAAAAACTCTCTGACAAAGATAGCGCGTTAGTGCAGGAGATCTGTTTTGGCGTGTTGCGTACATTACCGCAGCTTGAAGCGCTAATCGGTAAACTGATGGCGCGTCCCCTTACCGGTAAACAGCGGGTTCTGCACTATCTGATCATGGTCGGGCTTTACCAGCTGGAATATACACGCGTGCCTGCTCACGCCGCACTGGCAGAAACTGTCGCAGGGGCCGAAGTCCTGAAGCGCACCAGCCTGAAAGGCTTATTAAATGGTGTATTACGCCAGTTTCAGCGCCAGCGCGAAGAGCTGCTCGCCAGCATTCAGGATGGCCCGCAGCGGTATCTGCATCCGGGATGGCTGCTAAAGCGATTGCAGCATGCCTGGCCAGAACAGTGGCAGCAGATCGTCGAAGCCAATAACCAGCGTCCGCCGATGTGGTTGCGGGTTAACCAACAGCACCACGAACGTGATGCATGGCTGGCCCTGCTGACTGAAAGTGGCAGGAATGCACAGCCTGCTGACGATGTGCCGGATGCACTGCGGCTCGATGCCCCTGCTCCGGTCAGTCAGTTACCAGGCTTCGGGCAGGGTTGGGTGACCGTGCAGGATTTGTCCGCTCAGCGCTGTGCTTTGCTGCTTGAACCCCAAAACGGCGAACAGATTCTGGATCTATGTGCTGCACCCGGCGGTAAAACGACCCATATTCTCGAAATCGCGCCGGAAGCAGAAGTCATGGCCGTCGACGTAGATGCACAGCGCCTTAAACGCGTTGAGGAAAATCTGCAGCGACTGGGCATGAAAGCAGATGTTAAACAGGGTGATGGACGGACGCCGCAGCAGTGGTGCGGTGATCGGCCGTTTGACCGAATTCTGCTGGATGCCCCCTGCTCTGCTACCGGAGTGATCCGACGTCATCCAGACATCAAGTGGCTGCGTCGCGATCGTGATATCGCCGAGCTGGCAAAGCTTCAGTCTGAAATTCTTGATGCTGTCTGGCCGCACCTGAAACCAGGCGGTACGCTGATTTATGCTACCTGTTCCATCCTGCCTGAAGAGAATCATCAGCAGATAGATGCTTTCCTGCAGCGCCAGCACGATGCACAAGCCGTTCCCCTCAGGGATGCACCCGCGAATGGCCTACAGGTATTCCCGCAAGCCGAAGGCGGAGATGGTTTCTTCTACGCTAAGCTGATAAAGAAATCGGGTACAAACTGAGATGAGTATTGATAAGCGATGAAAATAATCATTCTGGGCGCAGGTCAGGTTGGCGGTACCCTGGCAGAAAATCTGGTCGGTGAAAACAACGATATCACGGTGGTGGATACCGACTCTTCACGCCTGCGTCATCTGCAGGATAAATTCGATCTGCGCGTCGTGCAGGGTCATGGTTCTCATCCGCGCATTTTGCGGGAAGCAGGCGCGGAAGATGCCGACATGCTGGTTGCCGTGACCAACTCCGACGAAACCAACATGATTGCCTGTCAGATTGCTTATTCGCTTTTCAATACGCCGAACCGTATCGCCCGGATTCGCGCGGCCGACTATCTGCGTGATGCGGACAAGTTATTTATTCCTGAAGCGGTGCCCATTGATCACCTGATCTCACCGGAACAGTTGGTGATCGAAAATATCTACCGTTTAATCCAGTATCCTGGCGCGTTGCAGGTGGTTAACTTTGCTGAGGGCAAAGTCAGCCTTGCGGTGGTGAAAGCCTATTATGGTGGACCACTGGTGGGCAATCCGCTCTCCATTATGCGTGAGCATATGCCACACATTGATACCCGAGTAGCCGCTATCTTTCGTCAGGACCGGCCCATTCGTCCGCAGGGATCAACCATTGTTGAAGCGGGTGATGAAGTCTTTTTCATCGCGGCCAGCCAGAATATTCGTGCCGTAATGAGCGAGATGCAACGGCTGGAGAAACCCTACAAGCGGATTATGCTGGTGGGTGGCGGTAACATTGGTTTCGGTCTGGCACAGCGTCTTGAGAAACATTACAGCGTTAAGCTGATTGAACGTAATGCTCAGCGCGCAGCCGAACTTGCAGAACATCTGCATGACACGGTAGTTTTTTATGGCGATGCGTCCGATCAGGAGTTGCTGGCGGAAGAGCACGTTGAGCAGGTTGATCTGTTTATTGCCGTCACCAATGATGATGAAGCCAACATCATGTCAGCCATGCTGGCAAAAAAGATGGGGGCGAAGAAAGTTATGGTGCTTATTCAGCGTCGTGCGTATGTCGATCTGGTGCAGGGCAGCGTCATCGATATTGCTATTTCACCTCAGCAGGCCACTATCTCTGCTCTGCTGGGCCATGTGCGCAAAGCAGATATCGTGGGTGTATCGTCACTGCGACGCGGTATTGCAGAGGCAATCGAAGCAATAGCGCATGGTGACGAATCCACTTCACGCGTGGTCGGCCGTTCAATTGATGATATCAAATTACCGCCAGGGACCATTATCGGCGCAGTGGTTCGCGGTGACGATGTGATGATTGCCAATGACAATCTGCGTATTGAACAAGGAGATCATGTCATCATGTTCCTCACCGACAAGAAATTTGTCTCAGACGTTGAACGTCTCTTTCAGCCAAGTCCATTTTTCCTGTAAATGCCGCATTTACAGGCATAAAAAGTACGAGACGCGTGAAAGTGCCGCTTAAATCGCTGAGTTGATGGCAAAAACAGTAAGGTTTGTTAAACTTTATGACATTGGCTTAGGCAAGGAGATAAGTATGAGTTTAATCAAAGAGTTTCGCGATTTCGCGATGCGCGGTAATGTGATGGATCTCGCCGTCGGTGTTATCATCGGTGCGGCCTTCGGGAAAATCGTTTCATCGCTGGTCGCCAACATCATTATGCCACCATTGGGCTTGCTGATCGGTGGTGTCGACTTTAAATCATTCCAGTGGGTACTTAAGCCCGCAGTTGGTGATGCGCCAGCCGTTGTAATGCAATACGGTATCTTCCTTCAGACCATCTTCGATTTCGTCATCATCGCTTTCGCAATCTTCATGGCGATCAAGTTAATGAACCGTCTGTATAAGAAAAAGGAAGTTGAAAAGCCCGTTGCGAAACCAACGAACGAAGAATTACTGCTGACTGAAATCCGCGATCTGCTTAAACAGCAAAACACGCGGGTATAGTTGATAAGCCGCCGCACAGGCGGTTTTTTTAACCGTAAAAGCAGAAGGGCAGTGATAAGACGCTTTCTTATCACTGCCCTCCCATCCCGTCCCCTTGCCATGTTTCTCTTTTCGCTTAAAACTGCCTTTACCTTTTTGCTTCTGCTCAATACGTTGCCGAAATAGCGGGTCGTGTAAGAGGGCCTGAATCGCGTTGTCGCGAATTTGCCCTTTGGTGTGCTGATATTTACTCATGACGCCTCCTGTTTATAAGGTCTGATACTTTATTCTTTTGCAGCAAAATAACAATATCCTTATTTGCTCAAAGCCTCTCCCCGCTCCAGTGCCTCAAGAATTGAGCACGAAACGCTAGTGTGGCTGTCTCCACAACAGGCATCCGAGAGATGTCGCAGAGAACGCTGCATCGTTTCTAATTCTGCGATCATTTGAGCAACTTCATACAGCCGTTTTTCAACGATCGCTTTTGATTCCTGACAGGTGTGATGCACAGGATCGACCCGGATCGAGAGCAGCTCTCTGATGGCTTCAAGGCTAAAGCCGAGTTTGCGCCCGTAGCGAATAAATTTCAGACGCTGAAGATCACTCTCGCTATAAAGTCGAAAACCGCCTTCTGTCCGACCATCATGATCCATCATCTGTTGTTTTTCATAGAAGCGAATCGTGTCTGGCGTGACATCTGCAAGCTTAGCTAGCTGGCCAATGCGAAACATTTACTTCTCCTCACGGAAATGATGCTGGATGGCTGTGGAATAACGGCCATGAAGAAAATCGGTACTCATACCTGCCTGACGTAATCTTAGCTCCAGAACCTGCAGCCGATGACAATGATCCTGATAGCGATGATCCTCTGGATCGAGCTGACAAATAAGATCGTTAACTTCCATGGCTTCGCGTCTTAACTCAAGTTCAGGCGGCAGAAATCCTGAATTTTTGAGCAACCGGTAACCTGCTCTTAATTCGGGCGGAACATGGCTGTCATCATCCAGCTGCAGTGGCTTACCTGAGCCAGGAAGATTACTCAGCTCGCCTTTTTCTAACGCTGCTTTGATATGCTGTTCAGCAAGTTCATCAACCAGCCACATAGTTAGCTCCTTTGAACATAAAAGACTACGTTCTAAGGTAATAAATTGCAGGCAATAAAAAACCCGCCGAAGCGGGTTTTTTACGTTGCTACAGATTACTCTGCAGCTGCTTCTGCTTGAGCTTCTGGACGATCAACGAGCTCGATGTAAGCCATCGGAGCGTTGTCACCAGCACGGAAGCCACACTTCAGAATACGAGTGTAACCACCGGCACGGCTCGCGAAACGCGGGCCTAACTCATTAAACAGTTTTGCCACGATCTCGTTATCACGAGTACGGGCGAATGCCAGACGACGATTAGCTACGCTGTCGGTCTTGGCAAGAGTAATCAGCGGCTCAACTACGCGACGCAGTTCTTTGGCTTTCGGCAGAGTCGTTTTGATGATCTCATGACGAACCAGAGAACCGGCCATGTTGCGGAACATAGCCTGACGATGGCTGCTGTTGCGGTTCAGTTGACGACCACTCTTACGATGGCGCATGACCTTATCCTTCTCAGTGAAACCTTAACCTGTGATCTGATTATTCATCAGCAATGCTTGCTGGCGGCCAGTTCTCAAGGCGCATGCCCAGAGAAAGACCACGCGAAGCCAGCACATCTTTAATCTCGGTAAGAGATTTTTTACCAAGGTTAGGCGTTTTAAGCAGCTCAACCTCGGTACGCTGTACCAGATCACCGATGTAGTGGATAGCTTCTGCCTTAAGGCAGTTAGCAGAGCGGACAGTCAATTCCAGATCGTCAACAGGGCGCAGCAGGATCGGATCGAATTCTGGTTTCTCTTCTTTAACTTCCGGCTGACGTACATCACGTAAGTCAACGAAAGCTTCAAGTTGTTCAGCCAGAATGGTTGCCGCACGACGAATCGCCTCTTCAGGATCGATTGTGCCGTTGGTTTCCATTTCGATGACCAGCTTGTCCAGGTCGGTGCGCTGCTCTACACGCGCTGCTTCAACATTGTAGGCGATACGGTCTACAGGGCTGTAGCAAGCGTCAACTAACAGGCGGCCGATTGGGCGCTCATCTTCTTCCGAATGAATTCGGGCAGAAGCCGGCACATAGCCACGTCCACGCTGAACTTTGATACGCATGCTGATAGCAGCGTTCTCATCGGTCAGATGGCAAATGACATGCTGAGGCTTGACGATTTCGACATCACCATCATGGGTAATGTCGGCTGCAGTCACAGGGCCAATGCCAGATTTATTCAGGGTCAGAATAACTTCATCTTTACCCTGAACTCTTACCGCCAGCCCTTTCAGGTTGAGCAGGATTTCCAGGATATCTTCCTGTACGCCCTCTTTGGTGCTGTACTCATGAAGTACACCATCAATTTCAACCTCGGTCACCGCGCAACCCGGCATGGATGAAAGCAGAATACGGCGCAGTGCGTTACCAAGAGTATGGCCAAAGCCACGCTCTAAAGGCTCAAGGGTCACCTTGGCGTGCGTCGAACTCACTTGCTCGATATCTACCAGGCGCGGTTTTAGAAACTCTGTCACAGAACCCTGCATTGTGTCCTCTCTTTGGTACTAAGCCTTACTTGGAGTAAAGCTCGACGATCAGGTGTTCGTTAATGTCCGCAGACAGATCAGTACGTTCAGGAATACGCTTGAACACACCTTCCATCTTAGTCGCATCAACTTCCAGCCAGGTTGGCTTTTCACGCTGCTCAGCCAGCTCCAGAGCGGCCTTCACGCGAGATTGCTTTTTGGCTTTCTCACGGATGCTAACGACATCATTCGGAGATACCTGATAAGAAGCGATGTTAACAACGCGGCCATTTACCAGAACAGACTTATGGCTCACCAGCTGACGTGCTTCTGCACGAGTGGCACCAAAGCCCATACGATAAACTACGTTGTCCAGACGACCTTCCAGCAGAGCCAACAGGTTTTCACCGGTGTTGCCTTTCAGACGAGCTGCTTCTTTATAATAGTTACGGAACTGACGCTCCAGCACGCCGTAGATACGACGAACTTTCTGCTTTTCACGTAACTGACCGCCGTAATCAGACAGACGCGGTTTACGCGCACCATGCTGACCAGGGGCTTGTTCAATCTTACACTTGGAATCAATCGCGCGAACGCCAGACTTAAGGAATAAGTCAGTGCCCTCACGACGGCTCAGCTTGAGCTTAGGACCCAAATATCTTGCCATTTTCTTTCTCCAACTATCCTAAAAAAACGGGCGTTATACGCGACGTTTTTTCGGCGGACGACAACCGTTATGAGGGATCGGAGTCACATCAGTAATATTAGTGATGCGGAAACCAGCGGCGTTCAAAGCACGAATCGTAGATTCGCGTCCTGGACCCGGACCCTTTACCATAACTTCCAGGTTCTTAATTCCGTAATCTTTTACCGCTTCTGCACAGCGCTCTGCAGCGACCTGAGCAGCAAACGGAGTGGATTTACGTGAACCGCGGAAACCGGAACCACCGGCGGTTGCCCAACCCAGTGCGTTACCCTGACGATCAGTAATGGTAACGATGGTGTTGTTAAAAGAAGCATGGACATGAGCCACGCCATCTGAGACTTGTTTTCTTACACGCTTGCGTGCACGAACTGGTGCCTTTGCCATTATTTACTCACCCCGATTATTTCTTGATCGGTTTACGCGGACCCTTACGGGTACGTGCGTTGGTCTTAGTACGCTGACCGCGAACCGGAAGACCACGACGATGGCGCAAACCACGGTAGCAACCAAGGTCCATAAGACGCTTGATGCTCAGGGTGATTTCACGGCGCAGATCACCTTCTACAACGAATTTCGCAACTGCATCACGCAGCTGATCAATTTGTTCTTCAGACAGCTCACTGATCTTAACATTTTCAGCAATACCCGTTGAAGCGCAGATGGCTTTTGAACGGGTTTTACCGATACCGAAGATCGAAGTTAATGCGATAACGGTATGTTTTTGATCAGGAATGTTAATGCCTGCTATACGGGCCACTATGCACTCCTATAATTAAACAAGCACGTCCCATGCTGAAAAGCCCGTTTTCAGGATACTCAAATGGAAACGCACTGACATACAAAAGATTGGCTGGCTAATCTAGCCAGCTCAACCCGACTTTGCAAGAAAAATATGTGACAAAATCAGCCTTGGCGCTGTTTATGCTTAGGCTCGGCGCTACAAATCACACGGACGACACCGTCGCGACGAATGATTTTGCAGTTACGACATAATTTCTTGACGGAAGCACGAACTTTCATTTTTACTCTCCGTAACTTCTCAACCAACTGAATTAACGGCCGTAGCCTTTCAGGTTAGCTTTCTTCAGTGCCGACTCGTACTGACTTGACATCATCAGAGTTTGCACTTGAGCCATAAAGTCCATGATGACGACAACTACGATAAGCAGTGACGTACCGCCAAAGTAGAAGGGAACCTTCATCGCATCACGCATGAACTCCGGGATAAGGCAGATAAACGTAATGTACAGGGCGCCGATTAAGGTCAGTCGCGTCATTACTTTATCAATATACTTCGCCGTTTGCTCTCCCGGACGAATTCCCGGTACGAATGCACCAGACTTCTTCAGGTTATCTGCTGTTTCACGTGGGTTGAAAACCAACGCCGTATAGAAGAAACAGAAGAAGATGATTGCAGTCGCATAGAGTAGCACATAAAGCGGCTGTCCTGGCTGCAAATACAGCGAAATTGTTGTCAGCCAGTTCCAACCGGTACCGCCCCCAAACCACGATGCAATCGTTGCCGGGAACAGAATAATGCTGGAAGCGAAGATAGCTGGAATAACACCCGCCATGTTCACTTTCAACGGTAAATGTGTGCTCTGTGCAGCGTAAACGCGACGACCCTGCTGACGTTTTGCGTAGTTCACCACAATGCGGCGTTGACCACGTTCAACGAAGATAACAAAGAAGGTCACTGCGAATACGAGTACTGCAACCAACAGCAACAGAAGGAAGTGCAGGTCGCCTTGCCGCGCTTGCTCGATGGTATGGCCAATGGCCGGCGGGAGACCCGCAACAATACCTGCGAAGATAATGATCGAAATACCGTTACCGATACCACGTTCAGTAATCTGTTCGCCCAGCCACATCAGGAACATCGTTCCCGAGACCAGACTCACAACAGCGGTAAAGTAGAAAGCAAAGCCTGGATTCATTACCAGGCCTTGCATCCCTGGCATATTCGGCAGACCGGTAGCAATACCGATCGACTGGAATATGGCCAATACCAACGTACCGTATCGGGTGTACTGGCTAATCTTACGACGGCCAGCCTCCCCTTCTTTCTTAATTTCCGCTAACGCTGGGTGAACCACCGTTAATAACTGGATAATAATCGATGCCGAAATATACGGCATGATGCCCAGTGCGAAAATAGAAGCACGGCTGAGAGCACCACCAGAGAACATGTTAAACATTTCAATGATGGTGCCACGCTGTTGCTCAAGCAGTTTGGCAAGTACAGTGGCATCAATACCAGGGATTGGAATAAAAGAGCCAATACGGAAGACAATGAGTGCGCCGATTACAAACAGCAGTCTGCGTTTCAGCTCACCAAAGCCACCTTTGGCACTTTGAAAATCTAATCCCGGTTGTTTAGCCATCTGCTACTTATTCCTCGATTTTACCGCCAGCAGCTTCGATTGCAGCACGTGCACCTTTGGTGACACGCAGACCGCGAACCGTTACCGGTGTAGAAACTTCACCAGACAGAATTACTTTAACGAATTCAATCTGAACACCGACAATGTTGGCTGCTTTCAGCGCGTTCAGGTCGACGATACCGCCTTCAACTTTCGCCAGATCAGACAGACGAATCTCTGTGGTGATCATTGCTTTGCGAGAGGTGAAACCGAACTTCGGCAGACGACGGTACAGAGGCATCTGACCACCTTCGAAACCGCGACGTACGCCACCGCCAGAACGTGAGTTCTGACCTTTGTGACCACGACCACCGGTTTTTCCGAGGCCAGAACCGATACCACGACCCAGACGCTTGGTAGCGTGCTTAGACCCTTCGGCCGGAGACAGAGTATTTAAACGCATCTCTTACTCCTCCACTTTAACCATATAGGAAACCGCGTTGACCATACCGCGTACTGCTGGCGTGTCTTCACGCTCAACGGTGTGGCCAATACGACGCAGACCCAGGCCAACCAGAGTGGCTTTATGCTTAGGCAAGCGGCCGATTGAACTACGGGTTTGAGTGATTTTAATAGTCTTAGCCATCGTGATTACCCCAGAATTTCTTCAACGGATTTACCACGCTTAGCAGCGACCATTTCCGGAGATTTCATATTGCCCAGGCCATCGATAGTTGCACGAACCACGTTAATCGGGTTTGTAGAACCATACGCTTTTGCCAGTACGTTATGAACTCCAGCGACTTCCAGAACGGCGCGCATTGCACCACCGGCAATAATACCGGTACCTTCTGAAGCCGGCTGCATGAACACGCGGGAACCCGTGTGTGCACCTTTAACTGGGTGCTGCAGGGTGCCGTTGGTCAGCGCGACGTTAACCATGTTGCGACGGGCTTTCTCCATCGCTTTCTGGATCGCTGCTGGAACTTCACGCGCTTTACCGTAACCAAAACCTACGCGACCATTACCATCGCCTACCACAGTCAGTGCTGTGAAGGAGAAGATACGACCACCTTTAACAGTTTTAGAAACACGGTTTACCGCGATCAGTTTTTCCTGCAGTTCGCCAGCTTGTTTCTCGATGTGTGCCATCTTAGACCTCTACCTTAGAACTGAAGGCCAGCTTCACGGGCAGCATCTGCCAGTGCCTGGACGCGACCATGATATTGGAAACCGGAACGGTCGAAAGAAACACCAGTGATGCCTTTTTCGATTGCGCGTTCTGCGATAGCTTTACCTACTGCAGCTGCGGCTTCTTTATTACCGGTATACTTCAGTTGTTCAGTGATAGCTTTTTCTACAGTAGAAGCAGCGACCAGAACTTCGGAACCGTTCGGGGCGATTACCTGTGCGTAAATATGACGCGGGGTACGATGTACCACCAGGCGAGTAGCACCCAGCTCTTTGAGCTTGCGACGTGCACGGGTCGCACGACGGATACGAGCAGATTTCTTATCCATAGTGTTACCTTACTTCTTCTTAGCCTCTTTGGTACGCACGACTTCGTCGGCGTAACGGACACCCTTGCCTTTATAAGGCTCAGGACGACGGTAGGCGCGCAGGTCCGCTGCAACCTGACCAATCAGCTGTTTATCAGCGCCTTTCAGCACGATCTCAGTCTGAGTTGGACATTCTGCAGTGATACCCGCGGGCAGCTGGTGATCGACTGGATGAGAAAAGCCCAGAGACAGGTTGACCACGTCGCCTTTAACGGCTGCACGATAACCTACACCAACCAGCTGCAGCTTCTTAGTGAAGCCTTCGGTAACACCGATAACCATTGCGTTCAGCAGCGCGCGAGAAGTACCCGCCTGCGCCCAGCCGTCAACGAAACCTTCGCGCGGAGCGAAAGTCAGAGCGTTGTCAGCATGCTTAACTTCAACAGCATCATTGATAGTACGAGTCAGCTCGCCGTTTTTACCTTTAATCGAAATTACCTGACCGTTGAGTTTTACCTCTACGCCGGCAGGAACAACGACAGGTGCTTTAGCAACACGAGACATATGTATCCTCCGATTACGCTACGTAGCAGATAATTTCGCCACCAAGACCTGCCTGGCGCGCTGCACGATCAGTCATGACACCTTTAGATGTAGAAACTACAGCGATGCCCATACCGGCCATTACCTTTGGCAGCTCATCTTTTTTCTTATAGATGCGCAGACCAGGACGGCTTACTCGCTGAATGCTTTCTACAACAGCTTTGCCCTGGAAATACTTGAGAGTAAGTTCCAGTTCCAGCTTGATGTCGCCTTCGATTTTGAAATCTTCAATATATCCTTCTTCCTTCAGAACGTTGGCAATTGCCAATTTCAGCTTGGAGGAAGGCATGGTGACCGCAACTTTGTTTGCGGCCTGACCGTTACGGATACGGGTCAGCATATCCGCGATCGGATCTTGCATGCTCATCTGTGTTACTCCCGTGATTCAATTGGTGACAATTACCAGCTAGCCTTTTTCAGGCCCGGGATTTCACCGCGCATGGCGGCTTCGCGGACCTTGATACGGCTCAACCCAAACTTCCGCAGGAAACCGTGCGGACGACCTGTTTGACGGCAGCGGTTACGCTGACGCGAAGGGCTGGAATCACGCGGCAGACTCTGCAGCTTCAGAACAGCATCCCAACGATCTTCGTCGGAAGCGTTCACATCAGAGATGATCGCTTTCAGTTCAGCGCGTTTAGCGAAGAATTTGTCTGCTAATTTTGCACGCTTAACTTCGCGTGCTTTCATAGATTGCTTAGCCATTAAGTAACCCTACCTTACTTACGGAACGGGAAGTCAAAGGCAGCCAGCAGAGCACGGCCTTCATCATCAGATTTCGCAGTAGTGGTAATGGTGATATCCAAACCACGAACGCGATCGACTTTGTCGTAGTCGATTTCTGGGAAGATGATCTGTTCACGTACACCCATGCTGTAGTTGCCACGACCATCGAATGACTTAGCGGACAAGCCACGGAAGTCACGGATACGTGGAACAGCAATGGTGACCAGACGCTCAAAGAACTCCCACATGCGCTCGCCACGCAGAGTTACTTTACAGCCGATCGGATAGCCCTGACGGATTTTGAAGCCTGCAACTGATTTGCGTGCTTTGGTGACCAGCGGTTTTTGACCGGAGATTGCTGCCAGGTCAGCTGCTGCGTTATCCAGCAGTTTCTTGTCAGCGATCGCTTCACCAACACCCATGTTCAGGGTGATCTTCTCGACCCGAGGGACTTGCATGACAGAATTGTAGCCAAACTCTGTCATGAGTTTCTGGACTACTTCGTCTTTGTAGTAATCATGCAGTTTCGCCATCGTACTACTCCAAATTACTTGATAGTTTCGCTGTTAGACTTGAAGAAACGGACTTTTTTGCCGTCTTCGAATCTAAAGCCTACACGGTCAGCCTTACCAGTTGCCGCGTTGAACAGTGCAACGTTAGAAACCTGAATAGCAGCTTCTTTTTCAACGATGCCGCCTGGTTGATTCAGGGCCGGGACCGGCTTCTGATGTTTCTTAACCAGGTTGATACCTTCAACGATGACCTTACCAGAAGACAGGACATTCTTAACTTTACCGCGCTTACCTTTATCTTTACCGGTTAACACGATAACTTCGTCGTTACGACGGATTTTAGCTGCCATTGTTCGCTCCTTAGAGTACTTCTGGTGCCAGAGAGATAATTTTCATGAACTTTTCAGTACGAAGTTCACGAGTTACCGGCCCAAAAATACGCGTACCGATAGGCTGCTCACTGTTATTGTTCAGAATAACGCATGCATTACCATCGAAGCGAATGACAGAACCGTCCGGGCGACGAACACCCTTCCTGGTGCGCACCACTACCGCCTTCAGGACATCACCTTTTTTGACTTTACCACGAGGAATTGCTTCCTTGATGGTAACTTTGATGATGTCACCGACGCCTGCGTAGCGACGGTGCGAGCCACCCAGAACCTTGATACACATTACGCGACGTGCACCGGAGTTGTCGGCGACGTTCAGCATAGTCTGTTCTTGGATCATTTTAGTGCTCCGCTAATGTCAACTACTACTTCGGGACCTAAACCTCAGGTCGTTAGAAAGCCCCATAATTGAGGGCGCGGCATTGTAACACCGGTTCTCACAGATGGGTAGAAAAAATAAACGGCTCTCAATCGAGCCGCTGATTTTCCCTGATGACAGGGAGGGCGTATTCTAGGGAATAGTGCGAACAGTAGCAAATGTAATCTGCCTTATTTTTCGTCGCCTTCCAAATTAAGTGCCCTTCTGACTCAATCAACCAGCTTTCTGGCTAGTTGGTTATGCTGACGCAGTACGGCTGGCAGGTCAATTCCGGCCAGTTCTCCGTTACGCACCCTGACTTTACCGTTAATGATGCTGTAAGCGACCTGGCCGGGATTACAGAATACCAGCGCAGCAACGGGATCGTGCCCTGCCCCGGCAAGACCAATGCGATTGAGGTCAAAAATAGCCAAATCAGCCATCATGCCCGGCGCAATAGCGCCCACGTCATTGCGATTCAGCACTTTTGCTCCCCCCAGCGTCGCCAGTTCGAGTGCCTGACGCGCCGTCATCGCATCCGGGCCGAACCCCACGCGTTGCAGCAGCATGGCCTGACGTACTTCTGCCATCATATCTGCGCTGTCATTGGAGGCAGAACCATCCACCCCCAAACCGACATGTACTCCGGCATCGCACATGTGCCTTATCGGCGCAATGCCCGAGCCGAGACGCATGTTTGAGCACGGACAGTGCGCGATACCTGTCCCTGTACGCGCAAATAACTCAATACCGGGCTGATCCAGTTTGACGCAGTGTGCATGCCAGACATCCGGGCCTACCCAGCCGAGGTCTTCAACATACTGCGCGGGTGTCATGTTGAACTTTTCGCGGCTATATTGGATATCACTGTCATTCTCCGCCAGATGCGTATGCAGAGAGACGTTGAAGCTGCGTGCCAGTGCTGCGGATTGCTTCATCAGCTCACGGCTGACCGAGAACGGTGAACATGGCGCAACCACAATGCGTAGCATCGAGCCATAGCTGTCATCGTGATAGCGCTCAATCACCCGCTGCGTATCCTTCAGAATGGCTGCTTCACTCTCAACCAGCGAATCGGGCGGCAGGCCACCCTGGGATTGACCGACACTCATGCTGCCCCGGCTCGCATGGAAACGCATACCCATTAAGGATGCGGCTTCAATGCTGTTGTCAAGCTTACAACCATTAGGGTAAACATAGAGGTGGTCACTGGTGGTGGTGCAGCCGGAGAGGATCAGCTCGGCCATTGAGACCTGCGTTGACACCTGAATCATCCCGGGCGTTAAATTCTGCCACAGTGGATAGAGGTGAGTCAGCCAGTTGAACAGTTCACCATTTTGCACCGCAGGAATAGCGCGGGTCAGGCTCTGGTACATATGGTGATGCGTATTGATCAGGCCTGGAATAACAATGTGTCCCTGGAGATCAATCACCTCGTCGGCGTTATCAGGTAATGAGTCTGCTTCTCCAACCGCAGCAATTTGATTTCCTTTTATCAAAATACTGGCGTGTCGTATTTCCTGACGGTCAGCATCCATGCAGACCACATAGTCGGCATTCTTCAGTAACAGCGTTCGTGTCATAAACTTGCCTGTGGGTTGTCAGTGGTTATGTGCTATCCGATATTAGCGGCAAGTTTTTGGCTGAGACAATAGCAGGCAGTGCAGTGACAGTTGCTGGGGTGACAGGTAGTGCGGTGAACGGTGAAAACGTTCAACGGTAGCCGACACAATCAATCATGACTCTCCATTTTCAAGACTCATCACTTCCCTGGCGATGATAAACCGCTCGCTCCCGTGTGGCATTTTCAGGTCGCATTGACTGATGAACCGCAGGACCCACGGGCTCCCCGTTAAATTTGTGAACGCTCTCAGACTTGTACAACCACTGGCATGAATGGAACAGGCCAGATACCAGGCAAAAAAAAACCCCCTGCCGAAGCAGAGGGTTTCTCAGAAAAAACAATTCTTATTACAGAACCGCTTTCTCGATTACGCGAACCAGGGTCCAGGATTTAGTCTTGGACAGTGGACGGCATTCGCGGATTTCTACCACGTCACCAATTCCACATTCATTGTTCTCGTCATGGATGTGCAGCTTAGTCGTACGTTTGATGAATTTGCCGTAGATCGGGTGTTTCACAAAACGTTCGATAGCAACAACTGCAGATTTCTGCATTTTGTCACTTACTACACGACCCTGCAGAGTACGGATTTTATCGGTCATTACGAACCCGCCTTCTCAGTCAGTAAAGTCTTAACGCGTGCAACATCACGGCGCACCTGTTTCAGCAGATGGGTCTGCTGCAGTTGGCCAGATGCTGCCTGCATGCGCAGGTTAAATTGCTCACGCAGCAGATTAAGCAGCTCAGTGTTCAGCTCTTCAACGCTTTTTTCACGCAGCTCTGTTGCTTTCATTACATCACCGTCTTAGTTACAAAGGTGGTTTTGATAGGCAGTTTTGCTGCTGCCAGCTTGAATGCTTCACGGGCCAGCTCTTCTGGTACGCCGTCCATTTCATACAGGACTTTACCAGGCTGGATCAGGGCAACCCAATACTCTACGTTACCCTTACCTTTACCCATACGCACTTCCAGCGGCTTCTCGGTGATCGGTTTGTCCGGGAATACTCGGATCCAGATCTTACCTTGACGCTTAACTGCACGGGTCATAGCACGACGTGCTGCTTCGATCTGACGAGCAGTCAGACGACCACGGCCAACAGCTTTCAGACCGAAAGTACCGAAGCTGACATCCGTACCCGCAGCCAGACCGCGGTTACGGCCTTTGTGCACCTTACGGAATTTCGTACGCTTTGGTTGTAACATCAGCGACTCTCCTTACTTACGGCCTTTACGCTGCTGCTTTTTAGGTTGAGCAGCCGGTTCCGGTTGTTCAACAGCAGCCATACCACCCAGGATCTCACCTTTGAAGATCCATACCTTAACGCCGATTACACCATAAGTGGTGTGCGCTTCAGAGGTGTTGTAGTCAATGTCAGCACGCAGTGTGTGCAATGGCACGCGACCTTCACGATACCATTCGGTACGTGCGATCTCGGCGCCACCCAGACGGCCGCTAACTTCGACTTTAATACCCTTCGCGCCAAGACGCATGGCGTTCTGAACCGCACGCTTCATAGCACGACGGAACATCACACGACGCTCCAGCTGTGAAGTGATGCTGTCAGCTACCAGTTTCGCGTCCAGTTCCGGCTTGCGGACTTCGGCGATATTAATCTGTGCAGGAACGCCAGCGATTTTCGCGACGACCGTGCGCAGTTTTTCTACATCTTCGCCTTTCTTACCGATGACGATGCCCGGACGAGCGGTGTGAATAGTCACACGGATGCTCTTCGCAGGACGCTCGATAACGATACGAGAGACAGATGCTTTAGCCAGTTCCTTAGTCAGGAACTGACGTACTTTAAAATCGCTGTCCAGGTTGTCAGCGAATTCATTGGTGTTCGCAAACCAGGTAGAGTTCCATGGTTTTACAATACCCAGGCGAATACCATTAGGATGTACTTTCTGACCCATTGCTAGTCTCCAGAGTCTCAGCGATCGGACACAACCACAGTAATGTGGCTGGTGCGCTTCAGGATGCGATCTGCACGACCTTTGGCACGCGGCATAATGCGTTTCATGGTCGGACCTTCATCAACGAAAATTTTCGTGATTTTCAGATCGTCGATATCAGCGCCATCGTTGTGTTCGGCGTTAGCAATGGCAGATTCCAGAACTTTTTTGACCAGTACAGCCGCTTTCTTATTGGTGTAGGTCAAAATGTCCAGTGCCTGCGACACTTTCTTACCGCGAATCAGGTCAGCAACAAGGCGAACCTTCTGAGCAGAAGAACGAGCGTGGCGATGTTGAGCTAAAGTTTCCATCTCTTCCTCCTACTTATTTCTTCTTGGCTTTTTTATCAGCCGCGTGACCGCGATAAGTACGTGTCGGCGCGAATTCACCCAGTTTGTGACCAACCATTTCGTCGGAAACAAAGACAGGAACGTGCTGACGACCATTATGGACAGCGATGGTCAAACCGATCATGTTAGGAAAGATCGTTGAACGACGGGACCAAGTGCGCAAAGGCTTCTTGTCACCGCTTTCCACCGCTTTCTCTACCTTCTTCAGCAAGTGCAGGTCAATAAAAGGACCTTTCTTGAGAGAACGTGGCATGGCTTATCCTCTAATATTATTTGCTACGGCGACGTACGATAAACTTATCGGTACGCTTGTTGCTACGGGTCTTCTTACCTTTGGTCTGAACGCCCCACGGAGTTACCGGGTGCTTACCAAAGTTACGACCTTCACCACCACCGTGCGGGTGATCAACTGGGTTCATCGCGGTACCACGAACGGTCGGACGAACACCACGCCAACGGGCTGCACCGGCTTTACCCAGAACGCGAAGCATGTGCTCAGCGTTGCCGACTTCGCCCAGTGTTGCGCGGCAGTCAGACTCGACTTTACGCATTTCACCTGAACGCAGACGCAGGGTAACGTAAGAACCTTCACGAGCAACGATCTGCACGTAAGCACCAGCTGAGCGAGCAATCTGACCGCCTTTGCCTGGTTTCATTTCTACGTTATGCACGGTTGAACCCACCGGGATGTTACGCATCGGCAGAGTGTTACCTGCTTTGATCGCAGCATCAACGCCAGATTGAATCTGGTCGCCGGCTTTCAGGCCTTTAGGGGCCAGGATGTAACGGCGCTCGCCGTCTTTGTACAGAACCAGTGCGATGTTCGCAGAGCGGTTCGGATCGTACTCAAGACGTTCAACAACTGCCGGGATACCATCTTTGTTGCGTTTGAAGTCAACAATACGGTAAGCCTGCTTGTGACCACCACCGATATGACGGGTAGTGATACGACCATTGTTGTTACGGCCACCGGATTTGCTGTTTTTTTCTACCAGCGGGGCGAATGGTTTGCCCTTGTGCAGCTCCGCGTTTACCACTTTAACTACATGGCGACGACCCGGAGATGTCGGTTTACATTTAACAACTGCCATTGTCTTTCTCCTCCGACTTACTCAGCGCCGCCAGCGAAGTCCAGATTCTGGCCTTCTTTCAGGGTGACGTAAGCTTTTTTCCAGTCGCTACGACGACCGATACGCTGTCCTTGACGCTTAACTTTGCCCTTAACTACCAGGGTGTTTACGTCTTTAACTTCTACTTCGAACAGTTTCTCAACAGCAGCAACGATCTCTGCTTTGGTCGCGTCATTAGCAACTTTGAGAACGATGGTATTGGTTTTTTCCATCGCGCTAGATGCTTTTTCAGATACGTGCGGCGCGCGCAGTACTTTCAGCAGACGTTCTTCACGGATCATGCCAGCATCTCCTCAACTTGCTTAACTGCATCAGCAGTCATAACGACTTTGTCGAAGGCGATCAGGCTAACTGGGTCGATACCGGATGCATCACGCACGTCAACCTTGTACAGGTTACGCGCAGCCAGGAACAGATTCTCATCCAGTTCACCGGTGATGATCAGCACGTCTTCCAGAGCCATGTCTTTCAGTTTCTGTACCAGCAGCTTGGTTTTCGGTGCTTCTACAGCAAATGATTCGACAACGATCAGACGATCTTGACGTACCAGTTCGGACAGGATGCTTTTCAGCGCGCCGCGGTACATCTTTTTGTTAACTTTTTGACTGTGGTCCTGTGGCTTCGCAGCAAAGGTCACACCACCTGAACGCCAGATTGGGCTCTTTACAGAACCTGCACGCGCACGGCCGGTGCCTTTTTGACGCCATGGCTTTTTGCCTGAACCAGTTACTTCGGCGCGAGTTTTCTGCGCACGAGTACCCTGGCGGGCGCCAGATGCGTAAGCAACAACAACCTGGTGAACCAGCGCTTCGTTGAAATCACGACCGAAGGTAGTTTCGGAAACAGTCAGCGCGCTCTGCGCGTCTTTCAATACTAATTCCATTGCTATCCCCTTACGCCTTCACAGCTGGTTTAACGATCAGGTCGCTACCGGTAGCACCGGGAACTGCACCTTTAACCAGCAGCAGGTTGCGCTCAGCGTCAACACGTACCACGTCCAGACTCTGAACGGTTACGCGCTCATTACCCAGCTGACCTGCCATTTTCTTGCCTTTGAACACTTTGCCCGGAGTCTGGTTCTGACCGATTGAACCCGGAACGCGGTGAGACAAGGAGTTACCGTGAGTAGCGTCCTGGGTACGGAAGTTCCAGCGCTTAACGGTACCGGCGAAACCTTTACCTTTTGAGGTACCGGTTACGTCAACTTTTTTAACTTCAGCGAAAATTTCAACGCTGATGCTCTGACCTACAGAGTATTCTTCACCTTCAGCGGTGCGGAATTCCCACAGGCCACGGCCAGCTTCAACGCCAGCTTTAGCAAAATGACCAGCTTCAGGTTTGGTCACACGGTTTGCTTTTTTAGCACCGGTGGTAACCTGAATTGCCTGGTAACCATCGTTTTCCAGGCCTTTGACCTGAGTAACGCGGTTCGCTTCAACTTCGATTACGGTGACGGGGATAGAAACGCCATCTTCAGTGAAGATGCGGGTCATGCCCACTTTTTTACCGACTAAACCAATCATTGTTTCAACCTCTCAATCGCTCGATGACCTGATTAACCCAGGCTGA
Organism: Pantoea eucalypti; assembly: GCF_009646115.1. Taxonomy (NCBI): domain Bacteria; kingdom Pseudomonadati; phylum Pseudomonadota; class Gammaproteobacteria; order Enterobacterales; family Erwiniaceae; genus Pantoea; species Pantoea eucalypti. The sequence continues at coordinate 454,883 of NZ_CP045720.1, read as the reverse complement.
TCTGCACGTCAACACCGGCAGCCAGATCCAGACGCATCAGAGCATCAACGGTTTTTTCAGTTGGCTCAACGATGTCTACCAGACGCTTGTGAGTGCGGATTTCGTACTGATCACGCGCATCTTTGTTAACGTGCGGAGAGATCAGAACAGTAAAACGCTCTTTGCGGGTTGGCAGCGGGATTGGACCACGAACCTGCGCACCAGTGCGCTTGGCGGTCTCAACGATTTCCGCGGTTGATTGATCGATCAGACGATGATCAAACGCTTTAAGACGGATACGGATTCTTTGGTTCTGCATGAGACCAGAGCTCCAAACTTTTTATAGACGAAAAAAATTACTACTCGAGCCCATTACGATTGATGGGAGAGTGTAATCGTTCAGCATATAACTCCACAATTGGGAGTATTGTCAGGCGGCCTAAAATTCAGCCGTCTGCGATTCTGCTCGAATCGCGCCTGCAATATCTGCAGGCCCGCGCATTATACGTAAATCTGTTCAGGAAGCAACCCGTGTTGCGCTTTTCCCTGCTAAATAGTGGCCGACGTGTGAGGCGCGCGTCGCAGTGAACTGCTTTAAGGCTGATAAATCATGGATTCAATTGTGAGCACATTTCCGGGGTTCCTCATTCGCAGATGACACAGAACAGCAAGCCGGTGAGAGTGTTCGTCACCTTTTACCTGGAGCATAACCATGTCCCTGCCCTTTATTACTCAAATCGCTGTTCTGGCTGGCGGAGGTGCATTAGGAAGCTTTCTGTCTCTGGCCTGTGCGCGCTTCTCTCCTGCCCTCCCTCCTGACCAGTGGTTTGCCTCACTCTGCTTCCCCGGGTCACGGTGCACCCATTGTCAGCAGCGCCTGCTATGGCGCGATAAACTGCCTCTGGTCAGCTGGCCAGTCTTAAAAGGACGGTGTCGTTTCTGCAATCAGCTATTCAGCGAATCGAGCTTTGTCATGGAATGTCTGACTGCAATGCTCTGTCTGCTGGTGCTACAAAGCTTTACCCATTCTGCAGACGCGATTTTTATTATTGCGGCCTCTGGCCTGTTGCTACTGGTGGCGGCTATTGATTGTCGCCACTACTGTATACCCGACCCGCTGAGCTATCTGCTGCTCTGGCTGGGATTACTGCACGCCTCACTAACCGGAAATGAAACAGCGGCGATATGGGGCGCCCTGACTGGATACTGTGCGTTGTGGCTGCTTGCCTGGGGCTATCGGCTGGTAAGGGGGTTTGAAGGATTAGGCTATGGCGATATCAAGCTTTTTGCAGCGCTAGGTGCCTGCTGTGGCTGGCAGGCATTACCCTGGATTGCGCTGGGTGCTACAGTTCTGGCGTTAGCGACCATCGTGATGTTGCAACGACGGGGCGTAGTCCAGATGGACAGCCCGCTACCCTTTGGGCCGTTCCTGGCCATTGCGGGCTGGGTGATGCTTGTACTTCAGGCGCGGTTCACTCTTCTTTGATTTGAGCCTGCAAATAGTTCTGGATGCCCATCCTCTGGATGAGCTCAAGCTCCGTCTCAATCCAGTCGATGTGGTGTTCTTCATCCGCCAGGATTTCAATCATCATGTCACGGCTGACGTAATCATGAACTTTATCAGCATAGGAGATCGCTTCACGAAGATCTTTAGCGCCTTCCAGCTCCAGATTCAGGTCTGAACTCAGCATCTCCTCAACGTCTTCTCCAATACGCAGACGTCCCAGATCCTGAAGATTTGGAATGCCTTCAAGAAAAAGAATGCGCTCAATATATTTGTCAGCATGCTTCATCTCATCGATTGATTCGTGATACTCCACATCATTGAGGCGCATCAGTCCCCAGTTTTTAAACATGCGTGCATGCAGAAAGTACTGGTTGATAGCAACCAGTTCATTTCCAAGCAGTTTATTGAGATGACTAATAACTTTGATATCACCCTTCATTGTTAACCCTCCGCGTCTGATTTATTAGAGCGTAGATGCGGTTAAAAAGAAGTCAAAAAAGCGTGAAAGATATTGTGGGTATTCACACACCGATGTTCGTCAGGCTATCTCTTTATAGAGTGGCGGATTTTGCATCTCTTCATCCAGGATTTCACGCGCAGCACGAACGCATTTGCCGCATTGTTTGCCTACTGGCACAAACTGACGCAGTTGCTGGATAGACTCAGGCTGATAGCGACGCACGACTTCACGAAGGGTTTTATCACTGATGGCATTACAAAGGCAGACGTACATTGATTCATCACTCTGGTACATTTTCTATACACAGTGTAAATGCGAATAGTTTTTATTTCAAACCCACCCTTTGCAGGGTTATGGCTTATTCAGAGCAAAAAAAAAGAGCACCGAAGTGCTCTTTTATCTGTGTTGCAGTGGCCGTTTGCACGACTACAGCAGATATCACAATTAAGCGATAACTTTAGCAACAACACCCGCGCCAACGGTACGGCCGCCTTCGCGGATTGCGAAGCGCAGACCTTCGTCCATTGCGATTGGGTGGATCAGGGTAACAACCATTTTGATGTTGTCGCCTGGCATGACCATTTCAACGCCTTCTGGCAGCTCTACTGAGCCGGTTACGTCAGTTGTACGGAAGTAGAACTGTGGACGATAGCCTTTGAAGAACGGAGTATGGCGACCACCTTCGTCTTTAGACAGAACGTAAACTTCTGACTCGAACTGGGTGTGTGGCTTGATTGAGCCTGGCTTAGCCAGAACCTGGCCACGCTGGATGTCTTCACGCTTGATACCGCGCAGCAGAACACCACAGTTTTCGCCTGCCTGACCCTGGTCCAGCAGCTTACGGAACATCTCAACACCGGTACAGGTTGATTTCGCAGTATCTTTGATACCAACGATTTCAACTTCGTCGCCGACTTTAACGATGCCGCGCTCAACACGACCGGTAACAACAGTACCACGGCCAGAGATTGAGAATACGTCTTCGATTGGCAGCAGGAACGGCATGTCGATCGCACGCTGTGGTTCTGGGATGTAGTTATCCAGATGCTCAGCCAGTTCGATGATTTTCGCTTCCCACTCAGCTTCGCCTTCCAGCGCTTTCAGAGCAGAACCACGAACGATTGGAGTGTCGTCGCCTGGGAAGTCATATGCTGACAGCAGGTCACGAACTTCCATTTCTACCAGTTCCAGCAGCTCTTCATCATCAACCATGTCACACTTGTTCAGGAACACGATGATGTAAGGAACGCCAACCTGACGACCCAGCAGGATGTGCTCACGGGTCTGTGGCATTGGGCCATCAGTCGCAGCAACAACCAGGATCGCGCCGTCCATCTGCGCAGCACCGGTGATCATGTTTTTCACATAGTCGGCGTGGCCTGGGCAGTCAACGTGCGCATAGTGGCGGGTTGGGGTTTCATACTCAACGTGTGAAGTGTTGATGGTGATACCACGTGCTTTCTCTTCTGGTGCGTTATCGATCTGATCGAATGCACGAGCCTGGCCGCCGTAAGTTTTAGACAGTACGGTGGTGATAGCTGCAGTCAGGGTGGTTTTACCGTGGTCGACGTGACCGATGGTGCCCACGTTTACGTGCAGTTTGTTACGCTGAAATTGCTCTTTCGCCATGGCGATAATTCCTTACGTTGTGCCTTCACCCTTTAGGTGAAGGCATCAGTTCAAATTTAAACCGTAGCTTATTTGCTACGAGCTTCAATAACGGCCTGCGCTACGTTGTTCGGCGCATCGTCATACTTCAGGAACTCCATGGAGTAAGAAGCACGACCTTTGGTCAGAGAACGCAGCTGAGTTGCGTATCCGAACATCTCAGACAACGGAACTTCAGCGTGAATCTGAACGCCAGTAGCGTTAGATTCCTGCCCTTTAAGCATACCACGACGACGGCTAAGGTCACCGATGACATCACCCGTGTTCTCTTCTGGCGTTTCAACTTCAACCTTCATGATAGGCTCAAGCAGGACTGGTGTCGCTTGTTTAAAGCCTTGTTTGAAGGCAATAGACGCGGCCAGTTTGAACGCCAGTTCTGAGGAGTCAACATCGTGGTAAGAACCGAAGTGCAGACGCACGCCCAGATCCACAACCGGATAGCCGGCCAGAGGGCCTGATTTCAGCTGTTCCTGAATACCTTTGTCAACCGCAGGGATGTATTCACCAGGAATCACACCACCTTTGATATCGTTGACGAATTCGTAACCTTTCGGGTTAGAACCTGGCTCCAGTGGGTACATGTCGATAACAACATGACCGTACTGACCACGACCACCAGACTGCTTGGCGTGTTTACCTTCAACATCGGTAACTTTGTTACGAATCGCTTCACGATAAGCAACCTGTGGTTTACCCACGTTCGCTTCAACGTTGAACTCACGCTTCATACGGTCAACGATGATGTCGAGGTGCAATTCACCCATACCAGCGATGATGGTCTGGTTAGATTCTTCATCAGTCCATACGCGGAATGATGGGTCTTCTTTCGCCAGACGGCCCAGAGCCAGACCCATTTTTTCCTGGTCAGCTTTGGTTTTCGGTTCAACGGCGATAGAGATTACCGGCTCCGGGAACTCCATGCGCTCAAGGATGATGACGTTATCTGGGTCACACAGGGTGTCACCAGTGGTCACATCTTTCAGGCCGATCGCAGCTGCGATATCACCCGCACGAACTTCTTTAATCTCTTCACGCTTGTTAGCGTGCATCTGAACGATACGGCCCAGACGCTCACGGTTTGATTTAACCGGGTTGAATACGGTATCACCCGTGTTAACAACACCAGAGTAAACGCGGAAGAACGTCAGGTTACCCACGAATGGGTCGGTAGCGATTTTGAACGCCAGTGCAGCAAACGGCTCGTTGTCATCAGAGTGACGAACAGCCGGCGTGTCTTTACCGTCGTCCAGCATACCGTTAATCGCGGTAACGTCAGTCGGTGCTGGCAGATATTCAACAACTGCATCCAGCATCGCCTGAACACCTTTGTTCTTAAATGCAGAACCACAGGTTACCAGGATGATTTCGTTGTTCAGAACACGCTTACGCAGAGATGTTTTGATCTCTTCTTCAGTCAGTTCTTCACCACCGAAGAATTTCTCCATCAGCTCATCAGAGCCTTCAGCAGCGGCTTCAACCAGCTTCGCATGCCATTCTTCAGCCAGTTCCTGCATATCAGCTGGGATATCTTCGTAGTCGAAGGTTACACCCTGATCTGCGTCGTTCCAGTTGATTGCTTTCATTTTCACCAGGTCAACAACACCGGTGAATTTCTCTTCTGCGCCGATAGCCAGCTGCAGAGGAACTGGAGTCGCGCCCAGACGAACTTCCATCTGTTTAACAACTTTCAGGAAGTTAGCACCCATGCGGTCCATTTTGTTAACGAACGCAATGCGTGGAACTTTATATTTGTTAGCCTGACGCCATACGGTCTCAGACTGTGGCTGAACGCCACCAACTGCACAGTAAACCATTACCGCGCCATCAAGCACACGCATAGAACGTTCAACTTCGATGGTGAAGTCAACGTGTCCTGGGGTGTCGATGATGTTGATGTGGTGTGGTTCGAACTGCTTTGCCATACCAGACCAGTAACAGGTGGTCGCAGCGGAAGTGATGGTAATACCACGTTCCTGTTCCTGCTCCATCCAGTCCATGGTTGCTGCGCCGTCATGTACTTCACCGATTTTGTGGTTTACACCGGTGTAGAACAGAACGCGTTCGGTAGTGGTAGTCTTACCGGCGTCGATGTGCGCACTGATACCGATGTTACGGTAGCGGGCAATGGGTGTTTTACGAGCCATTTGATTCCTCTGATTCTCGGGCGTTCAAGGTAAGTCGACCCCAGCGGGTTGGCTGATTGAGCGCCCGCTGGTTTAACTACGTGGTAATTACCAACGGTAGTGTGCGAACGCCTTGTTGGCTTCTGCCATGCGGTGAACGTCTTCACGTTTCTTCACTGCAGTACCTTTGTTCTCTGCAGCATCAGAAAGTTCGTTCGCCAGGCGAAGAGCCATTGATTTATCACCGCGTTTACGAGCAGCATCTACGATCCAGCGCATTGCCAGAGCATTACGACGAACCGGGCGGACTTCAACTGGTACCTGATAAGTAGAACCACCAACGCGACGTGACTTAACTTCGACAGTCGGACGCACGTTTTCCAGGGCTACTTCAAAAGATTCCAGTGCGTTTTTACCTGAACGCTGAGCCAGGGTCTCGAGCGCGGTATAAACGATTGATTCTGCAGTAGATTTTTTACCATCTACCATCAGGATATTTACAAATTTGGCCAGCAGCTCTGATCCGAACTTAGGATCTGGCAGAATTTTACGCTGACCAATGACGCGACGACGTGGCATGGAAATACTCCGTTGTTAATTCAGGATTGTCCAAAACTCTATGAGTTTATTATGACATTTAATTTAAAACGTTTGGCCTTACTTAACGGAGAACCATTAAGCCTTTGGCTTCTTCACGCCGTACTTGGAGCGAGCCTGCTTACGGTCTTTAACACCTGAGCAGTCAAGCGCGCCACGAACGGTGTGGTAACGCACACCTGGCAGGTCTTTTACACGACCGCCACGGATCAGGATCACGGAGTGTTCCTGCAGGTTATGACCTTCACCACCAATGTAGGAGGTAACTTCAAAACCGTTGGTCAAACGCACACGGCAGACTTTACGCAGTGCGGAGTTTGGTTTCTTAGGAGTGGTGGTGTACACACGAGTACAAACGCCACGTTTTTGCGGGCAAGCTTCCAGCGCCGGCACGTTGCTCTTTGCAACTTTGCGGACGCGTGGTTTGCGAACCAGCTGGTTAACTGTTGCCATTAAATAGCTCCTGGATTTGCTTTTGCTTCGTAAACACGTAATAAATCGCCTCGTAGAATTACGAGGAGGCAGAATTTTAGGGCTGAGTCAAAGGGGTGTCAAGAAATAACCAGGTTTTAGCCGATTACCACACGATTTGTTGCTGATGCCTGATCGTTAGCGTGACAAAGCCATTATAGTCTATTGACTGTACGCTGCTCGAAATTTGTCCAGCGAGACCGCGAGCCTGAACATCTTCGTCCAGCACCCACAGCTTCAGGTCGCTCTCTGAGAGCCGCATTAATGCACGGCTTCCGGTTAAGGCGGCCAGCACTCCATCCTGCAACAGCAGCAGGTCATCCCCGGCGCCCGCCATTAAAAGCAGAGTATCAAGATCACTGTAGGCCGGTGAATGCATTAAAGTGTGCAGCATTAACGTCTCTTAGAAAGTAAGAATGCGATCGTAGCTGGCCAGCATCTGCCGCAGTGCCGGCGCGTCCAGCAGGGTAACATCCAGCAACCGGTCAGCGTCAACCTTTAACCCCCGCGCAATCAGGGAGTCCTGGCAGAGATAGCACTGTTCAATGTCATACAGCGGCAGCACGCCAAAGGTCGCGGCATAGTGACGGCTCTTAATCGTCTCTGGTTGCTGATGAAGATTAAGCTGCAATACGCCATCACCAATAAAAAACAGGCCGATATCGTCACTGAGCGCGCCCGTGGCCAGCGCGGCATCCAGCCCTTCGCGCCCTGCACTGCTGCCGTGCGGCGCACGGGTAAAAACAAATGCGACACGATTCATCAGAACTGCACCATGCGTTCACAGCTCAGCGCGGCTTCCGCCAGCGCACCCAACCCACTCAGGGTAAAACCCGGCTGCAGGTTACTGCCCGCCAGCTGGAGCCGGTCCGCTTCCTGCGAATCGCTGACGCCGCGACGCAGCGCGGCCGCGACACAGATGTTCAATGCCACACCGTGCTCCTGATGCAAGGCCTGCCACGCACGTACAAGGTCAAATTCATCACTGGCAGGCGCGGTGAGCTGGTTAGCATTCAGCACCCCTTCGCGATAGAAGAACACGCTGTCGAGTTGATGGCCCGCCGTCAGCAGTGCACGGGCGAACAGGTATGCACTGGTCGCCTGTTGCGTCCCATAAGCCGGGCCGGTCACCATCAGGGTGTAGCGCATTACCGATCCTGTCCCACAAAGTCGCCATTTTTAAACTGACGGATGTAGAGATAGACAGTGTGTTTCGAAATGTTCAGCCGATCCGCAACCTGGTTGATGGCATCTTTGATGTCGAAGATCCCCTTCTCATACAGGTTCAGCACAATCTGACGATTCTTGGCGTTGTTCGATACATTGCGGTCAGCACTCACCTCTTCAATGGTGAACTCCAGCGTCTGCATCACCAGATCATCAACCGAACTGGCGAAGTTGACATTGGAGTCAACCTGCTGCATCTCGGGTGGCATAAAGGTCGACATGATTTGTGAAAACGGCACATCAAGGTTCATGTTGATGCAGAGCAGGCCAATGACCCGTTGCTGACGGTTGCGAATCGCAATGGTGACAGACTTCATCAGCACGCCGCTTTTGGCGCGCGTAAAATAGGCACGGGAGACATTGCTGTCCGCGCCATGCATGTCGTGCAGCATACGCAGGGCTAAATCAGTGATAGGCGAACCGACTTTACGACCGGTGTGTTCTCCATTGGCGATACGTACGGCCGAACACTTAAGATCTTCAAGCGAATGCAGGACAATTTCACAATGCGAGCCGATCAGCATCGCCAGGCCATCCACGACAGCCTCGTACGATTTCAGAATATCGTAATCGGATTGTTCGAACGGGCGCTGCTCCAGAAGATCGAAGTCGCTCAGTTCACCCGGATTGAATGGATTAGACATTGAAGAGTATCACCCTGAATGGCTGGAGCCTGTCACAGCGGCTTATGGGCAGACTCAATATTGGGATAATTAGGCAGGCATTAGTCTGGCAAATGTCGTCGGCTTATGCCAGAGGTTTGTCGTGAAGCTAAAATGAAACCGCCGCCCGGAGGCGGCGGTCAGCAGATTACTGCGCTTTTTCTGCCGCAGCAGGCGCAGGCGCCTGTGCTTTTTCATCTGCTTTAGGCGCTGGTTTGATATCAAGCAGTTCAACATCAAATACCAGGGTGGAGTTAGCCGGGATGCCCGGAACGCCATTTTTGCCGTAAGCCAGATTTGGTGGGATCACCAGCTTGATCTTGCCGCCTTTCTTCACATGCTTCAGACCTTCGGTCCAGCCTGGGATAACACCATCCAGACGGAACGAGAGTGGCTCACCACGGGTATAAGAGTTGTCGAATTCAGTACCATCAATCAGCGTACCTTTGTAGTTCACCACTACGGTATCGCTGTCTTTAGGTGCGTCGCCGGTCCCTTCTTTCTCAACTTTATAAAGCAGGCCGCTTTCGGTTTTCTTCACGCCGCTCTCTTTAGCAAATTTGGTCGCGAACGCTTCACCCTTTTCAGAGTTCTCTTTCGCATCTTTTTCCATTTTCGCTGAGGCTGCGCCTTTCACGCGGCCTTCAAAGGATTGCAGCGTCTGCTCAATCTCTTCATCAGACAGTTTGCTCTTACCACCAAATGCATCCTGAACACCAGCAATCAGCTGCTGCTTATCCAGTTTGATGCCCAGTTTTTCCTGCTCCTTCAGGGAGTTGTCCATGTAGCGACCCAGTGAAGCACCCAGTGCGTAGGCAGACTGCTGGTCTTCATCTTTGAAAGCAGCATTCTTAGGTGCCTGTGGCGCGGACTGTGGCGCAGCAGCGGGTGCAGCCTGTGGGGCCGCAGCGGTGTCTGCCGCCATTGCCAGCGGAGCATTCAGTGCAACAGCCATGGTGGTAGCTAACAATGTGACTTTAAACAGTGATTTCATCCATTCTCCAAAACCGAAGCGTCTAACCTCGGGAAACATTGCGGACTTCAGGGTCCACACTATAACTTTACGTGGCAGTGGCGAACACTCCCACAATGTAATTACCCGGTCTACCTCCGACCTTTATAACATCGGGAAGTTTCATCAGAGATGATGCCGCGCAGCCTTTTTTCAAGCGCAACGCTGGAGGTAGTGAAAAAAACAGGTGATTCCTGGCATTCAGGTCGTAGAATCACGCCCCGAGTCGCACCTTAACAGAGGAACAGGTCATGCAACAATCTGAGTGGGAACAGCGTCTGGAGACGTTAGAGAGTAAACTGGCCTTTCAGGAGATGACGATCGATCAGCTAAACAGCGCAGTGGTTCAGCATGAGCTTGAGATGAATAAAATGCGTGAACAGATGCGCATTTTAACTGACAAGCTCAAAGCGAATGCGCCCTCGATGGTCGCCTCACAGTCTGAAGAGACGCCGCCCCCGCACTACTGATCGCGGGCCATCTGGCCCCGGTTCAGCCGGGCTGAACCAGAGTAACGACCAAAAGAAAGGCCACCCGGAGGTGGCCTTTAAAGGACTGTTGAGACTTAGTGGCTGCAACCGCAACCGCCAGTTCCGCAACCGCCTTTACCGTGATCATGGTCGTGGTCGTGATCATGGCCGTGATCGTGGTCATGATGATGGCCATCTGCACCGTGAACATGGCCATGAGCCAGTTCTTCTGGTGTGGCTTCACGGATAGCAACCACTTCAACGTTGAAGTTCAGGTTCTGACCCGCCAGCATGTGGTTACCATCAACCACGACGTGTTCATCTTCAACTTCAGTGATTTCTACTGGCACCGGACCCTGATCGGTCTCTGCCAGGAAACGCATGCCAACCTGCAGTTCATCAACACCCATGAACACGTCTTTAGGAACGCGCTGCACCAGGTTGTCGTCATACTGACCGTAAGCATCGTTTGCCGGGATATGCACGTCAAACTTGTCGCCGGCAATGTGGTTTTCCAGCGCATTTTCCAGACCAGAAATCAGGGAACCATGACCGTGCAGGTAGTCTAACGGTGCACTCACCGGTGACTCGTCAACTAACACGCCGTCTTCTGTACGTACCTGATAGGCCAGGCTTACCACCAGGTCTTTTGCTACTTTCATGATATCTCCTAACCGTTGAGAGCTGAGATCCCGTCTCATTGGTCTATTCTTGCGTGCAATAACACCAACCAGAAAGGTTCGGGGCTGAGTACAAGAGGGATTTCACATTCTCTTGCGACTTAAGCCTTAATGGCGGTAATTGTAACGGAATTCAATCCCGCTGTAAGTTCAAGCGTAAAAAAAGCTGCCCGATTCCGCTACTCAGGATGGAAAATGCCAATAACCTGTTCATTTGAGCGAACCTGATCGCGCGCCTGCTTATCCGCCTCGCGCATCTGATGACCACACTTCACGCACTCCACCACATCAACATTATTTTCACGCCACATCGCCAGCGTGTCCTTTTCCTGACAGTGCGGGCATGTCGCACCGGCAATAAAACGTTTACGCATTAGCTTCTGCCTGTTTTAAGAGATTATTGGTCATCGTCCCAGCCGTCGAACTGCCGCTTCTCGTGCTGCATTTCGCGCTGGAAGATATCTTCCAGTTCACGCCGTGCTTCACGGACTCGTGAAGCCTGCGCCGCACTTTCAGAGAGATTGGGCATCAGCTCACGCAACATCCGCATATCAAGCCGGCGGAAATGTTGCTGGGCGCGGTGCGCCTGATGCGGATGCATCCCCAGCGTCATCAATGTTTTACGTCCCAGCTCCAGCGCACTGGAGAAGGTCTCGCGCGAGAACTGCGTGACGCCTGCCTGTAACAGCTCATGGGCTTCGACGCGGCCACGGGCGCGCGCCTGAATCTGCAGCTGCGGAAAATGCTGCTGGCACAGATGCACGATCGTCATCACATCTTCCGGTTCATTGCAGGTGATGACAATTGACTGCGCGTTGGCTGCACCGGCTGCCCGAAGTAACTCCAGTTCGGTAGCATCGCCGTAATAGACCTTATAGCCATATTTCCGCATCAGACTTACCACACTGATGTCGCGCTCCAGCACGGTGATGCGTTTATTGTTCGCCATCAACAAGCGTCCCACCACCTGACCGAAGCGACCAAAGCCCACCACAATCACCTGTGGCTGATCATCTTCAACAAAGTGTTTTTCTGCATCTTCATCCGTCTCGTTGAAGCGGCGTGCCAGCAGACGATCGACTCCCTTCATCAGCAGCGGCGTGGTCATCATCGACAGCGTCACCGTCACCAGCAGCATCGGCAGTTGCTCGCCTGAGAAGAGCTTTGCCGAGGATGCCGCTGAAAATAGCACAAAGGCGAACTCACCACCCTGACTCAGCACACCCGCGAACTGCTGTCGCTCTGAACTGCGCAGGCCATAAATGCGCGCCAGCACATAGAGCACCCCTGTTTTCACCGCCACCAGCGTCACCACACCCAGCAGGATGGTCACAATATGGGTATAGAGCACACCGAGATTGAGCGCCATGCCTACCGAAATAAAGAACAGGCCCAGCAGTAAACCTTTGAACGGGTCGATAGCCACTTCCAGCTCATGGCGGTATTCGCTCTCCGCCAGCAGGATCCCGGCAATAAACGTACCCAGCGCCATCGACAGGCCCAGCGCATCCATAAACAGCGCGGAACCCAGCACCAGCAGCAGCGACGCCGCGGTAAAGACCTCGCGCACGCCCGATGCGGCGATGTAACGGAAGATTGGTCGCAGCAGATAGCGTCCGCCTACCAGCATGCCGGCAAACGCCAGCACTTTCATGCCAACCTTCATCCAGTCGATATGGCCGCTGTCGGTCCCGGCCAGCAGCGGGATCAGCGCCAGGGCAGGAATAACCGCGATATCCTGGAACAGCAGCACCGAAAAGCCCAGCTGACCCGCTTCGCTGCGGTTCATGCCTTTATCCATCATCAGCTGCAGCGCCATGGCGGTCGAGGACATCGCCAGGCCAATCCCGCCGATGATCGCCGCCTGCCAGCTAAAATGGGTCAGCCACAATAAGCCGCCGAGAATGGCTGCGGAGAAGATGACCTGCGCCGCGCCGACCCCAAAAATGGAGCGGCGCAGCGCCCACAGCTTTGCCGGGTTCAGCTCCAGCCCGATAATAAACATCAGGAAAACCACGCCGAGCTCAGAGAAGTGAAGAATCTCGTCGACGTCGCTGATAAAACCTAATCCCCACGGGCCGATGGCGATACCCGCCACCAGATAACCCAGAACTGCACCAATACCGAGGCGAGCCGCCACCGGTACAATCAAGACCGCCGCGACCAGATAAATCACCCCCGCGGTCAGCAGCGTTTGCCCTTCCATCTATACCCCTCCATTCAGCAGCGGTGCCGCGAGCCAGTCACCATAAGCGCGGGCGTAATTTTTCAATAATTCAGGACTCTGACGACGTGCCATGTAAACAATCATCGGCGGCATCCAGTGCATACGGCACATCCGGGCGGTCAGCTCAAAAGGCCGCATAATGTCATTGAGCGAATAGCGGTTCAGACCCTGCTGCTTAAAGGCACTTTCCGGTTCGCCGGTCGTCACCACGCTGCGCCAGTATTTACCTTCAAGTGCATTGCCATCCACGCCATTGGCGAAGCCGCGGGACAGAACCCGATCCAGCCACTCTTTCAGCAATGCCGGACAGCTGTAGGTATAGAGCGGATGCTGAAAAATGATCACGTCATGTTCGCGCAGTAACTGTTGTTCATGATGAATATCGATAAAAAAATCCGGATAGGCCGCGTACAGATCGTGCACGGTGACGTGTTCCAGTGCCTGAGCCGGCTGTAACAAAATCCGATTCGCGATCGAATCCTGTGATTCCGGATGAGCATAAAGCAGCAAAACCCTGGGTGGCTGCGACATCCTTTCCCTCCAAAGCGTCGTCATTGGTGCGGTTTTCAGCTACCATGCACGACGCAGCAAAATCTCATTATGTTGCCAGTAAATTAACATATTCTGACGATACGGCGCTTACATGATTGTCTTCTCAGCCTTACAAATTCGCCGCGGCATCCGCGTCCTGCTCGACAATGCCACCGCCACCATTAATCCCGGTCAGAAGGTCGGGCTGGTGGGTAAAAACGGCTGTGGGAAATCCACGCTGCTGTCGCTGTTAAAAGGTGAAATCACCAGCGATGCCGGCACCGTCACGTTCCCCGCTCACTGGGCGCTGGCCTGGGTGAATCAGGAAACGCCAGCGCTGGATAAAGCCGCGCTGGAGTACGTGATTGATGGCGATCGCCAGTTTCGTCAGCTTGAAGCCGAGCTGGCGGACGCCAATCTGCGTGACGATGGCAATGCCATTGCGCTGCTGCATGGCCAGCTGGACGCGGTGCAGGCGTGGAGCATTCATGCGCGCGCCTCAAGCCTGTTGCACGGCCTGGGCTTCAGTCAGGAGCAGTTGCAACGGCCGGTCAGCGACTTTTCTGGTGGCTGGCGCATGCGCCTCAATCTGGCACAGGCGTTGATTTGCCGTTCCGATCTGCTGTTGCTGGATGAACCGACCAACCACCTCGATCTCGATGCGGTGATCTGGCTGGAGCGCTGGCTGAAAAGTTATGAAGGCACACTGATCCTGATCTCGCACGATCGTGACTTCCTCGATCCGGTCATCGACAAAATTATTCATATCGAACAGGAGTCGATGTTCGAATATACCGGCAACTACAGCTCCTTTGAACGGCAGCGCGTCGCCAAGCTGGCTCAGCAGCAGGCGCTGTATGAGAGTCAGCAGGAGAAAGTCGCGCATTTGCACAGCTACATTGATCGCTTCCGCGCCCAGGCGACCAAGGCGAAACAGGCACAGAGCCGCATCAAGATGCTGGAGCGCATGGAGATGATTGCGCCCGCCCATGTTGATAATCCATTCAGCTTCACCTTCCGCAAGCCGGAAAACCTGCCTAATCCACTGATGAAGATGGAGAAGGTCACCGCAGGTTATGGCGATCGCATCATTCTCGACGCGATCAAGCTCAACCTGGTGCCAGGCTCACGCATCGGCCTGCTGGGACGTAACGGAGCCGGTAAATCCACCCTGATTAAGCTGCTGGCAGGTGAGCTGGAGGCGATGCATGGCAAGATGGGGCTGGCGAAAGGGATCAAGCTTGGTTACTTCGCCCAGCATCAGCTGGAGTACCTGCGGGCCGATGAGTCACCGCTGCAGCATCTGTCGCGCATTGCGCCTGACGTGCTGGAACAGCAGCTGCGCGACTATCTGGGCGGCTTCGATTTCCGCGGCGACAAAGTCACGGAGAACACTGAGCGCTTCTCCGGCGGTGAGAAAGCGCGACTGGTGCTGGCGCTGATTGTCTGGCAACGCCCTAACCTGCTGTTGCTCGATGAACCAACCAACCACCTGGATCTTGATATGCGCCAGGCGCTGACCGAAGCGCTGATCGACTTCGAAGGTGCACTGGTGGTGGTCTCGCATGACCGTCACCTGCTGCGCGCGACCACGGACGATCTCTATCTGGTGCATGATGGCAAAGTGGATGTGTTTGAGGGCGACCTCGAAGATTATCAGCAGTGGCTGAGCGATCTGCAGAAACAGCAGGCGCAACAGGATGCCGCGCCGAAACTGGATAACGGTAACAGCGCCCAGGCGCGTAAAGATCAAAAGCGCCGTGATGCCGAACTGCGCACCCAGACCCAGCCGCTGCGCAAAGAGATAGAGAAGCTGGAAAAGCAGATGAGCAAATGGCAGAGCCAGCTGGCCGATGCCGAAGCGCAGCTCGCAGACAGTGCGATTTATGATCAGAGCCGAAAAGCGGACCTGACCACTGCACTCAAGCGGCAGGCGGAAAGTAAATCTGCGCTGGAAGAGGTTGAGATGGCGTGGCTGGAAGCCCAGGAACAGCTCGAACAGATTATGGCCTCATAAAAAATCTCCCCGCTTACGGGGAGATGCTTTTTAACGGGGTTTGTCGCCCAGTACCGTTGCCCGCTGCATGATCCGCCGGGCCGGATAATAGTCGGCATTGGCATAATGCTGCGTGACCCGATTATCCCAGATAGCCAGATCGTCTGGCTGCCAGCGCCAGCGCACCTGAAACTCCGGTTTGGTGGCGTGCGCAAACAGGAAGCCCAGCACCGCATCACTCTCCTTCTCGCTTAAATCCAGGATCCGCGTGGTAAAGCCTTCATTCACAAACAGCGCTTTTTTGCCGCTGACCGGATGCGTGCGGATTACCGGATGCTGCACGGGTGGATGTTTTGCCACCGCCTGCTGCCAGCGCAGATGTTCTTCCTCCGTTTTGCGGTACTTATACTCCTGGAATGATTTTTTAAAATCATGCTCGGCGCGGAGACCCTCCAGCAACTGCTTAAAAGGCACTGACAGCGCCTCGTAAGCGGCGATGCCACTGGTCCAGAGCGTGTCACCGCCCGCTTCCGGTAAGACTTTGGATGCCAGCAGCGCGACAGCCGGTGGTGTTTCGATAAAGGTGACATCGGTGTGCCAGTTGTCATTATCCGGCGGATTATCCTGATGGGTATCGAGCACGATAATCTCTTCGACGCCCTCCGCATGGGGATAGACCGGATGGATATGCAGGTCGCCAAAACGGATTGCCAGTGCGCGATGCTGTTCCGGCGTTATTTTCTGGTCCCGCAGAAACAGCACCTGATGACGCAGCAAGCCATGATACAGCTGCTCAAACTGCGCATCACTCAATGGCCGTGAGACATCCAGGTTTGAGACCTGCGCGCCTATGTAAGGGCCAAGCGGGGTAAAACTCAGACGTTCATTCATGATTGTTCTCCACTCCAGGGCGTCAGACGGCGCTGCAACGCGCGGAGCCCAAGTTCCAGGCTAAAAGCGATAAAAGCAATCACGGCGATACCCGCCAGCACCACATCGGTGGCGAGGAATTCTCCCGCTGACTGCACCATAAAACCGAGGCCACGCGTGGCGGCAATCAGCTCCGCCGCCACCAGCGTTGACCAGCCCACCCCGAGCCCAATGCGCAGGCCGGTCAGAATCTCCGGCAGCGCGCCCGGCAGAATCACCCAGCGCAGCAGCTGCCAGCGGTTAGCTCCCAGCGAGCGCGCCGCACGAATCCGTACCTGCTGGGTGTTACGCACCCCGGCCAGCGTGGAGAGCGTCACCGGCGCGAAGATGGCCAGGCTGATCAGCAGGATTTTCGACGTCTCACCAATGCCAAACCAGATCACCATCAGCGGCAGATAGGCAAGTGGCGGAATCGGGCGATAAAGCTCAATAAGCGGATCAAGCAGACCGCGAGCTACCGGGCTGAGGCCCATCAGAATCCCCACCGGAATGCCGATGACGGCAGCCGCGGTCAGCGCAATCAGCATCCGCGTCAGGCTGGCGGCCAGATGCTGCCACAGCGTGGCATCCATAAAGCCCTGGGCGCTGGCAATCAGCAGCAGCTTGCTGAACACCTGCTGTGGCGACGGCAGGAACAGCGGAGCAATCAGGCCCAGCGCGGTCACGCCCCACCAGAGCAGCAACAGCAGAGAGAGACTCAGCATGCTCAGCGTGAACGTGGTTGAAAATGGCCAGCGCAAACGACGGCGCACCGGCAGAGACTTGTCGTGGATTAACGCGCTCATGCAAACGCCTCCCGCTGGTCAAATACGCGGCTCAGCACATATTCGCGCTGGGCGATAAACTGCGGATCGGATTTTATGCTGCGGCACGACTCACCTGCGGCAAAGCGCTGACCAAAGCCGGGCCGCAAGCGTTCCACGATGCGGCCGGGTCCTGGCGACAGCAGAATCAGTTCGCTGGCCAGGAAAATAGCCTCTTCTATATCGTGCGTAATCAGCAGGATCTGTTTACCGCTGTCGCGCCACAGCGTCAGCAGCAGGGTCTGCATCTGCTCGCGGGTAAAGGCATCCAGTGCGCCAAATGGCTCGTCAAGCAGCAGCAGTTGCGGATCGGTCGCCAGCGCGCGTGCAATGCCGACCCGCTGCCGCTGACCGCCTGACAACTGCCAGATGGCGCGCTTCTCCGCCCCTTCCAGCCCCACCTGCCTGATGAGCTTCCGTGCGATGGCCTCGCGCGCCGGACGCGACATCCCCGCCAGCTGCAGACCAAAGGCAACGTTATCCAGCACGTTACGCCATGGCAGTAAGCCTTCATGCTGAAACACCACGCCGCGCTCCGCACCAGGCCCCGTCACTGGCTGGTTATCCAGCGTGATGCTGCCCGACTCCACCGGCAGAAATCCGGCAACCAGATTAAGCAGCGTGGTTTTGCCGCAGCCGGAGGGGCCGAGCACCACCAGCAGTTCATGGCTATCCAGCTGCAAATTGATATCCTGCAACACCGGTTGTCCGGCATAACGGGCATGAAGATGAGCGATACGCAGCATCGTGCCTCCTTAGGGTTTAACTAATGGTGCGACGAAACGGGAGGTCACATAGCTGCTGTAGTCGTTATCCGCCTGCGGCACCCGGCCCTGTGCTTTCAGAAACTGCGCAGTATCGACGATCGCTTTATTGACCGGTTTGCCCAGCTGCTCAACCTGCTGCTGCGCCGTGAGGTAGGTATTGCCCTTCACCAGATCCGGCACCTGCGCTTCCGGCACACCGCTAAGGCGGGAGAGTTTGCTGAGATTATCGGGCTGCTTCAGCCAGCTATCGGGGCTGTTAAGATAGGCCTGCTGCGCATCAAGCGCGCTGCGGGCAAATGCGGTCACGATCTCCGGATGCTGCTCAGCGAAATCTTTGCGGACCACCCAGACATCCAGCGTCGGCGATCCCCAGCTCCCCACTGCCGCCGAGTCGGTCAGCACTTTGCCCTGTTTTTCCAGTTCATTCACCGCAGGCGCCCAGACGTAAGCGCCATCAATGTCGCCACGCTGCCACGCCGCGATAATCGCAGGCGGCTGCAGATTAACCAGCTGTACCTGCGACGGCTTGATGCCCCAGTGTTTCAGTGCAGCAAGCAGGCTATAGTGAGTGGTAGAGATGAACGGCACCGCGATGCGCTTGCCGATGAGATCGTTGGGAGTGATGATGTTCTTCTTTACCACCAGCGCTTCAGAGTTGCCCAGCTGTGAGGCAAGCAGAAACGCTTCGATTGGCAGCTTTTGCGCCGCTGCGACCGCTAACGGACTGGAGCCGATATTGCCAATCTGGACGTCGCCGGACGCCAGCGCGCGCAATACGCCTGCACCGCTGTCAAACTTACGCCAGTCGACGCTGGCCCCGCTCTCTTTGGCAAAACTGCCATCAGCCTGTGCCACTTTCGCCGGTTCGGCAGAGGTCTGGTACGCAACGGTGACATTGACTGCATCAGCCCGAAACGCCAGCAGCGCCATCGCTGCGGCTAAGAAAGTTAAACGTGTTGCTGCCATGATCACTACCCCACCAGTTTTATCGTGGAGGCAGTGTCTCTGCACGCAATAGTTTCATAAAGGAATTAAAAATTATCCCTAATAGAAATAAGTTCTTAGATCACTATCTGCAAAACTAAGCTGAAAATCGCAAATGCTGAAAATAGCTAAAGTAAGCAAAAATGTCAGGCGCTCACATTGTGCCTGTGTTATTGATATGCGTTCCCAATTATTGCCTGTTAAGGTCTTTAAATCCGATGTCGATCGAGAAAGTCGCTCAGCTGGCTGGCGTTTCCAAAGCCACGGTATCGCGGGTTCTCAACGCGCATCCCGGCGTAAAGCCCGATACGCGTGAGAAAGTTCTGGCGGCAATCTCTGCCTGCGACTATCAGCCCAACTTACTGGCACGTCAGCTGCGGACGGCACAAAGCCACATGCTGCTGGTGCTGATCTCGGATATTACCAACCCCTTCTGTTCGCGCGTGGTTCAGGGCATTGAAGCCGAAGCAGAACTGCACGGCTATCACATTCTGCTTTGCAACTCCGCCTCGCAGCTTCAGCGTGAAGCCGCCTATCTTTCGCTGCTGACCGGAAAAGTGGTGGATGGTGTAATAACGATGGATGCCGCATCAGGGTTGCAGGATTTGCAGGCGCTGATCGCCGGGGCGCCCTGGGTGCAATGCTGTGAATTTGATCCGGATATTCCCGCCTCCTCGGTCAGCATTGATCACCTTGAAGCCGCGCGTGACACCATCCATTACCTCGCGGGTAAAGGGCGGAAACGCATTGGGCTGGTCAATGGCGACATGCGTTACCTCTACTCGCATCATCGTGAAAAGGGCTACCGCCAGGCCATTGAGGAGCTGGGCTATGCGTGGTCCGCCGTCTCCTATACCTATGAAATCTCCCCAGAGGCAGGCATTCAGGCGATGAAGGAATTAATGGCATTGCCGGAACCGCCGGATGCGGTGTTTGCGGTTTCAGATGTGCTGGCGATGGGCGTGGTGCATGCGGCGCTGGAAGCGGGTCTGCGCGTGCCGGAAGATCTGGCGGTGGTGGGGTTTGACGGAGTGCCCTTTACCCGCAGCCTGAATCCGCCACTGACTACCATTGAACAGCCGATGAATCAGCTGGGCGCACGCAGCGTACAGCTGCTGCTGCAGAAGATCCGCAACCCGAACGCGCCGGTGATGCGTGAGGTGCTGCCCTGGACGCGCGTTGAACGCGCATCCAGCTGACTCAGTGCCAGATTAATAGCACGCAGGCAGCGGTCAGCAGCCCCATGGCGAGGTTAAATATTCTCCAGGCGCGGCGACTGCGCAGAATGCGACCAATCATCGCGCCAAATCCCATCCAGATGACGCCCGACACCAGATTAACCAGAAACATACCGACGCTTATGGCCATCACGGAATGACGATACGCATCACCGGCCAGACTGAAGCTGGCGACCGCGCCCAGCGCCATCAGCCAGGCTTTGGGGTTGATCAGCTGTAGCAGCCCGCCCTGCCAGAACGGCATTGGCGCATCCGGTGCCTGGTCAGTTTCCAGCTTTGCATAGCTGGCGGTGGCTATCTTCCACGCCAGCCAGAGCAGATAGAGGCTACCGGCGATTTTCAGCATCAGATGCAGCGAGGGATAGAGCAGGATCAAACCGCCTACGCCAAAGGCCACCATCAGCAGCATCACCTGCATGCCGATCATGATGCCGATCATCAGCGGAATCGTGCGCAGAAAGCCAAAATTAGCGCCCGAGGCGGTGAGTAACATATTATTGGGGCCTGGCGTAATGGCCGCGACCCACAGAAATCCCAACATTGATAAGAAAAGACTCAGTTCCATGGCAATCGGGTACTCCTTACCCTGCAATAAAAAACTTATCGAAGCTAACAGTGTGATATGGAACAGACAAGCTTTTACCACATGAAATTTACCGGCCCGGAAAACGAGCAGTTCAGACCACCTGACACGCTGCGTAACGCGCATCTGCAGACGATGCTGCCGCGCCTGTTACGTCGCCGTATCACCTTCGCTCCTCACTGGCAGCGTCTCGATCTGCCCGATGGCGATTTCGTCGATCTCGCCTGGAGCGAAGATCCGCAGCTGGCGCAGCATAAACCGCGCGTGGTGCTGTTTCATGGACTGGAGGGCAGCTTTCAGAGTCCCTATATTCATGGCCTGATGGCGATCTGCCGCGCAAGCGGCTGGCTGGCAGTAGTGATGCATTTTCGCGGCTGCAGCGGCGAACCTAACCGGCTGAACCGCATCTATCACTCCGGCGAAACTGAAGATGCCCGCTTCTTCCTGCGCTGGCTGCGCACCCGCTGGGGTCATGTGCCTACCGCCGCCGTGGGTTTCTCGCTGGGCGGCAACATGCTGGGCTGCCTGCTCGGCCAGCAGGGTGCCGCTGCGGAGGTGGATGCCGCCGTGATTGTCTCCGCCCCGCTGCTGCTGGAACCGTGCAGCGTGAAACTGGAACGCGGCTTCTCGCGCTTCTATCAGTACTACCTGCTGGCGCAGCTCAAGAAAAATGCACGCCGCAAACTGCATGCCTGGCCGGACACCCTGCCGGTTAATCTGGCACAGCTCAAAGCGATGCGGCGACTGCGCGATTTTGATGATGCGATTACAGCCCGCGCCCACGGTTTTGTCGATGCAGCAGATTATTATCATCGTGCCAGCGCCATGCCCTGGCTGAAACACACAGAGAAACCGCTGCTGATCATCCACGCCAAAGACGATCCCTTTATGAGTGATGAGGTGATCCCGCACAGCAGCCAATTATCTGCCACTATTACTTATCAACTGACACCCTACGGCGGCCACGTCGGTTTTGTCGGCGGAACGCTACGCCAGCCTGAAATGTGGCTGGAACAGCGCATCCCGCAGTGGATCGCCCCTTTTCTGGATAACTGATCTTGTGATTATTCCCTGGCAACAGGTCTCACCTGAGACCCTTGAAAATCTGATTGAAACCTTTGTGCTGCGCGAAGGCACAGACTACGGCGAGCAGGAACGCAGCCTGCTGGACAAGGTAGCTGATGTGCGACGCCAGCTGGAAACCGGTGAAGTGGTGCTGGTGTGGTCGGAACTGCATGAATCGGTCAATATCATGCCGCGCAAAGAATTTCGTGGCTGATGCACCCGGCATCATTTCATGATAACAATGCTCATCGCCCGACCTCACAGGGAGCTTTTCTATGTCTGCACGTCATCCCATTATCGCGGTGACCGGTTCCAGCGGTGCAGGAACCACCACCACCAGCCTCGCGTTTCGTAAAATCTTTCAGCAGCTCGATCTTCATGCTGCTGAGCTTGAAGGCGACAGCTTTCACCGCTTTACCCGCCCTGAAATGGATATGGCGATTCGTAAGGCGCGCGATTTAGGACGTCATGTCAGCTACTTTGGCCCGGAAGCCAATGACTTTGGTCTGCTGGAGCAGAGCTTTAAAGAGTATGGTCAAAGCGGACAGGGCCAGTCGCGTAAATATCTGCACACCTACGATGAAGCCGTACCGTGGAATCAGGTGCCCGGCACCTTTACGCCCTGGCAGCCGCTGCCGCAGAACACTGACATTCTGTTCTATGAAGGACTGCACGGCGGCGTGGTGACGGCGCAGCATAACGTGGCGGAACAGGTTGATTTGCTGGTGGGCGTTGTGCCCATTGTTAACCTGGAGTGGATTCAGAAGCTGGTGCGCGACACCGGCGAGCGCGGTCATTCACGCGAAGCAGTGATGGATTCCGTGGTGCGTTCGATGGAAGATTACATCAATTTCATCACGCCACAGTTCTCGCGCACCCACATCAACTTTCAGCGCGTCCCGACCGTCGACACCTCAAACCCGTTCGCTGCCCGCGCCATTCCGTCACTGGATGAGAGCTTTGTGGTGATTCATTTCCAGGCGCTGGAAGATATCGACTTCCCCTACCTGCTGGCGATGCTGCAGGGTTCGTTTATCTCGCACATCAATACGCTGGTCGTGCCCGGCGGCAAAATGGGTCTGGCGATGGAGCTGATCATGGGTCCGCTGGTGAAGCGGCTGATGGAAGGTAAGCGGATAGAGTAAGAGGTCAGCAAAAAAAACGCAGAGAGCAGAGGCCTTTCGCAAAGATGTAAAACTGGCATTTCTGCGGGGAAAGGCTTACTGCTGAGCTGGCTTCAGGGAGCATACACCTTTCGCAAAGACGCAAAACCGCCATCCCTGGCAGGCTCAGCGCGGGCCATCCCTGGCCCGCTATGCTTTGCTACAGGCATATGCTCCCTTCGCTTCACGTCCGGCAACCACATCCGTTTTCAGAAAGGTCGCCACTGAAAAAACCTGGTGACAAAGAATCTGACAGCAACACCTAAGCTCAACACGCCGGGAACAGGGTCAGAAGAGGAAAGCGTCCCGCGACTGGGACAAAAACGCCGGGAGCGTTTTTGAACAACGCAAAGCGTTGGCCCGGTATGGGCGCACCTCAGGGATGAGGTGCGTAATAACGCGGGCACAGTCTTAAAGCGGACTCTCTATGCAGGAACGGCACGACACCAGACCGACTCCGAATTGGCCCGCGACTTTAAAATGCCCTTCAGCCTGTTACAGCTCAATCACTTCATAGCTATGCGTAATCGTCACACCTTTACCCAGCATGATGGCCACCGAACAATATTTTTCAGCAGAAAGATCCACCGCGCGTGAGACCGCTTTATCCTGGAGCGCTTTACCACTCACGATAAAGTGCAGGTTGATGTGCGTAAAGATTCGCGGCGCCTCTTCACGACGTTCTGAGGTCAGTTTTACTTCACAATCAGCCACATCGTTACGGCCTTTTTGCAGAATTGATACCACGTCAATCGCGCTGCATCCGCCGGCCGCCATCAGCACCATCTCCATTGGGCTGGGCGCTTTATCGCCCGAATTTCCATCCATCAGTATCTGATGGCCGGATGAGGATTCTCCGAGGAATGTCAGTCCTTCTACCCACTTCACTCTTGCCTGCATGATTTTTGCTCCGGAATACGCTGTTTTGTCGCCAGAGTACGCTTTCGCCTGGTAAACAGCAATCCAGAGAAATCCGCCTGTAGCTGAAGCGAGACAACACAAGACAGTCGGCAAAAGCTGTGCTACAAACAGTGCTGAAAATATTTTTCGTCACCCGATGGCGAAGCCGGGAAGAATGATGCGCACTGCGCCTGATGCGGCCCGAATAATTTCCTGAAAGGGAAACGCTTGAAGCTTTCACCGCCTGACAGGGAAAACTGCCCCCTGTATTTTGGGCACGATTACAACAGAGGATAATAGCGAATGGTTCTCGGCAAACCGCAAACAGACCCTACACTCGAATGGTTCCTGTCCCATTGCCATATTCACAAGTATCCATCCAAAAGTACGCTGATTCACCAAGGTGAAAAAGCAGAAACGCTTTACTACATCGTGAAAGGTTCCGTCGCGGTTCTGATTAAAGATGAAGAAGGCAAAGAGATGATTCTTTCCTACCTGAATCAGGGCGATTTCATTGGTGAGCTTGGCCTGTTCGAAGAAGGCCAGGAGCGCAGCGCCTGGGTACGTGCGAAAAGCGCGTGCGAAGTGGCGGAGATTTCTTACAAGAAATTCCGTCAGCTGATTCAGGTTAATCCCGACATCCTGATGCGACTCTCCTCGCAGATGGCGCGTCGCCTGCAGGTCACGTCTGAAAAAGTGGGTAACCTCGCTTTCCTCGACGTCACCGGACGCATTGCACAGACCCTGCTCAACCTGGCGAAGCAGCCAGATGCCATGACGCATCCCGACGGCATGCAAATTAAAATCACTCGTCAGGAAATTGGCCAGATTGTGGGTTGTTCACGCGAAACCGTGGGCCGTATTTTGAAGATGCTGGAAGATCAGAACCTGATCTCCGCACACGGCAAAACCATCGTCGTTTACGGCACCCGCTAATTCCTGTCACCCACGGCGTGATGGCAACATCACGCCGTTATTGTTTGTGTTGGGCCGATGTGGCGTCGAATTATTTACCATCCTGAAGTCAACTACGCCTTGCGGCAAACGCTGGTGCTTTGTCTGCCCGTCGCGCTGGGCTGGCTGGCTGGCGACCTGCAAAAAGGTCTGCTGTTCTCGTTAGTGCCTGCCTGCTGCAATATTGCCGGTCTGGATACCCCGCATAAACGCTTTTTCAAACGCCTGATTGTGGGTGGCAGCCTGTTTGCCCTCGGCAGCTTCCTGATTCAGTGGCTCACACTGCATGCCATTCCGCTACCGCTCATCCTGTTCGCCATGCCCCTGCTGCTCGGCGTGACGGGTGAGATCAGCCCGCTGCATGGTCGTCTGCTGCCCGGCACGCTTATCGCCGCCATTTTTACCCTGAGCCTCATTGGCCGCATGCCCATCTATGTTACCCCGCTGCTCTACATCGGCGGCACGCTCTGGTATGGGCTGTTTAACTGGTTCTGGTTCTGGCTGTGGAAAGAGCAGCCGATGCGCGAAAGCCTCAGCCTGATCTACCGCGAGCTGGCTAACTACTGCGACGCCAAATACACCCTGCTGACGCAGCTGACCGACCCGGAAAAGGCACTGCCGCCGCTGCTGGCGCGTCAGCAGAAAGTGGTCGATCTGATTAACACCTGCTATCAGCAGATGCACATGCTGTCGGCAAGCCGCGATCACAGCCATAAGCGGCTGACGCGCGCCTTTCAGGTGGCGCTGGATCTGCAGGAACACATCTCGGTTAGTCTGCATCGGCCGGAAGAGGTGCAGAAGCTGGTCGAACAGAGCCATGCCGAAGCGGTGATCCGCTGGAATGCCAAAACCATTTCGGCCCGGCTACGGGTGCTGGCGGATAACATCCTTTATCACCAGCTACCCGATCGCTTTGCGATGGACAAACAGCTTGGCGCGCTGGAGAAGATCGCCCATCAGCATCCCGACAATCCGGTGGGTAACTTCTGTCTTTACCACTTCAACCGCATTGCGCGGGTGCTGCGCACGCAGAAACCGCTGTATCAGCGTGATCTGATGGCGGATCGTCAGCGCCGTCTGCCGCTGTTACCGGCGCTGCGCAGTTATCTCTCTTTTCGCTCGTCAGCGCTGCGCACCGCCGGACGCTTTGCGGTAATGCTGATGCTGGGCAGTGCACTGGCGCTGTTCTTCAACATCCCCAAACCTTACTGGATCCTGATGACCATCATGTTCGTCAGCCAGAACGGTTACAGCGCTACGCGTGTTCGCATCCAGCACCGTGCGCTGGGCACCTTTGCCGGTCTGGTGATTGCGGCCGCCACGTTGCGGCTGGCGGTACCGGAGTCGCTGGTGCTGCTGATCATGCTGGCAATAACCTTTATCAGCTATCGCTTTACGCGCCAGTTCTATGGCTGGTCAATGATTGGCTTTACGGTCACGGCGGTTTACTCGCTGCAATTGCTGTCGCTGAATGGCGCGCAGTTTCTGCTGCCGCGACTGATGGATACGCTGATGGGCTGTCTGATCGCCTTTGGCGGAATGCTGTGGCTGTGGCCGCAGTGGCAGAGTGGCTTACTGCGACAGAACGCCCATGATGCGCTGGAAGCCGATCAGGACGCACTGAGATTGTTGCTGGGTAACGAACAGTCACCTGAGAAACTGGCGTATCAGCGCGTGAAGGTGAATCAGGCGCACAATGCGCTGTTTAACTCGCTGAATCAGGCGATGCAGGAACCCGCGTTTAACTCCCGCTATCTGAGTGATATGCGGCTCTGGGTCACGCACAGTCAGTTTATTGTTGAGCACATTAATGCCATAACGATTCTGGCGCGGGAGCACACTATGCTGACCGACTCGCTGGCAGAACGCTATCTGCAATCCTGTGAAATCGCGCTACAGCGGTGTCAGCAGCGGCTGGAATATGATGGTGAAAGCTCACAGGTTAATCTGCTGGATGATCTTGAGAACATCAGTGAGGGACCTGTCACGGTGGTGGAACAGCATGTGCGACGTATTCTTGACCATCTGAGCGTGATGTACACCATCTCCTCACTGGCATGGAACCAGCGACCACAACATGGCCGCTGGCTGATCAGACGCTTACGTAAAAACTAGCCTAGCCGTTAAGCACCTTGCCGACGGCGGTGGCGAAGCGGCGCATGCCCTCTTCGATATCGGCCGGTTCGATAATCAGTGACGGCGCAAAACGCATCACGTCGGTGCCGGCAACCAGCACCATCACGCCCTCAGCGGCGGCGGCATTCAGTATGTCGCGTGACTTCCCGGCATGCTGAGGTTTAAGCGCGGCGCCAATCAGCAACCCCTTGCCGCGAATGTCACTGAACAAGTCATACTTCGCATCAATGGCCTGCAGCGCTGTGACAAAGTGCTCACGCCGCATATCGACACCCGCCAGCACGTCCGGCGTATTGATAATATCCAGCGCCGTTTCAGCGATGGCGCAGGCCAGCGGATTGCCGCCATACGTGGTCCCATGCACGCCTGGTGCCATGGTCGAGGCGATCTCGTTAGTGGTCAGCATGGCGCTGACCGGGAAACCGCCGCCCAGCGCTTTGGCTGAGGTCAGAATATCGGGCTGGACGCCATAATGCTCATAGGCGAACAGTTTGCCGCTGCGTCCCATGCCACTCTGCACTTCATCCAGCACCAGCAGCGCCTGATGCTGATCGCAAAGCTCGCGCAGTCCCTGCATAAATTCCTGCGTCGCGGGCACTACGCCGCCTTCGCCCTGAATCGGTTCAACCACGATGGCGCAGGTGTGGTCGTCGATTACCGCTTTCACTGCATCAAGGTCATTAAACGGCACGTGGACGATATCCGCCGGTTTCGGCCCGAACCCGTCGGAATATTTTGGCTGTCCGCCGACCGTAACGGTAAACAGCGTCCGGCCATGAAAGGCGTTATGGAAGGCGATGATTTTACTTTTAAACGGGCTGTGACGTTTGCAGGCGTAGTAGCGCGCCAGCTTAAACGCGGCTTCGTTGGCTTCGGCACCGGAGTTGGCAAAGAAGACGCGATCGGCAAAGGTCGCCTGGATTAACTTACTGGCAAGGCGCAGCGCCGGTTCGTTGGTGAAGACGTTGCTGGTGTGCCACAGCGTCTCGCCCTGGCTTTTCAGCGTCTCCACCAGCGCAGGATGGCAGTGTCCAAGTGCGGTGACGGCGATACCACCCGAGAAATCGATATACTCTTTGCCCTGCTGATCCCATACACGGCTGCCCTTGCCTTTTACCGGCACGAACTGCGCAGGTGCATAAACAGGCAAAATAACGTTATCGAACGTCTCCCGCGTGACCGCAATTTTTTCCGCTGCCATTGATGACCCCATTTAAATGATTATTGTGCAAACATGAAATAATAATCACAAAATATGCATAAAAAATCACTCAAAGGCAACTTATTGCTCAAGGAAATTGCGCAGCAGCAGATGTCCCTGCTCGCTGAGAATGCTCTCGGGATGGAACTGTACGCCTTCCAGCGCCAGAGTTTTGTGGCGGAATCCCATAATTTCGTCAGGCTCGCCGTCACGCATCGTCCAGGCCGTCACCTCGAACGCCTCGGGCAGAGTATCGCGCTGCACAATCAGCGAGTGATAGCGGGTCACGGTAAGGGGATTATTGAGATTGCGAAACACGCCCTGGCCGGTGTGCTGAATGGCAGAGGTTTTGCCGTGCATCACCTGACGCGCACGTACCACCTGCGCGCCATACGCCTGCGCAATCGCCTGATGGCCCAGGCAGACGCCCAGCACCGGCAGCTGTCCGGCGAAGTGCCGGATTGCCGCCAGCGAGATGCCTGATTCCGACGGCGTGCAGGGGCCAGGCGAGATGGCCAGATGGGTCAGTGGCAGCGCCGCCATCTGCTCCAGCGTGATGGCATCATTGCGCACCACCTGAACCTGCGCGCCCAGCTCGCAGAAATATTGATAGAGATTCCAGGTAAAGGAGTCGTAATTGTCGATAAGCAGCAGCATGACGTGTCCAGAATGATAAACCGCGCCGCTATTCTACGCGGTCAGGCCGCCTCACTCACCACTTTCGCAAAGACCTGCTCCAGCGGGACCAAATCTCCGGCTACACCGGCCTGATTCGCCGCTTTCCAGCTTTCAGCATCCGTCTCTTCCCAGTTCAGCAGATATCCGGCATGCAGTGCAAGCTGTTCAAAGAAAATCCGCTGCGCCCGACCATTTCCGTGGCGGAAAGGATGCAGCATATTGATTTCGCAATAGTAGTGAGCGAGGCGCTGAATAAATTCGTCACGCGGCAAATCAGCTAACCCCTTCTCTTCTTCCAGCGCGGCCATCAGGGCATTGCCTTCCTTTTCGATATATTCGAAATGACAGAACGGCGTCTCATCACGCCAGATATCAATGGTGCGCAGTTCCCCCGCCCAGCTGTAGACATCCTGGAACAGCGTGCGATGGATCTGGCGCAGGTAAGGCAGCCCGGGATTACGCGGGCCCAGCTCCAGCGTGGCGGCGCGTGCCGCACTAAAGCTCAGCTCTGCCTTGCGCAGCTGCGCAGCGTCATGAATATCGGGCAGATTTTTCAGCACGTTGTCGTGCTGCCACAGGTAGGGATCCTGGCTGACGGCGGTATTAGAGTCCATATTGCCTCCTCAGTGACGCCAGACGTGCGGCTGCATCATCGCTGTTAACACTGGTTTCATTTGGCATGAAACCTTCCAGCCGACAGCTGGCCTGATAGCTGGCGCTACGTCGCTGTTGCCACAGGGTGACCTTCTGTTTTTCGGTGAGTTTGTTCGCCATGCCGCCTCCTGCTCAGGTTTTTGCCCTAAGTATAAGAGCAATTTCTGGCTTTGCCGGAGGCGACAGACGGTCGCCATCCGCAGATGGCGACGAAAAGCGTTAAGGCAGGACTTTAGCGGAGAGGATAACTACCGGTTTGGACGGAACATTCTGGTAAGGACCCACATCTTTGGTCGGAACCTGAGAAATTTTTTCAACCACATCCTGACCTTTCACAATCTTGCCAAATACGGCATAGCCAAAATCGCGCTGTCCGTGGTCGAGGAAGGCATTATCCGCGACGTTGAGGAAGAACTGGCTGGTCGCACTGTCTTTATCGGCGGTACGCGCCATAGAGATGGTGCCGCGCAGGTTACGCAGGCCATTGTCCGCTTCGTTTTTAATTGGCGCGTTGGTCTGCTTCTGCTGCATGTCTGTGGTGAAGCCCCCACCCTGCACCATAAAGCCCGGGATCACGCGGTGAAAAATGGTGTTGTTGTAAAAACCATTGTTGACGTAATCAACGAAGTTTTTCACAGAAACCGGCGCTTTTTGGTTATTCAGTTCGAGTTCAATATTGCCGGCGGAGGTGGTGAGCAGAACGTGGGTGTCACCTTTTGCGGCCAGCGCCTGGGCGGAAACGGAAGAGAGCGCTAACAGGGTGATGGCCGCTGTTAAAGTACGTTTAAACATGAAAGATTCCTTACCTGGGAGAGCGGGCACAAAAACGTGATTGATTGTAAAGAGACTCTATTCCATGAGCCAGCGTTTTACCTATATTTACGCTGTTGCAGCAAAAGGTCTGAGCAAACGTTAAACACCCGCAATTGCGTGATTAAAATCACACAACACATGAAATATGGATCTGTAGTTTCACTGCTTGTTTATTAAGATCACAGTTCCGTTTACACTTTCTGACACTTTTTGCCACCCGGTTCTCAACAGGTTCAGAACATGACAAACCGTAATCGTATTGGCCTCACCTGGATAAGCTTCTTCTCCTATGCGCTGACCGGCGCGCTGGTGATCGTTACCGGCATGGTAATGGGCGATATCGCAAAAGATTTCCAGATCCCCATCTCCAGCATGAGTAATACCTTCACCTTCCTCAACAGCGGCATTTTAGCTGCGGTCTTCCTGAACGCCTGGCTGATGGTCATTGTGCCGCTGAAGCGCCAGCTTATTTTCGGCTTCGTCCTGATGGTGCTGGCGATAATCGGGTTGATGACCAGTCGCGATCTCACTGTCTTTTCGCTCTGCATGTTTGTACTGGGTGTGGTGAGCGGCATTACCATGTCGATCGGCACCTTTCTGATTACCCACATGTATGAAGGTCGTCAGCGTGGTTCACGCCTGCTGTTCACCGACTCCTTCTTCAGCATGGCGGGCACACTGTTTCCGGTGCTGGCAGGGATTCTGCTGGCGCGTCAGTTGCCGTGGTACTGGGTCTACGTCTGCATCGGCTTTATCTACGTCGCCATCTTCATCATGACGCTGTTTGTTGAGTTCCCGGTGCTGCGTAAGCCTGAAAACAGCCCGACAGTTGAGAAAGAGAAATGGGGTGTGGGCGTGCTGCTGCTGGCAGTGGCGGCACTCTGCTACATTCTGGGCCAGCTCGGCTTTATCTCCTGGGTGCCGGAATATGCCACCAAAGTCATGGGCATGAACATCAATGACGCAGGACAACTGGTGGGCAGCTTCTGGACGGCGTATATGGTGGGTATGTGGGCCTTCAGCTTCCTGCTGCGTTTCTTCGATCTGCAACGCATTCTGATGGTGCTGGCAGGCCTGGCGACCGTGCTGATGTACTGGTTCGTCAGCAGCAGCGATGCTGGCATGCTGAAGTGGATCATCATGATTCTTGGTTTCAGCTCAAGTGCTATCTACACCACCATTATCACTCTGGGTTCACTACAGACCAAAGTGGCTTCACCGAAGCTGGTGAACTTCATCCTGACCTGCGGCACCGTCGGCACCATGCTGACCTTTGTGGTCACGGCACCTATCGTTGAGAAAAGTGGTGTGCATACCGCACTGGCGACGGCTAACGCGCTCTACGCCGTGGTGTTTGTAATGTGTGCCCTGCTCGGCTTTGTCAGCCGTCATCGTACTCACGGTCACGTCACGCATTAATCCTTCAGAGCGGCGAGTCATCGCCGCTCTGCTTTCTACCGCCGGAAGTCGATGCGCTCCCGTTCCCGCCAGTAAATCTCGCTTTCTGCGGGCTTTGTCTCTGCCAACACGACACCACGACGCACGGAATAGCGCACTGGCACCTGCCTTCTGACCGCATCAAAACCGCTTTCCGCTGGCAGAATGATCAGGCTGGCCTCGTTGCCGCTCTGAATGCCATAGCCTGACAGCTGCATCGTCTTCGCGCTGTTATGCGTAATCAGATCCAGACCCGCATCAATCTGCTCATAGCCCATCAGCTGACAGACATGTAAGCCCATATGCAACACCTGAAGCATATTGGCGGT
The DNA here is from genome assembly GCF_009646115.1 of Pantoea eucalypti. Taxonomy (NCBI): domain Bacteria; kingdom Pseudomonadati; phylum Pseudomonadota; class Gammaproteobacteria; order Enterobacterales; family Erwiniaceae; genus Pantoea; species Pantoea eucalypti. The sequence goes on along the minus strand of NZ_CP045720.1, from coordinate 422,638 downwards.
GCCCAGCGGATACCAGGGATCAAACACATCGTCGTGGCCGAAGCAGACGTTAATCTCTGCCTCCAGCATCTCTTTCACCCGCGTAATGCCGCGCCGCTTAGGATAGGTGTCAAAGCGACCCTGCAGATGAATATTGACCAGCGGATTGGCAACAAAGTTAATGCCCGACAGTTTAAGCAGCCGGAACAGCCGTGAGGCGTACGCGCCATTGTAAGAGTGCATTGCGGTGGTATGACTGGCCGTCACACGTGCGCCGTTGCCATCGCGATGTGCCAGCGCCGCCACGGTTTCCACAAAGCGCGACTGTTCATCATCAATCTCATCGCAGTGAACATCGATCAGCCGGTCGTAGCGGTTAGCCAGCGCAAAGGTTTTATGCAGCGACTCGACGCCATATTCGCGGGTGAATTCGTAGTGCGGAATGGCGCCGACCACATCCGCGCCCAGCCGTAACGCCTCTTCCAGCAATGCTTCGCCGTTGGGATAAGAGAGAATGCCCTCCTGAGGAAACGCGACAATCTGAAGGGTGATCCATGGGGCCATCTCCGCTTTCAGCTCCAGCATCGCTTTCAGCGCCGTCAGTGACGGATCGGACACGTCAACGTGAGTGCGGACAAACTGGATACCGTTGGCGATCTGCCACTTCAGCGTCTGCAACGCCCGCTGTTTAACATCTTCGTGGCTGAGCAGCGCCTTGCGTTCGGCCCAGCGCTCGATTCCTTCAAACAGCGTCCCGGACTGATTCCATGCCGGTTCACCCGCCGTCTGGGTGGTATCCAGATGAATATGAGGCTCAATAAAGGGCGCGCAGGCTAAGCCGCCCTCACCGTCCAGTGATTGATCCGCGGGTGAAGGCTGCTGCGGCTGAGCTGAAATGCGGGCAATTTTTCCGTCGGCGATTTCGATTTGCCACAATCCTTCCCGCCAGGGTAAACGCACGTTATTGATCCACTTGGGTGACAACATGGCTGATTCCTTATCCGGTTAACCTGAGTGGTTAAAACTAGCACGATTCATACCACGCACGGCAATGCAGGATATTCAGCAGGTTAGCCACGCCAGATAAACTTAATTAAAATCAGAGTCATACATATTAATGGGTATATAGGGCCGTGGTTGATGTATATCAATAAGCGTCAGAAAGGGCGCGCTATTGTAGCCGCAGATATCGCAAATTTGAGGCAAAAATGAGCAAGCACAATGTCGTCGTTATTGGTAACGGCATGGTCGGCCAGCCGGACAGGTGATCAGTCCCAGCCTGATGATCATCGGCAGCGTGGTGAGTCTGCGTGACAGCCTGCGCTGGTTTTAAATCCTGCAAATAAAAACGGCGGGCACAAAGCCCGCCGCGTTGTTTGTCTGCTCAGCCATTATGGCATCGCGACAAAGCCTACCGCCTGATAAACCTTCTTCAGCGTTTCCTGCGCCTGTGCGCGTGCTTTGGCCGCGCCATCACGCATTACCTGCTCCAGCAGGGCTTCATCGTTGCGGAAGCGATGATAACGCTCCTGAAGCTCAGAGAGCATGCCCGACACAGCATCGGCTACCGCACCTTTCAGATGACCATACATTTTGCCTTCGAACTCCTGCTCCAGCTCAGCAATGGTTTTACCGGTCACGCCTGACAGAATATCCAGCAGGTTAGACACGCCCGCTTTCTCTTTGATGTCGTAGCGCACCACTGGCGGCTCTTCAGAATCAGTCACAGCGCGTTTGATCTTCTTCACGACCGCTTTCGGATCTTCCAGCAGGCCGATAACGTTATTACGGTTATCGTCGGACTTGGACATTTTTTTGGTCGGTTCCAGCAGCGACATGACGCGTGCACCCGATTTCGGAATGAACGGCTCTGGCACTCTGAATATGTCGCCATAGATCGCATTGAAGCGATGTGCGATATCGCGGCTCAGCTCCAGATGCTGCTTCTGATCTTCACCCACCGGCACCTGATTGGTCTGATAAAGCAGAATGTCCGCCGCCATCAGCACCGGATAATCGAACAGACCAGCGTTGATGTTCTCTTCGTAACGCGCTGATTTATCTTTGAACTGCGTCATGCGGCTCAGTTCACCGAAGTAGGCGTAGCAGTTCAGGATCCAGCTCAGCTGCGTGTGTTCTGGCACATGCGACTGAACAAAGATGGTGCTTTTTTCCGGGTCGATACCACAGGCCAGATAAAGCGCCAGCGTGTCCAGCGTCGCTTTGCGCAGTGCTGCAGGATCCTGACGCACGGTGATTGCGTGCAGATCAACGATGCAGTAAATGCAGTGAAAATCATCCTGCATCTGCACCCACTGACGCAGCGCTCCCATATAGTTGCCAATGGTCAGTTCGCCGGACGGCTGTGCGCCGCTGAAAACGATGGGTTTCATACTTAAGTCCTGATATTTACAGCCCCAGAGCGGGCAAAAGTTCGTCGAAAGAGTCGAGGGTTAAATCGGGCTGGCTGGTCGCAATCGGCTCGCCATAATTATAACCAAAGGTCATACCCACATTCGGTACGCCTGCCGCCTGCGCCGCCTGAATATCATTGCGAGAGTCGCCAACAAACAGCAACTCATTCTGCAATACGCCGAAGGTGCCCAGCACCATAAAGATCGCTGCAGGGTGCGGTTTTTTAACCGGCACATCGTCGCCACCAATAATCAGCGAAAACGCATCGGCAATGCCCAGCGATTCCAGTAACGGTGCCACAAACGGCGTCGGCTTGTTCGTCACAATCGCCATCGGCAATCCGGAAGCCTTTAATGCCTCCAGCGTCTGTTTTACCTGTGGAAACAGCGTGCTACCCGCCTCTACCGTATCGGCGTAGTGCCGGTCAAACAACGCCCGCGCATCACGCTGCTCTTCAGGCTGCGGTTCGCGACCCAGCGCGAAGGTCAGCGCGCGGGCCATCATGATATCGGCACCGTTGCCGATCCAGGTGGAGACCCGCTCAAGGCCCGCCTGCGGCAGGCGGAGATCGCTCAGCGTGCGGTCGATCGCATCAGCAAGACCTGGCGCGCTATCCACCAGCGTGCCATCGAGATCAAACGCCAGCGCACGAATCTCAGTGAAATGAGCCATTGGCTTTCTCCAGTTCATTGCGCATGTCGTCGATCACTTTTTTATAGTCAGGATGACCGAAGATGGCAGAACCGGCGACAAACATGTCAGCACCGGCAGCCGCTATCTCGCGGATATTGTCGATCTTCACGCCGCCATCCACTTCAAGGCGAATGTTGTAACCGCTCTGATCGATACGTCTGCGCGCTTCACGCAGTTTATCCAGGGTGCCGGGAATAAATGACTGACCGCCAAAACCAGGGTTCACTGACATCAGCAGAATGATATCCAGCTTATCCATGACGTAATCCAGATAGCTAAGCGGGGTCGCCGGGTTAAACACCAGACCTGCTTTACAGCCATGCTCTTTAATCAATTGCAGGGTGCGGTCAACATGTTCGCTGGCTTCGGGATGAAAGGTGATGTAAGTGGCGCCGGCTTTGGCGAACTCAGGGATCAGCGCATCTACCGGCTTCACCATCAGATGCACATCGATGGGAGCGGTGATGCCATAGTCCCGCAGTGCTTTTAGCACCATCGGACCCATGGTCAGATTAGGGACGTAGTGGTTATCCATCACGTCGAAGTGCACCACGTCACCTCCGGCCGCCAGCGCTTTGGCTGTGTCTTCGCCCAGACGGGCAAAGTCCGCCGAAAGGATTGAAGGGGCCAGCAAATATTGTTTCATCCGATTCTCCCACTGTTGTGCGCCAGCCCGGAGGCTGGCGTGATGCGTTGGTCGCGGACGAAACAGACTAGCGATAAAGTGCCAGCAGTTCGTCGACCTTGGTGCGACCCGTTATGCTTCGGCTGATAGAACGCCGGGCTTTGACCACATGTAACACTGCATCCTGATACCACAAACGCGTCAGTGCAGTGTCGTGGTTAGAAATCAGAACCGGAATACGGTTCTCCGACGAAGCGAGCTGTGCCGCTAACGCCGCCAGATTCTCCTGCTCACGCAGACTGAAGCTGTTGGTGTGATAAGCCGTGAAATTAGCCGTTGCCGACAGCGGGGCATAAGGCGGATCGCAATAGACCACAGAGCCCTTGCCAGCATTGGTCAGCGTAACATCGTACGATTCACAGACAAACGTCGCTTTTTGCGCGCGCTCGGCAAACCATAACAGTTCTGCTTCCGGAAAGTAGGGTTTGCGATAGCGGCCAAACGGCACGTTGAACTCACCACGCAGGTTATAGCGACAGAGGCCGTTGTAACAGTGACGGTTCAGATAGAGGAACAGCAGCGCGCGCTGGTAGGCGTCGGTGCTGGTGTTGAATTCGGTGCGCCGCTGGTAATAACAGATCTCGTTGTTACCTTCCGGCGTAAACAGCAGCTGCGCGTCACGAATGAAATCCGCCGTGCGCGTTTTAACAATGTTGTAGAGATTAATCAGGTCACTGTTGATATCTGCAAGATGGTAGCGATCAAACTCCGTGTTCAGAAACACTGAGCCTGCACCCACAAAGGGCTCGACCAGACAGTCGCCTTGCGGCAGGTGACGATGGATCTCTTCTACTAAGGGAAATTTTCCCCCTGCCCATTTCAGGAAAGCGCGATTTTTTTTCATGCTGTCGTGGTTATTACATCTTATTGTGAGGCTGTGGCTTTACCGACAGCAGATCTGCGCTTAAAACGGGGCCAGAACATGGCCCCACATCCGCTATTGGCTGGCTTCTTTCTTCACCTGGCTAACGGGTTTTACCCAGGGGTTTTTTGCACGTACTTCCGCAGGCAGCGACGCGACAGCGCGTTTGGCATCCGCCGGTGTGGCATAAGATCCACTCACCAGCACATACCACGGCTGACCGTTACGGGTGGTTTTGTAGACGTGATACCCGCTCAGATTCTGTTGTTTAGCCCAGGCATTCAGGCTTTCCGCCTTCGATGCACCGCTCAGCTGCAGCGTATAGCTGCCGCCTGGCACGGATTTGCTGGCTGAACTGCTGCCGGTGGACGCAGTGGCCGGAGCAGAACTGGCTGGGGAATGCGCTGGCGTGGTATGCGTTTTGCTGTCACGGGTTGCAGGTTTCGACGCCGTTTTATGCGATGAATCATGCGCCGGACGTGCAGAAGCACTGGATTTGTTGGGCGTCTGACGTGAAGGTGCGGCGACAGGATTGGCTGCCGTTCCTGCATTACCGCTGACCGTCGCGGGCGCCGTCGGCAGTGAACTGCCACCCTGCGTTCCCATCGCAGCGTTATCGACCTGCTGCTGCTGATTCGTCAGCGCGCTGTTCAGATCGCCTGGCAGCGTGACGCGCTGCTGATTTGCTGGCGCGTCAACCGGCGCGGCCTGGGTAGGCGTTGACGCCACAGGCGGCATGGAAACGTCACGCTGAGGAGCAGAGGCACCCTCACCGCTGGTCGATGCGTTATTTGCGTCAGCCGCTGGCGTGGTTTGACCTGACGGAGGAGTTTGCCCGGCTGACATGGAAGAGGAGCCGCCCAGATCGATATTCTTCTCGCTACCGGAACCGCCACTGGCGGCAGGAGTCGTGCCCGCAGTCGCTGGCTTTTTCTCATCCGGGCCATTCAGCGCTGAACCAATACCCAGTACCAGTAACAGCAGAACCAGAATCCCGACACCCATCATGATGCGCTGGCGCGACGCCGGTACTTTGGCTGCGGCAGACGGCTTACGCGGGCGCGAGGGACGGCGGTCGCTGGCGTCAGGTTTTAACTCGTCTTCCGGTTTAAACTCATCCATTTTGCCTCCTCCGTAAAGCGGCATTCCGCACTGCGCACCCTGCGCGCCGCGTCACCACTCAACTGCTTAATCTCAGGGTTGCTGACAATCATTAATCGCAGCCAGCACCATATCATGTGCCACGCCACCACGCACTTCAGAGCGACCAATCGACAGCGGGAGTATCAGCCGCAGTTCGCCCGCCAGAACTTTTTTATCGCGCATCATGTGCGGCAGATACATCTCCGCACTCATCGCCTGCGGCCCATGCACCGGTAAACCGGCACGGCGGAACAGCGCAATAATGCGGTCGGTCTCCTGCGCCTGGAACTGCCCCAGACGTTCAGCCGTTCGTGCTGCCATCACCATGCCTGCCGCAATGGCTTCACCATGCAGCCAGTTGCCATAGCCCATATGTGCTTCAATCGCATGACCAAAAGTATGGCCCAGATTAAGCAACGCCCGCTGACCGTTTTCACGCTCATCGGCCGAAACAACCTCGGCTTTCAGCTCACAGCAGCGACGAATGCAGTACGCCAGCGCCTGTTCATCCAGCGCCAGCAGAGCATCAAGATTCTGCTCCAGCCACTCAAAAAATATCCCGTCGAGAATGATGCCGTACTTAATGACTTCCGCCAGACCCGACGCCAGTTCGCGCGCGGGCAGTGTCTTCAGACAGGCCGTATCAATCACCACCGACGCGGGTTGATAAAACGCGCCGATCATGTTTTTGCCCAGCGGATGGTTAACGGCCGTTTTACCGCCAACCGAAGAATCAACCTGCGACAGTAAGGTGGTCGGTACCTGAATAAAGCGTACGCCACGCTGATAACTGGCCGCAGCAAAACCGGTAAGATCGCCAATGACGCCACCGCCTAAGGCGATAAGCGTCGTATCACGACCGTGCGGCTTTTGCAGAAGTGCGGTAAAAACCTGATCCATTACGGCCAGCGTCTTGTATTGCTCGCCGTCGGGTAAGATCACCTGATCCACTTTTACACCAGCCGCCTTCAGCAGCGCTGTAAGCGGGTCAAGATAAAGCGGAGCCAGCGTCTGGTTTGTCACCACCATGGCGTTTTCGCCCGCGCGTAGCGGCCAAAAAGAAGCCGGATCGTTAAACAGTCCGGCGGCGATAGTGATGGGGTAACTGCGTTCCCCTAGTGAGACGGTGATCTTCTCCATGATGCTCGATACCTGTTAAAGAGCCTTCGAACGTTGGATCAACTTTTTTCCAACATGTGGATAATCTGATTCGCCACCACTTTCGCACTCTGATCATCTGTGCGAATGGTTACATCGGCGATCTCTTCGTAGAGCGGGTTACGTTCGCCAGCCAGCGCTTCGAGCACTTCACGCGGCGGTGAATCCACCTGCAGCAACGGACGTTTTTTGTCACGTTGGGTGCGCGCCAGTTGCTTCTCGATGGTGGTTTCAAGATAAACCACAACACCGCGAGCGGAGAGCCGATTACGCGTTTCCCGGGATTTGACGGAACCCCCGCCTGTCGCCAGGACGATGCCTTGCTTCTCGGTCAGTTCGTTGATGATTTTTTCTTCGCGATCGCGAAAGCCAGCTTCGCCTTCGACATCAAAAACCCAGCCCACATCCGCTCCGGTGCGTCGCTCAATTTCCTGATCGGAATCGAAGAACTCCATGTTGAGTTGCTGAGCCAACTGACGGCCAATAGTGCTTTTGCCGGCACCCATCGGCCCAACCAGAAAGATATTGCGTTTCTCTGCCATTTTGTCGGTATTACTAAGAATTCGTTAATGATACCCCGCGTTCAGCATTCGCTGGCGGGACAGGAACTGAGACCTCATGAGCGTTAGCAAGAGTCAGATGAAAAATTATCTCAACACTCAAGGCTGTTTGGCAACCGATTATATTGCCTTCAGCACATCCATTTCTGAATTGGCCTGTGTTCGCGAAACTGTAACGCGCCAGCGCTGCGTCTTTTACAACGCTGCTTACAGAGAAGTTTTCTGATCTGTTTGCCGGGATTTACCCAGCCTAGACGGTTACACCGTATTGAAAATCGCTAAACCTTGTAAGCTAATTCCTCTCCTGCGTCAACGCAGATGGCCTTAAGGGACGCATTTTCCGTTTTATCCAGCCGTAAGCGCTGCTTCCCTGACCAATCGTGGCGTAATGAAGATCACCAGCTCTCTTTTTTTGCGCTGCTCAGATTGCTGGCGAAATAACCCGCCAATCAGCGGCACATTTCCCAGTAGCGGCACCTTATTCTCGCCACGACTACGCTGCTGCTGAAAGATACCCCCTAACGCCAGTGTTTGCCCGTCACTGACCGTGACCTGAGTCTCAATTTCCTGTTTATCAATGGATAATATGTTGCTGTCACCGGTTCTGATGCTGCGACCCGGCATATTCTGGCTGATACGAATTTTCAGCTGGATGCGGCCATTACCGGAAAGGGTCGGTGTCACCTCCATGCCCAGCACCGCTTCTTTAAACTCAATACTGGTTGCCCCGCTGTTTCCTGCTGACACTTCATAAGGAATCTCCGTGCCCTGTTTAATTGATGCGGTCTGCTGATGTGAGGTAAAAAGGCGCGGACTGGCGATGATTTCAATCTGGTTTTCCTGTTCCAGCGCGCTTAACTCCAGATCCAGAAGCTGGCCGCCTATACGCGCCAGCGCCATCCCCACGCTGATGCCGGGTGAACTCAACGCCAGCGGGATATCCAGACGGGGATGGTGCAGAATGTCAGTCACTGCGGCGTCACCCGCCTGCAATCCCCACTTCACCCCCAACTCCTGCAAATGCTCTTCGCTGATGGTAACGATATGCGCTGAGAGCTCAATCTGCTCCAGTGGCAGATCCAGCGCCCGTATCCAGCGTTCTGTCTCTTTTAAAGCCGCTGCGGTATCGCGCAGTAACAGCGCATTGGTCCGTTTATCGACTGTCACGCTGCCGCGCGCCGTCATCAGCGACTGCCGCTCACTCAGCAGACTGGCATGCACCTCGCTGGCGCTGGCATAACGCAATGTGACCGCGCGCTGCTGCAAAGGTACCTGCTGCAACTGCGCCTGCTGCTCAGCCGCACGAGCCTGCTGTTGCGCCTGTTGCCAGCTTTCCGGATAGACCAGCAGGACATTATCCTGTTCAATCAGCGTCAGCTTTGCCATGCGCGCCACCAGCTCCAGCGCCTGATGCCACGGCAGGTTATCCAGCCGCAGCGATAACGAACCTTCCACCTCTGGCGCAATCATCAGATTGATCTGCTGATAATCAGCCAGCGCCTGCAAAATACGCTCTACCGGTGCATTATCAAATGTCAGGCTGAGCGGTTCCTCATCAGCGGCGTAAACCGGCAGCAGGCAGCTGATGACCAGCAGCAGAGTGGCTATCCAAACCATACGAACGTCCTTTTAAATAGAATGTAGTCTGTTGTGCGGTGCAGCTGTTTTGCACCGCTAAGGTGATGCTGCGGCGGGTCATGTCAGTGAGTTGCCAGGGCGCTACAGGAAAAGGTTTGCCGATGCGGGCGATGACAATCTCCTTCTGCGGACCAATCAGCCAGGCATGGAAATGCGCCTCCCGGCCAATGATCCCCTGCAGACGCCAGCCAGTGAGCGGTTCCACTGACGCTTCACACACTGAACCGGCAACCGGCCTGAACGGATCACGCGCCACCACACTGCTACAGCACAGCAGTAAAATCAGCAGGCTATGGCGCATCGTCAGATTCCAGCCAGAGTTGAGCGATCAGGAACTGCGGCTGCGCCAGCAGCTGAAAATGAACCGGAAACGGTGCGGAGGCATCGGCAAGCTCGGCAAAAAGCGACTGGAATGCCGGCCACTGCAGATGCAGCGTCAGCATGCGGGAGGGTGCATCCGGCTGCCACTCTTCCAGTTGGTTACGACGTGCCGCCAGAATCGTTTCCAGTGCCAGGCCTGATGTGCCAGATACAGACCGGGCACGCTGCATTTCCGCCAGTTGCGCCTGCAACACCTCATCATCAGGATGTTGACGCCACTGCAGCTGGCGCTGCTGCAGGGTGCGGGTCAACTGCAACAGCGCCACCTTTTCAGTTGTCAGCGCCTGCTGCTGTGGCCGCAGCCAGAGAATCCACGAGAGCAGGAGCAGGCAGAATGCGAAGGCGGCCAGCAAGCCGTAACGCGGAAGCGCGGCCATCTGCCACCACCGCTCCCACCACTCATTCATCAGCCACCGCCTGGACCGTTGCCCGCAGTGAAAAACGATAACTGCCATCGGCCTGCCGCTTTACACCGCCCTGCTTAACCTGATCCAGCAGGGCGACCGTAGTTAACTGCTGGCGGAATTGCCGGACCGAGGCCATATCCTGCGCCTGGCCCTCCAGAGTCAGATGATTGTCACGCTTCTCCAGACGGGTCAGCCAGGCGGAATCGGGCATCAACACGGGTAAATTGAGCCAGAACTGCTGCCAGGCAGCCAGTTGCACGGCCTGCTGACGCTGCTTTGCCTGCTGTTTTTGTACGACGGCGAGCCGGGCGAGTAACTGCTTTTGCTGCGCGAGTTGTTGTCCCAGAGCGTCCAGCGCCTGCTGCTGTAAACTGCGCGTCTGCGCCACCTGCTGACGCGCCTGATGGATCTGCCAGGTTTGTTGCACAACAACCAGAAACAACGTACCCAGCATCAGTAACAGCATCACCAGACTCTGCCGCTGCTGCTGTTGCCGACGGTGCTGCCGCCAGGGCAGCAGATTAACCGCCACCATTATTCATCTCCATCACGTAGCGCCAGCCCGGCCGCCAGCGCAAAGGCTCCCGGGTTTTCCGGCAAAGGAGGTTGCTTATAGCGAAAGAGATCAAAAGGGGAAAAGCGGGTGGCTTCGGCGGGCAGTACACCCGGCTCTGCGGCGCACCAGGCAACAAAACTGGCGTCGGGGAAAGCCTGCTGCCGCAGGGCCGCCAGTGTGGCGACTTCGCCGATGTCAGCCGCTGAGTGCGCATCGCTCCAGAGCCAGCGGTTATCCTGCTGCAGAACCAGTACCGCGCCGGATTTCAGTGCTGCCTGCCGGGCTAATCGCTTCAACGCATTAGTGGTCAGTTCAAACACCTGCGGCTTTAATCCTGACTGTAACAGTGGCGCTGCCCACTGATCGATAATCTCCAGCCGCGCTGCCGTGACGCAGAGTTGATCACGCTTTGCATCCGGCCGGTAATCCAGCGCCAGCGCAGTGGGCTCCAGAGGAAAGAGACGGCGCGCGGCCGCCTGCACGTAATGCCCCAGCGCGGGTTCGTTCAGCGCCTGCGCAGGCAGGGGAAGCTGGCGCTGTAACACCAGCCGGGCGGGCAGTGCGACACGCAGCGAATAACGACGCGGCAACCGCTGACGCCATGCCGTTAAGGCCGCCAGTAATTCAGGCGAAGATTGCAGCACGCCGTTTCTTAACGTATCTTGCGGCAGCCGCTGCTGCCACCAGTGGCGTAGCTGCCAGCCATCACGACGAGGCTGGAGGGCAAGGGCACAAATCTGCCTATTCTGAATATCCAGCCCAATTTGCCAGGTATGAAAAGCCATGCGCGCGATCTCCTTATCGTCCGGGAAAATGGACATATCAAAGCGTCTGGCTTGCCTTTATACTACCGCGCGGTTGTTTATAAACTGCTCAAACGACAACAGATGGGAAATTCCAGGTGAAGTTCGTAAAGTATTTATTAATCCTTACAGTGTGTTGCATCCTGTTGGGAGCTGGCTCGATTTATGGTTTATACAAATATATAGAGCCACAGCTGCCCGACGTGAACACGCTGAAAGATGTGCGTCTGCAAACCCCTATGCAGGTTTACAGCGCCGATGGCGACCTGATCGCCCAGTATGGCGAAATGCGCCGTATCCCTTTGACTCTGCAGCAAGTGCCACCTGTCATGGTGAAAGCGTTTATTGCGACCGAGGACAGCCGTTTTTATGAGCACCATGGTGTTGATCCGGTGGGTATTTTCCGTGCGGCCAGCATTGCACTGGTCTCCGGTCATGCTTCACAGGGTGCAAGTACCATCACTCAACAGCTGGCCCGTAACTTCTTCCTGAGTCCGGAACGCACCCTGATGCGTAAAATAAAGGAAGCGTTCCTGGCGATCCGCATTGAGCAGTTGCTGAATAAAGATGAAATCCTTGAGCTCTACCTGAATAAGATCTACCTGGGCTATCGCGCTTATGGCGTCGGTGCAGCCTCACAGGTCTATTTCGGTAAGCCCGTTGACCAGCTGTCGCTGAGTGAGATGGCGATGATTGCCGGTCTGCCGAAAGCGCCGTCTACCTTTAACCCGCTTTACTCGCCGAGCCGCGCCCTGTCGCGCCGCAACGTGGTACTGGCGCGTATGCTGGATCAGCATTACATCACGCAGCAGCAATATGACGAGGCCCGTAATACACCGCTGGTGGCGAAGTATCATGGCCCGGAAATCGCTTTCTCTGCCCCTTATCTCAGCGAGATGGTGCGTCAGGAGATGGTGAAACGCTACGGCAATAATGCCTACACCGACGGTTACAAGGTTTACACCACCGTGACTCGTCGTCTGCAGGAAGCCGCGCAGACCTCGGTGCGCAATAACGTCATGGCCTACGATATGCGTCATGGTTATCGCGGCCCGACCAGCGTGCTGTGGAAAGTGGGTGAACCGGCCTGGGATCAGACGAAGATCGAGAAAGCGCTGAAGGTGCTGCCGGTTTATGGCCCGCTCCACCCGGCCGTCGTGACAGAAGCACGCAGCGATGAAGCGACCGTCATGATGCAGGATGGCAGCAATGTGTCGCTGTCATTAGCCGGTGTGCGCTGGGCGCGTGCTTATAAGTCTGACACCGTGCAGGGCCCGACGCCGAAAAGCGTGACGCAGGTCCTGCAGGCTGGCCAGCAGATTTGGGTGCGTAAAGTGGGTGACGACTGGTGGCTGGGTCAGGTGCCGGATGTGAACTCGGCACTGGTCTCACTGGATCCGAATGATGGTGCGGTGCGCGCGCTGGTAGGTGGTTTTGCCTTTAACCAGAGCATGTTTAACCGTGCGACCCAGGCACTGCGCCAGGTCGGCTCTAACATCAAGCCTTTCCTTTATACCGCCGCCATGGATCGCGGGTTGACGCTCGCCTCCATCCTGAACGATGTGCCGATTTCACGCTGGGATGCAGGTGCCGGTGCAGACTGGCGTCCGAAAAACTCACCGCCAACTTACGATGGTCCGATTCGTCTGCGTCAGGGATTAGGTCAGTCGAAAAACGTCGTGATGGTGCGTGCGATGCGTGCGATGGGCGTGGATTATGCCGCAGAGTATCTGCAGCGCTTTGGTTTCCCGGCGCAGAACATTGTTCACACCGAGTCGCTGGCACTGGGTGCGGCCTCATTCACTCCATTACAGGTGGTGCGTGGCTACTCCGTGATGGCGAATGGCGGCTTCCTGGTTGATCCTTACTTCATTACGAAGATTGAGAACGAACAGGGCGGCACCGTCTTTGAAGAGAAACCGAAGATCGCCTGTCCGCAGTGCAATCTGCCGGTGATCTATGGTGAGACCAAAAAAGCGCTGGCGCTGAATGAAGAGAGTGTTGAGAACGTTGCTGCCTCAAATAACAACCAGAATCAGGCAGTTCCTCAGCCTGAACTGGAGCAGGTTCCTGCTCAGGCTCAGCAGGGCGATCAGCAATATGCACCTCACGTGATCAATACGCCGCTCAGCTTCCTCATCAGAAGCGCGCTGAACAGTAACATCTTTGGCGAACCGGGCTGGATGGGAACGGGCTGGCGTGCCGGACGTGACCTTAAACGTAATGATATCGGCGGGAAAACCGGTACCACCAACAGCTCGAAAGATGCCTGGTTCTCGGGTTACGGCCCTGGCGTAGTGACCTCCGTATGGATCGGTTTTGATGATGCGCGCCGTAATCTGGGCCGCAGTACGCTTTCCGGCGCGATTCCCGATCAGATATCGGGCTATGAAGGTGGCGCGAAGAGTGCGCAACCGGCATGGGATGAGTTCATGAAGAGCGCGCTCGACGGTGTACCGGTGCAGCCATTGACACCGCCGGATGGCGTCGTCACGGTGACAATCGATCGCAGTACCGGCAAGCTGGCAAATGGCGGCGGTAACACGCGTCAGGAGTACTTCATCAATGGTACCCAGCCGACCGAATATTCGGTTCACGATGTGGGTACCACTATTATGGATAACGGCGAGAGTCACGAACTGTTCTGATGTGATCCCTGTTATTGCACGATAAAAAAAGCCGACATCTGTCGGCTTTTTTATTCATTAAAGCATCCTGTTCAGTAACGCAGCCGTCCCTGTTTCACCAGCCATTCGCGCGCCATAAACAGTGCACTGACATTACGCGCCTCGCGGAAATCGGGTTCGTCCAGCAGCGACAGCATATCGCTGAGCGGCCAGCGGTGGATAATCAGCGGCTCCGGCTCATCACCCTCCAGCTTTTCAGCATAGAGACCTTCCGCGATCACAATATTCATTTTGCTGGAAAAGTAAGAAGGTGCCATGGTGAGCTTGCCCAGCGTGGTCAGCTGATCTGCACCAAAGCCGACTTCTTCTTTCAGTTCGCGCACCGCCGCTTCATTCACGGTTTCGCCTGCATCGATCAGCCCTTTCGGGAAGCCGAGTTCATAGGTTTCCAGTCCGACGGCGTACTCCTGAATCAGGATCAGATGATCATCAATAATCGGCACAATCATCACCGCTTCGCGCTCTGAAGGCTTCATCCGCTCATAGACGCGATGTGCACCATTGCTGAAAGCCAGATCAACCGACTCGATAGTGAATAACCGTGAACGTGCCACGGCGGTGATATTGAGGATGTCAGGTTTTTTTGGAATTTTCATATCAGCCTCAAATTATTCTGCGCCGGCTATCAGTAGCGAATTAGCATACCTAACCGCAGGCAATTGTGCGACAGTCAGACAGTGACGTTATCGTTGCACAGATTCAGTCGGTTGAATAACAGGCTTTAGTTATCAGTTAAGACTAAATTTGCATTAGTCAATACGCTGCGATAAGTTTCAGATAATACCGATATTTAATCCAGTCTGTGCCGGTTACCATTCGGACAAGGCAGGGTTTAACAAATGCCAATCAGATATACGCTGGCACTATTTCATCGGGTGTCTGACTCCTCAGGGTTATATAATCTTTCGGAATGTCTCTTTTATAGTGAGCATAACCGGGAGCGAAAGTTTAAAGTGAAGGCAGCATTTTGGCTGAATTGAGCAGAGCATGAGCACAATCTTGATGATCCTGGCCATAGTGCTGACCTGTTCAATCCTGGCAGGCATGGGGTTTTGGTACGCTATGCGGCATCGTCCGCCGTTGGCGAAACCACTGCCATTCATCAGTCCGCCCTGCCGTAAGCTCTCTCCGCAGGAACGTGAGGCTGTCGATAAGTATGTCGCCGCGCTGGAAAAACAACTTAGTACGCCTGTCACTACCCATAAGCGAAGCGCGTCTGAACGGCTGACGCTGACAGCGCAGAGCAACAATGTCTATCCGGTTACCCGCGCAATTACCCGTTACGGCCTCTCTACAGACGATCCCCATAAATGGCGCTATTACCTGGATGAGGTTGAAGTTCATCTGCCGCCGCTGTGGGAACAGTACATTACCGACGAAAACTATGTGGAGTTAATCCGCACCCAATCTATTCCGCTGGTGATCTCGCTGAACGGCCACTCGCTGGTTGATTACGCTGTGGATCAGCAATCGCTGCCTGTGCTCATGCGTCCTGTGTCCACCAACGCCTCAATCCGCAAAGCAGAAACAGAAAATGTTGAGCTGCTGCAGGTGCGTAAAGAGACGCCAGAAGAGTATCGTCTGTCGCGGCCAGACGGCACGCGTGAAGCGGTGACGATCTCTCTGGCCTTCTTACTGTTCTTCTTCAGCCTGTTAGTGCCTGCCACGCTGATGATCTGGCTGGTGTTGACGGGGACATTAATGATTGGCGCCAGCCTCTGGCTGCTTTATCGCATTCCCGGCGAACGCGGGCTGCGTGATATACACTGCCTGCGCGGCGCACCAAAACGCTGGGGTCTGTTCAGTGAATCGAACCAGGAGCAGAGCAATATCACGCTGGGCATTATTGACCTTGCCTATCCGCCACATTGGCAGCCTTACGTCGCACACGATCTCGGTCAGGTAACGGATGTCGAGATCTACCTTAATCGTCAGGTGGTGCGTCAGGGTCGCTTCCTGTCGCTACAGGATGAGGTCAAAAACTTCCCTATCCAGCGCTGGCGGAAAAACGTGGTGCTGGCGTGTGGTTCACTGTTGGTGCTGACTATGCTGGTCACCTGGATCCCGCTCACGATGCCGATTAAACTGAGTCTGGCCTGGGCAAGAGGCACCGACAGCCTGGAGGTCAGCAGCGTTGATAAGCTCAGCAACGTGGCACTGAACATTGGCGACAACCTCAAAGTGAGTGGCACCGGTATGTGTTCAGTGCCGGACAACTATCAGAGCAACCGCAGCTACGCCTACATGCCGTTCGACTGTTCGGCGATCTACTGGAATAACGCGACGCCACTGCCGCAGCCGCAATCGGACATTATTGATAAAGCGGCGGCGCTGCTGGAGACCACCACAAAGCAGCTGCATCCCGAAACCAATACTGACCCTAAACTGAACCCACAGCTGGCTTCCGCGATTCAAAAGTCCGGAATGATTCTGCTGGATGACTTCTCAGATCTGGTGATGAAAACGCAGGATCTCTGCAATCAGCCGCAGGATTGTATGCGGCTGAAAAACGCCCTGGTAAACCTTGGCAATGCCAAAGACTGGGAAGCTTTGATGCGTCGGGCAGATTCCGGTCAGTTAAACGGCATGAATGTGCTGCTGCGCCCGGTGAGTGCGGAAGCGCTGGAAAACCTGGTTAATACCGCTACATCCACCTTCTTTTTCCGCGAAACCCGTCGGGCGGCAGAAAATCTTAACAGCCCGCCGCCAGGGGGATTCCTGATCGTCAGCGACGAAGGTCGCCAGTTAGTGAATCAGCCGCAGCCCACCGTATCGCTGTTTGATCTCGATCCGCCTTCTCAGTGGCGTGAGCTGCAACGACTCTCCACCGTACTGCTGCATACACCTTTCAGCGCCAGCGGCATCATCACCAGCATTTCAACGGATGCCAACGGCACGCGTCACATTGTCCTGCACAATGAACCGGATGCCATGGCGCAGTGGCGCTATCTCGGCACCGTATTGCTGCTTCTG
Source organism: Pantoea eucalypti (assembly GCF_009646115.1). Lineage (NCBI taxonomy): Bacteria > Pseudomonadati > Pseudomonadota > Gammaproteobacteria > Enterobacterales > Erwiniaceae > Pantoea > Pantoea eucalypti. The sequence goes on along the minus strand of NZ_CP045720.1, from coordinate 405,698 downwards.
ATGCTGCTGACCTGTGGGATAATTAACGGCTTACTGGCGCTTCGCCGCATGCACCGTAATCGCCAGCGCATGATCGATATCCAGCAGTATTACGAAAAGTGTTTCAACCATAACCTTGGCACTTTGCAGGGTGTGCGCTCGATATTCTGAGTCCTGCCCTTCTGTGCTACCCTGTCGCCCGGTTTTTTCACAGGGTGAACCTGGATGCTCAACTGGTCTGAGATTGATACCGTGCTGCTCGACATGGATGGCACGCTGCTGGATTTGGCGTTTGATCGTCACTTCTGGCTGGAGCATGTGCCTGAACAGCTCAGCCAGCAACGCGGCATCAGCCGGGCGGAAGCCGACGCGATCATTGCGGAAAAATATCAGGCCGTCGCCCATACGCTAAACTGGTATTGTCTGGATTACTGGGCAGACGCGCTGAAGCTTGATATCCGTGCCATGACGCTGGCGATGCGCAGCCTAATTGCCCTGCGTGACGATACGCTGCCTTTTTTGCAGGCGCTGCGTCGCGCGGGCAAGTCCACCATCCTGCTGACCAACGCGCATCCTTACAATCTGGACGTCAAACTGGCGCAGACAGGTTTAGCGCCGCACCTTGATTTATTACTTTCCACCCATACCTTTGGGTATCCGAAAGAAGACCAACGTTTATGGCAGGCGGTACAACAGCACACCGGCTTTTCTGCGGCGCGCACGCTGTTTATCGATGACAACGAAGTGATTCTGGATGCTGCAACGTTATGGGGCATCGGCTGGTGCTTAGGCGTGAAGAACCCTGATTCGGGTCGTCCTGAGCAAATCTTTCAGCGTCACCGGGCCACTGGCGATTACCGGACGCTGATCTGAGTCAGGAGCAGCAATGAAAGAGAAAAGCAGCGAAGAGGTCCGCCTCGACAAGTGGCTGTGGGCCGCGCGCTTCTACAAAACCCGGGCGATTGCGCGGGAGATGATTGAAGGCGGCAAAGTCCATTACAACGGCCAGCGCAGCAAACCCGGCAAAGTGGTGGAACTGAATGCGGAACTGACACTGCGTCAGGGCAATGATGAACGCACCGTGATCGTGGCGGATATCAGCGCCCAGCGCCGTCCCGCCAGTGAGGCCCAGCAGCTCTATCGCGAAACCGATGCCAGTATTGAAAAACGCGAAAAAATGGCGCAGGCGCGCAAACTCAATGCGCTGACTATGCCCCATCCCGATCGGCGACCTGACAAAAAAGAGCGTCGCGATTTGATGAAGTTTAAATTATCGGGCGATGAATAACGCCGTCTTCGCTGACGCACCGTCGCCCCGTTCCAGTGAGAGAAAAAATATGTCAGTCCAGGATCAACTGCACCGTTATCTGTTTGAAAATGCCGCCGTGCGCGGCGAGCTGGTGAACGTCTCTGACACCTGGCGTGAAACCGTGAAAAATCACGACTATCCGGCACCGGTTAAAACGCTGCTGGGTGAGATGCTGGTAGCGACCAGCTTGCTGACCGCCACGCTGAAGTTTGATGGCGAAATCACCGTACAGCTGCAGGGTGACGGTCCGCTGTCGCTGGCCGTGATTAACGGCAACAACAATCAGGAGCTGCGGGGCGTAGCGCGTATCAAAGGCGACATCCCGGACGACAGCACCCTGAAAAGCATGGTCGGCAACGGTTATCTGGTAATCACGATTTCGCCTGAAAAGGGTGAACGTTACCAGGGTGTGGTCGGGCTGGAAGGTGAAACCCTGGCTGCGTGCCTGGAAGATTACTTCATGCGCTCAGAGCAGCTGCCAACGCGTCTGTTTATCCGCACCAGCGACAAAGGCGCCGCCGGTATTCTGCTGCAGGTGCTGCCCGCGCAGGACACAGAGAAAGAGGTCTTCGAGCACCTTGCGACGCTGACCGAAACCATTAAAACAGAAGAGCTGATCGATCTGCCGGCGAATGAAGCGCTCTGGCGTCTCTATCATCAGGAAGAGGTCACCCTCTACGATCCGCAGCCGGTGATCTACAAATGCACCTGCTCGCGTGAACGTTGTGGCGAAGTGCTGACTACGCTGCCACAGGAAGAAGTGGACGAGATCATCGCGGAAGATGGCAAAATCGACATGCACTGTGACTATTGCGGTTCAAACTACGTGTTTGATGCTGTCGATATCGCCGGTATTCGCAGCCACTCCCTTGAGAATGATGACCGTCTGCATTGATTTGATTGTTCGGGCGGCGTCTGCCGCCCCTTCTCCTCTCCCCCTTTCCTATCCCCATAATTTTCCAGACAAATTATCTTTTTTTACTTTCATAACATCTTTTAAACGTTCGAAACATAGCCTTAACGCGCCCTGAGTCGCATTTTTAGATCACTGCCCTTTTTCCCGTAACGCAGAAGAGTAAACTGCGCGCGATCGTGCAAACGCCCGGAAGCCAGAGGCAGATGCCCTGAAAAGTCCGGTTCTCTTTGCAGGCTGTCGTGACGAAGCGCAGTGGACTGTCAGTGATTCGCCGCACCTGATGCAACAGCCGGTTGGCACGATCCCAACCTATCTCTGCTTTGCAGAACAGACACCGATTTAAGGAGCAGTAAAATGCGCGTTAACGGCCTGACCTCGCAAGACCTTGCCGCTTTGGGCATCGTGGATACCACGGAAGTGGTTTACAACCCTGATTACGACACACTATTTCAGGAAGAGACGCGCCCGGACCTCGAAGGTTTTGCTCGTGGCACCCTGACGCAGAGCGGCGCGATTGCAGTAGACACCGGGATTTTCACCGGGCGATCGCCTAAGGATAAGTACATTGTGCGTGATGACACCACGCGCGATACCCTGTGGTGGAACGACCAGGGCACCGGCAAAAACGACAATCAGCCTCTGTCGCAGGAGACCTGGAACGCACTGAAAAGCTGCGTCACCCGCCAGCTTTCCGGCAAGCGTCTGTTTGTTGTGGATGCGTTCTGCGGGGCCAATGCCGATTCACGTCTGAGCGTACGTTTCGTCACCGAGGTCGCCTGGCAGGCGCACTTCGTGAAGAATATGTTCATCCAGCCTGACGATGCTGAGCTGGCCGACTTCAAACCTGACTTTGTGGTGATGAACGGAGCTAAATGCACCAATCCTGACTGGCAGGCGCAGGGTCTTAACTCAGAGAACTTTGTCGCTTTCAATCTGACTGAGCGTATGCAGCTGATTGGCGGAACCTGGTACGGCGGCGAGATGAAGAAAGGTCTGTTCGCCATCATGAACTACCTGCTGCCGCTGAAAGGCATCGCCTCCATGCACTGCTCTGCTAACGTGGGTAAAGCAGGTGATGTGGCGGTCTTCTTTGGCCTTTCGGGTACCGGCAAAACCACCCTCTCCACCGATCCTGATCGCCAGTTGATTGGCGATGATGAACACGGCTGGGACGATGATGGCGTGTTTAACTTTGAAGGCGGTTGCTACGCCAAAACCATCAACCTCTCTGAGCAGGCTGAGCCGGAGATCTACCGCGCCATTCGCCGCAACGCGCTGCTGGAAAATGTGGTGGTACGCGAAGATGGCAGCGTTGATTACGCAGATGGCAGCAAAACGGAAAACACCCGCGTCTCCTATCCGATCAATCACATCGACAATATCGTGCAGCCGGTCTCAAAAGCGGGCCACGCGAAGAAAGTGATTTTCCTTACCGCCGATGCGTTTGGCGTGTTGCCACCGGTTTCACGTCTGACGCCGGAGCAGACACAGTATCATTTCCTGTCAGGATTTACGGCCAAACTGGCCGGTACCGAGCGTGGCGTGACGGCACCCACCCCAACCTTCTCCGCCTGTTTCGGCGCGGCATTTCTGACGCTGCATCCGACGCAGTACGCTGAAGTGCTGGTGAAGCGAATGGAAGCGTCCGGTGCGCAGGCTTACCTGGTGAACACTGGCTGGAACGGCAGCGGCAAACGCATCTCACTGAAGAATACCCGCGCCATCATCAATGCGATCCTGGCGGGTGAGCTGGATGATGCGCCAACGGAAACGCTGCCGATCTTTAATCTGCAGATGCCGGTTGCGCTGGGCGAGCTGGATAGTGACACGCTGGATCCGCGTCGTAGCTGGGAGAGTGAAGAGAAGTGGACCGCTGCTGCCGAGGGTCTGGCACAGCGCTTTATTGATAACTTCGACAAGTACACCGATAACGCCGCAGGTGCTGCGCTGGTGAAAGCGGGCCCGCAACGCTAAAAGAACCGGCGCGGCAATAACAGTGCCGCGCCGTTTTTTTATCCCGACACGCTGTTGCTGCCGTTGTTGTGGCTCAGCGCCATGCTTTCCACTAACGGCAACCAGGCACGAATACGCAAACCTCCGCGCTCGCTCTCGCCAATCTCCAGCGAGCCCTGATGAGCATCGATAATACGCTGTACAATCGCCAGACCGAGACCGGTACCGCTGGTGCTGCGGGCACTGTCGCCCCGCACAAACGGCTGGAACAGATGCGCCAGCTGATCCGGCTTGATGCCAGGGCCATCATCTTCTACCTGAAACCACGCGCGATGCAGTTCCCGTCCGCTGCTGACCTTGATCCAGCCATTGCCATATCGCGCGGCATTAACCACCAGGTTAGCCAGCGCCCGTTTAATCGACAGCGGGTTGATATCCAGCATAAGCTCTTCCGGCATCACTGCATTTTCGATTTCACGTTCATAGCCACTTTCAGCCGCCACCACTTCGCCCAGCACGCTGTTCAGATCCGCGCGCTCGGTCTGCATCTCCTGACCAGTGCGCAGATAGTCGATGAACTGCTCAATGATGGCGTTGCACTCTTCGATATCTTTATTAATCGATTCGGCAAGATAGCCATCCTGCTCGCTCATCATCTCGGTGGCGAGGCGAATACGGGTCAGCGGCGTTCGCAAATCGTGGCTGACGCCCGCCATTAACAGCGTGCGGTCATCCGCCAGCTGCTTCACCCCCGCTGCCATCTGGTTAAAGGCACGGGTCACCGATCGCACTTCTGACGCGCCATACTCGCGCAGCGGCGGCGGAATAATCCCGCGCCCGACCTGCAGGGCGGCGTGCTCCAGATCCACCAGGGGTCGGTTCTGGATACGGATAAACAGCCAGGCACCGCCTATCGCCAGTAGCATAATCGCCAGGGTATAGCGGAACAGCGGGGAGAAGTCGCCCTGATGAATCTCAGTCAGCGGCACCCGCACCCAGATGTCGGGCGACAGCCAGGTTTTCAGCCAGACCACCGGCGAGTTTTTGTTAACCTCAACCCGGACATCGGTCGGACCGCCAAGCTGCTGTCCCATCTGCTCGCTCAGGAATTCATAATGCTGCGCCCAGCGCAATCCGCTCTCTTCTGCTGCTGCATTGGTGTAGAGCGAGATCCCCAGTTCGCGATAGATTTCCCGGCGAAACGCCGGTGGCACTTCCAGCTGCGTGCCATCCTCCAGCTGCAACCGGTCGGTCATCAGCATACGAACTTCGTAAGCGAGCACCTTATTGAACTGTTGCAGACTGGGAAGAATGGCGAAGTTCAGCACCACCAGATAGGTCGTTACCAGGCTGACGAACAGCAGGGTAACGATCAGCAGCAGGGTGCGGGCAAACGAACTCCGTGGCGAGAAGCGCAGTCGCTTCATGCTTTACTGCCGTCCGGCACAAAGACGTAGCCCAGACCCCAGACGGTCTGAATATAACGCGGATGCGCAGGATCCTCTTCCACCATGCGACGCAGGCGGGAGATCTGAACGTCAATCGAACGTTCCATGGCGCTGTATTCACGGCCACGCGCCAGGTTCATCAGCTTGTCGCGAGACAGCGGCTCACGCGGGTGGCTTACCAGTGCTTTCAGCACGGCAAACTCACCGCTGGTCAGCGGCATCGGCTCATCTTCACGGAACATCTCGCGAGTGCCGAGGTTCAGTTTGAATTTGCCAAAGGCAATAATCGCCTCTTCCTGCGAAGGTGCGCCTGGCAGTTCATTGGCCTGACGACGCAGTACCGCCCGGATACGCGCCAGCAGCTCACGCGGGTTAAACGGTTTGGGAATATAGTCGTCAGCGCCGATCTCCAGCCCCACGATACGATCCACTTCTTCACCCTTAGCCGTCACCATAATGATTGGCATCGGGTTGCTCTGGCTGCGCAGACGACGGCAGATAGAGAGGCCATCTTCACCTGGCAACATCAGGTCGAGCACCATCAGATGGAAGGATTCACGGGTTAACAGGCGATCCATCTGCTCAGCATTAGCGACACTGCGCACCTGAAAGCCCTGCTCGGTGAGATAGCGTTCAAGCAGTGCACGCAGACGCATATCGTCATCGACGACCAGAATTTTGTAGTTCTCTTGCATTTTCAACTCCCAAAGGCGCTATTGCCTGAACCAACATTGTTAAAAAAAGATGCCTTATAGTGACAGTCATTATTGGTTTATATTCTAGCCAAAATTGTTACAAAGCATATTAAACAGGGGCTTATATTTGATTTAAGGCGTTTTGGGGTCAGTTTTAGCGCTTTTAACCCCGCCCGACAGCCGATACGGCAAATCTGAAAAAAAGGCCCTATTTCTCTGAATCGCTGGCGTTGGAAGCGTGCCAGCTTTTAATCAATGTATTAATTCAGTGAGTTAGCAGGCAATTTGACTTAATGATCAGCCATCACTGTGAATATGCTCCAGATAATCTACCTCAACCACAGCCAGACAGCATAATATTCCAGCAACCCCGCATAATGCACGACGCTCCTCTCGGATTAGTTTCAGTCGTGCCATCAGCAAGGCCAGTTGTAATTAAAGTCCTTTAAATCAATCAGTAAAGCCAACTTTTCGCCTTCCCCTTTTTAAACCAGACTGCTCAGGCAACATTCGATGTCTCAACGGGGATTACATACAATGAAAAAAACAATTTTACTGCTGAGCGCGCTGGCCTTAGGCAGCGTCAGCCCAGGTTATGCAGCCACTGCAACCGGTGAAGCGGCCGGCGCAGCAGCGACAACAACAGCACAAGGTAACTCTAACGCCATCGGTGTTGGCGCAGTCGCAGCCCTGCTGGGCGTAGCACTGGCCACCATGGGCGGCGGCGGCGGTGACGGTCACAGCACCGGCACATCGACCACCACGGCGACCCACGCCGGAAAATAAGTTTACGCACGCTTTTTCGCCGGCTTCAGATGACTGGCTCTATTTCAATCACAGCACCAACCCTTTCGCCGCCGGGGAAATCAACGTGGGTTTTTAACCTTTAAAAACCCTTTCCCCGACTCTTTTTTGCCGCGCCCTCTTTGCCTTACACTGTCGCTCTTTAGATCTCTCTGGCCGGTATAGCATGAAAACCCGACTCATTACCCGCGAAGGCTTCGACAAACTGAAAGCGGAACTCGACTATTTATGGCGTGAAGAGCGACCGGAAGTGACAAAGAAAGTCACCTGGGCTGCCAGCCTTGGCGATCGCAGTGAAAATGCAGACTACCAGTACAACAAAAAACGGCTGCGTGAAATTGATCGCCGCGTACGCTATCTGACCAAAAGCCTTGAGCAGCTGCGAATCGTTGATTACTCACCCCAGCAGGATGGCAAAGTATTCTTTGGTGCCTGGGTGGAAATTGAAAACGATGAGGGCGACCTCAAACGCTTCCGCATTGTGGGCTACGACGAGATTTTTGGCCGCAAAGATTACATTTCCATCGACTCACCTATGGCGCGGGCGCTGCTGAAAAAAGAGGTCGGTGATGCCGCCACTGTTGAGACACCCGTGGGTCCGGCGCTGTGGTATGTCAACGCCATTGACTACCCGCAATAACGATTCAGATTATCGCTGAAAGCCGCCCGCTTCTCTGGCAATTTTAACCATCAATCCGTATAACTGTCGGCTATTTCTCAACCCGGAAAGCAAGACAGTCCTGATGATGAAAGTTCTGAGCCAGATAATTGCCAGTGAGCTACAGGCGCGACCAGAGCAGGTTGACGCCGCCGTTCGCCTGTTAGATGAAGGGAATACCGTGCCGTTTATCGCACGCTATCGTAAAGAGGTAACCGGCGGGCTGGATGACACCCAACTGCGTCAGCTGGAAACCCGTCTCAGCTATCTGCGCGAACTTGAAGATCGACGCCAGTCGATTCTGAAGTCGATTGACGATCAGGGAAAACTCACTGACGACCTCGCCCGCGCCATCAACACCACCCTCAGCAAAACCGAGCTTGAAGACCTCTACCTGCCCTACAAACAGAAACGCCGGACGCGTGGACAGATCGCTATTGAAGCCGGTCTGGAACCGCTGGCGGACACGCTCTGGCAGGAGCCCTCTCACATCCCTGAGCAACTTGCTGAACAGTATGTCGATGCGGACAAAGGCGTTGCTGACGTCCGTGCCGCGCTGGATGGTGCCCGCTATATTCTGATGGAGCGTTTCGCCGAGGATGCCGCGCTGCTGGCCAAAGTGCGTAACTATCTGTGGAAAAATGCCCATCTGGTGTCACGTGTGGTGGAAGGCAAAGAGGAAGCGGGCGCGAAGTTCCGTGACTACTTTGACCACCACGAAGCGCTGAGCAGTGTGCCGTCACACCGTGCGCTGGCGATGCTGCGTGGCCGTAACGAAGGCGTACTGCAACTGTCGCTGAATGCTGACCCGCAGTTTGATGAAGCACCACGTGAAAGCCACGGCGAAACGCTGATCGCTGAACACCTGAATCTGCGCCTGAACAACGCGCCAGCCGACAGCTGGCGTAAAGCGGTGGTGAGCTGGACGTGGCGCATCAAGGTGATGCTGCATCTTGAAACGGAGTTGATGGGTACAGTGCGCGAACGCGCAGAAGATGAAGCCATTAACGTCTTTGCCCGCAACCTGCACGATTTGCTGATGGCGGCGCCAGCGGGCATGCGCGCCACTATGGGACTGGATCCCGGCCTGCGCACCGGCGTTAAAGTCGCGGTGGTCGATGCCACCGGTAAAGTCGTGGCGACCGATACCGTCTATCCGCACACCGGCCAGACTGCCAAAGCCGCCGCTGCCGTCGCCGCGCTCTGCATTAAGCATCAGGTTGAGCTGGTGGCGATTGGCAACGGAACCGCCTCACGTGAAACCGAGCGCTTCTTCCTGGATTTGCAGCAGCAGTTCCCGCAGGTGACGGCGCAGAAAGTCATTGTCAGTGAAGCCGGCGCCTCCGTTTACTCGGCCTCTGAACTGGCGGCGCTGGAGTTCCCGGATCTCGATGTTTCACTACGTGGCGCGGTGTCTATCGCACGACGTCTGCAGGATCCGCTGGCTGAGCTGGTGAAAATCGACCCGAAATCCATCGGTGTCGGTCAGTACCAGCATGACGTCAGTCAGAGCCAGCTGGCGAAGAAACTCGACGCCGTGGTAGAGGATTGCGTGAACGCCGTCGGCGTTGACCTCAACACCGCCTCGGTGCCGCTGCTGACCCGCGTCGCGGGCCTGACGCGCATGATGGCGCAGAACATTGTCGGCTGGCGTGACGAGAATGGCCGCTTCCAGAACCGCCAGCAGTTGCTGAAAGTGAGTCGTCTTGGGCCAAAAGCCTTTGAACAGTGTGCGGGCTTCCTGCGCATCAACCACGGTGATAACCCGCTGGATGCCTCAACGGTTCACCCGGAAGCGTATCCGGTCGTCGAACGTATTCTGGCCGCCACCGAGCAGGCCCTCAGCGATCTGATGGGTAATGCTGGCAGCCTGCGTAACCTCAGCCCGCGCGATTTTATTGATGAGCGTTTTGGTCTGCCGACCGTTACCGACATCATGAAAGAGCTGGAGAAACCGGGTCGCGATCCGCGTCCTGAGTTTAAGACTGCGCAGTTTGCGGAAGGCGTTGAAACACTGAACGATCTGACGCCGGGCATGATCCTTGAAGGTGCCGTCACCAACGTCACTAACTTCGGTGCGTTTGTGGATATCGGCGTGCATCAGGATGGCCTGGTGCATATCTCGTCGCTTTCTGATCGCTTCGTGGAAGATCCCCATCAGGTGGTGAAAGCCGGCGATATCGTCAAAGTGAAAGTGATGGAAGTCGATCTCCAGCGTAAACGTATCGCCCTCACCATGCGTCTTGATGAGCAGCCAGGCGAAGGCAATGCACGGGGTGGCGCGAAGAATGCCGCGCCGCGCGAAGAGAAACGTCCGGCTGCAGGTAAAGGCCGTCCGCGTCCAGCCAGCGCATCCGCAGGCAACAGTGCAATGGGTGATGCACTGGCTGCGGCATTCGGTAAAAAACGCTAAGCTTTTCAGGGGGCCGCATCAGGCCCCCTCTTCACACGCTTTCCCCCGGTTGAAAATCCCCATCATCGCGCTACGCTAAAAAGAAGCCTGTCATAAAAACAACACCTGCTGTGGCACCCAATTCACGATGGAAACGATCACCGATCTGATTGATAAGATTTATGCTGGCACATTCCCGGAGGCGACCTTAGCGCGCCTGAAGGCTGACATTGCCACAGCCCGCGAGGCGATTAAGCTGCCGCGCAAGGCCCACTGGGATGAGCAGGATGTGGTGCTCATCACCTACGCCGACCAGTTTCGTGAAACCGATAAACCCACGCTCAATACCTTTTCCCGTTTCTATCAGCAGCACCTGCAATCCACCTTTCCGTTGGTTCACCTGCTACCTTTTTTCCCCTGGTCGTCCGACGACGGATTTTCGGTGATTAATTACCACGAGGTCGATCCGGTGTGTGGCGACTGGCAGGATATTTCGCGTTTGCATCAGGAAACCCGCCTGATGTTCGACTTCGTCTGCAATCATATGTCGGCAAAAAGCGCCTGGTTCAGCCACTTTCTGGCGCAGGATCCCGGCTGGGACGATTTCTTTATCAGCATGCCACCCTCCACGGATCTCAGCGCCGTGACGCGCCCACGCACCTCGCCGCTGCTGACACCGTTTAAGATGGCGGATGGTGATACCCGCTTCATCTGGACCACCTTCAGTGCCGACCAGATTGATCTTAACTTTGCCAATCCTGAGGTATTGTTGCGCATGGTCAACGTGTTGCTCGACTACCTGGTCCGTGGCGCCGACTATGTGCGCCTTGATGCGGTCGGCTATATGTGGAAAACGCCAGGCACGCGCTGTATTCATCTGGAAAAGACCCATCAACTGGTGAAGCTGTTCCGCGCGATTGCCAACCATGTCGCGCCAGGTACGGTGATTATTACCGAGACTAACGTGCCGCATCAGGACAACATCAGCTACCTGGGCAACGGGCACGATGAAGCGCAGATGGTTTATCAGTTTTCGCTGCCGCCACTGGTGCTGCATGCCATTCACACCGGCTCGGCGCGCGCGTTGCGGCAGTGGGCCAGCTCATTGGATCTCAGTAGTAATGACACCACTTTCTTCAACTTCCTGGCGTCACACGATGGTATCGGGCTGAATCCGGCGCGCGGCATCCTGTCTGAAGTGGAGATTGTGTCGCTGGTGCGCGACCTGGCGCTGGAGGGCGCGCTGGTCTCCTATAAAAATAACCCTGACGGTAGCACCAGCCCCTATGAAATTAATGTCACGTTTCTGGATGCGCTGAACCGTGAAGCGGATGATGATGCCACGCGGCTGAAACGCTTCCTGCTGGCCCATGCGATTCTGCTGGTCTTTCCTGGCGTGCCGGCCATCTATATCCAGAGCATTCTGGGCGGTCGTAACCATTATGATGGCGTGCGGGCCGCCGGACATAACCGGGCGATTAACCGTCAGAAGTATGATTTACAGCAGATTGAGGCGGCCCTGGCGGGTGGTGACTGGCTGCGTCAGCAGATTTATACCCGACTCAGCCAGTTGATCCAGCTGCGTCGTCGTCAGCCCGCATTCCATCCTGATAATCCGATGACGATCTATGACAGCGAAAACGCCCTGCTGGTGCTCAGCCGTCATCAGCCAGAAAGCGGCGGCGGATTGCTATGCGTGTTTAATCTGAGTGGCCGGTCAGTGGAAACGCGATTGCCGGTGGCGCATACGTTGCAGGATGTGGTGAGCGGAGAGAAGATTGATGGCACCCAGCCGGTTAAGCTGGATGCCTGGCAGTTCATGTGGCTGCGTTAATTACTTGTAGACTTCAGCCGTTGCACTGAATTTACCGTGTTCGCGACCGGCGATCACCAGGTAGTATTTCCCGCCTTTTTCGTCAGCGAGCTTAGACAGTACTTTTTTAGCATCCATTGGCGAGGTGGTTTCCGCTGTGGTGTTAACGGTGCCAATTTTCTGCAGGTTCATTGTCTTAACTTCTTCTTTGGTGACTTCCTTCGCTGCCATCGCAGAAAATGAAATCGCGCCCATCATCATTGAAGCCACAACCCATTTAAAAACCTTCATTATGTTTACCCTCATTCATGATCCATTGTGAGATGTAAGCAGCCGCTAAACGCGTAAGGCAGTATGGAACGGCATAGTCATTTCCGTGACTAATCACATAAAATTGCAGCGGCCTTGCTCACAAAGAGAAGTATTGATGCTGTTAACGATTTTTGCCAACCCATAGCACGACTATCCCTCTAAACTGCTGATAAAATTAATAATGTGCTGACAAAACATCTCTGGATGAGAAATAAAAGGTGCATGTGCTGCTTTTTCGATAATCACAGAGGGCGAGGCTGGCAACATTTCATCGATCTCCGCAGCAATCCGACGCGGCACCAGACCATCTAATGCCCCGTAGAGTCGCAAAAACGGCAATGTGATCTGCGGTAACGCGTCGCGCAGGTCGACCTGACGCAGAATGTCGAGCCCGCCATCCAGCACCGCCACCGCCGGCACGGGTTGTGACAGTACCACCTCTTTCAGCTGTCGCGCATCGGCACGCGCCGTTTCGGTGCCCAGCGTCTGCAGCGCCAGAAAGCGCTCCACCGTGCGCTGAAAATCATTACTGAGCATCTGCTGAAAGTTCTGCAGCGTTTCCGGTTTAATGCCGGGCCAGTGCTCTGTGGCGGTGAAACAGGGTGATGATGCAACGGTAATCAGGGCGTCCAGCTTTTCTGGCGCGGTCAGCGCAAGCTGCGTCGCGACCAGTCCGCCCAGCGACCAGCCCACCACAATGGCCTGCGGTGGCAGCAAAGGCATTATCTGCTCAGCCATCTGCTCTAGTGTCAGCGCGTCAACGTTCTGGCTGCGACCATAACCGGGCAGGTCGACCAGATGCAGACGGTAATGCGCGCTGAGTCGCGGAATAATGCTTTGCCAGACTTCGGCATTCAGTCCCCATCCGTGCAGCAGCACAAGATCGCGTTTTCCTTCTCCGCAGGTGTGCCAGTAGAGCGACGTCATCAGTTACTATCCCGAAAATGATAAGGAGGTCGCTATGCTAGCAATGCCCGCCCTGTGTTGGCTATGCCGGATGCCGTTGCGGATAGCCCGGCACGGTATCTGCAGCTTATGTTTACGCAAATTACCGCCATTACCGCGGCTCTGCCCACGCTGTGGGTTACCAGCAGGATCAGAAAAGGTCGCCTGTGGCCGCTGCCAGCTTAAACCGCCCGCCTGGCAGGCGCTGGTCTGCGTTAATGACTATTGTCTGCCGTTCAGCCAGTGGGTTAATCAGCTTAAATTTTCTCACATAACCGCACTCAGGGTGATGCTGGCGCGGCTGATTTTGCTAAGCTGGCTTAATGTTTACCGACGCGGTGATGTGCCGCGTCCTGATCTGCTGCTGCCGGTTCCGCTGCACCAGCGACGACGCTGGCAGCGCGGCTTCAACCAGACTGTCCTGCTGGCCGCACCGCTGGCGCACTGGCTGGGATGTGAATGGCGTGAAGGGCTTTCCCGCACGCGCAGAGGCGCATTACAGCATCAGCTCAGCGCCCGCCAGCGCCGCACTAACTTACGCGGTGCTTTCCGCCTTGAAATGGCGGTGCAGGGACGCCATATCGCTTTGCTGGATGACGTCATTACCACCGGCAGTACCGTAGATGAAATCAGTCGTCTTTTACTGGCGCAGGGTGCTGCCAGCGTGCAGGTCTGGTGTCTGTGCCGTACCTTGTAGCGCGTCATTGATGGGCGTATTATAACCAACTAAATTAGTCAACTATTGAGCAATCGACATGATCCGAATTACTGACTCTGCCCAGGAACATTTTTCTAAACTGCTATCCAAACAAGAAGATGGCACCCAGATTCGCGTATTCGTGATTAACCCGGGTACGCCAACAGCCGAGTGTGGCGTCTCTTACTGTCCGCCCGATGCTGTTGAAGCCACCGATACTGAACTGAAGTTCGAGAAGCTCTCAGCGTATGTTGATGAACTGAGCAAACCTTATCTGGAAGATGCGGAAATCGACTTCGTGACTGACAATCTGGGTTCTCAGCTGACGCTGAAAGCGCCGAATGCCAAGATGCGCAAAGTCTCTGATGATGCGCCAATGGTTGAGCGTGTTGAGTACCTGCTGCAGGCGCAGATCAACCCACAGCTCGCTGGCCACGGCGGTCGCGTATCGCTGATGGAGATCACCGAAGATGGCTACGCCATTCTGCAGTTTGGCGGCGGCTGTAACGGCTGTTCGATGATCGACGTGACCCTGAAAGATGGTATCGAGAAAGAGCTGCTGGCTGCCTTCCCGGAACTGAAAGGCGTGCGGGATATTACCGAGCATCAGCGTGGCGAACACTCGTTCTACTGATGATAAAGCGCGGCAGCCTGACTGCCGCGCTATTTTTATTGCCCTTTCTGTCCTGACTGACGCTGCTCACTGACCACCTTCAGCAGCGTATTCACCTCCTTGTCCGCAAAGATCGCCTCCAGCGTTTTGCTCAGCTTGCGTCGCCAGTTAGGGTACTGATCTACCGTGCCCGGCACGTTGACCGGCGTGGTCATACCGAGCCAGTCTTCAGGCTGCAGGCCAAGCAGCGCACTCTCGGTATCCGCCAGGAAGCGATGGATGGCCCGGTTCAGCGCAGGCGTCATGGTCAGCTTCTCCGCCTTCTTCTGACTGCGGGCCGGTAAGGCACCTGCCTGATGCAGCGCATCCAGCAGCGCCTGTTTCTGCGCGGCACGCTGCTGATGCAGCGCTTTCACTGCATCGCCCGGATAAAGGCCCAGCTTCTCACCCAGATCCAGGTCGCCCTGCTCCCAGAAACCGGTCAGCGTCGGCAGATCATGGGTACTGGCGCTGGCGATAGACTGGCGTGGATAGTCCTGCGGCGCGCGATAACGCTGATCTTTCTCCTGCTCAAACCAGAGCACCTTCCATGAAAAGACACCGCTTTTACGCAGCAGGCTGATAATTTCCTGAGGCACGGTGCCCAGGTCTTCACCAATCACCATGCAGCGCAGCCGATGGCTCTCCAGCGCCAGGATGCCCAGCAGGTCATTGACCGGATAGGCGACATAGGCGCCTTTATCCGCTGTCTCCCCGGCCGGTACCCACCACAGACGCAGTAGAGACATCACATGGTCGATACGCAATGCGCCGCAGTCGCGCATGTTGGCGCGCAGCATGTCGATGAACGGCTGATAGCCCCGCGCCTGCATCACATGCGGGTCCATCGGCGGTAAGCCCCAGTTTTGTCCCAGCGGACCCAGACGATCGGGTGGCGCGCCCACTGAGGCTTTAAGGCGATAAAGCTCCGGGTCGTGCCAGGTTTCCGCACTGCCCTCTGCTACGCCCACCGCCAGATCACGATAAAGCCCCACACTCATGCCCAGCGCCTGACTGTGCGTCCAGCAGGCCGAGAACTGCTGCTGTGCCAGCCATTGCAGCCACTGCCAGAACGCGATCTCCTCTTCATGCTGCTCACACCACTGCTGCACCTCGGGCAACTGGCTGTTACGCCACGCTTCCGGCCATGCAGGCCAGCCGCCCTGCTGCGTCTTGTCCGCCTGCCGCTCCAGCTGGATACCGTCGTAGGCCGCCTGATAACGCAGGCTGTCGCCGCCTTGACGTACAAAAGCTGCCCAGGATTGATGCTCTTCGCTCTGGTTATCACGCGCCTGGAAGTGGGCCCAGGCGTGCCGCAGCGCAGTGAGCTTAAGCGCCATCACGGCCTCGTAGTCAACCCACTCTGCCTCTCGCGCTTTGGTCAGCGCCTTCTGGGTTTTGGCACTTTTCCACCACTTCTGTGCTGCCGCGCTTTGCTGAAAATCGGCGACCTGACTGACGTCGATATAAATCACATTCAGCCAGCGGCGGGATGACGGACTGTACGGGCTGGCAAAACCGGCGCTGGCGGGATAGAGCGCATGCAGCGGATTCAGCCCGACAAAATCGCCGCCGCGCTCAGCCAGTTGCACCAGCAGCTGGTCAAGGTCGCCGAAGTCGCCAATGCCCCAGTTCTGTTCAGATCGCACCGTGTAGAGCTGCACCAGCGCGCCCCAGCGTTTCTCTCCCGCCTCCAGCGCTGGCGGCAGATAGCAGCGGCGCGGCGCGACAATAATCCGCGTCTGCCAGCGCTTCTTTCCTTTAGTGAGCGTGAGCTGGTGATAACCCTGTGTCAGCGGCCCCGGCAGCGAAAAAGGCTCTCCGGCGGTTAACTCGCCGCTAAACTGCTTGCCCTTTTCGGTCTGCAACTGCCAGCTGTAGACGCCGCTGCCCTGTGGCGTCAATTGCCGTTTGCCACTGCCGCTGAACACCGCGACCGGCGGCAGCGGTGATTTTTTGGCATCCTGCGGATCGTCCATTACCGCCAGCAGCGCGCGTTTGGTCTCATCGCTGATCGCCGCTTTCTCGCCGTTAACGTTGATGTAATCCAGTGAAATTCCCGCGGCACGGGCGGCCTGATCGAGTGCATTTTGCTTCATTGCTGCTCCTTAGCGCGGTGCCTGCCAGATACGTTGCTGATAGTCACGAATGGAACGGTCCGAACTGAACATGCCGGTTCGGGCCGTATTGAGGATAGCGGCGCGGGTCCAGCCTTCCGGGTCACGCCACAGGGCTTCCACCCGTTGCTGTGCCTCGACATAGGCCTGAAAATCAGCCAGCACCAGCCAGGGATCGCCATTTTTGGTCAGGCTCTCCAGCATCAGGTCAAACGCATGTTTATCCCCGCCGCTGAATTTGCCTTTCTCCAGCGATTTCAGTAAATCGTCCAGCGGCTTGTTCTGCTTACGCACCTTTTTCGGGTTGTAGCCTTTCGCTTTGAGCGCCTTCACCTCATCCACGGTGTGACCGAAGATAAAGATATTCTCCTCACCCACCTGTTCAGCAATTTCGACATTCGCACCATCCAGCGTGCCAATGGTCAGCGCGCCATTCAGCGCCAGCTTCATGTTGCCAGTGCCGGAGGCTTCATAACCGGCTGTAGAGATCTGCTCGGAGAGATCGGCCGCCGGGATCATCAGTTCAGCCACGGTGATGCGGTAGTCCGGGATAAACACCACTTTGAGCCTGTCACCCACCCGCGGGTCGTTGTTCACCACCTCCGCAACCTTGTTAATGGCGTAGATAATATTTTTTGCCAGGTAGTAACCCGGCGCGGCTTTGGCCCCGAACAGGAACACCCGCGGCGTGAAGGTGACATCTTCCGGGTTGTTCAGAAGCTTCTGATAGCAGTAGAGGATATGCAGCAGGCTGAGGTGCTGGCGCTTGTACTCATGCAGACGTTTGATCTGTACATCGAACAGCGCCGCCGGGTTCACGATGATGCCGGTATGGCGGGCGATATACTCTGTGAGCTGCGCTTTGTTCTGCTGTTTGATGCTGCGATAGCGCTGACGAAACGCCTGATCGTCGGCATACGGCTCCAGACCGGTTAACGCATCAAGGTTATTGGCCCACTCCGTTTTCAGCGTCTCATCAATCAGTGCCGCCAGCGCCGGATTACACTGCTTCAGCCAGCGACGCGGCGTAATGCCGTTGGTGACGTTGTGGAATTTTTGCGGCCAGAGCTGGTGATATTCCGGGAAGAGATCGCTGACCACCAGGCGGGAGTGCAGTGCCGCCACGCCGTTGACCGCAAAGCCACTCACCACACAGAGATTGGCCATGCGCACCTGTCCGTCCGCCACCACCGCCAGCTTGTGCCACATCGCTTTGTCATCCGGCCAGTGCTGTTTCACCTGCTTTTTCAGCCGCTGATTAATCTCTTTGATAATCAGCATATGGCGCGGCAGCAGGCTGCGCATCAGCTTCTCATCCCAGCGCTCCAGCGCCTCCGGCATCAGCGTGTGGTTGGTGTAAGCGAACAAGCGGCTGGTGATATGCCACGCCTCATCCCAGCTCAGCTGATGTTCATCCAGCAGCACACGCAGCATCTCGGGGATGGCGATGGTCGGATGGGTATCGTTGAGCTGGATCACCTCAAAGTCCGGCAGACTGTGAATGCTGCGGCCCGCCAGATGGTGACGGCGCAGGATGTCGGCTACGGCGCAGGCACACTGAAAATATTGCTGCATCAAACGCAGCCGCTTGCCGGCCTGATGGTTGTCATTGGGATAGAGCACTTTGGTGAGTTTTGCCGCCTCAATACCAGGCTGCTCCGCCTGAAGGAAATTGCCGTCGTTAAAGGCCGTCAGGTCAAACGGGTGCGCACTCACGGCCTGCCACAGGCGCAGCGGCAGTGTCACGCCGTTGCGGTAGCCGGTCACCGGCAAATCCCAGGCCTCACCACGCAGCGTAAAATCGGGAAGCCAGCGTACACCGCCATCCTCACGCTTTTCCACCCGGCCGCCCATCGCAACGTCCACATCCAGCGCCACATTGTGACGAAACCACGGATAGCGTTCACGCTGCCAGTCATCGGGCGCTTCAATCTGCTTACCCTCCTCGAAAGACTGGCGGAACAGGCCATACTGATAATTCAGCCCGTGGCCGGTGGCGGACTGCCCCACCGTTGCCATCGAATCCATATAGCAGGCGGCGAGTCGCCCCAGCCCGCCGTTGCCGAGTGCCGGGTCGATCTCCTGCTCCAGCAATTCGGTTAAATCAAGTTGCTGCTCAGCCAGCGCCGCTTTGACCTCGTCATACCAGCCGAGATTCAGCAGATTGTTGCCGGTCAGACGACCAATGAGAAACTCCATCGACAGGTAATTTACGTGACGCTGCTGCTTAGCCGGACGCGGTGCCGGCTGGGTATCGAGCAGTTCTGCCAGTGCCGCACTGACCGCCTGCCACGCCTGGTGCGAGGTCATCTGTTGGGCGGAATGGAGACTCAACTGTTGCCACTGTCGGGTCAGGGCAGCGGTAAAACGGGCTTTATTAAATTTTTGCTGCGGCATATCACTCCCTTCTGTTACGCAATGAGGTGAAGCAAAACAAAAATAGAAAGCGCACGGGCTGGCAACCGGGTGCCAGCAACCGTTAAGTTAAGACGTGAGTGGGGGAAAAAGCGACAACAATCAAAGAAAAACGCCAGCCGGGCGGCTGGCGTCGCAGGAATCAGCAGAGTTCGAGGTGAACCTCATGCTGCTCAATCACTTTCATGACGCTGGCTGGCGGCATTTTATCGGTGTAGAGATAATCCAGCAGACTCATGTTGCCAAGGTTAACCATGGCATTTCGGCCAAATTTCGAGTGATCCACCACCAGCATCGCGCAGCGTGAATTTTCTATAATCGCGCGTTTGGTGCGGACTTCGTGATAGTCGAACTCCAGCAGCGACCCATCCATGTCGATGCCGCTGATCCCCAGGATGCCGTAATCGAGCCGGAACTGAGAAATAAAGTCGAGCGTCGCTTCCCCCATCACGGCGCCATCGCGGGTGCGCACTTCACCGCCCGCGATAATCACCCGGAAATCGGGTTTGCCCATTAACAGCATCGCGACGTTAAGGTTATTGGTCACCACACGTAAATTGCTGTGGTTGAGCAGCGCATGCGCCACCGCTTCCGGCGTGGTGCCAATATCAATAAACAGCGTAGCGCCATCCGGGATCTGGCTGGCAACACGCTGCGCAATCCGCGCTTTTTCCGCTGACCACATCATTTTGCGATCGTGCCAGGCGGTATTCTCAGAGCTGGAAGGAAGCGCCGCGCCGCCGTGGTGGCGCTGAATTTTGTTTTGATCGGCCAAATCGTTGAGGTCGCGACGAATGGTCTGCGGGCTGACCTCAAAATGATCTACCAGCTCCTCAGTACTGACATATCCCTGACGACGGACTAAATCGATAATCGCGTCATGACGTTGCGTCTGCTTCACGTTCCTCTCCTGTTAACCCGCTAAACCTGTCTATCGACGCGTGACGTTACGCGTATCGACCAGCGCCATCGCCAGCCCGACCACCAGACCAGCAACGTGCGCCGCGTTGGCAATCGCCAGACCAAAGACGCCGAACCAGCCAATCACCAGCCAGACCACCGCAAAACCGATCAATCCCCGTTCAAGATAGACGCCGCTGTCGGGATCGCGCTCACCGCGTAGCCAGCAGTAACCCATCAGGGCATAGACCACGCCCGACAGACCACCAAACCAGATGCCACTGAACTTCGCCTGCAGCCAGCCGCTGAGCAGCGCCGAAATCAGCATAATTACAAACAGTTTGCCGCTGCCCAGACGCTTTTCAACCGCGCCGCCGAGATACCACCACCACATCAGATTAAACAGGATGTGCAGCAGTGAAAAGTGCAGCAGCGCATGACTGAACCAGCGCCAGACCTGAAGATGCTGGTCGGCATCCGGCCAGGAGAGCCACGCCATCACGGCCTGATCGCCCATGACCTGCATCAGAATAAAGACCGCGATGCAGAGCACCATCAGGGTCATGGTCAGCGGACCGGCACGCTCGCGGATGTTCGCCCAGATATTGCTGCGCTCATAGCGCAAACCGCTGTCAGTCTTGCCGCTGTGCCAGCTGGCGGCCTGATAGCGCGGATGGTTAGGGTCGTGCAGAAACTGCTGAAGTTCGTTTTCGACCACTGCAATCTTGCTCTCATCATCCAGCATGATGACGTAGTGATTTTCATGCTCGATACGCAACGTGATGCCCTGCGTCGCCATGTAGTCAACAAACGCCTGCGCCATGCGCGGCTGATTAAATTGGGTAATGCGCATCATTAACTCTCCATGTGACGAGCAGCAAGCTATTCACTGCCAGAGGCAACCTGCTGAGGGAAGGCGGCACGCCAGGCATCAAAGCCGCCATCAATGCTGTACGCCGCGCTGAAGCCCTGTCCCAGAAGATACTGCGCCGCACTTTTGCTGCTATTACCGTGATAGCACATCACCAGCACGGGCAGGCTTTGATCCGCGCCACTGACAAACTCGCTGAGGTTGGCGTTGGTCAGATGCAGCGCGCCCGCCGCATGGCCAAGGGCATAACTTTGCGGATCACGGATATCCACCAGCAGCGCACCCTGCGCCAGACGCGCCTGCGCCTGCTGCACATCAATACATTCAAACGTTTCCATGGGATCTCTCATAACAGCATCACAATAGCGCGTAGTGTAACCCGATAATCCGCGCCGATAACCTGACAATCGTTACGGCTATCTGTTTTTTTGGTGGGCAGAATGTTAGCTATATCACGCAAAAATGTTTTTACCGGGTTAAAGACTGGCGTAAATGTTGGTTTGCGATTATGATTATGCTCGAAAACGAACATAAGAGAACTATTCCGAACATCGGAGGAGATGACGTGGAAACCAAAGACCTGATCGTGATCGGCGGCGGCATCAACGGTGCCGGCATTGCAGCAGACGCTGCAGGACGCGGACTGTCGGTGTTAATGCTGGAGGCGCGGGATTTGGCTTGCGCGACCTCTTCAGCCAGCTCAAAACTGATTCATGGCGGCTTGCGCTACCTTGAACACTACGAATTCCGCCTGGTCAGTGAAGCACTGGCCGAGCGTGAAGTCCTGCTGAAAATGGCGCCGCATCTGGCGTTTCCGATGCGCTTCCGCTTGCCGCACCGTCCGCATCTGCGTCCGGCGTGGATGATTCGTACCGGCCTGTTCATGTATGACCATCTTGGCAAGCGTACCAGCCTGCCAGGCAGCAAAAGTTTGCGATTTGGCGCGGATTCGGCCCTGAAGCCAGAAATCACGCGCGGATTCGAATACTCCGACTGCTGGGTAGATGATGCCCGCATGGTCGTTCTGAATGCGCAGGAAGTGGTTAAGCATGGTGGCGAAGTGCGTACCCGTACTCGTGTCACCCGCGCCTGGCGTGAAGGTGGCCTGTGGATGGTCGAAGCCGAAGATGTTGATACCGGTAAAACCTTTACCTGGCAGGCGAAAGGTCTGGTCAACGCGGCAGGCCCGTGGGTCAAACAGCTGTTCGACGACAGCCTGAAGCTGAAATCGCCTTACGGTATCCGCCTGATTAAAGGCAGCCATATTGTGGTGCCGCGCGTCCATACCGAGAAACAGGCTTATATCCTGCAGAACGAAGATAACCGCATCGTGTTTGTCATTCCCTGGATGGATGAGTTCTCAATCATCGGCACCACCGATGTGGAATACAAAGGCGATCCGAAAAGCGTCCATATCGATGACAGCGAGACCGAGTACCTGCTAAAAGTGTTCAACGGACACTTTAAAAAGCAGCTGACCGCCGACGATATCGTCTGGTCTTACTCAGGTGTCCGTCCGCTGTGTGATGACGAATCTGATTCGCCGCAGGCGATCACTCGCGATTACACGCTGGATGTGCGCGATGATAACGGTCAGGCACCGCTGCTTTCCGTGTTTGGTGGCAAGCTGACCACTTATCGCAAGCTGGCAGAACATGCGCTGGAGAAACTGGCGAAGTACTATCCGAAAGCCGGCCCAGCCTGGACCAAAAACTGCGTGTTGCCGGGCGGTAATATCAACGGCACCAGCGATGATTACGCGGTCAGCCTGCGTCGTCGTTATCCGTTCATCACTGAAAACATGGCGCGCCACTTCTCACGCACTTACGGCAGCAGCACTGAAACCCTGCTGGCGGGTGCGAAAAGTCTGGACGATCTGGGTGAGAACTTCGGTCACGACTTCTATGAGGCGGAGTTACGCTACCTGGTGCAGCATGAATGGGTACGTGAGCTTGACGATGCTATCTGGCGTCGTACCAAACAGGGTATGTGGCTGACCAAAGAGCAGCAGGCCCGGGTGGCAGAGTGGCTGGCGGCGAAAGCCAAACCGGCACTGTCCCTGGCGTCATAAGCGAGCAATACAACAACAGAAAGCAGGCTTCGGCCTGCTTTTTTATTGGCTGCTTATTCGGTTAATATTCAGGCCAGCCGCATCCTCACACCTCATCAGAAGAAACGCCTGTCAGCGAGCAAACCGGTATGACTGGCTTTGTTCATCATGAATACCGATTCAGGCTTTTGCCCCCCTGCAACCTTTTCTTCATGCTTCCCCGCGTAAACTCGACGCATCCTGACTGCGTATCCCCCTTTTCGCCATTGTTACCTTAAATCTAACGTTCCGTTTTTTTGCTTAATTGAACACCGTTTTAAGAAAGCTCAGACTTCCCTCAGCATAAACGTCAACAGAGCGATTCAAATCCGGAGGTTGAAATGAACACAGGCCAAACGCCTGCCCGGGAGTGGAACACACGCCGCAGTGAAAAAGCGCGTCGTCTGGCCTCCTTTCCCCTTGATGGCAAAGTTATTCCTGCTGAAAGAGCCGTTGAAGCATTTGAACAGTTAATCGCACCAGGCGACCGCGTGGTACTGGAAGGCAACAACCAGAAGCAGGCTGACTTTTTATCCCGCACCCTTGCGGCGGTGAATCCGGCGAAAATTCACGACCTGCATATGATTATGCCCAGCGTCGGCCGCAGCGAACATCTCGATATTTTTGAAAAAGGCATTGCCCGCAAACTCGACTTCTCCTTCTCCGGTCCCCAGAGCCTGCGCATGTCTCAGCTGTTGCAGGATGGTCAGCTGGAAATCGGCGCGATTCACACCTATATCGAACTCTATTCCCGTCTCTACGTTGACCTCAGTCCGAATGTGGCGCTGATTGCCGGCTATAAAGCCGACCGCAAAGGCAACCTTTATACCGGCCCGAGTACCGAAGATACCCCGGCGCTGGTGGAGGCCGCCGCATTTCGTGACGGTATCGTGATAGCCCAGGTCAACGAACTGGTCGATGACGAAACCGACCTGCCGCGCGTCGATATTCCTGGCTCCTGGATTGACTACATCGTGGTGGCAGATAAACCGTTCTTTATCGAACCGCTGTTTACCCGCGATCCGCGCCTGATTAAGCAGGAGCATATCCTGATGGCGATGATGGCGATTAAAGGCATCTACGCCGAGCATCAGGTGCAGTCGCTTAACCACGGTATCGGTTTTAACACCGCCGCGATCGAACTGCTGCTGCCCACCTACGGCGAACAGCTTGGTCTGAAAGGCAAAATCTGTAAGCACTGGGCGCTGAACCCGCATCCGACGCTGATCCCGGCCATCGAGAGCGGCTGGGTGGAGAGCGTGCACTGTTTCGGCGGCGAGCTGGGGATGGAAGAGTATATCCGCGCCCGTCCCGACATCTTCTTTACCGGCAGCGACGGTTCAATGCGCTCTAACCGTGCGTTCTGTCAGCTGGCAGGTCAGTACGCGGTCGATATGTTTATCGGTGCCACCCTGCAGGTTGATGGCCTGGCCAACTCCTCTACCGTCACCCGTGGTCGTCTTTCCGGCTTCGGTGGCGCGCCAAACATGGGTCACGATCCCCACGGCCGCCGCCACGCAACACCCGCCTGGCTGAATATGATCACCGAGCCAGACCCGATGCAGCGCGGTAAAAAACTGGTGGTGCAGATGGTCGAGACCTTCCAGGCCGGTGCAAAACCAACCTTCGTTGAAACCCTCGATGCGGTTGAGGTGGCGAAATCCTCCGGTATGCCACTGGCGCCGGTGATGATCTACGGCGATGACGTGACGCACGTGCTGACCGAGGAAGGTATCGCCTATCTCTATCGGGCAGAAAGCCTTGAGGAACGTCGCGCCATGGTCGCCGCAGTCGCCGGAATTACCGATATCGGTCTGGGTGTGGATGCAGCACGCGTCGCTGCCCTGCGTAAAAGCGGCAAAGTAGTTTACCCGGAGGATATGGGTATTCGTCGCTCCGATGCCACCCGTTCACTGCTTGCCGCTGGCAGCGTCGCTGACCTGGTTGAATGGTCAGATGGCCTGTACAACCCGCCTGCTAAATTCCGGAGCTGGTAATGAAACTCCTGTCACAGACTCATGCCGAGGCGCAGGCCAGTCATCTGGCGACGATTGCGCGCGATTGCCTGATTGATGAAGCACGCCTGAGCCCCAAGCCGGGTCTGGTAGACAGTCGGGGAAACGGCGCACATCGGGATCTGACGCTGGCGCTGATGGAGCGTTCTGCCCACAGCCTGATGCCCACCTTTCTGGCGCTGGCCCGTCACAGCTGGCTTCGTCCCGCCGACATCGCCCTGCGCGAAACAGTCGGTCGGCTCGGCCGCGATGGCGAACAGCAGATGATGGCAGCAACCGGCGGCGTGAACACCCATCGGGGCGCGATCTGGGCGCTGGGATTGCTGGTCAGTGCCGCTGCCATGCAGGGTGGCACAGCCACGGCTGACACGCTGGCCCGCACCGCTGCCGCGCTGGCGAGCCTGCCCGACAGCCACGCCCCCAGAGTGTTCAGCAAAGGGTTAAAAGCGACGCACCGCTATCAGGTACCCGGCGCACGCGAAGAGGTGCAACAGGCATTTCCTCACGTGATGAAGCTGGCGCTGCCGCAGTTGCTGATCAGCCGTGCGGTTGGTGCCAGTGAGAGCGAAGCCCGGCTGGATGCGCTGATGGCAATCATGACTTCACTCAGCGATACCTGCGTGCTGTCACGTGCAGGCATGACCGGACTCGACGCCATGCAACAGGGCGCACGCGCCGTGCTGCTGGCAGGCGGCTGCCGTACAGCGGCGGGTCAGAGGGCGCTTCAGCAGCTTGACCGCCGGATGCTGGCGCTCAACGCCTCGCCGGGCGGAGCCGCCGATTTGCTGGCCGCAACGCTGTTTATCGATCGGGTCTGTTCGCCTGAACATTCTTATTTTTAGAGGCCATTATGGAACACATCACATTATCTCTACCTGCTAACCGCCTGCTCAGTGGCAGAGCGCTGGCCGGGGTCGTTGGTTCCGGTGATATGGAAGTGCTGTACACCGCAACTGAAGGCCAGACACTGAACGTCAATATCACCACCTCACTGGATAACAGCGACGCCCGCTGGAAAGCGCTGTTTGACCGCCTGAACTTAATCAACGGCCTGCCCGCCGGAGAGATGATTATCCACGATTTCGGTGCGACACCCGGCGTGGCGCGTATTCGTATTGAACAGGTTTTTGAGGAGGTGAGTCATGCGTAACGATGCCAGTTTTATTGAATTACGTGCCCGCGAACGTGCGCATGCGCTGCTGGATGCGGGCAGCTACCGCGAACTGCTGGATCCTTTTGAGGGCATCATGTCGCCCTGGCTGGCTCCGCAGGGCGTGGTGCCCCAGTCCGATGATGGCATGGTCGTGGCACGCGGCACGCTGAACGGTCAGTCTGCGGTGGTGATCGCCATCGAAGGCACCTTCCAGGGCGGCAGCATGGGCGAAGTCTCCGGGGCGAAAATGGCGGCGGCGCTGGAGCTGGCGGCAGAAGACAATCGCAACGGCATCCCGACACAGGCGGTGCTCTGCCTTGAGACCGGTGGCGTGAGGTTACAGGAAGCGAACCTGGGGCTGGCAGCGATTGCCGATATTCATGCGGCGATTGTCGACCTGCGTCGCTACACCCCGGTGATCGGCATCGTCAGCGGCACCGTTGGCTGCTTCGGCGGGATGTCTATCGCCGCCGCGCTCTGCAGCTATCTGATTGTGACCCGTGAAGCCCGTCTGGGCCTGAACGGCCCGCAGGTGATTGAGCAGGAAGCGGGAATTGAAGAGTACGACTCTCGCGATCGTCCGTTTATCTGGAGCATGACCGGCGGCGAAATCCGCTACGCCAGTGGCCTGGTCGATGCGCTGGTGAATGACGGTATCAATGCCGTGAAAACCGCGATGCATGACTTTATTGCCAGAGGCGTTCCGGCGCAGAACCGCAGTGATAAGTATGACGACTTCCTGTCACGTCTGACGCAGTTCGATACCCGCCAGCAGGCGGACACCGCGCAGATTAAACAGCTTTTCGCCCAGGAGGAGAAATAATGACGCAGACAAGCAGCCGTGGTGCAACCTGGCTGGAAAAACTTGCACCTGATGCACAGCGCCTGAGCGGTCTGTGCGCCTCTGTTCAGGTGGCTGACGGCCAGCTTAATGGCGAAGATGTCCGCTTTATCGCCGTCGTGCCCGATGCCCAAAACCACTATCCGCGCGCCGCGCAGGGTGAAGTGGGTCTGCTGGAAGGCTGGACGCTGGCGAAAGTGGTGAATGAAACGCGGGAAGCTGACAAAAACAGCGCTGTGAAACGTCCGATTGTGGCGGTGATCGACGTCCCCAGTCAGGCCTACGGTCGCCGCGAAGAGGCGTTTGGCATTCACCAGGCGCTGGCAGGTGCAGCAGGCGCCTATGCGAATGCGCGCCTTGACGGTCATCCGGTGATTGGTCTGATTGTGGGTAAAGCAATGTCCGGTGCGTTCCTGGCACACGGATATCAGGCCAACCGCCTGATTGCGCTCAACGATCAGGGCGTGCTGGTCCATGCCATGGGCAAAGCGTCAGCGGCGCGCATCACACTGCGTTCGGTAGAGGCGCTGGAGAAACTGGCCGCCACCATTCCCCCAATGGCATATGACGTGAATAACTTCGCCACGCTGGGTCTGCTCTCTGATCTGCTGAACGTTGCCAATCCTGATACGCCGTCTGACGCCGATGTGGCGATGGTTGAGATTGCATTACAGAAGGCGATCAGTGACGCGCGTCAGGATCCTACCCTGAAAAACCGCCTTGGCGCCTCTAATCGTCAAAGCTCCTCCCTGGTTCGCGAACGTATGCGCGCGACCTGGTAATGACATAAAAAAAACCAACCTGCCGAAACCGGTCTGACGGGGCGCATAGCGACGTGCGCCCCGGAGCAGTGGCCGTGTTCAGAATTATAAACATCGCTGTTTTTAAAGAATTTTTCTCTTAATTACAGGTGATTTATGATTTACATAATTGTTCATGCCCTTGCTCCAATTTTTATCATTATGCTGTTAGGTTTCTGGGCCGGTAAGGCCGGAATGGTCAATAACAGAGATGTCTCCCTGCTCAATATTTTCGTGATGGATTTTGCGCTGCCCGCTGCGCTGTTCAGTGCCACCGTTCAGACACCCTGGTCGGGTATCGTGGCGCAGTCGCCATTGATTGTCGTCTTAACCGGGGCGATGTGGATAACCTATGTGGCGCTCTATTTCCTGGCGACCCGCCTGTTTAAAAAGTCGCCTCAGGATGCTGCGGTATTAACGCTGACTGTCGCCCTGCCCAATTACGCCGCGCTGGGGCTGCCGATTCTGGGCAGCGTACTGGGAGAAGGTTCATCAACCTCACTTTCTGTTGCGGTTTCAATTGCCTGCGGCTCGGTGCTGATGACACCCTTCTGTCTGCTGATTCTGGAACGGGAAAAAGCGCGCATTGCCGGTGAGAATGTGGGTTCGACAGTGACCATGCTGCCGGTGCTGATGTGGCGCTCGCTCAAAAAGCCGATCGTTCTTGGCCCGCTGCTGGGTGTGGTGTTGTCGGCGCTGGGCTTCAGAATGCCGGAGCTGGTCATCTCAGCGATTAAGCCGCTGGGGCTGGCAGCCACCGCCGCCGCGCTGTTCCTGACCGGCGTGATCCTCTCCGCACGTCAGCTGAAACTCAACGCCATCGTCGGCGTCGGGACGGTTGCCAAACTGCTGATTCAGCCCTTTATCGCTTGGGGTCTGGTGCTTGCGCTGGGACTTCACGGGTCAGTGGCAATCACCGCTATTCTGATGATAGCGCTGTCAGCCGGTTTCTTTGGCGTGGTGTTCGGCAACCGCTTTGGCGTGCAGTCACCCGATGCTGAGGCCGTGCTGCTGCTAAGCTCAATTCTGTGTATTTTATCTTTACCGTTGTTCATTACGCTGACATCAGGAATGTAATATGCGTGCGCCGCGTCCCCACGATTTGCTCTGGCTGCGACACAGCAGTGCTTTAGCCACGATTCAGGAGAGCTGGGTCAGCCCGTTCTGGCATCCCGACATGCCGGTGGTGGTGCGGCGCGATCGCCATGAATCCGGTTTGATCCCGATTGGCGTGCGCGGTGAGCGACGTGAGCAACGCGCCGCTGGCTGGATCACGTCAGACACTATTATCCGCGTGGTGACGCCAGAATGGCTGGCTGAACGCACACGGCTGCTGGATTCGCCCTTTACGGCTTATGCGCCTGTCAGCGCGGCGATTTCGCTCAGCGAGACCGCCTGGCCGTGGCGCTGGGGCATTACCGGCAGCACCGGTTATGCGCTGGCAACGCAATGCCCTGTGTTGCACGCCACCAGCGATCTGGATGTCATCATCCGCGCCCCGCAGCCACTGCCACGCGATGCGCTGCAACGCTGGCAGACAGCAACCGACGCGCTGAGCTGCCGGGTGGATACGCAGGTGGAAACGCCGTCTGGCGCCTTTGCCCTGAACGAGTGGCTACGCGAGGAGCGCGTACTGTTAAAAACCGACACCGGACCGATACTGACCGCTTCACCCTGGAGCAGGGAGAATCCATGAAAATACTCTTTACCTTCCCCGGCCAGGGCACCCAGCGTGCCGGGATGCTGCAACATCTGCCTGAGGGGGATGCGCTGAAAAGCCGCGTGCGTGCGGTGCTGGGCGACGAAGCTGACCGGCTCGACAGTGCCGATGCACTGCGCCACACCCGAGCCGTGCAGCTCTGTCTGCTGATTTCAGGTGTTGCCTGGGCGCGCGAACTGATCCGCCGTGGGGTGAAACCCGATATCGTCAGCGGTTTATCGATTGGCGCGTTTCCTGCGGCGGTGATTTCCGGCGCGCTGGATTTCAGCGACGCCCTGCGGCTGGTTGCGCTGCGCGGCGATCTGATGGAGCAGGCGTATCCGCAGGGATATGGCCTGACCGCGATCACTGGCTTAACGCTGAGCCAGCTGGAGAAACTGCTGCCCGGCAGTAACACCTACATCGCGAACCTCAATGCGGAAACGCAGATTGTGATTGCTGGCCGCGACGAGGATATGGCAGTGGTCGCGCAGAGGGCGCTGGATGCGGGAGCCAGTAAAGCGATTAAGCTCGCGGTGAGCGTGCCGTCGCACTGCGCGCTGCTGGATAAACCCGCCGCCGAACTGGCTCGCGCCTTTGCGTCCGTCACCCTCTCCCGCCCCGATTGTGCCTACCTCAGCGGCTCAACCGCGCGGGTGATTTGGGAGCCGGAGAAAATTGCCGACGATCTTGCCTTTAATATGGCGCGCACAGTGCAGTGGAATGATGCGATGGTTGCAGCGAATCAGCGTGACGCCCGACTGGCCATTGAGATGCCGCCTGGCAGTGTGCTGACCGGTCTGACGCGTCAGGCGAACTGGCAGGGCGAAGCGATTTGTCTGGAACGTAACAGCGTGGAGGTGGCACTGCATCTCGTTAAACGGTTACATCAGTAAGGCTGCGGGCGTACATTCGCCCTTCTGCCGCCAGGGCCAGCAGGTCATTGTCACGTTCGCGGTGATGTGAGTAGACAATCGAGATCTGCTGACGCATCTGGTAAGGCTCAGCCAGCCTCAGCAGCTGGATGTTATTTTCATACACCTTCTTCATCCGTCCCGGAATCAGCGCCAGACCCACGCCCGCCTGCACCAGGCTTATCATCGAGAAGATGTCATTTACCTGAGTAACCATGCGCGGTTCAAATCCGGCAATCTGAAATGCCTCCTGTGAACCGGCATAAGTGGCGAATCCCTCTGCCAGTGAGACAAAATCACGGTCAGCATAATCACGCAGATCCACCGGTCCGGTTTCGCTCTGCGATTCTTCAGCCGGCATGGCCAGAAAGATGCTGTCTGTGAACAGCGGAATCACTTCAAATTGCGCATCACTGAGTTCGCCCTCATCGGTGGCGATCAGAATCGCATCCAGCGCGTCATCTTCCAGCATATTGAGCAGCATCTGATTCGACCCCATAGTCAGGTCAAGCTCCAGTGCTGGACGACGCAGCTTCATGCCCATGATCAGGCGGGGAATGGTTTCAAGCGTCAGCGAGTAGAGTGTGCCAAGCCGCAGGCGACCCCCGCCGATACCCGCCACTTTGCGCGCCTCTTCAATGCCTTTGCCCATCAGTGTGGTCACGTCGCGACAATAGTCCAGCAGCGTCCAGGCAGCCGGCAGCGGCACCAGGTTGCGGCCTTTATGAATAAACAGCGGGCAGTCGATGCCCTCTTCCAGCGTGTGCAGGGCGCGATGCACGCTGACGCTGCTCAGCTCCAGCGCTTCCGCCGTGCGGGCGATATTGCCTTTGCTCATAAACATCATGAAGACGCTGAGCTTACGGAAGGTAATTTCCTGGTTAATGTTGTCACTCATTGGCTGCGGTTGCCTGTAGGGTCGTTTTGCATGTCCGCATAGTAACGATTCTTCACCAGGGTGTAATGATCACGCTCGCACAACGGGCATTTACAGGCCCGGAGTCGATAAGCGGCTGAATTTTTTAGAGGTGTGTGGCGTGGGAGAGAAGCAGAAAGAGGAAGAGTGCGGCCGATCCCTCGGCCGCAGAGAAAACAAAATTTACTGCAGGAGCCTTACAACCTTACCGGCGAGATATTCCAGATCTCGTCAGCGTACTCCTGAATAGTACGGTCCGACGAGAAGTAGCCCATTCCGGCGATGTTTTTCGCCGCGCGGCGCTGCCACTCATCCGGCTTACGGTAGAGCGCATCCACCTTATCCTGGGTATCTACGTAGCTGCGATAATCCGCCAGTAACTGATAGTGATCGCCGAAGTTAACCAGTGAATCGAACAGATTGCGGTAGCGGCCCGGATCCTGCGGACTAAACAGACCTGAAGCAATCTGGGTCAGCACCTGGTGCAGTTCCTCATCGCCTTCGTAATAGTCACGCGGGTTATAGCCGTTCTTACGCAGCGCTTCGACCTGTGGCGTGGTATTCCCGAAGATAAAGATGTTCTCTTCACCAACGTGATCCAGCATCTCAACGTTAGCCCCATCCAGCGTACCGATAGTCAGCGCGCCATTCAGCGCAAACTTCATGTTACTGGTGCCGGAGGCTTCAGTGCCTGCGGTGGAGATCTGTTCAGAAAGATCGGCCGCCGGAATGATGATCTGCGCCAGACTCACGCTGTAGTTCGGGATGAAAACGACCTTCAGCTTGTTCTTCACCTGCGGATCATTGTTGATCACATTCGCGACATCGTTGATCAGGTGAATAATGTGCTTGGCAACGTAATACGCTGATGCCGCTTTACCGGCAAAGATATTCACGCGCGGCACCCAGTTCGCCTGCGGATCGGCCTTGATTCGGTTGTAGCGGGTGATCACATGCAGCACATTGAGTAACTGGCGTTTGTACTCGTGAATACGCTTGATCTGCACATCGAATAGCGCGTTCGGGTCGAGCACCACGTCCAGATTCTTCGCGACCCAGTCAGCCAGGCGGCGCTTATTCTGATGCTTGGCGACCGCCACTTTTTCAATAAACGCCGGATAGTCGATCTGCGCTTTCAGTTCGCTCAGTTGACTGAGATCGGTGCGCCAGTTACGACCAATCTCCTCATCCAGCACCTCTGACAGCGCCGGGTTGGCCAGCGCCAGCCAGCGACGTGGCGTCACGCCGTTGGTTTTATTACAGAAACGGCCCGGGAACAGACGCGAGAAATCGGCAAACAGAGACTGCACCATCAGATTGGAGTGCAGCTCAGACACGCCGTTCACTTTGTGACTGACTACAACCGCCAGCCAGCCCATGCGAATCCGGCGGCCGTCGTTCTCATCAATGATCGAAATGCGCGACAGCAGATCCAAATCATCCGGGTAGTGATCCTGAATGGTCTTGAGGAAGAAGTCGTTAATCTCGAAAATAATGCTGAGGTGACGCGGCAGGATCTTACCGATCATATCAACCGGCCAGGTCTCCAGCGCTTCGGTCATCAGCGTATGGTTGGTATAGGAGAAGACCTGACAGCAGACATCAAAGGCGCTGTCCCAGCTGAACTTATGGTCGTCAATCAGCAGGCGCATCAGTTCAGGGATCGCCAATACCGGATGGGTATCGTTGAGGTGAATGGCGATTTTGTCCGCCAGGTTGTCCCAGGTCTGATGCATCCGCCAGTGACGATTCAGGATGTCCTGCACCGTCGCGGAGACCAGGAAATATTCCTGACGCAGACGCAGTTCACGGCCGGAATAGGTAGAGTCATCCGGATAGAGTACGCGCGACACGTTCTCAGAGTGGTTTTTATCTTCCACTGCCGCAAAATAATCACCCTGGTTAAACTTACCGAGGTTGATTTCGTTGCTGGCCTGCGCACCCCAAAGTCGTAAGGTGTTGGTGGCGTCGGTGTCGAAGCCCGGGATGATCTGGTCATAAGCCATCGCCAGAATCTCTTCGGTCTCCAGCCAGCGCACTTTCGTGCCTTCATGCTGCACGCGACCGCCGAAACGCACTTTGTAACGGGTATTGAAACGCTGGAATTCCCACGGATTACCATACTCAAGCCAGTAATCCGGAGACTCTTTCTGCTCACCTTCCACGATGTTCTGTTTGAACATGCCGTAATCATAGCGGATGCCGTAGCCACGACCCGGCATGCCCAGCGTCGCCAGCGAATCCAGGAAGCAGGCCGCCAGGCGACCGAGACCGCCGTTGCCCAGTCCCGGATCGTTCTCCTCTTCCATCAACTCGGCCAGATCCAGACCCATCTCATCCAGCGCCTGGTTGAGATCGTCATAAATCCCCATCGCCAGCAGCGCATTGCCGAGGGTGCGGCCCATCAGGAACTCCATCGACAGGTAATAAACCTGGCGGACATCCTGAGAGAGCTGGGCACGGCTGGAACGCAGCCAGCGCTCAACCATCCGGTCGCGCACTGCCAGCAGCGAGGCGTTGAGCCACTCGTGCTTGTTGGCAATAGAGGGATCTTTGCCGATGGTAAACATCAGTTTGTAGGCAATCGAATGCTTTAAGGCATCAACCGTCAACGTTGGTGAGGCGTAAGTGAAAGGTGCATTCATATCCAGTTTTCCCAATCCGTTACATCAAACGTTGGTAGAGATCACGGTAGGCTGTTGCTGCCACCTGCCAGCTAAAGTCCATTGCCATCGCCTGGCGCTGAACATAGCGCCATAACGAAGGACGGGACCACAATACGAACGCACGTCGGATGGCCCGTAACAGCGACCAGGCATTGGCATCTTCGAAACTGAATCCACTGGCGATACCGTCGGCCAGATTCTCTAACGAGCTATCATTAACGGTATCGGCCAGTCCACCCGTACGTCGCACTAACGGCAACGTACCATACTTCAGGCCATAAAGTTGTGTCAGACCGCAGGGCTCAAAGCGACTCGGCACCACAATGACGTCCGCGCCACCCACAATGCGGTGTGAAAATGCTTCGTGATAGCCAATCTGCACGCCTACACTTCCGGGATGTTCTGCCGCCGCCGCCAGGAATCCCTGTTGCAGTTCGGCATCGCCCTGACCCAGCAGCACCAGCTGTCCGCCCTGCGCCAGCAAGCCAGGCAGCGCCTCTAAAACCAGGTCCAGACCTTTCTGTTTAGTCAGGCGGCTGATCACGCAGAACACCGGCGCTTTATCATCCACTTTCAGGCCCATCGCAACCTGCAGCTGACGTTTATTTTCTGCTTTTGCTTCCAGCGTGTCGCGGTTATAGCGTGCGCTCAGCAGCAGGTCGTGCGCCGGATCCCAGATAGAGGGATCAACGCCATTAAGAATCCCGCTAAGACGACCTTCCCGCATCCGCTGCGCCAGCAGGGTTTCCATGCCGTAAGCATATTCAGCAGAGGTAATTTCATGGGCGTAAGTCGGACTGACCGCCGTGATATGGTCGGCGTAAAAGAGCCCCGCTTTCAGGAAAGAGATCTGACCGAAGAACTCCAGCCCATGCATGTTAAAGAATGACCATGGCAGGCCAATCTCATCCATATGATGCGCCATGAACAGGCCCTGATACGCCAGGTTGTGCACCGTGAACACCGACTTAGCCGGACGTCCTCGCGCTTCCAGATAGGCGCAGGTCAGGCCTGCATGCCAGTCGTGCGCGTGCACGATATCGGGACGCCACATGGAATCCATGCCACACGCCAGTTCGCAGCCAACCCAGCCCAGCAGCGCAAAGCGCAGATAGTTGTCGACATACGCAAACTGCGACTCATCATGATAAGGACTACCAGGACGATCGTAGAGGCCGGGCGCATCAATTAAGTAGATGCCCACACCGTTAAATTCACCAAATAACAGACGTATATGACCAGCAAATGTCTCTCGCTCCGTCACTACCTGGAGATCAGGTATGCCTTTGCGCAATGCGGGAAAAGCAGGCAACAGCACCCGCGTATCCGTACCGCCCGCAATTTGCGCCTGAGGTAATGCCCCGACTACATCAGCCAGTCCGCCCGTTTTCAGCAGCGGGAAAAGTTCTGAACAGACATGTAAAACCTGCATCCTCGACCTCATTAAGTTATCCGGCACGCTCCGCGTGCCGATTGCGTAAGTTCCGCTTATCGCTTACAGCCCCGCTTTGGCCAGTCTGGCCAGCATGGCGCGGGTTACCAGTACGATCCCTTCATCCGAACGATGAAACCGGCGACTGTCTTCATCGGGGTTTTCGCCAATCACCATGCCTTCCGGCAGTTCGCAGGCGCGATCAATCACGCAGCGACGCAGACGACACGATCGGCCAACGACCACATCAGGCAGCAGTACAGTTGAATCGATATTGCAAAACGAGTTAACGCGTACCCGTGGGAACAGCACCGAGTTGACCACCACCGAACCGGAGATGATGCAGCCGCCTGAAACCAATGAATTCATGGTCATCCCGTGACTGCCGGAACGATCCTGAACAAATTTGGCTGGCGGCAACGGCTCCATATGGGTACGAATCGGCCAGGTGACGTCATACATATCGAGTTCCGGCATCACCGATGCCAGGTCGAGATTGGCGCGCCAGTAAGCTTCCAGCGTCCCGACATCACGCCAGTAAGGTGGCGCGTTGTCGTCGTTCTGAACGCAGGAGAGCGCGAAAGAGTGTGCATAGCCTTCGCCGCTTGCCACAATTTTCGGCAGAATATCTTTGCCAAAGTCATGGTTAGAGCCTGGCGTCTGCAGATCTTCCTCCAGCAGCGCATAGAGATAGTCCGCGTTAAAAACGTAGATCCCCATACTGGCCAGCGCCTGCGTGTCATCACCTGGCATGGTAGGCGGCTTCGCAGGTTTCTCCACGAAGTCGATCACCATGTTCTCTTCGTTCACCGCCATCACACCAAACGCCGTGGCTTCATGTACCGGCACGGGCAAACAGGCAATGGTACATTTCGCCTCGTTGACCACGTGATCCAGCAGCATGCGTGAATAATCCATCTTATAAATGTGGTCCCCGGCAAGGATCACGATGTACTGCGCCTGATAGCGGCGAATCACATCAAGGTTTTGCGTCACGGCATCGGCCGTACCGCGATACCACTGTTCGGTCGAAAAGCGCTGCTGCGCTGGCAGCAAATCGACAAACTCATTCATCTCTTCATTGAAGATGGACCAGCCACGCTGGATATGCTGAGTCAGGGTATGGGACTGATACTGCGTAATTACGCCAATCCGTCGGATACCGGAGTTAACGCAGTTGGAGAGGGCAAAGTCGATAATGCGGAACTTGCCGCCGAAATGCACCGCAGGTTTGGCACGCTTAGCCGTTAAATCGACCAGTCGCGTGCCGCGTCCGCCGGCGAGGATCAGAGCAACCGTCTGTGTAGGGAGCTGGCGGGCCAGCATCAGGTGATCTGTTCTATCTAACTTAACCATGTCTGACTCCTTATGATTGCTTTTGGAACACGCACACACCGTGTGCGGGACCATGCCAGACAGTTAACAGGATGGGGTTGTCGTCCCCGGCGAAAGGAGGAAGGGCACGCCATTCTCCGTCTGGTAACACGATGTCATTCACCGTATCCGTGGCGTTTATTGTTATTAACCAGCGGCCGGACAGCAGGATCTGCAATCTGTGCATTCCCTGTGCCCATTCATCGTGTTGCAGTGGCTGGCCACCGGCATTGAGCCACTGCACATTGCCGTCACCGTCCTGCCACCAGCGATCTGCGGTCAGCGCCGGAATGCGCTGGCGCAGAGCAATCAGTGCTGCGGTGAATCCGACTAATCCTTTCTCATCCGCCTGCCAGTCAAGCCAGCTCAGCGCGTTGTCCTGACAGTAAGCGTTGTTATTACCGCGCTGGGTGTGGCCACGCTCGTCACCTGCCAGCAGCATCGGCGTGCCCTGTGACAGCAGCAGCGTCGTCAGCAGTGCCCGTACGCTGCGGCGACGGCGTTCAATGACGTCAAAGCTGACGTTCAGCCCCTCTTTGCCGTGGTTGTGACTGTAGTTATCACCATGGCCATCGCGGTTATCTTCCCCGTTCGCCTCATTGTGTTTACGTTCAAAGCTCACCACATCCCACAGCGTAAAGCCGTCGTGGGCGGTGATGAGATTAACCGTGGCGTGTGGCGGCCGGTCGTCGTGCTGGTAGAGATCGCTGGAGGCGGCAAAGCGGCGAACGAACTCGCCATTGCTTAAGCCGCCATGGAGCCAGTATTGACGCGCGGTGTCGCGAAACTTATCGTTCCATTCGGCAAACGGTGGCGGAAAGCGGCCAACCTGATAGCCGTCAGGGCCGATATCCCAGGGTTCCGCAATCAGCTTGACCTGAGAGAGCAGCGGACAGGCGCGTATCGCGTCAAAAAAGGGCGCATCACGCTGATAATCGGGCGTGCGGCCCAGCACCGGCGCAAGGTCAAAGCGGAAGCCGTCGACGTGGCAGACCCGCACCCAGTAGCGCAGCGCCTCCAGGGCCCACGTCATCACCTGCGGATGGTGGATATTCAGTGTGTTGCCGCAGCCGGTCCAGTTCTGGTACTCACCCTGCTCATCCAGCCAGTAGTAGCTGGCGTTATCGATGCCGCGCATTGAAATCGTCGGGCCAATCACATCCAGTTCGGCTGTGTGGTTAAACACCACATCCAGCACCACTTCGATACCCGCAGCATGCAGGTTTTTAACCGCCTGCTGGAACTCCTGAAGCGGTGTTACGCCCGGCTGACCGGAGGCGTAGCGGGGATCCACCGCCCAAAGTGCAAAGGGGTTGTAGCCCCAGTAGTTACTCAGGCCAAGCTGCAGCAGTCGCGGTTCACTGGCAAAGTGGGCAACCGGCAGCAGCTCAAGGGTGGTAATCCCCAGATCGCGCAGGTAATTCACCATAACAGGATGACCCAGCGCCGCGTAAGTCCCGCGTAACGTTTCCGGAATTTCCGGATGCTGCTGCGTCAGGCCGCGCACGTGGGCTTCATAAATCACTGTGTTACCCCACGGGATACGTGGTGCGACATCACCCTGCCAGTCAAAATCCTCCGCGACGACCCGGGACTTCGGCGCAATCGCTGCGTTGTCATGCGGATCGGGCTGCGCTTCACCGCCATGAAACAGCAGATCATCAGGCACATCGCCTTCTACGGCGCGGGCGCAGGGGTCAACCAGCACCTTCGCCGGATTAAAACGATGCCCCTGCTGCGGCGCCCAGGGGCCATGCACCCGGTAACCGTAGCGCTGTCCCGGTTTTAACGCCGGAACATAACCGTGCCAGATATCCCCACTGCGGCCAGGCAGGTCAAGACGCTGTTCTGCGCCCTGTTCATCAAACAGGCAGAGCTCTACGCGCTCTGCATGCTGTGAGAACAGGGTGAAGTTAACGCCTTTGCCATCGTAACTGGCACCCAGCGGTTCGGGATCGCCGGCAGTGATGGTCATTCAGCCTCCCGCACCAGCCATACTGTTGCCAGCGGTGGCAGATTGAGACTCAGCGACTGCGGTCGTCCGTGGCTCTCCTGCTCATCGGTATGTACCCGCTGATTTCGCACGTCACTGCCGTGATAATCATGCTGGTCGGTATTCAGCACCTCGCGCCAGTAGCCCGGCTGGTTGACGCCAAAGCGATAACCCGGGCGCGGCACCGGCGTAAAGTTACTGACCACGATCACTTCGTTGCCTTCACGATCGCGGCGCACAAAGGCGAAGACGGAGTGCTCTGCGTCGTCTACCACTAACCACTCAAAGCCTGCCGGATCAAAGTCGAGCTGATGCAGCGGCGTGTAATATTGATAGGTATGGTTGAGATCACGCACCAGACGCTGAACGCCGTTGTGCCAGTTATCCTCCCCTTCCAGCAAATGCCAGTCGAGACTGACGTCATGGTTCCACTCACGGCCCTGGGCAAATTCATTGCCCATGAACAGCAGTTTTTTGCCCGGGAAGGCCCACATCCAGCCGTAGTAAGCACGCAGGTTGGCGAACTTCTGCCAGGCATCGCCCGGCATACGATCCAGAATCGAGCGTTTACCGTGCACAACTTCATCATGCGATAGCGGCAGCACAAAGTTTTCAGTGTAGTTGTACATCATGCCGAAGCTCATCAAATTGTGATGATGCTTGCGGTAAATGGGATCGACTTTCATGTAGTCGAGGGTGTCGTGCATCCAGCCCAGATTCCATTTGAACCAGAAGCCCAGCCCGCCACCTTCGGTTGGACGCGTCACGCCAGGATAGTCTGTAGACTCTTCAGCCATTGTCACCGACCCGGATGCTACCGTGCCGAGCGTGCGGTTGGTGTAGCGCAGGAACTCAATCGCTTCCAGGTTCTCACGGCCACCGTACTGATTTGGCACCCACTCCCCTTCACTGCGGCTGTAGTCGCGGTAAATCATCGACGCGACCGCATCTACACGCAGGCCATCGATGCCAAAGCGCTCCGTCCAGTAGAGCGCATTACCCGACAGGTAGTTGCTCACTTCGCGGCGGCCAAAGTTGTAGATCAGAGTGTTCCAGTCCTGGTGGAAGCCTTCACGCGGATCGCTGTGCTCATAGAGCTCTGTTCCGTCGTACTTCGCCAGACCGAAATCATCGCTGGGGAAGTGGCCTGGCACCCAGTCGAGCAGCACGTTGAGGCCCGCTTCATGGGCAGCATCAATGAAGGCGCGAAACTCGTCACGCGTACCAAAACGGCGGGTCGGCGCATACATGCCCAGCGGCTGATAGCCCCAGCTGCCGTCAAACGGATGTTCGTTAACGGGCAGCAGTTCGATATGGGTAAAGCCCATCTCTTTAACGTAAGGCACCAGCTGTTCAGCCAGCTCTTTGTAGCTCAGCCAGAAGTTGTTGTCGGTGTGACGACGCCAGGAACCCAGGTGGACTTCATAGATTGAGATGGGCGCGTCGAAAGCGTTGGCGGCCTTGCGCTCCTCTTTCATCTCAACCGGCTCCGGCAGACCACAAATCATCGACGCCGTCTGCGGACGCATCTGTGCCTCAAAGGCGTACGGGTCCGCTTTGATGCGCAGCTCACCATTGGCATCGATAATTTCATATTTGTAGAGCTGGCCGTTAACCGCACCTGGCACAAACAGTTCCCAGATACCTAACTCCTGACGCAGACGCATCGGATGACGGCGGCCATCCCAGAAGTTGAAATCGCCAACCACGGAAACGCGACGGGCATTGGGTGCCCAGACGCAGAAGCGGGTGCCGAAGACGCCATCAATCACGTCGCCGTGCGCGCCCAGCGTCTCATAAGGGCGCAGATGCGTCCCTTCCGCCAGCAGCCACAGATCCATCTCCTGCAGCAGTGGCCCGAAACGATAGGCATCATCGACGAGGTTTTGCTGACCATGCCAGTTGACCGCCAGTTGATAACGGAATGGATTTTTACGGCGTGGAATGACGCCACTGAAGAAGCCGCGTGCATCTTCACACACCAGCTGAGCCAGTTTACGCCCGGTGGAGGTTTCAATGACCCACACTTCAAGCGCTTCGGGGAGCAATGCCCTGACCTCAAGGCCTTGCTGAGTTCGGTGCATCCCTAGTAACGAAAAAGGGTCGGCATAATTACCCGCAAACAGGGCATTGATCGCATCGCGATCGGGAAGCTCTGACATGACTTTCTTCCTGTGATAATTGGCAGCCGAAATGAACGCAACATAGCCTGTCGCGCTTCACCTGCGCTGCTCTTCATTGAGCCATACGTACAACGACAAAGCAGTCAGGCCATTCCATGGGAAAAGTGTTTTGTCGCGTACCACAACCATTTAATCCGGAAAGCACAAGGGTTACCTGTGGCACATCATGGTTAAATCATAGCTTGGTCACGGCAGTTGCTATGGACTTAAGCAAAATATTCTTTAACGGCTGGCAAAAAAGGGAAGCTGATCACTGAGTAAGCGAAACGGCAGGTTGTTTTGCATACGACAAAAACAAAAAAGGCCGGGTAAATCCGGCCTTTGGTGCTATTTCTGTTTAGCTGATTAACAACCGCAGCATGCGACGTAGCGGTTCGGCTGCGCCCCATAACAACTGGTCGCCCACCGTGAAGGCCGAGAGATATTCCGGCCCCATATTGAGTTTCCGTAACCGGCCAACGGGTGTGGTGAGCGTGCCGGTGACAGCGGCAGGCGTCAGTTCACGCATCGTCAGCTCACGGTCATTTGGCACCACCTTGACCCACTCATTGTGAGAGGCCAGCAGCTGTTCGATTTCCGCCAGCGGCAGATCGCGTTTCAGTTTCAGCGTAAAGGCCTGGCTGTGACAGCGCAGCGCACCGACACGTACGCACAAGCCATCAACCGGGATGACTTTAGAGGTGGCAAGGATTTTGTTGGTCTCTGCCTGGCCTTTCCACTCTTCGCGGCTCTGGCCGTTGTCCAGCTGCTTATCAATCCACGGAATCAGGCTGCCCGCCAGCGGTACGCCGAAGTTGTCGGTCGGTAACGTGCCGGAACGGGTGAAGTCGGTCACGCTACGCTCAATGTCGAGAATGGCGGAAGCCGGGTTCTGCAATGCAGGCGCAACGTGATCGTGCAGCATGCCCATCTGGGTCAGCAATTCGCGCATGTGGCGCGCACCGCCACCCGAGGCTGCCTGATAGGTGGCAACTGAGGCCCACTCAACCAGATCCTGAGCAAACAAACCGCCCAGTGACATCAGCATCAGGCTGACGGTACAGTTACCGCCAACAAAGGTTTTGATGCCACGGTCGATGCCGTCACGAATAACCGCGTGGTTAACCGGATCGAGGATGATGATGGCATCCTCTTTCATGCGCAGCGTGGAGGCCGCATCAATCCAGTATCCCTGCCAGCCGCTGGCGCGCAGCTTAGGATAGACGTCACTGGTGTAGTCGCCACCCTGGCAGGTAATAATGATATCCAGCGCGCGCAGCGCCTCAATATCAAACGCATCCTGCAGTGTGCCCTGCTGTTTGCCCGCAAACGCGGGTGCCGCCTGACCATGCTGCGACGTCGAGAAGAAGACCGGATTGATTGCATCAAAATCACGCTCTTCACTCATGCGGGACATCAGCACTGAGCCGACCATGCCGCGCCAACCAACAAAACCTACATTCTTCATGTCGTGTCCGTCTAAGGCAGTTACACCTGCTTTTCATTTCAGAGGAGAGAGCGGCGTGCTATTTTCACGCCGCTCTGCGTAATAATAAGATTTACCTGTGTCCCCTCACTCTACAAAATGCAGGCCGGGTAGCAAGTGAATTAATTCGATTACGCTAACTTTTTCAGCAGCGTAACTAATAACTCTGCTTTTTCGCGAACAACATGGCGTAAAACCGATGACTGAAATGATTTCGGCGACAATATTATTGTTGTTAATTATGGATCCGCTGGGCAATCTGCCGATTTTTATGTCGGTTTTAAAGCATCTGGAGCCGAAAAGGCGGCGGGTTGTGCTAATCCGTGAAATGCTGATTGCCCTGATCATCATGCTGCTGTTCCTGTTTACCGGCGAACGCATTCTGGCATTTTTAAATCTGCGCACCGAAACGGTATCGATTTCTGGCGGGATCATTCTGTTTCTGATCGCCATCAAAATGATTTTTCCGTCGGCGGAAAGCAGCAGTTCAGGCTTACCGGC
This sequence comes from Pantoea eucalypti, assembly GCF_009646115.1. Classification (NCBI taxonomy): domain Bacteria; kingdom Pseudomonadati; phylum Pseudomonadota; class Gammaproteobacteria; order Enterobacterales; family Erwiniaceae; genus Pantoea; species Pantoea eucalypti. The sequence continues at coordinate 362,781 of NZ_CP045720.1, read as the reverse complement.
GGGTGAAGAGCCATTCCTGGTACCGCTGGCGATTCCGCTGGTCGCCGGGCCATCGCTGCTGGCAACGCTGATGCTGCTATCGCATCAGTATCCACATCAGATGTCGCATCTGGTCGGTGCGCTGTTGATCGCCTGGGGCGTGACGGTCGGCATTCTGCTGATGTCAGGACTGTTCCTGCGTCTGCTGGGTGATAAAGGCGTGAATGCGCTGGAGCGGCTGATGGGATTGATACTGATTATGCTGGCCACCCAGATGTTCCTGGATGGCATTCGGGCTTATCTGAAGTTGTAAGCGCACCTGTGTCCTTTTATCCTGGCAGGCGAGCAGGCTGCCGCCTTCATTCAGCCGGCTTATCACAACGTTACGGCATTGAAATGAATAATAATATTTATATAATGCCGCAAAAAGAGATATCCATGGCAGGCAGTATCGAAAATTAGATGCAGCGTCTGAAAACGCGGGGGAAATGTAATGAGGTTGGGCCTGACCGTACTATCCTTCCCGGGCCAGAAAGCGGCGCTGAATGACGCGCAGCTGATGCAGGTTGACGTTACTGATTTTGCCTGGGTTTACTTATCTGCCGCCGCCATCACGCTGGTTCTTTTTGCTCTGATAAGAAGAAAATGGGCATGAACAGTCTGCTGCAGATCATCAAAAGCTGTTTTTTGCGCACCTTTAATTATCAAGGGCGTGAAGGCAGGACGAGCTATTTTATTTTCCTGCTGTTCCAGCTGGCCTGGTTCTGCAGTTATCTGCAATGGTTTACCGGGCCATTGCATGAAATTGGCTTAATCGCGCTGCTGCTGTTTATTTTGCCTGTTTTTTCCTGCGGGGTGAGAAGAATAAATGACGCTGGCTATTCATCCGGCGTCATTGTCCTTTTGGTAGTAGCGCCTTATCTGCTGTTCCCTTTTTTACTCTTCCCCCGCTCGCGGGAAAAAAACTGACGGGCAGTTAGCCCGTCAGGTTGGTCAGGAAAGCAGTTCGAAAGCAATCATCCCGACCACCGCGCCAACAGTGCCAAGAATGGTCTCCATCAGCGTCCAGGTCTTCAGCGTTTCCGCTTCGCTGGCCCCGGTGAAGCGGCCAAACAGCCAGAAGCCGGCATCGTTCACATGGCTGATAATGATTGAGCCACCGCCGATGCAGATCGACAGCGCTGCCAGCTGAGCACCGCTGTAGTGCAGCGGTTCAATCACCGGCATGATTAGCCCGACGGTGGTCAGACAGGCGACCGTCGCCGACCCCTGAATAACCCGCACCGCGCCCGACAGGATAAAGCAGGCCAGCGCAATCGGCAGTCCTGCGCCGGTCAGCGCATTGCCCAGCACCGGACCGACGCCAGAATCCACCAGTACCTGCTTAAACACACCGCCCGCGCCAATCACCAGCAGGATAATCCCGGCCGGTTGCAGCGCGCTGCCACACACCTGCATCACCCGCTCTTTATCCATACCCTGACGGTAAGCCAGGCCATAAATCGCCACCAGCAGCGCCAGCAGGATCGCAGTGAAAGGATGGCCGATAAATTCCAGCCATTCATACAGCGTGGTGCCTTCGGTTGTGAAGCGTGCGCCGATGGTTTTCAGGCCAACCAGCACCAGCGGGAAGAGGATCAGTGAGAGGCTGAAACCAAATGACGGCAGCTTGCTCTCATCGACATCCGGCTGATGATCTTCCGGCGGCGCGCTGAACGTGACGTGGTTGCCGATAAAGTTGCCAAACAGTGGCCCGGCAATCAGCATGCCGGGAATCGCCGCACACAGACCCAGCAGGATCATCCAGCCAAAGTCCGCGTGCATCTGCGAGGCCAGCAGCATCGGGGCCGGTCCGGGCAGCAGGAAGGCCGCCGACGCCGCAACGCCCGCAAACAGCGGGATCACCAGTTTCACCAGATTGCCGCCGGTACGCCGCGCCACCGCAAACGCGATGCTGATCAGCAGCACCACGGCAACTTCAAAGAAGAGCGGCAGCGCGCAGATCAGACCGGCAATGCCCATCGCATAATGGGCACGACTCTGACCAAAGGTTTTCAGCATCCGGATAGCAATCTGATCGACGGCGCCGGTTTCATGCAGGATTTTGCCGAACATCGCGCCCAGCGCAACCACAATGGCAAGGAAACCGAGCGTGCCGCCCATCCCCTTTTGCATGGTTTCCGCGATTTTGTTGAGTGGCATGCCGGAGAAAAGTCCGGCACCAATGGAGACTAACATCAGCGCGACAAAAGCGTGCATGCGCGCCTTCATCACCAGAAAAAGCAGCAGCAGGACAGAGCCTGCTGCGGTCAAAACGAGTGTTGCGGTATTCATCTCTAACCCTGGCTGATAGCGTCCTGGATAGTGGCAACCGTAGCTGCCACCACATCGTCCAGTGAATGCGCGATATCCACCACCAGTACATCCGACTCATCGCTGCCTGGCTCTTCCAGCGTGGCAAACTGAGTTACCAGCATCTGCGGCTTGAAGAAGTGGCCTTTACGCGCTTTCAGACGGGCTTCGATAGTGTCGAAATCGCCTTTCAGGTAAACAAAACGCAGGTTGTCATTTCCCTGACGCAGAATGTCGCGATAACTTTTCTTCAGGGCTGAACAGACAATGATAGAGATCGCCTGGGTGCGCTGCATGGCAAACGCGGCATCGTTCAGCGCCTGTAACCACGGCTGACGATCGCTGTCATCCAGTGGATGACCATCGGCCATTTTCAGGATGTTGGCACGCGGGTGGAGAAAATCACCGTCAAGAAAGGCCGTGTTGAGCTGGTGAGAAACCTGGTTGGCGACGGCAGACTTTCCGCTGCCTGAAACGCCCATCAGGATGAAGACGTGATGTGACGGGGATTGCGTTGTCATTTTTCTGCTCCGGCAGGTGAGAATTTGCCAATGTTACCGATAACAATGTCGTTTCTCATTCTCCTGGCCGGTTAACAGCCTGGCAACCTTTTTACCAGGAAAAGCATGAAAGTGTGAGCTGACTCATAAAAACGCCACAATCAGATGCTGCCACCTTCACTGATTTCAAAACCGACATCCAGCAGCCGATTATCGCTGCTTTCACCGGCAATGCGCGCCAGTAGCCGCGTCGCCGCTTCACGCCCCATGCGGTCACGTGGCGTGAGCACGGTCGCCAGTTGTGGCGTCACCACCTGGCTGATGTCATGGCCGTGGAAACCGGCAATGGCCATCTGCGAGGGCACCTGTAATCCCTGCCGCTGGCACTCAAACATCGCCCCGACCGCCAGATCGTCATTGGTACAGAACAGGCTATCCGTTTCAGGATAAAGACGCTGCGCCTCACGCAGCAGATCGCCACCGGCGCTGAATGAAGAAGCCTCTTCCATCATCACGCTGCGTGGCGTCAGTCCCGCTTCGCGCATGGCGATTTCATAACCCTGCTGCTTCTGCAACGTACGTTCATCAAGGCGTGCGCCGAGGTAGACAGTGTGACGATGGCCTTTACTCAGGATAGTCCGCGTCATCTGCCGGGCTGCTTCAACGTTATCAAAGCCGACGGCCATATCCAGGCAGGGTGTGACGCTGTCCATCATCTCTATCACCGGAATACCGGCCACTTCCAGCATGCGCAGCGTGCCTGGCGTATGGGTACGTTCGGTGAGAATCACGCCATCGATGTTCCAGCCCAGCAGCGAGCGCAGTTGCCGCTCCTCTTTTTGCGGGTTGTAACCAAAGTGGGCGACCAGCGTCTGATAGTTCGCTTCGTCGGTGACGGCTTCAATGCCGCGCAATACGTCGGCGAAAACCTGGTTGGTGAGTGACGGCAGCAGCACGCCAATGGCGCGACTGGTGGCGTTAGAAAGCATATCGGGGGCGCGATTGGGGATATAACCCAGCTCATCCAGTGCCACTGCAATCTTGTCCCGCAGGGCAACAGAGACCTGCTCAGGATTACGCAGGTAACGGCTGACGGTCATTTTAGTAATGCCGACGCGATCGGCAACATCCTGTAATACCGGTCTTTTCTTCTTCATCGTAGCGCCTGGGATCGCCCTGAAAGCTAAAGTACGATGAGTCTATCACTTTTCTGTCACAAAATTGCCAACCGGGCGCGATGATGCGCGCCCGTAATCTGCTTAGACCGGTGGCAGATCAAACAGCAGGACTTCTGCAGCCGTGCTGGCTTCAATCGTCAGCGCGCTTTCGTCCCAGATCGCCAGGGCGTCACTGGTTGTCACCGCGTTACCGTTAACAGTCACATTGCCTTTGACCACCTGAATCCAGATACGACGTCCTGCCTCAACGGCGACATTGTCCTGCTCACCAGCAGCCAGTACCCAGCGCGATAAGGTCATGTCCTGATAAACTTTCAGCGACCCTTCACGGGCATCCGGGCTTAACACCAGCTGACGCCCTGTAACATCCGGGAAGCGGCGCTGATCGTAGCGTGGCTCAATGCCGGTACGCTCAGGAATGATCCAGATCTGATAAAGGTGCAATGGCTCGCTTTCACTGGCGTTGTACTCAGAGTGACGTACACCCGTGCCGGCGCTCATGATCTGGAACTCCCCTGCCGGGATCTGCTCTTTGTTACCCATGCTGTCCTGATGCTCAACGGTACCGGAAAGCACGTAGGTCAGGATTTCCATATCTTTATGAGGATGGGTGCCAAACCCCTGACCACCATCGATCACATCTTCATTGATGACACGCAGCGCGGAGAAACCCATGAAGTTCGCATCGTGATAGCTGGCGAAAGAGAAGGTATGCCAGCTATCCAGCCAGCCATGGTTTGCGTGACCGCGTTCTTCAGCTTTGCGTACATAGATCATGTTTAATTCTCCTCAATGTTTTTTATAGTGTGTTCCCGAGGCGGTATGATTGATAGCTGAAAAACTTCACTTCTCTGTTCAAATTCGTTGAACAAAATCGGGCTTCTCACTGAAACAGATCGAAGGAAAAGGAGGTGATGCAGGAATGAAAGATATTAAGGGAAAGCCTGAAATAAAGGTTAATCTGATAAACCCGTAAAATAATGAAAGCCGGATAATCCGCGGTTACTTTATTTTCCGTGTCATCATCCCAGGCTAATTTAGCCTCTGGATTTGACACACACAACGTGATTAACGCATTAAAAATGATACCTTAAAAAATAGAGTCAATAAGGTATTACTTTTGATGCTTTAAAACTTCACCTGTAAATTAAAGAATGTGATCGCCGTAAATAACCCACCTTCATAAATCCCACTAAAATAGCCGATAAATAAAAACCTTTCGTTTTAAACACCCTCCGATTCATTTTATTTTAAATTATTATCAGGAGCCCGATTATGGATGCCGTTCAAAATACGCTGATATCAGATGAAACGCCACGCTGGAGAAGAAGTGATACCGTCTGGATGCTGGGATTATATGGAACTGCAATTGGTGCTGGCGTTTTGTTTTTGCCGATAAATGCAGGCACTGGCGGTTTGCTGCCGTTAATCATTATGGCTGTGCTGGCTTTTCCGATGACATTCTTTGCCCATCGCGGGCTCACCCGTTTTGTTCTTTCCGGCAAAAATCCGGGGGGAGATATTACTGAAGTGGTGGAAGAACATTTTGGTATCGGCGCGGGAAAACTCATCACTCTGCTCTACTTTTTTGCTATATACCCTATCCTGCTGGTGTATAGCGTCGCGATTACCAACACCGTCGACAGTTTTCTCACTCACCAGCTTCATCTGATATCGCCGCCGCGTGCGGTACTGGCTTTCATTCTTATTGTCGGCATGATGGCTATCGTACGCTTCGGCGAAAAAGCTATCGTGAAGGCGATGAGTATTCTGGTGTTTCCGTTCGTGGCCGCACTGATGCTGCTCGCGCTGTATCTGATTCCACAATGGAACGGCGCTATTCTGGATACGCTCTCAATGAGGGGTTCTGAAACGACCGGTAGCGGATTATGGCTCACACTATGGCTGGCTATTCCCGTCATGGTCTTCTCCTTTAATCATTCTCCCATTATTTCATCATTTGCAGTAGCCAAGCGTCAGGAGTACGGCGATCAGGCGGCGTCAAAATGTTCACGCATTCTGGCCTGTGCTCATATCATGATGGTGCTCACCGTCATGTTTTTCGTTTTCAGTTGTGTGCTGAGTCTCTCTCCGGAACACCTGGCGGAGGCAAAGGCGCAGAATATTTCTATCCTTTCCTACCTCGCTAACCATTTTAACGCGCCGTTAATTGCCTGGATGGCCCCCATCATCGCAATTATCGCGATCACCAAATCTTTTCTCGGCCACTATCTGGGGGCGCGTGAAGGTTTCAATGGCATGGTGATCAAATCGCTTCGCAGCAAAGGCAAGTCGATAGAAATCAATAAACTGAACCGCATCACCGCCCTTTTTATGCTGATCACCACCTGGATTGTCGCCACCCTAAACCCCAGCATTCTGGGCATGATTGAAACCCTGGGCGGACCGGTTATCGCCATGATCCTGTTCCTGATGCCGATGTACGCCATTAATAAAGTCCCGGCGATGCGTAAATATAGCGGTCATTTGAGCAATCTTTTCGTCGTCATCATTGGCCTGATTGCTATCTCCGCCATCGCCTTTTCTTTACTTAACTGATGCCGTCGCTTGCCATACTGGTCAGCGCCTCTTTCATATTGCAATCCGCATGGGTGAATCATGATTAGCGTTTTCGATATTTTTAAAATCAGCATCGGGCCATCCAGTTCGCATACGGTGGGCCCCATGAAAGCGGGTAAACATTTTGTTGATACGCTAAAGGAAAAAGGCCTGCTGGATAGTGTGAGCCGGCTGGTCGTGGATATTTATGGCTCTCTTTCCCTGACGGGAAAAGGCCACCATACAGATATTGCGATTATTCTCGGCCTGAGTGGTTATCTGCCTGACACGGTAAATATCGATCAGATCCCCGCCATCATTCGCGATGTGAATACGCAGCAACAGTTACGTATCGAAGAAGGGCACCGGGAGATTGCCTTCCCGGTGGCAGAGTGCATACGCTTTCACAGCGAGTTTCTGCCGTTACATGAAAATGGCATGAGCATAACCGCCTTTTGTGATGGAAAAAGCGTTTACACCCAGACCTATTATTCTGTCGGAGGCGGCTTTATTGTCACCGAAGACGATTTTGGTAAAAGCCTGGATAGCGAAATCGATATTCCCTTCCCCTTCTATTCCGCCCGTAACCTGCTGGCACATTGCCATAGCAATAACCTTTCGGTTTCGGCCGTCATGATGAAGAACGAGATAGCGCGTCATGGTCGCCGTGAGGTCGAAGAGAACATGGCACAACTGTGGCAAACCATGCGCAATGCGATAACACGTGGCATCAGCACTGAGGGCGTCTTACCCGGTCCGCTGAAGGTGCCACGGCGGGCTTCTTCCCTGCATCGCATCCTGGCGCCACTGAGCCAGTCCATTAATCCCCTGAGTGCCATGGATTGGGTGAATATGTTCGCGATGGCAGTGAGTGAAGAGAATGCCGCTGGAGGACGTGTGGTCACCGCACCCACCAATGGCGCATGCGGGATTATTCCGGCGGTACTGACTTATTATGATCGCTTCATCAAGCCGGTAACGCCTGAACTCTATATGCGCTATTTCCTCACAGCAGGCGCAATCGGCATTCTTTATAAGATGAATGCGTCGATTTCTGGCGCTGAAGTCGGCTGTCAGGGAGAGGTCGGCGTGGCCTGTTCCATGGCGGCGGCGGGACTGGCTGAACTGCTGGGGGCCGATGCGGAGAAAGTCTGCATCGCCGCTGAAATTGGCATGGAGCATAATCTTGGTCTGACCTGCGATCCCGTAGCGGGTCAGGTCCAGGTGCCCTGTATTGAGCGGAATGCGATTGCTGCCGTCAAAGCCATTAACTCAACCAGTATGGCGATGTACCGCACCAGCGATCCCAAAGTGTCACTGGATAAGATTATCGAAACCATGTTTGAAACCGGCAAAGACATGAACGCCAAATACCGTGAAACCGCCCGCGGCGGTCTGGCGATCAAAGTGGCGATATGTGAATCGTAACGATCTGAAAACCGCTGGCTGTGAGGCTGGCGGTTTCTTCATTGCTCCGGTTTTGCTGAAGATGGGCTTTGAGCAGGATTATTTTGATTCGTTTTCGCGGGGCAGACTGGACCAGACCATACTCCGCATTTCAGAGGAGGTGTACCACTCATTTATCGTTGCGCTGACAGACTGCTCAGCAACAGCTTCAGTGTTATTCGCCGCCGGTGACTGGCTGCGCTGTTTTTTTCGGATGCGAATACGTGCAGGTGGCGAGTCGGTAAACTGCGCATTAAAGGTTCGCATATGAGAATCGGACAAAATGGACTCCAGCTGATGCAACCGTCCAAGACCCCGCAATATTCCTATTAAGGTGCTCAGCGTAACGGACTCACCTAACTCTGCCCGTTTAATGGTGGCCGTACCAACGCGTGCACGTTCAGCCAGTTCAATCTGAGAGATCCCAAGCTGCATACGGGTTTCTTTAATTCTGCAGCACAATTCAGCAATTATTGCGCCATCGGAAAGAGTATTAAAACGCATAGCAATATCTCATTGCGGGATATACAGAATAAATTATTGAGTAAACCCGCCGGCAAATAAAGAAGATAATTTTAAAATAACAGCACCTGCATCAAAGTAAGTTATTTATTAACAACGTAAGCGATGAAATATAACCTTCAGGCTTTATTTTTATTGAATTATGGCTATGTCTGAAAAGGGGCGAAAAGGGAAACCTGTTCCGCTGTCGGTCAGGCTCATATTACCGGCTTAAAACCAAATGATGAGTGAGCTTACCGCCTCTCTTTTCCAGTCAGTGAGTGGCAGGCAAAAAAAAGCCAGCGGATAAGCTGGCTAAATAATACTGGAAGCAATGTGAGCAATGTCGTGCTTTCTCAGACTGTCGATGACTGCCCGGGAACGCATGACAATAATAATCATTATCATTCGTATCTGTAAAGCTGTTTTCACGTTTTTTTCGCTTGATTATTGTGGTGAATACCTTGATGTTTAAAGGGTTTTTATCGGCAAAAGGAGAGCACATGAGTGACATCGTTATCCGCCACGTTACGCCAGAAGATGCCGCTGCACTGCACAGAATTTATGGTCAGCCAGATACTCAGGCCAGCACATTGCATCTGCCTCACGCATCCCTGCAGATGTGGCATACCCGTCTCGCTACGCCTCAGCCCAATGCGCATCTGCTGGTCGCCTGTATCGACGAAGAGGTTGTTGGTCAGTGTGCGCTGCACACAGAAGAGCGAGCAAGACGCCGTCACGCTGCCTCTTTAGGGATGGGCGTGGATGATCGCTACCGGCAGCGCGGCGTCGGCACGGCGCTGATGCGTGAGATGGTCTCGTTGTGCGACAACTGGCTGCAGGTGAGCCGGATGGAGCTGACGGTGTTTGTCGATAATGGCCCGGCCATCGCCCTTTATCAGCGTTTCGGTTTTGAGATTGAGGGAACGGCTAAAGGCTTCGCTATGCGACACGGTGAACTGATCGACGCGCATTATATGGCGCGGGTTAAAGCCTGACGATTGGAAGCATAAAGGGCACCGAAGGTGCCCTTTATGCTGATAAACCTGCCAGGATTCGCTGTCAGTTAGCGCCTGCGCAGGAAACAGGGTCAGATCGGAAAGACGCAAAAGCTGTCATCCATGACACGCTCGTCCCGCGCCGTCCTGCCGCGGGACGCTTTCCTCTTCTGACCCAGTTCCCTGCACATTGAGCTTATTTATTGCTGTCAGATTCACCTGGGTTTAGGTTTGTCAGCAGTCCTGGAAATTAATAACCCGCACTCAAATCATCAATGCTACGCGGATCAGACGCGCCATACAGCATGCCATCCGGCCCAATCATGATGCTCTGCGTACTGCCCATCGATGGCAGCACCTTCACATGCTGACCTTTGGCTTCCAGCAGACGCAACGTATCAGGACTGAAGCCCTTCTCCACTCGCAGCTGGTCCGGCAGCCACTGATGATGGAAGCGCGGCGCATTAGTGGCTTCCGCCACATTCATCCCGAAATCGATACTATTTACCACCATCTGCAACACCGTAGTGATAATGCGGCTGCCGCCAGGACTGCCGGTGACCAGCCAGGTTTTGCCGCCTTTGGCGACGATGGTCGGTGACATCGATGACAACGGACGCTTCGCCGGTTGCACCGCATTCGCCTCACCGCCCACCAGTCCGTAGACATTTGGCGTGCCTGGCTTGGCAGAGAAGTCATCCATCTCGTTATTCATCAGGATGCCGCTTTTGCCCGCCACAATTCCGCTGCCGAAATAGGTGTTCAGCGTGTAAGTCACCGCAACCGCATTTCCCTGCTTGTCGACCACCGAGAAATGGGTCGTCTGATTGCTTTCATAAGGTTCGAGCTTGCCGGGTTTGATCTCACTGGAAGGCCGCGCTTTCGCCACATCGATCTGCTGTGCCAGGCTTTTAGCATAGGCTTTACTGGTCAGCGCCTGCCACGGTACCTTCACGAAATCGGGATCGCCGAGATATTCCGAGCGGTCCGCGTAGGCATATTTTTCCGCTTCAGCCATCACCTGCATGGCGTCTGCACTGCCAAAGCCCATCTTCGCCAGATCGAAGTTCTCCAGGATATTCAGAATCTGCACGATATGGACACCACCGGATGACGGAGGCGGCATTGAGAAGACTTCATAGCCACGGTATGTCCCGCTGACGGGCTTACGCTCGACCGCGCGATAGGCTGCCAGATCAGCTTTGTTGATCAGGCCGCCGTGTTGCGCCATCTCTCCGGCGATCTCATCTGCAATTTCACCTTTGTAAAAGGCATCCGGTCCCTGACGGGCAATCAATTGCAGGCTGTGCGCCAGGTTCTTCTGCACCAGCCGGTCACCCTTCTGCCACGGCGTGCCGTCCGGTTTATAGAAGATCGCTTTGCTGTTGGGATGGGTAATCAGGACCTCTTTGCCGTAGGTTTTCAGGTCATCCGCCAGTGCGTCATTGACCGGAATACCGTCACGCGCCAGTTTGATCGCCGGTGCCAGCAGAGTGCTCAGCGGCAGGGTGCCATATTTCTGCGCAGCCAGCGCCAGTCCGGCCACAGTGCCCGGCGTACCTGAGGCAAGATGTGATGTCAGCGACAGCTTACTGTCGGCATTACCCTGCTTATCCAGGAACATATCGCGCGACGCGTGGCCCGGTGCCATTTCACGGAAATCAATAGCCGTCGCGCGTCCCGATGCGGTGCGCAGCAGCATAAACCCGCCGCCGCCCAGATTGCCTGCCTGCGGATGGGTCACGGCCAGCGCAAAGCCCACAGCGACCGCGGCATCCACTGCATTCCCGCCCTGACGCAGGATCTCCACGCCGACCTGGGTTGCCATCGCATCCACCGACGCCACCATGCCGTGCTGCGCTTTTACCGGATGAAAGGTGTCACTGTCCACGCCGTAAGAGACCGGCGGTGCCTGAGTGGGTGCGGCGTTCGCCCCTGCCACCACGGTGAAACTCATCACCAGCGACCAGCTAAGCTGACGCACTGTTTGCTGCATTTTCATCCTGCCACCATCCCGTATAGTTATTTACATTTTTTTATCATTTCTGCAAGTCTCTACAAATACAGCAAAATAACCGGGGTTAAGTCAAATCAGGAATACATCTGAAAGTAAGGTCTGTGATATCGGGTAAACTTATGGATGCGACCCTGATATCGGGGTGCGCGATTGTGCACCCAAAACCCTGTCGCGTTTACGGAAGGAGGAGTGATGAAAAAGTGGATAATTGTTTTAGCGGCCCTGCTGCCATTCGCCAGCCAGGCGAACACGCTCAACAGCACCAATGATCCCAATAAACCGGGCTATAACCCGAGCCAGCAGCGGATGCAGTCGCAGATGCAGACCGATCAGCAGCAGCAGCAGCTGAAGCTGCGCCAGGATCAGCAGCGTCAGACGCAGGATATGCAGCGCAAAATGCAGGAACAGCGAAATAGCGCCCAGCAGCGGGTTATTACCTCGCAGCCGGGCCAGCAGAATCAAAACCAGAACTAATGAAAATCGGGGCCAATGATGTCGATGCTGTCAGTACAGATGGCATCGACGCCCCATTTCAGCAATTCCCGCGCCCGATCCGGGTTGTTCACGGTATAAACCAGAATTTTCAGTCCGGCCGCTTTCAGTTCGGCGACCCGCTCAGCGGTCAGCACCTTGTGATTCAGATGGATCGAGACGCAGGCCAGCGCTGTTGTTTTTGCCTGCCACTCGGGATCCCAGCTGTGCGACAACAGACCACGCGGCAGTTGTGGTTCGGCCTGCATTGCTGCCTCCAGCGCCTCAAACGAGAATGAAGAGAGCAACGGCGCGGTCTGTCCCTGCCACAGGATTGCGGCTGCCTGCGCCACCGCACGTCCGGTTTCGGCATCACTGCCGGTGGTCGGTTTGATTTCGATGTTTGCCATCATCTGATGCTGACGGCAGCGTGCTGCCACCTCATCCAGCCGCGCCAGCTTCTCGCCGGTAAACGCCTTGTCAAACCAGCTGCCTGCATCGAGCTGCGACAGCTTCTCCCAGGGCAACTGACCTGCCACGCCCCAGCCGTTGCTGGTGCGATCCAGTGTGTCGTCATGCAGCAGGAAGATTTGGGCATCCATTGATAATTTGGCATCAAACTCAATCATTTGATGGCCATATTTCGCACCCGTGTCGATGGCTGCCAGGGTATTTTCCGGTGCCAGTTTACCGCCGCCGCGATGAGCGACGATGCGGGGATAAGGCCAGTGTTGTGTGCTCATTCCAGACGCTTTCCATGGGTTGAATCGAAGAAGTGTAACGCATCTGACGGCAGATGCAGCCACAGCGTACTGCCTGGCTGCGGCCGTTCGCTGTGGGCTAAGCGTACCACCAGTGGCGTCTCCCCGATGCGACCATGTGCCAGATTATCGGCACCCAGCATCTCCAGTGTATCGACCCGCAAAGGCACGCCGCCCTGCTCGCGGCTACTGAGTTGAATATGCTCTGGCCGGATGCCCAGCACCACCGGGCGGTTAGCCCATTTCGCTTTTGTGTCGCTGAGTGGCAGCGCGTGTGAGGCATCAAGCTGGAAGCGCGAGCCGTCACTGCTGAACTGTCCTTTCAGCAGGTTCATGGCGGGCGCACCGATAAACGAGGCCACAAACTGGCTGGCCGGACGTTCATATACGTCGACCGGCGTGCCAAGCTGCTCGACCACGCCTTTGTTCATCACCATCACCCGCTGTGCCAGCGTCATCGCCTCGACCTGATCGTGCGTCACATAGAGACTGGTGGTCTGTAAGCGGCGGTGCAGCTGCTGCAGCTCCAGCCGCATCTGCACCCGCAGGCGGGCATCAAGATTCGACAGCGGCTCATCGAACAGAAACACCGCCGGTTCACGTACGATGGCGCGTCCCATCGCCACGCGCTGGCGCTGACCGCCCGAGAGTTCGCGAGGCCGACGCATCAGCAGGTGATCCAATTCCAGGCTGCGCGCTGCGTCCAGCACCCGCTGGCGAATCTGCTCTTTGCCCATGCCGCGGATTTTCAGGCCATAGGCCATGTTCTCCTCCACCGACATGTGGGGATAAAGCGCGTAATTCTGGAACACCATCGCAATGCCGCGATCTTTTGGCTCTTCCTGAGTGACGCGCCGGTTGTCGATGTAGATATCACCGGAGCTGACGCGCTCCAGTCCGGCTACCATGCGCAGCAGCGTCGATTTACCGCAGCCGGATGGCCCCACCATCACCATAAACTCGCCGTCATTGATGGTGACGTTCAGCGGCTGAATGATCTGATTTTTGCCATCGTAGGACTTGGTTACTGCCTGAAGGGTTACGCCTGCCATCTTATTTCTCACTCTCAACCAGACCGCGCACAAAGGCACGCTGCATGACTAACACCACCACCAGCGGCGGGATCAGGGTTAATAACATTGCCGCCATCACTTCATTCCACTGGGTCGGCGATCCACTGGTGGAGATCATACTTTTGATCCCCGCCACCGCTGTGCCGAGGCTGGCGTCATTGATGATCAGCAGCGGCCAGAGATACTGGTTCCAGCCGTAGATAAAGGTGATGACAAACAGCGCCGCCAGATTGGTTTTCGACAGCGGCAGAACAATGTCGATAAAGAAGCGCATTGCGCTGGCACCGTCGATACGCGCCGCTTCTACCAGCTCATCCGGCAGCGACATAAAAAACTGACGGAACAGGAAAGTCGCGGTGGCCGACGCCATCAGCGGCAGAGTTAATCCGCTGTAGCTGTCGAGCATATTAAGGTCGGCTATCACCTGCACCGTGGGGAAGATACGCACTTCAACCGGCAACATCAGGGTGATGAAGATCAGCCAGAAAAAGAGCGTGCGCAGCGGAAAGCGAAACCAGACCAGCGCAAACGCCGACAGCATTGAGACGGTAATTTTGCCGAAGGTGATACCCAGCGCCATGATCATGCTGTTGAGCAGCATCAGGCCAAACGCTGGTCCGCTGCCGTTGACGCCCTGCGTCCAGATGCGCGAGATGTTCTCCCACAGGTGCGTGCCGGGCACCAGGGTCATCGGCACCTGATAGACCGCCTCGTTATCCAGCGTTGCCGCCACAAAGGCGACATAGAGCGGAAAGAGGATAGTGAGCACGCCCAGCACCAGCACGATGTGGCTGAAGATATCCAGCCCGCGTCGATTCTCAATCATTGGTATTGCACCTTACGTTCAACAAAGCGGAACTGAAGCACCGTCAGCCCGATCACCAGCAACATCAGCACCACCGACTGCGCCGCGGAAGAGGAGAGATCCAGACCGGTAAAGCCTTCGCGATAGATTTTGTAGATCAGCGTGGTGGTCGCCTGCACCGGCCCGCCGCCGGTTGCGGCATCGATCACCGGGAAGGTATCGAAGAAGGCGTAGATCAGGTTCACCACCAGCAGGAAGAAGCTGACCGGCGTGATCAGCGGCAGTGAGAGGTTGAAGAAGCGACGCACCGGTCCGGCTCCGTCGATGGCAGCGGCTTCCACCAGCGATTTAGGGATAGATTGCAGTGCGGCAAAGAAAAACAGGAAGTTGTAGCTCATCTGCTGCCAGATCGAGGCCAGCACCACCAGGAACATCGCCTGACCGCTGTTCTGCGCGAAGTTCCAGTTGTAGCCGACGTGGTTCAGCAGGTAGCTGAACAGACCCAGGCCAGGGTTAAACAGAAACATCCACAGCACCGCAGCCACCACCGGCGCAACGGCGTAAGGCAGCAGCAGCAGGGTCTGATAGAGGCGGCGGAGTCGTACCACATAATCCACCAGCGCCGCCAGCAGCAGCGAGAAGACCATGCCGAACACCGTGACCATGCCGCTGAATTTGATGGTAGTCCAGAACGAATCGAGATAGTAAGGATCGGCAAATAGCCGTCTGAAATTTTCCAGCCCGACAAAGCTGCTGGAGATGCCAAAGGGATCGAGGCTTTGCAGCGAGTACCACAACGCTTCACCCGCAGGCCAGAGAAAGAAGATGGCGGTAATCAGCAGTTGCGGCAGTACCAGAAGATAGGGCAACAGGCTGGTGCGAAAGACCGGACGGGATGAAGACATGGCATACCTGGCGTCAGAAAGAGCGGGCCAGCCTGAGCGGGCCCGCAGGAAGAGATTACTTCACCTGCTGCTGAAAGCGGCGCAACAGCTCGTTGCCGCGTTTCACGGCGTTATCCAGTGCGCTTTGTGGCGACTGTTTGCCGGTCCAGACACTTTCCAGCTCTTCGTCGATCACGGTACGAATCTGCGGCATGTTGCCCAGACGCATGCCTTTAGTGAAGGGCAATGGCGGCTTGTTCATCATCTGGCGGGTCGCGATATCCGCACCCGGATTTTTGTCGTAGAAGCCCTGCTGTTTCGTCAGCTCGTAGGCGGCGGTCGTAATCGGCAGATAGCCGGTTTTCTGGTGCCATTCCGCAGCGATTTCCGGTTTAGCCAGGAACTGCATGAACTCAGCTACGCCTTTGTACGTTGCTGCATCTTTGCCTTTCATTACCCACAGGCTGGCTCCGCCAATCAGGGCGTTCTGCGGCGCATTCGGTACAGTGTCGTCATACGGCATCATGCCAACGCCGAAGTTGAATTTGGCGTAGTGACGGATATCGGCCAGCGAACCCGATGAGGCAGTGGTGATACCGCAGTCGCCGTTGTAGAACTTGGCGGTGGATTCATCTTTGCGGCCAAAGTAGGTGAAGTCCCCTTTCTTGTTCATCGCTTCCAGCAGTTCGATATGACGAACCTGCACCGGCTTGTTGAACTCCAGCACCGCATCGAGTCCGTCAAATCCGTTGTTTTCCGTCGCGACCGGCAGAGCATGCCAGGCACTGAAGTTTTCAATCTGGATCCAGCCCTGCCAGCCGCTGGCGTAGCCACAGCTCATGCCCGATTTACGCAGTGCGGCGGCATCTGTCGCCAGCTCCTGCCAGGTTTTAGGCGGCTGGTCCGGGTTCAGGCCCGCTTTTTTAAAAGCGTCTTTGTTGTAGTAGAGCACCGGCGTCGAGCTGTTGAACGGCTGAGAGATCAGCTGACCTTTGCTGTCGCTGTAGTAGCCCGCCACCGTTGGCACGAACTGTTTTTCATCGAAGGGAATGCCGGCGTCTTTGAATACCTGATGCACCGGCACAATCGCCTTTGAGGCCATCATGGTCGCCGTACCGACTTCATAGACCTGCAGCACCGCTGGCGCTTTGCCGCTGCGCACGGCCGCAATCCCTGCTGCCAGGCTCTGCTCGTAGTTACCTTTGTAGGTCGGAACAATTTTGTAATCGGGATGCGTCTCGTTAAAACGCTGTGCCAGCGAATCCACTTCTTTGCCAAGCTCGCCTTCCATGGAGTGCCAGAAAGGGATCTCAGTGGCGGCCATGGCATGGCTGCTGAGCATCAGACCGAGCAGCGCGCTCATCAGGCTACGACGAAAGGTAACGACGGACATAGAATTTTCCTGTGCAGGTAAATACGCGTGAAATCACGGATTTCTGTTTCGCGAAGTAACATGACACGGGGAAATGACGGATTAATAACAGGGAGATGACAGCCGGATGACAGGCGAAAAAGAGGAAAAGCGGAGCAGCTAACTATTGTTGAGATTGTTGACAAAGTCTGGCTTGCTTTAAGACTGTGCCCTGCGCAGAGAACACGGTCAGATCGGAAAGACGCAAAATCCGTCATCCATGACACGCTCGGCCCGCACCGTCCATGGCGCGGGACGCTTTCCTCTTCTGCCCGTGTTCCCTGCGCGTTAAGTTTATGTGTTGCGGCCAGATTCACCTGATTTGAGTTTGTCAGCAACCTGAGCTGCTATACATCATTATTACGTCGAATTTATTACCAGAAGCTGCAACGGCCTCTGGCAATGGCAGAACTTGCCCCTACTTTCAGGCAAATTTGAAGGCCGTCGGCACCACCACCCACACCGACACTCAAGGCCGTCGGCGTCGCAGGCAGTTCGGCACCGGCCAGCGCACAGCATCCGGAGCGTACTGAAGTACGTGAGGAATGCGAGCACTGCCCGGTGTCGAAATGGCAAGTAAGCCAGGCCTCTAAACCTTAAGCGCCGAGGTAAGCGCTGCGGACGGCTTCGTTGGAGAGTAGCGCTGCACCTGTGTCTTCGAGCACCACATGCCCGTTCTCCAGCACATAGCCCCTGTCCGCCAGCTTCAGCGCCTGGTTCGCATTCTGCTCCACCAGGAAGATCGTCATCCCCTCGCTACGCAGTTGCTCAATAGTGTCGAAGATCTGCTGAATAATGATCGGTGCCAGCCCCAGTGACGGCTCATCCAGCAGCAGCAGTCGCGGCTGGCTCATCAGTGCACGGCCAATTGCCAGCATCTGCTGTTCGCCGCCTGACATGGTGCCAGCGCGCTGGATTTTACGCTCTTCCAGACGCGGGAAGAGTTCATAAACGCGTTTGATCCGCGTCAGATAATCCGGACGGCTGGCAAAAAAACCGCCCATCGCCAGGTTCTCTTCCACCGTCATGCGTGAAAACACCCGCCGGCCTTCCGGCACGATGGCAATCGCTTCACGCATAATGCGCGCCGTTTGCCAGTCGGTGATGGCTTTGCCATCAAAGGTAATGGTGCCCTGCGTGGCGCGTGGCTCACCGCACAGCGTACCCAGCAGCGTGGTTTTTCCGGCGCCGTTAGCGCCAATCAGGGTAACGATTTCACCCTGATTGATATAGAGGCTGACATTGTGCAGCGCCTGAATTTTGCCGTAGTGGGCGCTGACGTTCTCAATGGTTAACATCGCATTTGCCATCTCAGGCCTCTCCTAAATAGGCACGGATGACATCCGGATTATTACGAATCTCTTCCGGCGTTCCGTTAGCCAGCGGCGTTCCCTGATTAACCACATAAATACGGTCAGAAATGCCCATCACCAGCTTCATATCATGTTCAATCAGCAGCACTGATACCTTATGTTCGCCACGCAGCTCCGCAATCAGCGCATCCAGCTCGTGGGTCTCTTTAGGGTTAAGGCCTGCTGCCGGTTCATCCAGCATCAGGATCTCCGGGCGCGTCACCATGCAGCGTGCAATCTCCAGCCGACGCTGCTGACCATAGGCCAGATTGCCCGCCTGACGGTTAGCCAGCTCCAGCAGACCGACCCGCTCCAGCCAGGTCGCCGCGCGATCCAGCGCCTCGCTCTCACTACGGCGAAACGCAGGTGTTTTCAGCAGGCCGGAAAACACGCCGCTTTTCAGATGCTGATGCTGAGCGACCAGCAGGTTTTCAATTACCGTCATCTCACGGAACAGACGCACATGCTGGAAAGTACGCACAATGCCCATCTGCGCAATCTTCTGACCCGTCAATCCTTCCAGATGCTGTTCACGCAGTTTAATCGTGCCGCCAGTGGGCTTATAAAAACCGGTCAGGCAGTTAAACACGGTGGTTTTACCGGCACCGTTAGGGCCAATCAGCGAAACGATCTCCTGCGGACGCAGCTCCAGCGCCACATTGTTCACGGCTAACAAACCGCCGAAGCGCATCATCAGGCCTTCAACGGCTAATAAAGGCTGGATCATGCCTGCTCTCCTTTTTTACCGGTTCTGAGCTTCAGATGCGGACGCTTCATCGGCAATAATCCCTGCGGACGCCAGATCATCATCAGCACCATCAGGCCACCCAGCACCAGCATGCTGTATTCATTCAGATCACGCATCAGCTCGCGCGACACCACCAGCAGAATGGCCGCCAGAATCACTGCAAACTGCGAACCCATTCCGCCCAAAACCACAATCGCCAGCACAAAAGCCGATTCGACAAAGGTAAAGGACTCCGGGCTGACAAAGCCCTGGCGCGCAGCAAACAGCGTGCCCGCGAAACCAGCAAACGCGGCACTGATGGTAAAGGCGGTCAGCTTGATGCGGGTCGGGCTCAGGCCCAGTGAACGGCAGGCAATCTCATCCTCACGCAATGCTTCCCAGGCACGGCCCAGCGGCATCCGCAGCAGCCGGTTGATCACGAACAGCGTCAGCACCACCAGCAGCAGCGCCACCAGGTAGAGATAAATCACGCGGTCGCTGGGATCGTATTTCAGGCCAAAGAAATCGTGGAAGGTGTTCCAGCCCCCTTCAGAGACTTTGCGGCCAAACTCAAGGCCGAACAGTGACGGTTTGGGGATCTGCGCAATGCCGTTGGGACCGCCGGTAATCGCCGTGTTATTCAGCAGCAAAATACGCACAATCTCGCCGAAGCCCAGCGTGACGATCGCCAGATAGTCTCCGCGCAGGCGCAGCACCGGAAAGCCGAGCAGCAGCCCGAACAGCGCCGAGACAATGCCCGCCAGCGGCAGACACTCCCAGAAGCCGAGACCAAAATAGTGGTTCAGAAGAGCAAAGGTGTAAGCGCCAATGGCATAGAAGCCACCATAGCCGAGCACCAGCAGCCCCGACAGGCCGACCACCACATTCAGGCCCAGACCGAGCATCACGTAGATCAGCGTCAGCGTGGCGATGTCTACCGTGCCGCGCGACACGAAAAAGGGCCAGGCCACAGCGACCAGGATCAGCGCCAGCATAAACAGCTTCTGCTTCGGCGTTGAGCCGTCGATGCCAGGCAGCACCAGCGCCGGACCGGAAATCTTTTTCAGACCGCGCTGCCAGAACGGACGCAGCAGCTGAAACAGAAAGACCACGGCACAGCCGACGAAAATCCAGTTCCAGCGCACGTCACCCGCGCTCTGCACCACCAGTCGGGTGCCGTCGAGGCCGAGACGCATGCCCATAAAGAAGCTGGCCAGCACCAGCAGCATGACAGAAGAGAGCAGCGCGTTGATAAAGGAAGATTTCATACTTTCTCAACCTCCGGGCGACCCAGAATCCCGGTCGGCATTACCAGCAACACCACGATCAGCAGAGCAAACGACACCACATCTTTGTATTCCGTGCTGAGATATGCGGAGGTCAGTGCTTCAGCAATGCCCAGAACCAGGCCGCCAATCATCGCGCCCGGAATACTGCCAATGCCGCCCAGCACGGCAGCGGTAAAGGCTTTCATGCCCGCCATAAAGCCGATGAAGGGGTTGATGGAGCCGTAGAACTGGCCCAGCAGCACGCCCGCTACCGCCGCCATGGCAGCACCAATCACAAAGGTCAGCGAGATGACGCGGTCGGTGTTAATTCCCAGCAGGCTGGCCATTTTCAGGTCTTCAGCGCAGGCGCGACAGGCGCGGCCCATGCGGGAATAACGGATAAAGGTGGTCAGCGCCAGCATCGCCAGGAACGTCACCACCCAGATCACAACCTGCATGGTAGAAATTGTGGCGGCAAAACCGTTGCTCTCGCCTACCGTCCACTGTCCGGTGATCAGGCTCGGCAGCGCCAGGTCGCGTGAACCCTGCGTCAGGCTGACGTAGTTTTGCAGAAAGATCGACATGCCGATGGCGGAGATCAGTGCGATCAGACGCTTCGACGATCGCACCGGCTTATAGGCGACGCGCTCTATGCTCCAGCCGTAGGCGCTGGAGATCAGTATCGCCATCACGAAGCCAGCGGCAATCATCAGCCAGCCCGTGTCGATACCCATCATCATCAGGGCGGCAATCACGATAAAAGAGACATAGCTGCCGATCATATAGACTTCGCCGTGGGCGAAGTTGATCATGCCGATAATGCCGTAAACCATGGTGTAACCAATGGCGATCAGCGCGTAGGTGCTGCCGAGAGTGACCCCGTTAAGCATCTGCTGAATGAAATAAAGAAACTGCTCGGACATAGTGAAGACCTGCATGAGAACGGGAAAATCCTCTGCCGACGCGGCAGAGGATTGGTCTGTCGATGGAACGATTACTTAACTGCGGTAGACGAACCGTCTTTGTGCCATTTGAATACGCCGAACTCGAAGCCTTTCAGATCGCCTTTCTGATCCCAGCTCAGGTTGCCCATCACTGTTGGTACCGGCTCACCGGTTTTCAGGTTTTTCGCGATCGCGTCTGGCTCGTCGCTCTTACTGCGTTCGATACCCGCTACCAGCGACTGGATTGCCGCATAAGTGGTCCAGACGAACGGGCCGGTCGGATCCTTGCGATTCTGTGCGCTGTTGGTTTTGATGGCCTCAACAATCGCCTTGTTCTCCGGCAACTGGTCGTAGCGCTTCGGCAGCGTCACATAGATACCTTCTGATGCATCACCCGCGATATTGGAGAGTGAAGCGTTACCCACGCCTTCCGGTCCCATAAAGCCCGCTTTCAGGCCAGCCGCTTTCGCCTGACGCAGAATCTGACCCATTTCCGGGTAGTAGCCACCGTAATAAACGAAGTCGACGTTCTCTTTCTTCAGGCGCGTAATCAGCGTAGAGAAATCTTTATCGCCTGCAGTGATGCCTTCAAACAGCACCACGTTGCCGCCTTTCGCTTTCAGCGTTTTCTGTACTGATTCCGCCAGACCCTGACCATACTGCTGCTTGTCATGCACCACGGCGATACGCTTAGGCTTGATCTGATCAAGAATATAGTTCGCGGCAGTCGGGCCCTGATCGGAGTCCAGGCCGGTTGTACGCATAATGGTTTCGTAACCGCGTGCCGTCAGCTCCGGTGCCGTGGCTGCCGGGGTAATCATCAGCACACCTTCATCGTTATAGATGTCGGACGCAGGCTGGGTAGAAGAGGAGCAAAGATGGCCGATAACGTATTTAATGCCGTCGTTAACAACCTTGTTTGCCACCGCCACGGCCTGTTTCGGATCGCAGGCATCGTCATACTCTACGCCGACCAGCTTGTTGCCGTTTATGCCGCCTTTGGCGTTAATGTCCTTAATCGCCTGCGCGGCACCAGTGAACTGCATATCACCGTACTGCGCGACCGGGCCAGTTACGGCACCAACGATAGCGATTTTAATGTCGGCAGCCAGGGCGGCGTGGCTCATTGCCAGCGCAACGCAACCCGCCAGTAATGCGCGGCCTTTACTCATTTTCATGCGGACTTCCCCATCTTGTTGTGACTGTGAGTTGTGGTTTGCTGTTGCTACCGGATAAAGCCGAAAAATGATGTTTATGAATGGCTTAGCGCACTTTTCCGGTATTTTTTGATAATAAGGCTTTATTTTTCAGGTTATTAAACAGGAATTTTCTTCTTTAAATCAACTGACATATTCAGAATTGACTGAGTGAAACAGCATAATACACTGGAGGCAATGGCCGGTTTTTCACCATTTTGCCAGCGCGTTGTGCTGGATTGATCGTCTGATTTCCCTGTTTACAACTATCATCCTGGCATCCAGGCCATCTTTTGACCTGTTTTATTGATGAAAATGTGGTGGCACTCTGGTTGTATACTTTCGCTGCACTTTCCCCTATTACAGAGGTTTTTGTTATGAAGCTCACTATTCAGCGTTTAACCACGCTGACCGCGCAGGACCGCATCGATCTGGGCAAAGTCTGGCCGGATCTGGAGATTGAAAAACTGGAGCAGCACCTGGATGAGCGTCATCGTCTTTATGCCGCACGCTTTAACGATCGGCTGCTGGCGGGTCTGCAGCTGGAAATCTCAGGGATGCATGGCAAGGTCCACCGGCTGACGGTGCGCGATGTCACCCGGCGACGCGGTGTGGGACAATATTTGCTTGAGGAGACGATCAGGCAGAACGGGTCGATATCAGACTGGTGGATTGCCGATGATGGCAGTGACGATCAGCAGGTGCGGGCGGCATTTATGCAGGCGTGTGGTTTCAGGGCTCAGAGTGATGGGTGGATACTGGCGGTAGAGTAGCCTGACGCAGAAAACAAAAAGGGCGACATCATCTGTCGCCCCTTGAGGTGTCGAAGTGCGTTACGCTTCGATCGCCATACGCAGTTTCTTCATGGCGTTCTTTTCCAGCTGCCGGACACGTTCCGCTGATACGCCGTATTGATCGGCCAGCTCCTGTAGCGTGGTTTTGTTGTCTTCATCCAGCCAGCGGGCGCGAATGATGTGCTGACTGCGCTCATCCAGACCTTCCATCGCATAGCTCAGCTTGTCAGCGGCATGCGCGTCCCAGTTATCCTCTTCAATGCCGTCAGCAAAGTCAGAGGTTTTATCCTGGAGATAAAGCACCGGCGCCATCGAACGGCCTTCGCTGCTCTCATCGTCGGCAGACATATCAAAGGTCATGTCCTGCGCGGCCATACGCGATTCCATTTCACGCACATCTTTGCTGCTTACGCCCAGCTCACGCGCAACCATCTCGACTTCGTCCTGATTGAACCAGCCCAGACGCTGCTTGGTTTTACGCAGGTTAAAGAACAGCTTACGCTGTGCTTTGGTGGTCGCGACTTTCACGATACGCCAGTTACGCAGCACGTATTCGTGAATCTCCGCTTTAATCCAGTGCACGGCAAATGAAACCAGACGCACGCCCACTTCAGGATTGAAGCGACGCACCGCTTTCATCAGACCGATGTTGCCTTCCTGGACCAGGTCAGCCTGTGGCAGACCGTAGCCGGAGTAATTACGAGCGATATGAACTACAAAGCGTAGGTGAGACAGGATCAGCGTCTTTGCTGCTTCCAGATCGCCCTGGTAATGCAGCCGTTCAGCCAACGCTTTTTCCTCTTCAGCCGAGAGCATCGGCCAGGTATTCGCAGCCCGGACGTAAGACTCCAGGTTGCCAAGAGGAGCAATAGCTAAAGTTTGCATTTCTTTGGTCATTCAAACCCTCACAAATTTAGTGGAATTGCCGCACATTTCCCTGCGCAGACGATACATTACGTCAACGTCGCGCGAAATCCGAAAGCAATCTGTGCTACTTAGAGTGCTAAAGTTATCCACAAGTTCAATTATAGCGGTGAATATTTTACACACAGATGACAGGAAGGGAAGAGGGAGAAATCCTCTGCACCCACCATCGGTAGCAGAGGACCATTATAACAAAAAAATGTTGCAGGCGTTTACTGCGGCGTAAATCGACGTAAATGTTGTACCGTTGCCAGCCACGCAGCCACCCAGCCGATGATTGCTGCAATCAGTAACAGCAGCAGCGCCTCATCCCAGGAGAAGCCTTCCAGCGAGAAAGTGGTACCAAATACGGTCGCCACACTGGCGACGACAGACTGGAGACGCAGCACCAGCACTTCCGACAGCAGCAGCGACAGCACCGCGCCGCTGAACCCCAGCAGCGCCCCGCCGTAGAGGAAAGGACGCAGGATAAAGCCGTCAGTCGCACCAATCAGCTTCTGCACGTTAATCGTGTCGCGTCGGGCAAAGATACTGAGACGAACACTGTTACCGATCACCAGGAACACCGCCACGATCATCAGCACACCAATCATCGACGCGATTTGCCCCACCAGTCCGGTCAGTGCGGCCAGCCGCGCAAACCAGCTGTCATCCATCCGCACTTCATCCACGCCCTGCACTTTGGTGACCCGATCGCGCAGGCTCTGCATGGTGTCAGAGTTCTGGAAATTGAGTTTCGGCGTAATGATGGCTACCGCAGGCAGCGGATTCTGCTCCAGCATATCCATTGCGCCGCCAAAGCCTGACCAGTTGCGGAACTCATTCAGCGCCTCTTCCCGTGTCAGGTAGTTAACGTTATCCACGCCTTCGACCTGCTTGAGCTGCGCCACGACGTTTTCTGCTGCCGTGTCATCAAGCGTTTTGGAGAGATAAACGGTTAACTGCGGCGCCGGATACCATTGCGTGGCCGCCTGGCTAACGTTTTTCCACACCATGTAGCAGACGCTGGGCAGCGTCAGGGAGATGGCAATAACCATCACCGTCAGCAGCGTGGCCAGCGGCTGACGCCACATGTCTGAGAGCGTACCACGCAGTGCATAGCGCCACTGCTCCTGCCAGCCGCCCTTCAGCGCTTTACTCTTCGATGGCTGCTTCGCTTTCGGTGCAGCCGGACGTTTAATGCGTTTATTGACCATCGTGGCCTCCGTGCAGACGTCCCTGATTCAGCGTCATCATCCGGTAATTACGCCGGGCGATCAGGCCGCTGTCATGCGTTGCCATCAGAACGGTGACGCCAACGCGGTTAAACTCTTCGAACAGGCGCAGAATGTCTTCTGACAGCGCGTCATCAAGGTTACCGGTCGGTTCATCTGCCAGCAGCACGGCTGGCTTGTTCACCACCGCCCGGGCGATGCCCACACGCTGCTGTTCACCACCCGAAAGCTGAATCGGATAACTTTTCGCTTTGTCGAGCAGGCCGACTTTATCCAGCGCCGCCGAGACGCGACGACGGATATCTTCGCCGCTGGCACCGGAAATAATCAGTGGGATGGCCACATTGTCGTAAACAGAGCGATCCATCAGCAGGTGGTGATCCTGGAAGATCATGCCAATCTGACGACGCAGGAAAGGCACCTCACTGTTGCGCAGGCGGGAAATGTCATGGCCGCTGAACCAGATTTTTCCGGCACTCGGGCGCTCAATGCCACAAATCAGCTTCAGCAAGGTACTTTTACCGGCACCGGAGTGGCCGGTCAGAAACGCCATTTCGCCAGGACGCAGACGGAAATCTACTCCCTGTAGCGCCTGACGTCCGCCGAGATATGCCTTACTGACCTCTTCAAAGCGAATCATCCTAATTAGTCCTCTCGGGCAAACAATGCCTCAATAAAATCTTCCGCCTTAAACGGCCGTAAATCTTCAATGCCTTCACCGACGCCGATGTAGCGAATCGGAATACCGAACTGATCGGCCACCGAGAAGATGACGCCGCCTTTAGCGGTGCCATCCAGCTTGGTGAGCGCGATACCGGTCACGCCAACCGCTTCGTTAAACAGTCGGGCCTGGCTGACCGCATTCTGTCCGGTGCTGGCATCCAGCGTCAGCATTACTTCGTGTGGCGCTGAATCATCCAGTTTTTTCATCACGCGGGTGATTTTCTTCAGCTCTTCCATCAGGTGCGATTTGTTCTGCAGACGACCGGCCGTATCAGCAATCAGCACGTCAACGCCGCGCGATTTCGCTGCCTGAATGGCATCGAAGATCACCGACGCCGAATCTGCACCCGTGTGCTGAGCAATCACAGGAATGTTATTACGCTGGCCCCACACCTGCAGCTGCTCAACCGCCGCTGCACGGAAGGTATCACCAGCCGCTAACATCACCGTTTTGCCTTCGGCCTGATACTGGCGCGCCAGCTTACCGATGGTCGTAGTTTTACCCACGCCATTGACGCCAACCATCAGGATGACAAACGGCGTTTTGCCTGAGACTTCCAGTGGCGCATCCACTTTTGCCAGAATCGAGGCCATTTCCGCTTTCAGCAGGCCGTAGAGCGCTTCGGCGTCACGCAGCTGCTTGCGGTTTGCCTGCTGAGTAAGATGGGTAATGATGCGGCGCGTGGTATCCACACCGACATCCGCAATCAGCAGCTGCTCTTCCAGCTCATCAAACAGGTCATCATCAATCTTTTTGCCACGGAACAGACTGATAAAACCGGAACCGAGGTTCTGACGGGTTTTGACCAGGCTGCGCTTCAGGCGGGCAAAGAAGCCCTCTTTGCTGGGACGTTCCTGCTCCTGCACGATGAGTGGCGCGGCGGCCAGCGGAAGATCGCTGACGGTGTCGGATAATGTGTCTGCCGGTTCCGCGTCAGTGACGTCGGCTTCGCCCAGTGCCAGCGCGGTCAGCTCTTCTTCGGTCAGCGGTGATTCCGCTTCACTGTGAGAGATTTCAGCGGTGGGTGCGTCATCCCGTGCCAGCGCGGCCAGCCCTTCGTCGTTTAATGGCGCGTCTGCTTCACTGTGTGGCGTTTCAACGATCGGGGCGTCGCCCAGTGCCAGCGCAGTCAGCTCTTCGTCGCTTAATGGCGCGTCTGCTGATGCGTCCGGGATTTCAATGATCGGAGCGTCGCCCAGCGCCAGCGCGGTCAGCTCTTCTTCGCTTAACGGCGCGTCTGCTGATGCGTCGTCCGCGATCGGCGTGACCACGTCGTCGGCATCGATAACCGGCGTCGCGTCATGTTCAGGTGCGGAGACGTCCAGTAATGCTTCAGGATCGGCCTCAATCGGCTCAGCCTCATCCAGCACCGCCGGTGCTGATTCGTGCGGCGCAGCCGCGGTGACGTCCGCCTCACGCTGCTGTTCGGCCACCGTTTCGGTGATAGCGACAGTCTCTTCCGCTTGCGCTTCAGCCTGGCTTAATGCCGGCGCTTCCTGTTCAGTCTGCTGCTGTGCGGGTTCTGCGACCTCGTGTGTCTGCTCCTCCGCTACAGGTTGTTTCTCTTCCTCTTTGCCAAATCCCAGCCAGGAAAAAAAGCCACGTTTTTTCTCTTTTGCCATTGTGTGACGACACTCCTCGATGGCTTTGTCCCGGTCGCGCGTGGTTTCCAGGGGTAAATCAATGAAAGTCGGTCAGCGCCAGACCGGCGTAAACCGCAGAATAATGCATGACTTCAGCAACTCAGTAGTCTAACACTTTCCAGCCAGCTCACCACAGCACCCTTTTTTAACGTTTCTTCTCACCGATTCGCCCGTTAAACTACGCAACAAATTATGACGAGTTGTGAGCAAGATGAATAAAAACCCCCGCAGTACAGGCGGTGCCGGGCAGATTCGCATCATTGGCGGCCAGTGGCGCGGACGTAAATTGCCGGTGCCGGACAGTGCCGGACTCCGCCCGACCACCGATCGGGTGCGTGAGACACTGTTTAACTGGCTGGCCCCGGTGCTGCCAGAGGCGCGATGCCTCGACTGCTTTGCCGGTAGCGGTGCATTAGGACTGGAGGCGCTATCGCGTTACGCGGGATCGGCTACGCTACTGGAGCTGGAACGGCCTGTGGCACAACAGCTGACAAAAAATCTGCAGACGCTGCGCGCGAGCAATGGCACTGTGATTCAGACCAATGCGTTAAACTGGCTGGCACAGCCGGGTACCCCGTTCGATGTGGTGTTTATTGATCCGCCGTTTCGTCAGGGATTGCTGGAGCAGACGTTGCAGTTGCTGGAGCAGAATCACTGGCTGGCCGACCAGGCACTGATTTACGTCGAAAGTGAAGTGGAAAATGGCGCACCGCCGGTGCCGCCCGAGTGGGATCTTTATCGCGAGAAAATAGCCGGACAAGTGGCTTATCGTTTGTATCAACGTCAACAGGAGACGCAGGATGTTACTTAATTTGGGGCGTCTGTTGATGCTATGCGTGTGGGGATTTTTACTGGCTAATCTGGTTCATCCCTACCCGAAACCGCTGACGTATTTTATCAACGTTGCGCTGATTTTCATGATCCTGATGCATGGCCTGCAGCTGGTTTTACTGCGCACCACGCAGACCAAAGATGCGCCGCCAATTGACCGCGTCACCCAGGCCAAAGTGTTTCTGTTCGGGGTGTTCGAACTGGTCGCCTGGCAGAAGAAAAACTTCCCACGCAAGAAATAGTGTCGTGCGGGCGCTATGCCCGCCCGTTACTGCAGGGGCGTGAAGCTGATAAAGCGCGTGCCCTGCATCTTCAGCTCGCCTCTCGCGCCTTTATCCAGCTGATGATATTCCGCCTCCTTCAGCTGCACCTTGATGTCGCTGGCCCCGTTCAGTGGATGAAACAGCACCTCATACCGCATCTCTTCTCCGGCGATCACCTCACGCTGCCGTGAACGGCGATTGGGAGAAGGAAATTCACGTTTAGTTTTGACCTCGGCCTGCAGAGAACGCACCGGTGAGGCATCATTGACCGCCACTTCACGGCGTTGCTTAATGAACTGACGGGTCGCCAGCACGGCGATTATCGCCAGGACAATGATAAAGATTAGCGGCGGTTTGCTCATAGTGCTCTTGTGCCTGCGGGGAAAATTAATCAGGCGGTAAAGCATACAACCAGAGTTGACCGATTGTCACATCTCAGGGGCTTAACCTAAACTGGAAGGGATATTTTGGGATCTTTCACCACTTTGAGTAAAAAAGGGAGAAACAATGCTCTGGTCTTTCCTCGCTGTACTTTTCTCCGGCTGGCTCTATGTCGACGCCACCTATCGCGGCCCTCAGTGGCAACGCTGGCTGTTTAAACCGGTCACACTGCTGCTGCTTGTCGGGCTGGCCTGGCAGGCGCCGGTGCTGCAGACCACGGACTACCTGATTCTGGCCGGTCTGGTCGCGACACTGGTCGGTGATGCGTTAACGCTGCTGCCGCGTCAGCAGATGCTCTATGCCGTCGGGGCTTTCTTCCTGTCGCACCTGCTTTATACGCTCTGCTTCGCCGCCAGCATGACCATGACCTTCTTCTGGCCGATTCCGCTAACGTTGCTCATTATCGGTGCCGCCCTTACTGGCATCATCTGGAGCCGACTGGAAGATCTTCGCTGGCCTGTCTGTACGTTTATCGGCATGACGCTGGTGATGACCTGGATAGCGACCGAGCAGTACTTCTTCCGTCCAACCGATTACAGCTTCTCTATCATGGTCGGTGCCGGCCTGCTGCTGCTGGCAAACGCCGTCTGGTTTATCTCGCACTATCGCCGTCGCTTCACCGCTGACAGCGCGATCGTCGCCGCCTGCTACTTTGCCGGTCATTTTATGATCGTGCGCTCATTGTGGGTCGTCTGAGAAAATAGCCTTGACTCTGGAGTTCACTCCAGAGTGTAGGATAGCGGGATGAGCCGGGTTGCTCATCCCGCTTTTTTTTACACTCTGGAGGTCATATGCATCAACATCACGCCTGTGGCTGCGGCAAACCGCGTGCCAGCCACGCCGCAGCGAAACCGCTGTGCCAGGTTCGTCAGGCCCGTCCCCTCTCCCTTTCTATTCATGCTGCTACACCCGTAACGGCGGATACAGCGGGCTGTTGCTGTGACAGTAACAGCAGCCCTGGCAATGACGCCGACGCCGCTGAGGAAAGTGACCGGCGAGGCTCCTGGCCCTTTAGCTGGCAGGTCAGCGGGATGGATTGCCCGAGCTGCGCCCGCACCATTGAAACCGCCGTCCGTCAGGTAAAAGGCGT
The DNA here is from genome assembly GCF_009646115.1 of Pantoea eucalypti. NCBI lineage: Bacteria > Pseudomonadati > Pseudomonadota > Gammaproteobacteria > Enterobacterales > Erwiniaceae > Pantoea > Pantoea eucalypti. The sequence goes on along the minus strand of NZ_CP045720.1, from coordinate 332,435 downwards.
GACCGACGCCCGCGTGCTGTTCAGCAGCGAAAAGCTGGTCGTCAACGCCGATCAGGATGTGCAAAACGCCGTTGAACAGGCGGTGAAAAAAGCCGGTTTTCAGCTCGCCATTCCATCAGCCTCGTCACCCGCCACGGCAGCCACTCCGGGCTGGCAACAGAACCGGATGCTGATTTTGCTGGCATTGCTGGTACTCGTCAGCAGCGTCGTCAGCCAGTTCGCGCCCGCCTGGGGCGATCGGCTGTTTGTGCTGACCACGCTGGTCGGCCTGATCCCGGTCGCGCGCGGTGCATGGCAGCGCATTCGCAGCGGATCGCCTTTTACCATTGAGACATTAATGACACTGGCGTCAGCCGGTGCGCTGATTATTGGCGCGCACGCTGAAGCCGCGATGGTGCTGGTGCTGTTTCAACTGGGCGAACAGCTGGAAAGCTATGCCGCTTCCAGGGCGCGCAGCGGCGTCACCAGCCTGATGGCCTTGCGGCCTGAGTCGGCTATTCGCCTTGAACAGGGCAAACGTCGTGAAGTACCGCTGGCGGCGCTGCAACCCGGCGATGTGATTGAAGTCGCGGCGGGCAGCCGCCTGCCGGTCGACGGCCGTTTAATCAGCCCGCTTGCCAGTTTCGATGAGAGCGCGCTGACCGGAGAATCATTACCGGTCACGCGGGCCAGCGGCGAAAAGATTCTCGCCGGCGCCACCAGCGTGGATCGGCAGGTAATGCTGGAAGTGGTGTCGAAGCCGGGTGAAAGCGCGATTGACCGTATCCTGCAGCTGATTGAAGAGGCGGAAACGCACCGTGCGCCGGTAGAACGCTTTATCGATCAGTTCAGTCGCTTCTATACGCCACTGGTGATGCTACTGTCGCTGCTGGTGATGGTGGTGCCGCCCCTGCTTTTCGCAGGCGACTGGCAGCCGTGGATCTACAAAGGTCTGACGCTGCTGCTGATTGGCTGCCCCTGTGCGCTGGTGATCTCCACGCCCGCCGCGATTACCTCCGGGCTGGCGGCGGCGGCGCGACAGGGCGCGCTGATTAAAGGCGGTGCGGCGCTGGAGCGGCTGAGTTCGCTGCGCAGAATGGCGTTTGATAAAACCGGCACACTGACGCTGGGCAAGCCACAACTGACGCAGATCCTGCGATTTGGCGAGGCCAGCGAATCAGAGATGCTGGCGCTGAGCGCCGCTGCGGAACAGGGTGCGACCCATCCACTGGCCAGCGCTATCGTGGCGGCCGCGCAGGCGCGTGAGCTGGTGACTCCTGACGCGCAGGATCAGCAGGTGCAGGCCGGACGTGGTATCCGTGCGCAGGTCTCAGGCCAGCAGATTCAGCTGCTGACGCCAGGCCATGCTCCCGGTCTGACGCCGAAGCAAAATGCGCAGATAGCGCAACAGGAAGCCGAAGGTGAAACGCTGGTAGTGCTGATGCGCGATGGCGAAGCGCTGGGTGCGCTGGCCCTGCGCGATCAACTGCGCGACGACGCCGTGGAGGCGTTAAAGGCGCTGAAAAAGCTGGGCATTGAGAGCCTGATGCTGACGGGTGACAATCCTCGCGCCGCAGCAACCATTGCCCGCCAGCTCGATATCGATTATCGCGCCAGCCTGCTGCCCGCCGATAAGGTGGCGGCCATCCGTGAACTGAGTCAGCAGCAGCCGCTGGCGATGGTCGGAGATGGTATTAACGACGCCCCGGCGATGAAAGCGGCGACGCTGGGCATTGCCATGGGTAGCGGCACTGATGTCGCGCTGGAAGCGGCCGATGCGGCCCTGACGCGAAATCAGCTCAGCAATCTGGCCCCGATGATTGCGCTGGCACGCCGGACACGGCGCATCATCCGCCAGAATATCGGTATTGCGCTGGGTCTGAAGGCGATTTTCCTGGTCACTACCCTGATGGGCCTGACCGGACTGTGGCTGGCGGTGCTGGCAGATTCCGGTGCGACCGCGCTGGTCACTGCCAACGCCTTGCGGTTACTGCGTCGTCGCGCCTGAGTGTGAGGCTTCTGATCGATGAGTAAAGTTAACGACGGCCCGAACGGCTGTCGTTAACCCGCCATGCCTTTACGAATCAGAAACTGATAAGGCAGCGTGTCGGTCTGCTGCGCCAGCAGGCCATGTTCCATAAAGCGGCAGAAGCCGGGAATGTCGCGCGTCGTCGCCGGATCGTCGGCGATAATCAGCAACGTCTCGCCATCCTGCAGGCCGCGTACGGTTTTGCGCACCATCATCACCGGCTCCGGGCAACGCAGGCCACGGGCATCCAGCTGATGATCGGCAGAGGAAAAAGCATCGCTCATAATCAACTCGGTTCAGCAAAAGGGCGCCTATTCTAGCGCGTGCTGGCGGTGAAGCAAGGCGATAACGATTGCGTTAAAATTAACCATTGCATAAAAAGCACAACGCGGTAAGATGCCGCCGCTTTTTGCTCATAAAACTGCCAGGCGCTGCCCGAACGGCGTCCCGCAATGGGTTCCCTCACCCCAACAATAAAAAGGTTGAATATGCTCGCATTTTCTTCACGTCAGCGCATGCATGCGCTTTTCTGGTTGTCGCTGTTTCACCTGCTGGTGATCACATCAAGTAACTATCTGGTACAGCTGCCAATTTCTGTCTTTGGCTTCCACACCACCTGGGGTGCATTCAGCTTTCCCTTTATCTTCCTGGCGACCGATCTCACCGTGCGTATTTTTGGCGCACCGCTGGCCCGACGCATTATTCTGGCTGTGATGATCCCGGCGCTGTTTATCTCTTACGGCGTTTCGGCACTGTTTTATCAGGGTGAATGGCAGGGCTGGCAGGCACTGGAAGTCATGAATCTCTTTGTTGCCCGTATCGCCTGCGCCAGCTTCATGGCTTACGCGCTGGGTCAGATCCTCGACGTTCATGTATTCAACCGTCTGCGTCGTCTGCCACAGTGGTGGATAGCACCCGGCTGTGCCATGTTCCTGGGAAATATCAGCGATACGCTGGCCTTCTTCTTCATCGCCTTCTACAAAAGTCCTGATGCCTTTATGGCGCAGCACTGGGTTGAGATTGCACTGGTGGATTACAGCTTCAAAGTGCTTATCTGCATGGTCTTCTTCCTGCCCGCCTACGGCGTACTGCTCAACGCCGCGCTGAAGCGTCTGGCGGAACGCCAGACCGCCCGCCAGGTCAATTTCGGCTGAGCCGGGTTTATCAGACGTTATTGTTGCAGGCAGTCTGGACACGGACAGCGCGGAACAATCCGTAGTACACGTAGTTCGTGAGGATTACTCGCTGCGCTCGCCCCTTCAGGGCCGCCCTGACGGGCGTTCAGGTTGCTAAAGCAGCCTGTGTGAGCACTGCCCAGGTTCAGAATGACAAAAAAATAGTCTGATTGGCCAGGCGCTAAGAGCCCATACCATTTCCGCCATTACCCGCTAAGATCTTCTGACAATCATCAGGTTGCGTTTGCAGCCTGATTCCTGTTGTATTACTGCCTGACTGGAAACTTAAAAAGGGATTCTGATGCGCAATCTGGTGAAATATGTAGGAATGGGTTTACTGGTATTGGGCTTAGCCGCCTGTGACCAGAAGAAAGATGAAGCGGCGAATGACAACGGCGTCAGCGCCAGTCAGTCGGCGCAGACTGTCACGCTGATGGATGGCAAACTGAGCTTCTCACTGCCACCAGGCATGTCAGATAAAAGCGGTAAACTGGGTTCGCAGACCACGAACATGCACGTTTACGCAGATGAAACCGGTGCCCGCGCCATCATTGTGATTGCCGGCGACCCGACCAGTGATGGGCTGGATGTGCTGTCGAAGCGCATGGAACAGCAGCAGCGTAACCGCGACCCGCAGCTGCAGGTGGTGTCGAACAAATCTGTGACGCTGAAAGATCAGCCCGCACAGCAGCTGGATACGGTGATTTCTGCCAACAATCAGACCTCATGGTCTTCTGTGGTGCTGGCTAAAGTCGATGGCAAGCTGGTGACACTGCAGATTACGCTGCCAGGCGATAATCAGCAGCAGGCGCAGAGCGATGCAGACAACATTGTGAAAAGCATTACGCTGAAGTAAAACAAAAGGCTGGCTTCCCACGGGGAAGCCAGCCTTTATTCAGAGCAGATTATAAACCTGTATTTTCCCGGATATATTTCCGCGCTTTCACGGCATATTCAAAAGGATTGGCCAGCGCCGGATCCTGCTCCGCTTCCACCACCATCCAGCCTTTGTAGCCGTAATCATCCAGAATTTTAAACACCGGTTTGAAGTCGATCACGCCATCGCCAGGCACGGTAAAGGTGCCCTTTTTCACGCCTTCCAGGAATGAGAGATGATTCTCCCGCACCTCAGCGACCACCTCATCACGCACATCCTTGAGATGAACGTGGAAGATGCGCGGCAGATATTTTTCCAGTACCGCCAGCATCTTCTGCTGGGAGCCTTCGGAGTAGTAGACGTGGCCAGTGTCATAGAGCAAACCCACCTGCTCGTCAGTCATCGCCATAAACCGGTCAATCTCTTCCGTGGTCTGAATGCCAGTACCCATGTGGTGATGCAGCGTCACGCGCATCCCTTTCTCCGCTGCAATGCGGGCGAGTTCGTTGTAGCCTTCTGCCGTTAACTGCCACTCTTCATCGCTGAAAATCGCTTTCTCTTCAAACACCGCAAGCCCGGTGCCCTGAATACTTTTACTCTGCTCAGAACAGCCGATCACCCGCGCGCCCATCGCATGCAGGAAGTTCATGTGCTCGATGAACTGTTCGATGGTTTTCTCTTTGTCACCGTTGGCGAAAAAGGTGCTGAACCAGGCGTTGCAGATCTGGATGCCGCGAATGTCGAGCATCGGTTTCAGAATCGCCGGATCGCGCGGGTATTTGCTGCCCACTTCGCTGCCGGTAAAGCCAGCCAGCGCCATCTCACTCACGGTCTGCTGGAAAGTATTTTCACTGCCGAGATCCGGCATGTCATCGTTGGTCCAGCCGATCGGCGCGATAGCCAGTTTTACGTTCTCTTTGTTCATTTTCTCATTCCCAGGCGGAGAGCGGCCAGGCCGCATAGACAGCTGAATCAGTTATAGAAAGCAGGACGTGGCGGCATCTCTACCGGCTCAATCGCACCACTGTTCTGCGCTTTGATACAGGCATCGGCGGCCACGGAGGCGGCAAAGCCATCCCATGCAGAAGGTCCGGTAAGCTGGCCCGCTTTGATGTCGTTGATAAACGCCTGCAGCTCAACGTCATACGCTTCGATAAAGCGATCTTTCCAGTCCACCAGAATGGTGTTCGACAGGCGCGCATCTTTGCGCAGCTGTACTGATGAAGGCTCCGGCAGACGAGCAATCCCCTCTTCACCGACCACTTCACACTGAATGTCATAGCCGTAAGCGCAGTTAACAAAAATCTCAACGTCGATACGCACCCCTTTGTGGGTTTCGAACAGGACGATCTGCGGATCTTTCAGCTGACCATGCGACTTCGACGTCACGCGCGGGAAGATGACCTGCACGGTTTTATAGTCGTCGTTTGTCAGCCAGCGCAGCACATCCAGCTCGTGGATGAGGGTGTTGGTGATCGCCATCGGCGTGGTGTAGTTCTCTGGCACGGTCGGGTTGCGGTGCGCGCAGTGCAGCATCAGCGGCTCACCGATATCGCCATCGGTAATCACTTTTTTCAGGGCGCGATAGCCCGCATCGTAAGGACGCATAAAGCCGACCTGCACCAGGCGTTTACCGGCCTGGATCTCTGCATCCACCACCCGGCGGCAGCCCTCGGCGCTCATCGCCAGCGGCTTCTCACAGAACACCGGTTTACCGGCGGCAATCGCCGCTAAGGTGAACTCTTCATGGGTTGGATCCCATGAGGTGACCAGCACCGCATCAACATTCGGTGACTGAATCACATCGTGGCCATTTTCGAACACCTCCGCCTCAATGTTCAGGCGCTGCAGTGCAGCACGCGCGCCTTCGACATTGATGTCAGAGACGGCAACCACCTGGGCACCCTGCAGCACATGGCTGCAGCGGCGAATATGTTCCTGACCAATTGCACCTGTACCGATGACACCAAGTTTCAAAGTCATAATTACACCTGTGTAGGGTTCGTACGGAGAAGAGGAAAACGGGCCGCAGCACGGCCCGGAAATTAATATTTGCGCGCCTGATCCAGATGGCTGTTGAGCTTGTCCGCCACCGCCTGAGCGCGTTCGGTCTTCGACGCCTGCGCCACACCGACATGCCACCAGCTGAAATATTTGTGGATCATGGTTTTAGGCAGCACTTTGATGTCGATAAGGGTGGAAACCGTCTGGGTGCGGGCATCTTCCAGCGCCGCTTTGAGCTGCTCCAGCGTGGTGACACGATAGGTTTTGCAGCCATAACCGGCAGCAATCGCGGCGAAATCGACCGGGATAAAACCGCCGTCCAGCTTGCCGCCTTCCGGGTTACGGAAGCGGAACTCGGTGGTGAAGCTGTCCATGCCGTGTTCCATCTGCAGGTTATTGATGCAGCCGTTGGTCATGTTATCCAGCAGCACCACGTTAATTTTCGCCCCTTCCTGAATCGAGGTGACCAGCTCTGAGTGCAGCATCATAAAGGAGCCATCACCGACCAGCGCATAGACCTCGCGCTGCGGTTGCGCCAGCTTCACACCCAGCGCGGCATTCACTTCATAGCCCATGCAGGAGTAGCCATATTCAACGTGGTAGGCGTTGTAATCTTTGGTGCGCCAGACGCGCTGCAGGTCACCCGGCAGACTGCCTGCCGCTGCCACGACCACCGCATCTTTTGGCAGTTGCTCGTTCAGCGTGCCGAGTACGCTGCTTTGCGTCAGCAGCGACTGGGTCAGGCGGTTAAATTCAGCGAACACCGCTTCGCGGTCGAGATGGTCAGCAATCTCCGGCACAAAGTCGCCATCGTGATATTCCACCTGGTAGACGCGCTGCGTCTCTTTCAACAGCTGACTCTGCGCCTGCTCAATCTGGTTGCCCCAGTCGTTGCTGTAGTGCTGTGAGGCCAGCGCGGCAGTGAGCGCGGTCAGCCCTTCGCGGGCATCGGCCAGCAGCTGCACGCCATCCAGCTTGTAGCTGTCGAAGTTGCTGACATTGATGTTCAGGAAGCTGACATCGGGATGCTGGAAAATCCATTTCGATGCAGTAGTGAAATCGGTGTAGCGGGTGCCGATGCCGATCACTAAATCGGCCTCTTTTGCCAGCAGGTTAGCGGCCAGACAGCCGGTTTCACCCACGCCGCCGACGTTCAGCGGATGGTCAGAAACCAGCGTGCCTTTGCCCGCCTGCGTCTCGGCAAAGGGAATCTGATAACGCTCAGCAAACTGGCGCAGCGCCTCGCCCGCTTCGGAGTATTTCACACCGCCGCCGCAGATAATCATCGGCTTGCGCTTACGATTAATCAGCGTCAGGGCATCTGCCAGCTGCGCCGCCACCGGCAGACGGCGATCCAGACGGTGCACACGTTTCTGGAAGAAGTAGTCCGGATAATCCCAGGCTTCGCCCTGCACATCCTGCGGAAGAGAGAGCGTGACCGCGCCGGTTTCAGCCGGATCGGTGAGTACGCGCATGGCATTGATACAGGCGGACATCAGTTGCTCCGGGCGGCTGACGCGATCCCAGTATTTGCTGACGGCGCGGAAGGCGTCGTTGGTGCTGATGCTGAGGTCGTAGCTCTGCTCAATCTGTTGCAGTACGGGATCGGGCTGGCGGGTAGCGAAGACGTCGCCGGGCAGCAGCAGCAGCGGAATGCGGTTAGCTGTCGCCGTCGCGGCGGCAGTGATCATATTCGCCGCACCAGGCCCCACGGATGAACTGCAGGCGATAATCTGACGGCGCAGTGACTGGCGGGCAAAGCCGGTGGCAGCATGGGCCATGCCCTGCTCATTACGGCCCTGATAAACCATCAGATCGCCGCTATCCTGTTCCAGCGCCTGGCCCAGCCCCAGCACGTTGCCATGGCCGAAGATCGCGAAGATACCTTTGACGAACTTCGTTTCAACGCCATCGACATCAATGAATTGATTATCCAGAAATTTAACCAGCGCCTGTGCCGTGGTCAGTCTGATAGTGCTCATATTCTTCCTTACATGCTGGTGGACCCCGACTTCCGCGACAGCACGCCAGGCGTTGTCTTGGGCGGAAAAGGCGACCGGAATAACTGAAACGTGAGGCGATTATAAACAAATATTTTTTTCATAAAACACGATTACAGAAGAAACATTTCATTTTGCGAGTGAGATCAAATTTAATGGCGGCTTCAGGTCTGACGGGGGATTGCAGAGGGGAAATCTGGAACGTTTAAAAGAGAGTGGCACATGATGAAAAAATTTATTTCAATGCAGCAGCATGCCTGACTGGCGTGCGGATTCCTGCGATCCCCTTCACAACCCTGGCATACCGGACATCGTGCCGACGAAGACTGCGCAGACGGAAGAGAATCAGGAGTTTTACCTGGTTCACAAAATTGCGATGGATATTTCATTTCGTATTGAATATGGAATTTTTATTCCTCATAATTCTCCCATTGTCAGTCAGACACCCACAGACCCGGATGCAGAGCGAATATAGCGTCGACCTTTTCGCCCGCCAGCCCTGCTAATCACAAGAGGAAACCACAGGTATGAGTACACAACAGAAGCCGCTTGATGTGATTTGTATCGGGCGAATTGCCGTTGATTTTTATGGCCAGCAAATTGGAGCGCGGCTGGAAGATGTCACCTCCTTTGCGAAATATCTGGGCGGTTCCTCAGGCAACGTCGCCTATGGCACCGCGATTCAGGGGCTGAAATCAGCGATGCTGGCGCGGGTGGGAGATGAGCATAATGGTCGCTTTCTGCGTGAAGCGTTGCAGCGCGTCGGCTGTAATACCGATGCGCTGATCACCGATCCGCGGCGTCTGACGGCTCTGGTGATCCTGGGCATCAAAGACGAAGAGACTTTTCCGCTGATTTTCTACCGTGATAACTGCGCTGACATGGGGCTGGTGCCGGAAGATATTGATGAAACCTTTATTACCTCTTCCCGCGCGGTAGCGGTAACCGGTACTCACTTATCGCATCCACAAACCCGTGAAGCTGTGCTGAAAGCGCTGGATATCGCCCGCCGCAACGGTCTGCGAACGGCGCTGGATATTGATTATCGCCCGGTATTGTGGGGGCTGACCTCTCTGGGTGATGGTGAAACGCGTTTCATTGAGTCTTCCCAGGTTACGCAACAGTTGCAGGAAGTGGTGCACTATTTCGATTTGATCGTCGGCACCGAAGAGGAGTTTCACATTGCCGGTGGCAGCACCGATACCCTGACTGCTCTGAAGAACGTTCGCAAGGCGAGCCTGGCAACGCTTGTCTGCAAACGCGGTCCGCTGGGTTGCGTGGTATTTGAAGGGGATATCCCGGATAGCTGGGAAGAGACTCAGCTGCACACCGGCGTGCGCGTTGACGTGCTCAACGTGCTGGGCGCGGGTGATGCCTTTATGTCTGGCCTGCTGCGCGGCTGGCTGAATGATGAAGGCTGGGAGCAGGCGTGCCGTTACGCCAACGCCTGTGGGGCGCTGGTGGTTTCACGCCACGGCTGTGCCCCGGCCATGCCAACCAAAGCGGAACTGGATGATTTCCTGAGCCGCGACAAAGAGGTGAAACGTCCCGATCTCGACAGTCGTCTCAACCACCTGCACCGCGTGACCACCCGCAAGCAGGCGTGGCCGGAGCTGAACGTTTTCGCTTTTGATCATCGCAAACAACTGGCGGACATGGCGGAGGAAGCGGGCGTGGATGAAAGCCGTATTCCACAGCTGAAACTGCTGCTGCTGGAAGCCGCTCAGGAGGCCGCCAGAGAGGCGGGATTAGAGAATAAGAGCGGTATTCTGGCGGATACCACCTATGGTCAGAAAGCGCTGAATGCCATCACCGGGAAGAACTGGTGGATTGGCCGTCCGATTGAGCTGCCGAGCTCACGTCCGCTGCGCCTGGAGCATGGCAACATTGGCTCGCAGCTGATCGACTGGCCCGCCGAGCACGTCGTGAAATGTCTGGTGTTTTATCATCCTCACGACAGTGCTGAACTGCGTAAAGAGCAGGATGACGTGGTGCTCGACGTCTGGAATGGCTGTAACAAAAGCGGGCATGAGCTGCTGCTGGAAGTGATTCTGCCGGAGAGCAACCCGGATAAAAATGAAGCCTATTACCTTAATATGCTGGCGCATTTCTACAGTCTGGGCATCCAGCCTGACTGGTGGAAACTGCCACCGCTGTCCGCGGAAAGCTGGCAGGCGATCAGCACGCTGATTGAGCAGCAGGATCCCCACTGTCGCGGCATTCTGTTGCTCGGTCTGGATGCGCCTGAAGAGAAGCTTAAAGCGGGCTTTGCCGCGGCGGCCAACGCGCCCTGGGTGAAAGGCTTTGCGGTGGGTCGCACCATCTTTGGTCAGCCTTCGCGCCAGTGGCTGCAGGGTGAACTGGACGATCAGGCGCTGATTGAGACCGTTAAAGGCAATTATCTGCGGCTGATTGAGTACTGGCGTGCTGCCCGCGCCTGATTTCATGCTCTGCTATAGACTGTCTCAACCGCGATGGCCTCAGACGGCTGACTTACTCAAGGCAGGGTGAAGGTTGCAGCAACAAATAAGCTCAACGCGCAGGTAACATGGTCAGAGGAGGAAAGCGTCCCGCGCCAGGGACGGGGCGGGCCGAGCGGCCATGGATGGCTTAAGCGACTTTCCGATCTGACCATGTTACCTGAGCCTGCGCGAACTCATAGCACGCAGAGACAGACTCTTTCATCACGCTATCCCAACCGGGATGGCGTTTTTTACTGGTTACCCTCCCAGCCTGCTGGCATTTCATCCCGGTTTTCAGCCTGACATTGCCCGCGAAGAGTCACGCCTCGGGCGCTAAAGCTAATCTGTGAACCATTTCATAAAGCCATGAAATAAACTGCGCCGTTAACGCAAAGAAATGAAATTTTCCATCCATCTGGTAATATAGCGCTCATTATGCAGCCATTATTCTAATTATACGGGCAGAAGTGATGAACAATAATCCCACCCAACTTTCTCTCTTGCAGGACGATATTCGTCGCCGCTATGAAACACTGAGCAAGCGTCTTAAACAGGTTGCGCGCTACATCCTTGATAACAGTAACAGTATTGCTTTCGATACCGTCGCTTCGATTGCCCAGCAGGCCGATGTGCCGCCGTCGACGCTGATCCGTTTTGCGAATGCGTTTGGCTTCAGCGGTTTCAACGAAATGAAACAGGTTTTTCGTCAGCACCTGATGGAGGAGACGGTCAACTATACCGAGCGCGCTCGCCTGTTTCGTCAGACCTCAACGGACGACAGCGCCAGTGCCCCTGAAAGCCCAGCGGAGATCCTCAACGTCTTTACGATGGTGAACAGCCAGGCGTTGCAGCAACTGGCGATGCAGGTTAATCCTGAGCAGCTGAACAAGGCAGTGAAACTGCTGAATGAGGCTGAGAACATCTATGTCATCGGCCTGCGTCGCTCCTTTAGCGTCGCCTCCTATCTGGTTTACGCGCTGCGTCACCTGGAGCGTCGCGCGTTTCTGATTGATGGCCTGGGCGGGATGTTTACTGAGCAGCTCAGCCTGGTAAACCCGAAAGATGTGGTGATTGCGATCAGCTACTCGCCTTATGCGCGTGAAGCGGTCGAAGTGGTCGAAATGGGTGCTAAACGTGGCGCGCATCAGATTGCTATTACCGACAGTCAGGTTAGCCCGCTGGCCGCCTTTAGTGATGTCTGCTTTGTGGTGCGTGAAGCGCAGGTCGATGGCTTCCGTTCGCAGGTTGCCTCACTCTGCCTGGCACAGACGCTTGCGGTGTCACTGGCTTTGAACAACGCCGAGAGTTCCGCTCAGTAACCTGCGTTCCGCACAGTAAAAAGGGCAGCCCAATCGGCTGCCCTTTTTGAGGCTATCCACGCACTATGCACGCCTGATAAAACCGCCGTGATTTACGCGTTGCGCGGATAGCTGTCGCTGTTCACCCAGGCGTGATCTTTCTCCCAGCTGAATTTCCACAACCGCACCGGCCCCGCCATCACGTTCAGATAGTAGTTGTTGTAACCTGCCAGCGTCGCCACCGGATGATAGCCGCGCGGCACCATCACCACGTCGCGATTATAGGGTGCCATGCAGACATCCAGTGAGCGGTCGTCGGTGTAGACGCGTTGCATGGCAAAGCCAGGCTCCGGATCGAAACGGTGATAGTAGGTCTCTTCCAGGTAGGTTTCGTTTTCACTCTCCTCCTGATCGTGCTTGTGGCTGGGATACGAGCTGGTATCGCCCTCGTTGGTATAAACCTCAACCACCAGCAGGCTGTCAGCCGGTTCAGTGTCAGGCAGGATATTATGCACCAGGCGCTGATTGCGCCCTTTTCCGCGATGCTCAACACCCACATCCGCTGGTGCAATCAGTCGTGCAGGCAGATTTCCCTGACCGGGCGCGTTACAGACCGCCAGTTCAAGATCGCTGTCTGCATACACTTCCACTTCATCATCATGCGGCACATAAACGGAATAAGGCGGCACGCGTTCGAAAGGCGACATGCGCTTACCGATACCGGGAAACTCAGCATGGCGGGTTTTCACCGAGGCCAGCCCGGCCACCAGCACCAGACACAGCTCTTTATCACCACTGTTGAGGCGCAGGGTTTCCCCTTTCTTCAGCAGATAAGCATCAAACCCTACATAACGCCAGCCAGCACGCTCAGGTGTGACATGCTGAATACGGCCCTGTGCGTCAGGGGCCTGTGCTTTCGACAGTAAAGACATCCCGATCCTCCTCTCTGTCACGATTAACACGGCGAGAGTCACGCGGACGCAATGCCAGCGAACAAAGCGACCGGCAGACTATCCTGCCGGTCGCACACCGTGATCCGTGATCGACGTTGAAATAAATTAGCCTAAGGTTGGCATACTGAATTCAGACACGGTCTGCTGACCGGATGGCCAGCGCACGGTGGCGGTTTTCATGCGCGTATAGAAGCGCACGCCGTCCGGCCCGTGGACATTAAGCGCGCCAAACACGGAACGCTTCCAGCCGCCAAAGCTGTGAAATGCCATCGGCACCGGAACCGGCACGTTGACACCCACCATGCCCGCTTCAACGTTCTGCACAAACTCACGCGCGGTGTGACCGTTGCTGGTGAAAATCGCACTGCCGTTGCCAAACTCATGGCTGTTAACCAGTTGCAGTGCGCTGTCGTAATCCGGTGCGCGCATGATGCTCAGCACCGGCCCAAAAATCTCTTCACGCCAGATCACCATCTCAGAGGTGACGTTATCAAACAGCGTGCCGCCAACGTAGTAACCTTCTGCGTGACCCGCAACCTGCACGTTACGGCCATCCACCACCAGCTTCGCACCTTCCTGCTCGCCTTTATCGATGTAACCCAGCACCTTCTTCTGGTGCGCAGCGGAGACAACCGGACCCATCTCATTTTCTTCGGCACCCTGACTCATTCCCGGGCCGATACGCAGTGCTTTCACCAGCGGTGTCAGGCGGGCAATCAACTTGTCAGCGGTGTCATCACCCACGGCGACAACAACAGGCAGAGCCATACAGCGTTCACCGGCAGAACCAAACGCACCGCCCATGATGGCGTTGACGGTGGCATCCAGATCGGCATCCGGCATAACGATAGCGTGGTTTTTCGCCGCGCCAAATGCCTGCACTCGCTTGCCGTGGGCGCTGGCGGTCTTATAGATATGCTCAGCTACGCCTGAAGAGCCGACAAAGCTCACCGCGGCAATGCGCGGATCCTTATAGAGCTGCTCAGCATCTTCATTAGAGCTGTGCACCACGTTGAATACGCCATCCGGCAGGCCCGCTTCGGTCAGGAGCTCGGCCATACGCACGGCCGCAGACGGATCCAGCGCCGGTGGCTTCAGGACAAAGGTGTTACCGCAGGCCAGTGCGATCGGGAACATCCACAATGGCACCATCGCCGGGAAGTTGAACGGCGTAATGCCCGCCACGACGCCAACCGGCTGCATCAGCGAGAAGCTGTCAACGCCGCCGCCGACGTTCGGGGAATATTCGCCTTTGAGCAAATGAGGGATCCCGCAGGCAAACTCAATCACTTCAATGCCACGCGTCAGTTCACCCAGTGCATCGGACCAGACTTTGCCATGCTCAGAGACAATCAGCGCTGCCAGCTCATCACGATGCTGCTCCATCAGGGCTTTAAAGTTAAACAGAACGCGGGCGCGACGCAGCGGCGAAGTTTTAGACCAGGCTGAAAATGCGTCATGCGCGACACCAATCGCCTGAGCCACTTCATCAGCGGTACTTTGCGTCAGTTCACGAACCACTTTGCCGGTTGCCGGATCGTAAACAGGAATGGTTTCGTTGCTGGCGCTGAACGTGATTTTACCGCCAATAAAGTTACCTATGGTTGTCATGATGTTGCCTCTTAAGATGGTTAAGTTCCCTGCAGACGGGCCCTGTGGCCTGCCACACTGCCTGACCAGGCAAACCTGAAAGCGTGCTATGAAGCTATTACAGTGGAATAAATTTTTCAAATAGTTATTTTTGGAAAATTTGATTTTAGCGGCACAGATCGCATTTTTATTGTCCACCCCTGTCTGACCGCGTGATGAGAGCAGCAGAGCAATATTACCGGTCAGCCTTAGCGTAACAGGGGAATTACCGCGGCGTGGATTACGTCTGTTTCTGCGAAGTCGATCCAGCGTTGACGCATCAGCGTGAAACGAAATATGAAATTAATGCGAGGCTGATCTAATAAAATATATTTCATAATTCACTAATTATGAAATAAATGTTTTCTTTGGTTGCAACATTCTCATGTTCCGGAGTTAGCGCATGGCCATCGACCCAACCCGTTTCTGTATCAACCGCAAAATTGCGCCCCGGCTCTCGCTGGAAGCCTTCTTTCAGCTGGTTCAGCGTCTGGGCCTGAGCAAGGTTGAACTGCGTAATGATATGCCCGGCGGCAGCGTCACTGACGATCTCAGCACCGATCAACTGCGCGCCCTGGCCGACAGATACCACATTGATATCATCAGCATTAATGCGCTCTATCCGTTTAACCATATTGATGATGCGCTGCTGAGCCGGGCCGAGGCGCTGTTACAGACAGCACAACAGATTGGTGCAAAAGCGCTGGTGATGTGTCCGCTGAATGAGGGGATTACCGTGTCGCCTCAGCAGACACAGGCGGCGATGCAGGCGCTGGCGCCGCGCTTTGCCCACTATGGCATTCTGGGGCTGGTGGAGCCACTGGGTTTCCCGGTCAGCTCACTGCGTTCGATCGTGCAGGCGCAGGCGTTGATCGCTGCGGCAGGTGTGCCTTTTAAGCTGTTGCTGGATACTTTTCATCATCATCTCTATGAGAAGGCTGAACAGGAATTCCCGGTGGGTATCGATATTGACCAGATTGGACTGGTGCACCTTTCAGGCGTGGAAGATCAACGTCCGACCGCCGAACTGACCGACGAAGAACGCATCATGCTGAATGACAATGATGTGCTGAAGAGCGTGGTGCAGGTTAAACGGCTGGAGATGCTTGGCTATAAGGGCGTCTACGCCTTTGAGCCGTTCTCCGGTCAGCTCAACAGCTGGACCCCGGCGGAGATTGAACGCCAGATCCGCCACAGTATTGAACTGCTGCAGGCCTGAATCCTGCTGCATCCCGCATTTATCCGTTTATCTGTGTCTGAAAAGACGTTATGGCCCGCTGCTGGGCCATTTTTTTTATTCTGAAGAACCGTCTGCTGCTGACTGCGATGCCTGACGCTTCAGCAGCCGCAGCGTGCAGAAAAACGCGACACAGACCAGCAGCGCCGTGAGCAGATAGACGCGTGAGACATCCGCATAATTCATGATGAATCCGGCCAGTGGCCCGGTTATCCCCAGCGACAGATCCATAAAGGCGGTATAGGTTGCCAGGGCGCTGCCCTGATTCTGCTGCGGCACCACTTTTACCGCCACCACGCCCAGCGCCGGGAACACCAGAGAAAAACCTGCCCCGGTCAGAAAGGCACCCGCGTTTGCCATCCAGGGATTACCCGCGGCGGCGACCAGAAACAGTCCGGCCGCTTCAACCGCCAGACAAACGCTGGCGACCCGCAGACCGCCGTGGCGGTTAATCGCATTGGGAAACAGCAGGCGTGCGCCAACAAAAGCCATGCTGAACAGGGAAAGCGCAAAAGCGGCTCCCTGCCAGCCTTTATCCTGATAGAACAGCGTGATAAAGGTGGCGATAACGCCAAAACCCGCCGATCCCATCGCCAGAATCGCACCAAAACCGGCGATTTTTCCCAGCACAGCCCGAAACGGCAGCGGTCTGGCGCGGCTGGCTTTTACAGCCGGACGCGGCACGGCGCAGACGATGCCCACGACACAGATGGCAACAATGACCAGTGACAGCCACAGCAAACCGCCTGCCTGGAAGATCACTACGCCGAGCGGTGCGCCAATGGCCATCGCGCCATAGGTGACGATCCCGTTCCAGGATATTACCCGACCAATGTGCAGTGAACCCACCCTTGCCACTCCCCACAACGAGGTGCCGGTGCCGGTAAAACTCTGGCCCACGCCCAGAATCAACCGGCCCACGCAGAGCAGGATCAGGCTCCACATCGGTGATGCGATCAGGGCCGCCAGCAGAATACACAATCCGCTGATCAGACAGCCTACCAGGCCCGTGACCACCACTTTTTTGGGTCCCCAGAGATCGGCATAGCGCCCAGCATGTGGCCGGCTCAGCAGCGTCGCAACATATTGCAGGCTGATCACCAGGCCGGCCCAGAACGCGCTGAAGCCCAGCTGGTCATGCACCCAGCCTGGCAATACCGCCAGCGGCAGACCAATGGTGAGATAGCTGGCAAAGTTGTAGGCCACAATAGAGAGGATCAGCAGAGAGATATTCAGGTTGCCATGTGGGGTAGTCGGTTCCGCTGCAGGCTGTTCAGGCATGCGTCCTCACGATCGTATTTGGCTGAATGATAAGGTTTATCCCTTAACTATACCCGCTTTCGCCTCCTGCGCATCACAATGGCACGGTTATCTGGCGAACACGACAGCGCGGACATGCTGCAGATAACCGGATGAAAACAGCCACAAGGGAGAGTGGCTGTTCTGTTGCTATAGCTGAGTGCTGTGGCGCTAATACTCTCGCCACTTTGCCGCCGCGCTTTACCGTTTCTCTGATAAATCAGATTGTTAATTTTCTTTCAGCTACACTTTCAACAGCCAATTTACGTTATGAGAGAGAGAATGAGCGAGCTGCAACGGGAAAAGATCGGACAAAATATTCTGATAAAACTGGCGATGCTGGTCATCATCCTCGCCGGGGTTCGGGCAGCGTCCGATATTCTGGTTCCGCTTTTGCTGGCGGCGTTCTTTGCAATTGTACTCAACCCACTGGTGACGATGCTGATGCGCCGGGGCTTTCGCCGTGGACTGGCCATTGGCCTGGTTATCACGGTGATCTTCTGCGCACTTGTGCTGCTGGGCGCCATCATCGCCAGCTCAATGAGCGAGTTTTCCGACCTCTACCCGCAACTACGTGCCACGATGGAGCAGAAGATGACGGTGCTGCAACATCTGGCGGCAGGCTTTCATATCAATATCTCAACAGATGCGCTGGTACAGCGTTTCGATCCTAACACTATGATGAACCTGGCAAGCGTGGCGCTGAGCGGCTTTTCCGGTGCGATGACCAATACTGTGCTGCTGGTGCTGACCGTGGTCTTTATGCTGTTTGAGGTTCATCACCTGCCCTATAAAATGCGTAACGCGCTGGTGAATCCTAAAATCCGCATCGCCGGGCTGCATAAAGCGTTGAAAGGGGTCACGCACTATCTGGCGCTGAAAACGCTGGTGAGTCTGATTACCGGCATCGCGGTCTGGCTGAGTCTTTATCTGCTGGATGTGAAGTTCGCGCTGCTCTGGGGTGTCGTGGCATTTATCCTCAATTTCATTCCCAATATTGGTCCGATTATCGCCGGTATCCCGCCCTTACTTCAGGCGCTGTTACTGAACAGTCTGTTTGATGCCGCGATGGTGGCGGCGCTGTTTACCGCGATTCACATGGTGTTCGGCAATATGCTGGAACCGCGACTGATGGGTCGCGGTCTGGGCTTATCAACGCTGGTGGTGTTCCTGTCGCTGGTGTTCTGGGGCTGGCTGCTCGGGCCGGTCGGCATGCTGCTCTCGGTGCCGCTGACCAGCATTACCAAAATCCTGATGGAAACTACGCCAGGCGGCAGTCGTCTGGCGATTATGCTGGGCACCGGACGACCTAAGCGGGCGCGGGGATTAACCAAGTAGCTGCTGCTGCACGTGCTGCAGATGGTTCTCCATCGCCTGACGGGCAGCCGCTTCATCGCCCGCCACGATGGCCTCGGCGATCTGCTGATGGTCAGCATTCATCTCGCGTGCGAAGTTATTATCAGCATAATGGCGCTCCAGTCGCTGCACATGCGGACTGTGCCGCCGGTTCCATAACTGCTCCAGCAGGTCGCGTAACACATCATTGCCGCTCATCTCGCTGATGAGCAGGTGAAAGCGTTTGTCCTGCTCCAGGAAAGCCGCATCGTTTGCATTGTACTGCTGCAGTTCAGCGGTCAGCGCCAGCAGTGCCGCGCGCTGAACGGCGGTGCCGTTACGTGCGGCAAATCCCGCCAGCATCCCTTCAAAGGCTTCCCGCGCCTGCAGCAGGTCCTGCAGACTGCAACTCTCCTGCGGAACGGCGGCCTGCGGCAGTGGCTGCGCGACGTAGACGCCGTTGCCCGTGCGGATATCGACCCAGCCGGTCATTTCCAGCGCAATCAATGCTTCACGCACTGACGAGCGGCTGACACCCAGCTGTTTTGCCAGCTCGCGCTCTGGCGGCAGTAAGCCTCCTGCCGCAAAGTCACCGCGCGTAATGCCGGCCATAATGACGTTGGCGATCTGACGATACAGTCGCTCAGTTTTAATAACGGGTAGCGTCATCACCCTCTCCTCTTCGTCCGCTTAAAACCGATCACATCGCTGATGCAGTTTGTGATGCTGCGATCCGGATCACGGCCCTGTTTTGTCCACTATCATACTCTTGGCCCAGCGGCCTGACCACTGGGCCACATCACACTAAGGAGTAATAATGGAACATACATGGCGATGGTACGGCCCAAACGACCCGGTATCCCTGGATGATGCGCGTCAGGCGGGTGCGACCGGCATTGTAACGGCGCTGCACCATATCCCTAACGGCGAGGTGTGGCCGGTTGAAGAGATTAAAGCACGCCAGGCCCTGCTGGCTGAAAAAGGTCTGGTCTGGTCGGTGGTCGAAAGTATCCCGGTCCATGAGGCGATCAAAACTCAGCGGGGTGACTACCTTCGCTACATTGCCAATTACCAGCAGTCGATACGCAATCTGGCTGCCTGCGGCATTGATACCGTCTGCTACAACTTCATGCCGGTGCTGGACTGGACGCGCACCGACCTCGCCTGGACGCTGCCAGATGGCGCAAAAGCGCTGCGCTTCGACGCTGATGCGTTTGCCGCCTTTGAGCTTTATCTGCTACAGCGCCCGGGCGCGGAGAAGGATTACAGCGCTGCCGAGCAGCAGGCCGCAGCGCAGCGCTTTTCCGCCATGAGCGCAGAAGAGAAAAACACCCTGGTGCGCAATATTATCGCCGGTCTGCCAGGTGCTGAAGAGGGTTACACCCTGGCGCAGTTTCAGGCGCAACTGGCACAGTATGACGGTATTGATAAAGCGAAACTGCGCGAGCATATGGCAACGTTTCTGCGCGCCATCGTGCCGGTTGCGGAAGAGACGGGCGTTAAACTGGCGGTGCATCCGGACGATCCACCGCGTCCTATTCTGGGTCTGCCACGCATTATCTCCACGCAGGAAGATATGCAGTGGCTGAAAGAAACCGTGGACAGCCTGCACAACGGATTCTGCTTCTGTACCGGCTCTTATGGTGTGCGTGCCGATAATGCGCTGGTTGAGATGGCGGAAACCTATGCCGACCGCATCAACTTTGTCCATCTGCGCGCCACGAAGCGCGAAGCTAATCCCGCCAGCTTCCATGAAGCGGCGCATCTGGCGGGCGATGTCGATATGGTCGGCGTGATCAAAGTCATTCTGGCGGAAGAGCAGCGCCGTCGCCGTGCAGGCAACCTGCGGGCAATACCTATGCGTCCCGATCACGGTCATCAGATGCTGGACGACCTGCATAAACGCACGAATCCGGGTTACTCAGCCATTGGACGTCTTAAAGGTCTTGCTGAACTGCGCGGCGTTGAAGTCGCCTTGAAACAGATCTATTTTGCTCATTAAGTCAACGGCTACCCTGTGCCCGATTCTGACGGGCCAGGGTCTCTGCTGGCCGCAATGAGATGTTTTCCTCCGCGTTACTTATCCCTGCCTGATTTCTGCCGAATTCAAATGAAAGCAAAACAACCCCCTCAATTAAGGCTGTGTCGGGTCGATAATTGACCTGAGTCAGTTCTGTTGCTCGCAAAAACGCTAATCTGCCTGGCCCGGAGAAATGCTATGCTGCGCAACTGTTCAGCCCCTGCATAAAACGAATAATACTCAGAGGATTCAGCGGTGCCGCTACTGAAACGAAAACGCGACTATGCCAGGCTGGTGATTATTTTCTCCGGTGTGCTGCCTCTGCTTATTGGCCTTTTTTTTACTGCTCTGGATGCGCGCCACACCGTCCAGCAGCATCAGGTGAATGCAGCCAATACCCTGCTCTCTCAGGCTGAAAGAATGAGTGACAGCGCCTGGGATATGATTAATACGCTGCGCCAGTTTCAGTATCAGCCCTGCAGTCAGATTCAGAATCAGTTACAGCGCATCGGCTCACTGAATCCCTATTTCCGCGCAGTCGGTAAAATTGAAGAAAACAGAATTGGCTGTTCGTCAGCATATGGAACCATGCCGGGTTTACTGAAAGATATGATCATGCGCGATGCGCCGGTCACCGGAAAAGCCTGGTGGAGCCTGTCAATTGCCGGCACCTCCGGTGTGCCGGATCGCCCGGCCGTGATTTTTTTGCGTGACCTGCCTGATGGCGTGGGATTCTGGGCAGTGGTTGATGGCCAGTATCTGCTTGATCTGATGCGCGCTATCAGCAGCACTCACCGCTATCATTTCAGCATGGCATTCAGCGACGGCGCCCCCATCTCGTTTGGTGACCCACAAATTGCTGCATCCGGCTGGTTTGAGCCTCTGATTTATGAGGCCCGTTCAAACCGCTACCCGCTCTCTGTCACTCTGATTGCCTCGCCCACTGAGCTGATCTCTGCCTGGCGCCAGGTGATTTTTATTATCATGCCGATGGCGGCGATCTTTTCTGTTCTGCTGATGATGCTGACGGCGAACTGGCTGCGACGGCGTATTTCATGGCGCGATGAGATTCGCCGGGCCATCATCTGCGGCCAGTTCAGGGCGCACTATCAGCCAGTCTATGATAACCGGCGGCAACGCTGTAGCGGTGCAGAGGTGCTGCTGCGCTGGACAACGTCCGACGGTAACGGCGTTCGGCCTGATATTTTTATTGGTGCAGCAGAAGCGGAAGGGATGATTGTGCCGCTGACCCGCCACCTGCTCGATTTGATTGCAGAGGATGTGCAGAGCTGGCAGGTGGATCCCCATTTTCACCTTGCGATTAACGTGGCGGCGGAGCATCTGCAGCATCCTGATTTTGTTCGCGATATGCTGCAATTCGCCGACAAAATAAAAGATAAGCAGTTTGTCATTACGCTTGAGCTGACTGAGCGCAGTCTGATTAAAGAGGGTGAAGCGGTGGCGCGTAAGCTGGAGCAGTTACGCCATGCGGGTATGAAGGTTGCGATTGATGATTTTGGTACCGGCCACTGCTCACTGAGTTACTTACAGACCTTCACGCTGGATTATCTGAAAATCGATCGTGGATTCATTAACGCTATCGAATCGCTGGAAGGCGAAACGCCAGTGCTGGATGCGATCATCAATCTCAGTCACAGTCTGGCGCTGGAGGTGCTGGGTGAAGGTGTGGAAACGGAGCTGCAATTTTGCTATCTCCAACAGCGCGGCGTCGTGTTTATTCAGGGTTTTTATTACGCCCGCCCGATGGATAACACATCGCTGGCAGAGTGGCTGGCGCGTCAGGGGGATCAGCGTGTGCTGGCTGACCCGTGTCACGTTTGAACCTCCGCAGCACATCGAAAACCGGACGACACCGAAACCGGGATTGCCACCCGCGGCTCTTGCGCCAGCTCGTTCACCGACGAATAATGTCCAGCCCCCGACCCTTCGCACTGAACCGTCGGACAGGGATCCCTCCCGTTAAGCGCAAATAAACATCACTTGCGCAGACAATCTGCTGAAAAAAACGGCTGTCGTCACGCAGCGTGATAATTTTTTTGCGGTGCTAAACAGTCATAAAGATTGCCGGAACAGGTCAGCATTAGCTCAAACATGACAGATATCACACAAAAACGGTATACTCTGTCGCTGTTTGCAATAATCACAACAGTAATTATTGTGTTCGCTGGCGCGTAATGAGCGCTTAATTACGGCTATGCTTAAATTTCTCAACGCAGCGGTCTGAACGATTTACCACGGCTCGCGCCGTTGAGGACTTTCGTGTTCCATTACAGGGTAATTCTATGAAATTGCGTAGGAAGCGTGTAAAACCAATTGGGATCAATGATGTCACCATCATTGATGATGCTCGTTTACGTAAAGCCATCACTGCGGCCTCTCTGGGTAACGCGATGGAATGGTTTGACTTCGGTGTGTATGGCTTCGTGGCCTATGCGCTGGGTAAAGTCTTCTTCCCGGACGTGTCACCCGGCATTCAGATGATTGCTGCACTGGCAACCTTCTCTGTACCCTTCCTGATCCGTCCGCTGGGTGGCCTCTTCTTCGGTATGCTGGGCGACAAATATGGTCGTCAGAAAATCCTCTCCATTACCATTATCATCATGTCGGTCAGTACCTTCTGTATCGGCCTGATACCGTCCTATGCGTCTATCGGCATCTGGGCACCGATTCTGCTGCTGCTTGCGAAGATGGCGCAGGGCTTCTCCGTGGGCGGTGAATATACCGGCGCCTCAATCTTCGTGGCGGAGTATTCGCCTGACCGCAAACGCGGCTTTATGGGAAGCTGGCTCGACTTTGGCTCAATTGCGGGCTTTGTACTCGGTGCGGGTCTGGTCGTGCTGATCTCTTCTGTTATCGGAGAAGCACGTTTCCTTGAGTGGGGCTGGCGTCTGCCGTTCTTCGTGGCGCTGCCGCTGGGCATTATCGGCCTTTATCTGCGTCATGCGCTGGAAGAGACCCCGGCATTCCAGCAGCATGTGGACAAACTGGAACAGGGTGACCGCGAAGGCCTGCAGGATGGTCCGAAAGTCTCGTTTAAGGAAATTGCAACCAAACACTGGCGCAGCCTGCTCTCCTGTATCGGTCTGGTTATCGCCACCAACGTCACCTACTACATGTTACTGACGTATATGCCGAGTTACCTGTCGCATAACCTGCACTACAGCGAAGACCATGGTGTGATGATTATCATCGCTATCATGATCGGTATGCTGTTTGTTCAGCCTGTGATCGGCATGATGAGTGACCGCTTTGGCCGTCGTCCCTTTGTTATCATCGGCAGTATCGCTCTGCTGGTCTTTGCCATTCCCGCCTTTATGATGATTAACAGTGGCGTGCTGGGACTGATTTTTGGTGGTCTGCTGCTGATGGCCGTTATTCTTAACTCGTTTACCGGTGTCATGGCCTCGTCGCTGCCTGCGATGTTCCCGACCCATATCCGTTACAGTGCGCTGGCCAGTGCGTTTAACATCTCTGTACTGGTTGCGGGTCTGACGCCAACGCTGGCCGCCTGGCTGGTTGAAACCACCAACAATCTTTACATGCCAGCCTACTACCTGATGGTGGTGGCGATCATTGGTCTGATTACCGGTCTTTCCATGAAAGAGACGGCAAACAAGCCACTGAAAGGTGCAACGCCAGCTGCGTCCGATATGGAAGAAGCGCGCGAAATCCTGCAGGAACATCACGATAACATCGAGAACAAAATCGAAGATATCGATGCAGAGATCGCCCGCCTGGAAGCGAAACGTAAAAACCTGGTGCAGCAGCATCCGGATATCAACGAGTAATCGTTCTGCTCTCCCGTCGCCCGGCGGGAGAGCGCTTTTCCCTCTCTGTTACCGCACACAAACCTTCATCCCTCGCGGTCAAAGGGAGTAAACTGTTGTTACTTTTTTCACCTGCGTAAGAATGAAAATGTCTGATTATTCCCTTATCCAGCGCCCAAGAAGATTGCGCGCCAGCGCCTCAATGCGTGAAATGTTCCAGGAGTCATCCCTGAGCCTGAACGATCTGGCTCTGCCTATCTTTGTTGAAGAAGAAGTCGACGATTACAAAGCGATTCAGGCGATGCCTGGCGTGATGCGAATTCCGGAAAAGCGTCTCGCCTATGAGATTGAGCGCATCGCCAAAGCGGGCATCCGCTCGGTGATGACCTTCGGTATTTCTCACCACACCGACGCCACCGGCAGCGATGCCTGGAACGAAAACGGTCTGGTGGCGCGCATGTCGCGCATCTGCAAAGATACCGTACCGGAAATGATTGTGATGTCTGACACCTGCTTCTGTGAATACACCAGCCACGGCCACTGTGGTGTGCTCTGTGATCACGGCGTCGATAACGATGCAACCCTGGCAAACCTGGGCAAGCAGGCCGTTGTTGCCGCCGCAGCCGGTGCAGACTTCATCGCCCCGTCAGCGGCGATGGATGGTCAGGTTGAGGCGATTCGCCGCGCACTTGATGCGGCAGGCTTCACCCAGACCGCCATCATGTCTTATTCCACCAAATTCGCTTCATCGTTTTACGGCCCGTTCCGTGAAGCGGCCGGAACGGCGCTGAAAGGCGACCGTAAAACCTACCAGATGAACCCGATGAACCGTCGGGAAGCGATCCGTGAATCGTTGCTTGATGCGGCGCAGGGCGCGGACTCATTGATGGTGAAACCGGCAGGCGCTTATCTGGATATTCTGCGCGATATCCGCGAACGCACCGAACTGCCGCTGGCGGCTTATCAGGTGAGTGGCGAATACGCGATGATTAAATTTGCCGCACAGGCCGGTGCCATTGATGAGCGCAATGTGGTGCTGGAAAGCCTCGGTGCGATTAAACGCGCCGGAGCCGACCTCATTTTCAGCTATTTCGCCCTTGATCTCGCCGAACAAAAAGTGCTCTGATCCCCTCCTCATAAAGAGCGTGGTCGCTGTATCACGCTCTTCTTCGCTGTTAGGCACACACCAGAACCTGGCTTCAGCTAAAAACCAAAGGGCTCTGTGATGAAAGCACCTGAAATCGCCGCCGACGAGGCACAACGTTTATCGCAGTTGCGTGCGCTGAACATAATGAATACGCCAGCGGAAGAACGATTTGATCGTTTAACTCGCCTGGCGCGCCGCCTGTATGACGTGCCTATCGCGTTAGTCAGCCTGCTGGAAGAAGATCACCAGTGGTTTAAATCTGCACAGGGTTATACGCCTACCGGATCGCCACGGAATATCTCGTTTTGCGGCCACGCTATCCTGCAGGATGAAATCATGATCGTTGAAGATGCGTTACAGGATGAACGTTTTCACGATAATCCGCTGGTGACTGGCGAACCACACATTCGCTTTTATGCGGGCTGTCCGCTGCGTGCGCCGGGCGGTGCCAAAATGGGTACGTTCTGTATTATTGGTCGTGAGCCGCGTCAGTTTAATGAAGAGGATCAGGCCACCATGCGCGATCTCGCCGCCATGGCTGAAGCGGAATTGATCGCCTTTCAGACGGCTACCTGTGATGAACTGACGCAGATTACCAATCGCCGCGGTTTTATGACGCTGGGACAGATGGTGCTTAATGAGTGCCAGAGGAAAAACCGTCCCGCCTGTCTGACTTTTCTCGATCTCGATAAGTTTAAGCAGATTAATGACACACTGGGCCATCGCGAAGGCGATCGCGCGCTGATGGACTTTGCCAATGCGATGAAAGTGGCGTTCAAACATTCCGACCTGTTTGCCCGCCTGGGCGGCGATGAGTTTGTGGTGCTGTTTGATGGCCTGCAGCAGCAGCAGAGTGAAGCGCTGCTCATGCAGTTCGACCGTTATCTGCACCAGCAGTCAGTCAGCCTGAACCGACGTTACCGCCTGCAGTTCTCTTCCGGCGTGGTAGAGTTTGACCCGGCCAATCCGCAATCGCTGGAACAGTTACTGCACGACAGCGATAAACAGATGTATCTGACTAAAAATCAGAAACGCATTGCCGTGTAAGGTCAGGCGCCGCAGCGCCTGAGGGGTCAGGGACGGGCCAGATCGTCGAGCAGCGTCTGATTAAACTTAGCCGGATCTTCCATTTGTGGTGCGTGCCCCATGCCAGGAAATTCAATTAAGCGCGCGCCCGGGATACGTTTAGCCGCCTCTTTTCCCAGCACCGCATAATCACCCAACCGGGCTTTCACCTCCGCCGGTGCGATATCACTGCCAATGGCCGTGGTATCTGACGTACCGATTATCAGAGTGGTCGGCACCCTGAGATCGCCGAACTCATAAAACACCGGTTGAGTGAAGATCATGTCGTAGATTAAGGCGGAGTTCCACGCCACCTTCTGATGGCCCGGCCCACTGTTTAGTCCGGCCAGCATATCGACCCACTTATCATATTCAGGTTTCCAGCGCCCGACATAGTAAGTCTGCTGTTCATACTTCTTAATACCCGCCGCGCTGAGTTTGAGTTCGCGCTGATACCACTGATCCACCGAACGCCACGGTGCACCTTTGGCTTTCCAGTCCTCCAGCCCTATCGGGTTAACCAGTACCAGCTTCTGCGTCTGCGCCGGGTACATCAACGCATAACGCGTTGCCAGCATCCCGCCGGTTGAATGACCGACAATGACCGCCTTCTCCACTCCCAGCCGTGCAAGCAGCTGATGGGTGTTCTCTGCCAGTTGCTGAAAACTGTATTGATAGCTGGCGGGCTTGGTCGAGCTGCAGAAGCCAATCTGGTCGGGCGCGATAACGCGATATCCCTGCTGACTCAGTGCGCGAATCGTCTCTTCCCAGGTCGCGCCACAGAAGTTTTTACCGTGCATCAGCACCACGGTTTTGCCGTTGGCACGTTGCACCGGTTTGACATCCATAAAGCCCATGCTCAGCGGTTGCTGCTGAGACTGAAAGTCAAAATGCTGCAGAGGATAGGGATATTGAAACCCCTCCAGCTGTTCGCCATACACAGACGCAGCATGGGCAGGTGCATGAGCCAATAAGGCCAGCGAGGTGAGCAAGGCGGCAAGCGGTTTTTTCAGCGCGTATGTCGGGCTCATCCGGGGGTACTCCATGTTAAAGGTGAGTCGTAAGCCTGGCATGTCATTGTGAAAAATCTAT
Source organism: Pantoea eucalypti (assembly GCF_009646115.1). NCBI lineage: Bacteria > Pseudomonadati > Pseudomonadota > Gammaproteobacteria > Enterobacterales > Erwiniaceae > Pantoea > Pantoea eucalypti. The sequence goes on along the minus strand of NZ_CP045720.1, from coordinate 305,046 downwards.
TGCCAGGCGGTGCTATCACGTTAATAACACGGCGGCTGCCAGGATTCATCAGGAGGTGGTCAGCGGCATAGCGCCTGATTTAATTTTTATCTGCCAGATATCAATCATCTATATTTCCCAACAGATTTATCACAATTCATCTAATTTAATAAAAAACGGCTGTTCGGATGAATAATATCAGGAGATAAAAACTCAAAACCTGAAAAATGTTTACGCAAAGAATAAGAACATTAAGGTAGATTTTTCACATTCGTGATGAATTTAACCGTGGAGTCGCTATGAGCGAAAATAAATATAATGAAAGCGTAATCATCTCTGTCACTGAATGGATTAATAATAATCCTGGCCAGCGCCTGAGTGTTGATGATATTGCCATAAAGGCAGGTTATTCCAGATGGTATTTACAGAAACTCTTTGCCCGTTACCATAATGAAACACTGGCGCGTTATATTCGTAAGAGAAAACTTAACGCCAGCATTCATGATTTAAAAAACAGCCAGACACCTGTTATCACTCTGGCACTGAAATACCATTTTGAAAGCCAGCAATCTTTTACCCGCTCTTTTAAACAGATTATGGGTTGCACGCCGAGCACCTGTCGCAAACGTCAGATGAACCACAAGGCGAAACAGCAGCTGGCTGAGGTAGCGCATCCCTGTACCTTATGCAGCTTTGTGCGTGAGGAAAGTATAAAGCCGGATGCTGGCGTAACAGTCCGGCCTGTTACGCACTTCACGCACGAATATACGCAGGCTGAGCCATTCCGCGACAGGGGTTAATCAGGCTTCATCCGGCTGATAATATTGCACGCCAATCTGAATGCGCTCACGCCCCTGGGCGACGCGATGACGATTGGTGTCGCGCAGTGAATAGACGCAGCCACAATATTCCTGCTGATAAAAACTCTCGCGCTTACTGATTTCAATCATGCGCGAAGACCCACCGCCTTTACGCCAGTTAAAATCCCAGTACATCAGATCCGGATATGCTGACGCGGCGCGGACACCACAGCTGTTAATCTGCTTCATATCTTTCCAGCGTGAGATCCCCAGGCAACTGGTCATCACCGGGAAGCCGTTCTCATGGGCATAGAGTGCCGTACGCTCAAAACGCATATCAAAGCACATGGTGCAGCGCTCACCCCGTTCCGGTGACCACTCCAGCCCGCGCGCGCGCTCAAACCAGTTATCCCGGTCATAGTCCGCATCCACAAACGGCACACCAAATTTTTCGGCAAAGCGAATATTCTCCTCTTTTCGCAGCTCATACTCTTTGAGCGGGTGAATATTCGGGTTGTAAAAATAAATGGTGTATTCAATACCGGATGCCAGCATCGCTTCCATCACTTCACCCGAACAGGGCGCGCAACAGGAGTGCAGCAGGACTTTTTTATGACCGCCCGGCAGCGGCAGCGGCTGGCGCTGGAAAGGTTCAGACATAAGCACCTTCAATCAATGGCTGAAAAGCAGCAGTGTAATGCTGCAAGCAGTCAGTTGCAAAACGGGTCTGATATGCCTCGTTTGGTGTAATCGTGCTTCATCCGCCCTTATTCCCTGTAGTGCCAACCCGCTGATCTTCGATGTTTTCTTTTTAGCGTAATGCTGTGCAGCACGGGTTATGGCCAGAAGTGTGATCGTCACCACACTGGCATCAACTATGTTTACATAACATTAACAATATTGACATTGAATCGCCTCAAGGAGACTCGCATGGTCGCGACAAAAAAATCGGGAAGTCAGCAGAACCGTTTTACGTGGTTCGTCTGTTTTATGGCTGCGCTGTCAGGCCTGCTGTTTGGTCTGGATATCGGTGTCATTGCCGGTGCCTTACCGTTTCTGGCAAAGGATTTGCAGATAACTAACCATCAGCAGGAGTGGGTGGTGAGTTCAATGATGTTCGGCGCGGCGCTGGGTGCGCTGGCGGCGGGCTGGATGTCATCAAAGCTGGGACGCAAGAAAAGTATGCTGGCAGGCGCAACGTTGTTTGTAATTGGCTCGCTGTGGTCAGCGTTCTCCCCGGATGTCGAGTCACTGGTCTGCGCCCGCGTGATGCTGGGTCTGGCGGTGGGCATCGCCTCTTATACCGCACCATTGTACCTGGCAGAGATTGCGCCGGAACGTATTCGTGGTTCGATGATTTCCATGTACCAGCTGATGCTGACCACCGGCATCGTGGTGGCTTATCTCTCTGATACCGCGTTCAGCTACAGCGGCAACTGGCGTGGGATGCTCGGTGTTATCGCCATCCCAGCGGTGATCCTGTTTATCGGCGTGCTGTTCCTGCCTAACAGTCCGCGCTGGCTGGCAGCACATGGGCGTTTTAACGAAGCACAGCGGGTACTGGATCGGCTACGGAACAGCAGTGAACAGGCCCGGGAGGAGCTGGAAGAGATCCGTGAAAGCCTGCAGGTGAAGCAGCGTGGCTGGTCGCTTTTCCGCTCTAACGGTAATTTCCGCCGCGCGGTATGGCTGGGCATGCTGCTGCAGGTGATGCAGCAGTTTACCGGCATGAATGTTGTGATGTATTACGCCCCTAAAATCTTCAATATTGCCGGCTTCTCCAGCACCAGTGAGCAGATGTGGGGTACGGTGATTGTCGGGCTGGTCAACATGCTGGCTACGCTGATTGCGATTTTCTTTGTTGATCGCTGGGGTCGCAAGCCGATGCTCACCACCAGTTTTCTGGTGATGGCAGTCGGCATGGGCGTCCTGGGCACACTGCTGCATATTGGCGTTGAAACAGATTTCCGCAAATACTTTGCTATTGCGATGCTGCTGATGTTTATCGTCGGCTTCGCGATGGCGGCCGGACCGGTCATCTGGCTGCTCTGCTCAGAAATTCAGCCGCTGAAAGGACGTGATTTCGGCATTACCGCCTCCACCACCACGAACTGGGTCGGTAATATGATTGTGGGTGCGACCTTCCTGACCATGCTGGATCAGCTGGGGAATGCCAATACCTTCTGGCTCTACGGCGCGCTTAATCTGGTGTTTATCGTGCTGACGATGATGCTGGTTCCCGAGACCAAACATGTGACGCTGGAGCACATTGAACGCAACCTGATGAAAGGCAAAGCACTACGTGACATCGGGGCGTAACCGCCCCGTATCAACTTACCATTGCAGCTGCTGGCCGGCGTAATCGACATAGTGATGACCACCACGACCGCGCCAGTGGGTCAGTTGCCGGACGATACCGGCCGCACTCTCTTCTGCTGTCAGTGGCGCACTCTCGCCACCCATATCTGTTTTCACCCAGCCGGGGTGCAGCGTCAGCAGCGTCCCGCTCTGCGCGTCAACTGCCGGAGTCAGTGTGCGGCTCAGCATATTCAGGGCCGCTTTGCTGGCCGAATAAATCGGCATCTGCGCCTGCGGGTTTTCATTCAGGCTGCCGAGCTGAGATGAGGTCAGCGCCAGCACACCTTCCGGCTTCAACAGCGGCAGCAAAATCTCTGCACTGCGAACCGGCGCTATCGCGTTGGTCAGGAACAGCTGCGCCAGATCCTGATCGTCACTCTGCAAGACCTTCTGGTGTGAAGGCCCGGAAATCCCGGCGTTAATCAGAATCGCATCGAACGTTTTGCCACTGAGCTGGCTGGCAAGCTGCTGAACCGCCGATGAGTGTGTCATATCCAGCGCATGCCAGTGAATGTCTGGCTTATTACCCTGCTCTGGAATGCCACTGCGATGCGTAGCCGTGACCTGCCAGCCCTCACCCGCAAACGCCTGTGCCACCGCCAGCCCGATACCGCGCGAAGCACCAATAATCAGAACCTCTTTTTGCTGAGCCATATTCACTCCTCGTTGATTGTCTCACTACAAGCTTAACGGGTATTCCGCCAGGACAGCGGCCCGCTGTGCTTTTTAGCGTGGCGACAGCACGGTCGGTAAAAACCTTGCGGCACAACGCTGATGATGGTTTTCCATCATTAAATTGCTTTATCTTTTACTTTTAACCGGTTAGAAGAGATAAATAGTCAGGCAGGCAGCAGTTAATCGCCATTTTCCCCGTGGAGTCTGAATGAAAAAGCTCACCTTAGAGGTGGTGGCAAAAATGGCGGGCGTCGGGATTGCGACGGTCGATCGTGTGCTGAATGAACGCGGCGGCGTGTCACTGGAGACCAGCCGTAAAGTCCTGAAAGCTGCGCGCGAAGTGGGATTGAAGCGTCTGCTGCCAGAGGAGTACCAGCATCCCTGGCAAATTGAGGTGTTCCTCAGTAATAACGGCTCCTCCTTTTTTCAGCAGCTTACTACCCATTTCAGCGAAGTCGCCAGCCAGCTTGGCTATCGTCGCCTGAAACTGCATAAAACTCTGGTGGCCGAGGCACAGCCTGAGCAGCTGGCGCAAAGTATTATCGCCCGCAGCAGCACGCGCGACGGCATCATTGTCTTTGCACATGATTCACCGCCCATCTACCGGGCGCTAGCGCTGTGCCGCAGCCGCAATGTGCCGGTGATTACCATCGTTACCGATCTGCCTGATGCCGACCGCTTATGTCATGTCGGCATTGACCAGTATCAGGCCGGACGCACGGCGGGATTACTGATGAGTAAAACGGTGAGTCAGCCCGGCGACATTCTAATGGTCAGTGGCCGCTTCGATTATCGCGCCCACCGTCAGCGCATTGACGGATTCCGGGAGGCCATGGCGCAGCGCGCGCCCCAGCGTCATCTGCGTGAGGTGCTGTCGGGTCAGGATCAGCGGGAGACAATCCGCAGCGTGCTGGCCCGCAACCTGCAACCGTCGCAGATGATTGCAGGGGTCTACAACACTGGCATGGGCAATACTGTTGTCAGCGACACACTACGTGCCCACCAGTTGCTGGGTAAATGCACCTATATCACTCATGAACTTTATGATGTGACACGTAAGCTACTGATGAATGATGAAGTGGCATTTACCCTGGATCAGCATGCTCAACAACATGCCCGGCTGGCGATTGATTTGATGCTAAGTCATCTGGAAACCGGCTCTCAACCGGATGTGTATCAGGCGGGTAAAGTCGCGTTCAGGTTGTTTACGGCGGAAAATATGACGTGAGGGGATCGGTTTCCCCTGATGATGTCACATCATCAGGGGAAACCGATCGAGCTTTTAACCCGCTGCATCGCGGCTTTTATCGTCCGGGCTGTCCGTGTCGTCACCACCCTGACTCTTCTCCACTTCCTGCGGATGTCCCATTGAAAGTGCGGCGGCACTGGCGGGATCGAACAGTGACAGACTCTCTATCTGATCAACCATGATCACTTTACGGAATGACATCGCATCTTTGGGTTTCGAGTCGAGCGTGATGTCATGCTCGGCGTACCACTTGCTGTAGTTATGTTCCACCGCCAGCTTCAGCGTCTTGCTGTCGCGGTATCCGCTGAGCATCGGGATCAGCACGATGTTTTTAGTGCTCTCATATTCAAACGTCGAGGCATGAATCATGCCGATGTAAATGCGGCGCGACTTCATCGTAATCCACGCGAGTTCGCCCTCTTCCATGCACTGAAACAGCAGTTGTTCAACGCCGTTGGAGCGTGACAGTTGCTGATAAAGGTCTTTACGGCCCGATACGTTCAGCCGTGCACTGCCCGCCCAGTTTGAGCGATACAGGCAGAGCAGAATGGCAAAAGCGAGCATGATCACAACTGGTGCCTGAATCCCCAGGAAACTCCAGTTCATAAACTCGACCTGCCACTTCAGATGCACGCCGGGGATCATCTGGACGGCATTCGCGATGCCGGAGATACAGAGCAGTACCAACCAGATGATGCCGGTGGCAAATACGCCCTGCAGAACAAAAATACAGCCGTAGAGCGCCACCAGGAAATAGACATCCCAGCCCGACGAGCGACGGATTTTAAAGCGGCTGTTTAAATCGCGGCTGGTGTACCAGTAACCACTCACCATCAACACCATAAATATTGCGGTACCCACCTTATACTCCCTTTAAGGTATTCACGTGCCGGGCAAAATCTTCGTGGACTTCCTCGCTCAGCGTGTTGACTGAAATATTGCCGTTCTCATCAATAATGATGCGCTCACCTTCAGCAATTGAGTCGTTGATATCCTGACGGGTCATAATCTGCAGAAACTTATCGGGACTGGCAAAGACCGACTTAATAAATTTGAACATAGCGATCCCATTGTTGGCCTGAAAAGTGAAGTATGTGACCGAATCGACACTCTCGCCTGTTTAATTTCGGGTGAAATTTCTTAAAATCAATAAATTAGCGAAGCGGTAATCGCCTGTTTAAAACCGATTTCCGCAGAAATCTTCAACGTAACCAGCAGCCTGCCGTCAAAAACATCCTGTTCAGACTCGTCTGGTCTGCAATAACGCTGGCTCACCTCACCGGCGGAAAGGGCTAAGCTCAATGGTTAGCCCTTTTCTGTCACCCTGTCTGAAACGCATCGAGGAAGGTTTGCATGAAACAACGAACACTGGGCCGTACCGGTCAGCGCGTCTCTGAAATTGGCTTTGGCGCATGGGCCATTGGCGGAACCTGGGGAGAAGTGAGCATGGAGGATGCCAAAGCCGCGCTGAATGCTGCGCTGGATGCAGGCATCACCTTTATTGATACTGCCGATGTCTATGGCGATGGCCGCTCCGAAAAAATTATTGCAGAGGTGCTGAATCAGCGCGGCGGTGAACGCCCGTTTGTGGCCACCAAGCTGGGGCGTCGTCTGTCACCGCACGTGGCTGAGGGCTACAACGCCGAAAACCTCAACGCCTTTATCGATCGCTCACGGGAAAATCTGCAGACCGACACGCTGGATCTGGTGCAGCTGCATTGCCCACCGACGGAGGTCTACTACAACCCGGACGTGTTTGCGGTGATGGATGAGATGGTCGCCGCCGGAAAAATCCGTCACTACGGCGTCTCCGTTGAGAAAGTCGAGGAAGGCCTGAAAGCGCTGGCATTTCCAAACGTCTCGTCGATTCAGCTGATTTACAACATTTTCCGTCAGCGTCCCGCGGAACTGCTGTTGCGTGAAGCGAAACGCCGTGATGTGGCGATCATTGCCCGTGTGCCGCTGGCTTCAGGCCTGCTGACCGGCAAAATGCGCGCCGACAGCGTGTTTGCCGCTGACGACCATCGCACCTTTAACCGTAATGGCGAAGCGTTCGATAAAGGCGAGACCTTCTCCGGTGTGCCTTATGAGGTGGCACTGGAGGCGGTGGAGGAGATTCGCCGCTTTGTTACGGGCGACACCACCATGGCGATGTTTGCACTGCGCTGGATCCTGATGAACGAAGATGTCAGCGTGGTCATTCCTGGCGCGAAAAATCGTGAGCAGGCTGAAGCCAATGCCCGCGCCAGCGACGTCGGTGCACTCTCTGAGGATACGATGGCGGCGCTGAAGCAGATCTATCAGGAGAAGATTGCGCCGCACGTGCATCAGCGCTGGTAAATGCGCGTTACAACGCCTGGGCGCACGCCCAGGCGGAACTCCAGGCCCACTGGAAGTTATATCCCCCCAGCCAGCCGGTGACATCGGCCACTTCACCAATAAAGTACAGCCCCGGCACCGCGCGCGCCTCCATGGTTTTCGAGGAGAGCTGCGTGGTGTCTACGCCGCCCAGTGTCACTTCAGCTGTGCGATACCCCTCGGTGCCGTTTGGCTGAATGCGCCAGGCATGCAGCGTCTGCGCCAGTTCAGTTTGCTGTTTGCTGTTGAGCTGTTTCAGGGTGATATCCGGCACCACTTTGAGTGCCTGCAATACTTCCACCAGACGCTTCGGCAGGATTTTCGCCAGACTGTTTTTCAGGCTGAGATTCGGATGCGCTTCACGCTGCGCCGTCAGAAACGCCTCAAGCGGCGTAGCGGGTAACAGGTCGATGGTGACGAATTCGCCGGGCAGCCAGTAGCTGGAGATTTGCAGTACCGCGGGGCCGGAGAGCCCACGGTGAGTGAACAGCATCGCCTCTTTAAAGCGGGTACCATCCTGCGCATCGATGGTGGTGTCCAGCGCAACGCCTGAGAGCGTCTGTAATTGTTCCAGCAGTGGCTTATGCAGCGTAAAGGGCACCAGAGCCGCCCGGGTCGGATACACATTCAGACCAAATTGCTCTGCAATTTTGTAGCCAAACGGCGTGGCACCCAGGCCTGGCATCGACAGACCACCACTGGCAATCACCAGCTTCTTCGCCTGAACCGTACTGCCGTTGAGTTGCAGGGTGTAGCCGCTTTCATCGCGCTCAACACTGAGCACTTCACTGCGCAGTCGCAGGGTGACATTGCCCTTGTCACATTCGGCCAGCAGCAGATCGACAATTTGCTGAGCAGAGTCATCACAGAAGAGCTGGCCCAGGGTTTTTTCATGCCAGGCGATACCGTGGCGATTAACCAGATCGATAAAATCCCACTGGGTATAACGCGCCAGCGCGGATTTACAGAAATGAGGATTGTGCGACAGATACGCCGCCGGTTCAGTGTAGAGATTGGTGAAGTTGCAGCGGCCACCGCCCGACATCAGAATCTTGCGGCCTGGCTTTTTGCCGTTATCCAGCAGTAACACGCTCAGTCCGCGCTGCCCGGCCTGGGCGGCACAGAACAGCCCTGCGGCTCCGGCACCAATGATGATAACGTCAAACTGTTCCACTGCGTTCACTCACTTAACTGGAAAGGCGCAGATTGTAGTGATCTGCTCACCCGGACGCCAGCGTCAAAAAATTGCCGTAAATGTGTCATATTGTATCTGACTAATATCTAACCCTTTTTCACTGAGTAACCCGTTCGCTCTGCGAAGAAAGGTTAAATTAGCGCTATATTTTCCTTTCCCATACAGCACGTTGTCGCGGATAATGCGCCGCGTTCATGTCCTCCAAAAATGGCGTAACGTTTATGCTACATCTGTTTGCTGGTCTAGACCTCAGTACTAGCCTGTTATTGGTTCTTGCCCTGCTGTTTGTATTGTTTTACGAAGCAATCAACGGTTTCCACGACACGGCCAACGCAGTTGCGACGGTCATCTATACGCGTGCCATGCGTGCCCAGCTTGCTGTGGTTATGGCGGGTGTATTCAACTTCCTTGGCGTACTACTCGGTGGATTGAGTGTTGCCTACGCTATTGTTCATATGCTTCCCACCGATCTGTTGCTGAATGTTGGATCGGCTCACGGTCTCGCCATGGTGTTTTCTATGCTGCTGGCGGCGATTATCTGGAACCTCGGCACCTGGTATCTCGGTCTGCCGGCCTCCAGCTCCCATACACTGATCGGCGCGATTATCGGTATCGGTCTGACCAACGCCCTGATGAGCGGAACCTCGGTAGTTGATGCACTCAACATTCCGAAAGTCCTGAACATCTTCCTTTCTCTGATCCTGTCGCCGATTGTCGGCCTGGTGATGGCGGGCGGGTTAATCTTTATTCTGCGTCGCTACTGGAGTAATACTAAAAAGCGTGCGCGTATTCATATGACGCCTGCTGACCGCGAAAAGATCGACGGCAAGAAAAAGCCGCCGTTCTGGACCCGTATCGCCCTGATTGTTTCGGCAATTGGCGTGAGCTATTCGCACGGTGCGAATGACGGTCAGAAGGGCATTGGCCTGATCATGCTGGTCCTGATTGGCGTGGCGCCGGCTGGTTTCGTCGTGAATATGAATGCCTCCGGTTATGACATCACGCGCACCCGCGATGCCGTCAACCATCTGGAACAGTATTACCAGCAGCACAACGCGTCACTGACACATATCATCCAGATGGCACCGCCTAAGTTGCCAACACCGGAAGAAGTGCCGGCAACCAGCCCGCAGGAGTTTCACTGTGACAGCGCGCGAGCACTGCAGGCAGTGCAGCGTGCGCAGGTGTTGCTGAACAATCTGCAGAGCTACGATCAGCTGACCGTTGATCAGCGTGGTCAGATGCGTCGTCTGCTGCTGTGTATCTCAGACACCGCCGATAAAGCGGCCCGTCTGCAGGAAACCACGCCAGATGACAAACGCTTCCTCAATAAGCTGAAAAGTGACCTGCTTGGCACCATCGAGTACGCGCCTATCTGGATTATTGTGGCCGTGGCGCTGGCGCTGGGCACCGGTACTATGATTGGCTGGCGTCGTGTTGCCACCACCATCGGTGAGAAGATTGGTAAAAAAGGCATGACCTATGCGCAGGGAATGTCAGCCCAGGTGACAGCAGCGCTGTCGATTGGTATTGCCAGCTATACCGGCATGCCCGTCTCTACCACGCATATCCTCTCTTCATCGGTAGCCGGTACCATGCTGGTCGACGGTGGCGGATTGCAGAGCCGGACTATCAAGAATATCGCCATGGCGTGGATCTTCACCCTGCCGGTTTGTATTCTGCTGTCAGGTTCGCTCTACTGGATTGCCTTGAAACTGGTGTGATGCCAGCTGACAAAAGGGCGACGCAAGTCGCCCTTTTTTAATGCCAGATCGCCAGCGCCACCAGACTGATAACCACCAGCCCACACAGCGCACTGGTCAGAACAAACTGTCCCCGCACCCGTTCACAGCGCCGGATAAACTCATCGTCGTGGTGATCAAGATAGCGTTTTGCCCAGATATAAGTGACCAGCCGCACCTGTTTACTCGGCTGACCGTGAGAGGTGAAAAACCCCGCCCCATCGACATACTGATACAGCAGTGGATCACAACCCCGTAATACCGCCAGTAGCGCGCGCAGCGATGAAAAATAGCGTGCCATATTCACGATACACACCACACAAAGAGCCCAGAAAAGCGCAATAGTGCTGATCATATTCCCCCCTCCCAGCTGGAATCGCAGCAACAGACTCAGTGTCTGGCACTGAATCCGCCTGCAGAAAAAACCAGCCACTGAATCTCCGGACTGCGAAAATTTTCGACCCCCTGAGCGGCTGCGAACCGGACCGCCTTTTCTCAGTGTAGGAGAATTCTTTACATTTTTTCCAACGATGATTTTCGTTCAGCGCGAGTAAATCTGGCATAGCCTTGATCTTATTCATAAGCCAGACGGCAACAGCAGCATTTACAATGAGAGAAGGCTATACTCAGACTATAACAACATCATCACCTGCAACGCAGGTTGACACTTTGGTGGCGCTCATCGCCCGCTCGCGCAAGGGACTTCGCTAAGCTGTGACGCGGCAGGAACACCGGATGCCATCCTTAATCTCGTGAAAGGAGTTTTATCATGGCTTATAAACACATCCTGATTGCAGTAGACCTTTCTCCCGAAAGCCAGTTGCTGGTGGATAAGGCTGTCTCGCTGGCGCGTCCCTACGATGCCAGAATTTCCCTGATTCACGTTGATGTGAATTATTCTGACCTCTATACCGGCCTGATTGATGTCAACTTAGGGGATATGCAGAAGCGTATTTCTGAAGAGACGCATGCCGCACTGAAAGGGTTGTCAGATGCGGCGGGCTATCCGATCAGTGAGACACTGAGCGGCAGTGGTGACCTCGGCCAGGTTCTGGTTGATGCCATCAAGAAATATGACGTTGACCTGGTGGTGTGTGGTCATCATCAGGATTTCTGGAGCAAGCTGATGTCCTCAGCCCGTCAGTTGATCAATACCGTGCATATCGACATGCTGATTGTGCCGTTGCGCGATGAAGACGAGGCGTAATTCAGACGCTTAACGAAATGAATAAAGCCGGCGCGACGCCGGCTTTTTTTATACGTTCAGAGCGGGGGATAGATATCAAAGCGATGGCTTTTGGTGACCACAGCCGCCTGTGTCACGACACCCGCCAGCGGCGGTGCATAGTCTGGTCGTTTGACCACAATACGCTTTTTCGCCAGTCGACGAGCCGGTTCCAGTAACGCATCCGCATCTTCATCCGGCCCGACCAGCGACTGAAACACCCGCATCTCCTTTTTCACCAGTGCACTTTTCTGGCGATGGGGATACATCGGATCGAGATAGACCACATCTGGCTGCGGCGTAATATCGCCCAGGGCCTGCGCGCTGGCCGCATGAATCAGCGTCAGACGATCGCGCAGCCAGGGGCCAATTTCCGCATCCTGATAACCGCGCTGAAGACCATCTTCAAGCAGGGCAGCCACTACCGGATGACGTTCCAGCATCCGCACCCGGCAGCCGAGCGCCGCCAGCACAAACGCATCACGCCCCAGTCCTGCCGTCGCATCCACCACATCCGGCAGATAACCGCCTTTAATACCGACCGCTTTGGCGACAGCTTCGCCGCGTCCACCGCCGAAACGACGGCGATGCGCCATTGCGCCGGTGACGAAATCAACAAAAATACCGCCCAGCTTAGGCTCATCACGTTTACGCAATTCCAGGTGCGTTGAGGTCTGCACCAGCGCCAGCAGCGCATCTTCATCGTGCTCCAGCTGCCAGCGCTGCGCTAAACGTGATAAGGCGCCGTCTCCGGCGCCTGATTCATCGAGCAAACAGATTTTCACAAACTGACTTATCCCTGAATGCCGTAGTGTTCCAGCATCGCATCGAGTTGCGGTTCACGACCGCGGAAGCGTTTAAACAGCTCCATCGGCTCTTCAGAACCGCCACGCGTCAGGATGTTATCCAGGAAGGATTGACCGGTTTCACGGTTGAAGATGCCCTCTTCTTCGAAGCGGGAGTAAGCATCCGCCGCCAGCACGTCTGCCCACAGATAGCTGTAGTAGCCCGCCGCATAACCACCGGCAAAGATGTGGCTGAAGGCGTGCGGGAAACGGCCCCATTCCGGACTCGGAACGACCGCTACGCGGCTTTTCACTTCGCGCAGGGTTTCCAGAATCTGCGCGCCCTTCTCCGGATTAAACTCGGTGTGCAGACGGAAATCGAACAGGCCGAATTCCAGCTGACGCAGAATAAACAGCGCGGCCTGGTAATTCTTCGCCGCCAGCATTTTATCCAGCAGTTCTTTCGGCAGCGGTTCGCCAGTCTCAAAGTGACCCGAGATAAACGCCAGCGCATCCGGTTCCCAGCACCAGTTTTCCATAAACTGGCTTGGCAGTTCGACCGCATCCCATGGCACACCGCTGATACCGGAAACGCCAGGCGCTTCGATGCGGGTCAGCATGTGGTGCAGGCCATGACCAAACTCATGGAACAGAGTAATCACTTCGTCATGGGTGAACAGCGCAGGTTTGCCTTTCACCGGGCGGTTAAAGTTACAGGTCAGGTAAGCGACCGGCTTCTGCAGGCTGCCATCGGCTTTACGCATCTGGCCCACGCAGTCATCCATCCACGCCCCGCCACGTTTGTGCTCGCGGGCGTAGAGATCGAGATAGAAGCTGCCGCGCAGTTCGCCGGTTTCATCGAACAGATCGAAGAACTTCACGTCCGGATGGTAAACCTCAACGTCGGTACGCTGCTTCGCACTGATGCCATAAATGCGTTTAACCACTTCAAACAGACCGGCAACCGCACGCTCTTCCGGGAAGTAAGGACGCAGTTGCTCATCGCTGATGGTATAGAGATGCTGCTTCTGCTTTTCGCCGTAATAGGTAAGATCCCACGGATTCAGTTCAGTGACGCCATGCTCTTTTTGGGCGAAGGCGCGCAGTTGCTCCAGCTCTTTTTCACCCTGCGGACGGGCGCGTTCAGCCAGGTCATTCAGGAAGTCGATCACCTGAGACGGGCTTTGCGCCATTTTGGTCGCCAGTGATTTATCGGCGTAGGAGTCGAAGCCCAGCAGCTGTGCCAGCTCGTGACGCAGCGCCAGCTCTTCCGCCATGATAGGTCCGTTATCCCACTTACCGGCATTCGGACCCTGATCGGAGGCACGCGTTGCATAGGCGCGATACATCTCTTCACGCAGCGCCGCGTTGTCGCAGTAGGTCATGACCGGCAGATAGCTTGGGATATCCAGCGTCAGCAGCCAGCCGTCCTGCTCTTTGGCTTCAGCCTGGGCTTTCGCTGCCGCCATGGCGCTTTCCGGCATACCGGCCAGCTCACTTTCATCGGTGATCAGCTTGTTCCAGCCCATGGTGGCATCAAGCACATTGTTGCTGTAAGCCGAACCCAGCTCCGAGAGACGCGCGGCGATTTCGCCATAGCGTTGCTGTTTATCTTTTGGCAGGCCAATACCGGAGAGTTCAAAATCACGCAGGGCGTTATCGACCGCTTTCTTCTGCGCCAGATCCAGAGCCGCGTACTGATCACCCTCTTTGAGATTGCGGTACGCCTGATAGAGGCCTTCATGCTGACCGACCCAGGTGCTGTATTCAGAGAGCAGCGGCAATGTCTGCTCATAGGCTTCACGCAGTTCCGGGCTGTTTTTTACCGCATTCAGATGGCTGACCGGTGAAAAAATGCGGCTCAGACGATCGTCGGTTTCCGCCAGCGGCTGAACCAGATTATCCCAGGTATAGGGCGCACCCTGCGCCACAACTTTTTCGACTTCTGCGCGGCATTGGCTCAGCACTTCCGTCACGGCAGGAACAACATGTTCAGGCTGGATGGCAGAAAAAGGGGGAAGCGTAAAAGATGTCAGTAGCGGATTGGTCATAGCGCAGTCCTTTAGAGATGTATGGGGCGCAGCGGGTCGCGCAACGCAATCTAAGTAACATGCGGCTTAGTGTAGCGAAAATCAATGGCAGCCAGGATGAGGTGGGGAAGAAACGCGCGGATGATCGCACGGAAGATGCCTGCTTTTGTCTGATGCCTGAAATCCTGGCGGGCGCGCCGGGCAGATTTTGCGGCCGGTTTACCCGCCTGAAAACCGCAAACTCAGCTCGTCACCCTGAACCGCACTCTGCAATCCCGATTTGTTATCACGCTTCTGGCCCATCAGCGGGTCATCCCTGATATAATCGCCGATTCTCATGCTTTTCCTGCGTCGGTTGCTGTGCGTCGTTCTGTGGGTAATACGTGGGGTAATAATTGGTATAAATTGATTTTCCATCAATTAAAACCTTATACATTCAACAGGATAAACAATGCTGAGTTATCGCCATAGCTTCCATGCTGGCAACCACGCCGACGTGCTGAAGCACACCGTTCTGAGCCTGATCATCACGGCGCTGAAAGAGAAAGAGAAACCGTTTTTCTACCTGGATACCCATGCAGGCGCAGGTCGCTACCAGCTGAGCGGCGAGCACGCCGAGCGTACCGGTGAATATCTGGAAGGCATCTCACGTATCTGGCAGCAGCCCGATGCGCCGGAATTGCTGCAGCCCTATTTTGATGCGATTCGTGCGCTGAACCGTAGTGGCACGCTGCGCTACTATCCTGGCTCGCCGCTGATCGCCCGTCATCTGCTGCGTGAAGATGACAAGCTGCAACTCACTGAGCTGCACTCCAGCGACTATCCGCTGCTGCGTAACGAATTCAGCAAAGATAACCGCGCGCGCGTCGATCGTGCCGACGGTTATCAGCAGTTAAAATCGAAGCTGCCACCGCCGTCGCGTCGCGGGCTGGTGTTGATTGATCCGCCATATGAAATGAAAAGCGACTACCAGGCGGTAGTGAAAGGCATTCAGGAAGGCCATAAACGCTTTGGCACCGGCGTCTTTGCACTGTGGTATCCGGTGGTGTTACGCCAGCAGATTAAACACATGCTGCGCGACCTGGAAGCAACCGGCATCCGCAATATTCTGCAGATCGAACTGGCGGCCCGTCCGGACAGCGATCAGCGCGGCATGACGGCCTCTGGCATGATCGTGATTAACCCACCGTGGAAGCTGGCCGATCAGATGAATACCCTGTTGCCGTGGCTGCACAAGAAACTGGTTCCGACCGGAACGGGTCACTATGCAGTGAATCAGATCGTTCCTGAATAAGTCCTCATGTGGATTCTGCTGGCAGGTGCGCTGGGCGCCCTGCAACCCGCCCGGCGGCTGGCGCTACTGCTGTTAGCGCTCGCCGCGCTGCTGGGATTTTATCATCAGGTTCTGACCTGGCCGGTCTTGCCGCTGCTGGGCGGGATCGCCGCACTGGTCGCGCTGCGCCGCTTTGACCCGATCCGTTCCCGCCAGCAAATCCTGAGCGAAGCGCTACTGGTGCTGATTTCGCTGGGCTTGTTTCTCCATCTTTTCCCTGGCTTTAACAATCCCCTCCAGGTCGATGAGGTGCAGACGGGTGCCCGGAGCCTGCCGTTCAGTTTCTCCTTCAACGCCGATAAAGCGCTGATCCCCTTTGTGCTGCTGGCCTGCCTGCCGACGCTGTTCCGCGCTCGTGCCTGCCCGCCGCGTTATCCGTGGATTGCCGCACTGACGTTAATCACCGCCGTGCCGCTGCTGCTGTGTAGTGCCGTGCTGCTGGGTGGTCTGGCATTTGAGCTTCACAATCCACCGTGGCTGCCCGCGTTTATGCTGGCGAATCTGTTCTTTGTCTCGCTGGCCGAAGAGGCGCTGTTCCGGGGCTATCTGCAACAGCGGCTGAGAGAGTCGCTGGGAGCGATGCCCGCGCTGCTGATCTGCTCGCTGCTGTTTGGGCTGGCACATATCCAGGGCGGCGTGCTGCTGGTGGTATTCGCCTCCCTGGCCGGGCTGATTTACGGTCTGGCGTGGCACTGGAGCGGCCGGTTATGGCTGGCGACCGCCCTGCACTTTGCCCTTAACCTCACCCATCTGCTTTTCTTTACCTATCCGGCACTGCATCACTAAACAGTGAATACGGCCAGATCCGAGGCCAGCTCAGTGCGGGGAAAAATCGTCTGGCACTCCGCCAGCAGGCGGCTCATGTCCTTTGCCAGATAGCGGGAGCTGAAATGGGTGGCGATCAGCCGCTTTGCCCCGGCGCGTTTTGCCACGTCGGCGGCCTGCAGGGTGGTGGAGTGCCCGCGTCCGTTGGCTTTCTCCATCATCGCCGCCTCCAGCGTGGTTTCATGCACCATCAGGTCAACATCCGCCGCCATTTGCAACGCGACGTCGGTCGGTGCGGTATCGCCAAAAATGGCCAGCTTTTTGCCGGGTGTCGCCGGGCCAAGATAGTCAGCGCCGTTGATTACCCGCCCATCTTCCAGCGTCACACATTCCCCCTGCTTCAGCTGCTGGAACCACGGGCCACGGGGCACGCCTTCCGCTTTCAGCCGCGCGGCATCCAGCAAGCCGGGTTTATCGTGCTGTTCAATGCGATAGCCAAAACACGCCACCGGATGGCTCAGCGGCCAGGCACTGATACGAAACTCACCGTCATCCAGCGTCCAGCCCGCCTCAATCTCAACAAGGCTCAGCGGGTAGTCGGTGTAGGAGCCGCTGATCGACAGCGCCGTCTCAACAAAGGTCTTTAATCCTTTGGGGCCATAGACCGTCATCGGTGAGGTCAGTCCGGCCATCGACCGGCTGGTGAGTAATCCCGGCAGCCCGAAAATATGATCGCCATGCAGATGGGTGATAAAAATCTTGTCCAGCTTGCCCGGTTTCAGGCTCGAGCGCATAAACTGTAATTGCGTGCCTTCCCCGCAGTCAAACAGCCAGGTTTCACCACTCAGCGCGCGGGTAAAAGCAATGGAGGTCACGTTACGTTGCAGGCTGGGAGCACCGCCGCCGGTGCCAAGAAAAGTAAGGTGCATGGTATGCTTCCCTGTAAGCGAGTGAAAAAACAGAACCCTATTACAATCATAGGCGCAAACTTTGCGTCATTTCGACCTCCAGCGTTACACTCAACCCCAATTTTTTATGCAACCGGATGGATACTTCAATGACCCGACATTTCGACTATCTCGCCATTGGCGGCGGCAGCGGCGGCATCGCCTCAATTAACCGTGCAGCTATGTATGGCCAGAAATGTGCCCTGATTGAAGCAAAAGAGCTGGGCGGCACCTGCGTAAACGTGGGTTGCGTGCCGAAAAAAATCATGTGGCACGCTGCACAAATCGCCGAAGCTATCCATCTCTACGGGCCGGATTATGGCTTTGACACCACGGTGAATAGCTTCGACTGGGCCACACTGGTGAAAAACCGCAGCGCCTACATCGACCGCATCCATAACTCTTACGACAACGTGCTGGGTAAGAACAAGGTTGAAGTGATCAAAGGCTTTGCCCGCTTTGTCGATGCGCACAGCGTTGAAGTTAACGGCGAGATTATTACGGCTAACCATATTCTGATCGCCACCGGCGGTCGTCCGGTTCACCCCAATATTCCGGGCGCGGAGTACGGCATTGATTCCGACGGTTTCTTTGAGCTGGATGCCCTGCCAAAACGCACCGCCGTGATCGGCGCGGGCTACATCGCGGTCGAGCTGGCCGGCGTGGTAAATGCGCTGGGCTCAGAAACCCACCTGTTCGTGCGTAAACATGCACCACTGCGCAGCTTCGATCCGCTGCTCACCGAGACGCTGGTCGAAGTGATGAACACGGAAGGCCCGGCGCTGCACACCGAATCCATTCCAAAAGCCGTGATTAAAAACAGCGATGGCAGCCTGACGCTGCAGCTGGAAAACGGCAGTGAATATATTGTCGATTGTCTGGTCTGGGCGATTGGCCGTGAGCCAGCCAACGATAACCTCAACATCGAAGCTGCGGGCGTGGCGCTGAACGACAAAGGCTATATCAATGTCGACAAGTTTCAGAACACCAATGTCTCAGGCATTTATGCTGTGGGTGACAACACCGGTGCGGTTGAGCTGACACCGGTGGCGGTTGCCGCTGGCCGTCGTCTCTCTGAGCGTCTGTTTAACAACAAACCGGACGAGCATCTGGATTACAGCAATATTCCGACCGTTGTCTTCAGCCATCCACCGATTGGTACCGTGGGACTGACTGAGCCACAGGCGCGCGAACAGTATGGCGATGACCAGGTGAAGGTCTACAAATCGTCGTTCACCGCCATGTACACCGCGGTCACCCAGCATCGCCAGCCGTGCCGCATGAAGCTGGTCTGTGTGGGTGCCGATGAGAAGATTGTTGGTATTCACGGCATCGGATTCGGCATGGATGAGATGCTGCAGGGCTTCGCCGTGGCACTGAAAATGGGTGCGACCAAGAAAGACTTCGATAACACCGTGGCGATCCACCCGACCGCAGCGGAAGAGTTTGTGACAATGCGCTAGTAACTCACCTCATGCGCATCCGTTACCCGCTGAAACGTTGTTCTGCGGGTAACGGCCTTAATTAAAATAGGTTTCCCGCAACGGCGTCAGTGCCGCGCCCAGTGCCGAACTGTCTCCCTCAATGGCGCTTAGCAGAATATCCGGATATTCTGCAGAAATGTCCCAGCGTTTACCCGAACACGTCCGCGGCATGGCTAAGAACATTTCGCCCAGCTTACGGGGAATTTCGCCTCCTAATATAATGGCCGCGGGATCGATCACCGCATTCATGGCATCCATTGCCCGATGCAGGTTTGGCGTTACCTCTTCTACCCACTGTTGCGCAATCGGCCAGGCCGGATCGAATTTATGATTGAGATCGCGAATATCTTTAATTTCAATACCGCCGTGACGTAACCGATCGATCAGGATCCCCAGAGCCGGCCGCAGCTTGCCCTCTTCCGGCGTAAAAATACGGCTGATCTCCCCCGCATTACCAAATGCACCCTGGAACGGTTTACCGTTAATCACGATGCCACCGCCGAATCCATAATTAAAAGAGAGATAACCAAACGTATCGTATTTCAGCCCGGCGCCTAAAAAGGCTTCAGCGTGCGCCGCCGTCGTGGCGTTATTTTCAATCCATACCGGCCGATCAAATAACATGGTAATTTCACGACGCAGATCGATCCCCATCCAGTTTTTTAAAGGTTCAGGCGGATTGAAATACTTTCGGGAATCATAAAGAAAGCCCGCCATGCTGTATCCCACACCACAGACTTTTTCTGGCGAAATACCGTATTGTTTTAAGGTATCCAGATAGTGATGTTTGATATTGAGTAAGGTACGGGCAGGGTCGCGCGGATGCGTATCCAGTACGCAGTATTCTGTAATACCGCCCCGGAAATTAATCAGGCTGGCGGCAACACTGTCTGAGTTAATAGAGATACCGTAACCATAACGTGCATTCGCATTCAGTGATAACGACGGGCTGGGCTTGCCTCTTCCCTGGGACGGCGATTCCCCCAGGCTGAGAAAGCCATTTTCGGTCAGCGTATCAACAATACGGTGAACAGATGACTGATTCAGAATGGTTTGCGAAACCAGTGAGGAGCGGGAAATGCCATCGTTACGGCGGACAAGCTCCAGAATGAGTTTTTCACTGCGATTAAGTTCGACATCATGACCAGCGGAATATCCATGAACCACAGCGTTGTCCTCACCATATTTAATAATGGGTTCTGTTAATACCCTAGCATGCTTTTATGCATGACGAATAGTAAAGGGCCCTGCCTTTATGTTTTCGTAAAATGTGCTGATTTTCAGCCTCTCCTGCCCTGCTTATCGCGATCATAAAAGCATCATAATAGTGAAACATAGCAGAGAGACACTCTAATATCATGCAGTAAGCATTATATTAAAAGCGAGCCTGATGTCCGGATGGGTATTTTCGCTGTGCACTGGGTTTTGCCTCCATACACACGCTTCTTTTTATGCATCAGGTAAACAATGGAAACGCGCTTAAAGGTTGCTGAACGTATCGCACAAGAGGCTTCACTTTTGGCTCTGGACTATTTCAGACAGCTGAGTGAATTAGAGGTCTGCGAAAAAAGGCCGCAGGATGTCTTCAGTGAAGCCGATCGGGAAGTGGAAAATCTGATCCGGCAGCGTCTGGGAGATCATTTCCCACAGGATCCTGTTATCGGTGAAGAGTATGGCGGTGAGCTCAGCGCCAGCTACTGGTCTGTTGATCCTATTGATGGGACCAGTAACTTCCTGCGCGGCTCGTCATTGTGGGGGATTTCTGTTGGCTATGTGCAGGATGGCGAGCCGGTTATGGGCGTGATCGTCCATCCCGTTTTAAACCTCATGCTGAGCGGCGGCAAAGAGAGAGGTGTTTATCTGAATGGTGAACCCTTTGAACGGCCTGTGATCGCCGGGGGGCTTAAAACCGTGGCGATTGGAGACAGTCCATCATGGGATTTCACCCATCAGCTCTGTATTGAAAAGGCCTATCGGGACGACGGCTGGAATGTTGTGCGCTATCGCTGTGCCACCGTCGGTTTAACCTTTAGCGTGCTGGGTTACGTCGACGGTTATCAGGAATGTTTTAGCAGCATGTGGGACGTTTCTGCGGGCTATGCCCTCTGTAAAGCGGCGGGACTGGATGCGCATCTTGCCGGCACACAGGAAAAAAGCAGCACACATGTGAGTGTCGGCACGCCCGAAATGAACCGCCTTTCTGCCCGGTTTATCCCTTATCCTCGATTTACGCCTGCCTGACCACGCATTGCCCCGGACTTACCTTATCACTGCATTTCAGGACAGCGTCTCCCCGCTGCCCTGCCCGCTGTGCGCGCTCTGCCAGAGCATCTTAACCCTCTGAACTTAATATTAATCATAATGCATTAAAATAATTAGCGCGTTAAACATACGATTTCAAATAAACCTTACATTAACCTGTTAAATATAGGTTTTAAAAACTTAATAAATTCTTAACCTCTCTGAAATTGCTTAAATTCACTACGCCTGATTATTATGCGCATCGCATTAATTAAGAAATCCCTGGCATTTTATGACGGAGCAGACCACGTGAACACGCTAGAAATCCACAATGCCATGCTGACATTTGACGATTTTGTCGCGCTGAACGGCATTTCACTGCAGGCCAAAAAAGGGCAATTTGTTTCCCTGCTTGGCCCCTCTGGCTGTGGCAAAACCACGCTGCTTAAAGTCATTGCCGGCTTTTACAGTCTTGATAGTGGCGAAGTACTGATCCACCAGCAGGACATGCATCATGTCAAACCTGAACATCGCGACACGGCGATGTGCTTTCAGTCCTATGCGCTTTTTCCTCACCTTTCCGTTGCTGAAAATATCGGTTTTGGCCTCAGGCAGATGAAGATGGCAAAAACGGATATTCACGATCGCGTAGCGCAGACCGCTGCTCAGGTATCACTCAATGCGCATTTGCCTAAACTGCCGGCGCAGTTATCCGGCGGTCAGCAGCAGCGCGTGGCGCTTGCCAGAGCGCTGGCCGTGCGTCCGGAAATCGTGTTGTTTGATGAGCCGCTGTCAAATCTGGATGCCAAATTACGGGACAAGGTACGACTGGAGATCAGACAGCTTCAGCGCTCCCATGGATTTACCGCCATTTATGTTACCCATGACCGTGCAGAAGCCCTGTCGATGTCTGACGTTGTGGTGGTCATGAATGCCGGAAAGATCGAACAAATCGGTACGCCGGATGAGATCTATTATTCCCCGATAAACCGCTTTGTCGCCGGTTTTGTCGGTCAGGCTAACGTGATGGAAGCCCGCGTACTGGACGGAGATAGCAGCAGCGGTATTTATCGTATTGCGTGTGTCATGGGCGAAATGGAAATACACAGTCACCAGCCGCCCGTCTCGGACAAGGTCTATACCTTCTGGCGTCCTGAGGATGCCCTGCTGAGCGAACAGGATACGGGGAAAAACACCCGGGCTTTTGAGATCGGTGCCGTGAGTTTTCTTGGCAATATTTCTGAACTCCAGGTTCATCCGATTGGGCATGAAGAAACAGACTATCAGTGGTGTATCCAGTTAGTCGGCAAAAACACCATACAGGAAGGTGATCGGGTTAACTTCTCCATTGCGCCAGACAGAATCCGTTTTTTACAGGAAAGCTGTTCATGAAAATGCGCAACCGCAACAGGCTTAGCTGGCTGCTGGTTTTGCCTGCCGTCGCGCCGGTCGTGCTGACGCTGGTGCTGATTGTCATCATGGCGCTGGCGCAGTCCGTTGGTCTGTTTAATTTTGGCGCGCCGGCGCATTTCACACTTCAGTACTGGCAAACCATCCTGAACGACAGTCAGCTTTGGCGCGCGACAGGCTATTCACTCAAAATTGGCGTCATCAGTGCCGTTCTGTCCGTCGCGCTGGCGCTCCCGCTGGCACTGTGGCTGAGAAAACCCTTTCCCGGCTCAATGCTGATGGGCGGTTTGCTTAAAGCCCCGCTGATGGTGCACGGACTGGTTGCCGCGCTGCTGTTTATCAATCTGATTTCGTGGCAGGGTTTTATTAACCTGGGGTTACTTAAACTGGGGATCATCTCTCACCCCATCAGGATGCAAAATGACCGCTGGGGAACGGGCGTGATTATTTTGCAGGTCTGGAAACAGCTTCCCTATGCGCTGCTGATTATTACCGGCAGCCTGCGCGCGATTGGTGACGAAATTTTTAATGCCGCGCGGGATTTGGGTGCCGGCAGAGCTGCCCGGCTGTTACAGATCATTCTGCCTTTATCTATCAAGTCCGTTCAGGTGTCGCTGGTGCTGATTTTCATCGGTGCATTAGGTGACTTTTCATTCCAGGTCGTTGCGGGGCCGACCAGCGTGTTCTCTCTTTCGCAATACATGCTGCGCTTCCCCGAAATCAGCGCCCAGGGCTGGAATCTTGCCGCGGTTGTCGCCGTGATTTTAATGCTGGCGGCTTTTGTCGGTGCAGTCGTGCTTGCCGCCCTGGCGAAGTGGCTACAACAAGCCGGAGAACAGCGATCATGAAAGCCAGAGAGACCTTATCCCCGCTGCGAATCGTCATGATGATCATTATCACCGCCCTGTTTATGCTGTGGCTGGTCATTCCCTTTATGTTGACCGTCCTGTGGTCACTGGTCGATAAAACCCATCCGTGGGCATGGCCAGATGCGCTGCCGCCGGTTGTCTCACTGGGCCGTTGGGTGGAAGTCTGGACCACGACCGCGTTACCGCAGGCGCTCAGGAACAGCTATTTACTGGCGGCAACCGTCTCGGTCTGCACGCTGATGCTGTCTCTGCCTGCCGCGTGGGCGTTTGGCAGAATGTCGTTTACGGGCAAACATTTTTTACAGAATGCGATCTTATTGCCGCTTATCGTTCCGGGCTTTGTCGTGGCACTGTTTTTTTCCATGTTGCTTAACGTGGCGGGCATTCACAGCCGGTTTGGCGGCATTTTGCTGGGGCATATTATTATCCTGATGCCTTATGCCGTGCGCATTCTCACCCTGTCGTGTTCGCAGATACGCCAGGACACGCTTGATGCGGCACGGGATATGGGCGCTTCGGTGATAAACCGTTTTTTAGTCGCCTGCCTGCCCACCATCAGGCCGGGAATATTTGCCGCACTAATTATTGTTTTTACGTTATCAATAGAAGAGTTCGCCATAAGTTTCATTGTTGGCTCACCCGATTTTATTACCGTCCCGGCCATTCTCTATTCTTATCTGGGTTATAACTTTATTCGACCCAATGCGGCGGTCATTTCTTTAATGCTGGTTGTGCCAAATGTCATTTTAATGCTGATTGCAGAAAAATTACTGACAAGAAATCCTGTCGCCGCCTTTGCAGGAAAAGGCTGACAGTCTTTAATTCGCGTTATTGGGGAAACATATGTTCAGATTCGTTGCTGCAATATTATTGCTGGCCGGGGCTTTCTGTAGCCAGGCTCAGGATTTAACTACGATGAACTGGGAACAGATTGTCGAACAGGCGAAAAAAGAAGGGGAATTAACCTGGTATCAATGGTATTACCAGGACCGTTTAAAAGAGCAGGTCAGCCTGTTTGAAAAACAGTACGGTATTAACGTTACCCTGTCTGAAGGCACACTACAGGGTAATATTAATAAACTCATGGCAGACCGGGGACGGGATACGGGTGACATTGATCTGTTTTCGATTGGCGGCGGGGCATTCGGGACCGTATCACCTCAGAAAACGTTTTTTGGCCCGATTAATACACTGCTGCCGGCAGGCAAAACCCTGAACTACACCATTGAGGGAACGGACAGTAAAGGCTATGGCGTGGCATTTTGGGGCAACCAGACCGGTCTGGCCTACGATTCGCGCCGCCTGAAAGAAAGTGAGTTACCGCGAACATTGCCGCAGATTACGGCCTTTCTGCAGCGTCATCGTCAGGAGTTTGGCTTCAACGTTGAAAACGGCGGATCCGGCCCGGCCTTTATTGAATCGGTGACGCGCACACGGGTACCGGGTTTTGATTTCACGAAAGGCGATGCGGATCTAAAAAGCCTGACGGCTCTGCAGCCGGCCTGGAACTGGTTCAAACAGCAGCGCCCCAACTACATCATTACGGCCTCCAACGCCGACAGCGTCACCCGGCTGGTCAGCGGTGAATTCCTGCTGGTCCCCGCCTGGGAAGATTATCTGGTGGGATTAGAAAACCACGGTGAAGTCCCGAAAACGATCCGGCTCTATATCCCCGATTTCGGCATGCCCGGCGGCGGAAATATGGTGGCGATACCTGTAAACGCCCCCCATAAAGCGGCAGCGTTGCTGTTTATCCACTGGCTGACGCTGCCCACCACCCAACGGCTGTTTCAGCAGGTTTATGGCATTACGCCTCAAAACAAAGACGTAAATCGTGATGCCGGACTGATTAACAGCAAAGAGCGTATCCATGGCACCCAGTTCATGCCTAAACCGCTGGGTGATGAAGTCAGAACCGAATTTTCTAACCAGGTTTTGCTCAGGTAGACCTGCGATATAACCCTAACAGAAGGTAACGCCAATAATGTCGACCCAAAAACACCCTGCACGTGTAGTGAACTCCCGTCTGATTGCCCATCGGGGAGCACCGCTACTGGCACCGGAAAACACGCTACCTTCGTTTCTGGCGGCGGTGGAACACGGCGCAACGTGGATAGAGGTGGATGTCAAACTCACCAAAGATATGCACCCGGTCATTATTCATGACGATTCCGTAAACAGGACAACGAATGGCAAAGGCTATGTGGCGAATCTGACCCTGGATGAGATCCGGTCGCTGGAGGCTGGCGTATGTTACGGCCACCTTTTCAGGGGCGTTAAAGTGCCTACACTGGCTGAAACAGTCGGCTTTGTACTGGATAAAGGCGTCGGGCTACAACTGGAAATCAAACCCACCTCCGGGCAGGAAGTGGAGACGGCGGAGATTGCGATCGCTCAGTTGAAATCACTGTGGCCAGCAAGCGAGAAGAAATTATTCATCAGCAGTTTTTCTGAGATTTCGCTGCAGGTTGCCGCACGGCTTATGCCTGACGTACCCCGCGGGCTGGCGGTTTGCGTCCCGCCGAAAGACCCCGCGGCGCTTCTCGCCAGAACAGGTTGCCAGATCCTGCATTTCCTGGGTGACTTCGCGACAGACGAAGACCTGGCGCGACTGGCCCGTTCAGGTATTGAATTCGCGATTGCCACGATCAATGACCCGGTTCTTGCCCGAAAATATATTGATGCGGGCGCGCAAACCGTATTAAGCGATATACCTGACTTAGCCTTTTAATAAAAAATCACCAGGAAATACGCTACCAGAATGTAATAACACCAGGGAAAGTCATTATAAAAAATGGCCATAACCTTTATGGCCGATATCACCATTTCATGATTTAGCGATTAAACAATACGAATGTGAGATTGAAATAAATACCGTCCTGAGCGGTAACCTCCTCATGCTTCAGCTAACTGAAAAGGGCAGATGATATGCACAATAAAATAAAAACAGCCGCGCCGTATGCAATGTTTTTTATGGTCTCATTCTCTGCATGCTCCGCTGGAATTTATAATAAAGATGGAAATAAGCTCGACCTGTACGGTAAAGTCGATGCGCGCCATGTTTTCTCAGATAATATTGCAGAAGATGGCGACAACTCTTATGCACGCCTGGGTTTTAAAGGTGAGACGCAAATTAATGATCAGCTTACCGGTTATGGTCAATGGGAATACAATTTCCAGCTGAATCACAGTGAAGGCGGTAGCGACGCGCAAACGGGGAATGCCACACGTTTAGGCTTTGCAGGTCTGAAAATGGTCGACTTCGGCTCGTTCGATTATGGCCGTAGCTTTGGGGTACTGTATACCGCCTCCGCCTATACGGATATGGCACCGGTCTACGGTTCCGGCACCATGACCACTAACGATAACTTCCTGTCAAAACGCTCAACCGGCCTCGCGACCTGGCACTCTCCGGAGTGGGGTGGATTAAATCTAACCCTGCAGTATCAAGGGAAAAATGACCGCGCAACCGCCAGACTGGCTAACGGGGATGGTTACGGTGCTGGCCTGACTTACAACATTACCGATGGACTGAGCATTGCGGCGGCAGGGATGAAAGCAAAACGGACGCTGACTCAGCAAGCTGACGGTCAGGGAGACGATGCCACCGCCTGGGTAACCTCTGCAAAATATGATGCCAGCCAGATCTATCTGGCCGCCATGTATGGCGAAGCCAGTGACGTTACGCCTTATGGACAGCTGGCACAGGTCGCTGACAAAACCCATAACGTTGAGGCAATTGCGCAGTACCAGTTCCTGAACGGTTTGCGCCCTTCAGTCGGTTTTGTCACGCAGCGTGGCGAAAACCTGCAGGGCGCAGGAAATTTTGCCGGGGGCAGTCAGACGATGCAGAAATATATTGCGGTGGGCACCTATTACTATTTCAACAAGAACATGCTGACCTACGTGGACTATCGCATTAACCTGCTGAAGGAAAACGACTTTACGCGTGCCACCGGCATTTCGACGAAAGACAGTATCGCTATGGGCCTGACCTATCAGTTTTAATCAGGCGGCCTCTGCCTGCACACAAGCTTTAACCTGTGTCGCTTCAATCCTGAAAATCGCTACTGTCGCGAGGCCGGCGAATGCCGGCTTTTTTTACGTCAGTCGCAAGGGGAAGGGTTACAGGGATGAGTCGTGCATGCCCAGGTATGCAACCTGACGGAGGTTTTCCAGCCACTTAACATACGCCTGATCCCATAACGCCGCGGGCGTGCCCGCCTTGCCAAGACCAAATCCATGTCCGCCTTTGCTGATTTGAATCAGCTCAACCGGCACGCGGTTGCGGCGACAGGTGTCGCGCATCAGCTCGGTGTTAAACGGATTTGAGGTGTGATCGTCCTCGGCCTGCGCCAGAAACGTGGGCGGATATTGCCGGGTGACATAGTTCTGCACTGACCAGTTCGCCTCATCCTGCGGCGTGGCATTTTTGCCGACCATCATCAGATGGGTATTAGTGTGCTGATAAGGCGCTTCCAGGGTAATAACCGGATAGATCAGGCCAACACTGTCGACTTTCGGCACCACTTCATCCAGCGGATCGATGGCCGGATACGATGCAAAATCTGGCCGCGCTGCCGCCAATCCCAGCAGATGTCCACCTGCCGAGAAGCCCAGTGCATGCACTTTGCGCTCAAAAGATCGCACCAGCCGGATGGCACGCTGCGCATCCTGCAGCGGTGCCAGCCGTCCCGCCTGCCACTTCTCATGCGGCAACCGGTAGCTGAGCACATAGGCGGTATAGCCACTGGCATTGAGCCAGCGCGCCACCGGCCAGGCTTCGCGGCCCATACCGATCCAGCGATAACCGCCGCCTGCAGCGATTAATACGGCTTCACCATTGGGGTTTTCCGGTTTAAAGCGCTGAATGGCCGGACTGACGATATTTGACCAGGAACCGGTGCTGTTAATATTTAACTGGCCGGATGGGCCGCCGCCGCCGGGCGGATCATCCGGCCAGAGGGGAATAATGTCATCGCGGGCAAATAATTTGCCGGTGGTCATGGAGAGCCCGAGCGCTCCCGTGCCGAGAATAAAGCGTCGACGCGTAATCATAATGCCTGTTGTG
Source organism: Pantoea eucalypti (assembly GCF_009646115.1). Taxonomy (NCBI): domain Bacteria; kingdom Pseudomonadati; phylum Pseudomonadota; class Gammaproteobacteria; order Enterobacterales; family Erwiniaceae; genus Pantoea; species Pantoea eucalypti. The sequence goes on along the minus strand of NZ_CP045720.1, from coordinate 276,530 downwards.
TGAAGCCCGAAATGTCAGCAAACCGTTGCGGTAGGCTAAAGAAGTATGAACAAATGCAAGTCTGGTGCACTGGCTGGCGATTATGTACGCAACAGCCCCTGAAAAGCCATAAAAAAACGCGCCCGGCAGGCGCGTTTTATTTCATTCCGTCTGGTTAATCTTCCTGCTGGAACTGCGCCATCACGGCCTGTTCACACTGCTGTTCGTTGACGCGCAGTTTGGCACGCTCATCGTCCCCCAGTTGCAGCCAGGCACTGGCCACTTCACGCGCAGACTCTTCGTCGAATTCGGGCTGATTCATCGCCGACGGTGACTGGCCGCCCGCCACGGTCGATTTCATCTGCTCAACGTAATGATCTGCAGTGGCGACCTTTTTCTCGCCGCTGACGATGTGGCATAACTGACTGGCGTAAACATTCTGCTCAGTGTCAGTGTCATCCGCCGCCAGCGCGCTGCCGGTGGCGAGGATACTCAGCAGCACTATCTGAGTTACTTTCATTCTTAACTCCTGTTCGTTCGGGTTAAACCTTGCGCTGAAGGGCTTCGAGGCGCTTCTGACGCCAGTTCAGCAGCGGCGTCACGGTGGTGCCGTGAACCACCACGCTGCAGACCACCAGCGTTAACGCCATATTGGTCATAATTTCCATCTGCGGGCCTTGCATCCCGTGCGTCCAGGCATAGGCGATGTAGTTCAGACTGCCAATCCCCCGGATGCCCAGCCAGCCAATCAGCAGACGCTGCCCCAGCGGCAGTCCGGCTCGCATTGTTACCAGCCAGACGGCCAGCGGTCGCACCACCGCAAACAGCACCAGGCCAATCAGCACGCCGTAGATGTTCCAGTGCTGCGCCAGTGTGACGCCCAGCACCACCATCATGCCAGCCGCCAGTAAACGTTCAATAGTATCGCCAAAAGAGAGGGCGTCGCCTACTACAAACCCAATCGATTTGACCATATTCGTGCCGCCCTGATGCGCCAGACGCATGTTAGGATTCACCAGCGCCTCAGAGGGCAATATCCGCTCGTCGTCAGAGAGATCATCCGGCTGATGACGACGGAACACGCCCAGTTCTGCGCGGCGTAATCCCAGCCCGGCGGCAAAGGCAGCCAGGAAGCCGGAAGCACCCAGCCACTCCACCAGTGAATAACTCAGTGCTATCAGCGCCAGCGCCAGAAAATCATTGGGTGCGACATCGCCATTGGCATTGCGCAGTCGGGTCGCCAGCATGCCGATCAACTGCCCCAGCACAAAACCGATGATAAGACCGCCGCCAATCGCCCAGAGCACTTCGACCGCGCCCCAGTGCGCCAGCATCGCGCCATTCAGGCTTTCGCCATTGAACAGCAGCAGCGCCAGCATCAGCAGTGGTAATGCGGAGCCGTCGTTCATGCCCGCCTCGCTGGATATTGCCACACGCAGCGAGTCATCATCCTGCGCATCATTGACCGAGATTAAGCTCGCCAGCACCGGATCGGTGGGTGCGACAATCGCCCCAAACGCCAGCGCAATCGGCCAGTCTAATCCCACAAGGAAGTGTGCCAGCAGGGTCATCGCGGCGACGGTGAGCAGCATGGCGGGAAAGGCCAGCTTCAGCCCGGTGTGCCAGCAGTTGTTCTGCAGCGGCTGACGCAGCTTGAGACCGGTGATAAACAGCGAGGCTGCCATGGTGATTTCAGTGATGTGGGCCACGGCTTCGGAATGGGTAACGATATCAAGGTGGATAACATCAAATCCCCACGGGCCGCACAGCATACCCGCGATCAGAAACAGGCCAAATGAGGTGACTGGCCCCCGGTGAATCCAACCGGAAGCCAGCGACATCAGCAGCAGGAGGCCGCCCGTCGCTGCTGTCCAGGCTAAAAAGTTCATAACACTCCAGAATATTTCGGGTTTATGAATAAGCCTGGCACATTTTTTGACGGGCGAGGTGTCAGTTTTTCAGGTGACGACTGGCGAAGCGGACCGCGACAGCGGCTGCACCAGCTATGGTGGCGAGTGCAACCACGCCATTCCAGCCCCAGTGTGCCAGCGCCAGACTGCCCAGCGCCGCACCGGTCGCCATACCGATAAACACCACGGTAAACAGCAGCGCATTAAGGCGACTACGTGCTTCCGGGGCCAGGCCGTAGACCAGCGTCTGATGCGCCACCAGCGTGGCCTGTACGCCTAAATCAAAGCCGATAGTACAGACGACTATCAGCGCCAGCTGCGCCGGCATGGGCAGTAATGGCAGCAGGAACATCAGCGCAAAAGAGATCGTTACCAGCGCGGCACCCGCCTGCGTGACCCTTGCCGGACCAATGCGGTCAGCAAAACTGCCCGCCAGCGGTGCCGCCATGGCGCCCGCTGCACCGGCTAAACCAAAGGCTCCGGCAACGGCACTGTCCAGATGAAAGCGGTCGCTAAGCATTAACGCCAGTGTCGACCAGAAGGCGCTGAAGGCCACTGACAGCAGACCCTGCGCCAGCGCGGCCCGGCGCAGCGTCTGGTGGTGACGCCACAGATGCACCAGCGACAGCAGCAGGCGCGGGTAGCTTACCGAGGTACCCGGTGTGAAGCGCGGCAGCACACGCCACAGCGTCAGCGTAATCAGCAGCACCGCCAGCGCGGCAATCATATACATGGTGCGCCAGCCGAAATACTCCGCCACCACCCCACTGACCACCCGCGACAAGAGGATGCCAACCAGCAGCCCGGTCATCACCGTGCCGACCGTTTTACCCCGGCTGCGTTCCGGGGCCAGCGCCGCCGATGCAGGCACAATATCCTGCGCCACCGTAGCCGTCAGGCCGGTGATAAAACTGGCAATCAGCAGCGCGCTGAGCCCACCGGAAAAACCACACAGCAGCAGCGCTGCCACCAGCAGTAAGCCCTTGATAAAGATAATGGTGCGACGGTCATGACGATCGCCCAGTGGCGCCAGCAGCAGAATACCCAGTGCATAGCCCGCCTGGGTCAGCATCGGCACCATACCGACTGCGCCAATGCCTGCGTTAAACTGTTTGCTGATGATATCCAGCATCGGCTGGCTGTAGTAAATCGACGCAACGCTGAGTCCGGCACCCGCGGCCAGGGTAAACACCAGCGGTGTGGAGAGCGATTCATTTTGAGTCTGGGTTGATATGGCTGACATGCTGTAATCCTCTTCATTTCGTACAACCATTAAAGCGCATCGCGGTTATACGCGGTAGACTGATATCAGGCAAAACCGTTATGCGTGGTACGTATGAACAATCCTAACAGTAGCGATCGCATCGACCTGATGCAGACCTTTATCCGTATCGTCGAGAGTGGCAGCTTATCGGCCGCCGCGGCCCAGCTGGGTACGACACAACCTACCGTCAGTCGTCGGCTGCAGACCCTTGAGCAGCGGCTGGGGCTGAAGCTGATCCTGCGCACCACGCATGCGCTGAAACTCACCGATGATGGTGAACGCTGCTACGCCCAGGCACGGCAGTTGCTGGCGACCTGGCATACGCTGGAAGATGAGCTGACCGGCGCCAGTGCCGATCCGGTCGGTACACTGCGGGTTCGTGCCCCGCACGCCTTTGGCCAGGATCAGCTGATCGCCCCACTGGTGGACTATCTGCATCGCTATCCCCGGCTCAATATTGAGTGGATGCTGAACGATCGCACGCCCGACTTTATGGCCGAGAATGTCGACTGCGCCATTCAGGTCGGTGCGCCAACCGATCCCTCGGTGGTGGCGGTTCTGCTGGCCGAAGTGCCGCGCATTGTGGTGGCGGCCCCGCACCTGCTGGCACAGTATCCGCCCATAGCGCAGATTGAACAGCTGCGTGATCTGCCATGGCTGGCCCTCACCAGTTTTTACCGTAACGAAGTGGCATTGCAAAAGATTGACGATGGCCAGCCGGTGAATCTGGCGATTACGCCACGGCTGAGCAGTGACAGTTTATATGCGGTGCGCAAAGCGGCGCTGGCGGGCATGGGTGCGGCAATTGTCTCCTCCTGGGCGGTACAGGAAGATTTAGCCGATGGCGACCTGGTTCAGCTGGTGCCTGCGTGGCAGGCACCACCGCTGCCGGTGTGGCTGACTTATCCCTGGGCGAGTTACTACCCGGCCAGGCTGCAACACTTTTTTGCGATGATTAAAGAGGTGATGCCGCAACTGGCGGGCACGCGTCCGGCGTCGCAGCCAGCAGGTCGTTCAGGGAAAACAGATCGGAAAGGATAACGCAGAGGCCCGCGTCAGCGGGCCACCAGGGGGATATTTTACTTTTTATCGTAGCGCGACATTTTGTCCAGCCAGCCCATCACAAAGGCAGAGAGCACAAAGGTCAGGTGGATAATCACGTACCACATGAGTTTGTCGTTTTCGACATTACGCGCTTCCATGAACACCCGCAGCAGGTGAATCGACGAGATGGCAACGATGGAGGCAGCGACTTTGTTTTTCAGCGAGCCGGAGTCCATCTTGCCCAGCCAGCTCAGCTTCTCTTTGTCTTCGTCGATGTCGAGTTTAGAGATGAAGTTCTCATAACCCGACAGCATTACCATCACCAGCAGGCCGCCAACCAGCGTCATATCCACCAGTGAGAGCAGCAGAAGAATCAGATCGTTTTCCGCAATGCTGAAAATGTTGGGCAGCAGGTGGAAAATTTCCTGGAAAAATTTAATGGTCAGCGCCAGTAATCCCAGCGAAAGTCCAATGTAAACCGGAGCCAGCAACCAGCGCGATGCATACATCAGGTTTTCGGTAAAACGTTCCATACAATCCCACGAATAATCAAACAGGACCGGCAGTATAACTGATCCACTGTGAAGTTATTTCAGCCCTTCGTCAGAAATTTCAGGGGCGGGCGGCAGCGGCAGCGAGAGACGAAATGCCGCGCCACCTTCGGGCCGGTTTTCGGCCCAGATCTGGCCGCCATGGCTTTCGATAATGGTTTTACAGATCGCCAGACCCAGCCCGACGCCCGGCACCGCCGACTCTTTATTGCCGCGCCAGAACTTATCGAATATCCGGGTTAAATCCTCTTCGGCAATGCCGGGTCCGCCATCCCAGACCGCAATTTCCAGTCGTGATGCTGCACGCCAGGCGCGGATGCCGCGTGGCGCGCTATTACCGGCATACTTCAGGCTGTTCTCTATCAGGTTAGTGAAAACCCGCTCCAGCAGCGTGCTGTCCCCTTTGATCAGCACGATGTCATCCGGCAGGTCGAGCTGGACCTCATGCCCCTTGAGCGAGGGTGCCATGCTGCTCAATGCCCCACCAATCACCTCTTCCAGCGCCAGCCACTCTTCCCGCAGATTGAGGCCGCCCGACTGAATGCGCGCCATATCCAGCATGTTGCTCACCAGCCGGATGGTGCTGAGCGTCTGCTCGCGAATCTGGCTGGCCTGCGGCACATATTTTGAGTTGTCACTGGCCAGGTCAAGCATCAGCATTTCTGCCTGACCAAACAGTACGGTCAGCGGGGTGCGCAGGTCGTGTGACAGCGCCGACAGCAACGCATTGCGCAGCTGTTCACGCTCCGCTGAGAGACGGGACGCTGCCTCGCTGTGAGACAGCGCCATCCGCTCCAGGGCATTGGCGATCAGCACCGTAAAGGTTTCCACCAGCCGCTGCTGCTCAGGAATCATCAGCTGACGCAGGTTCTGCGGCTCCACCACCAGTAATCCCCGGCACTGCGCGCCGCTTTTCAGCGGCAGGATCTGATAAGGCACTGCCGGTAAGGTATCGGTGCCCGCGCCTGCAGGCTGGCCTTTGCTGTAACTCCATTTAGCAATCGCGCGATCCGGCTCGCTGGCCGGTAACGCATCGCCCACCGCTTTCAGCTCGCCCTGCTCATCGGGCAGCAGCAGCAGGCAGCGCGCCTGTAGCGTGGCGTCGAGCACACGCTGGCTGGTGGCGGCGATATCCTGCGGTGTCAACGCACTGCCCAGCGATTTCGCCATCTCATAGAGCTGACGCGCCCGCTGCTCGCGGTAGCGCGCCACCCGCGCCTGATAGCGCACGCCTGCCGTAAGATTCCCGACAATCACGCCGACCGCCAGCATCACGCCAAAGGTCACCAGGTATTGCAGGTCGGAGACCGCCACCGTGCCGGTGGGGGCCACAAAGAAGAGGTCGAAGGCGAAGATATTTATCACCGTGGCGATCACCGACGGCCAGCGGCCATAGCGTAGTGCCACGATCACCACCGCCAGCAGGTAGATCATCACGCAGTTGGCGGGATCGAAATTGATCAGCACCGATTGCCCGGCTGCGGTCACCAGGATGCAGAGCACCAGCGCCATCATCACGCCGCGCAGCTGAATGCGCCATTTTTCGCTGTTAACACGACCATCCGGCAGCGGATGCGGCGCATCTTTCAGTGGCTCATCCAGCGCCACGACCAGCAAATCGAGATCCGGGCCAAGCTGGCCCAGTCGTTCAGCAAAACTGTCACGCCGCCAGCGCCGGAGTGGGCGACGGCCCGTGACGATTTTGCCCAGATTGTGTTCGCGGGCATAACCCAGCACCGCTTCCGCTTCATCCGGTTCAGAAAGGGTGGCGGTTTCCGCGCCCAGCTCCTGTGCCAGCTGTAATGTGCGCAGGATGGCCCGTCGCCGTGCTTCCGGCAGCCGGTTGAGCCGGGGCGTTTCAACATAGACCGCGTGCCATTCGCTGCCCAGTCGCGCCGCCAGGCGGGCTGCGGTGCGCACCAGCTTTTCACTGCCGCTGTCGTCGCCAATACAGAGCAGAATAGCGTCGCGGGTGTGCCAGACGCGCTCCCGTCCCTGCTGATCGCGCCAGGCGCGCATCTGATCGTCTACCCGATCGGCGGTGCGGCGCAGCGCCAGCTCACGCAGGGCGAAGAGATTACCTTTACGGAAAAAGTTTTCGATGGCGCGCTCAGCACGATCGCCAATATAAACTTTGCCCTCTTTCAATCGCTGGCGCAGATCGTCAGGCGGCAGATCGACCAGCACCACTTCGTCGGCACTGTCAAAAAAGGGATCGGGCACGGTTTCGCGCACCTGAATGCCGGTGACGCCGCCGACCACATCGTTGAGGCTCTCAAGATGCTGCACGTTGACGGTGGTCAGGACGTCGATGCCCGCTTCCAGCAGCTCCTCAATATCCTGCCAGCGCTTGGGATGGCGCGAGCCCTTAACGTTGGTGTGCGCCAGCTCATCCATCAGGATGACGGCAGGATGGCGGGCCAGCGCGGCATCGAGATCAAACTCTGCATGACGCGAACGGCCGGTGGCGCGACGCGGCAGCAGGGTTAATCCTGTCAGCAGCTGTGCGGTTTCCGGCCGTTCGTGGGTCTCTACCACGCCGATCAGCACATCCAGACCCTGCGCACGCAGCCGCTGTGCCTCCTGCAGCATGGCGTAGGTTTTGCCCACGCCAGCACAGGCACCAAAGTAAATTTTCAGCTGTCCGCGATGCGTTTCGCGATTAGCCTGCAGCAGCGCGTCGGGATCGGGACGCTGGGGTTCGTGGTTCATCGCTTCCTTAACACCATTACAGTTCGTTGAGCGCCATATTCAGCTGCAACACGTTGATCGTCGGTGTGCCGAGGAATGGCATCAGTTGACGATGCGTCATCTTTTCAATCAGCGCCTCGACCTGCGCCACCGGCACTTTGCGGCTGGCGGCGACACGCGGCGCCTGCCAGCGCGCGGCCTCCGGCGAAATATCCGGGTCCAGCCCGCTGGCTGAGGCAGTGACCAGCTCGACCGGCACGGCAGCCGGTGCCTGCGGGTTCGCGGCCCGCAGCGCAGCGACGCGATCGGCTACCGCTTTATCCAGCGCCGGATTGCTGGCGGCCAGGTTGCTGCCGCCTGAGGAGAGCGGGTTATAGGGTTTATCGCCTGTGGCTGAAGGGCGGCCCCAGAAATAGTTGGGCTGGGTAAAATTCTGGCCAATCAGTGCTGACCCGCGCGCCACGCCATCTTCCTCCAGTAGCGAGCCGCTGGACTGGGACGGAAACAGCCATTGCGCCAGACCAGTAGTAAGCAAAGGATAAACCACGCCGGTGACAAGCGTAAGCAGCAACAACAGTAAAATTGCCGGACGTAACTGACTCATTTTTCTCTCCTCAGGCCATGCCTGAAAACACTAACAGCAGATCGATCGCTTTGATGCCGACAAACGGCACCAGCAGGCCACCCAGACCATAAATCAGCAGGTTGCGGCGCAGCAGCGCAGCGGCGCTCAGTGGGCGGTAGCTGACGCCTTTCAGGGCCAGCGGGATCAGGAAGACAATCACCAGGGCGTTAAAGATCACCGCCGACAGGATTGCGCTGGCGGGCGAGTGCAGCTGCATCACGTTAAGCATGTTGAGCTGCGGATAGGTCGCCGCAAACGCCGCCGGGATAATGGCGAAATATTTCGCCACGTCGTTGGCAATACTGAAGGTGGTCAGCGAACCGCGCGTCATCAGCATCTGTTTACCGATGTGCACCACTTCCAGCAGCTTGGTCGGGTTAGAGTCGAGGTCGACCATGTTGCCCGCCTCTTTCGCCGCCTGGGTCCCGGAGTTCATCGCCACCGCCACATCCGCCTGCGCCAGTGCTGGTGCATCGTTGGTGCCGTCGCCGGTCATCGCCACTAAACGGCCTTCGGCCTGATACTGGCGGATCAGCGCCAGTTTGGCTTCTGGTGTGGCCTCTGACAGGAAGTCATCCACGCCCGCTTCTGCGGCAATCGCTGCGGCGGTCAGCGGGTTATCACCGGTGATCATCACCGTTTTGATACCCATTTTGCGCAGCTCGGCAAAACGCTCTTTGATGCCGCCTTTCACGATATCTTTCAGCGCCACCACGCCCAGCACGTTCGCGCCCTCTGACACCACCAGCGGCGTACCGCCACTGCGTGCTACCTCTTCCACCTGCGCATTCACTTCCGCAGGGAAACGGCCATGGTTCGCTTCGATATGGCGACGTACCGCATCGACCGCACCTTTGCGGATCAGCCGGTCCTGCACATTCACGCCACTCATGCGGGTCTGGGCTGAGAACGGAATAAAGCTGGCGTCCATGCTGCTGAGATCGCGTTCACGCAGGTTAAATCGCTGTTTCGCCAGTACCACGATGCTGCGGCCTTCCGGCGTCTCATCGGCCAGCGAGGCGAGCTGCGCGGCGTCCGCCAGCTGCTCTTCGCTGACGCCTGGCGCGGGCAGGAACTGGGTCGCCTGACGGTTACCCAGCGTGATGGTGCCGGTTTTGTCCAGCATCAGCACATCCACATCCCCTGCGGCTTCCACCGCACGACCGCTGGTCGCGATGACGTTTGCACCCAGCATCCGGCTCATCCCCGCCACGCCAATCGCCGACAGCAGGCCGCCGATAGTGGTCGGGATCAGACAGACCAGCAGTGCCACCAGTACCGTGACGCTGACCGGTGTGCCGCCCCATGCCGAGAACGGCCAGAGCGTCACGGTCGCCAGCAGGAACACGATGGTCAGTGATACCAGCAGGATGGTCAGGGCGATCTCATTTGGCGTTTTGCGGCGTTTTGCGCCTTCCACCATGGCGATCATCCGGTCAAGGAAGGTTTCGCCCGGGTTGGCGCTACAGGTGATCACCAGCCAGTCAGAGAGAATACGCGTACCGCCCGTCACGGAAGCAAAGTCACCCCCTGACTCACGAATAACCGGTGCAGATTCACCGGTAATGGCGCTCTCATCCACTGAGGCACCGCCCTCCATCACTTCACCGTCACAGGGAATGATATCGCCCGCTTCTACCAGCACCGCATCGCCTTTGCGCAGCGCATCGGCACTGACCTGCTGCCACTCGGCACCATAGCGCGCCGCTGAGAGTTTTTTGGCAAAGCTGGTCTTTTTGACGCCTTTCAGGCTGCTTGCCTGGGCCTTACTGCGCCCTTCTGCCAGTGCCTCCGCCAGGTTGGCGAACAGCACGGTGAACCAGAGCCAGACCGCAATCGATCCGGTAAAGCTGGCGCTGCCGCTGATGCGTCCGGTCAGCATGGCCAGCGCCAGCAGCGTGGTCAGGATGCTGCCGAGGTAGACCACAAACATCACCGGGTTACGGAACTGCACCCGGGGATCGAGCTTTTTTACCGCATCCCAGGCCGAGGTACGCAGCAGGGCTGCGTCAAATAACGCCTGTTGTTGACGACTCATGAGGATTGTCCCTGAACAAGTTGCAGATGCTCAGCCACCGGGCCCAGCGCCAGAGCAGGAATAAAGGTCAGTGCACCCACCAGCAGCACCGTGCCGATCAGCAGTGCAATAAACAGCGGACCGTGGGTTGGCAGCGTGCCGTTACCCACCGGCTGCACTTTTTTCACCGCCATCGCACCGGCGATTGCCATCACCGGAATGATGATGCCGAAGCGACCCAGCAGCATGCAGACAGCCAGTAACAGGTTCCAGAACGGCGTGTTGGCACTCAGTCCGGCAAAGGCACTGCCGTTGTTATTGGAAGCCGAAGAGACCGCATAGAGCACTTCACTGAAGCCGTGGATGCCCGGGTTTGCCATCGCGCTGCGCCCGGCGTCGGTCATCATCGCCAGTGCAGTGCCAATCAGCACCAGCGCCGGGGTAACCAGAATCGCCAGTGCGGTCATTTTCATTTCCCACACATCGACTTTTTTACCCAGGAACTCCGGGGTACGGCCAATCATCAGTCCGGCAATAAAGACCGCCAGCAGTACAAACAGCAGCATGCCGTAGAGGCCGGCACCAACACCGCCAAATACCACCTCGCCCAGCTGCATCAGCCACATCGGCACCATGCCGCCCAGCGCGGTAAAGGAGTCATGCATGGCATTCACCGCACCGCAGGAGGCAGAAGTGGTAATGACCGCGAACAGGCTGCTGTTAAGGATGCCAAAGCGTGTCTCTTTACCTTCCATGTTGATGGCGCTGTCGGCACCCAGCTGGAGGAAGTGCGGGTTGCCCTGCAGCTCGGCCCACATCACGACCGATACCGCCGCCACAAACATCAGCGTCATCGCCCACAGCAGCATGTGGCCCTGACGACGGTCACGCACGCTTTCGCCAAATGCGAAGCAGAGCGCTGCCGGGATCAGGAAGATGCTCAGCATCTGCACCAGATTCGTCAGCACCGTCGGGTTCTCAAACGGATGGGAGGAGTTGGCGTTAAAGAAGCCACCGCCGTTGGTGCCCAGCATTTTGATCGCTTCCTGCGACGCCACCGGTCCCATCGACAGCGTCTGCTGCACGCCTTCCAGCGTGGAGAAGCTGTGATAAGGCGAGAAGTTCTGGATGCTGCCCTGACTGACAAAAAACAGCGCCATCAGCAGGCTGATCGGCAGTAAGACGTAGAGCGTGATGCGGGTCAGATCGCGCCAGGCGTTACCCAGGGTCGCAGAGCTGCGATTGGCGAAGCCACGGATCAGCGCAAAGGCCACGGCGATACCGGTCGCGGCAGAGAGGAAGTTCTGCACCGTCAGGCCCACCATCTGACTGAAATAGCTCAGGGTGCTTTCGCCACTGTAAGCCTGCCAGTTGGTGTTGGTCACGAAGCTCACGGCAGTGTTCAGCGCCAGATGCCAGCTCAGGCCAGGCAGCTGCTGAGGATTCAGCGGCAGCGAGCCCTGCAGCAGCAGCATAGCCAGCAGCACCACGAAACCCAGCGCGTTGAACAGCAGAATCGCCAGCAGGTAGTGCGGCCAGCGCATGTCCGACGCCTGCGCGCCCAGCAGTCGCCACAGTGGCGTTTCCAGGCGGGTAAACACCGGCTTGTCCGCCACTAACGAGGCCAGACCCCGTCCGAGCGGCTGCGCCAGTACCATCAGCAGCACCAGATAAAATGCGATGAGTAAAAAAGCATTGGCCGCCATCAGAAGGCCTCCGCATTTAACAGGGCATAGATCAGATAGCCCAGTAACAACACCACCAGCACAATGCCGGTTATTACGCCCACGCTCACAGGAACCTCCAGAGGATTGGATTTATGGCTTAGCTTGCGCGGAGGCGTATAAAGACGGGGTTAAAATGCAGCGGGCGGGCGTAAAAATAGTGTAAAAATGGCGAAAAATCAGGCGACTTCCAGCGCCCAGATACGATTAAGATCGACGTTACCCCACAGCTTGCTGTCTTCTGCACCGACAATGCTGTCGGTGCAGAAGCTGTCGCCGAGGTCGAGCTCTTCCGGTTTCACTTCACGCTGAGCGTGCAGCGACCAGAAAACGTGCACACAGGGACGCATCAGCGATTTCTCACCCGCTTTCACCACTAACGCCACCCGGCCAGAGGCCAGACGCACCAGCGATCCCACCGGATAGATACCAATGGTTCTGACGAAGGTGTGCAGTAGTGCAGGGTCGAAATGCCCGCGCCAGCTCAGCATCTGATGCATCGCCTCTGCTGGCGTCCAGCCGTTGCGATAGGAGCGGGTCGAGGTGACGGCATCATAGACATCACACACCGCCGCCATTCGGGCGTAGAACGAAATCGCCTCGCCTTTCAGGCGGTGCGGATAGCCGCTGCCATCATATTTTTCATGATGATGAAGAGCGATATCGAGCAGATCGTCGTCAGCGTTGGCCTCTATCAGCATCTGCGTGCCGACCACCGGATGCTCACGCATCACCCTGAACTCCTCTTCAGTCAGCTTGCCCGCTTTGTTCAGGATCGCCAGTGGCACAGCCGCTTTGCCGACATCATGCAGTAAACCGCCCATGCCCACCCGGCGCAGCTGCTGCTCATCCAGCCCGAGTTTTTTACCCAGCGCAATCATCAGCCCGCAGACCGCCATAGAGTGCAGATAGGTGTAGTCATCATGATTTTTCAGCCGCGCCACGCTCAGCATGGCGGAGGGTTCACGCGTGATCGATCCGGCGATTTCATCCACCAGGTCCATCATATAATCGAGCTTCAGGCCGTTACCCAGCCGCGCTTCGTTGAACATCGCCCGCACTTTCGGTTTGCCCTGCTGAAAGATCTGCTGCGCCTGATCCATTTCCTGAAAAAACGGAGTGCGGCCAATGGTTCTTTTTGCGACCGTGGTGGCGATCGGCGTCTGAACCGATCGATCGAGGTCGATCCAGAGCTGGCGGATCCCTTCGCTGCGTAGCGTGGCAATTTGTCGTGGATCGGTGATCAGCATCTGATTATGAATGCGCTGCTCTTTTATCCACCAGACTTCCAGCTTGTGGATAAACATCCCCGGGCGCAACTCATCAATGGTAATCAGCTTAATCACGCTATCACTCCTTAACATTAACGGTTGGGATAAGGTGATATCGGCAGCCGGGCTGATTTTCTTCAGGCTGTTTTGTGCGAAGTCTGGGGTCGGGAGAGCGGTCAGAGGAGAGGCGAACTCTTCAGACAGAACGATAAATCGTTGTTCAGGTCCAGACTGAGCGGGACAACAAATCCATAATCATCCATGGAAGATTATGGATTTTCCCTTAACAGCCAGATCGTTAAACGGATTATTTATGACTTGATGGATCGTCTTGAGTGCAAGAGTAAAGATTCGAACACTCTCAGTCAGTGTAACGAAACCACTCGTAACCCTAAACAATAGTTTTTGCGTAACTCAATAGAATTATTTATATTTATGACGCATATTTTTTACTTACCAATGGTACTAATAATAGGATCATAACCCTGTTTTAAATGACGGAGAATGGATGCATGGCGAAGAACTTAGCCCCCCGGATATTGTGTAGTGGAATGTCCCGGAACACTTGAATATCAGGCGCGGGAACTGTTCAGAGATACACGTTCACCCGCTACCAGCCTGTTTATGAAACTTAATGCAGATACGCCGTATCTTAAGCCAGGGCAAATCCTGATTGTGGCTGACTCCGATACATCCCCTCAGCTTACAATGCAGTTGCTAACAACGCTCCGTCAGGCTAAGAATAAAACTAATGCGGCATTGATTGGTGTGAACGACGATGACGCCAGTTTTATGCAAAAACATTATGGAACGATTGCCGCACTGACAGGTGCTGGAGACAAGATTTTTAGCACTCCAGGAGATGCGGGTGAAAAATATTTTAATGCTATTGAACAAACTCTGAAAAAAATCGAAGTCAGCTTCCAGAATCAGTTCCGCACGCAGGGTTCTCTGATAGGCCAGCAGTTCTTTGTTGAACGCAATCAGCTATTACAGCAGCTTAAAGAGCTGGTCAATAAGCCGCTGTTAAAATCCCTTGCACGGTATACTGTAAAATTCCAGCAGTATGACAATATGAAGCGCGCATTAAATCTCTCCAGCCGCTCGATAGTGCATGAATGGTCTACTGTTGGAATAGGTGGCATTCCAGGGTATTCATACTATGTCGGTAATGCAGCCAGAGCTGCGCGTTATTTAAAGACTGGCGGACTCATCGGGATTGGATTCGCTTTTGCAGGCACGACTAATGATGTGGTTGATGCATGCAGCAAAGGGCGCGAGGATGAATGTGGGAAGATTGCCGTTAAAGACTACTCAAAGTTTGCTCTCACTACAGGTGGAGGGATGTTGGGTGGTGTTTGGGGCAGCTCTGCCGCGTTAGCTGGCTGTGCGGCTATTGGAATAGCAACAGCGGGCGCTGGTGGTGTTGCATGTGCAGTTGTAGGGTCGGTCGCCGGTGGTATTGCAGGTAGTTCAGGCGTCGAAACTATAATTAATAAAGTTGCAGAATATTATGATAACTAATAAATTGCTGGCTGGTACTTCATTATTTTTTGGTGGGCTGGGATGCGGCCTTCTGATTCTGTCGCTTATAATATATTTAATCAAACGACAGGATTATTATAACCTGGTCTCTTCTTACAGAGAGAAATATAATTTCCCCGGCCCCTGCTCCTTTTATTATACGACTGGCTTCTTCGGAGTTTTTCCGGTTTTACGGTTTTTCATAAAATTAAGTCGCAGACAGAAAATAAGCTACCTTGCCATCAATGATTCTGGCTATGATTTCTTTGAAAATAATAAACAGAAGATATCTCCCTGGATGAAGATTTATTCTTTTTTTTGGTTTGCCGCTACCTCATGCTATATCTTATTTGCTATCTTTGGACTGCTTTTACCTTAACAGTTAATGGCCCAACTAAGGGCCTTTCTTTAGATCCCGCCAGCCCAACCGAAACACAGTAAACGTTTTTTCGATATTCTCAATCAGCTGCGGTGGCAGAAATTTCCCTTTGTTCAGCACTTTACATTGCTTTAATGCCATCTTCTTTCTCCTGATTGTTAAATGATGCCGGGCGTCCGGTCTCTTCGCCGACGCGTTCAATCGGCCCCATCACCAGCAGGAACAGCAGCGCCGCGACCACGCAGTGTGCCGCCACAAACGCCAGTCCAATGCTGTAGCTACCGGTCAGCCCAACGATGATGCCGAACAGCAGCGGCGTGGTGAAACCGGCAATATTGCCGATGCCGTTAAAAATGGACCCCGCCAGACCCACCGCCTCTTTGGGTGCGGTATCACTGATCACCGTCCAGGTGCCTGCGCCAGCCGCGATGCCTTTGCCAAAAAAGGCGAAGGACATAATGGCGATGATGCCGCCGTTACCAGGAATGATCGCTGCCAGCACCAGGCTGGACGCCATCAGCATGCCGACGATATAGGGCGTTTTACGCGCCCAGGAGACGCTCCAGCCTCGGGCGATTAACTTGTCTGACAGGTAACCGCCACTGATGCCGCCCAGAAAACCGAACAGCGCTGGCGCAATAGTGGCGAATCCCGCTTCCATGATGTTCATGCCGCGCGCCTGCACCAGATAGATTGGAAACCAGGTAATAAAGAAGTAGCTGAGCGCAATGATGCAGTACTGACCGAGATAGGCGCACCAGAGCATGCGATTGGTGAGCAGCTTTCTGAACATCGCTTTGCTGACCGGTGGTCGTGCTTTCAGCGTCTGCGCCGCATCGATATCCACCAGCGCGCCACCGTCGACAATGTGGCGCAATTCACTTTCCGATACGCCGGGGTGGTTACGTGGCTCGCGCATCCAGGCCGCCCAGACCAGGACCGCCACCAGACCGATGCCGCCCAGCACAAAGAATGGCCATTCCCAGCCAAAGCGCGAGACCAGCCAGCCTGAAAGCGGCGAGAAGATAGCGACAGCAAAATATTGCGCCGAGCTGAACAGCGATGATGCCCGTCCCCGTTCTGCGCCCGGAAACCACATAATGACCACGCGCGCATTAGCGGGAAAGCTGGGTGCCTCTATGAGTCCCAGCATAAAGCGCAGTCCAAACATCAGCATCAGCGCGCCGGTCATGCCGCTGGAGAACTCGCCCACAAATCCCATCGCCAGCGTTGAAACTGACCAGAGCGCCAGTGTAACGCCATACACTTTTTTGGCCCCGAAGCGGTCAAGCAACAGTCCGCCAGGAATCTGACCGATGACATAGGCCCAGCTGAAAGCAGAGAGGATCAATCCCAGCTGGATCGCTGACAGACCGAACTCCTCTTTGATTGCCGACCCGGAGATCGAGAGGATCGAACGGTCGGCGTAAGCCACAACCGACAGAAACAGGATCAGGCAGAGGATCCCGATGCGGACATGGGTCGTCCGTTGAGGCGTTTGTTCTTTAGGCATGAGCTGAATTCCTTAAAAAGCGGCAGGTTGCACCACGAGGTTTTTTTCAGGAATAACGCTGAGAATTCCCGCTTCTGGAAATATAGATAGGAGGCTAACGATGGGTCACTGTGCAGATGTCAGGATCGTCTGGCCCGATTAAACGGTTTTCTGACAATCCTCACAACTGCCCGTGCGGCACTGCACAAAAGCGCGAAAAGCTGCGGCTCACTACTGCAGAGTGTGCACCAGGTCGGGGATTTCCCTCGCGCTGACCGCTATGAGGAGGCGATTTCACGACAAAATGTGGCGGCGCTAGCAAGAGTGAAAAGGACCGGTTGTCAAACCTGATAGCAGTTTCTAATCTGCAAATGATCCTGCTTTTCCATTTTTATAATAAATGAAAATTCCATTCCATCCCATCCGGTAACCTCGGGAGCCTCTAATGAAAAAACATGCATGGGCATTACTCTGTCTGCTCTCTCTTTCAACACCGGCGCTGGCTGAGAAGATAGGTGTCTCGATGGCCTATTTCGACCAGAACTTCCTGACTATCATCCGCCAGTCGATTGAGAAAGAGGCTAAAGTGCGCCAGCTGGAGGCGCAGTTCGAAGATGCACGTGGCGACGTAGGGCGTCAGACCGATCAGGTGCAGAGCTTTATCAGCGCCGGGGTGGATGCGATTATTGTCGACCCGGTGGACTCTGCCAGTACGCCAGCCCTGACAAAACTGGCGCAGCAGGCCCATATTCCACTGGTCTATGTTAACCGCTCACCGGGCGATAAAACCCTGCCGCCAGGCGTGGTGTTTGTTGGCTCTGACGAGCGCGAGTCAGGCACGTTGCAGATGGAAGCGCTGGCAAAGCAGGCCGGTTACCGTGGCAACGTCGCCATCATGATCGGCAACCTCAGCGATGCGGGCGCGCTTCAGCGCACCAAAGATGTGGAGCAGGTGGTGGCGAAGTATCCCAATATGAAAGTGGTGCTGAAGCAGACCGCTAACTATGCGCGCAATGAGGGGATGGATTTAATGCTCAACTGGCTGTCGAACGGTGAGGATATCGATATTGTCGCCGCGAACAACGACGAAATGGCAATTGGCGCCACGATGGCCATTGCTCAGGCGAAGCCGAAGAAAACCATTCTGGTGGGCGGGATTGATGCCACGCCGGATGGCCTGAAAGCGCTGGCCAGCGGTAAACTGGCCGTAACCGTGTTCCAGGATGCCGTGGGTCAGGGCAAAAAATCGGTTGAAGTGGCGCAGCAGATGATCAAAGGCCAGAAGGTAGATTCTCACCAGTGGATCCCGTTTGAGCTGGTAACGAAGCAGAATATGCAGCACTACAGCAATAAAAATCCGTAATGCAACACGGAGCGGCCGTGATGCCGCTCCGGTTATCACTTCTCGTGCAGCAGCTTCGCCATCATCACCACGTCGCGCAGCTGACCGTCGCGGAGTGCCGCCTGCCGCATCACCCCTTCACGCTCAAAGCCCAGCCGCTCATAGAGCCGCAGCGCCCGTTCGTTGTCGTGAAACACCTCCAGCTCCATACGGGTAATGCCCAGCCAGTTGCGGGAGTAGTCCATTGCGGTGCGAATCAGCCGCTCACCGACCCCGCGACCGCCGAAATCGGGATGCACGCCCAGTCCAAAACTGATGCAGTGGCGGGTGCGCGGCTTGTTATCGACAAACAGCGTCAGCTCACCCACCAGCTCACCATCAATTTCTGCCACAAAGGCGATAAACCCCTCGGCGTCCATTCGGGCAATTTTTTTCTCCCAGGTCGCAACGCTGGGAAACGGCAGTTGCAGTGTCCAGGGATAGACATCGGGATGACTGTAGAGGCGCTGATAGGCGGCGGCATCCTGCGGTTCCCGTGCCCGAATAATGATTTCCATATTTTCTCCTTTTAGCCGAACGGGGTTCATGCACTAAGCTGTAGCTCTTTACCGGACGGAAAGAGTATCGCTATGTTGTATCGTCGTTTTGAGCGTTTTATCAATATATTTCATGATGCACCCACCGATTCACCGCCCTCAACGGTCTGGTCGTTTTACCTCTACTACCTGCGCCAGGTCTGGCCCAGTTTCGCAGCACTGCTGGTGGTGGGGCTGGCGTCAGCGCTGATCGAAGTGTCGCTGTTCAGCTATCTGAGCCGGATTATCGATATGGTGAACCACTCCACACCCGCCAGCCTGTTTCAGGATAACTGGCCGATACTCCTGTGGATGGGAGCAGTGGCGCTGATTCTGCGGCCGATTTTTATCGCCCTGCACGACATGCTGGTTCACCAGAGCATCAGCCCGGGCATGACCAACCTGATCCGCTGGCAGAATCACAACTATGTGCTGCGCCAGAGCCTTAACTTCTTCCAGAACGATTTTGCAGGTCGTATCGCCCAGCGCATCATGCTGACCGGCAGTTCACTGCGTGATTCCGCGGTGCAGCTGGTGGACGCTATCTGGCACGTGCTGATCTACGCCGTGACGTCGCTGGTGTTGTTTGCGGATGCCGACTGGCGGCTGATGATCCCACTGATTATATGGATGGTCGCTTACAGCGCCTCGCTGCGTTTCTTTGTGCCCCGCGTCAAAGCCCGTTCGGTGGTCTCTTCAGAATCGCGTTCGAAGCTGATGGGCACCATTGTTGATGGCTATACCAATATTGCCACCATCAAGCTGTTCGCCCACAGCGATCTGGAGCGTAAGTATGCGCGTGAGGCGATGCAGGAGCAGACGGAAAAAACTCAGCACGCTGGTCGCATGGTCACCAGCATGGATCTGACGCTGTCAGCACTGAACGGCCTGCTGATTGTCTCTACATCCGCGCTGGCGCTGTGGTTGTGGAGCCAGTCGCTGATTAGCGTCGGCGCTATTGCGCTGTCGACCGGTCTGGTCATCCGCCTGGTCAATATGTCTGGCTGGATCATGTGGGTGGTCAACGGCATTTTCGAAAATATCGGTACGGTTCAGGATGGCCTGAAAACCATTGCGCAGCCGCTGAGCGTGCAGGATGCGCCGCAGGCTAAACAGCTTAAGGTGACGCGCGGCAACATCCGATTCGAGGATGTGCGCTTTGACTATGGCGGTGGCCGTCAGGTGATTAACGGCTTTAATCTCGACATTAAGCCGGGCGAGAAGATTGGTCTGATTGGTCCTTCGGGGGCCGGTAAATCGACGTTAGTGAACCTGCTGCTGCGTCTTTATGACCTGAACGGTGGGCGGATTGTGATCGACGATCAGGATATCGCCGCGGTGACGCAGGAGAGCCTCCGTAGCCAGATTGGCATGATTACGCAGGACACCTCGCTGCTGCACCGTTCGATTCGGGAAAACCTGCTCTATGGTCGCCCTGACGCCAGCGAGGAGGAATTACAGCTTGCGATTCACCGCGCCCGCGCCGATGAGTTTATTCCGCTACTCTCCGATTCACTGGGCCGCACCGGGCTGGATGCACACGTGGGGGAGCGTGGCGTGAAACTGTCGGGTGGTCAGCGTCAGCGTGTGGCGATTGCCCGCGTGCTACTGAAAGATGCGCCGGTGCTGATCATGGATGAGGCCACCTCGGCGCTGGACTCCGAAGTGGAAGCGGCGATTCAGGAGAGCCTGGAGTCACTGATGCAGGGCAAAACCGTTATTGCGATTGCACACCGCCTGTCGACCATCGCGAAGATGGATCGACTGGTGGTGCTGGATAAAGGCGGTATTGCTGAGATGGGCAGCCATCACGAGCTGCTGGCGCAGAACGGTCTGTATGCCCGTCTGTGGCAGCATCAGACCGGTGGCTTTGTCGGCATCGATTAATCGCCGCGTCGATAGGGTAAGGCGTCGCGTGCTTCTTCCGCCCAGCCGCGCACGCCTTCCCGCTCCTGCACCAGAAAATCGGCCACGGCATCGCGCAGGCCGGGATGCAGCAGATAGTGCCAGGAGTGGGTAATCTGCGGCTCAAAGCCGCGCACCAGCTTGTGCTCGCCCTGCGCACCCGCATCAAATCGCGTCAGCCCTTCATCCAGGGCTAAATCCATTCCCTGATAGAAACAGGTTTCGAAGTGCAGCCGGTCGAACTCCGCCAGGCAGCCCCAGTAGCGGCCATAGAGCGAGTGGCTGTCCCGCAGATAAAAAGCCATTGCCGCCGGTTGCTGCTGTAAGCGGGCGATCACCACCACAATATTCTGCGGCATTCGTTCCGCCAGCAGACTGAAGAAGTCGCGCGTCAGATAGGGCCGCTGACCGCGCACCGCATAAGTGTTAGCGTAACAGGTGTAGACAAAATCCCACTGATCTTCGCGCAGCTCATCACCGCGATAGCGGTCAAACACAAAACCGCTCTGCGCCACCTGTTCACGCTCTTTACGCAGCTGTTTGCGCTTGCGCGACATCAGCGTGTCCAGGAAATCCTGAAAATCACGGTAGCCACGGTTATGCCAGTGATACTGACAACCGAGCCGCAAGAGCCAGTCGGGCTGATCGGCCAGCAGCGCGTTAGCCTGTGCATCGGTAAAGTTGATGTGCGCGCCGCTTAGGCCCTGCTGCAACAGGCTTTCAGGCAGGGCTGAAACCAGCTGAGACGCGGCAGAGGCTTCTCCCAGCAGGCGTGCACCGGTGACCGGGCTGAAGGGTATCGCGCCCAGCCATTTCGGGTAGTAGCGGATGCCGGCGCGCTGGCTGGCATCCGCCCAGGCATGATCAAAGACATATTCGCCCTGTGAATGTCGTTTACGGTAGCCCGGCAGCGCGGCGCGGGTCACGCCCTCTTCCCGCCACAGCAGATGGTCAGGCTGCCAGCCCGCCTCAAACCGTACGCTGCCACTCTCTTCCAGCGTCAGCAGAAAGGCGTGGCGCAAAAATGGCTGGTCATCAGGCAACAGCGCATCCCACTCGGCGGCCGGAATCTCCGCCAGTGACGTCAGGTGAATCAGCGACATGAAATACTCCAGTGAACGTCGGGCAGAGAATCAGTCAAGCAGGTTTTCCGCGCCAGCGAAAGGGTTAAGGCACGCAAAGTGAAGGCTGCATCGCCTGGCCACAGCCCCTATACTGCGACTTTACCTCCTCAGGACTTCGCCATGGATCGACTCGATTGTGACCGGATGTTTGTCACGGTGCTGGAAACCGGCAGCTTTTCTGCCGCGGCGTTGCGTCTCGGCACCAGCAGCAGTCAGGCATCAAAACTGGTTTCAAAGCTGGAGCAGCAGCTCGGCGTGCAGCTGTTTAAGCGCAGCACGCGCGCGCTGTCGCCCACCGATGTCGGACGCAGCTATTATGAGCGGGTGAAGAATCTGCTCGATGCCTTTGAGGCGCTGGATGCCAGCGTGCGTGAAAGTGCGACGACGCCCACCGGCAGGCTGAAAATCAGCGCACCCGGCTCCTTTGGCACGGCGGTATTGTCTCAGGTGCTGGTGGCGTTTGCCCGCCGCTATCCGTTGATTGAGCTGGATGTCAGCTTTTCAGACCGGGCCGTGAACATCGTCGATGAAGGTTTTGATATGGCGATCCGCATCGGCACGCTCAGCGACAGCAGCCTGGTGGCGCGCAAGCTGAGCGAAGTACATGTGCGTATCGCCGCATCACCGGTCTATCTGGAGCAGTTCGGCACGCCGCAGCACTGGCGTGACATGGCACAGCATCAGTGCATTATCGACACCAATTTTCGCGATCCCTGGCACTGGCCGTTTACCAGCGGGGACGGCAGCAGTGAAATTGTGACCGTGCCGGTGCGTGGACGTTTGCGCTTCGCCAATACTGAAGCCTGTCTGCAGGCCACCATCGCCGGTCTGGGCATTGCGCGTTTGCCCGGTTTTATTGCGGCCCCGGCGTTGCAACGTGGGGAGATTGTCCGGCTGCTGGAAAACTTTGAGACGCCACCGCTAGGCTTGTTTGCGGTTTATCCGCCGGCCCGTCATCTGCCACATCGGGCACGCCTGCTCATCGACTTCCTGGTGACGCACTTCACGCACGCTCCACTGGCGTGATTTCTTCCATATTGGAAGAAATCATTGTCTTACAGACCCGATTATCAGTCGTTTAGTCATCAGTTAAGCTACTTCTCTCACCACAGAGGAGTTGCGCGATGTTAGTAGAAGGCAAATGGAGTAGTGACTGGCATCCGGTGCAGGCTACCGATAAACAGGGCGGATTTGTTCGCCAGACATCCGGTTTCCGGCACTTTATCAGTAGCGATGGCTCGACTGAATTCGCCGCCGAACCGGATCGTTACCACCTCTATGTGGCGCTGATCTGCCCGTGGGCGTCACGTGCGCTGATGGCCCGCAAACTCAAAGGGCTGGAGTCAATGATTAGTGTCACGGTGGTTGAGCCGCAGCTCGGGGCTCAGGGCTGGCGCTTCGGCACGTTTCCCGGCGCACAGCAGGACCCGCTGAATAACGCGCAATATCTGCATGAAATCTATACCCGTGTCGCGCCCGATTACACCGGCCGCGCCACCGTGCCGGTGCTGTGGGACAAGAAGACCGGCACCATCGTCAATAATGAGTCCGCTGACATTGTGCGCATGTTCAACAGCGGCTTTGGCGATCTGGCCGATAACCGCATCGATCTCTATCCCGCCGCGCTGCGCCAGGAGATTGACGCGCTGAATGAGAATCTCTATCCGCGCCTGAATAACGGTGTTTATCGTGCTGGCTTCGCCACCACCGCCCTCAGCTATCAGCAGGCATTTAATGACGTCTTTAGCCAGCTCGATGAACTGGAAGCCCTGCTCAGCGATGGTCGCACCTTCCTGCTGGGAGAACGGCTGACTGAATCCGATATTCGCCTGTTCGTGACGCTGATTCGCTTTGACGCCGCCTACCATGGCCTGTTCAAATGCAACCTGCGCCGGATACGCGACTATACGCTGCTGAATCGCTATCTTAAGAGCATGTTATCGGTCTCCGGCGTACGTGAGACGGTCAGTATCGATCACATCAAACAGGGTTATTACTCGATCAAGGCGCTGAATCCGAACGGGATTGTTCCGGCTGGCCCGGATATGAGTGAATACAATTTGTAAGGGCATAAGCTAAAGGAGCAATGATGGCAAAAGCACTGGTAATTTTTCTGCATGGCGTGGGCAGTAACGGCGACGATCTGGCACCGATTGGCCGTCACTGGGCGACGCTGTTGCCGGATGTGATTTTTGCCTCTCCCAATGCGCCTGAACGTTTTCCCGGTGGTTTTGGCTGGCAGTGGTTCAGCCTGGCGGACATCACACCTGAGAACAGGCCTGCCCGTGTTCGGGCAGCGCGGGCGGCATTTGATGCAACCCTTAGCGAGATTATCGCGCAGCACGGCTTCGCGGAACGCTGGCAGGATGTGGTGCTGGTCGGCTTCTCGCAGGGGTCGATCATGGCACTGGATGCCCTGGCGTCAGGCCGTTATCCGCTGGCTGGCGTGGTCGCCTTTTCCGGGCGTCTGGCGGTTGACGGTGAATTAACCCCGCAGGCTCATGTGCCCGCGCTGCTGATTCACGGTCAGGCCGATGAGGTGATCCCGTGGCAGGAGAGCGAATCTGCCGCAGCACGACTCCGGGCCGCACTGGTGCCGGTCGACGCGCGCTTTGAACCCGCCACCGGCCACACTATTTCCGCTCAGGGTGCTATGCACGCCGCCGGATTTATCGGCCAGTGTTTACAGGATTAACCCCAGTAGCGGTTTAACGCCTGCCAGGCATGACGTGCTGCGACGTCGGGCGGCAGGCGTTTCAGCGTATCATTAAAGACTTCGATGCCCACCGGCCCCTGATAGCCCGCACTTTTCAGCTTATCGACGAAGCGTTCAACATCAATAATGCCATCGCCGGGCAACTGACGATGGTGTTTTGCCATCGCCATCAGGCTCTGCTTATCCTGCGCGGGAACCGCGGCCATATCACACAGCTGCACTTCATAAATACGGTCGGCAGGAATGCCGTCCAGCTGCGAGGCGTCACCGCCCAGTGCGCAGATATGGAAAAGATCCACCACCAGCCCGATATTGGGCTGATCGAGCCGCTGCAATCGCTGCCACGCCAGCGGCAGCGTATTGTCCACGCTGCACCAGGCCATCGGCTCATACATAATGCGCATGTTGTAGCGTGCAGCTTCAGAGGCCATCCAGCGCAGGTCATCATCAATCTGGTCGGCGCAGCAATCTTCACGGGTGCTGGCCGGTGCCTGAATCGTGTCGCAGCCCAGCGTCCGGGCAATCTGTATAAACTGGCGCAGCTCTTCGCGCTTCTGGCACCGTAGCGCACCCGGTGCGCCGGTAAAATCGCGCAGCACCTGCAGATTAGTAAAGCCAGGTCCCTTCAGTGCGCTGATCTCAGCCAGTGCTGCCGCACCGCCCTCGTATGCGTCAACATCCTCGCGCCAGATCTCGACCTGATCAAAACCGGCGTCGCGCGCCGCCTGCAGTTTCTGGTCGGGTTCACCGTTTAACAACACCAGGTTAAGGAAGGTAGGATTGGTTCGCATGGCTCGGCTCCTTAATCGTCCGGAATAATCGGTGACGTTCAGCGTTACGCCCGCAATAGCCATGCGGGCGTAAAACCTGAAACAGTATCTACCTCTTAAGCGTTAAGACAAGCGCCGATTAGCCAGATCAGCCCAGCAGCGTGACCAGCGCAAAACCCGCAAACGCCATCAGCAGTGAGCCAATCACATGCACCAGCGCGCTGGCCATCGCCCACATATATTTTCCGGTCTGAAGCAGACCCATTAATTCCGCAGTAAACGAGGAGAATGTTGTCAGGCCGCCACAGAGTCCGGTGACGATCAGCAGTTTCCAGATCGGGTCCACGTCGGGATGGCGCACAAACCAGGCCATTGCGCCGCCGATCACCAGCCCGCCGATCAGATTCACCAGCAGCGTGCCGGGCGGCAGATTAGGAAAGAGCGCATTAAAACGCATCGAGAACAGCCAGCGCAGTACACAGCCGGCAGAGCCGCCGATCATCACAGCCAGTAACGGTTTAAACATGTGTTGCTCCTGATAACAGAGTAATGCCGGGCTGAGGGGGGAAAGGCAGAGATAAACTGCGCCTGACACCTCAGCTCCCGCGAAAGGATTGAGTGTCAGGCGTCATCAGCCGGTGTAAAGCCCACCGGCGGTTGGGAAAGGTGGCACGCCATCACCTTGAGCCGGTGATAATACGACGCCCGTTTCAGGCTGGCAAGCCTGTGCGCATGGCGGATGAATCGCTTGACGCCCTGCCCGCTGGCGGGGTAATGCTGAGAGTTAACAGCCTGTTGCGGAGAGCCTATGCGTACCCTGATTTTTGATACTGATATCGGCGTGGATGATGCCTTTGCACTGGCTTATGCGGCGCGGACGCAGCATCTGCTGGGAATTACCACGGTGTCTGGCAACGTGGCGGTGGGGCAGGCGGTGAAAAATGCCCGGCTGTTCTGCGACAAAATGGCGATTAATGCGGAGGTCTATCGCGGCTGTTCACGGCCGCTGGCGCTGGCGCCCTCTGCGCCCGCCCGGCTGCACGGTGAAGATGGACTGGGCGATGCGTTTGATAACACCTGCAGCGATGAGGCGCCAGGCGCGGTGCAGTTTATTATCGACAGCGTGCGGGCGCAGCCGCATCAGATCACCTTGGTGGCGATTGGTCCGCTGACCAACATCGCCACGGCCATTAATCAGGCGCCGGATATTATTCCGCTGGTGAAAGAGCTGGTGATCATGGGCGGCGCGTTTGGCACCGATGGCCACAGCGGCAACGTGACGCCCTTCAGCGAATTTAATATCTGGAAAGATCCGCATGCCGCCGATCAGGTGCTCGCCTCGGCACTGAACGTGGTGGTCATCCCGCTGGATGTCACGCACAAGGTGTTAATCAGCAGTGATGAGGTTCAGCGTCTGAACCAGCCGGTGCTGAGCGCTATCTGTCGTCCTTATCTGGCTTACAGCCTGGCAAAGGAGGGTTTTGCCGGTATGGCGCTGCACGATACCCTGGCAGTGGCGTGGCTGACACTGCCGCAGGCCTTTACCCTCACTGAAAGTCCGCTGCGGGTCATCACCGAGGGCATCGCCTGCGGTCAGACTGTGCGTAAGCTCGGCGCACTGGCGTCGCGCAATGATCCCTTTGCCGGTCTGCCCGCCCAGCGTATCGCGCTCGGCGTGGATGCCGACGCGGTGCGGGCGCACTTCTTTGAAACCCTCACCGCGCCCTGAAACGCCGCGTTAGCGGTCGAAGTGAATCACGCCTTTGATCAGTTCGCGATTATTGATGACTTGCGACTCAAAGGTTTCATCCAGCGTGGAGAAAGCCAGGTGATGATTCAGCATCATTTCAGCACGCAGCTGGCCGCTGGCCATCAGTGCACTTACCCGATCAAAATCTTCGCGGGTGGCATTGCGGCTGCCCATCAGCGTGGTCTCTTTTTTGTGGAATTCACTGTCAGGGATAACCAGATCGCCTTTGTGCAGGCCGACATAGACGATTGTGCCGCCGTGTCGCATCAGGTTAACCGCATTGTTCATCGCCGCCGGGCTGCCGGTGGCGTCGATCACTTTCAGCGCCAGACGACCACCAAACTGATCCCGTAGCGCGCTGTAAAACGCCTCATCCGCCGGATTCAGTGCCGCCAGACCCAGCTGATCAGCGACATGCTGGCGACGGAATTCGCTGGTGTCCGCCACCACGACCTGCGCGCCACTGGCGGCGGCAATGGCGGCGACACCCAGCCCAATCGGTCCGGCACCCACCACCAGAACCTGCTCATCCGCCACAATGCCTGCACGACGCACCGCATGGGCGCTGATGGCAAAGGGCTCAATCAGCGCGGCCGCTTCCGGGGCCACCTCATCCACCGCCAGCAACGTGCTGACCGGCACGCTTAAGTAGTCGCAGAAACCGCCATCCTGATGCACGCCTATCACCGAGATCTGTTCACAGCAGTTGGTCTTGCCACTCTGGCAGGCGTCGCAGCGCAGACAGGAGATGTAGGGCATTAACGCCACCCGCTGGCCTGCCTGAAAGCCCTCGGCGCCACTACCCAGCGCCACCACTTCCGCACAGATTTCATGGCCCAGCACCCGTGGATAGCTGAAGAACGGCTGATTGCCGGACCAGGCGTGGATATCCGTGCCGCAGATTCCGGCGGTGAGAATTTTAATCAGCGCCTCGCCAGCGGCAGGCGTGGGGGTGTCGCGGGTGGCCCAGACCATCTTACGTGGTTCAGCGATGACCAGTGCTTTCATTGTTGTCATGGTGATTCTCCGGTTGTCCTGCAGGCAGTTACGGCGAATCCTGCCTGATGCGCAGCGTTCGTTTACGGGAAGTGTGAAGCACGGCGATTTTTTTGGGCTTTGAATGGTTTTTAATGCATTAAAAACCGGAGAGTCAGATGAGCCGCAGCCAGAATTTGCGCCAGAACGTCATCAACCAGATGCTGGAGAGTATCGCTCAGCGACATATTCGTTCGCCCCTGCCACCGCAGGCGGCGCTGGCGGAGATGTTCAATATCAGCCGGACCACGGTGCGACATACCCTGCACTATCTGCATCAGTGCGGCGTGCTGGATAAAGTGGATCAAACCTACGTTATCGTGCGTGATCCCCGCGAAGAGGACAGTTTTAGCGCCTTAACGCCGCCGATTGAGCAGCAGGCCAGTCACTTTGAGCAGATGTTTTTTAATATGATCAATCAGCGGCAGCTGGTGCCCGGCGACACCTTCAGCGAGCTGCAACTGGCGCAGCAGGTGAAAGTCAGTCCGGTTGTGGTGCGCGAATTTCTGCTGCGCTTTATGCGCTATGACCTGCTGGAGCCGGTGAGACGCGGTCAGTGGCGCATGAAAAAATTCACTCAGGATTATGCCGAGAAGCTGTTTGAACTGCGCGAGATGCTGGAAACCCACGCCCTGAGCCGCTTCCTGAATCTGCCCGCCAGCGATGAGCGCTGGATGCAGGCGCGGGATCTGCTGGATCGTCACCGATCCATGCGCGACACCATCGCCAGCAACTATCGCCACTTTGCTGCGCTGGACCGTCAGATGCATTCGCTGATTTTATCCGCCGCCAATAATCCGTTTTTTAATCAGTCGCTGGAGATCATCTCAGTCATCTTTCACTCGCATTATCAGTGGGATGAAAGCGATCTTAAGCAGCGTAACATTGTCGCGCTGGAGGAGCATATGGCGATACTGACCGCGCTGATTGGCCGTCAGGATATTGATGCGCTCTGTGCATTACATAACCATCTGGCGACCGCCAAAACCTCAATGGTGCGCTCAATCGGTCAGTACAATTAAAAACCGATTAAAAACCACAAAGCATTAGCTCCCGCACGATTCAGAAACATCTTTGCAACATCCTTAACCCTTTGCTCTTAGTCTCGACTGCAACGTCACGGCGGCCTTTTGCCGCTGCGCGCAGACCCCTTCTCACCATAACGATAAGTACCCAGTTTCGGGAGAGTGCAATGGAAAAGACCTCAGTAACCGGTCGCGACAGCGTGACCGGCGACACGCCACCAGGCCAGGATTTCGTGCCAATGCGCAGCGATGTGGTGCGTTCACCGCGTATCCGCAAAGTGCAGATTACGGCGATGCTGCTGTTGCTGTTCGCCGCCATCATCAACTATCTGGATCGCAGCTCGCTGTCGGTCGCGAACATGACCATCCGCGATGAGATGGGGCTAAGCGCCACCGAAATCGGCTTCCTGCTTTCTGCTTTTTCGCTGGCGTATGGCCTGGCGCAGTTGCCGTGTGGCGCGCTGCTGGATCGTAAAGGGCCGCGCATTATGCTCGGCATCGGCATGTTTATCTGGTCGCTGTTCCAGGCCGCCTCGGGTCTGGTGCATAACTTTACCCAGTTCATCCTGGTGCGTATCGGCCTGGGTATTGGCGAAGCGCCGATGAACCCGTGCGGCGTGAAAGTGATCAACGACTGGTTCAACATTAAAGATCGCGGCATGCCGATGGGGATGTTCAATGCCGCCTCAATGATTGGACTGTCGGTAGCGCCGCCGATTCTGGCTGCGATGATGCTGGTGATGGGCTGGCGTGGCATGTTCGTCACCATCGGTATCCTCGGCATGTTCCTCGCTATCGGCTGGTATATGATTTACCGCGACCGCGACAATAACACCCTGAGCGCCGAAGAGATCCACTATCTGCAGGCCGGCAGCGTGGCGTCGCGGAAAGAGCCGATCAGCTTCAAAGAGTGGCGTGGCCTGTTTAAGCAGCGCACCATGTGGGGCATGATGATTGGCTTCAGCGGCATCAACTACACCGCGTGGCTCTATATCGCCTGGCTGCCGGGCTACCTGCAGTCCACCTATCATCTCGATCTGAAAAGTACTGGCCTGCTGGCGGCGATTCCGTTCCTGTTTGGTGCAGCGGGCATGCTGCTGAATGGCTATGTGGTTGACTCGCTGGTGCGTCGTGGCTTTAACGCCGTAAAAACCCGCAAAGTCTGCATCGTCAGTGGGATGCTGCTGTCAGCCGGATTCACCGCCGTGGTGACCCGCGCGACCGATACCACCAGCGCCGTGACGCTGATTGGCATGGCGCTGTTCTGTATCCATTTCGCCGGCACCTCATGCTGGGGATTGATCCACGCCAACGTCACCGCCCGCATGACCGCTTCGGTCGGCAGCATCCAGAACTTTGCCAGCTTTATCTTCGCCTCGTTCGCGCCAGTGATCACCGGCTGGGTGCTCGACACCACCAAATCGTTCAGCCTGGCGCTAATGATCTGTGCCTGCGTCACGCTGGTTGGCGCACTCGCCTACCTGCTGCTGGTGCGCCAGCCCATCACCGACGGCGAATAATCGCAGGACGGCGCGGCGGCTACGTCAGCGCCGTCAGCGTGACGCCATGTTTTGCACCGTAACGTTTAATACCTGCCATCACCTTCTCTGAATTAAGCGGAGGCGGCGGTGGCAACAGCGGTGCCCGTTCACGCAGCGCCGAGTCGAAGCGGGCAAACGTCGCGAAGTCACGCGGGTAACGCTCCTCATCCACACCGATTAATACGCCCTCGTCACGCGCATGGGACAGCAGCGCCCGCCAGCGATCAATCTCCGCCAGCCCGATACTGTCGGTGCCATGAGAAAAGAGCATCATATCGATGTTACGGAATGGCGGCTGTTTTTCCAGGAAACGTTGCAGCGCTAATGCCGAGGATTCGCTGCTAAAGCTCAGCCAGAACGGAATCGACTGCTGCTGCTGCGTACACCACGGATCCATCAGCAGGAAACTGTCCACCGTCAGCCGGGTCGGTAAGATTCCCGCCGCCAGATACCAGTCGCGGTAGATCTCCGCCACCACATAACTCATTGCTTCCGGATTCTCGTAGCGAATCTCCATCAGCTTCCAGCTCTGCGCTTCGGCAAGCTTTTTCAGCGGTGCGATCAGATAACCATCCAGCCCCCACTCCGCTTCCGGCACCCGGTCGGTAATGGCTGGCGGCGTCCAGCGCTCACGATCCACGCCGTAACGTGCCAGATATTCCGCTACGCGCGGACCGCCCTGCATAAACTCTTTTTCGCTGGCTCCGCCCGGCGCACCAAACTGAAAGAAAGAGCGATCGCTGGTGCGCGTTACCGGCCATTGCTGGGTGCAGTGATTGATAAACAGCGTGGAACCGGCGGGCAGACTGCCCATCAGGAATTCGTTAAAAGCCAGCGGCAGTTCGCGCAGTTTCAGCCGGAAATAGCGCATCTGGTCGAGCATCAGGCGATCCTGATTCGGGTCGTGCATGTGGTGAACCGCCAGCCGTGGCCAGGCAGCCAGCAGCGCGGCGGCCACCTCTTTACCTTGCTCGAAATTCGCTTCTGCATCATCCGGATCGTTACTGGCGGCGCGCACCGGACAGAGAAACGTCTGCGGCAGCCAGGGCACGTTCATTGCCGACGCCAGATGCACCAGCGCGCCGTTCGACGAACCGATAAAGGCCGCCGGATAATCCTGCTGTGGGTACTCACTCACCATCCATTCAGCAATGCCTTCTATATCCAGCTCACCCGCCTGGCGCAGGCTGATGCCTTCTGCCATGCCGCCCAGCGCATAACCCCACTCACGTAGCCCGGTCGGCAGACGATTCAGCGAGGGCAGTAACCGGTCAAGCGTCGGTGACTGGCTCGGACTGGCGAAGGGACGATCGTGAAGCGCATTTGCCAGCGCCAGAAGCATGGCGGCAGCAGAGTCAAAACGGGCGATGCCCTTGGGCGGTTTACTCATGCTGATTCTCCTGCTGAATGCGCGCCACGAACGGGCGGATGGCGTTGCAGAAACTCCACGGATAGACGTAGTGCAGCGTGTGGGTACCATCGCGCAGCGTCAGACGTTCGCTGCGCGGCATCAGCGCGGCGAGCTCATCCAGCCAGCGTGCCGGGCAGACTGGATCACGCGAGCCACGCAGCAGCAGCGTTGGCGCGTTGATGTAAGTGAGGCGATGCTCAATATGGTCGCGCATCATGACGCGTAATGTGCCGAACGCGCGCCATAGCCCGGCCTTGGCGTAGTCGATGCACGCCAGCGAACCCGGCGAGCGATGCGCCTCCAGACCACGATTGCGCCAGTTGCGCCAGAACTGGCGTGTCAGACTGCGCGCATGGCGATCCACCGTCGGCCCTTGCAAGACCAGCCCCGCTACCGCCTGCGGATATTTCACCGCCAGCGCAGCCAGAATCTGGCAGCCAAACGCATTGCCCACCCAGATGGCACGCTGAAACCCGTTGTGCTGCAGCCAGAGCCAGAGCGCATCAGCCTGCTGATCCACCGTCATGATGGGTGCGGAAGGTGGCAGCGTGCTGGCCCCAAAACCAGGCAGATCCGGCACCAGTACGTGATAGTCGCGGCCCAGTGCCAGTGCGAGCGGCTCCATCGCCCGGCCCGACATCACCAGCCCGTGAATCAGCACCACCGGCAGTCCCTGATCCTCATTAGGTGTGACACGCGTAAACATGCGCCAGTCGCCCACCTGCTGGAAATAACCCGCCAGCCCGGCGTGGTGACTGCGCGGCAACACCGGCGGCGTCTGCTTCAGTTGCTGCCAGCGTTTCATACCCCAAAGCGTAGCCGCTACACCTAATCCCACGCCTGCCACAATCGCTGCCTGTTTTCGTCGATGCTTCTGGATCATCCGCTGCTCCTGATTTGGGGAGGATAATTCAGTGTAGGACGGGATTGGGTGGGCGGCGGGTTAATGGTGGGTTGAAGGTTTGGCGTAAGAGGTAATTTCTTAGAGAATGGCAAAATTTGCTGTGTAGCGTCGCTTGCTGTTTTGCGGACAACATGACCCCGACCGTACACTATATTGCAGATGGCAAGTAGCGCACTGCTGCATAATCCTGTTTACGAGTGCTTCGCGCTTTAGAGCTGGATATCAGACATAAAGAGTAGTTATCAGAAAGAGTGCCCTTTGCGGGATTTTTAGTGCCATTATCAGGTAAAGTTATTTAAGCTACACAGGTAATTTTAAGGATAAAAGTCTATGAAATTGAACGAAAAGGCGCTGCTGGATTCCGGCTTTAACTATGCAGATCTTCAGAAGCTTAAAAACAACATTGCTAACTATGGCGGCTCTCTGGATTCGGTTATCCATGACCTTGCTAACCGCTTTATTGCTGCAAAGTGGATTACTATCGTTGCCTTAGCCATTCTCGTTCTCACGTTAGTGCTGGCATCCTCAGATACCAGCATCACGCTCACAGGTACACTTGCAATTGTATTACCTTTTATATGGTATCTAACGCCAGCAACACTTGCCTATAAGGCATGGCGCTATCGTAAATTAACAACTAATTCTGAACAGCGCCCTTAACAGATATAAGGTCAAATATGACTTTGGCCGTAACACCATAACCGACTATGTGCATTGTGAGTTTGGCGCGGCTCATTGTGTTAACTTTTCGGAAATAATCGGATGGCATGTATCTGAATAAACGCCAGGTTCCGGGGCGCCTGAAGAGGCCAAATACGGTATAAGCATTTGCGACCAGCGAGACTGATTTATAGACTGCCAGCCCGCTGTTTGGACTGAACCCCATAAATTGAGCGGAAGACATGGCAGCATCAGCCACTAAACCTTCGGTGTTTTTTATACCCATAACGTAGTTCGAAAATTCTTTGCTTATGCCGTTAGCGCCGTCAATAACCAGCACTGCACCGGCCAGAATACCCATAGGCGTCATAGAACCTATAAGGGTTAGGCCAGTAGCTATTTCGGCACCGGCCATAACAACATTTACAGCAGAAATCACATACCCAACGATTTTATTGTTTTCCTTAACAAACTCCACTTTGGCGTAGAGTTTCGCAGCTTTCATGCGCAGCATTCTGTCCTGCTCCTGAAGGTTTTCCATTTCTATCCGCAAATTTCTAATACATGCCACGCACTCTTCGTCAGATTTTGCACGTCGTGCAGCGGCAAATTCCTTCTCAATGAGATCTCTAATCTCCTGAACGAACTTTACCTGAGTCATGCCATTTGAAAGATGGGCCGAGGACACATGATTAGCCGTATTGATCAGCTTTCTGGCCTCAAGATTAATCGTTGTTTCAGCCCAGTGCTTATTTCGGCCTGAGCGCATCATATCGAGCAATGCTGCATCCATTTATATTCTCCCTGAACATTATATCGCCGATAAGACCTCATATATTCAGCTATAAGCCGTCGATTACGAAAGAATTAAGCTACATGAGATAGCATATTAAAGGATGACCTATCAGAAAAAATTTACAACTTAGAGCGGCACTAAATCATGAGACTTTTGCCATGATTCTCACGTTGACGCAGAGACAATCAGCATGAAATCGAAAACCAGGTTACATAAACAAGGAATTACAACCAGCACATAACGCACGGCTGCAAAGGCGTCATTTTGTCGCCAGAAAGTGTTTTTAGCGGAAAGACAACAAGAAGAGTGGCAGAAGCAGATTAGACGCACCAGGAAGTGCAAAACGCGGGTTTACTCAGAAGAAAGCAAAAGCAAAAGGTGATAATCACAGGTCGATCCCTGACCGCGATTATCGAGGGTTTCTTGCGGGGTGCTTAGTACATGGCACCCGGCGGTACGTGTTTGAACGTCTCAACATAAGCGCGGAACACGTGTTTAATGATGCGTTTCATAAAATGCCTGATTCAAATTTAGTTGAACATATACTGAAAAAGTATAGCCGCTGTGCGTTTTAACAGCAAATAAATTTGAAGCAGATCACAAAAATGCCGCTTTTATGTGCAAAGGCCCTAGGCGGTGTAGCCAAGATGCTGCAACAGAATGGTGGAGCCGACGGCGATTAACACCACGCCACCCAGCACTTCCGCCCATTTGCCCAGTACCGGACCGATAAAGCGTCCGACTAATACGCCGGTCGTCGCCATCACTGTGGTGGCGGCACCAATGGTCAGCGCGGTGGTGATGATATTCACCTGTAAAAAGGCCAGACCAACGCCGACCGCCAGTGCATCCAGGCTGGTCGCGACGGCAGTGGTCGCCAGGACCATAAAGCCATGACTTTGCGGGGCTTCACAAGGTTCTGCGACGGCTGTCTGACGAAAACCCTCCATCATCATACGGCCACCCAGAAAGGCCAGCAGGGTGAAGGCAACCCAGTGATCCCACGCCATGATGTAACGACTGGCCGCCAGGCCAAGTGCCCAGCCAATCAGCGGGGTCAGCGCTTCAATAGAGCCGAAGATCAGACCGGTACGCAGCGCTTCTTTAAAACCAGGACGATGCAATGTGGCACCTTTGCCCAGCGCAGCGGCAAACGCGTCCATCGACATACCCAGCGCAAGAATTAAAGTGGCAATAAAGGTCATGATTTATTCACCTGGGGCGAAAAAGCGGCAATTCACGCTGAATTCACCACACAAAGTGTTCAGTTATGAAAAAGTGGGCGCAGTCTACCACGCAAACCTCAAGATAAAAAGACAGTAAAATCAGGGATTTAAGTATAGCAAAGGCTATAACTCTTATCATTCGCTATGAATGGCGCTAAGTCGATGGTGGCAAAGCATTTTCTGGCCGTTTTCCCTGCCCTGCACTACGCCATGTGGGCGTATTGCGGCACACCACCATTGAACCCTGTCGCCGATTACCGGAAAATGCCGGGCTGATAAATATGGGAAACCGGTTATGAATAGCCCTTTTGAAACGTTGGTTGTGCCTGGTGGCATTTTGCTGCTGGGCTTTCTCTCGGCGCTGCTGCTGCCCGCGCCCGCTTTTAGCGTGACAGTAGCGCAGCATCTGTTGCAGATGTTCCATTTACAGGATCTGAATCAGCTCTATACGGTGGTGTTTTGCATCTGGTTTTTGCTACTGGGCGCCATAGAGTTTTTTGTTATCCGCTTTGTCTGGCGTCGCTGGTTCAGGGGCTGACCGCCTGCGCATCGACCAGCGCTTTTAGCCGTTCAGCGCTGCGCGCGTAACCTTCACGCGGCAGATGTGCCGCACCCAGTACCAGACCCGCACCGCGCTGCCCGGCCTGCTGATACCAGACCGACAGCGGCGAGGGGGCCATGCCCCACTCCACCGCCTGCTGCGCAATGGCCTCATCCGGAGTACCGGCGGGTAAGCGGACAATCACCGCCAGCCCGGCGCGTTGCAGGTCGGGAAAGTAAGGATGGAGCGCCGCGATCATCTGCTCCAGTCGCTCATGATAAACGCGCTTCATGCGCCGCAGATGCCGCATAAAGTGGCCTTCCCGCAGAAACTCCGCCACCGCGTTGTGTAACAATCCTGAGGATGCAGGCGAAAGCAACGCGCAGACCTCACCGAACCGGGTCGTCAGCGCCGGCGGAACCACCATAAAACCGAGCCGCAGTTGCGGCGTCAGCGTCTTGCTGAAGGTGCCGATGTGCAGAACCCGCCCTTCACTGTCGAGCGCGGCAAGTGCAGGAGCCGCGCGATTACCGGGCTGAAGCTCGCCGAGATAATCATCTTCGATAATCCAGCGCTGCTCCCGGCTGGCCCAGTTCAGCAATTCATGACGGCGTACCAGGCTCATGGTCATGCCCAGCGGCGCCTGCTGTCCCGGTGTGACCAGCGCGAAAGCGGCATCCGGCGCGCGGGCAATCCCGGTCGCCACCTGCAACCCTTCGGCATCAACCGGCACGGCAACCGGCGTGACGTGTAGCGCTTCAACCGCGCGACGTGCCACCCAGAATCCGGGGTCCTCCAGCCAGGCCTTTTTGCCCTGAAAATTCATCGCCAGCCCAATCAGGCCCATCGCGCCCGCATAACCGCTGGTGATAATGATCTGATCCGCCTGACAGCGCAGGCCGCGTGCCACCGCGAGGTAGGCCACCAGCGCCTGACGCAGCGCTAAGCTGCCGCGTGGATCGGGATAACTCGCCGGTCTGCTGACCTGCATGCGCGTCTGACGCTGCAGGATGCGCAGCCAGACTTTTGCCGGAAACGCATCGCTGGCCGGAATGCCCATCTGAAAGGTCAGCGGTGGCGCTTCATACTCTTCAATTCCATCAGGATGGAGTGACTTGCAGTTGGCATCATTGCCGGCCGGTTTTAACGGTGGTAATGGACTGACGAAGGTGCCTGCTGCGCCTCTGGCCTGCAGAAACTGACCATCAACCAGCATGTCATAGCTGGCACGCACGGTGCCACGTGCCACGCCGAGCTGCGCCGCCAGATCGCGGCAGGAAGGTAAACGCGTACCAGGCTGTAAACGCCCTTCACTAATCGCCTGTTCAATCAGTAGTCGCAGCTGCTCGCTGAGCCCCCGTGATGCACCGCGTTGCAGTGTCAGCGTAGAAAGCGGCGATGGGCCAGTCAGACTCTCATTTTTTGGCACTTTATCTGCTCCATTGAAAGGCCGAAAATCACCTCATCAATCCCAGGAGGCAATAAGATGAGCGAACGTATCGATTTTCACCTTGCAGCACCGGCAGGCATGAAAGCGCTGGGCGGCGTATACAGTTATCTGGCACAAACCGATCTGCCACTCACTTTACTGGAACTGCTGTTCCTGCGCATTTCCCAGATTAACGGCTGCGCCTACTGCATTGATATGCATACTAAAGCGCTGAATAAATCGGGTATGAGCTGGGATAAGATCGTGCTAACCCCGGTCTGGCATGAATCGGGGACGCTGTTCAGTGAGAAAGAGAAGGCCGCTCTCCACTGGGCTGAATGCCTGACGCTGATTGCTCAGCAGGGTGCGCCAGACGCCTGCTATGCGGCACTGACAGCCGAGTTCAGTGAGAAAGAGATTGTCGATCTGAACATCGCGATTGGCCTGATGAACACCTATAACCGCATGGCGATAAGTCTGAAAAAGCTGCCTGCCAGCGCGAATCAGTCATAGGTGAATCCGATGCGTGGGCCGATGCGCACGCATTTTCACACTCACAAAAATGTAACATTATTTTTACACAAGCGGCTGTTAAGGCCCTGCCATTCTGATTCCTGTTATTCCTTACTGCGCAATAAATCGCTAAATTTCAGCTAATTAAATAATTCCGCACTGTTCACATCGTTTCCGGCACTGCACCAGCATGGGGCTTTCCCGCAACATCCTTTTTTAGTTAACTCACTGACTTCACTCTAAAAAATCACTAATACGCCGCGTATCGTGATGATTAATTCTTATGCTGAATCATTTCTGCATTTAAAAAATAAACTAATGTTTAATTCAGATGCGAGAATGTTATATTCGGATGACTAAGCATAACGTTCAGTTAACGCGTTATCACCGCTTTAACCCTATACCTGAGACTTAACCTTTGAGAAATAGCGCAACGCGCTCGTAAGAAGCGTGACTATTTCGCCTGCGAAACTGTTGGGCTTCAGGTCAACAGAAGAGGAGATGTCGCCTCATGAGCAATTCAGCTGTAAACCTTGCGCTCGCGATGAGTGCCATGGCAAAGGACACCACTACTGCGCAGGAGCGCAAAGACGTTGACGTGCTGCTGATTGGTGCTGGTGTGATGAGCGCTACCCTCGGTGCATGGCTGCAGGATTTAGAGCCGGACTGGTCCATCGAAATGGTGGAGCGGCTCGATAGCGTGGCCGAAGAATCCTCCAACGGCTGGAATAACGCGGGCACCGGTCATGCGGCGCTGGCGGAGCTGAACTATACGCCTCAGCAGGCGGATGGCAGCATCGACATCTCTAAAGCGATAACGATCAACGAATCGTTTCAGATTTCCCGCCAGTTCTGGGCTTATCAGGTTCAGAAAGGCAACCTGCGCAATCCCAAAAGCTTTATTCATAGCACGCCGCACATGAGCTTTGTCTGGGGCGACGACAATGTCGACTTCCTGCGCAAGCGCTTCAAAGCGTTGCAGAAAAGCACTCTGTTCCGCGGCATGGCCTACTCCGAAGATCCGCAGCAGATTGCTCGCTGGATCCCGCTGGTAATGAATGGCCGTGACCGTCGACAGAAAGTGGCCGCGACCTGGACGGAGATGGGCACCGATGTGAACTTCGGTGAAATCACCCGTCAGTTAATCGCCACGTTAGAGAAGAAAGAAAATTTCCAGCTGCGTCTCCGTCAGGAAGTGCGTGAGCTGAAACAGCTGGCTGATGGTCGCTGGCAGGTCACGCTGCAGTGTCTGAACAGCGGCACGCGTCGCACGCTGACCGCAGGCAAAATTTTTATCGGTGCGGGTGGTGCGGCGTTACCGCTGCTGCAGAAGGCCGGCATTCCTGAAGCCAACGGCTACGCCGGTTTCCCTGTGGGTGGTTCGTTCCTGGTCACGGAAAACCCGCAGGTCGTCGAGCAGCACATGGCCAAAGTCTACGGCAAAGCCAGCGTGGGTGCGCCACCCATGTCCGTGCCACACGTCGACACCCGCGTGCTGGATGGCAAGCAGGTGTTGCTGTTTGGCCCATTTGCCACCTTCTCGACCCGATTCCTGAAGCAGGGTTCGCTGATGGATATGTTCACTTCACTGAACAGCAGCAATATGCTGCCGATGGTTAAAGTCGGGCTGAAAAGCTTTGATCTGGTGAAATACCTGATGGATCAGGTACTGCAAAGCGACCGCGACCGCATGGACGCGCTGCGTGCCTATGTGCCGCAGGCGAAACAGGAGGACTGGCGCCTTGTCACAGCCGGTCAGCGTGTGCAGATCATCAAAAAAGATGAGAAAGAGGGCGCTGTGTTGCGTCTGGGCACCGAAGTGGTCGCTTCACAGGATGGTACGATTTCAGCTCTGCTGGGTGCCTCGCCGGGCGCGTCTACGGCAGCACCGATCATGCTGGAGCTGCTGCACAAGGTCTGTCCTGAGCAGATGGCTTCGCCGGAATGGCAGAACAAAATCCGTGCGGTGGTCCCCTCCTGGGGTCGTAAGCTGAACGGCGACGTGGCGCTGACAGAAAAAGTGTTAGCTGAAACCAGCCGTATTCTCCAGCTCGACTACTCGCCGGTCACCCCGATGGCGGCCAACGATGAAGGACGGGAAACCGCATTCGTCGTCGGCAAGTAATTCAGCGCCATTGATAAAAAGGCTCCGCATGGCGGAGCCTTTTTTATTGGGCGGTTGCCTGGTCGTCCTGAGGATTTTCTATTAGGGTTAAGACATCTTTTAGCTGAACGATCAGGAGGAACCCGCATGTCTTACTCCCCTGCGTCACCCGAATTTACCCTGCTCGACCGCTACTGGCGGGCGGCGAATTACCTCTCCGTCGGACAGATTTACCTGATGGATAACCCGCTGTTGCGCGAGCCACTCAGGCCGGAACATATTAAACCGCGTCTGCTGGGTCACTGGGGCACGACGCCCGGACTGAATTTTATCTACGCCCACCTCAACCGTGTTATCCGCAAACAGAACCTGGATATGATCTATATCTGCGGGCCAGGCCATGGCGGTCCCGGCATGGTGGCGAATACCTGGCTGGAGGGCAGCTACAGCGAAATTTATCCGCTCATCTCTCAGGATGCGGCGGGCATGCAGCGCCTGTTTAAACAGTTCTCCTTTCCTGGCGGCATTCCCAGCCACGCGGCACCGGAAACGCCGGGCTCGATTAATGAAGGCGGTGAACTGGGCTACTCACTCTCTCATGCCTTTGGTGCAGCCTTCGATAATCCCGATCTGCTGGTGCCGTGCGTGATTGGCGACGGCGAAGCGGAAACCGGGCCGCTGGCTTCCAGCTGGCACGGCATCAAATTCCTCAATCCTGAACGTGACGGCGCGGTGCTGCCGATTCTGCATCTTAACGGCTACAAAATTGCCAACCCGACGCTACTGGGTCGAAGCAGCGATGAGGATCTGCACCAGCTATTCAGCGGCTATGGTTATGAGCCCATATTCGTCTGCGGGCATGAGCCGGAAAAAATGCATCCTCTGATGGCGGAGGCACTGGATAACGCCTTCAGTAAGATCGCTGAGTATCAGCGTGAGGCACGCAGCGGCAATGCCAGCACCGACGTGCCGCGCTGGCCGATGATTATCCTGCGTAGCCCCAAAGGCTGGACCGGCCCTGAAACGGTCGATGGCAAGAAAGTGGAGAATTTCTGGCGCGCGCATCAGGTGCCGGTCGCGGCCTGTCGTGAAGATGAAGGTCATCGCCAGATCCTTGAGACGTGGATGCGCAGCTATCAGCCCGACGACCTGTTTGATGAACAGGGTCGCCTGAAGCCGGAACTGCAGGCGCTGGCACCGGAAGGCGATAAACGCATGGGCGCTTCACCTTATGCTAATGGTGGCCTGCTGCGCCGTGAGCTGGATGCACCCGGCATTGCGGAGTTTGCCTGCGATGTCAGCGAGCCAGGCGCACAGATGGCGCAGGCCACTGAGCATCTG
Organism: Pantoea eucalypti; assembly: GCF_009646115.1. Lineage (NCBI taxonomy): Bacteria > Pseudomonadati > Pseudomonadota > Gammaproteobacteria > Enterobacterales > Erwiniaceae > Pantoea > Pantoea eucalypti. Next base: position 235,351 of record NZ_CP045720.1, on the reverse strand, counting down.
GGTCGCTATCTCAGCGTACTGTTCCAGCGTAACCGCGATAATTTCCGCCTGTTTGGCCCGGATGAAACGGCCTCTAACCGCCTGACGCCGGTCTTTGACGTGACCAGCCGCACCTGGCTGGAACGAATCGAGCCGTACGATGAGCAGCTGGCGCGAGATGGCCGGGTGATGGAAATCCTCAGTGAGCATCAGTGTCAGGGCTGGCTTGAAGGCTATCTGCTGACCGGCCGCCACGGGCTGTTCAACTGCTATGAAGCTTTTATTCACATCGTCGATTCGATGTTTAACCAGCACGCTAAGTGGCTGAAAGTGACGCGCAAGCTGGGCTGGCGTAAACCGATTTCGTCGCTGAATTACCTGCTCTCTTCGCACGTCTGGCGTCAGGACCACAATGGCTACAGTCATCAGGATCCGGGCTTTATCGATCATGTTGCCAACAAGAAAGCAGACATCGTGCGCATCTATCTGCCGCCCGATGCCAATACGCTGCTTTGGGTGGGCGATCACTGCCTGCGCACCTGGGACCGCATCAATGTGATTGTGGCGGGCAAACAGCCTGCGCCGCAGTGGCTGGATATGGCCAGTGCCGTGACCCATTGTGAAGCGGGTATGGGCGAGTGGCGCTGGGCGGGCACCACGCCGGCACATGACCAGCCAGATGTGGTGATGGCCTGCGCCGGTGATGTCCCAACTATGGAGACGATGGCGGCGGTCGATCTGCTGCGTGAGATGCTGCCTGAACTGCGCATCCGCGTGGTGAACGTGGTCGATCTGCTGGCACTGCAGCCGGAAGATCAGCATCCGCATGGCAAATCTGATGCGGAGTTCGACGCGCTGTTTACCCAGGATAAACCGGTGATTTTTGCTTTCCACGGCTATCCGACGCTGATACATCGCCTGACCTATTCCCGAACCAACCACCGCAACTTCCATGTGCGCGGCTTTAACGAAGAGGGAACCACCACCACGCCATTTGATATGACGGTACTGAACGAGCTTGACCGCTATCATCTGGCGCAGGAGGCGATTCTGCGCGTGCCGGGCCTGGCCGACGCGCATCCTGAGCTGCTGGAGGATTTACAGCAGCGTCTGGCGGAACATCATCGCTATGTCCGTGAGCATGGCGAAGATTTGCCGGAGGTGCAGAACTGGAAATGGCCGTCGGCCACTGCACCGGGTGTGCCCGATTAAGCGGCCAGCAGCGCGTCGGTCAGCATCCAGACGGTGGTCGCCACCAGCGACAGCGCCATCAGGCTGTTAAACAGCTGGCGCTTCCAGGCAATCTGCAGATGGCTGCGCAGGCGATCGCCCAGTGCTGCCCAGATCAGGATGCAGGGCAGATTGAGCAGCATAAAGCCGATCATCACCGTCAGGACGCCGCTGCTGCCGCTATAGAGCAGCGCGACGTTGGTGGCCATCAGCCAGGCCTTGGGATTGATCGCCTGGAAGCAGGCGCCGCCCACTATCGTCATTGGCTGAGGACGGGTGCGCGCTTCGGGTGCGGCAGCGCGAAAAATTTTCCAGGATAACCACATCAGATAGGTACAGCCTGCCAGCGTCAGCGGCAGGCGAATCGCCGCCATCCAGTGCAATAACACCTCCAGCGCCATACCGGCAATCACCGTCTGCACCGCACAGCCCACCAGAATACCGAACACCATTGGCAGAGTGCGCCGCATGCCAAAATTGACCCCGGAGGTCGCCAGCAGCAGATTGTTCGGGCCTGGCGTAATTGACATCACAGTAACGTAACTGAAGAAAGAGGGATCAAGCATGGTGACTCTCCTGAAGGTAGACAGAGTTCTATGCTAAGGCGGGAATTAAGATGGTAACAGGGACACAAAATCACTATTGTTATGGTTACAGTTATCGTTAACAGAAATTGTACCCATTCAGGCCGGAGGCTATTGTGTCCCTTGCTCCCACGACCGAACAACCCCTCTATCAGCAGCTGGCAGAGAGCTTCGCTGAAGCCATCCATCAGGGAACGCTGAAACCCGGTAAACGCCTGCCGGCGATCCGCCGTGTTGCGCAGTCACATCAGGTCAGCGTCAATACCGTGCTGAATGCCTGGCAGATGCTGGAAGATCGCGGGCTGATTGAGGCGCGTCCGCAGTCGGGCTATTACGTGCGCGGCGTGTTGCCCGCCGTCACCCGCCACGGTCAGCATAAGACCCGGGTACGCGATCCCAGCAGCGGTAAACTCGACCTGATCGATAAGGTGTTTGCGGCGCAGAATCATCCCGACTACACCAATATTTCGCTGGCCTGCCCGCAGGACAGTGAGCTGTTTCCTGCGGCACGCATCGCCCGGATTACCGCCTCATTGTTGCGTCGTGATCCCAACATGATCGGTCGCTATGCGCTTCCGCCCGGTAGTGAGCGCTTACGGGAGGAGATAGCGCGACGGGCGCTGCACGCCGGACAGACAATTACCGCCGATGAGATCACCCTGACCCACGGCTGCATGGAGGCGCTTCAGCTGGCGCTTCGTGCCGTCACGCAGCCTGGCGACTGCGTCGGGCTGGAGTCGCCGACCTACTTCTTCCTCTTTCCGCTTCTGGCCTCGCTCGGTCTGAAAGCACTGGAAATCCCCACTGACCCACAGCACGGGCTCTCGCTGGATGCACTGGAGATGCTGCTGCAGGAGCAGCGTATCAAGGCGCTGATTGCGATGCCGAGCGCGCAGAACCCGCTGGGCTGCGGTATGTCGCTGGAGAATAAGAAACGGCTGGCAAAGTTAGTGAACACTTACCACGTTCCGCTGATAGAAGATGGGCTGTATGACGAGTTGCAGTTCGACTGGCCGCTCTCACCCGCCGTGAAAGCCTTTGATCGCGATGGCTGGGTGATCTACTGCACCAGTTTCACTAAAACCGTGGCACCCGATTTTCGTATTGGCTGGACCGCCGCAGGCCGTTTTCATGATGCGATTGCCCGACTGAAAGCCGTCTCCTCAATGGCTGAATCTGCCCTGCTCTCCGAAACGCTGGCGGAGTTTCTGGCTTCCGGCGGTTACGACCACCATCTGCGCACGCTGCGCCGTCGCTATGCAGCTAATCTGGATGAGGCGCGGGGTCTTATCGCCCGCTACTTCCCGGAAGGCACGCGCGCAACACTGCCGCGCGGTGGCTTCGTTTTCTGGGTTGAGCTACCGGGCGGCGTGAATACCACCGAGATGTTTGATCGGCTGCTGCAGGAGCAAATTTGCGTTACGCCTGGCGCACTCTACTCACTGAGCGAGCGCTACAACCATGCGCTGCGACTCTCCTGCTGCTATCCGTTTGATGCGCGCTACAGCCGGGCGATTCAGCGTGCAGGCGAAATCGCCTGTGAGCTGGCAGGAATACCGTGCGGTGAGGCTCAGGGTGTACCGTTGCGGCCCCAGACGGTATAGCCGCGACGTTCAGTCAGGCGCTCGTAATAAGTCCGCACCGCAGGGTAATCGGGATGGTCGAGCGGGGTCTCAAACCAGCGGTTCACCGCCAGGCCAATCGGAATGTCTGCCAGCGTGAAATTACGTCCGGCAACATAGCGGCCGGTTTTTTCCAGCTGCTGATTGAGAATGCTCATGGTGTGCGCCCAGCCTTTACTGGCCGCAGCCAGCAGACGCGGATCCTGATGAGCCGGGGAGTTTCGCACCAGCGACATAAATGCGTAGCGCCATGAGGTGTTGAGTTCGGTAGCTTGCCAGTCTATCCACTGATCGACAGGCGCTCGCGTTTGCGGATCATGAGGATAGAGCCACTCGCCGCCATAGGCGTTCGCCAGATAGCGCAGAATGGTATTGGATTCCCACAACACAAAGTCATCATCTTTCAGAACCGGCACCATCGCATTGGGATTCAGTGCCATGAATTCGGGTAGGTGGGTTGAGCGGAAGCCATCGCCCCACTCTTCGCGCTCAAAATCAAGGTCAAGTTCGTCACACAGCCATAGTACTTTGCGCACGTTGATTGAGGAGGCGCGTCCCAGGATCGTTAGCATTCAGAGTCTCCGGTAAAATCTTTAACTTATTGATAACGCTGTTAGCTGTTATAAGCAATCATCCGGCAGAGAAAAGGCCACACTGAACCCAGAGCAAGGAGTCACAATGAAGGTCGCGTTTAAGCAAGTCGATGTGTTTACCTCATCCGCCTTTAATGGCAATCCGCTGGCGGTGATCATGGATGCTCAGGGGCTAAACGACAGCCAGCTGGCGGCAATTGCCCGCTGGACGAACCTGTCGGAAACTACCTTTGTGCTGCCGCCGCAGCACGAAGAGGCGGATTATCGGGTGCGTATTTTTACCGTGGAAGGCGAACTGCCGTTTGCCGGTCATCCGACGCTGGGCACCGCACATGCGCTGCTGGAGGCGGGCTGGCCTACCCGAACGCCGGGTGAAATCGTGCAGGAGTGTGGCGTCGGAAACGTGACGGTGAAGATAGGTGAGGCGGGCGAACTGGCATTTGCCGCGCCGGCGGCCACCCTGATGCCGTGGCAGGATGCGCTGATGGGGAACGCTTTAAACAGCGACGCGTTCGATCTGACGCAAAGCCCGACGGTGGTCGATATGGGGATTCGCTGGCTGCTGGTACCGATGGTCAGTGCCGACGCTGTGCTGGCGCTGCAGCCCAATGTCAGCGATTTGCAGCGTCTGGTTAAGCATGCGGGTGTTTCGGGAGTGATGCCGTTTGGCCGGTTGCCTGAGGGCGAGCCTGAGCAGTATGAAGTGCGTGGCCTGCTAGTAGAAAATGGCAGCCTGACCGAGGATCCGGTGACCGGCAGCGCCAACGCCTGTCTGGCGCGTTACTTCGCAGCCGCAGGCCATACCACCGCCTATCGCGTTCGCCAGGGAACGGCCCTGCAGCGTGCAGGCCGGGTGAACGTATCTTTCGCTGGTGAGACCATCTGGATTGGCGGCAATACGGTTACCGTCATCGATGGCACCATTACACTGTGAAAGACGGCGGCGTCGTGTTTTCAACGACGCCGCCCGCGGTTAAATCCCCTGCCCGCCTGAAGCCTCAATCCGCTGCGCGGTGATCCAGCCGGTTTCGTCACTGAGGATCGCGCTGATGGCGTCGCCGATATCATCCGGCAGTCCGACCCGACCCAGCGCCGTCAGTCCGGCAATCTGATCGTTAATCTCGCGGGTATCACGCACCCGGCCACCACCAAAGTCAGTCTCTATCGCGCCAGGTGCCAGAATATTGACGCGAATGCGCCGTTCGCCCAGCTCTTTCGCCTGATAGCGCGTCAGGACTTCCATCGCCCCTTTCATCGACGCATAGGTCGAGGAGCCAGGGTAGACCAGTCGGGTCAGCCCGCTGGAGATGTTCAGGATGCGGCCACCGTCATTGATCAGCGGCAGCAGCTTCTGAGTGAGAAAGTAAGGCCCTTTCAAATGCACATTGACCAGCGCATCAAATTCCGCCTCGGTGGTGTCGGTAAACGGCTTGTAGTGTCCATGACCCGCGTTGTTCACTAAATAGTCAAATCGCTCCCGTTGCCATTGCTGCTGCAGTGCCTGTTTCACCTCTCCAACAAAGCGGTCGAACTGACCGGTTTCGCCTACATCCAGTGCCAGCGCCACGGCGCGCCTCCCCATCGCCGCAATTTCCTTTACGACCGCCTGCGCCTCATCGGCATGGCTGCGGTACGTCAGAATGATATCGGTGCCTCTGGCAGCCAGTTTTAAGGCTCCATTCCGGCCTAACCCACGGTTTCCACCGGTAATTAACGCCACTTTCTGATTCATCGCTCACACCTGTTGAAAAATTGAACACGGGTTAAGGATATTCGCGAATTATTGATCTATAAACAGGGGTAAACGCGCATCACTGTTTCAATAAAAACAACAATCGGTGAACAACATGGACAAAATTCACGCAATGCAGGTCTTCGTGCGGGTGGCAGAAATGGGCAGTTTTACCCGCGCAGCAGAAAGTTTAGGTGTGCCGAAAGGCAGTGTATCCCGGCAGATCCAGGCGCTGGAGAATCAAATGGCAACACGTTTGTTGCATCGCACCACGCGCCGGGTGCAACTCACCCAGGATGGATTAGTCTATTACGATCGCTGTCTTGATTTATTGTCGATGATTGACGATATGGACAGCCTGTTTCAGCACGAACCCGCCTCGCTCAGCGGTAAACTCCGGGTGGATATGTCGGTGGCGATGGCCACCGGTTTTATCCTGCCACGGCTGCCCGAATTTTTGCAGCACTATCCCGGCATAGAGATTGAGCTGAGCAGCAGCGATCGTCAGGTGGATGTGATCCGCGAAGGGTTTGATTGTGTGCTTCGGGTGGGCGAACTCAAAGATTCGGGGCTGATTGCGCGAAAAATTGGTACCCATACCTTGATTAACTGCGCCAGCCCTGGCTACCTTTCGCGGTTCGGGATGCCAATCCGGCTGGAAGAGCTGTCGCAGCATGCGATGGTGCATTACAGCCAGCAGCTCGGTCAGGCCTCACCCGGGTTTGAATATTTTGATGGCAGGCAGTGCCATTACGTTCATACCGGCGGCGTGGTGACGGTGAACAGCACCGAAACCTATCGCGCCGCCTGTCTGGCGGGCTTAGGCATTATTCAGGTGCCTGCCGCCGGCATTCAGACATTGCTGGAAAGGGGTGAGCTGGTGGAAGTGCTGCATCGCTTTCCCGCCAGGCCGATGCCGATCCATCTGCTCTATCCGCACCGGCGCAATGTGGCACGTCGCGTGCGGGTATTTATGGAGTGGCTGAGTCAGGTGTTACAGGAGTACGTCACCTGAGCGGCTATACTTTGATTTTAATGATAAACAGGACAGTGAAGGTCTATGACAGACAAGCAGGAAAATCCGCAGGATTTGCAGCCACAAAAGCCGCTTATCGATATTAAAACCGGCAACCACACCGTAGACGAATCTATTGTTCGCGTGTCTCGTTTCGCCACCTGGTTTCAGGCTATTCCGGCGGTGGCGCATTTCATTCGCGCCCTTGACCGCTTTAACGATCGGCTCGGCAGCCAGTTTGGCGCGGCGATTACCTATTTTTCGTTTTTATCGCTGATTCCCATTCTGATGGTGTCGTTCGCCGCCGTGGGTTTTGTGCTGGCATCGAATCCGGATTTGCTGACCGATATCATCAACAAAATCGTCAGCAGCATCAGCGACCCGACACTGGCAACCACGCTGAAAAATACTGTGAATACCGCGATTCAGCAGCGTGCCACCGTGGGGATTACCGGTTTACTGCTGGCGCTCTACTCCGGCCTTAACTGGATGGGTAACCTGCGTGAAGCGATTCGTGCCCAGTCGCGCGACGTATGGGAACGCAAACCGGATGACAAGGAGAAGATCTGGAAGCGTTATATTCGCGATCTGCTGTCGCTGGCGGGTCTGATGCTGGCGCTGGTGATTACGCTGTCGCTGACCTCGGTAGCCGGCTCTGCGCAGGCCTCTATCGTGAGTGCGCTGGGCCTGGATGGCATTGACTGGTTGCGGCCTGCGCTGACCATTATCGCCACCTCGATTTCCGTTATGGCGAACTATCTGCTTTTCCTGTGGATTTTCTGGATTCTGCCGCGTCATAAGCCACGTAAGAAAGCGTTGTTCCGCGGGACACTGCTGGCGGCAATCGGCTTTGAGGTGATTAAGTTTGTGATGACGCTGACACTGCCGAAGATGGCGACCTCGCCTTCCGGTGCCGCCTTTGGTTCAGTGCTCGGCCTGATGGCATTCTTCTACTTCTTCGCTCGTCTGACGCTGTTCTGTGCAGCGTGGATCGCCACTGCCAAATATAAAGACGACCCACAGATGCCTGAAGCGGGCAGCGCGTCACGACACAAATCATCGTAATCCGTTAACAACAGCGGAAAATATTTCCCCTCGGCTATTTTTTAATCAGATAACAGGATGAATAGCTGAGGGGTCACTTTTATTTAGCCCTTTCTTAGAGTATCCCGCCATATATCGTCCGGTTTACCCCGGTATCACCCGGTATTCACAGCACCACAGAAATTATCCTCTTTTTGCCCTCTGAAGCCAGACGCGGCGCGGGTTTTCATCATTGAATGCGCCCTGGCAGATGCGTAAGATTCTTTATCTGTATTTACAAATAAGAAACAGTTATGCAAGCCTCCCTCACAGACACACTCGACAAACAGCAGGATCCCACGCCGGTTAACTCACGCAGTAAAGTGGTGATTGCCTCGCTGGTCGGTACGGCCATCGAATTCTTCGACTTTTATATTTATGCCACGGCTGCGGTAATTGTTTTCCCGCACATTTTCTTCCCGCAGGGTGATGCCACGGTCGCAACGCTACAGTCGCTGGCCACTTTCGCTATCGCCTTTATCGCGCGTCCGATTGGCTCAGCGGTGTTTGGTCACTTTGGCGATCGCGTCGGGCGTAAAGCCACGCTGGTTGCCTCGCTGCTGACCATGGGTATTTCCACCGTGGTGATTGGTCTGCTACCCAGCTATGAGACGATTGGCGTGATGGCGCCGCTGCTGCTGGCGCTGGCGCGTTTTGGTCAGGGACTGGGGCTGGGTGGAGAATGGGGTGGTGCGGCGCTGCTGGCGACGGAAAATGCGCCAGCGAAGAAGCGTGCGCTTTACGGTTCGTTCCCTCAGTTGGGTGCGCCGATTGGCTTTTTCTTCGCTAACGGGACTTTCCTGCTGCTTTCATGGCTGCTGACCGACGAGCAGTTTATGCAGTGGGGCTGGCGCGTGCCGTTTATTCTCTCTGCCGTGCTGGTGCTGGTTGGTCTGTATGTGCGCGTTTCGCTGCATGAGAGTCCGGTGTTTGCCAAAGTGCAGAAAGAGAAGAAGCAGGTTCGGGTGCCGATTGCGGCGCTGCTGAGCAAGCATCTGACCGCCACGATTCTCGGCACTTTTATCATGCTGGCGACCTATACGCTGTTCTATATCATGACCGTCTATTCGATGAGTTATGGCACCACGGCAGCACCGGCGGGTCTGGGCATTCCGCGTAACAGTATGCTGTGGATGCTGATGCTGGCGGTGATTGGCTTTGGGGTGATGGTACCGATTGCTGGTTTGCTGGCTGACCGTTTTGGTCGTCGCAAGACGATGATTACCATTACGCTGATGATTATCGGGTTTTCGTTCCTGTTCCCGGCAATGCTTGGTTCAGGTTCACAGGCGCTGGTGATGGCGTTTCTGCTGCTGGGTCTGAGCATTATGGGGCTGACGTTTGGCCCGATGGGCGCGCTGCTGCCGGAGCTGTTCCCGACTGAAGTGCGTTATACCGGCGCATCGTTCTCCTATAACCTCTCCTCGATTCTGGGTGCCTCCGTTGCGCCTTATATTGCGACCTGGCTAAATGCCCATTATGGTTTGCAGGCGGTGGGGCTGTATCTGGCGTCAATGGCAGTACTGACGCTGATCGCGTTGCTGGCCTGTAAAGAGACGCGTCACCAGACGCTTTATGACGTGTAATCCGGTTGGATGAAGGTCAGTGAAACCCGGCAGATGCCGGGTTTTTTATGGGTTGGGTTGAGTAAATAAAGGGCGTTTGAGGGAGCATACATCTACTCCGCAGGGTTTAAAGTGTCGCCTTGAGGTCAGGTAGCAGGCTCAGGGCGCATACGCCTGAAGCAAAGACGTAAAAGACGCCATCCCTGGCAGGCTCAGCGCGGCCGATTACGCACCTCATCCCTGAGGTGCGCCCGTAGCCGGGCCAACGCATTGCGTTGTTCAAAAACGCTCCCGGCGTTGTTGTCCCTGGCCCGCGATGCTTTGCTACAGGCGTATGCTCCCATCGCCTGAAGCAGGTTAGCTGTCAGTTTGAAGATCTTGCATAGTGCTAATGAGGCAGGGTGATTCGGGCAGCAATGAAGAAGCTTGAGGGCACTGGCAATACGGGCAGAGGAGGAAAGCGTCCCGCGCCAGGGATGGCGGGTTTTGCGTCTTTCCGATCTGACCGTATTGCCTGTACAGGCTCGATCTTACAGCAAAGCAGGCAGTGCAGGCACCGTTCCTACAGTGAACCTTCCAGGCAGTGTTCACAAATAAAAAACCCCGGCGAGCCGGGGTTTGTTTTGCTGAAAACGGTGAAGAGGTTTATTAGCCCGCGACAGCGATACGCTTCATGTCGGTCATGTAGCCACGCAGCTTGCGGCCAACGGTTTCAATCGGATGCTGGCGAACGGCTTCGTTAACGTCACGCAGCTGCGCGTTGTCGACCTGCGTGCCTTCAACCGCTTTACCCAGATCGCCTGGCTGCAATGTGGTCATGAACTCTTTCAGCAGCGGAACTGCGGCGAAGGAGAACAGGTAGTTACCATATTCGGCAGTATCAGAGATAACCACGTTCATTTCATACAGACGCTTACGGGCGATGGTGTTCGCGATCAGCGGCAGCTCATGCAGTGATTCATAGTAAGCAGACTCTTCAATGATGCCGGCGTCTACCATGGTTTCAAACGCCAGCTCAACGCCCGCTTTAACCATCGCTACCATCACAACACCTTTGTCGTAGTACTCCTGCTCTTCAATTTTGCCTTCATACTGTGCGGCGGTTTCGAACGCGGTCTGGCCGGTCTCTTCACGCCAGGTCAGCAGGTTTTTATCATCATTTGCCCAGTCAGCCATCATACCGGAAGAGAATTCACCGGAGATGATGTCATCCATGTGCTTCTGGAACAGCGGCGCCATGATGGTTTTCAGCTGCTCTGACAGCGCATAGGCGCGCAGTTTCGCCGGGTTAGAAAGACGATCCATCATCAGGGTGATGCCACCAAACTTCAGTGACTCGGTGATGGTTTCCCAGCCGAACTGAATCAGTTTTTCTGCGTAAGCCGGATCGGTACCTTCAGCCACCAGCTTGTCGAAGCAGAGCAGTGAACCCGCCTGCAACATGCCACACAGAATAGTCTGCTCACCCATCAGGTCAGATTTCACTTCTGCAACGAAGGAGGATTCCAGCACGCCAGCACGATCGCCGCCAGTCGCAGCTGCCCAGGCTTTAGCAATCGCCATGCCTTCGCCTTTTGGATCATTTTCAGGGTGAACCGCGATCAGCGTCGGCACACCAAAGCCACGTTTGTACTCTTCACGCACTTCAGTACCCGGGCACTTCGGCGCCACCATCACAACAGTGATGTCTTTACGGATGCTTTCGCCCACTTCAACGATGTTGAAACCGTGTGAGTAGCCCAGTGCAGCGCCATCTTTCATCAGCGGCTGAACAGCCTGAACTACAGCAGAGTGCTGCTTGTCTGGCGTCAGGTTAACCACCAGGTCAGCCTGCGGGATCAGCTCTTCGTAAGTACCCACTTTGAAACCGTTATCGGTCGCTTTGCGCCATGAAGGGCGTTTCTCCGCAATCGCTTCAGCACGCAGTGCATAAGCAACGTCCAGACCGGAATCACGCATGTTCAGACCCTGGTTCAGGCCCTGCGCACCACAGCCAACGATAACGACTTTTTTGCCTTTCAGGAAACTGGCACCATCCGCGAATTCATCACGCGCCATGAAACGGCATTTGCCTAATTGCGCCAGCTGGTTGCGCAGGTTCAATGTGTTGAAATAGTTAGCCATGGGTACTCCAGTAAGGTTGTGTTTGCTTTTTTTGTTCAGGAACGGCGAATCGTGCAGCGCCGCGAATGACCCCATCATATGACAGGAATTCTGTTGCTTAAATTGATATATTAACAACGTCACATTGCAATAAATGCAACACCACCCAGAGGCGACGCGCACATGGATTTACGGGATCTGAAACTGTTTCTTCATCTGGCAGAAAGCTGCCACTTCGGGCGCACTGCGCGTGCGATGCACGTCAGCCCTTCCACGCTGTCACGCCAGATCCAGCGGCTTGAAGAAGATGTCGGCCATGCGCTGTTTCTGCGCGATAACCGCACCGTGACGCTGACGGAAGCGGGCGAACGCCTGCGCCAGTTTGCCCAGCAGACGCTGTTGCAGTATCAGCAACTGCGCCATGTGATGGATCTTAACGGCCCGTCACTCAGCGGCGAACTGCGACTGTTCTGTTCTGTGACGGCGGCCTACAGTCATCTGCCGCCCATCCTTGACCGCTTTCGCGCTGAACATCCGCAGGTCGAAATCAAACTGGATACCGGCGATGCCGCGGATGCGGTGGAAAAAGTGCACTCCGGTGATGCCGATCTGGCGATTGCCGGACGGCCTGAAACTCTGCCCGCCAGCATTGATTTTATGCCACTGGGGCTGATCCCGCTGGTGCTGATTGCGCCTGCACTGCCCTGTGCTGTTCGCACTCAGGCCACACAGCCGCAGCCCGACTGGTCAAAAATTCCCTTCATTCTGCCGGTGCAGGGACCCGCACGGCGGCGTATCGATCTCTGGTTCCGTCGTCAGCGCATCCCGAATCCGGTCATTTACGCCACCGTATCGGGGCATGAAGCGATTGTCTCAATGGTGGCGCTGGGTTGCGGTATTGCACTGTTGCCGGATGTGGTGCTGGAGAACAGCCCGGACCCGGTGCGAAACCGCGTGCTGCTGCTGGAGAATATTGACTCGGTTGCGCCGTTCGAACTCGGCATCTGCGTGCAAAAAAAGCGGCTCGGAGAGCCGCTGATCAGTGCTTTCTGGAGCCAGCTGTAATCAGTGGCCTGACAGGAAGAAGCGGAACGCCGGGTTCTGGCTTTCGTCATGAAAGTCGTAACCCAGATCGGTGAGATGCTCCTCGAAACGTGGCTCATCGCTGCCGAGTTCAAACGCCGCCAGCACACGACCATAGTCGGTGCCGTGGCTGCGGTAGTGAAACAGCGAGATATTCCAGTGAGTGCCCAGCGTCTGCAGGAACTTCAGCAACGCGCCAGGTGCCTCCGGGAATTCAAAGCTGAAGAGCCGCTCACGCAGTGGCTTGGAGGGCCGTCCGCCCACCATGTAGCGCACGTGCAGTTTCGCCATCTCATCATCTGAGAGATCGACTACCTGATAGCCGCCGCTGGTGAGTTCGCTGATGATCTCACTGCGCTCTTCCACGCCACGGGTCAGACGTACACCCACAAAGATGCAGGCTTTGTCCGCATCGGCGTAGCGGTAATTGAACTCGGTGATTGAACGTCCGCCCAGCGTCTGGCAGAAGCGCAGGAAACTGCCCTGCTGTTCCGGGATGGTGACGGCCAGCAGCGCTTCACGCTGTTCGCCCAGCTCACAACGCTCGGAGACGTAACGCAGACCGTGGAAGTTGACGTTGGCACCTGATAACACATGCGCCAGCCGCTCGCCTTTGATCTCATGCTGCTGGATATACTTTTTCATGCCCGCTAGCGCCAGTGCGCCAGACGGCTCCGCCACAGCACGCACATCTTCGAACAGATCCTTCATCGCCGCGCAAATCGCATCGCTGTCGACGGTAATGATGTCATCGAGGTAGGCCTGACAGAGCCGGAAGGTTTCGCTGCCAATCCGTTTGACCGCGACGCCTTCGGCAAACAGCCCGACGCGCGGCAGATCGACCGGATGACCCGCTTCCAGTGCGGCTTTCAGGCAGGCTGAATCTTCTGACTCCACCGCAATCACTTTGATTTGCGGCATCAGCTGCTTGATCAGCACCGCCACGCCGGCCGCCAGACCGCCGCCGCCAACCGGGACAAAGACCCGGTCAAGGTGCGCATCCTGCTGCAACAGCTCCATCGCCAGCGTGCCCTGTCCGGCAATGACAGCCGGATGGTCAAACGGCGGCACGAAGGTGTAGCCGCGCTGTTCAGCGAGCTCTATCGCTTTGGCTTTCGCCTCATCAAAGTTGGCACCAAACAGGAAAGCCTCACCGCCAAATGCGCGCACTGCATCGACCTTGATGTCTGCGGTCGCTAGCGGCATCACAATCAGTGACTTGATGCCCAGTTTCGTCGCGGAGAGCGCCACGCCCTGCGCATGGTTACCGGCTGACGCCGTCACCACGCCGCGCGCTTTCTGCTCTTCATTCAGACCGGCAATCATCGCGTAAGCACCGCGCACCTTGAAACTGTGCACCGGCTGGCGATCTTCCCGCTTCACCAGAATGGTGTTGCCGAGCCGCGCCGAAATTTTTTCCATAATCTGCAGCGGCGTCACCTGTGCCACTTCATACACCGGTGAACGCAGCACTGCGCGCAAATATTCGGCGCCGCCAGGCGCGTCAGGTAGCGGTTGAGACTCGGCCATTTTTAGCCTCCCAGCTTGCTCTTATCGCGGACAGCGCCTTTGTCAGCACTGGTCGCGAGTAATGCGTAAGCACGCAGCGCAAAGGAGACTTCACGCTGACGATTGACTGGCGTATAGGCCGCATCGCCACGTGCCTGCTGCTCTTCACGGCGGGCGTGCAGTTCGTTATCCGGCACAGCGAGTTTGATGCCGCGATTAGGGATATCGATTTCAATGGTATCGCCATCTTTGACCAGCGCAATGGTGCCGCCGTTAGCCGCTTCCGGCGAAGCGTGGCCGATAGAGAGGCCCGACGTACCGCCGGAGAACCGACCGTCGGTGATCAGTGCGCAGCTTTTGCCCAGGCCCATCGATTTCAGATAGGTGGTCGGATAGAGCATTTCCTGCATGCCCGGCCCGCCTTTTGGTCCTTCGTAGCGGATGACGACCACGTCGCCTGCCACAACTTTGCCGCCCAGAATCGCTTCTACCGCGTCATCCTGGCTTTCATAGACTTTAGCCGGACCCGTGAAGGTCAGGATCTCTTTGTCTACGCCCGCCGTTTTAACGATACAGCCATCTTCGGCGATGTTGCCGTAAAGCACGGCCAGACCGCCGTCCTGCGAGTAAGCGTTTTCGCGGGTGCGGATACAGCCTTCGGCACGATCATCATCCAGCGTGTCCCAGCGGCAGTTCTGTGAGAACGCCTGGGTAGTACGGATGCCTGCCGGGCCAGCGCGGAACATATCTTTCACCGCCTGATCTTTGGTCAGCATGATGTCGTACTGATCCAGCGTTTCACGCATCGTCTGCTGCAGAATATTACGGGCGCTGCTGTCGAACAGGCCTGCGCGATCCAGCTCGCCCAGAATCGCAAAAACCCCACCCGCGCGATGCACATCTTCCATGTGATATTTCGGGGTACTTGGCGCGACTTTACAAAGCTGAGGCACTTTACGTGACAGGCGATCGATGTCGGAGATATTAAAGTCGATGTCGCCTTCCTGTGCCGCCGCCAGCAGGTGCAATACGGTGTTGGTGGAACCGCCCATGGCGATATCCAGCATCATGGCGTTCTCGAAAGCGGCCTTGTTAGCGATGTTACGTGGCAGCATGTTGACGTCATCCTGCTCGTAGTAGCGCTTGGTCAGACTGACGATGCGCTTACCGGCATTGATGAACAGCTCTTTGCGATCGGCGTGCGTGGCCAGCAGTGATCCGTTGCCAGGCTGCGACAGGCCCAGAGCTTCGGTCAGACAGTTCATCGAGTTGGCGGTGAACATACCGGAGCAGGAGCCACAGGTCGGGCAGGCAGAGCGTTCGATCTGATCGCTGTCGGCATCGCTGACGTTCGGGTTGGCACCCTGAATCATCGCATCCACCAGATCCAGCTTGATGATTTTGTCAGAAAGCTTGGTTTTACCCGCTTCCATCGGTCCACCGGAAACAAAGATCACCGGAATATTCAGGCGCAGTGACGCCATCAGCATTCCCGGCGTGATTTTATCGCAGTTAGAGATGCAGACCATGGCGTCTGCGCAGTGCGCGTTGACCATGTACTCGACCGAATCGGCAATCAGTTCGCGCGAAGGCAGTGAATACAGCATGCCGCCATGACCCATGGCAATACCGTCATCCACCGCGATGGTGTTGAACTCTTTAGCCACACCACCTGACGCTTCAATCTGCTCAGCGACGAGTTTACCCAGGTCGCGGAGGTGAACGTGGCCAGGGACAAATTGGGTGAATGAGTTAACCACAGCGATAATCGGCTTGCCGAAATCGTCGTCGGTCATTCCTGTCGCGCGCCATAAGGCACGGGCACCTGCCATATTGCGGCCGTGGGTGGTAGTGGCGGAACGGTACTTAGGCATGCTCTATTTACTCCAGTAAGAATAAGCTCGCGGACGTCAGATGACGCCCGCGCTGTATCTGATTATGGGTTAACCGGATCTAACCAGCCCCACTTGTCTTCTGTTTCGCCAGTGAACAGACCAAAGAAGGCCTCCTGGATGCGTTTGGTGACCGGACCACGTTTGCCTTCGCCCACCTGAATGCGATCCACGCTGCGTACCGGCGTGATTTCTGCGGCGGTGCCAGACATAAAGACTTCGTCAGCCAGATAGAGCGACTCACGCGACAGCGTCTGCTCACGCACTTCAATGCCCATATCGCGCGCCAGCGTGATGATGGCATCGCGGGTGATACCTGGCAGTGCAGAGGAGGTGAATGGCGGCGTAAACAGCACACCATCTTTAACTTCAAACAGGTTCTCGCCAGCACCTTCTGAAATCAGGCCATTGGTGTCCAGCGCGATACCTTCCTGATAACCGTGACGACGGGCTTCGCTGCCCACCAGCAGTGAGGAGAGGTAGTTACCACCCGCTTTCGCGGCGGTTGGCAGGGTATTTGGCGCAACGCGGTTCCATGAGGAGACCATCGCATCGATGCCGTTTTCCAGCGCTTCTGCGCCCAGGTATGCGCCCCACGGGAAGGCAGCAATGATCACATCGGTGGTGAAGCCGTCTGGCGGGTTCACGCCCAGGCCCACATCGCCAACAAAGGCCAGCGGACGGATATAAGCACTTTTCAGTTTGTTCAGGCGGATGACTTCGCGGCACGCTTCCATCAGCTCATCAACGCTGCTTTTAATCGGGAAGCGGTAGATTTTGGCGGAGTCGTGCAGACGTTGCATGTGTTCGCGATGACGGAACACAACCGGTCCTTTGTGAGAGTCGTAGCAACGCACGCCTTCAAATACCGACGTACCGTAGTGCAACGCGTGAGACATGACGCTGACCTTCGCATCTTCCCACTTAACCATCTCGCCATTGAACCAAATAAAGTCTGCTTTCTTCGTGCTCATTGTTATTTCCTCTCGCGGCTACGCGCGGATTTGTTGTGTTGTCTGTTGTTGAATCTGAACGCATGCAACGTCGATCAATTTACTTAACTGCGAAGACAGTAAATCGACGGAGCGCTGGCTGGCAACGGTCATTTCAATATTAATGTTTTCTGCGTTAGCGACTGAGGCCATGTTCATAGAACAGACCTGAAAACCGCGGTGACGCACGACGCGTAAAATGCGCTCTAATATTTCAGGGCGGAAACGGGCTTCGATAGACAATTGATGCTGGTTCATACGGTTTTCTCCATCATGTTTGCATTGCTGGCACCCGGCGGTACCAGTGGCCAGACGTTTTCATGCTCATCTATTGCAACATGCAGGAAGTAAGGACCTTCGCTGTTCAGCAGAGCATCAAGGGCGGCGTCGACCTGATCTTTACGGGTAATGCGCTGGCCAGGAATGTTGAACGCGCTGGCCAGCGTGAGGAAGTCGGGATTATCGGACAGATTGGTTTCGCTGTAGCGACCGTCAAAAAAGAGCTGCTGCCACTGGCGCACCATGCCCAGACGCTGGTTATCCATCAGTACGATTTTAACCGGCAGCTTGCCGCGCTTGATGGTGCCCAGTTCCTGAATGTTCATCATGATGGAGCCATCACCCGAGACACAGATAACCGTATCTTCCGGGCGTGCAACCTGTGCGCCGATAGCGGCAGGCAAACCAAAGCCCATGGTGCCTAAACCACTGGAGGTGATGAAGTTTTCCGGTGCGCTAAATGCCATGTGCTGTGCCGTCCACATCTGATGCTGACCAACGTCGGTGGTCACAACAGTATTGGCCGGTTTGCGATCGGAAAGCTGCTTCAGCAACAGCGGCGCATAGATCGCTTCGCCTGGATGGTCATAGCGCCATGAGTGACTGGCTTTAAGCGCTTTCACCTCATCACGCCAGGCGTTGATATGCAGCGGCTGACTCAGAGCAGGCAGCAATTCGTTGAGATCACCCTGCAGAGAGACGTGTGCGCGACGTAATTTGTTTAACTCAGCGGGATCGATGTCGAGATGAATCACGCTGGCGTGGGGTGCAAAGGTATCCAGCTTGCCGGTGACGCGGTCGTCGAAGCGCGCACCGACCGCGATCAGCAGGTCACATGCCTGTACGGCCAGGTTAGCGGCTTTGGTGCCGTGCATCCCCAGCATGCCCAGATAGACCTCACTGCGTGGATCCACGCTGCCTAAGCCTTTCAGGGTAGCCACTGCCGGAATACCGGTTTCTTCTGCCAGCGCACGCAGTGCCGGAACAGCCTGCGCCAGACCGACGCCACCGCCAACGTAGAGCATGGGTTTTCTGGCCTGCGCCATCAGTGCACGTGCTTCGTGAATTGCCTGATGTGGCAGCGCGCTTCCCTCTTCTACCGGCACCAGATGCGGTGCGGGCTCACCCTGCGCAATCTGAATGTCTTTCGGGATATCAACCAGCACCGGACCCGGACGACCCGACTGCGCCAGCGCAAAGGCTTCCGCCATGATAGCGGGCAGCTCATCCAGCGACTCGACCAGGAAACTGTGCTTGGTACAGGCCAGCGAGAGTCCCAGTACGTCGATCTCCTGGAAAGCATCGGTGCCGATGAAGGCAGAGGTTACCTGACCGGTGATTGCCACAACCGGAACCGAATCCATCATGGCATCCGCCAGGCCCGTAATCAGGTTAGTCGCGCCAGGGCCTGAAGTGGCGATACAGACGCCAGTTTTGCCGGTTGAGCGGGCATAGCCAATCGCCGCCATCACTGCGCCCTGCTCATGACGACACAGTAGGTGTTCCACGCCGCCATCATAGAGCGCGTCGTATACCGGCATAATTGCGCCGCCAGGGTAACCAAATACGGTATTAACCCCCTGCGCGCGTAAAGCCTGAACTACCCACTGTGCACCTGTCATCGCTATTCTCCTGTGTCCTGACCGGAACAACAGAATTTTATGCTACTGTTCATTGTTTGTTCCTTGTGGATTTACTGATATTTCCTCGGGTCGAAAAAAAACCCCCGGACCTTTCGGTGCGGGGGTTTTTTCGGATTCGAGGCTTGATTTTTAAGCCTTTCTTTCTCCAAGCGTTGCCCCGCACGGTAGGTTAATAACCACCACCACGCTAATCACGACCAGGCTAATCACTTGTAGAAGGGCTTTCATGTGTTGTTCAATTCTTTTACGTGTTCGAAGTAATGCCTACAGAGTTATCATAGTCAGGGGTTATGGCACAACTTTTTTTACAGACTTTTTTTAACCACAGGCGCTGGATAACGACCTATCAACCTGTATTACAAGAAATAATTACGTGATGATAATTATTCATCACTTTAGTGGCGTAATCATGTTTTGATGAATTTGCGCGCAGTCGCACAAGGTTTCAATACGGCATGAAAAAAACGCTGATGAGCTGGACGATGGCCCGAACAGTGCTGATCATCCCCTCGCTTTCATTTGACGCTGTCACCAGACTGGCGGCAACAAGGAGCGAGTATGTCATTATCAAAAGTTCTGACCCGGGCAGCATTAGGCGTAGAAGCCCCGCTGGTGACCATTGAGGCGCATATCAGTAACGGCCTGCCAGCGTTAACACTGGTGGGTTTGCCTGAAACCACCGTGAAAGAGGCACGTGAGCGGGTCCGCAGCGCCATTATCAACAGTGGTTTTACCTTTCCGGCTAAGCGCGTCACCATCAATCTGGCCCCGGCAGATTTACCCAAAGAGGGTGGGCGGTATGACTTACCTATGGCGATCGCCATTCTGGTCGCCTCTGAGCAGCTTCCTGCCGATAAGCTGACGCACTATGAGTTTCTGGGTGAGCTGGCACTCGACGGCGCAGTGTGCGGTGTACAGGGCGCGATTCCAGCGGCTATGGTGGCGATACAGGCGGGAAGGCAGCTGGTGCTCTCCGTTGAAAATCAGGGTGATGCCGGACTCATCCGTCAGGGGTTGTCGCTGGTCGCCTCTCACCTCAGCGAGGTATGCGCCTTTCTGCGTAATGCGCTCACATTACCGACCGCCCAATACCCTGAACAGCAGGGCGACGTGCCGGCTGATGATCTCACTGATATCATTGGTCAGGAGCAGGGGCGCAGAGCACTGGAGATCACAGCGGCAGGCGGTCATAACCTGCTGCTGATTGGGCCACCGGGCACGGGTAAAACCATGCTCGCCACCCGACTGCCTGGCATAATGCCTTCTCTTAGCGATCAGGAAGCTCTGGAGTGCGCGGCAATCGACAGCCTGGTGAACAACAATACCCTGCACCGACAGTGGCGCACGCGGCCTTTCAGGTCACCTCACCATAGCGCATCTCTCTATGCTTTGATTGGTGGCGGATCATTGCCACGGCCCGGTGAGATATCACTCGCGCACAATGGCGTACTGTTTCTGGATGAGTTACCGGAATTTGATCGCAAGGTACTGGACTCCCTGCGCGAGCCATTAGAGTCGGGCGTCATCGCTATTTCCCGTGCCCGGGCAAAAGTTACCTATCCGGCACGGTTTCAGCTGATCGCTGCGATGAATCCCAGTCCAACCGGGCATTATCAGGGACAACACAACCGCTGCTCACCCCAACAGGTTTTGCGGTATCTCAGCAAGCTATCAGGCCCTTTTTTGGATCGTTTTGATCTTTCGCTGGAGGTGCCGCTACTGCCGGGTGGGATGCTCAGCGGTCAGCGCACCAGAGCGGAAGCGTCTGAGCAGGTACGTCATCGGGTGGTCGCGGCACGTAACATTCAGCTGGCCCGCACAGGCAAGATCAATGCGCATTTAAACAATGCAGAGATTATGCGCTGGTGTCAGCCTGCCAAAGAAGACGCGGAGTGGCTGGAGTCCGTGCTGGAGAAACTGGGTTTGTCTGTGCGGGCATGGCAGCGGATTTTGAAAGTGGCGCGTACCGTTGCCGATCTCGCGGGGGATACGGATATTAGCCGGTCACATCTGCAGGAAGCGGTCAGTTACCGTACAATAGATCGATTAATGATTCATCTGCACAACAGCCTGCAATAAAAAAAGGGGCTTTCGCCCCTTCTCTGTTAATCGTCGCTGTCGGTAAAGTCTTCAACGGTGTCCATCTGCGGTTTACCGCCAGAGAGCGTATGAAAACGCTTAGGACGCTTAATGCGGGTCATATACTTAGACCACACGCGCTCAGCTTCCGTTTGCGGCTCACGCACGCCACGACACACTTCAATAAACAAACGTTCTTCTTCAGTTACAGGCTCACGCTTTGATAAATCCAGCTCATTAAAAGCAAAACCGTGGCGTTCAAGAAGCTGAGCCTCTTTAATAGTAAAGTCACCGTGGCGTGAGAAACCACGCGGGTAATGTTTGTTATCAAAGAAACGATTCTCTGTTGAGAAGCTTTCCGCCATGTTACACGCTCCTGATTTTCTAATGCCGTGCTGTTAATGGCGCGGAGTATTAGATAGGCTTGACAGAGTGTAAAACAAAACATTTAAATCTATACGACAAACATTTTTTGGGAGAACGCTGTGGATACGGAATTACTGAAAACTTTCCTGGAAGTGAGCAGGACACGTCATTTTGGGCGTGCTGCAGAAGCACTTTACCTTACGCAATCTGCTGTCAGTTTTCGCATCCGTCAGTTAGAGAATCAGCTTGGCGTTAATCTTTTTACACGGCATCGCAATAACATACGTCTGACAGCGGCAGGAGAGCGACTGCTTCCCTATGCTGAAAGCCTGATGAGCACCTGGATGATGGCGAAGAAGGAGGTTTCTCATACTCAGCAGCATCATGAGCTTTCTATTGGTGCCAGTGCATCTCTATGGGAAGCCTATCTGACGCCATGGCTACAGACGCTGTATGAGAATCGGGAGAGCCTGCATTTAGAAGCGCGCGTGGCACAGCGGCATCTGCTGGTTAAACAGCTTCATGAGCGCCAGCTGGATCTGTTGATTACCACTGAAGCGCCTAAGATGGATGAGTTAACCAGTCAGCAGATTGGTCATATTTCACTGGCGCTGTTCTGCGCCCGGCAGAGTGAAAAGCGCGAGAAATATGATTACATTAAGCTGGAATGGGGAGCTGATTTTCATCAGCATCAGAGCTATCTCTCGGGGGCTGATGATGTGCCGGTCCTCTCCACAACGTCAGCGCATGTCACCCGTGAACTGCTGCATACCACCGGCGCATGCGCGTTTCTGCCGGACTTCTGGCAAAGTGTTTACAGTGAGTTGATGATGATTCCGGATACACCCGTTGCCGTTCGTCCGCTCTATGCTGTCTGGTTGCAGAACAGCGATCAGCAGGCACATATCCGCCAGTTGCTTAAATTCCCGATTCTGGTCAGGCAAAACAGCTGAATTTACGGGAAAAAGAGGTGAGCAGGGAAGATCAGAGGCCAGTTAGCGTTAGCTGGTTTTTCTTTTTTGCTTTTTTAAAGGCAAAAAAAATCCTTTGCCGAAGCAAAGGATCGTTTTCTGGCAGGGGCGGAGGGACTCGAACCCCCAACACCCGGTTTTGGAGACCGGTGCTCTACCAATTGAACTACGCCCCTAATAGGGTGGCGGAACGGACGGGGCTCGAACCCGCGACCCCCTGCGTGACAGGCAGGTATTCTAACCAACTGAACTACCGCTCCACCGATTCTTTCACGGTTCTCAGCAACCGGCTGAGAGCCGTCTGTTCCTGTTGCTTTCCTTGTCAGGGGAAAAGGAACGAATTTAATGCCTGGCAGTTCCCTACTCTCGCATGGGGAGACCCCACACTACCATCGGCGCTACGGCGTTTCACTTCTGAGTTCGGCATGGGGTCAGGTGGGACCACCGCGCTAAAGCCGCCAGGCAGATTCTGTCTCCGCGCCGCCCCTTAAGGCCGCGCAGATATATCCGGTACAGGCTGAAAATCGTGTCTCTCAAAAACGCCTCTGGCGTTGTAAGGTTAAGCCTCACGGGTCATTAGTACCGGTTAGCTCAACGCATCGCTGCGCTTACACACCCGGCCTATCAACGTCGTAGTCTTCAACGTCCCTTCAGGACTCTCAAGGAGTCAGGAGAACTCATCTCGGGGCAAGTTTCGTGCTTAGATGCTTTCAGCACTTATCTTTTCCGCACTTAGCTACCGGGCAATGCCATTGGCATGACAACCCGAACACCAGTGGTGCGTTCACTCCGGTCCTCTCGTACTAGGAGCAACCCCCCTCAATTCTCCAGCGCCCACGGCAGATAGGGACCGAACTGTCTCACGACGTTCTAAACCCAGCTCGCGTACCACTTTAAACGGCGAACAGCCGTACCCTTGGGACCTACTTCAGCCCCAGGATGTGATGAGCCGACATCGAGGTGCCAAACACCGCCGTCGATATGAACTCTTGGGCGGTATCAGCCTGTTATCCCCGGAGTACCTTTTTATCCGTTGAGCGATGGCCCTTCCATTCAGAACCACCGGATCACTATGACCTGCTTTCGCACCTGCTCGAGCCGTCACTCTCGCAGTCAAGCCAGCTTATGCCATTGCACTAACCTCACGATGTCCGACCGTGATTAGCTGACCTTCGTGCTCCTCCGTTACTCTTTAGGAGGAGACCGCCCCAGTCAAACTACCCACCAGACACTGTCCGCAGCCCGGATTACGGGCCTACGTTAGAACATCAAACATTAAAGGGTGGTATTTCAAGGTTGGCTCCACGCGAACTGGCGTCCGCGCTTCAAAGCCTCCCACCTATCCTACACATCAAGGCTCAATGTTCAGTGTCAAGCTGTAGTAAAGGTTCACGGGGTCTTTCCGTCTTGCCGCGGGTACACTGCATCTTCACAGCGAGTTCAATTTCACTGAGTCTCGGGTGGAGACAGCCTGGCCATCATTACGCCATTCGTGCAGGTCGGAACTTACCCGACAAGGAATTTCGCTACCTTAGGACCGTTATAGTTACGGCCGCCGTTTACCGGGGCTTCGATCAAGAGCTTCTCCTTGCGGATAACCCCATCAATTAACCTTCCGGCACCGGGCAGGCGTCACACCGTATACGTCCACTTTCGTGTTTGCACAGTGCTGTGTTTTTAATAAACAGTTGCAGCCAGCTGGTATCTTCGACTGGCTTCGGCTCGGGGAGCAAGTCCCTCCACCTACGCGCCAGCGTGCCTTCTCCCGAAGTTACGGCACCATTTTGCCTAGTTCCTTCACCCGAGTTCTCTCAAGCGCCTTGGTATTCTCTACCTGACCACCTGTGTCGGTTTGGGGTACGATTCTGTGTTACCTGATGCTTAGAGGCTTTTCCTGGAAGCTGGGCATTTATCACTTCAGCACCGTAGTGCCTCGTCGTCACGCCTCAGCGTTAATAAGGGACCGGATTTACCTGGACCCTCCGCCTACACGCTTAAACCGGGACAACCGTCGCCCGGCTGATATAGCCTTCTCCGTCCCCCCTTCGCAGTAACACCGAGTACAGGAATATTAACCTGTTTCCCATCGACTACGCCTTTCGGCCTCGCCTTAGGGGTCGACTCACCCTGCTCCGATTAACGTTGAACAGGAACCCTTGGTCTTCCGGCGAGCGGGCTTTTCACCCGCTTTATCGTTACTTATGTCAGCATTCGCACTTCTGATACCTCCAGCATGCCTCACAGCACACCTTCGACGGCTTACAGAACGCTCCCCTACCCAACAACACATAGTGTCGCTGCCGCAGCTTCGGTGCATGGTTTAGCCCCGTTACATCTTCCGCGCAGGCCGACTCGACCAGTGAGCTATTACGCTTTCTTTAAATGATGGCTGCTTCTAAGCCAACATCCCCGGCTGTCTGTGCCTTCCCACATCGTTTCCCACTTAACCATGACTTTGGGACCTTAGCTGGCGGTCTGGGTTGTTTCCCTCTTCACGACGGACGTTAGCACCCGCCGTGTGTCTCCCGTGATAACATTCTCCGGTATTCGCAGTTTGCATCGGGTTGGTAAGCCGGGATGGCCCCCTAGCCGAAACAGTGCTCTACCCCCGGAGATGAGTTCACGAGGCGCTACCTAAATAGCTTTCGGGGAGAACCAGCTATCTCCCGGTTTGATTGGCCTTTCACCCCCAGCCACAGGTCATCCGCTAATTTTTCAACATTAGTCGGTTCGGTCCTCCAGTTAGTGTTACCCAACCTTCAACCTGCCCATGGCTAGATCACCGGGTTTCGGGTCTATACCCTGCAACTTAACGCCCAGTTAAGACTCGGTTTCCCTGCGGCTCCCCTATACGGTTAACCTTGCTACAGAATATAAGTCGCTGACCCATTATACAAAAGGTACGCAGTCACCCCCATAAAGAGGGCTCCCACTGCTTGTACGTACACGGTTTCAGGTTCTGTTTCACTCCCCTCGCCGGGGTTCTTTTCGCCTTTCCCTCACGGTACTGGTTCACTATCGGTCAGTCAGGAGTATTTAGCCTTGGAGGATGGTCCCCCCATATTCAGACAGGATACCACGTGTCCCGCCTTACTCATCGAGCTCACAGCACATGCGCTTTTGTGTACGGGAGTATCACCCTGTACCCTGCGACTTTCCAGACGCTTCCACTAACACACATGCTGATTCAGGCTCTGGGCTGCTCCCCGTTCGCTCGCCGCTACTGGGGGAATCTCGGTTGATTTCTTTTCCTCGGGGTACTTAGATGTTTCAGTTCCCCCGGTTCGCCTTGCAGCACTATGTATTCATGCTGCAATGATGCACAGAGTGCACCGGGTTTCCCCATTCGGACATCGACGGCTGTAGCGGTTCATATCACCTTACCGTCGCTTTACGCAGATTAGCACGTCCTTCATCGCCTCTGACTGCCTGGGCATCCACCGTGTACGCTTAGTCGCTTAACCTCACAACCCACAGGCGTTTTACAACGCTGCGAGCTGCAAGCATTTGAGAGACTCGAACGTGTCGCGCTTTTCATTCTTATTACGGAGAATGAAAACGACACGTCGTTTCAATTTTCAGCTTGTTCCGGATTGTTAAAGAGCATAATACTTCGCAGCACACCGTTGCCGGTACGCTCTGAAGTATTCAGAAAAAACAGATAAACGGTATGGTGGAGCTAAGCGGGATCGAACCGCTGACCTCCTGCGTGCAAGGCAGGCGCTCTCCCAGCTGAGCTATAGCCCCATACAGTTACTGCAGAGACCACTACTACCACTCAACCGAGTACACTTCGTGAGAAATGCAATTCGTGCTCAGGCAAGGCATGTTTCCGCGAAGCATAGTGAACTATGCGAGCCGGAGACATAACGCAGCGTGAGTGCGAATTTGGTAGGCCTGAGTGGACTTGAACCACCGACCTCACCCTTATCAGGGGTGCGCTCTAACCACCTGAGCTACAAGCCTGTAGAGGTTTTTTCTGCTCGTTACTTTTTATCAGACAATCTGTGTGGGCACTGCGCGGGAAGGTATCTTCAGGTAAGGAGGTGATCCAACCGCAGGTTCCCCTACGGTTACCTTGTTACGACTTCACCCCAGTCATGAATCACAAAGTGGTAAGCGCCCTCCCGAAGGTTAAGCTACCTACTTCTTTTGCAACCCACTCCCATGGTGTGACGGGCGGTGTGTACAAGGCCCGGGAACGTATTCACCGTGGCATTCTGATCCACGATTACTAGCGATTCCGACTTCACGGAGTCGAGTTGCAGACTCCGATCCGGACTACGACGCACTTTGTGAGGTCCGCTTGCTCTCGCGAGGTCGCTTCTCTTTGTATGCGCCATTGTAGCACGTGTGTAGCCCTACTCGTAAGGGCCATGATGACTTGACGTCATCCCCACCTTCCTCCGGTTTATCACCGGCAGTCTCCTTTGAGTTCCCGCCATCACGCGCTGGCAACAAAGGATAAGGGTTGCGCTCGTTGCGGGACTTAACCCAACATTTCACAACACGAGCTGACGACAGCCATGCAGCACCTGTCTCAGAGTTCCCGAAGGCACCAAAGCATCTCTGCTAAGTTCTCTGGATGTCAAGAGTAGGTAAGGTTCTTCGCGTTGCATCGAATTAAACCACATGCTCCACCGCTTGTGCGGGCCCCCGTCAATTCATTTGAGTTTTAACCTTGCGGCCGTACTCCCCAGGCGGTCGACTTAACGCGTTAGCTCCGGAAGCCACTCCTCAAGGGAACAACCTCCAAGTCGACATCGTTTACGGCGTGGACTACCAGGGTATCTAATCCTGTTTGCTCCCCACGCTTTCGCACCTGAGCGTCAGTCTTTGTCCAGGGGGCCGCCTTCGCCACCGGTATTCCTCCAGATCTCTACGCATTTCACCGCTACACCCGGAATTCTACCCCCTCTACAAGACTCAAGCCTGCCAGTTTCAAATGCAGTTCCCAGGTTAAGCCCGGGGATTTCACATCTGACTTAACAGACCGCCTGCGTGCGCTTTACGCCCAGTAATTCCGATTAACGCTTGCACCCTCCGTATTACCGCGGCTGCTGGCACGGAGTTAGCCGGTGCTTCTTCTGCGGGTAACGTCAATCGATGCGGTTATTAACCACATCGCCTTCCTCCCCGCTGAAAGTACTTTACAACCCGAAGGCCTTCTTCATACACGCGGCATGGCTGCATCAGGCTTGCGCCCATTGTGCAATATTCCCCACTGCTGCCTCCCGTAGGAGTCTGGACCGTGTCTCAGTTCCAGTGTGGCTGGTCATCCTCTCAGACCAGCTAGGGATCGTCGCCTAGGTGGGCCATTACCCCGCCTACTAGCTAATCCCATCTGGGTTCATCCGATAGTGAGAGGCCCGAAGGTCCCCCTCTTTGGTCTTGCGACATTATGCGGTATTAGCCACCGTTTCCAGTGGTTATCCCCCTCTATCGGGCAGATCCCCAGACATTACTCACCCGTCCGCCACTCGTCACCCAAGGAGCAAGCTCCTCTGTGCTACCGTCCGACTTGCATGTGTTAGGCCTGCCGCCAGCGTTCAATCTGAGCCATGATCAAACTCTTCAATTTAAGTTTGATTTGCTTAAACAAGTTAAGCGGTGCTCATCTGTAAAACGTCATAATGAATTTCATTATGTGTTCACTCGTGAGGCTTTGATATTTTTTTGCGTCCTAAGACGCTGATATCAATCCTGCGAGTGCCCACACAGATTGTCTGATAAATTGTTAAAGAGCATGCCGCGATTTACTGCGGCGCGGGCTGCGTATATTACGCTTTCCGCATTGTCAGTCAAGCATTTATTTTCGCTTAACTCACTGGTTCGTATGATTTCGAACCTACTCAACCCGGCGCTTCGTAAGCCGTTGTGCCGTGTCAGTGGAGGCGCATTATAGGGAGTTCTCGGAGGCTGACAAGTGCTAATTTCAAATAAAATTTCGAGTGCTTCTTTTTTCAGCGAAAAGCCGCTAAAACGCCAGTTTTTCAAGCAACGGGAAGCCATAACGCTGTAAAACGGGTGATAATTGTACCGCTTCACCATCCAGCTCCGTGCAGAATGCGACGTTCTGTTGCGAAGAATTTACTTCAGGCGCTTCATGTTCCAGTAGCCAGGCTGTTCGTCGGGCAATTGCCGCACCGGAATCAATCAGACGCGTCCCTTCAGGTAACACCTGCTGCAGCTCTTCGCGCAGTAAAGGGAAGTGCGTACAGCCTAAAACAACCGTGTCCGGTGGTTCAGCCATCCGCTGCCACGGCTGAACAATACGGCGCACCTCATCCAGTGCAACCTCAGCACCGTGTAGCTTAGCTTCTGCCAGTTCCACCAGCTCCGCCGATCCCAGCATTTCGATGTTGCAGGACCCGGCGAATTGCGCCACCAGCTCGTGAGTATAAGGACGGCGTACTGTAGCCCGCGTCGCCAGCAACCCGACCACACCATTTCGCGTCAGGCGCGCGGCAGGTTTAATCGCCGGAACCACACCCACGACAGGAAACGCAAAGCGTTCACGTAAAGCAGGCAATGAAACCGTGCTGGCTGTATTGCAGGCGATGATGACTAATGAGAGAGGATAACGCTGTGTAATGGCCTCAACGATAGCGACCACCCGTTCCACGATGAAGGTTTCGCTTTTCTCGCCGTAAGGGAATCCAGCGTTATCGAAGGCGTAGAGATAATGAAGATCCGGCAACAGCTGACGGACCTCATCATAGACAGAAAGCCCACCGACGCCGGAATCAAACACCAGCACGGTGGGACGCAAATCAGAAGTTGTAGCTGCCGCTGAGGTAATACTCTCGTCCTGGAGTCTGATAGCCATACACTGTCTCGTAATCTTTATCGAACAGGTTGGCAATTCTACCACGAACCGTGAGTTGTGAAGTGACAGGATATGAGACGGCGAGATCCCACAGGCTGACACCGCCTAATTTCACACGACGGCTGGGCGTGCTGTTGAAGTCGGTATCATAACGGTCGCCCAGATAGTGATAAGTCACGGACCAGTCAAACTCATGCAGTGTCCAGTCAAGCTGATACTTGACCTGCTGCTTAGCCCGGCGAACGAGCGGTTGATCGGTGTTGCCATCCCGCGCATCGACATAATCATATGAGAGCTGATGCGTCAGCGGCCCGGTATCGAATCCAGCGGTGGCTTCAACACCTTTAATACGTGCCTTCTCAATGTTGTAGTAGCGGAAGGTCTGCGGATCGCCTTCAATCAGGTCATCAATGTCATTGCGATAGCCCGACACGCGCCAGTTCACCGGCCCGGTCAGCCCCTCAAAGCCGCCTTCCCACTGCTTACTTTTTTCAGGATCGAGGTCGCGGTTGCCATAAAATGGGCTGTATACCTGCGACAGATTAGGCGCTTTGAAAGCAGTACCATACGAAGCGAACGCGCGGTACCCGGAAATAAACTCCCATGACGCCGCCGTCTGCCAGGTGTTATGCCAGCCGAACTGATTGTTATCGTCACCACGTACCGCACCCTCAAGAGTGACGCTGCCAAACTGTTGCTGCCCGGTCACGTAGAGGCCGGTATTACGCTGTTCATAGCCATCTGATAAATAGTTCGTGCCCGGTTCCGTTGTCTCTTTCTGCCAGTCAACACCCGCACTGACGGCGCCCTGCCCCACCTGCACGGTATTGCCCCACTGCAGATTGTACTGGGTGACATCATCAAAGGTGGATGCAGCGCCGTAGCGGCCATTGCGCGGATCGTAGTTAATGTCTTTGGTATGGCCATAACTGGCAATAAGCTGGGTGGAGTAGACGTCGCGGTTGAAGCGTAAACCGGTGTCCCAGGTCTGGCTGTAGAGCTGACGGGTATCCGCCAGGCCGATGATATTCGTGAAGCTGTCATCATACGTGTAAGACCCGTCATAGGCAGTGCGGTTATCAAAGCCATAGCTGCGCACAAAACCACTGAGTTCATCGCTGAACTGATGCTCAAGGTTGCCATACAGGGTTTTGCTCATGAAGCCGTCGCGATCGTGCTGCGCCGGGCCATAGTCATTGGGATAGCCCGCCACCACGTCATACCCTTTGGTGTAGGTATAGTTGCCTGCCAGGGTAAGCTTTGTCGCGTCGCCCAGCATCTGCTGGGTTGAGCCGTCATACGATTGATAGCCGTTGGATCCCATGCCCGCCGTCAGCGTCGTGCCCGGTTGCGAACGGCCCGTAATAATATTCACCACGCCGCCAATGGCATCAGAACCGTAAACCGCGGAACGTGCGCCGCGAATATATTCGATGCGTTGCACCAGCGACAGGGGGATCTGGCTGAGGTCGGACGAACCGGTAATACCCGCCTGATTAAGCCGGATACCATCAATCAGGATCAGCACATGTCTGGACTCAGTACCCCGAATAAACAGCGAACTCTGCTGCCCTAGCCCGCCGCTTTGCGCGACATCGACACCCGGCAGACGGCGCATCACATCTGTCAGACTTTTGGCCTGCCAGCGATCAATCTCATCACGCGTGACGACGGTTGTCGGCGCCAGCACCCCGGAAACAGGTTCGGCAAAACGGTTGGCAGTAACGATTTGCGTATCATCATTCCCCTGCGCAAAACCGTTTTGCGCCCAGAGAGAAATCGCCGTTGCGCTCAGAGCGAACAGCGATGCAGTTTTTTTTGTCATTTTAATCGCATCCATAAGACGAAGCAGGATGCCGCAGGCCGACAATCAATAGAACGCGATGATTGTACGAGTAGCGACGTTACACCGGCAGGTCTTCGGGCTGGGAACCATAAATGATGATGACTTCCCATCCCGGAGGACAGTGTCTGCAATTGCACTCATCACGACATTCCTTACCGCTGCGCGTCAGCTCCAGATTCACACTGGATTCCCTATTAACTCGGGCTTGAGGCCGGCGTCTGCAGTCTACGGAGTGGAGATACGGAAGTCCAGACTGCTAAATATCTTATCGCTGTGGGACTGGACATCAGCAAGTGAATGCCTACAATCGCCCGCTGGTAAGCTATTAATCAGGATTACTCATGACACCCGAACATCTCCCCATTGAAGACTATGACGCACAGCTGGCGGAAAAAGTCAGTCGTTTAGAGACGATGATGACGCCGTTTGCTGCGCCCGACGTGGAGGTGTTCCGTTCGCCGGTCAGCCACTATCGGATGCGCGCCGAATTCCGCCTGTGGCACGACGGTGATGATATCTATCACATCATCTTTGATCAGCAGACGCGCGAGCGGATCCGGGTCGATCAGTTCCCGGCAGCCAGCCAGCTGATCAATCAGCTGATGCCAAAGATGATCGCCGCGATCCGTGATAACCGCACCCTGCGTCACAAGCTGTTCCAGATCGACTATCTGTCAACCATGAGCAATCAGATTGTGATTTCACTGCTCTATCATCGCAAGCTGGATGATGAGTGGCAGCAGGCCGCCGCCGCGCTGCGTGATCAACTGCGTGCGGAAGGTCTGGATGTGCAGTTAATTGGCCGTGCGACCAAAACCAAAATCTGTCTGGATCGCGACTATGTGGATGAGTGTCTGCCGGTTGCAGGTCGCGAGATTATCTATCGTCAGGTCGAGAACAGTTTTACCCAGCCTAACGCGGCAATGAATATTCAGATGCTGGAGTGGGCGCTGGATGTGACGCAGGATTCACAGGGTGACCTGCTGGAACTGTACTGCGGTAACGGCAACTTCTCGCTGGCGCTGGCGCGCAATTTCCGCCGCGTTCTGGCAACGGAAATCGCCAAGCCTTCTGTTGCGTCGGCGCAATACAACATTGCCGTGAACCAGATTGATAACGTGCAGATCATTCGCATGGCGGCGGAGGAGTTTACTCAGGCGATGAATGGCGTGCGCAGCTTTAATCGTCTGGAAGGGATTGATCTGACCAGCTACGAATGCGAGACGATTTTTGTCGATCCGCCACGTAGCGGCCTGGATGAAGAGACGGTGAAAATGGTGCAGGCGTATCCGCGCATCCTTTATATCTCCTGCAACCCACAAACCCTGAGCGACAATCTGCAAACGTTGTCAGAAACGCACGACGTGACGCGGCTGGCGCTGTTTGATCAGTTCCCCTACACCCACCACATGGAATGCGGTGTGCTGCTGACGCGTAAAGCGTAAACAAAAACGGGAACCCTCAGGTTCCCGTTTTTTTTCCCTGCCGATATCCCTACTGATTACGCTTGCGCTTAAACCGCGTCGCAATCCAGAACACCAGCGCGACCATCAGAACGGTGGGAACGAAATTAGAGCCAATGTCCGGGTATTCTGCCCGCACCAGCGCGCTATAAACCAGAATCCCCAGCAGGAAAAACGCCGCCGCCAGGCCTGGCATGCCGTCAGGCATGTTGGTGTTGAGATACCGCTGATGCAGACACCAGGCCGCCAGACCCAGCGCAATCAGCGGAAAAATCGAAAAGGGAACAAAGGCGCTGAACAGCACAGAAAACGAACCGTTAATCGCTAAGCCGGTAATAAAAGCCAGTGCCAGAGTGCTTTTATCGCGGGTACCTGGGTGGGTCATGAACTGATCCTTACTCATTGCTCTTCGGGTTTTTCCAGGGTGACCGCCAGTCGTTCCTGCTCACGGCGGTACCAGTAATAAGCGCCTTTGGCGATCATCCGCAACTGTAACACCAGCCGATCCTCAAGCTTACGTCGCTGCTCAGCATCAACGTCCAGTGCTTCTGCACCGGCGCTGAAGACAATGGTCACCATCGCTTCAGCCTGCGCTTCGGTAAAACTGCGCGGCATGCGATTTTCGACCTCAAGATAGTCAGCCAGTTCAGCGATAAAGTGCTGAATTTCACGCGCCACGGCGGCACGGAAAGCAGCAGAGGTGCCGGAACGTTCACGCAGTAACAGGCGGAAAGCGTTGGGGTTGTTGCCGATGAACTCCATAAAGGTCGACACCGACGTTTTAATGATGCTGCCGCCTTTGGCGATACGCTGTCGTGCCTGACGCATCAGCTGTCGCAGCATCAGCCCACTTTCGTCCACCATCGTCAGGCCAAGCTCATCAACATCCTTGAAATGACGATAAAAGGAGGTGGGGGCAATCCCCGCTTCACGGGCAACTTCCCGCAAACTCAAACTGGCAAAACTGCGTTCGGCGCTGAGCTGACTGAACGCTGCTTCAATCAGTGTACGTCGTGTACGTTCTTTTTGTT
The DNA here is from genome assembly GCF_009646115.1 of Pantoea eucalypti. NCBI lineage: Bacteria > Pseudomonadati > Pseudomonadota > Gammaproteobacteria > Enterobacterales > Erwiniaceae > Pantoea > Pantoea eucalypti. The sequence continues at coordinate 201,862 of NZ_CP045720.1, read as the reverse complement.
GCGCTCTGACGCCCATTCTCTCTGCCTTTAGCGGTGTTGAGCGGGCACTATAGCAAAATTTTCAGCGTACAGATTGGCATTCTTTGTCACTGCCTGTGAACCTCACACTTTGTCAAAATGTGATGAAAATCGCTGATAGAATTCAGAAGTGCGCGACGAGATGTTAGAATCTCGTTGTAAAAATGTATAAATAATAGGACGTATCGGTATGCAAAAGTCTTACGATTACGATGCCATTGTGATTGGCTCAGGGCCCGGCGGTGAAGGGGCGGCGATGGGGCTGGTAAAACAGGGAGCGCGCATCGCCGTGGTCGAACGCTACCACAACATCGGCGGCGGCTGTACACACTGGGGAACCATCCCTTCCAAAGCCCTTCGCCACGCCGTCAGTCGCATTATCGAATTCAACCAAAACCCGCTCTACAGCGATCATACCCGACTGCTTCGCTCCTCTTTCGCCGACATTCTTAATCACACTGAAAGCGTGATCAGCCAGCAGACAGCCATGCGCCAGGGCTTCTACGAGCGTAACCGCTGTGAGCTTTATCAGGGCGATGCCCATTTTGTTGATGCCAATACGATTGAGATTGAACAACCTGATGGCACGCGTGAGACGCTGACGGCAGAGAAGTTTGTTATCGCCTGTGGTTCACGGCCTTACCATCCTGATAATGTCGACTTTACGCATCCCCGCGTCTACGACTCCGACTCTATCCTTAATCTGCACCACGAACCGGGTCACGTCATTATTTACGGCGCTGGCGTCATCGGCTGTGAATATGCATCGATTTTCCGTGGTCTCAACGTCAAAGTTGACCTGATTAATACCCGCGATCGCCTGCTGGCGTTTCTCGATCAGGAGATGTCGGATTCTCTCTCATACCACTTCTGGAATAGCGGCGTAGTGATTCGTCACAATGAAGAGTTTGAGAAGATCGAAGGCGTGGAAGATGGCGTCATCATGCATCTGAAGTCGGGCAAGAAAGTGAAAGCGGATTGCCTGCTGTACGCCAACGGCCGTACCGGTAACACCGATTCCCTTTCGCTGGAAAACGTCGGTCTGGAAGCCGATGGGCGTGGCCTGCTGAAAGTGAACAGCATGTATCAGACAGCGCAGCCGCACATTTATGCCGTCGGTGACGTGATTGGCTATCCAAGCCTGGCCTCAGCCGCCTACGATCAGGGCCGTATTGCCGCACAGGCGATTATCAAAGGGGAAGCGTCAGCACACCTGATTGAAGATATCCCAACCGGTATCTACACCATTCCGGAAATCAGCTCCGTGGGTAAAACCGAGCAGCAGCTGACGGCAATGAAGGTGCCTTACGAAGTGGGCCGCGCGCAGTTTAAACATCTGGCACGCGCGCAGATTGTGGGCATGAACGTTGGCAGTCTGAAGATTCTGTTCCATCGGGAAACCAAAGAGATTCTGGGGATCCACTGCTTTGGCGAGCGTGCCGCTGAGATCATTCACATCGGTCAGGCGATCATGGAGCAAAAAAATGGTGGCAACACGATTGAGTACTTCGTGAATACCACCTTTAACTATCCGACGATGGCCGAAGCCTATCGCGTTGCGGCGTTAAACGGCTTAAACCGCCTGTTTTAACGCAGCGTCGAAATAGTGTGCCATGTGGGTTTTAATTGCCTCTGCCAGCTGTTCATAACGGCTGCGCAGAGGTGAACCCGGACGATATACCAGCGCGATCGTGCGCTGTGGCACCGGTTTGTAGCAGGTGAGATAGCAGACACCGTCGCGAATACGCTCTGGTGGAACTGCCAGCGCCGGTAACAGCGTAATGCCACTGCCTGCCGCCACCATATTGCGCAGTGTCTCAAGACTGGTCGCCCGGAAATGGGTATCTTCATCGGCACCCGCCTCAAAGCAGAATCCCATCGCCTGGTCACGCAGACAGTGTCCATCTTCCAGCATCAGCAATTTCTCGCCGGCCAGATCGGACATTGGCACACGATCGCGATCGCACCACGGATGATCGGCATAGACAGCCAGCTTCATTGGCTCATCAAACAGCGGCACTTCGATAAAGGCCTGACTCTCTTTGACCAGTGCAACAATCGCACAGTCGAGCTTGCCACTGTCGAGCTGTGACAGCAGCTGTTGCGTCTGCGCTTCGTGCAGATACATCTCCAGTTTCGGGAAGGTCTGGTGCAGCGTCGGGATAATCTGTGGCAGTAAATACGGCGCGGTGGTCGGGATGAGGCCGATATGCAGCGGACCTGACATCGCTTCCCCTTGCTGACTGGCCATCTCTTTCAGCACTTTCACTTCACGCAGCACCGTACGCGCCTGATCCACCAGCAGTAAACCTGCCTGCGTGAACAGCACTTTACGGCTGGTGCGCTCCAGCAGCATCACACCCAGCTCATCTTCCAGCTTACGGATCTGCCCGCTTAACGTGGGCTGACTGACATGACATGCATCCGCCGCACGGCGGAAATGACGGTGTTCAGCAAGCGAAACCAGATATTCAAGATCACGAATATTCATTATTACCCTCCAAACCACGATAGCCCGTGGCGATAGATAGAATAGCAATGAACGATTGGCCCTATCAAGGGTGGTTGGGAATAATGCGCGCAACAAAAAGCTCAGGAGTCTGTCTTCATCTCTATAAAGCCAGCTGCGGCTTCTGTGCGCAGGCCATACAGAGGCTGAGTGAGCATGTCATTGAGTACGAAAATTGTGATGGGACAGGATTCGACAACCGTCAGTTCAGGAGCCGTTTCAGGCCTGGCGACGGTACTGCAGGTCTTCATGGGCGGTCGTCATGCTGGCGGCAGTGAAGATCTGCGTCAATACTTGCTGTCAGCGTAAGAGAGTCTGAGCGTCGGCCGGGAGAGCGGGCGCTTTGATGATGTGCCTATAAAAAATAGTAGTTCTGAAGCTAGAGGTTGGCGGGCATTTTAATGTGCCCGCTTTTTTTTACCTGCTGATCACGCCAGACGCTGTTTAGCGTCACCGATAGCGCGGGCAACCTGCTGCGGAGAAACACCGCCCTGCGCATTACGCTTATCCAGACACGATTGCAGCGCCAGAATCGGATAGACATCCTCGCCAATCACCGCGCTGAACTGCTGAAGTTGTGCCAGCGACAGCGCTTCAAGTGCTACGCCCTGCCCGATAGCCGCCACGACAACTTCGCCAACGATATGGTGTGCTTCACGGAACGGCACGCCTTTGGCGACCAGATAGTCGGCCAGCTCAGTAGAGTTTGCGTAGCCCTGTTCAGCGGCTTCCTGGCAACGCGGACGTTTAACCTGCAGGCCATCCAGCACCAGCACTGACATATGCAGACAGTCGAGCCAGGTATCCAGCGCGTCAAACAGCCCTTCTTTGTCTTCCTGCATATCTTTGTTGTAGGCCAGCGGCAGACCTTTTAGCGTCATCATCATGCCGGTCAGTGCACCCTGCACACGACCACATTTGCCGCGAATCAGCTCCAGCGCATCCGGATTTTTCTTCTGCGGCATCAGTGATGAGCCTGAGGTCACTTTATCTGACAGCTCAATAAAGCCTGCTTCTCCGGTGTTGAAGAAAATCATATCTTCCGCAAAGCGCGACAGATGCACCATGCCAATGGCCGCGTCAGAGAGCAGTTCCAGCACGTGATCGCGGTCTGATACGGTATCCAGACTGTTACGTGTGGCGGAAGCGAAGCCCAGCCAGCCTGCCAGCTGCTGACGATCAATCTCGTAAGCGGTACCGGCCAGTGCGCCACAGCCCAGCGGGCTGACATCAAGACGCTTCAGGGTATCCTGCAGACGGCTCTCGTCACGCGCCAGCATTTCAACGTAGGCCAGACACCAGTGCGCAAACGTCACCGGCTGCGCACGCTGCAAGTGGGTGTAGCCTGGCATCACTGCATCCTGATTGGCTTCAGCGGTAACCACTAACGCCTGCTGCAGCTCACGTGTGGCGCCCAGCAGGGCTTCGATCTGTACCTTGCACCACAGTTTCAGATCGGTCGCGACCTGATCGTTGCGGCTACGGCCGGTGTGCAGCTTTTTGCCCAGCGAGCCGACTTTGTCGATCAGCTTACCTTCAACCCAGCTGTGAATATCTTCGGCATCGCTCTGCAGAATCTGTTCAGGATTTTCACGCACTTCATTCAATAGCGAATTCAGGGCCGCTTCAAGTTGCTGCTGCTCATCCTGAGTCAGCACATTGACCGTCACCAGCGCTTTGGACCAGGCAACAGAGCCAATGATGTCCTGCTCTGCCAGGCGGTAATCGAAGCGCAGCGAGTCATTGAACTGTTTAAAACGTTGATCCGCTGCCTGAGTAAACCGTCCACCCCAAAGTGCCATGTGAAAACTCCTCTGAATCGTTAAACAAGAGGCGGCATAAATGCCGCCCCTGAATCAAAACTGTGAGGCGAGGCGCACCCCGCCTGAAAAATTACTTCTTCTGCTCGTTCAGGGCGCGGATACGCGAAGAGAGCGAGAACAGACGGATAAAGCCGCCCGCGTGACGGTGATCGTAAACTTCATCTTCACCGAAGGTAGCGAACTCTTCCGAGTAGAGGCTGTTCGCAGAACGCTTCTGAGTGGCTGTCGCCTGGCCTTTGTAGAGCTGCAGCACCACTTCACCGTTAACTTCTTCCGCCAGCGATTCGGCAGCAGCCTGAATCGACTTACGCAGCGGAGCGAACCAGCGACCATCATAAACGACGTAAGACATCTCGTGGCCCAGCTGCTCACGCCATTTGAAGCTATCGCGATCCAGGACCAGCTGCTCAACCGCACGCAGCGCATTCACCATGATGGTGCCGCCAGGGGTTTCGTAGCAGCCGCGGGATTTAATGCCTACCAGACGGTTTTCAACGATATCGATACGGCCGACGCCATGTTTTGCGCCCAGCACGTTCAGTTTTTCCAGACACTGGAACGGACTCAGTTTTTCGCCGTTAACCGCCACAACACGGCCTTTCTCAACGGTTACAGTCACGTCTTCAGGCTGGTCAGGCGCTTCCAGCGGATCGACAGTCCAGACCCAGCAATCTTTATTTGGTGCATTGGCCGGGCTTTCCAGCACGCCGCCTTCGGTGGAGATATGCCAGGCGTTTTCGTCACGGCTGTAGATTTTTTCCAGCGAAGCGGTGGTCGGAATGTTGCGCTCTTTCAGATAGTCCAGCAGTGCTTCACGTGAACGCAGGTTCCATTCACGCCACGGTGCCACGACTTTCAGCTGTGGTGCCAGCGCGGTGTAGGTGGTTTCGAAACGCACCTGGTCATTGCCTTTACCGGTTGCACCATGACACAGCGCATCCGCGCCTACTTTCAGTGCCAGCTCAACCTGCGCTTTTGCGATGATAGGACGCGCCATAGAGGTGCCCAGCAGATAGGTCCCTTCATACAACGCGCCGGTCTGCAGTACCGGATAAACGTAGTCGCTGATGAACTCTTCACGCAGGTCAACCACGTGACATTCAGAGGCGCCAGACTGCAGGGCTTTCTTCTCAACACCTTCCAGATCGCCGCGCTCCTGACCAATATCCGCTACAAATGCGACCACTTCACAGCCGCCGTAGTTCTCTTTCAGCCATGGAATGATGGCCGAAGTATCAAGACCACCGGAGTAAGCCAGAACGATTTTTTTGATGTTTTGCGTTTGCATTTCGTAATCCTTGAATCAGAGTCGTTAAGCGAGAATCCGGGTGCCAATCGACACGCCGTTAAAAAGATCAGTCAGCCGCTCAGCGTGACGCCAGCTGGCAATATCGACCGGGCGACCCAGTGTACGCGCCGCATCAAGTGCCGCGTGGACTTTAACAATCATGCCATCGGTAATAATGCCCTGGGAAATCAGCTGCTCAGCTTTGTCGGCGGTCATCTCTTCGATGCGCTGACCTTTGCCGTCGAGAATACCACTGACGTCGGACAACAGAACCAGATCGGCACCCAGCGTCGAGGCCAGCGCGGTTGCCGCCTGGTCAGCGTTGACGTTCATCAGGTCGCCGCTGTCAGTAATACCAATTGAGCTCACCACCGGCATGTAACCCGCCGCCAGCAGCGTGTTCAGCAAGGCCGGATTACCCGGCGTTGCGTGGCCAACATGGCCAAGTTCTTCATCAAACGGAGCGACATTCACAATGCCCGCATCACCCAGGCAGAGGCCGACCGCGTTGATGCCCGATTTTTTTGCCCAGGCCAGCAGCGTTTTGTTTGCGGTTCCCGCCAGTGCACCAGTAATGATGTCGATCTGATCGGGTGGGGTGACGCGCAGGCCATTTTTCTTCATGACTGGCAGCGCCAGCTTTTTCATCAGTTCATCGACCAGGCAACCGCCGCCGTGGACAATGAGCAGCGGACGCTGATGGGCGCTGCGATATTTCAGCAGCGCTTCAAACAAACGGGCCAGCGCTTCTTCGCTGTCTAACAGCACACCGCCCAGCTTAATAATCAATGGATTGGTCATGGTCTAGTTGTCCGTTAAATCAGTGACTGCGTTTCAGGGAAGCCGAACCGGATGTTCAGGCACTGTACCGCCTGCGATGCCGCGCCTTTCAGCAGATTATCTTCGGCGGCGACGACAATCAGATGTTCGCCCTGTACTTCAAAACCGATATCACAGTAAGGCAGGCCCACAACGGCTTTCAGCGCCGGCACGCCCTTATCATAGAGCCGCACCAGTGGCTTATTGTCATAGGCGCGATGGAAAACAGCGGCGATATCTTCGCGGCTGACACCCGCTTTCAGACGGCAGGTAATCGTTGCCAGAATACCGCGCGGGAAACTGCCCAGATGCGGCGTAAAGATCACGGGTGTACCGAGGTGCGCAACAATTTCCGGATGGTGACGATGGTTAAACAGGCCATAAGGCTGCAGGCTTACTTCGCAGAAACTGGTGCCGACATTGGCTTTACGTCCGGCACCGCTTACGCCGCTGGTGGCGTTAATGACTGGCCACTGCGCATCGTTCAACAGTCCGGCATCCACCAGGGGTTTCAGTGCCAGTTGCGCAGCGGTCGGGTAGCAACCCGGTACCGCTACCAGCTGCGCCTGCTGAATTTTCTCATGCTGATATTCCGCCAGGCCGTACACCGCTTTGTCCAGCCAGTCACCATGCTGATGGGTAAAGCCATAGAAACGCGTATAAAAATCAGCGTCATTAACGCGGAACGCGCCTGACAGGTCGAACACGACACAACCGGCCTTAAGGAATTCCGGCGCCAGATCGTGGCTGACTTCATGCGCCGTCGCCAGGAACACCACATCCACTTTGTCTGCCCACTCAGCTGCGCTGCTTAGCGGCTGTAGCGGCAAATCCACTACGCCTTTCAGCTGTGGATGCAGGTCAGAGAGGCGCTTGCCAGCATCAGGGCTTTGCGCAGAAACCGCCAAAGCGGTTATGTTGATATGTGGATGGCGATTCAGGAAGGTGGCAAGCTCTACACCGGCATAACCACTGGCACCAACGATCAGCGTATTCAACATCAGGCTGTAACCCTTTTTACAGTCGCACGTTCCGGGTCGCGGCCTTGCCCCGTTACCCACCCTGTCATCTGCAGTGATTTATGGTTCCCTTGCAGAGGACGTTAATGTATTTTTATTCACTATTACTGCATGAATATGGATACATCCTAACCCAAGGACCGCCAACAGTGAAGACAAAATTACCGCCTTTTATTGAACTGTACCGCCAGTTAATCGCCACACCGTCGATCAGCGCAACCGATGCCGCACTGGATCAGAGTAATGAAACTTTAATCAATTTGCTGGCCGGCTGGTTCCGCGACCTTGGCTTCAGCGTTGAAGTGCAGCCGGTGCCCGGCACCCGCAATAAATTTAATATGCTGGCGCGAACCGGCACCGGTGCGGGCGGCCTGCTGTTAGCCGGTCATACGGATACCGTTCCCTTTGATGATGGCCGCTGGACGCGCGATCCCTTTACTCTGACTGAGCATGACAACAAGCTCTACGGCCTGGGCACAGCAGACATGAAAGGCTTCTTCGCCTTTATTCTCGACACGCTGCGCGATGTGGATGTCAGCACGCTGAGCAAACCGCTCTATATCCTTGCCACGGCCGATGAAGAGACCACCATGGCTGGCGCCAAATATTTCTCTGAATCGACGCAGCTGCGTCCCGACTGTGCCATCATCGGTGAACCGACTTCGCTTAAACCGGTGCGCGCGCACAAAGGCCATCTGTCGAATGTGATTCGCATCGAGGGGAAATCGGGCCATTCCAGCGATCCGGCACGCGGTGTCAACGCCATTGAACTGATGCATGAGTCGATCACTCATCTGATGCAACTGCGCACGACGCTGCAGGAGCGTTATCACCATGACGGCTTCGCTATCCCTTATCCGACCATGAATTTCGGCCATATTCATGGCGGAGACGCCGCGAACCGTATCTGCGCCTGCTGTGAACTGCATATGGATATTCGTCCGTTGCCGGGCCTGTCGCTGAGCGATCTGGATGGGTTGCTGAACGAGGCGCTGGCACCGGTGAGTGCACGCTGGCCGGGCCGGGTCACCGTGGCCGAACTGCATCCGCCGATTCCGGGCTATGAGTGTCCGGTAAATCATGAACTGGTGAGTGTGGTTGAGAAATTACTGGGTACGCCAACCGAGGTGGTGAATTACTGTACCGAGGCGCCGTTTATTCAAACACTCTGTCCAACGCTGGTCCTGGGCCCGGGCTCAATCAATCAGGCGCATCAGCCCGACGAATTTATTGATACGGCATTTATTAAGCCGACACGGGCGCTAATCAGTCAGGTTGTGCAGCATTTTTGTCACTGATTCACAGCAAATGGGGCATTTCACTGTATTAACAGCAAAATGCCCCCGCAATCTGCGGGATTTAACAATAAGAATAACTTATCCCGCTTCTTTCTCTATAAATTCTACGAATTTCCGTTAGTTAGCCACATCTTCAGTGCACTTTAACGCATTTGACGAACGCAGCATTACGTGGCTAGATAAAAGACGATGTTATGCCCACCGGGTGATTATCCAGAACGTTTCAGAATGTGGACAGGCGGCAACGGAGCCGGTTCCCTGTAGATTATCGGGGACACAATGTTGCTGATTTTTCTGCTGCCTGAAAGGTCGGGTGTATGAGTTTTTCAAGACGATAAGGGTGTCAGGGTCCAATGAACGAACAATATTCCGCAATGCGAAGTAATGTCAGTATGCTCGGCAAACTGCTCGGGGATACGATTAAGGATGCACTGGGAGAGAACATCCTCGACCAGGTTGAAACCATCCGTAAGCTCTCCAAGTCATCCCGTGCAGGAAATGACACTCATCGTAAAGAACTGCTCAATACGCTGCAGAACCTCTCCAACGAGGAGCTTCTGCCGGTTGCACGCGCTTTCAGCCAGTTTCTGAACCTCACTAACGTGGCTGAACAGTATCAGACCATCTCGCAAAGTGGTGAGGGTGAGAACCATCCTGAACTGCTGAAAAAGACCTTTGATACCCTGAAACAGCAGAAAGATATCAGCGAAAGCGACATCCTTGCGGCCATTGAATCACTGTCTCTGGAGCTGGTGCTGACTGCGCACCCGACCGAAATCACCCGTCGTACACTGATTCACAAGCTGGTTGAAGTTAACAGCTGCCTGAAGCAGCTTGATCACAGCGATGTCTCCGACTACGAACGCAACCAGATTATGCGCCGTTTGCGCCAGCTGGTGGCGCAGGCGTGGCACACCGATGAGATCCGTAAATATCGTCCGACCCCAGTAGACGAAGCCAAATGGGGCTTTGCCGTCGTAGAAAACAGCCTGTGGGAAGGCGTTCCTGCTTTCCTGCGTGAGCTGAACGAGCAGGTCGAAGAGGCGTTTGGCATCAGGCTGCCGGTCGATTTCGTGCCGGTTCAGTTCACCTCGTGGATGGGTGGCGACCGCGACGGTAACCCGAACGTCACGGCGTCGATTACCCGCCATGTGATGCAGCTGAGCCGCTGGAAAGCCACTGACCTGTTCCTGCGCGATATCGGCGTGTTGATCTCCGAGCTGTCGATGTCCGAGTGCAGTGAAGAGATCCGCGAACTCAGCGGCGAGCCGGAAGCGCTGGAACCTTACCGTGTGATCCTGAAACGTCTGCGCAGTCAGCTGATGACGACCCAGTCGTTCCTGGAACGCCGCCTGAAAGGCGAACGCCTGCCGCGTCCGGCCGATCTGCTGGTCTCCAACGATCAACTGTGGGACCCGCTGTTTGCCATCTATCAGTCACTGCAACAGTGCGGCATGGGCATTATCGCTAACGGTCAGTTGCTTGATACGCTGCGCCGCGTGAAATGCTTCGGCGTGCCGCTGGTGCGTATCGATCTGCGCCAGGAGAGCACCCGTCACACAGAGGCGATTGCCGAAGTGACCCGTTATCTGGGCCTCGGCGATTATGAAAGCTGGTCTGAAGCGGACAAGCAGGCGTTCCTGATCCGTGAACTGAATTCCAAGCGCCCGCTGCTGCCTCGTACCTGGGAACCCAGCGATGAGACGCGTGAAGTGCTGGAGACGTGTCGTGTCGCGGCGGAAGCCCCGCAGGGTTCTATCGCCGCCTATGTTATTTCGATGGCGAAAACCCCTTCCGACGTGCTGGCCGTGCATCTGCTGCTGAAAGAAGCGGGCATCGGTTATGCCATGCCGGTTGCACCGCTGTTTGAAACGCTTGATGATCTGAATAACGCGAACGACGTGATGAGCCAGCTGCTGAGCATCGACTGGTATCGCGGCTTTATTCAGGGCAAACAGATGGTGATGATTGGCTATTCTGACTCGGCGAAAGATGCCGGTGTCATGGCCGCCAGCTGGGCGCAATATCAGGCACAGGATGCCCTGATTAAAACCTGCGAGAAAGCCGGTATTTCACTGACGCTGTTCCACGGACGCGGCGGCAGCATTGGTCGTGGCGGCGCGCCCGCCCATGCCGCACTGCTGTCACAACCGCCAGGCAGCCTGCGCGGCGGTCTGCGTGTAACTGAACAGGGTGAGATGATCCGCTTTAAATATGGCTTACCGGCCGTGACCATCGCCAGCCTGTCGCTCTACACCGGCGCAATTCTGGAAGCAAACCTGATGCCACCGCCAGAGCCAAAACGCGAATGGCGCGACATTATGGATCAGCTCTCAGCTGACTCCTGTGCGATGTATCGTGGTTATGTGCGTGAAAACGCTGACTTCGTCCCTTATTTCCGTTCGGCGACGCCGGAGCAGGAGCTGGGTAAATTACCGCTGGGATCACGTCCGGCCAAACGCCGTCCTACCGGTGGCGTAGAGTCGCTGCGTGCGATTCCATGGATTTTCGCCTGGACGCAGAACCGTCTGATGCTGCCTGCCTGGCTGGGTGCCGGTGCTGCATTGCAGCAGGCGATGGCAGCCGGTCATCAGGATCAGCTGGAAGCGATGTGCCGCGACTGGCCATTCTTCTCCACCCGTCTGGGGATGCTGGAGATGGTCTTCTCGAAAGCCGACCTGTGGCTGGCGGAATATTACGATCAGCGTCTGGTCGATAAATCACTCTGGCCGCTGGGTAAACAACTGCGCGAACAGCTTGCTGCGGATATCAAAGCGGTACTGACCATCGCCAATGACTCACACCTGATGGCTGACCAGCCGTGGATTGCCGAGTCGATTGCGCTGCGTAACGTCTATACCGATCCGCTCAACGTACTCCAGGCAGAACTGCTACATCGTTCACGTGCGCAGGAAGCCCGTGGTGAGGAGCCGGATGCCCGCGTAGAGCAGGCGCTGATGGTGACGATTGCAGGTGTGGCGGCAGGTATGCGCAATACCGGTTAATCGTGGCCGGGCGCTGACAACGGTCAGCGCTACCCGCCAGAAAAACAAAAAAGTCGGGACGTTCCCGACTTTTTTATTGGCTGAAACAAGAGGGTTAAGCCGCAGCGGCAGGACGCACACCTAACGTGTGACAGATGGCGTAACTCATTTCGGCACGGTTTAGCGTGTAAAAATGGAAATCTTTCACCCCTTCGCGTGACAGGATTTTTACCATGTCCATCGCGATATTGGCGCCCACCATTTTGCGCGTTTCCGGATCATCATCCAGACCGGCAAACATCGCATTCATCCAGCCCGGCACACGCACATTGGTCAGCGTGGCAAAGCGCTGGAGCTGTTTAAAGTTAGAGACCGGCAGAATGCCCGGCACAATTTCTACATCAATGCCGGTCGAAACACAGCGATCGCGAAAACGTAAATAGCTTTCAACGTCAAAGAAGAACTGGGTAATCGCGCGATTTGCGCCGGCATCAATTTTTCGCTTCAGGTTAATCAGATCGGCCTGGGCGCTTTTCGCTTCGGGATGGACTTCAGGATAGGCGGCGACGGAAATATCAAAATCGCCGACCTCTTTCAGCAGCGACACCAGATCGCTGCCGTACATCTCAGGCTTGCCGCTGCCGGGAGGCAGGTCACCGCGCAGCGCCACAATATGGCGAATGCCATTGTTCCAGTAATCCTGTGCAATGGTGCGCAGTTCATCCCGCGTGGCATCAACACAGGTCAGATGGGGTGCAGCCTCCAGCCCGGTTCTATCTTTAATGCCTTTGATAATGCTGTGGGTGCGGTCGCGTTCCCCTGAGTTCGCGCCGTAGGTAACGGAAACGAATTTTGGTTTCAGGCTGCTCAGACGATCGATGGAGCTCCAGAGGGTCTCTTCCATTTGGCTGGTACGCGGCGGGAAGAACTCAAATGAAACATTAATTTGCCCGTTCAGCTCAGCCAGGCTCTGGTTTAGCGCTTCGCGCTGATTGGCATGAAAGAAACTCATCCTGCACCCTCATCGATTAACAATCGGCCTGCGAACATCTACACGTTTAGACGTCCAGATGTTCAAAATGACGTAATCTGCGGATGCCGTCAACTTAAAAATGATCAACAGCCGTGATCAATTTTCAATCAACTTGAAGAAGTTTCAACAGAGGAGAGATAACGCATTGAAAACAGGCGCCGAAGCGCCTGTTAAAGAGAAATTACAGCAACTGTGCGAGGCGATTAATATCTGACTGTATTGCACCTGCGGTAACATCACGGCCTGCACCGGGTCCGCGGATGACCAGCGGATTGTCGCGATACCAGCGACTTTCAATCGCAAAGACGTTGTCGCACGGCAGCAGCGAAGCCAGCGGATGTTCCGGACGCACCGCTTCGACCCCGACACGTGCTTTACCGTTGGCATCAAACCGGGCAACGTAACGCAGCACCAGGTCCATCTCCTGCGCGGCTTCCAGACGCTGCAGCATCTGCTCATTCAGCTCTTCACCATTTTCAAAGAAGTGGTCTACTGAGCCCTGCTGACAGTTGTCTGGCACCAGCGATTCCACCCGTACCTGATCCGGCTCGATGTTGTAGCCTGCTTCACGCGCCAGGATCACCAGCTTACGCATCACATCCTGACCCGAGAGATCGGCGCGCGGATCCGGCTCGGTTAAGCCCTGCTGCCAGGCCTGATCCACCAGCTCGGTAAACGGCACCGTGCCATCAAACTGCAGGAACAGCCAGGACAACGTACCGGAGAAGATCCCGCTGATTGCCAGGATGGTATCGCCGCTGTCGCGCAGGTCGCGTACCGTGTAGTTGATCGGCAGGCCTGCGCCTACGGTGGCGTTATAGAGCCAGTGACGCCCGGTTTTGGTAAAGGCATCACGAATCTGCCGCCAGGTCTGACTGTCTGACGCACCCGCGACCTTATTGGCGCTGATCACGTGAAAGCCGTGGCTGGCAAAGTCGAGATACTGCTGTGCCAGCGGTGTGCTGGCTGTGACATCCAGCACTACCAGGTCATCAAACGGATGCGCGCACATCCACAGGAACAGCGACTCTTCATCGCGTTCCACCGCTTCATCATCAAAGAAAGCGAGTGCCCGACTGGCATCCAGCCCTTCATAGCTCAGCAGACTGCGACGGCTATCCGCGACACCCGCCAGCACAAATTCAAAGCCGGTCCGCGCTGACAGCGTTTCCTGATCGCGGGCAAACAGCTCCAGCCAGCGTGAACCGATATTCCCTTTGCCAAACAGCATCAGGCCGATGCGCTTTTCTGCACGGAACAGCGACTGATGGAGTCCCTGAATCAGATGCTGCGTCGGGCCGACGCGCAGCACCGCGACCACGCTGATGTGCTCTTCTGACTGCCAGATGAACTCAACCGGCTGATCTTTTAACTGCTGCCAGAAGCGATGGGTATGCAGCGGATTGCGGGTAACGCCTGCGCCAACCAGCGCCACCAGCGCAAGGCCATCGCGCAGCTGCAGATGGCCCGGTAAACCGGCATCCTGTAGCAGCGTAAAGGCACTGTTAACCACTTCGGAGGTATAACAGAGCTGCAGCAGTTGACGGTCAGGATGAACGCCAAACGCCAGCGGTCGCAGCTGCGCGCGCTTCAGCAACAGGTCGATCTCTTTGTGAAGGATGGCAAAGTCATGCTGCTCTGGCAGCTGAATCTCAATCAGGCAAACATCGTCATGGCTGGTGACAATGCGCGCGCCTGTTCCGGAGGCCAGCACGCGTTCAATTCGGGTTGAGCCCTGCTCCGGCTGATAACTGCAGCGCAATTGCAAATCGATATCACTGCCGGAAACCGGCTGCAGCGTACGGGTATGCAGCACCGGTGCCGCCAGACGCGCCAGCTCACTGGCCTCATCCAGCCTTAACAGCGGCAGCAGACAGGCATCAGAGACTTTGCGGGGATCGGCGCTATAAACGCCCGCCACATCGCTCCAGATCGTCACACGTCCGACACCCGCCAGCGCACCGATCTGCGTAGCGGAATAGTCGGAGCCGTTACGGCCAAGCAGGACGGTTTCACCGGCATCGTTACGGCTGATAAAGCCGGTGACCACGATGCGCTTATGGGGATGCTGCGCCAGCAAAGTCTGCAGCAGTGGCCAGGATTTACCCTCATCCACCTGTGGCTGAGCGGCACGTTCAGCACGCAAAAACTCACGCGCATCCAGCCAGCAGGCCTGCAGATCACGCTGGCTCAGGACCGCTGACATCAGGCGTGCTGACCAGACTTCACCGTGCCCGACCACTTCGGCATAGACCGCATCGGTAATCGGCGCATCCAGCAGGGCCGCCAGCTTTTCCAGATCGCGAATAAACGCAGTAATTAAAGGTTCGGCGATCTCAGCAGGCAGCAGCGCACCGATCAGTTCGCTCTGGTAGCGACGCAAGGCCTGTTGCACCTGGTGCGCAGAGAGGCGATCGCTCTGGCTCAGCTTCAGCCAGCTAATCAGCTGGTTGGTGGTTGAACCTGCCGCAGAGACCACCATCAGGTCGCCCGGCTGGCTGTAATCCGCCATAATGCTGGCAACGCGCTGATAGCAACGCGCATCGGCCAGACTGCTGCCACCAAACTTATGCAACTGCCTGATAGTCGGCGTTCCCGCGCCTGCTGAAATCGTCATACTTAACCCTCGGCTGCGATCCGGAATGCATTATCCAGATCGGCAATTAAATCTTCGTGATCTTCAATACCAACAGAAACCCGTAGCAGCGTATCGGAAATGCCCGCTGCCGCGCGTGCTTCTGCTGACATACCCGCGTGCGTCATGGTGGCGGTATGGGAGATCAGACTTTCCACGCCACCCAGCGATTCCGCCAGCGTAAAGAGCCGCAACGCTTTCAGGAAGCGGCGCAGCAGTGCCTCATCACCGTCGATTTCAAAACTCAGCATGGCACCAAAGCCGCGCTGCTGACGTACGGCATGTTCGTGTCCGGCGTTTTCCGGCAGCGAAGGATGATACAACTTTTTCACCCGCTTCTGCTGCTTCAGATACTCAACAATCGCGAGTGCGTTGCGTTGTGCGGCCGCAATGCGTGGCGACAGGGTACGAATTCCGCGCAGCAGCAGATAGCTGTCAAATGCCGCGCCGGTTACACCAATATTATTCGCCCACCAGGCCAGGTCGGTTGCCAGTTGCGGATCTTTGGCAATCACTGCGCCCGCTACCACATCGGAGTGGCCATTGAGGTATTTGGTACAGGAATGGATCACCAGATCGGCACCCAACGCCAGAGGGTTCTGCAGCGCCGGACTCATAAAGGTGTTGTCCACCACGCTGATAGCACCTGCTGCGCGGGCAGCGGCGCAAATCGCGCTGATATCCACTACGCGCAGCAGCGGATTGCTGGGGCTTTCAATCAGCACCAGTTTAGGGTTTTCATCCAGTGCCGCCTGCAGCGCCACCGGGTCGCCCTGATCGACAAATTTAACCCGATACGCGCCGCGCTTGCTCAGGCTGTCAAACAGCCGATAGCTGCCGCCATAACAGTCGTGTGGCGCAACCAGCAGATCGCCAGGCTTCAGGAACACCGTCGTCACCAGGTGAATCGCCGACATCCCGGTATTAGTTAAAACCGCGCCCGCTCCTCCCTCCAGTTCGGCCAGGGTACGCTGTACGACATCACGCGTGGGGTTGCCACGACGGGAGTAGTCATGCGCACGAGGCTCATTAAAATCCAGGAAGTTGTAGGTCGTAGAGAGGTGGATTGGCGGGACAACGCAGCCATATTGCTCGTCATCATTCAAACCGCTGCGCACTGCGATGGTTGCCGGTTTACGCGTCATGAGCGAATTGTTCCTGAAGAGTGAATAAAATGTAGGCCACAGGATATCACCCTCTAATTAGACGTCAATACATCTGGACATCTAAATGTCTTTGCGTATAGATTGAGCAAAAACGCAATAACCGCTAAAATTATGCGTCATCGCCTGGCGTTCCCCTCTGTGATGCAGAGGCAGTGAGCGAAGAAAACCCGCCATATCAGGGGTCAGGCAGGAAAAAATCAGGCATAATTCGCTGATTTCCTCACATTTAACGTTTATTAATTAAGGTAACCCATGGCTGAATGGAACGGCGAATATATCAGCCCGTACGCTGAGCACGGTAAGAAGAGCGAGCAGGTCAAGAAGATTACAGTATCTATCCCATTGAGCGTGCTGAAGATTTTAACGGATGAGCGTACCCGTCGTCAGGTGAACAACCTGCGTCACGCCACCAACAGTGAGCTGCTTTGCGAAGCCTTTTTGCATGCCTTTACCGGGCAACCGTTGCCAGACGACGTGGACCTGCGTAAAGAACGCAGCGATGAAATTCCTGAAGAAGCGAAAAAGATCATGCGCGATATGGGCATCGATCCCGACACCTGGGAATATTGATTCGTCAGCGCATAAAAAAACCCAGCCGAAGCTGGGTTTTTTCTTGCCGCCGAACCCGCAGGTTCAGGT
The DNA here is from genome assembly GCF_009646115.1 of Pantoea eucalypti. Taxonomy (NCBI): domain Bacteria; kingdom Pseudomonadati; phylum Pseudomonadota; class Gammaproteobacteria; order Enterobacterales; family Erwiniaceae; genus Pantoea; species Pantoea eucalypti. The sequence continues at coordinate 184,631 of NZ_CP045720.1, read as the reverse complement.
GCCTTTTAATCTTATTTTTTAGCGCCTGGCACGCTGAAACGCTTGTTAAAGCGGTCAACACGGCCACCAGTTGCCACTTCACGCTGCTTACCGGTATAGAACGGGTGGCATTTGCCACAAACGTCCAGGTTCAGTTCGTGAGTCAGTGTTGAACGGGTGTGGATCTCGTTGCCGCAGGTACATTTGATAGTAACTGCTTCGTATTTCGGGTGAATACCTTGTTTCATGGGAAACCTCATAGAAGGCCGTGTCGCTCTCCGTGCCAGGCTTTGACCTGCACAGCACCACACGCGGTTGAACATTATAGGGTGTACTCCGGCCAGATATTTCTCACCGAAGGCGGCATATTATACAGGTAAGTTTCGATTGCTGCAAATATCTGCTGAGATACCCGCCATCAGGGTCAGCGTGTACACTAGCTTCCCCGATGATGATGCCGGAAAGAGAGAGTTATGCCCGTAGTCCAGGTCGCCCTGCCCGTCCCCTTGCCCCGCCTGTTTGACTATCTGCCGCCACAGGGTGCGCAACCGGTCATCGGCGGTCGCGTAAGTGTGCCCTTTGGCAATCGCAGGATGATCGGGATTGTGGTCGCCTTTCGTGACAGCAGCGATCTGCCGGAAGCACAACTCAGGCAAGTGATCGAGGTGCTGGATAGTGAGTCACTCTATCCGCCGTCGCTGTGGCGCATCCTTAACTGGGCCGCCAGCTACTATCATTCGCCGCAGGGAGAAGTGCTGAGCCATGCCATTCCAGTGCTGCTGCGCCAGGGCAAAGCGGCGCAGGATAATCCCTTATGGCGGTGGGAAATCACCGAGCAGGGCCGGGCAACGGCACCCGAAAGTTTAAAGCGGGCCCCGAAACAGCAGCAGGCACTGGCAGCACTGCGTCAGCAACCCCTCTATCGTCATCAGGTCAGTGAACATGATCTTACGGAAGCCACGCTGCAGGCTCTGCGGGCCAAAGGGTTGTGCGAACTGCATGAGCATCAGCCGCAGATGCACGACTGGCGTACTACCTATGCCGTGAAAGGCGAGCGTCTGCGACTGAATACGGATCAGGCGATGGCAGTAGGTGCGATTCGGGCAGATGATGAGCATTATGCTGCGTGGCTGCTGGCGGGCATTACCGGTTCCGGCAAAACCGAGGTTTACCTCAGCGTGCTGGAAAATGTGCTGGCTCGCGGTAAACAGGCGCTGGTGCTGGTGCCGGAGATTGGCTTAACTCCGCAGACTATCGCCCGCTTTCGCGAACGTTTCGATGCGCCCATCGATGTGCTGCACTCCGCCTTAAATGACAGTGAGCGGCTGGCGGTGTGGTTACGTGCACGGCGCGGTGAAACGGCGATTGTGATTGGCACGCGATCGGCGCTGTTTACGCCGCTGGCCCGTCCTGGCGTCATCATCATTGATGAAGAGCATGACAGCTCTTATAAACAGCAGGAAGGCTGGCGTTATCAGGCGCGCGATCTAGCCGTTTTCCGCGCGCATGAAGAGGATATCCCGATTGTTATGGGATCGGCGACCCCCGCTCTGGAGACGCTGCACAATGTCCGCAGCGGCAAGTATCGCCAGCTCGACCTGACAAAGCGCGCCGGCAATGCCAGACCGGCGCTGCAACAGCTTATCGACTTAAAAGGTGTGCAGCTGATCGGCGGCCTGGCACCGGGCCTGATTGGTAAAATGCGCCAGCATCTGCAGGCCGATAATCAGGTGCTGCTGTTTCTTAACCGCCGCGGCTTTTCGCCCGCCCTGCTCTGTCACGACTGCGGCTGGATTGCCGAATGTACCCGCTGCGATCGCTATTACACGCTGCACCAGCATCATCGCCAGTTACGCTGCCACCATTGCGACAGCCAGCGTCCGCTGCCTAATCAATGCCCGCAGTGTGGTTCAACGCATCTGCTGCCGGTAGGTGTCGGAACCGAACAGCTGGAGCAGCAGCTCGGTACACTCTTCCCTGGCGTGCCGGTGTCGCGAATTGACCGTGATACCACCAGCCGCAAAGGGGCGCTGGAGCAGCATCTGGCTGACGTTCATCGTGGCGGCGCACGCATTCTGGTCGGCACCCAGATGCTGGCCAAGGGGCATCATTTCCCGGATGTCACCCTGGTGTCGCTGCTGGATGTTGATGGCGCACTGTTCTCAGCCGATTTTCGCGCGGCAGAACGCTTTGCGCAGCTCTATACTCAGGTCGCCGGTCGTGCTGGCCGCGCTGGCAAGCAGGGCGAGGTGTTATTACAGACGCATCATCCGGAACATCCTCTGCTTCAGACACTGCTGCACCAGGGATATTCGGCATTTGCGCAGCAGGCGCTGCTGGAGCGACAGGCAGTTCACCTGCCGCCCTGGAGCCGCCATGCGCTGTTCCGCGCGGAAGATATGGACAATCAGCAGGCGGCGGAATTTCTGCAACAACTCCGTAACTTGCTGGAGGCGAGCCCGCTCAATGACAAGGCGATGTGGTTTATGGGTCCATTGCCGGCTCTGCAGCCAAAACGCAGCGGACGCTGGCGCTGGCAACTGCTGCTGCAGCATCCTTCCCGACAGCGTTTGCAACAGCTGCTGAGCAGTTCATTGCCGCTGGTTTCCACGCTACCCGCCGCGCGCAAAGTGAAATGGACGCTGGATATTGACCCGACAGAGAGCTGATTTTTTCTGACACTGCGAGCCAGATCGAAAAATGTCGCATAAGTCACAATTTTTATGCAAATTAAGTAACAACCAGCCGGGCAATCGTTAACAATGTTGCCCGGTTTGCTTTCAGGTCAGGCAAAAACAAAATCGAACGCGCCATAACGCGTCAGGAGCATGTGTTGGAGCAGAATCAACAACCGCCCGCCGCCACGATGAAGGATGTCGCGGAACACGCGGGCGTCTCAACCGCCACCGTATCGCGTGCGCTGATGAATCCAGAGAAGGTTTCTGCGGCTACCCGCCATAAAGTCGAGAAGGCGGTTGCCGCCGTCGGCTATGCGGCCCATGGCCCCACACGCAACGCGCGTCGTAATGAGACGCGTACCATCCTGGTCATTGTCCCTGACATCTGCGATCCCTTCTTTAGTGAAATCATTCGTGGCGTCGAAGTCACAGCCGCCGAAGAGGGCTATCTGGTGCTGATCGGCGATTGCGCCCATCAGAATCAGCAGGAGAGAACCTTTCTTAACCTGATGGTCACACGACAGATCGATGGCATGGTGCTGCTTGGCTCACAACTGCCTTTTGATGCCAGCATTGATGAGCAACGCAACTTGCCACCCATGGTGATGGCGAATGAGTTTGCACCGGAAATGTCGCTGCCCACGGTTCACATTGATAACCTGACTGCCGCGTTTGAAGCGGTAAATCATCTGCTGCAGTTAGGTCATACGCAGATCGCCTGTATCGCCGGGCCGGAAGAGATGCCACTCTGTCAGTATCGTTTACAGGGTTATGTCCAGGCGATGCGTCGCAGCGGGCTGACGGTCGATCCCACCTATATTGTGCGCGGTGACTTCACCTTTGAAGCAGGCGTTGCCGCCATGAATCAGCTGATGACTCTGCCGCAACCGCCGCGCGCGTTGTTCTGTCACAGCGACATTATGGCGCTGGGCGCGATGAATCAGGCCAGACGCTGCGGGCTGCGGATACCGGAAGATCTCTCTGTGGTGGGATTTGATGACATTGAGTTATCACGTTACTGCGAGCCACCGCTGACGACGGTCACACAACCACGCTATCAGATAGGCCGGGAAGCGATGCTTCTGCTGCTGGATGAGTTAAATGGCAAACGGGTGATCAGCGGCTCGCGGCTGCTGGATGCCGGTTTAACGATTCGGGGCAGTACGGCGCGCGCAAAAAAGCGTGAAAAATAAGCGTATTCGTCTGGTTTTTTCAGTAGATTCTTAAGGCGAACACAGCTGGTCAAAGTTCCGGCCCTTAAGTAACATGGCGGACTCCTTGCCGGGCGCGTAAAAATCATCATTTCGCCCAACTGGCACTATTTTTGAAGGGTATAAGAACGAGAGTGGCACAAAAAGATTATGTAGGCCGCGGGCGTTCAACAGGGACGCGTCGCAAAAAAAGCCCCAGCCGTGGCAAGAAGAGCAAAGGCGGTTCGGGAACTTCTAAATTGATGATTGTACTGGCGGTCGCTGTGTTGGTGACCTTTGCCGGTGGTTTATGGTTCCTGGCGCATCATAAGAAAGAAGACGTGCCGGTCATTACGGATCATAAAGCCAACGGCAATGGCTTACCGCCGAAGCCTGAAGAACGCTGGAAATACATTAAAGAGCTGGAAAACCGTCAGGTTACTGTGCCGACACCGATCGAACCCTCTTCGGGTGGCGAAGTGAAGTCGCAGACCCAATTGACCGATGAACAGCGCCAGTTGCTGGAGCAGATGCAGGCTGATATGCGTCAGCAGCCAACACAGCTCAATGAAGTGCCGTGGAATGAACAGACGCCGGCGCAACGTCAGCAGACGCTGCAGCATCAGCAGCAATTGCAACAGCTGCAACGTCAACAGCAGCAGGTTCAGCAACAGCAGCAGGTTCAGCAGCAGCAACAGGTTCAGCAACAACGTCAGCAGTTGCAGGCTCAGCAACAACAGCAACGCCAGCTGCAGTTGCAGCAACAACAACAGCGTCAACAACAGCAGCAGTTGCAACGTCAGCAGCAGCAGCAGCAGCAGCAGCAGCAGCAGCAGCAAAACGTACAGCGCCAGTCGCAACCTGCGCCAGTAACGCGGGAACCAGACGTGCAGACAAAGCCACAGGAGACCGCGAAGGCGAAACCGGCGGAGAAAGCCTCTTCGCAGCGCTGGATGGTGCAGTGTGGTTCGTTCAAAGGCACTGACCAGGCTGAGTCGGTACGTGCGGGCTTAGCCTTTGAAGGCTTTGAAAGCCGCATTACCACCGGTGGCGGCTGGAATCGTGTGGTGATCGGTCCGTATAAAGATCGCGCATCCGCTGACAGCACCCTGAAACGTCTTCGCAGTTCCGGACACTCCAGCTGTATTCCGCTCTCCGTTGGGGGTTGAAACCCGTCAAACCCGCCCCATATCTGTTGCATGATACTCCGCGCCCCGTGCGCGGAGTCCTTTTCCGACAGCAACAAGGGGTCTGCCCGTGACAACAATAGTAAGTGTACGACGCAACGGCCAGGTAGTGATTGGCGGTGATGGCCAGGCTACGCTCGGCAATACCGTGATGAAAGGCAACGTTAAAAAAGTGCGTCGTTTATACAACGATAAGGTGATTGCCGGATTTGCTGGCGGCACCGCAGACGCCTTCACCCTGTTTGAACTTTTCGAACGTAAACTGGAAATGCATCAGGGCCACCTGGTGAAAGCAGCGGTGGAGCTGGCCAAAGACTGGCGTACCGACCGTATGCTGCGCCGCCTTGAAGCTTTACTGGCCGTCGCGGATGAGTCAGCCTCACTGATCATCAGCGGTAACGGTGATGTCATCCAGCCTGAAAACGATCTGATCGCCATCGGCTCCGGTGGGCCTTTCGCCCAGGCAGCGGCACGTGCGCTGCTGGAGAATACCGAAATGGGCGCACGCGACATCGTCGAGAAGTCGCTGAATATCGCGGGTGATATCTGCATCTACACTAACCACAACGTTAATTTCGAAGAATTAACGTCTAAGGCGTAAGGGTATAAATATGTCTGAGATGACTCCACGCGAAATCGTTAGCGAACTGAACCGCTTTATCATCGGCCAGGACAGCGCCAAGCGCGCCGTGGCTATTGCACTGCGCAACCGCTGGCGCCGCATGCAGCTCGACGAAGAGCTGCGCCATGAAGTGACCCCAAAAAATATCCTGATGATCGGTCCGACCGGTGTCGGTAAAACCGAGATCGCACGTCGTCTGGCAAAGCTGGCGAATGCACCGTTCATCAAAGTCGAGGCGACCAAGTTTACCGAAGTCGGTTATGTCGGTAAGGAAGTGGACTCTATCATTCGTGATCTGACTGATTCCGCCATCAAGATGGTGCGCAGTCAGGCGATTGAAAAGAATAAATACCGTGCCGAAGAGATGGCAGAAGAGCGCATTCTTGATGTGCTGATTCCACCCGCGAAAAACAACTGGGGTCAGGCTGAGCAGAGTGCTGAACCCTCTGCAGCGCGTCAGTCATTCCGCAAGAAGCTGCGCGAAGGCCAGCTGGATGATAAAGAGATTGAAATCGATCTGGCGGCCAGCAGCCCAGGCGTCGAAATCATGGCGCCTCCGGGCATGGAAGAGATGACCAGCCAGCTGCAGTCGATGTTCCAGAACCTCGGCGGCCAGAAGCAGAAAGCCCGCAAGCTGAAGATCAAAGAAGCGATGAAGCTCCTGATCGAAGAAGAAGCGGCAAAACTGGTTAACCCGGAAGAGCTTAAGCAGGATGCGATTGAAGCGGTCGAGCAGCACGGTATCGTGTTCATCGATGAGATCGATAAAATCTGTAAGCGCGGCGGCCAGAATGCGGGCGGACCCGATGTCTCTCGCGAAGGCGTTCAGCGCGACCTGCTGCCGCTGGTTGAAGGCTGCACCGTCTCCACCAAGCACGGCATGGTCAAAACCGACCATATCCTGTTTATCGCCTCAGGCGCGTTTCAGGTTGCCAGCCCTTCCGATCTGATTCCGGAACTTCAGGGTCGTCTGCCGATTCGTGTTGAGCTACAGGCGCTGACCGTCAATGATTTCCAGCGCATCCTGACCGAACCGAATGCCTCGATTACCGTGCAGTACAAAGCACTGATGAATACCGAAGGCGTGAACATTGAGTTCACCGAAGAGGGTATTCGCCGGATCGCTGAAGCCGCATGGCAGGTTAACGAAACCACCGAGAACATCGGTGCGCGCCGCCTGCATACCGTGCTGGAGCGCCTGATGGAAGATATCTCGTATGACGCCAGCGATCGTCACGGTGAATCCTTTACCATTGATGCTGACTATGTGGCTAAACACCTGGATGAACTGGTGGCTGACGAAGACCTTAGCCGCTTCATTCTCTGATTCACTGATTCAGCGCTTTTCCGAAGCCCAGCCCACCCGGCTGGGCTTTTTTATGCATGTTCTTGATCGAACGATGCTTTTTTCATACTGATGATTTTGCCAACAATCTGCATATAGCGATATACTTACCCTTCCTGTGGCAAACAGACGAAACCCTTATGAAATACGATACATCTGAACTCTGCGATATCTACCATGAAGAAGTGAATGTTGTTGAACCGCTTTTTTCAAACTTTGGTGGGCGCACTTCATTCGGTGGTCAGATTACCACAGTGAAATGCTTTGAAGACAACGGCTTACTCTACGATCTGCTGGAAGAGAATGGCCGTGGTCGCGTACTGGTGATTGATGGCGGCGGCTCAGTGCGCCGTGCGCTGGTCGATGCCCAACTGGCACGCCTGGCGGCAACTAACGAATGGGAAGGCCTGGTGGTTTACGGTTCGGTACGTCAGGTTGATGAGCTGGAAGAGCTGGAGATTGGCATTCAGGCCATTGCCGCGATTCCGGCTGGCGCTGCGGGTGAAGGGATTGGCGAAAGCGATGTGCGCGTCAACTTCGGCGGCGTCACCTTCTTCTCTGGTGACCATCTCTATGCCGACAACACCGGTATCATTCTGTCAGAGGATGCGCTGGACCTCGAATAGGCCAGACATGAAAACGGGTGCCAGAGCACCCGTTTTTCACATCAGCTGAGGCTTCAAACCTCTTCCATTTTTCCCAGCAATGCACGCAGACGTTCCTGCCACACGTGTTGCTCTTCTTTCAGATGCTGATTTTCGCGCATCAGCGCATCGTGGTTACCCGCGACTTGTTGCGCATCGTTACGCAGTGAGTTGTTCTGCTCTTTCAGCTCTTCGATTTCCATCTGCAACAGCGTGATGGTATCAATCGCCTGCTGTACTTTCGCTTCAAGTTTCTCAAATACTTCAAATGACATCTTTCTGACCTCTCCTAAATTCCTGCAAGGCGTTGATGATGCCAGCTTAAGCCAGCAACGTTGTCCCGATTGTATGTAGCCTCACCCCTCAAGTCCAGCAACGCGGCCGCTGCGAGCGCAGTCTGTAACACTTTTCAGCCAATCCCTGAATTTGCGCTGCGCTTACTGCGTCTGCTTTCCAGCACGTGTCCACCCTCTCTGTCATCAGGCGCGAATATGGGCTAAGGAAAGCCAGAATACGCGAAAACGCGCATTTTTATGACGCAGTACACAAAAAATGATTTCGCTATTTCTCGTTTATGTTCGTTAACGATAAATTCACATCAGCCCTACATTAAAGCTGGGTGCCTCATGGACTGAGAACAAAAACTGATAAAATTTAACCTCGCTTCAGGAACCACTATTATGAGTCAGACAACTAACACGCTCAAAGGTCAGTGTATTGCCGAATTTCTGGGGACAGGCTTGATTATTTTCTTTGGCGCAGGCTGTGTAGCTGCGCTGAAACTTGCCGGTGCCGCCTTCGGTCAGTGGGAAATCTGCATCATCTGGGGCTTAGCCGTCTCAATGGCTGTCTATCTTACCGCTGGGGTATCTGGCGCGCATCTGAACCCTGCCGTTACCGTTGCACTCTGCCTGTTCGCCAACTTTGAAGGCCGTAAAGTGGTGCCGTATATTCTGGCGCAAATCGCCGGGGCATTCTGCGCGGCCGCGCTGGTTTATGGTCTCTACTACAGCCTGTTTTTCGATTACGAACAGAGTCATCAGATGGTACGCGGTACGGTTCAGAGTCTGGACCTGGCGGGTATCTTCTCAACCTATCCTAATCCGCACATCAGCGTAGGCCAGGCGTTCCTGGTTGAAATGGTTATTACCGCAGTGCTTATGGCGGTGATTATGGCGCTGACCGACGATGGCAACGGTGTCCCACGTGGACCGATGGCGCCGCTGTTGATCGGTCTGCTGGTCGCAGTCATTGGTGGCTCAATGGGTCCGCTGACCGGCTTTGCGCTTAACCCGGCACGTGATTTCGGACCTAAGCTGTTCGCCTTCTTCGCTGGCTGGGGTAACGTTGCCTTCACGGGTGGTAAAGATATCCCTTACTTCCTGGTACCAATTTTTGGCCCGCTGGTGGGTGCCTGCCTGGGTGCAGTAGGTTACCGCACACTGATTGGCCGCTACCTGCCAGGTGCCGCACAGGAACCGAGTGTTCCAGCAGACAAACCGGTTGCACGCGCTCAGCAGCGTAAAGCGTAAGTTTCACTTTTTATCATCAGGAATGAATTTATGACTACCACAGATAAAAAATACATTGTCGCACTCGATCAGGGTACAACCAGTTCACGCGCCGTCATTCTCGACCACGACTCCAACATCGTCGCGGTATCGCAGCGCGAATTCACCCAGATCTACCCGAAAGCGGGCTGGGTTGAACATGACCCGATGGATATCTGGGCTTCACAAAGCTCTACGCTGGTTGAAGTGCTGGCACATGCCGATATCCGCTCTGATGAGATTGCGGCAATCGGTATCACCAACCAGCGCGAAACCGCTATCGTCTGGGAAAAAGAGACCGGTAAGCCGATCTACAACGCCATCGTCTGGCAGGATCCCCGCACCGCTGACTATTGTCACAAACTGAAGAAAGAGGGTCTGGAAGAGTACATCCAGCACACCACGGGTCTGGTGATTAACCCTTACTTCTCCGGTACGAAAGTGAAGTGGATTCTGGATCACGTTGAAGGTGCGCGTGAGCGTGCAAAACGTGGCGAGCTGCTGTTCGGTACCGTCGATACCTGGCTGGTCTGGAAAATGACTCAGGGACGCGTGCACATCACCGACTACACCAACGCCTCCCGTACTATGATGTTCAACATTCACAAGCTGGAGTGGGATCAGCGCATGCTGGATATCCTGGATATCCCGCGTGAAATGCTGCCAGAAGTGAAGTCCTCTTCTGAAGTTTACGGTCAGACCAACATTGGTGGTAAAGGCGGTACACGTATTCCTATCGCCGGTATCGCCGGTGACCAGCAGGCCGCGCTGTATGGCCAGTTGTGTGTACAGCCTGGCATGGCGAAAAATACCTACGGCACCGGCTGCTTCATGCTGATGAACACCGGTACTGAAGCGGTGACCTCAACCCACGGCCTGCTGACCACCATCGCCTGTGGCCCGCGCGGTGAAGTGAACTATGCGCTGGAAGGTGCCGTGTTTATCGGTGGTGCCTCTATTCAGTGGCTGCGTGATGAGATGAAGCTGATCAGTGAAGCGGCTGACTCTGAATACTTCGCGATGAAAGTGAAAGATACCAACGGCGTTTACATGGTGCCTGCTTTCACCGGCCTGGGCGCACCTTACTGGGACCCGTATGCCCGTGGCGCGATCTTCGGTCTGACCCGTGGCGCAAACTCTAACCACATCATCCGCGCGACGCTGGAGTCGATCGCTTATCAGACACGTGACGTTCTGGAAGCGATGCAGAATGATGCCAATACCCGCCTGCAGGCGCTGCGTGTAGACGGCGGTGCGGTGTCCAACAACTTCCTGATGCAGTTCCAGGCTGACATCCTCGGCACCCGTGTTGAGCGTCCGGAAGTGCGTGAAGTGACCGCGCTGGGTTCTGCGTATCTGGCGGGTCTGGCTGTTGGCTTCTGGCAGGATCTGGATGAAGTGCGCTCTAAAGCCGTTATTGAGCGTGAGTTCCGTCCAAGCCTGGAAACCACCGAGCGTAACTTCCGTTATGCTGGCTGGAAAAAAGCGGTTGCCCGCGCACAGGCGTGGGAAGAACAGGAGTAATATCAACGCCCGCGACATTGCCGTCGCGGGCCTTTTCCCCGCCCCACTCCCCCGCTGTGTTACACTGCCTGCCGGTTTTTTGTCAGGTAGATGCCATGAAACGAGAACTTGCCATTGAATTTTCCCGCGTAACCGAAGCTGCCGCCCTGGCAGGCTATCACTGGTTAGGACGCGGTGACAAAAATGCGGCTGACGGTGCGGCTGTCCATGCCATGCGTCATGTCCTGAACTCCATTGAAATTGACGGTCAGATTGTGATCGGTGAGGGCGAAATCGACGAAGCCCCGATGCTCTATATCGGTGAAAAAGTCGGTACCGGTCACGGCGATGCCGTTGATATTGCCGTCGATCCGATTGAGGGTACCCGCATGACGGCACTGGGCCAGGCGAATGCGCTGGCTGTGATGGCCGTGGGCGATAAAGGCAGCTTTCTGCACGCTCCAGACATGTATATGGAAAAACTGATTGTGGGTCCTGCAGCACAGGGCGCGATCGACCTTGACCTGCCGCTTGAAACTAACCTGCGTAATATCGCAATAGCGATGAACAAGCCGTTGTCACAGCTGACCGTATCCATCCTGGCTAAGCCACGTCATGATGTGGTGATTAGCGAGTTACAGCAGCTGGGCGTGCGGGTATTTACCTTCCCGGATGGTGACGTTGCCGCCTCAATTCTGACCTGCATGCCAGACAGCGAAGTCGATGTGATGTATGGCATCGGCGGCGCACCGGAAGGCGTCGTTTCAGCAGCGGTGATCCGTGCGCTGGACGGTGATATGCAGGGTCGGCTGCTGGCGCGTCATCACGTCAAAGGCGATAGTGCTGAAAACCGTCGCCTCGGCGAGCAGGAGCTGCAGCGCTGTGCGGAGATGGGGATTGAAGCGGGTAAGAAGCTGACGCTAGGTGAGATGGCGCGCAATGACAACGTAGTGTTTGCCGCCACCGGCATTACCAGTGGCGAACTACTGAAAGGCATTACGCGTCAGGGTAATGTCGCCACCAGCGAAACCCTGCTGATTCGCGGTAAATCTCGCACTATTCGCCGCATCCAGTCGATTCATTATCTTGACCGTAAGGATCCGGCGCTCCATCCGTTTATCCTGTAACCGGCTGGTTGCCGCGCTCCGGCTGACGTGAGAGTGGCAACCAGCAGAGCAGCATCACCAGTGCCGTAAAGAACATCAGCATGCCAAGGCTGAACTGATCGCGCTGCGGCATCATGGCTGAAAGCCACGCGACAAGACCCGATCCCAGGTTCTGCATTCCGCCAATCAGTGCACCCGCGCTGCCAGCCAGCCAGGCATACGGCTCCATTGCCCCTGAAGTCGCCAGCGGGAACAGCATGCCAGCCCCAAAGAAGAACAGCGCGGCCGGAACCAGCAGCGTCCAGATATTCATTACGCCAAACCATGCCGGGATCCACATCAGGATGCCCGCCAGCAGACAGCTATTCACGCCCCACCACATCAGACTGTGCCATGAACCCTGCTCGCGTCCCGCGAACCAGGCACCGAAGAACGCCGCCGGAATGGGCAGAATGAACAGGATACTGACGGTCAGGCTGTGCAGGCCGAGCACGCCGCCCAGCAGCACGCCACAGCTCGACTCAAATACCGCAATACCCGCCAGCGCACCAATCAGCAGGACAATGTAGCGAACGAAATTTGCGTCGCTGAGCAGCCGGGCATAGCGTTTGAAGAACGGGGTCACTTCAGCACTCTGTGGCCGGGTTTCCGGCAGCCAGCGCGCCATAGACAAAGTAACCGCCAGACAGAGCAGCAGCAGAAAGGCGAAACAGGCGTGCCAGCCAAAGAGCTGGGTCAATAGTGCACCAATCACCGGTGCCAGCAACGGGCTGACCAGAATGCCCATATTAAGCAGGCTGTTGGCACGGCGCAGTGCGTGCCCCTCATAGAGATCACGCGGCATGGTGCGGGCCATTACGCCAGCTACGCCGGTTCCCAGTCCCTGAATCGCGCTGCCGAGCACCAGCATATCGAGTGAGGTCGCCATCAATGCCGTGATTGCGCCGATCATAAAGATCATCATGCCTGCAAGGATCACCGGACGCCGACCGACACTGTCTGACAGCGGGCCGTAGATCAGCTGGGATCCGCCATAGGTCATCAGATAGGCCGCCATCACACGCTGCAGCGCGCCATCCCGCACATTCAGCGCGTCCGCCATCACCGACATCGCCGGGACGTAGATGGTCTGCGCCATCTGCCCGACAGCCACCAGCACAATGAGCATCACCAGCAGCGGGCGATTTTCCAGTTTACTAATCATGATTATGTAAAATTTCTTTCTGTGAAAGGAGGTTAAAACAGCGGTTCACCCGCCAGTCATCTTGTTATGGCGGGCAAAATATCAGGATTAGATGACAAAGCGAGAGGCAGGCCGAAAGGTCCCGGCTTGCGCCTGTCAAGTTTATGCACCAGCCTGTAAAGACAAAGCAACAGTTTGTCGATTAGAGCCTTTGCCCGGCCACAAGCTGGCAATCTCATCGGGCAGCCGCGAAAATAGAAACCTGCCGGAATAATCAACAACCAGGGAGTGATTATGGCTGAGTGGGTCAATGCTGAAGTAAAGGAAGTGAAAAACTGGACGGATGCGCTGTTCAGTCTGCGGGTAACAGCGCCCATCGATCCCTTTATCGCGGGGCAATTTGCCAAACTGGCTCTGGAAATTGACGGCGAGCGGGTGCAGCGCGCTTACTCTTTCGTCAATGCGCCAAAGGATGACCTGCTGGAGTTTTACCTGGTTACCGTGCCCGATGGCAAGCTGAGTCCGCATCTGCAGGCCCTTCAGCCTGGCGATCAGGTGATGGTCACGAAAGAAGCCGCAGGATTCTTTGTGCTTGATGAAGTTCCGGCGTGCAGAACATTATGGATGCTGGCAACCGGCACCGCTATTGGCCCTTACCTTTCTATGCTTCAGCAGGGCGAAGGACTGGATCGCTTTGAAAACATCGTGCTGGTCCATGCCGCACGCTATGCGGACGACCTGAGCTTTCTGCCACTGATGCAGCAGCTGCAACAGCGTTATCAGGGCAAGCTGCACATCCAGACGGTGGTGAGCCGCGAAACGATCCCCGGTTCGCTGACGGGCCGGGTTCCGGCGCTGATCGAAAATGGCGAGCTGGAGCGTGCCACCGGATTAACGCTGGATGCCGACAGCAGCCATGTGATGCTGTGCGGCAACCCGCAGATGGTGCGCGACACCCAGCAATTACTGAAAGAGACGCGCGAAATGCGTAAACACCTGAAGCGCAAGCCGGGCCATATCACCAGCGAACATTACTGGTGAGCCAGTTGCCGGTATCGCACCGGCTGCGTCGCGGTACCAAACCGGTTAGCGCCGGGGGTGCCGCGAAAAACGCCGAGTTCGAGCAGCAGGCCAGCGAATAACACAAAGGGAATGGCGCGACCCAGCAGCCAGGGCAGAATGCCGCCCAGCATGCTCCAGTTTCCCGCCACCAGCAGCCAGGCCACTATCACCAGAAATCCCCAGTAGCCGGGACGATTACGATCGTGCAGACGTTTTACAATGACCGCGCTGGCGGGCCACAGCAGGCAGACCACGCCGAAAGCCGCCATCTGGGTATCAACCCAGTCGTTTGCTGCCAGGGTAAATAACAGTGTCGTTGTCAGCAACCAGACTGCCTGCCAGATCCAGAAATCACGTCGTCCCAGCCTGCCACGCCAGGAAAAACACCATTGTTGTAACGTCATGCATTATCATCCAGAGAGAAAAGAACCGCCGCGCTTTTGACCTCGCGGATAAAAACCGTTTTAATTTGCGCCTGAGTTTACGGGTTAGGATCGACAAAATGAAGAATTTGCCTGGCGCACTGCTGTTATCGTTTGCGCTGACGGTTCCGGTCTTTGCCGCCGATCCGCCACCGCAGGAACGGCCCGATGCATTACCCACCGCGCCCTACCTGCTGGCGGGTGCTCCCACCTTTGATATGACTATCGGCCAGTTTCGCGAAAAGTATAATCTGGCTAATGCGACGCTGATGCTGCCGGAATATCGCGCCATTGATAATCGGGGCGACAAAAGTAACCTGACGCGTGCTGCCAGCAAAATTAACGAGACGCTCTATGCGTCTACCGCGCTGGAGCCCGGTACCGGCAAAATCAAGACGCTGCAGATCACCTGGCTGCCACTGCCTGGCCCGGATCAGAACGCCTCTGAGCAAAAAGCCATGGCCTACATGACCGCTATGCTGCGCTTCTTTGTACCGGGATTAGGTGCAGACGAGGGACGCAAAAAGCTGGAGAGCTTACTGAAGGAGGGCAAGGATTTGCCTTACTTTGCGCAGGTCGATGGCGCGCTTCGCTTTGTGGTCGCTGATAACGGCGACAAGGGGCTAACCTTCGCTGTCGAGCCGGTAAAACTTGCGCTCGCTCCCCCCTGAAGATGTCGCTGAAAATGACGAAAAGCAAAGCCATCGCTACATTTGATCTCTATACTGTTTCGCAGACAACGCTGCCAGCTGGCAGCGATTTTTCATGTATCGCGTTATGCGGAGGATAGAATGCGACATCCACTGGTTATGGGTAACTGGAAGTTGAATGGCAGCAAGCAACTCACTGCTGAACTGATCGCGGGTCTGCGCAAGGAACTCTCTGGCGTTGACGGTTGTGGCGTGGCCATTGCACCGCCAGCGCTCTATCTCGAGCAGGCAAAACATGCCATCTCCGGTAGCCACATCGCACTGGGTGCGCAGAACGTGGACGTTAACCTGTCTGGCGCGTTTACCGGTGAAGTTTCCGCAGAGATGCTGAAAGATATCGGCGCGAAATATATCATCATCGGTCACTCAGAACGCCGCACTTATCACAAAGAGAGCGACGAGTTCATCGCGAAGAAATATGCGGTGCTGAAGTCAGTGGGCCTGGTTCCTGTGCTGTGCATTGGTGAAACCGAAGCGGAAAACGAAGCGGGTAAAACTGAAGAAGTCTGCGCTCGTCAGCTGGATGCCATTCTGGAAACGCAGGGCGCCGAAGCGTTTAAAGATGCGGTTATCGCGTATGAGCCCGTCTGGGCCATCGGTACCGGCAAATCTGCGACCCCTGCTCAGGCACAGGCCGTGCACAAATTCATTCGTGATCATATTGCGAAGAAAGATGCGGCTATCGCAGAACAGGTCATCATTCAGTATGGCGGCTCAGTGAACGACAAGAATGCTGCTGAGCTGTTCACCCAGCCTGATATCGATGGCGCGCTGGTTGGCGGTGCGTCACTGAAAGCAGATGCTTTCGCGGTAATCATTAAAGCAGCGGCGGCGGCAAAAAGCGCCTAAGCATTAGCATTCCGGTCAAGGGCGGCGCTTAAGCCGCCTTTTTTATGGGCGCAATCAGCTCACAGGCGTGGTCCTGCACTTCCTCCGCCGAACCCCTGTTCAGCAGCAGCCAGTTCCGCTCTATCGCCATCAGCACCAGTCGCCCATCGCTTAATTCCGCCAGTGCCAGACCATATTTCCCCATCTCTGTGCGCGCCTCTGGCCGCTCATCGGCCAGCCGGATAAAGGCACTCTGCTGAGTCAGTTCATCTGGCGTCAGAGCTCGCAGCCAGTAGCGGTGCTTACGCAGCGTAATGTCCTGCCACTGACCGCTAAGCTGCGGCGTCAGCCGATCCAGCTGCTGACGCACATCGGGTCGCAGACAGGAGAGATGAATATGGAGTTGATTCTGCGTACGGCCATACTGTGAATTGATCGCCAGTGAAAGAACCCGATCATCAATGGGAGAGCCGCGTCGCTCTGCAAGCAGAGAGCGTTCATGCCAGGCAAGGGCAAAGTAGTTGGGCGTAGCGGGTTGCAGTAACCGTGGGCTTTCGATGCCGGTGATTTTGTCGAGCGGGATCAGCAGATACTGCAATGGACCATGCATATCTTTCAGCATGGCATAGCGATGCTGCTGATCGACACGCTGACAGGGCGCCGGGTCTCCGCTGCTCTGCTGATGAGGCACACATTTCTCGCTGACAATCTGCCACAGCGCATCACTGTTCTTTTTGAAATGCATTGCGGCAACCAGTATCCCCGCAATGACCAGCACCAGCAGAACCGCAACCAGACTGGTTGCACGACGATGTGTCGGCATAACAACGCTTCCTGAATGGTTTAGCAGCCTGCATCCTCGCCTGGCGGGAAAAAAATGTCACGGGGAATTCGGGCAGATCAGTCAGCAGCCGGGCAGAGAAAAGAGAAAGGTGGGATTGTTGCGGGTGAGCGGTCAGCGCAGGGAGCGCTGACCGCAACGTATTACGGTTTCATGACCTGGTCATAGCTGCCGCCATCGGCGAAGTGCGCTTTCTGAGCCTCTGCCCAGCCACCAAATTTGTCCTTGATGGTAAACAGCTTCACCGGCGCAAACTGGCTGGCAAATTTCTTCGCGATTTCAGCATCACGCGGACGATAGTAGTTCTGCGCAGCGATAGTCTGACCTTCTGGCGAGTAGAGGTATTTCAGATAGGCGTCTGCGACTTTGCGCGTTCCCTTTTCATCTACCACTTTATCGACCACGGACACGGTGGGTTCAGCCAGAATCGATTCGCTCGGGGTGACAATCTCGAACTTGTCTTTACCCAATTTGTTAACCGCCAGATAAGCTTCGTTTTCCCAGGCAATCAGCACATCACCAATCCCGCGTTCAACGAAGGTGTTAGTTGCGCCGCGTGCACCGGAATCCTGCACCTCAACGTTTTTAAACAGCGCTCTGACGTACGCCAGCGCTTTGGCCTGATCGCCGTTGTTATGATCCAGCGCCCAGCCCCAGGCCGCCAGATAGTTCCAGCGTGCGCCGCCAGAGGTTTTCGGGTTAGGGGTAATCACAGACACACCGGGTTTAGTCAGGTCGCTCCAGTCGTGAATGCCCTTGGGATTATCTTTGCGGACCAGGAAGACAATGGTGGAGGTGTAAGGCGCGGAGTTGTCTGGCAGACGCTGAATCCAGTTCTTATCAATACGACCGCGTTCTGCAATAGCATCGACATCCGATTGCAACGCCAGCGTAACCACATCCGCACGGATGCCGTTAATCACTGAAGTTGCCTGCTTGCCGGAGCCACCGTGCGACTGACGGACCACGACATTATCGCCGGTTTCCTGTTTGTAGTGCGCACTAAACGCTTTGTTGTACTGTTCGTACAGCTCACGGGTTGGATCGTAGGAAACGTTTAACAGCTGAATGTCTTTCGCCAGAACGCTGGTTGAGGCCAGCAACAGGGTAACGCCGATACTCCACTTGTTCATTACGCACTCTCCCAATGTCGTTATGGGCTAAGCGTGACATAAACCATTACAGAGCTAAAAGAATTAAAAATAAGCTGTTATAACCGGGGGGAATATAGCGGGTATATGCCGGGGCATGCTGTGCAGCACACCCCCGCAGAAGAATCAGTAGAGTTTTTTCGCCGTGTCGAGCCAGTCGCGCTTGAACGGACGTTTCATGTTTTCAATCGCGTCGACGATGTCGTGATGCACCATCTTCTCATTCTGAATACCCACGCAACGGCCACCGTAACCCTGCATCAGCAGTTCAATGGAGTAAGCGCCCATGCGTGACGCCAGGATACGGTCATACGCACAAGGTGCACCGCCACGCTGAATATGGCCCAGAACGGTCGAACGGGTTTCACGTTTGGTTTCTGTTTCAATGAAACGCGCCAGGTCGTCGATATCGCAGATGTGCTCAGTAATCGCCACGATAGCGTGCTTTTTACCTTTGGCGATGCCTGCTTTGATTTCCGCTACCAGCTCTTCGCGGGTGTACGGGAATTCTGGCAGGACGATGAACTCGCAGCCACCGGCAATCGCCGCCGCCAGGGTCAGATCGCCACAGTAGCGGCCCATCACTTCAACAATCGAGATACGCTGATGCGAGGAAGAGGTGTCGCGAAGACGGTCAATCGCTTCAACCACGGTTTCCAGTGCAGTGAAATAACCGATGGTGTAATCCGTTCCGGCCACATCGTTATCGATGGTGCCTGGCAAACCAATGCAGGGGAAGCCCATTTCAGTCAGGCGCTTAGCACCCATGTAAGATCCGTCACCACCAATCACCACCAGTGCATCAATGCCGCGCTTTTTCATGTTCTCAATGGCAACCTGGCGCACATCTTCATTACGGAACTCGGGGAAACGCGCTGAGCCCAGGAAAGTGCCGCCGCGGTTAATCATGTCGGAGACGCTGTAGCGATCAAGATTGATCATGCGATCTTCGTACAATCCCAGATAGCCATCATAGATCCCAAAAACTTCCAGTCCTTCACTCAGCGCGGAACGTACCACTCCACGAATAGCTGCGTTCATGCCTGGGGCGTCACCGCCGCTGGTTAATACACCAATTTTTTTGATCATGACAACCTCTGGATTGTTCAAAACTAAGGGTTAATCCTGCCTGTCGATCGCTGCAGAAGATCATTTCACGATTAGCGCGACATGTGATGGCAGATAGTATATCAAAGGCTTGCTGCTGAATTGATTCAGGTCAGACAACTTTTCACTATTTTTTGCAGCAAAGTTAGCGCTACGTCATCCCTTCCGTATCGATTTGATTCATTTACGTTAAAAACCTAAAGAGTCCCTGGTCTCAGACGGTACCACAGAACAGGGATCCTGATGGATAATTACGTCAGACCCGGGAAATTCTTTGCGTAATGCTTTCTCAACCTGGTCGGCAACCCGATGCGCCTGAACCAGTGGCAGCTGATCTTCCAGTTCCAGATGAAGCTGAATAAATTTGGTCGGGCCGGACTGCCGGGTTCGCAGATCATGTACGCCCTGCACCTGCGGCCAGTTTGTCGCAAGCGTCAGGATTTGCTGCCGTTCATTTTCCGGCAATGCGCGATCCAGCAATGACTGTACGGCTTCGTAGCCCATCCGCAATGCGCTATAAAGAATGAAAACACCAATCCCCAGCGCAAACAGGGCATCCGCCCGTACAACGCCATAGCTGCTCAGCACCAGCGCAATCAGTATGGCGCCATTCATGATGACGTCGGATTGATAGTGCAGCATGTCAGCCCGAATGGCCTGACTGCGGGTTTTACGCACTACCCAGCGCTGAAAGGCAACCAGTACCAGCGTTGAGCTCAGTGCCACAATGGTTACTACAATACCAACACCCGGCGCCCGCATCTCGCTGGGGGAGGCAAGATGCTGCAGGCCGGTCAGAAACAGAAACAGTGCCGAGCCGGAGATAAACATACTTTGTGCCAGCGCCGCCAGCGACTCCGCTTTGCCGTGCCCGAACGTGTGATTTTCATCAGCAGGCTGCAGCGCATAGCGCACCACCAGCAGGTTGGTTAGCGATGCAGCGATATCCACCAGCGAGTCCACCAGTGAAGCCAGCAAACTCACTGAACCGGTGTACCACCAGGCAAAAATTTTCACGAGTAACAGCACAGACGCAAGAATGGTGGCCGCGAGCGCAGCACGCTTTACCAGTCGGCCATAAGAGTGTTGCATGCCAGATTCCCTATGCAGCATCAGTGAAGATGCACACTTAAATAGATGAATGGCTGAAGTTTAACACCGGGAGGCGGGCTGTGCTTAGGAGGTCATTCGATGAAGAAGGCTGTTTTGAAATCGCGACAGGAATAAGCAGGTACAAAAAACAAGCCCCGGCCTGGGAAGGACGGGGCGAAGTGTTATACACATCATTGCCTGGCTACTTTCAGCCGCGGGCTAATTCCAGGAACGTGTCGGCGACTACTTTTTGCCGCCTTTTTTCCCGGCTTCAGATGCTTTTTCACGATCGTTTTTGAAATTTCCGCCGCCGCTGTTCTGTCCGCCTTTTTTGCCAGCTTCAGACGCTTTTTGCGGATTATCTGCGAAATTACCTGAACCACCACGATGCTCTGCCATAACTTACTCCGTTAATAGATTTATCAGGACTACATAATGTGGTTGTTGCTCCCTGAGACTTCGCAAAGACACTTAACTTCCCTGCAGTGACAGAATTTAGTGTAGAAGGTGTGACTGAACCAGCAAGCGTAACGCGGGGAATGTATCTCACTGAAAAATATGATTAAAATGTTAATGACTTGTCTGCAATTCATTTAGTTTCAGTAAGTTATGATATTTTCATGATGAAAAAATGCTCACCGGCTCGCTTAAATTTACAGCGTGTTCCAGATATTAAGAAATCAGCGATTCTTCCCAACAAATTCCCGACAAGCGCTAATAAAACGGGGGTTTTGTTGTGCGGTGATGATTCCTGTCAAAATAAAAAAAGTGAAAAAAAGATAAAAAAAACCCCCACCATCATGGTGGGGGAAGACAGGGATGTGTCTATGGCAAGGAAAACAGGGATACTATATTACTGGTTACTGCTGGTACTACTCACTGCCTGCAGCGATGAAGCTGACTGCAAATTCGAAAACTGTCGCAGCTCGTTAAGTCGCCGCTGGTAATTTTTCTGTAACGCGGACTGCTGGGCCGGCGTTAGCAGTTGAAACATTTGATTCTGTACGCGCGCCATCTCGACCTGTTGTTCAACCTGAACTCTGGCGATGACTTCCGCCTTTTGGCGAATGGCCGCTTCGTTAAACTGGTCTGCAGTCACTAATTCGTGTAATGCAGCGATATCGTCAATATGAACGACCGGGCGATCATGTCTTGCCTGTTGCATAAGGTCTCGCATCTGCTGACGCTGTTCTTCAGTCAGCTCGATGCCGTCGAACATGTGGCTTTGCGGATTTTGCGTCATACTGCCTGTCGGCAATCCGCCATGATGCATCTCGTCAATCGTCGTCGCATCTTTAGCATCTGCGCTGGCGACACTCAGAGCCATCGCTGAGGCAAGGACGACGGCGGTTAATTTGCGCATCGTATACTCCAGTTCGTTCCGTTTTGCGATTCAACGAGAGCCAGTGTACGGCGACAGCTGCAAACATCCGTCAGGGGGTGTAAAACTACGTAAAGCGATGGATAGGTGCGCCAGGAACACGGTATTTTGCCTGCGGAGGGCTACAAAAATGAATAAAATCCTGTTGGTAGATGACGACCGCGAATTAACTTCGCTTTTGAAAGAACTGTTAGAAATGGAAGGGTTTGAAGTGGTCGTCGCCAGTGATGGTGAACAAGCGCTGAACCTGATCGATAACTCGATTGATTTGCTTTTACTGGATGTCATGATGCCGAAGAAAAACGGTATCGACACTCTGAAAGAACTGCGTCAGCAACATCAAACCCCCGTCATCATGCTAACGGCGCGCGGCAGCGAGCTGGATCGTGTTCTGGGCCTCGAACTGGGCGCAGATGACTATCTGCCTAAGCCGTTTAACGATCGCGAGCTGGTGGCGCGTATCCGCGCTATTTTGCGGCGTTCTAACTGGAGTGAACAGCAGCAACACGACAACAGCTCGCCCACACTGGAAGTGGACTGTCTGAGACTCAATCCCGGCCGTCAGGAGGCCAGTTTTGATGACGTTACGCTGGATTTGACCGGCACAGAATTCACCCTGCTCTATCTGCTGGCGCAGCACCTGGGCCAGGTCGTGTCGCGTGAACATCTGAGCCAGGAAGTGCTGGGCAAACGCCTGACACCTTTTGACCGTGCCATTGATATGCATATCTCGAATCTGCGTCGCAAGCTGCCTGAGCGACGTGATGGTCATCCCTGGTTTAAAACCTTACGTGGCCGTGGCTACCTGATGGTTTCCGCATCATGATTGGAAGTCTGACCACCCGTATCTTCGCCATCTTCTGGTTGACGCTGGCGCTGGTGTTGATGCTGGTGTTGATGGTTCCCAAGCTCGATTCACGACAGATGACCTCGCTGCTGGAAAGTGAACAGCGGCAGGGCATCATGATTGAGCAACACGTTGAAGCAGAGCTGTCACAGGATCCCCCTAACGATCTGATGTGGTGGCGTCGTCTGTTTCGTGCCGTGGAAAAATGGGCACCGCCGGGTCAGCGGCTGCTGTTAGTAACCAGTGAAGGTCGGGTGATTGGCGCGCAACATAATGAAATGCAGGTTATCCGCAATTTTATCGGCCAGTCTGACAATGCCGATCATCCTCAGAAGAAGAAATATGGTCGCGTTGAGCTGGTAGGGCCTTTTGCCGTTCGCGATGGCGAAGATAACTACCAGCTTTACATGATCCGTCCCGCCAATAGCTCTCAGCTCGACTTCGTCAATCTGCTGTTTGACCGTCCGTTGCTGCTGCTTATCGTCACCATGCTCATCAGCTCACCGCTGCTGCTGTGGCTGGCCTGGAGCCTGGCACGTCCGGCACGTAAGCTGAAATATGCTGCTGACGAAGTCGCAAGCGGGAATCTACGTCAGCATCCGGAACTGGAGTCGGGTCCGCAGGAGTTTCTGGCTGCGGGATCCAGCTTTAACCAGATGGTCAGTGCGCTGGAACGGATGATGACCGGTCAGCAACGTCTGTTATCGGATATCAGTCATGAACTTCGCACCCCACTGACCCGCCTGCAACTGGCTACCGCCCTGCTGCGCCGGCGTCAGGGTGAAGGTAAAGAGCTGGGCCGCATTGAGATGGAAGCACAACGCCTTGATGGCATGATTAACGATCTGTTGGTGCTCTCCCGCACCCAGCATAAAAATGCGCTGGTCAGCGAAGCAATGAAGGCAAATCAATTGTGGAATGGGGTGCTGGAAGATGCCCGTTTCGAAGCTGAGCAGATGGGCAAGAAGATGGATATCCCCTATCCGCCAGGCCCGTGGCCGCTTTATGGGAACCCTCATGCGCTGGAGAGTGCGCTGGAAAATATTGTGCGCAATGCGCTGCGCTATTCACACACGCACATCAGCGTCAGCTTCTCCGTTGATATTTCCGGTATCACGGTCCACGTCGATGATGATGGTCCTGGCGTGAGTCCGGAAGATCGTGAACAGATTTTTCGTCCTTTCTATCGAACCGATGAAGCGCGCGATCGCGAATCAGGCGGCACCGGTCTTGGCCTGGCAATTGTCGAAACGGCCGTGCAGCAACATCGCGGCTGGGTTAAAGCCGATGACAGTCCATTAGGCGGTTTGCGTCTGACCCTCTGGTTGCCGCTCTACTCCTCCGGCCGTCAATAATTTGTTATGCTTCGGCCCCTGTCATCGGGGGCCTTATGCTTAACATTGTCTTGTTTGAACCAGAAATTCCGCCGAATACCGGCAATATCATCCGCCTTTGCGCCAATACGGGCTTTCAGCTTCATTTGATTCAGCCGCTCGGCTTTGCCTGGGATGACAAGCGCTTACGTCGCGCCGGGCTGGATTATCACGAATTCACCGCCATCAAATTCCATGCTGACTATCAGGCGTTTATCGCCACTGAGTCGCCTGAGCGTCTGTTTGCACTGACGACCAAAGGGACGCCTGCACACAGCGCCGTCGCCTATCAGGCGGGCGATTATCTGCTGTTTGGGCCGGAGAGCCGCGGACTACCTGCTGAGATCCTGGCCGCGTTACCGGCGCAGCAAAAAATCCGCATCCCGATGAGAGCAGAAAGCCGCAGTATGAATTTGTCGAATGCTGTATCGGTTGTGGTTTATGAAGCGTGGCGCCAGCTTGATTACGCGGGCGCGCTGATCAAAGACTAGATGCCGTCGCCAAACTGAAAACCGGCCAGGCTGCCATTGAAGTGCTGATCCATATCCATCGACGGCTTTTCACTGCCTGGCTTACCGACGATACGCGCAGGTACGCCTGCAGCAGTGGTGTGCGGTGGTACGGGCTGTAACACCACGGAACCGGCACCGATTTTTGCTCCCTTGCCGACTTCAATATTGCCAAGGACTTTCGCGCCGGCACCAATCATCACCCCTTCACGGATTTTCGGATGACGGTCGCCACTGGTTTTGCCGGTACCGCCCAGCGTCACCGATTGCAGAATCGAAACATCATTTTCTACCACGGCGGTTTCACCAATCACTATGCCTGTGGCATGGTCGAGCATAATGCCGTGGCCAATATGGGCGGCGGGGTGAATATCGACGGCAAAGGAGACAGAGATTTCGTTCTGCAGGTAAACCGCCAGTGCGCGTCGGCCTTCATTCCACAACCAGTGGCCAATGCGGTAGGCCTGTAAGGCGTGAAAACCTTTAAGGTAGAGCAGCGGCGTAGAGTATTTATCCACTGCCGGGTCGCGCTGACGCACAGCCTGAATATCGTAAGCCGCTGACATAATCATCGACGGATCTTCACGATAGGCTTCTTCAACGATTTCACGAATGGCGATGGCGGGCATAATCGGGTTAGCCAGCTTGTTGGCCAGCATATAACTCAGTGCGCTACCGAGATTTTCATGTTTTAGCAATGTCGCGTGGAAGAAGCTGGCAAGCATCGGCTCACAATCAGCCAGGGCACGCGCTTCTGCTTTGATATTGTTCCAGACCAGTTCTAACTCATCAGACGACATTGCTGCTTTCTCCCGATAAAAAAAGCGCCTGAATGGGCGCTGCAGGTAATGATGCTACGCGTCCTGCGTTAGCCAGTGCTGTTTTCGTCCTTCCTTGTGCGTCCCAGCAAGCTCAATGCTGCATCTCTCGCCGGTTTTTCGCAATACAGCACCTGATAAATCTGCTCGGTAATCGGCATTTCCACACCCAGCCGCGCAGCCAATGCCTTGACTTCTTTAGTGTTTCTATAGCCTTCTACAACTTGTCCGATAATGCGTTGTGCGCTATCTACATCCTCGCCCTGGCCCAGCATCATGCCAAAACGGCGGTTACGCGACTGATTATCAGTACAGGTCAGTACCAGATCGCCCAGACCGGCCATGCCCATAAACGTCGTGGGATCGGCACCCAGCGCTGCACCTAACCGGCTCATTTCAGTCAGACCGCGGGTGATCAGTGCGGTACGCGCATTCGCGCCAAAACCTATTCCGTCGGAGATTCCGGCTCCGATAGCAATCACGTTTTTTACTGCGCCGCCGAGCTGTACGCCAATAAAGTCAGGGTTGTTATAAACACGGAAGCTCTTACCGCAGTGCAGTTTCTGCTGCAGGTCGTCTGCAAACTGCGCATCCGTTGCGGCCAGCGCGATGGCGGTCGGTA
This sequence comes from Pantoea eucalypti, assembly GCF_009646115.1. Lineage (NCBI taxonomy): Bacteria > Pseudomonadati > Pseudomonadota > Gammaproteobacteria > Enterobacterales > Erwiniaceae > Pantoea > Pantoea eucalypti. The sequence continues at coordinate 158,881 of NZ_CP045720.1, read as the reverse complement.
ATCCGGCTGCAAGTTCTTTCGCAAAAGTGGGTCCGGAGATGACGGCCAGCGGAATAGTATCGCCGACAATTTCACGCGCCACATCCTGCAGCAGACGACCCGTCTCTTTTTCCAGCCCTTTAGTCGCCCAGACAATGCGTGAGTCTGGTCGCAGATGAGGCTTGATCTGCTGCAGCACATCGCCAAAGACATGACTCGGCACCACGATCAATAAGTCGCGGCTGGCAGCAATAGCTTTGGTCAGATCAGATTCAAGGGAAAGATTGTCGGGAAACGGCACATCGGGCAGGAAAGCGGTGTTACAGCGGTCATTCTGAAGTTGAGCCAGATGCGTCGGGTTATGTCCCCACAACAGCACCGGATGGCCGTTACGGGCCAGCGTAATCGCCAAAGCGGTGCCGTAAGAACCGGCACCGATGACGCTAATCGAAGCGTGAGTTTCCATCAGGCATCCTGATGTGGTTCAGCACCTTCTTCACCTTGCTGCTGCTGCAGATAGTTCATGAACAGCGCATCAAAGTTAACCGGTGCCAGGTTCAGCTGCGGGAAGGTACCACGGGATACCAGGCTGGTAATGCATTCGCGAGCGTACGGGAACAGAATGTTCGGGCAGTATGCACCCAGGCAATGTGCCATCTGCGTTCCTTCGATACCGCTGATGGTGAAGATACCGGCCTGCTGAACTTCACACAGGAAAGCCGTCTCTTCGCCCACAGTCGCGGTTACAGTCACACGAAGTACCACTTCGTAAACTTCGTCAGCCAGCTGAGAAGATGCAGTGTCCAGATCCAGTTTAACGTCCGGTTCCCACTCTTTCTGGAAAACCTGCGGGGCATTAGGCGCTTCAAAAGAGATGTCTTTGGTGAAGACGCGCTGAATCTGGAATTGCATTTCGTTCGAGTTATGTTCTGACATGTGACCAAATCCTATGTATGAGATTGTCCGGCGTAAAATTACGCCTGCAGTAAGGGATCTAAACCTTCGCGATTATCGAGTGCGAATAAGTCATCGCAGCCGCCAATGTGCTGCGCATCAATAAAAATCTGAGGCACGGTGGTACGGCCGCTACGCTTGATCATCTCTTCGCGTTTCGCCATGTCCCCATCAATAGGGATCTCCTGAAATGATACGCCTTTTTGCGTTAACAGCGCCTTCGCCCGATGGCAGTAAGGACAGGTGGCCTTGGTATACATTTCAACATTTGCCATGATCAACACCTCTGTATGATTATTTACCGCGGACTAATGGCAGATTTTCACCACTCCAGCCACTGATACCATCTTTCAGCACTGAAACCTGCTCAAAGCCTGCAGCGCTAAGGTGCGCAGCAGAATCACCCGCGCTTTGTCCGGTTGCACATACCACAATTATGGGCTGTGCTTTGTGCTTTGCCAGTTCGTCGATGTTGCCTTTTTTAATCTCAGCGGCTGCCACATTTACAGCGCCTGAAATATGCCCTCTGCGGAAATCATCGCGCGAACGCACGTCTACCACTACCGCGTCCTCTTTGTTAATCAGGCGGGTTGCTTCACCGCGGCTGATCGTTTTTACCTTAGAGAACATTCCTTTAACGGTAGTCACAATCACCAGAACGAGTAAAACGACCCATGCCAGACTCAGGATGGGGTGATTGCTTGCAAACTGCATAATTTCTTGCATGAGGGGTAACGACTCCAGACCGGGCTAATAAGCTAAAACAAGGGTTCTGAGTATACCTGCGCCACTTCGCATGTACAGATGCTATGCGGCCAGAGTATCGATTTGTGCGCCATTTTCCAAAAAAAGTGGCTGAATAGCAAAAATGGCGTAAGGCTTAATGTATGTCATTGCGAAAGTAGACATAACTGGAAAAGCAAATGCCAGTGGGGAGCACTGGTAAGCGGCGGTTCATCGTGGAATAATCATTGGCCTATGAAGGGAAAAACAACCGTTTCGCACACAAGGACCCGTCGCAACGGCGATAACCTGCCGTTGTTCATACACCTGTCCAGCCTCTCCCTTAGCCTGCTTTGTGCGGGGGCACTGTTATTGCCTGCCGCAGCCCAAAGTGCAGAAGACAGCAAATCTCAGCTGCAGTCCATCCAGCAAAACATTGCTGAGAAAGAGAAAAGCGTCAAAGCGCAGAAGGTGCAACGCAGCAAATTACTGGATCAGCTGCAAAGCCAGGAAAAAATCATCGCGCAGGCAAGCCGTCAGCTGCGTGACACCCGCAATAGCCTCAGCGCCCTGAATAGTGAGATCAAACAGCTCACCACCTCCATCGCCCGTCTTGAAAAACAGCAAACCCAACAGGAAAGCCTGTTATCCGAGCAGCTTGATGCGGCGTTTCGTCAGGGTAAGCACAACGGAGTACAGCTTTTGATGGGCGGTGAAGAGAGCCAGCGCAGTGAGCGTATTCTGGCCTATTTTGGTTATATGAATGCTGCCCGCCAGAAAAGCATTGAATCGCTGCAAAAGACGCGTCAGGACTTAAATCAGCAACGCGTCACACTTGAGCAAAAGCAACAGCAGCAGAAAGACTTACTGGCACAGCAGCAGGGCCAGCAGCAGAAGCTGCAACAGGCGAGCGAAGCACGTAAAAAAACCCTGACGTCGCTGGAAAGCGCGCTGGAAAAAGATCAGGCCGATCTGGTCGAGATGCGCCAGAATGAAAGCCGTCTGCAGGATAAAATCGCCCGGGCGGAACGTGAGGCGCGCGAGCGTGCAGCCCGCGAAGCGCGTGAGGCTGAAAAAGTGCGTCAGCGTCAGGCGCAGGCGAAAGCCAAAGGCTCCAGCTATCAGCCGACCCAGAGCGAACGCGAACTGGTGGCGCGTACTGGTGGGCTCGGTCGTGCGGGCGGTCAGGCGTTGTGGCCGGTTCGCGGACGCATTGAACATCGCTTTGGTGAACAACTACAGGGTGAACTTCGCTGGAAAGGCCTGGTAATTGATGCGCGGGAAGGTACCGAGGTGAAAGCTATCGCCGATGGCCGTGTGCTGATGGCCGACTGGTTACAGGGCTACGGTCTGGTGGTGGTGCTGGAACACGGTAAAGGTGATATGAGTCTGTATGGCTACAACCAAAGTGCGCTGGTGAGCGTGGGTACGCAGGTGAAGGCAGGACAGCCTATTGCACTGGTGGGCACCAGTGGTGGCCGCGGTACCCCATCGCTCTATTTTGAAATCCGACGTCAGGGACAGGCCGTCAATCCACTCCCGTGGTTAGGAAAATAAGTTTTGCTGCAACGTCGAAAACTCCCCGTTCTGATGAGCGCCCTGCTGTTCTGCTCCGCTGCGCAGGCGGGCAAACTGTCCATTGTCATTGATGATGTTGGCTATCGCCCTGCAGAAGAGAACAAGGTCCTGCAGATGCCCCAGGCTATTTCAGTAGCGGTATTACCCAACGCACCCCATGCCCGTGAAATGGCAATTAAAGCGCATCAGGGGGGTCACGAAGTGTTGATCCATCTGCCCATGGCGCCGCTGAGCAAACAGCCGCTGGAAAAAGATACCTTAACGCCGGAGATGAGCAGCGAAGAGGTCGCCCGCATCATGCGCAATGCGGTTAACAACGTGCCTTATGCCGTGGGTCTGAACAATCATATGGGCAGCAGGATGACCTCAAGCCTGCCCGGTATGCAGAAGGTGATGCAGGCGCTGAACCACTATAATCTCTACTTTCTTGATAGCATGACCATCGCCAATAGTCAGGCTATTCCTGCCGCTCAGGGTACCCAGGTCAAAGTGTTAAAACGCCGGGTCTTCCTTGATGACAGCCAGGATATCAACGCCATCCGCCAGCAGTTCAGTCGGGCGGTAAAGCTGGCGCAGCGCGATGGGTACGCCATTGCCATTGGGCATCCTCACCCTAACACCGTACGGGTGCTGCAGCAGATGTTACCCACGCTGCCAGCCGACATTACGCTGGTTCGCCCCAGCGAGCTATTAAACGAATCTCTTCACAACAACGCACGGACGCCTGTGGCACCGACAAAACCGGTGACGCCACGCTTCCGGCCTGCCGACATATGTAAACCGAAGCAGCCGCTGACGCCGGTTCCGGCGACCAGAGCCTTGACGGTCATTGCCGAAAGTGTGAATAACAGTCCGCTGTTTAAGACGCTGAAAAATCTGTTCTGAATTTGCCATGAATGCTAAGTGCTGAGCTTAGCGTTCATTTATGCACAGAAATTACTATAATCCTGGGTCGGGCAATAACGGGCTTTGCGGGAACAGTGTAGGGATGACGATTAATAAACAAAAAATCCTGCTGCTGGACAACGGCAGAGAGTGGGGCGGCGGCACCAACAGCATGCTGGAGCTGTTGAAACGTATCGATCGTCAAAAGTTCGATATTACCTGCTGCTTCTATCACAACTACAGCCGTGGCAACGACGAAACCATCGAAGCCACGCTGAATGCGCTGGCTATTCCGGTCTTTTTTATTCCGCAAATCAGGCAACCACGCTGGGCCAAATTTATAAAAGAAGCCGCACGGGCGCTGCTGTTTTTCAATAAAAAACTCAGGAAACGCACCATTGATAAAGTTGATACACACTGGCGCATTATGCCTAATGCCATCAAAATCAATTCATTGCTGCAACTGGGGAAATTTGACACGCTCTACATGAATAACCAGCCCAGCACCAATGTGGAAGGTTATCTGGCGGCGCGCAGCCTGCCGGTCGCGGTGGTTCAGCACTGCCGTATCGATCCGGTTCTGGAACCGCGGCTGGTTAACATGGTTAATCAGGATTGTCAGGCGGTCATTGCCGTGTCACAGGGTGTTAGTGACACCTTACGCCGCCATGGCGTGGAAGCGGAGCGCTGTTTTACCGTCAGTAATGCTATCGATATCCACCAGCCTCTGCCCAGCCGTCTTGACGTACGCCAGCGTTTTAAACTCTCACCGTCGACCTTTGTGTTTGGCACGATCGGCTCCCTGATATTACGTAAATCTAATCACCACATTCTGCAGGCTCTGGGCCGTTTTAAACGCGCCAACCCCGATGCAGACTGGCGAATGATGATTGTCGGAGCGGGCCCGGAGCTTCAGCATCTGTTGCAACTGGCTACCGCAGAGAACATCCAGCATCACGTGGTCTTTGCGGGCTTCCAGAACAATGCGATGGATTACCTTACAGCCTTTGATACCTTTATTCTTGCCTCACGCAGTGAAGGCTTGCCACGGGTTGTACTGGAGGCGATGCTGGTAAATACCACCGTCGTGGGCTCCCGCGTAGTCGGCACTGCCGAATTGATCAGTCATGATGAAACCGGGTTGCTGTTTGATTATGGCAACGTGGTGCAACTGACACAGCATCTGACTGCGCTGTGGCAGGATGCGGAGTTACGTCAGCGCCTGACCAATGCGGCAGCGAAACGCGTACGTGAACAGTACGCTATTGAAACCTATATCAGCGGCGTCGAGAATATTTTGCAAAGCGTCGCCAAAAAGAAACCTCATGCTTAATTTTTTGAATCCCCGTTACCGTCATATCAGAGCGCGCCATAACCTGCCTTATTCGAATAGAGCGGTTCAGGGCACTGTGCCGGTCACGTCTGTCGTGATTCCCTGCACCGGCGCGGACTATATTGAAGAAGCCCTGCTCAGTGCTGATTTTGCGGCGCGCTTTGCGACAGAAGCAGAAGAGATTGTGATAGTCAGCGATCAGCCCACTCACGCCTTTGGCAGCCTGCCCGTAAAAACCCGCGTGGCAACGCTGGATGTCCCACACCGGGAAGAGAGCTACCGTTACAAACAGATCTATCGCAGCCGTTTAATCAAATTGCAGGCGCCCCTGCAGGCAAAAGGCGACGGCATTCTGATGATCGATTCCGACCTCAATCTGCTTAAGATGCCTGAAATCATGATGGGTCCAGGCCATCTTTACTCCAGTTTTCGTCAGGGGAAAATGATTGCCAAGCTGGAGGGAGCGCCGGATGAAGCGATTCCCGCCTATTATCCGCACAGTATCAGGCCCTATCTGACAGACCACGTTAACGGCGCTTACCTGGCTGCTACGCGAGAAGTCTGGCAGCGTATTTCACCGCTGTGGCTGACGCTGTTTAATGATACCTGGAATTTAATGAACGACAGCCAGCCGCCTACCGATCAGCTCCCGCTGGCGGTGTTACTGGACATGCTGGATATTAAAACCGTCAATCTGGGGGAATGGGCTAACTGGCCAGTCTCGAAGAAAATTGGCGGACAGTCGGCGGTGATCCCACCTGAAGTGGTTGGCGCTCACGGCGGATTCCCGTTGTCGGAATGGCAAAAATACCTGACCGATCCGCAACAGCCGCTGAACTTTAAAGGCCAGGACTATACGCGTAAAGTCCGCTACCTGACCGATGAAGAGAAAAAGCAAGGCTAATCAGGCGGCCGCCCCGGCGGCCGTTGTTTTAATTCCAGTTCAGTATCACCTTTCCCGAACGTCCTGAACGCATCTCATCAAAGCCCTGCTGGAAATCGTCAATGCCAAAACGATGGGTGATTACAGGCGTTAAATCGAGGCCGGACTGGATCAGTGCTGCCATCTTGTACCAGGTTTCAAACATTTCGCGGCCATAAATTCCCTTGATAAAAAGCCCTTTGAAGATCACCTGATTCCAGTCGATCGCCATCTCCCCCGGCGGAATGCCCAGCAATGCAATCCGCCCGCCGTGGTTCATCACCTCCAGCAGGCTACGAAACGCAGGCGGTGCACCGGACATTTCGAGCCCGACATCAAACCCTTCCGTCATACCCAGCGAATGCATCACATCCCGCAAGTTCTCATTCGCCACATTGACCGCACGCGTGACACCCATTTTCCGCGCCAGCTCCAGGCGGTACTCATTGATGTCCGTGATCACAACGTTACGTGCGCCGACATGGCGACAGACCGCTGCAGCCATAATGCCAATTGGGCCTGCGCCGGAGATCAGCACATCCTCGCCGACCAGATCAAACGACAGTGCGGTATGTACGGCGTTGCCGAAGGGGTCGAAGATTGCCGCCAGCTCATCAGAAATATTGTCGGGTATTTTGAACGCATTGAAGGCCGGAATGACCAGATATTCCGCGAAGCACCCCTGGCGGTTAACGCCCACGCCCATCGTATTCCGGCATAGATGCGTGCGTCCAGCGCGGCAGTTGCGGCAGTGCCCACAGGTGATATGCCCCTCACCTGAGACCCGATCGCCAATCGTAAAGCCTTTCACTTCCTGTCCTATCGCAACCACCTCACCCACATATTCATGACCGACAATCATCGGTACCGGGATGGTTTTGCGTGACCAGTCATCCCAGTTATAGATATGGACATCGGTGCCGCAGATGGCGGTTTTACGAATTTTAATCAGCAGATCATTATGACCGGGCTCAGGAACCGGCGCATCGGTCACCATCCAGATGCCCTCTTCCTTCTTCAGTTTGGCGAGTGCTTTCATGACGGACTCCTCAGGCGATGACGCCCAGTTGTTTGCCGATGCGGGTAAAGGCCGCCACCGCACGCTCCAGTTGTTGCTGGGTGTGCGCAGCAGAGATTTGGGTGCGAATGCGTGCCTGACCTTTTGGTACCACAGGATAGAAGAAACCGGTCACGTAGATACCTTCCTGCTGCAGCAGATGGGCAAACTGCTGGGCGACGCTGGCTTCTCCCAGCATCACCGGAATAATGGCGTGGTCGGCACCGGCCAGCGTAAAGCCCGCGGCCGTCATCTGCTCCCGGAAGTAACGGGCGTTATCCCACAGACGCTGACGCAGCCCATCGCCTTCGCTGAGCAGATCCAGCACCCGCAGCGAGGCAGCTACAATAGCCGGGGCAAGTGAGTTGGAGAACAGATAAGGACGGGAGCGCTGACGCAGCCACTCCACTACTTCAGCTTTTGCTGCAGTGTAGCCTCCGGACGCGCCGCCCAGCGCTTTACCCAGCGTGCCGGTAATGATGTCGACCCGACCCATGACGTCGCAATATTCATGGGTTCCGCGTCCGGCATTCCCGACAAAGCCCACCGCATGGGAGTCATCCACCATCACCAGCGCGGAGAACTCATCTGCCAGATCGCAGATGGCGGGCAAATTCGCAATCACCCCATCCATAGAGAAGACGCCATCAGTTGCGATCAAAATATGACGGGCACCTTTATCGCGCGCTTCCTGCAGACAGGCGCGCAACTGCACCATGTCATTATTGGCATAGCGATATCGCTGCGCTTTGCACAGCCGGACGCCATCAATAATGGAGGCGTGATTCAGCGCGTCGGAAATTATTGCATCCTGGGCATCAAGCAGGGTTTCAAACAGGCCACCGTTGGCATCGAAACAGGAGGAGTAAAGAATGGCATCCTCCATGCCCAGAAAGTCTGCCAGCCGCTTTTCCAGCTGCTTATGACTATCCTGGGTGCCGCAGATAAAGCGCACCGACGCCATGCCAAAACCATGCGAATCCATCCCCGCTTTCGCCGCCTGAATCAGCGCCGGATGGTTCGCCAGACCTAAATAGTTATTGGCGCAGAAGTTAATCACTGCCGGATCGCTGCCCACTGCGATCTCCGTCTGCTGGGCAGAGGTGATGATCCGCTCCTGTTTAAACAGTCCTTCCTGACGTGCATCATCAAGTTGCTGACGAAGTTGTTGATAAAATTGCGCAGGCATCATTGCTCTCCTCAGATGGCAAAAATCTGGCATATCTTACTGAACAGGCCGCTTCTTCACGATAAATCGCCCAACAGAATGTCATTTTTGCAGCATAGTTCACGCCGCGCGGATGTACACACAAAGCGTTACAGAGTCATCTGGCTGTCTGCACCCTGATGAAATGTTATGATGTGAGGTATTCGTGTGTGAAACCTCCTGTTTCACCCCACAACGTTAAAGGTAACAACATGATTATCGTAACTGGCGGCGCAGGAATGATTGGCAGCAACATCGTCAAAGCGCTGAACGATCGCGGTCACACCGACATTCTGGTGGTGGATAATCTGAAGGATGGCACCAAGTTTGCCAATTTAGTCGACCTGGATATCGTCGATTACATGGACAAAGAAGAGTTCCTGATGAGCGTAATGGCGGGCGATGATTTAGGCCCGATCGAAGCGGTATTCCATCAGGGTGCCTGCTCCTCCACCACTGAGTGGGATGGCAAGTACATGATGGAAAACAACTATCAGTACTCTAAAGAGTTGCTTCACTTCTGTCTTGAGCGCGAGATCCCGTTCCTCTACGCCTCTTCTGCAGCGACCTACGGCGGACGCAACGAGAATTTCATTGAAGAGCGCCAGTATGAGCAGCCGCTGAATGTCTACGGCTACTCCAAAATGCTGTTCGACCACTATGTCCGCCAGATGCTGCCGGAAGCGAATTCGCCGGTGTGCGGCTTCCGCTATTTCAACGTCTACGGACCGCGTGAAGGCCATAAAGGCAGCATGGCAAGTGTGGCTTTCCATCTGAACACGCAGATCAGCAACGATGAAAATCCAAAACTGTTTGAAGGCAGTGACGGCTTTAAACGTGACTTCATTCACGTTGATGATGTGGCGGAAGTGAACCTGTGGTGCTGGGAAAATGGCGTCTCCGGAATTTACAACTGTGGCACAGGCCGCGCCGAATCCTTCCAGGAAGTGGCTGATGCGGTCCTGAAATTCCATCAGAAAGGCCAGATCGAGTACATTCCGTTCCCGGAAAAACTCAAAGGACGTTATCAGGCTTATACCCAGGCCGATCTCACTAAGCTACGCGCCGCGGGTTACGACAAGCCATTTAAAACAGTGGCCCAGGGCGTTGCTGACTATATGGTCTGGCTGAACCGCAACGCATAAAGGAAGCTGCTCCGGCGATGAAAATTCTGGTAATCGGCCCGTCATGGGTCGGCGATATGATGATGTCGCAAAGTCTCTATCGCACACTCAAAGCCGAACATCCGGATGCAGTGATTGACGTGATGGCGCCTGCGTGGTGCCGTCCGTTGCTGTCACGCATGCCGGAGGTGAATCAGGCGCTGGCGATGCCGCTAGGGCATGGCGCACTGGAAATTGGTGAGCGTCGCCGTCTGGGAAAAGTGCTGCGCGCCAGTCACTACGACCGTGCTTATGTGCTGCCTAACTCCTTTAAGTCGGCGCTGGTCCCCTTCTTCGCCGGAATAAAACGCCGCGTCGGCTGGCGCGGTGAAATGCGTTATGGCCTGCTGAACGATTTGCGGGTGCTGGATAAAGCCGCCTTTCCGCTGATGGTTGAGCGCTACGTTGCGCTGGGCTACGACACGCCTGTTGCCTCGGCGGCGCAACTGCCACAGCCGCTGTTATGGCCGAAATTGCAGGTTGAAGAGCAGGAAAAGATTGAAACGGCTGCACAGTTTCAGCTTGCGGCGACCCGTCCGATTATCGGTTTTTGTCCGGGCGCTGAATTTGGTCCGGCCAAACGCTGGCCACACTATCATTACGCCACGCTGGCGAGCCAGTTGATTGCTGACGGCTTCCAGATCGTGCTGTTCGGCTCTGCTAAAGATCGCCCGACAGGTGAAGAGATTATCGCTGCGCTGCCTGAAGCGGCGCGCGGCCATTGCCGTAATCTGGCAGGCGAAACCCAGCTGGAACAGGCGGTCATTCTGCTGGCGCAATGCCGTGCTGTGGTCAGCAACGACTCCGGACTGATGCATATTGCCGCGGCGCTGGATCGTCCACTCGTCGCGCTCTATGGCCCCAGCAGCCCTGACTTCACGCCGCCGCTGGCACGTCAGGCGCGCATTATTCGCCTGATTACTGGCTATCACAAAGTGCGCAAAGGCGATGCCGAACAGGGTTATCACCAGAGCCTGATCGATATCCAGCCTGAGCGCGTACATCAGACGCTGAGCGAACTGCTCGTGCCACAGGAGGTGCCATGCACGTCCTGATTGTTAAAACCTCTTCCATGGGCGATGTTCTGCATTCGCTCCCTGCTCTGACCGATGCAATGCATGCTATTCCCGGCATCCGTTTCGACTGGGTGGTGGAAGAGAATTTTGCGCAGATCCCTGGCTGGCATCCCGCCGTCGATAAGGTGTTACCGGTCGCGATTCGACGCTGGCGCAAACACTGGTTTGGCAGTCAGCAGCGTGAAGAGCGCGTGCAGTTTAAGCGCGAGTTACAGTCACGTGAGTATGATGTTGTGATTGATGCGCAGGGGCTGATCAAGAGTGCCGCACTGGTCACCCGTTTATCGAAAGGGGTGAAGCATGGACAGGACAGCCGCAGCGCGCGTGAGCCGTTTGCCAGCTGGTGGTATGACGTCCGCCATGAGGTGAGTAAACGGCAGCACGCGGTTGAGCGAACGCGCGAACTCTTCGCCAAAAGCCTGGGCTATGAAAAGCCGCAACACCAGGGTGACTACGCAATTGCCGGGCACTTCCTGCATCATCTGCCCGCTGACGCACAGCATTACCTGGTCTTTCTGCATGCTACAACCCGTGACAACAAGCACTGGCCGGAATCACACTGGCGACAGCTGATTGAACTGATGCAGCCGAGCGGTCTGCGGGTGAAACTGCCCTGGGGTGCTGAGCATGAGCATCAACGTGCACTGCGGCTTGCAGAAGGATTCGGACATGTCGATGTGCTGCCTAAGCTGACGCTGGACGCGATAGCCCAGCAGCTGGCAGGCGCGCGGGCGGTGGTCTCGGTAGATACCGGATTGAGCCATCTGACAGCGGCACTGGATCGTCCCAATCTGACGCTGTATGGCCCGACCGATCCCGGCCTGATTGGCGGTTACGGGCAGAACCAACAGGCTCTGAGCGCCCCGAATCATCGTCTGGCGGAGCTGACCGCTGACTCGGTGGCAGAAAAACTGCAGGCCGTTATTACGGAAAACACGCCATGAACTATGTGTTGATCTACCTGCTGCTGCTGCCTTTCCGGGCGATTATGCGGCTGTTCTACCGGCCAACGGGTCGCAGCTTAATCATCCAGACGGCGAAGATCGGTGATTTTATCAATATCACCCCGATGCTGCGCGCGCTGGGTCAGTCTGAGCTGTTGATCAGCAAAGCGGTGGAGCCGCTGGCGCGTCACGATGACACAGTCAGCCGCTATTTTCTGATTGAAGACGCAAAACGCAGCTTTTTTGCCAAACTGAAGCTCGCGTTCACCCTGATGAACCGCTATGACAGCGTTTATCTGGTGCAGCCAAATAGCGTAAACCTGTTCTTTGCCGCGTTATGCAACGCACCGAACAAGCAGTTTCTGCGCACCTATGTGCGTAAGTCCTACCATAAAACCTTCTATCGCAGCGCCAGCGGCATTGTCGACCACGCGAAGAAAGATTTAACGCTCGATAGTTACCTGAAGCTGATTAACCGCGACTATCGCTATACCGATTTTCCCAAACATGCGACCTCGCCACTCTGGCAGCCGCCTGCGCCGCCCGCTGCGCTGCTGAGTCCGCGCAGTGGCATTAAAATAGGCATCAGTATTTCTGCCGGTAATCGGGCCAAGACGATTCCTGCCAGCATCTGGCAGCAGCTGATGGCGTCGCTGTCTGACCTGCCCTGCACCTTTTATGTGTTTGGCCCGCCAGCCGAGCAGCCATGGCTGGATGAGTTACTGAGCCTGACCGGCCCAAAAGAGAATATTGTCAGTCTGATTGGTGAGCTAAAGCTGGAAGAGGTTCCGTGGGCCATTTCGCAGATGGATTTCTACATCTCCTCTGACTCTGGCAATGCCTATATTGCGGATGCGCAGCAGATCCCGGTGATCATGCTTTACGGACCGTGTGAAGTCAGGGAACAGCGTCCGGTCAATAACGTGTTGTTCATCGGACCGGATAATATTGCTGCATCAACGTTCGTTTTTTCCACACGTTTTAAGTTTGATCAGCCGGCTGAAAAATTATTCGGGCTGGATGATGATAAACTGACTAGAATACAAACGTTTATTACTCATAATCTGGAATAGTGAAGCGTAATGGCAATTACCCCTCTTGCTGATGCCGTTCAGCAAAGTCAGCTGCTGGTTAACACGCTTGCTGACACGGATGACAATCCGGTTCACGTTGCGTTTGGCATTAACCACGCCTACGCGCGCGGCCTGGGCATTACGTTGTTTTCACTTCTCAGCCATCATCCCGATACGGCTTTCCACGCCCATATTTTTTCAGACTCACTACGCGACGAGGATGTGGAAAAACTGCGTTCGCTGGCCTCAGGCCATCGTCTGTCCATCACGCTACATATCTTTAATAGTGACTGGGTTGATCAGTTGCCCGCAGTCGGACGCTACCCTAAAAGCATCCACTACCGTTTCCTGATCCCTGAAACCGTGGCGAGCTACAGCGATCGGGTGATCTATATTGATGCAGATACCCTGGTGGTGGGCGATTACTCTCCCCTGTTCACCCTGGATCTCACGGATTACACGCTGGCGGCCTGTAACGACACGCCGCGAGCGCGACAGAATCAGTGCGCGAAGCTCGGGCTGAAGCATCATCACTATTTCAACTCCGGCTTCATGCTGATCAATATTCCCCGCTGGCTCGAAAGGCAGACCACCGCGCGTATTACCGACGTGCTGGTAAAACGGGGCGCAGAGTTTGGTTTTCCCGATCAGGATGCACTGAATATCGTGCTGGAGGATGAAATTCTGATCCTGCCGGACCGCTATAATCAGATTTACGACATCATCGCCAATAAAGTCTGGGACCACTCTACTGTGCCCACTGACACGGTAATGATTCACTACACCGGTAAATGCAAACCCTGGCATACCTGGGCAGGCAGCGACCTTGCACGGCGCTACCACGGCTATTACCAGCGCTCACCCTGGGCTGTACAACCGCTTGATACGCCAAAACATTACAAAGAGATGAAGCGATTCGCCCGCATTAAGTGGCACCAGAAACAGTATGCTGAAAGCATCAGCTGGATGATGAAGTATGTCAGTCTCAAGTTCTTTAAGCAGAGCGAACAGTAGCGCACTCAGGTTTATCAGATTGATTCGGGCGCTGTTATTTCAGCGCCTGACTTTCCCGTCATTTATCCCACCTGCTGTTTGCCACGACCATTTATAAAAAGCCAAATGAACACCGGCATAATAATCTGTTTACCTTTAAGGTCTCATTGCGTAAAAAAAGCGCATATAGCGCATTATTGTCGTCGGGCGTGGTTTTTAGTAAAGCAGGGAAGCCACACCGTTTTATAATCATGCATTCCCTGATTTCATTCTGCTGATTTGGAAATGATTTATGACGAGGCAACGCCCTTTCGCAGTGAATACAACGCCGGTGCAGATATTGTCATGAGTACGTCTCCTCTGCTGAGTATCATTACCCCGATGTATAACGCGGGCAGCATGTTTGATGAGTTCATGCAGGCGCTACTGGCGCAGACGCTAACTGCGCTGGAAATCATAATTGTCGATGACGGTTCCACCGACGGCTCTGGCGAGCGTGCCGACCAGTATGCACAGCAGCATGCTCATATTCGTGTGATTCATCAGGAAAATGGCGGTGTATCGCGTGCCCGCAACGCCGGGCTGGCGATAGCCCGTGGGAAATATGTCACTTTTCCTGATGCGGATGACACCATGCAGCCCGATATGTATCAGACGCTGGTGACGCTGGCGGAAGCGGACAATCTGGATGCGGCACAGTGCAACGCCGAGTGGTTTTTCAAACATAGCCAGCGAGTAAAACCGCTGATTCCGCTGGATCGTTTGCGCAGCACACCGGTGCTGAGTGGGGCCGACTGGCTCAACACCGCGCTGAAAACCCATCGGTATATGCATGTGGTCTGGCTGGGGATCTATCGCCGGGAACTGATTGAGCAGCATCAGTTGCAGTTCGAACCGGGCCTGCATCATCAGGATATTCCCTGGACCACCGAGTTTATGTTGCTGGCAAAACGCGTGCGGTATACCGAAGCCGTACTCTATCGCTACTATATGCATGACGCCTCCATCAGCAATCGCAAACGCACTGGCGAGCGCAACGTTGAATATCAGCGTCACTACCTGAAGATTGCGCGCCTGCTGGAAGAGCTTAACCATCGTTATCGTGACCGCGTGAAGATCTACCCGTCATTTCACTATCAGGTGACCCATGAAGCGCTCAGCGTTTGTCACAGTGTGAGACGCGAGCCTGACCCCCGCGCACGCCAGGCGATCATTGCCGACCTGTTCACAACCCGGACACACCTGCGCATGTTACGTAATGCCAGAGGCATTAAGCAGTGGTATCAGTTGCTGTTATGGCTGGCACGACTCTATCGCTGGCGTAATAAATAACCTTTGAGGCTGGCTTTATCCTAAAAAGGGTTTGCCCTACAATCGGCTCACTGAATTCTGAGAACTCTTGTTTATGGCCAGCCTGATTCCAGCAAACTTCTCTCCAAAAAATATATTACTGATTAAGCTGCGCCACCATGGTGACATGCTGCTCACAACGCCCGCCATCAATGCGCTTCATGAGCGTTATCCGCAGGCCAGCATTGACGTGTTGCTCTATAAAGAGACGCGTCCGATGCTGGAAGCGCATCCGGCTATCCGCCATTTGCACGTCATCGATCGCAAATGGAAGCAGGAGGGCACCTGGCGTAAGCTGGGCCATGAGCGTGCATTAATTCGCGCCGTGCGTGCCGCTCATTATGATCTGGTGATAAATCTGGCCGATCAGTGGCGCGCTGCTCAGATGACGCGGCTCTCTGCGGCACCCGTTCGCATCGGTTTTGCCTATAAAAAACGTGATAACGTGCTGTGGCGATGGTGTCATAACCGGCTGGTCCCGACACATAATCACAGCAAACTGCATACCGTTGAGCAGAATATGTCTGCACTGGCACCTCTCGGCATTAGCAGTGATAACGCACGCGTCTCAATGCACTACAGCGACGCTGACCAGCAAATTGTGCAGGCCAGACTGGCGGAACATCATGTCACCGCACCCTATATTGTGGTGCAGCCGACCTCACGCTGGGGCTTTAAATGCTGGGAAGAGGAGAGCGTTGCCGCCACGCTTGATCAACTGGCGCAGCCGGGCCGCAAAGTGGTGCTTACCGCCGGGCCGGACAAGCAGGAGCTGGCGATGATTAACCGTATCAAGGCGCTCTGTGTATCGCAGGATGTGGTTTCGCTGGCGGGTCAGTTCACGCTGCCGCAACTGGCGGCGCTAATCGATCACGCCCGGCTGTTTATTGGTGTCGACTCCGCACCGATGCACATGGCTGCTGCACTTGAAACCCCCTGTATTGCGCTGTTTGGTCCGACCAAGCTGCAGCACTGGCGGCCATGGGGCGACAACAATCATGTTATCTGGGCGGGCGATTATGGCCCGCTGCCCTCGCCCGATTCTATCGACACCAAAACTGACAAGCGTTATCTCTCGGCCATTCCGGTAAAGGATGTGGTCGCGGCAGCGAGGAGCTACCTGAATGAGTAAGTTACGGCTGGCGATTGTCCGGCAGAAATATCGCCCGGATGGCGGTGCTGAGCGCTTTATCTCACGCGCGCTGGAAGCGCTGGGCAGCGAACAGCTCGATCTCAATATCATTACCCGCAGCTGGCAAGGCACGCCCAATCCTGACTGGCATCTGCATATCTGTAATCCTTCAAAGTTGGGACGGGTATCCCGTGAGCGCGGTTTTGCCCGTGCAGCCCGCGCCTGCTGGGAGCGGGAAAAGTTCGATATTGTGCAAAGCCATGAGCGTATCGCAGGCTGTGACATTTTCCGCGCGGGTGATGGTGTGCATCGCGTCTGGCTGGAACAGCGCGCCCGCATCGTCTCATCATGGCAACGGCTGAGCGCAACGCTTAGTCCCTATCATCGCTATGTGCTGCAGGCGGAAGCCGAAATGTTTACCTCTCCGACGCTAAAAGCGGTGATCTGTAATTCAGAAATGGTAAAGCGCGATATTCTGCGCTGTTTCCCGCTCGACGCCGGAAAAATCCACGTTATTCATAACGCTATCGACGCCAGCCGTTTCCAGCCCGCCACGGAAACAGCTCGTCGCGCGATCCGTCAGCAACTGGGGCTGCCCGATGCCGCTACCGTACTGATTTATGTCGGCTCCGGCTTTGAGCGTAAAGGGCTGAAAACGGCCATACAGGCGCTGGCCGCCAGCGATCGCTATCTGATTGTGGTGGGTCAGGATAAGCAGCTGCAACGTTATCAGCAGTTGGCAAATCAGCTTAACTGTCTGGACCGACTGCGCTTTGTCGGCGTACAGCAGGATGTACAACCCTATTATCACGCGGCGGATGGCCTTCTGCTGCCTACGCTCTACGACCCGTTCCCGAATGTGGTGCTCGAGGCGATGGCCTGCGGCTTGCCCGTGATTACCAGCACCGGCTGTGGTGGCGCAGAATTTATTACCGCTGGTCAAGAAGGCTTTGTCTGCGATGCATTGGATATCAAGGGGTTAAATCAGGCTGTTAATACAATACCGCCACTTTCCCTGGATTCACGAATGGGTGAGGCAGCACGGCGTAAAATTGAACCTTATGGCCCACAACGACTGGCGCAGTCACTGACTTCGCTTTATCAGCAGGTACTGGGTAGCAACTGACAATGTGGGATGAGTGCATGCGGGGTTTCTGATAACATGCCGTCATCTGATTTTAATCTGTTTTTAGACGCGAACCTGCTGTAACGGTAACTATGACGACCATTTACACCGCCTTGCTCTACTTAATTCAGCCACTCATTTGGCTGCGCCTGTGGCTGCGCGGTCGTAAAGCGCCTGCCTATCGCAAACGTTGGGCAGAACGCTATGGCTATTGTGTCGGCAAAGTGAAGCCTGACGGCATTGTGCTGCACTCGGTCTCTGTGGGGGAAACCCTTGCCGCGATCCCGCTGGTGCGCGCACTTCGTCATCGTTACCCGACTCTGCCGATTACCGTTACCACGATGACGCCGACCGGCTCTGAACGAGCGCAATCTGCTTTCGGTAAAGATGTACATCACGTCTATCTGCCTTATGATCTGCCGGGTTCAATTAATCGTTTTCTTGATACGGTCAATCCACGGCTGGTGATCATCATGGAAACCGAGCTATGGCCGAACATTATCCGCATTCTGCACCAGCGTAATATTCCGCTGGTGATTGCCAATGCCCGCCTCTCGGCCCGATCCGCCAAAGGCTACCGCAAGCTGGGTAAGTTTATGCGACGCCTGTTGCAGAGCATTACGCTAATCGCCGCGCAGAACACTGAAGATGGCGACCGCTTCCTGAGCCTGGGCCTGAAACGTTCACAACTGGCCATTACCGGCAGTCTGAAGTTTGATATTTCCGTCACGCCAGAACTGGCCGCCAGAGCGGTGACGCTTCGTCGTCAGTGGGCGCCGCGCAGACCGGTGTGGATAGCCACCAGCACACACGAAGGCGAAGAGGCCATTGTGCTGGATGCTCATCGCCGCCTGCTGCAGACCTTTCCGGATCTGCTACTGATTCTGGTTCCCCGCCATCCCGAGCGCTTCAACGATGCCCGCGAACTGACGCAGGAACGCGGCTTTAGTTTTATCCTGCGCAGCAGCGGCGAGATCCCTTCCGGCTCAACGCAGGTGGTCATCGGCGACTCCATGGGCGAACTGATGCTGCTCTACGGCATTGCCGATCTGGCTCTGGTCGGTGGCAGCCTGGTTGAACGGGGCGGACACAATCCGCTCGAACCTGCTGCCCATGCACTTCCGGTTCTGATGGGGCCCCATATCTGGAACTTCAAAGATATCTGCAGCAAGCTGCAGGAAGGCCAGGGATTGATTACGGTCACCGACGTGATTTCGCTGGAAAAAGAAGTCACTAATCTTTTGCAGGATGATGATTACCGCCGTTATTACGGACGCCATGCGGTAGACGTGTTGCACCAGAACCAGGGTGCGCTCCAGCGTTTGCTACAGTTACTCGAACCGCATCTGCCACCCCGGACTCACTAATGTCATTACGCCAACGTCTTTCCGTAGTGATGATCGCCAAAAATGAAGCGGAACTGCTGCCTGACTGCCTGGCCTCGGTCAGCTGGGCCGATGAAATTATCGTGCTGGACTCTGGCAGCAGGGATGACACCGTCAACATCGCCACCCGGGCCGGGGCGCAGGTCTATCACAGTGATAACTGGCAGGGTTATGGTATCCAGCGCCAGCGCGCGCAGGGCTATGCTACCGGCGACATGATTTTGATGATCGATGCAGATGAGCGCGTTTCACCCGAACTGCGTGCTGCAATTGAGCAGGTGCTGGTTGCCCCACCCAGCCGCACGGTTTATAGCCTGGGCCGCAGCAACCTGTTTCTCGGTCGCTTTATGCGCCACAGTGGCTGGTATCCCGATCGCGTGATGCGCCTCTATCCCCGCACCTTCCGCTACAATGACAATCTGGTGCATGAATCCCTGCAGAGTGACGGCGCGCCGGTAGTGGCATTGCCTGGCGATCTGGAACATCTGACCTGCCGCGATTTAATCGCCTTTCAGCGCAAGCAACTGGCCTATGCTGAAGCCTGGGCCACAGAACGCCATCAGCGCGGTAAGCGCTGCGGCCTCTTTTCTGTATTCAGCCACACGCTGGGCGCATTTGTAAAAACGCTGCTGCTGCGTGCCGGTTTTCTCGACGGCAGGCAGGGCTGGATTCTGGCGGTGGTCAACGCGCAATATACCTTCAATAAATATTCAGCCCTCTGGGCGCTGAATCACGCTTCGGCAAAAGGGCGAGTATGACCACGAAAGCCATCTATCCCGGTACATTTGATCCTGTGACGCTTGGCCATGTCGACATCGTGACGCGGGCAGCACAGATGTTTGACGAGGTTATTCTGGCTGTTGCCGCTAGCCCCAGCAAAAAACCGATGTTTAGTCTGGATGAACGCGTGGCGCTGGCCGGTGAAGTGGTGGCCCATCTGCCTAACGTTGAGGTGGTCGGGTTCAGCGACCTGATGGCGAATTTCGCCCGTGACCAGCAGGCGAACGTGCTGGTTCGTGGATTGCGAGCGGTGTCAGATTTTGAATATGAAATGCAGCTGGCGCAGATGAATCGTCACCTGCTGCCAATACTGGAGAGTGTTTTCCTCATGCCGTCTGAAGGCTTCTCGTTTATCTCATCTTCACTGGTCAAAGAGGTAGCGCGTCACAAAGGCGATGTCAGCGCCTTCCTGCCCGCGCCAGTGCATCAGGCATTGCTGGCTAAACTGGCTTAATGCTGACAGTTCGGGCACCAGTAAGTGCTGCGTTGCCCATGCCTGCCGCTGACAATCGGCGTACCGCATGCCCGACAGGGTTCACCCGCCCGGCCATAGACCTGCAACTGCTGTGCAAAGTAGCCCGGCTTACCGTCTGTCTGTAAGAAGTCACGCAACGTGGTTCCGCCCTGCTCAATCGAACGAAGCAGCACCGCTTTGATGGTATTCACCAGCAGTTCTGATTCGGCCTGAGACAGGCTTCCGGCAGCACGATCGGGAACGATCCCGGCGGTAAACAGTGACTCACTGGCATAAATGTTGCCCACGCCCACCACCACTTTGTTATCCATCAGCCACTGCTTAATGAGCGTCCGCTTGCCGCGTGACTTATCAAACAGGTAAGCCCCATCAAACTGCTCGCTGAGTGGCTCCGGCCCGAGATGGGCCAGCACACTACTGCCCGCCAGATCGCTGCTCCAGAGCCAGGCACCAAAGCGGCGCGGGTCGGTGTAGCGCAGCACTTTGCCGTTGCTCATCACTAAATCAACATGATCATGCTTCGCTGCTGGCAACTCTTCTGACAGCACGCGCAGACTGCCGGACATGCCAAGGTGGATAATAATCCAGCCATGCGGCAGCTCCAGCAGCAGATATTTCGCCCGGCGCTGCACGCTGAGAACCGGCTGATCGCTCAGCGCCAGGATCTCCTGCGAAACGGGCCAGCGCAAACGTGAATTACGCACCACGGCGTGAAGGATGGTTTCACCGACCAAATGCGGTTCGATACCGCGGCGGCTGGTTTCAACCTCTGGCAACTCTGGCATAGCCTCTCCTCAGCGTTTTACACAAACAAAAAACCCGGCCGGAGCCGGGTTTTTAGCAGAACACTAAAATTACTTAATTTTAGCTTCTTTGTAGAGCACATGCTGACGTACAACCGGATCGAACTTTTTCAGTTCCAGCTTCTCTGGTTTAGTACGTTTGTTCTTCGTGGTGGTATAGAAGTGACCTGTACCAGCAGAGGAAACCAGCTTGATCTTCTCACGAATACCTTTAGCCATGATTCAGTTCCTTAGTACCTTAGTACTTCTCACCACGGGCACGCATATCGGCTAACACCGTATCAATGCCCTTTTTATCAATAATACGCATACCTTTAACAGATACACGCAGAGTAACGAAGCGCTTCTCGCTCTCAACCCAAAAACGGTGTGAGTGCAGGTTCGGAAGGAAACGGCGTTTCGTCGCGTTCATTGCGTGGGAACGGTTGTTACCCGTCACCGGACGCTTTCCAGTTACCTGGCAGACTCGTGACATGTCAATATCTCCAAAAATCAAATCAGCTCGAGCTTTAAAAATTAGGTTTGGGCCGCCTCGTCAGGCTTGCAGCCCGCCAGGCGAATTCCATGGAACCCGCTAAGCTGGCCTAACCGCCAAACCCGAGATTCTCAAAGGTGGCGTAGTATACGCCGCTCAGCCCAAGTGCTCAAGTCCCGAACAGATAAAGATCCCGAATGATCGGGCAAAAAGCCGCCACCTGGCGCGAAATTTCCCGCTATCAGAGCCATCCCCGCTCGGCAAAGGAGACATATTCGCCATGCCCAATCACCAGATGATCGAGCAAGCGTATATCGAATAGCTGGCAGGCCTCACTGACTTTGTGGGTCACTTCGCGGTCTGCGCGACTCGGTTCGGCCATGCCCGACGGGTGATTATGCGCCAGTATCAGAGCAGCTGCGTTGAGTTTCAGCGCCTCCCGAACGATCTCACGAGGATGAACTTCCACACTATTAATAGAACCCGAGAACATATTTTGTGCCCGTAGCACCCGATGCTGGTTATCCAGAAACAGGGCCATAAAGATCTCACGCTCCTGATGAGCCAGCAAACTTTGCAGATACTGGCGCGTGATTTGTGGGTTCTCCATGGCGCTTTCGCGAACCAGTTTGCTGGCGAAAAATCGCTTCGCCAGTTCGGCAACCGCGTGAAGTTGCGCCAGCTTGGCATCGCCGATACCTTTGACTTCACCGAATGCCGCTTTGTCTGATGTCATGAGCAGATAAAGCGAGCCAAACCCCTCCAGCATCTCTCCGGCCAGTTCAAGGACGTTCTGCCCTGGCGATCCGGTGCGGAGAAAAATGGCCAGCAATTCGGTATCGGTGAGCGAGTTTGCGCCCAGTTTCTGGAGTTTTTCCCGTGGTCCCTTGATTTTCATTTTCGCTCTCCCTGAGATGAGCCTCAGAATGGCTCATCCTGCAGAGTGCGGCTATCAATGGAACGGCAATCTACGAGACGGCTCGCAAACGCAGTCGGTGAAAAGGCGCATCCACGCTTTTGTGATAAAGTCCGTGCATTCGCCGCCGCGAGCGGCAGAGAGCTTAGTGAGGCCAACATCATGATGGGATTAGCCGGTAAAAAAATTCTTCTTGGCGTGAGCGGCGGTATCGCAGCGTATAAAGCACCTGAGCTGGTGCGGCGCCTGCGCGATCGCGGCGCTGATGTGCGCGTGATGATGACGGAAGGTGCCAAAGCGTTTATCACTCCGCTCAGCCTGCAAGCCGTCTCCGGCTATCCGGTGTTTGACGATCTGCTTGATCCCGCTGCAGAAGCGGCGATGGGTCATATTGAACTGGCAAAATGGGCCGACCTGATTGTGCTGGCTCCGGCCACTGCCGATCTGATTGCCCGTGTGACTGCTGGCATGGCAAACGATCTGGTGACCACTGCCGTGTTGGCCACGGCCTCACCCGTGGCGGTCGTGCCAGCCATGAATCAGCAGATGTATCGCGCAGCGGTGACCCAGCAAAACCTTCAGACGCTCCACGCGCGGGGCGTGCTGATTTGGGGGCCGGACAGCGGCAGCCAGGCCTGTGGCGACGTCGGGCCAGGCCGGATGCTGGACCCGCTGGCGATTGTTGACCATGCGCTGCTGTGGGCTACGCCCGTCAACGATCTGCAACATCTCAACATTATGATTACCGCCGGCCCGACCCGAGAGGCGCTGGATCCGGTGCGCTACATCACGAATCACAGCTCCGGTAAAATGGGCTTTGCGATTGCCGCTGCGGCTGCCCGACGTGGTGCTCAGGTCACGCTGGTCAGCGGCCCGGTCAGCCTGCCTGCACCTGCGGGTGTGCGACGCGTTGATGTTACCAGCGCGCTGGAGATGCAGGCCGCTGTGATGAGTGAGATAGATAAACAACATATTTTCATTGCAAGCGCAGCCGTGGCAGACTACCGGGCAGCCGATATTGCGGCCGATAAAATCAAGAAACAGGGCGGCGATGATAACGTCACGCTGAACCTGGTAAAGAATCCCGATATTGTTGCCGGCGTCGCTGCACTTCAGGAAAACCGGCCATTCGTCGTTGGATTTGCTGCTGAAACACAGAATGTGGAAGAATACGCCCGGCAAAAACGGGTGCGCAAGAATCTGGATCTGATCTGCGCTAACGATGTCGCTAAAGCCGGACAGGGGTTTAATAGCGACACCAATGCTCTTCACCTTTTTTGGCAGGATGGAGAAAAACGCTTACCGCTCAGCGATAAGTCTCTCCTTGGCCAACAATTAATAGACGAGATTGTCAGCCGTTATGATGAAAAAAATAGACGTTAAAATTCTGGATGCGCGCGTCGGCAAAGCGTTTCCACTGCCGACCTATGCCACTTCAGGTTCCGCTGGGTTAGATTTACGCGCCTGCATTGATGATGTTCTCGACATCGCACCAGGCACCACGACGCTGGTTCCGACCGGCCTGGCGATTCATATCGCTGATCCCGATCTGGCCGCTGTAATCCTGCCGCGCTCGGGCCTTGGCCATAAGCATGGCATCGTGCTGGGCAACCTGGTGGGTCTGATTGATTCGGACTATCAGGGACAGCTGATGGTATCGGTGTGGAATCGTGGTCAGGAAAGTTTCTCGCTGCAGCCCGGCGATCGCATGGCACAACTGGTGTTTGTACCGGTAGTCCAGGCTGAATTTAATCTGGTTGAAGATTTCGACGCCAGCCAGCGCGGCGAAGGCGGCTTCGGCCACTCCGGTCGCCAGTAACCCGCATTACCGACTTTCACTTACGCCCGTTATTTTTCCTCATCGCTGCAGGACGCGTTCCTGTGGCAGATGCGTAGGTGTTGCCTGTATTTAGGTGAATTTCAGGGGTCTTTAAGGTCATGGCAGAAAAAAAAGTCGCGAAGCGGAATCGTCGCGAAGAGATTTTGCAGGCGCTGGCGCAGATGCTGGAGTCGGGTGATGGCAGTCAGCGTATCACCACAGCCAAACTGGCAGCCACAGTGGGTGTTTCCGAAGCGGCGCTGTATCGTCACTTCCCCAGCAAGACACGCATGTTCGATAGTCTGATTGAGTTTATCGAAGACAGTCTGATTACCCGCATCAATCTGATCCTCAAGGATGAAAAAGAGACCATGACGCGTCTGCGTCTGATCGTGCAATTGATTCTGGGATTTGGTGAGCGTAATCCGGGACTGACGCGCATACTGACCGGCCATGCTCTGATGTTTGAGCAGGACCGACTGCAGGGACGTATCAATCAACTGTTTGAGCGGATTGAAGTGCAACTGCGACAGGTCATGCGTGAGCGGAAAATGCGTGAGGGCGAGGCTTTTCAGGCTGATGAAGCATTGCTGGCAAGTCAGTTGCTGGCTTTCTGTGAAGGTTTGCTGTCGCGGTATGTCCGTTCTGAGTTTCGTTTCAGTCCTACCGCAGACTTTGAGGTCCGCTGGCCACTCATGGCTGCTCAGCTAACGTAAAGCGTCAAAGAAGGCGGGCATTGCGCCCGCCTCTGTTAAATCCCGTACGCTCTCTGATAAGCACGGACCTGAGCCAGGTGATCGGCCATCTCAGGCTTCTCCTCCAGCCAGGCAATCAGGTCTGCCAGGGTAATAATCGCAGTCACTTTACAGCCGTAATCACGTTCCACTTCCTGGATTGCCGACATCTCTCCGCGTCCACGCTCCTGACGATCTAGCGAAACCAGCACACCTGCCAGGGTGGCGTTGTGCGCGCCGATAATATCCATCGACTCACGAATCGCCGTGCCCGCTGTGATCACGTCGTCCACCAGCATCACTTTGCCCTGCAGCGGACTGCCTACCAGCAGGCCACCTTCACCGTGATCTTTGGCTTCTTTACGGTTAAAGCAGTAAGGCACATCGCGGTCATGATGATCAGCCAGCGCCACTGCCGTGGTGGTAGCAATCGGAATGCCTTTATAGGCCGGACCAAACAGCAGATCGAAATCAACAGCGCCATCCACCAGCGCCTGCGCGTAGAAGCGTCCCAGCAGCGCTAAATCCCGTCCGCTGTTAAACAGACCGGCATTAAAGAAATAGGGGCTTTTACGCCCGGACTTCAAAGTGAACTCACCGAACTTCAGCACCTGCTTGTTCAGGGCGAATTCAATAAACTGACGCTGCCAGGCTTTCATCTCTCACTCCTCAAATAAAGAAAAGGCGACTCTGAGGTCGCCTGTTACATCAATTTTCCAGCGCTGCTTTCTGCGCCTGAATCAGTTCCTCAATTCCGCCGCGCGCCAGCGCCAGTAGCGTCAGCAGCTCTTCATGGCTGAAGGGTTCGCCCTCGGCGGTGCCCTGCACCTCGATCATGCGGCCATCTTCCATCATCACGACATTCATGTCAGTTTCTGCGGCTGAGTCTTCAACATACTCCAGATCGCACAGGGCTTCGCCTTTGACGATGCCCACTGAAATCGCGGCGACCATACCCTTCATCGGGTTTGCTTTCAGTTTGCCGCTGGCTACCAGCTTGTTCAGCGCATCAGCCAGAGCCACACAGGCGCCAGTGATTGATGCGGTGCGGGTGCCGCCATCGGCCTGGATTACGTCACAATCGAGCGTAATGGTAAATTCACCCAGCGCTTTAAGATCAACCGCGGCGCGCAGTGAACGGGCAATCAGACGCTGAATCTCCAGCGTACGGCCACCCTGTTTACCTTTTGCGGCTTCACGCGCCATACGGCTGTGGGTCGAACGCGGCAGCATGCCATATTCGGCTGTGACCCAACCCTGGCCCTGGCCTTTAAGGAAACGCGGAACCCCTTCGTCTACGGAGGCAGTGCAAAGCACTTTCGTTTCGCCGAATTCCACCAGAACGGAACCCTCTGCGTGTTTGGTGTAATTGCGGGTCAATGTGACTGGACGCACCTGTTGTGCGCTACGGCCTGCTGGACGCATGGGTATTCTCCGGCTTGCTAATGATTGGCTGCGCATTATACGGACTTCCTTGCCCGCTGTCTCTTGCGCCTGCCTGAAGCAGGCATCAGATGAAATTTCCGGCCAGCTGTGGCTAAATGCGCTTTCCTTTCTCTCTGATAAAAAAGACATATGGCCGCCATTCTTCATTTCCTGCTGGCGCTGGTGGTGATTTTCGCCCTTGCGCTGCTGGTCAGTCATGACCGTAAACAGATTCGTCTGCGCTTTATTATTCAACTGATTGTGGTGGAAGCCGCGCTGGGTTGGTTCTTCCTTCACTCCGCCGGAGGGCTGGCACTGGTCGGATCGTTTGCCGGTTTCTTTGAGACGTTGCTGGGGTTTGCGGCGCAGGGCACGGAGTTCGTTTTTGGCGGAATGAGCAAACAGGGGCTGGCGTTTATCTTCCTTGGTGTGCTCTGTCCGATTGTCTTTATTTCGGCACTCATCGGCATATTGCAGCACTGGCGCATCCTGCCGCTACTGATTCGTGTTTTCGGAACGCTGCTGTCGAAGATTAACGGCATGGGCAAGCTGGAGTCATTCAACGCCGTCAGCACACTGATCCTCGGTCAGTCAGAAAACTTTATCGCCTATAAAGGGATTCTGGGTGATATCCCACCGCGCCGGCTCTACACCATGGCAGCGACCGCGATGTCCACCGTTTCGCTGTCGATTGTCGGTGCTTATATGTCGATGATTGAACCGAAGTATGTGGTTGCTGCACTGCTGCTTAACATGTTCAGCACCTTTATTATCCTGTCGATCATCAACCCGATGGAAAGCCGGGATGAGCAGCCTATCGCGCTGGAAAAGCTGCATGAAGAGCAGAGTTTCTTCGAGATGCTGGGTGAGTACATCCTGGCAGGCTTCAAAGTGGCGATGATTATTCTGGCGATGCTGATTGGCTTTATTGCTCTGATTGCTGCCGTTAACGCGCTGTTTGCGGCGGTGTTTGGCTACAGCTTCCAGCAGCTGCTCGGCTATCTGTTCTATCCTCTGGCCTGGCTGATTGGGATTCCGAAAGCCGATGCCCTGCAGGCGGCAGGCATCATGGCGACTAAGCTGGTCGCGAATGAGTTTGTGGCGATGATTGAACTGCAGAAAGTCGCGGCGGGCATGAGTGCGCGCGGGCTGGGTATTCTGTCGGTGTTCCTGGTCTCTTTTGCTAACTTTGCCTCGATCGGCATTGTGGCGGGCGCAATAAAAGGCCTGAACGAGAAACAGGGAAATGTGGTTTCCCGCTTTGGCTGGAAGCTGGTCTATGGCTCCACACTGGTCAGCCTGCTCTCTGCGGCCTTTGCCGGTCTGTTTATCTGACTATTTAGCGGGCGGCAGCTTCGCCGCCTGCTTTCGCCCTAGAACCCGACACAGACGGGTGCATCTACCCGCATAACCGACTCCTGACCAAACCGTTTTTTATAGAGGGTACGTAACGCCTCAATATCCTGATTGGTCGCGGGATCGATACCGTGGATCAGCATCAACGCTTTACTGTTCTCTCTTGCCAGTTGACCGTTCTCGCCCAGCCATTGACCTTTAGCGTCATAGACCGACAATCCCGCTTTGAAACGTGGCGTGACTTCATTATCCACGAAGTTCATCCAGTCGAGTGAACTCACACTGCCGCCATCTGGCTTGCTGAGTCCGAACCACAACGTGGTCTGCATCATCATGTCGCCACCGGCACAGATGGGGTGCGGTTTAGTCGGCGGCGCGTGGCGCGTCTGGCAACCCACCAGCAGCAGAGCCATTACAACAGGGAATACAATAACGCGGGACATAAATCAGTTATCCTCATAGGTGACCAGTGGTCATCATATGTGGCTGCCGCTGAAAGCGGAAATAGTTCGTTATTTTCCTGTAAGACGCTTATGCCTGTTATGGCGTGGCTCGCCTCGCTATACTTCACCCATCTTTCCGTAAATTGAGTACCGCTTATGATCCGCAGTATGACCGCTTATGCCCGCAGCGAAGCCAAAGGCGAATGGGGCAGCGCAGCCTGGGAGCTGCGTTCTGTTAACCAGCGTTATCTGGAAACTTACATCCGTTTGCCTGAACAGTTTCGTGGGCTGGAGCCGGTTATCCGCGAGCGCATTCGCCAGCGTCTGACGCGCGGTAAAATTGAGTGCAACCTGCGTTATGATGCCGATCCCAGCGCTCAGGGCGAACTGATGCTGAATGAAACGCTGGCGAAACAGCTGGTGCAGGCTGCTAACTGGGTAAAAATGCAGAGCGACGAAGGCGCGATTAATCCGCTGGATATTCTTCGCTGGCCGGGCGTGATGTCTGCGCAGGCGCAGGATCTGGATGCCATCAACACACAATTGTTACAGGCACTGGATGGCGCGCTGGACGATTTCATTGCGGCGCGCGAAAGCGAAGGCACCGCGCTGAAAGCGATGATTGAACAGCGTCTGGAAGGCGTTTCGCAGGAAGTCAGCAAAGTGCGCGCGCAGATGCCTGACGTGATCAAATGGCAGCGTGAACGCCTGGTCGCCAAACTGGAAGATGCTGAAGTCCAGCTGGAAAACAATCGCCTTGAGCAGGAGCTGGTGATGATGGCGCAGCGTGTTGATGTATCCGAAGAGCTGGATCGTCTGGATGCACACGTTAAAGAGACCTACAACATCCTGAAAAAGAAAGAGGCTGTAGGCCGCCGTCTCGATTTCATGATGCAGGAGTTCAATCGGGAATCGAATACGCTGGCATCAAAGTCGATCAACGCCGAGATCACCACTTCCGCGATCGAACTGAAAGTGCTGATTGAACAGATGCGCGAGCAGATTCAAAATATCGAATAATTTCCACCCTCACTCCCTAAAACCCATAAGCCCATGTTAAATGGGCTTTTTTGTGGTATATAAATTCCACTAGCGAACATGTTTCTCCACTTGCATCCACGAAATTTGGGGGGGCAAAATGGGGAGCATTTGTGCTTTACTAGAAAAATATAACAGTCTATAACCAGATACCCCCCACTAAAAATGACAGGTCAGTTATATGGGTTCATTAACAGTAAAAGCCGTTCAGTCTCTGATAAAAGCAGGCAGAGTTGGTAAGTTTGGAGATGAGCGAGGTTTATACCTGAAAATCCCCTCCAAGGGTGAACCATACTGGATGCTGAGATACACAGCACAAACAAAGAGACGGGAAATCACTTTAGGTAAGGTTTCTATAGTGTCACTCGCAGAAGCCCGTAGTCTTGCAGAAGATGTTCGCAAAAAGGTTCTGGCTGGAGATGATCCTATCGCAGAAAGGAAGCTAAACAGACCTGAAGAACTGACTACAGTGAATGAGCTGTTTGAAGACTGGCATAAAGATCTTGTTAAAAGATTAAAATATCCGGGCATACCTGAAAGGGTTTACCGAAAAGACATTGCTCCTGACCTGCCCCCAGTATTAGATACAACGCTCAGTTAGTAATGTCGGTTTGTTTACCTTCTAATTTTCCATTTCTCCAGCTTGCTGCAAATTCAGCCGGCGTCTGGTATTTAAGCGATGAATGAGGTCTGGACTCGTTATAGTCCTGCCGCCAGTCATTAATGATTTTCCGGGCATGAAGAATATCGCTGAACCAGTGTTCATTCAGGCATTCATCCCGAAAGCGACCGTTGAAACTCTCAATAAATCCATTCTGCGTTGGCTTGCCCGGCTGGATTAAGCACAGCTCAACGCCATGTTCAAAGGCCCATTGATCGAGCGCGCGGCAGGTAAATTCCGGGCCCTGATCGGTTCTTATCGTTGCAGGATAGCCACGAAACAGCGCAATGCTGTCCAGAATACGTGTCACCTGAACGCCTGTAATCCCGAATGCCGTGGTGATCGTCAGGCACTCCTTCGTGAAATCATCCACGCAGGTCAGGCACTTAATCCGGCGGCCGCTGGCAAGTGAATCCATGACAAAATCCATCGACCATGTCAGGTTCGGCGCATCCGGGCGCAGAAGCGGAAGCCGTTCAGTCGCCAGCCCCTTACGGTGCCGCCTGCGTTTTACACCCAGACCGTTAAGGTGATAGATGCGGTAAACCCGCTTGTGGTTGACGTGAAAGCCCTCCCGACGCAATAACTGCCAGATGCGCCGGTAACCAAATCGGCGGCGTTCAAGTGCCAGCTCTGTGATACGTAAAGACAGCTGCGCGTCAGCAGCCGGGCGCTGAGCCGAATAACGGCAGGTTGAAAGTGACAGATCGGCCAGCCTGCAGGCACGGCGTTGCGACAGACCCGTTGTCTCACACATGGCTTCCACGGCTTCCCGTTTCTGGTCCGTCGTCAGAACTTTCGGCCCAGAGCCACGTGAAGCGCCTCCTTATCCAGCATGGCTTCAGCGAGCAGCTTCTTAAGGCGGGCGTTCTCCTCTTCAAGTGACCTGAGCCGCTTCACTTCGGGGACTTCCATGCCGCCAAACTTCTTGCGCCAGGTGTAAAAGGTGGCGTCTGAAATAGCATGCTTACGGCAGAATTCCCGGGCTGAAACCCCGGCTTCGGCCTCGCGGAGAATACTGATGATCTGTTCGTCGGAAAATCGCTTCTTCATGGGAATGTCCTCATGTGACTGATGAAGACATTACTAACATCGCGGTGTGTTAATCAACGGGGAGCAGGTCAAGACCATTTCGGTCTCGATAAAACTGACATTATGAATCCTAAATTTCATTTTATCAGAGCATTTCGTATTTGGTTTGTCCTTCAAAGATGGGAACACTTCGCTTTTAAACCTTTCTTAACTAATATGAAAGCTGAATTTGAAATAAATAGCAGGAGAAATTAATGAGATTCAAAAAGACTACAGTTTTTATAGTGGCATTGATAATGTTAGCATTATTCTATGTTAACTTCTTTAATTCTCCAAAAGTGCTTGCAATTCATGGCTCTGATACCAGAAAAGATTTTTTGGTTAAAAACATACCTTTCTCTGATAGTGACAAAATAAAGTGGTGGGATAATAATGGAGTCAAAACCATTTCTTCCCGTGAAACTTACAATGTTTCTATCTGGGACTTTGATGGTAAGTATCAAAAACTCGCCCCCAAGAATTCAGGTGCTTTTCCAGACCATGATACTGATTACTTACTGTGCTTTGATGACATGAAATCAGATGAGAATTGTATAGACAAGTCAAACTGGATCATGGACATCACTAAAACAAAGGATGGATACACTTACTACCGACTTGATGGCGAGTCATACTATCGAAAACCTTCTGGTGAACTGGTCAAAGGTGAGCGATTTACGACAACCATAAAGCCTGTGAGCTGACCAAATGGTCACTTCTCTCAACGGGGAGTGGATTGGGGGGTAAAATATAAAATAGCCTGAAAAATAAACTTAAGTATATGATCATCATAAACAATATAAATACAATCAACATACAGATTCAGAATATCGAGTAATTTCCCGCCCGGCAGGTCAGTTATAAAGCGTCAGCGATGGCGCTTTGTTCATTTTTCAGGCATTATCTTTCGGGTTTCACCTCCCTATGTGGCTTTTGACTCCCACCTGCGGCTTCATTATCACGTAAAGATTGATAAACGTTCATTTCCAGACACTTCCGGAACACACTTTAATCATGCTTTGCATTTAGGATGATTTCTTTTTAAATTGCTGATTTTAAAATAATTTTTCTGGATTTAACTCTTTTTACGTTCCCGACGCACTGTCTCCATGAAACAGATCAATCCTGTGAATCACGGAGTTTCCCTTTTTTTGAAGGCACTTTTTGATAAAGTATCGGTCGAATTCAATACAGCCGTACCGCTTTAAGACTCATGGAAGTGCTCTTTATGCGATACCCCCCTCAACTTCCATGAAGGTTGTTAATGAAAAACACCGGAAAATTTAGCAGTTCGCTGCTGCATCCGCGTTATTGGTTTACCTGGTTTGGCCTTGGCGTACTCTGGCTGCTGGTCCAGCTTCCTTATCCTGTTCTCATGCGTCTCGGTGCCGGTGCCGGCAAAATCTCTCGCCATTTCCTGCAGCGCCGCGAGCGTATTACCCGTCGTAACATCGAACTCTGCTTCCCGGGTATCAGTGAAGAAAAAATCGAACACATGATCGCTGGTAACTTCGCATCGCTAGGCATGGCCCTGGCTGAAACCGGTATTGCCTGGTTCTGGTCTGACCGGGCAGTAAAACGCCTGTTTAACGTTTCAGGTATGGATAATCTTCACGCTGCGCAGAACGAAAAGCGCGGTGTGATGCTGATTGGCGTACATTTCATGTCGCTGGAGCTGGGCGGACGCATCAGTGGACTCTGTCAGCCGATGATGGCGATGTATCGCCCGCACAATAATCAGGCGATGGAGTATGTGCAGACCAAAGGCCGCATGCGTTCTAATAAAGCGATGATTGACCGTCGTGATCTGCGCGGTATGGTTCATGCTCTGAAACAGGGTGAATCGGTCTGGTTTGCACCAGACCAGGATTACGGCCCTAAAGGCAGCACCTTTGCGCCACTGTTTGCGGTGGAAAAAGCTGCCACTACCAACGGGACTTTTGTTCTGTCGCGTCTGGCGAAGCCAGCGATGGTACCGATTATGCTGATTCGTAATCCAGGAAATGATGGCTACCATTTAATCATCGAACCGATGCTGGAAAATTATCCTCATACCGATGAGGCTGCTGCTGCCGCTTACATGAATAAAGTGATCGAAAATCAGATCCTGCGTGCACCCGAACAGTACCTCTGGCTACATCGCCGATTCAAAACCCGTCCGCCGGGTGAACAGTCACTCTATATCTGAGTAAACTGATAAAGCAGGCCGCGTGCCTGCTTTTTTGTTTTAATCTCCGGGTTCACTCCTTTTGTTCCTCCCTTTCCTCTTTCCCGATCCCCCTCTCCTCATCATGCCTCTCGCGTTATAGCAATGGCTCTTGTTTCTGCTGCTCAACATGCCTGTTCTGCGGTAAGCAGGCTGGTATCAGAGAGATTATTAGGGAATGATGAATCTTCTTATCTCGTTATTAACGGACACCTTATGGATATCAATGACACACAGCAGTGGCAGCGTCCGCTGATTGACGATCACCTCACACCTTACATTGAAGTGGATGCAGCACGCCTGGAATGCAACCTGCAGCATATGCAGCGCAAAGCCCGTGCGGCTGGCGTCGCGTTGCGTCCGCATATCAAAACGCATAAAAGCGTCTGGATTGCCCGGCGACAGATTGAGTCTGGCGCGCAGGGGATCACCGTCTCAAAACCCAGCGAAGGCATCAGTTTTATTCAGGGTGGTATACGCGATCTGTTGTTAGCCTATCCGGTTGTACATCCGCAAAGCGTGGCTGAATTACTGCGCCTCGCCGTGCTTCATCAGGTCAGACTCACCCTGATTGCGGACAGCCTGCAGGGCGTGGCGGCGATCGCTGAGGCCTGCCAGCATCAGCCAGGGTGCGAACTGGCGGTGGCGATTAAAGTGGATGTTGGGTTACATCGCATTGGCGTCAATCCCGATACAGATGACGCCGTGCTGATTGCCCGGGCATTACAGGACAAGGGATTACGCTTTGCCGGATTAGTGTCACATGCCGGTCACGCTTATGGTGCGGGTCATGCCGCAGCCATTGCGGAGGTCGCCCGCCAGGAAACGGCATTGATGCAGCGCGTTCAGGCAAAACTGCAGGCTGCGGGTTTTACCGACTGCCCTCTCTCAGTGGGGTCAACCCCAACTGCGCTGGCAGCAGAGATTGCGCCCTGCATTAATGAAATCCGGCCCGGTAACTATGCACTGTTGGATCTTACTGCCTGCCGCCTTGGGTTAAGCCACGTCGATCAACTGGCAATGAGCGTCATTACCCGCGTTGTGGCGGTAAACGATCATTTCGCCATTGTTGACGCCGGATCAAAAATGCTGAGTTCGGATAAAGGGCCGCACGGCACCAATGCCAGCGGCTTTGGTGTTGCAGCAGACGAAGCGGGCAATACGTATGAAGTGACGAAGTTATCCGAGGAGCACGGTTTTCTGCTGTTTCAGGATCGCCGCCCTGAAGTCGGCACGCTGCTGCGTATCTTCCCGAATCACAGTTGCGCAGTGATGGCGCAGTCGGATGGCTTTGTTCTGCGCCACGCCAGTGGTCATAGCGAAGATCATGCCGTTTCTGCGCGTGGCAACTTCATCTGATTCTGCGGCAGACAGCCTCATCCGTTGTCTGCCTTTTGTACGAAACCCTGTCAACACCACACTTCTACTGTTACACCGTTTTAACAAGTCTGGCCCCATGCTTTAATGCCTTTTTCGCTTATCCATTGGAGGTTACATGCTCTCCTCTCGCACGCTGAGCCTGACGATCCCACGTCACTGGTTAGATCTTTATGAAACTATCTGGAAGCCGGAATTTTTCGCAAAATGGGCATCCGGGTTAACGCACAGTGCATTAGAACCCGATGGACATCGCTGGCGTGCTAAAGGCCCCCTGGGCAATGTGAAGCTCAGGTTCTCACCATACAATCCGTTTGGCGTAATGGATCACTGGATTGATAACGGCTCAGGAAAGGAGATCTATGTGCCGATGCGCGTGATCGCTAATGAACAGGGTGCCGAGGTAATGGTTACGGTTTATCGCCAGCCATTTACTTCAGATGAGAGATTTAAGCAGGATATTGAATGGGTTAGCAATGATCTGGAGAAACTCAATCAGCTTCTGACACAGTAAATCAAGGACTTAGCGTACGTTTTTCTCTGTACTTATCGCTGGTCGCTAACGAAAAAAAATAGAAAAACTTCTGACATTAAAGCATAAAGCGCTTATCTGATTACTCATCCCCGATACACATTTACCACCAACCCTGCTTAAGCATCTCCGCCAGGAAAATTCCTGGCTTAACCCGCTTTCACATAGCTGATCTTCCCGGATTTCAGGCTTCTCTGTCTCCCCTGATGACCTTCTGCCTTAGAGACATACATTAATCATCAACAATTGTTTATCACTGCTCTCCTGAAGATTTAATATTTATCATGCATAAAGTGAAACCATTTATTTCTGCGGTCGTGCAATCAGACTTTTCTTATGGTGTTAAATTAAATAAAACAATGTATAAATCATTCCACACACAGCAATACCCATAATGATAAAGCAGGAAAAAGTCATGGACCGCTCAACCTATCCTTTGTTATCAGAAAAAGAATTCGTTGAGATTGCCGCAAGGATGCTGGCAGGAGAATATAAAAATACAAAAGGATTTATTCGTGATCTGGCGGAATTTCTGTTAGCTGCAGGGGATTCCGCCATGACACGAAACAGGGAATTTACCAGGGATATCTATTTTTTATCTGAGCATCATTTGATTGAATCAATAATAACATGGCAAGCCTGGAGAGGTATTTCAGGACTTCGGCCGGAAAAATTGCACTAACTAACGGTGTCACAGCAACCTCTTCTTGCCGTTACACAATTATTTAATTCTCACAGAGTTGATGAACTCTAACGAGTATATTATGGCAATACGTGAAAGCAGTCTTAATAGCGCAAAATGGTCTCTGCTCTCTTCAATCAAAATTATTGGCATTGGCGTGTTGCAACTCTCGTTGCTGGCGCAGATTCTGCAGGCGAATGAGCTTAACCTGCTGGCGATTGCCATAATTGCCTTACTGTTTATTGATACTCTGGCCGATCGCGGCTTCTCAAATACACTGATCCGTCGCTGTATGCTCTCAATTAATGACCTCTCAACCATTTACTGGGGTAATATGTTGATGGGTGTCGCGGTGTTTGGTCTTTTATTTACGGGCAGTCACCTGCTGAACAGCCTGTTTAATCAGCCCGAACTGGCTCTCATGCTGCAGATGGTCTCAGTGGTGTTTATTATCATCCCTCAGGGTCAGCATTACCGTGCGGTATTACAGCGTGAAAAGCAATATACACGCATTGCTTTTGCTGAAACGTCCTCAGTATTAGCCGGACTTGCAGTCACCTTATTTACCGTCTGGCTGACACCTTCTGTATTATGTGCGATCTGGGGTTATCTTGCGATGGCTTCCATTCGCATGCTGATTTACTGCTACTATGGTCGTTCATGGTTCCAGCCGGAATATCACTTTAGTCTGAATGCTTTTGCTAAAATTCGCGCAAGAAACAAATAATAAAATAAGTCTGTATGGTGGGCTCTGAGCATCCGAAACGATGCGTTGGCGTGCTGTTAACCAGCACGCCTTTCTTTTTATTAATCCTGTCGATATATTTTTACTCCTTTCTTTAGCTGCAGCATCCCATTCTTTCTATCTCCTTTACAGACCAATATCTGACCTGCAAATTTCTGGCCGTCATGGGCTGTAAATCTCCTACTGGTTCTGAGTCAGTTAACACCAGCCAGGCCCGCGCGACTCCTCTGCACATCGTCTCATCTTAACCTTCACCAGCATTCATCATCGGTTTTGCACTGAAAAGTCTTTCTATGCTGATGCCGGGCCGGACTGGTATACACTGCGCAAATCCCGGACGCCGACCACCTGAAATCTCTGTCGCCGCCTGTTAAGCAATGCTGTAGCCTTGCCGCCGTCTTACTGGAGTCTGCTATGTTACTGACCGTTCTCTACATTATTGGTATTACTGCTGAAGCCATGACAGGTGCGCTGGCGGCGGGTCGCCGCAAAATGGATCTGTTTGGGGTCATTATTATTGCGTCAGTGACCGCAATCGGTGGTGGCTCGGTGCGCGATATCCTGTTGGGTCACTATCCGCTGGGTTGGGTGAAAAATCCCGAATACATCATGATTGTGGCGGCTGCGGCGGTTGTCACCACATTCCTGGCGCCCCTGATGACCCACCTGCGCAAAGTTTTTCTGGTGCTGGATGCATTAGGTCTGGTGGTCTTTTCGATTATCGGCGCGCAGGTTGCACTTGATTCCGGACACGCCATGATTATTGCCGCGATAAGCGCAGTGATTACAGGTGTCTTTGGCGGCGTACTGCGTGACATGTTCTGTAATCGCATTCCGCTGGTGTTTCAGAAAGAGCTGTACGCCGGTATCGCTTTCGCCTCGGGCTGGATGTATATCCTGCTGCTGAAAACCACGCTGGCGCATGAAGCGGTGATTATCATTACTCTGCTGTTCGGCTTTTTTGCCCGTTTACTGGCGCTGCGCTTCCGTCTCGGTTTGCCGATTTTCAACTATCCCCACCCCGAGCATTGAGGACGCAGGAATCCCCTGCTGTTGCAGGAACGCGATGAGGGCCTGCAGACGGGCATCCTGAAACTGCTCAGCCAGGCGCGTTGCCAGCCCCGCACCAACGCCCGGCAGAGTTTGCCAGGCCATAACATCCCGACGCATTACGCTCTCCCACTGCTGATCGGGCAGCGCATTCAGGGCCTTTTGCGGCAATGAAACGCCAAGGGCCTTCACCCATCGACGAAACGGTTGCTGACGAGTGAGATTAAAGCGGTGCCAGAGCTGATCTGCACGTTCCGGAGAAAGACCCGTCGCGGCGGCAATCTGTTCCGGTGTTAACGTCAGCCAGCCGAACAGATGCGTCATACTGCCGCTTTCCAGTAAGCGCAGCCAGGTGCTGCGCTCAACCCCAGGAATATTCAGCACCGTTTTCTGGCTGAGCCAGCGTAATTTCGCCAGTAACTGCTTCTGGCACTCAGCGCTGAAGGTATAACAACTCAACGGCGTATAACGCGACGCCTCGGGAGGCTGAGGATAATGTCGCTCTGCCACGCGCCAGATGACCCGCTCCAGCCGGGGAATGCCCTGACCCGCCAGACTCAGCGTGACCACATCGCCCGCGACGATATCGCTCTCCTGCCAGCGACGTAGCGATCCGACATTAACCCGCCTGACCGTTTTATCATCCAGTTGCACTGGCTGAAGATTAAGTACCGCCGCTATTTTTCCGGTTCGGCCAATGGGGAAATCGACGGAGAGCACTTCAGCACTGACTTCAGGAGGCTGATATTTCCAGGCAACCGCCCATATACCCTCGCCTGGCAGCCAGTTTTTGCCTGCAGGCCGCAGACTCTGATGAACCACCACGCCGTCTGTGACAAAAGGCAGCGCAGCATGAAACCAGCGCTCACGCCAGATGGCTACGTCCTCTTCATCTTTAACGTTGTGGCTCCATTCTGCTGCAATGCCCAGCCCCCAGCGGCTGAGTTGCTCATGGCGCTCCGTCATTGTGGCGGGACCATCTGGCCATGCCCAGATGAAAACACCGAGCGAATCCAGCAGCGGAGTCCGCTGCCTGCTCATCATCGCGCCGGCCACCAGTGAGCGCGCATTTTTGCCGCCATCAATCGCCTGCTGATGACCGTTCATCAACAAAAACAGCTCGCCCTGCAGTACAACCTCGTCGAGAGGGGTCTCGATATGCAGCGGAATTGCCGGGATCCAGGCGGCTTTAGCCAGCCACTCTTCACCGCGCAATCCATCGCCACGACTTAACAACGAGACCAGCCTGCCATGGCGATACACCAGTGAAACGGCGATGCCATCAACTTTTGGCTGCACCCAGAGATCGCGTCGCCCCTGCATCCAGTAAGCCAGTGCCAGCTTGTCGCGCATCTTTTTTACGCCAGTATGGGCGACCGGATGCAGGTGCTCACCCTTGCCAGGCAGTTGCGGGGAATCAGTGGGCTGAGAAGCGCTAAAGCAGTGTTGCCAGGTAACAAGCCGCTGCTGCAGCGCATCGTAATCCGTGTCAGCCACCGGACTCTGCCCCTGGCGATAGTAAGCGTCATCCCAGTGTTGCAGTTGCTGTTGCAAACGGCCAATCTCTTCAGTCGCCCGTACGGGTGTCCAGACCGGACAAACGGCACTGTGCGCAGGCCATAGGGCGAACCACAGAATAATCGCAGATAGCGGCCAGCCGAATCCTTTCATACTCTTTCCTCTGACGTTTTGTGGCATTCAACAGCAATGCATTAGCGTCAGCCAGAGGCGAGGTTTCGTTCCGGAAGAGATGCCAGGGTAATCCGTGAACCATTACAGCTGCCCGACAGAGATTTGCGCGCAGATGCGCAAAAGATTGGGTGTTCTCGCTGCGCAAACGCTGCGTGGCAACGGGAAGCTGTGTATACTGTGCAGGAAATCGACTCCGCTTTTAATCAATTCAAGAAAACCATGGCTCAAGGCACGCTCTATATTGTTTCTGCTCCCAGCGGTGCAGGGAAATCCAGCCTGATTCAGGCACTGTTAAAGACCCAGCCGTTGTATGACACGCAGGTCTCTGTTTCGCACACGACGCGCGGTATGCGTCCGGGTGAAACCCATGGCGAACATTACTTTTTTGTTGAGAAACATGAATTTGAGCAGATGATCGCGGAAGATGCTTTCCTCGAACATGCCCGGGTTTTTGACAACTACTACGGTACGTCACGCCATGCCATTGAGCAGGTGCTGGCAACCGGCGTTGACGTGTTCCTCGACATCGACTGGCAGGGCGCGCAGCAAATCCGCGCTAAAATGCCTGGCGCACGCAGCATCTTTGTTTTGCCGCCTTCGAAAGAAGAGCTCGATCGCCGTCTGCGCGGTCGTGGTCAGGACAGCGAAGAGGTGATCACACGTCGCATGGCTCAGGCAGTAGCGGAAATGAGCCACTACGCCGAGTATGACTATTTAATTGTGAATGATGATTTTGATCTGGCGCTGTCCGATCTGAAAACCATTATTCGCGCAGAACGTCTGCGTATGGCGCGTCAGAAGGCGCGTCACGATGCTTTAATCAGCAAACTGTTGGCAGTCTGAATACAGTTTCAGTATGATGCGCAGTCATTTCTTCATCTGTGGAGTAGCACACCTATGGCACGCGTAACCGTTCAGGACGCAGTAGAAAAAGTTGGTAATCGTTTTGACCTGGTGTTGGTCGCTGCACGTCGTGCACGTCAGATGCAGGTTGGCGGCAAAGATCCGCTGGTTCCGGAAGAGAACGATAAACCTACCGTTATCGCCCTGCGCGAAATCGAAGAAGGTTTGGTCACCAATCAGATTTTAGATGTGCGTGATCGTCAGGAACAGCAAGAGCAGGAAGCCGCTGAGTTACAGGCCGTTACCGCTATCGCTGAAGGTCGTCGTTAACAGCCACCTGCAGGTCGCCCTTGTATCTGTTTGAAAGTCTCAATCAACTGATTGAAAAATACTTGCCAGAGGAGCAGATCAAGCGCCTCCAGCAAGCCTACCTTGTCGCACGTGATGCCCACGAGGGACAGACACGCTCCAGTGGTGAGCCTTATATCACCCATCCGGTTGCCGTGGCCTGTATTCTGGCGGAAATGAAGCTCGACCATGAAACGCTCATGGCCGCGCTGCTGCATGACGTGATCGAAGATACGCCCGCCACTTACCAGGATATGGAACAGCTGTTCGGTAAAAGCGTGGCGGAGCTGGTCGAAGGCGTTTCAAAGCTGGATAAGCTGAAATTCCGCGATAAGAAAGAAGCGCAGGCTGAGAACTTCCGCAAGATGATTATGGCGATGGTGCAGGATATCCGCGTCATTCTCATCAAGCTGGCTGACCGCACCCATAATATGCGCACCCTTGGGTCTTTACGCCCGGACAAACGTCGCCGCATCGCGCTGGAAACGTTAGAGATTTATAGTCCGCTGGCACACCGCCTGGGTATTCATCACCTTAAAACAGAGCTGGAAGAGCTCGGTTTTGAAGCACTTTACCCGAACCGTTATCGGGTGATTAAAGAGGTGGTGAAAGCTGCGCGTGGTAATCGTAAAGAGATGATCCAGAAGATTCTTTCTGAGATTGATGGCCGTTTACAGGAAGCGGGCATTCCCTGCCGCGTCAGCGGTCGCGAAAAGCATCTTTACTCGATTTACCGCAAAATGACGCTGAAAGAGCAGCGTTTTCACTCGATCATGGATATCTATGCCTTTCGCGTCATCGTGAAAGATCTGGATACCTGCTATCGCGTTCTGGGCCAGATGCACAGCTTATATAAGCCGCGTCCGGGCCGCGTTAAAGATTATATCGCCATCCCCAAAGCCAACGGCTATCAGTCGCTCCATACCTCCATGATCGGCCCGCACGGCGTGCCGGTTGAAGTGCAGATTCGCACCGAGGATATGGATCAGATGGCAGAAATGGGGGTCGCTGCGCACTGGGCTTATAAACAGGCGGGCGAAAGTGGCACCACTGCACAGATTCGCGCGCAGCGCTGGTTGCAAAGCCTGCTCGAGCTGCAGCAGAGTGCGGGCAGTTCATTTGAATTTATTGAAAGCGTGAAGTCCGATCTTTTCCCTGATGAGATCTACGTCTTTACGCCTGAAGGTCGCATTGTTGAGTTGCCAACCGGCGCGACGCCGGTAGATTTCGCCTATGCGGTGCACACCGATATCGGCCATGCCTGCGTCGGCGCACGCGTTGACCGCCAGCCTTATCCGCTGTCGCAAACCCTGACCAGCGGTCAGACGATTGAGATCATCACCGCGCCAGGCGCTCGTCCAAACGCCGCCTGGCTCAATTTTGTCGTCAGCTCCAAAGCCCGCGCCAAAATTCGTCAGCTCCTGAAGAACCTCAAGCGCGAAGACTCGGTTAATCTGGGTCGCCGCCTGCTCAGCCATGCGCTGGGCGGTAGCCGTAAACTGGCTGAAATCCCGGCTGAGAATATCAGACAGGAACTGGACCGCATGAAGCTGACTTCCCTTGATGATCTGCTGGCGGAAATTGGCCTCGGTAATGCGATGAGCGTGGTGGTGGCGAAGAACCTGCTGCAGGCTGACAGCAAGGCCATCACCAGCACCAGCAAGCGCGGTAAACTGCCGATTAAAGGCGCAGATGGCGTGTTGATTACCTTCGCCAAATGCTGCCGACCGATTCCTGGTGACCCGATTGTTGCCCATGTCAGTCCTGGCAAAGGGCTGGTGGTGCATCATGAATCCTGCCGAAACATTCGTGGCTACCAGAAAGAGCCAGAAAAATTCATGCCGGTCGAGTGGGATAAAGTCACCGAGCAGGAGTTCGTAGCAGAAATCAAAGTCGACATGTTTAACCATCAGGGCGCGCTGGCTAATCTGACGGCGGCCATCAACACGGCGGGTTCGAATATTCAGAGCCTGAATACCGAAGAGCGTGATGGTCGCGTCTATAGCGCCTTTATCCGCCTCACCGCACGTGACCGCGTTCATCTGGCGAATATCATGCGTAAAATTCGCGTGATGCCGGATGTGATCAAAGTCCACCGTAACCGTAATTAGGCATGAACGATCAACGTTTTGCCCGGATTCAGGCGATGCTGGCACTGCGCCAGCACGACCTGACGGTCTGCATGGAGCAGGTGCATAAACCACACAATGTTTCAGCGGTGATCCGCACGGCCGACGCCGTTGGCATCCACGAAGTGCATGCCGTCTGGCCGAGCCAGCGGATGCGCACGCAGGCTTCCGCGTCTGCCGGCAGCAACAGCTGGGTGAAAGTGGTCACCCATCCCACCATCGGCGATGCCGTAAAACAGCTCAAACAGCAGAAGATGCAGGTTTTAGCGACCCATCTCTCCGCCGATGCGGTGGATTTTCGTGAGATCGATTATACCCTTCCCACCTGCATTCTGATGGGGCAGGAAAAAACCGGCATCACCGAAGAAGCGCTGGCGCTGGCTGATCGTCAGATCGTGATCCCCATGGTGGGTATGGTGCAGTCGCTGAATGTCTCGGTCGCCTGCGCGCTTATCCTCTATGAAGCCCAGCGACAGCGGCAGAACGCCGGTCTTTACCTGCGCGATTACAGCCTGCTGGACGAGGATGAGCAGCAACGCCTGCTGTTCGAAGGCGGATTCCCGGTGCTCGCGCGGGTCGCAAAGCAGAAAGGTCTACCCTATCCGCGCATCAATGCGCAGGGCGAAGTCGACGCCGATCCCAGCTGGTGGGCAACCATGCAGACGACCGGTAAAAGACGATGAAAGGCCGTCTGCTGGATGCCATTCCGCTCAGTACACTGACCGGCGTCGGTGCCAGCCAGGCAGCAAAACTGGCCAAAATTGACCTGCACACCGTTCAGGATCTCCTGCTTCATCTTCCGCTGCGCTACGAAGACCGCACCCAACTCTATGCTATCAATGATCTGCTTCCCGGTATCTGGGCCACAGTCGAAGGCGAAGTGCTGCACACAGATATCACTTTTGGTCGTCGCCGGATGATGGTGTGTCAGATCAGCGATGGCAGTGGCGTGCTGACAATGCGCTTCTTCAATTTTAATGCCGGGATGAAGAACAATCTGTCGCCGGGACGGCGTGTTACCGCTTATGGTGAAATTAAGCGCGGTCAGCGCGGCGCTGAGATTATTCATCCCGAGTACCGCATCCAGGGCGAGCAGAGCAATGTGACGCTGGAAGAGACCTTAACACCGGTTTATCCCACGACCGAAGGCATTCGACAGGCCACGCTGCGTAATCTCACTGACCAGGCGCTGACGCTGCTGGAAAGCTGCCCGATTGCCGAGCTGTTGCCGAAAGAGTTAAGCGGCGGCTTAATCAGCCTGCCAGATGCGCTGCGCACACTGCATCGTCCGCCACCCGATCTCCGGCTCAGCGAGCTGGAAAGTGGCCGTCATCCGGCACAACGCAGATTAATTCTGGAAGAGCTGCTGGCGCATAATCTCAGCATGCTGGCAGTGCGCGCCGGCGCTCAGCGCTATTATGCGTTACCGATGCCGCCGCGACACAATCTCAGTGACCAGCTGCTGGCCGCGCTGCCTTTCTCGCCGACCAATGCGCAGAAGCGCGTGGTGGCGGAGATAGAGAAAGATCTGGCCAATGATTTCCCGATGATGCGGCTGGTGCAGGGCGACGTCGGCTCGGGTAAGACACTGGTGGCTGCGCTCTCTGCACTGAACGTTATCGCCCATGGCAAGCAGGTTGCGCTGATGGCACCGACCGAACTGCTGGCTGAACAGCACGCCAGTAACTTCCGCCAGTGGTTTGCGCCGCTGGGGATTGAAGTCGGCTGGCTGGCCGGAAAACAGAAAGGCAAAGCCCGCCAGGCACAGCAGGAGGCGATAGCCAGCGGTCAGGTAGCTATGGTCGTGGGCACACACGCTCTGTTTCAGGAGCAGGTGCAGTTCAATGGTCTGGCGCTGGTCATTATTGATGAGCAGCACCGCTTCGGCGTCCACCAGCGTCTGGCCTTGTGGGAAAAAGGTGAGGAGCAGGGTTTCCATCCGCATCAGCTGATCATGACCGCCACACCGATTCCGCGCACCCTGGCGATGACCGCGTATGCCGATCTCGATACCTCAACCATCGACGAACTGCCGCCGGGACGTACCCCGGTGACCACCGTGGCTATCCCCGATACGCGACGCGAGGAGATTGTGGCGCGGGTTGAGCATGCCTGCCGGGAGGGACGTCAGGCCTACTGGGTCTGCACGCTGGTTGAAGAGTCAGAGCTGCTGGAAGCACAGGCGGCAGAAGCCAGCTGGGAATCCCTGAAAACCGCGCTGCCCGACTTAAATATCGGACTGGTGCATGGCCGCATGAAACCCGCTGAAAAACAGGCGGTCATGCAGGCGTTTAAAGCGAATGAACTCCAGCTGCTGGTAGCGACGACCGTCATTGAGGTCGGCGTGGACGTGCCGAATGCCAGCCTGATGATTATCGAAAACCCTGAGCGGTTAGGGCTGGCACAGCTGCATCAGTTGCGAGGCCGTGTGGGTCGTGGTGCCGTGGCATCACACTGCGT
Source organism: Pantoea eucalypti (assembly GCF_009646115.1). Classification (NCBI taxonomy): domain Bacteria; kingdom Pseudomonadati; phylum Pseudomonadota; class Gammaproteobacteria; order Enterobacterales; family Erwiniaceae; genus Pantoea; species Pantoea eucalypti. The sequence goes on along the minus strand of NZ_CP045720.1, from coordinate 113,941 downwards.
ACTGCTCTATAAAGCGCCGCTGAGCAAGACGGCGCAGAAGCGTTTACAGGTACTACGCGACAGTAATGACGGCTTTGTTATTGCCCAGTTCGATCTGGAGATTCGCGGACCGGGTGAACTGCTGGGCACACGTCAGACCGGCAACGCCGAATTTAAAGTGGCTGACCTGCTGCGCGATGCAGCGATGGTGCCCGAAGTTCAGCGTGTGGCGCGCCACATCCACCAGCACTATCCCGAGCAGGCCAGCGCCCTGATTGAACGCTGGCTGCCAGAGAACACCCGTTTTACCAACGTCTGAATGAGACCCCTTCAAGTCGGCTTTTATATCCACGCCGGGCAAACGATTGCTTTTGCCCGGCGGATGATTACAATCGCCACATTATTTTTTGGGAAGAACAGAAGATGTCCACCAATCCTCAGCCAGACCAGCCTTCCGCCACGCAAAGCGAACTGATTTATCGTCTTGAAGATCGTCCACCTCTGCCGCAAACGCTGTTTGCCGCTGGTCAGCATCTGCTGGCGATGTTTGTCGCGGTCATCACGCCCGCCATTCTGATCTGTCAGGCGCTGGGCCTGCCCGCAGAAGATACCCGGCACGTTATCAGCATGTCGTTGTTTGCTTCAGGTGTGGCATCGCTGCTGCAAATCAAAACCTGGGGACCGGTGGGTTCGGGTCTGCTGTCGATTCAGGGCACCAGCTTTAACTTTGTGACGCCTTTGATCATGGGCGGGATGGCGCTGAAGAATGGCGGCGCTGACGTGCCCACCATGATGGCGGCGCTATTTGGCACGCTGATGGTGGCCTCCTGTACCGAAATGGTGCTGTCACGCGTATTGCATCTGGCTCGCCGGATTATCACGCCGCTGGTTTCCGGTATCGTGGTGATGATTATTGGGCTGTCGCTGATTCAGGTAGGACTGACCTCGATTGGCGGCGGTTTTAGCGCGATGAGTGACCATACCTTTGGCGCACCAAAGAATCTGATGCTGGCTGGCGCCGTGCTACTGGTGATCGTGCTGCTTAACCGGCAGAAAAACCCCTATTTGCGCGTCGCCTCCCTGGTGATTGCGATGGCCGTGGGCTATCTGCTGGCCTGGGCGATGGGCATGCTGCCGGCAGCCGGTATTCCTGCTGATCAGCCGCTGATCGTGGTGCCGACCCCGCTTTATTACGGGCTGGGCTTCGACTGGAACCTGCTCGTTCCGCTGATGCTGGTATTTATGGTGACCTCCCTGGAGACCATCGGCGATATCACTGCCACCTCGGATGTGTCGGAACAGCCGGTCAGCGGCCCGCTCTATATGAAACGCCTGAAAGGCGGCGTGCTGGCAAATGGCCTCAACTCCTTTGTCTCCGCGCTGTTTAACACCTTCCCTAACTCCTGCTTCGGTCAGAATAACGGTGTGATTCAGTTGACCGGCGTGGCCAGCCGCTACGTGGGCTTTGTTGTCGCACTGATGCTGATTGTGCTGGGGCTGTTCCCGGCGGTCAGCGGTCTGGTGCAGATGATTCCTGAGCCGGTACTCGGCGGCGCAACCATTGTGATGTTCGGCACCATTGCCGCCTCAGGTGTTCGCATCGTGTCACGCGAGCCGCTTAATCGTCGCGCCATCATGATTATTGCGCTGTCGCTGGCGGTGGGTCTGGGCGTGTCTCAGCAGCCACTGATCCTGCAGTTTGCCCCCGACTGGCTGAAAACGCTGCTCTCTTCCGGCATTGCCGCAGGCGGTATTACCGCAATCGTGCTCAACCTGATTTTTCCGCCAGAGAAGTAAGGCCACAGGCAGGCTTCGGCCTGCCTGCTAATTATTCGGATTTACATCCAGTCTGTTGAGCTGTAACGGTAATTCAGGCATAACAACCTCTCACCGGATTTAACTCGGGAAGGATGCTATGAAATTTATTGGAAAGTTTTTCCTCACCTTACTTTTACTGCTGCTTTTTACCCTGGTCGTGATCTATGTACTGCTGCAGACACAGTGGGGTGCAGGCTGGTTTAGCCGTTGGGTGAGCGACAAAACCGAATGGCATCTCTCCCTGAGTAAAATTGAACACAATTTCTCTTCTCCCTCTCATATCATTCTGGATGACTTCAGCTTTGGTCACGATGGTCAGCCTGCGGTGCTGGTCGCGAAACGGGTTGATCTCGGCCTGGCGCTGATTCAGTTCAGCGATCCGCTGCATTTCAGCAGCCTTGAGCTGCGCGATGGGGAAGTGAATCTGGCTAATCTGGCGCAGGGCAGCACGCTGCCGATTCAGGCCGATCGCCTGCAACTCAATAATATGCGTATCGACAGTCCCAAGAGCGCGTTACCGCTGTTTGCTCAGCAGGTTAATGGCGGCATCCTGCCGTGGAAGCCCACGGGGCTGGATATGCTGGGTCGCGATGCCCGCTTCCAGATGAGCGCAGGCAGCATGACGCTGAATAATGTGCCGGGTGAAAACGTCCTGATTCAGGGCAGTGTTTCCCAGGGTCGGATGCGCTTTGACAATATTGGTGCCGACCTGGCGCGTGGCTCCATGACCGGTAACGGTGAGCGCGATGCCCAGGGCAACTGGAAAATTAATCAGCTGCGACTGAACGACATCCGTCTGCAGACTACCAGCAGCCTGAAAGATTTCCTGCATAGCCTGCAGGTTGTTCCGTCAATTGCCATTACCCGCCTCGACATGACCGATGCCCGTCTGCAGGGGCCTGACTGGGCGGTGACAGATCTGGATCTGACGCTGAGAAACGTTAACTGGCAGGGAGATGACTGGCAGAGTAACGACGGTTCACTGGCGCTGAATGCCAGCAATTTTATCGACGGTGGATTCGAGCTTAATGACCCTATCCTTAACCTGGATTTCTCACCGCAGGGTGTGGCGCTGACACAATTCAGTTCACGCTGGGCGAACGGGGTGATTCGGGCTGACGGTGACTGGTCGCGCAGCAATAAGCGCCTGACGCTGAAAAATCTGGCCGTTGCCGGACTGGAATACACGCTGCCGCAGGACTGGCGTGACCGCTGGCAGGCGACACTGCCCGCGTGGCTGGAGAGTGTAGAGGTAACGCGTTTCACCTCTAACCGTAACCTGATTATCGATATTAATCCGGCGTTTCCCTTCCAGCTGACTTCACTGGATGGCGCTGGCGAAAACCTGCTGCTGGCTCAGCAGCATCAGTGGGGGATCTGGTCGGGTAAGCTCAGCCTGAACGCGGCAGAATCGACCTTTAACCGCACCGATCTGCGTCATCCGTCGATTGCGCTAAGTGCTGACCCGCAGCAGATTCAGGTTACTGAACTGAGTGCGTTCAGTAACAAGGGCCTGCTCGAAGGAACCGCCACCGTAGGTCAGCAGCCAGCGCGTCCTCTGACACTGCAACTGACGGGTCGGGCAGTGCCGGTGAATGTGTTGCAGAACTGGGGATGGCCCGTATTGCCGTTAACCGGTGACAGTAATATGCAGCTGCAACTAAGCGGTGCATTACCCGCAGGCCAGCCACTGCGCCCGACCGTGAATGGCACTCTGTCGGTGACGACGGACAGTCAACAGTTACAGCAGACAATGCAGGCCGGTCAGGTGCGTTAACAGGATCAATAAGGGCCGCGGAGGCGGCCCTTATGATTAGTTGATACGTGCGCCGGAACCGCCCTCTTCCAGCGGCCCGTCAGGATCGGCAGGCAGAACAATATAGACCCCCTCAAACACAGCGCCACACTCATCGTCGCCAAAAAGCTCAACTTCAAGCTGCACACGTGCTTTACGTCCGCGCGCCAGACGGTCGAGATCGCCGCTTAATGAGCCGAGGTCAGCAATCGCGCCAGGCCGGCCACTAATCGGGTGGCTGTAGCGAATGTGCGCATCCGCCAGAATAATGGTGCCGCCCAGATGGCGCTCGCGCAGCAGTAACCAGATCAATCCCCAGCCGGTCAGCGTGGCCAGCGAGAACAGACTGCCAGCAAACAACGTCTGATGTGGATTCTGATTTCCCGCTTCCGGCATGGTGGTGATAAATTTCTGCCCGGTAAACTGCAGAATACGGACACCCATCTTCTCGCTGAGCGGAATATGATCATACCAGGCCTGCTGCAGCTGTCCGCACCAGTCGGCACGATGCAGGATATCATCGAGCGTAACGACAGGCTTGATCATCAGAAAGTGGCGAACCGGCGTCGTCTGGGGCGCGGTAATCTCGCCCTGGTTGACGTAGCCGAGCTTAGCGAAGAATGCGACAGCATCTTCGCGGGCACTACAGGTTACCCGTTTAGCTCCTTCCTGACGCGCTACCGACTCCAGCGTCATCGCCATTAGCGTTCCCAGCCCTTTACCCTGCACCGAAGGATGAACGGCCATGAAGCGGATAGCAGCCTCATTGTCGGCATTAATGTAGAGACGGCCGATAGCGACCGGATTTCCCTGTTCATCAACCACCATCTGATGATGTGCCAGGGCATCCCAGGCGTCACGTTCTGACCCCTGCGGTTGACGCAGAGGTTTACGTAACATCTCCCAGCGGAACTGATAATAGATATCCAGCTCTTCCGCCGTCTGTGGCACGCGAAGGTGATACATGTAATGTTTCTCCCGCTCGGATGTATGGCCTGTTCCCTGCCGCTCAGCTGACGATCTCACACCTGCAACCAGAACGTCACAGGACCATCATTCACCAGCGAGACCTGCATATCTGCAGCAAAACGGCCATTCGCCGTAGTAATCCCCTGCTGGCGACAGCAGTCGCTGAAGTATTCATACAGACGTTCGGCTTCAGCAGGTTCAGCGCCACCCGAAAACGAGGGGCGCATCCCTTTTTGCGTATCCGCGGCCAGCGTAAACTGCGACACCACCAGCACACTTCCGCCCGCCTGGCGGACACTCAGGTTCATCTTGCCCTGCTCATCGCTAAAGATGCGATAGCCCAGTACACGTTCTGCGAGACGTTCCGCTCGCGCGTTGTCATCGCCTTTTTCTACGCCCAGCAGAACCAGTAAACCCGCGCCAATTTCACCGGTCACTTCCTGATCGACGCTGACGCTGGCGCGCTGCACGCGCTGAATCAATGCAATCATGTTTCCTCGCGTTGCTCTTCTTGTTGGTGTTGCTGCTTCAACTGCCGATAGTCAGCTAACGCGACGGTTATTTCAGCGCCCAGCAACACAATACACCAGGTCCAGTAGACCCAGAGAAACAGAATGGGGATCACGGCCAGTACGCCGTAGATCAACTGATATGAAGGGAACATAGTAACATAGAGCGCAAAGCCCTTTTTACCCAGCTCAAACAACGCCCCGGCAACGAGCGCGCCAATCAGCGCATCACGCGGTGGCACCCGTTGAGTGGGAACAATGCTGTAGAGTAACCAGAAGGCGAACCACGACAGCAGAAGCGGGAAAATGCGCAGCATCTGATCGACCAGACTGGTTACGCCAGTGGCATTAATCCAGCGCAGGGAAAGCAGATAAGAGCTGATTGCCAGGCTGGCACCGGCCAGCAGCGGACCGAGCGTCAGGATCATCCAGTAGACGGCAAAGGAGTAAACCATCGGTCGCTTTTTGTTGCTGCGCCAGATGGTGTTTAACGCCGTATCGACCGAATGCATCAGCAGTAAGGCGGTCACGATAAGACCGACTGCCCCGACCGCCGTCATCCGGTTTACGTTAGCAACAAACTGTTCAAGATAGCGTTGCAACGTGTTACCTGCAGCAGGCATCAGATTGTTGAAGACAAACTGTTTTAACTGCACGCTGATGTCAGAGAAAACCGGAAACGCCGCAAACAGGGCAAAGACCACTGCAATAAGCGGCACTAACGCCAGTAATGAGACATAAGCCAGATTACCGGCCTGGGTCGTCATGCCATCCTCATCAATGCGTTTCCATAACAGCCTGAGCCACAACCAGAACGCATGCAGCCTGGGGCGAAATTTACGTGACATCATGAGTTACTGTAGACCCGCAAACCAGTTGGGTACCGTTTTACTGTCAGTAACCAGTACACTTTCAATACCCAGGGCACGGGCCGCCTCAATGTTCTCTGGATTATCATCAAAGAACACCGCCTGATCGGCAGTCACACCTTCTGCATCCAGCACATGCTGATAAATCCGCGCTTCCGGTTTGCGCATACCTATCTCCTGTGACAGGTAGATTTTATCCGCTGCCTGCTGCACGTCCGGATACTGCGTTGGCCAGAATTCGCAATGCAGCTTGTTCGTGTTAGAGAGGATTACCACCCGATGACCTTCCAGCCGCAGCCGGTTCATTAGCGCCAGGGTTTCCGGACGCACGTCAACGAAGACCGCCTGCCAGCCAGCCGCAAACTGCTCATAGCTCAGTGCGATCTCCAGCTTTTCGCACAGCGCCAGTGCGAAATCTTCATCACTGATCTCGCCACGTTCGTGTTGCTCAAACGCTTCGTCCATCTGGAAATGGCCTTGTAGCGAAGCCAGCGGTACACGACTAAAATCACTCCAGACACCCAGCACGCGGTTGAAGTCGATATCAATAATCACATTGCCCAAATCAAAGATATACAGCATGGTGTGTCTCCTTCTGTTCCCTGGAGTATTCACTCTAGCGGCAAAAGTGCAGGCTGAACAGGCACGGGCTGAGAGAAAAGCGTAAACGCCAGAAGGTGAGTAAAGCGCGACATCATTCACACAAATATTCGCTGGTCCGGCTGAGTAAATCCGAATTTCAGGCAAAAAAAAGCCCCGCATGCGGGGCTTTTTATTCTTTAAAGGCGCAATTATGCGTCTTTAGGACCACGTGAAGCACGTTTACGGTCGTTTTCAGTCAGGTGACGCTTACGGATACGCACTGACAGTGGAGTCACTTCGACCAGTTCGTCATCATCGATGAACTCGATCGCCTGTTCCAGCGTCATTTTCTGCGGTGGTACCAGTGTCGTTGCTTCATCAGTACCTGAAGCACGCATGTTGGTCAGCTTCTTACCGGTCAGACAGTTTACGGTCAGGTCGTTAGAACGGCTGTGAATACCGATGATCTGGCCTTCATAGACTTCTGCACCATGACCCAGGAACAGCTTACCGCGATCCTGCAGACCGAACAGAGCGAACGCTACAGCTTTGCCCTGACCGTTAGAGATCAGAACGCCGTTCTGACGCTGGCCCACTTCGCCTGGACGGATATCGTCGTAGTGGCTGAAGGTAGAGTAGAGCAGACCGGTACCGGAAGTCATCGTCATGAATTCGTTACGGAAGCCAATCAGGCCACGGCTAGGAATCACGTAGTCGAGACGTACGCGGCCTTTGCCATCCGGATCCATGTTTTTCAGATCGCCTTTACGCTCACCCATGGCTTGCATAACGGAACCCTGATGCGTCTCTTCGATATCCAGCGTAACGTTCTCGAATGGCTCTTGTTTACGGCCATCGATCTCGCGGAAGATAACTTTCGGACGGGATACCGCCAGTTCGAAACCTTCACGACGCATGTTTTCGATCAGAACTGACAGGTGAAGCTCACCACGACCTGACACGCGGAACGCATCAGAATCTTCGGTTTCTTCAACGCGCAGAGCCACGTTGTGAACCAGTTCTTTGTTCAGACGCTCAAGGATCTGACGTGAAGTCACGTACTTACCTTCTTTACCGCAGAACGGTGAGGTGTTGACGTTAAAGAACATGGTTACGGTTGGCTCATCAACGCTCAGTGCTGGCAGCGCCTGCACATTCTGTGGATCACAGATGGTGTCAGAGATGTTCAGCTCGCCCAGACCGGTGATAGCAATGATATCGCCCGCTTCAGCCAGATCGCTGTCGATACGCTCAAGACCCAGGTGAGTCAGGACTTTACCGACTTTACCGTTACGGGTTTTGCCTTCGCTATCAACGATAGTGACTTGCTGGTTCGGCTTAACTTTACCGCGCTTGATGCGGCCAATGCCGATCACGCCCAGGTAGTTGTTGTAGTCCAGCTGAGAGATCTGCATCTGCAGTGGCGCATCAGCCTCAACCTGCGGAGGCGCAACGTGGTCAACGATTGCCTGATACAGCGGGGTCATATCGTCAGCCATGTCGGTGTGCTCAAGACCCGCGATACCATTCAGCGCAGAGGCGAAAATGATAGGGAAGTCGAGCTGCTCGTCAGTCGCATCCAGGTTAACGAACAGGTCAAATACCTGATCCACAACCCAATCCGGACGCGCACCAGGGCGATCTACTTTGTTGATAACCACAATCGGCTTCAGACCATGCGCGAACGCTTTTTTGGTCACGAAGCGGGTTTGCGGCATAGGGCCATCCATCGCATCTACAACCAGCAGCACCGAGTCCACCATGGACATGACGCGCTCAACTTCACCACCGAAGTCGGCGTGTCCTGGGGTATCAACGATGTTGATACGGTAGTCATTCCACTTAATGGCGGTGTTTTTTGCGAGGATGGTAATCCCACGCTCTTTCTCCAAATCATTGGAGTCCATCACGCGCTCTGTTGCTTCGGTACGGGCATCAAAAGTACCGGATTGTTGCAGCAGTTTGTCAACCAGGGTGGTCTTTCCATGGTCAACGTGCGCGATGATGGCGATGTTACGCAAATTTTCGATCACAGCTTTGCCTCAGGCATTAGAAATAGCGCGTTATTGTACACTGATTAAGCGGAAGACTGAACACCATCACACTTTTCACTGAAAGTTTATTAGATAGGTGCAAATTTGCCCTGTTCCCGGTGCAGAAAATGCACTAAGTTGGTCTTATGCACCAAAATGGTGCTAATAAATCGTCACAAAGCACCACTTTAGTGCACCAGGACCATCCTGGTGCAGGTGCTTTATGACAAAAAGGTGCATCACAAGGCGATTTAAGCAGCATCAGAAAAGTTGGCACAGAATTCGCTTTATCTAAATCAAGCGTAATCGCCAGTCAGATGTCGGTTGAAGAGCGTGCCGGAAGCGGGTAGTCAGGGAGTTGTTTTCCCGCTGCGAATTCCGGAAACGACGTTTCCTCGCCATGTAGATAATGAAAGACCATTTCCAGGAGAGTTGAGTATGTCCGCTGAACACGTTCTCTCGATGATGAACGAGCATGAAGTTAAGTTTGTTGACCTGCGTTTTACCGATACCAAAGGTAAAGAACAGCACGTTACTATCCCTGCTCACCAGGTTAACGCTGACTTCTTCGAAGAAGGCAAAATGTTCGATGGTTCGTCTATTGGCGGCTGGAAAGGCATTAACGAATCAGACATGGTGCTGATGCCTGACGCTACCACGGCAGTCATGGATCCTTTCTTCGAAGATTCTACGCTCATTATCCGTTGTGACATCCTTGAGCCAGGCACTATGCAGGGCTACGACCGCGATCCACGTTCTATCGCAAAACGCGCTGAAGATTACCTGCGCTCTTCCGGCATCGCGGATACCGTGCTGTTTGGACCAGAACCAGAATTCTTCCTGTTCGATGACATCCGTTTCGGTTCATCGACTTCCGGTTCACATGTGGCTATCGACGATATCGAAGCGGCATGGAACACCGGTAAAGAGTACGAAGGCGGTAACAAAGGTCACCGTCCAGGTCTGAAAGGCGGCTACTTCCCGGTTCCACCAGTCGACTCATCACAGGACATCCGTTCTGCCATGTGTCTGACCATGGAGCAGATGGGCCTGGTTGTTGAAGCGCATCACCACGAAGTGGCGACTGCGGGTCAGAACGAAGTGGCTACCCGCTTCAATACCATGACCAAAAAAGCTGACGAAATTCAGATCTACAAATATGTCGTCCATAACGTTGCTCATGCTTACGGCAAAACCGCGACCTTTATGCCGAAGCCAATGTTTGGCGACAACGGTTCAGGCATGCACTGCCATATGTCACTCTCTAAAGGTGGCCAGAACCTGTTTGCCGGCGATAAGTACGGCGGCCTGTCTGAAATGGCGCTGTTCTACATCGGCGGCATCATCAAGCACGCTAAAGCAATTAACGCACTGGCGAACCCGACCACGAACTCTTACAAGCGTCTGGTTCCGGGTTATGAAGCACCGGTTATGCTGGCTTACTCTGCCCGTAACCGTTCAGCTTCAATCCGTATTCCGGTGGTTGCCAGCCCGAAAGCCCGTCGTATCGAAGCGCGCTTCCCGGACCCAGCGGCTAACCCATACCTGGCGTTCACCGCACTGCTGATGGCTGGCCTGGATGGCATCATCAACAAAATCCATCCTGGTGATGCGATGGACAAGAACCTGTATGACCTGCCACCGGAAGAAGAAGCTGAGATTCCAAAAGTTGCGGGCTCTCTGGAAGAAGCGCTGAATTCACTGAACGAAGATCGCGAGTTCCTGACCCGCGGCGGTGTATTCACTGACGAATCGATCGATGCTTACATCGAACTGCGTAAAGCAGAGATGGATCGCGTTCGCATGACGCCACACCCGGTTGAGTTCGAGCTTTACTACAGCGTTTAACTGGTCAAACGATTTTGTTGCCGTGGAAACTTTTAGCCCATCTTCGGATGGGCTTTTTTCTCCGCGAATTTACCGTTCATTCGCCCTCCTTACGGCTTTAAGACTAAAATGCACCTGATTGGTGCAGAGGTACGTTTTATGGCAACTGGCTCTCTGCCCGATGCAGGGCAGATTCTCAATGCTTTAATCAACAGTATTTTGTTGGTGGATAACGATCTGGTTATCCATTACGCCAACCCGGCGGCGCAGCAATTACTGGCGCAAAGCTCACGCAAGCTGTTCGGCACGCCGTTACCGGAATTGACCGGCTACTTTTCGCTGAATATTGAGGTGATGCGCGAGAGTCTTGAGGCTGGCCAGGGATTCACTGACAGTGAGGTTACGCTGGTCGTTGATGGTCGCGCACACATTATGTCGCTGACCGCCCAGCGATTACCCGATGGCTTAATTCTGATGGAAATGGCGCCGATGGATAATCAGCGTCGGCTCAGTCAGGAGCAGTTACAGCACGCTCAGCAGGTGGCCGCTCGCGATCTGGTTCGTGGTCTGGCTCATGAGATTAAAAATCCGCTGGGAGGGTTGCGCGGCGCGGCACAGCTTTTATCCCGCGCCCTGCCCGATCCCTCGCTGAACGAATACACCAAAGTCATTATTGAACAGGCCGACCGGTTGCGGAATCTGGTGGATCGTCTGTTAGGGCCGCAGCAGCCGGGTATGCACATCACGCAGAGCATTCATCAGGTGGCTGAACGCGTAGTTAATCTGGTCTCGATGGAGCTGCCGGAGAATGTCTCGCTGGTACGGGATTATGACCCCAGCCTGCCGGAACTGCCGCACGACCCCGATCAGATTGAACAGGTACTGCTTAACGTGGTGCGCAATGCGCTTCAGGCGCTGGGAGACGATGGCGGCACCATCATTATCCGCACCCGCACCGCTTTCCAGCTCACGCTGCACGGCACGCGTTATCGCCTGGTAGCACGTATTGATATTGAAGATGATGGCCCCGGCATTCCGGCCCAGCTGCAGGATACGCTGTTTTATCCGATGGTCAGCGGACGTGAAGGCGGAACCGGTTTAGGCCTCTCCATCGCCCGTAGCCTGATTGATCAACATTCAGGAAAAATAGAATTTAACAGTTGGCCGGGACACACCGAATTTTCGGTTTACCTGCCTATTCGCCAGTGAGGTTTCTATGCAACGAGGGATAGTCTGGATCGTCGATGACGATAGCTCCATCCGCTGGGTGCTTGAACGCGCGCTCACTGGAGCCGGTTTGAGCTGCGCGACTTTTGACAGCGCAAGCGAGGTGCTGGATGCCCTCTCAACCAAGACCCCGGACGTTTTACTGTCAGACATTCGCATGCCCGGTATGGATGGCCTGGCGCTACTGAAGCAGATTAAACAGCGTCATCCCATGCTTCCGGTCATCATAATGACGGCGCATTCGGATCTGGATGCTGCCGTCAGCGCCTATCAGCAGGGCGCATTTGATTACCTGCCTAAGCCGTTTGATATCGACGAAGCCGTTGCACTGGTAGAGCGAGCGATCAGCCACTACCAGGAACAGCAGCAGCCACGTAATCAGCCGGTCAGCGGACCAACTACCGATATTATTGGTGAAGCGCCTGCGATGCAGGATGTGTTTCGTATCATCGGGCGCTTATCGCGCTCTTCGATAAGCGTGCTGATTAACGGTGAGTCCGGAACCGGTAAAGAGCTGGTGGCCCATGCGCTACATCGCCACAGCCCACGCACCAAAGCGCCCTTTATCGCACTGAACATGGCTGCAATACCCAAAGATTTGATTGAGTCAGAGCTGTTTGGTCACGAGAAAGGGGCCTTTACCGGCGCGAACCAGATCCGTCAGGGCCGTTTTGAGCAGGCGGATGGCGGCACGCTGTTTCTGGATGAGATCGGTGATATGCCGCTGGATGTGCAGACCCGACTGCTGCGCGTGCTGGCCGATGGTCAGTTCTATCGCGTCGGTGGTTATGCACCCGTCAAAGTGGATGTGCGTATTATTGCGGCAACCCACCAGAACCTGGAATTGCGTGTGCAGGAAGGCAAGTTCCGTGAGGACCTGTTCCACCGCCTGAATGTGATTCGTGTGCATCTGCCGCCGCTGCGTGAGCGTCGTGAGGATATCCCACGTCTGGCGCGTTATTTCCTGCAGGTGGCGGCTCGTGAGCTGGGTGTGGAAGCGAAGATTCTGCACCCGGAAACCGAAACAGCCTTAACCCGGCTGCACTGGTCCGGTAACGTACGTCAGCTGGAAAACACCTGTCGCTGGCTGACGGTCATGGCTGCGGGTCAGGAAGTGCTGATTCAGGATCTGCCCAGCGAACTGTTTGAGTCCAGCACCCCGGAAAATCCGGTGCAGTCGCTGCCTGACAGTTGGGCAACGCTGCTGGCACAGTGGGCCGACCGCGCACTGCGTTCCGGTCATCAGAATCTGCTGTCGGAAGCACAACCGGAGATGGAGCGAACGCTGCTCACCACTGCGCTGCGTCATACGCAAGGCCACAAACAGGAAGCCGCTCGTTTGCTGGGCTGGGGACGAAACACGCTGACACGCAAGCTGAAAGAGCTTGGCATGGAATAAGCGTTTCGGTGCGGGCTGGCATGTCATGCCAGCCCGTTTCGTCAGATAACGCGGGAGAATTGCTGCTGACGCACTTTCTGACGCAGATAGCGATCAAAGCACATGCAGATATTGCGGATCAGTAACCGGCCAATGCCGGTCACCTCAAGCCCTTTAGCAGTTTGTACCACCAGCCCGTCAGCAATTAACGGTTTCAGCAGCGCCATGTCCTCAGCAAAATAGTCGCTAAAGCGAATGCCCCATCGCGCTTCAGTCGCGGCAAAATCCAGCGAGAAGTTACAAATCAGCGTTTTAATCACGTCACGCCGCAGGCAATCATCGTCGGTTAAGGCGATGCCGCGCCACAGGCCATTTCCCTGCTGTTCCACACATGCATACCAGGTGTTGAGGTCTTTCTGATTCTGCGCATAACTGTCGCCAGTCATGCTGATGGCTGAGACGCCAAGCCCCAGTAAGTCACTGTCGCCCTGCGTCGTGTATCCCTGGAAATTGCGATGCAACTGCCCTTCACGCTGCGCGATGGCCAGCTCATCCTGCGGCTTTGCAAAGTGATCCATCCCGATAAACTGGTAGCCCTGCTGAGTCAGCGTCACAATGGTCTGTTGCAGGATATCCAGCTTTTGCTGCGCGGAGGGCAGTTCATCCTCTTTAATTTTACGCTGAGCCGCGAACATTGACGGCAGATGCGCATAGTTAAATACACTAAGCCGGTCCGGGCTCAGTGCCAGTACCCGCTCCAGCGTCCAGGCAAAGCTGGCGGGCGTTTGCAGGGGTAAGCCATAGATCAGATCGATGCTGACAGAGCTGAAGCCCTGCTCACGGGCGCGCGCCATCAGGCCGAAAATCACCTCTTCATCCTGCACCCGATTAACCCGTTCCTGCACCGATTTATTAAAATCCTGTACGCCCATGCTCAGACGATTGAACCCCAGCGATCGCAGGTGATCAATCACATCCAGCTCAATTTCCCGCGGATCAACCTCGATCGACATTTCGGCGTCCTCAGCCACGCTGAAGTGCTGCTTCAGTAAACCCACCAACCGTGAAATCTGCGTATTGTCGAGAAAGGTTGGCGTGCCGCCGCCCCAGTGAAGCTGCGTGACTTTACGCTCGCGAAACAGCGGCGCGCGCTGAATGATTTCCTGCTCAAGCACGTCCAGATAGCGGTCCGCTTTGTGGCGCTGACGCGTCACGATCTTGTTGCAGCCGCAGAAGTAGCAGAGACGATGGCAGAAGGGAATATGAACATAGAGCGACAGCGGACGATCAGGATAACGCGCGACGGCACGCTGGAAATCAGTTTCCGCGTACTGCTCGCTGAACTCCAGCGCGGTGGGATAAGAGGTATAACGCGGACCAGCGTAATTGTACTTTTCAATTAACGCCTGATCCCACTCAATCTGCTGCGATGGCATGCTCACTCCTTCCGGTGACGGCGTCTGAGAGAAGGTCGCGAAGAAGAGGAGATGAAAGGTGAGCGGGTTGTGACCCGACGTAAACGTTGCTTCAGCCGCGACAGGCGTCGTAGTTTAAACAATAACCACAGCAGATAACATGTCGCCAGCAGCGCGAAAATTGATCCAGGCCAAAACATTGTCGTTTACCTGATAAGCGCGGCATGCGCAGACCGCATGCCGATCAAATTTGCTTAGTTGCCCTTCAGCAGACGGTACATATCTTCTTCAGCCTGCTCATCTTCAGCATCATCCATCACAATGCCTAACTGCTCCATCAGTTCGTCAATACGGTCCAGCGAGGCATCCAGCCAGCCCTGATCTTCAGCCGACAGGGTTTCGCCATTTTCCAGTCGATCCAGCAGCGCATCAAGACGCTCATCATTTTCCAGCTTTGCCAGCTCTTCTTCTGGCGTCAGGCGTGCTTTTTTCTCAGCTGCAGGTTTTTCCACGCTTTTCTTTGGCTTAACGGCTGCGGTTTTTCCGTCAGCGATCAGGGCCACCGGCTTTTTACTGCCGATGCGCGGATCTTTCACGTTATTAGCCTGACTCCCGCCATTGCTTTCGGACGCCGCTGGATTAGCACGGCTGCCAGAAGCATGTCCACGATGCTTTTTATCACGTTTGCGATCGCGTGCTTCGTTGTTGATATCATCACGCGATTTGCGTTTGGCTTTGGCGGCAGGTTTGCCGTGAACAGCTCGTGCAGGTTGCTTCATAGTATTCGGTCCCGGCTTTTTTATTCAGTATACAATTGCGGCGAAATCTAGCAGAAACCAGACAAAGAAAAAAGGCGACAGCTCAAGCTGTCGCCTTATTTCATACCTTCATAAGAAGGAATCATGTTTTAAATCCTTTTCGGCTCGTAACATCCCGGTCAATCCCGCGCCTGCTCAGCTCCTGAGCTTTTCCTTATCCCTGTCTGAGCGTATCCCTGACTCATTTCCATTCCATCGCTCTCTACCCTCCTGGTATCCCTGAGCGCATCATCCTGATGGGTGCTGCCGTGCACTGCACAATAATGTAGACCATCTGGTAAAAGCCTCAAGTCAGCGCCACAAATAGTTAGTTCAAAAAAAGAACCATTCTAGATAAGATATTAAATAATAAGATTTTTTATTTTTAGTAATTAAAGTAAAAAGCGAAATAACTCGCAGTGGTAATGGCAAATCTCTTACAAATCTGACTAATCAGACGCGGTTGAGCACTTTCGCGCCATAACGCGTATAATCGGCCGCATTGCCTTAATGCGTTTTCTGGAGTGTCACCTTGTCTGAATTGAATTATCACGTTACCCACTTTGTCATGAGCGCGCCGGATATCCGCCATCTGCCTGCCGATACCGGAATTGAAGTGGCTTTTGCTGGCCGCTCGAACGCGGGAAAATCGAGTGCGCTGAATACGTTAACCAATCAGAAGGGTCTGGCGCGTACCAGTAAAACGCCGGGACGTACGCAGCTGATTAACCTGTTTGAAGTGAAAGAAGGTAAGCGTCTGGTCGACCTGCCCGGTTACGGTTATGCCGAAGTCCCGGAAGAGATGAAGCTGAAGTGGCAGCGTGCGTTAGGTGAATACCTGCAAAAACGTCAGGCGCTGAAAGGCCTGGTGATCCTGATGGATATCCGTCATCCGCTGAAAGATCTCGATCGACAGATGATTAACTGGTCCGTTGAAAGCGGCATTCCGGTGCTGTTGCTCCTCACCAAGGCAGACAAGCTCGCCTCAGGTGCGCGTAAAGCACAGCTTAATGTTGTGCGTGAAGCTGCACTCGAATTTGTGGGTGATGTGCAGGTAGAACTTTTCTCATCGCTTAAGAAAATCGGCGTAGATAAGGTTCGTCAGAAACTGGACAGCTGGTTCACAACGTTTGAACCGGCAGAGGTGGATCAGGACGCGGAAGAGTGAGTGGCAGCCCTGTGCCGCTGAAACCGGCGGTGCAAAAAGCCCAATAAAAAACGCCCCAGTCACAGAATGACTGGGGCGGCTAAATTCAGCCAAATCCGATTACGTGAAGTAAAAGGTCTGAAAGATAGAACATCTTACCTCTGTACCCTACGCGACGAACTTTACCTGATTTTCTGTGCGTGACAAAGGCTTTTTTGTTGCTTACTTACATCAAACAAGGCTTTTTTTACCACGTGCGTCACAAAAACAACGTTGCAATGTAGTTAAATGACGGAAAAAGTGTTTAGCCGATAAGTAGTTAGAAAAACGCTTTATCTCAGTACCAGCATTGACCGCGCTGAGCCCGTTAACTAAACGATTTACTTATGCCTGATGACAGGCCAATTCCATTTTACGGAACCGGCCTCAGACGCTGAATCAGTGGGCTTCATCCCAGTTATTACCCACTCCGACTTCAACCAGTAAAGGCACGTCGAGCTGCACGCTACCTTCCATTAGCGCACGGATTTTCTGGCTGGCCTCTTCAACGGCCTCCGCTTTCACTTCGAATACCAGTTCATCGTGAACCTGCATGATCATTCTGACGGCATTGTCGTTTTGCTGTTCAAGCCATTCATCCACCGCAATCATTGCCCGCTTGATAATATCCGCTGCGGTTCCCTGCATTGGCGCATTGATCGCGGCGCGTTCTGCGGCTTTCCGGCGAATGGCGTTGCTGGATTTAATATCTGGCAGCCACAGCCGACGACCTTCCAGCGTTTCAACATAGCCGTTACTCGCCGCCAGCTGACGGGTGTTCTCCATATAGCGCAGTACGCCCGGATAACGTTCAAAGTAGAGATCCATATACTTTTTCGCTTCGCCCGCACCGATATTCAGCTGACGCGACAGGCCAAAGGCGCTCATACCATAAATCAGACCAAAGTTGATCGCTTTGGCACTGCGACGCTGTTCGCCGCTGACCTTATCCAGCGCCACACCAAACACTTCGGATGCCGTGGCACGGTGAATATCTTCGCCCTGGGCAAACGCGTCCAGCAATCCTTTATCCTGAGAGAGATGCGCCATGATACGCAGTTCAATTTGTGAATAGTCTGCCGCCACAATGCGATGGCCTTTGGCCGCGACAAATGCCTGGCGGATCCGGCGTCCTTCGTCATTACGCACCGGGATGTTTTGCAGATTCGGATCGGCAGAAGATAAGCGTCCGGTAGCGGTAACAGCCTGATGATAAGAGGTATGCACGCGCCCGCTTATCGGATTAATCATCAGCGGTAATTTATCCGTATAAGTCGACTTAAGTTTGGATAAACCGCGATGCTCCAGGATCACTTTTGGAAGTGGATAGTCGAGTGCCAGTTCAGCTAACACCTCTTCGCTGGTTGACGGCGCACCGCCTGGTGTTTTCTTTGTAGGTTTAATGCCCTGTTTTTCAAACAGGATCACCTGAAGCTGCTTAGTGGATGAGAGGTTAAAAGGCTCTCCCGCCAGCTCATGCGCTTTCAACTCAAGCTCAGCCAGTCGGGCAGTCAGCTCTTTGGAGTGTTGCGCCAGGATCGATTGATCGATTAGCACGCCATTGCGTTCTATCCGGGAGATGACGGTCAGTAACGGCATCTCAATCTGTTCGAACACTTTTTTCGGGCCCGCTTCTTTCTCCAGCTCTGGCCACATCTTCAGATGCAACTGCAGAGTCACATCGGCATCTTCGGCAGCATAATGAGCGGCCTGCTCTAACGCGATTTGATTGAACGTCAGCTGATTTTTGCCTTTACCGGCGATCTCCTGGAAGGTGACCGTTTTATGGTTAAGCCAGCGAGCGGCCAGGCTATCCATGTCATGTTTACCCACCACGCTGTTGAGAATATAGGACTCAAGCATGGTGTCGAATTTGATACCGGCCAGTTCAATATCGTAGTTCTTCAGTACGCCACGATCGTATTTCAGGTTCTGGCCCACTTTCCAGGCGTTTTCATCCTCAAGCAGAGGCTTGAGCTGTGCCAGAACGGCTGCACGATCCAGTTGATCAGGCGCATCAAGATAGTCATGAGCAACCGGCAGATAGGCGGCTTCACCGGGCGCTACTGCGAAGCTGATACCCACGATGTTAGCGCTCAGGGTATCCAGCGCGTCGGTCTCCAGATCAAAGGCAAACACTTCGCTGTTTTTCAGCTTCTCCAGCCAGCTATCAAAGTGTTCCTGATCCAGGATTGTGACATAACCTTCGCTCGGCAATACGCTGCTGGTTTCAACGACCACAGCTGGCTCATCAGACAACGCTTTTTGCGCCTGAGTATTGTTCTTCTTGCCCTGCAGCCATTTACCGTCCTGCAGGTCACTCAGCCAGCGTTTGAACTCATAGCGACTGAACAGGGTCTGCAGTGCCTCGACATCAGGTTCAGTAACGTTGAGCTCTTCACAGGGCAGCGCCAGCTCAACGTCCGTCTTGATGGTCGCCAGCTGATAGGAAAGAAACGCTACATCACGATTCTGCTCAAGTTTGGTCGCCATGGTTTTGGCACCCCGAAAGCCGAGATCGGCCACCTTGTCCAGATTGTCATAGATCGTCTGCATGCTGCCCAGTCCCTGCAGCAGAGCCTGCGCGGTTTTTTCACCCACACCCGGCACGCCTGGGATGTTATCTGAGCTGTCGCCCATCATGGCCAGAAAATCGATGATTAAGGCGGGCGGCACACCATATTTTTGCTCAACCTCTTCGGGGCCCAGAATGGTGTTGCTCATGGTATTTATCAGCGTGATAGCTGGGGTGACCAGTTGCGCCATATCTTTGTCGCCGGTGCTAATCAGCACTGAGAGGCCTTTTTTCTCTGCTTCCAGCGCCAGCGTACCGATGACATCATCAGCTTCAACGCCGCTCACCGCCAGTAACGGCAGCCCCATCGCCCGTACCATCTCATGCAACGGCTCGATTTGCGCACGTAAGTCATCAGGCATCGGTGGACGATGAGACTTGTAGTGTTCAAACAGCTCGTCCCGGAACGTTTTGCCTTTGGCATCAAACACCACAGCAACATGACTCGGATTGTATTGCGCCAGCAGGCTTTTCAGCATGTTGAGCACACCGTACATGGCACCAGTGGGTTCACCTGCACTATTGGTCAGCGGCGGAAACGCGTGATACGCGCGATAAAGATAGGATGAGCCATCAACCAGAATGAGGGGATTTTCTGCTATTTGCGCCATAAGTCTGTGTTGTCTTCGTTGCTATGGGTTGGTCTATAAGGATGCCACAACCTGGCAGAAAGGGTGAACTAAGGCGTAGGATATGTCGCGTTTTTGACGGTTCTGGAGATAAGATCGCAACGATCATTCTGTGGATAACTTTGTGCGTAAAAATTATAACGCGCTGTTTTTCAGGATCTTAAATGATTAAACCTCAAATAAAAACCATCTATTTCATAGACTTATTTAATTTCCGTGACCCGATCGGCAATTTTAATTATGTGATCCCTTGTGTGGATATTAAATTTATGCCCTGGAGATGGACAAAATTTATGTCTCTGTTCAATAGCATAAAAAAACGCCAGCTGAGCTGGCGTTGAATGAGATGACAAAGCCTGTTACTTCTGGCTTACAAGGAATTTAACCACGTTCGCGTAGTCAGCAACGAAATTGTCCATAGAGCTGGTATCAAGGCCGCCGTTGTTCACCATATATTTGCCATTAACGAACATCGCTGGTACACCGCGCAGATCAACATCCGCAGCCGCTTTCTGCTGTTGTGCAACCAGCGCTTTTACGGCGAAGCTGTTCCATGCAGCATCATAGTCAGCAGCGGAGATACCGGCCGCTTTGACAAACGTCTCTTTCAGACTGGCAGGATCGGTGATGGTCTGTGTTTTCTGGATGCCATCAAAGATCGGTACTGTCACCTTATCTTCAACGCCCAGCGCCATCGCCACAGCCCAGGCCTGGGTCACAACCGGTCCCAGATCGCCACCAAGGAAATCGACGTGGTATTTCACCAGTTTAGTGTCAGCAGGCAGATTCTTTTTCACCGCGTCATTGACGTGATAAATACGTTCAAACTGATAGCAGTGCGGGCAGAAGAAGGAGAAGAACTCCATCACCTGAGGTTCGCCGGCCACGGGTTTCGGCAGACTGACATATTGTTTACCTTCAGTGAACTGGGCAGCGGACGCGCTGAATGCCAGCACTAAACCCATCAGAGCAAACCAAATTTTTTTCATCGTGAAAAATTCTCCTGACTACGTCATTAATATTGCGGTGTCAGCTGCAGAGGAGGTTCCTGCAACAGCTTCTCCTGCTCGGTAAAGAGTGAAATTTGCCTGCGCCAGAAATCTTCATCTGTTATCCAGGGGAAAGCGCGAGGAAAAGCGGGATCCTGCCAGCGTCGGACAACCCAGGCCAGATAATAAACCATGCGCATAGCGCGTAAAGGCTCAATCAGTGACAATTCATTAATATCAAAATCACTGAATTCACTGTAAGCCTCCAGCAGAATATCCCACTGAATACGCTGTTCCTGTCGATCGCCGCTAATCAGCATCCACAGATCCTGTACTGCCGGGCCATTACGGGCATCATCCAGATCGACAAACAGCGGTCCGTCACGCCACAGAATATTACCCGGATGGCAGTCGCCATGTAATCGTAGCGGCTGCCACGTAGTGTGCCACCGTTGCTGCAGCGTATTGCCCAGCTTATCAAGCGCCTGCAGCAGTGCGGCCTTAAGTGATGCAGGCACTAAGAGTGATTGTTCCAGAACCTGACGGGGTTCATGCAGATATTCATCCAGGCCTATGGTCGGTCGATTGCCGAATAACGTTTTGCGCCCGGTCTGATGAATGCGCCCCAGGAAGCGGCCTACCCATTCCATCTGGTCTTCATTGTCTGTCTCATATTGTCGTCCGCCCAGGCTGGGAAAGACGGCAAAGAAGAAGCCAGCGTGGCTGTGCAGTGTTTCACCCTTTAACCGCAGTGGTGCTGCGATGGGCACCTCGTCAGCCAGCAGATCGAGTGCATACTGATGCTCTTCAGCAATCTGTTCGGCACGCCAGCGCTGTGGACGATAAAACTTCGCTACATAGCGTCGTTTTTCATCATCGCTGAACTGATAAACCCGGTTCTCATAGCTGTTCAGGGCTGTCAGACCCGACTCGACGCGAATTCCTGTCTCCCAAAGCGCATCAAGCAGCACATCGGGATTCAAGGTCTGGAAGTTAAAAGCAGCGTCGCTCATCATGTTACCTGTAGTCACCCTTACATTTAACTGCCAAGGATAACACTACTCGTCCTGTTTAATGACACCCCGTGCGCGGAGCAGTGCTGTTTTGAAATCAACTTCATAGTCTTTTTTAAGGCCGGGAATTTCATCATCGCTGGCAGAGTCACGCATTTTAAGATGGTAAATTAATACATCGTCGGTTAATTCACTTAACGGGCCACGGAATCCAGATTCCTGAGCCAGTTTCTGCAAAAATGTGACCAGATTAATGTCAGGTTCTTTTTGCCAGGCGGGTTGCAGCAACGCGATCAGCTCGTTTAAACGATGGCATTTCATTCAGGATTCTCCCGTATTCACAGTGCGTCATTAGCGAGGACACTCTCATGACAATATTAACCGGCGTCATTCTGGCCGGTGGTCAGGGCCGCCGCATGGGTGGTCAGGACAAAGGATTAGTGCACCTGAATGGCAGGCCACTTTATCAGCATGTGCTTGAACGGCTCAGGCCACAAGTGGACATTGTCATGATTAATGCCAATCGCAATATTGATCGCTATCAGTTAAGCGGGTGTCGGGTTGTTCAGGATGTTTTTGATGATTATCCGGGTCCACTGGCCGGTATCTACAGTGCGTTGATCGCCATTGACGGTGAATGGGCCGCTTTTTGCTCCTGTGATACACCTGCAGTGCCGCTTAACGTCGTGGAAAAACTGGTTGAGCAACGTGGAGACGCGCCAGCCGTCTGGGTTCGCTCACAGTCGCGCGATCACCCCACACTGGCTCTGATTCATCGTGATATGGCTGCACCTCTTTATGCCTATCTGCAGGCTGGTGAACGACGTCTTATGCACTTCCTGCGCGATCACGGTGGTCATGCAGTACTTCTGACTGACGATGAGTCTGCCTTTCGCAATATTAATACGCCCGATGATCTCAATGAGAGAGGTTGATATGTCCTTACCCTTACTTGCGATTGCGGGCTGGAGTGGAACCGGTAAAACGACGCTGTTACAGCAGGTGATACCGATTCTCAGCAGTAAAGGGATTCGTGCCGGGCTGATTAAGCACACACATCATCAGATGGATGTGGATACGCCAGGTAAAGATAGCTATCTGCTCAGAAAAGCGGGTGCCCATCAGGTGATGGTGGCCAGTTCGGAGCGATGGGCATTGATGTGTGAAACACCGGAAAAGCCGTCGATTGATCTGCCTTATCTGCTCAGCCGTATGGATCACTCTGCGCTGGAGATCGTACTGGTTGAGGGCTTTAAAGAGGAATCCGTACCTAAAATTATTTTATGGCGTGCAGGGATCAAGGGCGGAATTGATGAACTGCTTGATGAGCATGTGATCGCTGTCGCCAGCGACCAGAAACTGGCCCTGCACGTGCCGGTTCTGGATATAAATTGCCCAAATAGCGTTGCAGATTTCATTGTGGATTGGATGGGAAAGTGCTGAAGCCGGTAAATTCAGCGTGTTTTTCACGATCTGCAGACGTAAAAAAGCCCCGCACTTCCGTGCGGGGCTTCTTCACTTATTTAATGCCTGGCAGTTCCCTACTCTCGCATGGGGAGACCCCACACTACCATCGGCGCTACGGCGTTTCACTTCTGAGTTCGGCATGGGGTCAGGTGGGACCACCGCGCTAAAGCCGCCAGGCAGATTCTGTTCTCCGCGCCGCCCCTTAAGGCCGCGCAGATATATCCGGTACAGGCTGAAAATCGTGTCTCTCAAAAACGCCTCTGGCGTTGTAAGGTTAAGCCTCACGGGTCATTAGTACCGGTTAGCTCAACGCATCGCTGCGCTTACACACCCGGCCTATCAACGTCGTAGTCTTCAACGTCCCTTCAGGACTCTCAAGGAGTCAGGGAGAACTCATCTCGGGGCAAGTTTCGTGCTTAGATGCTTTCAGCACTTATCTTTTCCGCACTTAGCTACCGGGCAATGCCATTGGCATGACAACCCGAACACCAGTGGTGCGTTCACTCCGGTCCTCTCGTACTAGGAGCAACCCCCTCAATTCTCCAGCGCCCACGGCGAGATAGGGACCGAACTGTCTCACGACGTTCTAAACCCAGCTCGCGTACCACTTTAAACGGCGAACAGCCGTACCCTTGGGACCTACTTCAGCCCCAGGATGTGATGAGCCGACATCGAGGTGCCAAACACCGCCGTCGATATGAACTCTTGGGCGGTATCAGCCTGTTATCCCCGGAGTACCTTTTATCCGTTGAGCGATGGCCCTTCCATTCAGAACCACCGGATCACTATGACCTGCTTTCGCACCTGCTCGAGCCGTCACTCTCGCAGTCAAGCCAGCTTATGCCATTGCACTAACCTCACGATGTCCGACCGTGATTAGCTGACCTTCGTGCTCCTCCGTTACTCTTTAGGAGGAGACCGCCCCAGTCAAACTACCCACCAGACACTGTCCGCAGCCCGGATCACGGGCCTACGTTAGAACATCAAACATTAAAGGGTGGTATTTCAAGGTTGGCTCCACGCGAACTGGCGTCCGCGCTTCAAAGCCTCCCACCTATCCTACACATCAAGGCTCAATGTTCAGTGTCAAGCTGTAGTAAAGGTTCACGGGGTCTTTCCGTCTTGCCGCGGGTACACTGCATCTTCACAGCGAGTTCAATTTCACTGAGTCTCGGGGTGGAGACAGCCTGGCCATCATTACGCCATTCGTGCAGGTCGGAACTTACCCGACAAGGAATTTCGCTACCTTAGGACCGTTATAGTTACGGCCGCCGTTTACCGGGGCTTCGATCAAGAGCTTCTCCTTGCGGATAACCCCATCAATTAACCTTCCGGCACCGGGCAGGCGTCACACCGTATACGTCCACTTTCGTGTTTGCACAGTGCTGTGTTTTTAATAAACAGTTGCAGCCAGCTGGTATCTTCGACTGGCTTCGGCTCGGGGAGCAAGTCCCTCCACCTACGCGCCAGCGTGCCTTCTCCCGAAGTTACGGCACCATTTTGCCTAGTTCCTTCACCCGAGTTCTCTCAAGCGCCTTGGTATTCTCTACCTGACCACCTGTGTCGGTTTGGGGTACGATTCTGTGTTACCTGATGCTTAGAGGCTTTTTCACGGAAGCTGGGCATTTTATCACTTCAGCACCGTAGTGCCTCGTCGTCACGCCTCAGCGTTAATAAGGGACCGGATTTACCTGGACCCTCCGCCTACACGCTTAAACCGGGACAACCGTCGCCCGGCTGATATAGCCTTCTCCGTCCCCCCTTCGCAGTAACACCGAGTACAGGAATATTAACCTGTTTCCCATCGACTACGCCTTTCGGCCTCGCCTTAGGGGTCGACTCACCCTGCTCCGATTAACGTTGAACAGGAACCCTTGGTCTTCCGGCGAGCGGGCTTTTCACCCGCTTTATCGTTACTTATGTCAGCATTCGCACTTCTGATACCTCCAGCATGCCTCACAGCACACCTTCGACGGCTTACAGAACGCTCCCCTACCCAACAACACATAGTGTCGCTGCCGCAGCTTCGGTGCATGGTTTAGCCCCGTTACATCTTCCGCGCAGGCCGACTCGACCAGTGAGCTATTACGCTTTCTTTAAATGATGGCTGCTTCTAAGCCAACATCCTGGCTGTCTGTGCCTTCCCACATCGTTTCCCACTTAACCATGACTTTGGGACCTTAGCTGGCGGTCTGGGTTGTTTCCCTCTTCACGACGGACGTTAGCACCCGCCGTGTGTCTCCCGTGATAACATTCTCCGGTATTCGCAGTTTGCATCGGGTTGGTAAGCCGGGATGGCCCCCTAGCCGAAACAGTGCTCTACCCCCGGAGATGAGTTCACGAGGCGCTACCTAAATAGCTTTCGGGGAGAACCAGCTATCTCCCGGTTTGATTGGCCTTTCACCCCCAGCCACAGGTCATCCGCTAATTTTTCAACATTAGTCGGTTCGGTCCTCCAGTTAGTGTTACCCAACCTTCAACCTGCCCATGGCTAGATCACCGGGTTTCGGGTCTATACCCTGCAACTTAACGCCCAGTTAAGACTCGGTTTCCCTGCGGCTCCCCTATACGGTTAACCTTGCTACAGAATATAAGTCGCTGACCCATTATACAAAAGGTACGCAGTCACCCCCCATAAAGAGGGCTCCCACTGCTTGTACGTACACGGTTTCAGGTTCTGTTTCACTCCCCTCGCCGGGGTTCTTTTCGCCTTTCCCTCACGGTACTGGTTCACTATCGGTCAGTCAGGAGTATTTAGCCTTGGAGGATGGTCCCCCCATATTCAGACAGGATACCACGTGTCCCGCCTTACTCATCGAGCTCACAGCATATGTGCTTTTGTGTACGGGAGTATCACCCTGTACCCTGCGACTTTCCAGACGCTTCCACTAACACACATGCTGATTCAGGCTCTGGGCTGCTCCCCGTTCGCTCGCCGCTACTGGGGGAATCTCGGTTGATTTCTTTTCCTCGGGGTACTTAGATGTTTCAGTTCCCCCGGTTCGCCTTGCAGCACTATGTATTCATGCTGCAATGATGCACAGAGTGCACCGGGTTTCCCCATTCGGACATCGACGGCTGTAGCGGTTCATATCACCTTACCGTCGCTTTACGCAGATTAGCACGTCCTTCATCGCCTCTGACTGCCTGGGCATCCACCGTGTACGCTTAGTCGCTTAACCTCACAACCCACAGGCGTTTTACAACGCTGCGAGCTGCAAGCATTTGAGAGACTCGAACGTGTCGCGCTTTTCATTCTTATTACGGAGAATGAAAACGACACGTCGTTTCAATTTTCAGCTTGTTCCGGATTGTTAAAGAGCAAATATCTCAAACGCGCCACGGCTGCTTACGCAACCAGAACGGTTTTGAGATACTGTATGGAGACACCTTTCACCTGTCACCAAGCAGGTGGCGTCCCCTAGGGGATTCGAACCCCTGTTGCCGCCGTGAAAGGGCGGAGTCCTAACCGCTAGACGAAGGGGACACGATAGTGTCACGACTTCGCAGCCGTCCTGCTCATTACTTTTTATCAGACAATCTGTTGTGGACACTGCGCGGGAAGGTATCTTCAGGTAAGGAGGTGATCCAACCGCAGGTTCCCCTACGGTTACCTTGTTACGACTTCACCCCAGTCATGAATCACAAAGTGGTAAGCGCCCTCCCGAAGGTTAAGCTACCTACTTCTTTTGCAACCCACTCCCATGGTGTGACGGGCGGTGTGTACAAGGCCCGGGAACGTATTCACCGTGGCATTCTGATCCACGATTACTAGCGATTCCGACTTCACGGAGTCGAGTTGCAGACTCCGATCCGGACTACGACGCACTTTGTGAGGTCCGCTTGCTCTCGCGAGGTCGCTTCTCTTTGTATGCGCCATTGTAGCACGTGTGTAGCCCTACTCGTGAGGGCCATGATGACTTGACGTCATCCCCACCTTCCTCCGGTTTATCACCGGCAGTCTCCTTTGAGTTCCCGACATTACTCGCTGGCAACAAAGGATAAGGGTTGCGCTCGTTGCGGGACTTAACCCAACATTTCACAACACGAGCTGACGACAGCCATGCAGCACCTGTCTCACGGTTCCCGAAGGCACTAAGGCATCTCTGCCGAATTCCGTGGATGTCAAGAGTAGGTAAGGTTCTTCGCGTTGCATCGAATTAAACCACATGCTCCACCGCTTGTGCGGGCCCCCGTCAATTCATTTGAGTTTTAACCTTGCGGCCGTACTCCCCAGGCGGTCGACTTAACGCGTTAGCTCCGGAAGCCACTCCTCAAGGGAACAACCTCCAAGTCGACATCGTTTACGGCGTGGACTACCAGGGTATCTAATCCTGTTTGCTCCCCACGCTTTCGCACCTGAGCGTCAGTCTTTGTCCAGGGGGCCGCCTTCGCCACCGGTATTCCTCCAGATCTCTACGCATTTCACCGCTACACCCGGAATTCTACCCCCTCTACAAGACTCAAGCCTGCCAGTTTCAAATGCAGTTCCCAGGTTAAGCCCGGGGATTTCACATCTGACTTAACAGACCGCCTGCGTGCGCTTTACGCCCAGTAATTCCGATTAACGCTTGCACCCTCCGTATTACCGCGGCTGCTGGCACGGAGTTAGCCGGTGCTTCTTCTGCGGGTAACGTCAATCGGTAAGGTTATTAACCTCACCGCCTTCCTCCCCGCTGAAAGTACTTTACAACCCGAAGGCCTTCTTCATACACGCGGCATGGCTGCATCAGGCTTGCGCCCATTGTGCAATATTCCCCACTGCTGCCTCCCGTAGGAGTCTGGACCGTGTCTCAGTTCCAGTGTGGCTGGTCATCCTCTCAGACCAGCTAGGGATCGTCGCCTAGGTGGGCCATTACCCCGCCTACTAGCTAATCCCATCTGGGTTCATCCGATAGTGAGAGGCCCGAAGGTCCCCCTCTTTGGTCTTGCGACGTTATGCGGTATTAGCCACCGTTTCCAGTGGTTATCCCCCTCTATCGGGCAGATCCCCAGACATTACTCACCCGTCCGCCACTCGTCACCCAAGAGCAAGCTCTCTGTGCTACCGTCCGACTTGCATGTGTTAGGCCTGCCGCCAGCGTTCAATCTGAGCCATGATCAAACTCTTCAATTTAAGTTTGATTTGCTTAAACAAGTTAAGCGGTGCTCATCTGTAAAACGTCATAATGAATTTCATTATGTGTTCACTCGTGAGGCTTTGATATTTTTTTGCGTCCTAAGACGCTGATATCAATCCTGCGAGTGCCCACACAGATTGTCTGATAAATTGTTAAAGAGCAGTGCGAACAGTGCGTTAGCGTCCTGTCGCGAGGTGGCGTATATTACGCTTTCCTCCTGCAGAGTCAACCTCTATTTCAGAAGTTTTTCTCCGGCGGCGCAGTCCCCTGTGCCTCTCAACCCGCTTCCCGTTGCCGGTGTTCCGTGTCGATGGAGGCGCATTATAGGGAGTTTCCTCAGGCTGACAAGTGTTTCTTCGAATTAATTTACTGAGCGCCTCTTTTTTAAACGAACGGCTTAAAAAGAGACGTTTCATGGCCGAATAACGCACAAAAGTGGCAACGAAACGTTGTAAAGAGACCTGCCGTTGCCGATTGCGGGTGCTATTATTTTGCTTCTTCTCGCAGGATAACCCCAGGAAGGACACTCAATGATAAAATCCGCGCGCAGCATGGCTGGTTTGCCATGGATAGCTGCTATGGCCTTTTTCATGCAGTCACTCGACGCCACCATACTGAACACTGCCCTGCCCGCTATCGCCACCAGCCTCGACCGTTCTCCCCTTGCCATGCAATCCGCCGTCATCAGTTACACCCTGACTGTCGCTATGCTGATTCCGGTCAGCGGCTGGCTCGCCGATCGCTTCGGCACGCGCAAAGTGTTTATTGTGGCGGTATCGCTGTTCACCCTTGGCTCACTGGCTTGTGCACTCTCACCGACGCTTTCGGTGCTGGTCATGTCGCGCATCGTACAGGGCGTCGGTGGCGCAATGATGATGCCGGTCGCGCGACTGGCACTGTTACGTGCCTATCCACGCAGTGAACTGCTGCCGGTACTCAACTTTGTGACCATGCCAGGTTTAGTCGGGCCGATACTGGGCCCGATGCTGGGTGGCGTACTCGTCACTTACGCCACCTGGCACTGGATCTTCCTGATTAATATCCCGATTGGCATTCTCGGCATTATCTACGCACGCAAATATATGCCGGACTTCACCACACCTAAGCGCCGCTTCGACTTTTTCGGCTTCATATTATTCGGGGCTGGACTCGTGATGATCTCGATTGGGATTGAGCTGTTCGGTGAGCGGATTGTTTCTGCCTGGCTGGCCGGCGGGATATTACTCAGCGGGATCGTGCTTTTACTCCTCTATATAGTGCATGCCCGAAATCACCCTTCACCGCTGATCAACCTGCCGATGTTTAAAACCCGGACCTTCTCAGTCGGCATCGTCGGCAACATTGCCTCTCGTCTCGGCACCGGCTGTGTGCCCTTTCTGATGCCGCTTATGTTACAGGTTGGATTTGGCTTTTCCGCGATTATTGCAGGCTGCATGATGGCGCCAACCGCCCTGGGTTCGATTCTGGCGAAGTCGACCGTGACACAACTCCTGCGCTGGCTGGGCTACCGCCGTCTGCTGGTCGGCATTACCGCCATTATTGGCATCCTGATCGCCAGCTTCTCCCTGCAGTCACCCGCTGAAAGTATCTTCGTACTATTGCTTCCACTGTTTATTCTCGGCATGGCGATGTCTACGCAATTCACCGCCATGAACACCATTACGCTGGCCGACCTGAATGATGATAACGCCAGCGGCGGAAATAGCGTGCTGGCAGTAACGCAGCAATTAGCGATCAGTTTTGGTGTGGCCGTCAGCGCTGCGGTGCTGCGCTTTTATCAGGAGTTTGAAACCAGCACCATTTCACAGTTCCATGCCACGTTTCTGACTATGGGTATCGTTACCGTACTTTCGGCGCTGACCTTTATGCTGCTGAAAAACGGGGATGGACGTAATCTGATCAGCAATCGTGACAAGAAGAAAAAGCGCTAAACCGACCCCCGCACCACCAGTTCCGGCGTCAGCACCAGCGTTTGCTGACTGGCGTCGGGATCGCTGAGACGATGAATTAAGGTGTCTATCGCCAGTTCACCCAGCGCATCTTTCGGCTGATGGATGGTACTCAGTGGTGGAGTGAGATAACGCGCCAGTTCAATATCGTCATATCCCATCACCGCCATCTGCTGCGGAATCCGCATCCCGGCCTGATAGAGCGCGTGATAAACGCCAACCGCCATTGCATCGTTGCTGGTAAAGACGGCTTCTGGCGGCGTTTCCAGCGCCAGCAGTTCGACCATCCCGTTGTAGCCCCCCTGAAATTCAAAATCACCATTCACCACATAGCCGGGCAGAATCTCCAGGCCACTCTTTGTCATGGCGTTGCGATAACCTTCCAGGCGCATACGCGCAGGGGTTTTATCCTGTGGACCGGCGATACAGGCTATACGGGTATAACCGCAGTCGATGAGATGCTGAGTAGCCAGTTCGCCGCCCAGCAGCGCGTTATCCTGAATAATGTCACCGCGGCCTTCAAAGGGTGCCCAGTCCATCATCACCGTAGGTATAGAAGGATAACGGTTCAGAATATCTGCCGAAGGCAGGTGACTTTCAGTGCACATCATCAGCAAACCATCGACACGCTTCTGCATCAACGTTTCCAGGCTGCGATTCATTCGCTCCTCGTCACCCGCCGTGTTACAGAGAATCAGGCTATAGCCACGCTGATAGCAGCTCTCCTCCACACCGCGCACCACTTCGGCATAAAAGGGGTTACTACTGGTGGTCAGCAGCATACCGATGGTGTGGGTCTGATTAATTTTCAGACTGCGTGCCAGCGCAGAAGGGGCATAGTTGAGATGACGTATCGCCTGCTC
This sequence comes from Pantoea eucalypti, assembly GCF_009646115.1. Lineage (NCBI taxonomy): Bacteria > Pseudomonadati > Pseudomonadota > Gammaproteobacteria > Enterobacterales > Erwiniaceae > Pantoea > Pantoea eucalypti. The sequence continues at coordinate 82,952 of NZ_CP045720.1, read as the reverse complement.
AACTTTTTCGCGCACGCCATCACTGACAAAGCGATTGTTATTGATCACGTGCGAGACAGTTGAGGTAGAGACGCCCGCCAGGCGAGCAACATCTTTCATGGTGCTCAAATGCTTAGCCCTGCTGCTGCAAAAAATCATCGATCTCCGTGCGCCACGGCACGGAGGGCTGTGCACCCGGTCGCGTAACGGCAATAGCGGCGGCGGCATGGGCAAATCGCACCGCGTCGTACATTGGCTTCTGCTCCAGTCGCGCGGTAATAAAGGCACCGTTAAAGGTGTCACCCGCCGCGATGGTGTCGATAGCTTTAACACTGAAGCCTGCAATACGCTGACCTTCTCCCCGCTCGCTCAGCCAGACGCCGCGGCGACCAAGCGTAATCAGTACCGTGCCTATGCCTTTGGCATGCAGCACTTCCGCAGCGCGTGCCGCATCTTCATCGCTGTTGACTGCAATGCCGGTCAGGCTCTCGGCTTCGGTCTCATTCGGCGTAATAATATCGACTAATGCCAGCAGTTCATCTGAAAGAGAGGTAGCGGGAGCCGGATTGAGGATAACCTGCGTATGATGCTGCCGGGCAAGCGTCGCAGCGGCCAGTACGCTTTCCAGTGGTGATTCCAGCTGCATTAATAGTGCATCAGCATCGGCGATGACATGCTGATGACGCGCCACACAATCGGGTGTTAACGCCGCATTTGCACCAGAGTAAATGCCAATGTTGTTCTCACCGTCACCGTTGACGAAAATCATTGCCACACCGGTCGACTCGCCCTCGACCACCTCGACTGGCGTGGTATCAATATTGTCCTGCGTAAGCTGATCACGAATACGTTTACCCATGTCGTCAGCGCCCACACAGGCGATAAATGCGATATCGGCACCGGCACGACCAGCGGCTACCGCCTGATTTGCACCTTTACCGCCAAACGCAATCTGATAATTCTGCCCGATCACCGTTTCACCGGGACGAGGAAAATGCGCCAGATTAAGGATGTGGTCAGCGTTGATGCTGCCAAGAACGGCCAGTTTTGCGTTTTTGCTCATTAGGGGAGTCCGGAATAAGTGCGCCACCGGGAGGGTGGCGCGGTGCCCTGCATTTCTTTGAGTTATTGAGTGACCAGCTTCAGGTCGACCGGATTGACCGCCTGCACTTTTTCACCCTTCAGCACTTTATCAGCGGTATCCACGCCGATCATGCCAATTTTTTCTGGCATCTGTGCCACAGTCGCAGACAGTTTGCCAGCTTCTACGGCTTTAACGCCATCAGCCGTGCCGTCAAAACCCACCACGATCACACCCGTTTTTCCGGCGGTCTGCAGTGCACGCAGTGCACCCAGTGCCATTTCGTCGTTCTGCGCGAATACCGCCTGAACATCCGGGTGTGCCTGCAGCAGGTTCTGCATCACGTTCAGACCTTTAGTACGGTCAAAGTCAGCAGGCTGGCTGGCGAGGATCTGGAATTTATGCGCATCAGCGGCCTGTTTGAAGCCTTCGCCACGTTCACGGGCAGCAGATGTGCCGGCAATGCCCTGCAGTTCGATAATTTTGGCGTTTTCGCCCACTTTTTTGGCGATGAAGTCACCGGCCATTTTGCCGCCGAAGCGGTTGTCAGAAGCGACATGGCTGACAACGGTGCCCTGAGCTGCAACACGATCCAGGGTGATAACCGGAATCTTCGCCTGGTTAGCCATCTTCACGGCGTTACCCACGGCATCAGAGTCGGTCGGGTTGATCAGCAGCAGCTTCGTGCCGCGAACGGTCAGATCCTGCACGTTCGCCAGCTCTTTCGCCGGGTTATTCTGTGAATCCAGCACCACCAGGTTGTAGCCCAGTTTATCGGCTTCTTTCTGTGCACCCTCTTTCAGCGAAACAAAGAACGGGTTGTTCAGGGTTGAGACCACCAGCGCGATGGTATCTTTTGCCATGGCGCTGGTACTGAGTGTGGCGCCGAGGATCATGGCCAGTGCGGTTAACTTTTTCATCTTGTTATCCTGTGTAAGGTCAGAGTTATTTACTGCTTTTATTATCCACCAGCACCGCCAGCAGGATGACTACCGCTTTAACGATCATCTGGTAGTAGGAAGAGACGCCCATCAGGTTCAGGCCGTTGTTCAGGAAGCCGAGAATCAGCGCGCCAATCAGGGTGCCGAAAATACGGCCTTTACCGCCGGCCAGGCTGGTTCCACCCAGCACGACCGCAGCAATTGCATCCAGTTCATAGCCGGTGCCCGCTGTCGGCTGTGCCGAAGAGAGACGCGCCACTTCAATGGTGCCCGCCAGCGCAGCCAGCATGCCACTCAGTGAATAGACGATAATTTTGACGCGATTCACATTGATGCCAGAGAGACGCGTTGCCGCTTCATTACCACCCAGTGCATAGATATAGCGGCCCAGGCGGGTGTGTTGCAGCATGTACCATGCGGCAATAAAGACCAGCGCCATCAGCCAGACCGGCGCAGGGATACCCAGTGGGCGACCAATACCAAACCAGCCCAGCAGATCGGCATTGGCACTGAAGCCGGTGTTAATCGGGCTGCCGTCTGTGTAGACCATGGTCACACCGCGCAGCAATAACATCATGACCAGCGTGGCGATAAAGGCCTGTACCTTGCCGCGTGCCACAATGGTGCCGGTCAGGCCACCGATTGCCGCGCCCAGTGCCAGCGAAGCCGCCACCGCGACCAGCGCATTGACTTCCATGCCCACCAGCGATGCACCCACTGCGCCCGTCAGGGCCAGCAAAGAACCCACAGAGAGGTCAATGCCTGAGGTCAGGATCACCAGCGTCATCCCGACGGCCATAATGGCGTTAACCGAGGTCTGCTGCAGAATGTTGAACAGGTTCGCCACGGTAAAGAAGTTCGGACTCTGGCTGGCCACCACGGCGATCAGCACCATCAGCGCAATCAGTGACTTCTGTTCCAGCAGCCAGCTTTTGCTAAACCAGCGACGGCTGGCCGGTAAAGTTTGGGTCGTCATACCACTAAATCCTCGCTGTGTTGCTTGCCTACGGCGGCTGCCATCAGGCTTTCCTGAGTGGCCTCTTCTCGGGTAAATTCGCCGCTGATACGGCCTTCATGCATCACCAGAATCCGATCGCTCATGCCCAGCACTTCCGGCATTTCCGAGGAGACCAGGATGATGCTCAGCCCTTCGGCTTTAAACTGGTTAATCAGTTGGTAGATCTCTTTCTTCGCACCGACATCCACACCGCGTGTCGGTTCATCCAGAATCAGCACGTTGGGCCGGGTCATCAGACCGCGGGCAATCGCCACTTTCTGCTGGTTGCCGCCCGAAAGCAGGCCAATCGGCTGCTCCATAGACGGCGTTTTAACATTGAACAGACGGATAAAATCGCCCACCGCCAGCTGCTCTGCTGCATGTTTCAGCGTGCCGCTGCCGTGACTGAAATAGCGCAAGGCCGTCAGAGACATGTTCTCTTTTACTGACATGCCCAACACCAGGCCATCACGCTTACGATCTTCGGAGATATAGACGATGCCATTCGCCAGTCCATCCTGCGGAGAACGCGTCACGACTTCCCGGCCATTGAGCCACAGATTGCCTTCGCGACGCGGCAATGCGCCGTACAGCACCTTCATCAGTTCGGTACGCCCCGCACCCATCAGGCCAGAAACGCCGAGGATTTCACCTTTGCGCAGGCTGAAGCTGACGTTCTCTACACCTGGTCCGCTCACGTTCTCCACTTTCAGTCGCACATCGCCTGGCGCCTGATCGATATGAGGATATTGATCTTCCAGCTTACGTCCGACCATCATCTCGATGAGGCTCTCTTCGGTCAGCTCGCTGACCGGACGTTCAGCAATAAACTGGCCGTCGCGGAACACCGTGACGTCATCGCAAATCTCAAAGATCTCTTTCATGCGATGCGAGATATAGACGATGCCGCAGCCCTGCGCTTTCAGTTCGTTGATCACGCGGAATAGAGACAGCGTCTCGGTATCGGTCAGCGCATCGGTCGGTTCATCCATAATGATGACCTGTGATTCGAAGCTCAGGACTTTGGCGATTTCGACCATTTGCTGATCGCCAATCGACAGATCCCCGACCAGCTTGTGGCTGTTGAAGCGCAGATTAAGACGTTTAAGCAGCGCATCCGCTTCGGCATACATACGCGGCCACTGAATACGGCCAAAACGACCTACATATTCGCGACCGAGAAAGATATTCTCCGCCACGGTTAACTGAGGGATCAGGTTCAGTTCCTGATGGATGATGCCAATGCCCGCTTCCTGAGACGCTTTCGGTCCACTGAAACGGGTCTCTTTGCCGAGCCAGCGCAGCGTACCGGCATCATATTGATAGATCCCGGTCAGCACTTTCATCATGGTGGACTTGCCTGCGCCATTCTCGCCCACCAGCGCCATCACGCGTCCTGCCCGAACATTCAGCGATGCACCCTTGAGGGCTTTCACACCCGGAAAGGATTTTTCAATGCCGTCGAGTTGCAGTAAAGGTTGCATAGCGGCCTCAGAAGGTCACACCGGCGCTGAGGATGACATTCGCAAACGGAGAACACTCTCCGCTGCGAATGACCGCCTGACTACGCTGCGTTTGTTGTTTGAATTGTTCATGACTGATGTAGCTGATGGTGATGATATTCCCCTGGTGCTGTTGCAAGGCTTCGAGCACAGCGACAAGCGCACTATGAAGTTGCGGATTATGCTGCTTAATCTCTTCCGCGATCAGGGCGCTCTCTACCTGCATCTCCAGTGCGACAGCATTCACCACCTGCATAAAATCGGGCGTACCCGGCGTGAGCGCTAAGTCGATACGCTGCGGTCCTGCCGGAATCGGCAAGCCTGCATCGGCAATCGTCAGCGTATCCGTGTGTCCCAGGCGGGCAATCACATGAGAGAGTTCAGCGTTTAACAAGCGACCTTTTTTCATCTTTTCACTCCACAGCGAAACGTTTCGCTGATGGGAGTGTATGAAAAGGCGCCATCAACTCAACGGGCAAAGAAGAAATCTGTGATCGCCATCGAAACGTTTCGCTCACGCGAGGGGAAATTTGCATTAAGGCGGGGAACGGGCAGAAAAAAGGGCCGCAAATGCGACCCTGAAGCAAAAGATTAAGGCAGCTTTTTAACCTGCTTAACGTCCATCTCAATGCTGTTGAAATCTTTATCCAGTTCGCCCGTGAGCTCTACGTTATCTTTGGGCGTGATTGTCTGGCCGTTCCAGTGCTTGTGGTCGATTTCGACTTTCATGGTGCCGGTCTGGTCGCGGAACAGATAATCTTCTTTGCCGGTCTGTTTCTCCAGTTTGCCGCGCACGGTGATCCAGCTGTCATCTTTCATTTCTTCAGCCTGCTTCACGGTCACCACACTGGTGTGGTCTGCACTAAAGCCACCCTGTCCGGCTGCTGACTGTGTCTGCGTGGCTGGCGCGCTGGGATCAACAAATCCGCCCTGCTGCGCAGCGAAAACCGGGGCGGAAGCCAGCATAACGACGGCCAGAATTGCAGCATGCTTTTTCATGGTGTACCTCTTTTCAGTGGTGTTTTCGGTTTGAATACGCCCAGTTGACCACAGAGTTCTTAACAGCTTCTTAAGCGTTAAAAATAAGCGATTTTCGCCGAAATCAGCTGTACACCAGGGAAGTTGCTTCGTATAAAGCGCTATCGGAACAGGGAGACGTGATGCGTATTTTACTGATTGAAGACGATCGCTTAATTGGCGACGGTATCAAAGCGGGGCTAAGTAAGCTGGGCTTTAGCGTTGACTGGTTTATGTCTGGTGAGTCCGGCTTTAACGCGCTGGAGGCCGCCCCCTGGGATGCGGTGATTCTGGATCTTTCACTGCCCGAGCGGGATGGACTCGATATCCTGCGGGAGTGGCGACAGCAGGGCAACGATGTGCCGGTACTGATACTGACCGCCCGCGATGCGCTCGATCAGCGGGTCAAAGGCCTGCAGCTGGGCGCTGATGACTATCTATGCAAGCCTTTTGCCTTAACCGAAGTGGCCGCTCGCTTACAGGCGCTGATCCGCCGCCGTCACGGCCAGCTGCAGCCCGAACTCCGTCACGGTAACGTGGTGCTGATCCCCGGCAGCCACAGTGTGATGCGCGAGGGTGAGACGATTGCGTTGAAAAGTCGTGAACTGGCGCTGCTGGAACTCTTTATGCGCAATCCAGGCCGGGTGCTGACGCGTAGCCAGCTGGAAGAGAAGCTCTACAGCTGGGACGCCGACGTCTCCAGCAATGCGGTGGAAGTGCATATCCATCATCTGCGTAAAAAGCTGGGCAGCACATTTATCCGCACGTTGCATGGCGTCGGTTATACGCTGGGGGCCGCCGAATGCGATCAATGAGTCTGTTTCTGCGGCTGGGCATCGGTTTTGTGCTGCTGCTCGGCCTCTGCTGGGCCAGTGCCAGCCTGAGTGCCTGGCATCAGACGCGTGAAACCCTGGATGAGCTCTTTGATACCCAGCAGATGCTGCTGGCTAAGCGTCTGCTGACGCTGGATTTCTCCTCGCTGGACAATACCACACTGCCCAGAACCAAAGAGATGCTGCGCCACCATCGTGGCGAACAGGATGATGATGCACTGGCCTTTGCTGTCTTCACGCGTGACGGCAGGCAGGTGATGAATGATGGCGACAACGGCCGTTATCTGCCGTTTGAGGCGGAGCATCAGGGATTTCATGAAGGGCAGCTCACCAATGACGACGATAGCTGGCGATTTGTCTGGCTGACCACGCCTGATAAGCAGTTCCGGGTGGTGGTGGGCCAGGAGTCGGAATACCGCGATGACATGACGCGGGATCTGATGAAGGCCAGCATGTTGCCCTGGCTAATCGCGCTGCCTTTAATGTTGCTTCTGCTTATCGGTCTGGTCTGGTCTGAACTGCGGCCGCTGAAGACGCTGGCAAAACAACTGGCGCAGCGTTCGGCCGATGATGATACGCCGCTACAGCCAGACCGCGTGCCAAAAGAGGTGCAACCGCTGATGGTCGCGCTCAATGGTCTGTTCAGCCGCATTAGCGCCATGATGCAGCGTGAACGCCGCTTTACCTCCGATGCCGCGCATGAACTGCGCAGTCCGCTGGCCGCGCTGCAGGTGCAAAGCGAAGTGATCCAGCTGACTGCAGATGACGAAGTCATGCGAACCCATGCGCTGCAGCAGCTGGATGCCGGGATTGTCCGCGCAACGCGGCTGGTGGATCAGTTGCTGACGCTCTCGCGGGTTGAAGCCGATGATGTGCGCAGCGCCTTCGAACCTGTGTCGCTGAAACGCACGGTGCAGGAGACGCTCGCCGCACAGCTGCCTCTGGCGGACAAAAACGGTGTGACGCTGCGCCTTCTCGCAGAGGCCGATCCGCTGATTCAGGGGCATCCGCTGTTACTGTCACTGCTGGTGCGGAATCTGCTGGATAACGCCATTCGCTACACGCCAGCAGGCAGTGAAGTTGATGTGCGGTTGCAGGCAAACAGCCTGTCGGTGGAGGATAATGGCGAGGGTCTGAGTGCAGCAGATCTGCAACGGCTCGGAGAACGTTTCTGGCGACCGCCGGGCCAGGAGAAGAGTGGTAGCGGGCTGGGATTGTCGATAGTCCGCAACATTGCCCAGTTGCACGGAATGCAGGTCACCTTCAGCCAGCGATCCGGCGGCGGATTATGCGTCACGCTGCGCTGGTCAGCGCCCGCCCCGTAAGGCGGACGCTGCAGATCAAATCTCGACCTGAGTGCCCAGCTCGATCACCCGGTTTGGGGGGATCTCAAACTGGTCTGGCGCACGGAGCGCATTGCGCTGCAGCGCCAGGAAGAGTTTGCCGCGCAGGCGCAGATACCACGGACGTTTGCCGATGATCAGCGATTCATGTGACATGAAGAACGACGTCTCCATCATGCGGCAGTTAAGACCTTCCAGACCGCAGCGGTGGAAAATCTCCTCGACGTTTGGCGTTTCGCGCCAGCCGTAGCTCGCCACCACGCGCCAGAAAGTCGGCGACAGCTGCTCAATAGTGACGCGACGCACGTTGTGCACGTAAGGCGCATCTTCAGTTCGCAACGTCAGCAGCACCACCCGCTCATGCAACACTTTGTTATGCTTGAGGTTATGCAGCATGGCAAACGGAATCACATTCAGTGCACGTGACATATAGACCGCCGTGCCCGGTACGCGAACCGGCGGCGATTTCTCCAGTGACGCGATCATTGCCTCCAGGGAGTTGCCATGTTCGTGCATACGGCGCAGCAGGCGGAAACGCTCGCTTTTCCACGTCGTCATAATGATAAACATCACCAGGCCGAGACAGAGCGGCAACCAGCCACCGGAGAAGATTTTCACCAGGTTGGCGGTAAACAGCGGCACGTCAATGCAGAGCATCAATACCAGGATGACGGCAACCGCCAGCTTGTTCCAGTGCCAGTTTTTAACCGCCACGGTGCAGGAGAGCATCGCCGTCAGCACCATGGTGCCAGTCACCGCAATACCGTAGGCGGCAGCCAGATTACTTGAATGCTCAAAGCTGATAATCACAATCAGCACCGCGAAATAGAGCACCCAGTTGATTACCGGAATATAAATCTGACCCGATTCACGCTCAGAGGTGTGGATGATGCGCATACCTGGCAGATAGCCCAGTCGCACCGCCTGACGCGTCAGCGAGAAGACACCAGAGATCACCGCCTGCGAGGCGATAACGGTGGCCAGAGTCGCCAGAATCAGCATCGGGATCAGCGCCCATTCCGGCGCCAGCAGGAAGAAGGGGTTTTTAATCGCTTTAGGGTCGCTGAGTAACAGCGCACCCTGACCAAAATAGTTCAGTGCCAGCGACGGCAGTACCACCGAGAACCAGGCCAGTCGAATCGGCACTTTACCGAAGTGCCCCATATCGGCATAGAGCGCTTCAACCCCGGTAATCGCCAGCACCACCGCGCCAAGCGCGAAGAATGAGACAGATTTATAGTGCACGAAGAATTCGACCGCATAAGCGGGATTCAGCGCATGCAGCACTTCCGGATTTTTCATGATGCCGCTGACCCCAAGGATCGCCAGCACAAGGAACCAGACCAGCATCACCGGCGCGAAGAGTTTGCCCACCATGCCGGTGCCATGTTTCTGAATCGCAAACAGCAGCGTCAGCACCGCAATCGACATCGGCACGATAAAAGGATCCAGCGACGGCGCGGCAATCTCCAGGCCTTCAATAGCGGACATCACCGAAATGGCTGGCGTGATCACCACTTCCCCATAGAAGAAGCTGCCTCCAATCAGGCCCATGATCACCAGTACTGCCGTGGCCCGCGCACCGGTATGGCGTCCAGCCAGCGACATCAGTGTCAGTATCCCGCCTTCACCGGCGTTGTCGGCACGCATCACATAGCTGATGTATTTCAGTGAGACCACCAGCACCAGAAGCCAGAAAATCAGCGACAGAAAGCCAAACACCGCTTCCCGCTCAACGCCGAAGCCAAACTGTCCGGAGAGACATTCACGCAAGGTATACAGCGGACTGGTGCCGATATCCCCGTAAACAACACCAATGGCGGCCAGCGTTAATCCGCGAAGTGACTGCTTATTATCCGAGCTCATAGAGTTATCTTTTGTTGGAGTCTAAGAGGCGCGAAAACCCCTCGCTCAGGCCATCAAAAAGCGCACAGTATGCACGGTTTAGCGAAAATTCCTATACCCGCTTCGCCTCGCTGGCAGGGTAACGGGGTCACTTCTGGCGATAAAGCGTTAATTAGCGTTGCTTTTAATCCAGGCAAACCTTCTGAAACAAAAAAGCTGACAGCTATCAACGCTTTCACGCATGATGATCTATAGAGTAAAGCGCTTGCTTAAGCGCGGCGGCCCGACGATCGTAAGGACAGTGAAGTGATTATGGCTCAACCCCATCTTTTGGCAGAAAGAATTTCTCGCCTCAGCAATGCGTTAGAAAAAGGATTGTATGAGCGGCATCACGCCATACGCCTTTGCCTGCTCGCGGCGCTGAGTGGTGAAAGCGTGTTCCTGCTGGGACCGCCAGGCATCGCCAAGAGCCTGATTGCCCGTCGCCTCAAATATGCCTTTCAGCACGCCCGCGCTTTTGAATATCTGATGACCCGTTTCTCCACACCGGAAGAGGTGTTTGGTCCGCTCTCCATTCAGGCGCTGAAAGATGAAGGGCGCTATCAGCGTCTGACCAAAGGGTATCTGCCCGACGCCGAGATTGTTTTTCTGGATGAGATCTGGAAAGCGGGGCCGGCGATTCTCAATACGCTGCTGACAGCTATTAATGAGCGCCGCTTCCGCAATGGCGACAGCGAAGAGACCATCCCGATGCGGCTGCTGGTCACCGCATCCAATGAACTGCCGGAAGCGGATAGCGGTCTTGAAGCGCTCTATGATCGGATGCTGATCCGCCTGTGGCTGGATAATGTGCATGAGAAACAGAACTTCCGCAGCATGCTGACGCACCAGCAGGATGAGCACACCAATCCGGTCGCGGAGTCCCTGCGCATCAGTGATGAAGAGTATGCACAGTGGCAGCTCGGCATCAGCCAGGTCAGTCTGCCCGATGCGGTGTTTGAGCTGATTTATCAGCTGCGTCAGCAGCTGGAGAGCCAGCCCGCCGCGCCTTACATTTCCGATCGTCGCTGGAAAAAAGCGATTCATCTGTTGCAGGCCAGCGCCTTCTATAGCGGTCGCAACACCATTGCACCGATAGACCTGATCCTGCTGAAAGATTGTCTCTGGCATGACGTGGCGTCCATGCAACTGCTGGAGCGCGAAATCGACCTGTTAATGACGCAGCACGCCTGGCAGCAGCAACCGATGCTGATGAAACTGCAGCAGATCAAAGCTCGCCGCATGGCCCTCCAGCAACAGCAGAGCATCGCGCAGGCAATCACCCTGGAAAAACACAGCGGCATGTTCAGCCGCAAACCCCATTACGATCTGCCAGAAAGCTTTACCGATGAGCAACTGACGCTGATGCTGCAAAAACCGCTGATGCTGCATGACATGCAGGTAAGTCATCTGGTGATCGCGCGTGATGCCCTGAATCAGTGGCTGCAAAAAGGCGGCGAGGTTCGCGGCAGGCTCAATGGGATTGGCTTTGCGCAGAGCCTGGATTTACACGTGGATGCACAGCATTGTCTGGCTATCCGTGATGTCAGCCTGCAATCGTCGCGCCTGACACTGCCAGGCGTCAGCAGCAGCGAGCCGCTGCCCGGTGAAATCACCGACGCGCTGGATGCACTGGAGAGTGAACTGCGGTCGCAGCGACATCAGTTCAGTCAGCATCAGCGCTGCCTGTTTATCAGTGATGACTGGCTGGCGCGGGTTGAAACCAGTCTGCAGGATGTGGCGGAACAGCTGAAACAGGCGCGTAAATGATCTCAGTGGAGACGCTCAGCACACTGCTCTCAGTGGGGGAAACCGAACTGATTGAAGAGCTGATCATTGCTCTGCTGGCGTCGCCCCAGCTTGCGCTGTTTTTTGAAAAGTTTCCCGGGCTGAAGAAAGCGCTGCTGCGCGATATACCGCGCTGGCGAGCCGAAATCACAGCCGATCTCAAAGCCACACCGGTTCCGGCCACGCTGGCCGAAGAGTTTCAGCTGTTCCAGCGGGTACAACTTCTCAGCGATCGTGACTTCAGCCACCAGCTGAATGCCACACTTCAGGCACTTGAAAGCCTGCCGTCCCCCTTTCTGGATGAAGCTAACCGGCTGCTGCAACATACCGATATCGCTCATCTCAGCAGCGCGCAGCACCAACTTTTTCTGCAGCGCTGGCGGCTGAGCCTGACCTTACAGACGCTGACGCTGAATCAGCAGTTGCTGGAACAGCAGCGCGAACGTCTGCTGGCGGAACTGCAGCAGCGCATGGCACTGAGCGGCCAGCTGGCACCGATTCTGGGCGACGATGATGAAGCTGCCGCGGGTCGGTTGTGGGACATGAGTAAAGCGTCACTGCAGCCTGGCGACTATCAGTTGATGCTGCAATATGGTGACTTTCTGGCTCAGCAGCCGGAGCTGCTGAAACTGGCCCAGCAGCTGGGTCGCAGCCGCGAGGCAAAATCGGTGCCGTCGCAGGATGCCCCGATGGAAGCTTTTCACCATCTGGTGCAGGAGCCTGCGTCCGTGCCGGAAGAGGTCAGCGGCATTCATCAGAGCGATGACGTACTGCGTCTGTTGCCGCCGGAGTTAGCGGCGCTGAGCATCAGCGAACTGGAGCTGGAATTTTATCGGCGGCTGGTCGAGAAACGACTGCTGACCTACAAGCTGCAGGGCGATGCCTGGCATGAAAAGGTGACGATGCGCCCGGCCAGCCACCAGCAACATGAAGAGCAGCCGCGCGGGCCATTCATCGTCTGTGTTGATACCTCCGGGTCGATGGGAGGCTTTAATGAGCGTTGTGCCAAAGCGTTTTGCCTGGCCCTGCTGAAGGTCGCGCTGGCCGATCGCCGTCGCTGCTACATTATGCTGTTTGCTCATGAGGTGATTGGCTATGAGCTGACCGGAGATGATGGGCTGGAGCAGGCGATTCGCTTTCTCAGTCAGCGCTTTCGCGGCGGCACCGATCTGGCGGCCTGCCTCTCTTCTGTTGTTACCCGCATGGAAGGCGCACTGTGGCAGGAAGCTGATGCGGTGATCGTCTCCGATTTTATTGCCCAGCGTCTGCCGGAAGAGGTGATCGGGGCAATCAAAAAGCGTCAGCGACATAATCAGCAACGTTTTCACGCCGTGGCGATGTCGGCCCACGGAAAACCAGGCATTCTGCGCATCTTCGACCATATCTGGCGCTTCGATACCGGCATGAAAAGCCGTCTGCTGCGGCACTGGCGCCGTTAAGTCATCTGACAGAAAAACTTCTTTGCTATAGTAAATTACCGTTTTAATTACTCAGCAATCTGGAGCTTCCTGTGACGCTTGCTCAACCTCACCGCGATTTGCCTGCACCGACGCGGACGTTATTGCTCTCCGGCCAGAATAGCGAACAAAAACGTGCCGAATTGCTGGCCTATTTTCATCAGACCTGGGAACAGTATGAAAGTCTGTTCACCTGTCTGGCCGATTCAAAGGCCTGGTTTACTAAAGCTATTCCCCTGCGCCATCCGTTGATCTTCTATTTTGGTCATACCGCCACCTTCTACATTAATAAGCTGATGGCCGGACGTCTTATCGATGCGCGTCTGGACGATCGCATCGAAGCGATGATGGCGATTGGTGTTGATGAGATGAGCTGGGATGATCTCAACGACAGCCACTATGACTGGCCGACCATTGAGGAAGTCCGTGCATACCGCGGACGCGTTAAAGCGCTGGTCAGCGATCTGATTCAGACCATGCCGATCACGCTGCCGATCGGCTGGGAGAGCCCGGCGTGGGTGATCCTGATGGGGATTGAGCATGAGCGTATTCATCTGGAAACCTCCAGCGTGCTGATCCGCCAGTTACCCGTTGAGTGGGTCAGACCACAGGCCGCGTGGCCGGCATGCCCGATGGCACGCCACCAGCGCGAGGCTGTTCCGGCCAATACCCTGCTGCCGATGCCCGGTGGCACCCTTACGCTGGGGAAAACCGACGACACCTACGGCTGGGATGTCGAGTATGGCCGCCAGCAGGTTACGCTGCAGCCGTTCCAGGCGAGCAAAATGCTGGTCAGCAACGCGGAATTTCTGGCGTTCATTGAGGCAGGCGGTTATCAGGATGCCCGCTGGTGGGATGACGAAGGCTGGGGCTGGTGTCAGTTTGCCAAAGCAGAAATGCCCACCTTCTGGGTCGGCACGCCTGCGATGCCCGATCAGCTTAAACTGCGTCTGATGTGTGAAGAGGTCGCAATGCCATGGGACTGGCCTGCCGAGGTCAATCAGCTGGAAGCGGCGGCCTTCTGCCGCTGGAAAGCGAATCAGACCGGCATGAGTGTTCAGCTCCCCTGTGAAGCGGAGTGGGCTCAGCTACGCGAACAGGTCGCGGGCGATCAGCCAGACTGGGATCGGGCGCCGGGCAACATCAACCTGGCGTACTGGGCTTCCTCCTCGCCGGTCGACCTCTTCGCCCAGGGCGAGTTCTTCGATATCGTCGGTAACGTCTGGCAGTGGACGACCACACCGACCAATGGCTTTGAAGGCTTCAACGTTCACCTGCTGTACGATGATTTCTCTACTCCGACCTTTGATGGCAAACATTCGCTGATCAAAGGCGGCAGCTGGATCTCAACCGGCAACGAAGCGCTGAAATCAGCCCGCTATGCGTTCCGCCGCCACTTCTTCCAGCATGCCGGTTTCCGCTACGTAGTTTCCAGCCATCAGGAGACGATGGCGCCAAACCCGTATGAATCTGACGCGATGGTGTCGCAGTACCTCGACTTCCAGTATGGCCCGCGCTATTTCGGTGTGGACAACTATGCCGAAAGCCTGGTGAAGCTGGCGCTGGACTACACAACGGCACGTGGCGAAGCCCTTGATATCGGCTGTGCCACCGGACGCGCCAGTTTTGAGCTGGCTCGCCACTTTGAACGCGTCACCGGGATGGACTACTCGGCGCGCTTCATTGATGTGGCGCTGCAGCTGGCCAGCGGCGAAGACTTCCGTTATCTGCTGCCACAGGAAGGCGACCTGGTGGAGTATCGTCAGGTTCGCCTGAAAGATTTCGCACTGGAGAGCGAACTGGCGCAGCGGATTCAGTTTGTTCAGGGGGATGCCTGTAACCTCAAACCTCAGCCTGGCCGTTACGACCTGGTACTTGCCTCCAACCTGATTGATCGTCTGCGCCAGCCTGCGCGCTTCCTGCGTGATGTCACGCCGATGCTGCGTCAGGGCGGTATTCTGCTGCTCTCATCCCCTTATACCTGGCTGGAAGATTTCACACCGAAAGAGAACTGGCTGGGCGGTGTACGTGAGAACGGTGAGGCACTGACGACGCTGCAGGCACTGCAACGTCTGCTGGCGGCCGACTTCGACCTGGTCGATGAACCGCAGGATAAACCGTTTGTGATCCGCGAAACGGCCCGCAAGTTCCAGCATACGCTGGCGCAGGTCACCGTCTGGCGCAAACGCTAAGTGAACCGGCAGCGGCGCCCGTCGCTGCCGGGAGTTGCCTGAACCGTTATTTTGCTGCACATTCACCGTTGTTTACTTAAGCAGACCCATAACGAGGATGGCCATGGCCGAACATCTGCAGCTCGATAACCTGGATCGCGGCATTCTGAATGCCCTGCTGGATAATGCGCGCACCGCTTACGCCGAGCTGGCAAAACAGTTTAATGTCAGCCCGGGCACCATTCATGTGCGCGTGGAAAAAATGAAGCAGGCGGGCATCATCCTGGGAACACGGGTTGATATCGATCCGCGCCAGCTGGGGTTTGATGTCTGCTGCTTTATTGGCATTATCCTTAAGAGCGCGCGTGACTATCCGGCGGCGCTGAGCAAGCTGGATGCGCTGGATGAAGTGGTTGAAGCCTGGTACACCACCGGCCACTACAGCATTTTTATTAAAGTGATGTGCCGCTCAATTGACGCCCTGCAGCAGGTCCTGATCAATAAGATCCAGACCATCGATGAAATTCAGTCCACAGAAACGCTGATCTCCCTGCAAAACCCGATCATGCGCACCATCAAGCCCTGATCCTCTTTTCCTTGTGCATAATCTTATCCCTGACGAATGTGGCGGCTGACAACAGCTGCATTCGCTTCTTCTGATCTATTAACCCTGTTGTCCACAGGTGGATCACCGCTTGATCACAGCGTACAATGCTCGCCTTAATGTCCGGGAGAGCAAGATGGCCGATATTACCTTAATCAGTGGCAGTACTCTGGGTAGCGCAGAGTATGTGGCTGAACATCTCGAAGAAAAATTACAGGAAGCGGGCTTCTCAACCCAGATGCTGCATGGTCCGGCGCTGGATGAGGTGCCGCACGAGGGTATCTGGCTGGTGGTCTGCTCAACCCACGGTGCTGGCGATATTCCTGACAACCTTCTGCCCCTGTTCGAGGCCATCACGGAAAGCAAACCCGATCTCTCGCAGGTGCGGTTTGGTGCTGTCGGACTCGGCAATCATGAATATGATCTCTTTTGTGGCGCGATCCGCCAGATTACAGCGCTGTTAATTGCTCAGGGTGCCCGTCAGATCGGCGATCGCCTTGAGATCGACGTGCTGGAGCATGAGATTCCTGAAGATCCCGCAGAAGCCTGGCTGGAAAGCTGGAAAAACGCGATCTGAAGGGGGCTGGGGATCGCGAAATAGTCACGATCCCCAGTGGAAGATGCTGATTTTATCCTTTTCCCTCCTTTTATTTTGTGGATAACTACCCTGTTTTGTTGCGTATAACCGGTAGTTATCCAGATAACAACGGGAGAACGATTTTTGAGCTGTGGATAACAGTCCATTTTGATCCCAGCTTATACGGATCAGGATCACCGATCACTCACAGGTAGTGATCCTCTCTATCCTGTTGTTTCTGAGGTGCTTCTGGCACATATCCACAGAAAAGCGGGATCCTAATAAGAGATCTAACAGAAAGATCATATACAGATCTAAGATCCTTTCTTTTAAAACCGGACGATCCCGCGGCTTTCACCCCAGACGGAATTTGAGTAGAATCCACGCCCCAGGACGACGATCCTGCAAGTTCATCAACCGAGGTACCACTTCATGTTTTATCAGGATCCTTTTGACGTCATCGTAATTGGTGGTGGTCATGCGGGCACCGAAGCCGCAATGGCGGCAGCCCGAATGGGTCAGCAAACCCTGTTACTCACCCATAACATTGATACGCTTGGACAAATGTCCTGTAACCCGGCGATTGGTGGTATTGGCAAAGGACATCTGGTGAAGGAAGTGGATGCCCTGGGTGGTCTGATGGCCAGCGCAATTGACCAGGCCGGTATCCAGTTTAGGATACTAAACGCCAGCAAAGGCCCGGCGGTACGGGCGACCCGTGCTCAGGCTGACCGCGTGCTCTATCGGCAGGCGGTGCGAACGGCACTGGAGAACCAGCCTAATCTGATGATCTTCCAGCAGGCGGTTGACGATCTCATCGTGGAAAACGATCGTGTGGTCGGTGCCGTCACGCAAATGGGACTGAAGTTCCGTGCCAAAACGGTGGTCCTCACCGTCGGTACTTTCCTTGATGGCAAAATTCATATCGGTCTGGACAATTACAGTGGCGGTCGCGCTGGCGATCCCCCGTCCATTCCGCTGGCAAAACGACTGCGTGCGCTGCCGCTGCGGGTAAACCGCCTCAAGACCGGTACGCCACCGCGTATCGATGCGCGCACCATCGATTTTTCAGTGCTTAGCCCGCAGCATGGCGATGACCCCATGCCGGTGTTCTCGTTCATGGGCAATGCGTCTCAGCATCCACAGCAGGTGCCTTGCTGGATCACGCACACCAATGAGAAAACCCATGAAGTGATCCGCAATAACCTGGATCGCAGCCCGATGTATGCCGGGATCATCGAGGGGATCGGCCCACGCTACTGCCCGTCGATCGAAGACAAAGTTATGCGTTTTGCCGATCGTAACTCGCATCAGATCTTCCTGGAGCCGGAAGGGCTGACCAGTAATGAGATCTACCCGAACGGTATCTCAACCAGTCTGCCGTTTGATGTACAAATTCAGATCGTCCGATCGATGCAGGGCATGGAGAATGCAAAGATCGTGCGTCCGGGGTATGCCATTGAGTATGACTTCTTCGATCCGCGCGATCTAAAACCGACGCTGGAGAGCAAGTTTATTCATGGCCTGTTCTTTGCCGGACAGATCAACGGCACGACCGGTTACGAAGAAGCGGCAGCGCAGGGGATGCTGGCGGGTCTGAACGCGGCTCGTCAGTCTGCTGACAAAGAGGGCTGGGCACCGCGTCGCGATCAGGCTTATCTGGGCGTACTGGTTGACGATCTCTGCACGCTTGGCACTAAAGAGCCGTACCGGATGTTTACCTCCCGTGCTGAATACCGTCTGATGCTGCGCGAAGACAACGCCGATCTGCGTCTGACCGAAACCGGCCGTGAACTGGGTCTGGTGGATGATGCGCGCTGGGCGCGTTTCAACGAGAAGCTGGAAGCGATTGAACAGGAGCGTCAGCGTCTGCGGGATATCTGGGTTCATCCAAAGTCTGAGCACGTGACCGAAGTGAACACGGTTCTCAGCGCGCCGCTGACCAAAGAAGCCAGCGGTGAAGATCTGCTGCGCCGTCCTGAGCTGACCTATCTGAAGCTGATGACACTGGATGCCTTTGGTCCGGCTCTGGCTGATGAGCAGGCCGCTGAGCAGGTTGAGATTCAGGTCAAATATGAAGGTTATATTGCGCGTCAGCAGGAAGAGATTGATCGCCAGCTGCGTAATGAGAACACACTGTTGCCAGTGGAGCTCGACTACCGCCATGTGAACGGGCTGTCGAATGAGGTGATCGCCAAACTGAACGATCACAAACCCGTGTCAATTGGTCAGGCGACACGTATCTCCGGCATAACACCGGCGGCGATCTCAATTCTGCTTATTTATCTGAAAAAACAGGGTCTGCTGCGTAAAAGCGCCTGATCTGAAACGGGGCGTGGCGACACGCCCCCGCTGAATGGAATTATGTTGTGATCAACACACTCACATCGCTGCTAAAGGCAGCCAGTATTTCCCTCTCCGATCAACAAAAACAGCAGCTGGTTGCCTATGTCGGCCTGCTGGATAAGTGGAACAAAGCCTACAATCTGACATCTGTGCGCGATCCTGAGCAGATGCTGGTCCGTCATATCCTCGATAGCATCGTGGTGGCACCGCATCTGAAAGGCTCACGTTTTATTGATGTGGGAACCGGTCCCGGACTGCCGGGTATTCCGCTGGCTATCGTAATGCCTGATGCGCACTTTACGCTGCTCGACAGTCTGGGCAAACGGGTGCGCTTTCTGCGTCAGGTTCAGCATGAGTTAGGACTCACTAACATTACTCCGGTCCAGAGTCGGGTTGAAGCGTTCCTGGCTGAGCCGCCTTTTGATGGCGTTATCAGCCGTGCATTTGCGTCACTGACCGATATGGTGAACTGGTGTCATCACCTGCCAGGAAGGGAAGGGCGCTTCTTCGCGCTTAAAGGCGTGCGTCCGGACGATGAAATTGCGGAATTACCGGCTGGCTATGTTTCTGATGACGTCATTAAGCTGCAGGTGCCGCAGCTGGAAGGTGACCGTCATCTGGTCATCATTCGTCATCAGTAGCCCTTCAGTTAGCAGGGGCTTTTATCAGGGTTCTGATGAAAAAAGTGCAGATAATGCGCTATCGATAAAAGATTTTGTTTAAGCCCTGGCGGAATGAAGGTTAAAAACAGCGACGGAAATTATCCGAAAAGCTCTGTTACATTTAACGATTGGTTCACATTTAATTATCAGAAATATCACTTGTATAGGTGGGCCGCGGAATAAAAGTAGTCACGCCAGAAAATATATCGCGGTAATAACTTTGCGTGCGTAATATCAATTTCACGTTTCTTAAGCATACTTCGATGTCAATAGCGTGTTTTTGATGAAAATAGACTTGCACACGCAATTTTATATTTTCAAGACAATGATTTTTAAGGATTAATCTGTTTTACAGATTGTTCTTAAATAGGTTGAAGATAAAACTCAGTGTAGTGTGAGTGCTTATTATGTGATCTAAAGCACGCTTTAAAAGCAAGTTGCGCGTGAAATTTCAGTCAGATTAGTGCGAATCTCCGCAGGGTAATCTTTGGAAAAATAGCCCTCCGGAAAGAAATTTAAATAATTGTTCACCTTTTCGCTACTTACCGATTGAAATCGCAGGTGCGGCCCGTATAATTTGCACGGCTTTTGCTGCTTGACTCAACTGCGCAAAGGCAGTCTTATACGACACGCGACATACCCCTAACGGGGCAGGAGAGTATCAGCGTCATGTCAGTGTCTCTTTACAGTTTAAAATTCGCCCGAACGGTGCTGATGATTCAGCTGGTGACGATAGTCATCATCGGCGCACTCTTTACTGTTAAAGATGTCACCTGGGGTGTCTCTGCTCTTGCGGGTGGAGCGGCAGCCTGGCTGCCAAACGTAATGTTTTTGTTTTTAGCCTGGCGCCTGCAGGGGCAATCCCCCACTTCGGGGCGAGTCGCGTGGAGCTTCGCTTTAGGTGAAATAGCTAAAGTGTTTGCGACCATCATTTTGCTCATTGTGGCGTTGGGTCTGTTCGGCGCGGTTTTCTGGCCGGTCGGAATAACCTGGTTATCGGTGCTGGTGGTACATATTCTGGCACCGGCGGTAATTAACAACAAAGGGTAAGAGGCATCATGGCTGCAGGAGAAATCTCTACTCCGCAAGAGTACATTGGTCACCACCTGACACATCTTCAGTTGGACCTGCGTACCTTCGAGTTAGTGAATCCGCACGACGCTCCCGCGACGTTCTGGGTATTAAATATCGATTCCATGTTTTTCTCTATGGTGCTGGGAATCATCTTCCTGGTGTTGTTCCGTAGCGTGGCGAAGTCTGCCACCAGCGGTGTGCCAGGGAAAATGCAGGCGGCTATCGAACTGGTTGTCGGTTTCGTTGATAGTAACGTGCGCGACATGTATCACGGTAAGAGCAAACTTATCGCCCCGCTGGCTCTGACAATTTTTGTCTGGGTCTTCCTGATGAACTTCATGGATCTGCTGCCAATCGACCTGCTGCCATATATTGGTGAGCATGTGTTGGGGTTACCGGCGCTGCGCGTCGTACCGTCTGCAGACGTGAACATCACGCTATCTATGGCGTTGGGCGTATTTATTTTGATTCTGTTCTACAGCATCAAAATGAAAGGCATTGGCGGCTTCACGAAAGAGCTGACGCTGCAGCCTTTTAACCACCCGATCTTCATCCCGATCAACCTGATTCTGGAAGGTGTGAGCCTTCTGTCTAAACCTGTATCACTGGGTTTACGACTGTTCGGTAACATGTATGCGGGTGAACTGATCTTTATCCTTATTGCCGGTCTGTTGCCGTGGTGGTCGCAGTGGGTGCTGAATGTGCCGTGGGCCATTTTCCACATCCTGATCATTTCGCTACAGGCTTTCATTTTCATGGTCCTCACGATCGTCTATCTGTCGATGGCATCTGAAGAGCATTGATTTTTTTCTCAACACTACTTTCCCGCTTGATTCCGGGTGGCAGCGCACCACGCTAAGGCCCGGAAGATTAAGGGAGCATTTAACTGAAACAAACTGGAGACTGTCATGGAAAACCTGAATATGGATCTGCTGTACATGGCTGCCGCTGTGATGATGGGCCTGGCGGCAATCGGTGCTGCGATCGGTATCGGCATCCTCGGAGGAAAATTCCTGGAAGGCGCTGCTCGTCAGCCTGACCTGATTCCTCTGCTGCGTACGCAGTTCTTTGTTGTAATGGGTCTGGTGGATGCAATCCCGATGATCGCTGTTGGTCTGGGTCTGTACGTGATGTTTGCTGTCGCCTAAAGCCCTGTGTTCACTCAGCGCACAATGTGCAAGGGTGAACGGATTCTGCCGCTTATCACGTTGATAACGGCAGAAAAGTTAAATACTCAATCTAGAGGCATTGTGCTGTGAACATTAATGCAACAATCCTCGGCCAGGCTATCGCGTTCATCCTGTTTGTCGCGTTCTGCATGAAGTACGTATGGCCGCCGCTGATGGCTGCTATCGAAAAGCGCCAGAAAGAAATTGCTGAAGGCCTTGCTTCTGCTGAACGTGCCAAGAAAGATTTGGATCTCGCGCAGGCTAATGCGACCGACCAGCTGAAAAAAGCCAAAGAAGACGCTCAGGTCATTATCGAGCAAGCGAACAAGCGTCGCGCGCAGATTCTGGATGAAGCCAAAACCGAAGCTGAAAACGAACGTAATCGCATCGTGACACAAGCGCAGGCTGAAATTGACGCCGAGCGTAAACGTGCACGTGAAGAACTGCGTAAGCAGGTTGCGTTGCTGGCTATGGCTGGCGCCGAGAAGATCATCGAACGCTCCGTGGATGAAGCTGCTAACAGCGACATCGTTGATAAACTGGTCGCTGAACTGTAAGGAGGGAGGGGCTGATGTCTGATCTGATTACTGTAGCTCGCCCCTACGCCAAAGCAGCTTTTGACTTTGCTGTTGAGCATCAAAGTATAGAACGCTGGCAACAGATGCTGGCGTTTGCCGCAGAAGTGGCTCGCAATGAACAGATGGCTGATCTTCTCTCAGGTGCATTAGCCCCTGAAGCGCTGGCAGCGTCGTTTAACGCAGTCTGTGGTGATCAACTGGATGAACCCGCACAGAACCTGATTAAGGTGATGGCGGAAAACGGACGTTTGACAGCGCTTCCGGCTGTACTGGCTCAGTATATCGAACTGCGTGACGCTCATGAAGCCACCGCTGAAGTCGATGTTATTTCCGCCAGTACGCTGAGTGACGACCAGCTGAATAAAATCAGCGCCGCGATGGAAAAACGTCTGTCACGCAAAGTTAAGCTGAATTGCAAAATTGATAAGTCTGTGATGGCAGGCGTGATCATCCGTTCGGGTGATCTGGTTATTGACGGCAGCGTACGCGGCCGTCTTGACCGTCTGGCTGACGTCTTGCAGTCTTAAGGGGACTGGAGCATATGCAACTGAATTCCACCGAAATCAGCGAACTGATCAAGCAGCGCATTGCTCAGTTCAATGTCGTGAGTGAAGCTCACAACGAAGGTACGATTGTTTCTGTAAGTGACGGTATCATCCGCGTACACGGCCTGGCCGATGTCATGCAGGGTGAGATGATTGCCCTGCCGGGTAACCGTTACGCTATCGCCCTGAACCTCGAGCGTGACTCGGTTGGTGCAGTGGTGATGGGTCCGTACGCTGACCTCGCCGAAGGCATGAAGGTTAAGTGTACTGGCCGTATTCTTGAAGTACCGGTAGGCCGTGGCCTGCTGGGCCGCGTCGTGAACACCCTGGGTGCACCTATCGACGGTAAAGGCGCAATCGACAACGACGGTTTCTCACCGGTCGAAGTGATTGCACCTGGCGTTATCGATCGTCAGTCAGTCGACCAGCCGGTTCAGACCGGTTATAAGTCGGTCGATGCGATGATTCCAATCGGCCGTGGCCAGCGTGAGCTGATCATCGGTGACCGTCAGACCGGTAAAACCGCGATGGCGATCGATGCGATCATCAACCAGCGTGACTCAGGCATCAAGTGTGTCTACGTTGCGATTGGTCAGAAAGCCTCAACCATCTCTAACGTGGTTCGTAAGCTGGAAGAGCATGGCGCACTGCAGAACACCATCGTTGTTGTGGCGTCTGCTTCTGAATCTGCTGCACTGCAGTATCTCTCTCCGTACGCAGGTTGTGCGATGGGCGAATACTTCCGTGACCGTGGTGAAGATGCGCTGATCGTATACGATGACCTCTCCAAGCAGGCTATCGCTTACCGTCAAATCTCTCTGCTGCTGCGCCGTCCACCAGGCCGTGAAGCATTCCCTGGCGACGTGTTCTATCTCCACTCTCGTCTGCTGGAACGTGCATCACGCGTAAGCGCTGATTATGTTGAGCGTTTCACCAATGGCGCAGTGACAGGTAAAACCGGTTCACTGACCGCGCTGCCGATCATCGAAACCCAGGCGGGCGACGTTTCTGCGTTCGTTCCGACCAACGTAATCTCGATTACTGATGGTCAGATCTTCCTGGAATCGAACCTGTTCAACTCCGGTATTCGTCCGGCTGTTAACCCAGGTATTTCGGTATCCCGCGTAGGTGGTGCTGCACAGACCAAGATCATCAAGAAACTGTCCGGTGGTATCCGTACCGCGCTGGCACAGTATCGTGAACTGGCGGCGTTCTCGCAGTTCGCCTCTGATCTGGACGATGCAACCCGCAAACAGCTGAGCCATGGTCAGAAAGTGACCGAGCTGCTGAAGCAGAAACAGTATGCGCCGATGTCTGTCGCGCAGCAGGGTCTGGTTCTGTTCGCTGCAGAGCGTGGCTACCTGAACGACGTTGAACTGGCAAAAATTGGCAGCTTCGAAGCTGCGCTGCTAGCCTTCGCCGATCGCGACCACGCTGAGCTGATGGCTGAAATCAACCAGTCGGGTAACTTTAACAACGATATCGAAGCGAAGCTGAAAGGCCTGATCGATACGTTTAAAGCAACCCAGTCCTGGTAATGTCTGGCGGCTTGTCTGAAAAGGCAGGCCGCAAGGCTTTGAGGAGAAGCTAATGGCCGGCGCAAAAGAGATACGAAGCAAGATTGGAAGCGTGAAAAACACGCAGAAGATCACCAAAGCGATGGAAATGGTCGCCGCCTCCAAGATGCGTAAAACGCAGGAACGCATGGCGGCCAGCCGTCCGTATGCAGACACCATGCGCAAAGTGATTGGTCACCTTGCGTTGGGTAATCTGGAATACAAGCACCCTTACCTGGAACAGCGCGACGTGAAGCGCGTCGGCTACCTGGTCGTTTCTACAGACCGCGGGCTTTGTGGTGGTTTGAACATTAACCTGTTCAAAAAATTACTGGCGGATATGAAGTCCTGGTCCGATAAAGGCGTGCAGAGCGATCTGTCGATTATCGGTTCAAAAGGGGCGTCATTCTTCAGTGCAGTAGGTGGCAACATCGTGGCGCAAGTCAGCGGCATGGGCGATAAACCTGCCCTGTCTGATCTGATTGGCCCGGTAAAAGTGATGTTGCAGGCGTATGATGAAGGCCGCATCGACAAACTGATGATCGTCAGTAACAAGTTCAATAACACCATGTCTCAGACTCCGACCATCACCCAACTGCTGCCGTTAGCGCCAGCGGAAGGTGAAGAAGAGATGAAGGCGAAGACCTGGGATTACCTGTACGAACCCGATCCGAAAGCGCTGCTGGATACCCTGCTGCGTCGTTATGTCGAATCGCAGGTTTATCAGGGTGTGGTGGAAAATCTGGCCAGTGAGCAGGCCGCACGTATGGTAGCGATGAAAGCCGCAACCGATAACGGCGGAAATCTGATCAAAGAGCTGCAGTTGGTTTACAACAAAGCTCGTCAGGCCAGCATCACCCAGGAACTTACCGAGATCGTCTCGGGGGCCTCCGCGGTTTAACCAGGTTTGGAATTAGGTAGAGGATTCAAGATGGCAACTGGAAAGATTGTCCAGATTATCGGCGCCGTTGTTGACGTCGAATTCCCTCAGGACGCGGTACCGCAAGTGTACAGCGCCCTCGAGGTTATGAATGGTGATGCGCGTCTGGTGCTGGAAGTACAGCAGCAGCTGGGCGGCGGCGTAGTACGTACCATCGCAATGGGTACGTCTGACGGCCTGAAGCGTGGTCTGAACGTCAACGACCTGCAGAAACCGATTCAGGTACCGGTCGGTAAAGCGACTCTGGGCCGTATCATGAACGTTCTCGGCGAGCCAATCGATATGAAAGGCGAGCTGAAAGAAGAAGATGGCAGCGCAGTAGAGATCGCCTCTATTCACCGCGCAGCGCCTTCTTATGAAGATCAGTCTAACTCGCAGGAACTGCTGGAAACCGGCATCAAGGTTATCGACCTGATGTGTCCGTTTGCCAAAGGCGGTAAAGTGGGTCTGTTCGGTGGTGCGGGTGTAGGTAAAACCGTCAACATGATGGAACTGATCCGTAACATCGCAGCTGAACACTCAGGTTACTCAGTGTTTGCTGGTGTGGGTGAGCGTACTCGTGAGGGTAACGACTTCTACCACGAAATGACTGACTCAAACGTTATCGACAAAGTTGCTCTGGTCTATGGCCAGATGAACGAGCCGCCGGGTAACCGTCTGCGCGTAGCCCTGACCGGTCTGACCATGGCGGAAAAATTCCGTGATGAAGGCCGCGACGTTCTGCTGTTCATCGATAACATCTACCGTTATACCCTGGCCGGTACAGAAGTCTCTGCACTGCTGGGTCGTATGCCATCTGCGGTAGGTTACCAGCCAACGCTCGCAGAAGAGATGGGTGTGTTGCAGGAGCGTATTACCTCCACCAAGACCGGTTCAATCACTTCCGTACAGGCCGTTTACGTCCCTGCGGATGACCTGACTGACCCGTCACCAGCAACCACCTTTGCGCACTTAGACTCAACGGTAACGCTGAGCCGTCAGATCGCATCTCTGGGTATCTACCCGGCCGTTGACCCACTGGACTCTACCAGCCGTCAGCTGGATCCGCTGGTTGTTGGTCAGGAACACTATGATGTTGCGCGTGGCGTTCAGTCACTGCTGCAGCGTTATCAGGAACTGAAAGACATCATCGCCATCCTCGGTATGGATGAGCTGTCTGAAGAAGACAAACTGCTGGTGGCACGTGCGCGTAAGATTCAGCGCTTCCTGTCTCAGCCGTTCTTCGTTGCGGAAGTATTCACCGGTTCACCGGGTAAATACGTTACGCTGAAAGACACTATCCGTGGCTTTAAAGGCATCATGGAAGGTGAGTTTGACCACCTGCCAGAGCAGGCCTTCTACATGGTTGGCGCCATCGAAGAAGCCGTGGAAAAAGCGAAGAAACTGTAATAACGGTTTCCCGGGAGGAAGATTATGGCTATGACTTATCACCTGGATGTGGTCAGCGCAGAGGAGCAGTTGTTCTCTGGTCTGGTACAGAAGATTCAGGTGTCAGGTAGCGAAGGTGAACTGGGGATTTTCCCTGGCCATGCGCCGCTGCTGACTGCCATTAAGCCTGGAATGATCCGTATCGTGAAACAGCACGGCGAAGAGGAGTATATCTACCTCTCTGGCGGCGTGCTGGAAGTGCAACCAGGCAGCAGCACCGTTCTGGCCGATACCGCGATTCGCGGTACCGATCTGGACGAAGCGCGCGCGCTGGAAGCAAAACGCAAAGCAGAAGAGCACATGAACAGCAGCCATGGTGACGTGGACTATGCTCAGGCCTCTGCCGAGCTGGCGAAAGCCATTGCTAAACTGCGCGTGATCGAACTGACCAAAAAAGCGATGTAATCCAGCTTTATGCGTCACGAAATGCCAGCCCTCGGGCTGGCATTTTTTTTGCCTGCGGCGCCCGATCTGCCTGTCCGCCTAATTTCGGCCTGAGAAAAATGTAGTAATCTCAACCTCAAACCGTTTTACTTTCACCCGTAAAAATTCACTCAGGATAGTTATGTCTAACAGTGCGATGAGTGTGGTGATCCTTGCAGCTGGCAAGGGCACCCGTATGTATTCCGATCTGCCTAAAGTTCTGCATACGCTGGCAGGCAAACCGATGGTTCAGCACGTCATTGATGCCGCCAAAGGGCTGGGCGCACAGCATGTGCATCTGGTTTATGGTCATGGCGGCGATCGCCTGAAAGCGACCCTCACTGACAGCACGCTTAACTGGGTGCTGCAGGCCGAGCAGCTCGGCACCGGCCATGCCATGCAGCAGGCTGCCCCTGCTTTTGCAGATGATGAAGATATCATGATGCTCTATGGCGACGTGCCGCTGATCACGCAGGCGACATTGCAGCGTCTTCGCGAAGCAAAACCGCAGGGCGGCATCGGCTTACTCACCGTGGTACTGGATGACCCTACCGGCTATGGCCGCATTGTGCGTGAAAACGACACCATCACTAGCATTATCGAACAGAAAGATGCCAGCCCGGCGCAGCTCACTATTAAAGAGATCAACACCGGCATTCTGATCGCCAATGGGGGCGACTTAAAACGCTGGCTGGCGCAGCTGACCAACAACAATGCGCAGGGTGAGTATTACATCACCGATATTATCGCGCTGGCGCATCAGGAAGGCCGGGTGATCAACGCGGTCCATCCGGCACGCATCAGTGAAACGGATGGTGTCAATAACCGGCTGCAGCTGGCGACATTAGAACGCACTTACCAGGCTGAACAGGCGGAAAAACTGCTGCTGGCCGGCGTAATGCTGCGCGATCCGGCCCGTTTTGATCTGCGTGGAACGCTGACCCATGGACGGGATGTTGAAATCGACACCAACGTCATTATTGAAGGCCAGGTCACGCTGGGCTCGCGCGTCAAAATTGGCGCGGGCTGCATTATCAAAAACAGCGTGATTGGCGATGACTGTGAAATCAGCCCCTATACGGTGATCGAGGATGCTAATCTCGCCACCGCCTGTACCGTTGGGCCTTTTGCCCGTCTGCGTCCTGGCAGCGAGCTGGCGCAGGCCGCCCACGTGGGTAACTTCGTCGAAATGAAGAAAGCGCGTCTGGGTAAGGGTTCGAAAGCGGGTCACCTCTCCTACCTGGGTGATGCAGAGATTGGCGACAACGTGAATATCGGTGCAGGCACGATCACCTGTAACTACGATGGCGCGAATAAATTTAAAACTGTGATTGGCGATGACGTGTTTGTCGGCTCGGATACGCAGCTGGTGGCACCAGTCAATGTCGCGCCAGGCACCACCATCGCGGCAGGTACTACCGTTATGAGGGATGTGCCTCAGGCTGGTCTGGTTTACAACCGCAAAGAGCAGAATCACAAAGCGGACTGGCAGCGTCCGGTGAAGAAAAAATAAATTTTTTAACGGCCCGCTTTATGCGGGCCGATGCAGTGCAGTGCCAAAACTATAATCCCCACTCTCTACAAGGCTCGGGGAACCGGCAAAGCCGGATATCAGGTCGCATGACAACAGAAGTGGCGAAAAGCCATGTAGTCAGGAAAACATCATTATGTGTGGAATTGTTGGTGCAGTAGCACAACGCGATATCGCAGAAATTCTGCT
This sequence comes from Pantoea eucalypti, assembly GCF_009646115.1. Taxonomy (NCBI): domain Bacteria; kingdom Pseudomonadati; phylum Pseudomonadota; class Gammaproteobacteria; order Enterobacterales; family Erwiniaceae; genus Pantoea; species Pantoea eucalypti. The sequence goes on along the minus strand of NZ_CP045720.1, from coordinate 54,337 downwards.
GGAAGGTCTGCGTCGTCTTGAATATCGCGGATATGATTCGGCCGGTCTGGCCGTGGTCGATCGTCAGGGGCACGTCACGCGCCTGAGACGTTTAGGGAAAGTGCAGAAGCTGGCAGAAGCCGCTGAACAGCAACCGCTGATTGGTGGCACCGGCATCGCGCACACGCGCTGGGCAACCCATGGCGAGCCGTCGGAAGCGAATGCGCATCCGCACATCTCAGAGCACATTATCATTGTGCACAACGGCATCATTGAAAACCATGAGCCGCTGCGCGCTGAGCTGATCGCGCGCGGCTACGTCTTTGCCTCTGAAACCGACACCGAAGTGGTGGCGCATCTGGTTCACTGGGAGCAGAAGCAGGGCGGTTCACTGCGCGAAGTGGTGCTGCGTGTGATTCCACAGCTGCGCGGTGCCTATGGCATGGTGATCATGGACAGCCGCGATCCCTCACTGCTGGTGGCGGCCCGCTCCGGCAGCCCGCTGGTGATTGGCCGTGGGATGGGTGAAAACTTTATCGCTTCAGATCAGCTGGCCCTGCTGCCAGTGACCCGCCGCTTTATCTATCTGGAAGAGGGTGATATCGCCGAGATCAGTCGTCGTGATGTCACGATTATTGACCGCGAAGGCAACACCGTGACGCGTGCCGAGATCGAATCTAATCTGCAATATGATGCCGGTGACAAAGGTATTTACCGTCACTACATGCAGAAAGAGATCTACGAACAGCCGATGGCGCTGAAAAGCACCCTGAGCGGTCGGTTCAGCCAGGGTCAGGTTGATCTCAGCGAACTGGGCGCGGGCGCAGAAGCGCTGCTGAGCCAGGTAGAGCATATCCAGATTATCGCCTGCGGCACCTCCTACAACTCTGGCATGGTGTCACGCTACTGGTTTGAGTCGCTGGCTAACCTGCCCTGTGATGTGGAGATCGCTTCTGAGTTCCGCTATCGCAAGTCAGCGGTGCGCAAAAACAGCCTGCTGATCACCCTGTCGCAGTCGGGTGAAACGGCAGATACCCTGGCAGCACTGCGTCTCTCTAAAGAGCTGGGCTACCTGGGGTCACTGGCGGTCTGTAACGTAGCCGGTTCGTCACTGGTGCGGGAATCTGACCTGGCGCTGATGACCAAAGCGGGCACCGAAATTGGCGTCGCCTCCACCAAAGCATTCACTACCCAGTTAGCGGTGCTGCTGATGCTGGTGGCGAAACTGGGCCGTCTGAAAGGCATGTCTGCCGAGACTGAGCATGAGATCGTTCATGCACTGCAGGCATTGCCGAACCGGATTGAGCAGATGCTGGCGCAGGATAAGCTGATTGAGAATCTGGCAGAAGGCTTCTCTGACAAGCATCACGCGCTGTTCCTGGGGCGTGGCGATCAATACCCGATTGCCATGGAAGGGGCGCTGAAGCTCAAGGAGATCTCCTACATTCATGCGGAAGCCTACGCGGCAGGCGAGCTGAAACATGGCCCGCTGGCGCTGATTGATGCGGACATGCCGGTGATCGTGGTGGCACCTAACAATGAACTGCTGGAGAAGCTCAAATCCAACATCGAAGAGGTACGCGCTCGCGGCGGCCTGCTCTATGTGTTTGCGGATCAGGATGCGGGCTTCAGCGACAGTGAAGGCATGAAGATTATTCCGTTACCGCACGTTGAAGAGGTGATTGCCCCCATCTTCTACACCGTGCCGTTGCAGTTACTCTCCTATCACGTTGCCCTGATCAAAGGGACCGACGTCGATCAGCCTCGTAACCTGGCAAAATCGGTTACCGTGGAATAACCTGGTGGGCCCCGTCGCGGGCCCACTTCATTCCGGCTCTCTGTCATATAACTGTCATATTTCGTACATTTCACTGTCATCAAACTGTCCTATTTTCCCTCCTGCAGCAATCACAGACTCTTACTAAAACGGCCCCAAGCCTGACTTTTCTCCCCTGGAGGGAACATGACACTGATGCGTAGCACCGTAGCCCGAATCCTCGCCACCACCTTCGCCGTAAGCGCGGTATCTGCTTTTGCGGCCACCGATCTCACTGGCGCAGGCGGGACGTTCCCGGCGCCGGTTTATGCCAAGTGGGCAGCAGAATATCAGCAAGCCACCGGTAGCAAAATTAACTACCAGGGCATCGGTTCATCTGGCGGCGTTAAACAGATCATCGCCAAAACCGTTGATTTCGGTGCGTCCGATGCGCCAATGAAAGATGAAGATCTGCAGAAAAATGGCCTGTTCCAGTTCCCTACCGTGATCGGTGGTGTGGTACTGGCAGTTAACCTGCCCGGTATCAAGTCAGGCCAGCTGACGCTGGATGGCAAGACCGTTGGCGATATTTATCTCGGCACCATCAAAAAGTGGAACGACCCGGCGATCGCCAAACTTAACCCGGGCGTGAAACTGCCGGAAACCAACATCAACGTGGTGCGTCGCGCTGATGGTTCAGGCACCTCATTCGTCTTCACCAGCTATCTGGCGAAAGTGAACCAGGACTGGAACAGCAAAATTGGTAAAGGCAACACCGTTAACTGGCCAGTGGGTCTGGGCGGTAAAGGCAACGACGGCGTCGCCGCGTTTGTTCAGCGTCTGCCGGGTTCAATCGGTTATGTTGAATATGCCTACGCTAAACAGAACAACCTGACCTACACCAAACTGATGGATGCTGATGGTAAAGCGGTGGCACCAAGCGAAACCAGCTTCAGCAATGCCGCGAAAGGCGCAGACTGGAGCAAATCGTTCGCACAGGATCTGACCTTCCAGAAGGGCGCTGATGCCTGGCCAATCTCCTCAACCACCTTCATTCTGATCTACAAAGACCAGGCGAATGCGGCCAAAGGCGCTGAAGTACTGAAGTTCTTCGACTGGGCTTACAAGAAAGGCAGCAAAACCGCCACTGCGCTGGATTATGCTGCGCTGCCAGAGAGCGTGACCGAGCAGATTCGCGCCGCCTGGAAAGCCAACATCAAAGACAGTTCTGGTAAAGCGCTTTATCAGTAATTGACCGACCCTGACCGGGCAGCGGTCCGGTCAGACCCAACGGGCGGCTCATGCCGCCCTGATAACTTCTGAAGACTGAGACTTCTATGGCTGCAACGAAGCCGGCATTCAAAGCCCCGGGTAAACAAGGTGATAAGATTTTTGGCGCGCTGGTCAGACTGGCTGCGCTGATTGTACTGTTACTGATGGGCGGCATTATTGTTTCCCTGATCATCTCCTCGTGGCCCAGCATCCAGAAGTTTGGTTTCGCCTTTTTGTGGACCAAAACCTGGGATGCGCCCAACGAACAATTTGGTGCACTGGTACCGATCTACGGCACCCTTGTAACCTCCATCATTGCCCTGATTATTGCCGTGCCGGTGAGTTTCGGTATCGCGCTGTTCCTGACTGAACTCTCACCCGCCTGGCTGCGTCGCCCGCTGGGCACGGCTATTGAGCTGCTGGCGGCTATCCCGAGTATCGTTTACGGCATGTGGGGCCTGTTTGTTTTCGCGCCGCTGTTCGCCGAATATTTTCAGACGCCGGTTAATGACGTGATGTCGGGCATTCCGATTGTCGGCGAACTCTTCTCCGGCCCCGCTTTTGGTATCGGTATTCTTGCGGCAGGGGTGATTCTGGCAATCATGATCATCCCTTACATCGCTTCGGTGATGCGCGACGTGTTTGAACAGACCCCGGTGATGATGAAAGAGTCTGCTTACGGTATCGGCTGCACCACCTGGGAAGTGATCTGGCGCGTCGTACTGCCCTTTACCAAAAATGGCGTGATTGGTGGTGTGATGCTGGGACTGGGTCGTGCGCTGGGCGAGACCATGGCGGTCACCTTTATTATCGGCAACACCTACCAGCTCGACAGCCCGTCGCTGTTTATGCCGGGTAACAGCATTACCTCAGCACTGGCTAACGAGTTTGCAGAAGCGGAGTCGGGCGTGCATGTTGCCGCGCTGATGGAGCTGGGACTGATCCTGTTTGTGATTACCTTTATCGTGCTGGCGATTTCAAAGCTGATGATTATGCGACTGCAGAAAAGTGAAGGAGCGCGCTCATGACCACGATTGAAATTCAGGCGCGTGCCGAACTGGACGCATCGCGCCGTAAAATGCAGTCCTGGCGCAGTACTAAAAATAAAATTGCGCTGACGCTGTCGCTGCTGACCATGGCATTTGGTCTGTTCTGGCTGGTGTGGATCCTGTTTACCACCGTAACGCGCGGCGTAGATGGGCTTTCCTGGTCCCTTTTCACTGAATCAACGCCACCGCCGAATACCGCGGGCGGCGGTCTGGCGAACGCCCTGGCGGGCAGTGGATTGCTGATTTTCTGGTCTACATTTTTTGGTACGCCGCTGGGCATCATGGCGGGTATTTACCTGGCTGAATATGGTCGCAAATCGGCGCTGTCAGAAGTGATTCGCTTTATTAACGACATTCTGCTTTCAGCACCCTCCATTGTGGTCGGCCTGTTCGTCTACACCCTGGTGGTGGCGAAGATGCAGCACTTCTCCGGCTGGGCCGGGGTGATTGCACTGGCTCTGCTGCAGGTGCCCATTGTGATTCGTACCACTGAAAACATGCTGCGTCTGGTGCCAGACAGCATGCGTGAAGCCGCTTATGCGCTCGGCACGCCCAAGTGGAAGATGATCTCGGCCATCACCCTGAAAGCCTCGGTCTCCGGCATCATTACTGGCGTGCTGCTGGCGATTGCCCGCATCGCAGGTGAAACAGCCCCGCTGCTGTTTACGGCACTGTCGAACCAGTTCTGGAGCACCGACATGATGCAGCCGCTGGCGAACCTGCCGGTCACCATCTTTAAATTCGCCATGAGCCCGTTTGCCGAATGGCAGAGCCTGGCCTGGGCGGGTGTGCTGATCATTACCCTTTGCGTGCTGTTGCTGAACATTGTCGCGCGGGTCATTTTCGCCAAAGGTAAACACGGTTAACTTCCGGCGCGGCCCTGAGCGGCGCCGTATAAGAGAGATGAATTATGAGTATCGCGACAGCATCAGCCGATAAAATTCAGGTCCGTAATCTGAACTTCTATTACGGCAAGTTTCATGCGCTGAAGAACATCAATCTGGATATCGCTAAGAATGAGGTGACCGCGTTTATCGGGCCCTCGGGCTGTGGTAAGTCTACCCTGCTGCGTACCTTCAATAAGATGTACTCACTCTATCCGGAGCAGCGGGCCGAAGGGGACATTCTGCTGGATGGCGAAAATATTCTGGCGACACAGCAGGATATCGCGCTGCTGCGCGCCCGCGTCGGCATGGTGTTTCAGAAGCCGACACCGTTCCCGATGTCGATCTATGACAACATCGCTTTCGGCGTGCGTCTGTTTGAAAAGCTGTCACGTGCCGATATGGATGAGCGCGTACAGTGGGCGCTGACCAAAGCGGCGCTGTGGAATGAAACCAAAGACAAGCTGCATCAGAGCGGTTACAGTCTTTCCGGCGGCCAGCAGCAGCGTCTGTGTATTGCCCGCGGCATCGCGATTCGTCCGGAAGTCCTGCTACTGGATGAACCCTGCTCCGCGCTGGACCCCATCTCCACCGGCCGTATCGAGGAGCTGATCACCGAGCTGAAGCAGGATTACACTGTGGTGATCGTGACGCACAACATGCAGCAGGCAGCACGCTGCTCTGACCATACCGCTTTCATGTACCTGGGCGAACTGATTGAGTTCAGCGACACCGACACGCTGTTCACCAAGCCCGCGCAGAAGCAAACCGAAGACTACATTACTGGCCGCTACGGCTGATCTGACAGGAGAACGACATGGATAATCTGAATCTGAATAAGCACATCTCCGGTCAGTTCAATGCCGAACTGGAGCATATCCGTACCCAGGTGATGATCATGGGCGGCATGGTCGAGCAGCAGCTGACTGATGCTATTACCGCGATGCATAATCTGGATGGCGAACTGGCGCAGCGGGTGATCGACGGCGACCAGAAGGTCAACATGATGGAAGTGGAGATTGATGAAGCCTGCGTGCGCATCATCGCCAAACGTCAGCCAACCGCGATCGATTTGCGTCTGGTGATGGCGATCATCAAAACGATCTCCGAGCTGGAGCGCATTGGCGATGTGGCGGAGAAGATCAGCCGCACGGCGCTGGAGAAGTTTGGTCAACAGCATCTTCCGCTGCTGGTGAGCCTTGAGTCGCTGGGACGTCACACCGTGCAGATGCTGCATGATGTGCTCGACGCCTTTGCACGTATGGATCTCAATGAAGCGATTACCATCTACCGCGAAGATAAGAAGGTGGATAAAGAGTATGAAGGCATTGTTCGTCAGCTGATGACCTACATGATGGAAGATCCGCGCACGATTCCCAGCGTGCTGACGGCACTGTTCTGCGCCCGCGCCATTGAGCGCATCGGTGATCGTTGCCAGAACATCTGCGAAATCATCTTCTATTTCGTCAAAGGTCAGGATTTTCGTCATGTGGGCGGGGATCGGCTCGATGAATTACTGTCGGGTGACGATGGCAGCAACAAACCTTCCTGATACACCTTATCCCTGTGCCAGACAGGCGCAGGGATAAGCCTTTCTGATTGGTCACCTCCTGAACTCTCTTTATAATTGCGGCACTTTACTCTCTGAGGTGCGCAATGATGTCTCCTTCTCCCCAATCAAAACCGGGCGTAACGCCGGGCAAAGCGATGCTGGCTGCGGTCAGCGGTTATGCCATGGATGGATTTGACCTGCTGATACTCGGGTTTATGCTGCCGGCTATCAGTGTTTCGCTGGCGCTCAATCCATCACAGGCAGGATCGCTGGTGACCTGGACGCTGATCGGCGCGGTCATCGGTGGCATCGTCTTTGGTCATCTCAGCGACCGTTATGGTCGCATCCGCATGCTGACCGTCACGATTCTGGTCTTCTCTATCTTTACCGGCCTGTGCGCGGTGGCGCAGGGCTACTGGGATCTGCTCGCCTGGCGAACGCTGGCAGGTGTGGGGCTGGGCGGCGAGTTTGGGATCGGTATGGCGCTGATTGCCGAAGCCTGGCCTGCGGAGAAGCGTAATCGTGCCTCAGCCTGGGTCGGTATCGGCTGGCAGCTGGGCGTGCTGATGGCGGCCTTTATCACGCCACCGCTACTGAATATTATCGGCTGGCGTGGCATGTTCCTGGTTGGTTTGTTGCCTGCGCTGGTCTCGTTCGCCATTCGTCGCGGGATGGGAGAACCTGAGGCGTATCAGCGACAGGTTAAACATGTGCCGTCACTCTCGTTTCCGGCACGCCTGAAGCTGCTGGTCCGCGATCGCGCTACCGCTAAAGCCAGCCTGGGCATTTTTATCCTCTGCTCCGTCCAGAATTTTGGCTACTACGGGCTGATGATCTGGATGCCGAGCTACCTCTCCTCCAGCTTTGGTTTCAGCCTGACAAAATCGGGCCTCTGGACCGCCGTGACCGTCGTCGGCATGACCTTTGGCATCTGGCTGTTTGGCGTGCTGGCCGATCGCTTTACACGCTGGAAAATTTTCCTGCTCTATCAGTTTGGCGCTGTCGTGATGGTGGTGGTCTATGCGCAGCTGCGTGACCCGAACATCATGCTCTTTACCGGCGCCATCATGGGAATGTTTGTTAACGGCATGATTGGCGGCTATGGGGCGCTGATTTCAGATACCTTCCCGCCACAGGTACGTGCCACCGCGCAGAACGTCCTGTTCAACCTTGGGCGTGGCGTAGGCGGTTTTGGTCCGGTCGTGATTGGCCTGCTGGCGAGCCAGTTCTCGTTCACAGCGGCGATTACCCTGCTGGCGCTGATTTATCTGCTGGATATTGTGGCAACGCTGTTCCTGCTGCCGAAGAAACAGAGTCAGGAAGATACGCTGGGGGCCATTGGCTGATGCTCACCTGAAGCAGGAGCTGTGACTGTCATCTCAGCTATTCGGGTTCAGCAACAGGATTCACAATCGTCATCTCAGTAGATGATCAGCAAGATGAGAAAAAAATCCGCACTCTATTTCAGGATAGAGTGCGGTTGATAACATATATCAAGCGGATACAGAGGGATTTATTCAGAGAGCTTACACACTCAATTAATCTCACTGGCAATAAAATTGTCAGATTCCGATGAGATCAATTTTTGATCAGATTAATTTCTTTCTGGGTCTTGTCGCTTTTTTTAACACCAAATTTGCTTCTGACTTAACGGATTTTATATCAGACTTACTGGCACAGAATGGACATGCCATCACACCCGTATAGCTTATCCTGGCTACGCTAAGTGCCTGATTGATAGTATAGCAACTTCCTATAAACGCCCGCCTTGTCTCTGAAGGCAGCTGCGGACAATCCATCCGATGCAGCAGCAATCCTCCGGTTGAATGATCGCTGACGTAGAATTTCATGGCCTTATACATGCCATATCCTTTTGCTGTGTGTAACAAACGAAAATTTAAAAATGCGCTTTTTAAGGTTAGCCATAACCTGTAAAAGCAGCGTCTGAATCCATGTGAAATTAATATGATTGCGGTTTTCACATTAGCTCGTTTGCGTTAAATAAATTTAGCATTTAATTTTAAAGTTAAAAAACATTTTTATTTGGGCTAAATAAATACCTTGTACAGATAAATCTTTTTTTGCTTTAGAATCTAAGAAGGATAGTTCTGCTAAGTTACTGATTTATTGTTTCGTAAACACTAGTCCGTTTCATAAAACATTACGATGAGTAAGAATAAGGGCATAGAAAAAAAGCCATAAGAACCTGAGTTAAAAGAGTTCTTATTTTATACGCACTGAGGTTTGATTCAATAATTGTGATCTTAAATCGAAAATAAGATCAAAATATTTGATCAATATAACTTTGGCTGAGCCTGTAAATGTTACATTAAGGGTATGATTGATAAGCGTTATTATTACCTGTGGCAGTAAATCATTAAACAATTTTATCCAGGTCTTTTTTTTATCGTCAGATGAGCGTGGGTAATATCGTCATGCAGGGTGTGGATGTAATGCGCCGTTACCGCACAGCGTAATACCAAAAAAAAGCCGCAGGCGGAGTAATCTGCTTGCGGCATAAGTCAGCGACTTGCTTCAGGTACTTTATTCTGTTGTCAGGTGCTACTCACTCTGCCAGTGAAAGGGGGAATGTTGCACCGCAACAACCTGCAGGCCATTCTTTATCTTCACCACCCGTTGTGGACCCAATATCTGCTGGGGCTCAGGGTTTTTATTCAGCATCACCCTAGCATGTGTGATGCCAGATCTTTCAGCTAGCTGGCACGTATGGCCTGCTATCGCAGGCCTCTTCTTTGCTTTGGCCGCAGTCCTTTGAACCAGGGTGGTAGCTGGCTTCGTGAAAGATTTGATACTTCCTTCTTCTATTGCGTCAGCCTGACCATTATTGGGTTGTTTCAGGCATACCAGACATCGGCCAACTTCGTGGTGATGCTGTAAAGCTACGGTCATTGCCTGCAGCGCTGTATAAAGGGTGCCAATAAATGTCCGATCGTCGAGAGACTTCGGAATTAAATTACACCCTTCCCGATGTAACAACGTTCCGCTCTCATAATGATTGCTGATGTAGTATTTCATTGCTTTTAACATGCTAATTCCTTAAGCATTACTGGACCTGAATATATCAGGTGAAAGATAATGATATTGATTCTTATTATTATAGTTTCTATTGTCGGGCAGATAATGATTGCATAACTCGCCTGGAACTAAATGCGCGCGCCCAAAAAATCGTTTTAATTTGCGTTAAGGTATTTAACCGGTTTAACCCGCGCAATCTGAATCAACGCTGAATTTCACGTTACGTAAAACAGAAGCATTTTAGTGTAGCAGCGAAATAAGCTGGCAGTTAGCTGAGATACACTTTTCTGGTGTTGACTGATTAAGCGTCAGTGCAAAGAATAGTGGGGCAAGGTGGTAAACAGTATCCGCCTGCTTCGCACACCGGCAGACAACATCGCCAGCCTGGCTTATCGGCATACGCCAGCATTAAACCTTATTATCGACGGGGGCCATTAATTGATACTGCGCCAGGAGACGCGTTAATACGGCAGCGGCTGAACAGTAAGAGGCAGTAGCAATAAGGAAGGATGCCAGGCCAAACGGTTGCTAAACCGGGCATCCTGGACGGATTACTTCATGAGCGGCAGAAGTTGCTGATACAGAATTGAAAAGGTCTCCCGACGTGACTGGTAATGTACCCTTTTGTCCGGATCCGGTTGATGCCGCTGCACCAGAGTCGGCGTCGGGACGGTGACTTCCGGATTCAGCGCCTGCTGCGCCAGCCTTGCGGCGCCCAGAGCCGGACCCACTTCACCTCCGTGGCAATAGTCCAGCGTCTGGCCACTGATATCCGCCAGCATCTGACGCCACAGGGTGCTGCGTGCGCCGCCGCCGATCAACATAATACTCTTTGGCTGCACGCCACACTCATGCAGCACATCCATGCCCTGCGCCAGAGCAAATCCCACCCCTTCCAGCACCGATCGTGCCAGCTCAGGCCGGCCATGCTGGTGGGTAAAGCCAAAGAAGGCGCCCAGTGCATTCGGGTTGTTATGCGGCGTACGCTCACCGGAAAGATAGGGCAAAAACCATAACCCGGGTACGTCATCGCGTGCGCGCTCCGCTTCAGCCAGCAGCTCAGGAACATCTTTGCATCCGGTCAGCGTTGCTGCCCAGTCCAGACAGGAGGCTGCGCTGAGCATCACCGACATCAGATGCCAGCGCTGCGGTAACGCATGGCAGAAGCTGTGTACCGCGCGCGCCGGATTGCTGAGATAGCCGTCGCTTACCACAAAGTAGACGCCCGATGTCCCCAGCGACAGCATTCCCTGACCGGGTTCGGTCATGCCGACACCTATCGCACCTGCAGCATTGTCGCCACCGCCCGCAGCCAGCGGCACCGCGTTCATCTTCCACCGTGTTGCCAGTTCAGCATGCAGAGTGCCCGTCAGGGCATTGCCTTCATAGAGCGTCGGCATCTGCTCCCGGCAGAGATCGCAGGCGTGCAGCATCACATCGCTCCAGTCACGCTGCGCCACATCCAGCCACATTGTCCCTGCGGCATCGGACATATCAGTGGCGAAGTCGCCACTTAATCGCCAGCGCAGATAATCTTTGGGCAACAGCACGTGAGCAATCTGACTGAAGATGGCCGGTTCATGCTGCTGCACCCACAGCAGCTTGGGAGCTGTGAAGCCGGGCATCATCAGGTTGCCGGTGATAGCCCGTGAATCCGGCACCTTCCGTTCCAGCTCACGACACTGCGCCTCGCTGCGTCCGTCATTCCAGAGCATGGCCGGACGTAATACCTGGTTAGCGCTGTCGAGCAGCGTGGCACCATGCATCTGTCCGCTCAGCCCGATGGCCTGCACTGCACGCAGGTCCTGCTTCGCGCTCAGCGCCTGCATAGCCAGCTCCAGCGCCTGCCACCAGCTTTCGGGATCCTGTTCACTCCACAAGGGCTGTGGACGCGAAACCTGCAGGGGCGACGTTTCTGTCGCCACCACGTTGCCCTGTGCATCCATCAGCACCACTTTGACGCCAGAGGTGCCTAAATCGATCCCGATAAACATGCTCTGCTCCTGAAGGGTTAGAAATCAAACAGGTAGTGATTCACCAGATTTTCCAGCTGCTCCTGACGTCCGCTCTGATGCTGCGGATTGAGTTGCTGCTGCTGAGCATGCGCCGCCAGTGCCTCCAGTGAAAACTCACCTTTCAAAATTTGCTGACCGAACTCACCATTCCAGCCGCTGTAGCGCTGTGCCACACGCTTATCAAGTTCACCATCGCTGATCATGCGAGCCGCCACTTTCAGCGCCAGCGCCATGGTATCCATCGCGCCAATATGACCGTAGAAGAGATCATATTTATCGGTGCTCTGACGACGCACTTTGGCATCAAAGTTTAAGCCGCCAGTGGTAAAGCCGCCCGCTTTAAGGATCTCATACATCACCAGTGCATTCTCTTCCACGCTGACCGGGAACTGATCGGTATCCCAGCCGCACTGCGGATCGCCGCGGTTGGCATCGACTGAACCAAAAATACCCAGCGCAATAGCGGTAGCGATTTCATGATGGAAAGAGTGGCCCGCCAGCGTGGCGTGGTTGGCCTCCACGTTAACCTTGATCTCTTTCTCCAGGCCGAACTGTTTCAGGAAGCCATACACCGTCGCGACATCATAATCATACTGATGCTTAGTCGGCTCCTGCGGTTTCGGTTCAATCAGCAGCGTGCCCTGGAAGCCAATTTTATGTTTGTGTTCGACCACCATTTGCATAAAGCGGCCAATCTGCTCGCGCTCCTGGCGCAGATCGGTATTCAGCAGCGTTTCATAGCCTTCCCGTCCGCCCCACAACACATAGTTTTCGCCGCCCAGGGTTTTGGTCGCCTGCATAGCACTGCAGACCTGCGTCGCGGCCCAGGCAAAGACTTCCGGATCGGGATTAGTGGCAGCGCCAGCCCCGTATCGCGGATGGGTAAAGCAGTTGGCCGTGCCCCACAACAGTTTCACGCCAGTCTCTTGCTGTTTCTCCAGCAGTTTATCGGTCATAGCGGCAAAGTTTTCTTTGTAGCTGTGCAGCGAATCACCTTCAGGTGAGACATCAACGTCATGGAAGCAGTACCACGGCACATTCAGTTTATGGAAAAACTCAAAGGCCACATCCGCCTTTAGTTTTGCCTGCTGTAGCGCATCCCCGCTTTTCTGCCATGGGCGATCAAAAGCCCCCACGCCAAACATATCTGCACCATTCCAGCAGAAGGTGTGCCAGTAACAGGCAGCAAAGCGCAGATGCTCCGCCATGGTCTTGCCGAGGATGACCTCATCGGGATTGTAGTGGCGGAAAGCAAGAGGATGCGTCGACTGGGTGCCTTCATAACGAACCCGATCGATCTGATCGAAATAAGCGTGCATGGTGTGCTCCTTAGCATCAGTACCCGAATGGTCTGCGTTGAAGCAATATTCAATAGGGGCTGTGGCTTCAGCTCAATTACGATATTTCATAACGGGCATCAGATAATTATTATTTGTGCGCTGTCTCGCAAAATAATGTTATTAACGGGATGATTTAACCTGTTCACTCTCTTGTCTTAAAAAGATGAAACCTCGATCGCGCTCATAAAAAATGAAATAAACCAAAAAACGTAATAGCCGGATAAAAATCAGTAATTGCTGTAACCGGAGAAGAAGGGCAACAATTCATCCGCCTGGTTTATAGGCCTGAAACGACAATAGCCTCAACCTACAGGATGATCACAATGAAGATGAAACATGCACTGCTCGCCGCCTGCGCGGCGCTGGCGCTGTTCAGCCAGACCAGCGTGGCAAAAGAAGTGAAGATCGGCATGGCGATTGACGATTTGCGCCTTGAGCGCTGGCAGAAAGACCGCAATATTTTCGTTAAACAGGCGGAAACACTGGGTGCTAAGGTGTTTGTTCAGTCAGCCAACGGCAACGAAGAGACACAGATGTCGCAGATTGAAAATATGATCAATCGCGGTGTCGATGTGCTGGTGATTATTCCCTACAACGGTCAGGTATTGAGTAACGTTGTCGCTGAAGCGAAACGGGAAGGCATTAAAGTGCTGGCCTATGACCGAATGATAAATAATGCCGATATCGATTTTTATATCTCTTTCGATAATGAAAAAGTGGGCGAGTTGCAGGCCGAAAGCATTGTGAAACAGGTGCCTAAGGGCAACTATTTTTTAATGGGCGGTTCGCCAGTGGATAATAACGCCCGCCTGTTCCGTGCCGGACAGATGAAAGTGTTAAAACCTTATATTGATAACGGCAGCATTAAAATTGTCGGCGATCAGTGGGTCGATGCCTGGCTGCCGGAAAACGCCCTGAAAATTATGGAAAATGCCCTGACCGCCAACAGTAACCACATTGATGCGGTCGTTGCCTCAAATGATGCCACCGCAGGCGGTGCCATTCAGGCCCTTAGCGCGCAGGGGCTGGCCGGAAAAGTGGCGATCTCCGGACAGGATGCCGATCTGGCCGCGATTAAACGTATCAAAGCGGGTACGCAGACCATGACGGTTTACAAACCGATCACGGAGCTGGCCACCGAAGCGGCGAAAATAGCCGTCGAACTGGGTGAGGGCAAAACACCCGCCAGCAACAGCACGCTGAACAATGGCCTGAAAGATGTGCCGTCACGGCTGCTGAAGCCGATTCCGGTTAACAAAGACAATATCGAAAGCACCGTGGTGAAAGACGGTTTCCACAAACAGAGCGAACTCTGACCGCGCATAGCGTGAGGGAGAACAGTCGATGCTGCTGGAAATGAAAAACATCACCAAACGTTTCGGTGCTGTTAAGGCGCTGAATGATGTCAGCCTGCAACTTGAGGCGGGTGAAGTGATGTCGTTGTGCGGTGAGAATGGATCGGGCAAATCGACGCTGATGAAAATCCTGTGCGGACTCTATCCGCACGGCGATTTTGAGGGACAGATTCACTTCTCTGGCGACGACATTCAGGCACAGACCATTCGCGATACCGAACGTAAAGGCATTGTGATTATCCATCAGGAGCTGGCGCTGGTGCGGCAACTGACGGTGATGGAGAACATCTTCCTCGGCGCCGAACTGAGTCGTTTCGGCATGGTGGATGATGAAACCATGACCCTGCGCTGCCAGCAACTGCTGGCGCGGGTCGGGCTGAACGTCTCGCCTGCAACCCGCGTGGGCGAGTTAGGCCTGGGTCAGCAGCAGCTGGTGGAGATTGCCCGCGCCCTTAACAAACAGGTCCGGCTGCTGATTCTGGATGAGCCGACCTCTTCTCTGACGGAGCAGGAGACGGATGTGCTGCTGAGCATCATTCGTAATCTGCGTGAACACGGTATCGCCTGCATCTACATCTCGCACAAGCTGAACGAGGTCAAGGCGATCTCCGACACCATCTGCGTAATCCGTGACGGCCAGCATATTGCCACCCGTCCTGCGGCAGGCCTGAGCGAAGATGACATCATCACCATGATGGTCGGACGCGAGCTGACCGCGCTCTATCCCCATGCGCCGCATCAGATTGGCGATGTGATACTCAAAGTGGACAATCTCACCGCCTGGCATCCGGTTAACCGCCACATCCGCCGCGTCAACAACGTCTCGTTCACACTCAGACGCGGTGAAATCCTTGGCATTGCCGGGCTGGTCGGCGCAGGCAGGACTGAAACGGTGCAGTGCCTGTTTGGTGTCTGGCCTGGGCGCTGGCAGGGTGATATCTGGATCAACGACAAACAGGTCAACATCACTGATTGCCGTGCCGCGATTGCGCACGGCATTGCGATGGTGCCGGAAGATCGCAAAAAGGATGGCATCGTGCCGCTGATGGCGGTGGGCAAAAATATTACCCTGGCGGCACTGGATCAGTTCAGTCACCGACTCTCGACGCTGGATGAAGCGCAGGAGCAGCAAGCGATCAACGACGCGATCAGTCGGCTGCGCGTAAAAACCTCCTCATCGGAACTGCCGATTGGCCGTTTAAGCGGCGGCAACCAGCAGAAAGCGATTCTGGCGAAGTGCCTGCTGCTCAATCCAAAAATCCTGATCCTGGATGAACCGACACGCGGCATTGATGTGGGTGCCCGTCAGGAGATCTACCTGCTGATCAATGCGCTGGTTCAGCAGGGTATCGCGGTGATTGTGATTTCCTCTGAGCTGCCGGAAGTACTGGGCCTGAGCGATCGGGTTCTGGTGATGCATGAAGGGCAGATCAAAGCCGATTTGATTAACGATAATCTGACTCAGGAGCAGGTGATGGAAGCTGCCCTGCGGAGTGAACATTATGCTTAAAAGTGAAAGTACCCAAAGCCGCCTCTCAGGTACGCCGGGCAAACCGTCACCGGGCAGGTTCACGCTGCCCAACCTGCAGGTTCTGGTGATGCTGGGCGCGATTGTGCTGATTGCGCTGTTCTTTACCTGGACTACCGACGGCTCGTGGCTCAGTGCGCGTAACGTCTCCAACCTGCTGCGACAGACCGCTATCACCGGCATTCTGGCGGTCGGCATGGTGTTCGTGATTATCTCGGCGGAGATCGACCTGTCAGTGGGTTCTATGATGGGTCTGCTGGGCGGCGCGGCGGCAATCTTTGACGTCTGGCTCGGCTGGCCGCTGCCGCTGACCATCGTGGTCACACTGGTGATGGGACTGCTGCTCGGCACCTGGAATGGCTGGTGGGTGGCGTATCGCAAAGTGCCGTCGTTTATTGTGACACTGGCGGGGATGCTGGCGTTCCGCGGTATTCTGGTCGGCATTACCGATGGCACCACCGTTGCGCCGATTACACCGGGCATGTCGCAGATTGGACAGAGTTATCTGCCGGGCGGTGTCGGTTTCGGCTTTGGTGTTGCAGGTCTGGCGCTGTTTACACTCTGGCAATGGCGGCTGCGGCTGCGTCGTCAGCAACTCGGCCTGCCACAGGGCGCAGCAAGCGGCACCGTGGGGCGTCAGGCGATCACGGCTATCTTAGTGCTGGGTGCCATCTGGTTACTCAATGATTATCGTGGCGTACCTACGCCGGTGTTGTTGCTGGCTGTGCTGCTGCTGGCGGGCATGTTTATGGCAACCCGCACCGCATTCGGCCGTCGTATCTACGCTATCGGCGGCAACATAGATGCAGCCCGCCTCTCTGGCATTAACGTGGCGCGCACCAAGCTGGCGGTGTTTGCCATCAACGGTGTGATGGTGGCGATTGCCGGGCTGATCCTCAGCTCGCGGCTGGGTGCAGGCTCACCATCGGCGGGTAATATTGCGGAACTCG
Source organism: Pantoea eucalypti (assembly GCF_009646115.1). NCBI lineage: Bacteria > Pseudomonadati > Pseudomonadota > Gammaproteobacteria > Enterobacterales > Erwiniaceae > Pantoea > Pantoea eucalypti. The sequence goes on along the minus strand of NZ_CP045720.1, from coordinate 37,621 downwards.
ACGCGATTGCCGCCTGCGTCATTGGCGGCACCAGCCTGGCGGGCGGCGTGGGGTCGGTTGCGGGCGCGGTCATGGGGGCCTTTATCATGGCCTCGCTGGATAACGGCATGAGCATGATGGATGTGCCGACTTTCTGGCAGTACATCGTCAAAGGCGCGATTCTGCTGCTGGCGGTGTGGATGGATACCGCAACGCGGCGTCGGGTGTAATCGCGCGGGCGATCACATTGTGGCGCAAACAATTTTTTTGCCCCTTTCAGCCGTGTTATGCAATGCGCTAAGGATTTAAGGGAACGCGCCATCATGCATGATAAACGTTATCGCATTACGCTGTTGTTTAACGCCAATAAAGTGTATGACCGTCAGGTGGTTGAGGGCGTCGGTGAGTATTTACAGGCGTCGCAGACAGACTGGGATATCTTCATCGAAGAAGATTTTCGCTGCCGCATCGACAACATCCGTGAGTGGCTGGGTGATGGGGTGATCGCCGATTACGACGATCGCTCTATCGAAGCTCTGCTGTCGAATGTCTCTGTCCCCATTGTCGGCGTGGGTGGCTCTTATCATCGCCAGGAAGATTATCCTCCGGTGCATTACATCGCCACTGACAACGCCGCGCTGGTGGAGAAAGCTTTTCTGCATCTGAAAGAGAAGGGCATCAACCGCTTTGCCTTTTATGGTTTACCGGCCTCCAGTGGCAAGCGCTGGGCGCAGGAGCGGGAACAGGCATTTCGTAAGCTGGTAGGGCGTGAGCGTTACCAGGGCGTGGTCTATCAGGGCATGGAGACCGCGCCGGAAAACTGGCAGCACGCGCAGAACCGGCTCGCCGACTGGCTGCAGACACTGCCGCCGCAAACCGGCATTATCGCCGTGACTGACTCCCGGGCGCGACATCTGCTGCAAGCCTGTGAACACCTGAAAATACCTGTACCGGAAAAGTTAACGGTGATCGGGATTGATAATGAGGAGCTGACCCGCTATCTGTCACGCGTCGCGCTCTCGTCCGTGGCGCAGGGTTCACGGCAGATGGGTTATCAGGCGGCCAAACTGCTGCACCGGTTGCTGGATAATCAGCCTCTGCCCCTTCAGCGCATTCTGGTGCCGCCGGTGAAAGTCATCGCAAGGCGCTCAACCGACTTCCGCTCACTGCGCGATCCGGCGGTGATTCAGGCAATGCACTACATCCGCTTTAACGCCTGTAAGGGCATTAAGGTGGAACAGGTGCTGGATGCGGTCGGGCTGTCGCGATCTAATCTGGAAAAACGCTTTCGTGATGAGACCGGCGACACCATTCATGCCATGATTCATCGCGAAAAACTGGAAAAAGCGCGCGAACTGCTGGCTTCTTCATCGCTCAATATCAATGAGATCTCGCAAATGTGCGGTTACCCTTCGCTGCAATACTTCTATTCAGTGTTCCGCAAAAGCTACGACACCACTCCAAAAGAGTATCGCCAGCATTTTGGTGAGAATGTGTTGTAGCAGGAAAGGGTGAGTCTGGCGGGGATGGATATCGGGTAAAAAAGCACGGACCGGGGCACTAAAACACCCGCTGCTCCCTCTCCTCCAGCACCGCCAGTGCCAGCCCGTTAGCCGGGTCAATCCGGTTCTCCGGGAACTGCAGCTGAGTATGCGCGGCGGTAAAAGCCAGCGCGTTACCGTGTGCGGTATCGCGTACCGCCTTACAGAAGCGCTCACTGGCGTTCCACGGACAATCAATGATGATTGTGGCGGGATTGAGCAGCAGCATAATCTGACTCAGTGCCGCACCCAGATAGCCACCTGCCAGCGCCATCACCTCATCCACCACGCGTGGCGCGCTGTCGCGGTTCTGCCAGCTCAGCCCGGGCTGACGCTGTGCCAGCTGTTGTTTAATCGCAGGCTGACTGACCAGCGCTTCAAGGCAACCCCGACGACCACAACTGCAACGCGGCCCTTCGGGCTGGACAACCAGATGGCCGGCCTCGCCCGCCGTCCAGCTGTGGCCGGTAAAGACTTCGCCATGCTGTACCAGTGCGCCGCCAATCCCCTCTGAAATACGCAGATAAAAATGGCTGCTCTCCACCGATAATCCACGCTGATCAACAGCCAGCAGCGCGGCGGCTTTAACATTGTTCATAATGCGAATCGGCAGACGAACGTGCTTGCGTAGCGCGCTCAGCAGGTCAACATCCTGCCATTCAAGCGGCAATGAAATGTGCATCCAGCCGCGTCGCGGATCAACGATGCCGGGAAAGCCCAGGCCAATGCCGAGCAAATCGGGATAGTGCTCAGTCAGTTCACGGCACAGCATGGCCAGCTCAGCCAGCAGGCGGGTCGGATTACTGGTATCAGTACGTAGTGTCGCTTCAGCCAGTACCTGGGAAAAATAGTCGCAGACCCGCCAGTGGACCACGTTGCGTTCCACCATAATGCCTGCGCTCTTAAGTTTTTCTGGCCTGAGGGTAATCCCGATTTTAGGCCGTCCGGCGGCCGCCACGCTGACCGGGCCCAGCTCTTCGATCAGGCCTTGTTCAAGCAGGTCATCAATGATTAATGAGACGGTATTTTTGCTGAGTGTCAGCACCTCCGCCAGATCCTGACGCGACGTCACGCGCAGCTTACGCAGCTGACTCATCACCCGTTTCTGGTTATTCAGTCTCAGTAGTGCAGGGCCTTTGCCATTCGTTTTCATCACGGGTTCACTCAACAGAGGAGTAACAATTGAGTGTATCAGCCCATGCGGATTCTTCATCCCACACTTTGCGTGCTGTTTCACACAACCCAATCGACGGTGGCGGAGATCGTGATGATGATCGGATTGCCGGATTAACACGGGTGTTCTGTGGTACCGGCGGAGCGGGCGAGACTGCGGGTGCAGCACCGTTGTCTGCGCCGGGTAGGGGAGAAAGACAAAGCAAGGGTGGTGAATGGCAAGGATGCGGAACATCAGGCCCGATTAACGCAGTGACCCGGCACAGCCGGGTCACTGATTAATATTCGTCGCCGCGCACCCGACTGCGATAGCTTTCCCAGTCGAAACGCACCCACAGGCTGTTACCGAGCCGCATACGATCCATGACGCGTTCACCCAGCAGTGCATTCATACCTGCATGGTCGAGGTTAGATAACATGCCGGTCGGTCGTTTCGACGAAGAACGGCGATCAACTATCTGGTTGATGATCACTTTTTCGTAGCGCGATTCGCTCTGCATACCAATTTCATCAATCACCAGCAGATCAACGCTGCTGAGATCCTGAATCAGCCGTTCTTCGGTAATGCCGCTACTGCCGCTGAAGGTGCCCTTCATACTCGACATTAGATCGGCCACCGTCACGATCAGCACGCTTTTACCGCGCAGAATCAGGTCATTGCCAATCGCGGCAGCCAGATGGTTCTTACCGGTGCCGGGACGTCCTGAAAAGACAAAGCTGGCGATGCTGCCATCAAATTCGGCAGCGTACTGACGTGCCAGCTCCAGCGCTTTGCGCTGTCCCTCGTTCTCTACCCGGTAATTATCAAATGAGCAGTTCATGTGCAGCTCACGAATACCGGATCGGCCCATCACGCGCTGCATTTTCATTGCGCGGTTTTCACGCACAATCGCCTCTGAACGCAGGCGACCCTGCTCCTGATTCCACGCCAGCAGCTCTTCACCATTGGCAAATTTCGGCCGGGTGCCCTCAGGCATCATTCTTTTCAGACGGTTAAAGAGATCGTTGGGCGTTTTCATCATTCACCTCGGAAACCATCGGGAATGGTACGGTCAGGATCAGGCAACTGCGTAATATCACGCTTCGGTTGCCCGCCGTTTGCGGCGCGGTTCATCTGAATGCTGCGCGCCAGCTTTTGTTGCCACTGCACATGATGGAACATCCGGCCTTCGGCCTGCCAGTAGGCCACAAAGGCCGCCAGCTCGCTGGGCGTCACCGGTTCACTTAGCGCCACGCCCCAGATGGCGGCCTGACGGGTAAAGTCGGCATCCGGCTGCCAGCCCTGATACATGGCGAACTTGCCTGCCGGCGTATGAATCGCGGCGGGCGCGTCGTCATACAGGCTGTCATCCAGCGCCACATCATTTGGCTGCCGGGCGGCGGTTTCCAGCGCCAGCAGCTCAGCCAGACGCGTCGGTGTGATGGCGTACATCACCGGCGCATAGTTATCTAACACCGCCAGCGTGCCCTTTTCCGCCTGCTGCAGGGCAGTCAGCGGATCCTGTCGGAAGGCATCCAGGCCAATAAGCGTTGAAGTTAAGATTTTAGCTGACATGAAAAGACCTGAGGTTAACGAACACCTTGCGTCGGGAACCCATCACCGACGCAGAAGTGTTTATTGTACCTGTTTTAAGGGTGCGGATCGCTTAAAAAGCAACGCTGCGGATCAGTGTGAGGTGACCGTGGAGGTCGCGTGGCGGGCCGGTGCAGATTCGGTGATTTGTACCCGGACACCCGCAGCAGCCGGACGGGTCTGCCACAAATAGCGCACTGAGGCGAGCCAGCAGAGGCTGTATCCCAGAAGCTCGGTACCCTCTTCGGCCATGTTTTTCACCACGCGGTTGTAATCTCCCAGCATCAGATGCTGCCACAGCGCATGCACACCAAACAGGCGGGAGAAGACCAGCACCACTAAGAAGCCAGAGGCCATCACCGGCCAGCTGCGATGCAGCAGCAGATTCGCCAGCGCATGCACGGTTTTTTTTGGCGTCCGCAGCGCGACAGCCAGCGAACCCGCCGTAACGGCCAGAGCAAACCAGACCCAGCTGCCGTGCTGAAAAGTATCAAAAACAAAGTCGAGTTCGCGGATGAGCATGCAGCTGTAAAAGCCCGCCACTAAGGTCAGCGCCCCGCGCTGAGCGGGACGACGGCGAGCCGCAATAAAGAACAGTGCGGCGATCATCGCCAGCATGCATTCCTGGGTGGTTTCAGTAAAAGAGGTTTCGTGGAGCGCGTCGTTCATCCAGGCCACATCAATGTAGACAGGGACGATAGTCAACGCGAGAACCAGAGCTGCCAGAAGGAAAACCGCTATTTCGCGGCCAATAATTGTCAAATCGTTGCGCATAAGGTTACCGGTATAATGATTAGCGGACTCATTATATTTTAAACGCCCGATTCCCTTTCTCATTTTATGCCCCGCTAGAAGCTGGCACTGAATCCAAAGGTATAAAGTTGCTGCTCCTGATTATTCAGCGCCTCACTTTGTGAAAACGCAGCAAAAGCCGCCAGATTCGCGTTGAGTGGCATTTGTGCACCGATGCTCACATCAATGCCATCGGATTGATCAGAGCCGTTGGTTGCCTCGCGCCGGGGATTCTGCGATGTATCGGCCATCAGATAGTGATAACTCAGCTGCGCCCAGGGCGATATCCATCCCTGTTTCGAATCAATGCGCCAGCCGACGCTGGCGCTCTGCTCACGGCTCTGCTGATCGCTGTAATCGCATTGCAGACAGTTCATCTGCTGCGGATCGACCGCATACTGCGCCACGGGTCCGGTGGTGAGTGACGGGGCAATAGGCAGGTCAACGCCCGCCCGATAGCGTTTTCCCAGCGGCGTAGTGCCTACGCTGCCGGTTTCACTGTGCAGGGCAATGGGGGATGCGGTAGGCGAGTTAATGGCGGCTTCAAACAGGGCGCGGCTTTCATCGCTGAAGGCGAGTGGGTTCAGGGCGATCTTCTCCGCCAGGATCGTGTCGTAGTCGGGAGAGAAGACGGGATGTTGAGGCGCAGAGGTGCCACCGCGGGCAAAAGTCGGTTGCGTTAAGAGTAACAGGCATACAGCACAGCAGGTCCGCAGACCTTTCCAACCGCTTCTCGGCACCATCGCTTCTCCGGGCAAAACTGAAGTTATTATCCGGCGTCTTAATTAAATTTTCGGCCCGTCTCTGTTATTTAACCGGTGGTTGTTTAACTATCAACCGATAAATTCTAAGATCAAGCGGACCGCCAGAATTTTCACGTCATTAAAGGAAAAAAGTGATGCAACGATGTGGTTGGGTAACGCAGGATCCCCTCTATCTGGCCTATCACGACCGTGAATGGGGTGTGGTGCAAAGAGACAAGCGCGCGCTGTTTGAGATGCTTTGTCTGGAAGGGCAGCAGGCGGGATTATCCTGGATCACCGTGCTGAAAAAGCGGGAAAACTATCGGGCGGCCTTTCACCAGTTTGATCCGCAGGCCATAGCATTGATGGATTCCACAGATATTGACGCGCTGATGCTCAACAGCGGCATTATCCGCCACGCGGGTAAAATCGCGGCCATTATCGCTAACGCGCGTGCTTATCTTGAAATGGAGACGAAAGGCGAGGATTTCAGCCACTTCGTCTGGCAATTTGTCGATAACGTGCAAATCGTTCACGATTATCCTGATTACAGCCAGGCACCCACGACGTCAGAGCACGCCATTGCGCTCTCTAAGGCGTTAAAGCAGCGTGGTTTTAAATTCATCGGCCCCACAATTTGCTACTCCTTTATGCAGGCCTGTGGGCTGATAAATGATCATCAGAGCAACTGTTTTTGTCATCCTGACAATCAAAAGACGTGATTCCCGTTAAATCAGGATTTTTCCGCACTACATTCCCTGGCATCAGGCGGCATAATCGTGCCACTTATGGGAAAGGTTTTTCCCTGTGTGTCGAATGTAAGGGAACAAAAATGCAGAAAAAATTAATCGCCATCACTTTGTTATTAAGCGGCACCCTGGCCCTGCCAGGGTGTACGACCAATCCTTACACCGGCGAATCTCAGGCGGGTAAGTCAGGCGTGGGCGCGGGCCTGGGCGCACTCGTGGGTGCCGGTGTCGGCGTGCTCTCCTCGTCGAAAAAAGATCGTCGTAAAGGCGCACTGATTGGTGCCGCTGGCGGTGCTGCACTGGGCGGTGGCGTGGGCTACTACATGGATGTACAGGAAGCGAAACTGCGCGACAAAATGCGCGGCACGGGTGTCAGCGTGACCCGTAATGGCGATAACATCGTTCTGAATATGCCAAATAATGTCACCTTCGACTCTAATAGCAGCAATCTGAAACCGGCCGGTGCAAATACCCTGACCGGTGTTTCAATGGTGCTGAAAGAGTATCCGAAAACAGCGGTAAACGTCGTAGGTTACACCGACAGCACTGGCAGCCGTGCACTGAACATGCGCCTGTCTCAACAGCGTGCTGAAAGTGTTGCCAGCGCGTTGATCGTGCAGGGTGTTGCCAGCGATCGCCTGCGTACGCAGGGTGCAGGCCCGGATAATCCGGTTGCCACCAACAGCACCGAAGCAGGCAAAGCACAAAACCGTCGTGTTGAGATCACGCTCAGCCCACTGTAATAATCGCGCGCGCCCCCGACCTGGGGGCGTCTTTTTTCTGTAAAGCCTTCCGCTAAAAGAACCAGTAATGTTTCGGCGAATAGAGCCAGCAGACGCTTTATGGTAGCCTGATCAAAAATTGATCAGAGAATATTTCCTCATGTCTCTTAAAGCCATCGCTACGGTTTTAGGCCTTTCCGTGACGACGGTCAGTCGTGCCCTTAATGGTTATCAGGACGTTGCTCACGAAACGCGTAAGCGTATCGAAGAGGAAGCGCAGCGGCGCGGCTACCGACCCAATGCAGCGGCGCGGCGTCTGAAAACCGGTCGCGCTAACGCGGTGGGTCTTATCTACCCGATCAGTGCATCTTCTCTGAGTGGCAGCGACTTTAGCGACATGCTGCTGTCGCTGGATCATCACCTTGCCTGTCATGACATTAATCTGCTGTTACTGATGGATAAGCAGCAGAGTCAGTCGACACTGACACATCTGTTGCGCAGTGGGGCCGTGGATGCCCTTATCGTCGGTCACACTACGCCCGATGACAGCCGACTTCATGCGCTGCTTCAGGCTAATTTTCGCTTTCTGGCGCTGGGCCGCAGCGATCTGCCACCCACTTATGCCTGGTTTGATGTGGATCACTTCGCGGGTTCGCAGATGGCGGTGAGCTGGTCGCTGGCGCAGGGACGGCAGCGGATAGCCTGGCTCGGTAGCAACGAACACAGCACGCAGGTGCGTGAGCGTCGTCAGGGATATCTGACCGCGCTGGGCGATGTCGCACCTTATGCGATGGCGGCTGTGTCGCCGTCTCGCCGTGCCGGCTATCAGCAAACCAGGCCGTGGCTGGCAGAGGCGGCGGTACCGGAAGTGATTATCACCGACTGCGCTGTGCTGGCTGAAGGCGCAGCTCTGGCACTGCATCAGGCAGGACGGTCAGCAGGTGAGCGTGCCATTCTGCTGGCAGGCTGGGAGGGATTGCCGCGTGATGCGATTCTCGATCATCCCATTGTCGCTATTCGCCAGGCAACACCGCACCAGGCCGGAGAGCAGGTGGTTGAAATGGTCATCCAGCTGATCAATGGCGCACCACCGGAAACGTTACAGACCCTTTGGCAACCCTGGCTGCAATTACCGGTATAGCACTTTTTGCGGTGAGCTTTGCTTGTGCTAGTCTCTGCCTGGTTTCTCATTTCGCAGGATATCTCATGAAAATCAGGCCGCCTCGTGCCACCATCAGCGATGTTGCTCACGCGGCACGAACGGGCAAAACCAGCGTTTCACGCTATCTCAATGGCGAGCTGCATCTGCTTTCTGACGGTTTAAAAGCGCGGATTGAGCAGGCGATTGCCGATCTCAGCTATCGTCCAAGCCAGATGGCGCGCGGCCTGAAGCGCGGACGTACCCGCCTGATCGGGCTGATTATTGCCGATATCACCAATCCCTATTCCGTTGATGTGATGAGCGGTATTGAAGCCGCCTGCCGCGAGCAGGGTTTTACCCTGCTGATGTGTAACACCAATAATGAAGTGGATCTGGAGCAGCACTATCTGCAACTGCTTAGCAGCTATCAGGTAGAAGGCATCGTGGTTAACGCGGTCGGTATGCGTGAAGAGGTGCTGAATCATCTGCAACAATCCCTGCTGCCAATGGTGCTGATTGACCGAAAAATCCCCGATTTTCCCTGCGATGTAGTGGGACTGAATAACGCCGAAGCGGCTGAAACAGCCACGCGCCATCTGGTCGACAATGGCTATAACGCACTGCTGTTTCTGAGTGAGCCGCTGGGCAGCGTCAACACTCGCCGCGAGCGTCTGCAGGCTTTCCGCCAGCTGCTGGCAACGCATCCTCAGGTTGAGCATGAGAATACTGAAGTGGGGCTGCATCAGCCCGATGCGCTGGACCAGGCGTTGCTGGCCTTCCATCAGCGTCATACCGGCAAACGCTGCGCGGTGATGGTCGCCAACGGGGCGCTGACGCTGCAGGTGGCGCGATCGTTACAACGACTCAATCTGCACTGGGGTCGCGATATCGGCCTGCTCGGTTTTGATGAACTGGAGTGGGCGGCGCTGGCCGGTGTCGGTATCACCACGCTGAAACAACCCACCTGGCAGATTGGCTTCAGTGCACTGGAACGCCTGATTGCCCGTATTGAGGGCAGTGATGTGCCGGTTGGCGAGCAGGTCTTCTCTGGTGAACTGATTGTTCGCGGCTCAAGCCAGCCTCTGGGCTGAATTTCAGATTTAACCTTCCGTTTACGTGCTCGCTTCGTGAGCACGATCATAATTTCACAGTTTGCTCCTTTGCTTTGGAACCGGTTCCATTTAGGGTTTTTCTATTCGTTATGGGCAGAACCCTGCCATGGAGTAGAACATGAAACCTGACATCATCGTGGTGACCGCCGCTTATGGCCACGCGCAGATCGCCGCACTCGGCGGTCAGCGTGCGCTGCTGCCGATTATTCAGCAGGCGGGCGCTGACGGCGTTGAAATCCGCCGCGAACTGCTTGATGACACGGCGCTTACCGATCTGCCCGCGCTGGGCCGGGCGGTGGCGCAGCATCAGCTGCACGCCAGCTATTCGGTGCCCGATACGCTGTTTTGTGACGGCGGCGAAATCAATCCACGCCTGATCCACTACGTTGAAGAAGCACGCCAGTTAAACGCTCAGCGGCTGAAAGTGGCGCTGGGAGACTTTACCGGTGCACTCCCTCGCGAAACGTTGCAGGCGCTGCTGGCGGATCTGCCGTTTCAGCTGACCGTGGAAAATGACCAGACTGAGCATGGTCGACTGGCGCCGTCCGTCGCATTTTTTACGGCGGTCAGGGAAGCCGATCTGCCGATCAGCATGACCTTTGATATGGGTAACTGGTGCTGGACCGGGGAAGATGCCGACCAGGCAGCGCAACAACTGGCCGCGCAGGTGGGTTATGTGCACGTCAAAGCGGCCGTGCCGCACCAGGATAGCTTCCGGGCGATTGCGCTGGATGAGGCGGATGACCACTGGCGCACGCTGCTGCAACAGCTGCCCGCACAGGCACCGCGCGGTATCGAATTTCCGCTGGAAGGCGACGATCTGACTGCGGTGACACGCCACTACGTGTCGCTGCTGCGTAACGTGTAAGGAACAGATATGACGCACATTAATCATCACAACGGTCAGCTTGATGTGGTCACCATCGGTGAAGCGATGGCGATGTTTATCGCCCGCGAGACTGGCGATCTGGCCGCAGCAGAGACCTTTGTTAAACGTGCTGCGGGCGCTGAACTCAATGTGGCGACCGGCCTGGCACGTCTTGGCCTGAAAGTGGGCTGGGTCAGCCGTATCGGCGATGACGCTTTCGGCCGGTTTATCTGCCAGCAGCTGGAAAAAGAGGGTATCGACCACGCCTGTGTGACGGTCGATAAACGCTATCCCACCGGTTTTCAGCTCAAGTCCAAAGTCGATGACGGTTCTGATCCGCTGGTGGAATATTTTCGTAAAGGCTCGGCGGCCAGCCATCTGTCGGTTGAGGATTTTGATGCAGACTATTTCGGCTCGGCGCGTCATCTGCACCTGAGCGGTGTGGCGGCGGCGCTGTCAGAGAGCTCGCTGGCGCTGCTGAAGCACACCGCCAAAGAAATGCGTGCACGCGGTAAAACTATTTCGTTTGACCCTAACCTGCGGCCGGTGTTGTGGCGCAGCGAAGAGGAGATGCGTAAGCAACTCAATCTGCTGGCGGAGTATGCCGACTGGGTGCTGCCGGGCGAAAAAGAGGGGCTGATTCTGACCGGTTATCGTCAGCCGGAAGCGATCGCCGATTTCTATCTCGACAAGGGTGTCAAAGCCGTGGTCATAAAAACCGGTTGTGACGGTGCCTGGTATAAAACGTCGCAGGGCGAAAAGGGTCAGGTTGAGGCGATAAAAGTCGATAACGTGGTGGATACCGTGGGTGCCGGTGACGGTTTTGCCGTTGGCGTTATCAGCGCCCTGCTGGAAGGTCAGTCGCTGCCGCAGGCGATTCGTCGCGGCAACAAAATTGGTTCGATGGCGATTCAGGTCATTGGTGACAGCGAAGGTCTGCCGACGCGTCAGCAACTGGGCGACGTGTAGTTCGCGCCCCTCTACAGTCACAGGAGTTCCCGATGAAAAAGCAGACAATCGCGCCAAAACGCTGGTGGTTCATCATGCCCATCGTGTTTATCACCTACAGCCTGGCGTATCTTGATCGTGCAAATTTTAGCTTCGCTTCTGCTGCCGGGATTAATGACGATCTCGGCATCACCAAAGGCATGTCCTCGCTGCTGGGTGCGCTGTTCTTCCTGGGTTACTTCTTCTTCCAGATCCCGGGTGCGATTTACGCCGAACGCCGCAGCGTCAAAAAACTGATCTTCGTTTGCCTGATTCTGTGGGGCGGCTGCGCCTCGCTGACCGGCGTGGTCAGCAACATTCCGATGCTGGCAGCCATTCGCTTTGTTCTGGGCGTGGTGGAAGCTGCGGTAATGCCTGCGATGCTGATTTATATCAGCAACTGGTTTACCAAATCGGAGCGTTCGCGCGCCAACACCTTCCTGATCCTGGGGAATCCCGTCACGGTGCTGTGGATGTCGGTGGTGTCGGGCTATCTGATCGAATCCTTTGGCTGGCGTGAGATGTTTATCATCGAAGGGATTCCTGCGGTGATCTGGGCGATCGCCTGGTGGTTCCTGGTGCAGGATAAACCCGCACAGGCGCGCTGGATGAGCGATGCCGAGAAAGCGGCGTTGCAGGCTGAACTGCAGAAAGAGCAGGAAAACATCAAAGCGGTGCGCAACTACGGTGAAGCGTTCCGTAACCGCAACGTGATCATTCTCTGTCTGCAATATTTTGCCTGGAGCATCGGCGTGTATGGCTTTGTGCTGTGGCTGCCGTCGATTCTGCGTAACGGCACGCAGATGGGCATGGTCGAAGCGGGCTGGTTGTCAGCGGTGCCTTATCTGGCGGCGACCATTGCGATGGTGATTGTCTCCTGGGCGTCTGACAAAACCCAGAACCGCAAGCTGTTCGTCTGGCCACTGCTGCTGATCGGTGCGCTGGCTTTCCTCGGCTCGTACCTGGTGGGATCTAACCACTTCTGGATGTCCTACACCCTGTTGGTGATTGCCGGTGCCGCGATGTATGCGCCTTACGGACCGTTCTTTGCCATCATCCCTGAAATGCTGCCGCGTAATGTTGCCGGTGGTGCAATGGCGTTGATCAACAGCATGGGTGCGCTGGGATCGTTTATCGGTTCATGGATTGTCGGCTATCTTAATGGAGCAACCGGCAGCCCATCCGCCTCCTACATCTTTATGGGATCGGCCCTGCTGGTTTCGGTGTGGCTGACGCTGATTGTGAAGCCGGCGCAGAATAAAGCGCCACCGCTGCAGGGGGCGAAACCGGCCTGAAAGCGTAAACGTTAGCCTCTATTTCTCCGGGCGGCCTGCAAGCCGCCCGTAACTTATTGACCGGGAGCCACCGAATGAAACCCGCTGTAATTCTTTATAAAAAACTGCCTGACGATCTTTATGCCCGCCTGGCTGAACAGTGTGACGTGACGGAAATCAGCGATCTCTCACCAGAGAGCCAGCAGAAGTATGCTGCGGATTTCCAGCAGGCAGAAGGTCTGCTGGGATCGGGCGGTAAAGTGAATGGCGAGCTGCTGGCGAAAATGCCCAATCTTCGCGTCTGCTCCAGCGTCTCTGTGGGCTACGACAATTTTGATGTAGACGCCCTGAATCAGCGTAATGTGGTGCTGATGCACACGCCGACCGTGCTGACCGAAACCGTGGCAGACACCATGATGGCGCTGGTGCTGAGCACGGCGCGCCGGGTGCCGGAACTGGATGCCTGGGTTAAAGCGGGTAACTGGCAGAAGAGCATCGGACCGGCGCAGTTCGGCATCGACGTACACCATAAAACGCTGGGTATTCTCGGCATGGGACGTATCGGGATGGCGCTTGCGCAGCGGGCGCACTTTGGTTTTGGCATGAAAATCCTCTATAACGCCCGCCGTGAGCATGAGGAGGCACAGTCACGCTTTGGCGCACAGCGCTGTGAACGGGAAGCGCTGCTGAAGCAGAGTGATTTCGTCTGCATTAGCCTGCCGCTGACTGAAGAGACACACCATCTGATTGGGGCCGCCGAGCTGGACCTGATGAAACCGGATGCGGTGCTGATCAACGCCGGGCGCGGACCGGTGGTGGATGAGAAGGCGCTGATCGCTGCCTTGCAGGCAGGCAAACTGCATGCCGCCGGACTGGATGTGTTTGAGCAGGAGCCGGTCTCTGCCGACTCCCCACTGCTGTCATTGCCCAATGTGGTGACGCTGCCGCACATCGGTTCTGCGACACACGAAACCCGTTACGGCATGATGCAGGATGCGGTAGAAAATCTCATCGCCGCACTTGGCGGAAGCGTCGAGAAGAACTGCGTTAACCCGCAGGCACTGAAGTAATCCCCACGCCTTCCCATTGCGCCCGCCGATGGCGGGCGTTATGGTGGACCCCCGATTCGTTATCACAAATATTTAACCGCTATGTCCTTTTCTCAGTTCGGCGACAAATTTACCCAACATTCCGGCATCTCACGTCTGATGGAAGATATGGGCGCGGGCCTCCGCACGCCCGGCACCATCATGCTGGGTGGCGGCAATCCGGCGCAAATTCCGGCCATGAACGACTACTTTCAGCAACTGCTGCAGCAGATGCACGAGGAAGGCAAACTCAGCGAAGCGCTGTGCAATTATGACGGTCCGCGTGGCAAAGCGACGCTGCTGGCGTCACTGGCTGAATTGCTGCGTGAACAGCTTGGCTGGCCGATCACCGCAGAGAATATCGCACTGACCAACGGCAGTCAGAGCGCTTTCTTCTATCTGTTTAACCTGTATGCCGGTCGCCGGGCCGATGGCAGCAAGAAGCGAGTGCTGTTCCCGCTGGCGCCTGAGTATCTTGGCTATGCGGATGCCGGTCTGGAAGAGGCGCTGTTTGTCTCGGCGAAGCCGAACATTGAGCTGCTGCCGGAAGGCCAGTTTAAATATCATGTCGATTTCGAGCATCTGCCGATGAACGATGAGGTCGGGCTGATCTGCGTCTCGCGCCCGACAAATCCTACCGGTAATGTGATCACTGATGATGAGCTGATGCAGCTCGATGCGCTGGCACAGCAGCATGACGTGCCGCTGCTGATCGACAATGCCTATGGTGTGCCGTTCCCCGGCATCATCTTCAGCGAGGTGCGCCCGCTGTGGAACCCCAACATCATTCTCTGCATGAGTCTGTCGAAGCTCGGCCTGCCGGGTGCGCGTTGCGGCATTATTATTGCTGACGAGAAGACGATTACTGCACTGAGCAACATGAACGGCATTATCAGTCTGGCACCAGGCAGTATCGGTCCGGCCATCGCCAATGAGATGATTCGTCGCGGCGATCTGTTGCGGCTCTCCGAAGAGGTGATCAAGCCGTTCTACCAGCAGAAGGTGCAGCAGACCATCGCGATCCTGCGGCGCTATCTGCCGGAAGATCGCTGCCTGATCCACAAGCCGGAAGGGGCCATTTTCCTCTGGCTCTGGTTCCGCGATCTGCCGATCACCACTGAATTGCTTTATCAGCGGCTTAAAGCGCGCGGCGTGCTGATGGTGCCAGGCCACTTCTTCTTCCCGGGGCTGGAGCAGGCGTGGCCACACACCCATCAATGTATGCGGATGAACTACGTGCCGGATGCAGAGAACATCGAGCGGGCAGTGCAGATTCTGGCGGAAGAGGTTGAGATCGCCTGGCGCGACAGCTAATCCTGCTCTTCCTGTGGATCGGTTAACGACAGCTGGCACCACTGTGCCAGCTGTTTAATGGCCTGTTCCACCTCAGCATTCCAGCCGAAACCGGCATTCAGCCGGAAACAGTGATCGTAGCGCTGGTCGGTGGCAAAAATGTGGCCCGGCGCAATGCCGATGCCCGCATTACGCGCTTTCAGAAACAGCTCACGCACGTTCAGCGCCTTTCCCGGCATCTCGACCCACAGCACATAGCCTCCTTCCGGATCGGACACGCGTGTTCCCGCCGGAAATTCCCGCAGCACCGACTGACGCATCTCACGGATTTGCCGCGCCAGCTCGCGACGCAGCTTGCGCAGATGCGCATCATAGCCCCCGCTGCGCAGCAACTCCGCCACCGCCGCCTGTGACAACACCGAGGTGCCCATCGTCGAGGTATATTTCAGCGAGGCGATTTTGCGCATGTAATTGACGCTGTGAACCCAGCCAATGCGAATGCCCGGTGCCACGGTTTTGGAAAAGCCGCTGCAGAGAATGGCGTTGGGGCTGAAGGCGCGCATCGGGAAGGGGCGACGCTCACCAAAGGCGGTATCGCCAAAAATATCATCCTCAATGATCACCACATCGTTTTCATCCGCCTGCCGCGCAATATAGGCTTTATGCTCGTTAGGAATGCTCTTGCCCAGCGGATTATTGACGTTGCACAGGGTGAGAAAAACCCGTACCGCCTTGCGCTGAAATAATCCGGTCAGCTTCGCCACATTCACATACCCTTCCGGCCCGGCTTCCACTTCAATCACCCGTAAATTGAGGTTATGCAGCATCTGCAGCAGCACGAAATAGCAGGGTGACTCTACTGCCACCACATCGCCCGGCTGGGTGGTGGCGCGCAGGGACAGCGAAATCGCCTCTATGCAGCCGTTGGTGATCAGAATGTCGTCGGCGCTGATATTGCAGCCGTAATCGACCGCGCGTCGGGCAATCTCAGTTTTCAGCGGCGCATAGCCGGTACCTTTGACCGTATTGCCGAGCAGCGCCGGTTTGCTGTAGCCCATCTGGCGCATCAGCAGGCCGATGCGCTTGACCGGATAAAGGGCGCTGTCGCCGTTAGCCAGATCGAGACGCACCCGGCAGTCTGAGCCGAGCATCGCCAGATGCAGTTCTGTCTGCTCATCCAGCGGCGCGATGGCGCGCGGCTGTTCGCTGACGGCGGGCAGCCGCTGCGAGGCAGGCCGCTGCGAGGCAACAAAAAAGCCCGATTTTGGACGGGCAACGGCGTAGCGCTCATCTTCCAGCGTGCGCAGTGTTTTCAGGGCGGTGGTGAGGCTGACATTGTACTGTGTTGCCAGCGTCCGCACCGACGGCAGACGGCTGTCGGGTGCCAGTGAACCGCCGTGAATGGCCTGCTTAATCTGTTCTGCGATCTGGCGGTAACGACTGTTCTGACTCTCCTGTTCCCCGATAATATCGGCCATCTGTTCCACCCCATATCGCGCTGATCTGTGCATATTCAACAGAGTACATTCAAAGTAGTTTAGGCTGCATCTCTTAATTATTCATGACGCTAAACGGCCCGACGCCCCGTCAGCCGCCGGCTTCAGGCCATAAAGTGATACTGTTCAACTGAGGGAAACGTGAAAAATGAACAATCTGCCCGCCATGATGAAGGAGATTGAAGCGTATCTGTCGCCCGCCATCATTGAATCGGCTCAGCGCTGCTCTGTTCGCCTGCTGGCGGCGTTGCCGGATCAGCAGATGCTGGAAAATAACCGCGTTCTGCTAGCCTATGGCGGCGGAAAAGACAGTAGCTACATGGTGGCTTACGTGCGTTACCTTCAGGGGCTGATCTGGCTGCAGCAGGGCAGCACGTTTCATCTGCGGGTCAGTACTAACCGTCATGCGGCGATGAATCAGAGCGTGATGGAGAACATCCACCGCGTTTATCAGGCGCTGGCGATGCATGACGATGAACGGACAGAATGCCTGGTGGTAGATGGCCTGCTGATCCGACCGTTTGCCCGCGACCTGACGATTCCTGAGAGCGTACGGCAGCAGAACCGCAATGACGTGCTGATGAATGGCCACCGTTTTCGCGCTGATGCGCGCTCGACCTTCTGCAACGCCTGTAATCTCAGCATGGTGAACTCCTTTGGTCTGGCGGCAGACTACAACGGCGGCGTGGATCTGATTATCACCGGCGACTCGCCGCAGGAGCAGGCCGCCTATGTCGCCTGGGCGAGACACCTTTCCCGGCTGTTTGATGCGCCGGTAGCGGACAAAAGCCGGGGCTTCAGCGGATTTCTCCAGACGCTGGACGGTGTGGCAGAGCGCTACTTCTCTGACGTTTACGGGGCCGAACAGCTGACAGCCGCGCACCGCATCACCCATCAGCTCGCACGTGACCCGCTGTTTTTCAACATTTATCAGGACACCGCCTATGAAGCGGGCGCGCACTGGGCGCTGCTCAGCGAATTTATGCGCTTCCGTTTTGATGAACTGATGTTCAGCTTTTCCGAGTCCGACTGCGGTAATCCAACGCTGATGGCGCATCTGCGCGGACTGCGGGCTGAAACGCTGCTGCAGCGCCACTATGCCGAAGGGATCCGCGAGTATGTGCGCTTCGCGCTGGGGCTGATGGTGAAGAAAGATTTTCCGTCCGCGCTCATTAATGAGATGGCGGCGCGCTATCAGGACGACGACGCCATCCGGCAGCAGCGGCAGCGCGCGGCAGATTTCGCCATGCAGGCGTTTAACCTCAGTGAAGATCAGCTGATCTGCATGATTTACTCACCCTTCCTGGCGCACGGAGAGCAGCTGGGACACTGGCTGTCGCAGCAGCAGATTGCGCTGGAGGAAGCCGCTATTCGCGATCTGATTGAACAACGCAATAACGACGTCGAACTGGCTCAGCAGTTAACACAGCTCTCCGGCCTGACGCTGACGCAGATGCGCCACTGCTGGCAGAGCAGGCCGGTCAGTTCGCTGCTGGAGGGCAAAAGTACCGATCCGCTGTCGCGCGTCCTGCGTTTTGATCCTCACAAAGCGGTGATTCAGGTCAATAACGGTGTGCTCAATGACATCGTGACAGAAATCATTTCCGGGCGTTAACCCGGTAAGGCGAGGCGATGAAAAAGATTTTCCTGCAAATTGGCGCCACCCGCGACGGACAAAATCCTTATTGCGCGGTGGCGAAGCGCGACGGCTATTTTACCGTGCTGGCGGAAATGGGTGATTTTGTCGATTACCAGTCGCTCAGTCTGGCGTTGCCGTTTGATCTGATTATTCGCCTCGACCGTCCTGAGAATCCGTGGGAGCTCATGCAGGCTTATCTGCATGCCGGTTTACTGGCGCATCCGCTGGTGGTGCTGGCAGGCTTTGAAGCTTACAACGCCAGCGCCGGACGGCTGCGTGAGATGCTGGCCGGGCCAGACGCGCCTGCCGCCTTTATTCCCATGGATAAATATGCGCAGCGCATGGCGCTGAAAAAAGCCTGGCCGCGCTTCCCGCAGCCAGAGTTCCGCTTTTTCGCGTCACCGCTCAGCATTCTGGATGCGGAACAGGCGCTGATCTATCCGTGTGTCGTGAAACCAGTGGATGGCGGCGGCGGCCTGGGCATCTTTCTGATTGAACGCGCCGATCAACTGCGCAGTGTGGTGAAACAGCTGGTGCAGACCATGAACTATGGCGGTCGCGGCTTCAGCGGCTTTATTGTGGAAAGTGCGCTGACAGGCACTGAGTTTTCGTTGCAGGGTGTGGTGCATCAGGGGCATCCCCAGGCACTGACCTGCTGCCAGAAGGTGATTGAGCAGCACCGGGATAGCCAGGGATGCGTCAGTTTTTATGAGTCGGGGCATGTAGCAATGGCGGCAGCGGCCTTGCCGGCATCGTTCAGTAGCCTGATGACCTTCTGTTGTGAAACCTTTGGCTATCGTCAGGGCGCGTTTCATATCGATTTTATTGTGGTTAATGGCGTACCGCATTTCCTTGAGATGGGATTCCGGCTTTCCGGCATGGGGGTGGCAATACTGGTGCAGGAGGCAACGGGCATCAACTGGGCGGATGTCACCTTCCGGCTGGAGGCGGGCGATCCACTGCCTGCTTTTGCTTTCACCGGATCCGGTGCGGTTGGACAGCTGCGGTTACGGCAACCGGCGCAGCTGCAGGCTGCCGAAAGCTGGATCGAACAGCATCAGCAGGGTGCGCTGTTGCCACCCCTCAGATTGCCTGCACTGCAGGTTTCGCCACGCTCCTCGCTCTATGCCGATCTGACCCGTCATGCGGGTATCCTCGCCACCTTCAGTCTGACAGATACAGCACGTGAGCCAATCATGACCACGTTTAAGCAGGTGATTGCCGCGCAATCAGTCACCGCCGGGAGAGACAAAGTATGTGCAGGATGATTCTGGCATATGGCCAGTTTGACAGCGCACAGATTCTGGAGGCAGCACGCGCCATGAGCTGCGGCGAAGGCGCCGAACACGATGGCCCGATCAAATCGCATCCCAATGGCTGGGGCTGTCTGTGGCTGGAACAGGGCGAGATTCACACCCTGCATGGCACCGGCCCGTTCGCAGACGCCCTGCCGGGTATTGACGTGGATCGTCTGCGCAGTCGGTTTCTGGCGGTTCATGTGCGTCACGCCACATTGAGCAAAAATCAGGGGATCGAGTTTTCGCATCCGCTGTGGCGCAACAGCGCCGGACATCAGTGGTACATGATGCATAACGGCTTTCTGCCGACCATTTACCGTCAGCTCGGCCTGGCGGAATCACGCTTCGATTCTGAAGAGTATCTGCGCTATTTAGTGGATCAGACCACCCCTGCTGATTTCACCCGGGACTATCTGCGCGCAAAGATGGCGCAGGTTGAGCCAGGCGGCAGCGCAGGCAATGCCATTTTCGTCACCCGCGACAAAGCCTGGGCGTGGCAGTGGTATCCGCACGACACCCCCTGGCCGGACTATTTTACGATGCATTTTCGGCAACAGGACGGTTGCACGCTGATCGCCTCTGAACCCGTGACAATACCAGGCAGCGCCGGCAGCTGGCGGCGAATGAATAATCATGAACTCTATGAAATACCGTTTAGGGAGTGATAAACATGGCAATTTTCAATCAGTTCCGCGTGATTAATCCCAACATGTTTGTGGAATCGACCTGGCTGGATGACATCGTCACTGCACGGGTGCCGCTACTGGTGCTGCGTAACTTTCTGACGCCAGACGTGCGGCAAGCGGTGGTGACTGACCTGCAGAGCTGCCGGGAAAAGATCCGTGTCTCTCACTATCCCAATGGCGCGCTGACCACGCTGGGTCCCTATCTGGCACGCCATACGGCGGCACCTGATAACTATTTCACTGAGCTGCGCGATATCCAGCCGGCGCTGCCGGCATCACTCAACACACTGCGCGAACAGATTTACCGCTGGGTGCAGCACGCGCTGCGGCTGGAGAGCTTAAACATCGCCCACGAACCGGGTTGTGGTGACTACGCCGGTTCTATCGTGCGCTTTCATGCTGATGGCGTCGCGAACCCGCTACATAACGACAATATCGTGCGCGATGCTGCAGGAACCTCCCTGGTTGTGACACAAATATTGCATCAGCTCAGCTGCGTGGTCTGCCTGCAGGAGTGCAGCGCGGGTGGTGCGCTGCGCATCTACAACAAAAAGTGGTCGCCGGAGGATGAGCAGTTCAAAACCGCCGGTGAGCTGGGCTATCGCAGTGGGGTCATTGATCACAGCGAGATCTGCGAATTTTCACCGCGCAGTGGCGATGTCTATCTGTTTAATCCCGCTTTTTATCATGAGATTGATCGGGTCGAAGGCGATACCCGTATCACGATGGGGTTCTTTTTCGGGCTGACCGATAAAAAGATGAAACATGCTATCGCCTGGAGCTAAGCCAGGTTGTGCCATTAAGTTGTGCCAGAAAAGGAGAAGGGAATGACGACGTTTGAAAAGATTACTGCGCTGCTGGATCAGCATCAGGCCAGCTACCGTGTGGTGGAGCATGAGGCGGTAGGGCAAACCGAGCAGATCAGCCAGATACGCGGCAACGCACTGGGTCAGGCGGCCAAAGCGATGGTGCTGGAGGTGAGCATGCCGGATGGTGCGCCCTCGCGACAGCTGCTGGCCATTGTGCCGGGCGACTGCCGGATCAATTTTAAAAATGCGGCGCGCGCGATCGGTGGCAAAAAATCCTCTTTCGCCGCGCCCGAGCTGGCACAGGCACTGACCGACTGTGTCATGGGCGCTGTGCCGCCATTTAGTTTTGATGACCGGCTGGCGCTGCGGGTGGATTCCCGGCTGCAACAGGTCGGCACATTATGGTTTAACGCGGGCGAACTGGAGAAGTCGATCGCGCTGGCTGCAGAGGATTATTTTCGCATCGTGGGGGACGCGTGTTGTGCTGATATCGCCACCCCGATTGCGGTCACCGCCTGACGGCGGCACAAGGAGTTTCTGATGTCGGTAAAAGATATGCTGTTAGCGCTGTGCGTGGTGGTGGCGTGGGGCGTGAATTTTGTGGTGATTAAGCTGGGGCTGCAGGGCATGCCGCCCTTTTTGCTCGCCGGACTGCGTTTCTCTCTGGTCGCCTTTCCCGCCATTTTCTTTGTGCGTCGCCCGCCGATCCCGCTGCGCTGGCTGGTCGTTTACGGCATGACCATCAGTTTTGGTCAGTTCGCGTTTCTGTTCCTGGCGATCAAACTTGGTATGCCAGCCGGTCTGGCCTCGCTGGTGCTGCAGGCGCAGGCCTTCTTTACCCTGTTGCTGGGCGCGCTGCTGCTGGCGGAAAAGCTGCGCTGGAATCATATTGTCGGGATTATCATCGCCACGCTGGGGATGTTTATGCTGGCAACAGCAGGCATGGAAGGGCAGACCAGCGCCGGTATTACGCTGACCACCATGATGCTGACACTCTCGGCGGCGCTGTCATGGGGGCTGGGCAATATCACTAATAAGATCATTATGCGGAACCGCAGTGTGCCGATCATGTCGCTGGTGGTCTGGAGTGCACTGGTACCGGTCATTCCCTTCTTTGCCTGCTCTCTGCTGTTTGATGGCGAGGCCGCCATCGTTAACAGCCTGCTGCATATCGGCCTGCAGACCGTGCTGGCGCTGTTCTATCTGGCGTTTGTCGCCACCATTGTGGGCTATGCCATCTGGGGGAATCTGCTAAGTCGCTATGAAACCTGGCGCGTCGCGCCGCTGTCGCTGCTGGTGCCGGTCGTGGGGATTGTTACCGCTGCACTGGTGCTGGATGAGCATCTCTCCGGGCAGCAGATGCTGGGCGCGGCAGTGATTATTCTGGGGTTGCTGGTCAATGTGTTTGGTGGCGTGCTGGGTCAGCGTTTAGCGATGAGAACGCAGCCGTAAAGTTAAAAAACGCCGCTGCCACGGCGTTAGAGGTTGTTGATAAAATCTGACCCGGTTAGCTGTGAGACCGAGCAAGCGCAGGAAGCACGGTCAGATCGGAAAGACGCAAAAACCGCCCTCCATGGCACGCTCGGCCCGCGCGATTACGCACCTCATCCCTGAGGTGCGCCCGTTGCCGGGCCAACGCTTCGCGTTGTTCAAAAACGCTCCCGACGTTTTTGTCCATGGCGCGGGACGCTTTCCTCTTCTGCCCGTGTTTCCTGCGCGTTGAGTTTACTCGTTGCGGCCAGATTCACCCTGATTTGGGTATGCCAGCAGTCTGAAACGCCGCTGACGCTGCGTATGCTCCCTGAGCCTGCGCTCCCACTGACATCAAAAACGACAAACGCCGCATAAGCGGCGTTTGTTGTGGTTAATTCTGAATCCCAATCTTACTTCAGAATCTCAATACGGCGTGGTTTCGCCTCTTCCGGCACCAGACGTTCAAGGTCGATGCTCAGCAGACCATTTTCGAGACGGGCATCGCGCACCACAATGTGGTCGGCGAGCTGGAATTTACGCTCAAAGTTGCGCTCGGCGATTCCCTGATACAGGTATTTACGCTCGGCCTGCTCTTCAGGATGGGCTCCCCGCACAATCAGCACGTTATCGTGCGCTGTAATATCCAGTTCGCTCTGAGAAAAACCGGCCACCGCAATCGTAATGCGATAGTGATTTTCATCGACCAGTTCTACGTTATAAGGAGGATAGCCGCCATTGCTCTGATTCTGATTAGATTCGAGCAGGTTAAACAGGCGATCAAAACCGATAGCAGAGCGATAAAGTGGGGTGAGATCAAAATTACGCATATTAAGACTCCTGAAGTTCAGCAAGTTTTGGCAACCTTCCACTAGTGGACAGGCTGGATACGGCACCTCACTGTCCCTTGCGGCAACCGTGAGTGCGTCCGTAAAGTAAAAATGGGTGTCAGAAGAGGATTTTCAAGAGGGTAAAATGCAATTTTTTTCGCCAATCTGAGGAAATGACATACACTCAGGACTACTTTTGCCAGACCAGAACGGACTTCGCCCCAGAGTGTTGACGTTGTCTGGCAAGCAAACTCAGCCAGGCTTATGCCATGACTGAAGGGATGATGATGATGAAATTAAAGACCTTACCTCTGGCTGGAATAGTGTGCTGCGCAATGGTGACAACCGGCTGTTCCAGCGTGATGTCTCACACCGGTGCGAGTCAGGGCTACTATCCCGGCACCCGTGCCAGCGCTGACATGCTGGCCGATGGTGATACCAGCTGGGCGCTGAAGCCGCTGGCGTTAATCGATCTTCCTTTCTCTGCCGTGCTGGATACGCTGCTGCTGCCGTGGGACTACTACCGTAGCGACCAGGACAAAACTCTCGACTCCCCACGTGAACGCATCCTGCAGAGCGAAAGACTCGCGCATACCAACGAAAGCCTGGCACAGGCGCAGCCTATGCCTCCTGTGCGGTCGCAGCCGCAACCGTAAAGAGTTGCCGCCAGCCATTCACCTCACGCATATAAGCAATCTGTGTACCGTCCGGTGACCAGACCACCGCGTCACCTGACGGTGCTTCTTCCGTTCTGCCGGTCAGCCGCTGACACGCGCCGCTCTCAATGTCACATCGCATCACGCTGTTATCACAGATAAAGGCAATCGCCTGGCCCTCAGGATGCCAGCTAAAGGCGGACTGAATGCTGTGGCTGAGATGGGTGATCTGACGCGGTTCGCCGCCATTGGGCGACACCATCCAGAGCTGGATCACCTCTCCTGCATCCGCCATCAGAAACGCGATCTGGCTGCCATCCGGTGCAGCACGCAGCCAGTGGCGCGGTTGCAGCGCCACGCCGCGGCTGTGCGTCAGGCGACGCTGCTGCACGCCAGCCGGTGGCGCAGGTAACTGCTGGCTGCTGCCCTCCAGTGGCTTCTCTCCGGCGCGGGCGTACTCCTCCAGCGCGTCAGGCAGATCAACAATAAAAACTTCAGGCCGTTTCTCGCCCTGTGCCGTCACGGTGTCGCCAATAAAAGCGATAGCCCAGCGCTGCCAGCTGCCGTCTGGTTTCTGATAACCGCGCTCACCGACCCAGCACTCCTCATAGGCACGATTGATCTGGTCGCTGCCGGGTTGTGGTTTCGTATGCGTCTGGCTCACCAGCACGCAGAAAAAAGTGCCGTCATATTCACGCGGATGCTGCTTTACAGGCGTGACAGCACACAGCGGCAAGGCGACGCCGACGTTGCGCAGATCCTGACGGCTATCCAGTTCATGCATCACGTGGTCATTGTAGGTAAAACTCAGGCGTGAACCATCAGGACTAAAGACATGCACATGCGAACCGCCACGCAGCGCGCCAGGGGTGAACGGCGGCGTGATATCGCAGGCATCCAGATTCACCGCCGTGCCGTTCTGAACGAGCACACCGCGCCGGTGGTGGAAATCATACTGCCAGCTGGCATCGGGATGTTCCGGGCCATGAATACAGACGTAGCGTGGCGGCAGGTCGGGACTGACCGTGACTACGCCGACGTGGGCTCCGTGTCGGGCCTGATAGAGCACCTCTACCTCTCCGGTCATCACATTGACCCGCTCAATGGTCTGGCTGGTAAACGACGCGCCCGAGGGACGGACGTCAAACGCCAGCCACTGACTGTCGGCAGTCCAGACATTGATATTGGTGAGCTGATGCTGACGGGCAGCAAAGGTGATCTGTTTTTCTGACATGATAAAACCCACGGAGACAGCGTTGCCCGACAAATTACGCGATTCTGTTTTGCGGTGCAGCTTTTTTGCCGGATGCAGGGAGCCGGGCCGCTGCGGCCCGGAGAAGATGACAGTCGTAGCAGACGATTAACCGACGCGTTTCACATCGCCGACCAGCAGGATGTAGGAGAGGGCACCGAGTAGGGCCACAACCGAAATATAGGTCAGCGCCGGGGCAAAACCGTAATCCTGAGCCAGATAGCCCACGACCAACGGCACGGTGATGCCGCCCAGTCCACCGACAAAGTTGAACACTCCACCGGTCAGCCCGATCAGGCGCACCGGTGCCAGTGAAGAGACCAGTGACCAGGTGATCGACGCAAATCCATTCCCAAAGAACGCCAGCCCCATCAGCACCATAATCCACACCGGATCATTAGTGTAGTTGGCACCCATGATGCAGGTTGATATCAGCAGGCCACAGATAATCGGCGTTTTACGGGCAAACCCTAGCGAACGGCCGCTGCGTACCAGACGGTCAGCCACAATGCCAGAGAGGATGACGCCAACAAAGGCAGCCAGGAAGGGCACCGTGGTCATAAAGCCTGCCGTTAGCGCGGCAATGTGCTTCTCCTGGGTGAGATAGTTAGGGAACCAGGTCAGGAAAAACCACAGAGTGGAGGTGACGGCAAACTGACCGAGATAGACGCCGCACAGCTTGCGATGAAACACCAGTTTCCAGTCGGCGGCAGTTAAACGCATCCGATCTTTTTTGGCCACCGGCGCATCGCCTTCCACCATAGCACCACCTTCACGGATATAGCTCAGCTCAGCCTGATTAATGCCTTTGCTTTTATTGGGTGCCTGATAAACTTTGATCCAGATGAATGACCAGACAATACCGACAGCGCCGGTAATGATGAAGACCCAGTGCCAGCTGAGTAGCTCCTGAACCCAAATCAGCAGCGGTGTCAGAAAAGCAAGGCCGACAAACTGACCCGACGTATAAAAGCCGACGGCTGAGGCGCGCTCCTGCTCCGGGAACCAGCTGGTTACCAGCCGGTTATTGGTCGGGAAAGCGGGGGCTTCAAAAATACCGGTAATGGCACGCAGACCGATCAGCGAGAGTAATCCGCTGGCAAAGCCCTGCAGCAATGTCGCCACTGACCAGCCGAAAATGGCAATAAAATAGGTTAATCGTGAACCGACCCGATCCAGAAACCAACCGCCGGGGATCTGGCAAAGCGTATATAACCAGGCAAAGGCAGAAAAGACATAACCCATTTGCGCTTTAGTAATACCAAATTCCTCCTGAATATGCGCAGACGCCACGGTTAAATTAGCGCGGTCCACATAACAGATCACCACAGTAATAAAGATCATTACCAGGGTTAAATAACGGCGGCGAGTCGGTTTTTCCTGTGTTGCTGAGAGATCCATAGTGCTTCTCCGTCTTCACGTAAGGAAAATTACGTGCTTTGTAGGGTATCGGACCGGCGCCAGACTGACTTTTTGGGCAAATCTGGCGCACAGAACACCACAGGCGTCTGCAAGACGCACTGGGGCGGAAGATAAGTTTTTTTATATTCCGGCTGACGCAGGCATGTGCTGACCCCTGCGCCTTATTTACCGGCACATTCTTTACAGATTTTTTTTATTTTATTCCGTCAGATAAATTACCATTCTGCGACCGAACCATCTGCTGATCGCCATAATGGATTACGCCAGTCAGGCGCATTTTTACTGCGTGCTATCACTAACTCTTCATTAATTTCCACACCCAGTCCTGGTTTATTCAGGGGATAGAAATGGCCATCATCCATTTTAAAATCATCTTTATTCAGTACATAATCGAGCAGCTCTGCGCCCTGATTGTAGTGAATGCCCATGCTCTGCTCCTGGAACACCGCATTACGTGACACAAAGTCGATGTGCAGACAGGCGGCCAGTGCAATCGGGCCCAGTGGGCAGTGCGGGGCCAGGGCCACATCATAGGATTCCGCCATTGCGGCAATTTTGTAGCATTCGGTAATGCCGCCTGCATGAGAGAGGTCAGGTTGCAGAATCGCCAGCCCGCCCGCTTCCAGCACACGCTTGAACTCAAAGCGTGAGAACATGCGCTCGCCCGCGGCAATCGGAATGTGAGTCTGTGCGGCAAGGCGCGGATAATATTCCGCCTGCTCAGCCAGTACCGGCTCTTCGATGAAGAGTGGGCGATAGGGTTCCAGCTCTTTGATCAGGACTTTTGCCATTGGTGCGCTGACGCGCCCGTGGAAATCCAGGCCAAATTCGATCTCTTTCCCAAAAGCTTCGCGGATTTGCGCCACGGTATTGACTGCGGCATCTACTTTCAGTGCGCTGTCGATAATGCCCATCTCTTCGCAGCCATTAAGCTTGAAAGTGTCAAAACCGATGGTCCGCAGTTTTGTGATGCCTTCAATCACATCAGTCGGACGATCGCCGCCTACCCAGCTGTAGGCTTTAATACGGTCACGCACCAGACCGCCCAGTAACTGATAAACCGGTACCCCCAGTGCTTTGCCTTTGATGTCCCACAGAGCCTGATCGATACCGGCAATGGCGCTCATCAGAATCGGGCCACCCCGGTAGAAGCCGCCGCGATACATTACCTGCCATAAATCGTTGATGCGCGAGGGATCCTGGCCAATCAGGTACTCTGATAGTTCATGAACGGCGGCTTCCACGCTTCGCGCCCGGCCTTCAATAACCGGCTCGCCCCAGCCAACGATGCCTTCATCGGTTTCTATCTTCAGGAACATCCAGCGCGGCGGTAAGCGGTAAGTGGTCAGTCTGGTAATTTTCATCGTACAGCGTCCTTATATGCAGTAACAAAAGCCTGAGCCTTTTCTATCGTGCGTGACAGCGGCTGACCGGCGCGATAGAGATCGCTGCCTAATCCTGCGCCGACGCAGCCCGCAGCCAGAAATTCCTGCAGGTTTTCAGGTGTCACACCGCCCACGGCAAACACCGGAATGTCGGGTGGCAGCACCGCTTTCAGCGCTTTGATGTAACCGGGACCAAATGCCGAAGAGGGGAAAATTTTCAGCGCCTGCGCACCCGCCTGTAAGGCGGTAAAGGCTTCGCTGGCGGTAGCACAACCTGCCGCGACCGTCATGCCGTGAGAGACGGCCTGACGGATAACCGCCGGATCGGTATTGGGCGTGACCACCAGTTTGCTGTTGAGCTCTGCCAGCTGGTCAACCTGCTCAGGTGTCAGCACAGTACCTGCGCCAACCAGAGCCTGGTCACCAAAGGTTTTTACCATGGCGGCAATGCTGGTGGCCCAGTCTGGTGAGTTTAGCGGGATCTCGATAGCGTCAAATCCGGCCTCGATCAACGCACCAACGTGCGCCTCGGCTTCCGCCGGGGTAATGCCACGCAGAATGGCGATCAGCGGTAAGTTAGTTTGCCAGGACATTGGCGATACTCCTTATTCCATGCTGAAAGGCTCGATCGCCCTCCAGGGTGACAGATTCCAGACCGATAAACTGCAACGCCTGCTGATATCGACAGGCCAGTGCATCACCGGCAATGATAACAAGGGGCTGACGGGTGTATGTTGTGCTCTGTTTCGTCATCAGCGCAACCTCATGTCCAATCAGGAGTCCGGAGAGAAACTCGCTAACGTGGCGGCGATCGCGTGTGCCCAGAACATGGGCCGCGCGCACTTCAAATAGGCGCGACAGGATCGAAGCATCCTGAGCACCGCGTTCAATACCTTCCTGAAACGCCACGTTGTTCTCCTGCTGCTCCGGCAGGCCGGCTCCAATCAGAGAATGATTCAGCAGCAGATGATGCAGTTCGCCGGTCATCACGGTTCGGAAATCGCGCACCTCCAATCCCTCAACATCGACCCATTTTGCATGGGTGCCCGGCATGACATAAAGCGATGCTGCGTGCAGCGTGGTGGCACCTAACAGCTGTGTCTCTTCGCCGCGCATAACGTTATCGTTGTCGTCTCGTTCGATGCTCAGTCCCGGCACGATCCACGCTTTATCCGCGACGTGTGTGAGGTGGCTGGCAAGCTGGTCCAGCGCCATCGGACAGCCAAGATAGGGCACCGGTTGCCAGCCCGCGTTACTTCCCACCATGCCCGCCATGATTACCGGTACGCGGTCAACGGGCCAGCCAGCGGTGACATCGTCAAATACCTCAGCCGCAGTACGTCCGGCCAGACGCGTCACCCCCGCTTCAGACCGACGCTGGTCGACACATTCACCCTTATCGTAGTGCCAGGCACGCAGGTTGGTGGATCCCCAGTCGATGGCGATATAGCTGCTCACAAAATCTCCTTGAGTCGTGCGGTTGAACTGGCGATCATCGCTTTCGCTGCCTCTCCGGCGGCATCAGCATTCTGATGGCGAATCGCGTCAAATAATGCTTTATGCTCGGCCAGCGTACGCGGCATGTTCTCCTGATCCGGCATATAGGTGCGGGAGAAGACCGCTTTTTGCAGCTGACTGATCGCGACGTTAAGCTGCTGAAGCACCGGGTTGTGCACCGATGCCAGCACCGCTTCGTGATAGCGGATATCCGCCTCGTTAAACAGTTCGCGATCGGCATGATGTGTCACCATGTCGTTATAAGCCTGTTCGATGGCCGCCAGATCGTTGGAGGTGGCGCGCTCGGCTGACCAGCGGGCAATTTGCGGTTCAACCAGCACACGGACTTCATTCATCGCAGCGATCAGACGCGGATCCTGATCGTGCGACAGCGCCCATTGCAGCACGTCACTGTCGAGATAATTCCACTGGTTGCGGGCGGTGACGAATGCCCCCCGGTAGCGTTTCACCTCAATCAGCCTTTTTGCCATTAGCGCCCGAAAGACTTCGCGAATGATATTGCGTGAAGTAGAGAAGCGATCGCAGAGGTCGGATTCCGCCGGAAGTGCGGCGCCTGGCGCAAAGTGGCCGGCGACAATCTCCTCGCCCAGCGTCAGGATGATACGCTCCGTTTTGCTGATGTGCTGTTGCGTCATGATGATCCATTCAGTGAGAAAGCATGAGCTATCAGATTACTGCCTTCCGCTTTTCAGGCCTACAGATTGTCTTAACCTCTGCACATATTGTAGTACTTGATATTAATCTTGTACTACAATCAAGATCACAAAAACAACAATCCGCCCTTGCAGGTGGGTGGCGTTAAATCAATGGGAAAGGCGGATGGCAGGACGCCATCCGGGAAAGGCAATTAAAGCACTAACTCTTCAATGGCATGCGCCACACCATCTTCCATATTGGTTTTGGTGATAAACTGCGCGATTTTCTTAACAGAATCAATGGCATTACCCATTGCGACGCCGGTTCCGGCGTATTCAATCATCGCCAGGTCATTCTCCTGGTCGCCAATCGCCATCACCTCTTCCTGCTTAAGACCGAGCTTGTCAGCCAGCATTTTGACGCCCTGGCCTTTATTCACCCGACAATCGAGAATTTCCAGGTAGTAAGGCGCGCTCTTCAGGATGGTATAAGTCTGGTGAGCATGTTCGGGCAGACGGGCAATCGCCGCGTCGAGCAGGTCCGGGCGGTCAATCATCATCAGTTTCGGGAAGCGCATGGCGCGATCCATCTCTTCCACGGCGCGATAGCGCACCGGAATGCCGGTCAGGCTCGCTTCATGGATGGTGTATTCACTGATGTCTTTATTGGGTGTGTAGAGATGGGATTTGTCGAACGCCTGGAAATGCACGCCAAGCTCACGTGCCAGATTCTCGATGTAGAGGTAGTCGTCAAAGGTCAGCGTCACTTCCGCCACGCACTCACCATCTTCGGCCTGATGAACCAGCGCACCGTTGTTGCTTATCGCATACTGGCCGGGCGTCTGCATATCCAGCTCCATCAGATAGCGCTGGATACCCACAAATGGCCGGCCGGTGGTCAGCACAATCGACACACCTTTCTGGCGGGCGCGATCCAGGGCAGATTTCACCCCTGGTGTGATCTCATGTTGCGGGTTGAGCAGGGTGCCATCCATGTCGATAGCGATCAATTTAATAGCCATACAATCCTCGTAGCGTCTGGGTTTTATTCAATGCTAGCGCGATTCAGCGCACATTGACCAGCTTCATGGCAGGCAGGAACGGGCAGCAAACCGCTGGGTGCAGGCGATAAGGAGATCGCGGTGGATTTAAATCACGGCTTTTCGGATAGTTGCGGGTTCGCCTGGCGAACAGCAGGGGTGCGGCCTGATGGATTTCCGCCCGTACGGTACAAAAAAAAGGCCATCACCTGAGTGATGGCCTTTTACGTCCGCTGCCGGTTAGATATCGATATTGGCGGCTTTCAGCGCATTCTCTTCGATGAAGGCGCGACGCGGTTCCACCGCATCGCCCATCAACGTAGTGAACAGCTGGTCAGCGCCAATCGCATCTTTAATGGTGACGCGCAGCATACGACGGCTGTCTGGATCCATGGTGGTTTCCCACAGCTGATCCGGGTTCATCTCACCCAGACCTTTGTAGCGCTGGACGGAGAGGCCGCGACGCGACTCTTTCACCAGCCACTCAATCGCCTGTTCGAAACTTGCCACTGGCTGACGACGTTCGCCACGCTCAATGTAAGCATCTTCTTCCAGCAGACCACGCAGCTGGCTACCCAGCGCGCAGATTTTGCGATACTCAGGCCCCTGAATGAAATCCGCTTCCAGCGGATAGTCGGTATCCACACCGTGGGTACGGACGCGCAGCACCGGCTCGAACAGGTTCGTTTCGCGGTTTTCACGCACCTGTGCCAGATAGGTGCTGCCGTGCGCTTCGCGTTCGGTCAGATAGCTCACCAGACCGTTCAGCCAGGTGGTGACCTCTGCTTCGTTGCTCAGATCGCTCAGCGTGTCGTGATAAATCATCGCACGCAGCATCGCCATCGGATAACGGCGTTCCATACGCTTGATCATCTTCTGGGTACTGTTGAAGTCAGAGACCAGTGTCTCCAGCGGCTCACCGCCCAGCGCGGGTGCGCTGGCATTGGTGTGCAGCGTCGCACCATCAAGCGCGATAGCGATCTGGTATTGATCCATCGCCTCGTCATCTTTGATGTACTGCTCCTGCTTACCTTTCTTCACTTTGTAGAGTGGCGGCTGGGCGATATAAACATGGCCGCGTTCAATGATTTCAGGCATCTGACGATAGAAGAAGGTCAGCAGCAGGGTACGGATGTGGGAACCATCGACGTCGGCATCGGTCATGATGATGATGCTGTGATAACGCAGCTTGTCCGGGTTGTACTCATCGCGACCAATACCACAGCCCAGCGCGGTGATCAGCGTGGCAACTTCCTGGGAAGCAAGCATCTTGTCGAAACGCGCTTTCTCAACGTTAAGGATTTTACCTTTCAGCGGCAGAATCGCCTGGTTCTTACGGTTACGGCCCTGTTTAGCCGAGCCGCCTGCGGAGTCACCCTCCACCAGGTAGATTTCGGACAACGCCGGGTCGCGCTCCTGGCAATCCGCCAGTTTGCCTGGCAGACCTGCCAGATCCAGCGCGCCTTTACGGCGGGTCATTTCACGGGCGCGGCGGGCCGCTTCACGGGCACGGGCTGCGTCGATGATTTTGCCGACGACGATTTTGGCGTCTGATGGATTTTCCAGCAGGTATTCTGCCAGCAGCTCATTCATCTGCTGCTCAACCGCCGATTTCACCTCGGAGGAGACCAGTTTATCTTTGGTCTGCGAGGAGAATTTTGGATCCGGCACTTTCACCGACACTACGGCGATCAAACCTTCACGGGCATCATCACCGGTGGCGCTGACTTTGGCTTTCTTGCTGTAACCCTCTTTGTCCATGTAGGCATTCAGGGTACGGGTCATCGCCGCACGGAAACCGGCGAGGTGTGTACCACCGTCACGCTGCGGGATATTGTTGGTAAAGCAGTAGATGTTTTCCTGGAAACCGTCGTTCCACTGCAGTGCCACTTCCACACCGATGCCATCTTTCTCAGTAGAGAAATAGAACACGGTAGGGTGAATAGGGGTTTTGTTTTTGTTCAGGTACTCAACAAACGCCCGGATGCCGCCTTCGTAATGGAAGTGATCGTTTTTGCCATCGCGCTTATCTTCCAGACGAATAGACACGCCCGAGTTGAGGAATGAGAGTTCACGCAGGCGTTTCGCCAGAATGTCATACTCAAAATCGCGCACGTTGGTAAAGGTTTCGTGGCTCGGCCAGAAACGCACGCGGGTCCCGGTAATGTCGGTTTCACCCGTTACCGCCAGCGGTGCCTGCGGTACGCCATGGACGTAAACCTGCTGATGCACTTTGCCTTCGCGACGAATGGTCAGCTCCAGCTTCTGCGACAGGGCGTTAACCACGGAGACGCCCACGCCATGCAGGCCGCCGGAGACTTTATAGGAGTTATCATCGAACTTACCGCCAGCATGCAGCACGGTCATGATCACTTCAGCGGCAGAGATGCCCTCTTCTTCGTGAATACCGGTTGGAATGCCGCGTCCATCATCCTGCACCGAAACGGAGTTATCCGCGTGGATGGTGACCACAATGTCACTACAGTGACCAGCGAGCGCTTCGTCGATTGCGTTATCCACGACCTCGAATACCATGTGATGCAGACCGGTACCGTCATCGGTATCGCCGATATACATGCCCGGGCGTTTGCGTACCGCATCAAGTCCTTTCAGGACTTTAATACTTGAGGAGTCATAAGAATTCGACATCAACGTTTCTCGCTCATTTTAATCTTCAGGTTGAACCGCTATTTTACCCTGTTCCACGCGGAACATCTTGCCCTTTTCGTCAGTCATGTCGATTACATGCCCGGCAGAAATAGCGCTGACAAACACCTGCGCCTGAGTGGCTTTTAACCGGTCCGCCAGCAGGCGTCGTCGGCTCTCATCCAGCTCAGAAGCAAAGTCATCAATGAGGTAAATACAGCGGCGTCCGCTCTGGCTTGTCAGGAACTCGCCCTGTGCCAGACGCAATGCACACATCAGCAGTTTTAACTGCCCGCGTGAGAGTAAATCTTCCACCGGCGTCCCTTCAGCCCGAATACGAAAATCGGCTTTATGGGGGCCGCTGGCGGTATAAGTCAGCGCACGATCGCGCTCGAAGTTACGTTCCAGCAGTTCGCCGTAATCACTCTCTTTGTCCCAGCCACGCTGGAAGGAGAAGCGCAGTTCAAACTCTGGCAGAAACTGGCTACAGGTGGCGGTGATCTCTGCAGATATTGCCGCACTGTATTCCGCCCGCCACTGGCTAATCTGTTCAGCCAGCGGAACCAGCTCCTGATCCCAGGGACGAATCTGGCTGTAACGTGAGACCTGGCGAAGCGCCGCATTCCGCTGTTTAAGCAGGCGACGCATGTTGTTCCATGCGTTGAAAAAGCCGGGCGTGTTATGGAAACAGCCCCAGTCGACATAGGCCCGGCGGTATTTGGGACCGCCATTCAGCAGACTAAAACCTTCAGGCGTGATTAACTGCATCGGCAGCAGCTGCGCCAGCTCTGCGACTTTATGACCATCGCTGCCATCAATACGCACTTTGCTGTCACCGGCCCGGTTTTTGGTCAGCCCGACAGAAATTTCCCGCTCTGCGTTTTCCAGACGCCCGTGCAACACGAACGCCGCCTCGTCGTGACGAATGACGCGACCCGCCTGCAAACTGCGAAACGATCGACCATGCCCCAGCGTATGAATCGCCTCTAAAACGCTGGTTTTCCCACTGCCATTGGCACCCACCAGGAAATTAAATCCGGGGGCCAGTTGCAGGTCGGCCTGCTCGATATTACGAAAATCTTTGATAAGAAGGCGGGTTAAAGCCATGAATCAATCCAGCGTGAAGGGCAATAAAGTTTTTGGACCTGGCGATCAAGGTCGTCGGCGTCGCCGCTACGTTGCGCCTCGCCAGCGCACAGCCACCGGAGCGTACTGAAGTACGTGAGGATGGCGAGCACTGCCGGGGCACAACATAGCAAGTAAGCCAGGCCGATATATCACACCTACAAGCGCATGGGCATGACGACGTAAGCTGCTGCAGGACTCGCCACATCTTCGATCTGCACGCTCGACACTGAATCCGTCAGCAGCAGGCGGACGTTTTCGCACTTCAGCGCGTTCAGCACATCCAGCACGTAACTGACGTTAAAACCGATCTCCAGTTCCGTGCCGTTATAGCTGACATCCAGCATCTCTTCCGCTTCTTCCTGTTCAGGGTTATTGGCGGTAATTTTTAGCTGATTTTCGGTGATATAGAGGCGAACACCGCGGAACTTCTCGTTAGAAAGGATGGCAGCACGGGCAAAGGCCTGTTTGAGCAGATCGCAGCCCGCTTCCAGCACTTTATCGGGATTCTTCGGCAATACGCGGCGATAGTCAGGGAAGCGACCATCAACCAGCTTAGAGGTAAAGATATAGTCGCCGACGTGCGCGCGGATATTGCTGCCGCCAATCCGGACCTGCAGAGGCGTATCGCCGCCATCCAGCAGACGCAGCAGCTCAATGACGCCTTTACGTGGCACAATCACGGAATGACTCGGCAGTGCCTGGCCAATCGGCATGGAGCAAACGGCCAGACGGTGACCATCAGTGGCTACAGTGCGCAGCTCTTCCCCTTCGGTTTCAAACATCATGCCGTTGAGGTAGTAACGCACATCCTGATGGGCCATCGAGAACTGAGTCGCTTCGATCAGCCGTTTCAGGGTCGCCTGCGGCAGGGTGAATTCAACTTCACTCTGCCAGTCGTCGAGATTCGGGAAGTCACTGGCGGGCAGGGTCGACAGCGAAAAACGGCTGCGGCCAGAGCGAACCAGCATACGATCGCCTTCCAGCGCCAGCGTGATTTCTGCACCATCCGGCAATCCGCGACAGATATCCAAAAATTTTCGCGCCGGAACGGTGGTGGAGCCAGGCTCATGCGCCTGCGTCAGCGCCACACGTGCGACCATCTCCATTTCCAGATCGGTACCGGTCAGCAGCAGCGAACCTTCTGTAACCTGCAGCAGCAGGTTTCCGAGAATCGGCAGCGTCGGACGACCACCCAGTGGGCCACTAACTTGTTGCAGCGGCTTCAGCAGCTGCTCACGTTCAACAATAAATTTCATAGCGTCAGGAAGATAATGTTCTGATGAGATTAGAGAAATCTTCTTTGATATCGTGGCTCTCTTCACGCAGCTGCTCAATCTTGCGGCAGGCATGAAGCACCGTTGTGTGGTCGCGACCCCCAAAAGCGTCGCCAATTTCTGGCAAGCTGTGGTTCGTCAACTCTTTCGCCATCGCCATCGCCATCTGGCGCGGACGCGCTACCGAGCGCGAACGGCGTTTGGAAAGCAGATCTGCCACCTTAATCTTGTAGTACTCAGCCACGGTCTTCTGAATATTATCGATGGTGACCAGCTTTTCCTGCAGCGCCAGCAGATCGCGCAGCGCTTCACGCACGAAGTCGATGGTGATCGCCCGACCGGTAAAGTTAGCATTGGCGATGACGCGGTTCAGTGCACCTTCCAGTTCACGCACGTTAGAGCGCAAACGCTTGGCAATAAAGAAGGCAACTTCACCCGGCAGACGGATGTCGTTCTCATCCGCTTTTTTCATCAGGATCGCCACACGCGTTTCCAGCTCAGGCGGCTCGATCGCCACCGTTAAACCCCAGCCGAAGCGCGATTTAAGACGATCCTCTACACCGTTAATCTCTTTGGGATAGCGATCCGAGGTGAGGATGATCTGCTGATTGCCTTCTAATAAGGCATTAAAGGTATGGAAGAACTCTTCCTGTGAGCGCTCTTTATTCGCAAAGAACTGAATGTCATCGATCAATAGCGCATCCACAGAACGGTAGTAGCGTTTGAACTCTTCAATTGCATTGTTCTGCAGCGCTTTAACCATATCCTGTACAAAACGCTCGGAGTGCATGTAAACCACTTTTGCATTGGGTTTGCGGGCAATAATGCCGTTGCCCACCGCATGCAACAGGTGCGTTTTACCGAGACCCGTGCCGCCATACAGAAAAAGTGGGTTATAAGCGCCGCCTGGATTATCCGCCACCTGACGTGCCGCCGCGCGCGCCAGCTGGTTGGATTTACCTTCAACGAAGTTATCGAAGTTATGACGGTTATTCACATTCGAGCGGTAAGTGACGTCGGCCGGAGCCGGGACATTATCCCAGCTGGGACGCATGATCTGCGCCGGGGCCGGACGAATATGGCTCTGTACGGGCATCACGGGCGCGCTGACGCTGGCCATGACGGGCTGGCTGACCGCTGCCGCTTGCTGCTGAACCGGGCGCGTACCTACTTCAAAACGCAGTGCAGGCACGTTTGGACCACAAAATTCATTTAGCAGTGCGTTGATGCTATTAAGGTATTTGTCCCGAACCCAGTCGAGTACGAAGCGATTTGGAGCATACAAGGCAAGCGTATTGTCGTTTAACTCAGCCTGGAGTGGACGGATCCACATGCTGAATTCGGTGGCAGGAAGCTCATCCTGCAAACGGGCAAGACACTGTTGCCAAAGCGTAAGTGACAC